>NZ_BAAGUM010000006.1:0-2558001 GCF_054781395.1 Nocardia tengchongensis
TACGGAAGAGGGAATTCGCTCTCGAAACGGGTCGCCCGCCCTGCGGGCCGTCCACGGCGAATGCAAGGACATGGAACCGATAAATGACTACTCAGTGACCACCTCCTCGATCGCCGACATACCCGCAGGGCGGGCTGGTTTGTCCTCTCCGACGGTCCGGCCGGTTTCACCGGATTCTCTTCTCCGCCGGAGAGGACGGACGGAACTTCCTGCCCGAGCCTTCGATCTGCCCGGGAACTTGATCTTCCTTGCGTACGACAGCGACTGTATACCTAACCCTGAACAATGTCTACACCCGAAACAGCAGATTTCAGCTAGTCGCCGCAGGCGGTTACTTCACTCCATGTCGCCGCTCAGGAGCTCTGCGGTGCGGGAGGCTCGCGAGCGGGGCGCGTCCTGGGAGGAGATCGGCCGGGCCGCCGGCATGACTCGCCAGTCCGCACACGAACGGTGGGCCAAGCTCACCCGCTGATCGCTTTCCGGGCCATCTCTCCCCCAACGGCCCCGATCGTGTCGGCCCCCGGGGTCATACTGCCGCTCATGGGGTACGGCGTGCGGCGGCATTCTCCACGGGGGAACACACGCAGGGGGTACCACTACCGCCGCGCAACCAGGCCGGGCCGCTACACATCCTTGTATGTCCACGGCTACCGCAGTGCCTCACCCATCCCGATGCTGTGGGCATTCGCGGTGATCGCCGGCGGTGTGGTTCTGCTGCTGTCCGATCCAGAAAGAGTTGCGTGTGCTCACCACTGCTGAACGGGCTCGCAGGCCCCACCGGGACGGCCGGACCAGGATCGGGATCTCAACCATGTCTGCCATCATCGAGCATCCGGGGCTGGCGCCGGCGTCGGCTCTCAGCGTGTTCACGGCGCAGCGGCGGCAGCGTAGTCGCCATGCCACCGCTGATCGCCGAGGACCTGCTCTGGTTACTGCATTCCGATGACGACGGATGCTGCATGATCGACCGTGTCGCGCTGGACCCACTGCTCGCGGGCGCACTGCTGGTCGAACTGAGTACGGGGACCACTGCCGAGTCGATCCCACCGGTGACAATCACGGATCGCGGCCGCTGGGCACCCCAGGTCATGGCAACTCCACACGCCGTGCCCGGCTACCGCAACCAATCCGATCCGGTGGTCGTCGACGCCATCGCGCAGATCGCAGCCCGCGCCCTGTCGCCGGCGCGCATGATCACCGACTGCGGGCGTGGGCTGCGTGCGACAGTATCGGCTCGACTCGTCGCTGACGGCCGAGTCCGACACGAACGTGGCCGGATCCTGGGGCTGGTGCCGTTCGATGCGTGGCCCACCCTCGATCTCGAACGTAAACGGGCACTGCGGCATTCGATGCAGCGCACGCTGCTCGACAATCACAGCCCCGATCCGCGCACCGAAGCCCTTATCACTTTGCTGTCTGTCGTGCGGGCGGCTGGGAAGCAATGCCCTGGATGGGACGCCGAGTCGATCGAGAACCTGGTGCGCGCACGCGGCCGTCGCTTCGTCCCGAAAGCTGCCGTGGCCGCGGTCGAAGCCGCCGTGTTCAACGCACAGGCGGGTACCTTCACCGGAGCGGCGTAAATATTTGCCCGCGTCCGATCGCGCGGACCCGGCATCAGTCGAGAGGAAGCGCCTCCCGACCAGGACCTGCTCGATTTCGAGGACCCATCTCAACTCGGCCGCCGTCAACACTCCCCGCTTTCCGCCGATTGACCGCTCCGGCGATGCCCGCGGGGGCATGGCGGCCGCACAGGGGTGTTGACCGCGAATGTCATTGCTGGATACGACATTCGGACGCTCGACCGGCCGGCACTGGACTCGACGATCCACCATCGTTCACCAGCGATGAACTCTGTGATGCGGACTATCAGCCACCCGGGACCGGCCTTTTCGGGTGGGGCGCGGCCTGACGTCGACGCGGGCGGTTCTCGCTGCGTGGCGCGCTCATGCGGAATCTGGCTGCTTGGGTACCGAAGAATGGCCCACAGCGTGCACCGCCGCGCAAGGTGACGTCTGCGGGTGCGCCAGGCGGCAGGGTGCGGCTCCTGGTCGGTCGTCGGGCGAGAGCCCCTCATGCCCTCGCCCGACGATCACCAGTGAAATATTAGGCAAGGCTAATCTAATTGACATCTGCGATCCGTTGCGGAACGCACAGCCGCATCTTCGGTTCACGCCAGGTGTGCCGAACATGACCGCCGTCACCGACTCAGCGTGTTCACAGCGACGATTTGTGAAGGTGGCACCGTGACTTCGACCGCACCCGATATCCACCTTCCAGCCTCTGACGCCCCTCCCCTTCGCGCATCCCGCTTTGTCGTTGGGGGTCCGCGATGCAGCAAGTGATCATCAGCTATGGTCTGGTCGCGATTCTGCTGCTGATGGCCGCGGAATCCGCCTGCATCCCAATTCCTTCTGAGGTGACAATGCTCCTCGGTGGAGCCCTCGCCGCAGGTGCGGTCAGTGGCCAGCACCCGAACGTGGTTGCGGTCATCGTCGCCGGCACGATGGGAAATGTCATCGGCAGCTACGCGGCGTGGTGGGTCGGCCGCTACGGCGGCCGGGCCGCCCTGCATCGCTGGGGCCGGTATATCCTCCTTCGCGAGGATGACATCGACCGAGCTCAGGACTGGTTCGTCAATCGCGGTGCGGCATCGGTGTTCTGGGCACGCCTTCTTCCAGGGATCCGGACGTTCATCTCCCTGCCAGCCGGGATCGCTGGCATGCCACCGATCAAATTCGGTCTCTACACTCTCGCCGGATGCCTGCCATGGACAGCGTCCCTGACCCTTGCCGGCTACGCGGTCGGCGCTAATTGGCATGAACTGGAGAAAACCCTGCGCGGCCCCAGTTACGCCATCGCCGCAGTGGCTGTAACCGCGATAGCGATCGCGGCGGTCCTTGTCGTTCGCCGCCGCCACAGCGTCAGTCCAATGCACGCCGAGTCGAACGAAAAATAGTAGCCCTCACCGCTAGCCACCAACACCACCTACCTATCCCACCGACAAGAACACCGTCCTTGCCTCCACGCCAACACGATCCCCATGCATTAAAGGTCTCCGCCTGGCACCGATCTGCCGCGTCGAACTGACCGCTGGCCCACGATCGCGCCATCGATGGAATGCGCGCTGGGTAAGTCATGGCGACCGCTATGCGCGCCATGCCGATGCCGCGACCCTCGCAGGCCTTCGCGGATTCTGTTCCGCACACGCATCCCTTCCTGGACAAACTCACCCCCACCAATCCGGAAAGAGGTGCGAGCGGCCTGGCTGCAGGGTTGATCTACGCGCACCTTTCGTGGGATCGGACAGACGTCTAGACATAGAAGGGTGCCTAGTTGCCGACGTTCCGCGGGCCTCGGATCGACACGGCCAGTTGACCTTCGTCCGCCCGCGCTGGCCGGTTCGGTCAGCGCGCAGGCCCTTTTTATTGCGTTGGGTGCACTGCTTTATTGCGTTGGGTGCACTGCGACGGTTCCTGGCCGAACTCGGGGGCATTCTGAGCGACTGCGACTTGATTTCGAGTGTCCGGCGCGGAGCAGGCTGATGGCTGCCTGGAAGACCTATCCAGCAGGTTAGGGGCAGAGGGCGTGTTCGAGCATGGCCTGGACATCCGGTCGGGTGCGTGGTTCCTGGGTGAAGGTGATCGTCACAGCGCGGTCGGAGGTAGCTCCGGAGTTGGTGTAGTAGCCGGGAATTCCGCCGCTGTGGCCGATGAAGCGCACTCCGCAGGACAGTTCCGTCGAACCGACACCGAGTCCGTAGCCGCGGCCTTCGTCCTCGCTCGCGCCGTCCTGCGGTGTGGTCATCTCGGCCAGTTGAGGAGCCGGGACCAGCCGCGCGTCGGACAGGGCCCGCCAGAACGTGTTGAGGTCGTGCCCGGTCGACACCAGCGCTCCCGCCGCCCAGGGAATGGACGGTTCGATCCTGGACACATCGACCGGCCCGGCCGCTGTCTCCTGGTAGCCGTGCGGGTGCTCGCCGTGGATCTCGCGGTCACCGGGCGGGGGTAAATAAGTGTCGTGCAGGCCGAGCGGGCCGATGATCCGCTCGGACAACTCATCGGAATAGCTGTGACCGGTGACCTTCTCGATCAGCATGCCGAGCACGATGTAGTTGGTGTTGGTGTAGGCGAATCGGGTTCCGGGCGCGAACTGCGCTGGCTGGTGCAGGGCGATCGATACCGACTCAGCCGGTGCCAGGGTCCGGTCCTCGGCGGCCGCGGTCAGCTCGTCGGCCCCCGGTTGGCCGGCGAACTCGGGAATCCCGCTGCGATGCTGCAGCAGGTGCCGGACGGTGATAACACGGCCGTCGGCGGCGTCGCCGGACAGCAGCCCCGGCAGGTAGGTGTCGACCGGGCTGTCCAGGTTCACTTTCCCCTCTGCGACCAGCTGCATCACCACGGCGGCGGTGAACGTCTTCGTGACGCTGCCGATGCGCACCCGGCCGTGCTCCGGCATCGCCGCTCCGGTCGATCGGTTTCCGACGCCGCTGGTCAGCACCAGTGTCGTGTGCTTGTCAGTGACGGTCTCGATCGCGCCCGCCGCGCCCGCAGCCGTCAGTCCGTCGAGGTCGTTCTGCAACGAGGTGGCCCGCTGAACTGTAGAGCAGCCGAGCAGCACTACCGCGGTACCAGCGCAGAGTCCGGCGAGAACAATTCGTGATCGCATGCACCGAAGCTATTGACTTCCAATCGAACCCAGCATCCGGGAAACCCCTGACCTCCGCCCTGAACCACGGTGAGACCACCACCCATATGGCCAGCCAGCTCTCGGCCCTACCCGCCGGGGATGCCCCAAGAGCACTGGCATCAGCCATATATTCCAATGCTGACCCGGCCCCGACACCGCACGAAAATCGGCTAGTTAGCGTGCACTGCCGCGTCCTGCCGCGCGTGGACGTTTCACTCGACGGCGCGCGGAATGATCGGTGTCGGCAGGCGGCCGAGCAGATTTTCTAGGTCGCCTGTTTGTCGTTCGAATTCACCCGAGCGCACCAGGGTGTGCAACCAGCCCATCGGGCCGGGTGGTGTTTGTTCCCGGTAGGGCAGCCCGAGTGCGGCAGCAAGCTGGGGGAAGGTCCACAGCGGTCCGGTCAGATCGTAGGCGCGTCCCAGGTGGCCGTCTTCGATGAGCACTGTGGCCGCGGCCTGTGCGAGATCAGTGCGGAAGGCAGTGTTCAGTCCCTTGCCGCCCGTTCCGCTCAGCACCTCGGACGCTGTTCGTGGAGGCAGAAATGGCTCGCTGTAGAGCGGGTTTCGAAGAATGGTGCACGGAAGACCGCTTTCGATGATGGCCTGCTCGGTGGCATGGTGGGCCTCGGTCAGCCTTGTCGGGTTGGTGTCGGCGCCCAGGAAGCTGGTGTAGACCACCGACTTCACTCCCGCCTGCTGTGCCGCCTGGAGGGCGCCGAGGTGGTGGCGCAGACGGCGCGCGGGGTCCAGTTCGGGAGAGGAGATCAACAGCAGCCGTTCGGCTCCGGAGAATGCCTCGCGCATACTGGCGGGATCGTCGTAGTCGGCCCGCACCTGACCGGGGTGACGCGGATGCCGGACAGCGGGCCGGACCAGGTCGGCGGGCAGGCGTTCGACGACGAGGCTGCCCAGCGCCCCGGAAGCGGCGGTGATGACAATCATGCGTGTAGTCAATCCGACCGGAAATACGCAAAACAACTGGATTTCAGTTGTCCCCTCGCGCTGGCACATCAGTTCAAGCAGGCCGCGGCCGACACACTGGTCGTGCTGACCGTCAACGAACTCAAACGCCTGGCCCGCAACGCAACCGAACTGATGACCCTATCCGCCGACCTCCGGACAGGGGGTATCCAGCTCGAACTGCTGACCGGCCCCCTCCCCGGGATCTACGACACGAACGGCATGGGTGCGATGTTCTTCGCCGTCCTGGCCGTCGCCGGACAGATCGAACGCAACTACATCCGGGAAAAGACCCTCGAAGGCCAGCTCATCGCTGCTTCCAGAGGCAACCACGGCGGGCGCCCCAAGGTCATCGACGACGACTCGCTCACCTTCGCCCTCGCCCTGAAAGTGCGAGGCGTCGCCGTACCCGACATCGCGACGAAGCTCACCATCAAAACCGGGAAGAACGCGGGCAAGCACCCCTCGGTCGCCTCGCTCTACCGCGCACTGGCCGAAGCCGAACAAACCACCGACGACGATCAGCTGATCCGGCTCATCCCCGCACGAATCCGGCGCCCTGGCGACCCGATGACACCCGAGGAAACCGACCTCCGTCAACGCCTTCAGACCCAAGTCCTCGGCCGCCACGACGGCTAGTGGCTCAGCAAGCCTCGCCCTGGCCAGGGGTTGCGCCATATCCGTTGCTTTTTCGGCGGTTACTACCGGAACCCCTATTCGAAGGGTTTTCCGGATGCGGCCAGGTCGGTCAGGCTGGCTGGGGGTTGGAAGCGGGAGCCGTAGCGGTCGGCGAGTTGGGTGGCGCGGGCTACGAAACCTGGGACGCCACCGTCGTATTGGTTGATGTACTGGATGACGCCGCCGGTCCAGGCGGGGTAGCCGATGCCGAGGATCGAGCCGATATTGGCTTCGGGGATCGAGCGCAGGACGGCCTCGTCGAAGCATCGGACTGTTTCGAGGGCGGTGAGGATGAGCATGCGCTCTTTCATGTCCTCGAACGGAATCTCGGTGGTGCCACCGAAGATTTCGCGCAGGCCGGGCCACAGGGCGACGCGCTTGCCGGTGTCGCTGTCGTAGTCGTAGAAGCCGGCGCCGGTGGATCGGCCGCCGCGGTGGTGCTCGGTGACGAGGCGTTCCAGCACCGGGCCGGCTTCGACTCCGGTCACCACCTTGCCCTGCGCTTCGAACGCCTCGCGCATCAGATTGTTGATCTTCAACGGGAGGGTGAGGGTGAGTTCGTCGAGGAGTTGCAGTGGCGGAGCGGGGAATCCGGCCTGGACGCCGGCCTGTTCGATCGAGACCGGGCTGATGCCCTCGCCCAGCATGGCGACTGCTTCGAAGAGGAATCCGGCCATGACGCGACTGGTGAAGAAGCCGCGGCTGTCGTTGACCACGATCGGCGTCTTCTTGATGGCCAGGGTGTAGTCGATGGCCTTGGCCAGCGCCGCGTCACTGGTCTTCTCCCCCACGACGATCTCGACCAGCGGCATCTTGTCCACCGGCGAGAAGAAGTGCAGTCCGATGAAGTCCTCCGGACGCGAAACACCCTGCGCCAGTTCGGTGATCGGCAGCGTGGAGGTGTTCGATCCGAGCAGCGCGTCCGGCTTCAGCACCTGCTCCACATCGGCGAAGACGGCCCGCTTCAACGCCGGGTCCTCGAACACCGCTTCCACCACCAGGTCCGCTCCCGCGCAGTCGGCGTAGTCGGCGGTCGGATGGATGCGATCGAGAATCCCGTCGCGCTGTTCGGCGGTCATCCGCCCCTTCGCGACGGCCTGGTCCAGCAACCGTTTCGAGTAGTCCTTGCCCTTCTCGGCGGCCTCGATGGTGACGTCCTTCAGTACGACCCGCATGCCCGCCCGCGCCTGCGAGTAAGCGATGCCCGCGCCCATCATGCCCGCACCCAGCACCACAACCTTCTCGAATGTGGTCACCGGATAGCCGTCGGGACGTGCGGAGCCCTTGGTGATCGTCTGCAGGTCGAAGAAGAACGCCTGGATCATGTTCTTCGCGACCGGGCCGGTGACCAGCTCCATCAGGTAGCGGGTCTCGATGAGGAAGGCGCCGTCGAGGTCGACCTGGGTGCCCTCCACGGCGGTGGCCAGGATCGCCCGCGGCGCGGGCATCGGCTGGCCCTTGAGCTGCTTGCGCAGATTCGCGGGGAACGCGGGCAGGTTGGCCGCGAAGGCGGGCACCGCGGGGGTTCCGCCGGGAATGCGGTAACCCTTTACGTCCCAGGGCTGTTGTGCATCCGGGTTCGCCTTGATCCAGGTGCGGGCCTTGGCGAGCAGCTCCTCGGGGCTCGCGGCGAGCTCGTCGACCAGCCCGGCCTGCAGGGCCGCGGCGGGCTTGCGACGCTGACCTTGCAACAGCGCCTGCGTCAGCGCCCGCTGTACACCGAACATGCGCACGGTGCGCGTGACGCCGCCGGCGGCGGGCAGCAGGCCGAGAGTCACCTCGGGCAAACCGATCTCGCTGCCGCGAACGTCGAGCGCGACGCGGTGGTGGCAGGCCAGCGCGAGCTCGTATCCCCCGCCTAGCGCCGCACCGTTGATGGCGGCCACCACTGGCAGACCGAGTGTCTCGAGCTTGCGCAGGTTGGCCTTCATCAGGTTCAGCTCGCGGGCCAGGGCGGGCACCGCGGCCGTGTCCGTCGCGAGGATGCGATTCAGGTCCGCCCCGGCGAAGAAGGTCTTCTTCGCCGAGGTCAGGATCACGCCGGTGATCGATTCCCGTTCCTGGCCCAGCCGCGCCACCACCTCGGTGAACTCACGTTGGAACTGCTCGGTGAGGGTGTTGGCCGACACGCCCTCGGCGTCCATCGTCAGTGTGACGATGCCCTCGGAGTCGTTGTCCCACTTGATGTCCGGCATGTGTCAGACCCTTTCGACGATAGTTGCGATGCCCATACCCGCGCCGACGCACAGGGTGACGAGCGCACGCTGGGCACCGCGCCGCTCCAGTTCGTCGACCACCGTGCCGACGAGCATGCCGCCGGTCGCACCGAGCGGATGCCCCATGGCGATGGCCCCGCCATTCACGTTGATCCTGTCGTCAGGAATGCCGAGGTCCTTCTGGAACTTCAGCACCACCGCCGCGAAGGCCTCGTTGAGTTCGTACAGGTCGATGTCGTCGACTGTCAGTCCCGCTTTGGCCAGCACTTTCCGGGCCGCGGGTGTGGGACCGGTCAGCATGATCGTCGGTTCCGCACCGGACACCGCCGTCGCGACGACCCGGGCGCGCGGCGTCAGCCCGAATTCCTTGCCGACCTGCTCGCTGCCGATCAGCACCAGCGACGCGCCGTCGACGATGCCCGACGAATTGCCAGGGTGGTGAACGTGATTCATCCGCTCGACCCAGTGGTAACGCTGCAGCGCGACGGCATCGAACCCGCCGAGCTTCCCGAGTGTGTCGAAGGACAGCGGCAGCGCCGCCAGGGTCTCGACCGTGGTCTCCGGCCGCAGCAGCTCGTCGTGGTCCAGGATCACCTGCCCCGTCCGGTCTCGTACCGGCACAACAGATTTCGCGAAGTATCCGCCCGACCAGGCCGCCGCGGCCCGCTGATGCGAGCGGGCCGCGTAGGCGTCGACATCGCCGCGATCGAAGCCCTCGGTGGTGGCGATCAGATCCGCGCCGATGCCCTGCAACACCAGGTGGCCGTCGTAGTTCGTCGCCGGATCCAGCACGTACGCGCCGCCGTCGGACCCCATCGGTACCCGCGACATGGATTCCACGCCACCGGCCAGAATCAGTGACTCCCAACCGGATGCAACCTTCTGGGCCGCCGTGTTCACAGCCTCCAGGCCAGAGGCGCAGAAGCGGTTGACCTGCACGCCCGCGGTGGTGGGCGGCAATCCGGCCGCCAGCGCGGCGATCTTGGCGATATCCGCGCCCTGGTCGCCGACCGGGCTGACGACGCCGAGGATCACGTCGTCGATCACGGCCGGATCGAGCTGCGGATGCCGGGCGAGCAGGTCCTTGATCAACCCGGTCACCAGGTCGATGGGTTTGACCGTGTACAGCGCACCGGTCTTCTTGCCTTTTCCGCGTGGGGTGCGGATGGCGTCGTAGATGAATGCTTCAGCCATCAGGGCCCTTTCATGAGTGACACTCATTTATTTCCAAGTGCCACTCATGACTGTAACGGCGCTGATCCCAAGTGGTCAACGCACCATCCACACGAATTCACCAACCCAGGCATATCAGATTTCTGAGCAACACTCAGATACTTGCCCGGCGCGTTGACCGGCGCGGGCACGAGTTCTGCGATACTCGCTGCCATGACCCGCGTCGACGTCGAACCGCTGGACGAGCTCGATCGCGCCCTGCTCGCCCGCCTGCGCGTCGACGGCCGCGAGACCAACCGTTCGCTGGCGAATGCCTTGGGCATCAACGAGATAACGGTGGCCGCGCGCATCCGCCGCATGGAGGAGTGCGACGTCATGCGGGTCGTCGCGGTGACGGACATGCGAGTGTTCGGGCACCGGGAGTTCGCTTTCGCCGCTCTGAACGTCAGTGAACGCCCCGCTCTCCAGATCGCCGCCGACGTGGCCGCGCTACCGGAAAGCATCTCCGTCACGATCACCACCGGCCGTCACGATCTGATCGTGCCCATCCTGGGTCGCGACCGCACCCATCTGGCCGAGTTGCTGGGGGTGACACTGGCCGGCATCCCCGGCGTCGACCAGGTACGCGGATACCCGGTGCTCGATGTGCTCCGGTTCGACTCCGACTGGGGGTTGCTGTCGGTGGACCCGGGTACGGCACCGACCGCCCGGCCCAGCGACACCGCCGATGAACTCGATCTCGCGATCATCGACAACCTCCAGGTCGACGCCCGCCGCAGTAACCGCAGCATCGCCGCGGAACTCGATATTTCCGAAGGCACCGTACGGTCCCGGATCAAACGTCTGCTGGCGGACAACGTGATCCGGATCCAGGCGGTATCGGATATCTCCCAATTCGGGATCGGGGCATACGCCTTCGTCGGAATCACCGTCCGCGACGGCCGATTCGACGAGGCCGCGGGCGCACTGCTCGCCCGCGCCGACCTCCCGCAACTGAGCCGGACCCTCGGCGAATTCGACTTCATCGCGACCGCCTTCGCACCGACGCGGGCCGCATTGCTCTCGGCGTTGCTCAACGAGATCGCGCTGCTGCCCGGCATCCGCCGGATCGAGACGTTCGAGGCGTTCACCACGACCAAACACACCTATTTGTGGTCCTGGGTGGTGTAGCCGGGCTCAGCCCCGCTTGACCAGTTTGACCGGCAGCCCGTTCTTCATCTCCACCGTCATCCGATACTTGGGCTCCAGGCGGTGGCGCGGATCCACCTCGACCCGAAAGCGTTTGAATGCGCCCGCCACGGTGTGCGTGCCCTCGATGTAGGCCATGTGCATGCCCAGGCACAGCCGGGGACCGCGACCGAACGGAATGTACGCATCCCGCCGGACCGCGCGGTCCAGCCAGCGGTCCGGGTTGTACCGCGCCGGGTCGTCCCAGTACCGAGGGTCGCGCTGGATCGAGATGTTGGAGCTGACCACCGTGGTGCCCGCCGCGATGCGGTAGCCGCCGATCACATCGTCGTCGATGGCCACCTTCGGATTGATGACCAGCCCGCCCTGCAACCGCTGCGCCTCGTCGAAACACGCACGCGCATAGACCAGATTGCTGGTTTCGGTGGGCGAGAGCGAGTCACCTCCGGCGGAGTTCAGCTCGTAGAGCAGCCGCTCCTCCACCTCGGGATGCCGGGCGACCTGACCGAAGGTCCAGGTCAGTGCGGCGGAGGTGGTGTCGAACCCACCGACGACCAGACCCACCATTTCCGCGAGCACCTTCTCGTCCTCGAGCGGGGTGCCGTCGTCATAGGTCGCGGCGAGCAGCACATTGAGCATGTCGCCGCTGTCGGTCGGGTTGGCACGCCGCTCGGCGACGATGTCGGTCAGGAACAGATCGAGTTCGCGCTGCGCCCGAATACCGCGCCGCTCCCACAGCCGCGGAATCCGGGTCGGCACCGACCACATCAGGGTGCGCGCGGTCATGGCCCCCATGACGTCGATCAGGTGGTCGATGACCCACTGCAATCGGGCCTCGGTGAGCCGGCGCGAGAACAGCGCGTTGAACAGGACCGCGACCGTCAGCACCTTCATCCGGCGTTGTAGATCGAAGGTCTCGCCGGTGTCGGCCAACCGCTCCCAGTGGTCGAGTTGCTCCGAAATCGCCTCGTCGAACAGCGATTCCAGATCCAGCAGCGACTTCTTGGTGAGATGCGGCTTCATCATCTTGCGGCCGCGCGCCCAGTCGGCGTCGTCGAAGGCGAAGAACCGGAACTTGTGCTCGACCGGCTTCTCGTACTCGGTGACCCAGTCCGCGCGCTTGTAGTTGGCGGCATTACTGACCTGGACGTGATTGATGTGGTCGAGGGAGCCGAGCAGCACGATCTCGGCGCCCGGGACCGGGAGCGATACCACGTCACCGTACTTCTCGGTGATCTTGCCCGGATAGAGGTAGGGGTCGCTCACCATGCCCCGCCACATGTCCAGCGCGGCCCAGCCGCGGGGGCCGGGTGGCGGGGGCGCGACGAGACCCAGGCCGGTCCGGTCCTGGGCGGAATTGGTCGAAACCATGGGAAAACCTTCCTTCACAACGATTTTCAGACGATGTCGGCAGTGGTGGCGTAGCCGCCATCGGGTGCGGTCACGGCGCGTTCACGCAGTTCACGCAGGACGGGGATCTGGAGCAGCGCATAGGTGACCGCCAGCGAGGTGACGCAGACGATCAGGCCCGCGGCCCAGGTGACCGGCCACGGCGCCGAGGACTGGACCGCCTGGTAGACGGGCCAGCTGACGCCCAGGATGTAGCCGATCGTGAGCGCGGGGATGAACAGGATCATCCAGAGCTGTTGTGCCCCACGCAGATAGCGCACACCGAAGTAGATGGCGATGCCGTAGACCGGCAGGAGGGTGGTGTTCTGGACGATGGAGTACAGCGGGATGCCCAGGATCCGGGTCGGATTGTCGCCGTAGTAGACGATGATCCCCCAGTGGTGCAGCAGCATCTCGGCGACGATCTCGGGCACGCCGACGTAGACGGCCGACAGCATGAAGATGTCCCGCAGCGACCGGCCTTCGGCGATGTAGCGGTAGGCGTAGTACCCGCCGACCGCCACATACGGCATGCAGCCGACCAGGATGAAGGCCGGCATCGAGCGTCCCATGATCGAGTAGTGGAACCACGGGATGTCGGCCGCGTACTTGACCAGGCCCGCCTGGTCACCGAGGGGCTCGATATTGGCCGCGATGAAACCAGCCACGACCAGCACCGACGGTAGTACCTCGCGGTGGCGGAACAGTTTCCACGCCGCCCAGCCCACCGCCGCGGCCGCGCCCACGTACAGCAGCACGATCACGATCCATGCGGCCGTCTGATTTGCGTGCAGTTCGGGCGGGAGTGGGATCGCACCCTCGCCCGGCAGCTGGATCGCGGGGTCGGCGAGTAGCACCGCCATTGCGTTACTAATGTTACCGTTCATGATGTATTGGTAACATGTATCGGGTGTCACATCAAGGGGCCCCCAAGCGCGGCGAGCGAGTCGCCGGCCCGTGGGCCGCGGGTCGAAATGGCTAATGCGGCAACACGCGTTCGACGATCTTGCGCACGAAGTCCGACTGGTCGGAGGCCGCCCGATGTGCCGGCGCGACCGGCGCCAGCAACAGCGACATCACCAGTCGCATCAGTACGTGACCCACGAAATCCGCCTCGTCGGCCGCCAGCGGATCCTCGAGCTGCTCGTCCTGCAACAAATGCGAGATCAATCCCGCACCCCAGGCCTGGCCGTCGAGCTCGGTCCCGCGCCACGCGTTCACGATCGCCGACGGCTCCACCTGCGCCAGCCGCTGGAAGATCGAATTGCCCTGGGCCACGGAGATCAGCTGCCGGACAACGGTTTCGGCGCGATCGCGCCGGTTGTGCGCCGAGTCCGCCGCGATCGCGATCCGATCGAGCACGGTGCGCAGTTCGTTGGCGTAGGTTGCCTGCACCAGCCGCTCCCGGCTGCCGAAGCGCCGGAAGACGGTCATTCGAGTGAATCCGGCCCGTTCGGCCACCGCGTCGATAGTGAGATTGCGTTCACCGTTCTCGCTGATGACCGCCGCCGCCGCGGTGAGGATGGCGATATCGGTCCGGCTCTCGGGCACCTTGACCTCGCCGCCTTCGGCAATGGCGAGAAAGGACTCGAGGGCGCTGCGGGTATCGGCCGACATCATGGTTCGATACTGGCACGGCAATCTCCGGCCGCGGCGGACGACCGGCTGACCGCGACCATCACGTCGCGCTCGACGACCTTGACCCGCTCCCGCCCTTCGGCAGCGCCCAGCTCTCGCTCGTAGGCATCGAGCTGCTGCCAGCCGGACCAGGTGGTGAAGGCGATGCCTTTGCTCTCGAGCAGCTCGATCACCGCCTCGGGCTGCGGGGACGCGGGCCGGGCGAGCCGGTCCACATCGGCGAGCAGCGAGGAAATCGTCTCGCTCGCATCACCTTTGGTGTGACCGATCAGGCCCACCGGACCGCGTTTGATCCACCCGGTGACATAGACGCCGGGCAGATACCGCTGTTCGGGTGCGTCCGAGTCGGGTTCGGCGAGCACCCGGCCCGCCTCGTTGGGAATGACGCCCGCGCATTCGTCGAACGGCACCCCGGGCACGGGTTCGGACAGATAGCCAATGGCCCGATAGACGGCCTGCACCTCCCAGTCGGTGTGATCACCGCCTGCCGCAACGACTTCGGCCCCGCCGGGACGGGTGCGCTCGGTCCGCAGCGCCCGGACGCGGCCCTCCCCGTCGCCCAGCAGCTCGACCGGGTTCTCACAGAAGTGCAGGAACAGCCGATGCGGCCGCTCACCGGGTTCACGCGCCGCCCATTGCTCAAGTGTGCTGCAGATGAGCTCTACTTGCTTGGAACACTGCCGCAGCGCCAGCGCAGCCTCGTCGTAGACCAGATCAGCCGGGTCGACGATGACCTCGATGGTTGGGGAGTGATCGAGCTCGCGCAGCTCGAGCGGGGTGAATCTGGCGTGGGCGGGACCGCGGCGGCCGAAGACGTGCACCTCGACGGCCTGATTCGCGCTCAGGCCCGCGTGGACATTGGGCGGGATCTCGGTCGGGAGCAGTTCCTCGGCGGTCTTGGCCAGGATGCGGGCGACATCGAGGGCGACATTGCCGACACCGAGGACGGCGACCTTTTTCGCATCCAGTGGCCAGGTGCGCGGCACGTCAGGATGGCCGTCGTACCAGGACACGAAATCCGCCGCACCGTAGGAGCCTTCGAGGTCGACGCCCGGAATCGGCAGTGCCCGATCGGCATTCGCGCCGGTGGCGTAGACCACCGCGTCATAGCACGACCGCAGCTCGTCGAGGGTGATGTCAGCGCCGACGTCGATATTGCCGAGCAACCGCACCTGCGGTTTGTCGAGCAGCTTGTGCAGCGCGGACACGATGGCCTTGATCCGTGGATGGTCAGGCGCGACACCGTAGCGCAGCAGCCCGAAGGGCGCCGGCATGCGCTCGTACAGGTCGATGCTCACCAGGGCGCCGGACTTCATCAGCGCGTCGGCGGCGTAGATGCCGGCTGGCCCGGCTCCGACGATCGCCACACGCAGCGGGCGGGTCGACGTGGTCATGAGACCCCTTCCATGTTACTAATCATGCTGTTTCAATAACATTAGTATCATCACCGATCCACCAGGGAGAACTCATGAAAGTCTCGATCGACTCCTCGCTGTGCGACAGCCACGGACAGTGCATCGCCGTCTCGGAGGGCCTGTTCGACTTCGACACGGACGGGACGACGGTCCTCACCACCGACGCGACCGAGGAGCACCGGCCATTGGCCATCCTCGCTGCCGCGTCCTGCCCGAGTCTCGCCATCTCCGTATCGGACGCGTGACCGAAATGAATGCGCAGGGCATACTGCAATTTGCCAACGCAAACAGGAGTATTTCACTGCGCGCGGAAATCAAATGCGTAGCATCTGCATGTAACTTGTACGCATTTGCTTGCGCATTGTGTCCGTAATGTGGCATCGTGATCGCCACCTCGGGTGACCGCCGACACAGTTTGAGCCCGGGTGTGTCCCCCATCGCCGAGCCTTCGGGGGCACGCCGCCTCGAGGCATCTCAATCCGCGAACAGCCAGCAAGGTGCCATCGAATGAGTGATACGGCAGCGACGCCGCTCGTACAGTTCCTCACCACCAAAGCCGAACGGAGCCTTTCCACCATCGGCCGAACCACACAGCTCGCCGCCGCCGTTCTCACCTACAGCGTGGTCGACACCGTGCGCGGGCGGCTTCCGATCATCGAATTGCTGACGCAGACTTGGACGCTGCTCAAGGTCACCGCGCTGCCAGCGCTACTGATGGCGATTCCGATCGGCGCCGAGGTGTCGGTCCAGGTCGGCGGGCTCATGGGCCAGGTGGGCGCGAACTCGCTGGCCGGCGCGGCCAGCGGGCTGGGCGTAATCAGCCAAGGCGCGCCGATGGCGACGGGCCTGCTCATGAGCGGGGCCGCCGCGTCGGCGGTGGCGTCGGATCTCGGGTCCCGGACCATCCGGGAAGAGACCGACGCCATGCGGGTCATGGGCATCGATCCCGTCGAGCGCCTGGTGATGCCGCGTTTCCTGGCCATGGTCCTGATCTCGCCGATCCTGTGCACGGTCATCATCTCGGCGGGCGTCTTCGCCGGGTTGTTCATCGCCGTCTCGGTCAACGGTCTGGTGCCAGGCAGCTTCTGGCAGTCACTGGGGGCCTTCGCCACCGTGACCGATGTGGTCTTCGCGATCGCCAAGGCGATGGCGTTCGCCGCCATCGTGGTGCTCGTCGCGAGCCTGCGCGGCCTTGAGGCCAAGGGCGGTCCGCGCGGTGTCGCCGACGCGGTCAATGCCTCGGTCGTGCTCAGCGTGGTGGCCATCTTCATCACCAATCTGCTGTTCACACAGTTCCAGTCGATGTTCTTCCCCAACCAGGTGTCGTGACGATGACCGCTTCGAAGCACACCCCGATTCCCCGGATCACCGCCGCGCTACGCCCGATCCAGCACGGCGCCTCGCAGTTCTTCGCCGAAATCGGCCGTGGCGCACTGTTCGTCGCCAAAACGACCTACCTGCTGCCGAAGACCGTGCGCATGTATCGGCGGCAGACGCTGCAGACCATGAACAGCATGGCCTGGGGGCGCGGCTCGCTGGTCGTCGACGGCGGCGTGGTGAGCCTGATGGTGCTGCTCGGACTCTCGGTCGGCATCGCCATCGCGATCCAGGCCTATGACGCGCTCAACCTGCTCGGGTTCGGCGCGCTCAGCGGCATCATCGGCTCGTTCGCCAACATTCGCGAGATCGCGCCCATTCTCACCGGCATTGGCTTCGCCGCCCAGGCCGGATGCCGGATGACGGCCGAGATCGGCGCCATGCGCATCTCCGAGGAGATCGATGCCACCGAAGTGCTCGGCCTGCAGGCGATTCCGTTCGTGGTGGGCACCCGGCTGATCGGCGGGATGCTGTGCGTCATCCCGTCCTATCTGCTGGCTCTGGTGGTCAGCTTCGTGACCGGCGGGACGGTCGTCAAACTATTCCGGCACGAGGCGCCGGGCACATACGACCACTACTTCGGGCAGTTCCTCGACGTGGGCGAAGTGGCCTTCTCCCTGTTGAAGGCCGTCGTGTTCTGCATTGCCGTCACCTTCGTGCACTGCTATTTCGGCTACTTCGCCGAGGGCGGGCCCGCCGGGGTCGGATCGGCGTCCGGGCGGGCGATCCGGATGAGCCTGATTCTCATCGTGACTCTCAATTTCATTCTGTCCGTATCGATTTGGGGCCTGAGCCCCGTCATGGAGTTCAAGGGCTGACTCATGCATCAGGACTTCATCCGCGGCACCGACCGCACCCAGCGCCGAGCGCTGTCCCTGGCCGCCGCCGTCGTCGTCGCAGTGACTGTGATGCTGGCCGTGTTCGGTATCGTCATGCACCGGCTCGATCGCGACGACGGTGTGGTCGTCATGCGCATAGACACACCGTATGTGGCTCCGGGCATCTCGTCGGGAACGCACGTGATGCTGCACGGTGTACCGGTCGGCACGATCACCGCGCTCGACCGGATCGACGGCGAGCGAGTGCGGCTCACCGTGGCGTTGCAATCGAGCCGGATCTCCGGGCTGACCGACGCTTTCGACATCGACTACCGGCCCGAGAACTATTTCGGCGTCACCGCCGTCAATCTCATCGGGGGCACGGGCGGACGGCAGCTGACCACGGGCCTGCTACTGCGCCGGAATCCACTGGGCGACTACTCGATGTCAACCATGATCGAACGAGGGTCGCTGGTGGTCGATGGGACACTGACCCAGCAGATGATGACCACCCTCGACAAGGTGGTGCGCTACACCGACGGCCTGAATCCGATGATCCGCACCGGCATTGTGCTGGCCGATCGCATCGCGAAAACCCAGCGGGCACTGCCGAGTTCATCGCTGAGCGCGTTCAACGACGTCGCCGACGTACTGCCCGTCTTCCTGCGCGAGACGACCGCGGGGCTCTACGGCGTCTACGACCTCGACTACAACCATCTCCCCGACGGCAGCCGCGGGGCGAACGACCCCCTCCTCGACCACGCCTCCGCCGGACTCGGTCTGGCCAGCGGCAGCCTGTTCGGCGCGGCCGGGAAGCTGCTCGCCTCGCACGGTGAGGAGCTCACCCCGGTCGTCCAGGCCGTACAGGAGATCACCGACACCATTCCCGCTGTGCTCGCAAACGGCAGCCTGACCGGGAAGCTGCAAACCCTGGTGGCTCAATACGATCGCGCGTTCTCCGGCACCGGTGCTACGCGCACACTGCAATTGCGCGTGGTGCTGGACCGGCTGCCCGCGCTCGCGGCTCCCCTGGGCATGCTGCCCGCGGCGCCGGAGGCGGGCCGATGAATCATCGCCGCATCATCACCGGCTACCTGGTCCGGCTCGGGATCGCCGCCGTGGTCGCATTCGTCCTGCTGTCGCTGGTGATCACCGCGATCCGCCGACCGGTCGAGGGGCCGACGGCCACGGCGACGGCGGATTTCACCGATGTCTCGGGCCTGCACCAGGATTCCGATGTCCGAATGCGCGGCCTGCAGATCGGTAAGGTCCGCGATATCTCGATCATCCGTGATCACGGACGCAGTCTCGCGCGGGTGACATTGGCGCTGGCGAAACCCCATCAGCTGACGGCCAATGCGCATCTGGCCGTGAAATACCAGAACCTGACCGGCATTCGGTATGTCGATCTGTCGATTCCGGCCGATGCCGGCGCGCCGGTGACCCATCTGGCGACCGACCGGACCCAGCCCTCGTTCGATATCACCCGGCTGTTCAACGGTTTACAGCCGGTGCTGCGGACCCTGAGCCCGCAGGAGATCAACACCTTCACTGAGAACGCGCTCACCGTGCTTCAGGGCGACGGCACCGGTCTAGCTCCTATGCTCGACAGCCTGCGCAAGCTCGCCGACCAGGCGCGCGACAGACAGCAGCTGATCTCCACCCTCGTCGACAACATGTCGCGCATCGACTCGTCGATGGGCGGAAAGTCCGCCAACCTCATCCAGTTTCTGCGCAGCCTGAACATCACCGTGCTCGCGGCGAACACGGTGCTCGACGAATTCCGCAAGACCGACCTCTACGGGCCGGCGTTCATGCGACCGGTGGCGCGGCTCATCACGCAGCTCGGCCTCCAGGAGGATCTCGACATCGACAAGCTGCTCGGGTCGACGTTCTCGTCGATGAATCAGGCGGCCGAGGCGATTCGGTTACTTCCCAACACGTTCGAAGGTCTGCAGGTGCCCGCGCTGACAACGCCCGGCGCGGGGTCCGCGCTCGGCTGCTCGCACGGCGTGGCCGACCTGCCCGACACCGTCAAGGTCCTGCTCAGCGGCAGCAAGGTGGCGATATGCAAGCCCGAATGAGTTCCGCCCGAGCGCTTCCCGCGATGCGCCGGACCCTGCGGCGGATCGCATCCGACGACAAGCTCCTGGGGTCCGTCGTCGTCGGTGTCACGGGGGCCGTCCTGGTGACCACCACTGTCGTCTACCTGCACCCTCCGGGCCGCCACCCCGTCATCTTCGAAACCACCGACGCGGCCTCAATCCGCGGCGGCGAGGACGTCCGGATCGCGGGGGTGTCGGTCGGGAAGGTCACCGGCGTGACGCTGGAGCCGACGGCAGTGCGCGTTCGCGCCGACGTCGCCACGAACGCCTTCGTCGGCGCCGATTCGACCATCGAGGTCCGCATGCTCACCGCGGTCGGCGGCTATTACGTATCGATCGTCCCGCTCGGGGAGAAACCTTTGGGAGACACAGTCATTCCGACCTCACGGGTCACGATGCCCTATTCGATCGCGGATGTCCTACAGGACGTCCCCCCGGTCACCGACAATACCGACGGGACGCCGGTACACAGTGACATCGCCCAGCTGGCAACCGGTTTGCAGCACTCCCCCGACTCGGTGGGCTCCTTGGTCGCCGGGCTGGACAGCATAGCCAAGGTGATGTCCGCGCAGCGTGATCAGATCCGAACCACCCTGAGTCTGGCGTCGGAGTACACCACGGCGTTCAACAGCAACCGGGATTTCGTGTTCCAGTTCCTCCGCGATCTCGAAACGGTGCTCGCCACCTACAACACCTACCGGGCCGGGTTCAACGAGTCGTATCAGCTGCTGGGCGACGTGCTGACGCGGCTGTTGCCCGAGGAACAGTACTTCATCGACCACAAGCAGGATGTCCGCGCGGCGGTGGCGCAGGCGAAGCAGGCCCTCGGCGACTTCCTGGGCTCCGTGGACCCGACCATCGGGGGGCTGTCCGCACTGCGCGATCGGCTGGCCGCCTGGCTGACTCCCGATGGCATCGCACAGCTCGGCGGCGGGCAGCTGCTGGCTTCACAGGTGTGCGTCCCCGTGCCGGGACGGGCCTGCTGAGATGAACCGGAAGAGAATGGCTTTCACCGCCGGTGCGGTGACGCTGACGGCGGCGGTCGCAGTCGGCACGGCGGTGACGGTGACCCGCTCCACACATTCGGCCGACTCCGGATACTGCGCGCTCATGCCCGACGCCGTCGGGCTCTATGTCGGCAATCCGGTCACGCAAATGGGTTATCACGTAGGGAAAGTCGACCGCATCGAGCCGCAGGGCGCCCAGGTACGCGTCACCTTCAAGCTGGACTCCGGGCGGTCCTATCCCGCGGACGTCAAGGCGGTCACGCGCTCGAAGTCCATCCTCGCCGACCGCAGCCTGGAGCTGGTCGGCAATTACGGGTCGGGCGCCAGGCTGGAACCCGGGAACTGTATTGCGCTGCGAAACACCGCGACGCCCAAGAGCCTGTCCGAGATCACCGGCTCCGCCGCCGATTTCATCGATCGCGTGGCCCCGGAGGGGGACAATCGGTCGGTCTCGGACGCAGTCGACGGGCTGTCCAAAGCCCTTGCGGGACAAGGGGGTAATACCCATCAACTGATGATCGACGCGCAGAGCGCCATGGCTGACCCCGACCGCATCGTCGGCGATATCGGATCGATCATCTTCGCACTCGCCCCGCTGACCGATCAGGCCGTGGCGGATTGGGGCGGGATCCGCCACATCGCCGAGGTGCTACCGACCGACGTCACCAGCCTCACCTACGGGGCGTGGCCCGGCGTCGACGGACTGATCCGCGGCATGGGTCCCCTGATCCAGATGCTCTACGAGATCCAGACCCAGTACGGCAGCGACATCTGGCCGCTGGCCGACCGCGCTGCCGACGCCATCCGCCTCGCCGCCACCCGCGCGGAAGACATTCGCGGATTCCTCGCCGTGTTGCCGGGCGTGGCCACGTTCCTCGGCAATACCGCCAAGGGCGATGGCGTGCGCTGGCAACCCCCGACGGTGAACGGCGCGAACGTCCTGGATCTGACACTGGCGAAGGAGAACAAGTGACGACCGGAATCGGCCCCAGGGCCGTGCTCGCCGCCGCGGTGCTGGTCTCGACGGTGCTCGCCGGCAGCTCGTGCGCGATCGACCCCAATCGGGTGCCCCTGCCGGGCACCAGCATCGGCGACGGCTACGACCTGACACTCGAATTCACCAGTGCCATGAACCTTCCCGACCGCGCGAACGTCATGATGGACGGCCTGCGCATCGGTCAGGTGCTGTCGACACAACTGACCGGATCGGCGGTGCGGGTCCGGGCACGCATCGCGGCGGACACCCGGATTCCCGAGGACACCACCGCGATCATCCGGCAGGACACCCTGCTCGGCGATACCTACGTCGGCCTCGAGCACGGCCACGACGCGGCCCCGACCGGCTACCTGTCCGCGGACGCGGTCATCCCCGCTGGCCACACCACCGCGCCACCGCAGCTCGAGGATGTCATGGCGGTGCTGGCCAACTTCATCAACGGCGGCAACATCCAGAAGGTCCAGAACACCCTGATCGGAGTCAACAAGGTGATGCCGGCCCCGCCCGAGGTCTCACGGATGGCGAGCACTGTCTCGACCGACCTGCAGGACCTGGCCGCACGGAACTCCGAAATCGACCGCCTGCTCACGCAATTGAACGCCACGGCGGAGTCGGTCGATGCGAGCGCGCCCCAGCTCTCGGCCATGCTCTCCGACCCCGCCGTGCACTACTGGTTCCGGCTCAACGATGGCGTGCTGAAGTATGTCGGTACCCTGCTGCCGTCCATCGGCACCATCTTCCAGGGCGGGCAGTGGTTGGTCCCGCTGCTCGAATCGCTCGCGTCGGGCGTGTCCGCGGCCCGCTCCACCGCGGAGAACGTCCCCGCGGATGTCAACGCGGTGTCCGACTTCCTCACCGGCACCCTGCTGCCATTCCTGCGCAATCCGTCGGTGAACGTCGACTCGGTCAGGACCCGCGACGACAGCGATATCACGCCGGCATTCGCCGACATTCTTCGAATTCTGGGGGCCCTGCGATGAATTGGCGCACTCCCCTGTCACTGGGCGGGCTCTGCCTCATCGCGGCGAGTTCGGTGCTGTATATGAATGTGCTGGGACTCGGCCTGGAACCCTCGCCCTACACCCGCGACGCGACGCTCACCGTGCCGGATTCCGTCGGCCTGGCCGTCGGGTCGAAGGTGCTGCTGCGCGGGGTGCCGATCGGCGAGGTCGCCGGCCTGAACCCGAACGTGAACGGCGTCGAGGTGCGCTGGAAGTACAACGGGGACTACGCGATTCCGGTCGGCAGCAAGTTCCGGATCGACAACCTGTCCGCGCTCGGCGAGCCCTACCTGGCCGTGCTGCCGCCGTCGTCGGGCGGTCCATATCTGGCGAACCATGCGACGGTGCCGCCCGCGAATGTCGCGGTACCGACCACCGTCCAGGAACTGTCGGCGCGGCTGACCCGCTTGATGGAACAGATCCACCCCGAGCAGCTGCGCGCCATCATCTCCGAACTCGATATCGCGCTCCCCGACGACGGACTGGTGCTGGTGGACCTGTCCCGCGCCTGGTCGTTGTACGAGCAGATGGTCACCGCGCGCCAGGACGACCTCTCCGTGGTACTGGACAAGTTCCAGGCCATGCTGGCCGACAGCGCCTGGCTGCCGGGCGGCCTCGCCGCCGCCTCGGTCGATATCCGGAAGTTCGGCGTCGATATGGGCACCTGGCTAAATCATTCCGCCGACGACGTCCGAACCGCCCCGTTCCCCGAGGGCATCAGCGAGGGCGCGGGCCCGTTGATCGACGAGGTGCAGAAGTTCCTGGACAAGGCGGCCCCCGGGCTACGGGTCCTGGCGGTCACCACCATGCCTGCGATCCGGGCGGGCGCCGCGGCCATCCGGACCCTCGATGTCTCGAACCTGCTCGACACCGCGATCCGCGACAGCGCGGGCGGCGCGCTCAGCGTGCCCGTCTCGATAGCCGGCGGCAACTGAGAACAGCTGCCGTACCACCACACTCACAAGGAGACTCGATGTTGAAGGAAGCGGACCGGACCGACGAGGGCGCGCCGGAAGCGACGGTCGCACCCCCGCGAGCGACCGCCGGGCCGACGATCAAGGTCAGGACACTCGCGATCGGCGCCGGGATCGCGTGTCTCGTCGCGAGTTCGGCATTCTTCGGATGGCAGGCGCACTCGAAATCCCAACAGGTCAGCGCGCTGCACAGTGCCGAGGCCGACCGGGCGCACGCCGAACAGGTCGCACTCGACTACGCGGTCGGCGCGGCGAACATGGACTTCAAGGACCTGAACTCCTGGCAGGCCAAGCTCACCGCCAACACCACCCCGGACCTGTCGAACAAGCTGAAGCAGGCCGCGAGCTCGATGGCACAGATCATCACGCCGTTGCAGTGGACCTCGAGCCCGACCCCCATCGTGGCCAAGGTCCGCTCGGAATCCCACGGGCAGTACGCGGTCGACTGTTTCGTCAGCGTGCTGACCAAGAACGCCCAGGCGCCCGACGGTGTGCAGTCGACCGCCACCTACCGCCTGACCATCGACAAGAACGCCAACTGGGTGATCACCGAGGTCGGCGGCATCGATTCCGCGCTGACCACCAAGTGATTTCACCGCAGGGGATTTTGGTGGGGAGTGGCGTTGGGGTTCTTGCACGAGGTGCTGCGCGACGTAACGCAGCACTGGACGGTCTATGCCGCCATGCCCGCGATCGCGGCGCTGATCGGGTACGGCACCAAGCTGGTGGCGGTGGAGATGATGTTCCGCCCCATCGAATTCATCGGAATACCACCATATCTGGGGTGGCAGGGCATCATTCCGCGATACGCCGCACGGATGGCGTCGATGGTGGTGGATCTGGCCCTGGCGCGGATCCTGGATCCGAAGGAGATCCTCACCGGCGTGGACACCCGGGCGGTGGTCCACGAGCTGCGCGAGCCGGTGCACGAGATGGTCGAGGAGTTCGCGCCGGACTTCGTCCGGATTCTGCATCCGGCCGTGTGGGACGCGATGCCCCGCGGGATGCGGGACGCGGTGGTGCGCCGGATCGAGGACACCCTGCCCGAGGTGCTGGACAAGTTCCTCGGTGAACTGGGTGACCACATCGATCTGGTCCTCGATCTGCGGGCACTGGCCATCGACGCCCTGACCCGCGACAAACGTATGACGGTCAAGTTGATTCGCATGATCGGACGCAATGAGATGCGGTTCATCGTGCGTATCGGCCTGCCGTTCGGGCTGGCCCTCGGAATGGTGCAGGCGGTGGTCTGGGCGTTGACGCATTCGGTGTTGATTATGCCGTTGTTCGGCGCGTTCACCGGCTTGTTCACCGATTGGCTGGCCCTGCAGATGATCTTCCGGCCGGTCCGGCCGGTGCGCCTGCTGGGCCTGTTCACCTGGCAGGGCCTGTTCCACAAACGACGGTCCGAGGTCACCCGCGACTACGCGGCCCTGATCGGCGAGGAAGTCCTGACGCCGGTCACGATGTTCGACGCGATGCTCACCGGTCCGCGCTCGGATCGCTTTCTCTACCTGGTGGACAAGCAGATCCGAGATTCGGTCGCCGAGGTCGCCCGGCCCGTGCAGCCGCTGCTGGTGCTGGCCGTCGGCGGCGAACGCTACCGGCGCTTCCAGCAGGACGTCGCCGGGGTAGCTGTGGCCGGGATGCGGCAACGCGCCGACCGCCTCGGCGGCTACGCGAGCCAGGTGCTCGACCTGCCCGAATTGCTGTGCAGCAAAATGGATTTGATGACCGACGACGAGTTCGAGGGCCTGCTCCGCCCGGCCTTCAAACAGGATGAATGGAAGCTGGTCACCGTCGGCGCCCTACTCGGATTCCTGGTCGGCGAACTCCAAGTCCATCTCCTGCTCAGCTGATCAACCGCCGCGCGCCGCGCGGGCGAAGCGGCCCGGGGTGGTGCCGGTCCAGCGGGTGAAGGCGTGGGTGAAGCTGGAGGCGTCGGCGTAGCCGAGGCGGCCGGCGACATCCTCGACGGTCGCGCCGATGGTCAGCAGCTCCTCGGCGAGCATCTGCCTGGTTTCGTCGACCAGTTCGCGGAAGCTGGTGCCCTCCTCGTCGAGGCGGCGGCGCAGGGTGCGCACGCTCATCCGCAGTCCGGCGGCGATCTCGTACTGCGAGGCATGGGTGCCGTGCGTGATGAGCGCCGAGCGCACCCGGGCGCCCAGCCCGGTGCGCTCGCGGCGGCGTTGCAGCAGTTCGCCGCACTGCCGTTCGGCCAGCGCCGCGGTGTACGGATTGGCTTGCGGCATGGGCAGATCCAGCATGTCGGCACCAACGGTCAGGCGGGTCGCCGGCGCATCGAAGACCGGGTCGCAGCCCAGCAGGTCGCGGTGCATGGCCGCGTACGCGGGTTCGGGGTAGGCGAGCTCGACACGATCCAGCGGCTGCAGCTGCCCGAAGGCGTCACGGTCGGCGGTCGCCACGCAGGCCACGTCACGCTCGATGAGGAAGGTGCGCACCGCTTCTGGGACCCGGGAGGTGTCGAGGACGATATCGACGCCCGTCTCGTGCTCGACTATGCACCAGCCGAAGAACGAGCTGCCGATATCCATGTGGGAGATCGCGGTGCGCAGGGCGGCGCGCACGGTGGCACAGCTGATCACCGCGAAGGCCCAGATACCGTGTGTCGCAAGGTGATATCGGCTCCCAACGAGCAGACCCAGGCCGGGGACATCGCCACGGGCGGCCACGATATTGCGGACCATCTGTAGTTCCTGGCGGGCCTGGACCTCGGCCTCGACGTCGCGCAACGCGGCCGGGTCGATCCCGGTTCCGCGCAAGATTTCGCCCAGTTCCATGCCGTGTTCGAGCGCGACGTCGGCCAGGATGGCCGCGCTCGCGATCGAGCGCGGGAGCAGCAGCGCCTCGGTCATGCATCGATGGTGACTGCCCTGGCCGGAATTCACAAGTACTGGCCGCTGATCCCATGGATCGCGGGCGGCGGAATTCCTAGCCTGATTCTCAGTGCGCCGCCTTTCCACTGGAGGACTCAATGACGAGACATCGCAACCGCGTGGCACGACCGAAGGCGGTGCAATCGTGACATCCGACGTTGCCGACGTCCCGAAGCTGGTGTCGGAACTTCGTGCCGCACAACCGGCTTGGGAGAACCTGGGCGTCGAGGCCCGGGCCCGCTGGCTGCGCCGGTGGGCCGACTGGCTGCTCGACAACCAGGAACGCATCGTGGCCGCGCTCGCCGCCGACACCGGGAAACCCGTGGTGGAGGCCCGGATCGAGTTCACGGTGCCGGTCGATCTGGTCAAGTATTCCGCCCGCCATGCCGGGCAGTGGTTGCGGACCGGGCATCCCGCGCCGCCGAATCTGCTGAACCTGATGAAGAAGACCACCGTGGCGCACCGGCCGTACCCGGTCGTCGCGGTGATCACGCCGTGGAATTTCCCGCTGGGATTGTCACTGTGCGACGCGATTCCGGCCCTGCTGGCCGGCGCGACGGTGGTCGTGAAACCGGCGTCGGCGACCCCGAACAGTGTCATTGCCGCGATCGAGGGCTGGGAGCAGATTGGCGCGCCGCCGGTGTTCCGGGTGCTGCACGGGCCCGGATCAAGTGGCTCGGCGTTGGTCGAGGAGGCCGACTTCATCCAGTTCACCGGGTCGACTGAGGTCGGGACGACGATCGCGAAGCGGTGCGCGGAGCGACTGGTCCCGTGCGGGCTCGAGCTGGGCGGCAAGGATCCGGCGATCGTGCTGGCGGACGCCGATCTCGACCTGGCTGCCCATGGCATCGCCTGGGGCGCTCTGGCGAACGCCGGGCAGATGTGCACGTCGGTGGAGCGGGTGTATGTGGAGTCGGCCGTGTATCCGGAGTTCGTGGCCAAGTTGTCCGCGCACGTCGGTTCGCTGCGCCGCGGCGCCGATGTCGGGCCGCTGGTAACCGAGGACCAATTCGATATCGTGCGTGCGCATCTGGACGATGCGACCGCGGCGGGCGCCCGGATCGCCGCCGGCGGCGACACCGATCGCGGGTCACGCTGGGTGCAGCCGACGGTGCTGACCGGTGTCGATCACACGATGGCGTGTGTGCGGGAGGAGACCTTCGGCCCGCTCATCCCGGTGATGCCGGTGGAGAACGTGGAAGAGGCCATCGCACTGGCCAATTCGTCGCAGTACGGCCTGTCGGCGAGCGTCTGGACCCGGGATGTGCGGCGCGGCCGCGCGATCGCCGCCCGGCTGGAGGCCGGTGCGGTCAATATCAACGACTCGCACGCCAATGTGTTCTTCTTCGCCGCGCCCATGGACGGCTGGAAGCAGTCCGGGCTGGGCGGGCGCTTCGGCGGGGCGGAATCCGTGCTCCGCTACTGCCGTCCGCAGACGGTCACCGCGCCCCGGGCACCGCTGCCCTATCAGCGCTACCTGTTGTGGTTCCCCTACACCGGAACCGGTGCCGTGGTGCTCGGGCGGGTCATGCGCGCGCTCGCCGCGACCGGACGACGGAGGTGGGGTTGGTGACCCGCGCCCCCGATACCGTGCCCGCCCCGGTTCGGCAGCTGGTGGAGAAGGTCGCCGCGGCGGCGCTGCTGCACCGGACCGGCGTCATCGACCTCACCCGGCCCGATCGGCTGCGGCGCCTCGCGGCCGCCAACCGGTGCTACGGCCCGCAGGCGTCGCTGATCATGAAGGCGGCGGCCGAACACCCCGAAGCGCTGGCCGTGGTCGACGAGCGCGGCGCCCTGACCTACCGTGAGCTCGACGAACAGTCGAACGCGCTGGCCTCCGCGCTCGCCGCGTCTGGCCTGCAGCCGGGCGCCGTGGTGGCGGTCCTGGCCCGCGATCACCGCGGACTGCTGCTGGCCATCAGCGCGGCCGGCCGCGCGGGTCTACGGCTGGCCATGATGAACACCGGCTTCGCCAAGCCGCAGTTCCTGGAGGTGGCGCGCCGCGAGGGGGTGCGGGCCGTGCTGCACGACAGCGAATTCACCGACCTGCTCGAGGAACTGCCGCTGCCGAGGTACCTGACCTGGGTCGAGGACGGGCACGACGTCCCGGCCGAGTCCGAGACGATCGACGACCTGATCGCCCGCGGCGATCGCCGCCCGCTGCCTCCTCCCCCGCATCCGGGTGGCTTCGTCATCCTCACCAGCGGCACCACCGGATTGCCGAAAGGTGCTCCGCGAACCAAGGTTTCGCCGCTGCTCAGCGCCACCTTCGTGGACCGGATCCCGTTCCCCCGCCGGGGCAGCGCCGTCATCGCCCCTCCGCTGTTCCACAGCACCGGATTCGGCATGTGGACGGTGAACACCGCGCTGGCCAATACCGCGATCACCATGCGACGCTTCGACGCCGAGGCCACCCTGGCGGCGGTCGCGGCCCATCGGGCCGAGATGCTGGTGCTCGTCCCGACCATGCTCAACCGCATCCTCGACCTCGGGTCGGACACCCTGTCCCGGTACGACCTGCGGTCGCTGCGCGCGATCGTCGTCGCGGGTTCCGCGCTGGCACCGGATCTGGCGACGCGCACCCTCGACGCGTTCGGCCAGGTGCTCTACAACCTGTACGGCTCCACCGAGGTCGCCATCGCGGCCGTCGCCCAGCCGGCCGAGCTGCGGGTGGCGTCCGGCACCGTCGGGCGGGCGCCGATCACCACCGAGGTAGTGCTGTTCGACGACGCGGACCGGCGCATCGCCGGCCCGCATACCATCGGCCGCGTCTTCGTGCGCAGCGGAGCGCCGTTCGAGGGCTACACCGACGGACGCCACAAGCGTGTCATTGACGGCTTCATGTCGACCGGCGATGTCGGACATTTCGACGATGACGGACTGCTCTACATCGACGGGCGCGACGACGACATGATCGTGTCCGGCGGCGAGAACGTCTACCCGCTCGAGGTCGAGAACCTGCTCGCCGCGCTGCCCGGGGTGACCGATGTCGCGGTCGTCGGGGTCGAGGACCGCGACTTCGGAAAACGGTTGCGCGCCATCATCGTTCGCGGCTCCGAGACCGAGCTGGACGCCGACGCAGTCAAAGCCTACGTGAAGGCGAACCTGGCGCGTTACAAGACGCCCCGGGACGTGATCTTCGTCGAAGAACTTCCCCGCAATGCCACCGGCAAGGTGCAACGTCGCATCCTGGAGGAACTGGACCTGTCATGAATACCAACGAATCATCCACCGGCGCCGCGCCGTCCGTCGCGATCATCGGGTGCGGCTTCGGCGGCCTGGGCGCGGCGATCGAGCTGGAGCGCAACGGCATCACCGACTACACCGTCTTCGAGAAGGGTGACGGCGTCGGCGGAGTATGGCGGGCCAACCACTATCCGGGCGCGGCCTGCGATGTGCCCTCCCCCACCTACTCGTACTCGTTCGAGCTGGAGACGGAGTGGTCGCAACGCTTCGGCACGCAGGCCGAGATCCGGGCCTACCTCGAGCGGTGCTCCGTCAAATACGGTGTGGCGCGCAAGATCCGGTCCCACAGCGAGGTGACCGCCGCCGCCTTCGACGAGCCCAGCGGGCGGTGGCGGGTGACGCTGGCCGGCGGCGAACAGCAGTGGTTCGACGCGTTGATCTGCGCCACCGGGCAGCTTTCCCGCCCGAAGATCCCGTCATTGGATGGCGTGGATACCTTCGCGGGCAGGCAGTTCCACTCCGCCGAGTGGGACGACTCGGTGGATCTGACCGGCAAACGGGTCGCGGTCGTGGGCAGTGGCGCCAGCGCGGTGCAGCTGGTGCCCGCCATCGTCGACCGGGTCGAGGAGCTGCACGTGATTCAGCGCTCGCCCAACTGGGTCGGCAACAAATGGAATCACCGGACCTCGCCGTGGATCCGCCGCGTGCTGCGCACCGTTCCCGGATTGGCCCGCGCCCAGCACAACATAGAATGGCTGTGGTACGAGGCGCGGGTTCCACTGATCCACAACTGGTTCGACCCGCTGCGCGGGGCCATGCACGCCTGGCTGCGATTCAAGATTCGCCGCGAGATCTCCGACCCGGACCTGCGGCGCAAGGTGACGCCCGACTACAAGGTCGGCTGCAACCGGGTGCTGCTGTCCAACGACTGGTACCCGGCGCTGAACCGAACTCACGTCGAGGTGCACACCCAAGCCGTTGCGCGCGTCACACCTTGGGGACTGGTGCTCTCCGACGGATCGACCGTCGAGGCCGACGTCATCGTGTGGTGCACCGGGTTCACCGCCACCGAATACCTCGCGCCGATCGACATCACCGGACGCGACGGCCGCAAGCTGCACACCGAATGGAAATCGGGCCCCGAAGCGTACTTGGGGATTTCGGTGTCGGGATACCCGAATCTGTTCATGATCTACGGCCCGAACACCGGCTCCCTCACCAACACGATCATCTTCCTGCTGGAGAAGCAGGCCCGCTACGCGCGCCAGGCCATCGAAATCAGCGCCCGGCTGGGCCGGTGGCTCGACGTGCGCCGCGAGGTCCAGGACAACTTCAACCGGGAACTCCAGCACCGCCTGTCCGGCACCGTGTTCACCAGCGGATGCCCCGGCTGGTACCACACCGAAGCCGGCAAGGTCGTCGCAGTCTGGCCCGGCTCCCACATCGCCTACGCCCGCGCCACCGCCCAGGTCGATCTGGCCGCCTACCACGTCGGCGACAAAGCGATCGAGAGCGTGCGGGCATGAGGGTGTGCGCGTTTCGGGAGACGACCCTGCCGGTACCGGTGATCTGGGAGGTGCTCACCGACCACGAGGGCATGTCCACGTGGCTGCCCGGCATCGGCGCGCGCTTGGAGCGGCCGGGCCGGACCGTGCGCAATGGCGTCGGCGCCGTCCGCCGGATCGGCCTGCCCGGCATCGGCATCCGCGAGGAGATCACCAGCTACGAGCCGCAGTGCCGGCTTTCCTACAAGGCCCTGTCCGGCATCCCGCTGCGGCACTACCGTGCCGAGGTACAGCTGACCGGCGACGGCTCCCGCAGCGCTGTCACCTGGTCGACGATGTGCGAAAACCGTTCCTGGATAGTCGAATTCGCTATGGCACTGTTGACACGGCTGCTGCTGGGGGCACTGCTCCGCACAGCCGCGCGGCGCGCCGGGCAGGTGAGGACCATGCCCTGACGGCCGCGTCACCGTCCTGTTCCGACATCAAATTTCATACAGAGCACTGCTGAACAACGACGTTCCGGCTCTTGCGGTCCATCCGACCGAGTAAATCGGTCGACCAATCAGTTGAGGGGACTGAATGGAACGTCATCGCTCACACCCGTCCGCCACCCGGCTGCACCTGTTCGACGCCGGCTGGCTGTGGCTGGAGTCCGATTCGAACCTCATGCACGCCTCGGTGCTTGCCGTCTGCCGCAAGCCCGAGGGGTGCGAGGAGGACTTCGTACCCCAGCTCGTCGCGAACCTGCGCAGCCACCGTGCACCCGCGCCGCCCTACGACGTCCGGCTGCGACCGGCCGCACGCGGGCTCGCCTGGCCACGCTGGGAATCCGTCGACGTACTCGACACCGACCATCATGTGCGTTACCTGAGCCTGCTCGACGGTGACGGCTTGCTCGACGTCGTCTCGCGCCTGCAAGGCATTCCGCTGGACCGCGCGACCCCGCTGTGGACCGTGCACGTCATCGAGGGTTTCGACGACGAAAATTTCGCGGTGTTCGGCAAGCTGCATCACGCCATCGCCGACGGGATGACCGGGGCTGAACTGCTGCGGCGATGGTTCTCCGAAGATCCGGCCGAGACGGCGAAACCGCCGGTGTGGTCGGTGCGCCCGACTCGCACCGCACGGCAAGCCACCGCGGGCCGGTCGAGGCGCGTGCTGGGCCCGATCGTGTCCGCGGGTCACTTGATCGCATCGATACCGGCCATGGTCCGCGCCGCCCGCGTCGCGCCCACCGGCTCGGCCACCCGGCCCTGGACCGGCCCCAGGACGGCACTCAACTCCGTGATCGACGCCGAACGACGCATCGCAACGAGGTCTTTCGAGATCGACGAGTTCCGCGCCGTGGCCCAGGCCGTCGGCGGAACCATCAACGATGTCCTGCTCGCGGCCTGCTCCGGGGCGCTTCGCGGGTATCTCACGGAATCCTGCGCGCTGCCGAAAACCCCACTGGTGACCAATATCCCGATCTCGATCCGGCACCGCGCCCACTACGAGCACGCCGGCAATGCCATCACCTGGGCGCGCATTGCCCTCGGCACCGACACCGCCGATCCGGGCCACCGCCTGGAGTCGATCGTCGCGGCCACCCGGGCGGTGAAGGCGCGACTCTCCCGGCTGCGCGGTCCCGCGCTCACCGCCTACACGCTGCTGGTCACCCTCCCGATTTTGCTCGAACACCTGCTTCGGCTCGGCGGACGTGCCCGCCCGCTGTTCAATGTTCCGGTCTCCAACGTGCCCGGACCCGCGAATCCGCTGTACCTCAACGGATCCGAGGTGGTGAGCCTGCACGCGATGACCGTGCTCTACAACGGCCAGGGACTCAATGTGGTGTGCCTGTCCTACGGCACCCGACTCGAGGTCTGCTTCACCGCCTGCCCGGCCGCAGTACCCGACGTGGACCGGCTGGCGGAGCTGTGCGACCAGTCGTTCACCGAGCTGCGCCACCTGTACCAGCCCCGCAATGAAGGATGACCATGTCGATCTCCCTGACCGGACGCGTCGTCGCGGTGACCGGCGGCTCCCGCGGCATCGGATACGCCATCGCCCGAGCCTTCCGAGACCACGGCGCGAAGGTCGCCATCGGAGCCCTCAACCAAACCCAGCTGCACACGGCCACAACCGAACTCGGACTGTCGTGCAGTTCGAGGTTGGATGTCGCCGATCCGGCATCGTTTCGCGCCTTCCTCGACACGGTGACCCGTGAACTCGGGCCCCTCGACGTGCTCGTCAACAACGCCGGGATCATGCCGATCGGTGCCCTGCTGGACGAATCCGACGAACTCACCCGGCGCACCCTGGAAACCGACGTCCTCGGCGTCATCACCGGCACCAAACGCGCCCTCGAACTGATGATTCCCCGCGGGCGGGGGCACGTGGTCAACATCTGCTCCGTCATGGGCCAGGCCGCCCTGCCCGGCACCGCCACCTACAACGCCTGCAAGGCAGCCGCCATCACCTTCACCGACGCGGTCCGGCTGGAGCACCGCCACACGGACGTCCGCATCTCGACCATCCTGCCCGGCGGCGTCGCCACCGAACTCGTCGCGGGACTGGATTCGACCGTCTCCCTTCCCGTCCCGGGCACGACCCGCCGCATCCCACTCATCAAGGAGGTGTCACCCGACGCCGTCGCAGACGCGGTCGTCCGCACTGTCGAGCGCGATGTGTCGGCCCCGCGCGTATATGTCCCCAAAATCGCCGGACCCTTCCTGACCGCGCAGCGCTTCCTGCCACGCGGAGTCGGCGAAGCACTGAACCTCCTCCTCGGAGGCGAAAACGCCTGCAACGCCGACCAACTGGCGCGCCGGGACTACCAAGGACGGATCAACCCAGCCCAGGCCCAGCAGGACGCCGCGGCGAATCATCCCAGCAGGTAGAACCCGGAACAGGCTCAGCAGAACACACAGTGAACTGGCAAGGAGGCGACCACACCGCCCTCACGATTCCGGCACGCCCACAGAGCGGTGGGACGGACCTGGAACGGGTTACCTCAGAGGTTGCGGCGAAAGACCTTGTTCCCGACGATGATTCCACCGATCAGCACCCAAAAAAAAGACGGTGAGACCGAGCCACGCCGCCGTCGCCTCACCGACGAGACCCGCCGCGAAAACCGCCGCGAAAACCGCCGCGAAAACCGCCGCGAAAACCGCCGCGAATGCTACCAGCAGCTTCCACGCCCGAAACAGAAAAATAATCCACCCCTTATTGCGAAGACTGATCTTGGCGCAACGATCCTAGATACGTTGTTGCCCAACGCAATTCAGCTATTTCGGTCGGTGCGCTCGGACCGCCTGGAGGTGGCTGTCGCGGCCCGGCCGGCAAGGACAATCAGCCCGCTGGCCAGCAGGACGATCCGGGTGGTTCGCATCCACCCGGCGGCTGTCGCGGCATCGGATGCGCGGTCGTCGCGGCTTTGCGCACCGGACCGCGACGACAGGCACCTGTCGGTGCTCGACATCGACTGCCCATCACATTTCGGGTGCTCAGTGTCATTCGCTGCAGCAAAGCTGATCCCGAACAGCAGCAGCCCGATCAGCGCCATTGTTACGCCGAATCCACTGACCCCGCCCGCCGATTTCCACACCCCGATGTCGGTCGGATGTGATGTGCTGTCGACATGCTGGCACCCGACCCCGCGACCACATACACCGACAGTCCGATCAGTGATCCGGCTCAGGATCGGTTGCGGCGAACCGAGTTCGCTATACAACTGGCACGGAGGATCGAAGCGGCCAGCGGCGGCCCGAGCGTGGTGTTCGGGCTGGCGGGACCGTGGGGCAGTGGGAAGTCCTCGGTGCTGAAACTCGTTGAGCGACAAATCCAGAACGGCTCGCAAACCTGGCAGGTCCGATGGTTCACGCCCTGGGCGGCCTCCGACACCGACAGCGTGCTCTTCGATTTCTACGCCACGATCAAATCAGCTCTCCCGGTAACGCTATGGGAGAAGACCAAGAAGTTTCTGTCCCCGACGTTTTCAGTGGCTGCGACCGCGGCGAAGACCATACCCGTGGCTGGTGACGCGGCCTCGACCGGTCTGCAGCTGTTCGGCGATCTGCTCGACAGCACAGATTCGTTCAACGAGCAGTTCCGGAAGTTCTCCGAGGCACTGGCGAAGGAGAATGTCCGAGTGCTCGTCATCGTCGATGACCTGGACCGGCTCGACGCGAATGAACTCCTGACGGTGCTCAAGGCTGTCCGCCTGCTAGGCAGCTTTCCCGGGATCCACTATCTGCTGGCCTATGACCACAGCACCATCAGCGATGTGCTGTCGACGACCTCTGTGGCGGGCGGCAAACCGCAGCGGGCATTCGAGTACATCGAGAAGATCGTCCAGTACCCCTTCGAGCTGCCGCCGCTACAGATGTTTCATCGGTACCGGGAGTTGGAAGTCGCGATCAGCGAGGTTGCTCGGCGGTCAGGAATCGACGTGGAGTCCTTGACCGTCGACAACTTGCCCGTGGTTCAGGCATTTCTGGACGAGGTGCCGGAGTCGGACCTGGTTACGTTGCGTTCGATACATCGGCTGGTACATCAGTTCGATGTGACATTGACGATCGTCGGGCCCGACAACGTCAACTTCCTGGATCTGCTGCTGTTGACATTCCTGAGGGTCAGCTATCCGGCCCTGTATCGGCGGTTGCCCGCTTGGCGTGTCGATCTGACCCGGCCGGTTCACCACGTCATCTTCACGAACACCGAACGCCAGCAGGTCGATTGGGCAACCCGGTTCGCAAACGTGTTGCCGGACACCAGCACTGAGGATACGAGGACACAGCTGTTGGCACTGCTGCGTTTCTTGTTTCCCGTCATGGCCGACGCCAGCAGCCCCTTTTCGGACGACAGCCGCCACCTCGATCATCGGCGGGTCTGCGAACGCGACTATTTCGACCGCTACTTCGCCTTCGGCGTCACCGTCGGTGACATCAGCGACACCGCTGTACTCGACGGTCTGACACAGCTGGCCAGAGGTGAATCGCTGCCTGCTGACAACGAATTCCGCTCCGCACTTGGCGACTACCGGTCGCGTCGGGCACTCAAGATCGCGCACATGGTGGTGAACAGGGCAGGGTTCACCGCGGAAACGGCACTCGCGGGAGCTCTGTGGTTGACCGCCGAATTGGGTCTGTCCTCTGATCGCTCCCCGGTCAACACGCCGCCGGCGCGACTGGTCGGTGATCTTCTCGCGATTGGCATCGAACGTGCCTTCGACGATGACATGGCCCGCTCCATCATCGACAAGTACAACGACGAGTTCGAACTTCCTCTGACAACCATGGTGATCGGTTCGATCGAGGACGGCATCGAATCCTGGGCTCGAGGCGAATGCGATCGTGCCCGCCGAGCGGCCGCGCTGGCGAACCATCGCGAACGGCAGTATCAAGCGTGCGTGCGCGACCTGGACGAAGACTTGCCTGCCGGGATTGGCGGAATTCTGTTCCACATCAGGCTGATGGATTCCGAAACCCGCACCCGGCTAGGGGAATTCGCCCAGCGCGCGGTCAACACTTGGAGCGACCTGATTGCGATCGCGGGCCGATTCACGGGTGTGCTGCTCTCCGATGACGGGGCCCGGCTGGGACAGTTCTACTTCGACGACTTCGCAGAGCTCATCGACCCGTCGCTCTGGCCCAGCCGGGACCACGATTTCGACATCACCGCACAGATCGATCGGCGCGATGTCAGCCTGGACAACCGGATCCGTGTCGCTGAGACTGTCCTTGCCCGTGCTCTCGCGGAGCACACGCCGCAAGCATGATCTTCGGCCCAACAGCAACACAGCGCTAGAACGCTGATCGGCTAGTCGAGACGGGTGCCATAGCCGTATCCCGGCCAGGAACCGTGCCCGGTGCCCGCCAAGTCATCAACAGGATGAGTGCGCCGCCGACTGCGATGAACGGCGACGCCAACTGTCAAACCAAGCAGCAGTACCGCGCTTGTACCCCAGGTACCGAACCGCAACGCGCCCTAGTCATGTGACTTCGACAGCAGGTCGCCGACCGTTGCATCCAAAGGGCAGGTGACGACAAATGCGATCCGGAACAACTGGACACTGGACATACGAGTGAAGTAGCGCGCGGCGAGTACGGCCGCGATGAGGGCAGCGCTGCCCCAGTAGCCGAGCCCTGAAACTTCGGAGAGGTGGTTCACCAACCGATGTGCCGCGAGTGTTGAACAGCAGGATCGCCGACCGATACAGGATCTCGCCACGCAACGAGCTGATCGCGGAGACATAGTAGGTTTTCGACGGCGTCGGGGTGCTGGACCGTGATCGGCCATGAGAGAGTCCAGCACCAACCAGGTAGGGCAGATTGGGGATGCGGGTTCTTGTAGATATCCAACACGCTGACTTAACAGGGAATCAGGTTGAAGCGGGTCGCGTCGAGGGTGCGCAGGTTGGCCGCGATCTTGCGGGCGACGGTGTCGGGAGAACCGACGTAGAGGGCTCCATCCGGGCTGACCTCGCGCCGGACCTGCTCCGCGGTCGGCACCCGAAATCCCCGCGCGGGACCGACAGTGCGGAGCATGGCCTGGTACCTGGGGAGGAATTCGTCGAAGGCCACCTCGTCGGTGGCGGCCACATGTCCGGGACCGTGCACCCCGATGGGCAGCTGCTCACGATCGAAGCGTGTCAAGGCTTCCCGATAGAGCTTCGAGAACGGCGCGAAGCGGGCCGGATGGCCCCCGATGATGGCCAGCATGAGGTTGAACCCGTGGCGGGCCGCGCGAATCACCGATTGTGGGCTGCCGCCGACACCGACCCAAGTCCGCAGAGGCGATTCGGTATGCGGAACCACATCCTGATCGGTCAGTGCGGCACGGGTAGAACCTTGCCAGGTGACCGGTCCGCCGTCTCGCAGCCGCGCGAACAGGTCAGCCTTCTCGTCGAACAAGGTCAAGCTCGCCTGACCGAATCCGCGACCGAGCGCAGTCGGCGTCGTGGCCCGACAAGGGCATGGCCGCCTGGCCTGGTAGAAAATGGGGCGGAGCCCGTGCCTGGTAATGACAGGCACGGACTCCGCTTGATCAATATTCGGTTATGGCCGGAGCGTTCAGTCGAACAAGGTCAACTGGTTCTGATGGGCTCTCCGCTCGCAGTCTTCCCGGTAGGTTCTGGCCAGCCGCTGCACCTTGTACTTCGGTAGGTCGAAGTCCACGGTGATCGCGGCCCAGCTGGCACCCCGGTCGTACTGTTCCTGGATCTCCCGCCCGAGCCGCAGCTGCGTTCGCCGGCTCATCGGTTTCTTGGCCTTGGCCATGATCGGATGCCTCAACCTTCGTAGGCGTCGTCTCGCTGGCACTCACCGTCCTGAATCTCGCACCCTGCCTCTTCGCAGAGCCCGCACAGGATCAGCGCCGTTCCCGATCCGACCACGATGTCGAAACAGTCCCGGCAGCCACACCACTGGTATCCCGAGCCGCTCACGGCCGGTCCTCCCGCGGTTGACCGTCACCCGTGGCGGTGGGGTCTTCGTCGACATCCCAGGGCTCGTGGTGACCGCATTCGCAGCAGTACATGAGGTACTCGAACGGTGCGTCTACCGGCCGCGCCGGGATCTTCACCATCGGTTTCCCGCAGCACATTTCGTCGAGATACTCGATCATGCCGGTACCTCCGGGCTGTCGGTGAACACCGTCCACCGGGCCTGGATCGCCGACACGATCTGCTCGTCCGCAACAGCGATGTCGCCGACGATTACCCCGACCTCGGCCAGGTATTCCAGCGCAGCCCCGATCACCGCGGACAGCGCTGATCGGTCGATGACGTGAACCTCGGCCATCATGACCATCACGCCCTCCCCGCGGTCCGGGCCCATTCCCATTCCCGAGGCAGGTATCCGCCCTGAGACAGGGAGTGGTCCAGTGCGGCCACGCCGTCGGCGAGGTCAATGAGGATGCGGACTGCTTCGTTGCAGTCGTAGTCCCGTTTCCACAGCCCCAGTTCGTCTTTGGACTGGAGCAGCCGCCGAACCTCGGCGAGTGCGGTGTTCGGGTCCATCACTTGCTCCCGGCCGTCGACCGTTCCGGGCACTGGTTGTGCTGGGCCTGGAGCGCACCGAGATCCCACTGCAGGCACTGCACCTGATCGAGCAGTTCCTTGCAGTAGTCCTTCAGTTCGTCGCGCTCCTTGATCAGCTCGGCCACCCACACGGAATGGCTTTTCGCGTCCGCGACAGCGGGTTCGCTGTCGACGACGGGAGTGCCATCCTGGAGGGCGTCGGTGACCGCGGCCATCAGTTCCACCAGACCCGAGCGGGTCAGTTCGGCCGTCACCGACCGATACTCACCGCCCAGGGCGTAGAGGAACGTGAACCGGAACTGCGCGCCCGGCTGCATAGCCACCATCAGCCGCCCGAAGCGGTCGGCTCGCGCGGCGAGGGTACTGCGTCCCATCACGCCACCTCCCCGATCTCCGGCGCCGCAGCGGGCACAGGGCGGGCGGTGTGGCTGTCGATGGGATCGACCTCGTGGACCCAGTAGACCGCGATTCCGTCGTCGACCATGTTGATCGCCGCACCGCAGTGACCGCACGGGATCGGTTCGGCGAGGACGGGTTCATGGTCGTTGATGGAATACGGTTCGTGGGTCCACCAGTAGTCATTCCTGTTGGACACCAATGCGATCCGTCCACCACACCGGTAGCAGTGCACCGGATTCTCCGGCGACGTCAGCACGGTGCCGTCCACGTTGACGGGCACCGTGTTGTCAACCTCGCTGTCGATGTCGCCGGCAGTGGTGATCCCTTCGAAGGTCGCGATCGCCGCGGTCAGGTTGTCCCGCAGGGTGCGGGCTTCGTTGACCGTGAGGTTGGCGAACATTCCCTCGATGGTGGCGTCGAACCGCCAGCGGATCCGGATGTCTCCGCGGCAGTCGTCAGCCGACAGCGGCTCGACCGTGGCATCCGGCATGTTGTGCCAATGCAATTCGATCGCTCCGCGGCCGCCGAAACCGGACCCGTCCGCACAGGCGTGTGCCGCGGTCCCCAGGTACGCCATGATCAGATTCCTTTCTGGGTGTTGTGGTGAATGGCGTTGTGGCACAGGAGGGAGGCCATCAGAACTCCTCCAGCGGCCGCGCGTCAGGACCGAAGTAGCGCGGGATCCCGTTCGAGGCCGGGTCATGCACCCAATCCGGCACCGAGTCCTGACCGTCGTTGCTGGTGAACGACTCGCAGTGCTCCAGCGTCGTGATCAGCGCCTCGGCCAGCGCGGCGGCCTCGACGAGGCTGAGGTACGCCTGCACCCCGGTCTCGGCGTCGGGCTGCCACGCGAGGACGACCGCGGGGTCGGACTCGCCCAGGTCCAGCACCACGTTGGTGGGCAGTTGGTGCCAGTGCTGGGTCGACTTCTTGCCGTTGGGCTCCTCGGCCCGGCTCAGTGCGCACGCCATGATCAGGCCACCTCATCCGCGCTCGGCTGGAAATCGCTGAAAGGGTCATCGCTGACACCGGGAGCGTTTCCGTCCTTCGGATTTGGTCGCCCGCCATTGCGGTTCTTGGACCGGACCGGTCTGGCCACCGCGTATTTCAGCGACGTCCCCACCTCGTCGGCCACCAACTCCATGACGGTGCGCTTGACGCCGTCGCGGTCGGTGTACTCGCGCTGGGACAGCTTCCCGACCACGATCACCCGATCCCCCTTGGACAGGGAATCAGCGACGTGCTCGCCGGCCTCGCGCCACTGGGTGCAGCGCAGGAACAGCGCTCGCCCGTCCTTCCACTGCTTGGATTTCGCATCGAATTCCCGCGGGGTGGAAGCGACCGTGAAGTTGACCACCGCGTGACCCGTGTCGTTCATGAAACGGATACTCGGGTCGGCGGTCAGGTTGCCAATGATGGTGAGAGTCGTCTCTCCGGACATGTCATAACTCCTGAAAGTTGTTGAAATAATTCAAATTCCGAAACAGTGTTCGGTGAGGTTGTCCAAGTCTCAGGGATGTGATGCCGGGGCATCACGGGCGGTTCAGCTGTCGTATAGCGGTTCCTCCAATTCTGTGTTGTTGTTAAAAACCCTTGGGGCACAGAGGTTCTCCTACGCCTCGGCCTGCATACGCGCGGCCCACTCCGCCCACGCAGCCTCCGAGCGGGGCTGTTCGGTGGCGGGCCGCGGCGCCGGGGAGTTCTGCTCGGGCTCGGCGGTGGCCTGCGGGGTCATCGCCGGGCCGTGAGCCTGGTCGGCTTCGGGGTGTTGTTCCTGCCGCTGCCCGGCGCTGGCGCGGGGCTTGCGGGTCCCGGGGAACGCGCCATAGCCGTTGGTCGCCACAGTTTCAGTCTGTTCGGGTCGTAGCTGGCTGATCTCGCCTTCGAGGCGCTCCAGCCGCCCGGCGAGGTCATCGAAACGGCGGGCGTTGTCTTGCCGCAGCTGCGCGATCTCGGCGCTGGTCGGCTGCCCGGCGGTGGCGTCTGCGGTGTGGGTGAGGCGTTCGCGGTGCTGGCGCACTCGCTGCTCACTCGCTGCGGCGGCCAACCGGGCCCGCACTGCAGCGTCGCCCGTGATGGGTTCGAACACGTTGCGGGCGACCGGCTTCGACGGATCGCCGTCGATGTCGTCGAGGGTTTGCACGATCTGGCCGCGTTGTTCGGCGGTGAGCACCGTGTCGTGGATGGTGTGCTCGATGCTGGCGCGCAACCCGGACAGGTAGGCCACGCCAGTGGCTCGTTCGTCGGCCGAAACGCCGGCCACAGCACGGGTCTCGGCGGCACGGGATTCGCGCTGGTAGTCCTCGGTGCGGGCTTGGTACCAGGATTGGGTGGTGTTGATTTCGTTGGTGAGGGTCTTCTGGGCGTCGCGCAGTTCGGTGACGAACTGCTTGTAGTCGGCGCGGGACAGGCGGATCGATCCATCGGCGGTGGCGCGTTGGATCCGCTGCAACAACTGGAAGATCAGCGCCGACAGCTGCGGCCAACTGCGAGCCAGCTCATCAACTTCGTTACCGGACATGGGATTTCCTTCCTCTTTCAGGGATGTGAGTGATTGGGTGATCAGGCGGTCGCCTCGCCCGTGGCGGCTGCGCGGTCGCGTCCGGCGGCCGCGCGCCAGGCCCGCCACCGGGCACGGGCCGGTCGGGAATGGGCGAAGCAGAACCGCGACACCGCGGCGAAAGCGATTCCGCCGTGGTCGGCGATGGCGTGGGCAGCGATGGCGGTGTCGGGGCGGCCCAGGCTGATCCACGCGCCGTACCCGACCCAGCCCGCCAGCCACACCAGCAGCGGGATGACGGCCGCGGCCGGTGCGCCGGACGTGGTGATCGCCCACATCAGCGGGCTGGTGATGGCGATCGCGGCCAGGAGCGGGCGGGCGCCCAGGGCCTTGCGGCGGGCTCGCGTCGCCCAGGTGGGGCGGGTCAGTTCGGTGTGTTTGATGCCGGAGGACTCCATGAGCGCTTGCAGCTCACCGTCCCAATCGATGCCTTTGTTCGTGCTCATGCCAGAACTCCTTGATGGTTGTCGTGATGGTTGGTTTCGAGACCGGATAGCCAGTCCGCGTCGCTGACCGCGCTGGCCGTCGGGTCCTCGGTGGCCGCGCTGGTGTCCTCGGGGGTGTCCGCCTCGGTGGCCAGGTAGCGGCGGACGGTGCGTTTGCTGACCGCGAGCTCGGTGGCGATCCGCGCATGCGTCCAGCCCTGGCCGTGGAGTGCACGGGCACGCTCACGTCGAATGGCTGCCTCGCTGTCCTCCCCGCTGTCCGGGCTCGCGATGAAGTCCGCGTGGCCGGACACCGAGGACATTGCCTCGGAGGTCGGGAGGACCGGCTCGCGCAATGCATCAATCTGGACGGCGAGCGGAATCTCCCGTGTCGCTGCGGATTTCGACCGTCCTGCCGGGAACGACTGCGGTACGGCAAGCGCCGCGTCGTTGTACCGGTTCGTGTCGGACGTGGGCGGGGTCAGAGACAGCAACGCGAACCCACAGACCACCATCAAGCCGTCGAGAGTGAGCGGCCCGAATTCTGCCGCTGGGTGCCCATATCCCCAGGCCAACAGGACTTCTCGGACGTGGCTGTAGGAGATCACCGCGGATCCGAACGCGACCGCGCCGGCCCCGCCGAAACGTGCGGCGGTCCAGGCGGGGCCCCGTCGCCACGCGACCCGCGCCAGTACCTCGATGCTCAGCAGCAGGCCGATGGGCCAGATCGCGGCCCCGAGCCGGGCGGCGATGACTAGCGCCAGCCCGTTGGGCATGTGGACGGTCGGCAGGTAGGTGTGCAAGACGTTGGTGGCCACCGAGGTCAGCGACCCGAACACGAACCCGGTGCGAGCTACCAGCTGACCGCGTGGCTTATCGGTGCGGGTGGTCATCGTGTCCACCCCCTGGCTGCCCCGCTGTCCGGGGTGTCCTCGGTGGTGTCCGCCTCGGTGTCCGAGCCGGACACGCGAGCCTGCGTGTTCCGGTCAGGGCGGTCAGTGTTGTTGTGGCGGTGGCTGTTCTGGGTGGCCACGTAGGCGGTGATCGGGCGCAGGTAGTCGGTCATGCGACTTCACCGCCCTCGCCGTCGAACCCGAAATCGGCGCGCCGGGCCCGCCCGGAATCCAGATCCCGCACCGCCCGCAACGGCACCCGCGGCTGCATGTTCGCGGCCCACCGCTCCGGATTCGGGTCCGCCGGCAGTTCGGCGATCTCGTCCAGATCGACCGGGATCACGTGTCCCCATTGGGCTTTGAGCGCGTGCACCCAGACGACATCGCCGCGGTCGAACTCGGCGAGCCGGTTCGGATCGATGAAGAAGGTCTCCCGGTTGCCCAGGGTCCCCTCATCGCCGACACGGCCGCCCTTGGAATGGCGGGAGTTCTCGGTGACCGGGCGGGTCCCGAACACCTCCGACACCTTCCCTGCGCCTTCCAGCGCCATCAGCAGGGCCCCGGACGGGCATGCCTCCATCAGGCGGCGCCGCTCGTCCTGTGTCTGGCCGAGCCCGTATTGGTTCTGGGCGGAGAAGATCGCGACCACGCCCATCCCGAGCAGCCGTTCGGCGATGGTGAATTGGTTGATGCCACCGGTCTTGTCCGACACCGCCGACATCTCATCGACGATCAACACGATCTGCCGGTCATGCTCCCCACACGCGAACTGCGAAATCAACGTCGTGATCGCAGCGACCTGAGCACGCGCGTACTCGCCGCGCACGGTGCCCGGAGTGGTCGCATAGATGACATCGAAGGAATCGAGCGAGCGGCCGCCGTCGAAGCCCTCACCGATCGCGTTGAAGATGTTGCGGAACTTGCCCGCCACATCCCCGACCGCGGGCGGCTTGTTCTGCTGCAAATCCGCGATCTCGGCCAGGATCGCGTCATGCCCGGCCCAGGCGTCCTTCAACCACTCCAGGCTCAGGCGCTGCTGGAAGTCGTCCTTGCTGGTCGGCTTCCCGCCCGGCGCGGTCACCGCCAGTTGCACCACGCGGATGCGGTTCTGTTTGAAGTGTTCCGCGCCGGCGTCGGTGGCCTGGACCGGGTTGATCATCGATTCCAACGTGGCGCACTGATCCTCGACGGACATGTCCCACAGATCGAACCGATTCGTGATGGGCCACAACGCGATCCGCTCCGGCCGCACCCCCTGCCGATGCGCGATCTTCACCACCTGACGGCCCGTCGCCAACCCGGGCTTGCCGCCCTTGCAGTCCAAGAAGATCAACAAGGGGCGCTTCTCGCCGGTGCGGACGTAGCGCCGCCAGTACGCCTCGTACAGGGCGGTGCCGAGGCGGATCTGCATGGTCGTCTTACCGGCCTTCTGCGACTTGCCCAGCACGATCATGTGCCCGAGACCCTCGATCGGGATCTCCAACTTCGCCGACCACTTCTGAGCTAACTGCGTCACCGTCGTCGGCTGCGTCGCATCCGTACGCTCGGACAGCGGCCCGAGAACTACGCGGTTGTTCAGCCAGCCGGTGGTCAGTGGGGCACCGTATTTCGCGGCCCGCCGCGCGGCACGCGCCTGCCCGTGCTGTTGACGGCGCAGGAGCCGCCGTGTCTTCCATGGCGAGTCCACGCCCTCGGTCCCCAGTCGGGACAAGAACCTCGCCCGATACACCGCGGCCACACCCCACGCCAACGGCAGGCACCCCGCCGTCATCGCCACCAGCGCACCCGAACCCGGACCCGACGCCGTCAGCACGTGGGTGCCCTGCCACCACAGGTTCGGGGCGGCGAACCAGGAGTTCGTGAGCACCATCGCCCCGACCGGCAACACCAGGGCGCCGAGCGCGTAGTTGCGGACCTGGCGGGCGTCCCAGCGCCGCCAGTTCGCGAACCAGTTCATCGTGGCCGCGACCGCGACTATGAATCCAACGCCGAGCAGCACGGTGCCCAGGAACGCGAGGACCTCAGTGACGCTGGAGAAGTGCAGATGCCAGTCCGGGGCCCGCCAGCCGCCCGGCAGCTCCGAATTCTCGAACCTGTCCGGCGAAGGTGTCTGCGGGGCAACCGAACTCACTACGAGCTGTTGCGGTGACGCGGGCACGGATGCCGCCGACGTGAGCCCCGGGGTCGGGACCGCGGTGGGGCCGCAGTCCTGCGGGGTGATCAAGGGAACGCAATCGGTCATCTCAGCTCACCTGCTCTCGGGGCTGCATGCCACGCGCGATCGTGGCGTCCAGGTCATGGATTTCGAGATTCGGCAGCCGATCGACGTTCCGGTTGTGCGCAATCCGCGTCGCGGCCGTCTCTACCGCGCGCCGCAGGCCCTCGCCGCGCACGAAGTACACGACGCCGGCCAAGTCGTTGCGGTCGGCCGCGTCCAACGCCGCCGAAATCGCCCGCGTCAGGCGGCCGTCGCCGAACTTGCGCGACAACTCGACCTCGACCGCCCACACCTTGTCCGGATCGGCGAAGTCCCGGAACCAACCGTCATGCACGTGAACCTCGGGCCGGCCGGACTCACCCCGGAGCCGCCGACGCAACAGCCGCTCACTCGTCCATACCCGCGGGTCGGTATTCAGTCCGGTCAGCGCCAACCGCAACTCCGTGACGGCGGTCAGGTGCGCGGCTGTCGACGCCTTCGGGGTCCACTCCCCTGGGTCGAATTCCAAATAGCTCCATGCGGTCGCGCGGGTCAGCGATAGCCACAACGGGCCGTGCGGCGCCGTCTCGTGCTCGTCGAAGGTCGACGAGTTCCGCCAGGGGCCGCTCGACCCGTAGTCGACCCGGGCCACCTCGGCGTGTCCGAGCTTCTTCAACCGGCGCGCGAAATCCGACGCCGCCCGCGGGCCCCGGCCCATCGCCCGGCCCACCGTGTCGAACGACAAGCCGTACTGCTGGGCAACGAACTCCTCCAGACGGGTCTCCCACGCCTGCAACCGAATCTGCGGCTCACTCATCGCGCCACAGCCTCACGCGGGCACTCCCGCGGCCACGCCGCCACCTGCGCTGTCCCCGGCGCGGGGCAGGTCACCACCGTGGACGGCAGGCCCTCCCGGGAACCGAACAACAGCACGCCCAGGTACAAACCTGCGGCGAAGACGAAGCCCAGCAGGACCAGGATCGCGAAGCCAAGCGGAGACACCGTCGGCCGGCCGCGGTATCCGGTCATCAAGTAGTCGTTCATCGCCGACCACCCCGCCGCCGACCGAACGGGCCCCGAGAGGACCAGACGACTCCGACCACACCGACCAGGAACACCCCGACCAAGAGCAGGATGGCCACCTGAGGCACAAAGACCCCGAGCGCCAACACGAAAAACAACAGCAGGAAGGAAACCCGAATCATGCCGCACCGTCCGAGAAACTGATCGGAACCGGCTTGGCCACCGCCAGCAGCTCACTGCGTTCGACGCGGAGCAGCCTCGGTCCCATCCTGTACGCCGCGAGATGACCACCGTCGATCCATCGCCGGATCGTCTTGATGTCCACCTTCGCCAGCGCGGCGGCCTCGCGCAGACTGATCAACTGGCCGGTCGGGGCCCTCATGTCCCCGGATTGTCGCTGTGTCATGAATGTGCCTCCTTCGACGGGCATGGCGTGAAATGCCTTGCCACATCAGAAAACTCGCGAACGGAGGTCCAGAACACGGCACATCAACCGGCACACGAAACACAGACGGCACACGTAGGCTGAGGCGGTGCCGGACGGACAGGACTCGAAACAGATGATCAGAGATGCCCGATCGGGGTCATTCCCCGAATCGCTACCGACTTCCCTGTCAGACCGTCGGTCGATCTGCGAGAACGACTGGAGCGCTTTTCGTAATATCAAACATACGGTTGACCACTGGTCTCGGAACGAATGGCCTTCCGGACGAGAGGTCTTCTACTGGTACTTGACTTTTCGGAATCCGGAACTAATTGACCTGGCACAGCTCTGTCAGAATTCCTTGGAGTCCGACGGTTTTGATTTGGTTCCCCTTGATGGGCTACATATCACCATTTTGAGGATCGGTAATTATGGCGAAATTTCCCAAGAAGAGATCCAGGCCATAGCCGATGGGGCCAAGGCCGGTTTAAGCGATATCGAATCTTTCGACCTAACAGTCGGACCACTGGCCGGATCCCGCGGCGCAGTGCGATTCACGGTTTCTCCATGGACAGAGTTGTTCCGGCTACACCGGATTCTCGAAGCGGCCACCCGTAAGGTACTTCCAGATCTTCCGATCGCGAGCACCCAGAGATTCCGGCCGCACCTCGGAATCGGTTACAGCAACCGCCAGCAGGAAGCCGCCCAGCTCATTAAGCAAGTTGCATCCCTCCGGGACGCAACTCCGGTCGCCGTGCAAGTTGACGCCGTTAAGCTTGTTCGACTTCGCCGCGAACCCCACGCCTACCATTGGGAAGACGTAGCGACACTCGCCCTGAAACCTAGCTAGCCTTTGCAGGCGAGGAGAAGTCACGAACACGATCGGACCAATCGCGAAGCACCTCTTGGTAGTCCCGCGCTTCCGAAGCATCGAACGATTGGGTGGCAGTGCCGAACTCATGGGCACGCTGCCACACCGATCGGATAGGCCGTTCTTCGGAGAAAGTCAGCGCTTCGGCCCCCAAGTGAACAGCCTGCTCGACATCCGGGCTGGAGGACTTGACCAGTGCGGTGGCGATATCCAGTCGGACCAACGAGCGACTCCATACTGAATCAGAGCCGTCGACAAGCGATTCCACCTGATGGCCATACTGGAGCGTTTTCTCGTAGTCGCCAACCGACAGGTACGCCGTCGCAATGTTCGCGGCGAGCCTGGCTTGGCTGTAGGGCTCGAAGGTCAGCGCAGGTGACAGCCCATCCGGAACTGACAGGATCTCCGCGAGGGTGTTCGCTTGTTCGACCGCGGCATGAACCCCATTGAGGTCGCCGATCTTGCCCAGTGCGCGCGCTAATCCATTGGACAACAGGCGGATTGCCTGCGGGCCTTCAGGCGCGAACTGAAGCCCTTCCTTAGCCAGCGCAACCGCCATACCGTACTTGCCCATGTAGTAGGCGCAGAAGCTCTCGGTGCCCTTGACCCAAGCCTGCAATTCCGGATCTTCGATCAGCCCTGCCACATGGAAGGCTTCCTTGGCGTACATCCTGGCCAGAGGGAATCTCCCTCGGTTCACCGCCATATAGCTCAGCATACCGGACAGCTTGGCCCCCAACTCGTACAGGCGCTCAAGCTGTTTCGGGTGCTGGCGCTGCAACGTGAGCTCATGAATTCGCCGTCGCAAGGCGATAACTTCCGGAGCTAGTCGCCCCGGGCCTTCGACCTCATATCGGTCGATGATGTCCTCCAGGGCGAAATCAACGATCTCCAAAACCGTATCGTCGGCATCGATTTCACCCAGCATCTGAAGCCGCTCGGTTATCACCAGTGGGCTCTCAAATGACTCGACCAGTGCCAGAGAAGGTTTCCGATCGAGCTTCACCCCCGGATATCCGATATCCGCCGGACTGAGATCGCGCTTGACCAACTCACTCAGTACATTCAGCATCACCGCACATGTTCGCGGCTTCGGCTCAGCAGTCACCCCGGTCCGATACTTCTGGATGTTCGAGTGCGAGGTCTCCAGCGCTTCACCACCGTCGAGGCGACTGGCCTCCTGCATCCGGTTCGCGAGCCCATGGTTCTTGATGCCGGCCTCCTCCATGACAGCCATCAGCTTCATGTTCGGTTGCACAACTCGCGCCATAGTCGGAACACCTCGATCCCCACCGCGAACGGTCCTTCAAGTCAGTATACGTCCTCAAATGTCCACTGAGACAGTATTTTTCGGTTCAACCACGGTGTTGCTGGGCGATAATGAATCACAGAAGCCGACTCTCCATGACCAGCGATCGAACATCTCAAAGGGGGTCTGACATGGGATGGGCTCAAAAACTCCCCAGTGGGCGATACAGCGGTCTCTACCGCGACTCCGCGGGCAAGGTGCGCCGGGTACCGGGCACCTTCACCACAAGGGCAATCGCGGAACGCAAGGCCGCCGCGAAGGAAGATGAGGTTCGCGAAAGCAAGTACCACCCACCGGAGATGATGACGTGGAACGAATGGCGTCCACGGTGGACACTCCGACGCGTGGTCGACGAGGGTACCCAGAAGATCGACGACCACCGGATGGATAAGCACCTGGCTCCAAAGTGGGGCGCAGTGCGGCTCACCGACATCACTCAGCCTGACGTCCAAGGCTGGGTCGCCGACCTCCGAAAGACGTTGGCGCCAACCAGCGTTGACAAGTGCTACCGCCTACTCAGCTCCTCGCTGAAGTCAGCCCTTAAGGCCAAGCTCATCCCTGAGAACCCCTGTCACGACATCGAATTGCCCAAGCCCGGACCAACTCCCGAGCGCTACCTCGAAGACGACGAGGTCGCAGCTCTCCGCGCCCCGCTCGATGAGTTCGACCAACTTATCTTGGATGTCCTAGTCGGCACCGGTATGCGCATGGGCTAGGCACAGGGCCTACACCGCGAGCACATCAACCTCAAACGCAAGACGATCAGCATCGAATGGGCATGGGACAAGGCCGCCAAGCGGATGAAGGCCCCAAAGGACTGCGAGCGGCGTGTGATCCCTATCGGAGAGAATCTGGCCAAGATCCTCACCACTGCGATCAAGAAGGGCGGACTCGGAGAACCTGCGCCAGTTCGGTACGTCGACGATGGTCGAACGGTCCGCAGCGGCTTGCTGTTGGCACACACCGACAACCGCCCATTCGACCAGGACAACTTCAGGGATCGATTCGTAGCCGCAGTACGCGTCGCTTGGGTTGGCGACGGCGACGACAAACGCCGGTTGGGTTCCGTACGCCCACACGACCTTCGACACACCTACGCCGGCCGCCTCGTAAGGGCGCGTGTTCCATTGCAGCAGGTGCAAGAACTCCTCGGCCACGCATCGCTTCGGACGACACAGCGCTACGCCAAGCTGGGAGACAGCCAATGGGATCAAGTACGGCAAGCGCTCAACTAGGTCGGCAAGTCCACTCAGCGACGCGACTGAACGCCAAAGCACGCTAGTTCAATCTGGCCGGCCACCACGTCCGGATGTTTGCCCGAAGAAGAACCCGAGAATCAGCAAGACCATGCTGGTAAGGACTTCCGGCACCTGAGTGTGGATGAACATGGCGATAATCAATGCAAGGGTGAGGACACCGAGGAGGAGACTGCCGATAAGGACAGCCGCGGGTTCGCGCTCCAGAAGCGACTTGCGCATCTTCCAGCGACGTTCCTGCACCTCAAGCTTTCTGATCTCGATCGCCGTAGCATCTTCCTGCGCTTGAATCTTGGCGTCGAGATCCCGCTGTCGTTGCTCAACTCTGGATACAAGGTCCGAAAGTTCGCTGCGGACCGATGGATCCTCGACCTTCTCCTCGACAGCACCCCGAATCTCCGCCAGTTGCTCCTGCCTTGCCAACTCGGCGTACCGATCAAGAAGCCGAGATTGGCGCTTCTGAAGCAGACCCACCACGTCGCGTCGTCCGAAGACGAATCGCTCCCCATCGGCCTCGCCACGAAGGTTCTGATCCTCGTCTTTAGCCCAGTCGAGGATCATCTGTTCAATACGATTGATCCACTTCAGTAGGACGTCGGCCGAGACACCTTCCAGGTCAAACGAGATCCCCGCACTACTCAGCTGCTCATCAACGAAACGACGCCGCACCTGGCTGTACGCCCGACCAACCCTGAGATGTTCCGGCACATCGACCATCCAACTAACCCCTCCCGAAAAGCTCCACCCCAGCAGCGGAGTCGGGACGACGATATCGTCAAACCCCGTTGTCAGTGGCCTAACCGCAGCCGAGTTTGTGCCACGCCGCGCACCGCTTCGGCGGTTACTCCGGGAGCATGCCGACCACGATCACCAACACGATCTGGACCCACGAAGGAAGACCGACCAAACAGCTAGCAGGCAGCTACCCTGTGCTGCTACATGAATGCCAACACGAACCGCAGGCAAGATCGCGTACGATACACGAAAACCAGGTATGACCTGGGTCTTCGAAAGTGGGCGCAGAGGGTTTCGAACCCCCGACCGCTGGTGTGTAAAACCAGTGCTCTACCGCTGAGCTATACGCCCCAACCGCCCGGCAAGACCGGGCGACGGGTTATGAATCTAGTGTGGCGAGGGCTTTTTCCCAAGCTGCCTGGTCACGGGGCTCGCCGGGGCCGTTCATTTCGGCGAAGCGGATGATGCCGTCTTTGTCTACGACGAAGGTGCCGCGGTTGGGGTAGCCGGATTTGGCGTTGAAGACGCCGTAGGCCTGGGCTATCTCGCCGTGGGGCCAGAAGTCGGAGAGGAGGGGGAAGGTGTAGCCCTGTTCGGCGGCCCAGATCTTGTGGGTGGGCGGGGGGCCTACGGAGATGGCGAGGATTTCCGCGTTGTCGTTCTGGAACTTGGGGAGCTCGTCGCGGACCTTGCAGAGTTCGCCCTGGCAGATGCCGGTGAAGGCGAGGGGGTAGAAGACGATCAGGACGTTCTTGTGGCCGCGGAAGCTCGACAGGGTGACTTCCTGGTTGTTCTGATCCTTGAGCGTGAAGTCCGGTGCGAGCGAACCGATCTCGAGCGGCATGCGTTCCCCTCCATCCTGAAGTCCTGGCGCGCGGCACCGAGTTGTTCCGGCGCACAGTAGCGAGTGCGCCCGGCCGGACACGCGTGGTGTCCGACCGGGTGCACTCGATTCACTGAAACCCTAGTAGTGGAGGCCTCAGCGCTGCTTGGAGGGTGTCTTGGGCTGGGTGAGCTTGGTGCCCGTCCAGGAGCCCAGGGAGACCGGAGTGGTCGAGGTGAGGCCGGCAGGCGGGGCCGACTCGGCAATCTCACTCGGATCGACATGGCCTTGCTGCCCCGTTTTGGGGCTGAGCACCCACACGACGCCGTCGTCGGCGAGCGGGGTGATCACATTGAGCAGTTCATCGACCAGGTCTCCGTCACCATCCCGCCACCACAGCAGCACGACGTCGACCACCTCGTCGGTGTCTTCGTCGAGCAGCTCGGAGCCGGTGGCCTCTTCGATCTCGGACCGAAGCGCGTCGTCCGCGTCCTCGTCCCAGCCCAGTTCCTGAACCACCATGTCGTGTGAAATGCCAAGCTTCTGAGCGTAGTTCTGCGCGTCCGCCGCGGCGACCACGGTGGTGTCCTCCTCAATTCCCGACAATAGGTAGTTGCAAGCGAACATGGTAAAAGCCCCCAGCGCAAGCCGATCGGCCGAAATCGCTCCCTAAATGTCGTATGTGAGACTGACAGGACTCACCGGACAAGCCACCCGAAACCCCGCCCGACCTGGTCAATCGCTAGGCGGGGCAGGCGTTGCGGACCGCCGTCAAAGTATCGTTGACCTTGTGGCTCGCGTCGTTCAGCGGCGCCACCGACGAATTGGTCGTCAGCTTCCGCACCGACGCGGCCAGATCCCGGGCCGCGCTCGCGTAGTCGGTGAACTTCTGCGCAACCTCCGGCGCGAGGTCCGGCCCGGAGGCGGTCACCTGAGCCTCGACGGTCTTGGCCGCGTCCTCGAGCGCCTGCGCCGCCGCGTCGCGCTTGGCGTTCTTGTCGGCCACGCTCACGTCCGCCGCGTCGTGCGCGTCCACGAACTCGTTGTAGCGATCCACCTGAGCGCCGGTGGTCTTGCGGAACGGGCCGCAATTGTCGGAGGTCGCCTTCGCCTTCGCCGCGGCCTGCTTCGACGAGCTGGCCGCCGCCGCGGACGTGGCCGCGTCGGCCTTGTACGACGACACCTGAACCTGATTCGCCGTGGGAGTACCCTCGACCGTGTTCGCGCACCCGGCCAGTACCAAACCTGTTGCCAGAGCCCCGGACGCGCACAGCAATCCGAACCCCCGCGGGTTCAGCAGCTTCACTTGGTTCCTCCCCGATCCAGCCCGGAAGACAATGAACGGCGACGCGAGCGGCGCGGTTCCCTGCGCCACCGTACTGGATTTCCGGCTGACATGATGACCTGGGTCGCATCATCGGCAAGGATGTGAGATGCGCCCCAAACCAACCATTACGGGTACGCCGCGCACCAACGGCTACCCGGGGTATTGACGCCACACCAGATGTCCCACCCCATGTGTACGAGGAGCAAACGTCTTGACCGACTTGATGCACCCTACGTCGTCGAATTCCACCAACGGGTCACCGGAACCCCAGGGCGGATCGGCACGCAAAAGCCCGGCGGGAGGCCGGGTTCGAGTGATTCGCGAGGGGGTGGCGTCATACCTGCCGGACATCGATCCGGAGGAAACCAGCGAATGGCTGGACTCCTTCGACGAAATGCTGACCCGCGAGGGTCCCGGCCGCGCCCGCTACCTCATGCTGCGCCTGCTGGAGCGCGCCGGTGAACGCCACGTCGCGATCCCCGCGCTGACCTCCACCGACTACGTCAACACCATCCCCACCGAGAACGAGCCGTGGTTCCCCGGCGACGAGGAAGTGGAGCGCCGCTTCCGCGCCTACATCCGCTGGAACGCCGCCGTCATGGTGCACCGCGCCCAGCGGCCGGGAATCGGTGTGGGCGGCCACATTTCGACGTACGCGTCCTCCGCGGCGCTCTACGAGGTCGGGTTCAACCACTTCTTCCGCGGCAAGGACCACGCCGGCGGCGGCGACCAGGTGTTCATCCAGGGGCACGCCTCCCCCGGCATCTACGCCCGCGCCTTCCTCGAGGGCCGGCTGTCCGAAGACCAGATGGACGGCTTCCGCCAGGAGTACAGCCACGGCGGCCCCGGCGCCGGCCTGTCCTCCTACCCGCACCCGCGCCTGATGCCCGACTTCTGGGAATTCCCCACGGTCTCCATGGGTCTGGGCCCGATGAACGCCATCTATCAGGCCCGCTTCAACCACTACCTGCACGACCGCGGCCTCAAGGACACCTCCGATCAGCACGTGTGGGCGTTCCTCGGCGACGGCGAGATGGACGAGCCGGAATCGCGCGGCCTGATCCAGGTGGCCGCCAACGAGGGCCTGGACAACCTGACCTTCGTCATCAACTGCAACCTGCAGCGCCTCGACGGCCCGGTGCGCGGTAACGGCAAGATCATTCAGGAGCTGGAGTCGTTCTTCCGCGGCGCCGGCTGGAACGTCATCAAGGTGGTGTGGGGCCGCGAATGGGACTCCCTGCTGCAGGCCGACCGCGACGGCGCGCTGGTGAACCTGATGAACACCACCCCCGACGGCGACTACCAGACCTACAAGGCCAATGACGGCGCCTACGTGCGCGAGCACTTCTTCGGCCGCGACCCGCGCACCAAGGAACTGGTGAAGGGCCTGTCGGATTCCGAGGTCTGGAACCTCAAGCGCGGCGGCCACGACTACCGCAAGATCTACGCCGCCTACGCCGCGGCCATGGCGCACAAGGGTCAGCCGACGGTCATCCTGGCCAAGACCATCAAGGGCTACGGTCTGGGCAAGCATTTCGAGGCCCGCAACGCCACCCACCAGATGAAGAAGATGACCCTCGACGATCTGAAGGCGTTCCGCGACGTGCAGCGCATTCCGATCACCGACGCCGAGCTCGAGGCGAATCCGTATCTGCCGCCGTACTACCACCCCGGCATGGACGCCCCCGAGATCCAGTACATGATGGCGCGTCGCGGCCAGCTGGGCGGTTTCGTCCCCGAGCGCCGCACCATGTCCAAGCCCCTGCAACTTCCCGGCGACGAGGCTTATCGTTCGGTCCGCAAGGGTTCGGGCAAGCAGCACGTGGCCACCACGATGGCTTTCGTGCGCTTGATGAAGGAGCTGTTGCGCGACAAGGAGATCGGCAAACGCATCGTCCCGATCATCCCCGACGAGGCCCGCACCTTCGGTATGGACTCGTGGTTCCCTTCGTTGAAGATCTACAACCGCAACGGCCAGTTGTACACATCGGTCGACGCGGATTTGATGCTTGCCTACAAAGAGTCGAGCATCGGGCAGATCCTGCACGAGGGCATCAACGAGGCCGGTTCGACCGCCAGCTTCACCGCGGTGGGTACCTCGTACTCCACCCACGGCGAGCCGATGATCCCGCTCTACATCTTCTATTCGATGTTCGGCTTCCAGCGCACCGGCGACGGCCTGTGGGCGGCCGCGGATCAGATGGCGCGAGGTTTCGTGCTCGGAGCAACCGCCGGGCGAACCACGCTGACCGGTGAGGGCCTGCAGCACAACGACGGTCACTCACTGCTGCTGGCGTCCACCAACCCCGCCTGCGTCGCCTACGACCCGGCCTTCTCCTTCGAGATCGCCCACATCGTGCGCGACGGCATGCGCCGCATGTACGGCGGCGGCACGGTCCAGGGGTATCAGGAGGCGCTGCCGGGCACCGATCCCGAATCGCATTCGGTGCACCACGAGTTCGGCGGCGAGGACATCTTCTACTACATCACCCTCTACAACGAGCCGTATGTGCAGCCGGCCGAGCCGGAGGGCGTCAACGTCGAGGGCCTGTTGAAGGGCATCTACCTCTATCAGGCCGGTTCGGCGGGGATTCTGCGGGCGAACATCCTGGTCGCCGGCGTCACCATGCCCGACGGTCTGCGCGCGCAGGAGATGCTGGCCCAGGACTGGAACGTGCAGGCCGACGTCTACTCGGTGACCTCGTGGGGTGAGCTCCGCAAGGAGGCGCTGTCCAAGGAGATCGCGAAACTCCGCCACCCCGACCAGGATCAGGGCCTGCCCTACATCACCCAGGTGCTGTCCAAGGCGCAGGGCCCGTTCGTGGCGGCCTCGGACTGGATGCGCGCGGTGCCCGATCAGATCCGCCAGTGGGTGCCGGGCGAGTACATCACGCTGGGTACGGACGGTTTCGGTTTCTCCGACACCCGCCCGGCCGCGCGTCGTGTGTTCAATGTCGACGCCGCGTCGATCGTGGTCGCCGCCCTGCAGGGACTGGCCACTCAGGGCCGGATCGCGCAGGCGACGGTGGCCGAGGCGGCCCGCCGGTACGGCGTCGACGATGTGAACGCCGCGCCGAAGGCGGCACCCGGTACCGAAGGCGGCGACGCATAACCGAACATAAGAGCTGTGGAACGTAAACCGCCGAGGCCGCGCCGGATAAACGAAGAGGGCACCTCCTCCCACGAGGTCTATCTTCCGACCGGCGCGCTCTCCCCGAATCGGCAGACGCGCGACCCGCTTCCGGACACCCTCCTGAAACGGGTCAAGCAGTTCTCCGGGCGCCTGTCGACCGAGGCCGTGGCCTCGATGCAGGATCGGTTGCCGTTCTTCGCCAATCTGGACGCCGCCCAGCGTGCGGGGGTTCAGATGCTGGTGCAGACGGCGGTGGTGAACTTCCTGGAATGGCTGCAGGACCCGGAGTCCGACATCCGGTTCAGTCTCGATGCCTTCCAAGTGATTCCCGACGATCTGGCGCGGCGGCTGACGCTGCGCCAGACCGTCGACATGGTCCGGGTGGCCATGGAGTTCTTCGAGCAGTGGCTGCCGGCGTTGGCGCGCAACGACCGGCAGCTGGTGGCGCTCACCGAGGCGGTGTTGCGATACGGGCGGGAGCTCGGGTTCGCGGCCGCCTCGGTGTACGCCTCGGCCGCGGAGTCGCGCGGCGCGTGGGACACCCGATTGGAGGCCCTGGTCGTCGACGCCGTGGTGCGCGGCGACAACGGCCCCGAAATGCTCTCGCGCGCGGCCACCCTCAATTGGGATGCGACAGCGCCCGCAACCGTTCTGGTGGGGACTCCCCCCAAGGATCAGGTGGCCGTTGTCAGTTCCGTACATGCGGTGGCCGCCCGGCACGGCCGCAACGCGCTCGCCGTGGTGCAGGGTTCGCGGCTGGTAATGGTAGTCAGCGGACATCTTGGCGACCCGATGTATCCGTCGCAGTTCCTCGCGGATCTGCTGGCGGATGCCTTCAGTGAGGGCCCGGTAGTGATCGGCCCGACCATGCGGGCGCTGTCGGCGGCACACGTGAGTTCGGTGGAGGCGATGGCCGGGATGGAGGCCGTGGTGGGCTGGCGGGGAGCCCCCCGACCAGTGCACGCGTCCGAATTGTTGCCGGAACGCGCCCTGCTGGGCGACCGAGCCGCCATCGACGCCCTGAACGAGCTGCTCGTGTTACCGTTGGCCGCCGCCAGCGCCGATTTGTCGGACACGCTGGACGCGTATCTGGATTGCGGTGGAGCCGTCGAAACCTGCGCCCGCCAGCTGTTCGTTCATCCAAATACGGTGCGCTATCGCCTCAAGCGGATCGGCGACATCACAGGTCGGGATCCGATGAATCCGCGCGATGCCTATGTGTTACGGATCGCGGCCACAGTAGGCCGGCTGACACGAACCCGTAACGAATCACCCACTCCTGCCACTGATGTGACTCCGGTCACAGACCCCAAGGATGGGGTGTAACGAGATTCGACGACCGGGCGATCCGGACAACCCACGTGGCCTTTTGTGGACTCCTCACAAAACTGCCGAGGAAGCTTCATTCGCGCCGACATCTCGTGAGAGCCGCCTCACAGTGTTTTCTTAAACCCGTGATCGCATTGCTTGCGCCCGGACAGGGCTCACAGACACCCGGCATGCTCACCTCTTGGCTGGAGCTTCCCGGCGCCGCGGACCGCGTCGCGCTGTGGGGCAAGGCCGCGGGGCTGGACCTGCTGCGGTTGGGCACGACTGCGACCGCCGATGAAATCGTCGACACGGCTGTCACCCAGCCGCTCGTCGTCGCGGCCGCCCTGCTGGCTTTCGCTGAAATCCCGCAGGATTCGTTGTCCGCGGATACAGTCGTCGCCGGACACTCGGTCGGCGAATTCGCCGCCGCGGCCGTCGCCGGAGTCATCTCCGCCGATGACGCGGTGACCTTGGCCGCCATCCGCGGAGCGGAGATGGCCAAGGCTTGCGCACTCGAGCCGACCGGCATGTCCGCGGTGCTCGGTGGTGACGAAGCGGAGGTCCTCGCACGACTCGAGGAACTCGGCCTGATCCCGGCCAACCGCAACGCGGTGGGTCAGATCGTGGCCGCGGGTAAGCTCGAGGCGCTCGAAGCCCTTGCCGCGAACCCGCCCGAAAAGGCCCGCGTCCGCGCACTGCCGGTCGCCGGCGCCTTCCACACCGCGTTCATGGCACCCGCCCAGGACGCGGTCGCGGAGGCCATCGCCCAGATCGTCCCGAACGAGCCGGTCCGGACCCTGCTGTCGAACTTCGACGGTCAGCCGGTCAGCTCGGGCAAGGATGCGATCGACAAGCTCGCTGCTCAGGTCACGCGCCCCGTGCGCTGGGACCTGTGCACCGAAACGATCCGTGCGGCAGGGGTTTCCGCGGTGGCAGAGTTGCCGCCGGCGGGCACCCTGGTCGGCATCGCCAAGCGGGAGCTCAAGGGCACCCCGAACCTGGCGCTGAAGACACCCGCGGACCTCCCCGCGCTCGCGGAACTCACCGCGGCAAGCTAGCTTGGCCTGCGGCCCGCTCTTATCAACGGCGATGGAGCAACCTGGTCGCAAACCATGAATCCCTACCCCTCCACAGAAGATAAGGAGCCACCACAGTGGCCGCTCTGACCCAGGAACAGATCGTCGAAGAGCTCGGGAAGATCATCGAAGAGGTGACCGGTATCGAGCCCTCCGAGGTCACCATCGAGAAGTCCTTCGTCGACGACCTGGACATCGACTCGCTGTCGATGGTCGAGATCGCCGTCCAGACCGAGGACAAGTACGGCGTCAAGATCCCGGACGAGGACCTGGCGAGCCTGAAGACCGTCGGCGACGCGGTGGCGTACATCCAGAAGCTCGAGGCCGAGAACTCCGACGCGGCCGCCGAGCTGAAGTCCAAGTTCGGCGCCGAGGGCGAGTAGGAACCGACACCGTGACCACTCCTTCCACCTTGAACGGGAACTTTCCCAACGTCGTCGTAACGAGCATGGCGGCGACCACGTCGATCGCCGGTGACGTCGATGCGACGTGGAAGGGCCTCCTCAATGGCGAGAGCGGAATCGACACGCTCGAAGACGACTTCATTGCGGAGTACGACCTTCCGGTCCGTATCGGCGGCCACCTGAAGGTGTCGCCGGACACGCTCCTCGAGCGCGTCGAGATCCGCCGCATGGCGTACGTCGAGCGCCTGGCCACCGTGCTGGGTCGCGAGGTGTGGAAGAACGCCGGCACCCCCGAGGTCGACCCGCTGCGGCTGGGTGTGGCCATCGGCACCGGTCTCGGTGGCGGTGACGCACTGATCGATTCGGTCGACAAGCTGAAGAACGGTGGCTACCGCAAGGTTTCGCCGCTGGCCGTTCAGATGGTCATGCCGAACGGTCCGTCCGCCGTGGTCGGTCTCGAGCTCAAGGCCCGCGCGGGAGTGGTCACTCCGGTCTCGGCGTGCTCGTCGGGTTCGGAGGCCATCGCCAACGCCTGGCGGATGATCGTCATGGGTGACGCCGACATGGTGGTCACCGGTGGTGTCGAGGGCTTCATCGACTCGATTCCGATCGCCGCGTTCTCCATGATGCGGGCCATGTCGACCCGCAACGACGATCCGAAGGGCGCCTCGCGTCCGTTCGACAAGGATCGCGACGGCTTCGTCTTCGGCGAAGCGGGCGCGCTCATGGTCCTCGAGACCGAGGAGCACGCCAAGGCTCGTGGCGCCACCATCCACGCCCGGCTGATGGGCGCGGGTATCACTTCCGACGGGTTCCACCTGGTGGCTCCCGATCCGGAGGGCAGCGGTGCCGCTCGCGCCATGCAGCGCGCGATGCAGACCGCGGGTCTGTCCGCTTCGGACATCACCCACGTCAACGCCCACGCGACTGCCACCCCCGTGGGTGACACCGCGGAGGCCAACGCGATTCACAAGGCGGGCGTCAAGCACGCCTCGGTCTACGCACCCAAGTCGGCCCTGGGTCACTCGATCGGCGCCGTCGGCGCACTCGAGTCGATCCTCACGGTGCTCAGCATTCGGGACGGCGTCGTCCCCCCGACGCTGAACCTCGAGAACCAGGATCCGGCGATCGATCTGGATGTCGTGCACGGCGCTGCGCGTCATCAGGACATCCAGTACGCGATCAACAACTCCTTCGGTTTCGGTGGGCACAATGTCGCGCTCGCCTTCGGCCGGTACTGACGCGCAGTTCCTTTCAAGATCAACCGTCTAGACGAACCGCGCACTTCTAGAACCGGTCTGTAAGACAAGCGGTCCCGGCAGGGGATCGAGATCCCAGATCCGATCCCCTGCCGGGACTACGACATTCGCAGCCGCTCTCATGCGACCGCATTTTCCTCAAGAGGAGAGTTTGCGATGACCATCATGGCCCCCGCACACGCGGACACCACGACCGATCCCCGTGACCCGCTGGGTCGATTGCAGCGCTTTTTCGATCCCGGAACCGTTCTTCCGCTGCACCCCCGCGACAAGTCCGGTGTACTCGCCGCCATCGGCGAGATCGACGGCGTCCGCACCGTCGCCTACTGCTCCGACGCCACCGTGATGGGTGGCGCGATGGGTGTGGAGGGTTGCAAGCACATCGTCGATGCGATCGACACCGCCATCGACTCCAAGATTCCCGTTGTCGGCCTGTGGCATTCGGGCGGCGCGCGACTGGCCGAGGGCGTCGAGGCCCTGCACGCCGTCGGACTGGTCTTCGAGGCCATGGTCCGCGCGTCCGGCCTGGTCCCCCAGATCTCCGTGGTGCTCGGCTTCGCCGCCGGCGGCGCCGCCTACGGTCCGGCGCTGACCGACATCGTCATCATGGCGCCCGAAGGCCGCGTCTTCGTGACCGGCCCGGACATCGTGAAGACGGTGACCGGCGAGAGCGTCGACATGGAAACCCTGGGTGGCCCGGTCACCCACGGCAAGAAGTCCGGTGTCTGCCACATCGTCGCCGATGACGAGCAGGACGCGATGCACCGTGCGCGCCGCCTGGTCTCGATGTTCGCCGAACAGGGCGAATTCGACCTGGCCGCCGCCGCGCACGGCGACGTGGACCTCAAGGCGATGATGCCGGCCTCGGCCAAGCGCGCCTACGACGTCAAGCCGATCATCAACGAGCTGCTCGACAATGTCGACGGCGAAAGCACTTTCGAGGAACTGCAGGGCGGCTACGCCCGCTCCATGGTGGTCGGTCTGGGCCGGCTCGGCGGTCGCACCGTCGGCGTGCTGGCCAACAACCCGATCCGTCTGGGCGGCTGCCTCAACTCCGAGAGCGCCGAGAAGGCTTCGCGGTTCGTGCGCCTGTGCAACGCCTTCGGCATCCCGCTGATCGTCGTCACCGACGTCCCGGGCTACCTGCCGGGCGTCTCGCAGGAGCTGGAGGGCGTGGTGCGCCGCGGCGCCAAGCTGCTGCACGCCTTCGCCGAGGCCCGCGTCCCGCGCGTCACCCTGGTGACCCGCAAGATCTACGGCGGCGCCTACATCGCCATGAACGCCCGATCCCTCGGCGCCACAGCGGTTTACGCGTGGCCGGGCTCGGAGGTCGCGGTCATGGGCGCCAAGGCCGCGGTCGGCATCCTGCACAAGAAGGCGCTCGCGGCCGCCCCGGAGGAGGAGCGCGAGGCCATGCTGGAGCGGCTCACCGAGGAGCACGAGCGGATCGCCGGCGGTGTCGAGCGCGCCATGGCGATCGGTGTCGTGGACGAGGTCGTCGACCCGGCCAAGACCCGCTCCACCATCGCGGCGGCGCTGGCGGCGGCTCCGTCGCGGCCGCAGAACAACAAGAACATTCCGCTGTAATCGGTTATCCGGCAACGGCATAGCGGGCGGCCCCCTCGGTGGCCGCCCGCTTTCTTTGTGCCGGAGCGGATTTCGGGGCGGTCAGGCCGGGGGGATGTTCGCGTTGTGGTGGAAGATGTTGTCGGGGTCCCACTCGGCCTTGAGGGCGGTGAGGCGGGAGTACTTCTCGCCGTAGGATTCCCGGATCCGGGTGGGGTCGTCGTCGACGAGGAAGTTGACGTAGCCGGCGTCGGAGTTGGCGTGCGGGCGCAGGGCGTCCCAGAAGTCACGGGTCCACTGGCGTTCTTCGATGAATTCGGCCGGGTCCGTGGTCATGCCGCTGATGTTGATGGCCCAGCAGGGGTTCCGGGAACCACTGAATGCCGTTGTGTCCTCATGGATCTCGCTGTAGCGGCCGCGCAGCGCGAAGATCGGGACCAGGGTCAGCGGGGAGCAGCGCTGCGGGAAGGTGCTGATCAAAGTGTCGAGCACGGCGTCGGACAGATCCTCGACGTAGAGGGACTTCTCGTAGGCGAGCAGGCCGTGCGGGGCGCTCTCGTCGAACATCTGCTGCAGCGCGGTGTACGGGAGCGGGGTGACCAGTTCCCAGGCCGGGGCGGGGGCCGCGTCGCGCAGCGGCTTGACGATGGCCTCGAGCTCGACCGGATCACCGAAACCGGCTACGGCCACAACGAATCCCGGCTGACCCCGGTAGTGCTCGGGTACGAACGGGGCGGGCGGGGCGCTGACCGCCATGATCACGCCGCCGTACCCCGCGGGCAGGGACATGATGAGTTCCCGGCCCGCTGTCAGGCCCCCGACCGCATGGTCGGGCGTCCAGCACAGCAGGGCGAGCTGGGCCAGCGACGGAACGTCGTGCAGCGCGAAGGTGAGGGTGGTGACGATGCCGAAATTGCCGCCGCCACCGCGCAATCCCCACAGCAGCTCGGCATTCTCGCGCGGCGAGGCGACGACGACGCGGCCATCTGCGGTGACGACTTCCGCGGCGACCAGGCTGTCGCAGGTCAGTCCGCACCGCATGGTCAGCCAGCCCATGCCGCCGCCGAGGGTCAGCCCGCCCACACCGGTCGAGCTGATGAAACCGCCGGTGACGCCGAGCCCGTGCGCGGACATCGCCGCGTCGGCCTGAGCCCAGGTGGCGCCGCCACCGACGTGCGCGCGCTTGGCCGCGGGGTCCACGGTCACCGAATCGAGGGCGCGCAGGTCGATCATCATGGCGTCGTCGGCGACCGCGTGGCCGGCGTAGTTGTGGCCGCCGCCGCGCACCGTCACGTCCAGCCCGTGCGCGCGGGCGGCCAGCACCGCCGCCGCGACCCCGGCCGCGCTGGCGGGACGGACGATCACGGCCGGCCTGCGATCGATGTCGCCGTTCCAGACCTGGCGGGCCGTGTCGTAATCGGGGTCCGCCGGGGTGATCACCGCCCCGTCGACGGTCGCGCGCAGTCCTTCGAGATCGATTTCCGCAGTGGTCATGGTCCGCTCCTTCGGTGTGCTGTCTGCCTCCGTGGCGAATCCAGGCTGCGCTGTCCGGCGTGGCCGGCGCATCGGTCATTCGCCCTATCGAACGGTGCCGCTCCGTTCATTTTCGGGCTTACGCGGCGGATGCGAGACGGGTTCAAGAAGACCGGGCGGGTCGCGGATTCGCGGCGGCGGGTGCGTCGCGGCCAATCGCCCGGTGGCGGCCGGTAGCCGGGCGTATGGTGACCCTGGCTGGCATTGGGGTACTGGCGGAGGCGTTATGCGACTCGATCCGGGGGCGGAGTTCGCGGGGTTCACGATCGAGCGGACGCTCGGCAACGGCGGCATGGGGATCGTCTATCTGGCGCGCAATCCCCAGCTGAATCGACTGGTCGCGCTGAAGGTGCTGGGCGAGCTGATCGCCGCCGACACCCGCGGGCGCGCCCGGTTCGAACGCGAGGCCGCCCTGGCCGCCCGCTTGGAGCATCCCAATATCGTCACCATCTACGACCGCGCGCCCTCCGACGCCGCCGTGCCGTGGATCTGCATGAAATACGTCGGCGGCGGCGATGTCGCGCAACGCATGTCCGAACGCGGCGGGCCGCTGCCCGACGATCAGGCCGTCGGCATCCTCACCGACGCCGCCCGCGCCCTCGACCACGCTCACCGGCACGGCATCCTGCACCGCGACGTGAAGCCCGGCAACATCCTGCTCGACCACACCGCCGGAGACCTGGCCGTCCTCACCGACTTCGGCATAGCCCGCGCCTTGGACGACACCCTCACCCTGACCGGCACGGCCGCCACCTTCGCCTACGCCGCCCCCGAACGCTTCCACGGTGCCACCGCCGACCACCGCGCCGACATCTACTCCCTCGGCTGCACCTTCTACGAACTCCTCACCGCCCGTCAGCCTTTCCCCCGCACCGATCAGGCGGCCGTCATCGCCGCCCACCTCAACACACCCCCGCCCCGCGTCACCGACCTCCGCCCCGACCTCCCCGCCGGCCTCGACGATGTCATCGCCATCGCCCTGGCCAAGAACCCCGACGACCGCTACCCCACCTGCACCGCCTTGGCAGAAGCCGCCACCCGCATCCTCACCCGGTCCCACCCCGGAAACCCCCGCACCGCACCAACTCTCCCCGCCTCACCCCACAACGAACTCATCGCCACCCTCCCCGCGGCCACCGACAGCCGGCCCTCGCCGGCCCCACATCTCACGCCACCGCATCGAAACGAATCCCGCAGCGGCCGAACAGATTCCGCCGATCCACACCTACCGATCGCGCAGGCCTCCCCCACGGATCCCGCCGTGGCAGGCCGGGACGAGCCCCGCAGGTCCCGGGGCCGTCAGGATGCTCCCGATGCGACCGACACGGCTGCACTACCGGAATCCATCCGCGTCGGCCTCGACAGCCCGCACCCGGAAATCCGGCGTGGCGCGGTACGAGCCCTGAGCACGCACCTCTCGTCACGCGACGACAGCCAGGTCGCGGCGGCCCGGAAAGCGCTGCACCACATAGCGACTCACGACAGTCCCGCCGTCGCATCCTATGCCCGGGAGATCCTGGGCGGCGCGGCCACCATGGACAGCCCACGCCTGCCTGGCGACCGCCGGGAACGTGGCACGCACCTCCGGGCGGGAACCTCCGCCGAAGCGGCCGGATCTCCCGCCGCCCAGCGCGCATCGGCCACCGAAAGCCCCAGCAGCGCAGCACTATCGGACCGAGTGCCAGACAGCGGCCGACAACCCGGGAGCCCCGACAATGTGGATCCGCCGGGTGGTGGGAGAGCACCGTTGATCGGCGGCCGCCCACTATCGCGGACCGGTGTCGCCGACGTTGCGGGCACCGATGAGCGGCCGGAGCACGTCGGCCAGGACCGTGCGCTCGCGGGTTGGCGCGGCAGGCTCGCCGGTGTGCTGACCGTACTGTCCGGGGCCTCGGCCGTGGTGGCCGGCGGGATTCTGCTGGACAGCTCGCATATGCCGTTCGCCGACTTCAACTGGTACACAATCGACTACCTGCGCATCGATGATCTGCTCGCCCGTGGTTCCTGGTATTTCACTGCCGTGATATGGATTTCGGCCGCAGTGGGGTTGCTGACTTTCCTCACGATTCCGCGCCGTGCGACTCGGCAGGCCCTATTGGCGGGGTTCTCCCTGACGGGCCTGTGGGGCGCTGTGGTCCTCGCACGGCTGGAGGGGTGGGTTACCCGGCACCACCCCGGCTTCCATGCTTCCACCGGAGCGCACTTCGCGCTCAACGCCCATCTGTTCCTCTGCCTGGCAGGACTCTTGGCGGCGGCAGCACTACTGCTCAGCGCTCCGCGTTTCGAATTCCGGCGGCCGAGTGGGCGATTCGCGATCACGACGGCCGCCCTGGGTGCCGTCGGCGGTGTACTGCTGGGTTCGGTCGTGTTGGCTTCCATCCTGGACCCGGCCATCACCCGCCCGGATTTCCTGTGGCAGTTCGCCTCGGCGGCGGTCCTCGCCCTGACTCCGGCCGTGGCGTCGGCGCTGCATCCGCGGCGGCGGGCGAATCTGCTCGTCATCGGTTGCGCGGCAGGTGAATCGGCGATCAGTGTCGCGCTCATCGGCCAGGCGGCGAAGGCCGGTGACGCCGCCGCGGAACGCTGGGTTCTCGTCCCGCCCGTGCTGTTCTCGATCACGGTGCTCGCCATCGGCGTGGTCACCGTGATCGAGGCGCTCCGCATCCCTGATCACCGATCCGCGTGAACCACCGGCCAGATTTCACAGTGATGGGCGCGAATACCCCGGCCGGTGCTGCGATTCAGGATTGGAGGCGGACCCTTTCGGCAGATTCGTTCTGGCTGGCGCATTCCTGGTACGGGTTGGGGTCGCCGGACAGTTCACGGCAGACCCATCGGACGGTGCTGACGGTGACGGCGATGTCGCCGGTGGTTTGTTTGGCGCGTTCGTCGGCGTAGGCGCCGGCCACCGCGCGGGCGGTGGGGCAGAAGTCGGAGCCCTTGGTGGTGGAGGCGACGACGGCCAGGCCCCAGGGGCCGGTGCCGCACTGGACCGCGTCGTGGCCGGCGGCGGGGAAGGCCGCGGCGGAGGCGACGGGGCGGGCGGAATTGCCCGAGTCGCTGCTGCTGGTGGTGGTGTCGTTGCAGGCCGTCAGGGTCAGGGCCGTGGTGATGACGGCCAGTGCCGTGCCCGCGATCTGCGCTGTGGTCCGCACGAAATCCTCCTCGTCGGCTGCCCCTCCCCCTGGGCATTCTGCCCGTTTCGGGGCGTTTGCGACGACAAGCACGCGTGATTCGGCGGTGTGTTCGGTTGGTGGGAATCTAGCCGACGTCGCGGCGCAGCCAGGTGACGTCCGAGCCGTCGCCGCCGTGGCGGTAGGGCTCGAGGATGTCGTCCCAGGCGGTGCCGAGGGCACGGTCGATTTCGGCGGCGATCTCGGTGGCGGTGCCGCGGCCGTGGGCGCGGGCTTCGGCGACAATGGCGCGCAGCCGCATCTCGCCGACCATGACGTCGCCGCTCGCGCCGGTGACGCCGCTCCACAGGCCGAGGCCGGGGACGAAGCTGAAGCGTTCGCCGTCGACGCCCTCGCTGGGGTCCTCGGTGACTTCGAAATACAGCACGGGCCAATCTCGCAATGCTCTGGCTAATCTCCCCCCAGTACCGACTGGCCCGTACCAATCGGTGGTGGCGCGCAGCTGTGCCGGATCGGCGGGCTGGACGGTCCAGCGGAGTTTGGCGGGCGCTTTGAGGGTCGAGGTCAGTGCCCATTCGATATGCGGGCACAGCGCGGCCGGCGACGAATGGACATAGACGACTCCAGACGTCGCCTCCGCGACCTGACTAGACGCACGCACCACTGACACCTCCGGCTCGACGAGGGACGTCTTCCCCAACGACCCCTGACCGAGCTCGGCGTTGCCCGAGTTTACTGGAGTGCCCGATGTTGCGTGTGTTACTCGGAGCCCGTGTCGTTGCGAATCGGAGTGCCGTGGCGACTACGCAAACTCCGCGATCGCGGCGTCACTGAGGGGCGGCCACGCGGCCCGGGCCCAGTCCCCGAAATTTTCGTCCGCCAAGGCGAGACACGCCATACCGGCGTCCGGATCCACCCAGAGGAACGTTCCGGATTGCCCGAAATGCCCGAAAGTGCGCGGCGAGTTCGCGCCCCCGGTCCAATGTGGCGACTTGTGGTCGCGGATCTCGAAACCCAGCCCCCAGTCATTGGGCCGCTGCGAGCCGTAGCCGGGCAGCACCCCATTGCATCCCGGAAATTGCACAGTGCTTGCCTCGGAAGCCAATTCGGCACTCAGAATGGCGGGTTCCAGCAATTCCTCGGCGAATCGCAGCAGATCTGCGACCGTCGACCGCCCCGCATGCCCCGCCGGGCCCACGAGCAACGAGGATTCCATGCCCAGCGGCTCGAACACGGCCTCGTGCAGGTACCGGTCGAACGCGATACCCGTCTGCGCCGCAACGAAATCCGCGAGCACTTCGAAGCCGGCGCTGGAGTAGATCCGCTTCGCCCCGGGTTTGGCCAGCACGGCGTCGGTGTCGAAGGCCAGCCCGGAGGTGTGCGCGAGCAGGTGCCGCACCGTGGATCCGGGCGGCCCGGCGGGCTGGTCCAGCTCGATCGCACCCTCCTCGACCGCCACCAGAACCGCGTACGCGACAAGCGGTTTGGTCACCGAGGCGAGCGGGAACACGTGCCCGGTGTCGCCCTCGGTGTCGACCACGCCCTTACCGCGGACGACGACGCCCGCCGCCGCGTTCCGGACCGGCCACTGTCGAATCTGCTCGAGCGCTCGCATACGACGAGCCTAGGAGCCCGCGCCCGGCGGCCCGGACCGGGGCCACGGGACCGGCGCGACGAGGGCTGGAATGCTACGAACCCGCTTCCGGCGCAGCGGTTTCGGTGGCGGCGCCCCGGTTCAGTCCGGACCGCCGCCGGCCGTAGCCGAAATACACCAGCAACCCGACCGCCGACCAGGCGGTGAACGCCAGCCAGGTCACCCCCGGCAGATGGATCAGCAGCCACACGCACATGGCCACGCCGATCACCGGCACCAGCGGCACCAGCGTCCGGAACGAGCGCGGCAGGTCGGGTTTGGTGCGGCGCAGCACCAGCACGCCGATGTTCACCAGCCCGAACGACACCAGCGTGCCGATATTGGTGGCGTTCACCAGTTCTCCCAGCGGCACCAGCGCCGACAGCACCGCCACCACGCCGCCGACGATGAGCGTGTTGACCGTCGGCACGCGGGTGCGCCCGACCCGCGACAGCACCGCGGGCATCATTCCGTCACGGGACATGGCGACCAGGATGCGGGTCTGCCCGTACAGCACGGTGAGCACCACCGAGGCGATGGCGATGACCGCGCCGCCCGCCAGGATGGTGGCCGGCCAGCCCCGGCCGGTGACCTGGTCGAGCACCGTGGCCAGGGAGGCTCCGGAGCTGCTCACGTCGTCGACGCCGACCGCGCCGACGGCGGTCAGCGCCACCAGCACGTACATCAGGGTCACGATGCCGAGCGAGATGATGATGGCGCGCGGCAGGTCGCGTTGCGGATTCTTGGCCTCCTCGCCCGCGGTGGAGGCGGCGTCGAAGCCGATGAAGGAGAAGAACACCATCGAGGCGGCCGCGCCGATGCCGGAGACCCCCTCCGGTGCGAAGGGGTGCAGGTTCGAGGAGTTGAACGCGGTGACCGCGACGGCCACGAAGAACACCAGCACCGCGATCTTGATGACGGTGGTGACGGTGGTGACCCGCGAGCTCTCCCGGATGCCGCCCAGCAGCACAGCGGTGGCCAGCAGCACCACGATCGCCGCGGGCAGATTGATCACCCCGCCCTCCCCCGGCGGCTGCGCGAGCACGTCCGGAATCCGCCAGCCGATGGTGGACCCGAGGAATTCGTTGAGGTACGCGCCCCACCCGACCGCGACGGCCGCCACCGAGACCCCGTATTCGAGCAGCAGGCACCACCCGCACACCCAGGCCACGAGCTCACCCAGCGTCGCATAGGTATACGAGTAGGCCGACCCGGACACCGGCACGGCACTGGCGAGTTCGGCGTACGACAGCGCCGAGAACAGCGCCGCGAGCGCCGCGATAACGAACGACACGACAACCGCGGGCCCGGCCAGCGGCGCGGCCTCGCCGAGCACCACGAAGATCCCGGTCCCCAGCGTCGCACCGACCGACAGCGCGATGAGCGGAATCAGCCCCATACTGCGCCGCAGTGCGGTGTGCTCACCCTCGGAGGTGAGCTGTTCGACTGGCTTGGTCCGCAGCAATGATGCGGTAATCCGCTGGATTCCGGGCATGTCCGGCGACAATACCGGGTCGGACCGGCACAAATACCCTGCGGTCACCGTATCCGACACAGACCCGAACGACGAGCAGCTATACCCCGGCATCGCCCACTGTGCGCTGCATCGCCCAGCCGTGCCGCTGCGCGGTGGGCACCGCCCGGCCGAGCGCCACACCTCGCCCGCTGCCCGTTGAGCACCGCCGGCCCGGCGGGTTGGCGTCGTCCGCCTACGCGATGGCCTTGCCAGGCAGCGCATGTGGCCCGACCAGGCAACGCTTCGGCCTTGCCGGGCAGCGCGTTGGGCACCCCAGGGTGCGCTCCTGGCATTGCCCGGCCACGCCGGCTTTCGTGCCGCGCGCTGCCGCTGCGGGGGGTGGCCGGGGTCCCGCGCTCGCCCTGGCGCTGTCACGTAACCCGGTTACGATCGTCCCCATCATGAGTGAGCAGGTCACGGTCCACGGCGAGGTGGACGCGGGTTTCGGTCCGGTCGCCGACGCGTTCCGCCGCAATTTCGCCCGGCACGGGGAGATCGGTGCGGCGGTCGCCGTCTATGACGGGGACCGGCCGGTGGTGGATCTGTGGGCGGGGTATCGGGATCGCAAGCGGGCGGTGGCCTGGGAGCGCGACACCATGGCGCCGGTGTGGTCCTCGACCAAGGGGATGACCGCGTTCGCGGTGGCGTCGGCGGTGTCGAAGGGCCTGCTCGACTACGAGGATCCGGTGGCGTTGCACTGGCCCGAGTTCGCCGCGCACGGCAAGGAATCGATCACCGTGCGCCAGCTGCTCGATCACCAGGGCGGGCTGGCGGCCCTGGATCGCCCGTTCCGGCTCACCGACATGGCGGATCTGGACGGGATGGCGGTGGTGCTGGCCGAGCAGAAGCCGTTGTGGCGGCCGGGAACCCGGCACGGCTATCACCCGATCACGGCCGGCCTGTATCAGGGTGAGCTGTTGCGCCGGGTGGATCCGGCGCATCGCACGCTAGGCCGGATCTTCGCCGAGGACATCGCGGCCCCGCTGGGCGCGGAGTTCTATATCGGTCTGCCGGAGGAGATTTCGCTGGATCGGGTGGCCGCGTTGTCGGCGACCGAGGGCCTCGACATTCTGCGCTACGAGCGAGATCTGCCGGTGCGCATCGCGATTCAGCTCTACAGCAAGCGGGGCCTGTCCTTCCGCGCCCTGAGCAGTCCGCAGGTGGGCGCGCCGGCGCGGGCGGCGCGGCGGGAATTCCTGTCGGTGGAGAGCCCGGCGGCGGGTGGGGTGGGTACCGCGCGGGCGCTGGCCCGGGTCTACGGTGCGGCCGCCGGCCGGACCGGCGAGCTGCCCATCGACAAGGACGTGCTGGACCGTCTGGCCACCGCCGACACCGCCGACGACGTGCCCGCCGAGGATCTGGTGCTGCTCACCCCGAGCCGCTATCACCTGGGTTTCCGCAAGTCGCGCGGCGGTTTCCGGTTCGGCACCGACAAGCGCGCCTACGGCACCACCGGCTACGGTGGCTCGTTCGGATTCGCCGATCCGGCAACGGGTCTCGGTTTCGGCTATGTGATGAACCGCCTCGGTATGGCGGTTCTCGACGATGTCCGTTCCCGCAATCTGCGTGAGGCGCTGCTGCGCTGCCGCTGATCTTCAGCCGCGCTCGACGTCGTGCACATGGTGCACGAGGTCGTGCAGGAAGTATCGCGCCATCGAGTCGATGGTGAACGCGGATCCGTTGCTGCGCAACGCGGCCCGGTCCCGTTCGGCGTCGGGCACGGCGTCGAAGGCGCGGGCGACGGTCTCGGCGGCCTGCGCGAGTTCGACGGCGACGGCGGCGGTCGCGGCGGCGCCGTAGTTCTCGGCGAGGGCGGTGGCGTCCTGATCCCAGTTGGCGAACATGGGAATCCCGTTGTCGCCCACGGTGACCGTGGTGTCGTAGCCGCCGATGGCGGGTCCGGGGCGGGGTCCGCCGCTGCGCGCGATGTCGAGCCGGTGGGTGAAGATCCGGCACACGTCGCGCACGTGGGCCGCGTATTCCAGTGCCGACCAGGTCGATTCGTCGGGCCGGACGCGGGCGTCGGACCGTTCCAGGGCGGCCAGCAGGCGGGCGGCGCTGCCGCGGGTCAGCCCCGGCACCGCCGCGAAGGCGATCGTGTCGGGGTCGAACCCGCATTCGGCGCAGGTGCGTTCGAGCACCCAGGTCCAGTCTTTGGCGTCGGGAACGATCGGCATGGCACCCAACTTACGGTGGCATTTATTTGACTGCCACCAATATCCAGCCAGTTGCCGTCGAGATGGCGACAGGTTCGCCGTCACTCCATCAGCTGGTGCGCCTTCTGGAACAGCTCGAGGGTGATGGCGTGCAGGAAGTCGCCGACCTGCTTGGGCGCCTTGCCCGCGAAGGCCCGCGCGTGCGTGCCCTCGAGCACGATGCCGAGTTTGAAGCAGGCCAGCACGGTGTACCAGGTGACGTGGCTCAGGTCGCGGTCGGAGAACCGGCCGTAGTGGGCGATCATCTCCTCGGCCGTGGGCAGTCCGCCGACCGCGCCCAGCGAGCCGATCAGGGCCGCGCCGGTGGTGCCCGGTTCGGGGCGGGTAGCGATCTGCCAGCCCAGGTCCAGCAGCGGATCGCCGATGGTGGACATCTCCCAGTCGACCATGGCCACCACGTCGGGCCCGTCGAAGGAGAACATCATGTTGGCGAGGTGGCAGTCGCCGTGCAGGATGCCGGCTTTCGGCTGTGCGGGCCGGTTGCGGTCGAGCCAGTCGCCGACCTGCCGCACGCCGGGGATCTCGGGTCCCGGATAGCCCGCGTTGACGCCGTAGGAGTCGAGTTCCTTGAGCCAGCGCGGCACCTGGCGTTCCAGGAAGCCTTCGGGCTTGCCGTAGTCGGCCAGCCCGAGCGCCTTGTGGTCGAGGGAGCCGAGGCGGGCGATGGCCTCGACCGCGGACAGGCCCATCTGCCGGCGCACCTCGGGGTCGGAGGCGTGCAGTTCTGGCAGTTCGTTCTGCGGGTTGAACCCGGTGATGGGTTCCATCAGGTAGAACGACGCCCCGAGCACGGATTCGTCGGGGCAGGCGGCGATCACCTTGGGCGCCCGGATCTCGGTGTCGCCGAGCGCGCCGAGGATGCGGGATTCGCGCTGGATGACGGTGTTGCTGGCGGTGCGCAGGTGCTTGGGTCCGCGGCGCAGCACGTAGTCGCGGCCGCCGCGGCGGAAGCGCAGCATGATGTTCTGAGTGCCGCCGCCGAGCGGCTTCACCTCCTCGAACTCCCCGCCGGGCAAGCCCTGCTCCTCCATCCACTTTCCGACGATGGCGAAATCGACGACGTCACGATCCACTTCGACCGGCTGCGCAACAGACATGCCGACCATTGTGCCGTAGCGGCCGCCACAAACTGAAGGCGTCCGCCCGCAGTAGTGGCGGGCGACTCGTTCACGCAGGTCGGAGCGCGGTGTTTCGACGCGGCAGGCGTAATGTGCGTGCTCAAATGCGCACGCTGTTGATCGATAACTACGACTCGTTCACCTACAACCTGTATCAGCTGATCAGCGAGGTGAACGGGGTCGAACCCGTGGTCGTGCGCAATGACGAGGCGGGTTCGCTCGAGCAGCTCGGGGTGGGGGAATTCGACAACATCGTCATCTCCCCCGGCCCCGGACGTCCCGACGTCCCCCGCGATTTCGGCATCTCCGCGGCCTTGATCGCACGGTCGGAGCTGCCGTTGCTGGGTGTGTGCCTGGGGCATCAGGGCATCGTCCTCGCGGCGGGCGGTGAGGTTGTCACCGCGCCCCGTGCCCGGCACGGATTCCCGGATCTGATCAGCCATGACGGCCGTGACCTGTTCGCCGGTGTGCCGCAGGGGTTCTCGGCGGTGCGCTATCACTCGCTGTGCGCGGACCGGCCGCTGCCGTCCGCGCTGGAGGTCACCGCCACCGCGCCCGACGGCGTGATCATGGGCGTTCGCCACCGCACCCGCCCGCAATGGGGTGTGCAGTTCCACCCGGAATCCATCTCCAGCGAACACGGTGCACTGCTGCTCCGCAATTTCGCCGACCTGACCGCCGAACACCAGCGGAGACAGCGGGTTTCGCAAGTCAGCCCCCGCCCTGCCGCCGCGATCCACGACGCGACGGTGGATCCCGGCCGGAAGCCTGCCGCGATCCCGAACGGGACCGTCCCGCATTACCGGGTCGAGCAGGCGGTGATCGAGCGGGCCGTCGACGCCGAGGCCGTGTTCGACGCGCTGTACGCCGGTTCCCCCCATGCCTTCTGGCTCGACAGCGAGCACGTGGAGCCGGGCCTGGACCGATTCTCGTTCCTGGGTGACGCGTCGGGCCCGCTCGCCGAGGTGGTCGGCTACCGGGTGGGCAGCGGCCACGTCGAGATCGAATCCGCTGCGGGCGAGCGAACCGTGCCCGGCGGAATCCTCGACTACCTGTCCGGCGAGCTGCACCGCCGCCGCATCGACTTCCCGGACGTGCCTTTCGATTTCGCGGGCGGCTATGTCGGCTACCTCGGTTACGAGATGAAGGCCGACTGCGGGGCCGCCGCGGCCCACCGTGCGCCCACCCCCGACGCCCAGTGGATCTTCGCCGATCGCCTGATCGTGGTCGACCACGAGGCGGGCCGCACCCATCTGCTGGCCTTGACCGTGCCGGATACCACCGCCGCCGCCCGCGACTGGCTGACCGCCACCCGCACCGTCGTGGAAACCCTTCCGACATGGGAGAATCCGCCGCTGCTCGAGTTGCGCGCGGACGAGGCGACGGTCGCGCCACTGCTCACCCGGGGCCGGGCCCGCTACCTGTCCGATGTCGCCGCCTGCCAGGAGAAGTTGCACGCGGGCGAGTCGTACGAAATCTGCATCACCGACAGCGCCTATCCGGCGGGCGACGCCGACGGTCTCACCGTGTATCGCACACTGCGCCGCTGCAATCCGGCTCCCTACGCGGCGTTCCTGCGTTTCGCCGGGCTGGAGGTGGCCTGCTCCTCCCCCGAGCGTTTCCTCAAGCTGGACCGCTCCCGGATGGTGGAGAGCAAGCCGATCAAGGGCACCGCCCCGCGCGGGAACACGCCCGCCGAGGACGCGGAGATCGCCGCCGAATTGGCGCGGGACCCCAAGACCCGCGCCGAGAACCTGATGATCGTGGATCTGCTGCGCAATGATCTGGGCCGGGTCTGCGAGATCGGTTCGGTGCATGTGCCCGAGCTGATGGCGGTGGAGACCTATACGACGCTGCACCAGCTGGTGTCGACCGTGCGCGGTCGGCTGCGCGCGGATCTGGACGTCATCGACTGTCTGCGCGCCTGTTTCCCGGGCGGTTCCATGACCGGTGCGCCGAAACTGCGCACTCTCGAGATCATCGACGGTCTGGAAACCGAGGCGCGCGGCGTCTATTCGGGCACGATCGGCTTCCTCGGGCTGGGTGGCACCGCCGATCTGAATATCGTCATCCGCACCGCGGTCCGCTCCGACGGGCGCTGGCGGATCGGGGCCGGCGGCGCGGTCGTCCTCGATTCCGACCCGGTCGGCGAGTACGAGGAAATGGTGTGGAAGGCCGCGGCCGCGTTGCGCGCCCTGCCCGGCCTCGGCGTCGCGCCGCTGTCTTCGACGCCCTGACCTATTTGCGGCGCGACCGGCCGGGCTTGTCCTGCGGCGGTTCGGGTTCCGGGGTGTCGCGGCCGCCGGTGAGCCGCCCGAGCAGTGCGACGCCGGGCAGTCTGTCGAGGCGGGCGAAGACCTCTTCGCCCAGGGCCGTGAGTGATTCGAGCCGGTGGAGGATCTTGTCGTAGGCCACGAAGGCGGGCTCGGCCAGCGCCAGGGTGCGGTCGAGCCGGTCGATGGTGGAGTTGAGGCGTTCGACCGCGATGGTGAGGCTCTGGATCAGGTCGGGCAGTTGCGCGGCGAGCTGGATCGAGGCTGGCGGCAGCCGGACGGCGGTGTCGAACGCGGTCGTAGCGGTGACCTGGGCGGAATCCAGGACCTGACCGGCCGCGCTCTGGGCGGCCTGCGCGGCGGCCTGTGCCGCGGCCAGGACGTCACCCGGGGTGGGGACCCGCGAGGCCGGTTTGGCGCGCGGTTCGCGGTCCTGTGGGTCGTTCCCCTTGGGGTTGGTCATCCCTCTACTGTGCCGCACGTTTTTCGGATCGGGGGGACGCGGCGGGCGCGCGGTGTTGTCGGAGGCGCGTGGCATCATTCGACCACGATGAAACTGACCAAAGGCGGGCAAACGACGGTTCCGACATCGCTTCTGACGGTGGTGCTTTCGTGGCGGTCGGAGCATGCGGTGCGAGCGCAGGCCGTACTGGTGGCCGAGCACGGGCGGGCTCGGTCCGACCGGGACTTCGTCTGGTTCGACGCGCCCCGGCACGTCTCGCAGGCGGTGACGCTGGATCGGGAGCCCGCGGCGGGCACCGCGCGCCTGTCGGTGTCGCTGCCGCGGACCGGGCCGGACGTGGCCGGGATCGTGGTCATCGGCTCGGTCGCCGAGGCCGGGAGTGGCGCTGGTTCCGGCGGGGCGGGCCGGGGTTTCGCGGCGGTCGAGGGGTTGCGGCTCACCGTGTTCGACCACGATCGCCCGGTGGTCTCCTACGAGGTGGACGCGCCGGGATCGGCCCCGGCCCTGGTGCTGGGCGAGTTCGCGCGCAGCGGCGGTGACTGGCAGTTCCGGGCGCTGGCCGACGCCGGGGTGAGCCTGGCCGGGCTGGTGCGCGAGTTCGGGGTGCGGGTCGATCCGGGGCCCGGGTTCCAGGCCGAGCCGCGGCGTACTCCGCCGCCCCCGGATTCCGAACGGGCGGACTGGCATCCGGACCCGCGGGATCCGGACCGGCTGCGCTGGTGGGACGGCGACACCTGGACCGCCTCGACGCGCCCCGTCCCGGTCCGGGACGCCCGGCACTGCCCGCGTTGCGGCGCGCCGCGCCGGGGCCTGTTGAGCGCGGCGGCCGGGCTGTTCGGCGCGAACTCGCTGTGCCGTGAATGCGGTACCGAGACAGCCGAATACCTGCGGGGCTGGCGTCCGCGCGCCGAGCGGGTGCTGCGCGACCCAGGTTCCGGGGACTGGGAATCGCTGTGGTCGGAGCTGCGTTTCCAGCGCGTCGACCGGGCCGCCGCGGTGGACCTGCTGCGCCCGCTCGCGCTTGATCAGCTGGAACGGCTGGTCGCCTTCGCGCTGGCCGACGGCGCGGTCGAGCAGTCCGCACTCGACGATTTCGAGGACACCGTCGACGAAGTGTCGCTGTCCGGCCCGCTGGTCGAGGACCTGCGCCGCCGCCTGCACCGGGCCCGCCTGCTCACCCGCCTGCGGTCGGGCGAGCTCCCGCAGCAGCCCGCCGCGGGCCTGCATCTGGACCCCGACGAGCGGGTCCACCTGAACCTGCCTGCCGTCCAGGTCCGGCAGCTGGCCCGCGGCCCGAAGCGCACCGAGGGCCGCCTGATCGTCAGCAACCGCAAACTCCGCTTCACCGGCCCGGATACGGGCACCGAAATGCCCTGGGCCCGAGTGGTTTCGGTGACGGCCGCCGCCGGTCAGGTCGAGATCTCGGCCACCTCCTCGCGCGGCGGCGCAATCCTCGAGGTCGCCGACCCCGACTACGTGGCCGCCGCCATGGAGGGCGCGCTACGCGTGGCCAAACGCCTGGCCCTCACTCCGGGCCGCCGCGACACCCGCTCGGTCCCACCGGATGTCAAGGCCGTGGTGTGGCAGCGCGACGGCGGCAAATGCGTCGAGTGCGGCGACACCCACTACCTGGAGTTCGACCACATCATCCCGATCAGCCGCGGCGGCGCCACCAGCCCCGCCAACCTCCAGATCCTCTGCCGCGCCTGCAACCGCACCAAGGGCGCGCATATCTGACGGCCGGGGCCTCAGGCCACGCATCCAACCGGATCGACGCGCGGTAGCGGGCCGAATGTGGCTAACCGGACCGCATGCGATGAATCATGTCGATCGGCACCCGATGCGGTTCCAACGTCCGAGACGAGCAGGTCGAGGAAGGGGATTCGAATATGCCGAGTGGCTGCGCCAGCGGTACGCGCGGTAGCCGGGGTCAGCGCTTGACGCGGAGAACGGTTGGCTCCGCACAGAATTGGGCGGTCGCCTGGTCCAGTGAGAGTCCGGTCCGAGCCAGCCCGCCACTGTCGATCACCGTGCACTCGCTGCCCCCGACATGCCCGGTTCCGTCGTCGAGGAAATGCACGTCGGCGGTGACCAGGGGCCGCAACAGGGCGGCGTCGAACGTCCAGAACTGGATGTTCCACAGCTCGTAGCTGTCGCGCGCGGTGACGACGGTGTACCCGGCGGCGGAGGTGTCGATCCCGATGCCCGCGAGCTCGCCCGACCGCACGAATTGGCCGTCCGCGGTGGCGTGATAGATGACGTAGCGGGTGTTGGCGCTGGCCATCATGATCGGAATGATCAGTTCGTCCAGACCGTCGTTGTCGAGGTCACGCAGCCGGGGCGCGGTGGATCCGACGCCGCGTTCGGTGATGGTCTGCAAGCGCGTACCGGCCGGATCCAGGGTGGTGATGATGACCGAGCCCTGCTGCCCGGAGCCGGTGTGGCGAACCTCGAAGGTCAGCCCGGCGGTGTCGTGGGATTGCAGGTAGCAGTCGGGAGGTGTTGCGGCCGCGCCCATGTCGCCGCAGAGCTGCAGGGTGGACACCGGGGTGGCCGGGGCGGGCGCTTCGGTGACGGGCGGGTTCAGGTTCCCCGCCATGGGCGCGGTGGGCCGCCCGCAGCCTGCCAGTGCCATGGCCGCGGCGGCCACGGACACGGTCGCGGCGGCGACCCGGACGCCGGCCGCGAGATTCCTCCCCATGGCAGTGAGGATAGCGACGAATCGCCCATCCACCCGCACGTCGGCAGGTGTGACAAAGCCCCCACCCGACATCATGTGCACACCTGCGCACCTATTGGCTTATAGTGGGTGCGTGCTCGTCGTCCTGCGTCATCCCCAGTTCCGCAAGCTGTTCACCGCCCAGGTGGTCGCCCTGGTCGGCACCGGCCTGCTCACCGTCGCCCTCGGCCTGCTCGCCTACCAGGTGGCCGGCGGTCGCGCGGGCGCGGTGCTCGGGACCGCACTGGCGATCAAGATGGTCGCGTATGTCGCTGTCGCACCGGTGATCTCGGCGCTCACGCTGCGACTGCCCCGCCGCCTGGTGCTGGTGTCGGCGGACGCGGTGCGCGCGGGCATCGCGCTCATGCTGCCGTTCGTCACGCACACCTGGCAGATCTACGTCCTGATCGCGCTGCTGCAATCGGCCTCGGCCACGTTCACCCCGGCGTTCCAGTCGCTGATCCCGTCGATCCTGGTCGACGAGGAGGACTACACCCACGGGCTGTCGTTGTCGCGGCTGGCCTACGACCTGGAGTCACTGCTCAGCCCGATGCTCGCCGCCGCGCTGCTGACGGTGATCAGCTATCACTCGCTGTTCATCGGCACCGCCGCGGGTTTCGTGGCATCGGCGCTGCTGGTGGTGACCACTCGCCTACCACGGCTCGCGACACCGGAACATCCCGCCCCGTTGGCGAAACGTATCACCGCTGGCGCGCGGATCATGATGAACCGGCCGGTGCTGCGCGGCCTGCTGGCCATGAACATGGTGGTGGCCGCGGCGACCGCGCTGGTGATCGTGAATACCGTTGTGTACGTCCGCGATCGACTGGGTGGCTCCAATACCGGCGTGGCATTGGCCCTGGCCTGCTTCGGGTTCGGGTCGATGGCGGTGGCGCTGACGACTCCGCGGCTGCTGGCGAGGGTGCCCGATCGGCGGTTCATGCTGACCGGCTGTGTCCTGCTGCCGCCCGGCTTGCTCGCCGCGGCACTGCCACCCCTGCTCCCCCACCCCGCCGGAGCGATCGCGTTGGCCCTGACCTGGGTGGTGCTCGGCGCGGGGACCTCGATGATCAATACCCCGTCGGCCCGCCTGCTGCGCGCCCAGACCCAACCCGCCGATCGCACAGCCGTTTTCACCGCGCAGTTCTCGCTGTCGCACGCCTGCTTCCTGGTGACCTATCCGATCGCGGGCACGCTGGGCGCGCTCATCGGTCTGCCGACCACGGCCGTCGTGCTGGCCGCACTGGCTACACTGGCTACGACGACCGCGGTCCGCGTGTGGCCCGCGTCCGTGCCCACCGGCGCCGAGGCGGTGGCAGCGGCAGGAAGGTGATCAGGTGAGCAAGCCCAAACCGCTCCCCGCCACGCCCAGCCTCACCCATCCGGTTGCTCCGGACGAGGCCCGGCTCGACGTGGCCACCGAGACCTTCCGCATGCTCTCCGATCCCACCCGCCTGCACATTCTGTGGATGCTCACCGAGGCCGAGGCCGACGTCTCCGCACTCACCGAGGCCAGCGGCGCGTCCCGCACCGCGGTCAGCCAGCATCTGGCCAAGCTGCGCTTCACCGGGTTGGTCGACACCCGCCGCGAGGGCCGTCGCATCATCTACCGGATCCGCGACGGCCACCTGGCCCGCCTGGTCCGCGAGGGCCTCAACCACGCCGATCACGTCGTGACCGGCGAACCGTCTCACGAGTAACCATCCCCCGGACCTGCGCTCCTGGTCAGTGGGACGTGGTATCGCCGTGTACCCGCATTCGCCGCGACGATATGCCTATTCGAAATATCGCCGGACGAATAGTGAGAGGTCGCGCGCATGCATCCCGAACAGGGCAGCCCATTCGATGTAGTCATCATCGGGGCCGGATTCGCCGGACTCTACGGCGTCCACCAGGCGGCGAAGGCCGGACTGAACGTGCTCGGCCTGGAAGCGGGCGAAGGCGTCGGCGGCACCTGGTTCTGGAACCGCTACCCGGGCGCGCGCTGCGATGTGGAGAGCGTCGACTATTCGTACTCGTTCGACGAGGAGCTCCAGCAGAGCTGGACCTGGACCGAGCGATTCGCCGCACAGCCGGAGATCCTCGACTACATCAACCACGTCGCGGACCGCTTCGACCTGAAGCGCCACTACCGTTTCGGTCAGCGCGTCGTCGGCGCGAGCTTCGACGACGCCGCCGCGATCTGGACGGTGCGCACCGAGCGCGGTGACGAATTCCGTTCGCAGTTCGTCATTTTCGCTACCGGCTGCCTGTCCGCGCCGATCAAGCCGAACATCCCGGGCATCGAATCCTTCGCGGGCGAGGAGCTTTTCACCGCGCAGTGGCCCGAGCAGGGCGTGTCCTTCGAGGGCAAGCGGGTCGGCGTCATCGGCACCGGCTCCTCGGGCATCCAGGTCTCGCCGATCATCGCGCGGGAGGCCGAGGCGCTCACCGTCTTCCAGCGTTCGGCGAACTTCAGCGTCCCGGTCCCGAACCGGCCCTGGACCGAGCAGGAGCAGGCCGACATCCGCGCCACCTACCGGCAGCGCCGGGAGAAGTCCTACTACGCGGGTGCGGCCACCCCGCACGCCTCGCTCGAGACCAAGGCCCTGGACCTGGCCCCCGCCGAGCGCGAGGCCGCCATGGAGGATCGCTGGAACGGCGGCGGCGTGCTGTTCAACAAGGTCTTCCCGGACCAGAACAGCGACATCACCGCCAATCAGGTGGTCCGCGAGTTCGCGGTCGCCAAGATCCGCGCCAAGGTGGACGATCAGGCCGTCGCCGACGACCTCATCCCCAACGATCACCCCATCGGCACCAAGCGCATCTGCACCGACTCCGGCTACTACGAGATGTTCAACCGGCCCAACGTGTCGCTGGTGAACCTGCGCCGCGAGGCCATCGAAGAGGTCACCCCGACCGGCATCCGCACCGCCGACCAGTTCATCGAACTCGACACCCTGGTCTACGCCACCGGTTTCGACGCCATGACCGGTGCGCTGCTGCGCATCGACCTGCACGGCGCCGACGACGCCCGCCTCGGCGACCTGTGGGCCGACGGCCCGGTCACCTACCTGGGCTTCGGCATCCCCGGCTTCCCGAACATGTTCAGCATCAACAGCGTCGGAACCCCGTCGGTGATGGCCAACATGGTGCTGCACTCCGAGCAGCAGCTCGACTGGGTGCTGGCGCTGGTGCAACACTGCCGCGACAAGGGCATTCGCAAGGCGGCGGCGCGTGAGGAGGCGGCGGTCAAGTGGACCGACCATCTGCTCGAGGTCGCCGAGGGCACGCTGTTCGTGAAGGCCAACTCCTGGTATATGGGCGCGAACGTGGAAGGCAAGAAGCGCGTGTTCATGCCCTACATCGGTGGTTTCGGCAACTACCGCCGCTACTGCGACGAAGAGCGCGACAACGGCTACCCGAACTTCGAACTCAGCGTGTAGTCAGCTGCCGAGACCGGCTCGCTTCCCTTGGGGGCGAGCCGGTTCTTGCATTCGGCGCCGCGTCGTTTCAGGCGGGCAGGCCCAGCCCGGCCGCCAGCACCGGCCACGACTGTTTCACCGCTTCCTGCCAGTAGCCCCACGAGTGGGTGCCGGTGAGCGTGAAGTCGTAGGTGGCGGGGATGCCGAGCCAGTCGAGCCGGGCCGCGAGATGGTGGCTGCAGTAGTTGGTGGCGGCTTCGATGGTGCCCCCGAGGCTCAGCTGGTCGACCCAGCCGTCGACGCCGGGCAGGGTGTGCGGGCCGCCGGGGAGATCCCATCGGCCCGGCAGGCCGGAACCGCTGGAGATGAACAGGTTCAGGCCGCGCAGCTGATCGGCGTGCAGGAACGGATCATTGGCGGCCCACTCGGGATCACCCTCGGGGCCGTACATGTTCGCGGGGTCCCCGCCGCCTTTCGTCACGACCATGCTGACGAAGGAGTGGCCGAGCGGGTCGCTGATCTGGGCGCAACCGCTGTAGGAGGCCACCGATCGATACAGTCCGGGCGCGGCGATGGCCAGTTGCAACACCGAGGTGCCCGCCATGGACAAGCCGGCGATCGCGTTGCGCCCGTTGCCGTTCATTTCCCGGTCGACGACCGGCGGCAGCTCCTGGGTGAGGAAGGTCCGCCATTTGTTCACGCCCAGAACGGGATCGGGCTCGCGCCAGTCGGTGTAGTAGGTGTAGTCGCCGCCGATCGGCGCCACCACGGTGACGTTCTTGCCGGCCAGGAAGTCCATCGCGTCGGTCGCGGTCTGCCAGTTCACGGCGCCGACGCCGCCGCCCGCGCCGCCGAGCAGATAGAGCACCGGGACGGGCTGCGAGGTGTCGGCGGCACGCCGCACCTCGACCTCGATATCCCGGCCCATGGCGTCGGAGTGGACCCACAGCGTCTGGATGCGGGATTCGGCGGTGTCCGGTTCGGCGGCGGCGATGCCCGCGGCGGCGGTCAGCAACAGGGTTGCGGCAGCCACCACGGATAGTGCGCTGACCAGGGATTTCGTCGATCGCACGGTGTCTCCTTCGGCGAACGGAACAATCCCTGAGGGTACGATCGCCGACCACAGGTCAGGGCCGGATTCCGGCCCCGGTGACCGCACTGTTGCCGCACCGCGACCACCTCAGAACACGACACTGCGACATTCAACGGAGGCCGGCTCGCTTCCCCTAGAGGCGGGCCGGTTTCTCTGTCAATGTCGCAGTGTCGTCTCCGATCAGGCGGGCAGGCCCAGACCGGCAGCCAGGACCGGCCACGACTGCTTCAACGCGTCCTCCCAGTAGCCCCACGAGTGGGTGCCGGTGGGCGTGAAGTCGTAGGTGGCCGGGATGCCGAGACCGTCGAGCTTGGTCTTCAGGTTGCGGGTGCAGTAGTCGGTGGCGGCCTCGAGTCCGCCGCCCAGGACCATCTGGTTGATCAGGCCGCCGGCGCCGGGCAGGGTGCGCGGGCCGTCGAGGGTGTCCCACGGCCCCGGCAGGCCGGAACCGCTGGAGATGAACAGGTTCAGGCCGCGCAGCTGATCGGCGTGCACGTAAGGATCGTTGGCGGCCCATTCGGGATCGCCCTGGGGGCCGTACATGTTCTTGCTGTCGCCGCCGCCCACCGAGACCACGGTATTGACGAAGTTGTAGCCGAGGGGATCACTGATCTGGGCGCAGCCGCTGTAGGCGGCGACCGACTGATACAGCCCGGGTGCCGCGATCGGCAGCTGCAGCACCGAGGTGCCCGCCATGGACAGTCCGGCGATCGCGTTGCGCCCGTTGGTGTTCAGCGCCCGGTCGATCAGCGGCGGCAGCTCCTCGGTGAGGAAGGTCTTCCACTTGTTCACGCCCAGTGTGGGATCCGGCTCGCGCCAGTCGGTGTAGTAACTGAAGGCGCCACCGACCGGCTGCACCACGTCGACGTTCTTGTCGGCCAGGAAGTTCAGCACGTCGGTGCGTTTCTGCCAGGTCGCGGAATCGGTGCCGCCGCCCGCGCCGTTGAGCAGGTACAGCACCGGGGTGGGCTGCGAGGTGTCGGCGGCACGCTGCACATCGACTTCGATGTTCTTGCCCATGGCCGCCGAATAGACCTGCAGGGTCAGGTTCCGGTCGCCGGTGTACTTGCTGGAGGCGATCCGGGAGCCGTCGGCGGAGGTCCCGGCGGAGTTCAGCGAACTGCCCGGGTCGGCGGAGGCCGTACCCGCGGCTATCGGTAGCAGAACGGTTGCGGTCAAAGCCAACACCGCACTGCCCCAGATCTTCGTTGAACGCACGCTTTCTCCTTCGGCAGTGTTTTCCAGCTCGTTACGGGTCAGCGACTCACCTTTCCGTTCGGCACTTAGTAATTGCTGGCCCGAAACTGAGCTGCGCCTGAGAGGACATCACGACGCCTGGTCGGCGAGGCATTCCAGCCTGGAGTGACCTGCCTCACAGTTGATGCTCACCCAGGCGGCGCACGCCTGTCAGCCGAGTGTCGGCGGTTGTCAGCGCACTGTCGGCGGGCTGTCAGCGCGGGTCGGCATCGTCATGGACACACCGAGACAGACACCGAAAGGGACACCGACATGACCGAGAACACCCGCACCGATTCCGCGCTCACCGCCTTCGTCGAGGCGACCGCCGCCGAATACGACATGCCCGGCATGGCCGTCGGCATCCGGTTCGGCGGCCGCGAGATCACCGCCTCGGTCGGGGTGACCAGCACCGAGAACCCGGTGCCTGTCACCGAGCACACGGTGTTCGCGATCGGCTCGACCAGCAAGACCTTCACCACGACCGCGTTGTTGCGGCTGGTCGCCGACGGCCGGGTCGACCTGGACGCCCCGGTCCGCACCTATGTGCCGGAGCTCGAGCTCTCCGACGAGCAGTCCGCGGCCACCATCACCGTCGGGCAGCTGCTCAACCATACGGCCGGGCTGGAGTGGAATCTGATCAACAACACCGGCGAGGGCGAGGACGGGCTCGCGAAGTTCGTGGCGACGCTGGCCGAGCTGCCGCTGATCGGCGCGCCCGGCGAGCGCGCGTCCTACAGTCAGGCGGGCTTCAACCTGCTCGGCCGCGTCATCGAGAACGTGACCGGGGAGCCGTTCGAGCAGGTGGTCGCCGACACGGTGCTCGCACCGGTCGGGCTGACCGAGAGCCACTACTTCCAGGGCGACGTCATGACCCGCCGTTTCGCCGCCGGGCACGAGCGGCAAGCGGACGGCGAGCTCGCGGTGTCGCGGGTGTGGAAGGGCAGCCGCGCCAACAACCCCGGCGGTGGGCTCGGCACCACGGTGTCGGATCTGTTGCGCTGGGGCCGATTCCACCTGGGCGACGGCCGCGGCGCGCACGGCGAGACCGTGCTGCCCGCCGACCTGCTGCACCGCATGCGGCAGCCGACGGTGCGGCTGCGCAACAGCACCCTCGCCGACGCCTTCGGCCTGTGCTGGATGCTGCGGGACGTCGACGGCGTGCGGATGGCCGGCCACGGCGGTTCGGGTTTCGGCCAGTTCGCCGACTTCCAGCTGGTGCCGCAACGCGATTTCGCGGTGGTCGTGCTCTCCAACGCCAGCCCCGACGGCATTCCCGCGAACCAGGCGATCGTGCGCTGGGCGCTCGAGCACTACCTCGGCGTGATCGACAAGGATCCGGAGCCGATCCCGTTCGACGCCACCCGCGTTCCGGAGCTGTCGGGCGTCTATGACATCGACGCCATGACCATGACCTGCTACGCCGACGGCGACCAGCTGTACCTGGACTGCAAGGTGAAGCCGGAGATCCGCGCCGCCGGCGGGGCCGAGATCCCCCAGGACCACCCGCCGTTCCCCTTCGGCATCCTGCCCGGCGACGGCGACGAATACGTGATCACCGCGGGGTCTTTCGCGGGGCAGCGCGGATTCTTCAGCCGTGACGCCGATGGCGCGATCATCGGCGTCGATCTCGCCGGGCGGGTCTTCGCCCGGGTCTCCTGACCTCCCCGCCGCGGCAGCGCCGACCCGATCGCGGGGTCGGCGCCGTCGTCGTTCGGCGTTGTCAGCGAACCGATTCCGCTGTGAGTCGTTCCAGCGCCGCGGGCCGGGGCAGGTCGGCTCCGACGCGGTAGGCGCGCTGGTAATCGGTCTCGCCGAGGCGATCGGTGAGCGCGGTGATCAGAGCGGAGAGTTCAGGTTCGCCGTGATCGAACGTGCCGCGAAGGACCTCGCTGAGCCCCAGCGCAGTGGCTGCTGCGGTCGGATCATCTTCCAGAAGAAGCAGTTTCGCCAGCAGTTCGGCGGCATGGGCTTGCGCCTGCGCGGTGCCCGCGGAATCGCCGAATCGGGCGGAGCCTGCGATGACCCGGGGCAGAAGTTCCCGCGCGGGCGCGATGGCGGCCGCGGTCAGGTGGATGCGCAGGCGCGCGACCGCTATCTGATGGGCGGCCATGACTTCCGGGTACGGCAGATGGCGAATCCGTTGCGTCACGTGATCCAGATCGCGACCGGCCGCGTCGAGATCACCGGTGCGACGGTGCAATTCGGCGGCGGTGAACAGGATGACCGCACCCAGGCGGGCGAAGCCCTGATCTGCGGACAGTCGTTGCGCGGCTTCGATATCGCGGGCCGCCTCCGCCGATTCCCCACCGCGCAAGCGTTCTTCGGCGAGTGCGGTGCGGGCGGCGGCGATATCGTCCTCGGTGCCGAGTTCGGAGGCCAGGGTGACCGCGCGGGCGTAGGCGTCGAGGGCTCGTTCGTGTTCGCCGCCGAGCGAGTGCGCCCGCCCGGTCGCGAGCAACGCCATGCCCAGCCCCCAGCGGTCGCCGACGATCTCGAAGCCCCGCAACGCCGCTCGCCGGGCGTCGGCTCCGGCGAGCAGTCGCCCCTCCCCCGTCAACGCGATGTCGCGGGCGAGCTCCGCACTGGCCCGCACCCACGGGTCCGGCCAGGTCATCGCCTGCGTCAACTGCTGTTCGGCGAGCTTGTCGTCCTGTGCCCGGGCGGCCAGTAGCGCGGTCCACAGCGGCACGGCCGGATGGAATTCCAGGCCGCCGTCCTGCACGCAGTCCTCGATCAGCGTCGACAGCGAGCTCCCGGCGGGCGGGGCTCCGGCCATCAACGCGATGACCCGGAAGGCGGCCCGGGTCGCGTCGGGCAGTTGCTGCTCGAAGGCGAGCACCCCCGCCAGCGAGCTCTCGAACTGCGAGCTCATCCCCCGAATCCCCCAGTACCAGAACATGGCCCGCACCAGTCTCGACGCGATCCCCGGGCTCGCGGGTGCGGCGAGGGCGGTGCGCAGGGCCGCGGCCAGATTTGCGTGCTCGGCGTCGAAAAGGGCGATGGCGGCCAGCTGTTCGTTGCCGCGCAGGTGGGGCTCGGCTTGTTCGGCGAGCGTCAGGTAGTAGTCGGTGAACGGCTCGGTCAGGTGGTCGGGCGAGGTGGCCAGGTGACCGGCGGCGAAGGCCCGGATCGTCTCCAGCATCCGGTAGCGCGGCGGATCCTCGGAAGTCACCGTGACGAGCGACTTCTCGACCAAGGCGTCCAGCAGGTAGAGGATGTCGTCGGCCGGCAGCTCCTCGTCGGCGCAGATGACCTCGACGGCTTCGGCGGTGGCGCCGCCCGCGAACACGGAAAGCCTTCGGGCCAGGATCCTTTCGGGCTCCTCGAGCAGGTCCCAGCTCCATTCGACCAGCGCCTGCAGGGTGCGCTGCCGGGGCAGGGCGGTGCGGCTGCCGGAGCTGAGCAGCCGGAAGCGGTCGCCGAGCCGGCGGGCCACCTGGTCGACGCTCATGGCGCGCAGTTTGGCCGCGGCCAGTTCGAGAGCCAGTGGGAGGCCGTCGAGTTGCCGGCAGATCTCGACGACCGACGCGACCGTGTCATCGTCGAGGACGAATCCGGGGCGGATGGCCGCCGCCCGGTCGACGAACAGCCGCACCGCCGAAGAACGCTGCGCGACAGTGGAATCCGCGGTCTCGACCGGGACATCGAGTGGGCCCAGATGGCACAGCGCCTCACCGGTGATGGCGAGTGGCTCGCGACTGGTGGCCAGCACGCGCAGCTGGGGCAGCCGGTCCAGCAGGTGTTCGGCCAGGGCCGCGGCGGCCGCGATGACGTGCTCGCAGTTGTCGAGTACGAGGACGGCGGGCCCGACATCGAGGAGTTCGGTCAGCCGGGTCGTCCGGTCGGGGCCGGCGTCGAGTGCGCCCGCGACCGCGTCGGCGAGTTGATCCGGTGCACCCAGTTCGGCCAGCGGGACGAAGAACACCGCCCCGGTCGCCTGCCGATCCATGGCCTCGACGGCGAGGCGGGTCTTGCCCGCGCCGCCGGGGCCCACGATCGTGACCAGCCGGGAATCCGCCAGCAGCCCGGCCAGTTCCGCGAGTTCGGGTTCGCGCCCGACGAATCCGGTGAGCCGGACCGGCAGCGAGCGGGTCACGGGTTCCCGGCGCGGGGGCGGGCTTTCGAGTTCACCGCGCAGCAGCGCCAGATGCGTTTCGCGCAGGATCGCCGAGGGGTCGATGCCGAGTTCCTCGTCCAGTCGGGCCCGCGTCTCCTCGTACGCCGCGAGAGCGTCCGCCTGCCGGCCGGCGGCCGCCAGGGCCCGGATGCGCAGGGCGGCCAGTCGTTCACCGAGGGGGTTGTCGGCGGCCGCGATCTCGAGGTCGGTCTGAATCTCGGTATGGCGGCCCAGCCGCAGCTCGGCCTCGAATCGGTCTTCCAGCGCGGCGGCTCGCAGCTCGTCGAGCCGGGTCGCGGTGGTCTGTGCGAACGGCGCGTCCAGCACGTCGCCGAGCGCGGGTCCGCGCCACAGCTCGAGCGCTTCGGCCAGCAGCCGGGCGGCGGCTTCGGCGCGGCCCGCCGCCAGCTCCTGTCGTCCCCGCCGCACCAGGTCCTCGAACCGATCGGCGTCCACCCGCACCCCGGGCAGCCGGTAGCCGCCGGGCCCGAATTCGACCGTGCCGGCCTCGCGCAACGCCTTCCGAAGGCGCGACACCAGCGCCTGCAGGGCGCCCGGCGCGTCGGCGGGCGGCTCCTCACCCCACAGGCCGTCGATGAGCGCCGGCACCGGCACGTCGCGCCCCGATTCCAGCGCCAACCGCGCCACCAGCATTCGCACCCGGACTCCGGGGATCTCGACCCGCGCCCCGTCCTCCGCGTGGACCCGAACCGGCCCCAGCACACCAACCTGCACTCGACGAGTCTTCCAGACCGACCGGTCGTGCACCCGCCACCGATTGCCGCGGGCCGCAGTCGATTACCCGCGAGGTAATCGACTCCGCTCCCGCGACCGGGCACAGTCGACTCATGACCGACATCTCCGCCGGCCCGACCGGCGCCCAGCTGTTCGCCACCATGCCGTTCACCGAGGGCCTCGGCGTGCAGGTCCTCGACTGCCGTCCGGAGCTGGTGCGCAGCCGGCTGGCATGGCGCGAGAACCTGTGCACGCTGGGTGGTTCCCTGCACGGCGGCGCCCTCATGTCGCTGGCCGACGCGACGGCCGCGGTGTGCGCTTATCTGAATCTTCCGGCGGGCAAGCAGGGGACGACCACGGTCGAGTCGAAGACGAACTTCGTGCGCGCCCTGCGCTCCGGCCACGCCACCGCGACCTCGACGCCGCTGCACACCGGGCGCAGTTTCATCGTTGTGGAGACCGAGATCCGCGACGACGCGGGCACCCTCGTCGCCAAGGTGACCCAAACCCAGGCCGTACTCTGACGTTTTCAATCTGAAGCATGTTAATTTCACTACTTCGGCGGGATCACTGGATCACGTCGAATGTCGGTGAACCCACGGACATTCCGTAGTGAAAGGCACCTCATGACATCACCTTGGACGCGCTGCGCGAAGACCGCCGCGACCGTGTCGGCGGGCGCGGCCGCCCTCCTGCTGGCCACCGCCCCCGACGCCGCGGCAGCCGGCCTCGGCCCCGTCACCGTGGAGGGCTCGAAGCCGCTCGCCGGCTGCACCTACAAGGTGACCAGCGGCGACCTGGTCGGCGGCGGCAGCAGCGCCTACAACGAAATGCCGGTCACCTTCTTCGACAACGGCACGCTCATCGGCACCGCCAAGATCGGCACCACCGTCCTGGTCGGCAACCCCGCCAAGGTCTCCTGGACCCCCACCACCCCGGGCCCCCACACCCTCACGGCCACACTCGGTTTCGATACCCCCCAAACCCTCGCCCTCGACCCCGTCACCGTCCAGGTCGGCCCGTCCGCCGCCACCGGAAGCTTCGGCTGCCCCATCCCCAGCATCTCCGGCTGACCCACCCCACCCGCGATGCCCCCAAAGTTGCGGTCGTTCCAAACGGAACGACCGCAACTACTGTTCGTCCCGTCGAAAGGGACCCAGTGAACCGATTCATAGCCGCAGCCTCCACCACCGCCCTCCTCACCCTCGGCCCCCTGGCCGCCACCGCCTCCGCCGCCCCCACCACCGACAGCGGCTCCGCCTCAGGCTCCGCCACCATCGCCGACCTCGGCCTCAAAACCCTGTTGTGCCAGCTCAAAGGCGGCACCATGACCAGCTCCGCCGCCGAAACCGCTCCCCCGTCGCACTGCACGGTGTAGTCCAGCAACGCTGCCGGAGCCTGAAGGTCAGTCCTTGCGACCTGTCACGGCCACGGTGACGCCCAGTCCGATCATGGCGAGTCCACCGGCTCCGCCGATCGCGGCGAGACGCTTCGGCGAATCGGCGAACCAGGTTCGCGCTGCGGCGGCGGCCATGCCCCAGGTGCTGTCGCACGCCACGGCGACGATGTTGAAGATCAGGCCCAGCAGGAGCATTTGCGGGATCGCGTGCCCCTGTTGCGGGTCCACGAACTGCGGTAGGACCGCGGCGAAGAAGACCGTGGTCTTGGGATTGGCGACCCCGACTACGAATCCGTCGCGCAGGGTTCGCAGTGTTCCGTGTGGCGCGGCGTCGACGGCCAGTTCGGCGCGCAGTGAATTACGGTGCAGCACAGCCTGTATGCCCAGAAAGACCAGATACGCGGCGCCGACGAGTTTCAGTGCCGTGAACGCGAAGACCGAACGCTCCACGATGGATCCGATGCCCAGCGCGACCGCTATGACCAGCACATAGGCGCCCAGCGTATTGCCCACCACGGTCAGCAAGGCGACCCGCCGACCGGCCGCCAGCGCGCGTCCAACCACGAACAGCACGCTCGGTCCGGGAATCACTATGAGCAGGAATGACATTGCCGCGAACGCGAGGATTCGATCCGGCGAGAGCATGAACGCGATGGTACCGATTGCGGGCCGGGTCAGTGCTGTGGTGCCGGCGGGATGCGAGCGGTGACTACGTCGAGGGCCAGGTCGATGGTGTAGTCGAATTCGGCCTGGCGGTCGAACCGGGCCAGGTAGGGGGCGGCTTCGACGACCGCGGGTAGTCCCGACTGTTCCAGGATCGCCTGGCGGGCGGCGATGCCGTCGGTGTCGCTGGTGCCGTAGACGGGGCCGGCGTTCACTTCGCGCAGCACGGTGCCGATGAGGGTGGCCAGCAGGGTGCGCATCAGGTGTACAGCTTCGGCGGGGGCGCAGCCGGCGGCGCGGAGGATTTCCAGTACCGCCTGGATCGGAGCCAATCCCGCCACGGACGCCAACTGCCGGGTAAGGACCAGCGCCGAGGCAGCAGGATGCACCAGTGCGCGGTCGCGGAAGGCGTTCGCGATGGCACGGAGGTCGGTGCGCAGGTCACCACTGCGCGTGGGCAATTCGATCGAGCCCAGGAGGTGCTCGGCGACGGCGTCGAGCAATCCGTCCTTGCCGTCGACGTGGTTGTAGAGGCTCTTCGGGTCGACCTCCAGCACCCGCGCGACCGCACGTATCCCGACCGAGTCGATCCCGTCGCGATCGATCACCTCGAGTGTCGCCTCGACGATGCGGGTACGGGTGAGCTGCCCGGCTCCTCTCGGAGGCCGTCCGCGGCGGGCTGGGGGAGCTTGGCTGGCCATGCGGTCATTCTGCCTCACCCCCTTGATTAAATCCACACTGTGGGTATACGTTGTGAGCAGTAAAACCCACGCTGTGGATATTGGAGTCCGACATGCGTTTCCCCTGGGGCACCTCCGATGTGGTCGATCTGCCGACCACCGGAACCCGAATCGAAACCTTCACCGATCCCGCCCGCGTCGAGGGCGGCCCGGGCGCGCGACTACAGGTCGCCCGTCGACAAGCAGAGGCATTCCGCCGCGAGTTTCCCGGCACCGGCACCCCCGACAGCATCACCACCTGCGATCTGGTGACCCTGCCGTACCCGACACGCTTCGGTTTGTTCCGCGCCTCGCGGGCGCTCGCGCCGTTCCTGTCGATCACCAACCGGATGCTCGTGATCCGCTGGCGCGACTCCGACGGCCGCCGCCGCATCCTGTTGTTCGAGCCATCGGACGTCGAACTCGGCAGGTACACACCGTATTTCGACAATTTGTCGCAACACACTCCGGCGGTGATCGAACGGCGCATGGTCCGTGAGCACGGCACGGTGCTGGACCATCTGTCGCGCCTGGGGATCGCCCGCGAGGAGGTCGACTACCTGATGTTCGACCACTTGCACACCCAGGACCTGCGGCGCTGGATCGGCACCACCGCGCATCAAGACGACCTCGGCACGACACCGACAGCGCTCTTCCCCAATGCGAAAGTCATTGTGCAGCAGGATGAGCTGGCCGCGATGGCGGAGCTGCATCCGCTGCAGAAGCCGTGGTATCAGCCCGCCACCTACCGTGATGTCCCCGCCGAAGCGTTCCTGCCCATCAACGGCTCGATCGTCCTGGGTCCCGGTGTCGCCGTGGTCAAAACGCCAGGCCATGTGTTCGGCAATCAGAGCCTGGTGGTCAATACCGCGACCGGAATCTGGGTCAGCAGCGAGAACGTGATCGCGACCGAGGCGCTGACACCGGAGCACTCCCGGCTGCCGGGGCTCGCCCGGTGGGCGCGGCAGTGGCAGCAGGAGATCGTGCTCAACGCCAACACGATCGAGACCACCGCCGATCAATACAACTCGATCATTCTCGAGAAGACGCTGGCGGATCGCAGTCAATCCGACTCGCGCTTCCTGCAGTTCTTCCCATCCAGCGAACTCACCGGCATGTGGACCAACCCGGGCACCCGCCCCACCTTCAGCCACGGCCACATCACCCACGGACCACAGCTCTGAGGAGACCCCCGATGTCGTCACGATTCACCCTGCCTCCCGAGGATGTCCTGCGCGCACGGGAGAAGCTCGTCCTCGACCACTTCCACGACGAGGTGGCCCAGGACTGGGACGCAACGCTTTCCACGTTCCCGCACCCGCATTACGAGCTGATCGCCCCGATGGTCGTCCACGACGGCGACAGCGAGGTCCGCGACTACTACCACGACACTCGCGTCGCGTTCCCCGACCAGGATCACGAGATCATCGCGCTGCGGCACAGCCATGACGCGGTGATCGTCGAATTCTGGCTGCTGGGAACGCATCTCGGTCCGTTGGGCAAGATCCCGCCGACCGGTTCGGCCCATCGGACCAGGATGACGGCGTATTTCGTGTTCGACGAGCACGAGCACCTGGCGATCGAACGGATCTACTTCGACCAGCTCACCGTTCTGAAGCAGCTGCTGGGCGGGCTGGACAAACGCAGCCCCCGCGACTTGCTCACGCTCGCAAAGGCTCTCGCCGGAGCGCTCGCCACGGCCGGCGCCGAACCGGACCCGCGCCTGCTGGCCACCACGCCACCGAACCTCGGCGACTGACCGCCGCACTCGACTCGAACGAACTCAGGAGAACACCGTGACAATGCGTGCGCTCGTCGGCGGCAAGGGAGCCGACTGGATCCTCGAAAACCGCGACCTGCCCGAACAACTCGGCGCCGTCCGCGTCCAGGTGATGGCGGCCGGACTCAACCGCGCCGACCTCTACGCCCTCGACGGCAGCTACACCGCGAACTCGCAAGGCGAGGGACCTTTCGTCGCCGGTATGGAAGTTGCGGGGATCGTCGAATCCTCCAGCCTGCTCGCACCGCACCTGCCGGTCGGCACCAGGGTCATGGGCATCACCATCGGCGCCTTCGCCGACTACGCCCTGTGCCACCCGCGAATGCTGGTGCCCATCCCCGACCACCTCGGCTTCGAGGCCGCGGCCGGCCTGCCCGTCGGACTCATCACCGAACACGACGCCCTCGTCACCCAAGCGGGATTCACCGCCGGTGACACCGTCCTCATCGTCGGCGGCACGAGCGCGATCGGCCTGATCGGTATTCAGCTCGCCAAGGCCCTCGGCGCCGGCACGGTCATCGCCACGACCACCAGCGACCACAAACGCGCCGCCCTACTGGGGGCGGGCGCCGACATCGCGGTCAACACCGCCACCGAGGATCTGGCCGACGTTGTGCTCGCGGCCACCAACGGCGCCGGCGTGACCATCACCCTCGACCATGTCGGCGGCGACCTCTTCCTTCAGCTGCCCGCCGCCACCGCGATCGGCGGCACGATCATCAGCATCGGGCGACTCGCGGGCGCGGTGACCACCCTCGATCTCGACACCGTTGCCTTCCGCCGTCAACGCCTGCTCGGCACCACGTTCAGCATCCGTACCCGCACGGAACTGGGCGACGTCGTCGCGGCCCTGACCGACCGGGTCCTGCCCGCGGTCGCGGCGGGCAAGATCGTCCCCAAGCTCGACAGCGTCCATCCTGTCGACGACGCCGTCACCGCCGCGCGGCGGCTCCGCGACAACGGGGCCACCGGAAAGGTCGTCCTGTCGTTCGCCGACGCGCACACCGGCCCCACGCCCGCCCCCGGCCCGGTGGCCAACCTGTTCGGCGGTATCGCCCAAATCGGTTACGTCGTAAGCGATATCGAGGCGTCGATGCGAAACTTCGTCGCCTGCGGCATCGGCCCGTGGTTCTTCCTGCGCGACGTCCGCCCGGCGGACTTCACCTACGGGGGCGAGCCTTCGGCGATGGCGATGGATGTCGCGGTCGCCAATAGCGGCGACATCCAGATCGAGCTGATCACCCCCACCAACGACGCCCCCTCGATGTACCGGGACTTCCTCAACGCCGAACACGAAGGCGTACAACACATCGCCTACTGGAGCGACGACTATCAGGGACTCTATGACCGGGCTCTCGCGGCCGGATTCACGGTCGGGCAGGAGGGCCGGATCGGCGGCGCCGACGGCAGATTCGCCTACCTGCGCACCAAACACCATCCCGGCACGGTCATCGAGATCTCCGACGTCGGCGGCACGAAGAAGTTCGTCTTCGACCTGGTCAAGCTGGCCGCCGCGAATTGGGACGGTAGCAACCCGATCCAAACCATCGACGCCGGTCTCATCGGCGGCGATCCCGCCACCATGACCGCGATGCTCGAGGCGCTCGGATGAAGATCCACCACCTCAACTGCGGCACAATGCATCCCCCGGGCACCCCCGACGGCCTGGTCTGCCACGTCCTGCTCCTGGAAACCGACACCGGCCTCGCCCTGGTGGACAGCGGACTCGGCCTCCACGATGCCGCCGATCCCGCCCGCCGCTTCGGCCCCGGCCGCTTCTACGTGCGCCCCCGATTCGACGAGAACGAAGCCGCCATCCGCCAAATCGAACGCCTCGGCTTCAACCCACGCGACGTCCGAGACATCGTGATCACCCACTTCGACGCCGACCACGTCGGCGGCCTGGCCGACTTCCCTTGGGCCAGAGTCCATCTCACCGCCGCCGAAGCCGACGCAGCCCTACACCCACGAACTTTCGTCGAAAAACACCGCTACCTCCCCACCCAACACGCCCACCACCCCACCTTGGTCTTCCACACCCCCGGCGAAGGCGAACCCTGGAACGGCTTCCCCGCCACCAAGGAACTCCCCGACATAGCCCCCGGCCTAGCCATCATCAGCCTCCCCGGCCACACCCGCGGCCACACCGCCATAGCCATCGACACCGGCACCCACCAACTCCTCCACGCCGGCGACGCCTTCTACCACCACGGCCAAATCGACGGCACGGGCCACGTCCCCAAAGCCCTCACCACCATGGAACGCCTCGTAGCCCACAATCCACCCCAAGTCCGCGCCAACCACGAACGCCTCACCGAACTATGGACCACAAAGCCGTCCGACCTCCTACTGATCAACGCCCACGACCCCACCCTCCTCCGCCGCGCCCAACAGCTCGACACCGAGGCGCCCCCCTCGCGCCCCTGAGCGAGCGCCGGGAATCGGTCAGAGCGCCCGCTTCAGCCCGACGTGACTGTTGTCGTACCCGAGCCGCGCATAAAAGGCGTGAGCCCGCTCGCGCACCCGGTCTGTGGTGACCTGCGCGAGTGTCGCACCTCGGTGCCTGCCGTGGTCGTGTGCCCACTCGAGCATCGCGGTTCCGATGCCGCGAGAGCGTTCCGAGGCAGCGACCCGGACTCCCTCGATCTGGAGGCGGGTGGCACCGCCGCGGGACAGCCCCGGAATGATGGTGAGCTGCATGGTGCCGACGATCCGGTCGCCCTCGTCCCGGACCACAGCCAGATAGTGCGACGGATCCCTGGTGACGGCGTCGTATGCCTCCTCGTAGCGGGCAATGTCGAAACCTTCGCGGGTACGGCCGATCTCGTCGTCGGAGAGCAGCGCGACCAGCGCCGGCACGTCAGCACGCCCCGCCCGCTGCACACGAAAGATCCGGTCGCCCAGTCGGAGCCGACCACCGACCGAAGCCCGTGCCCGTGACTGCAGTCGGGCGATCAGGGTGTCCAGCCAGGCGCCGACGTGTCGCCGGGCTTCGGGAGTGTCCGGATACCGGCAGCGCAGGTGCAGCCCCGCCTCGTCGAGGATGAACCAGAGCATCACGCCGTCGGTCCGAATCGTCGCGCCGACGTACTGCGCCTCCAATCCGGTCGCGTCGACTCGCACCGGCAGCCGACGCAGGTCCAGCCACGAAATCGCGAACATCCCCGGCGCCTCGGGCATCCCGCCCCACGGACGCAGGATGTCCTCCAGTGGCCAGGACCCCATCCGGACGGCCTCCTTCACCGCCTCGGCGCTGGCACGGGGATCGGGGTCGGCCGACTCGAGCACCGAGTTGGTGATGAACCACCCCACCGAGTCGTGCCAGGTGGCGTCGTACCGGCTGTGCACCGGAAACACGGCCCGCAGTGCGGTGCCGGCCAACTCGTGGGTCACCTCGGTCATCGCCCCCACCACCAGCGCCAAGGTCGACACGCCGTCGTCGCGGGCCTGCGCCGAGAACGCGGCGCTGTCATCGACGTCGAGGACATCGCGCACCTCCACGCGCTCCTCCTGCAACGTCGCCTCACCCAGCGGCAGCGGGAACCGTGGCATCACACCGCCGCTGCCCGCCAGCACCTCGGCCCAGCGGCGGTGTACCTCGTCGGGCGCCGGCGGGCGGTCCCGCAGCGCGCGGGTGTGCTCCGCGAAGGCGGGTGCGGGCGGCAACGACGGTGCACGACCCTTCTGCACCGCGGCCAGTGCGGTCAGCAGGTCCCGCGCGATCACCAGCATCGACCACATGTCGACGTGCGCGTGGTCGGCGGCGACCACCACGGTCGGCCCGACCGCGGTCTCGAGCACACAGAGCCGGTACGACGGACGACCGTACGGTGAACAAGCATGGTCGAGCACGGCGCGGAGCGCATCGTTGACCGCCTGCCCCGGAGCGATCACATGCTCGACCCAGCCGCCGGGGCGGATATCGACCTCGTGCAGCCGAGGCTCGCCGTCCTCGCCCGGCACAAAGACCGACCGCAGCGTGCCGTGGCGCTCGATCACCGCCAGCCAGGCGGCCGCGAGCTCGTCGGGCGGTACCGGCGCGGAGAGCTTGAAGGACAACGCCATCCAGGATCCCGCTCGGTCGCCGGCGCCGACATGGCGTCGCTGGTCGAAGGACACGGGAAGAGACCGGCCCACCCGCCCCGCGGTGACGTCGAAGCCCAGCAGGCGGCCGAACGGCAGGCGCAGGTGCGCGACGTTGGTCAGCCGCATGACGGTATCCTAGGCTCCTTCTCGAGCGATCGCCGTCTCACCAGCACCCTGGAGCCACCGTGCCGACCTTCCGCGTTTCCGGCGCCGACATCGACGTGGAATTGAGCGACGAGGGTGGCCACCCGGTCGTCCAGCTCCACGGCCTCACCTCCAGCCGTCACCGCGACCGTCTGATGGACCTCGATCTCGGCCGCGGACTCAGCGGAACCCGATTGCTGCGGTACGACGCGCGCGGCCACGGCCAATCGACGGGTCGTGCCGTCCCCGAGGACTATCGGTGGCCGGTTCTGGCCGATGACCTGCTGAACCTGCTCGACCACTGGTTCCCCGGTGAACAGGTGCACGGTGTCGGTCCGTCGATGGGCACCGGGACTCTGCTGCATGCCGCTGTCCGCGATCCCGGCCGATTCGCCGGCCTCACCCTGCTCGTGCCCGCGACCGCTTGGCGCACCCGAGCCGCGAAGGCCGACGTCTACCGCAAGAATGCCCATTTGATCGAAGAGCAGGGACTCGCCGCCTTCCTCGGCGCCGATCTCACCGCGCCTCGCCCGCCGGCCACCGTCGGAACGCCGGACACCGTGCCGGATGTCGCCGAGCACCTACTGCCCGCACTGTTCCGCGGGGCAGCGATGAGCGACCTGCCCGCCCCCGAGGCGATCGCCGCGATCGAGGTGCCGACCACGGTGTTGGCCTGGATCGACGACCCCGCCCATCCGGTGTCGACCGCCGAGGAGCTGGTGGACCTGCTGCCGACGGCCACACTCGAGGTGGCGCACACACCGGCCGATCTCGCACGCTGGCCGAGCATCCTGTGCGAGGACGTAGCACGACACGGGTAGGCACGACGCCCTAGCCGAGCGCCGGCCGGATCTCGTGTGGCGCAGCGCCAGGCCGCACGCCCCGCGCCCACCCGTTATGCCACCACCTGTGTCGTGAACAACGTTGCGGCACAGAACTGTTCGGCGCCGGAAGAATGCAGCGGAAGTGAGGTGGCGTGCTCCGCAAGCCGATTCGATGCCGATGGCGCGGAAGGTGGGGGTTGTGGGGCGGGCGGGGCTCGAACCCGCGACCAATGGATTATGAGATCAATCAGCCTTGCCACTGTGCCGACCTGGGAAAACCCTGCTGGAAGGCGACCAAAAAGACAAAATTCGTTGGTCTTCGAGTCCCCCGCCTCCGGCCTTGTCACGAGCAAGGCGGGGTCTCGACGTGCCCCCGGCCGGGCTCGAACCGGCAACCAGACGATTATGAGTCGTCGGCTCTAACCTATTGAGCTACAGGGGCGTGCCTTCGGCACCCTAGCAAGTCAACGGTGGACCGACAAACCAAGCGGGTCCAGGGCGCGCCCGTCATGGCAACCGCCGCGACGCGGATAGATCCCACCTAGGGGATGACCCCAGGCCGCCTAACAGGCGATCTGCCTGAGATCCTAAGTCTCCAAACACATCTCGCGGACCATCCTCATCTAAGATCAAGCGAACCGCGTCAATCTCGCCTAGGATGACGTCAGTTTGCCTGTTTCTAGCTGAGGTGGGGTATGGACCCAATATCGATAGGGTTTGCGGCGGCAGTTCTGTTGGCATCAAAGTTTGGCGAGACAATAGCCGCCGACGCTGGCGAGAGTACTTGGACCGCGGTCAAGCGCCTCCACGCGGCGATCTTGGCGAAGTTCCATGACGATCCAGAGTCGGAGACCTCGGTTGCTGCCCTTATAGCCGACCCGGCACCAACCACCCAAGCGCAAGTAGCAAGATTGATCGATGAAGCCGCACGCGAAGATGCGGAGTTTGGCTCCGAGCTAGTTCAGCTGATAGCTGAGGCGCGACAAAACGAAACTATTAACCGCGCCGTAGTTCAGTCATTCGACCAATCCAAGCAAACAGTCTTCCTTGGCGATAACAAAGGGCAGATCACCATACTTTGACTCGACATGCAAACCTTCGAGCCGAAATCAAACGATGAATCTCGTCAGATCAATTTCGCAGGGCATAACTTTGGCACTATCGTAGCCGAGAATGCCAGGCAACAAGAAAGAAACTCCAGGCTACCGAACAAATGGTTTTTCATTGGCCTAACCCTGGTTCTAATTTCTACATTATTCTTTACGCCAAAACTAGCGCGACTGCGGGATCATGCAGACAGCCAAGGAGGAAAGTGCAACGCATCCGATATAAATATAGCTAACGGAAGCGTGTCGCTAGATTGTTCAACAAAACTCCCCAAGCCAGCAACTTTAGCAGATGTCAGACTAGACGGCGGTTGGAACATTTACAGTGGATGGTACTACAGCGAAGGGCTTCCACCCACACCGCCACCGTATTCGCCTAACGACAAATTTTCGCATTGTCACACCTGGTCTGATTGGCTGACCACCAACCCCAATTTCTACACAACCTATCCCTCCACATACCTACGTGCAGTTGCCGGTCTAGCCGACCAGGTAGCAATCACCGCAGTTGAAGTGAAACTGTTCACGGCAAAAAATTTTGAACCCAACACCGGATCATTCGTTCAATGCCTCCACGGCGCAGGTGGACTTCCTGGCTACATCGTCCATGTCGATACCTTAACATCCAAGGTCTCTCTTGAACTGTTCCCGGTACCTGGAAAGCCACAGAACAAGGGTGAATCTCCGATGCCTCCGGCATCAATTAATGTGAAGCCAGGAGACTACGAAACGACCGAGATTATCATAGAAGGTGACGGTTCGAAGTTGTATACCGGAGAGCTAATAGTTACTGCAATCTTGAACGGTGTAGAACGTCGAATTGAAATTGGAAGTCCCGAGGTTCCACTGCGATGGATGGGACGGGATAGAAACGCGGCCAACAGCCCCGCGACCACCACGAATCGTCAACATTCTCTCGATTGGGATCTAGATGCCAATTCTTGGCAACCTTCAGAAGTCATTCTTGGCAATTAATTAATAGAACTACATGTCTTCGCAAAATGTTGACCCACATAACTCGCAGAAGATCAGACCAGCTTCGTATACGGTGCGGGAGAGCCGAATTTTGCGGCCACAGCCACACTCACCTGCTAACCCGTTGTTATTGGACTTACGCCCACCGTTCCGGTTCGGCTCGCGTCGACGATAAGCGACCAAAGCGAACGCCAACTCGTCCAGCTCGTCCCGGTAGCGTCCACGGGTCTGATCGGGCACGGTGGTGATTGACCATCCGATCTTGACGTGATGCGCTAGGGTGAGCCCAAGTTCTTCGCCAAGGGCGCGGTATCGCTCGTTGTGCCAGCGGCCTTGGCGGCTGGTGTCCTTGATTCCGCGCGTAACTGCGACCCCGTGAGCGGCCTCATGTAGCAGGGTGCCGAGCACATCGACAGTGCCGCGTTGAAGCCCTTCTCCGCCCACGAACAGTTCGTGTAGCTCGTATTCGCCGCGCACCCATCGGTTCGGCGCGAAGTGCCCGAGTGTCAGTTCCCTGCCGCCGGTTGATCCGGCACCTACGGTCAGCACGACGTTCGGGACATCGGGATGCTGGGATCGGATTGCGGCCCAGGTGTTTTCCAGGGCGGTGACGAGTAGGCCGGTGATGGTGTCGGAGTCGGTGATGATCTCCGGGTCCTTCCGAGTGCTTGACACGGGCGTGTCAACCGGCGGCCCAACGGTTTTGACACGTACGTGTCAACAGGAAAGGGAGGCCCGGCAGAGCGTGGATTCCTTGGGCGCGCGCCGCGCTGTGTCCGGGGCAGGCCCGCGGCCTGCCCTCACCGCCTGCCCAGGGCGTCCAGGAGGCTCACGCTCAAGGGGCGAATTTCCATCACCGGGACGAACCTCGAACCAACCAACCGATGGGAAATTCGCTCCTTGACGGGAGGTTGGACGCCCTTACCATGCGGCGCGCGCCCAGGGAATCCACTACCCGCACAGCGCTTCCGGGCCATTCCCAGCACCGGGCTGGCAACCGCGACCATTCACGCCGAACTCGGCCGCCTCGACGCAACTCTTCGCACCGGACGACACCACCGCGCCAGCGCTCCGGACCCGGCCACCTGCGCGACCGTCACGTACGCACCCCACGTCACTCGACGCAACCACCTACCTAACAGCAACGCTCATTACCCAACGTAACCACTTACTTCTTACCCACCAAAACCCTTTACCTACTTACCTATTACCCCGCCCCGCCTCTCCATTTACTCAACTGCGTAGCAAGTCGGAACATGGGCCCACAAACAGTGGGGCCGTGTCGGCAACCGACTGAGCTACCGCCGCCGCGGGGTGCTGAAGGTTCGCAAACGATCAGCACTCGCGGCCGCCCCTTACGAGGCGGCAGTCCCGGTCCGATGGCGTGCGGGGACGGCATCGGGTTGGGTAGACGCTTCGCGGCCTCCTGCCTTCTCCACCGTTCGGGCGGAGGAGGTCTTGCGGACGGCTCCACATCCCTTTCCAGCCGGAACGCTGGCGGCCGGGCTGCTCCCGGTACCGGTACTCGCACCCTGATCGGGCAGGGTGACGCCGAGGCGGGCGAGGTTGATCGCCGCGTTGAGGTCTCGATCGATCACGAGGCCACAGGAGCGGCAGCGGTAGGTGCGCTCGGAGAGCGGGAGCTTGGTTTTCGCTCCGCAACCCGAACACAGTTGAGTCGATGGGTAGTGGCGGTCGGCGGCAAAGGTTGCCCGGCCGGACCAATCGGCCTTGTACTCGAGCATCGTGCGAATCCGGCCCAGGGCCGCATCACCGATCGCGCGATTCAATCCGCGTTTGTATTTGCCACCGCGACGGTTCATAGCCGCCACGGTCAGTCGCTCCAGCACAATGACTTCATGCCTTCGGACCAGCTCCGTCGTGGCGTGATGCAGCACGTTCCGGCGCAGGTTGCTCACGCGCGCATGAGTCTTCACGATGCTTCGCTGGGCTCGATGCCAACGCTGGGAGGGCCTACGCTTCCTCTCCGCATCGTCGTCCCACGGACCGCGGCGACGAGCCGCGCGGCGTTGCAACCGGCGCAGCCTTGCCTGCTGAGCAGCGAGGGGCCTGGGTGCGGGAACGCGGTCCACTTCCGTTCCGTCCGGTGCAGCGACCACCAGCAGGTCCCGCACACCCACATCGACACCGACTATCGGATTCCGCGTCCGTGAGCCGACTCCGGGTGTCGAGGAGGGCTGGACGAGGGCATGAAACGAGCAGTACCAGCGCCCGCCCTCATAGCGCACCGTCGCGGACAGGATTCGCGCCGAACCCTGCTCGAGTCTGCGCCCGAGTTTCCGGGTCGATTCATGGGTACGGATCCTGCCCAGTCGCGGCAGGGTCACATGATGACGACCGGGCTCGACCCTGATCGCGCCGGTGGTGAACCGAACAGACTTGGCAGCGCGGTGCTTGCGCTTGAAGCGAGGGAAACGGGCGGTGCCGGCCCGCTCGCCGCGGCGGGCCTTGGACCAGATATCGAGGCCGTCCGCCAAGGCCGCGAGCCCGGAGTTGTAGGCCTCCTTGCTGTTTTCACGCCACCACGGGGCCACGTCGTCTTTGCGTTGATTCCACGACTTGCGGAGCGAGGGAAGCGACCAGCTCGAGGCCGGGGTCAGAGCTTCGTCGGGTATGCCGTAGGACCGTTCCGCGGTGCGCTGATCGATCACGGCGGTCACCTGGGTGAGCATGTGGTTGTAAGCGAATCTGGCAGCACCGCAGTGAGATTCCAGAGCATCGGCTTGGAAGGACGTCGGATCCAAGGCATAGCGATATGCCCGTGCGATCCAGCCGTCCTGGTGAACCATGACGCCCATGATGACAGAAGGGTCCGACAAGTCGGGACGACGTCCTGCCCGGGGCCACGGGGCAGGACGTCGCGCCAACTCAGGCGAGGCGGTCGGGGATCTTGTTGAGTTCGAGCTGGTAGTAGAGGATGCCGAGGCCGAAGACGAAGTTGAGGAGGAAGCCGTAGAGGGGGTTGCAGGTCGGGTCGAGGCCCGCCGCCTCCTGGGACTGGCTGATGCGGGTGCCGGTGCGCCAGAAGCTGATCAGGGCGGCTATGCCGGTCCAGGAGAGGAGGAGCATGACCAGGAGGGGGCCGGCGACGGGGGCTTCGGGGTCGCGGCGGAGTTCGGCCATTTCCTTGTGGATCTTGTAGTACCAGACCAGGACGTAGATGCCGAGGGTGAGCAGGGGCCAGACCAGCCACACCAGCACGGGGTTGCGCGGTTTGATCGGTGTGGCGAGGGCGGTGGTCATGTGGTGAATCCTTTTGTCGTGGTGCGGTTTTCAAAGCCCGGAGCGAACCGGCTCGCGGAACGTATCCACAGGATCGTGACCTGATCGTGAAGCGTTAATCTGGAGCCACCACAACGACAGAGAGGCACATGATGGCGAATCTGTTCGGGAACGTGCTGAAAGCGCACCAGTGGATCTACGAGAACAGTCACGGCGCGCTCGGGCACAAGTTGTTGTTCGGGAATCCGACACTGCTGCTGCGGTCGATGGGGCGGAAGACCGGTCAGGAGCGCACGAACGCGCTGACCTATGCGCGGGACGGCCGGAATTATCTGGTGACCGCGTCCAATGGCGGGTCGCCGCGGCCGCCGGGATGGCTGGCGAATGTGAAGTCCCACCCGCAGTGCGAGATCCAGATCGGGACCCAGCGGATTCCGGTCACCGCCACCGCCACCTATCCGCAGAATCCGGAGTACGCGCGCCGGTTCCAGCTGGTCGACAAGGTGAACAAGGGCCGGTACACGCAGTATCAGACGATGACGTCGCGGCCGATCGCGGTGGTGGTCCTCACACCGCGCTGACACCCCTGTCAGGTGGACCTCGCGGGTAAGGGTCGGCTACCCTGCTGGCTAGAGGGGAGTACTTCCCACGAATCATTCCGGTCAGTACGGGCCGCGCCGTCGCGTCCCCCGGGTGGTTGCCCACGGTATCGCGGGTGAAGGAGACCTCGGCTGGTTTGCCATGTCCGAGGAGGCCTCATGAGTCCTACCCCTACCGTTCTCGCCGCTACCCCCGTCATCGACAGCATCGGAACCCCCTGGCTGTGGGGCGGCACCATCGCCGCGGTGCTGGCACTGCTGGTGCTCGATTTCGCGCTCACCCGCCGCCCGCACGAAGTGTCCATGCGCGAAGCCATCGGCTGGACCGTCTTCTACATCGCCCTGCCGGTGGCGTTCGGCGTGTTCCTGTGGTTCAACAACGGCGGCACGCCGGCGGTGGAGTTCTTCACCGGCTATCTGCTGGAGAAGTCGCTGTCGGTGGACAACCTGTTCATCTTCATGCTGCTGTTGTCGGCCTTCGCGGTCCCGGCGGCGCTGGCACAACGCGTGCTGCTGTACGGCATCGCGGGCGCGCTGGTGTTGCGCGGCATCTTCATCGCCCTCGGTGCGGCCGCCCTGGCCACCCTGGACTGGGCGTTCCTGCTGTTCGGCCTGATCCTGCTGGTCACCGCGCTGAAGCTGCTGGCCGACGCGGCCGGCGGCCACGAGCAGGAACTGGACGTCAACCACATGAAGTCGGTGCAGCTGCTGCGCCGCATCTGGCCGGTCACCGACGACTACCGCGGCACCAAGATGGTGGTGAAGGAAGCCGACCCGGACCAGCCCGGCAAGCTCCGCCGCGTCCTGACCCCGCTCGCCCTGGTGGTGGCCGCGGTCATGGCCACCGACATCGTCTTCGCCGTCGACTCGGTCCCGGCGGTCTACGGCGTCACCGGCGACCCGTTCCTGGTCTTCGCCACCAACGCCTTCGCGCTACTGGGCTTGCGCGCGCTGTATTTCGTCCTGCATGCCGCCCTGTCCCGCCTGGTCCACCTGGCCTACGGCTTGGCCGCCATCCTCGCCTTCATCGGCGTGAAGCTGGTCCTGCACTGGGCCCACGGCATCTGGAACGGCGTGCCGACCATCCCCACCGCCGCCTCCCTGGTGGTGATCGTGGTGGTCCTGGCGACCGTCACCCTCACCAGCATCTACGCCACCCGCGGCGACGAGGAGAAAGAAACCGTGGCCGACCCGCAGTGAGCCGCCACGGCGTAAGCCGATGCCGCTGAACCGTTTCCGGCGTCCACCGCTCGATCCATTCGATCGGGCGGTGGACGCGCCGGGCTAACCGCCGCCGCCTCCGCACCCACCGCCTCCACCACCACAACCCCCGCCGCCTCCACCGCCGCAACCCCCACCGCCGCAACCTCCCCCACCGCAGCCACCGCCGCATCCGCTGTGCCCGCCGCCGCACCCGCTGTTGCCACCGGCGCCGCCGCCCGTGCTGCCATTGATCACACCGCCGCCGCCGTAGGTCGAGCCACCGGACCAGCCTCCCCCGGCCCGCCATCTCTCCCGGCGACGCTTGACTTCGAGATCGGTCCGGATGCCGGATATCACCCCGTAACTCAGCGCGCTCACGAAGCCGAGGCACAGGATCACGGAAATTATCGTGCCGATCATCGCCGGCCTCCTCCCCCGTCTCGCGGCAGCCGTGACCGCGAGATTTAGCCGAAAAATACGCTCGGGGAATCGCTTCGGCCAACCTATTTTTCGGGCCCCACCCGGTCGCGGGATTCGTCGTAGCGTGTAGCCATGTTGCTGAACCGTTCTCGGCGTCCGAGCATCGAGCAGGTCAATCGGGTGGTGGACGCGCTGGAGCTTCCGGAGGCGGTGTTCAAGACCTGTCCGTGGCAGCCACGGGAGCTGGTGGAAACCGGTTTGCGGCAATGGTTGCGGTGTTGCGGGGCGGCGATGCGCGACGATCGGGTGATCGGGATGCCGTCACACGCGGTGGACGAGGCCTGGCACGGGCTCATCCTGTGCACGAAACGGTATGCGCGACTGTGCGGTGAGGCGTACGGGCGATTCCTGCACCACTTCCCGGACGGGGAAGGCACGGGGTCCGGAGACCCGATGGCGGAGCAGTTGGGGCGCACCGTGGTCGCCTGGTCGTTCGTGGCGCGACCGGGCGAGGAATGCGTCCTGTGGGATCTGGACAGCGTTGTGGGAGTGGACCATCCGTGGGGGATTCCCACGGAGCGGGTCCACTCGATCGAAGCAGCGTTGCGGGCGGGCTGACCGCGCGCTACGCACCACCGAGCGACATGGACGGCACCGTGCGCGTCGAGCAACCGTCCGGCGCGGCCTGCCCCGCCAGCCGGTCATCGATCCAACGCAGGACCGCAGCGGTCGCACCGAATTCGAGACTGAGGTGTTCGCTCATTTGGTCCCGCGTATAGGTGATCTGCGCCCCGGACGCGCACCACCGTGCCACTGCCTGGTCGACCTCCGCGATGTGGACGGCCTCGTCGTTCACGGCGTGATAGATGTACAGCGGCGCGGTCGGTGCCACGGCGCCGACGTCCAGGTCGGCAAGCGACGCCTGTGCCTGCGCGAACAGTTGCGTAAAAGGGATCGTCAGGTAGTCGTCCATGCGCAGGAACGCATGCTGAGACACGTTCGGCGTCATGCACTTGCTGTCACCCGCAGCCATCAGAGCTTGCCCGGCAGGTGTCAGGTACTTGTCGAACGCCGCCGCCAGACGTGGATCGGCGCGCATCATGCCCGGCAGCAGCGACGGCAGGAAACCGGAGAACGGACCGGAATCGAGCGACTCCAGGTAGGGGCCGATGGGCGCTGACCCGCCACCCGAGGCGACACCGACCAGTCGTAGCTCAGGGGCGTAGGCCGGTTGAACCTGCGCGGTCCAATCGGTCGCGAACGATCCGCCGGAGTAGCCCGCCGCGGCAACCGGAGTATCGGTGCCAAACAGGCCAAGCGGCGCGAAACCCTCGGCTGCGCGCACGCCGTCGAGCGCGGCGTAACCCGGCTGTCTCGGGGTGAACACCGAGCCTTTCGGCCCCTCCCAGTCGGGCACGGAAATCGCATGACCGGACGACAACATCTGGTCGATCTGCATGAGATCCAGAGAGGCGTCGTACTTGTCGGGCGCTCCTTGCCGGAGCGTGAACGAGGGAGCGCACTGTGGGGCCGAGGCATCCGCGGCAGCCTGATAGGTGATCAATCCTTTGACCTGCCCGGTTCGCGGGCGCAGCACCGTCGTCACGGTCGCCATGGGGTGGCCGGCGGTATCGGTCGTTCGATACAGCAACTGCCAGGCATCGGCGTCCTGCGCCTGCGGCCCCATCGAGGCCACCTCGACGGGTCGCGAATTCAGAATGGTGCCCGGCGCCTTCGAGTCCCAGCCCGATGGCGGGGTGTAGAACGGGTCGTTCTGCGGAGTCGGCAGCGGATCCGCGCCAGCGACCGCCATGGAAATACCGGTAACGCACAACACGGCCGACGCTGCGATCACAGCCGAGCGCAGCTGACCGCGCTTGACCACTGAACCCGTTGCACCACAGGCCGATACGGCACTGCCCACCATTCGGACTTCCCTCCCCGGAGGGGACCGACTCCCGCGAATCCCCCTAGCGGCAGTCAGAGTACATCCCCCGATCGGGATGGATGCCCGAACCGACGACCAAGATCGCGCCGGTCTTGGACCCATATGAGACACGCCCTAGTTGCCGCCGCCTCCGCCGCAACCACCACCGCCGCAGCTGCTGCCACCACCGCAACCGCTGTGTCCGCCTCCGCAACCGTGATGGCCGTGACTGGTGCCCCCGTGGTGACCGTGACCGCCGCCCATGTGGTGGCCGTGGCTGTCGCCCATGTGGTGGCCGCGGCTGTCGCTCGAGTCCCCGCCCCAGTCGCCGGCGCCACCGCCGTATCCCCAGCTGGTGCCGCGATTTCTACGCGCTCGATCGCGTTCGCCCCGGATGATGACCGCCAGCACGGTCCCCAACGTGATCACACTGACGACAACGACGAAAATGACAGCGAACATCGTCGGCCTCCTCCCCCGGCTCGCCGCCCCTACGGCAGCGAGGCGTAGCCGAAAGCTACGCGGGGAGAGTCGGCCCGATCAAGCGCATTCCATGAGGGACTCATCACGGGTATGAGCCCCTCACCACCGGGTACTCGCTACGTCAGCTTGACCCGCGCCGCGAAGAAGCGGGCGACGGCCGGCGCGAAACGGTTGAAGCGGTACTGGAGCCAGGCTTCCGGCGTCACCGGCACCACGTCGCGTCCGTTCTCGACGGCCTTGACGATCTGGTCCGCGACCTTATCGGGGCCGTAGCGGCGGGCGGCGTAGAGCTTGTCGTAGCGCTGCTGCTTGGCGGCTTCCTCCTCGGCGGAGACGCCCGAGAAGCGGGTGGCGGCAACGATATTGGTGTGGACGATGCCGGGGCAGATAGTCGAAACGCTGATGCCGTTGCCGGCCAGTTCGGCGCGCAGGCAGTCGGAGAACATGAAGACCGCGGACTTGGAGGTGGAGTAGGCGGCGAAGCCGCGCTGCGGGGTGTAGGCGGCCATGGAGGAGAGGTTGACGATGCTGCCGCCGAGGCCGCGGTCGGCCATGGCCTTGCCGAAGGCGCGGCAGCCGTTGATGACTCCGTGCAGGTTGATGTTCAGCACCCGGTTGAATTCGGCCGCGGAGGTGTCGAAGAAGTCGCCCGCCGCGCCGACACCGGCATTGTTGATCAGGATGTCGGGCACACCGTGGGTGGCGATGACCGCGTTCGCGTGTTCGGCGACGGCATCGGCGTCGGACACGTCGAGCTGGTAGGCGTGGGCGACGCCGCCGATACCGGCGATGAGGTCGGCGGTCTCCTTGGCGGAGTCCAGGTTGATGTCGGAGAGCACGACTTCGGCGCCCTTGCGCGCGAAGGCGAGCGCGGTCTCACGGCCGATGCCGCTGCCGCCGCCGGTGATCACCAGCAGCTTGTGGTCGAAGGGCCGCTGCTCGGCCCCGACCTCGGCGCGGCGCAGGGTGCGCGGCGCGTCCCCGGTGCGCAGCGAGTCGATGAGCTCGATGGTGGAGGTGGCCAGCAGTTCCGGGTGGGAGAACGGCAACCAGTGCCCGCCGCCGACCTCACGCCGGTACAGGTTGGGCGCGTACTCCTTGGTGTCGGAGTAGCCGGCGGGCCGCACCGCCACATCGCGGCGCGCGATGACCAGCTGCACCGGCACCTCGGTGCGGCGTTCACGCGGATCACCCAGGCGCTGCAGGATATTGGCGCGGTAGATGCGCATGCCGTCGAAGAAGTCGCGCCGGAATTCCGGTCCCAGCTTGATGTTCTCCGGCGAGGTCTCGTTCATCAGGCCGACGAACCGCGACCACATCTTCTCGGTGCCCAGCGGCTTGAGCACCACCCGCGGCACGCCCGGCGTCATGAACAGACCGGTGTAGAGCGAGGAGAGCAGCTGGGTGAACGGCCCCCACACCTTGCCCTGCGACATCCGCGAGCGCACCCACGCGCCGAGGTGGTCGAGGTTGGGTCCGGACACCGAGGTGAAGGACGCGACCCGCCCGGCGGCCTGCGGCTCGCACACGGCCTCCCACATCTGCACCGAACCCCAGTCGTGGGCCAGGATGTGCACGGGCGCATCGGGACTCACCGCGTCGGCGACGGCGAAGAAGTCGGCGGCGAAGTGCTCGAGCCGGAAGTCCTCGGTGCGCTCGGTGCGGGTGGAGCGCCCGTGGCCGCGGGTGTCGTAGGTGACCACGTGGAAGCGGTCGGCCAGCAGCGGCACCACGCGATCCCACAGGTGGTTGTCGTCGGGCCAGCCGTGAACCAGCACAACGGTTTCGGCCGACGGCTCGCCGTATTCGTAGACGGCGATGTCGAATTCGCCGCTGCGCACCATGCGTTCGGCGGCGGGGATGACGGTGGGTTGATCGGTCACGATCTTCTCCTGATTGGAACGGTGCTAGAGGTCCAGCACCAAACGGTCCCCGCCGCAACGGGATACACAGATGAGCATGTCGCCGGCCGCACGTTCGGCGTCGGTGAGCACGGTGTCGCGATGGTCGACCTCGCCGGAGCGCACCCGCACCACGCAGGTGCGGCAGAAGCCCTGACGGCACGAGTACGAGCTGTCCGGACGGGCTTTGAGCACTTCCTCGAGGACCGACTTGTCGGCGGGCACGTCCAGCACCTCGCCGGTGCGGGCCAGCTCCACCTGGAAGGCGGTGCCGTTCACCACCGGCGGCGGCGAGAACCGCTCGGAATACAGTTCCACGCCACGCATCTCGTGCACGGTGTCGGCGATGACCTGGGTCATGACGACCGGTCCGCAGCAGTAGACGGAGGTGTCGGGTCCGACGCCGGGCAGCAGGTCCGCGGCGGTCGGGATGCCGTGTTCGTCGTCGGTGCGCACGGTCACCCGCGACCCGAACGATTCCACCTCGGACAGGAACGGAATGGTGTCGCGGGAGCGCCCGGCGTACACCATGGTCCAGTCGATGCCGAGCCGGTCGGCCATCCGGATCATCGGCAGGATCGGCGTGATGCCGATGCCGCCGGCGACGAAATGCACTCGCGCGGCGGAGGATCCGTGGCCGGGGAGCACGAACGGGAAGGCGTTGCGCGGCCCGCGCACGGTGATCATGGTGCCGACGCGCACCTCGTCGTGCACCTCCAGCGATCCCCCGTTGCCGTCCGGAATGCGCCGCACCGCAACGCGATACGCGTGCCGGTCGGCGGGATCGCCGCACAGCGAGTACTGCCGGACCTTGCCCGAGGGCAGCTCCAGGTCCAGGTGCGCGCCGGGCCGCCATTCGGGCAGGGCGCGGCCGTCGGGCGCGGTCATCAGCAGGCTGACCACGTCGGTGTCGTGGGCTTCGACGCGCCGTTCGACCACCACGAGCGGGATCCGCCAGGCGTCGACCCGCACGTCGGGTTCGTGCCGGTTGACGAAAGTGGCCCAGCGCAAACGGTTTTCGGCGATGAAGTCCAGCACCCGGGTGGTCCGGTCGGCACGTCCCTTGCCGAACAGGTCCTGCGGCGGTGCGAGTGGAACGGGTCGGATAGCGGCGCTCACGAGGCCATCACACGCGCGGCCGGGGACTGCGCCAGGTAGGCCACGGCCTGCGCGGTCGAACCGACACCTTCGGGGCTGTAGCCGGGCTTGAACGTGGACAGCGCGCTGATCAGCAGCGACGGGATCCCGGGCACCGAGCCGCGCCACATGGCCGCGAAGATCCGCGCGACCAGCATCGGATAACGGTGGTTGGGCAGCGTCGGGTCGGCGTGCACCAGGAACTTGGTGCCGCGCAGCAGCAGCGCGATGAAGATCGGGAACACGATCAGCATGAGCGCGCCGCGGCGCACGTAACCGACCTCGAAGTACTCGGCCACGTCGTGGGCGACCATGCGGTGCTCGACCTCTTCGGCCCCGTGCCAGCGGAACAGGTCCAGCATCTGCGGGTCGGCGTCGAACTGTTCGAGGTCGGCGTTGATCACCCAGTCGCCGAGGAAGGCGAAGAAGTGCTCGAGCGCGGCGATCACGCCGAGCCGCTCGACGAGTTGCTGCTGCTGCGCCGCCGTGGTCGCCAGTTCGCGCGGTCCGAGGGTCTTGCGGAACAGGAATTCGGCCTGCCGGACGTACGGCTCGACGTCGATGCCGTGGGCGGCGAGGACCTCTTCGAGGGCGCCGTGGTGGCTCTCGGCGTGCATGGACTCCTGGCCGATGAATCCGATCATGGCTTCGCGCAGCTTCTCGTCCTTGACCAGTTCGAGGGCTTCCCCGAAGGTCACCAGGAACATGCGCTCGCCTTCGGGCAGCAGCATGCTCAGGGCATTGAGGACGTGCGAGGCGATCGGTTCCTGCTTCATCCAGACCGGTTCGGTCCGCGACCAATCGAACCGGACATTGCGGGCATGCAGGGCTACCTCTCCGGGTTCGGTCACCTCTCGGCGGCCCAGCTTCGGAAGTAGCTTCATCGGTACTCCTGGTCTCGTAGCGATTTGCTGCGTGAGCGTAGCAACATTCTACCCGTGCATGAAACCCTGAGTTACATCTAAACCGGACAGGGGCCGTGACACAGCTCCGCCGGACAGCGTGAACGCGAGGTCACGCCGCCCGGCGGAGGGCCGAGATTCGGTTTCTAACTGTCGACGTGCACGTGCGGACGCTGCGAGCGACGCGGGATGGCCCGGCGCAGGATCTCGCGGGTCACCGGCGCGACCTCACCCTCGCCGAAGAACATGAAGCGCATCAGGTTGGTCAGCGGATTGCCCTCGGTCCATTCGAAATACACGTGCGGGCATTCGCCGGTCCGGTCGCGGATGGCGATCAGGATGGACGCGATGCAGTTCGGCACGGCCGCGGCCTCGACGGTGAGGATGTGGTACTCGTCCACGTCCACCTCGGTGACGTGCAGCGTGGTGCTGAACTCCGAGGGGTCCTTCACGATGACCTCGAGGAAGAGGATGGGCTCGCTGTCGGGGATGTGGCTCTCCCGGCGCTGGTCGGCTTCCTTCTCCTTGTACTCCTCCGGCGAGCGGCCGTCGGTGATGTCGTGGGTGACGATGCGGATCTCGCCGCGCTCGGCCAGCTGGTCGATCATCGCGCAGGCCTTCTCGTCGAAGATCACCTCGACGGCGCGCAGCTCGAAGGCCCGGCGGATACGCGAGGCGAACGACACCACCAGGGTCGCGACCACGAACAGGATGGCCAGATGCAGACCCGCGGGCTTCTCGATGATGTTGTCGATGGTGGTGTAGACGAAGATCAGCGACACCAGACCGAAGCCCAGCACCCTCGTGTACTGCTGCTTGCGCCAGGCCGAAATGGTCACCGCCATGGCCGCGGACGTGATGAGTACCAACACACCGGTCGCGTACGCCGCACCCTGCGCGTCCACGCTGGCGTCGAAGTACCAGGTGATACCGAAGGCGATCAGTGCGAAAACCAGCACCAGCGGCCGGATCTGACGCGCCCATTCCGGAGCCATGCCGAATCGCGGCAGATAGCGCGGCACCAGGTTGAGCAGGCCGGCCATGGCCGACGCGCCCGCGAACCACAGGATGGCGATGGTGCTGACGTCGTAGACGGTGCCGAAGGCGTTGCCCAGGTACTCGTGCGCCAGGTACGCCAGCGCGCGCCCGTTGGCCTGCCCGCCCTCCTCGAATTCCTTCTCCGGAATGAGGATGGTGGTGATGAAGCTGGTGACGATGAGGAACCCGCTCATGATGAGCGCCGCGGTGGTCAGCAGCTTGCGGGTGCCGATGATCCGGGTGCGCGGATATTCCTTGGTGTCGGCCGGCGAGCCCTTGATCTGCGGCATGACCGCGACACCGGTCTCGAACCCGGACAGGCCCAACGCGAGTTTGGGGAAGACCAGCAGCGCGACGCCGATCATGGCGAAGATGTTGCCGTGCTTGGCCGTCAGCAGATGCGACCAGTCGGTCACCAGGTGCGGAGCCTGCAGCACCTTGGCGATGCCGACCGCGGCCACCACCAGATTCAGCGCCAGGTACGCGCCGACCAGGGTCACCGCGATGCTGATCGCTTCACTGAACCCCTTGAGGAACACCGCCGCCAGCAGCGCCAGCAGGACCAGGGTGATGGTCATGTTCTGGTCCTGCAGCCACCCGGGCACATACGGGTTCTCGACGATGTGGGCCGCGCCGTCGGCGGCCGAGAGCGTCATGGTGATGGTGAAGTCGGTGGCGGCGAAGCCCAGCAGCACCAGGATGAAGATCTTGCCCCACCAGTTGGGCAGGAACTTGGCGAACATGGCGATGGACCCGCCGCCGTCGTGGCTCTCCCCCGCCACCCGGCGGTAGACCGGCAGCGCGCCCAGCAGGGTGAGCGCGACCAGCACGATCGTCGCGAGCGGGGAGAGCACGCCCGCGGCCAGCGCCGCGATACCGGGCTGGTAGCCCAGCGTCGAGAAGTAGTCGACACCGGTCAGGCACATCACCTTCCACCAGGAGTGCTGATGCTCCTTGGGCGGCTTCTTGGCCATCGGGCCCTGGATCTGCGAGTGGTTTTCCCCCGCGTCTTCCAGTAGCCAGTCCGCGAAGCGCGAGCGCGGCCGTACGTCGGTCGTGGTCAAGGGGGTCCTCCCCGGAGCTCTGCGGTCCGGTTTCTCGAAATATTCCGAAATGACGTGACGAATGTACTCACGACAATCCGGGCACAGAGCGAGCCCGCGCCGTGAGTGGGTGAAGGGAATGTGCTAGCGCAGGTAGGCCGCGACGGCGTCCGCGATGGCCTGCGCGAATCGGGCGCGGCCGTCGGGTGATTCGAGGATCGTGGCGTCGCCGGGATCTCGCATGTTGCCGCATTCGACGAGCGCGGTGGGCCGCTCGGAGAAGTTCAGTCCCGCCAGATCCGGGCGCGGGTTCAGGCCGTCGGAGCCGACATAGGTGGACGGCGTGAAGCCGGACCCGGCCAGGGTGTCGCGCAGGGTGGTCGCGAGCTGCACCGACGGCCCGGACTGGGCGTCGTTGAGCGCGGGCGAGGAGTAGGCGACGTGGAACCCGTGCGCCCCGGCGGGCGCGCCGTCGGCGTGAATGGACACCACGGCCGCGGCCCCGACCCGGTTGCCGAGGGTGCCGCGATCGTTCACGCACGGTCCGACGCCGGTGTCGCTGTCGCGGCTCATGATCACCTGGAAGCCGCGCGCGGTGAGCACGTCGCGGACCCGTTGGGCCACATCCCAATTGAACTCGTGCTCGGTGTAGCCGTCGGTGCCGCTGGTGCCGGTGGTGTTGCAGGGCTTCATACCGCCGCGGCCGTCGGGCACCTGCGCGTTGATCTCGTCGGCGTGCGCGGCGCCGCCGCCGTTGTGGCCGGGGTCGATGACCACCGTGCGGCCCGTGATCGGAAACAGCGGGATGGCAGGGGAATCCGAGGCCGGCCGGTCGAGGGCCGAGCGCGCGAGCGACTCCGATACCGGCGCTGCGGCCTCGCTCTGCATGCACCCCGCGAGCAGCAGGACGCCGCAGAGGGCCGTCATGGACTTCCAGTGTCGGTGTCGCACGGATCAAACGATAACGGTTCAATCACGGACAGGTAAGTCAGTGTTCGAGTTTGCGCAGGATCTGGTGGAGAGTGCGCAGGTCGGCCGGGGTCAGATCGGCCAATTCCGCGGGTGCGGGGTCGGGTGTGGCGAGGGCGTCGGCCACCGTCTCGCGGCCCGCCGCGGTGAGCGAGATCAGCTTGGTGCGCCGGTTGGCCGGGTCGATCTCGCGGGTCACCAGCCCGCGCTCCTCCAGGTCGTTGACCACGACCGTGGTGGCGGGCGCGTCCATGGTGGCCGCCCGGGCCAGCTCCTTGGCGGTGAGCGGGCCGGGCAGCAGCCGGCGCAGGATGCGAATCCGGCTGAACGGCATGCCGGTTCGCTCGACCACCGCGCGTTTCCAGCCGTCGCGGGTGTCCATCACCAGGTGGGTGAGCTGCCGCCAGACCTGGTCGGTGGTGGGCGTGTCATCCGGCATGAACGGGGACCTTCTGTTCCAGCAGGGGCGCGATCCGGTCTCGCGAGCGGTACGCCCAGTCGGTAGTGGCGGCGACTCCGAGCCCGATGACGGCCACGGCGAATCCACTGATGGTCCACCACAATCCCGCACCGGTGAGCGCACCACACAGTGCCACACCCAGGCTCACCCCGACCTGCCGGCTGGTGGAGGCGACCGCCGCGGCCGCGCCCGCCCGATCCAGCGGCATGCCGCTGACCGCGGTGGTGGTGATGGGCGCGTTGACCATGCCGAAGCCGATGCCGAACAGCGCGAAGGTGATGACCAGCTGCCAGATCGGGGTATCGGCGCGCAGCAGGGTGAGCAGGACCGCGGACACCGCCATCAAGGAGCCGGAGGCCAGCAGCGACGGGCGGGTGCCGTAGCGGCCCACCAGTCGTCCCGACAGCGGCGAGAAGACCAGCATGCCCAGCGCCATCGGCAGGTACAGCAGTCCGGTGTGCACGGCCGAGAAGTGCCGGGCGCCTTGCAGATACATCGACATGCTGAACAGGAACGCCCCGAGCCCCGCGAACGAGCAGACCGCGATCAGGGTGGCCGAGGAGAACGGGAAGCTGCGGAAGAAGCGCAGGTCGATGAACGGCGACCGGTGCCGCGACTCGTGCCACAGGAATCCGGCCAGCGCCGCCGCCGCGACGAGGAACACCGCGGGCTTGCCTTCGATCAGCCCGAACACCAGCGTGAACAGCACCGCGATGGCCAGTAGCTGCCCGATCGGATCCATGCCGCGCGGATTGGCCGACTTCGATTCCGGCACGAAGATGGTGGTCAGCGCGAACGCCACCGCGACGATGGGCAGGTTGATCCAGAACACCGACTGCCAGCCCAGACTGTCGATGAGTACGCCGCCGACCATGGGCCCCAAGGCCGTCGAGATGCCGACCACCGCGCCCCACACCCCGACCGCGCGCGCCCGTTCCACCCGGCCGGTGAAGGTGGTCGTAATGATGGACATGGCAACGGGATTCAGCATGGACCCGCCGATGGCCTGCACGAATCGCGCGCCGATGAGGATCTCGATGCTCGGCGCGATGCTGCACAGCAGCGACCCGGCGGCGAAGGTGAGCAGCCCGATCCGGAACACCCGCTTGCGCCCGAAGCGGTCGGCGGCCGCGCCCGAGAGCATGAGCAGGCTGGCGAGGGTCAGCGTGTAGACGTCGACGATCCATTGCAGCCGCGACAGCGGCGCGCCCAGATCGTCGCGGATGGCCGGGATGGCGACGTTCACGATGGTCGCGTCCATGGACGAGATCAGCAGGCTCAGGCAGCAGGTGACCAGGATGATCGTCTTCCGACGCGAGTCCAGCCCCTCAACGGTTGTATGCACACAACTATTGTGTGTACACAACTGTTCCGGATGCAAGGCGCCGCCATGTGTCCCCGGTCACATACGGAGTCCCCCGCGTGGAGGACACTCGATTCCCATGACGGGAAACGTGAAGCGCCGGTTGGTCATCGCCGCCGCCGTACTCACCACCGCAATGCTCACTGCAGCACCGGTCGAGGCGCAGCCGACGGCGGACGGGTACCCGTGGCGTCAGCTCATGGTCGATACCGGCCGCGAGTACTTCCCGATCGACTGGCTCGAGGCACGGGTGCGGGAGCTGTCGACCCTGGGCATGAACACGCTGCATCTGCATCTGTCCGACAACCAAGGGTTCCGGCTGCGCAGCGACACCCATCCAGAGGTGAACTCGGCGCAGACCTATTCCAAGGACGAGATCCGCACGCTGGTGACCTACGCGGACAACTACGGCATCACGGTGGTGCCGGAGATCGACATGCCCAGCCACATGGGTCACATCCTCACGCGGCATCCCGAACTCCAGCTCGTGCCGGCCCACACCACACCGCTGGAGGCGCAACAGGATTCGCTGCTCGGCGGACCGGCCACCAAGATCGACCTGTCCAACCCGGCGGCCTACCGGCTCATGGGCGATCTGCTGCGCGAGTTCCTGCCGCTGTTCCCCGGCCCGTACTGGCACCTCGGCGCGGACGAGTACGTCAGCGATTTCGGCCGCTACCCGCAGTTGAGCCCGTACGCGGTACGCGACTACATCACGTGGGCTTCGGGCATTCTGGGCTCGGCGGGCAAGACCCCGATCGTCTGGAACGACGGCCTGAACTGGCCCGGCCCGCTCGGCCTCGACTCATCGGTCATCGTGGACTACTGGTCCGCCGGCACCGCGCCGTGGATCCGCACCGGACGCGCGCCCGCCGAGCTCACCGCCAATGGAAACCGCTTGGTCAATGCCGGTTTCACGCCCACCTACTTCGTCACCGGCGGACCGGCCGCCCGCCTCAACACCCCACCGGCCCTGCTCGAGTTGTGGAATCCGCGCATCTTCGTCGACCTCAGCACCCTGCCCGAATCCAGCCGGCCCCAATTGATCGGCTCGGGCATCTTCGTGTGGTGTGACGACCCCACGGCCATGACCCCGGACGAGATCTCGGCTCCCCTGTCGGAGCGACTGGCCATCATGGCCGGCAAGCTCCGCACCCGGTAGCCGGGCTCCCGTCGTCCGGATCAGCGCTTGGGGCTCATTTCGGGCAGCACGGTCGACCACGCCGCGAGGACGTCCTCGGTCTGCTGTTCGGGGGTGCCGTAGGTGTGGGCCGCTACGGTGAAGCCGGGGCCGAACGACACCGACGACACCTCCGGGTCACCGACATCGGACCAGCCCCATTTGGTTCCGTACACCTGCGGCAGCCGGGCGGTCCCCCAGTCCTGCCGGGTGCCGTCGGCGGCGCGCTCGGCGGGTTGTTCCATCCACGCCAGGATCGGGCTGTCGGGTTCGTCGCGGATCTTGGCGGCGAGGAAGTCGGCGATGTCGGCGGTGCTGGTGGTGGACAGTTCCCAGTTGCCCTGGCCGTGGGTGGCGCGCAGGTGGTACTCCGCGGCTTCGGCGTCGATGGCGTACGGATACTTCGCGGCGATGCGGTCCGCGGCCGCGTCGTCGGACTTGCGGATCATGCGCTCGCCCAGATCACGGTCCTCGGCCGAACCGTCACCGTGCTTGAGCGCGAAATCGGCGAGGTAGAGCTTGGCGAGGGACAGGGCCGCGCGCTCCTGGTACTGGTTGGCGGTGCCCCAGCCCGCGCCCGGGACTATGGTGCGCACCGCGAACGCGGTGCGCGGCGGGACGCGCGCGGGATCGAAGGCGCCGGGGTCGAGCGCGGGCTGCGCGACCGCGATTCCCGCTGCCGCCAGCCAGACTCCGGCCGCCACGCTCGCGACCACACCTGCCCGCCTGCCCATCGCCCACCTCCGTGTCGCGTAGCACCCGGTGCCACCTTGCTACCCGGAACTGGGCGAATGTTCACGACACGCCGATGACGGTCAGACCGTGAGCAGGGTGCGGCCGACGGCCGCGCGGGACCCGATGGCGGTGTGCGCCGCGGCGGCCTGGTCGAGCGGGAAGGTCTGACCGATGACGACCTGCAGGCGACCGGCCGCGACCTCGGCGTGCGCGCGCCGGTGCAGCGCGAGCCAGTCGGTGCCCGGGGCGGTGAGGTCGAACAGGGATACGACGGTGACGCCCTGGGCGGCAGCGGATTCCGCGTCCACCGCGGCGAAGCCGCCGGCGGCATTGCCGTAGGCGATGAGCAGACCGCCGGGCGCGACCGCGGCCAATGCCTCACGGCCGATGTCGCCGCCCGCGCCGTCGAGGACCACCGCGACGCCGCCGGTGCGTTCCCGGACCCGCTCGGCCCAGCCGGATTCGGAGTAGTCGATCACCTCGTCCGCGCCGAGCCGTTGCGCCAGTGCGAGTTTCGCCTCGCCGCGGGCGGCGGCGATCACCCGGGCGCCGGCCGTGCGAGCCAATTGGACCAGCAGCGTGCCCAATCCGCCCGCGGCGGCGGTGATCAGCACCCACTGCCCGGGCTGGATGGCGGCGCGGTCGGCGATGGCGAACACGGTGCGGCCATCGTGGACGAGAGCGGCGGCCTGTTCGAAACTCAGCTGGTCGGGGATGTCCGCCAGGGTGTCGGCCTTGGCCAGGGCGAGCTCGGCGTAGCCGCCGATGGGCAGGCCGCCGCCGATGCCGCTGGCCGCGGTCGGGGTGGCGACCCGCTTGCCGATCCAGGCGGGGTCGACGTCCGCGCCGACGGACTCGACGGTTCCGGTCACCGCGCCGCCGGGCACGAACGGCGGTTCGGCCGGGAAGAAGGCCCGGGCCATGCCGCTGCGCAGCATCGTGTCCAGGAACATCACATCCGCGGCCGCGACCCGCACCACGACTTCGCCGGGACCGGCGACCGGGTCCGCGACCTCGTCCACCGTCAGCACTTCGGGTCCACCGAACTCCTTGACCTGCACCACACGCATCTCGCTGCCTCCCTTTCGCTTTCGACGGAGCGTCGATGCACCTACCCTCCAACCTCGACATATGTTGAGGTCAAGCGGAACTCCGGCGGTTTCGCTCCAGGCGAAAAGAAACCGCGGACACGCCGCGGAACAAACCCACTCGGGGTGCGGCCCGGGCCAGGCTGTTGCAGGTGAGCCCTCTCGCTTCGATGACCACCGTCGCTGCGGTGAGCGATGCCGTCTCGATGAACAATGCGGTGCCCCTGCTGGCCGCGCTGAGCGCGATCGCCGCGACGATCGCCCGGCTGCCGCGCTGGCGGTCCGCCGAATCCCGGCCCTTCACCATCGCCATGGCGTTGCTGGCGCTGTGGGCGATCCTGCGCACGCCCGCGATCAACGGCTCGGCCGACGAATTGGCGCTGCCGAGCGGCCATTTCGAGGGTTTCGCCGGGCTGGTCGCGGATCTGGCGCTGGTCGGCGCGGGCGCGCTGATCGGGGTGACGGTGGCCGACCTGTGGAGTCGGCCGCTGTTGAAGCGGGCGTTCTACGTCGGGCTGGTCGCGCTCGCGGCGGCGCTGTTGTTCACCTACGACCCGCTGCATCCGTCGTACCTGACCATCGAGACGCACAAGTGGATCCTGGCGCTGGCGGGTATCGCGGTGAACGGCGCGGTGGTGGCCGCGGCGGTGCTGAGTCAGCGCACTGCGCCGCCGCCGTTCCGGCTGCCGTTGTCGCTGTTCATGTTCGCCGGGTTGAGCGGCGTGACGCTGGCGGTGATGCGGGTGGTGACGCTGTTGCGGCCGGCCGGTCCGCAAGTGCATTCGTGGTCGCCGATCGTCAGCGTCCCCATCTTCGGCTTCGCGCTGGGGTCGCTGCTCGCGAGTGTCCGTCTGCGCCAACAGGAACTCGGCGACCTCGAGGGCTGACCGGTTCGATCGATAATGGCCGCATGCGTTACCCCGAATCCCGGCTCTCCGACACCACCCGTGTCGAGGCCTTCAGCGACGGTGTCATGGCCATCGCGATCACCCTGCTGGTCCTGGAGATCCGGCTCCCCGAAACCGAAGGCGGCTCGCTGTGGCACGAGCTGACCGGGCTGTGGCCCAGCTATCTCGCCTACGCCGGATCGTTCCTGACCATCGGCGTGATCTGGCTGTGCCACCACCGCTTCTTCAGCCGGGTCCGCGCCATGGACGGACTGCTGCACTGCGGCAATCTGCTGCTGCTCCTGGCGGTGGCGTTCCTGCCGTTCCCGACCACGGTGCTGGCCCATCACCTCGAGGACGGCGGCTGGAACGCCAAGGTGGCGACCGCCTTCTACGGTGTGGTCGGTGCGTTGCAGGCGGCGGCGTGGTTCGTCATGTGGACGGCGTTGCGCCGCAATCCCGAACTGTTCGAGCCCGGCTTCGACGCCGAGTACGCGCGCCGGGAGAGCCTGCAGGCCGTGGCGGGATTCGTCGGTTTCGACCTGATCGCGGGCGTCGGCCTGGTGCTGCCCGCCGCGGCGTTGCTGCTGTATCTGGCGGCGGTGCTGGCGTTCGGTTATTCCTCCACCCGGCCACGGGTTTTCGCCCGCGTCTGAGCGATGTCCCAGCGAATGGGATCGATGTTTGAGCCTGGGTACGCGCTCGGGTAGCGCCGCTCGCCCGGTGCGCTTATGCTGCGACCGGCAGAACCGAATCCGCTTGCCGGTCCGGGCATTTCGCACGGCTCGCACGGGCGGGCGCGGTCGGGGGCATCGGGGCGAACGTCCTGGTGGACGTGAGTTCGGAAGTGCGGAGCGTGTCGGAATCAGTCAATCCGCCGAATGGGGAACAGCACACCGTTCGGAGTCAGCGCCCGCCGTATGCGATCGCGGCCGTCGCCCTGGCGATCACCGCCGTCACGGTGGCGGTCGCGGTTCTGCTCTCCCCCAACGAATTCCGGGTTCCCCTGGCGATCGGGGCGAGCATCGCCGCGCTGTTGCTGACCGGCGCGGTCACCGCGGCCGCGTACTACCGCGACCGGGTGCGGGCGGTGCGGCAGGAGGCCCACGCCTACACCGCGCAGGCCGACGCCCGGGTGGCCGCGACCATCTCCGCCGCCCAGGCGCGAATCACCGAGTCCGAGGCCAGGATTCACAGCATCGGTGAACACGCCGCCGAGCAGGCGCGGGCCGCCAAGGAGAACGAGCACCGCCGGGCCGCCGCGCTGGCCGCGTTCGCCGGGGCGGCCGGCCGCATGCAGGCCATGAGCACCTCCATGCTGGCCGAGTTGCGCGAGATGGAGCACCGGCACGCCGACCCGAAGGTGCTGTCCGACCTGCTGGAACTGGACCACCGCACCGCCCAGGCCGGGCGGCTGGCCGACAGCATCGCGGTGCTCAGCGGCGCGCGTTCGGGCCGCCGCTGGGCGAAACCCATTGCCATGGAGTCGATCCTGCGCGGGGCCATGGGACGGGTCGCCGGATATCAGCGGGTGCGGCTGCGGGCGGTCACCGAGATCGCGGTCGCGGGCCACGCCGCCGAGGGCGTTATGCACGCGCTGGCCGAACTGCTCGACAATGCCTGCAACTTCTCCCCGCCCACCACCGAGGTGCACGTCTACGCCGCCGAGGTGCCCGCGGGCGTGGTGATCACCATCGAGGACAGCGGCCTGGTGATGAGCGAATCCGCGCTCCGCAGAGCCGAATCCGCGGTCGCGGGCCCCCGCGCCGACACCGACCTCTCCTCCCTGTCGGGCACCCGCCTGGGCCTGGCCGTGGTCGGCCACCTGGCCCGCAAACACGATCTCACCGTCAGCTACCGCCCCTCCGCGATCGGCGGCACCGCCGTCGTCGTGGTGATCCCCCGCGAACTGACCACCCGCCTGGAACGCCAGTCCGGCACCCTCAGCCGCCTCACCCCGGTGGACACCGCCGAACCCGCAGCGCCCCAACCCTCCCGCACCGCAGCGCGACCGATCGAACCGGCCAGAGCAGACGCGGCGCCTGCCGGATCCACCGTTGCGGCGCGAGCACACCGATCCGAACGCTCCACCACGGCCCACGGCGATCCCACCGCTCCGACACGCGCACGCGGATCCGACCATCTCGCGGCCGATGCGACCGCGGCGCGGGCCGACGGGTTCGAGCGGTTCACCCAGCCCCCCGCCGCACCCGCGCAGGAGAGCGCTACTGGCAGCAGTCCCGCAGCCGGCGGTGTACCCAGCGATGAATTCGCCGGACAGGCAGCGACTTCCAGCGGGCTGCCGAAGCGGCAGCGGGGCAGCACCCTCGCCGCCGTGCACCCGGAGGGTCTGGCCGCCCCGGCGGTCCCGCCTCCGCCGCGCCCGCCCGCCGCACCGTCTGCCATGGGAGCCTTCCAGCGCGCCGTCTCCGGTCGTGAAACCTCTACCGGCCCAGCGTCTTCGCCGCTCACCAATCTCGATCCGCCGGCATCCGAACCGGTCGGGGGGCGGGTTCCCACAGTGTCCACCCGGCAGGATCCGCTCGGCCTCGGCACGGAAGGCGATGCGTCGCTGTTGCCGCGGTCGCTGATGGACGCGGTCCGGCGCGGCATCGATATCCGCGAGAAGGCCGGTGCCACTACATATTCCGCCGGCCCGCCCGCCGAGGCCCCGGATGTCGCGACGGGCCGTGATCACGGCGCCGGCGCTCCCCCCGCCCCTGCGAACCCCTGGGAGACCGATCGATGACACCGTCCGCCACACATCTGGGCTGGTTGCTGGAGCAGTTGCTGGTGCGTACGCCGCGGGCGCGGCACGCGTTGCTGCTGTCGGGGGACGGGTTGAAGATTTGTCACACGTCCGGGCTCGGGAACGACAGCGCTGACCAGCTGGCGGCGATCGCCGCCGGGATCCAAAGCCTTTCGCACGGTGCCTCGGTGGAGTTCGGGGACGGGCGCGGCGGGGTGCGGCAGTCGATGACCGAGTTCTACGGCGGGATCCTGTTCATCGTGGAGGCCGGGGTGGGAGCGCATATCGCGGTGGTGGCCGGCGAGGACGCCGACGCCGGGCTGGTCGGGCACAATATGCGGGAGCTGGTGGAGCAGCTGGGCGAGCATCTGGCCGCCGCCCCGCGAGTGCCGGGGGCGAGCGTGTCGTGACCAGGCCGGACGAGGATCCGGATCGGCTGTACACGCTGACCGGCGGGCGCAGTCGACCGGATTCGGACGCTTTCGATCTGGTGACCCTGGTGGTCAGCGAATGCGATCCGGTGCGCGGCATGCAGTCCGAGCATGCGGCGATCCTCGATATGTGCCGCGCGCCGACCGCGGTGGTGGAGATCGCGGCCGAGCTGCGGCTGCCGGTGGGCATCACCGTCATCCTCCTGTCGGACCTGCTGCACGCGGGCAAGATCACCGTTCGTCATCCCGATCATGCTTCGCGGCAATGGAATTGGCTGCCCACTACCGACACGCTGGAAAAGGTGCTCGTTGGACTCCGCAAACTCTGACAACCGTCCGCTCCGGTCCGAGGCGCCGCTGCACGCGGATGCCCGGCAGGGCCTGAAGATCGTGATCGTGGGCGGCTTCGGCGTCGGCAAGACCACCATGGTGCGGTCGATCAGCGAGATCCGCCCGCTCGACACCGAGGCCACCATGACCCAGGTCGGGCAGGGTGTCGACGACCCGGCCGGGGTGCCCGGAAAGTCCACCACCACGGTGGCTTTCGACTTCGGCCGCATCACCATCGACGACGAGCACGTGCTCTACCTGTTCGGCGCGCCCGGCCAGGAACGCTTCTGGTTCCTGTGGGACCGGCTGTTCACCGGTGCGCTGGGCGCGATCGTGCTGGTGGATCAGCGCCGGATCGCCGACTCCTGGTACGCCATCGACCGGCTCGAGCACCAGCGCATGCCGTTCATCGTGGCGTGCAACAGTTTCGGGCCCGGGCCGTCGCTGGATGAGGTGCGGGAGGCGCTGGATCTGGGTCCGCACATCCCGATGATCGACTGCGACGCGCGGGTGCGCGACTCCTGCAAGAACGTTCTGATCACCCTGGTCGAGTACCTGTACCGGCCGGAGACCACCGCTTGGAGGAATCCCGCATGACCTCGCCCGCGCAGGGCAGTTGCCCCGTGCCGCACGGCTCCGTGCGACCCGAATCCACGGTGGTGCCGCTCAGCGGCCCCCGCTTCCACACCGACCGCAATTCCCTCTACCGCGAGATCCGCCGCGACCACGGGCCGGTCGCCGCGGTCGAGTTGATCGGCGGCATCCCGGCCTGGCTGGTGCTGGGCTACCGGGAGATGCATCAGGTGACCAGTTCTCCGGAACTGTTCCCGCGCGATGTGAGCCTGTGGAACCAGTGGCCCAACATCCCGGCCGACTGGCCGCTGCTGCCCATGGTCGGCTCGCCGATGCCGTCGATCTACTTCACCGCGGGCGCCGAGCATCGACGCCATCTGGCGATGGTGGAACCGGCGCTGGAGACGGTGGACCAGTTCGAGTTGCGCAAGGTCTCCGAGAGCGTCGCCGATCAGCTGATCGACACCTTCTGCGGGCGCGGCGCCGCCGACCTGGTCGCCGACTTCGCCGAACCGCTGCCCGTGCTCGTGCTGGCCTGGCTGCTGGGCATTCCCGAGGTGGAGGGCCCCGGGCTGGCGCGGGCGATGAAGACGATGGCCGACGGCGGCGCGGACGCCCAGGCGGCGTACGGACAGTTCATGCAATACATGCAGCACCTGCTGGCGATGAAGAAGGCCGCGCCCGGCGGCGACCTGGTCTCGCGCATGCTCGCCCAGCCGGGGCAGTTCACCGATGAGGAATACGTCAACGACCTGATGGCGGTCACCGCCGCGGGGCATCTGCCGACCGCGGACTGGCTGATCAATTCGGTGCGGCTGATGCTCACCGACGACCGGTTCGCGGCCGCGCTGGGCGGTGGCCGCCGCAGTGTGGACCAGGCCATGAACGAGGTGCTGTGGGAGGACTCCCCCAACTCGATCCTGGCCGGCCGCTGGGCAGCTCGCGACACCCGCCTGGCGGACACCCTGATCCGTCAGGGCGACCTGCTGCTGCTCGGGCTGGCCGCCGCGAACACCGATCCGCACGTGCGGCAGTCGGTGAGCGACGGCGGCCACAGCGGCAACAACGCGCACTTCGCGTTCAGCCACGGCGAATACCGCTGCCCGTTCCCGGCGCAGCAGATCGCGGAGACCGTGGCGCGCACCGGCATCGAGGTGCTGCTGGACCGGCTGCCCGACATCGATCTGGCGGTGCCCGCGCAGAGCCTGGTGCGCCGGCCGTCCCCGTTCCTGTGCGGAATGACTTCTCTTCCTGTTGTTTTCACACCTGTTCGTGCTCTCGGAGGTTTCCAGTGAGTTCCCCTTGCCCGCATGCCATCTCGATCGATCCGATGGTGGGCGATCTCGCCGGTGAGACCGCGCGTCTGCGCGCCGCCGGGCCGATCACCCGTATCGACCTGTTGGGCGCGCCCGCCTGGACGATCACCGATCACGCCGTCGCGCGTCAGCTGCTCACCGACACCCGTCTGGTCAAGGACATCAACGCCTGGAAGTTGTTCAGCGACGGCGTCGTGACCCGGCAGTGGCCGCTGATCGGCATGATCGACGCCGGGCGTTCCATGTTCACCGTGGACGGCTCCGAACATCGCCGGCTGCGGATCAAGACCACCCAGGCGCTGACCCCGCGCCGCCTGGAAGCGTTGCGCCCCACCATCGAACGGCTCACCAAGGAGCTGCTCGACGACCTGGACGAGGCGGGCGGCGAGGGCGCCGTGGTGGACCTCAAGCAGGTCTTCGCCTACCCGCTGCCGATGCGGGTGATCTCCGAGCTCATGGGGGTGCCGCGCGAGGACCACCCGATGCTGCTGGACTGGTACAAGAAGTTCTTCTCCATGATGACCCCGCAGGACGAGCGGCTGCAGGTCATCGACGCCATGGACGTCTACTTCACCGAGATGGTCCGGCGCAAGACCGCCACTCCCACCGACGATCTCACCAGCGCGCTGATCCTGGCGGACGAGGGCGGCGAGCCGCTCACCGAGGAAGAGGTGGTCGGCAACCTCAAGGCGCTGGTCGCCGCCGGGCACGAGACCACGGTCAGCCTGATCCTGAACACGGTGCGCGCCTTGCTGAACCAGCCCGAGCAGCTGGCCCGGGTGCGGTCGGAGGAGGTGGAGTGGAAGCAGGTGATCGAGGAGTCGCTGCGCTACGACGGCCCGGTGACCCATCTGCTCATGCGCTTCGCCACCGAGGACATCACGGTGGGCGACACCGTGATCGAGCGGGGTGAGGGCGTGGTCATGTCCTACCGCGCCATCAACCGCGACAACGGCGTGTTCGGCGAGGACGCCGACGATTTCGACATCACCCGCCCGACCGCGCACCGCAATATCTCCTTCGGTTACGGCCCGCACATCTGCCCGGGCGCGGCGCTGGCCCGGCTGGAGGCGGCCATCGCGCTGCCCGCGTTGTTCGACCGCTTCCCGGCGCTGCGGTTGGCCGGGTCGGATGCGGAGATCGTGAATCTTCCGGTCATGACGCAGAACGACATCGCGGCGCTGCCGTTGCAGCTGGTCTGATCGCTCGTCCGCGCGCCGGGACCCGGGGGGTTCCGGCGCGCGCGTTCGCGTCCCGCCACGGGCAGATTCGGGTGTTTCGGCTCGCTCATTACCGGCCTTCGCCCTGCTACCGTCGATGCAGCGGAACCCAACGGCAAGGAGTGTGTCATGGGCGGCATCATCTCGATGATCATCATCGGCCTGATCGCGGGCGCGATAGCCCGGCTGGTCCTTCCCGGTAAGGAGGACTTCGGCATCATCTGGACGGGTGTGCTCGGCATCGTCGGCGGTTATGTCGGCGGGACGCTCGGCAGCCTGCTCTTCTCGCCGCACGAGTTCAGTGTGCATCCGCCGGTCAAGCACGCGTTCCTGGGTGCGATCGTCGGCGCGATCGTGGTGCTGGCGATCTACAAGTGGATTCGCGCACGCGTCTGAGCGTGTCGCGCGCACAATCGAAGACGAAACACTCGGGGCGGGGCCGCTGGAAGGCGGCCCCGCCCCTGTGGTTCCGCCGGAGTTGTGCGCGATGAGGGGTCCGCACAATCCCGCCGCAACGACGCCGTCCCCACGGCGCCCTCGGCCCGCAGGTGGTCTACGGCCCAAGATTTTCTACGCATCTACTAAGTAGATACGTAGAAGCTAGCAGACGAGCCGGAGCCGAGCAACGAGCGATCTCCGGGGCCCGATCACAGGATCCGGGGCAGGACCCCGGTCTCACGAAAGGCCGCTGGCGTCGTGCCGGTCTCGACTCGGAAGGCTCGATAGAACTGCCGCTCGGTGGCGAATCCGGCGCTGCGCGCGATCGCCGTCACCGGGAGATCCCTTCGCGCGGTGAGCAATCCGCACGCGTACTCGACCCGCATGCGGCGCAACAGCGTCGCCGGGCCCTCCTCGAATTCCTCGAGCACCCGATACAACGTCCGGCGCGACACCCCGCAACCCGCGGCGATCGCCTCCACGCCCAGTGTGGTGTCACGGCAGTGCCGGCGCATGAATTCCACGACCTGACGGCGGGTGAGGGTCTCGGCCGCCGCACCCGGGGCCGGTCGACCCGCCGTCAGGGCGATCGCGGAGGCCAGCAGATCGACCGTCGAACCGGCCAGGATCGCGGCCTGTTCCGGTGCGGTGTTCTGCAATTCGGTCAGTTCGCGCAGGAATCCCGCCACCACACCGCCGGGACTGTCCGGTACGACCGTGGTCGCGGTCGGGATGTCCGGAACGGTGATCCCGGCCCGCTGGCGCAACCGGCTCAGCGGCACCTGCACGGCCGACATCTCCCAGTCGCCGTCGAACTCCCAGTGGTAGGGCCGGGTGCTGTCGTAGAAGACCATCTCCCCCGGTCCCACCTGCGCGACGCGACCGTCCTGATGCAACCGCCCGTGGCCCGCGATCTGAATGCTGGTGTGCAGGAACTCCTCATCGGTGCGGGCGATCAGGCTGCGGGTGCGGTCCACCCGCTGGCGGCTCGCACCCAGGGTCGACAGCTCCACGTCGTTGTACACGCCGTGCGCGATCCAGCCCCGGAACCGATCACCGCCCCGGGGCGAGACCGCCAGCGGCACATACGCATCGGACAGTCCCGCCTCCCACTGCTCGAAAAGCTGTCCCGCATCGTGGTCCTGGCCGCCGCCGACTTCGACCCGCCGAACCGCCGACAACGCATTCACTCCGTAACACCTACCCCGACACCATGATCCGACCAGTCTTTCATGCCCCGCACAACCGAGCCGGTCGCCGGCGCCATCCCCCGGTCGACCGCCGACAGCCGGCCACCGTCACGCGGCGGTGTGATTCTCCGTCACCGCGTGCCGGGTCGCGGTGCGGGCCAGAGCCGCCCAATTGCGGGCCTGCTGAGCGGCGAGGTCCGCGATGAGGGCGGCGTGATACGGCGGGAGATTGTCGGCCAGATCCGCCCAGGCCTCGGGATCGGCGGGGATCAGGGCCAGCAGGGCGAGCAGCCGGCGGCCGGATTCGGTGCGGCTCACGGCCGGGTCGGAGCACAGATTGCGCAGGGCGCGAGTGGGATACGCGCGATCGGGCGCCGGCTGCCGCGATACCGGAAGTGGGTGACCGGTGTTGAGCGCGGGATTCGCCATCGACTGGGTCGGCGACCCGGATGCGCGTCCACCGCCTGCCCGCCGGGCCGCGGCCGGGGTGGCCGAGGAGGTGCGGGCGCGCTCGTGGCGGTGCTGGATGTCGCCCGTTGTCACCGCAACGGCTGCGGCGGGGCGCGTCTCGCGGCGGGGCGTCGTCGCGGACTTGCGGCGGATGGCCGCGATCGCGCGCTCGGACAGTCCGATCGCCATCGCCAGCCGGCGATTCGACCAATCCGGGTAGTAGGCCAGCGCCTGCTCGGCGGCGGCCTTGCGGTCGGCGGCGGACAGGGGCAGGCCGTGCGCGGTGTTCAACCGGACGGCCAGCAGCAGCGCCTGTCCGTCGTCGCCGTCGAAGTACACCGCGTCGATCCACTGCGAGCCGCTGTCCTGCGCGGCCCGCACGCGGTGCACGCCGTCGATGACGGTCATGCTCGACCGGTGCACGACGATCGGGGGCAGGGCGGCGGCGACCTCGGACAGCGCCGCGACATGTCGCGCGTTCTGGCCCGATCGCCGGATCACGGTGCCGATGCGCAGGCGGTCCAGCGGGATTCGCACCAGCTCCGAGGGATCGGCCTCGAGACCGCGGGCTTTCGTGCACCCGTAGCTACGCAGCACCATCGATCGAGCCAGGCGGGCCGCCGCCCAGTGCCGCAGGCCGGTGAGAAGGCGAAGCCACCACGCGTTGTCCGGTCCGAGCACAGTTGCGCCTCCCTACGCCGAGCAGCCCGGATCACCGGACGCCACAGGGCTTCCGGGCAGGGCCTGTCAACGACGCGCCAGGCGGTATCACGGGGATGACCGGCAAGATTCCCGCTCGCGCGGGTGCGTACCGACGGCAGTGTAGCGATCGGCTCAGTGCCTGATCAATTGAGCAAATCCCCCGCCTACCTGCGCATTTCACGGGAGATCACGCTGACCTGGCGTGTGTGCGCGACGCGCGGCCGAGTGATGTTATATACCCAACAAACATTACTGCTGGTCTGTTTGCTGGGGGCTAGTCCACCGCGTCGGGGTCCCGCACCGTCACCAGGGCGGCGGTCGTGTACTGATCCAGCGCCATCAGCACCGCGCGGGCACGCACCGCCCGCCACCCGCCGTCGAGAGTCCGCAACCGCAGCACGCCGGAGGTACGCGATTGCGCGAGATCGCGACTCATGGTCTTGGCCGTGGCCAGATCCTCCGGATGGATTTCCGGCTCCGGCTCCCCCGCCAGCGACTGCCAGGCAATGTCCGGCATGGCCGGTCCCATCCACCGCAGCAGCCGTAGCGTGCGCAGATCGACGATGGCTCGGTAATCGCCCTCCGCCGCGGCCGCGTCGAGCACCCGATGCTCCAGAATGACCGGCGGCGGCGCCGCGCTCACCTCGGTGGCGTCCCCGATGTCATGGGTGACGCCGCGGAAGAAGACCTCGGTTTCGCCTGCGGCGGAACGCTCTTCGAGAATGCGACAGGAGAAGTGCGCCGCCCGCAGCGCCCCGTCGTCGCGGCGCACGGTCCACACCGCCTGATGCTCGGTTCCCGGTGCGGACCGCACCACCTTCGCCAGCGCGTCGGACTCGTCACTATTGGTGATCACCCGGGTGAAAACGCTCGCGATGGCATGCTCACGCGCCCGATTCTCCGGCGCGACACCGTACAGATCGAGCAGTTCGTCCGACCGCGTGGATTTCGACGTCGACAGGTTGAAATACCACGCCCCCACGGGATCTCGCGGCGGGATCTCCTCCTCGACCGGCCCCGACCACAGCAGCACCGCGTGCATCCGTTCGGGCGTGATGAGCAGCGGCACCGTCACCGTGCGCCGCCGCCCGTCTTCACCGACCGTGTCCACCGGCCCGAGCCGGGCCAGCGTCGTAGCCAGCGCGCCGCGTATGGCCGACAGCGTCTCCCGTTGCCGGAACATCTGGCTGAGCGGCACGAATTTCCTTGGCGCACTCCCCAATCCGATCACCGTCGGCTCCCCGCCGCCGAACGTCTCGATCAACAGCCATCGCGTCCCGCTCATCGCCTGCTCCCCTCGTCTCCCCCGACCACGCTTCAGGTCCTATGAGTACACGACTCTTTCCCCGCGCGACACCGTGACGACAACTTCGCACCCCACTGAAAAGACAGCTCTGTCCACGAGTCTGGCTATCCCCCAGCACTTTTCGCGATCGAGGTGAGCGAACGAAGAGTTTCCCGTTCACCCTGCGGAGCGGCACGCATCGAGTTAAGTTGGTCGCGCGTCCAAGAAATACGGGGAAAGCAGTCTTCGATGCGAAATACACTTCTGATCACCGCTTCTGTCGGCATCGCACTTGCACTGGGGGCCGGACCGGCCGCCGCCGACCCACTACCCATCGAAGGCCCGAGCGTCACTCAGGCCGATCCCGCCGCCGAGGTGCAGCCGCCCGGCATGGCCTGTCTCCAGGGATTCCTCAAGGGCTGGCTCAGTTCCGCCGCCACCGGCTCGGTCACCGGCTCCGCCCTCGGCTTCCTGGGCGGATCCTCCGCCGGCCCCGAGGCCGGTTCCGCCGCCGGCCTCACCAACGGCATCATCACCGCCCTGACCAGCGGCTCCGGCGGCGGCCTGGCCACCTGCGGCCTGGACGAACTGGCCAACGCCGGCGGCGACGCCTTCACCGGCTCGACCGACGGCCCCGGCCGCGGCTACCTGACCGGCTCCGCCAGCGGCTTCGCCTCCGGCTCCGCCACCAGCGACCTACCGGGCGCCCTCATCTCCAGCATCCTCTCCGGCCTACTCGGCGCGGCGACCAGCGGCTCGGGCTCATAGCCCGCTGCCGATGATCAGTAGGTCGGGAGCACGTAGTCCTGGGTCTGGTCGAGCATCTTCATCATGATCGGGCGGAACAGCTTGGTGGTCATGAGCTTTCCGACCTGCTGCATCAGCTTGAGGCCGAGCTTCGAGGTGGGGAGCATCATTTGGATGCCGCCGCCGGGGAGTTCCTTGGCCTTCTCGAGGAACGGGGTGACCTGGGCCTCGTAGCGGGCCAGGGCGCCCTCGACATCGGTTGGGGTGGCGGCGAGTTCGCCGGCGAGCAGGTAGGCGCCGACGATGGCCATGGCGGTGCCCATGCCGGTCATCGGGGAGCCGCAGAAGCCGGAGTCGCCGAGCAGGGTGACGCGGCCCTTCGACAGGGTCGGCATGTCGACGCGGACCAGCTCGTCGAAGTAGAAGTCGGGCGTGGTCTCCAGGTGCTCCAGGGCCTCGGGGACCAGCCAGCCCGCGTCGGCCAGCATGTCGCGAATCAGCTTGCGCTGGGCGGTAATATCGCGGCGCAGGGCCGGGTCGGCGTCGGTGCGCAGGGTGATGATGGCCTTGGCGGTGGCCGGGTCGAAATCGGGGCGGACGCCGAGCGAGGCGCGCGGCACCACATGCATCGACATCCAGTCCTTCTCCACACCCGCCGGGGTCGGAATCGTGTAGAAGGACATGTACCCGCCGAGGAAGGTGGTGAACTCCTCCTCCGGGCCGAACACCATCTTCCGGGTCCGCGAGTGCACCCCGTCCGCGCCGATCACCAGGTCGTACCGCTCACTGCGGCCCGAGTTGAATCCGACCGTGGCGCCTTCGGCGTCCTGTTCGATGGTCTCGATCCAATCCCCGTACCGGTAGTCGAGTTCCCCTCCCGCACCGGCGAGTTCGGTGAGCAGCACCCCGTTCAGGTCGCCGCGGCTGATCTCGATGTCCGCGACCGGCCCCTTCCCGTCGAACATCTCCATCGACATCCGGTAGACCGGCGACCCGTCCGCCGTGACGAGGCTCATCCCCTTCTCGTGCAGCAGGAACTTGTTGATGCCCTCCATCAACCCCATGCGCTCCGCCACTTCCCGGCTCGGCCCCCGCAGATCCACCGCCTGTCCGCCGGGTCGGGGCGCGCTCGCCCGCTCGACTACGGTGACCGCCATGCCGGCCCGAAGCAATTGCAGGGCAACAGCATTACCGGCAATGCCGCCACCGGCGACCAGAACGCGGAGGGTGTTGTCGGTGGTGCTCATTGGGTCTCTCCCGAAGTCTTGAAGAACGCTTGTCTAAGACATATGTCTACACGGGTCTGAAACGCTTGTCTAGAACAAATGTCTAACACGCTCACTACCAGGCACTTCCGGCATGTGATTGGCTGAACAGATGCGCATCCGACCGTGGCCGGCCACCGGAACCGCGTTCGCCCTGACGATCCTGTGGGGCGAATGGGAAAACTGGCGCGCATCACGCCGACTCGTAGGACCCGCCACCGGCCCCACCGAGGCCGTCGTCGTCCTCGGCTACCGCAACCCGGGCCCCCGCGCGAACGCCATGAACCGCTGGCGAGTCCGCGCAGGCCTACGCTCCCTCGACCCATCAGCAGCCGTCAGCCGCCTCGTCCTGTGCGGCGGCGCCTGCGCGGGCCCGACCGCCGAGGCAACCCTGATGGCCGACTACGCCACCAGCGCCCGCGGCTACCACGGCACACTCGTGATCGAACAACAGAGCCGAACCACCTGGGAGAACATCGCTTTCGCAATCCCCTACCTGGAAGACGCCGACCGAATCAAACTCGTCTCCCTCCCCTTCCACGCCGAACGGGCCAGGCACTACCTCAACGAGCAGCGCCCAGACTTGGCCCAACGGCTCGTTCGCGGGGCGGACTACCGCTTCGGCGAATGGATGCCGTTGAAACCACTCCTCGCCCTCCATGCGCTCCGGCAGCGCGGAATGTAGCCGGAAAGTAGTCAATTCCGGCTATCTCAGAAAACGAGAAAGGCCCCTGACCTTGCGGGGTGAACCGCTGGTCAGGGGCCTTTTCGGCTCCCCCATCTGGACTCGAACCAGAAACCTGCCGATTAACAGTCGGCTGCTCTGCCAATTGAGCTATAGGGGATTGTTTCCCTGGCTGGCCCTTCCGGACCGGCCGGAGAAAACTTTAGCGTATCGGTTGTACAGTTCCCAAATCGCGGCCCTACCTGCGGGAATATGAGTGTTGGGGGCACGGGGTGCCGGATCGACAGGGCGGGGTGGGGTCGGGCAGGATGTGGGGGCGGACTGGTCTTATGGGAGGAGCTTCTCGGGATGCTGCGGTTGATCATCGGTGTGGCGGCTGGGTATGTGCTGGGCGCCAAGGCCGGGCGGGTTCGGTATGAACAGATCAGCAAGACGACCCGCGCTATCAGTGAGAGTCCTGTCACGCGCAAGGTCGTGTTGATGGGGCGGCAGAAGCTCGCGGACAAGCTGAACACCCAGCCGAAGCTGGAACCGATGGTGCCGCTGGACGAGCGGACCACCATCCTCGTGCCGCAGGATCAGCTGCGGCGCTGAGGGATTGGGGCTTTGCCCCTTGCCCCCTGGTGGGGGCTGCGCCCCCACACCCTGCCCTGGGGCGGCGAGCTGTCGCCGCCTGCCGGGTGGGTGGGGTGTGGCTAGACGCCTGCGAAGTCGCCTGAGTTGCCCATGGCCTGGGTGAGCAGGCTCTTGCGGTACTGCTCCAAGGCCACCAAATCGCCGAACAGCGCCATGTAGGCGTCGGGCTGCTCGGTGGAGGAGATGCGCTGGAGTTTCGACTTCAGTTCGGCGATCTGACGGCCGACCCAGGATTCCTGGGTGCGGGCGAGGACGCCCGCCACGAAGCGGGGGATGTCTTCGGCGGATTTCACCGGGAGCGGTTCGGCCGCCAGTTCGGAGACCATGGCGCGCAGGGTGAGGTCGTCGGTGTTGTCGGCTACCGCGCTGACCCATTCGGCGCCGGTGAGGCCCGCGGCGGTGCCGCCGGCTTCGGCGATGGCGGCGCGGACGGCGACGAAGGCGGGGTGGGTGAAGGCTTCGGGTTCCAGGGAATCGAAGACGGTGCCGGCGAAGCCGGGGTATTGGAGTGCGGCGGCGAGGGTTTGGCGTTGGGGCAGCAGGGCCGGGTCCGACGGGTTGGGACGGGCGGCGGGGCTGGGCGAAACCTCATGGTGGGGTTGGCGTTCGGGGATGCCGGGCTTGGCGCCGGTGCGGGCGCCCTTGCGGGCCTCCTCGCCGACACGGCGCACCACCTGCTGGATGTCGTCCCAGCCGACCCAGCCGGCCAGTTTGGTGGCGTAGGCCTTGCGCAGGGCGAAGTCCTTGATCTGGGAGACCACGGGGACGGCGCGGCGCAGCGCCTCGACCTGGCCTTCGGGGGCGTCGAGGTTGTGTTCGGCGAGCAGGCCGCGGATGACGAACTCGTACAACGGGACTCGGCGGGCGACCAGGTCGCGGACCGCGCCGTCGCCGTTGCGCTGGCGCAGTTCGCAGGGGTCGAGGCCGTCGGGGGCGACGGCGATGTAGGTCTGGCCGGCCAGTTTCTGGTCGCCGGAGAACGCCTTCAACGCGGCGGCCTGGCCGGCGGCGTCGCCGTCGAAGGTGTAGATGATCTCGCCGCGCCAGAAGTTGTCGTCCATGAGCAGGCGGCGCAGGATCGCGAGGTGTTCGTCGCCGAAGGCGGTGCCGCAGGAGGCGACCGCGGTCTTGACCCCGGCCATGTGCATGGCCATGACGTCGGTGTAGCCCTCCACCACGACGGCCTGATGCCCCTTGGCGATCTCCCGCTTGGCGTGGTCGAGACCGAACAGCACCTGAGACTTCTTGTACAGCAACGTTTCCGAGGTGTTGATGTACTTGGCGGTCATGGTGTCGTCGTCGTAGAGGCGGCGCGCGCCGAAGCCGATCACCTCGCCGCCCAAGTTGCGGATGGGCCACAGCAGGCGGCGGTTGAAGCGGTCCATCGGGCCGCGCTGGCCCTGCTTGGACAGGCCCGCCGCTTCCAGCTCCTTGAACTCGAAACCCTTGCGCAGCAGGTGTTTCGTGAGGGTGTCCCAGCCGCCGGGGGCGTAGCCGCAGCCGAACTGGTGGGCGGCATTGTGGTCGAAATTGCGGTCGGTGAGGTATTTGCGGGCCGCCTCGGCGCCAGGCTCACCGAGCTGGGAGACGTAGAACTCGTGGGCGGCGGCGTTGGCGGCGACCAGGCGGGCGCGGGTGCCGCGGTCGACGCGGACCGAGGTGCCGCCACCCTCATAGTTGATCTTGTAGTTGAGGCGGTCGGCCATCTGCTCGACGGCCTCGACGAAACCGACGTGCTCGATCTTCTGCAGGAACGCGAAAACGTCGCCGCCCTCACCGCAACCGAAGCAGTGGAACACGCCGTGATTGGGCCGCACGTGGAACGATGGCGACTTCTCGTCGTGGAACGGGCACAGGCCCTTCATGGAGTCCGCGCCGGCTCGCCGCAGTGCGACGTACTCCCCCACGACATCCTCGATCCGGACACGTTCACGAATCGCCGCGATATCGCGGTCCGGAAGTCGGCCAGCCACTCAGCGAGTCTAGCGCTCCCCGCCTCCCCGAGACTTTTGCGCACAGCTGAGAGCCGTTCACCGTCCCACATACGGGCCGGCGGTCGGGTGCCGAAGCAATTTTGGACGTACCCGACGAGTTACCCCCAGCGCAACGAAATCAGCGGACCCGTACCCAACGCCGCGACGTGATGCTGCGAGGATCCTGGGGTGCTCAGCCTCTACCACGATGCCCGGACGCCGGTGCATGTCGTGCCCGCGGGGGTGAAGCTGCTGGTCTTGGCGGCGGTGGGGACCGGGCTGTTCCTCGTGTCGTCGATCCCGGCACTGACCGCGGCGCTGGTGGTGGTGCTGGGTTTGTACGCCGTCGCCCGGATTCCCTGGCGGGCGACCGGCCGGCAGGTGCTCGGACTCACACCGTTCCTGGCGCTGATCGTGCTCGCACAGCTGATCTTCACCGACGCCCGGACCGCGATCCTGGTCGGCGAACGCCTGCTGACCCTGGTGCTGCTGGCGAATCTGGTGACGCTGACCACCCGCACCTCGGCCATGGTCGAGACCATCGAACGCGCGCTCACCCCGTTGCGCCCGCTCGGCGTCCGTCCCGAACGCGTCGGCCTGCTGGTCGCCATGACCATCCGATTCATCCCCGTCATCCGCGAGCAGGCCGAACTGGTGCGGGACGCCCAGCGCGCCCGCGGCATCGAGCGCAGCACCGTCTTCCTGGTCCCGCTACTGATCCGCACACTCCGCATGGCCGATGGGGTCGGCGAGGCGCTGGACGCTCGCGGCCTGGACTGAAGAGTCCGGAAGGCCTCCATTTAGGATGCCTCGCGTGCGTAGTAGGGATTTGGCGCAGATCGCGCTGTTCGCGGCAATCATGGTGGTACTGGGATTCTTCCCGCTGATCCAGCTGCCGGGAGCGTTCGCGCCGTTCACCTCGCAAACTCTGGGCGTCATTCTGGCGGGCTCGATTCTGGGCGCCAAGCGCGGTGCGCTGGCCATCCTGCTCTTCGACGTGCTGGTGTTCGCGGGCCTGCCGGTGCTGGCGGGCGGGCGCGGCGGCATGGGGGTGGTCATGGGTCCCACGGGTGGCTTCGTGATCGCCTACCCGATCGGCGCACTGGTGATCGGACTGCTCACCGAACGGGCGTGGAAGCACTACAACCTGCCCATCGCCCTGCTGATCAACTTCCTGGGCGGCGCGATCGTGCTGTACGCCATCGGCATTCCGTGGATGGCCACCGCCGCGCACATCTCGCTGGGCAAGGCGATCACCACGTCGGTGGCGTTCCTGCCCGGCGACGTGGTCAAGACGGTCATCGGGTCGTTGGCCGCGGTGGCGGTCCGCAAGGCGTATCCGATGATTCCGGCGCGCGCATGATCGAACTCGACAGCGTCTCGCATCGATTCGGGGAGCGCGAGGTGCTGCGCGATCTGAATCTGCGGTTGAGCGAGAACCGGATCGCGGTCGTCGGCGCGAACGGTTCGGGCAAGTCCACGTTCGCGCGCCTGCTCAACGGACTCCAGACGCCGACCGCGGGCCGGGTGCGGGTGGACGGTCTCGATACCCGCAAGCAGGGCCGGGCCGTTCGCAAACTGGTCGGATTCGTCTTTCAGGATCCGGATGTGCAGATCGTCATGCCGACGGTCGCCGAGGACCTCGCGTTCGGCCTCAAACACCACGGCGTCACCAGACCCGAGATCCCGGACCGGGTCACCGAAACCCTCGCGGCCTACGGCCTCACCGAGTTCCGCGACCATCCCGCGCATCTGCTCAGCGGCGGCCAGAAGCAACTGCTCGCCATCGCCGCGGTGCTGTCGGTCCGGCCCGAGTACGTGGTGTTCGACGAACCCACCACGCTGCTCGACCTGCGCAACAAGCGCCGCATCACCCGGCTGCTGCACGAGCTGCCGCAGCGGCTGGTCGTGGTCTCGCACGATCTGGACCTGCTCGCCGATTTCGATCGGGTGCTGGTGTTCGACGAGGGCCGCATCGTCGCCGACGGCGCGCCCGCCGAGACCATCCCGTATTACGTGGCGATGCATACGGATTGACCGCGGGCCCGGATCGAGGCGGCGCCCCGCCTCAGTCCTCGCGCCCGAACAGATGCCGCCGCACATGCGCGTTGAGCCGCTGCCCCGGCCGCGCGTTGAACGCCATGTGCACGCTCACCTGCGGAATCTCGCCCTGCACCGGCGTCACCCGATGCCGTGACCGCCGCCCGGCGTGCAGCACCAGCGTCCCCGGCACGGTCGGCAGCATCTTCACCATGTGCCGATGCCGCATCGGCAGCCCGCCACCGCGCTCGATGAACGCGCCGGGCAGCGGAATGTATTCGAGCGCCCCGCCCCGCTCGGGCGCGACGATGTGCAGCATCACCGTGTAGTCGGACATGTCGTAATGCCAGTCCTGCACGTCCCCGTTCTCGTGGATCTGCACCGTCATCGCGCCCAATTCGTCGGCGGACCGGTACGCCTGCTCCCCCACCAGGTGAGAGACGAACTCCCGCAACGGTTCCCACTGATAGAGCGCCTTCAGCGGGGAGGAGTCGGGGATTCGGTCGCAGGCCACGGTGTACTCGAATCGCATGGCGTCCCCGAGCCCGTCGGAGAGCACGTCCGCGGCCATCTCGGTGACCGCCGCGGGCCGCAGGAATTCGGGCAGCACGGTGACGCCGCTGACCAGGAAGTCCGCCTGCGCCCGCTCGATCACCTCGTGCAACCGCGTCACGGACCGCCGGTCGAGCGGATATCGATCAAGGTCGACTGTGCCGTCCACCTCGCGTGTCATCACGCCCCCTGCCGCCGGACCCATCCGGAATCAGGGTATCGCGGCGGCGATGCGTTCCAGGCGGCTCTCGGTGTAGGAGGCGATCTGGTCGACGATCACCCGCACCCGCGCGGTGTCGTCGCCGGCGGCCTCCCACCACGGCAGCAGCAGCCGGTCCAGCCCGTGCGGGGCGGCCTCGAGCAGCCGGTTGGCGACGAGCAGGATGCGTTCGCGCTGCCCGGCCTGGCGCACCCGGTGAATGGGGTCGGACAGCACGTAGCGCAGCGCCATGGTCTTGAGCACCGCGACCTCGGCGGCCACGATCCGCGGCACCTCCAGATCGGCGGTGTAGCGCGACAATTGGCGGCCGCCCCAGGCGGCGCGGGTGGCCTCGACGGCGGCGGTGGCGAAGCGGCCCACCAGATCGCTGGTCAGCCGTTTGAGCGCGACGGAGGCGAGCAGGGAGCCGTCGTACTCGGCGGCGGCGGAGACCACGGGCAGCTCGGAGAGGCGTTGCGCCGCGGCGGCCATCTCGTCGACGGTCATCGAAGAGTGTCGCCGCACACCGAGTTCCGCGAGCGCCACCTGTTCGGCCGGGTCGGCCAGGGCGCGCAGGTCGATGCGACCGGCGATGACCCCGTCCTCGACATCGTGCACCGAGTAGGCGACGTCGTCGGCCCAGTCCATGATCTGCGATTCCAGGCATTGCCGGCGGTCGGGCGCACCCTTGCGGACCCAGTCGAGGCGGTCCATGTCCACCCCGTACGCGCCGAACTTGGAGCCGGGGCCCGTTCTGCCCCAAGGGTATTTGATGACGGCGTCGAGAGCGGCGCGGGTCGGGTTGAGCCCGAAGCTGACACCGCGGTCGTCGATGACCTTGGGTTCGAGCCGGGTGAGGATGCGCAGGTTCTGCGCGTTGCCCTCGAAACCGCCGTGCGCGTCGGCGAATTGGTCGAGCGCCTGCTCACCGTTGTGCCCGTAGGGCGGATGCCCGATGTCGTGCGCGAGCCCGGCCAGGTCCACCAGGTCGGGATCGCAGCCCAGGCTGTCGGCGATGCTGCGGCCGATCTGGGCGACCTCGAGCGAATGGGTGAGCCGGGTGCGCGGGGTGTCACCGTCACGCGGACCCATGACCTGGGTCTTGTCGGCGAGCCGGCGCAGCGCGGCCGAGTGCAGCACCCGGGCCCGGTCGCGCGCGAACTCGCTGCGCCGGGCCGGGCACGGTGACCAGCTCAGTCCGGCCGTGTGCTCGGTCTCGGGAACCACCCGTTCCCGGTCGGCGTCGGTGTAGACCCCGTCATAGTCGATGCGTGCGTTCATGGCTCACTGATCCGCTGTGTATTTGAAGTCCGCGGAGAAGTGGGTCAGTTGATACCAGAGCAAGGCGAAGGTCTCCCGGAATATGCCGTGGGCCTGTGATTCCCGTGTGTACACGGCGGGGCCGGTGCGGGTGGGCGCGGTCCAGGCGGCCAGCCCGGCGTCGCGCATCATGGTGCGGGTGCGCAGCGAGTGCCAGGGGTCGCTGACCAGCACCACCGACGATTTGCCGCGCGCCAGCAGCGCTTTGGACACCGCCTCCACGCTCTGCAGGGTGTCGGAGCCGGTTTCGACGGCCAGGATCCGGTCGTCGGGTACGCCCTCCCCCTCGAGATAGTTCTTGCCGGAGGCCGCCTCGGTGTAGTTGTCGCCGACCCGCTTACCGCCCACGGTGACGATCATCGGCGCGACCTGTTTGCGATACAGCTTGTTGGCCTGGTCCAGTCGCGCCTCGAACACCGAGGACGGCGTGCCGTCGTACTGGGCGGCGCCCAGCACCACGATGGCGTCGGCCCGCGAGTAGTCGTCGATGCGGGCCACCTGCCACACGTGCAGGGCGGTGCCGCCCACCACGACCAGGCCCATCAGCAGCGCGCCGAGCAGGAGCCGCCGGACCCAGCGCAGCGGGCCGCCGCCCCGTCCGGTGGCGGAGGTGGCGGTCATGTCCGTTACCAGCCAGTCTGGTTCGGCTCGGTGGTGGCGGAGTTTCACCAACCGCGTTGCCGCCATTCGGGCAACTGCGGACGCTCCACACCGAGGGTGGTGTCGTCGCCGTGACCCGGATACACCGCGGCCTCGTCCGGATACCGGGCGAACAGCTTGGACTCGACATCACCGAGTAGCGAGTCGAACTGCTCCGGCGACTGGGTTCGGCCCACGCCGCCCGGGAACAGCGAATCACCGGTGAACAGGTGGATGCCGCCCGCGCCGTCGGTCAGCGCCAGCGCGACCGAGCCGGGGGTGTGCCCGCTCAGGTGGATCGCCTCGAGTTCGAGCTCGCCGACCCGGACCTTGTCACCGTCGGCCAGCAGCCGGGCCGGGACGACCGGCAGCGGCTCGGCGTCCAGCGCGTGCGCCGCGGTCGGAATCTCGGTGGCCGACACCACATCCGGTAGCGCGATCCAGTGGTCGCGGTGCTGATGGGTGGTGACGATGAGTTCCACCCGGCCCGGCGCCTCCTGACCGATGAGCTCGAGGATGCGGTCCGCCTCGTTGGCGGCGTCGATCAGCAGGGTCGCACCGGTGGTGGTGCACTGCACCAGGTAGGTGTTGTTGTCCATGCCGCCGACCGACATCTTCACGATGCGCGCGCCCTGAACCTCACGCTGCTGCGGATTGGAGCCGGGCGAGACGTGGCCCGTGTAGGGCGAATCGATCGTGATCACGACATCGATCGTAGTCAAGGCTTCCGACACAGTGTGCAGAAGAAACCGACCCTTCGCGTTCCACAGTTAGATTCGACGTATGCGGCCACCGAAGCAGCTGTCCATTCTCGTGACCGGCTTGCTCCTGGCCTTGGCCCTGGTCGGCGGCACTGCCGCGCCGGCCGCGGCCGAGGCGCCCCTGCGGCTGCCCGGTTACGTCACCGACAACGCCGGGGCGCTCGACCGCGGGCAGACCGCCGAGCTGCAGCAGGCCATCGACGCGCTGTACGCCAGCGACCACGAACGGCTGTGGGTGGTCTACGTGCGCGACTTCAGCGGGATGGACTCGCACGCGTGGGGCGAGCAGACCGCGCAACTGTCCGGCTTCGGGGATCGGGACGTGCTGCTGTCGGTGGCCGTCGACGATCGCGCCTACGCGTTCACCGGGACCCTGCCCAAGTCCGTCAGTGACAAGGAACTCGATCGGCTGCTCACCAACCAGGTCGAGCCGAAGCTGCGCGACGGGAACTGGGCCGGAGCCGGACTGGCCACCGCCACCGGGCTGTCGGACGCCATGAGCGGATCCGGCGGCATCGGCCTGTTCCCGGTACTGCTCCTGGCACTCGTGGTGGCGCTGATCGTGCTGGGTGTGTGGCTGTGGTCACGGCGGCGCAAGACGCGGCGGGAACGCTCGATCATGGACTCCGCGCGCAAGACCGACCCGACCGATACCCGGGCGCTGGAAGCCCTGCCCTTGGTCGTGCTCGACGCGCTGTCCAAGGAGACCCTGGTCGACACCGACAATGCGATCCGGACCAGCACCGAGGAATTGCGGCTGGCCACCGACGAATTCGGGGCCACCGCCACCGCGCCCTTCACCGCCGCCCTCGACGGCGCGAAACGGGCACTGGCCAAGGCGTTCTCGATTCGCCAGCAGCTCGACGACGACATTCCCGAAACCCCCGATCAGCAGCAGCGCATGCTGATCGACCTGGTCAGCAGCTGCGGCAGCGCCAATCGGGACCTCGACGCCAAGGTCGGCGAATTCGACGCCATGCGCAATCTGCTCATCAATGCCGGGGAGCGGCTGGACGCGCTGACCCGCGATCTGGTGGAACTCACCGCGCGCGTGCCCGGCTCGCAGACCACCCTCGCCGCCCTGGTGGCCGCGCATCCGGCATCGGTGCTCGCGCCGATCCACGACAACGTGAGCATGGCGAGCGAGCGAATCGGATTCGCGGAGAAGACGATCGCGGACGGGCGCGCCGCCGCCGCCAAACCCGTCGGGCAGCAGGGCGCGGCGGTCGCCGACATTCGCGCCGCCGAGTCGGCCGTGGACGCCGCCCGCACGCTGCTGGACGCGGTCGACACCGCCGCCACCGATATCGAGCAGGCGCGCGCCGGACTGCCGGCCATGATCGAGGAACTGCGCCGGGATCTGGCCACCGCCGCAGGACTGTCGGAGCACGGTGGCACCGATCTGCCCGCCGCGACGGCCGCCGCCCGCACCGCCCTCGATCAGGCCACCGCCGACGGGGCCACCAATCCGCTCGGGATCTTCCGGCAGGCCGTTGCCGCCGACACCGCATTGGATCAGGCGATCGCCGCGGCCGGTGATCGCAAGCGGGCGGCCGATGACCTGCGTCGCCGCCTCGACCAGACGCTGACCGCGGCCCGCAGCCAGGTCAACGCCGCGGCCGACTACATCAGCACCCGCCGCGGCGGAGTCGACGCCGAACCACGGACCCGCCTCGCCGAGGCACAGCGCAATCTGGCGCAGGCCGATCAGCTCGCCGCCGCGAATCCCGAGCAGGCTCTCCAATCCGCCCAGCTGGCCGTCGAACTCGGCGCCCGCGCCCTGCACACCGCGCAGGCCGCGGTTCAGGAATGGCAGGCCCAGCAGCAGCAACGCGTGACGCCCCGCGGCTCCCAGACCGGGGCCATCCTCGGCGGCATCCTCATCGACGGCATGCTGCGCGGCATGGGTAACGAATACCGCCGCGGCGGTGGTGGTTTCGGCGGCGGCGGTGGGAGCGGCGGCTACGGCCCCGGCTCCTTCGGCGGCTCCGACGGCTCCCGGCGGATCAGCCGAGGCGGCCGCTTCTGAGACGTACCGCGGAGGCAGTGGGTTCGGCTCACAGGAGGCGAGCCGAACCCGGCGCACTCACCAACCGGAGCCGGTACCACCCGAACCCGTGTTGGCCACGATGGTGCCGATGACCATCTGCGCGAGCCCCGCGATCAGGCTGAGAATTCCCATGGTGTCCTCCGACTTCGTCCGCACCGACTGTCCGGTGTAGCCGTGAACCTAACCCAGCAAACTTGAGAAAGTGGCTCATTTCAGAACATTTCCCGCAATTGGCCGCCCATGGTCATGATTCAGCTAATCCCCCGAGGGGCTAGAGCCAGCCGAGACGCTCGGCGGCTCGAACGGCTTCGGCGCGCGTGCGAGTGCCCGTTTTGCCGATGGCGGAGGACAAATGGTTGCGGACCGTGCCCTCGGACAGGTGCAGCAGCTTGGCGATCGCGCCCGCCGTCGCGCCGTCGGCGGCCGCGGCGAGGACCTCGCGTTCCCGGGCGGTGAGGGGTGAGGTTCCGGCGGTGAGGGTTTCGGTGGCCAGGGCCGGATCGACGACGCGCAGGCCCATGTGGACGCGGCGGACGGCGTCGGCCAGTTCGCGGGCGGGGGTGTCCTTGACGACGAACCCGGAGGCGCCGGCGTCGATGGCGCGGCGCAGGTAGCCCGGGCGGCCGAAGGTGGTGACCATGAGGATGCGGACGCCGGGGTGAGCGGCGTGCAACAGGGCGGCGGCCGAGATGCCGTCCAGGCCGGGCATTTCCACATCCAGCAGCGCCACGTCGGGGGCGGTGCGCTCGACGGCGGCCAGCACCTCGTCACCGCGACCGACCTCGGCGACGACATCCAGGTCGGGTTCCAGGCTCAGCAGGGCCGCGAGAGCGCCGCGCACCAGGGCCTGGTCGTCGGCGAGCAGCAGTTTGATCATTCCGACTCCTCGATCGTCTCCGGAAAGCTTGCCAGCACCCGGAATCCGCCCTCCGGGCGCGCGCCGAGAGTGAGTTCGCCACCGGTGGCCCGGACCCGTTCGCGCAGTCCGGACAGACCGGATCCGGTGCGGGCCGAGTCGCGCGGGCCCACACCGTCATCGGCGATCTCGATGCTGTTCGGGGTCACCCGCACCCAGCAGTGCGCCGCGCCGCTGTGCCGCACCACATTGGTGACGGCCTCGCGCAGCACCCAGCCGAACACGACGCTGTGCCGCGACGGCAGGTCGCCGGGATCCGGTAGCACACCCTCGATCTCGGCGGCGTTCAGCGCGGTGCGGGCATTGGTCAGCTCGCCCGCGAGCGAAACCGCCCGCAGCCCACCGACGGTCGAGCGCACCCCGGCCAGCGCCTCGCGCGCCAGCTGCTCCACATCCGCCATCTCCGTCTTCGCGCGCTCGGGAGCGACGTCGATGAGCCGTTGCGCCAGTTCGGTTTTCACGGTGATGACGGTCAGCGAGTGGCCGAGGATGTCGTGCACGTCGCGCCCGACCCGCAGCCTCTCCTCGGCCACGGCCAGTTCGGCGAGCTGCTGGCGGGCGATGTGCAGTTCGTGATTGCGTTGCAGGATCACCCGGATCCCGCCGACCGCGAAGGCCGCCAACACGATCGACTGCATCAGCGAGTACGCGGGCGGCTGCCCGGTGAGCAGTTGCGGCAGCACCGCGAACACGATCAGCAACGCCAGTTCGAGCGGGACCGCCCGCCGCACCGGCAGCGTGAACGCGATGTAGGAGGCCATGTAGACGCCCAACCCGAGCATCTGCGAGTGCAGGGTGACCGCCGCGGCCGCGATCAGCGCCGCCTGCACGGCCAGCGACCCGGCCACCACCAGCCAGGGCGGCCGCGGCGGCCAGCCCTGGTCGGACGGGCCGCGCACCAGCAGCCAATACGACGCGACATAGACGATGCCGAACGCGACGATCACCGCGATCGTGTACGCGCGGGCCACCGAACTCTCGAGCTGCCAGCCCTGCCGCAGCGGATCGAACAGGTACACCGCCCACACGGCCGCGAGCAGCGTCCCGAACCGTCGCCGCCGCCGAATACCCGCTTCCTCCGCGTCCACACCGCCGGACGCTACCCGAGCCCACAGCCGCGGGCTCCGGTCGGCGATCGGTGTCACGGGAACGTTCATGCGTCCACCGTCACGCACGCGGGCCCGCCGCGCCTCCCCCGTCCGTCATCGGTCGCCCATGACAGATGTCACGGGCGAGGCGACGATCAGGCGGTGACGGTGACGCTGTGCAGACCGCCCGGGCCGATCGGGAACGGCGGGCGCTCTCCGGCGTCCTGGACTTCGCCCGAGCGGCTGATGGCGCGGGCCTGAATGATGTGGGTGCCCGGCGGCACGTCGACGATGGTGCGCCAGCGCCGCCAGGCGGCGGGGGCCAGCTCGGAGCCGAGTTCGACCGGGAGCCAGTCGGTTTCGCCGATGCGGATCTCCACTCCCGAGATTCCGTGCGGCGGGGCCCAGGCCACGCCCGCCACGGTGAACTTGCCGGAGCCGGAGCCGGAGGCCACGTCGATGCGGGCTTGCGGGCGCACCCACAGCGGTTCGGGAGGCCAGCCGCGTTTCCACCAGTAGTCGACGTGGCTGTCATCGGTGAGCTCGAGTTCGCCGACCCATTTCGCACCCGAGTACTGGCCGTAGATGCCGGGCACGAAAACCCGTGCGGGGAAGCCGTGTTCGGGCGGCAGCGGTTCGCCGTTCATGCCGATGACCAGGTAGCCGGGCCATTCGCCGGTGCGCAGCGGTTCCAGCGGCAGCGAGATGGTGTAGCCGTCGACGGCCCGGGTGACCAGCCGGGTCGCACCGGATTCGGGGACGGCGTGTTCGAGCAGGGCGGTCAGCGGCACACCGAGCCAGCGGGCGTTGGCGCAGCGGCCGGAGCCGACGGTGTTGTGCACGCACACCATGACGGCGTCGAATTCCACCGCCTGCTCGGCCAGATCGGCCAGCGACAACCGCAGATTGTGGGCGACGCGACCGCCGATGGACAGCCGCCAGCCGGCGGGGTCGATGCGGGGCGGTCGCGAATTCACATCCGCCACATAGAATTTGCTCGCGGGAGTGATCAATGACGTCAGGCCCGGTTCGCTGCCGATGCCGTCCTCGGGGACCGGGACGTGCGCGCCCATCGGCCCGACCTTGCGCGCCCGCTCCCGGTGCGACCGATCCGCGCGGCGCACCAGGGTTTCGGCGGCCGCGAACATGCCGGTTCCCGCTGCCGCCCACAGCAATCCGTGTCCGGTGGGCTTGCGCAGTCCCGCCCGCAGCACGGCCGCGGCGGCCACCGCGCCGAGCGCACCCGGCACCGAACGGTCGGCGCTGCGCAGGGCGGCGGCCGCCGTCGCGGCCCCGAACACGGCGGCCGCGGGCGTGCGCAGCCGCGGCGGGAGCAGCGCCGTGCCGACGGCCGCGCCCACACCCCACAACGCGACACCGAACCGGGTCATCTCCTTGTCGTGTTCCCCGGCCTGCGCCACCATCGTCTCGACCACCTGCACGGGCGCGTAATCCGCGGCCAGCCGCCCGATCCCGTCGAGCATGGACCCGCCCCGCGCCGCGGCGAGCAGCTCGCCCGCGCCGACCGCGCCCACCCCCACCGCGACCGCGTGCAGCAGCCCCTTCTTACGCGCCGACGCCTGCTCGTTCATCGACACTTCTTCGAACCTTCCGTAGCCGAGCGGGTTTCCGGGCCCATTGTTCCCCAGTCGGCGCGCTCACGGTCAGGATCAGCGGCTCACATACGCGGCGACCACCTCACCGCCGAACGGGCGGCCGAACTGCTGGAGTCGGCCGGAATCAGTTTCACCGCAACTGGGCCTCCGACAGCGGAACCCCCGGATCCAGCTGCTGGGCGTAGAACATCCCGAGCTGCGCCGGGGAAAGCGGAAAGGTGTGCTCCGGAACGCGTGCCATCAAGCAGTGCCTAACTGCCGGTCGAGCAGGATTCGCCGGCCGGTCGCACCCGGTAGGCGGGTAGGCGGGACGCGGCCCGAGAGGTCAAGCGCCCCACCATGACCGAACGCACGTGCGCGGGCAGCGTCGGCGCGAACTTGCGCACATAGGCGTCCGCCCACTCCGGCTTCTCGACCAGGAACGGGAAATCGGTTGTCATCATGGGGCGCACCACCAGCATCGGCAGCGGCGCATCCAGCGGCCGGAGCTCCTTGTTCCACAGACCCGGTTGATCACACCCCGGATAGAACTGTCCGAGCATGAATCCGTGGCTCACGAAAATGGTCTTGAATTCGTCGTGAATTTCATCGATCAGCGAATAGTCAGTCATATTCGGGAATATCGTGATCAATGCGCGCAACACCGAACCGGAACTACCGTTCGCGGTGGGCAGTCCGGGATACAGCTCCAGCGCGTCGCGGATGATCGCGCGCACCCACTCGGGCTGCGGGTCGGCGGCCGGCACCTGCGCCAGCCACAGCAGATCCCGCCGGATCGACGGCAGCACGTACGGACAGACCGGCCCGTCACGACCCATTTCGTCCTTGGGTCGGGTCAGATGGGAATCCGCCCAGGACCGGAAGGCCGCCACCGTGGATAGGGCGGCGGGACAGGTCGATCCGGCGTCCCTCAGGGGGACCCACTGCAGCCCCGAGCGGGGGCCGATAACACGCTCGCTCATGACTCACCTCGGCTGATCGAGCTTCGGCAGGAGAAGGCGCCGTTGCCCACGTACGTTTAAATAGTTCGCCGGTGATGGGCCGTTAACACGAGTAGTCGGGTACCCAATTTCAGTTCGTCACTCCGAATTTCGGGGTGACAAAAAAGAAAAGACCGGTCAGCCATTGACCGGTCTTTCCGAGAAACTATCTTCAGGCGCCGATGAGGCGCGCGGCCAAGTAGCCCTCTACCTGATCGAGAGCCACCCGCTCCTGAGCCATCGAGTCCCGCTCACGCACGGTGACCGCGTGGTCCTCGAGCGTGTCGAAGTCGACCGTGATGCAGAACGGGGTGCCGATCTCGTCCTGGCGGCGGTAGCGGCGGCCGATCGCGCCGGCGTCGTCGAAGTCCACGTTCCAGTTCCGGCGCAGCTGCGCGGCCAGATCCTTGGCCTTCGGCGACAGATCGGCGTTGCGCGACAACGGAAGTACGGCCGCCTTGACCGGCGAGAGCCGCGGATCCAGGCGCAGCGTGGTGCGATCCTCCACGCCGCCCTTGGCGGTCGGCACCTGCTCGACGTGATAGGCGTCGACCAGGAACGCCATCAGCGAACGGGTCAGACCGGCCGCCGGCTCGATCACGAACGGCGTGTAGCGCTCACCGGTCTGCTGATCGAAGTAGACCAGATCCTTGCCCGAGTGCTCCGAATGCGTCTTCAGGTCGAAGTCGGTGCGGTTGGCGACACCCTCGAGCTCGCCCCACTCGCTGCCGGCGAAGCGGAAGCGGTACTCGATGTCCACCGTGCGGGTGGAGTAGTGGGACAGCTTCTCCTTCGGGTGCTCGTAGAGCCGCAGGTTCTCCGGGTCGATGCCGAGGTCGGTGTACCAGGCCATGCGGGTGTCGATCCAGTACTGGTGCCACTGCTCGTCCTCGCCCGGCTTGACGAAGAACTCCATCTCCATCTGCTCGAACTCGCGGGTGCGGAAGATGAAGTTGCCCGGGGTGATCTCGTTGCGGAACGACTTGCCGATCTGCGCGATGCCGAACGGCGGCTTCTTGCGCGCGGTGGTGGCGACATTGTCGTAGTTGACGAAGATGCCCTGCGCGGTCTCCGGACGCAGGTAGTGCATGCCCTCTTCGGACTCGACCGGGCCCAGGTAGGTCTTCAGCATCATGTTGAAGTCCTTGGGCTCGGTCCACTTGCCCACGGTGCCGCAGTCGGGGCACACGATGAGCTCCATGGACACCGAGTCCGGGTCGTCGAGCTTGTTCTTCTCGGCGTACGCCTCCTGCAGGTGGTCCTGCCGGTGCCGCTTGTGGCAGTTGAGGCATTCCACCAGCGGGTCGTTGAACACCGCGACGTGACCCGAGGCCACCCACACCTGACGCGGCAGGATGATCGACGAGTCCAGACCGACCACGTCGTCGCGGCTGGTCACCATGGACCGCCACCACTGCCGCTTGATGTTCTCCTTGAGCTCCACGCCCAGCGGACCGTAATCCCAGGCCGACCTCGTTCCGCCGTAGATCTCACCGCTCGGGTACACGAGACCCCGACGCTTGGCGAGATTGGCGACGGTGTCCACCTTCGACTTGGGTGCCACTGAACAGTTCTCCATCCGTGTCCGGAAGATTGCAAAGGATTAGGTCCAGACTATCTGCACACCGCCAGCCCTTTTACACCGATGCCCGCGCCCCGGCCCCGCCTTCGCGCCCCGCCGCCCCCGCGGCGCGGCGCGGCGCGAGATCGTCAGAGTGTCGCGTTTGACATGCGCACCCGTGCATATAAGAATGGCATCGGTTTCCAATAAGGAGTTGGTTCGATGACCACGGACAGCGGCGCGCCCCTGCGGCGCTCGCACGTCGCGACCGAGGCTCCGGCCGCGATTCCCCACGACGAGTATCCGTACCGGTCGCCACAGCCGCCGGTGGTGCCGTCACGCACCATTCTGGACTCCGCCGGGGAACTGCTGCGCGCCCTAGCGGCCCCCGTACGCATCGCCATCGTGCTGCAACTACGGGAGTCGCCGCGCTGCGTGCACGAACTCGTCGATACGCTCGGGGTGACCCAGCCGCTGATCAGCCAGCACCTGCGGATCCTCAAATCCGCCGGAGTGGTGCGTGGTGAGCGCACCGGCCGCGAGGTCATCTACGAGCTGGTCGACGAGCATCTCGCGCACATCGTCATCGACGCGGTCGCGCACGCCGAGGAAGGGTGACCCGTGGGAACAACCGAGAAGACCGTCGGGGTCCGCAGCACCCGCCAGCGCAGCGCCATCGCCGCGCTGCTGGCCGACATCGACGAATTCCGTTCCGCGCAGGAACTACACGACGAACTCCGCAAACGCGGTGAGGGCATCGGACTGACCACCGTGTACCGCACCCTGCAGTCCCTCGCCGACGCCGGCATGGTCGACGTGCTGCGCACCGACACCGGCGAATCGGTGTACCGGCAGTGCTCGAGCGGACACCACCATCACCTGGTCTGCCGCCGCTGCGGCCGGACCGTCGAAGTGGAGGGACCGACCGTGGAGGCCTGGGCCGACACCATCGCCACCGAGCACGGATTCACCGATATCAGCCACACCATGGAAATTTTCGGCACCTGTCGCGAATGCAGCGCCGCCGCGGGCTGACCTGCCGGAATCCTGTTCGGCCCTGGCAAATTCGCAACCGAACGGACAAGGCTGACATGCCATTGTCAGCTTGTTGAGAACGGATATTCGTTTTAGTTTTGGCGCATGCCCAGAGTCAGCGCGGATCACCTGGAACGCCGTAGACAGCAGATTCTCGACGCCGCTCAGACCTGTTTCGCCCGCAAAGGCCTGCACGCCACCACCATGCAGGACGTCTTCGCCGAATCCGGGCTCTCCGCCGGAGCGGTCTACCGCTACTTCAAATCCAAGAACGACATCATCGAGGCGCTGGCCACCGAGGCCCCCGCCGACCTGCGCGCCACCCTCACCGAGGCCGTCTACAGCGACCCCCTGCCCACCCCGCCCGAACTGATCCGCCTGATCAGCGCCGACGTCGTCAAGCTCAGCGCGCCCGGCGGGCCCGTCCGCGTCATCCCCCAGGCCTGGGCGCTGGCCCTCACCGACGCCAATATCGCCGACTACGTCCGCACCAACATCCTCGGCTTCCGCCGCCTCTGGTTCGACTACGCCAACCGCATGCGCGACGCGGGCTGGCTGTCCCCCGACGCCGACACCGACGCCGTGGCCAAGATCCTCCTGGGGCTCCTACCCGGGTTCATCCTGCAGCATCTGATCCTCGGCGACGCCGACCCGGACACCTTCGCACGCGGCATCACCGACATCCTCCCCGGCTACCGCAGCGCCGCCGGGGAACCCGAAACCGCCCGAGCCTGAACCGATCCCGGACGCGCGACCGTCAGGGCAGCAGGCCCTGACGGGCCCGGCCCGCGCCGGAGAGCGTCAACAGCAGCATGGTGGCGAGCGGCTCGTCCTCCAGACCCGCGGCCGGGAACGTGAAGCGCAGGATGACATCGGCGAGCTTGTCGCGCGACACCACGGTCAGCGTGCCGAACTGAAGCGCGGCATTGCGTTCGGCGACCCGCTTGTGCAACTGCGGCTTCACCGGGCGATCCCAGGCCAGAATGCACATGAGCGCCAGCACATCCAGGCCCGGCGACAGATTGACGCCGCGCAGCGAGCACAGCGCGCCCTCGTATTCGAAGCCGAGACCGCCCTCCTCCTCCCGGACGTCCACGCCGTAGCGCAGCAGCAGGGCGCGGGCGCGCTCCTGCAATTCCTCTGCGGGAGTGAGTTGATCGGTCACTTCACACCTCCGAAACGGCGGTCACGCTTGGCGTACTCCAGGCAGGCGGCCCAGAGGTTGCGGCGATCGAAATCGGGGAAAAGCGTTTCCTGGAAAACGAATTCGGCGTACGCGGCCTGCCAGATCAGGAAGTTGGAGCTGCGCAGCTCACCCGAGGGCCGCAGGAACAGGTCCACATCCGGCATATCGGGTTCGTCCAGGTACTGGGCCACCGTCGCCTCGGTGACCTTCTCCGGATCCAGTTCACCCGCCGCCACCCGGCGCGCGATTTCGCGTGCGGCATCGGCGATCTCGGCGCGGCCACCATAGTTGACGCACATGGTGAGGGTCATCACCGTATTGTCCTTGGTGAGCTCCTGCGCGACTTCCAATTCCTTGATCACGCTGCGCCACAGGCGCGGTCGCCGCCCGGCCCACCGCACCCGCACACCCATCTCGTGCATCTCGTCGCGGCGGCGGCGGATCACATCGCGGTTGAAGCCCATCAGGAACCGGACCTCGTCCGGGCTACGCCGCCAGTTCTCGGTGGAGAACGCGTACGCCGACAGCCACTTCACACCCATCTCGATGCAGCCCTCGACGGTGTCCATGAGCACCGCCTCGCCGCGCTCGTGCCCCGCGGTGCGCGGCAGCCCGCGCTCCTGCGCCCAGCGGCCGTTCCCGTCCATCACCAGCGCCACGTGCCTGGGCACGAACTCCGCCGGAATCGCCGGCGGCACCGCCCCCGACGGATGCGGCGACGGCGGCCGCACAACACGCTGCTCAGTCGATGACTTCCGGTTACCGATCACGCCCACCATCCTGCCCGACGCCGCACAGCGCCGAACGCCGCCCACACGATTGGCACGAGACCTCCACATTCGGTCCACAGGACGGCCCGCGGCGGCGAGGAAACCGGCATTTCCCCGCCGCGCGCTCGGCCGGTCAGTTCGGGAGGGCGTCGAGGTAGGCGCGGTAGGTGCCGAAGGGCAGTACCGCGTCGTAGACGAGCTCGCCGTTCGGGGCGAATTCCGAGATGCGGGGCGTCATGCCCCAGCTGACGAGGGTGTTGCCGTTGGGGAGGGCCTCGGCGTTGCCCATGGCCATGGTCACCAGCCCTTCGGGATGTTCCTGATTGCGCACCAGGGTGGCGTGCCGGGCGGCCTCGTCGATACGGATCCACTCCACACTCGACTTGCCGCGCGATTCCGGGCCGTCGGAGTTGTTGTTGAACAGGCGCAGCGTCGAGGCATCGGTGAATTCGGCGTCGTGCTGGAAGGCGAATCGCACCTCCGGGTCGGCGGTCAGCGTGGGGTGCTTGCCGCCGAGCTGCCAGCGGATCGCGCCGGTGGCGGGGTCGATGTCGTAGACGGCCGCCGTATTGCGCAGCGACACCACCAGATTCCCCGCCGGATCGAGGCTGATCGAATTGGCGTGGTACGGGTCGTAGACGTCGCCGGTGAGCTTGCCGGAGGTCTCCGATTCGCTCAGCGGCACGTGTTCGGCCGCGCTCCACCGGAACAGCTGCCTGCCCGAGGCCACGTCGATCACGAGCGCCACGGTGTCGAACATCTTCCCGTCCGCCGGGCCGCCGATCGCGGTGAGATCCGCGTCGACCTGCGGATACGAGGTGACCAGCGCATGCCCGTCCGGTGTCAGCCGGAACTCGTGCACATCCGCGCCGGCCCCACCCGGATCCACGGTCGCCAACACCTGAAAGTTCTCATCCGCGATGATCCCCACCCCCGACCCGTGCCCCGCCACCGTGCTCCCCTGCCACCAGGTCAGCACCTTGCGCCCCTGATACACCTGCGTCCGGAAGTTCGAGACATCCTGCCCCGCAGGCGGCTCGTACCGCCGAATCTCCTTCCCGGCCCGATCCGCGATCACATTCGCGGGCCGCCCGCCCGGCAGCGCCCCCGCGACAGTCCCCAACCCCGGCACCAGCGCCGCCGCACTCACCCCGGTCGTGTAGTAGATGAACCCGTCCCCCACCCCGCCCTTCTCGACCTTCACCGTGTACGCGAGCCCGCCGAACGGCAAGCCCGGCAGCACCGGCTCGGCGGCGGCGAAGGCGGTCGCCGAAGCGGCCAGGACGGACACCGCGGCCAGCGTCACCGGCAGGCGGCGCAGCGCCGCCCCCGAGGATTGACGACTCATCGAAACGGTCACGCGCTGAACTTTAGGCTCACTGACGTTCCGGGTCGCTGTATCGAATCTCACTGATCCGGAACGGTATTCGCGCGCTCGGTGAGCGGGACTCCCAGGGACAACGCCGGGCGATCCCCGGTCAGCCGAGGGCGGCTGGGGTGCGGTCGACGGAGTCGTGGGGGCGGGTGCGTTCGATGAGGGGGAGGGTGCGGAGTTGGCGTTCGAGGTGCCATTGGAGGTGGGCGGCGATGAGGCCGCTGGCCTGGCGGCGGTGGGTTTCGGGGACGGCGTCGACGCCGGACCAGTCGCCGCGGTTGAGGGCGCTCATGTGGTCGAGGACGCCGAGCATGGGGGTGGCCGCGCCGGGCGGGCGGCAGTGGACGCAGACCGCGCCGCCGGCGGCCACGTGGAAGGCGCGGTGCGGGCCGGGGGTGGCGCAGCGGGCGCAGTCGTCGAGGGCGGGGGCCCAACCGGCGAAGGCCATGGCGCGCAACAGGAATGCGTCGAGGATCAGTTCGTGCGGGCGGCGGCCCAGCGCGATGGCGCGCAGGGCGCCCGCGGTGAGGGTGTGCAGGCGGGCGGCGGGTGCGCCCTCCTCGCCCGCCAGGCGTTCGGCGGTTTCCAGGACGGCGCAGGCGGTGGTGTAGCGGCCGTAGTCGGCGACGATGTCGGCGGCGAAGGTTTCGACCGTGTGCACCTGGGTGACGGTGTCGAGATTGCGGCCCGGATGTAGCTGGATGTCCACGTAGGCGAAGGGTTCCAGGCGGGCGCCGAACTTGGAGCGAGTGCGCCGCACACCCCTGGCAACCGCACGCACCAGACCGTACTGGCGGGTCAGCAGCGTGACGATACGGTCCGCCTCGCCCAGCTTGTGCTGGCGCAACACCACCGCATGATCCCGATACAACCGCACCGCAACAGTCTCGCACGCGGGACCGACCGGGCGGTGACGAGTCACGGCGTGTAGCGCGGCGGGTCGCCGGGCCGGCGCGATTAGAAGTTCGTTGGCCCGCGGTTGGCGACTGAAACCAGGCTGAAACCCACAGCGCCGAGAATTCGGACCAGCCACCGGAGGACTCCATGACACGCCAGACTCCCGCAGCCGGCTCCCGGTGGGCGGCCGTGCCGTCCGCGCCTCGGTCCCTGCGCATCGCCCGCCGCGTGGGCGGGGCGATCCACCCGTGCACTGCCGTCCGGCCCCGGAGGGGTGGGCCGGACGGCAGTGCGCCCTCGGGCGAGCCCACCGGGGATCACTGAGCCCGGAGGACGGGCACTTTTCACAACCTCCGCCTGTTGGTCACACCCCGCCACCTGTTGGACGTGTGACCAAAGTCGCGCTATGTTACTCCCGAGTATGGATAGAGACGGGACTCACATGACGATGGCGGCGGTCGGCGAACTCGGCCTGACGGAACTCGCGGCGGCACTGGCGGCAGGCACCTTCACCTCGGTCGAGGCGACCACCGCCGTCCTCGATCGGATCGAAGCCAGCCAAGGGGCGCTCAATGCCTTCCGGATCGTGCGCCGGGCCGAAGCCCTCGCCGAAGCCGCCGAGGCCGATCGCAAACTCGCGGCCGGACAACGCGATCCACTGCTCGGCGTCCCCCTCGCCATCAAGGACGACACCGACCTGGCCGGCACCCCGACCGCGTTCGGCTGCGGCGGCGACTTCCCGGCCAAGACCGAGGACGCCGAAGCGGTCCGGCGACTGCGCGCCGCGGGCGCGGTCATCGTCGGCAAGACCAATACCTGCGAGCTCGGCCAGCTGCCGTTCACCAGCGGAGACGCCTTCGGGCACACCACCAATCCGTGGAGCGCCGGGCACACCCCCGGCGGTTCGTCCGGCGGGTCCGCCGCGGCCGTCGCGGCCGGATTGGTGCCCGCCGCACTGGGTTCCGACGGCGCGGGCTCGGTCCGCATCCCCGCCGCCTGGAACAACCTGTTCGGCATCAAACCCCAGCGCGGGCGCATCTCCACCTGGCCACTGCCCGAAGCGTTCCACGGCCTCACCGTGAACGGCCCCCTGGCCCGCACCGTCGCCGACGCCGCCCTGCTGCTCGACGCCGCCGCCGGCCCGCACCCCGGCGACCTGCACACCCCGCCCGCCCTGCGCGTCAGCGACGCCGTCGGCCGCGACCCGGGCCGGCTGCGCATCGCGCTGTCGCTGCGCATCCCGTTCACCGCCACCAAGACCGCGCTCGACCGCGAGGTCGAGGCCCGCGTCCACGCCACCGCGGCCACCCTGCGCCGCCTCGGCCACCAGGTCACCGTCGCCGACGTCCACTACGGCGTGCTGATGGGCGCGACCTTCCTGCCGCGCTCGATGGTCGGCATCCGCGACGCCCTCGACCGCCTGCCCGGCGCCCAGGTCGACCCGCGCACCGACCACAACGCCACCGTCGGCAGCCTGCTGTCCCCGCTGCTGTTCGCCGCCCGCCGCGCGGAACCGTTGCTGCGCAAGCAGACCGGCCGCATCTTCGACGACTTCGACCTGGTCCTGGCCCCCACCACCGCCACCCCGCCGCCCGGCGTCCGCGAGATCGACGGCATCGGCTCCTGGGCCACCGACGAACTGATCACCGCCGCCTGCCCCTACACCTGGCCGTGGAACGTACTGGGCTGGCCCGCGGTGAACATCCCCTCCGGCTTCACCGCCGCCGGGCTCCCGGTCGGCTCCCAGCTGATGGGGCCCGCCAACTCCGAGGAACTGCTGGTTTCGGTTGCGGCCCAGCTGGAATCGGAATTGCAGTGGCACAAGACCCGGCCCACGCCGTGGTGGCCCCAGCCCTGATCCGGCCCCGAAAAACGAAGTGGCACATCACCGATGGGTGATGTGCCACTCGCGTGAAAGCTCCGGTCAGAAGCCGAGCTTGCCCAGCTGCTTGGGATCGCGCTGCCAGTCCTTGGCCACCTTCACGTGCAGGTGCAGGTAGATGCGGGTGCCGAGGATGTGCTCGATCTGCTTGCGGGCGTTGGTGCCGACCTCCTTGAGGCGGGCGCCACCCTTGCCGATGATGATGGCCTTCTGGCTGGGGCGCTCCACGTAGAGCAGGGCGTGCACGTCGAGCATGCCCTCGGCCGAACGGCGGCCCTCGGTCTCCTGGTCGTCGTTCTCCTCGCGCTCGAGGACCTCCTCGATCACCACGGCCAGCGAGTGCGGGAGCTCGTCGCGCACGCCCTCCAGGGCGGCCTCGCGAATGAGCTCGGCCATCAGGACTTCCTCGGGCTCGTCGGTGAGCTCGCCGTCCGGGTAGAAGGCCGGGCCTTCGGGCATCTGCGAGGCGATGACGTCGATCAGCACCTCGACCTGCTCACCCTTGACCGCGGAGACCGGAACCACCTCGGCCTCGGGACCCAGCAGCTGGGAGACGGCCATCAGCTGGTGGGCGACCTGGTCGCGGCTCACCTTGTCGATCTTGGTGACCACACCGAGCAGCGTCGTCTTGGGCGCCATGGTCTTGATCTGGTCGACGATCCAGCGGTCACCGGGACCGATCTTCTCGTCGGCCGGAATGCAGACCGCGATCACATCGACCTCGGAATACGTATCGCGCACCAGGTCGTTGAGGCGCTGACCGAGCAGCGTGCGCGGCCGGTGCAGACCGGGGGTGTCGACCAGGATCAGCTGCGTGTGCTCGCGGTGCACGATGCCGCGGATCGTGTGCCGCGTGGTCTGCGGACGCGAGGAGGTGATGGCGATCTTCTGCCCCACCATCGCATTGGTCAGCGTGGACTTGCCGGTGTTCGGCCGGCCCACGAAACATACGAAACCGGAACGGAATTCGTCCTTGCCACTCATTCGAAAACCTCCCCTTCCAGCACGTCGAACACCGCGCCCTTGACGTCACTGAAAACGATTCGCGCCGACGGCGATACCTCACGCACGGCGGTCACGCCCGGATCCGACAGCTTGCCCGCCACCACCACGGCCGCCTCGAAACCCGTTGCGCCACTGGAGATCGCGGCCGCCACCGCCGCCTGCAAGGCGGTCAGCCCGAGCGCGGCCAGCTCCACGGTCCCGGCCGCGTAGGTGCGTCCGTCGCTGTCGCGTACGGCCGCGCCGCCGCGACCGCCGGTGCGGCCCATCGCGCCGCGGGCCAGCACCCGCAGCTTGTCGTCCTCGGCGTCCAGCTCAATCATCGGCGTTCATCTCGGTCATCGGCCTCTCCGTCATCGTGTGCGCCGCCCGGATCCTGATCCGCCGGTTCGCTTTTCGTCTTCTCCTGGGCACTGCGCACCACCACCGTGTGGATCCGCATGCGGCCGCGCGTGTCGGCCCCGCCCTCCCCCTTCAATTGCAGACCGTGGACGATCGCCTTGGAGCCGGGCAGCGGGACACGGCCCAGCGCGTGCGCGAGCAGACCGCCGACCGTGTCGACGTCCTCCTCCTCGATCTCCAGGTCGAACAGCTCGCCCAGGTCGTCGATCGGCAGTCGCGCCGAGACCCGGTACTTGCCGGGCCCGATCTGCTCGATCGGGGCGATCTCGTCCTTGTCGTACTCATCGGCGATCTCGCCCACGATCTCCTCGAGGATGTCCTCGATGGTGACCAGGCCCGCGATGCCGCCGTACTCGTCGACCAGCACGGCCATATGGTTGCGATGGCGCTGCATCTCGTCGAGCAGCGCGTCCAGCGGCTTGGAGTCCGGGATGAACACCGCGGGCCGCATGACCTGCCGGACCTGCACCTTGCGGCTCCGATCCGCGTACGGGACAAGGTCTTTGAGGTAGACGACACCGAGCACGTCGTCGACGTTCTCCCCGATCACCGGGATCCGCGAATGCCCCGACCGCACCGCCAGCGACATGGCCTGCGCGGCGTTCTTGTCCGCCTCGATCCACACCATCTCGGTGCGCGGCACCATGACCTCACGCGCCGGGGTCGAATCCAGTTCGAAGACCGACTGGATCATGCGCGCCTCGTCGGCGTCCACCACGCCGCGCTCGCCCGCCAGATCCACCACTTCACGCAGCTCGATCTCGGAACTGAAGGGGCCGTTGCGGAATCCCTTACCGGGGGTGATCGCGTTACCGATCAGAATCAGCAGCCGGCTGACCGGGCCCAGCAGCGAACCGATCGCCTGCAACGGCAACGACGCCCCCAGCGCCAGCGAATACGCGTGCTGCCGGCCCAGCGTGCGCGGCCCGACACCGATCACCACGTAGTCGACCAGCACCATCACCGCGGCCGTGATCAGCAGCGCCGGCGCCTCACCCAGCCAGTCCAGCAGCACCGCCGCCAACAGCACCGTCGCGGTGATCTCACATGTGAGGCGCAGCAGCACCATGAGATTCACATAGCGCGGACGATCGGCGATGATGCGCGCCAGCCGCGTGGCCCCGGTGCGCTCGACACGCACCAGATCCTCCACGCGCGCGGGCGAAATGGTGTTCAGCGCCGAATCCAGCGCCGCGAACACTCCGCCGGCCGGGACCAGGACGATCGCCAGCAACAGCAGAACGAATGAATTCACGCCGGGCCCAGCGGATCACCGGTCGTATCGGTGAATCCGGTCTTGCCCAGCAGGCGCTGATCGCGCTCGGCGAGCTCCGCGCGGCGCATCTCCTGGCGCACGTTCTCGTACCAGCCCTCCAGCAGGGAGGCCTGGAGCGCGAACATCTCCTTCTCCTCTTCCTCCTCGGCATGGTCGTAGCCGAGCAGGTGCAGGACGCCGTGCACGGTCAGCAGCGCCAGCTCGTGATCCATGGAATGCCCGGCCTTCTCGGCCTGCTGGGCCGCGAACTCCGGGCAGAGCACGATGTCACCGAGCATGGAGGGACCGGGCTCGGCGGCATCGGGCCGCCCGCCCGGCTCCAGTTCGTCCATGGGGAACGACATCACGTCGGTCGGACCCGGCAGGTCCATCCAACGCATATGCAGATCCGCCATGGTGTCGAGATCGACCAGCACCATCGACAGCTCGGCCGCCGGATGCACATCCATCTGACCGATCACGAACCGCGCGACGCTGACCAGTTCTTCTTCGGATACCTCGATACCCGATTCGTTGGCGATCTCGATACTCACCCGATCAGCGTAGTGGTCGAGTTCAGTGCCGGTCTCCCCGGCTCGCGGCACGCCGTTGCGCCCGATTGCCCGGATAGTGGACCGCCGCGGGCGCCCGCGTCTCCGACTCGTACCGGTCGTAGGCGTCGACGATCGCCCCGACCAGGCGGTGCCGGACCACATCGGCGCTGGTGAGCTCCGCGATATGGATGTCATCGATGCCGTGCAGGATGTCGGTGGCCGCCCGCAGGCCCGACCGCGCGTTGTTCGGCAGGTCGACCTGGGTGATGTCACCGGTCACCACGATCTTGGACCCGAAGCCCAGGCGGGTGAGGAACATCTTCATCTGCTCGGCCGTGGTGTTCTGCGCCTCGTCCAGGATGATGAACGAATCGTTCAAGGTGCGGCCACGCATGTACGCCAGCGGGGCGACCTCGATGACACCGGCGGCCATCAGCTTCGGGATCGCCTCGGGATCCATCATGTCGTGCAGCGCGTCGTAGAGCGGGCGCAGGTACGGGTCGATCTTCTCGTTGAGCGTGCCGGGCAGGAAGCCCAGCCGCTCACCCGCCTCGACCGCGGGCCGGGTCAGGATGATGCGGTTGACCTGCTTGGTCTGCAAGGCCTGCACGGCCTTGGCCATGGCCAGATACGTCTTGCCGGTACCGGCCGGGCCGACACCGAACACGATGGTGTGCTTGTCGATGGCGTCGACGTAGCGCTTCTGGTTGAGCGTCTTGGGCCGGATGGTCTTGCCGCGCCGCGACAGGATGTCCAGGCTCAGCACCTCGGCCGGCGAATCCGAGGAGCCCTCGGTGAGCATGGAGTAGGTGTGCCGCACCGCCTCGGGCGTGACCACCCGGTTGCGCGCGGTCAACGCGACCAGCTGCGCCACCACCCGCTCGGCCAGCGCGACATCGGCCGGCTTGCCGGTGAGGGTGACGGAGTTGCCGCGGACGTGGATATCGGCATCGAGGAGGCGCTCGAGTTCACGCAGGTTCTCATCGGCCGAACCCAGGAATCCGAATACCGACTCCGGTGCCAATTCGATGCTGGAACGAACGGTCCGCCCCGCCGGTCCGGAACCGTCGCCACCGCCGATTCGGGCAGTGGGTGTGCTCTGATCGCCGATTTCGCCTGGTGTTCTCAAAAGTGGCTATAGCCTGCTTTCCGGTCTCGAAGCCATCGTCGTTGACAGAAGTTTACCGCCGCCCACCGACACCGCCCAGTGAATAAGCCGCTACCAGCAGGCAGAATGCCGGTGCGACACGCAACTGCCGCACCCCCGAATCCATTCCGTGGCGAACCCGGGCGGATGCGGGCCTACCAGCGCGGAGTGAGGGCGCCCAAGGCGCCGAGGGCGACGGCCGCGGCGGTGGAGGTGCGCAGCACCGTGGGGCCGAGCAGGACGATGTCGGCTCCCGCCTCGGACAGGGCGTGCAGTTCGGAGTCGTCGAGGCCGCCTTCGGGGCCGACGATGAGGATGATCTCCGGAACCCCATCGAAAGACAGTTCGGTCAAACGGGATTCACCGGACTCGTGCAGGGCCGCCACCACCGCGCCGCCCGCCTTCGCGGACCGCACCAGTTCGAGCAGTTCCCGAGTGCTGTGCAGCTCCGTCACATCCGGGATGTAGGCGCGGCGGGACTGGCGGGCGGCCTGCTTGGCCGCGGCGCGCCACTTCTCGACGGCCTTGTGGGCCTTGGCTTCCCACTTGGAGACGCAGCGCAGGGCCTGCCACGGCACGATGGCGTCCGCGCCCGCCTCCGTCATCAGCTCGATCGCCAATTCCGAACGGTCGGACTTGGGCAGCGCCTGGACCACCGTCACCTGCGGGGTCCAGGGGTCGGCGACCCGCTTGGACAGCACCTTTAGTTCGAGGCGATCCTTCTGGGCCGCAACCACTTCCGAATCGGCGAGGATCCCGTGCCCGTCGGACAGCGTGATCGGCTCCCCCACCCGGATGCGGCGCACCGTGGCGGCGTGGCGGCCCTCGGGGCCGTCCAGCACGGCGGTCGCACCCGGTTCGGGGATCTCGTCGAGGTAGAAGACGGTGGCGGCCAAGGGATCAGCGTCCGCTGAAGGAGGCGCGCAGGCGGGCGAACAGGCCCGAGTTGTGCTCGGACTGCGCCGACAACACCTCGGTGTGCTCGTTGGCCCGCATGCCCTTGTACTTGCGCAGCAGGTCGGTCTGCTTGGCGTCGAGCTTGGTCGGCACCACGATGTCGAGGTGCGCGATCAGGTCGCCGCGAGAGTTGGCGCGCAGCTTGGGCATACCGTGGCCGCGCAGCACCGACGCCTCGCCCGGCTGGGTGCCGGCCGGGATGGTCAGCTCCACCGGGCCGTCGAGGATGGTGTCGACCACGACCGTGGTGCCCAGCGCCGCGTCCACCATCGGAACCCGGATGGTGCAGTGCAGGTCGTCGCCGTCGCGCACGAAGGTGTCGTGCGGCTGCTCCACGATCTCCACGTACAGATCGCCGGCCGGACCGCCGCCGGGGCCGACCTCACCCTGCGCGGCCAGCCGCACCCGCATGCCGTTGGCGACACCGGCCGGGATCGGCGCGGCGATCTCGCGGCGCGAACGCACGCGGCCGTCGCCGCCACACTTGCGGCAGGGATCCGGAATGGTCTCGCCCGCACCACGGCAGGTCGGGCAGGGACGCGAGGTCATGACCTGGCCGAGGAAGGACCGCTGCACGGTCTGCACCTCGCCCGCGCCGCCACAGGTCTCACAGCGCACCGGCTTGGAATTGCCGTTGGTGCCCGAACCCTGGCACAGGTCGCACAGGATCGCGGTGTCGACGGTCAGGTGCTTGGTGACACCGACCGCGCATTCCTGCAGCGAAAGCCGGGTCCGCAGTAGCGAATCCGCGCCCGGCTGCACGCGGCCGCGCGGCTTGCGGCTGCCGCCGGCGGTGTTCATGCCGCCGAAGAACGCCTCGAAGACGTCGCCGAGTCCGCCGAAGCCGGCGCCGGAGAACCCGCCGCCCATGCCGCCGCCGGATTCCATCGGGTCACCGCCGAGGTCGACGATGCGCCGCTTCTCCGGGTCCGACAGCACCTCGTAGGCCGTGGAGACCTCGCGGAACTTCTCCTGCGCCTCCGGCTCCGGATTGACGTCGGGATGCAGTTCACGCGCCAGCTTTCGATAGGCGCGCTTGATCTCCTGGTCGGTCGCACCCCGTGCGACTCCGAGCAGTGCGTAATAGTCCCGTGCCACGTGCGTCTCTAGTCCTGTTTCGTCTCGTGCTTGCTCACCGTTCGGCGAGCACCTCACCGATGTACCGGGCGACGGCCGCCACCGAGGCAATGGTCCCCGGATAGTCCATGCGGGTCGGCCCCAGCACCCCCATACCTCCGAGCACCGTACCGGTCAGCCCGTAACCGGTGGACACCACGGCCGTCCCGCGCATCTGCTCGACCTTGGTCTCCTCACCGATCTGCACCGTCACGGTACCCGGCAGCTGTGCCGCGGCCAGCAGCTTCAACACGATCACCTGCTCTTCGAGCGCCTCCAGGACGGTGCGCAGGGAACCGGGGAAACCGTTGCCGGGGAAATCGGCGGCGTTGCGGGTGAGGTTGGCGGTGCCGCCCAGCACCAGCCGTTCCTCCGCGTGCTCGACCAGGGTCTCCACCAACACCGTGGAAACGCGAATCAGCACGTCGCGCAACTTGACCGGGGAGTGCTCGGGCAGTTCGGCCACCGAGGCGGACGCGGCGGCCAGCCGCTTGCCCTCCATCGCCTTGCCCAGCATGCCGCGCAGCGCGGCCAGATCGTCGTCGCTGATCAGGTTGCCCAGATCCACCAACCGCTGATCGACGCGCCCGGTGTCGGTGATCACGACCAGCAGCAGCCGCGCCGGGTTCAGCGCCACCACCTCGATGTGCCGCACGGTCGACGCCGACACCGTCGGGTACTGGACCATGGCGACCTGCCGGGTCAGCTGCGCCAGCAGCCGGACCCCGCGGCGCAGCACATCGTCGAGATCGACGCCGCTCTCCAGGAATTCCATGATGGCCCGGCGTTCCGCGCCCGAGAGCGGCTTCACCTCGGAGATGTGATCGACGAACTGCCGGTAGCCCTTGTCGGTCGGGATCCGTCCCGAGGACGTGTGCGGCTGGGCGATATAACCCTCGGCCTCGAGCACGGCCATGTCATTGCGGACGGTGGCGCTGGAAACACCCAGATTGTGCCGCTCCACCAGCGTCTTGGACCCGATCGGCTCCTTCGTCGCGATGTAGTCCGCGACGATGGCCCGCAGGACCTCGAGCCGGCGCTGCTCGGTGCTCGACATGGCCCCACCTCCTCGCTCGACCTCGGGAACGCCTCGTGCACGCCCGAGCCCTCCGCGGCGGGCACTCGGCACCGGCCACGCGGATTTCCCGGATTATCCACTCCAGGATAGTGGGCGTCGCGCAGCTCGCCGCGTGACCGCCCTTGCACCCTCGGTCGGGTCAGCCGGCCGCGGCGGCCTCCACCACCGCCGCCACGTCGCCCGGGTGCGAGACCAGACCGGCGTGCGAGGCGTCGATCGAGGAGGTGTGGGCGTTCATGCGCTCGGCCATATGCCATTGGGACGCGGGCGGAATCACCCGGTCGGCGGTGGAGACCAGGTACCAGCTCGGCGTCGAGGCCCAGGAGGGCACGCCGGAGGGCTCCAGGTTGGCCGACAGGGCCAGCGAATGCTGGCGGGCGGCCATGTCGGCGGCGATCGCCGGGTCGACGTCCTGGGCGAAGACCTCGGGGAAGCGGGCCGGGTCGACGTAGGCGTCCAGGTTCTTGCCCGCGATCCCCTGGGTGTCGTCGACCGTCTTCAACCGCAGTGCGAGCGTGAGTTGCGAGCCCGGATATTGGATCGGATTCAGTTCCAGCAGTGCGGCTTCGCCTCGAGTCGGCGCGAAAGCGGAGACGTAGACCAGCGATTCGACCTTGGAGTCGTGCACATTGCTGATCACGGTGCCGCCGTAGGAATGCCCGACCAGCACGATCGGGCCGGTGATGCCGTCGATGGTGCCCTGGATCGCGGCCGCGTCGTAGGCGGGTCCGCGCAACGGATTATCCGGCGTCACAACGGGATAGCCGTCCGCGCGCAATTGCGCGGCCACCCCGTCCCAGCTGGAGGCGTCGGCGAACGCGCCGTGCACCAGCACGACCGTCGGTAGCTGCGCGGCGGTCGCCGGGACGGCGGCGATCGGGCTCGCGGCCAGGGCCAGGACCGCGGCCGCGCCGGCGGCCGCGCGGGCTACGCGACGGGTACGGGGGCGATCCGCGAGCTCGACGGGCCGCATCTGGGGCTTCACCATGAGATGTCCTCGGGCCGAAGGGTGTTCGCTTCAATGCGCGGATCGCGGCCGAGACTCCGCCGCGATCCAGACCGGTTGCAGGAATTCTCCGCTGACCAATCTAGTCCGGACCAGGCGGTTTCACTCGCGGTTAGGCGATTCGGCAGGTCAGGTCAGCAAGGTGCGGACCACACCGTCGGCGAGCAGGCGGCCGCGGTCGGTGAGCAGCAGGCGATCGGCGACGATCTCGGCGAGGCCGTCGGCGACGACCTTCGCGGCGGCGGCGCGACCGTCGGCGTCCAGGTCGTCGAGCGGCAGCCCGGTGCGCAGGCGCACGGTCAGCATGACCCGTTCGGTGTAGCGCTCCTCGTCGGTGAGGGCCTCCCAGCCCGCGGCGGGCAGCCCGCCGGTGGCGACCTGATCCGCGTAGCGCGCCGGGTGTTTCACGTTCCACCAGCGAACCCCGCCGACGTGACTGTGCGCGCCCGGGCCCGCGCCGAGCCAGTCGCCGCCGTCCCAGTAGCCGAGATTGTGGCGGCAGCGGCCCGCATCGGAGGCGGCCCAGTTGGAGACCTCGTACCAGTGCAGGCCCGCGTCGGCCAGGCGGCTGTCGATGCGTTCGTAGCGGGCGGCGAGGACGTCGTCGTCGGGCGCGGGCAGTTCCCCGCGGCGCACGCGACGGGCCAGCGCGGTGCCGTCCTCCACGATCAGCGAGTAGGCCGAGACATGGTCGACGCCCGCCGACAGCACGGCATCGAGGCTCGCGTCCAGATCGGCATCGGTCTCGCCGGGCGTGCCGTAGATCAGATCCAGATTGACGTGGTCGAAGCCCGCGGCGCGCGCCTCCCTCGCCGCGGCGACGGCCCGGCCCGGCGTGTGGGTGCGGTCCAGGATCTTCAGCACGTGCTGGGCGGCGGACTGCATGCCCAGCGAGATCCGGGTGTACCCGGCCGCCCGGAGCCGCTCGAAGAATTCGGGCGAGGTGGACTCCGGATTCGACTCGGTGGTCACCTCCGCCCCGGGCGCGAGGGTGAAGTTGTCGCGGATCGCGTCGAGCACCCCGGCCAGCCCGTCGCCGCCGAGCAGCGAGGGCGTGCCGCCGCCCACGAACACCGTCTCCACGGCGGGCGTCGACGTCGGCAGCGCGTCGAATTCCCGTGCCGCCGTGGCCAGCTCGCCCCGCAGCGCCTCGAACCAGGACTGCGGCGAGGACGAGCTGCCCAGCTCCCCCGCCGTGTAGGTGTTGAAGTCGCAGTACCCGCAGCGGGTCGCGCAGAAGGGCACGTGGATGTAGATCCCGAACGGCCCGCCCCCGAAGTCGCGCAGCACCGGCGCGGCGGAGTCGTCCGCGGCGGCCGGGCCGGAGGTCGGTGCGGGAGCAGTCGAGGTCACCCCTTCAGTGTGACCGGTTGCCCGCATCACAGCGCACCGGGTGGCAGCCGAGCAAACGGGCGATCCCGAGCCCGAGGGACAGCCGGTACCAGGGCCACGCTCGGTCCCGGCGACGACAACGCGGGGCCCAATGCCCGGACCCGGCGGCGGCAACGCCGGGGGCCACGCCCGGGCCCCGGTGGCACCGCGGTCATACCTGATCCGGGTGGCGACCCGCCGGGGCGATCTCCGGGCCCACGGGCACGCGTCCCTCCCGCCCACCCGGCGGCAGTCCGCGAATCCGGGTACATTCCAAGAGATTTCGGCGGGCCGGGCGCGAGCTGGTCCGGGTTGCGGACGGGGACGAGCCGATGATCGAGGTGCCGCGGCACGGGATCGACGCCAAGTCGATCAGGGAAGTGGACGAGGGGTCGGTGGCCCCGGTGGTCTATCGCTCGCGGCGGCCGGTCCGCCCGGACGGCCCGAACTTCTCCCGCTCCATGGACGGGGTGCTGCTGGCGACCATGCTGCTGCCGGATCCGGCGGCCTTGCGATCCCGGACCTGGTATTTCGCCCATTCGACCGAGCAGACGGTGACCCGGCGGTTCCGGTCGGACGGCATCGAATCCGGCTTCGACCGCCACGACAAGGTGGCGGGCTGGCGGGCCGCGTTCTGGTGGACACTGATCGCCCGCGACGCGGAGGCCATCAACGAACTCGTCGACTACCCGATCGAGCGGCTGCGCGAGTACGGCGACGGCGCGTTCGACGACTTTCAATACGAGTGGGTGCGCTTGTTGCAGACGGCGTGGCGATTCGGCCCGAAGAGCGTGTACGAGGCCGCGTGGGCGCTGGACATGACCAGCCGCGTGGGTGCGCAAGGCGTGACCGACCTGCTGTTCCGCCCGGCCGTGGAGGTATTCATCCGCCTGGCGGACGGCGATTCCGAGGGTTTCGACCGGGAGCTCAACCACGCCCTACGCCGGCATCGAGCGTTCTTCGACAACGACATGTGGCGCAACGACCCCGAGGGCGTCTTCTCGCTGCCCCTCCTGGGCCTGGCCTGCTGGGCCCGGGACCTCGGCTATCGCACCGCCATCCGATCCGAGTACCTACCGGCCGGATTCATCGACCGCCCGGACTGGATGTTCTCCCCCGAACTGGGCGACGAACTGGCCCGCCTCGCAGCCGCGAAGGCCCGCCTCGCCGACACCGACGCCGATCGCGCGTCCTAGACTCACACGCAGCCGTTCAGGTCAACCGTCCAAGTGGTTTGGTACGGGCTGATCTATGATGCCCGTCACAAATCGGACAATGTATCCAGGGGATTTCCCGGAAAACTGCGGAAAATTCGATCCGGCAGTCGGAACGACCCTTCTGACGTGGCACAATAACCTTCATGACTGGACTTGGAGTACGACTCGTGGCACGCCGCCATGTCGACTTCAAGCGTGTCTGCAGCGCGAGCTGTCTGCCCGGAAGCCTCCGGTAGATCGGCTCCCATTCTCCCGGAATCCGGCGTCACCTGACGCCGTATAGAGCCGGTTCTCTGATATCGGAGGCGTGAGCCAGCCCCTCCCGCCTGCCCGCAAGACCTTCAGGAGCGACCCCCATGACGTCGAGCACCGACGCCACCAGTTCCGATACGCCGCAGTCTGTGCCCGATTCGGCGCAGCCCGTCCGGCGTGAGCGCACGGCCCGTCCGGTGAAGCGCAAGTCGGAGGGCCAGTGGGCGCTCGGCTACCGCGAGCCGCTCAACGCCAACGAGCAGTCCAAGAAGGACGACAACCCGCTCAACGTGCGCGCGCGCATCGAGAACATCTACGCCAAGGGCGGATTCGACTCGATCGACAAGAGCGATCTGCGCGGCCGCATGCGCTGGTGGGGTCTCTACACCCAGCGCGAGCAGGGTTACGACGGCACCTACACCGGCGACGAGAACATCGACCTGCTCGAGGCTCGCTACTTCATGATGCGGGTGCGGTGCGACGCGGGCGCGCTGAACCTCGCCCAGCTGCGCACCCTGGCCGGCATCTCCACCGAGTTCGGCCGCGACACCGCCGACCTGTCCGACCGCGAGAACGTCCAGTACCACTGGATCGAGATCGAGAACGTGCCGGAGATCTGGCGCCGCCTCGAAGCGGTCGGCCTGCAGACCACCGAGGCGTGCGGCGACTGCCCGCGCGTCGTGCTGGGCTCCCCGCTCGCCGGTGAGTCCTTCGGCGAGATCCTCGACCCGACCCCGGCCATCGACGAGATCGTCAAGCGCTACATCGGCAAGAAGGAATACTCCAACCTGCCGCGCAAGTTCAAGACCGCCATCTCCGGACAGCAGGACGTCGTCCACGAGATCAACGACATCGCGTTCGTCGGCGTCGAGCACCCCGAGCACGGGCCCGGCCTGGACCTGTGGGTCGGCGGCGGCCTGTCCACCAACCCGATGCTGGCCCAGCGCCTCGGCGCGTGGGTGCCCCTCGACGAGGTGCCCGACGTGTGGGAAGCGGTCGTCTCGCTCTACCGCGACTACGGCTACCGCCGCCTGCGCACCAAGGCCCGCCTCAAGTTCCTGGTCAAGGACTGGGGTGTGGAGAAGTTCCGTCAGGTGCTGGAAGACGAGTACCTGAAGCGCAAGCTCATCGACGGTCCCGCGCCGGTCCAGCCGGAGCGCCCGATCGACCACATCGGTGTGCAGAAGCTGCGCAACGGCCTCAACGCCATCGGCTTCTCCCCCATCGCCGGTCGCGTGTCGGGCACCATCCTGACCCAGGTCGCCGACGCCGTCGAGGCGGTCGGCTCGGATCGGGTGCGCTTCACCCCCTACCAGAAGCTCATCGTCCTCGACGTCCCCGACGACAAGGTCGAGCAGCTGATCGACGCGCTGGAACCGCTGGGCCTGCACGGCCGGCCGTCCATCTGGCGCCGGAACCTGCTGGCGTGCAGTGGCATCGAGTTCTGCAAGCTGTCGTTCACCGAGACCCGCAAGCGCTCGCAGGTGCTCGCGCCCGAGCTGGAGCAGCGGCTCGCCGACATCAACGCGCAGCTCGACGTGCCGATCACGATCAACATCAACGGCTGCCCCAACTCCTGCGGCCGGTCCCAGATCGCCGACATCGGCTTCAAGGGCCAGCTCGTCGACGACGGTGCCGGGAATCAGATCGAGGGCTTCCAGGTTCACCTCGGTGGCAGCCTCGGCCTCGACTCCGGCTTCGGCCGGAAGTTGCGCCAGCACAAGGTCACCAGCGAAGAACTGGGCGACTACATCGAGCGTGTCGTTCGCAACTTCGTGAAGAACCGTAACGAGGGTGAGCGTTTCGCGGTCTGGGCTGTTCGTGCCGATGAAGCAGACCTGCGGTAGTTGGGAGAAACATCAATGACCACAACCAAACTCGCCGAGTCCGAGCTGCGCGCCCTGGTCGAGAAGGGCAACGCCGAGCTGGGCCCGAACGCGACCGCGCAGGAACTGCTGCAGTGGACCGAGGACAACTTCGGTTCCAACTACATCGTCGCCTCGAACATGCAGGACGCCGTCCTGGTGCAGCTGGCCTCGCAGGTCCGCTCCGGCGTGGACGTGCTGTTCCTCGACACCGGCTACCACTTCGCCGAGACCATCGGCACCCGTGACGCGGTCGAGCTGGTGTACGGCGTGAACATCGTGAACGTGCAGCCGGAAAACACTGTCGCCGAACAGGATCAGCTGCTGGGCAAGGATCTGTTCGCGCGCGACGCCGCCGAATGCTGCCGCCTGCGCAAGGTGGTCCCCCTGAAGAAGTCCCTCGTCGGATACAACGCCTGGGTGACCGGCATCCGTCGAGTGGAGGCGCCGACTCGCGCCAACGCACCCCTCATCTCCTACGACGAGGGCTTCGGCCTGGTGAAGATCAACCCGATCGCCGCCTGGTCGGATGACGAGATGGCCTCCTACATCGAGGCCAACGGAATTCTCGTCAATCCCCTTGTGGAAGAGGGCTATCCCTCCATCGGTTGCGCTCCGTGCACGCGGAAGCCGGAACCGGGATCCGACGCGCGATCCGGCCGCTGGGCCGGGCTCGCCAAGACCGAATGCGGGTTGCACGCCTCATGACCTCCATCGAGACTGAATTCGACACCCTGGCCGCGCTCGAATCCGAGTCCATCCACATCTTCCGTGAGGTGGCAGGCGAATTCGAGCGGCCGGTGATCCTCTTCTCCGGCGGCAAGGACTCCACCGTCCTGCTGCACCTGGCGATCAAGGCCTTCTGGCCGGCGCCGCTGCCGTTCGCGCTGCTGCACGTGGACACCGGGCACAACCTGCCCGAAGTGCTCGAGTTCCGCGACAAGATCGTCGAGAAGTACGGCCTGCGACTGCATGTCGCCGCGGTCGAGGACTACCTCGCCGACGGCCGCCTGACCGAGCGCCCCGACGGCATCCGCAACCCGTTGCAGACGGTGCCGCTGCTGGACGCCATCAACGAGAACCGTTTCGACGCGGTCTTCGGTGGCGGCCGCCGCGACGAGGAGCGCTCGCGCGCCAAGGAGCGCATCTTCTCGCTGCGCGACGCCTTCGGCCGCTGGGACCCCAAGCGGCAGCGTCCGGAGCTGTGGAACCTGTACAACGGCCGCCACGCTCCGGGTGAGCACGTCCGCGTGTTCCCGATCTCCAACTGGACCGAGCTGGACATCTGGCGCTACATCGCGCGTGAGGATGTCGAGCTGGCCAGCATCTACTACGCCCACGAGCGCCCGGTGTACCAGCGCGACGGCATGTGGATGACCCCCGGCGTGTGGGGCGGCCCGGCCGAGGGCGAGGAGCTGCTCGTCAAGTCGGTGCGCTACCGCACCGTCGGCGACGGATCCACCACCGGCGCAATCATTTCCGACGCCGCCGACAATGACGCGATTCTCGCCGAGGTCGCCGCGTCCCGGCTCACCGAACGTGGCGCGACCCGCGGCGACGACCGTGTCTCCGAGGCCGCCATGGAAGACCGCAAGCGAGAGGGTTACTTCTGATGTCCGACCTCCTGAGACTGGCCACCGCCGGATCGGTCGACGACGGCAAGTCCACCCTGGTCGGACGACTGCTGTACGACACCAAGTCCGTGCTCGCGGACCAGATCGACGCCGTCACCCGCGCGTCGGTCGACAAGGGTCTGTCGACTCCGGACCTGTCGCTGCTCGTCGACGGCCTGCGCGCCGAACGCGAGCAGGGCATCACCATCGACGTCGCGTACCGCTACTTCGCCACGCCGAAGCGGTCTTTCGTGCTCGCCGACACCCCCGGCCACGTGCAGTACACCCGCAACACGGTGTCCGGTGCGTCGACCGCGCAGCTGGTGATCCTGCTGGTGGATGCCCGCAAGGGTGTCATCGAGCAGACCCGCCGGCACGCCGCGGTGATGGCGCTGCTGGGCGTGCCGAAGCTGGTGCTGGCCGTCAACAAGATCGATCTGGTCGACGACCCGGCCGGCGTCTACGCGAAGATCACCGCCGAATTCAGCGAGCTGACCGCGAAACTCGGCTGGGCTCCCGAAGACGTGCAGGAGATCCCGGTCTCCGCGCTGCACGGCGACAATGTCGCCTCGCGCTCGGAGAACACCCCCTACTACGACGGGCCCTCGCTCATCGAGCACCTGGAGTCGGTGCCGGTGGACGCGGACGTGCACGGCCGCCACGAGATCGGCCTGCGCTTCCCGGTGCAGTACGTGATCCGACCGCGCACCGCCGAATACCCCGACTACCGCGGCTACGCGGGTCAGGTCGCGGCGGGCCTGGTGTCCAAGGGCGACGAGGTCGTGGTGCTGCCCTCGGGCACCCGCACCACGGTCGAGCGCATCGACACCCCCAACGGTGAACTCGTCTCGGCCCAGCCGGGCCGCAGCGTCACCCTGGTGCTGGCCGACGACGTCGACGTCTCGCGCGGCGACGTGATCGCCGCCGCCGTCGGCGCCCCCGAGCCGATCGACGCCTTCGACGCGACGGTCTGCTGGCTCGGCGACAAGCCGCTGCGCCCGGGCGCGCGCCTGCTGCTCAAGCACGGCACCCGCACCACCCAGGCCATCGTCGGCGCGCTCATCGAACGCTTCGACGAGCAGCACCTGGCCGCCGACCCCGACCCGGAGTCGCTGTCGCTCAACGACATCGGCCGCATCTCGGTGCGCGTGGCCGACCCGATCGTGGCCGACGACTACAGCGTCAACCGCCACACCGGCTCCTTCCTGCTGATCGACCCCGCGGGCGGCAACACCCTGGCCGCGGGCCTGGTCGGCGACGCGCTGACCGCGGTCGAAGTCGGAGCCTGAGATGAATCCGCCCGGCCACGGCGCAATTCCGGCCGTTCCGCCGGGCGGACGGTCCGTCCGCCGCGCACCCGAACCGGCACTCGAAAACGTGTCGGTGGTGCGCGGCGGGTCCGCACTCACGCAGGTCGCCCCCGCGCCGACAGCCATCACACGCCCGCCCGCACTCATCGCCGTGGCGCACGGCAGCCGGGATCCGCGTTCGGCCGCGACCATGCGGGACGTGGTCGAACGGATCGCGGCGCAGCGCCCGGATCTCGATGTGCGACTGGCGTTCCTGGATCTGAGCACGCCCTCGGTGGATCAGGTCATCGATGCCGTTGCCGCCGACGGACATTCCCACGCCGTCGTGGTCCCGCTGTTGCTGGGCAACGCGTTCCACGCCCGCGTCGACCTGCCCGGTCTGCTCGATGCCGCCCGCGACCGGCACCCCCGGCTGCGCCTGACCCAGGCCGAGGTCCTCGGTCCCGACCCGCACCTGATCATCGCCCTGCGCGACCGCATCGCGGCCGCCATGACCGTCGACTCGGACCCGCGGCCCGCCGCCGTCACCGACGCCGCGACCGGCCGCCTGCGCCGGATGACCGGTCCGCGCTGGGGCATCGCCGTCGCCGCCGTCGGCTCGTCGTCCGCGGCCGCCAACACCCGCACCGGTGACGTGGCGCGCCTGCTGACCGCCATGACCGGCTGGGACACCGAAATCTGCTTCGCCACCACGCAACCCACGGTCGACAAGGCCTTCGCCCGGCTGCGCGCCCGCGGCGCCGAGCGCATCCTCGTCGCCCCCTGGTTCCTCGCCCCGGGCCTATTGACCGACCGCCTGCGCGATGCCCTGCCGCTGGTCCGGCACGCCGAAACGATCGGCGCGCACCCGCTGCTGGCCGAGGTGGCCCTGGACCGCTACGCCACCGCGGCGCTCCCGCTGGAACTCACCGCCTGACCGCTCGCCACCATCCGTGCGGCGCGCACGGGTTCAGTATCTGCTCAACGGGACTGGGGTCCGGGCTCAGGGAACGGCAGGTACGGAATCAGGGAGTGGGCGAGGTTGGCGATGGTGAGGGATTGCAGCCAGACTCGGCCGGGGCCGGTCAGGGCGGCGAGAAAGAGGCCGTCGCCGCCGAAGAGCACATTGCGGACGCCCTTCATCATCGTGATGTCGAAACTGACCGAGGCGTCGAACAATCCGACATGGCCGGGGTGAACGCGCAGCGTTTCGCCGGGTGCCAGGTCGTAGGGGATCACTTCGCCGGAGAGTTCCACCCAGGCGTAGCCGTCGCCGCTGAGCCGCTGCAGGGTGAAGCCGGCGCCGCCGAAGATGCCCGCGCCGAGGCGGCGCTGGAAGCTCAGGGCCACGCGGACATCGCCTGCGGCGCAGAGGAATCCGTGCCGGTGCACCAGGTATTCGCGGTCCTTGTGGATCTGTATCGGCAGGATCTGGCCGGGCAGTTTGGCGGCGAAGGACACGCTGCCGGGATCGCGATGGGCGGTGTATTCGGTCATGAACAGCCCGGCCCCGGCCATGGCGCGGCGGACCGCCCCGAAGACTCCGCCGGCCGCGCCCCGGGTGGAGGTGCTGAGCCGGATGGAGTCGGTCATCCACGACAGCTGACCGGCTTCGGCGATGAGCGCGTCGCCGGGGTCGAGCGTGACCTCGAGCACAGGCATGACGGTGCCCCGGATTCTGGCGTCCATCAGGCTTCCCCTCCCGTGTTTCACAATTCACCCCAGTGTGCCCCGAAGCCGGTCGTGTCGCGATCGTTGTCGACTTGCCACCGGACCGACCACTTCAGTAAATTAGGCTTTCCTTACCTAATAGAAGGCTCGGCATGCTCCAGACCAGTGGCGCCCGGTTTCCCACCGGGACAGCGGGAATCCCCCACGATTCCTGGCGAATCGCGTCCGCGTACGCGGTCCTGGCCACCGGCGCGCTGACCGCCGCCGTCTGGATCGCCGCCCACGTCACCGCCAGCCCGGCCGTGCACACCGGCGGCGTGTTCGTCCACCTCACCGCCCTGGTGCTCGGATTCGGCGGTGTGCTCACCGCCGACTCCTACGTCTTGCGCTGGGCCGCAGGCCGTCTCGACCTCGCCGCGGCGCTGAGCGCGGTGAGCCGCCTGCACGTCCCGATCTGGCTGGGCCTCGCGGGCCTGGTGACCAGCGGCTGCGTCCTGGAACCGAACCTGGCCTCCACCATGACCCGCACCAAGCTGGCGTTGGTCCTGGTGCTGACGCTCAACGGAATACAGGCCTACTCGCTCAACCGCCACCTGAAGGCGCGCGGCGACCTGCCGCTGACCCCGCGGCTGCTGACCTGGGGCGCGGCCACCGGGGTGGTGTCGCAGGTCTGCTGGTGGGGCGCGACCGCCATCGGCTTCCTCAACGCCCAGCGCTGAACGACCGCCCGATACGCTGGGCGGATGATCAAGGCTGCGGTATTCGATGTGGGCGAGACGCTGATCGACGAGACGCGTATCTGGTGCCGCTGGGCCGACCGGCTCGGCGTGCCCCGCTTCGCGTTCCTGGGCGTGATCGGCGGCATGGCGGCCACCGGACGCCCCCTCACCGACGCCTTCGAGCTGTTCCGGCCGGGCCTGGACCTCGACGCCGAGCAACAGGCCTGGGCCGCCGCGGAACCCGGCAGCCTCCGCAACAACTTCGACGACGCGGATCTCTACCCGGACGTGCGGCGCGCGCTGCGGGAACTCCAGCGGCGCGGGATCACGGTGATCATCGCGGGAAACCAGCCGCCGCAGGCGAAGTCGGCGCTGGAGCGCATGGACCTGCCGGTGGACGCGGTCTACACCTCGGCCGAATGGGACCTGGAGAAGCCGGATCCCGCGTTCTTCACCAAGGTCGCCGACGTGGCGGGCGTCGAGCCGGGCGAGATCTGCTACGTCGGCGATCGCGTCGACAACGATGTGGTGCCGGTGCTCGCCGCGGGCATGCGGCCGGTGCTGATCCGGCGCGGGCCCTGGGGTTACCTGACGGCCGAGCTGCCCGATGCTGCCCTCGCGACCGTGATCGACGGCCTCGACGAACTGCCGGATCTGCTCGCGCCCGCCTGACGGCGACAGGTACATGACGCATCAAGTGTGACGGCCGTTTTCCGCCAGCGGCCGGTCTCCCCGCGGCGTTGACTATGACATGTCAACGAAATCAGTGCTACCGCAAGGAGACACCGTCATGTCCGATACCCGCTTCGCCGCCAAGGTCGTCCTGATCACCGGAGCCACCTCGGGAATCGGTGCGGCCGTGGCCCGGCGGATCGCCGCCGAGGGCGGGACCGTGGTGCTCGGCGCCCGCGCCAAACAAGCCGGCGACCGGATGGCCGAGGAGATCCGCGACCAGGGCGGCCGGGCGCTGTTCGTGCCCACCGACGTCACCGTCGAAGCCGACGTGGAACGACTCACCGCCGCGGCCGTCACCGAATTCGGCCGCCTGGACGCGGCTTTCAACAACGCGGGCGCGATCAACGCCTTCGGACCCGTGCAGGACATCGACGACGCCGCCTGGCGGGCCGATCTGGAACTGAACCTGACCGCCGTCTATTACGGCCTGCGCCACCAGGTTCCGGCGCTCGCGGCCACCGGCGGTGGCGCGATCCTCAACAACGCCTCCAACCTCGGCGTCGTCGGCATGGCTCAGGTCGCCCCGTACACGGCGGCCAAGCACGGCGTCGTGGGCCTGACCCGCGCCGTCGCCTTGGAAGGGGCCGAGCAGTCGGTCCGGGTCAATGCCCTGGTCTCCGGCGCGGTCGACACCCCCGCCTTCCGCGCCTCCATGGGCGCCACCCCCGAAGGCGAAGCCGCCATCGCGGCCCTGCACCCCCTCGGCCGCGTCGCCCGCCCGGAGGAGATCGCCGCGTTCTGCGCCTACCTCCTCAGCGACGAGGCCTCCTTCATCACCGGTGCGGCCCTCGCCATCGACGGCGGCTTCACCGCCCGCTGATCGCGACCACGCACAACACAGAGACAGGCCCACCACCGCGCCCGGGCACTGGAACGCGGGGTGGGCCGGTCACTGTCGACGCCGAAGCAGCGGAGCACGCGGCTCCCCTGCTCCCCCGACGCCGGTCCAGGAGAGGGTTCACCCTCACTCGACGGGACGAGGCGGGGCGGGTTGATCGGTCCGGCCCCCACCTACGTCACCGTGGGAAGCGAGCGGATGGTGGGACGCCACCGCCCGATCTCCCCCGCATCCCTCGCCGGCGCGCGGAACAACGCGCCTGATAACGAGGGTCTGACCGAAAGCCCTTCGCCCCCAACCCGATCCCGTCCCGGACCGGTACAGCCAGGTCCCGAGGCTCGGCGCCGCCGGCACCTGCGCGCCACAGCAGTCGACCGATCGGAGCGGACGCACCGCCACTCCCGGACCGCATCGGCAGGGAATGATTCGGCGGATTGCGCTGTGCCGCAGGGGGTCAGTGTTTGCCACCACCGCCGCCCCCCTTGCCACCGCCGCCCATGCCGCCACCGCCGCCCATGCCACCGCCGCCCATGCCGCCACCGGTTCCGCCGCCCATGCCGCCACCGCTGTGGCTGCCGCCGGTCGAGGAGCCGCCGGGGCTGCCTAAGCCGCCCTTGGATGCGCCGCCACCGGTCTGGGAACCACCACCGGACATGCCGCCCGGGGAGCCGCCACCGGGTGTCGAGCCGCCGGGAGATGCTGCGCTGCCGCCGGTTCCGACGCCACCGTTGGTGCCGCCGGGCTTGGAACCACCCGGGTTGGAACCACCAGGGTTCGAGCCACCGGGGTTGGAGCCACCGGGATTCGACCCACCCGGGTTCGACCCGCCGGGGTTGGAGCCACCAGAATTCGAACCACCCGGGTTGGAACCGCCGGTGTTGGAGCCGGGGGTCGCGCCGCCCGTATTCGCTCCGGCCGGGGTGCCCGTTGCACCGCCGGGCGTCGAGGTACCGGAACCGCCGCCGGATGCGGTGCCGCCCGTGGCGGTTCCGCCGGTGCCGCCGCCGGGGTTGGAGCCGCCGGGCGTTCCGGTGCCACCGGGGTTTGTCCCGCCGGGCGCGCCGCCCGTAGAGCTGCCGGGGGTGGTGCCGCCTGGTTGTCCCGAACCGGGCTGGCCCGCACCGGGATCGCTCGCGCCGGGCTGACCGGTGGACGGCTGGCCTGCGCCGGGCTGGGCGCCGCCCGGTTGAGCGCCCCCGGGTTGGGTGCCGCCCGGTTGAGCGCCCCCGGGTTGGGTGCCGCCCGGTTGGGTGCCCCCGGGTTGGGTGCCGCCGGGTTGTGTTGCACCGGGCTGGGTTCCGCCGGGTTGGCCGGTGCCCGGCTGGGTGGTGCCTGGCTGGCCGGTTCCGGGTTGGGTTGCGCCGGGGAGGGTTCCGGAGATGGGGGTGCCGGGGACGCTGACCGTGGGGGTTTGGCCGACGTAGCCGCCGATGGTCCAGCCCGTGAGGACGGGGTTCTGGAAGGGCAGCGGGTTGATGAACTGGGCCGGGTTGGCGTAGGTGACAGCGGGGTTGGTGACGGTGAGGGTGCGGGTTTCGCAGTGGGTGCCGCCGCCGGTGGTGTCGACGGGGCGGCCGTTGAACCAGGTGGAGGTAACCGTCGGGGTCTGGGGGGCGTAGCTGCGGACGGCGGCGACGGTGGCCACGGCGTGGGAGCGGGTGCCGGCGGGGGCGGCGGAGTCCTCGAGGACCATGACATCGCCGGTGCCGAGGGCCGCGGTGCCGACGGGCGGCTCGGTAGGTTCGGGCGCGGCCTGCATTCCGGGCGGGCCGGCGACGGGGCCGCCGAGGACGGTGGCCGCGGACATGGCGAGCGCGGAAGCGACCGCGGCGCCGGAGATCACGGCGGCGCGGGGGGCATAGCGGCCGATGGCGGAGCCGGTGTCGACGCTGCGAAACGCGGCGATGGACGCGCCGACCGCCGAGGTGTGGGCGGGATCGGGCGAGATGACCACCGGGCGGCCGAGATCGGCCAGCACCCGCTCCACTTCGACGGGCCGTGCGGCGCCGCCGATCAGCAGCACCCGGTCGATCTCCTCCATGTGCAGTCCGGCCCGGTGCACGACGGATCGGACCAGTCGTAGCGAGTTGCGAATATGCCAGCTGCGCAGCCGATTCGTATCGGAGGCGGGCACCACGGCCGACACGGGCTGGGTCGAGTCGGGTGCGATGCTGCGCGCGTAGCGGGCCAGCAGCGTGCCGAGCGGCCGGCCGCCGTACTCGTAGGAGCGTTCGGCGCGCCCGAGGATGCCGCGTTCCTCCACGTCGGCCTCGGTGCGCACCACCGCGAGGTCGAGGCAGTTGCCGCCGAGGTCGTAGACCAGGGTGAGCCCGTTGTCGGAGATGCCGTATTCCTCGTCGAGCCATTCGACGGCGGCCACCGGTTCGGGCATGAGCGTGACCCCGGCCGCGCCGGACCAGTCCAGCGCCCGCCGCAAACGCGTGACGTGTTTGTCCGAATAGCAAGCGGGATAGGTGGTTACGGCGGGCGCTTCGGGCGCATTGGATTCGATGAGCCCGTTCACCACCGCCGCGATCAGGTCCGCCGGGGACCAGATGCGCCCGCCGATGACCACCGGGTCGGGCTCGGCCGTCAGGTCGGCGAAGTCGGTCACCACCGGGGCGAACCGGGGCATCCCCCCGATACGCGGGCCGCCGGCGCTATCGAAGGTCACAGCGGTCCGACGAACCCGCACGGCTGGTCGGTTTCGATCCCCGGCCGTGGTCGCCCATACGGAGTTCACTGTGCCGATGCTCATGCCAAAGCCAACTGTCATCGCTATCCCGTCAACGCACCGAGACCACGGCCCTCAGGCGTACCAACCATGTGGTCGCGGTCGTTTTCCAAACAGCGCGTTCAGGTTAGCTGGCGTTTGCGGGACTTGAATATCGAATCAGGGGAGAAGATTTCGCGTCCAGTAGCGAAGATAGCGAATCTACTGGTCAGGCAATCGCAGCAGCAAGATCGAATCGAACTGCCAGACAAAGGCGACTGAACAGTCTTTCTCGGTGGCTACAACACAGCGAACATCAAATTCATACCGACCGGTAGGCGAGTAGTGTCCGAAAAACAAAACCGCAACGTCAGTACGTGCGGACGGATTACCGATCACTGGTCGGTAGCTGCCCCTGAATACCCCACGCGGGCAACTTCACCGTCCGTGATTACCGGCGAACTCTTCTCTACTACGGGAGATGTCGCCCCGAGCAAACGCGGCATTACAACTCGCACAACACCATCGGTACAGTGTGCCCGGCACCTCGCGAAGGCGCACACACGAACCCCGGAGATTCGCAGCCGCTACACAGCCGGATACGTTGCCCGGCACAAAAAGTCACGGAGTCCGGAAAAGGCGAAGGCCGCCGCACGCACAGGGGTTGCGTACCGCGGCCTTCGGGGAACGACGCCGACAGGGGGTGGGTCAGCGGCGCACCATCAGGGAAAGCTTGCGCCGGGGACGGTTGACCGCGCCGCCACGGATGGCGTGCGGCTGCCGCTCACCGACCAGTCGGTCGAAATCGCCTGCGCTGCGGCCCGGCCGAGCCAACCGGCCGGCATTGAAGTCGTCCACCAGCTGCCGCACCGTCTGCTGCGCACAGGACTTGTTGGTCCCGATGAACCCGGTCGGGCCACGCTTGATCCACCCGGTCACATACGCGCCGGACACCACCGCGCCGCCGGACTCCTCGAGCACCCGCCCGTCCAGGTTCGGGATGATCCCGGCCCGCTCGTCGAACGGCACGCCGGGCAACGCCACGCCGCGGTAGCCGACCGAGGTCAGCACCAGCCCGGCGTCGAGGGTCTCGACATCCTCGGTCGGAACCGCGTGCACCGCACCGTTGTCGCCGGTGACGAGCTCGTTGCGGACCACCTCGACCCCGGTCACCCGGTCCACGCCCGCGATCGCCAGCGGCGCCGACAGGTACCGGAACACGATGCGCTTACGCCCGCCGACCGGCCGATCGGCCAAGCCCTGCAACAGCTTCAGCTTGTGCTCGACCTTCTGCGACATGCCCTCGACCACGGCGGGAATCTCACCCTCCACCACGATGTCGACATCGGCGCCCAGCAGGCCCACGAATTCCGGCACGGTGAAGGCGGATTCGGCCGGACCGCGACGCCCGAGGATCACCACCTCTTCGATATTGCTGCGCCGCAGCGCGTTCAGCGCCCGCTGCGAGACGTCGGTGCCGGCCAGCAGCTCGGGATCGGTGGTCAGGATGCGGGCCACGTCGAGCGCCACATTGCCGTTGCCCACGATCACCGCGCGCCGCTGCGACAGGTCGAAGAACCGGCCCGCCTGATCCGGGTGCCCGTTGTACCAGGCCACGAAGTCGGTGGCGGAGGAACTGCCCGGCAGCCCCTCGCCCGGAATCCCGAGCTTGCGGTCCGAGGACGCGCCGACCGCGTAGATCACCGCGTGGTGGTGCGCCAGCAGCTCCTCGTGCGAGACATGCTCGCCCACATTCACATTCAGGTAGGAGCCGAACCCCGGCTGCGCCGAGATCACGTCGAACAGCTCGCCGACCTGGCGGGTCTTGGTGTGGTCGGGCGCGACGCCGAAGCGGGCCAGCCCGTAGGGCGTGGTCACCTTGTCGAACACGGTCACCGAGACGCCCGGCTGGGTGAGCAGTTCGTCGGCCGCGTACATGGCCGAGGGCCCGGAGCCGATCACGGCCACCCGCAACGGCTCCCGGCCGGGCTTGACCTCCGCGGCCGGAATCGGCATGGCCAGCAACGGCCGCGGCCGCTCCTGCCGGTAGAAGTCGGCGTTGATCTCGATGAACGGCAACTGCTCATCGGTCAGCTTCTTCGACGAGGTGATGGCGTCCACCGGGCAGGCGGTCGCGCACGCGCCGCAGTCCACACAGGCCTGCGGGTCGACGTAGAGCATTTCCGCGGTCAGGAAGTCCGGCTCGTCAGGCGTCGGATGGATGCAGTTGACCGGGCAGGCGTAAACGCAAGACGCGTCGCTGCAACAGGACTGCGTGACAACGTACGGCACTGTACGTCCCCTTTCCTACGCGGCCTTGCCGGAGCGGATGGGCTCCGAGCGGTAGCGCGAGGCCGGACCGCCGATGCCCAGCAGCTTCCAGACCCGCTTGGAGATCGGGTTCATCAGGCCGATGTCCTGGGCCAGCGCGCGCACGTCGATGAAGTAGTCGGCGAAGACCTGCTTGGCCTCCTTGGAGCCGTAGAACAGCTCCTTGCGCACCTGCTCCGGGATGTCGAACTCGTCGAAGAACTTCTTCGGCGGGGTCGCGATGGAGCGGCCCAGGATGAACATGACGATCGGCATGGCGATCGAGAGCACGAAGCGGTTGGCCGCATTCCCCTCCGGCACGTGGCGCTTGAGGAACTCGTGCGCGAAGGAGATGTGACGCGCCTCCTCGGCGACGTGAATGCTCATGACGCCGCGCATGATCGGGTGCACTTCCTCGCCCGAGCGCAGGATCTGCTTCTGGATGTGGTCGATCGGCTCCTCGCCGCCGAGCACGGCCATGAAGAACAGGTTCGGGAACGCGATCGCCAAGGGCACCACGATCTGACGGAACTGACGCACCAGCGGGCCCATGCCCGGGACGTCCACGCCGATGCGGTTCACCATCTCCTGGAACATCAGGGTGTGGTTGAGTTCCTCGGACATCTCGTGGGTGCAGTAGCGGAACTCCGGGTCACCGTTGGGCAGCGCGAAGGTGTGGTTCACCATGCCGGCGATCAGGATGGACTCGAACTGCAGGCCGACCTTGGCGATATTGGCCTGGCGGTACTTGCCGACCGCGATCTGCTGGTCCACCGTCAGCGACTGGTACCAGTCGTGGCGGCCGAGCGGGTCCGCGGACTCCGGCAGGATCCAGCGCTCGGGGCGGGCGTCGGCATCGAAGTCGGGGTTTTCCCAGTCGATGTCCTCGAACGGGTCGAAGTGCTTGTTCACCGACCCTTCCGAGAGCAGCAGCAGCTTGTCGGCATACTCCTGAGCTTCGGCAACCACGGGGTCGTCAAGGGGGGTCGTGGTCGGAGACATCGTCGTCACCTCTCCAGTCAGTGGCGTTATGTGTACCCAATAGTTACACCAAACTGGAGGGGCGTCAACAACAGTTCGCAAGATGCTTGCACGAGTTAGCGCTCCCCCGCCTCCCCGCGACTTCAGCGGGCGGCTGAGAGCCGTGGACCGTCACACACCCGTGCCGGCGGTTGAGAGCCAATCCGATCTTGGACGTACCCGGCGAGGTACCCATACGGTGCGAAATCAGTTCTCACGCTGGGGGACGGAAAGATCAACTCAGAGGGCGGCCACCCTTGTGACACGCCGGAAGAGTCCGGTCAGCGAATGATGCCGGTGACTCGCCGACTCCTGGGCCAGCAGCGCCTGCCGGGCCACGATGGCCGCGCCGTCGGCGATGGTCCGCTCCGGATCGGCCGAGACCACCACCGGACGGGCCAACTCCTTCGCCAGCACCTGGGCCACCTCGGGCGGGCGCGCCGCGCCGCCGACCACCAGGATCCGATCCACATCGGCCATGGTGACGTCAGCTATCCGCAGGCATTTGTAGACCAGCGACAGCGACCGCCGGATGTGCTCGCCGCGTAGCTCACCGGAATCCGCGTCGGAGAGCCCTCGCGGCACCACCTGGGACCCGGCCGTGCGACGCAGCGTGCGCGCCACCATGTCGCCGAAGGCCCGGCCGCCGTAGTCCAGCGAATGCAGCGGGAGGCCGACGATCGGATTGCTCGGCGCGCCCATGCCGACCCGCAACAGCGTGATGTCCAGCCCGGCCCCGCCTAGGTCGTAGACCAGCGCCAATCCCGGTGTGAGCGGACCACGTTCGGCCGCCAGCCAGGCCGCGGCGGCGATCGGCTCGGCCACCAGCGCGGCCGCGGTGAGACCGACCCCGTCCAGCGCGGTCCGCAGATCGGCCACCTGCGCGGCCGGGTAACCGGCGGGATGGGTGATCGCGATGCCGGTGTCACCGTGGCCGAGCACCTCCGCCGGCTGTTTCCCGAGCACCTCCGCGACCACGCTGTGGGCCACCGTCGCCACCAGATCGGCCGCGGAGAGCGCCCGGTGCCCGACCCGCGCGACCGGAGCGCCCCGCTGGGTGAGGTCCGCGAAGTCGGTGATGACGCGCCCGTGCCGGGGAATCCGGCCGACCCGCGCGGTGCCCGAACTGTCGAAGGTGAGGGTGGTGCGCCAGGTGGCCGGCGGAATACTTCGACGGCCGGAGGGAAGCTTTCCGGTCCGATCCGCCGCCGTGGAGCAGACCGTGTTGACCGTGCCGATACTCAAACCCACGCCGAACGCCATCATCCACCTCGATCGACGAGTCCTGATCGGGCCGAGCACTCGCGCCGGCCCGCTGACCCGGCCCGATCAATGCAACTCCTGCGCCGGATGCTTGCCAACCACCGGACACGAAGTTGTCCGGTCGTGCGCCGGTGTGCCGCAACAACCTTGCTGTCCAGGCAGGCGACCGCGAACGAGCCCGCGCGTGTTCGGATCGCGGAATGTTTGCCCGAGGTCGCCCATTCTCCGGATACGCGACAGATGATGCCGGACGGTTCGATTCGCGCCGAGGCCGACGAAAATCGCCCCCGCACCGGATGATCCGGAGCGGGGGCGAATCTCGAACTGCGAGCCGGCCGTGACACGAGCGCCGGGCTACCGCCCGGCAGCGCCGGACGACTACTTGGTGGCGGCCGGACTGAACAACGTCGAGCTCAGCACCGAAACCACGCTGTAGGCCAGGTTGAGCAGATCCGGGGCCAGACCCGAATCACCGGTGAGCATCTTGGCCAGCGGACCGAGGAACTTGACCGCCATCTGCACCAGCGAGCTCACGCCCTCCACGCCCAGACCATTGGACCTGGAGTTGTTGTCGGTTCCCAGCTGTGCGCCCGGCGCCGACTGTGTCCCGGGGCTGACGGCCGTGTTCCCGGAACCGCCCGGAGTGGCCGGCGATTGCCGCACCGGCGCACGCAGATCCGCGACCGGCCGCACCGCCGGGGTGGCGGGCTTGGGCTGCACCGCCTGCGGCGAGGTCCCCGGCTGAGTTCCCTGCTGCTGCGGGGTGGTTCCCGGCTGCGGCACGCTCTTCTGCGGGATTCCCGGCTGCGCCGGAGTCTGCGCGTGCTCCCAGTTGTTCAGGAACTGATCGGCGAGCTGCTGGATGATCTGGAGCCCGTTCTGGAGCACCGCGTCGCCCGGCTGCTGCTGTGCCGGATTCTGTTGTGCGGGAGCCGCTCCCGACTGTCCGGGCAGCTGGGCCGGTGGCGCCGGCGTCTGCCCGGGCTGGGCCGGGGCCTGTCCGGGCTTGGCCGGGGTCTGCCCGGGCTGCGCCGGAGCGGGCGCGGCCGGACCCGTGACCTGCGGAGCACGGGCGGGAACCACGAGCGCGGGCGGTACCACCGCCGCGGGCGCCACAGCCTGCGGAATCGCGGCCGCGGGAGCCGGCGGAGCGACGGCTTCGGGAGCCGCCGCCGGAGCCTGCGGCGCGACGGCTTCGGGAACCGGCACGGCGGCCTGCGGAACCACCGCGGCCTCCGGGGCCGGTACCGCCGCGGGAGCGGCCGGAGCCGGCGCCGCCTGCGCCGGAACCTGTTGTCCCGGTTGAGTTCCCGGCTCGGCCGCCTTCTCGACGCCGGGTACCGGCACACCCAGCAGATACGATGCGATCCCGGTGGTGATGGTGACCGCGTGCTTGAGCTGCCCTTCCGGGCTCTCCAGCTGTTGGGCGTCCTCGGCGTTGGCGCCGTTGCCCATTTCGAGGAAGACATCCGGCACCGTTGTCAGTGCGGGACCGGCGATGTCGGAGCGGGTCTGCAATCCGTCGACCGCGCCGTTGTAGGTCGCGACCTGGTACCCGCTCTGCACGTAGGTGTCGCGCATGGCCTTGCTGGCAGCCAGGCCGGGGCCGGACTGCACCTCGTTGACCTTGGCGTCGGCGACCGGCAGCTGCGGCACGATGAGGTGGAAGCCGTGGCCGTCGGCGGGACCGCTGTCGGCGTGGATGCTGACGGCGACGTCGGCGCCGGAGGCGTTGGCGGCCTTGGCCCGTTCGTCGATGCAGCCGCCCCACCCGGTGTCGTCGGGCCGGCTCAGCACCACGTGCGCGCCCAGGCCCTCGAGCGAGGTGCGGACCAGCTGCGCGACGTTCCAGGTGATGGTGTGCTCGGCGATGCCGTGCAGGGTGGTCATGCCGGTGGTCTGGCACTCCTTGGTGCCGCCGCGTCCGTCACTGACCTGTTTGTTGGTGTCCTGGCTGTGATTGGGTCCCTGATGACCCGGGTCCAGGAAGATGGTCTTCCCCGCGAGCTTCTGGGGTAGTTCGGGCAGCGCCGGCGCAGCCAGCGCGGCGACCGGGACTATCCCGGCCACGGTGGTGATGGCCGCCGCGGTGACGGCGGTGCAGATTCCGGACTTGGTGATGCTTCGTTTCATAAGCGGCGGCGCTCGGGGCAGAGCGCCCCTCCCTTCCCACTAGTAACACCAGACCCAGTGGCTCACTCTTGCAACACCAGTTACCCACTGGCAAGCGTCGTGACGGAACCGTTATGAGTGGTCAAACGACCGAAATGCCCTGATCATCAGCACTACCGGGCGCAATGACGAGCAACCACTGGGCCAACTATCCCGCACCCCGCGTGTCCCGCCCGAACGGCGCGCCACAGCGGCTCGACGCAATCCCCCGGCGTCGAGCCGCACCCACGTTCTACCTGGTCAGGCCGTGACGATCTGGTCGCCGTCCACGCGGATGGCCCGCGGGTCCAGCGCCCGCGGCGCCGGGCCCCCGGCCACCGAGCCGTCCAGATTGAAGGTGCTGCCGTGGCACGGGCACCGGATCAGGCCACCGGACACGGAATTCACCTGGCACCCCAGGTGCGTACAGGTCGCGGAGAACCCCTGGAACGACCCCGCGGAGGGCTGGGTGATGACGGTGCCGCCGGTGATCAACCCCCCACCGACCGGCACATCGGAGGTATTGGCCAGCGTGTCCAGCTTCTTGGCGGGCATCGGGTCGGGCCCGCCGGGTTCGGCTCTCGGCGCGGCCGACGCGGGCTTGTCGGAGGTGCTGCCGCAGCCCACCACGACGAGCGCGGTGGCGGCGACCGCGGTGGTTGCCAGGGCGGTGCGGCGATCGAGGCGGAAACCGCCGGGATCCGGGGTGGTGTCGGTCATGGGTAACTCCTCGCTCGGGCCGCGGACGAGTTCGATACGTCCGCTACTTGTTCGACGTGCTGGAGGGCCCGTCGGTTCACCCCGCCGGATTACGCACTGATCGGCACACGCCGCAACGATCGCAGCGCATAGTGCACCCGGGTCTTGACCGTGCCCACCGGAATGCCCAGGTCAGCGGCCACATCCTGGTAGGCGCGGTCGCGCAGGATGACCTGTTCGACGGCGTCGCGCTGCGGTGCGGGCAGCTGCGCCAGCAGGTCGGCGACCAGCATCCCGTCGGTCAGCGCCTCGGTGAAGTCGGGTCGGGCGCACCGGTTCTCCGCCTGTTCCCCGATCTCGTCCCAGCAGGTGTCGCCGGGCCGGGCGGCCCGGAAGCGCGCGATGTCGGTGAGCACATTGCGTTCGATGGTGAGCAGCCAGGTGCGCACGCTGCCCCGGTCCGGGTCATAGCTGGCGCAGGCCCGCCACCCCCGCAGCAGGGTTTCCTGCACGGCGTGTTCGGCCAGGCCGGGGTCGCCGAGGCGGCTCATAGCACGCCAGTGCAGCAGGCCGCGATCGGCGGCGAGGACAGCCGCGAGTCCGGTGTCGGTGCACAGCCGGGCGCAGTCGCCGGCGCATCCGGTCGTGACCGGGCGAAGTCTTCCCATGACTGAATATCGCTGTAGAGACCGAAAGAGCATCGCCGCGATTGTGAATTCCCAGAAATCGTCCGATTTCCCGAAAACAGACCGGAATTTCTGATAAACCCCTCCCCGGGAGATGCGGGGATCGCCCGACACCGCACGCAGGGAACCGTGCGGTGCACTGAACTGCTCAGGGAGGATCATCGTGCGTGCAGGCGCGCTCATGGCCGCGGGGGCATTCGCTTCCGCGCTGACAATGGCGGCATCCGGAATTGCGGCTGCCGAACCCGCCACCGATATCACGGTCGACGGGACGTATTTGGTCAATCTGGATATCAAGCCGGGTTTCTATATCGGCGACGGGACCACGGACCCGGCCCCCGCCGGCTGCTTCTGGCGGCGGCTGTGGAAGGTCCAGACCGCCGAGGACTACCCGGACCCGAACTACTACATCATCGCCAGCGACTTCACCCGGCTGCGGTCGATCACGGTGGAGATCAAGGCAACCGACGTCGCCTTCTCCACCAAGAACTGCGGCGCTTGGCATCTGGCGCCCGCACCCGCGAGCACCGGTTCGTTCGGGTAACTAGGGTGAGCGCATGACCAGGCGGAAGATTCTCATCACCGGCGCCAGCTCCGGACTGGGGGCGGGCATGGCCCGCGAATTCGCGAGTCGCGGACGCGATCTGGCGTTGTGCGCCCGGCGGGTCTCGAATCTGGAGGAGCTGCGGGACGAATTGCTGGCCGCGCACCCCGGCATCACCGTCGCGGTACGCGGCCTGGACGTCGACGATCACGCCGCCGTCCCGAAGGTCTTCGACGAGCTGCGCGAGGAGCTCGGCGGGCTGGACCGGATCATCGTCAACGCCGGGATCGGCAAGGGCGCGCGCCTGGGCACCGGCCGCGCCGACGCCAATCTCGCCACCGCCACCACGAATTTCGTGAGCGCGCTGGCCCAGGCCGAGGCGGCGATGAGCATCTTCCGCCGGGCGGACGCCGGGCACCTGGTGCTCGTCTCGTCCATGAGCGCGGTGCGCGGACTGCCCGGCAAGAAGGCGGCGTACGCGGCCAGCAAGGCGGGCGTGACCGCGCTGGGCGAGGGCCTGGCGATCGAGTTGCGCGGCACCCCGATCAAGGTCACCACGGTGCAGCCGGGCTTCATCGCCACCGACATGTCCGCCAAGGCCGGGGACGCGAAGCTCGTGGTGCCGCTGGAGAAGGGCGTCCGGTCGATGGTCGCCGCCATCGAGCGCGAGACGGTGCGCGCCTCGGTGCCCGAATGGCCGTGGCGGGTACTGGGATTGGCGATGCCGCTGCTGCCCCGCGCGATCATGGCCCGCATGGGCTGAGACACCGGCGCGCCTGGCCGCTATTACCGATCGAAGTCGCCGACCTGGCCGCTAGCATCGCCGCCATGGCGAAATTCACCACCTGGGACGGCCTCGAACTCAACTACCGCGTGTGGGAGGGCGAGGGCGTCCCGGTGGTGTTGCAGCACGGAATCGTGGCCGACACCAATGCCAATTGGATGAGCATGGGCGTGGTCGCGGCACTGGAGAAGGCCGGCCATCACGTCATCTCGCTGGACGCGCGCGGGCACGGCCGTTCGGACAAGCCGCACGACCCGGCCCGCTACTCCTGGCAGGCCATGGCCGACGACATGCGCGCGCTGTTCGACCATCTCGCCCTGGATCAGGTTGCGCTGGTGGGCTATTCGATGGGCGGGATCATCTCGCTGCTGGTGGCGGGAGCAGATGCGCGGGTGCAGCGGCTGGTGATCGGCGGCATCGGCGCGGGCGTGGTGGACTGCGGCGGCATCGACTGGCGGGTCATCCAAGCCCAGGACATCGTGACCGCCATGTCCGGTGACGCCGCGGATGTCCCCGAGTTGGCACGCATGTTCCGCATCCTGGCCGACGCCCTGGGCGCGGACCGCGCGGCCATCGCCGCGGTGGCCACCGCGCTGAACGAGGCCCCGATCGAATCCCTCACCGGCGTCACCGTTCCGACGCTGGTGCTGGCGGGCGACGCCGACCCGCTGGCCGTCGAACCCCAACGCCTCGCCGCCGCGCTTCCGAACGCCGAGTGCGTGGTGGTCAAGGGCGATCACCTCGCCGCGGTCGCCGACCCGGCCTTCGCCGCGGCGCTGGTCGACTTCCTGCGCTGAGAAATTCAGTACTGCTTGCGGTGCGGCACGAACTCCAGCGACAGCAGCGCCAGCGCCGCGATCGGCACCTCGCGCCAGCGGATCAGCACGTAGCGCTGATCGCCGAAGGCATTGAACTTCCGCAGGAATCGGTACAGCGATTCCAGCCGGATCAACGGATCGCCCAGTCGCACCGCCAGATACACCGCCTGCATGGTCCGTGACCGATGCTTGTCGGCGAAGATCTCCGGAAACGCCGCGAACGCCAGCGAGATTCGCTTGATCCCGTGGTCGCGCGCGTACTCCACCAGGTCCACGATCATGCGTTCGTCGAGCCCGTTGGGTGCGTCGTGCCGCCGCCAGGGCACGTCGAGGCTCAGGTCCTGGCCGTTGCCGGAGGACCCGTAGCGCTGGAAGCCGGCCACTTCACCGTCGGCGTCGCGGGCCAGTACCACGAGCATGCCGGGGTGCCGGCCGTCGAGCAGGTGGTCGAGGATCATGGAGAAGCCGCGGGTCTGCCGTCCGGTCCCCCATTCGTCCACGATGGACAGCAGGTTCTCGCGCTGCGGTTCGGTGAGCGCGACCTCGGGCAGGATCTCGGTGGTCACACCGACGTTCTTGGTGCGGCTCACGGCCTGGCGCAAGTTGCGGAACTTGCGGCCCACCAGGTCGAAGCGGTCGACGTCGACGACCACGTCCCGGCCCACCGAGATGGCGCGCAGTCCGCGATGGTCGACGGCCCGCTGCTGCCACAACTCGCTGACTTCGGGGCTGGCGCCGAGCACGGCGATGCGCCACCCGTGGCTGCCCGCGAACAGCGAGAACTCTGTCAGCAGCCCCGGGAACTGCGACGGGTCGCCGATCGGATCGCCGGAGACGACCGCGAACCCGAGGCGGGCCCGATAGGCGAGCGCCGCGGAGCCGTGGGTGTCGAAGTAGTAGGTCTTGGACGAGTGCAGCGCGAACGGTGCCAGCGGATCCCTGCTGCTGCGCCGCACCAGCTCGGCCACTCGCGGTAGTTGTTCGGGTTGCGGTTTGCTGCCCTGCGGCAGCACCAGGATGGCGCCGCTGACGGCCAGGAACACGAATCCGACGCCCGGGTGATCGGTCCGGTAGCTGAAGTTGGAGACGACCAGGGTCATGGCCGCGCCGGTGAGGTGCGGCAGGGTGATGGGCCGGCGCAGGTACAGCCCGCGGGCCACGAACAGTCCGGCAACCGAGACCGCGACGAACCAGCCGTGGTCGTCGCCTTCGCTGGAGGCTCGTTCGGCGGCCCAGACCAGGATGACGCTGCCGAGAACCAGGGCGCCCATCAGCCCGAGCCGGGTGCTGGGCCCGGCGGTGAAGGCGGTCTCGCGGTATGCGGTCAGCGTCGGATTCGGTACGCGTTCCTCACGCATCTGGACCCCTTTTCTCCACACGCGAAAGCCTCACGGGCCTTCTCCCCATGGTGACCCTCCCGCATCTCCCATACGACACACTATGTGTGAGAGACGGTTCGGGGCATCGGGTTATTCCGGCCAGCCCAGCCGTGGTGTGGTGAGCACCGGATCTGTGATGCCATTGTGGCAGGCCAGACCGACAGCGTCCCAGCGCGCGAGACTCGATCCGGCCTCATATGCGGATTGGAAGAAGTCCAGCGCGGTGGCGACCGGGTCCGCGCTGGCCCGGACGTCGTCGTAGGGCAGGTAGGCGCTGTGCCCGGACCCAGAGGCCACCCAGTGGGCCTGGGCGGGCCGCAGCGGCTGGTCGGCGAGCCCGGCCGGTTCGGGCGCGGTGTAGGAGTAGAAGGTCGGGGCGGGGACCTTGTCGTCGCCGAACCAGAACCCGGCGCTGATCACCTCGCGCGAGTAGGCCTCGCGGGTCACCGGGTCCACGCTGTCGGGCATGGGGATCTTGCGGTCGGAGAAGCGCTGGACCGCCAGGTCGAAGGTGTGCCAGAAGATCTGGACGGGGCTGATCTTGCCGGAGTAGGTGGCGCTGAATTCTTCCAGGATGCGTCCGACCTGGCTCTGCACGTGGAATGCGCGCTGCGCGGCGGCCGGGTCGTAGGTGTGGTGTTGCTCGTCCTCGTCGAAGGGCCGGCCGTGGTCGGGCAGATCGAAGGGCGTGGGATGGGCGATGACCACGTCGACGCCGAGGTTGCGCAGCGCGTGCATGGTCTCGGTGTAGAAAGTCGCCACCGACTGGCCCGCGAGCGGCACCTCCTCTTCGGTGCCGCGGTCGTTGCAGATCCGCAGCGCGTGGTCGAAGAAGTCGAAGGCGCAGGTGAAGACGGGTCCGTCGGTGGCGCTGCCCAGCGGCAGGGTGGTCCAGCCGCGGGCGGTGAGCCGGTAGGTCATGTGCCACCAGTGGTTGCGCCTGATGCCTTTGGCCAGGGCAACCTTGCCGACGATCTGGGCGTAGCGGTGCAGGGTTTCCTTGGTGGGCCGCCATGAGTCGAGCGGGATGGCGGGCAACACGTCCTGGGCCATCCGCTCATGCTACTCAGCTATCGATTAGTTACCGTCCGTCGCCGGTGTGCCCGGCCAGCAGTTCGCTGAAGGGCCGTACCGCGCCGACACCATTGCCGGAGGTCCGGTGCCGGATCGGCTCGTCCTGCAGGAAGCCCTGCACGCTGGTCGGTTCGGCGACGATCAGTTGGGCCAGTTCGGCGGCCCCGCGGTGGATGCGCTCGGCCAGTCCGGTGGAGCCGAAATCCTCGGTGGCGGCGAACACGCCGGTCGGGACCACGACGGCACGCAGATAGGAGAACAGCGGCCGCAGGGCGTGGTCGAGCACCAGCGAATGCCGGGCAGTGCCCGCGGTGGCGGCGATCAGCACCGGCATGCCGTTGAGCGAATCGGTGTCGAGGACGTCGATGAACATCTTGAACAGCCCGCTGTAGCTGGCCGTGAACACCGGTGTCACCGCGATCAGCCCGTCGGCGTCGGAAACCTGCTGCCGCGCCGCGGCCACGGCGGGCGTGGGCAGCCCGGTGGTCATCATGGTGGCGAGATCGCTTGCCAGTTCCCGTAGTTCGATGACCTCGACCTCGAGGCTCTCCCCGCGCCCGCCCACCGCCGCGGTGACCGCGGCGGCGAGCTGGTCGGCGAGCAGCCGGGTGGAGGAGGGCTGCGAGAGCCCGGCGGTCAGTACTACCAGTTTGCGACTCATGCTCGGCCTCAGTTCTTTTCGGCGAGCACGTGCTCGCGGGCGGGCTCGACCAGGTGGTGCGGGGCGTCGGGGCCGGCGGCGACCAGCGACGCGTGGGTGGGCGGATCGCTGGGCACTCCGGCGGGGCGGCGCGCCTCGAATTCCTTGCGCAGCACCGGCACGACCTCCTTGCCGAGGATCTCGAGCTGTTCGAGCACCACCTCCAGCGGCAGGCCGGCGTGGTCCATGAGGAACAGCTGCCGCTGGTAGTCGCCGACGCTGTCGGCGAAGCCGAGGGTGCGTTCGATGACCTGTTCGGGGGTGCCGACGGTGAGCGGGGTCAGTTCGGTGAAGTCCTCCATCGACGGACCGTGCCCGTAGACGGGCGCGTTGTCGAAGTAGGGCCGGAAGAACTTCTTGGCCGCGGCCTCGGTCTCGGCCATGAACACCTGCCCGCCGAGTCCGACGATGGCCTGTTCGGCCGCGCCGTGCCCGTAGTGCTCGAAGCGCCGGCGGTACAGGTTCACCATCTGCTTGGTGTGCTGCATGTCCCAGAAGATGTTGTTGTGGAAGAAGCCGTCACCGTAATAGGCGGCCTGCTCGGCGATCTCGGCCGAGCGGATGGAGCCGTGCCACACGAACGGCGGGGTGCCGTCCAGGGGTGCCGGGGTGGCGGTGAAGCCCTGCAGCGGGGTGCGGAACTTGCCTTCCCAGTCCACGCGCTGTTCGCGCCACAGGCGGCGCAGCAGGTGGTAGTTCTCGATGGCGAGCGGCAGCCCGTCGCGGATGTCCTTGCCGAACCAGGGGTAGACGGGCCCGGTGTTGCCGCGGCCCATCATGAGGTCCACCCGGCCGCCGGCCAGGTGCTGCAGCATGGCGAAGTCCTCGGCGATCTTGACCGGGTCGTTGGTGGTGATCAGCGTCGTTGCGGTCGAGAGGATCAGCTTCTCGGTCTTGGCCGCGACGTAGCCGAGCATGGTGGTCGGCGAGGAGGGCACGAAGGGCGGGTTGTGGTGCTCGCCGGTGGCGAAGACGTCGAGACCGACCTCTTCGGCCTTGAGGGCGATGCTGACCATGGCCTGGATGCGCTCGGCCTCGCTGGGCGTCCGGCCGGTGGTGGGGTCCATCGTCACGTCGCCGACGCTGAAAATTCCGAACTGCACGGGTCCTCCTAGGGGCGCGTCCACATTTGGTGGATATGGCAACCACTTGAACATAGCGGGCCGGAGGGGTATTCCTGGATGCGTTCACGGGGTGATTCGCGCCACTGCGACCACCCCCGCTCGACCCGCGCGACGGGGCCGGAATTCCGTCGGCACCTGCCCGATTCGCACCCCCGAAGACTGACGAGTACCCGCAGCCCACTTGCGGGTACAGCGAAACACTCAGTAGTGCAAGATCTTTCGAAGTATCCTGAACATTCCCCGCGCAACGCCGGAGATCTCGAGCATGGACAGGGGGTAGATCCAATGGCGGACAACTCCGTCGGTGCGGCATACGCTGTCGTCGTCACCGCGGTCGCCGATCCGATGCAGGTGGAGGGCCTGGAATGGGATCGTGCGGTGGAATACCTGCCCAGTATCGATTCGCACATCATGCAGACGTGGGTCCGTGACCAGGAGACCGGTCCCGACCCCCGCCGCGGTGTAGTCATCCCCGGCCCACAGCGCCGCGTCGGCCAGCGACATCCCTATCGCGAAGTCTGCGTCCCCTCGGCCGAATACCAGCTCTTCAGCGCCGCCGTCCGCACCAACCGCCACCGCGCCCTCACGACCACCTGCGCCGAAGAGGAAGCCCGCCAGCGAACCCGCCTACTGTCCCCGGCGCACTGACGCCGTCGCGGACCGGAACCCGCTCGGGGGGTCGAGCGGATTGCGGTACACGGTGTGCCGCCGTGCCAGACTCGCGGAGTGCGCATCGCGATCCTGGGCCCACTGGAGGTTTCGGCCGACAACCGGCCGATCCCCGTCGCAGGAACACGACTGCGGGGACTATTGATTCGACTGGCCCTGGACCCCGGCCGCACGGTGAGCGTGGGGACGCTGATCACCGATCTATGGCCCGAGACCCCGCCCAAACGCCCCGAACACGCACTGCACGAGCTGGTTTCCCGCCTCCGCCGCACCCTGCCGGCCGAAGCGCCGATCCGCTCGGGCGCCGGCGGCTACCTGCTCGATATCGCCGGCCTGTCCGTGGACATCCACCGTTTCGAACGTCTGGTTCGGGGCGGCTCGGTGAGCACCGGACGCGGCGACCGGACTCGCGCCGTCCAGCAACTGCGCGAGGCGCTGGCATTGTGGCGTGGCCCCGCCCTCAGCGACATCGCGACCCTCCCTTTCGCCGCGGCCACCGCCACCCGCCTGGACGAACTCCGCGTCATCGCCACCGAATCGGCCCTGGCAATCGAGCTGCCCGCCCGGGCCGGCGACCCGCTCCTGATCACCGAACTCGAAGCCCTCCTCGCCGCCCACCCCCTCCGTGAGCGCCCTCGCCTCCTTCATATCCAGGCCCTCCACGACGCCGCCCGGACTGCCGAAGCCCTCACCGCCTACGACCGCTACCGAACCCTGCTGGCTGCCGAATTGGGCATCGACCCCGGTCCGGAACTCGCCGCTGTCCACCTGAAGCTGCTCCGCGGCGAGGCTCCGGACAGCCACGCCGGGGACTCGCCGGATTCGGCAGTGGCGCTTCGGGATCCGCGCACCACAAGCGAGACGGGTGCGAGTTCGGCGGCGCGACTGCGGGTTCCGTTGACCAGATTCATCGGGCGGGAGCTGGAGCTGGGCGAGGTCGGGAGGCTGACCGGAAGCGAGCGGCTGGTGACGTTGGTGGGGCCGGGCGGGGCTGGGAAAACCCGGTTGGCGGTGGCCGTCGCGAATGAGGTGGGTGGGCGGTTCGCGGGCGGGGTGGGAATGGCGGAACTGGCGGCGGTAACCGATTCTTCGGATCTACCGCAAGCCGTGGCGGCGGCACTGGGGGTGGCGCCGTCGCGGACGATCGAGCACTCGGCCGCCGATCCGACAGGGCTGCTGGCCGAGGCATTGCCGACCGCGCCGACCCTGCTGGTGCTCGACAACTGTGAGCATCTCATCGACGGGGTCGCCCGCTTCGCCGAGGATCTCCTCGGCCGGGTCCCGCAGCTGTGTGTTCTCGCGACCAGCCGTCAATCGCTGGGTATCGCCGGGGAAACACTGTGGGAAACAGCCCCTTTGGCGGTGCCGTCGGCGAATTCGGCTGATGCCGCCGACTATCCGTCGGTCCGGCTGTTCCTGGATCGGGCCGCGGCGATCCGCCCGGAGCTCGAGCCGACCGAGGCCGACCTCGAAACCGTCGCCGAGATCTGCCGCCGGCTGGATGGACTGCCCTTGGCGCTGGAGCTCGCCGCCGCGAAGTTGCGCGTCATGCCCCTGTCCGTGCTGCGCTCCCGACTGGGGGATCGCTTCACCGTCCTGTCGGGCGGCAACCGCACCGCACTCCCCCGCCACCGCACGCTGCGCGCTGTATTGGATTGGGACTGGGAGCTTCTCGACGCCGCGCAACGGACCGCCTTGGCCCGCCTGTCGGCCTTTCCCGCCCCGTTCACCCCGCCCGCAGCCGAGGGCATCGGCGTGAACGCGGCCGAACTGGAAGCACTGCTGGACAAGTCGCTGCTGCAACTCGTGGACGTCACCGACTCCGATCCCATTGTCTCAGCGCCACAACCCCGTTACCGCATGCTCGAATCGGTGCGCGCCTACGGACTCGAACAGCTCACCGCCCGAAGCGAACTGGATTCGACCAAGGCGGCCCACACGGCCTATTACGCAATTCTCGCCGAGTCCGCCCACCCGCACCTACGCGGCCGCGACCAGCTTCCCTGGCTCGAACTCCTCGACGCCGACCGCGATCACCTGATCGCGGCCCTCCGCTTCGCCCAGGAATCCGGCGACACCGCCACCGCGGCCCGCCTGGGCTCCGCCCTCGGCATGTATTGGGCCTTGCACGCCAACCACCACGACGCGGTCCGCCTGCTCCGCCCGATCCTCGAGCAATCGCCCGCCCACCCCCACCCGCCGCTGGCCGCCGCGTTCGCCCTCCACTCCATGCTCGCGGCCCAGGCCACCGAACTCGCCGCCGCCACCGACCACATCCGCCGCTGGAGCGGCATCGATCTCCCTGCCGCCGGCGCTGCCGCACATCGACCGGCCTCACCGAATCAGCAGCCGGGCAGATCGCCCGGCCAAACCCCGCTGACCGATGGGGCGGCGGCAGGATCTGCGACGTCGGCGGCAGGAGGACCTGCTCCAGCGGCGGAAGCGGGTGCAGCACCGGGTCAGGAGGCGGACGGCGCGGCGGAATTGGCTTGGGCACTGGTGGCATTGGCGGCCGAGCGGGTTGATGCGGGGCTGGAGGTGGTGGAGCCGTGGCTGGGGCATCCGGATGCGTGGACTCGGGGGATGTTCTGGTTGGTGCGATCGTTCTTGCATGCCAATGAGTCCGGGCTGGCGCTGCTGGACGCGGATTTGCGGATGGCCACGGAGTGTTTCGAGGCGGCCGGGGAGCGATGGGGATGGTCGACGGCGCTGACGTACCTGGCGTTCACGCGGGCCGCGCTCGGCGATTTCGGCGGGGGCGAGGAGGCGATGGCGGCGGCGCTGGTCGCGGCGGAGGAGTTGGGCAGGCCTGTCGCGCTGCGGGTGTGGCTGGTCATGGTGCGCTTGCATTCCGGCGAGGTGGAGGCCGCGCGGTCGGACCTGACCGCACTGGCTCAGGAGTCTCTCTCGGCCGGTGACACGGTCATGACTCAACTGTTGGCGGCCGATATCGCGCGATTCGACAGGGACCCGGCCGAATCCGCGCGCTGTCTGCGCCGGGTCGAGGCCGACTTGAACCGGGCCGTCGGCGAGGACCGGTCGTACCGAGCCATGTTCGGCCTGCGGATGGGTCTGCTCCGCGCGGCCGAGGGCCGGATCGCGGCGGCCGCCACCCACTGTGCCGACGCGTGGGCGAACGCGGTGGCGATCCGGGACTTGCCGATGGCCGCCGAGGTGAGCGTCGGCGTGGCGCGAACCTGCCTGGCGGGCGGGGCAGCCGAAGCGGCCGCCGAGGCGCTGGGAGCCGGACATTCCCTGCGCGGCGCTCCCGATGCCGGCTATCCCGACATCGTAGCGCTCCGAACGGAACTGGACGCCGCTCTCGGCCGCGAGGTGGCCGCGACCGCTTACGAGCGCGGCCGTGCCCTCCTGCGGGCCGAGGCCCTCGCGGCGATCGAAGCCTGCCTACGGGTAGCGACCGAGGCCGGGGCCTGTGAACGGAGGGCGCGGGAGCGGCACGATCACGACCGCGATCAGCTCGCGTGAGCATGTGATGCGGGTGCAGTACGCGCGGATGTGAGCGCGCTGTGAGCCCGTTGTGAGGCCTGCCCCGCACTGTGGCCGCATGCGAAGCGAATCCGACCTGCACGAGTACCTCACCACCTACCCCCACGAGATGGCCTTCGGCGCCGACGAACCGGCCGCCGTGGTCGACCGCTGGTTCACCCCCGACATCGACTACCGCACCGACGGCCTCCACCTGACCCGCCAGGCCTTGGTCGTCCATGCCCGCCCGGCCCGCAAGAACGCCGAATCGGTCCGTGTGCACGTGCACCACGCCCTGCTGTCGGGTGACAGCATCGCCGCCCACTACACCTTGTTCGCGACCCTGCGCACGACCGGACCGACGGCCACGGAGATCTGCATGGTCGGCCGGCTGGCCCCGGACGGCCGCATCGCCCGGATCGATCAGCTCACCCGCTCGGTACCGGTGGCTGGTGAATAGCGTGCGGCGAATCGCTTGGGTCGCCATCGCTTTCTGGGTGGTGGCGGTCATCGCGACCGGTGGCCTCGCGGGCAAGTTGGGCGGGGCGGAGAAGAACGACGCGACCACGTGGCTTCCGAAAAGCGCTGAGTCGACAAAGGTTTCCGAGCTGACCGGAAGGTTCATCGGGACGGATGTGTATCCGGCGGTGGTCGTCTACGACCGGGGTGACACAGTCTCGAGCGGATCCGCGCGAGCGCGGGCCGAGGCGGACGCCATTCGGTTCGGGATGCTGCCGCAGGTGCGCGGGCCCATCTCGAGTCCGGTCGTATCCGACGACGGCAAAGCGATTCAGGTGGTGGTCCCGATCAGCGTGGGAGACAAGGGCGTCACGGGCGCCCTGCCCACTGTGAAGTCGATCCGCGAGATCGTCTCCGACGCGGGCATGAGCGTCCATGTCACCGGCCCGGCGGGCTACGGGGCCGATTCCGCCGATGCGTTCTCGGCGGTGAACTCGACACTGCTGTACGTGACCATCGCGATCGTCATCGTCATCCTGCTCGTCACCTATCGCAGTCCGGTGCTGTGGCTGTTGCCGCTACTGTGCGTCGGAGTGGCCTTGACCATCGCCCAGGGGCTGATCTACCTCCTGGCCGCGCATGCCGGTCTCACCGTCAACAGCGATACCGAATTCCTGCTCACCGTCCTGGTTTTCGGCGCGGGCACCGACTACGCGCTGCTCCTCACCGCACGCTATCGAGAGGAGCTGCGGCGCACCGAGAATCGATACACAGCCATGATCACGGCGATCCGCCACGCAGGACCGGCGATCGCCGCGAGTGCGGTCACGGTCGCCCTGAGCCTGCTGTGTCTGGTGGTAGCCGATCTGAACTCGACCAAGAGCCTCGGCCCGGTGATGGCGACGGGCGTCCTGGTCAGCTTCGCCGTCCTCACCACCCTGTACCCGGCGCTGCTGGTGCTGTGTGGCCGCTGGATATTCTGGCCTGCCGCACCACGTTTCGGTGATTCGGAACGCGCCTGCGGCCGGCGGGGCCGCGGCCTCGAACGCCTGATCACGTCCCATCCACGGCGGGTGTGGCAGGTGACCGCGGTGATACTGGCATTTCTCGCCTTGGGTTTGTTCGGCTTGCACGCGTCCGGACTGCGGGCGCAGGACACTTTCCGAACCCGCCCGGACGCGGTGGCCGGTGAGCAACTGCTGCTCGAGCACTTTCCGGGGGGTTCGGGAGATCCCGCGCAGATCATCGGTCCGGCATCGGAGGCAGATCGGCTGCGGGAGCTGGCGGCGGGAGTCTCTGGGGTGGTGATGATTTCGACGCCTATGCAGGTCGACGGTCTCGCCTATCTCGAGGCAACAACGGCCGACACCACCTGGAGCGATGCGGCGTTCGCTACCGTCAAACATCTCCGCTCGGCGGTGCACGCGGTGCCTGGCGCGATGGTGGGCGGCAGCAGCGCGGTAGCCCTGGACACCCAGGTGTCGGCCCGTCACGACCGTAATCTGGTTGTGCCCTTGGTTCTGTTGGTGGTTCTGGTCGTCATGGCGATCCTGCTCCGGGCATTGGTCGCCCCCGCACTGGTGCTGGCGACCGTGGTCCTGTCGCTGGCGGCAGCCCTCGGTGTCAGCGCGGTGGTGTTCGACCGGGTGCTGGGCTTCGCCGGCGCGGATCCGTCGTTTCCGCTGTGGGCCTTCGTATTCCTCGTCAGTTTGGGCATCGACTACAGCATCTTTCTGATGCCCAGAATCCGTGAGGAGACCGCGAACCACGATACCGCCGCGGCGACGGTCATCGCGATGCGCACGACCAGCGGAACGATTACCGCTGCGGGCGTCGTATTGGCCGGGACATTTGCGGCATTGCTCACGCTGCCTTTGGTTTTCGCGGCGGAAATCGGGTTCGCGGTGGCGTTCGGGGTGCTGCTCGACACCTTTGTGGTGCGGACGGTTCTGATGCCGGCGCTGGCGGTCGATCTGGGTGATCGGCTGTGGTGGCCTCGACGAAGGAGCGATGCGATATCCGAAATGGCTTGATTCACAATGCAATTCGGCTATCGATCGCGGTTGGGTCGGGGTAGAATTAGCACATGGATTCGAATGGGGTGACACTCGACGACTGCGGTATCGCTGAACTGGCGGCCGCGGTCTCGACCCTGACCGAAACCATCCAGAACTCGGCGATGGCCCAGTTCTCCGATGAGGATGTCGTGGCGTTGATGCAGCAGCTCGAAGCCTGCAAGCGGCAGCTCGCGGCGCTGGATACGCGGCTGATCATCGAAGCCGGGGAACGGTCGCTGCACGCGCGCAGTGGTGCGGGGAAGATGGTGCCGTTCCTTCGGCACACCCTCGGCTTGTCGCGTTATGACGCGGCCTTGCGGGTGAAGATCACCCACCATTGCGGGGAATTTTTCGAACCAAGCGGACACCTGCGGCCCGCGGTGCTCCCTGTCATGGCGGAAGCGTTTGCCGCCGGGGAGATTTCCCGTGATCACGTCCGCAACATCATGGACGTCATGGACCACCTCCCGACCGAAATCCCCACCGAAGCACGCGCAGAGGCCGAGGAGATCCTCGTCGACTACTCGCGTGAGGGCTGGCCGGATGATCTGCCGAAGATCGGCCGGGACATCCTGGCGCGGCTGGATCCGGACGGGAAGGTTGTCTCCGATGCCGACCGTCGCCGTCGCCGCGGGATCACCCTGTGCCGCCCCGGCGTAGACGGCATGTCCCGCATCGAAGGCTGGATCACCCCCGAACTGCGGGCATGCCTGGATGCGGTGTTCGCCAAACTCGCGCGGCCCGGCATGTGCAACCTCGAAGACCCGGAAAGCCCCACCGCCAGTGGCGGGTTCATCGCCGACAGTGTTCTCGATGCCGCCGCGCACCGTGACCGGCGTGATGCCGGGCAGCGCACCCACGACGCCATGCTCGCCCTGATGCAGCCGGGCGTGAACATGCGTGCACTCGGCATGCACCGGGGCCTGCCCGTCGAGGTCGTGCTCACCATGAGCCTCACCGACCTCGAGAACGGGACCGGGGTGGCCACCACCAACACCGGCACCCAGGTCTCGATCAACGAAGCGCTGAAGATGGCCGAGGGCACTCACCCGGTGATCGCGGTCCTCGACGGCGACGGGATGCCGCTGTACCTGCAACGTTCCCGCCGCACCGCCAACCGAGCCCAACGCCTGGCACTGATCGCCCGCGACAAGGGATGCACCCGCCCGGGGTGTGAACAACCAGCCAGTATGTGCGCCGCCCACCACGTCACCGACTGGGCAAAAGGCGGCCCAACCGACATCAACAACCTGACACTCGCCTGCGATCACTGCCACGCGTTGATCAACGATGGGCCTGATGGCTGGAAAACCGTTGTTATGGGGAAAAACTCACCGTATCGGGGCCGCACCGGGTGGATTGCACCGAAGAGTGTTGACCCCACCGGCACACCGCGCGTGAACGATCGTCATCACGTCGGGCAGTCGATCGCGGCTGCGATCGATTCGAGTTGCCGAAAGTGGCGCTCACGGGCAGCGTGAAACCAGTGCTGCTCGTATCCTGCTGGCGTGCGCAAAACTACATAGAGTGTGGTCGCCTCGCCTGCCCTACCGCACTTGAGCTGACGCCAAGCCGGGAGCCGTAACCCGCCGATCCCGGCCCACGGACTGCACGGATCACCTTCTCGAGACACAAGCCCAAAGACCCAAGACCCAAACACTCGAGACGACCTCGAATCTTCTTTCCTCCCGGCACCTTCACGGTGCGTGTACCTCGACAACTTCAGAGTGCTTGTACCCCACACCGGGCCGATCCACGGCCGAGCCGTAATGGGGCTGGTAGGTGAGTGAGCCTCCCCAACCCAGCCAGCCCCTCTCCCTTCTCCAGGCGTCTTGTATCTTTTGTTCTTCGGCTCTTCGATCAGATCTCAACCATCTGATAGTCAGCGACATGCCCCCCGAGATACCGCAAATGGTCAGCCGAGTCGCCGAGCGTGTGTTCGATGGCATTCAATCGCGCCGTGTAGTGGCCAACCGGATACTCGTCGGTCATACCGATACCACCGTGCATCTGGATAGCCTCCTGCCCAATGTGCCTGGCAGACCGCCCGATACGCAGCTTGGCACGAGACGCAACCATCGGATCGACAACCCCGTCAGCGAGAGACATGGACGCATACATACTCATGCCACGCGCCAACTCCAGCGACACGTACATGTCGGCAGCCCGCTGGGTGAGAGTCTGAAAGGTACGCAGCGGCACACCGAACTGTTTGCGAGTCTTCAGGTATTCAGCGGTAAGCCGCAGCGATTCCTCCATCGCCCCAACAGCCTCGGCACACAGCGCGGCCTGAGCTCCGGCCAGGGCCGCGCGAATGGCCTCGGTAGCGTCGGCGGCGTCGCCTAGCGGCTCGGCCAGAGCACCGTCGAATTCGATGTCCGCGCCCCGTTGCCCGTCATGCGTGGTGTACGGCCGCAACCGGACGCCGGGGTCGGCGGGAGCGACCAGGAACAATCCGACACCGTCACCACTCACCGCGCTGACGACGAGAGTGTCCGCGCAATCACCATGAGCAACCGGGTGTTTGCGTCCGGTGATACGCCAGCCGTCGCCGTCGCGGACCGCCTGGGTGGCGATCTCGGCGGCAGGCCAGCGCAGTCCCGGCTCGTTGTGGGCGAAGGCGAGTTTCAGTTCACCCTCGGCGACGCGCGGCAGCAGATCCTTGCGCTGTACCTCGCTGCCGACGGCCGAGACGAGGGTGCCGGGCAGCAGCGCGCAGTCCAGGACCGGTTCGGGGGCGAGGCCGCGGCCGATCTCGGTCATGACGAGCATGGCTTCGATGGGTCCGGCGCCCATGCCGCCTTCATCCTCGGCGAAGGTCAGTCCGAGGAGACCGATTTCGGCGAAGGTGCTCCAGCGGTCCGCTCGGCTATCGCGGGCGAGCAGGTCGCGCACGGTGTCGCGGAGCATTTCCTGTTCGGGGGTGAGATCGAAATCCATGGTGCTGCCTCACAATCCGAGGATCGTCGAGGCGATGATGCCACGCTGCACCTCGTTGGATCCTCCGTAGATCGATGTCTTGCGATAGTTCAGGTAGGTGGCGGTGCTGCGCCGAGCCCAATCGGGATTCGACTCGTCTTCGCGGGCGAGGGAATCCGGGCCGGCGATGTCGACGAGCAGTTCGGTGACCGCCTGTTGCAGTTCGGTGCCGCGCAGTTTGAGGATCGAGGAGACCGGGTTGGGTTTGCCGTCGGCGGAGCCCGACGCCACCCGCAGCAGCACGAGTTCCAGTGCCAGTAGCTCGTTTTCGAGTTCGGCGAGGCGGGTGGCGAACAGCGGGTCGTCGAGCATGGTGCGGTCGCCGAGACGGGTCTGCTTGGCGTGTTCCTTGGCCAGCCACAGGCGCACCTTGGTCTGGCCGACGGCGGCGATGCCGGTGCGTTCGTTGCCGAGCAGGAACTTGGCGTAGGTCCAGCCCTGGTTCTCTTCGCCCACCAGCTGATTCGCGGGTACCCGGACGTTCTCCAGGAACACTTCGTTGACTTCGTGGCCGCCGTCGATGAGCTTGATCGGCCGCACGGTCACGCCGGGGGTGTCGAGCGGGAACAGCAGCATGGAGATGCCGGCCTGCTTCTTGGGGGCGTCCGGGTTGGTGCGGGCCAGGCAGAACATCCAGTCGGCGGACTGGGCGGCGGTGGTCCAGGTCTTCTGGCCGTTGATCACGTATTCGTCGCCGTCGCGGACCGCGACGGTGCGCAGCCCGGCCAGGTCGGAACCGGCTTCGGGCTCGGAAAAGCCCTGGCACCACCAGATGTCGAGGTTGGCGGTGGCCGGCAGGAAGCGCTGCTTGAGTTCCTGGGACCCGAAGTGCGCGATGACCGGGCCGATCATGTTGGTGTTGAAGGTGAGCGGCTCGGGCACCGAGGCCAGCTGCATCTCGTCGTGCCAGAGGTGGCGCTGGATCGGGGTCCAGTCCTTGCCGCCCCATTCGACCGGCCAGTTCGGGGTGGCCAGCCCGTGCGCGTTGAGGATGCGCTGGGTGGTGACGATGTCGTCCTTGCTGAGTTCCTGGCCGTGCCGGTGCCGGTTGCGGATGTCGGCCGGGATTTCGCTCCGATAGAACGCGCGCAGCTCGTCGCGGAAGGCGAGCTCGTCGTCGGTGAGCGCTAGTTGCATGCGTTGACCTCCAGTTTCATGGCTACCCACGCCATCGCCGGAAATGATACACACGGATTCACGTGTCTCAAATAGGATCGTATACTCGAATCGCGCCCGAAGCCCTCACCCCGAAGGACCGCCCTTGTCCGACCAGGACCGCACCCCCGTGTTCGACGACGACCGCACCCTCGGCGTCGGCGAACTCCTCGCCCGCCGCCACCGCGAGGACAGCGCGCCCGGTCGCCGCACGGATGGGCACCGGCTCGCGCTGGTCATCGAGGGCGGCTCCTCGCGCGGCGCCTACTCGCACGGAATGGCCGTGGCCATCGAGGAATTGGGGGTGCTGCCCTGCTTCGACGCCGTGTACGGGGCGTCCGCGGGCGCGTTGAACGCGGCCTGGCTGCTGTGCGGGCGCGCGCTGGATTCGCGGCGGGCCTGGAATCCGGAGGTGATCAACCGGGTCATCAATCCGGTCCGGGCGCTGCGCGGCGGCAAGGTGGTCGACACCGACTATCTGGTGCACACCGTCTACGAGCGGATCGTGCCGATGGATTTCCCGGCGATCCTGGCCAATCCCATCACCTTTCACCCCATCGCCACCGACGCCGACACCGGCGCGGCCGTCGACCTGCATCCCGAACTCAGCGATGCGCGCTCGGTGCAGACGGCGTTGCGGGCCTCGACCTGTCTGCCGATCCTGGCCGGGCGGCCGGTGCGGATCGGCGCGCGCCGGTTTGTGGATGCCGGGCTCTCCGAGTCGGTGCCGGTGCGAACGGCGTTGGCGCAGGGCGCGACTCGGGTGCTGGTGCTGCGCACCCGTCGCGACGACGAGACCATGCGTCCCCCGTCGAGTGTGGAATCCCGGGTGGTGGCACGATTCCTGTCCCGGCACGCGCCCGGAACCGTCGAGCCCTGGCTGTCGCGGGTCGAGCGGCATCACAGTGACGAACGCGATTTCGAGTCCGATCCGGCCGTGCTGCAGATCCGGCCGCCGCGCGACGCACCCGACATCGGCCGCATCGACCGCGATCCCGAGGTGCTGCGCACCGCCCTCGCGCTGGGCCGCGCGACGACCGCGCGCACGCTGTCGGAGTATCTGGCTCCTAAGCTGTCCGCGTGACACGCGCGGAAGGAACCAGGGCGCCGGGCCGGCCGGCCTCGGCGAGCCGAGAGGATGTGCTGGAGGCGTCGATCGCCGTGTTCCTGGAAGGAAAACGGCTGGACGTCAATGCTATTGCCGCCCAGCTGGGTGTGGGGCGCGCCAGCATCTACCGCTGGTTCGGCTCCCGTGACGGCCTGCTGGGCGCGGCGGTGGCTCGGCAGCTGGAGAAGGTGGTGGCGCTGGCCGATCGCCGCACCCGCGGTTCGGGCGGCGAACGGCTCACCGCGACGCTCGACCGGACCATCGACCTGCTGGTCGCCAACGACGCCCTGCGCGCCTACTTCGACAACGAGTCCACCGCGGCCCTGCGCCTGATCACCCGCGGTGACGGCGTGGTGCACCAGACCGCCGTCGCCCTGATCGAGCGGCACATCGAACGCGCCGAGACCGAGGGCTACCGCCCGCCGATCGAACGCGACACCCTGGCCTACGCCTTGGTCAGGTTGTGGGAGGCGTTCCTCTACAACGACGCGGTGGCCGGTTTCCGCGGTGATGTGGAACGCCTGCGCAAGGTCCAGACCGCGTTGTTGCGCGGGTGACCGCCGCTCTCTGCGCGGAACCGCCCCCATGGAGGCGGTTCCGTGTGTTGCCGACGTCGGATCAGGCCAGGCCCCACGCCTTGAGCAGGTAGGTGACGTTCGCGGCGAGCGCGGTCACGCTGTTGGCGAGGTCGAGGGCGGCGGAACCGAGGTTGATGATGGGCATGCGTCAGATCTTTCGGGCCGGGAACATATTGCAGTTCCAACGTAATAAGCGGCCCGATTCCCGGCATCATGAGTCCACTCACCGCCCGGCCCGCATGTAATTCCGGGCACAGCCGGCGCTTGTCCGAATAATCAGAAACGCGGACCGGGCGGCGGGGCCAGGCGACGCTCGCGCGGCACGAGCAGGAGCAGGAGCGACAGCAGCAGGCCGCCGCCGACCAGGTACAGGCCCCACGTACCGCTGAGCAGATGCCGGTAGTCGGTGCGTAGTTCGTGGTCGAAACGCTGATCGAGCCGCCAGGTCAGGACGCCGAGTCCGGCCAGCCCGGCGAGCACCCCGATCCAGCCGATCAGGCGCGACCCGACCAGTGCGGCCACCAGCACCAGCGCCGCCGCCCCCAGCAGCCCGATGGCCAGGGAGGTCACGAAGCTGCCCGACTGCGCCCCGATCTGCTCCAGCATCCGGCCCTGGGCGAACCCGTTTCGCAGATCGGTGAACTGGACATTCCGCGCGTCGACCGTGCCGACCAGCGGACCGAAAACCCCGACCGCCACCGCGATGGCGGCGACGAACAGCAGCAGATGTACGAAAGTGCGCATACTCCACGGTATTGCGCGGACGGCCCCCCGGCACGTGATGGAACCTTACGGTCCGAAACACGCCGGAGGACCGGCGGATGAATCAGGCGCGACGATCGACCGCGGCCCACGCGGCCACGGCGACGACGCTCGACACCACGGCCACCGACGGCCAGGCGCCGATCTTCTTGGCCAGCGGGTGCGAGGCGCCCATCGCGCCGATGGCGAGCCCGGTCAGCGCGGCCGCGCCACCGGTGCCGACGGTCTTGCGCCAGCGCGGGAACGCGGCCGCCGTGCCCGCCGCGAACACCGCGCCGCCGAGCTGACGCTTCTTGGTGGCCTGGGCGAGCGCGAAGCCGCCGGTGAGTCCACCGGCCGCGAGCAGCGACGTCGGTACTGCGGGGATCCCAGCCATTTCCACTACCTCCAACAACTTCGAGCGAACGACTAACCATCCGACGGTAACCGGAGCTGATTCCGCCGTTTCTCCGGGTCGGCGTTCTGAGTTCAGTCGCGGTCCGGATCGGCGAGCAGCGAGTGGTTCAACTGGTCGGCACTGATCGGCGGAACCGGCAGCGGGTGAGCGGCTTCCGCACGCAGACCGTCCAATATCAGCGCCAGATTGCGACGCCACGCTTCCGGGGCGATGCCCGCGGTCTGCTCCACCACCCGGGTGTGCGACCAGGTGATGAACGCGATGTCCTCGAGCGCCCAGTCGGCCCGCAGTACCCCGGCATCCTGTGCGCGCGTGATGATTTCGCGCATGACGGCGTGTCCGCGATCGCGCTGGGCGGCGATCTCCGGGCTGGGCGCGGCCCGCAGCGCGAGCTCGTTGAGCAGACGGTCGTGAGCCTGCAGCTCACAGATCTTCTCGACGAGGTAGACGAACGAATCCCACGGATCATCCACGGCCAGAGCGGCTTCCGCGATGCGACCGCCCGCCTCGATGCGGTCCTCGACGGCAGCCGCGATCAGATCGTCGCGCGCCGGGAAGCGGTTGTAGAGGGTGCCGATGGCCACGCCCGCACGAGCGGCGATCTCCTTGAGCGGCGCGTCGAGTCCGCGTTCGGCGAAAACCTCACGCGCCGCCGTCACCAGCGCGTCGCGATTGCGGCGGGCGTCGAGGCGGAGTGGTCTCTGGGCGGGCATGCGCCGATCCTACAAATCGGGGCCGAGATTTATGTTGAGCATAGGTTCAACTTCGTGTTAGCGTCGACCGCATAACTTGAACCATTGCTCAACTTAGCGAGGAGCGAGCATGAGCAAGACCATCGCGATCTTCGGTTTCGGCCCCGGCCTCGGCATGGGCGTCGCACGACGCTTCGGGCGAGAGGGGTTCCGCGTAGCCGTCATCGGCCGCAAACCCGGCAAGGCCGCGCAGCACGTGGCCGACCTGCAAGCCGAGGGCATCGAAGCTCGGGCATTCCCCGCCGACGTCACCGCCGCGGACCAGATCGACGACGCCATCGCGGCCATTCGGCAGACCTTCGGCGACATCGATGTCGCACTCCACGGCGCGGCCGCCGAGATGACCGACCGCACGCCGTCCACCCGCGCCGTGGACCTCGCGGACCTGCGCCTCCCCATGAGCTTGAAGCTGCACTCCCCCATCCTGATGGCCCGCGCCCTGCTGCCCGCCATGCTCGAGCGCGACAGCGGCGCCCTGTTGTTCTCGTCGGGCGCGTCCGCGCACACCGTCATGCCCTATCTGGCGAATTTCGGTGTGGCCCTGGCCGCGCAGCGGGCCTACGTGCTGCAACTGGCCGAGGAATTGCACGATACCGGCGTTCACGTGGGGCTGATGAACATCGGCGTACTGATCGGCGACAGCGAGGCGGAACGCATGGTCGACGAGCACCCCGAAGTGGTGCCGCCGGGGGTCAGCATCCCGCGCATGACCAACAGCGAACTGGGCGACCACTATTGGGACATGTATGCCCGCCGCGACCGCACCGAGGTGGAGGTCGGCTTCGCCGCCTGATCCGACGCCGTAGCGGCCGTCAGCGGATACCCGGGGTCGCGGGGTCGACCCCGGCGCAGCCCAGGATGAAGCAGCCGGGCGGCCAGTTGCCGAACGGCGGATACAGCGGCTTGCCCAGGCATTCCAGGAGTCCGCAGCCCGGGTAGGCCATGGGCCCGAGGCCCAGGGCGGCCATGGTGGCGTCGGGGTTCAGGAACATCGGGTCGGTGATGCTGGCATCCGGTCGCTGCACGTAAGGCCCCGGGTCGGGCAGGGTCGGGGTGCGGAAGGCCTGGGTGAGGCCGCGCAGGACGTCGTGCGGGAAGCTCACGGCCCCACCGGGAACCGTGACACCGGTCCAGCTGACCAGCAGGCCGAGGCTGGGCACGATGAAGTTGTCCTGGCGCATCATCCCGGCCATCTGGAGGGCGTCCGCGGGCAGGCCGGGGAAGAGGTCGTCGCAGTCGGGGCCGTTGACGGTGATCAGGAATCCGTAGCAGGGGTTGACGCCGTTGGGTGTGGTGGCCTGGGTCAGGTACCCGGCCGGAATCACCTGGCGGCCATGCCAATTGCCGCGATTGACCAGCAGCAGGCCGAGTTTGGCGTAGTCGTCGGGCGGGATCACCAGGTGGGCGTGCCCGTAGGTGTTGCCGCTGCGGTCGCGCGCCCACAGGTAGTCCGTTGTCCGGATGCCCAACGGGTCGAACAGGTTTCGCTGCGCGTAGGCCTGGAAGTCCTCCCCCACGGCCCGCTGGATCACGTACACCAGCAGGTCGACGGCGCGTTGACTGTACTGCCAGGTCTCCCCCTGCGGATGCTGGATCGGCATGGCGAGGGCCTGCGCCACCACGTTCGGGTCGAGCCGGGCCAGCCCGGTGATGCCTTCGGAGGCGATGGCGATCTCCATGCCGGAGGTCTCGGTCAGCAGGCTGCGCACGGTGATCGCGCGATGCTCGGCGTCCCCGAGCCCGTCCGGCAGGTAGTCGCCGATCGGATCGTCCACGCGCAGTACACCTTCGCCGACCGCGATCCCCGCCACCATCGACACCACGCTCTTGGTGCCGCTCCACAGATTCCACGGCACCCCGCCGGCACGCGCGTTGCCGGGCCCGCCCGCGATCAGGCAGTTGTTGCGGAATACCTGCACGGTGAAACGGGTGGGGTCGGAGGCGAAGTCAATGGCCCGCCGCAGCGCGGCCGAATCCAGGCCCACCTCTTCGGCTGTCGCGGTCTCGGGCTGTCGGCCGTCGCTGACTTCACAGTGCCGCAGCCCGTCCGGCGTCGCCCCCACGCCCGGCGCGGCGATGCAGGTCAGGGCGGCCGCCGTCACCACAGCCAGGATGCCTGCCAGGAAACGTGCCACCCGATCCTCCGCTCTCCGATGAATCCATAAGGCTCATCGGAGAATCAGGGGGCGCGATTAGCTCTTCCCGACCCGTGAGTTTCTGGGGCGCGGGTTTTCGGGGCAGCGGGCTCAGCGGGTATCGACGGTGGCGAAGGCCGCCCAGATCAGCGGTGAATGCTCGACCGCCCCGGTCGCGCGCCAGGCGGCCAGATGCGTGCGCTGCCACGCATTGAGGGCGAGCACGGGATCGGGCGACTCGTGCGCGGAATCGATGGCGCACACCGCTTCCTGGAACGGGTGCACGGTGTCGGGGGTGCCCGCGAAGCGGTGGAACGCCAGGTCGGTGGGCAGCGGCCAGCGCCCGGCCGTCACCAGTTCCGCGCCGCCGGTGAGCATGGCCGCCACCAGACCCAGCGGTTCGGCGAACCGGAGGTCTCCGCCGCTCTCACAGGCGATCAACGCGACCCGACTCGGGATCGGCCAGATCTCGGGTCCGGTCCGGGCGATCGAATCCGGCGCCGCGGCGAGGGCGTGTGTGCCCAGCAGCAGGTCACGAGCCGAGAGCGGGCGGTGATCCCGGTAGGCGCGTGCACATCCCGCGCTGGCGGCGGTGCAGGACAGGTGCAGGGTGGCCGATTCGCTGCGGCCGGATTCGGGGGCGGCGGCGGTGACGTGACCGACGTAGAGCAGGCGGGCCGCACCCGCGTGCAGGGCGCGGCTGAGCCAGGCCCGGTCGAGATCGGTGCGGCGGAACGCCTCCGCGGGATCGGCGACGGGTGGGGTGAGGCGGCCGGCGGCGGCGTGGCCGGCGACCAAGGCGGCCAGCGGCGCGGCGGCGGAATCCATGCGGCCGAGCACCGATCCGAGCGCGGAGTCGGCGCGGAAGCCGGGCACGCGGGGGTCGAGGACCGCGACCACGGGCAGGCCGCGGGTGTCGGTCCAGGACCGCGCCACCCGGGCGGGCGCGTGCACGATGCCGGGCGGCGCGAGCACGCTGACGTCGGCGATCTCCACCAGGCGCACATCGGGGTCGGGGGCGATGAGCTCCCACGGCAATTGCGCTGTGCGCGGGGACGGCTGGATCCGGATGTGCGGGCGAACACCTCGGACGTAGAGCTCGTGCAGCCGCACCGCCAAGTTGTAGGGCAGGAACACCGATGAGAGATATTGCGCGAGTGCGCTTTCCGCCGCCAATGTCGCGAGTTCACCGGTGGTGAGCGCGGCTTCGAGGCCCCCGGGCACGCCGGGTGCGGGCAGGGCGGCGGCGAAGCGGCTCATGGCGGCCTCGACCTGTTCCTCCGGCACCACGCCGACGCCCGCGGGTGCGCTGTCGTCGGTCCACCGCCAGGTGAGGTACAGGTCTCCCGCGTCCGCCATCCGGACCTGGACGGTCGGCGTCACGCGGGGATCACCCGGTCGGCGCGGACGCGGCGGCCGTAGCGTTGTTCGGCCGCGTCGAGCCAGGCGGACAGCGCGATATGGCCGTCGGGTGGCACCGCGATCCGGGCCGGCGGGGCGACGGGCAGTCCCGCGCCGGCCGCCACCGCGGCCAGGGCGGTGCCCAGTTGCAGCGCGTCCTGGACCGCGGCCGCCGACTCCGACGGCGGATCGAACGGCTCGAACAGGTCCAGCGGTGCGGGTGGTGCGGCGTCGAGCCGGTCGATGTCCAAGATTGTTCCCGCGCATTGGTTTTCGATGAGGTCGGCGACCAGCCGGGCGTCCCCGGCGAGGTAGGCGTACCGGAAGGCCAGCCGTAGCGCGGGGTTCACGATGCGCCGGTTCCAGGTGTCGCGTTGCGCACCGTCGGGCAGTTCGTAGCGGACCGCGTCCAGGGCCAGCGCCGCCGGGACCGCGAGATCCACCGCGCGCGCGAGCAATCCGGGGACCTGGGTGACGAGCGGTTCCAGCAGCCCCGCGTGCCAGTAGTCGAGTTGGGCGCAGTGCAGGCCGAGCCCGCGCACGGCGTAGCTGCCGCGCGCGAGGGCCAGTTCCGACTCCCCGTCCTCGAACCGCCCCGCCGCGAACGCCGTGGTGGCCAGCCGAAGTCGGACGTCGGCGGCGTCGATGACCGCGTGTGATTCCTCGAACCGGTGCAGCGCCTCGCGATACCGGGCCTCGGCCGCGTCGGTCTGGCCCCGCTGTTCGGCGATGAACCCCATGACTTTGCGCCCGATCCCCGCACGATGCGCCGCCCCCGCCGCCTCGAAATACTCCTGGGCGGCGGCCAGCAGCGGCTCGGCCGCTTCGAAAGATCCGGTCCGCGTGTGCATCAGGGCCAGGTTCTGCCGTGTCTCGGCGACCCCGGCGGGGTCTTCGACCGCTTCGAACGCGGCCAGCGCCTGTCCGGCGAAATCCTGTGCCAGTTCCCAGCGCCCGGTCTCGAAGTGCGCCGCGGCCAGATTCATCAGCGGATGCCCGGCATGCTCAGGACCGAAACGGCGTGCGGCGTCCAATGATTCACTCGCGAGTTCCAACGCCCGCCACCACTGCTGCCGATGCAATGCGACCGCCGTCGACGACACCAGACAGGCCAGCCGTAGATCCCCCGGCGCGTCGTCGTGCCCCAACGCTTCCCGAGCCCGTTCCAGCGCCTCCTGCGCTCCGTCCAGATCCCCCAGGTTCTGCAACGCCTGCGACAACCCGATCAACGCACCCGGATACATCCGACGAGCGTCGACCGGCATCTGCGCCAACGCTTCCCGGAACCGCTCGGCGGCCGCGGCGTGATCGCCCAGCCGATCGGTCACGACGGCCACATCGACCAGCGCGCACAACCGTAGATCCCCGTGCTCGACCTGGGCGGCCCGCTCGAATATCCGCAACCCTTCCCGCAGCTGGCCCCGCTCGACCGCTTCGGCCCCGGCCCGCAATAACGGACTCTCGCCCGCGTCCGGCGTCCCCGATGTACTGCCCTCCGAGCCTGTCACCGCCATGTCAGAAGTCCGAATCCACTGCGGCAGCGTCGATTTCGGCCAGCAGCGAAGCAAAGGGTTCGTCGGCATCGGTCGACGTGGACGCGGTGCGCAGCCGTGCAGCCGCGAATTCACGAATCCGCTCCCGCAGGACGACCTGCCCGGTCACGTGCGGGTCGACTTCCGAGCCCGGCCCGAAGCCGGGGACATGCAGGCCGATGCGTACCTCGGAAGCCGGTGCGGGCAGCGGTGATTCACCGATCCAGGTGTCGCCGCCGGGCCGCAGTTCGGTCGTCAGTTCGCCGCGTCCGGTATCGACGCGGGCCCACGGGCGCAGGTGACCGGGAATCTCGGCGGGCAGCTGCGGATGCGCGGCCACGGTGATCGCGACGGTGGTGGTTCCGGCGGCCCGGACCAGCTCCCACGACACCGCGGTCTCGGAGGCGTCGACCAAGCCGGGCGGGCAGTACCGCCAGTCCCAGCCGCCGGTGCCCCGGGCCAGCACCAGGGCGCCGCCGGACCGGTCCGCGTCACCGGCCGCCAGCGCGTAATCCGAGGCACGCAAGGAGCTTTCGACGGCGCCCCTGACACGCGGCACGATGGCGTCCGCACCGTCCACCAATGATTCACACTCTTCGGTCAGCAACGCGATGTCGCGGTCGAGCAGCGCCGGGTCGAGGGCCGCGATGCCGTCGAGCATCGACGCCGGCCACCATCGGGACGCCCAGTGCGCGTACGCGAGGCGGCGAGCGCTCACCACGAGCCCGGGAAGCCCGGGGGCGACGGCCGCTTCGGTCAGGTGGTTTCCGGCGGGCTCGAACTCGGCGGGATCCCCGTCGAGTTCGCGGACCTGCGGTCGCACCGCGTCGAGCACGACGGCGACCGGCTCGCCGTACAGCGCCCACACCCACTCCTGCGCGGCGTCGATATCCTCGATGATCGCGACGGGAAGCTCCTGTGCGGCAAGAACATTCCAGGTCAGCAGGCCGCCGATCACTTCCAGCACCATGACCTCGGGGCCGGCGGCGGAGGTGGCCGGGGTTCCCGCCGGGACAATGGCGCGAATTCCGTCGGGGTGGCGGCGGATGGTGACGGTCGTGTTCGTCATCCCACCCTCGATTCCAGGTCCTCGGGTTCGGCGGCCGCGATGGCGGCCAGGGCCCGCTTCACGCGCATGCGGTGGTCGAGGATGACCGACCGGGCCACGCCGTCCAGCAGGTCCCACAATTCGTCGGTCGCGTAGACCGGAAATTCGCGGACGTCCCGCCCGTGCAGGCGTGGCCACAACCTGCGCAGGTAGGGACGCCACGGCACGCGCAGGTCGGCGGCGATGGCCCCGAGCGGCCCGTCGACGGCGTCGGTGCACACCGCCATCCGCCGGGCCTGCAGCACATAGGCCTCGCGCTGCCAGCGGCCGTTGATCAGTCGTGCGGCCGCGCCGGCCGGGGGTTGGGTTGCGAGCCCGCTGTTTCCGTTCGGGCGGTATCCGTCGCCCAGGGGCCGAAGCGTGACGGCGAGGGTCGCGCCCGCGGCGGCGGCCACCCGCAGGGATTCGTCGAGGAAGGCCCACGGCGCGCAGGCGCGCGCGATCTCGGCGTCGACGAGTTCGGGGATCGGCGGCAGGTCGGCTCGTTCGCTGGAGGCCTGCAGCACGGTGAAGACCCGCTCGTGGATGGTGCGGTCCAACGGGAGGCCGAGGGTGGCGGTCGCGGCCGACGCGCCGACCCCGGGCGGTTGCGGCAGCGGGTACAGGGTGAGCCCGAGTTCCTGTGCGAGGCTGCCGATTTCCCCGTTCCAGAGGCGAATCCCGGTGTGGGTTCCCACCGAGGCGTCGATGGCGTCCTCGATACCGGCGGGACGGCCGCCGTCGTCGAATCTGGTTGCGGCGCAGGCATCGAGCAGATCTGCGAGCGTCTCCGCGTGGTCGGGGACCTCGGTCAGCGGGCGGCGTCGCCAGGCCGTCCCGATGAGTTCGGCCAGTGCCCCGGATCGGGCCGGTTCGGACAGGTAGTCCCGCAGGGCCTGCGTGGTGCGCCCGGCGGTGAGCCCGTGGATTTCCCGCAGCGCCGCTTCGGCGGCGGCCCGGTCGCGGATCGGATCAGGCGGCCCGGAGACGGTGGCCAGTTCGAAGCAGCGCTGGAAGTACAGGTCCTGCGCGTTGCCCTCGGTGATGCGCAGTGCGCGCCGCGTCTGTTTGAGCAGGGTGAACCAGCCGGCGGTGGCGGCGAGGACGTCCGCGGCGGCGTGCACGCGGGCCGCGAGCAGCACCGCGCCGTCGGCGGAGAGCATGGCTCCCGCGCACGGCGGGTGCTGGACCGGGCGGATCACCAGGGGGTCGAGGATGAGTTTCACGGTGCGGCGCAGCGGCCCTCCGTGCGGCCCGCTGAGGGGTTCGACTCCGGTCAGGCGGCGCCACACCTCATCCAGCACCATGGCCCGCGGTCGTCGCATTCGCCCAGGTTATCCCAGTTTCCCGGCCGTTCGCGCGCCGGAAGTTGGGATCGGTAGGCGGGGTACGGATTCCTACTGTTCTGGCATCGGTTCCACCCCGGAGCCAGCATCACGAGAACGAGGAATGACCATGAACAGCAAGCCGATCCGCCTCACCACCGCCGTCCTGACCGCGACCGCCGCAGCGGCACTGCTGGTGACCGGTTGCAGCTCCACCGATTCCAAGTCCGGCCCGGCCGCCACCTCCGCGGCCACGTCGACCGCCGCGGCGCCGGGCAACCAGGCCCCCGCCGGCGGCTCGTCGTCCGCCTCGGTCGACGGCAAGGCGATCAGCGGCAAGTTCGAGACCACCTGCGCCAAGCAGGGCGGCAATCTGGCGCTGGCGCTGGCCGATCAGAGCAACGCCACCTACGGCACGCTCGCCGCGAGCGCCACCATCACCGGCGACAGCACCGTGCAGGCGGTCGGCATCACCGGCACCAAGGGCGGCGCGAACGGCCAGCCGTACGCGGTGGGTTTCGGCAACGGGATGCCGGGCGGTTCCGCCAAGGTCACCAAGAGTGGCAACACCTACACCGTCTCGGGTGAGGGTGTCGGCGGCGTCGATCTGTCCAACCCGATGGCCGGCCCGAAGACCGAGAAGTTCGAAATCGTCTTCGCCTGCAGCACCGTCGTCGGCGGCTGACACTGAACCTTGTTCGCCCCGCTCGTGCCGTCGGGCACGAGCGGGTCCACCCCACACGACTCGATTCGGAAAGCACCATGAAGAACCAAATCCGTTACACGGTCCTCGCTCTCGGCCTCCTGGCCGTCGGCTACTACGTATGGCACGGCCTCACCTCCGACGACGTCTTCGGCTGGGTCGGCCCGCAGATGGCGTTGCCGATCATCGCCGTGACCATCGTCCCGATCGCGTTCGCCTTCACCGGCGACGGCATCATCTCGGCCTTCACCGGCAACAACAGCTCCGAGTTCCGCCACGGCCTGGTGGGTCTGGGCACCGTGGAGGGCGTCCGCCAGACCGGCGTCTACCTCAACGAGCAGCCGCAGGTGCGCATCGACTTCCGGGTCGAGGGCGCGGACGGCAAGGTATTCGCCTCGCACGCCAAGATGATCGTGCCGCTGACCCAGCTGGCGCTGCTGCGGCCGGGCGTGGTGCTGCCGGTCCGGTATCTGCCCGGCAATCCGGACAAGGTCGAGGTGGACCTCTCGGGTGACACCTCGGCGGCGCAGGAAGCCATGAACGCGGCCATGATCCGCAAGGGCTTCACCACGCCCGCCAAGCTCGATATCGCCCGCCGCGGCGTGTCCGCGCAGGCCGTGGTGCGTTCGCTGTCGGTGCCCGGCGAGATCCGCGACGGCTACACCCGGCTGGACCTGGTCCTGGTGGTCACCCGCCCGGACGGCACCACCTTCGAGACGCGGACCGAGAAGTTCCTGCCCCCGACTGCGGTCGCGCTGGTTCAGGTCGGGCGCATCGTGGGCGTGCACTACCTGCCCGAGAACGAGCAGGAGGTGGTCCTGTCCCTGCCGGTCAACACCGCCAACTAGCCATGCATACCGAATTTCCCAGAGCCGCAGGCGCAGTCGCCGGCGGCTCTTTTCCATGTCCGGAACCGTCACGGCCCAATTTCCCGGTGATCACAATAATCCGGAAACGACCTGCCACGAACCCCTTTCTGGTACGCATGATCCAGCGACCAGGTTGCCGAATTGAATTCGAAATGCACTTCTACCAGCACGGAAGAAGGAGCGATGAGAATCAGGCGATTTACCGCAGCCGCCGTTCTCGCAGTGGGAGCAACGGTGATCACGGTCGGCACGGCAGCTGCCGACCCCGCACAGGCCGATTCCGGACCGGGCATCACGGTCCAGGTCGACGAACTATCCCCCACGCCACCGGCCGCCGATACGGGCGCGCAGCCCGTGGACGACCTGGACACGATACGTCAGTGCAATGCCATCCTCGGCGCCCTGATCGGCGGCGTCATCGGTGGCAGCGGCAGCGCCCTGCCCGGTGCGCTGATCGGCGCCGGCATCGGCGCGATCATCGGCTGGACCCTGCTCACCCCGCCCGGACCTCCGCTGGGGTGCTGGCAGCCGGCGCCGGCGCCGACGACCTGACGGCCGCGGCGGTCCACCTCGGCGTCACGCATTCACGGGCGTGCCGCCGGGGTTGCGCGTGGGGTGACGTCGAGGCGGAAGCCCGTGGGTGTGGTCGCGGTGTGAGTGCGGAAGAACTTGGTGAAGTTGGCCGGGTCGTCGAAGCCGAGGCGGCGGGCGCAGTCGGCGGTGGTGGCGGCCCCGTGGGCGAGTAGCCGTTTCGCTTCGAGGATGACGCGGGCGTTCACGTACTGCTTGGCGGTGGCGGCGGTGGCGGTGTGCACGGTGCGCGAGAGGGTGCGCGGGGAGCAGCCGAGTTGTGCCGCGTACCAGGAGACTTCGCGGGTTTCGGCGTGGTAGCGCTCGACGAGGCGGGCGAAGCGGCCGAAGAGATCGGTGCATCCGGGCACCGCGGGCAGGGCCGCGGCCAGCCGGAGCGTCATCGCGCCGAGGAGGTGGCCGAGGACCGCGGGGTCCGGCCGGTCGGCGGCGTATTCCCCGGCCAGGTGGTCGAAGGCGGTGTCGGTCAAGGTGTTCGCGGGCACGATCGGGGGTGTCGACGGGAGCCGGCCGAGGGCCGCGGTGGGCACGAGGTCGGAGCGGACCAGGACGAGATCGCCCTTCAGGTCGGCGATGTCGTCCCAGCGGTGGGTCCAGCCCGGGTGGATCCAGGCGATGGTGTCGGCGGTGAGGTCGTGTTCGGTGAAGTCGACGGTGAGCCGCCCGCTGCCCGCAGTGCAGCGGGCCAGGACGTGGAAGTCGCCGCGAATCATTTCCCGGCCCGCCGCGACCGGCATGCCGCGTAGTCGGTCGAAGTCCAGCAGTTCGAGACCGGTGGGTGCACCGGCCCTCGGCGCGTACCGCGGCGTTCGACTGGGTTGTCCGCTTTCGACCATGAGCGTTGCCGAATCTACCGGCCCGGACCACGTTTGGGGCCCATACCGACGACGCAAAACAAACCAACGGGCACGATCCAGCGGCTCCGGCGGCGAAAGACGCTCCGGGCCCGCCTATTTGATGGCAATCGGGCTGATCGGCGTCCCCACCGCGCCCGGAATCCGCAGCGCGGGCGCGCACAGCAGGAAGTCGTACACGCCGTCCTCGGCGCAATCGCGGGACAGCGCTTCCAGGTCCCAGATCTCACCGAGCGGCATGCCCATGTCGCGCAGCGCGAGCATGTGCAACGGCATCATCACCCCGTCCTCCGGGCGGATCACCTCCACGGCCGGGTTGTCCGCGGCGACGGCGGCGATATCGTGCTCGTGCAGCCATTCCGCGCACCGCCAGCTCAATCCGGGACTGCCGGAGAACCATTCGCCGTGCCGGCGGGTTTCGAGGAAGCGGGTCCACCAGCCGGTGCGCACCACCAGGATGTCACCGGCCAGCACGTCTACACCCTGGGCCGCGGCCACGGCGTCCAGCTCCTGCGGGCTGATCACGCTCGCCGGTTCGAGCCGATCCACCCCGCGGTGCCGGGCCACGTCGAGCAGCACGCCGCGGCCGACCACGCCACCGTGCTCGGCGATCCGCTCGATCCCCAGCCGGGTCGCGCCGAAGCTGGTGACCGCCGCGGCCGGGTACCCGTTGTAGAGCAGCCCGTCGTAGTACACGTGCGAGAGCGCGTCCCACTGTGTCGAGGATTGCAGCGGCATCATGATGTAGTCGTCGTTGAACCGCATCGGGCCGTGCCCGTACAGCCCGGCGACCTGCGCCTCGGTGGCGCCGCCCCAGCCTTCGAGAAATCCGGCAAGCTCCGCGTCGCCGCCGTCGAGCGACATCAGGTGGATGGGGTTGCGCCGATAGCCGCTCGAGCCCTGCGGCCCGTACGCGTCGATCGGGATGCCGAGCTGAATGGTGCGGCCCTGGCGGGCCCGGGTCGCCGCGTAGGCGATGCGCTCGGGGGTGAGGTGGTTCAGCGCTCCGAGCTGGTCTTCTTCGCCCCAGCGCCCCCAGTTCCGCACGCGCTCACCGGCTTTGCGCCACTCTTCGGTCACCGGACTCCTCCACTTCGACGGGTCGCTCGATGTCTACCCGCTGCGGCGGAACCTGTCGAGGCGGCGTCCGTCGAATGGGCGTTCCGGTCGCTCTGGTTGGATGGGCGCGGTGACCAGCGTTCCCTTCCGTCTCATCGGCGACCTGCGTATGGACCGGGTGATGCCGGCGTGGGCCGAGCAGTTCCCGCCGTACGACACCGTGGTCGGCTACTCGGATCTGGGATACGCGTTCCTGCTGAGCAGCCGCACCGGCGAGTACGGCATCTTCGACCCGTACAGTCCCGGCGTCAAGGACTACGGGGTTTTCACCGAGGTCACCGAATTCGTCAGCCAGGTGCTGTTCGACCCGAACGTCATCACCTACGTGCTGCAGCCGGGCCATGTCGCCGAGATCCGGCGGCGGCTGGGTCCGCTGGACCCGGACGAGGTGTACATCGCCACGCCGTATCCCTTCCTGGGCGGATCCGAGTCGCCGGATTCGTACCAGAAGGGCGGCGTCTGGGTGTTCTTCGACCTGGTGGCGCAGGCGCACGAACAGGATTCGTGAGCAAGCTCCCGTCCTGCGGGTCGGCCGAGCGGTATGGTCGGGTCGTCGTGACACCGAAAGGGAGTGATGGCCATGCCGATTCGTCGCAGGCTCGCGGTCGCGGTCCGGCGGGCGGCACTGGCCGCGGGCGCGCTGAGCGCGTGCGCCGCCCTCACCGCGACGGCCGCACCGGCGGTGGCCGACAGCGCCGACCTCGGACGGCTCTCCGGTCTCGAATTGCTCGACCGCGCATGGTCTTTCGACAACGCCGCGATCTCCGTGGGCTTCACGTACTCGACCGTCGATCAGCGGGACAACCGGGCCCCGGCGAGCGCCGCGCTGTATCTGCCGCCGGGTTCGCCGCCCGCGGGCGGCTGGCCGCTGGTGGTGTGGGCGCACGGCACGGTCGGGATCGGCAATGACTGCGCGCCGTCGCACCGGCCGCAGTCCGAGCGGAATCGCACCTATTTCAACGCGATTCTCGAACACGGCTATGCGGTGCTCGCGCCCGACTATCAAGGCCTCGGCACCGGCGGCAGGTTCAGCTACTACAACGCCACCGTCGAGGGCCGCTCCCTGCTCGACGCGGTCACCACTCTGCGCGGGCTGCCCGTCCCGGTCTCGCAGCACTGGGTGCTCATCGGCCAGTCCGAGGGCGCGCACGCGGTCATGAGCGCCGCCGCCCTCTCGGCCCGGAACCCGGTCTCCACACCGGGACTCACCGGGGTCATCGCCACCGGCCTGCGCACCGATCCGGCGACCAGCCTGCGCGAGATGTTCCGCCGCACCTCGACCGGCTCCGCGAATCAAGTGGGGTACGCGGGCTACTACCTGGCCACGCTCGAGGAACTCGAGCCGGGCAGCGTCACCCCGTACCTCTCCGACTTCGGCCGGCAGTACGTGGAGAAGGCTGCCACCGAATGCCTTTCGGCCCTCGTGGCCGATGCCGAGGGCCGCCGTCCCGCGGCCCTGGTCGCCGACCCCGACAACCCGACGCCGACCTTCGAGTCCGCCATCCGCTCCCTGGTCTCCTACCAGGAGGATCTCGTCCCGGCCGATCTCCAGATCGGTTACGGCACCGCCGATATCGACGTGCCTCCGACCGACACGCCCGCCTACGGCACCCGGTTGCAGGCGCACAACCCGTGGTCCAAGGTCACCGTCACCGCCTACCCCGGCCAGGATCACAGCGGCGCGTTCCTCGCCTCCCTGCCCGATGCGCTGACCTTCCTCGGCACCCACCTGCCCTGAACCGTGCGATCGGGCGGTCGATTCACCCCTCCCCCATCGGAATCCGGATGCCCTGCTCGCCGGCGACCTGCTCGGCGCGCGGATATCCGGCATCCACGTGGCGGATGACGCCCATGGCCGGGTCGTTGGTGAGCACCCGCTCCAGCTTCTGCGCGGCCAGCGGCGTCCCATCGGCGACGGTGACTTGCCCGGCGTGGATGGAGCGCCCCATACCGACCCCGCCACCGTGGTGAATGGACACCCAGCTCGCCCCGGAGGCGGTGTTGACCAGTGCGTTGAGCAGTGGCCAGTCGGCGATGGCGTCGGAGCCGTCGGCCATGGCCTCGGTTTCGCGGTAGGGCGAGGCGACCGAGCCGCAGTCGAGGTGGTCGCGGCCGATCACCAACGGCGCGCTCACCTCGCCCCGGGCGACCAGCTCGTTGAAGCGCAGTCCGGCGGCCTGGCGTTCGCCGTAGCCGAGCCAGCAGATGCGGGCGGGCAGGCCCTGGAACGCGACCCGGTCGCGGGCCAGCCGGATCCAGCGGGCCAGCGATTCCTGTTCCGGGAACAGGTCCAGGACGGCCCGGTCGGTGGCGGCGATATCGGCCGGATCACCCGAGAGCGCGACCCAGCGGAAGGGTCCCTTGCCCTCGCAGAAGAGGGGGCGGATGTAGGCGGGCACGAAGCCGGGGAAGTCGAAGGCCCGCTCGTATCCGGCCAGCTTCGCCTCGCCGCGAATCGAGTTGCCGTAGTCGAAGACCTCCGCGCCCCGGTCCAGGAAGCCGACCATGGCGCCGACGTGCAGGGCCATGGATTCGCGGGCGCGGCGGGTGAATTCGTCGGGTTTGCGGCCCGCGTAGTCGTCCCAGTCCTCGAGCGCGATGCCGATCGGCAGGTAGGTGAGCGGGTCGTGGGCCGAGGTCTGGTCGGTGACGATGTCCACCGGGATCCCCCGGCGCAGCAGTTCGGGCACCACCTCGGCGGCATTGCCGATGAGTCCCACCGACAGTGGCCGCCGCGCGGCCTTGGCGGCGAGCACCCGGGTCACGGCGTCGTCGATGTCGTCGGCGATCTCGTCGAGGTAGCGGGTCTGCAGGCGGCGGCGGGCATGGCGCGGATCGCATTCGACGCACAGCGCCACCCCGCCGTTCATGGTCACGGCCAGTGGTTGCGCGCCGCCCATGCCGCCCAGACCGGCGGTCAGGGTGAGAGTTCCGGCGAGGGTGCCGCCGAATCGCTTGGCGGCCACCGCAGCGAAGGTCTCGTAGGTGCCCTGGAGGATGCCCTGGGTGCCGATGTAGATCCAGGAGCCGGCGGTCATCTGTCCGTACATGGTCAGTCCGGCCGCCTCCAGCCGCCGGAATTCCGGCCAGTTCGCCCAGTCCGGAACCAGATTCGAGTTGGCGATGAGTACCCGGGGCGCCCATTCGTGGGTGCGCAGGACGCCGACGGGTTTGCCGGATTGCACCAGCAGCGTCTCGTCCTCGCGCAGGTCGAGCAGGGTGCGGGCGATGGCGTCGAAGCAGGGCCAGTCGCGGGCGGCCTTGCCGGTGCCGCCGTAGACGACCAGGTCCTGGGGTCGCTCGGCCACGTCGGGGTCCAGGTTGTTGTGCAGCATGCGCCAGGCCGCCTCGGTCTGCCAGCTGCGGGCGGTGAGCGTGCTGCCGCGGGCGGCGCGGACGGTCCTGGTCATGCCGAAACCCCTTGCCCGAGCAGGTGATCCATCGCGCCGGACCCGACCAGTTCGGTGACGGCGGCGATGTCGGGAGCGAGGTGGCGGTCGGGCCCGGGTCCGGGCACCCGGGTGCGGACCAGGTCCCGCAGCTCCGCGGTCACCGGCGCGGGCTGCAGCGGCGCACGGAAGTCCAATGCCCGTGCGGCGGTGAGCAGTTCGATGACGAGCACCGTCGTCAGCCCGTCGATCGCGCGCCGCAGTTTGCGGCCCGCCGTCCAGCCCATGGACACGTGGTCCTCCTGCATGGCGCTGGAGGGAATGGAATCCACCGAGGCGGGCACCGCGCACCGCTTCAGGTCCGACACCACCCCGGCCTGCGTGTACTGCGCGATCATGTAGCCGGAGTCGACGCCCGGGTCGGCGGCCAGGAACGCGGGCAGCCCGTGGGAGCGGTGCACGTCCAGCATCCGGTCGGTGCGCCGCTCGGCGATCCCGGCCACGTCGGCGGCGGCGATGGCCAGGAAGTCGAGCACATAGCCCACGGGCGCGCCGTGGAAGTTGCCGTTTGACTCCACCCGTCCGTCGGCCAGCACGACGGGATTGTCTATGGCGGAAGCCAATTCGCGGTCGGCGACGGTCTCGGCGTGGGCGAGGGTGTCGCGGGCCGCGCCGTGCACCTGCGGCGCGCAGCGCAGCGAGTAGGCGTCCTGCACCCGCGGGCAGTCCTCGCCGCGGTGGCTGGCCACGATCTCCGATCCGGCCAGCGCGGCCCGCATGTGCGCCGCCGACACCGCCTGCCCGGGATGCGGCCGCAGGCGTTGCAGGTCCGCGGCGAAGACCCGGTCGGTGCCGAGCAGCGCCTCCACGCTCATCGCGGCGGTCAGGTCGGCCAGGTCGAGCAGCCGGCGCAGGTCCGCGGCGGCGAGCACCAGCATGCCGAGCATGCCGTCGGTGCCGTTGGTGAGCGCCAGGCCTTCCTTCTCCGCCAACGTGATCGGGGTCAGCCCGTGTTCGGCCAGCGCGGGCGCGATGGGGCGCGGGCCGTGCGGGCCGAGCACCGAGCCCTCGCCCATCAGCGCCAGCGCGACCGCCGCGAGCGGGGCCAGATCGCCCGAACAGCCCAGCGAACCGTATTCCGGCACCACCGGAATCAGTCCGCTGTCCAGCAGGGCGGCCAGTGCGCGGGCGGTCTCGGGCCGCACCCCGGTGTGCCCGGACAGCAGGGTGCGCAGCCGCAACAGCATCATGGCCCGCACCACTTCGGGTTCGACGGCCGCGCCGGCGCCGGCGGCGTGCGAGCGAATCAGCGAGCGCTGCAGGTCGATTCGCCGGTCCGGGGGTATGTGCCGCAGCGCCAGCGCCCCGAATCCGGTGGACACGCCGTACACCGGCCGATCGCTGTGCGCGAGGTCGTCGATCTCGCGGCGCGTCCGGGCCAGCGCCGCCAGCGCCGCCGCGTCCACGTCCACCCAGGCGTGGTGGCGGGCCACCGCCACCACCGCCGCCCGTGTCAGGGGCCCCGCTCCCACCGGTACCCGCTCGGTTCCGATTCGCGTCATGGGCATCATTCTGTCGGGTTGCCAGTAAGCTGCGCGTTTCCCTCTGGGGCGCGCCGCCGATTGTTACCATCGGCGTGGATGTCGAGGGAGGTGCGGTGTCTGAGCACAATCGATCGTCGCGTCCATCGATTTCGATCCCGTGGTGTACGCCCACAGCAATGCGTTGCTGACCGGTGCGCCGGGCGTGACGCCGATCCTCGCCGACATCCGCAAACCAGACAAAGTTCTCGAATTGACCAGTAGTGAAGCCGGAATCGACTTCTCGCAACCGGTCGGCTCGAGCAGCCGGCCGCCCAGTCTCTCGCTGACGGCCACCGCCACCACCGACGCCCTGCACGTCATGGTGCAGTCGCTGCGCGCCGGGCTGGCGGGCAACGCCCCCTTCGCCAAGGTCGTCACCGTCGGGCACTCGCTGACCTCGAGTACGTCGATCATGGAGGCCATCGGCCATCACGACGTGGACGGCGTACTGCTGACCGGCTACTCGCACATGCTCAGCGTCCCCGACGTGCTCGGGGTCATCAGCAGCTACTACCCGGCCGCCGACGATCCCGGATTCGCCGGGCGCGGTTACGATTCCACCTATCTGGTCACCCGTCCCGGCGCGCGCGCCGCCGACTTCTACGGCTTGAATCCGGACCCCCGGGTGGTCGCCCTGGACGAGGCCACCAAGGAAACCTTCTCGCTCACCGAGTATCCCGACGGGCTGCTGGCCACCCTGCCCGGCGAGACCAGCCTGATGACCGCCCTGGTTCTGCTGGTCGACGGTAGCCACGACCGCATGGTCTGCGGGGCGGGCTTCGCCGCCTGCGCCGACAGCGCCACCCTGCAGGCCACCGAGAGCCCGTTCTTCCCACCGGCCACACGACTGCGCACGTACGTGCTGCCCGACAGCGGCCACGCCATCAACCTCGCCCCGAACACCCGCGATTACCACGCCGTCGTCATCGACTGGATGAAGTCGGTCGTGGGCTGTGCCTCAGCGACATCGAGCGCCGCGGTATCGGTCGCGCGACCGACCGGCACTCAGCCCGCGGCGGCCAGGTAGGCGTCGCGGGCGACCATGGCGTCGGCGATCACCCGGGGGCGGCGGCCCAGTCCGCAGGCGCTCGCCACACCGTCGACCGGACGCCCCAGCGCGGTCTCGATCGTGCGCAGCGTCTCGATTTGCACTGTCTCGGTGTGGCTTTCGTGCACGAGCCCGGCATGGAAGCGAGTTCCGGCGGGCAGCCTCAGACCCGCCAGCGGCGCGTAGCAGGCCGGGTCGGTGGACGGCGGGATGTCGCCGGCCGCCAGCGGGCCGTGCACGAACTCCAGGGGTCGCCCCGAAGGCCACTGCCGGACAATGGAATTCGCCAGCATCACCAGCGGTTCGGTGTTCCGCAGGGTGGTCCGAGCCTTGTTGTTCATGCTACCCAGGCACAGGTGCACGCCGATGCGGGTACCCGGCGGGGTCGCCGCTGCCATCTCGGCGACCCCGCGACCCAGACCCAGCGCGGCTTCGACGGGCCGGTGCAGGGGCTGGGCGGTGGCCATCAGCACCATTTCGGCGGTGGCCTCGAACTGGATGACCACGTCGTCGCCGGCCAGCGCACGAATGGCTTCGACATCGCGAATACTGGCGTCCTGGAGCGCCTTCCGGTGTCTCCACACCCCGCTGCGGCCCATGGTGATGAAGGCCATCGTGAACGCGGTGGGCATGCCGATCTGCAGTGACAGTTCGGGTAGATCCCGTTCCGCGCGCAGGGCCCGGAAGATCGACAGTGCCTCCTCGGCCTCACCCAGGTAGCCCAGTTCCATCAGGTCCCCGGTCAACCGCACGCCCCGCGCGGCGCGGTGAATGGTGCGCTCGTGGCTGGAGCGCCACGAACCGCTCCGCTTCACCTCCAGCACCCCCTGCGCCACCAGGTCCGCGACGATCGGCTGGATGTACCGCTCGTAGCGGCGAGTCTCTCCGGTCGGCAGCGTGCGTAGCCGGCGGGCCGGCGCCGTCCAGCATCGCCCGCATCGCATCGCTCGTGCTCTCGGCCGGAAAGCTACCGACGAAGTGCACATTTCGCGCGCTCATACCGTGCATCGTAGATCTTCGAACGGGCAGGTTGCGGGTGTTCCCGTGGCGGAAACCCCGCCCGTCACCGGGGGCTTGGCGAATAATCCGCGATGAGTTTCGCGGATGGTGTGGCTAGCATCGGCATTCGTGCGTTCAGTTTTCGGGGGAAGTTTTCATATTCGACTGATCGCCCTCGTGGCGGGGGTGCTCGGTGTCGTTCTTGCGGTGCTGGTGCCGCTGCTGCCGGTACGTCAGGACCGGGCGAGCATCGATTGGCAACCGGCACAGGCGCTTCAACTGACCGCACCACTGGTGGACTATGTCCCCCTGTCGATGGACCTCCGAATCCCCTGCGCCGCACTGCGCGACGTGCCGACCGGGACTGTCCTGTCCACCGCGCCCACCCAAGCCCCCGGCGCCGCCGCCAAAGCCCTGATCGCGCGCGTCGAAGACCTACCCGGCAGCGGGCGCACGTTTTCGGTGACGCTTCGGAACATTCCCCTGATCACCGCCTCGGTCTTCCAGATGACCGGCATCGGAACGGCTTCCGACGCGGCGATCACCACACCATCGGCCGTCACGACCACGACCGGAAACACACCGACGCCCGCGCCCGGGGCCGCACCGCCGGACACGAAACCGGCCGCGATGACCCCACCGACAGGATCCGCCCCGCCCGCGGGCTCGAAGCTGCCCCAAGGCGGAACACCGCCTGCCGGTCCGACATCGGCGGATGGTCCGACCCAACCCGCAGGGCCGACTCCGCCGACCGGTCCGACACCTCCTCCCGGCCCGACCGCACCGACGGGGCCCACGCCACCTGCCGGTCCGACACCGCCCGCCGGGCCCACACCACCGGCGGAGCCGACACCACCGGCTGGGTCGACGCCACCTACCGGGCCCACACCCCCGTCGGCTGCCACACCGTTGCCACCTGCCGGTAGCACCGACTCGGGCAGCGGCACCACCTCGGTGCCAGGCGTCGGGGCCGGATCGACGCCGAACATCGTGCCGCACAATGGTTGCGACGCACTCGTCGTGCATTCGACCGCGAGTGGGACGACCGCGGAGCTGACGGGGCTCGGCAAGCCGGACGGGAAGCCGTTCCGGGCTGCGCTCACCGAGGACGTACGGCCGCAGATCGTGGGCGTGTACACCGATCTGGATCGGGCTCGGCTGGGGGATGCGTCGCTGCACGCCGAGGTGGATTCGCGGTTCTCGTCGCGGCCGAGCGCGTGGAAGCTGGCGGCGATGGCAGGGGCGGTGCTGTGCACGCTGGTCGCGTTGGTCTGCCTGTATCTGATGGATGCGGCGGATGGGCGGCGCAGGCGGCGATTCCTGCCCGCGCAGTGGTGGCGGTTCACGCTCACCGATGCGGTTGTGGTGGGGACGCTGGGTATTTGGCACGTGATCGGGGCCAATACCTCCGATGACGGCTACATCCTCACCATGGCGCGGGTGTCGAAGTCCGCGGGCTATACCGCCAATTACTACCGCTGGTACGGGGTCGCGGAAGCCCCCTTCGGGTGGCCGTACGAGCTGTTGGCGCAGATGACCCGGTTCAGCGATGCCAGTGTGTGGCTACGGTTGCCCGCGCTGCTGGCGGGAGTGTTGTGCTGGTGGGTCATCAGCCGGGAGGTGCTGCCGCGCTTGGGTTCCCGGGTACGGTCGGGCGCGGCGCCGCGATGGACCGCCGCGTTGGTGTTCCTGGCCCTGTGGCTGCCGTACAACAACGGTCTGCGGCCCGAACCCTTCATCGCCTTGGGCGCCCTACTGACCTGGTGTTCCATCGAGCGCGCCATCGCGACGCGACGGCTGCTGCCCGCCGCGGTGGCCGTGCTCGTCGCGGCCTTCTCGCTGGCGGCAGGTCCGTCCGGATTGATCTGCCTGGCCGCGCTTTTCGCCGGTTCCCGGCGGGTGCTGTTCGTCCTGGTCGCACAGGTGCGAGCCGCGTCCGGCGGGTTCCTCGGCTACCTCGCGCGCATCGCCCCCGTGCTGACGGCCGGCACGCTGGTCCTGACGGTGGTCTTCGCCGATCAAACCCTGGCGTCGGTGGCGGAGGCCACCCGGGTGCGAAAGCTGGTGGGCCCGGACTTCTCCTGGCCCGATGAGCCGGCCCGCTGGATCTCCCTGCTGTCGCTGACCCCGGACGGTTCCCTGTCCCGCCGTTTCGGTGTGCTCGCGATGGCGCTCTGCGCGGCGGTGTGCCTCGCGGTGGCGCTGCGCAAGGGCGGCCGGATTCCGGATACCGCGCGCGGCCCGGCGGCCCGGGTGCTCGGTATCGCGGTGATGTCGCCGCTGCTCATGGCCTTCACCCCGACCAAGTGGACGCATCACTTCGGCGTCTACGCCGGACTGGCGGGTGCGCTGGCGGCGGTGACGGCGGTCGCGGTGGGCGGCAGCGGTATTCGGCTGCGGTACCTGCGCACGCTGTTCGCGGCGGCGGTCCTGTTCCTGGTGGCATTCTGCTGCACCGGCTCGAACGGCTGGTGGTACGTCTCCGGGTACGGGGTGCGCTGGCCCGATCGCGCACCTCAGCTGGGCGGCGTCGGCCTGGCCTCGCTGATCTTCGGCCTGGGCGCGCTGTGCCTGGCCGTGGCCGCCTGGCAGTACTATCGCGAGCCGTTCCGGTCGGCCGGAAATGGCACGGCGACCGCATCTTTCGACCGCGTCGCGGTCCGTCCGCTCACCGTCGCGGCAGCCGTCCTCGTGGCATTCGAGGTCGCGACCATGGCATCCGCGGCCTGGACCCAGTATCCGGCCTATTCGGTCGCCCTCTCGAATATCCTTGCGCTGGAGGGTAAACCGTGCGCCTTGGCCGATGACGTCCTGGCGGAAACCGACACCGCGAATTCCCTCCTACAGCCCTACACCGGTTCCGCGGCCGACGGACTCGCCGCCGACAACGCCGGATTCACGGCCAACGGAGTCGGCGATCTCGCCCCCGACGGCGGAGGTCCCGGTGGCGGCCAGGGCGGCGGTGCGGGTGGCGGCCGAAAGCAACCCGCTCCCCCGCCCGGCGGCAAGCCCGACGCCGAACCCGGCATCAACGGCAGCACGGCCGCCCTGCCCTACGACCTGGACCCCAAACGGACACCAGTCCTCGGCAACTACACCACCGACCACCCCCGTCCCGCCCACCTGACCACCCAGTGGTATCGCATGGACCTGGCTGCGGCACAACAGGATTCCGGTTACAGCGTCTTGGTCCTGACAGCGGCCGGCCATATCGCGGGCGAACGGGATGGCCACCCCGTGGACGGCGCCCGCCTGCGCGTCGAGTTCGCGCACCGCGCCGACGACGGCACCGTTCAAACCCTCGGCGACCTGACCCCGCCCACGGTCGGCGGCGCACCCGGCTGGCGGAACCTCCCGATCGCACTGGACCGAATCCCCGCCCACACCAATGCCGTTCGGCTGACGGTGACCGCGGACGACCCCACCGGGAAGCAGTGGCTCGCCATCACCCCGCCCCGCCTCCCGCGCCTGGCCACCGTGGACGCGGTCGTCGGCCACGACACCCCGGTCCTGACCGATTTCCATGTCGGCCTGGCCTTCCCGTGTCAGCACCCGTTCGACCACCGCGACGGTGTGGCCCAGCTGCCCGCCTGGCGCATCCTGCCCGACAAGCTGAACGCCCAGGTCGCCGACACCTGGCAGGGCGATTCCGGCGGCGGCCCGCTCGGCTGGTCGGATCTGCTCGTCCGCGCCCATCCCGTCCCCGCCTACCTGAATCACGATTGGACCCGCGACTGGGGCGAACTACAGCGGCTCACCCCGTACGTCGACGCCTCCGCCGCCCCGGTCACGGTCCGGGTCGAGACCCGCTGGGGCTGGGCGGACGATGCCCCCGTCCGCGCCGACCCGGCCCGGTCCCCGTAGCCCGCGCGGCGGGAAGCCTATAGTCGATCGATGACCTTTCGAAGCGAGAGCAGCACGGTCCCGTCGGCTCTGCTGAACGACGGAAACGCCATTCCGACGTTGGGTTTCGGGGTGTTCCAGGTGGCCGACGCGGAAGCGTTCGATGTCGTCACCGCCGCGCTCGCGACCGGCTACCGCAGTATCGACACCGCGGCCATCTACGGCAACGAGGTCGAAGTGGGCCGCGCGATCCGCGAGTTCGGCCTGCCCCGCGACGAGGTCTCGGTGACGACCAAGCTGTGGAACGCCGAGCAGGGCTACGACTCCACGCTGCGCGCCTTCGACGACAGCATGAACCGCCTGGGCCTGGACTTCCTGGACCTGTACCTCATTCATTGGCCGGTGGCCGCGGCCGACCGGTTCGTGGACTCCTTCCGGGCGTTGCAGACCCTCAAGTCGCAGGGCCGCGTCGGATCCATCGGGGTCTCCAACTTCACCCGCGACAACCTGGCCCGGGTCATGGGCGAGACCGGTGAGATCCCCGCGGTGAACCAGATCGAACTGCATCCCCACCTGGCCCAGACCGAACTGCGCGCCTTCCACGCCGAGAACGGCATCGCGACCGAGGCCTGGAGCCCGCTCGGCCGGGGCACGGACCTGAAGGATCCCGCTGTCGTGGAGGTCGCCGGCGAGACCGGCCGCTCTCCCGCCCAGGTCATCATTCGCTGGCACCTGCAGCTTGGCAATCTGGTGATCCCGAAATCGGTGACCCCGTCCCGCATCCGGGAGAACTTCGACGTCTTCAGCTTCGAGCTGACCCCCGATCAGATGCACCGCATCTCCGCCTTGGATCAGGGCACCCGCATCGGTCCCGACCCGGACGTCTTCACCTACGGCCTGGACGTCTGACCAGGGTTTCCGGAGTCGGTCTGCTGAGCGGGACGATCTCTGGCTCACCAGGGTGCGGGTTCGGACGCTTACCGGGAAGCAAGGCTTCCTCGTAACGAAAGGGCCTTCACCCCAATGAAGTTCGCACGCCTGAGCATCGTCGCCTGCGCCGTGACCGTGGGCATCACCGCCCCGCTGCTACCACTGGATTCGGCGGCGCCGAGCCGGGCGGAGTCCGGTCTGGGCATCCGCTACGTCAATTCCGTGGTGGTGTCGGACGATACCCAGTTCGGCGGATTCAAGGTGGGCGGCCTGTCGGGCATCGACGGTCCCGCCGCCGGACCCGACGTCGAAAGCCGCGCCCGCCTGGTGCAGATCCACCACACCACCGGCGCGGATCTGGCCGAGTACATCTACCCCGTCGACAAGGTCGCCCCCGGCGCCCTCCCGATCGCAACCGGTGTCGCCGAGATCCTCTCGATCGACGCCGACCGCTATCTCACCCTGGAACGCAGCCTGATCCCCGGCAAGGGCTTCACCGCCCGCATCTACGAGACCTCGACCGCCGGCGCGGACCCGGTCACCGGCCAGGCCGCCGCGCCCGCCTCGGCCAAGCCGATGTCCAAGCGCCTGCTGTTCGATTTCGCCGCCAACGGCGTGGATCCCCAGTGCACCGAGGGCATGACCTGGGGCCCGGACCTGCCCGGCGGCGCACGCTCCCTGGTCCTGGTCTCGGACAACAACTTCGGTCAGGCGGGCAAGACGGCCTTCCATCTCCTGGCCGTCGACAACGCACGCTGACCGCGCGGAGCCTCTCGCCGAAAAAGCCCGCCGCCGACCGGAAAAGCCGGTCGGCGGCGGGTTTTCGGTTCCGCTAGTTCTGCGGCGGCGGGCCGCTCGGCGGCTGACCGCCGCCGGGGCCGTTCGGCGGTTGCGCGCCGCCCGGACCGTCACCGGGCGGCGGAGTCGGTTGCGCGCCCGGGGGCAGTGGCTTGCCGATGTGCTGGGCCAGGTCGGGCAGCATGCGGTTGGCGACCTGCTCCCAGTTGCCCCAGTTGTGCACACCGATGCTCGGGAAGTCGTAGCTGACGTTGTCGTAGCCCAGCGTCTGCAGGCGGGACTGGAAGGCCTTGGTGTTGGCCAAGGCGATGCCTTCCAAGGGCATGCCCTGGATGACGGCGTCCGCCGAGGACAGGTCCTGCTGGGCCGGAACCCCGCTGCCCGCCGCGATGTAGAGGCGGGTGTTGTTCTCGATCAGCTTGGGCGCGAAGCCGTACGGGTCCATGCGCCGCCATTTGGCGCTGTCGGCGCCGGCCATCGAATCGATGTTGTAGCCGCCCGCGGCGAGCAGCGCCAGGCGCAGCGCCTCCCGCATGCCGGGCGCGGCCATCGACAGGTAGCCCGACATCGAACCGGCGTAGACGAACTGGTCCGGGTGGTAGGCGGCCATCAGCAGGGCCGCGCTGCCGCCGCTGGACAGGCCGAAGATGCCGTTGCGAGAGTCGCTGAACCCCAGGCGATCCCGCAGCGCGTCCCGCAACTCCTGGGTGAGGAAGGTTTCCCACCGATAGGTGTAGGACTTGCCCGAGGACTCGTCCCAGCCCGCGATCGCCGAACCGGAGTCGCGGCTGGGGAACAGCGCGGCGTCGGGGTTGACGCCGCCGAAACTGCTGGGGGCGTCCCAGTCCTGATAGAAGCTGGACTCGCCGCCGACCGGCAGCACCACGTTGATATTGAATTTGGCCAGGGCGGCGGGGATCTCGGTGTGCAGCTCCCAGCCGTTGTAGTCGTTCTGGGCGCGCTCGCCGTCGAGCAGGTACACCACCCGATCGGTATTGCCGTCCGCCGCCCGCACGATCCGGGACTTGATCGACCCCATGCTGGAGTCGACATAGAAATCGAATGCCTTCGGATTCGGCTCCGCCGCAGCCGGTCCCGCCGTCCCCACCGCGAACGGCACGACGGCGGCCACCGCGGCCCCGACCAGGCCCCGCTTGGCCCATCCACCCCGCATATGTTGTTGTCGCCTTTCTGTTCCCACGACCGAGCCGTCCCACGACCGAACCCGGCCGCTCCCCTCGATCTCCCCCGCTCGCCGTTCCCGGCGCGGCGGTCCACCGGGCAGCATATCCGGTGCGTGGTCCACGGTCGCGCCGAATACCGTTGCGGCCCAGCCGGGATCGAATCAGGCGGTGGCGACGGCGTGCGCCAGCATGCCGGCGTCGTGCGCGCACACCATCAGCAGGTCCGGCCCGCTCGCCCGGTACAGCTCGGCCAGGCGCGCCTGATTGGCGTACATGACCGTGCGGTCGTGGGCGAGCAGGTACTCGGCCAGCGCGTGCGGGCGCGGCACTGTCGACCCGTCCACCCGGCCCGGGTGCAGGAAGGCGTCGCCGCAGTGCAGCACCCAGCGGTGACCGGCGTCGACGGCGACCGCGGCGTGCCCGCGGGTGTGGCCGGGCATCGGGATCAGCACGATGCCCGGGCTGATCCCGGTCATCTCCTGCGCGGTGAACCCGCGCCAGCTCTCCCCGTCCGGCGCGTATTCGACGATCTTCGGCCCGTGCGCCCACTGCCCGGGCCGAAACCGGGCGCGCTCACGCCAGGACGGCTCGTGGATCGCGCCCAGCGCCTCGGCCGCGGTGAGGTGCAGGGTGGCGTCCGGGAAGTCGGCGAGCCCGCCGATGTGGTCGCCGTCGAGATGGGTGGCGATGACGTGGCGGACATCCTCGCGCCGGAATCCGAGGTGCTCGAGCTGCCGCACCGCGGTCTCGGCGGGATCGAGCACCGGTCGATTGAATCTCCGCGAGATGCCCAGACGCCCTGCGGGATCGGCGATATCGGCCAGTCCGAAACCGCTGTCCACCAGCACCAGACCGTTCTCGGTCTCGATCGCCAGTACGTGACAGACCAGTCTCGCGGACGGCAGGCGCACGGTGCCGCAGTTGAGGTGGTGAACCTTCATGAAAGGGAACCCCTTTCGAGTCGGAGAGAGCTGTTCGCCGTTGCCGACACCTAATCAGATCGGCGACCGCCGTACCCCGAAGATCTTGTTAACCGAACCGAAAGGCCCCTTGCCAATCCTGATCTCCGAGAGAAATGGGTGGGCATGGAGGTGTTGATTCCGATCCTGGGTGTCTTCCTGGTCGGACCCCGGGTCGAGGCGGCGGACGCGGGACACGCCAAGGCCATGGTCAGCCCGCACCTGATCGCCGCGCACATCGCGGGCAGGGTGCCGCAGTGGAGTCTGGTCGGCAATGAACTGCTCGCCTACGCACCGGCGGGAGTATTCAAGGACCCGAACATGATTCCGGGCTACGCGGGTCCGTTGATGCACGTGGCCGATCTGCTCGGCCCGGTCGATTTCTCCGGGCCGTCCGACCGCTGATCGCCACTACCGGTGGACTGTTCGGCCGCTTCGACGGTGAATTCGGCACTGCGCCCGCGCGCATCCAACCGGCCGTCGCCCCAGCTGGCGCTGCCGTAGGCATCGATCTCGATGGCATACGCACCGGCGGCCAGCGCCGGCGGCAGCTCGACCGAGGCCCGATCCAACCCGTCGACCAGTCCCAGATAGGTACGGGCCGAAGGGGATCGGAGCGCCACCAGGAATATGCGCGCGGACTCGAATCGAGGACATGCGGCCGCGTTCGCGATCCACCGCACTCGCAGTGATCGATGCGCCGGATCGGTGAAATCGACGGTCACGCCCAGCACGAACGGCTGCTCGACTCCTGACCGGGATTTCACCGCCGCCTCCTCGCCACCTGGATCCTTCTACGATCCAGGCTGGCACGCTCCCGGATCCGAGGCAATCAGTCCAGCGTCACCCGCACGCTGACCCGGCCGTTGTCGCGCTGCGTGACCGCGTGGCCACTGCGATCGACCCCGTCGAGGTGCAGCGAGATCGGTCCACCCTCACCCTGGAAGTTCCGCCACCAGGTCTTCTTGTCCGGCATGGCGACCCCGATCACGATGTCGTCCCCGGACCGCACGTACCCCACCGGAATCGAGAACGTCTTACCCGACCGCCGGCCCTGGTAGGTGATCACGACCAGCCCACGCCCGACGAACGATCCGATCACCGGAAGCTTGGTCAACGCCACCATGCCCGCATTGAAACCGTTCCCGATCAGTGCCACAACATTTTTCATGGTCCTGCCCTCCTTGTCGGGGGCACGGTAACACTCGGCGCGCGGCGACCTAGTTCATGACGGTGGTCTGGGCGATGATCGCCGAGCCCATCCAGCGGCGCAGGTAGCGCCTGAGCTCGGCGTCGTCGCGGGGTGGGTTGCCCGGGGAGATGAAGAAGGACTGCATGGTGCGGAGCAGGTATTCGACCAGTTCGCGCAGGGATCGGTCGTCGTAGCCGTAGTGGCGCCAGTCGACATCGAAGCGGTTGATCATGGTGATGCCGAAGTCCTGGGCGGCCTCGGAGGTGATGCCGGCATGGTCGACGCTGGAGGAGGTGGCGGTCAGCATGATGCCCAGGTGCGGGGTGCGGCGGACCTCGGTGAGGGTGTAGACGATGGCCTCGGTCATCGCCTCGACCGGATCGGTCATGCCGCGGACCTGGACGGTCAGCCGGTCCAGGAAGCCGTCCACCGACGCGATGGCCGAGGCCCGCATGAGGGCGTCGGCGCTGGGGAAATAGCGGTACACCGTCTGCCGGATCACGCCGAGGGATTCCGCGACGTCGGCGATGCTGATCTCCGCGCCCGTGCGCGCGATCAATTCGACTGCGGCCGCGACGATTCGAGCCGACGCCTCCTCGTCGTTCTCCGGCGGACTTCCGCCCCAACCGCGCCTGCGTGCCACGGCCCGACCGTAACACGCGGGAGCGTGGCCCTCGGCCCGTGATGCCTCTGAGCTGCGTTTTCAAATCATACACTTGTACGCGCCTGTGTATGTTTGTATGTTCACAGCGGCATCGGAGCGCGCAACCGGGCCACCGGACCCATCCCCTTCCGGAAGACGAGGAATCGCCCGATATGACTGATCTGATTGTGCGGAAGCTGACTTTCGCGTTCGAGCAACACGATGTGCCGTTCCTCTGGAATCCCGAGAACCCGGCCTTCTCCAGCATGGCCAACGCGGTGTCGTTCCTGGCCATCGGTTTCGAGAAGATGATCGTGCAGATGATCACGCAGGCCAAGAGCCAATTCACCGACCCCGAGGTGGCCGAGGAAGCGGACGCCTTCATGCGGCAGGAGGGGCAGCATTCCACCGCCCACCGCCAGCACGTGCGCGGTCTGATCCGCAACTACCCGGGCCTGCAGGAGACCCTCGACGAGGTGGTCGGCGAATTCGACAAGCTCACTGCCGAGAAGCCGCTGAAGTACCGGCTGGCCTACACCGCCGACCTGGAGGCCACCTTCACCTCGGTGTTCAAGCTGATGCTCGACAACGAGGCCGCGCTGTTCCGGCCCGGCGACGACCGGGTCGCCTCGCTGTTCATCTGGCATTTCGTCGAGGAGGTCGAGCACCGCAGCTCCGCGCTCATCATCTTCGATTCCCTGGTGGGCAGTGACCTCTACCGGATGCGGGTGGCGCCGTCCATCTTCCGGCACGTGCTGCGGATCATGCGGATCGCCTGCGCCGGCTTCAACAAGCATGTGCCGCTCGAGGAGCGGCAGATCGACGCCATGTCGATGTTCGCGACCTACCGCTCCCAGCAGCTGCTGGGCAAGGTGCTGCCCCGCTTCGCCAAGCCTTACGCCGGTCCCGGGCCGCGCGCCTTCGACGACCTGCCGATGGGCGAGCAGCTCATCGCGCTGCGCGGCGTCATCCGCAGCCAGCTGCCCAATCACAAACCCGTGCACGAGGCCACGCCCGCGCTGGCCGACGTCTGGTTCAAGCGCTACCAGGAGGGTTACGACGTCACCCGCTGGTACACCGCCGAAACCTCCGGGGCGGAGGCGAACTGATGGCCGACCATTGCGCACCCACCTTCGAGGGGCTCGCCAAATCGCTCGGCTTCTCGTGTGAGCAGGCCGGCGGCCTGGTCGAGGTGAGAAACCCACTGGCCCTGGAGAACTGGACGCTGCCGGTGCTGGAGCTGACGGTGATCCTGGGCTCGGTGCTGGCCCTGGCGTGGGCGATCATGCGGCTGCGCCGCCACGGCGACCCCACCAATCTGGTGCTGTGGTTCGGCGCGACCGCCTACCTGTTCGTCATCGAGCCGCCGCTGTATTTCCCTGCCGCGTTCGGCATTTCCGGTCACGTCGACACCATGTTCGCGCACAACGTGTTCACGGTGGACTTCCTGTGGGGACGGCTGCCGCTCTACATCGTGGCGATCTATCCGTTCATGGCGACCATCGCCTACGAAATCGTGCGCATGCTGGGCGTTTTCCGCTTCGGCGCGCTCGCCGGGGCCACCTGCGTCGGCTTCGTGCACCACGCGTTCTACGAGATCTTCGACCAGCTCGGCCCGCAGCTGCGCTGGTGGGAGTGGACCACCGACAATCCGCTCAACCAGCCCATGTTCGACTCGGTGCCGCTGCCCAGCGTGGTGGTCTTCGCCGCGCTGTGGCCGATGTCGCTGGCGTTCTGCGTCTACCGTTTCGTCGGCCGCCGCGTGGACGCGGGCGAGCAGTTCACCGGTCTCCAGTTGGTCTGGCGCACCCTCGTGATCGGGCTGGCGGCCTCGGCGGGCACGTTCATCCTCCCGCTCCCGGCCACCGTGCTGGGTGCGGGCAGCATCACCGTCCGCGGCGTCATCTATGCCCTGGAGCTGATCGTGCTGTCCGTGGCAGCGGTTTGGCTGATGTACCGCGCCTGGTCGCAGCAACGTCAGGCGGAAACCCACTACGACAATCGCTTCGTCCGCTTCTATGCCGCGTTCTACCTCATCGTTTTCGGCGTTCTGTGGGCCACCGCGCTCCCGGCCTTCTTCGATGCGAAGAACGGGGTCACCGCCAACGGCGACCCGATCGGCAACCTGCCGTACACCCTGGCCTGCTTCGCCGTCGGGATCGCGTGCGTGGCAGCGGTTTCCCTGCGGCCGGCGGCGGGATCCCACGACGCGGGACTGGCTCCGGCCCTGCGGGGGGAGGGCAGTTAACATTCGGCCATGGCTGGTGGAACCCACATGTGGCCGGTCGTCGATCTGGCGGACCTGCTCGACGTCCTCGATCTGACCGATGCCGGGCCCGGCCGATTCCGGGCCCGCAATGTCACCTCGACGCTGCCGACCACCCTCGGCAGCCAGACCCTCGCGCAGGCCGTCGTCGCCGCCGAGCGCACCGTGCCGCACATGGCGGTGCAGTCCCTGCACGGGGTCTTCCCGCGCGGGGGCTTCGCGGATCGCGAGGTCGACGTGGAGGTCGAGACCGTTCAGTCCGGCCGGGCGCTGGCCACCGTACAGGTGTCGTTCCGGCAGGACGGGCGCGAACACGCGCGCGTGCTGGCCATGCTCAGCACCGACGAGCCCGACTTCCTCGACCACGCCGCACGTCTGCCCGACGGAATTCCGGGCCCGGACGACTGCGCCGAACTGCCCTGCGCCCTGCTCCCCTGGGAGGTGCGCACCGTGGGCGGCGCCGACGCGCTCGCCCTCGAACTCTCCGGTCCGCCGACCCTGGACGTCTGGATGCGCTGCGACAAGGCCCCCGACGAGCCCACCCTGGGCCGCGCCCTGCTGGCCCACGGCAGCGAAGGTTTCCTCGGCCCGGTCGCCATGCGCCCGTATCCGCAATCCGAGATCGCCCGCCGCGGTGGCCGCGGCGCAGCCGCCATGCTCACCCAGACCGTCACCTTCCATCGCCCGTTCTCCCTGCATGACTGGCTCCTGATGCGGTGCGAGAGCAACTTCGCGGGCAGCGGCCGCATGCACGGCCGGATTCAGATCTTCACGCGGACAGGCGATCTGGTCGCCTCGGTGGACACCCAGGGCCTGATGCGCAGCGCCGCCTGACCCCGCGGCGACGGGGGGCAAACCGGACAAGGACGGGTGTCCGGTCGGCCACGCCGGCGAAGGGCCACCGCACGACACCCGCCTGCGAGTATGTTCTGGCGGCATGCTCAGATCAGTTCGCCGCCAAGGCAATCGCGGTCCCGTGATGCGGTTCGGCGCGGCCGTGGCCGTGATCGGTGTGCTCGGCTCGGTGGGGCCACTCCCGCTCGCGACGGCCGATGACGCGGGCCCGCCGGCGATTTCCAGCGCGCAGGACCTGCTGGCGGCGATTCAGGGCGGTCGGCTGCTGGGCGTGCCGCCGCTGCCGGACGTGATCGCGGGCAGTGCCGCCGATCTGGCCTCGCCCGAGTTCTGGTCGAACTACGTGCGCGAGGTGGTCACGAACAACAAGGTGCTGCTGCCGATCCCGATCGACGTGGTCAAGCCGGATGTGGTGCTCCCGCACGTTCCGGTCGCGTCCGGTGGCTACGTGTCGGCGCTGCCGTCCGCGCCGATCGATCTGCTCGGGGTGACCTACGAGTGGGCCGGCAGGACGAAGACCGTCGCCGACTTCCTGCACGACGCCGGGACCGATGTCATCGAATTCGCGCACGACGGCACGCTGGTCGCACAGTATTTCGCGAACGGCTGGTCCGACGGCACCGCGCACCAGGCCTGGTCGACCACCAAGTCGTTCGTCTCGACCCTGGTGGGCATCGCCGTCGACCAGCACCTGATCGCCTCGCTCGACGATCCGATCGAGACCTATGTTCCCGATCTGGCCGGTACCGCATGGCAGGGCGTCACCATCCGGAACGTGCTGGAGATGCGATCCGGTGTGCACTGGGACGAGCACACCGAGGAGCTCGCGCAGAACACGCAGGTCGAGGAGTGGATCGAGCTCGCGCTGGACTATTACACCGACGGCCGGTCGGGCAAGACGCGCAACGAGTTCCTGCGGTCGCTGCCGCGGTCCGAGCCGCCCGGCGACCACTTCAACTACAACAGCGCCAACACGCAGGTGCTGGCCTGGATGCTCGAGAGCATCTACCACCAGCCGTTCGATCAGGTGCTCTCCCAGCAGTTGTGGCAACCGGCGGGGATGGAAGCCTCCGCCGACATCATGACCGACCGGGTCGGAGCGGCCGTCGCCTCGGAGGAGCTGTTCGCCCGACCTCGTGACTTCGTGCGGCTCGGGGAGCTGATGCGGAACGGCGGCCGCACCCCGGACGGTCGTCGGATCGTGTCCGAGCAGTGGATCACCGCGGCCACCACCGGAATGAAGCCGGCCAGCGACGCCGGGGACGACACCGTCGGCGGCTACGGCTTCCAGTGGTGGAGTGGGGCCACGCCGGATGGCTTTCAGGCCAACGGTTTTCAGGGCCAGTACATCACGGTCGCCCCGTCCGCGTGCGTGACCGGGGTCCGATTGGCGCACACCCTGCAATTGAGCACGGACCTGAAGTTCGCGGGTCAGGGCAATGACGAGTGGCATGCGCTCTACCGCGCGGTGCTGTCCCGGCTCGGCGGCTGTTGAGGCCGGGCACTGGTGAAACCGACGCCGCAAACCTAGATTGGACAAGTGACCAGGTTTAGCGGCAGTCGGTGCGGGGTGCCGGCGCGGTGAGTACCAGGCTGGATCTGCCCACCATTCCCCCCGCGATACTGGGCGGGCTCGTCGAGATCGGCGCGCGGGAAGCGCACGACGTCGGGCAGTGGTTCACGGGCACCGGGCTGACCGCGGCCGATGTGCTCACCGCGGACTCGATCAAAGTGTCCTTCCGGCAGGCCGCCACGATCCTGCGCCGGGCGATCGCGGCCATGCCCGGCCGGCCGCTCGGCATGCAGGTGGGCGGACGCGACGTGCTGCTGACCATGGGCATGCTGGGGGTGGCCATGCGATCGGCCGCCACGGTCGGCGAGGCCGTATCGATCGGTCTCGAACTGCATCAGGCGTCGGGCACCCTGATGGACGTCGAACTCGAACGCGACCACGACACCGCGGCGCTGCGCCTGCACGAACGCCGGCCGGAACCGGAGCTGATCAGCTTCCTCTGCGAGGAAATACTGTGCAGCACACTGATTTTCATTCGTTCCGTGGTCGGAGCGGACTGGTCGCCCACCCGGGTCGAACTGAGCTATCCCCAGCCGCCGTACGCCGGCCACTACGAGCGGTTCTTCCGATGCCCGGTCGAATTCGCCGCCGAGACCAACCGGGTGGTATTTCCCGCGGCGGCCCTGGCCCTGCCGTTCGCCACACACAGTGAGCCGACCCGGATGATCGCGGTCGACGCCTGTCGCCGGCTGCTCGACCTCGGGCGGCGGGAACCGGACGTGGTGGTCGTCGTCGAGACGCTGCTCGAGCAGAACCTGCGCCGGCCCTTGACGATGACGGAGGTGGCCGCCCGGCTGCACGTCACCGAGCGGACGCTGCGCCGCCAGTTGACCGCCGCGGGTGAGAGTTTCAGTTCGGTCCGGGATCGGGTGCGGGAGCGGCGGGCCACGTATCTTCTCCGCGAATCGGCCCTGCCGGTCTCGGCGATCGCGCACCAGCTGGGGTACAGCGACATTCGCGAGTTCCGCCGCGCCTACATCCGCTGGACCGGGCAGGCGCCCAGTGCGGCGCGCGGCATGCCGGTGTAGCGGGGGCGCGGCGGCGGCGCGATTCGCCCGTCACGGCCGAGTACCCGAACCCCGCTGGGCCGCATCGGTACGCTCCGGATCGAACATGCCGGGCGTGAGATTCCGCCAGCCGAGCCGCTTGCGTAGCGTGGCCAGATAGCCGTGGTAGGCGTGGGCATCCACATAGGAGCGATGGCGTGCGGTGGCGAGGAATTTGATGCCGCCGTTCAGCTTCGGCATATCGGCCGCGATCAGCTGATCGAAATCGGCTGCGCGCGAAGGATTGTGGTCCTGATCGTGCAGGTATTGCGCGACCACATTGCTGATGTGATCGAACAACGTGTACGCGCTGGAATTGACCTCGATGTAGCCGAGTCCGAACAGGTTTCGATGTTCGCGATTGAACACCGACAGGTACAGATCCGGCCGGCCATCGCTCCAGTGGAAATACTTCTCGGCATACGGGATCTCCCAGTCGTAGCCGGTCGCGTAGAGGATCAGATCGACCTCCTCGCTGGTGCCGTCGGTGAACCGGACCCGGGAACCTTCCAGCGCCGCGATATCGGGACGGATGGCGACATCGCCGTGCTGCAGATGGTGCACGAGCTGACTGTTGAGCAGCGGATGCGATTCGAACAGCTTGTGATCCGGCTTGGGCAGCCCGTATTTCCGCAGGTCCCCCAGCAGCAGGCGGAGCAGCGCCTGGAAGACCGGCCGCTCCAGCCACAGCGGCAATTGCGGTCCGGTATTGGCGAGTTCGTCGCTGGGGATGCCGAAGACGTGTTTGGGGATCACGTGATAGCCCCGCCGGATGCTGACGAACGCGGCATCGGCGTTCGCGGCGGCGTCGCAGGCGATATCGGCGCCGGAGTTGCCCAGCCCGACGATCAGTACCCGCCGGCCGCGAAACTCGAGCGCGCTGCGGAAGGTCGACGAGTGCCGGATCTCGCCGTCGAACCGGCCCGGATGCTGCGGGGTGCGCGGCGACCAGGTGATACCGGTCGCGCAGATGACCGCCCGATAGCGGCGCACGGACCCGTCGTCCAGGGTCACCAGCCAGTCGTCGCCGTCCTCGGCGACATCGGTGACGGCGCAGTCGAACCGGATGGCCTCACGCAACCCGTACGCGGCCGCGAACGCGCGCGTGTACGCCAGGATCTGCCGGTTGCCCGGGTAGTCGGGATAGTCCTCCGGCATCGGATAGTCGAAGAACCCCGAGGTCTTCCGCGACGAGATGAAGTGCGCGGACTCGTACATCGGCGTGCCCGGATTGTTCAGGTCCCAGATCCCGCCGACATCGGAATGACGCTCGAACTGCTCGTAGGGAATTCCCAGCCGCCGCAACGCGCGAGCCGCCGACAGCCCCGCCGGCCCCGCGCCGATGACACAAATCTTCCGCGATCCCGCGACCGCACCGCTGTCCGACATGAACCCTCCACTCGAAATGGGAATGGACACATCCAACCGGCTGACGACCTGCGGCGATGAGGGGAAATGCGGAAAAGATGGGGGGCGAACCGGACACGCGGCGGCCCCGGGTCAGACCTTCTTGCCGATCGCGCCGTAGAGCGAGACGTTCTTGTCGTGGCCGGGCGGGAACTCGACGTCGCCGGCACGCCAGCGATGAATGACCTGCACGCCGGGCTCGACCAGTTCCAGCCCGTCGAACAGCCGCTCCACTTCTGCGCGCGTGCGCGGCCGCACCGGGATGCCACGGTCGATGTAAACCTGCAGCAGGCGGGCCATGCCGTCGGGATCGGTTGCGCCGTCGTCGAAATCGGTCGTCACATGCGAGATCGCCAGGTAGGAGCCCGGCGCCAGCGGTTCCATCAGCGTGCGCACGATGTCGTGCACATCGCCGGGCACGAAATGCAGCAGGGCCATCAGCGACACCGCCACCGGCCGGGACAGGTCCAGCGCCTCCAGCAACTCCGGCGCACCCAGGATGTCTGCGGGTTTCGCAGCGTCTGCCAGCACGAAGGAGGTGCGCCCCTCGGGCACGCTCACCAGCAGGGCCCGCGCATGGGAGAACACCATCGGATCGTTGTCCACGTAGACGACCCGGCTCTCCGGCGCCAGCCGTTGCGCGACCTGATGCAGGTTCGGCTCCGTCGGAATCCCCGTCCCGATATCGAGGAACTGCCGAATCCCCTCCCCCGCCAAGAAGCTCGTCGCACTCCGCATGAACTCCCGATTGGTCCGCGCCGTCACCCGGGCCGCCGGAAACTCCTGCAACGCCTTCTCCGCGGCCTCCCGATCCGCCTCGTAATTGTCCTTCCCCCCGAGGAAGTAGTCGTACATCCGAGCCGAATGCGGCACATCGGTACGCAACTCATTCGATCCCGACACGGCAGCCCCCTGTGGCCCGTTATCCGAAAACCCGTCTGACGATGTATACCGCAGCCAGACATTCCCCACCCCCGGTTCGGCCACGCCGAACACCTTGCCGCCCAGCCGTAGCCCGATCGCGGCCGCAGGCGGTCACGACCACCGCGTCCCAGACCATCGCCGTCGTGCCGAACGCGACACCCAGCAGCCAATCTCCCCACCACAATCCTCCTGGACGGTCGCAAAACTCGCGCCCAGTATCGGGAGCGGCAGACGAACCACGGTGGCTCACGAACCGCCGACCAGGTTCCAGGAGCGGCACCGCCGCTGTACGGGAACATTCGTTCAAGACTCGGGGTGGTGGTTCGGGGGATGGTGGGGGCTCGTTCACGAGGAGGGCTTCATGCGGATTCTCATCTCCGGTGCGAGCATCGCGGGGCCGGTGCTGGCGTATTGGCTGAGCAGGCACGGGTTTTCGGTCACCGTGGTGGAGCGGGCGGCGGGGCTGCGGAAGAGCGGGGGGCATGCGGTTGATCTGTATCGGCCGGCGCTGGAGATCTCGGCGAAGATGGGGGTGCGCGAGCGGGTCGAGGGGCTGGCCACCGGGACGGAACGGCTGACGCTGCGCAGGGAGGGTGCGCGCCGTCCGGTTCGAGTGGATCTCGGCAAGATTTTCGGTGCGGCATCGGGCACGCACGTCGAGATCATGCGGGACGATCTGAGCGAGATCTATTACGACGCAGCGTGCGACGAGGTCGAGTATCTGTTCGGGGACTCGATCACCGAGCTGTCGGCCGACGGGGAGGTGCGGTTCGAGAAGGCGCCGGCGCGGCGGTTCGACCTCGTCATCGGCGCGGACGGGCTGCACTCCACCGTGCGGCGGCTGGCCTTCGGGGAGCGCGCCGGTTCCAGCGCTTTCATCGGGGCCTACCTCGGCGTGCTGACCCTGCGTGACGTCGCCGCGGTCGACGGCGAACTCGTCATGCATGTCGGAGTGGGCCGGACCGCGGGCATGTACGGCGCCCGGCAATCCGGGGAGGCGCGGGCGCTGTTCCTGTTCCGCAGCCCACGCGAGCTCGAAGTTCACCACCACGATGTACCTCGGCAGAAAGAGCTGCTGCGCAACGCTTTCCAGGGAATGCACCCCGAGGTGGACCGGTGGTTGAGCGAGCTCGACCGCACCCCGGCGTTCTACTTCGACTCGATCACCCAGCTCCGGATGGACACCTGGTCGCGGGGGCGGGTGACGCTGGTCGGCGACGCGGGTTACTGCCCCGGCCCGGCCGTTGGCGGCAGCGCCACCCTCGCCGTCGTCGGCGCGTACATCCTCGCCGGGGAGTTGGCGCGCGCGGGCGGCGACCACGAGCGCGCCTTCCCCGCCTACGAGCGGGCGATGGCGGATCACGTCCGCGGGAGCCGCGCGGTCGCACTGAGCGCCGCGAAGACCCTGATCCCCACCTCCCGCCTCGGCGTCTCCGGGCTCGCGCAAGGCGCCCGCCTGATCTCGGCGCTGCCCGCCGGCCCAGGCCGAGCTCTGCTGCGCCTCACCACCAAGAGCGGACGCCTCTACGACTCCATGCTGGTCGATGACTACCCGCCATCGATCGCGGCGCGAATGCCGTAGCCGCGCAACACATCTGCGGACACAGAGATGTAACCGGGATCCGCCTACCGCTAGAGGGAGGCGGTGGATGGACGCCAGAGCATGACACGGTAAGCGTCGACGAGAAGCCCACCCGTCAAGTACCGGTGGACGTTCGACAGCACCTTCCACACCGGTCGGCCGACAGGCTTGGGATAGCGGACAGCCGTGACCATGGTCAGTTCCCGCTCGTCCGCGCGAACGACGAGCTGCCCGTCCAGCATCCACCCCTGCACGTCGAGGCGGATCCAGTCGTCACCGCCACCGTCGATCCGCCAGCCCGCCACATGATTCGGCGCGCCGGGCCGGGCCAGGCGCATGGTCAGCAGCACGCGCCAGATGAACTGGCCGCCCGCGCCCGCGACCCGCTCGAACATGGCGCGGGCCCACTCCTCGGGCGAGCCCAGCGCCGCGGCGTCGATGGGCAGCGTGAACACGTCGATGTAGTACGGCTCGGCGAACGTGACGAAAGCGCGCAACTCCTGCGGAATCTCGTGCTGCTGAAAGGCGGTGGGCGTGTCGGTCGAAGTCATGTCGGGTGCCTCCCTCGGCGATATATACGGTGCCGTATATATCGGAGGCTACAGGTAATATACGGTGGCGTATAGATCTGACAGGAGGCGCATGGCGATCGCACGGACCCCGAGCGAGAAGTGGATCGAGCAGGGCCTGCACGCCCTAGCCGAAGGCGGACCCGACGCGGTCCGCGTCGAGGTGCTGGCCAAGGCGCTCGGCGTCACGAAGGGCGGCTTCTACGGCTATTTCGCCGACCGCAACGCACTACTCGAGGCCATGCTCGACACCTGGGAGCGGCACAGCACCGACGACGTCCTGGACCGTGTCGAACGCGACGGCGGCGACCCGCGCACCAAGATCCAGCGCGCCGGCGCCCTGACCCTGTCCGCCGAACTCCTCCCCGTCGACCTGGCCATCCGAGACTGGGCCCGCCGCGATCCCGCTGTCGCCCAACGCCTTCGCCGCGTCGACAACACCCGCATGCAGCTACTCCGGGAAATGATCGCCACCTTCTGCGACGACCCCGCCGAAGTCGAGGCCCGCAGCCTGCTCGCCTTCTGCCTCCGCATCGGCGAACAACTCCTGGCCGCCGACCACCCCGACCACACCCGAGCCCAGGTGCGAGCAGCCGCCGCCGACATCATCCTGAAGCGATAAGACGGTAAAAAACGGCGCGGCGACCTTTGGTTGGTCGCCGCGCCGTTTTTCGTTTGCCCCCGAACAGATCAGTCCCCGGTAGTCTCTACCGAAATCTCGAGTCCTAGTCGTCGCTCTGACTCGATTCCCGATCGACTTGCCGGGGGCCTGGCCGAATCCTATGGGAGCGTCGCTCACTTCGACAGACGTCTCCATCGCCGTTGCGTCGTTCTCCGGTGTTTCGGTGTATACCCAAGTCTCCTCCGCCTCGGGCCGGAGTCAATAGTGGTCGGCATATCTTTGGCAATTTTTTCGGCAGGGGTACCCGAAGGGCGCGCGGCGTCGAATACCTAGGCGCCGCTGCGCTCGCGCCGGCGTCCAGTTACGCAGGAATCACTCGATGCACGCACGAATCAACCATGAGGAGGATTAGTGACGAACGACGTGACTCGCCGGGCTGCCGGTACCGTCGGCAGGCTGGGTTTCGCGGGTGCGGTGGCCGGCGGGCTACTGCTCGGTCAGCAGGGCGTCGCGCAGGCCGCGGAGACGACCACGTTCCAGCTCCCATTGATGGAAGTATCCCAATCATGGGGCGTTCCAGCGTATTTCTCGCTCTTCATGACGGCCACCGCCGGCGAGGAACCGGGCGTCACCAGCTTCGGTGTCGCCAACCCGCCGCCGTTCGACGGTAACCACGTGCTCGACTCGTCGGTCCGGATCCGGTGGGTGAACGTGAACACCGGCGCCTGGGGTGTGGTCGACATTCCGGTCCGGGAAACGGCGGAACAGCCCTGCACCTGCGCACCGGCGGCAGTCCCGGTGCAGACCGGACCCGGCCGGATCGTCGCACTCGCGACCGCGAACGGCGTCGCCGCCAATGTGTCCTCGGGGCTGGGTACTTCGATGACTCCCTGAGTCCTTCGATCGACCGAAACGCAGGGGGCCGGTGCCGCTTTCGCGGCACCGGCCCGTCGAAGTTCGGTATGTTTTGTCAGAGGCACCAAACCAGGTCCGCAGATCCGGGCAGCGGGATCACGAAACAGAAGCCGATCGATCCATCCACAGGCGTTGCCTGGACTTCACTGGCGGACGCCGTCGACGCCCCGGCAACACCGAGTGACAGTACGACCGCGGTCGCGGCTGCCGTACTCACGATTCTTGCAATCATTTCATCAACTCCCTGTCAGGCTGCAATTTCGAGGAAAGACCTCTTACCCAAAGGTAAGCCAGCAGTTCGCTAGTCGGTAACCAAAGATATTGACCCTGATCAGTGGTAGGCACTCATGAGTGCCCACACCGGGGGCGAAATGTGTTGCATTCTTTATCGAAAGAACACGGTCGCATATCGAGAATACGGATCCGACCGATCAAGGCCGCGAACCGATGACGGATCGATGACGTCAGCTTCATCACCGAAAGGCCAACGGCAGGCTCACATCTGAGCGGCCCGGGCGCCGCGCCGCCGCGGCTGCATCCGGTGCAGGCGATACCAGGCCAGCGCGAGGAAGATCGCCGCGAGACCGGCGAGGACTCCCATATCGAGCAGCCAGGTGCCGATGGTGTGTTTCCACAGCGGGTCGGGCCCGCCCTCGTGCGGCGTGATGGTGTCGAGGTCGATGCTGGCCGCTCCGGCGCCGTAGCCCCAACGGGACGGCGACAGGTAGGACAGCTGTTGCAGAACGGGCGTGCCGGGCAGCCGCACCAGCCCGCCGGTGAGCACCAGTTGCGCCATCGACAGCACGATCAGCAGCGGCAGTGTCTTTTCCGAGGTGCTCACCGAAGCCGACACCAGCAAGCCCAACGTCAGCGACGCGATGCCCAGCATCGCCATCGCCAAGATCAACTCCAGCTGAACCGAAGTGAATATCCCGCTCGGCGGAAAGCTCGTACCGATAGTGCCGATCAAGAACAACACCGCCGCCTGAAGGATGGTGATCACACCCAAGACGAGCAGTTTCGACATCAGATAGACGCCGGCCGACAGTCCTGCCGCGCGTTCTCTGCGGTAGATCGTCTGTTCCTTGACGATCTCGCGAATCGCGTTGCCGGTGCCGACGAAGCAGGCACCGAAAACCAAGATCATGAGCTTGGTGGGGGCATCTTCGTTGGTTCCCGGCGCCCCGGTGAAACCCGCGCCCGCCGGCACCGCGGCGACCAAACCGCCCAGCAGCAGCGGCATCACGCCGAGTAGCGCCAGATAACTGCGGTCCGAGGCGATTACCGCCAGATACCGCCGGCACAGTGTGCTGAGCTGGCTGAACTTGGACTGCCGGGCGGGCGGCGGCGCTGCCGGTGCGTGTACTTCCGCCGGTCCGATGTCGTCGATCGGCCCGACATCGACGTAGTTCTCGAAGCGCGGGGAGTTCCGGAACTCACCGGCCCAGTCGCGGTCCTCGTCCCGGTCGAATGCTTGGAACACCTCGGCCCAGGTGCGCTGCCCGAACTCCTGCAACCCCTCAGCGGGCGGTCCGTAGTAGGCCAGCTTGCCGCCGGGCACCAGCACCAGGAGGCGGTCACAGGAATCGAGATTCGCCACGCTGTGGGTGACGACGATGACGGTCCGCCCGTCGTGGGCGAGTTCGGACAGCATTTCCATGACCGTCTTGTCCAGGCCGGGGTCCAGGCCGGAGGTCGGTTCGTCGAGGAACAACAGCGACGGTTTGGTCAGCAATTCCAATGCGACGCTCACCCGTTTGCGTTGCCCGCCGGAAAGCCGGTCGATGCGGGTGTCGGCATGCCGGGTCAGGCCGAGTTCGTCGAGGACTTCGTCGACTCGCTGCTCGCGCTCCTCGCGGCGGGTGTCACCGGGGAACCGCAGCTCGGCCGCGTAGAGCAGGGCGCGTCGCGTCGGGAGCTCTTTGTGCAGGATGTCCTCCTGCGGAACCAATCCGATCCGGTGTTGCAGCTCGTCGTAATCGGTGTACAGGTCGCGTCCGTCGTAGCGGACGGTCCCCTCGGTCGCGGGCCGCATCCCGGTGACCGCGCCCAACAGCGTCGACTTGCCCGCTCCGCTGGGTCCGATGACCCCGACGAGTGAGCGCTGCGCGATGGGGAAGGTCACGTCGTCGAGCAGCACTTTGCCTTCCGGTGTCCGCACGATCAGGTTCTGGACACAGACCGAGATGTCACCGGTGTCGACGGACTCGCGCAGTTCGTTGCCGACGAGCCGGTAGGTGGTGTGCCCCATGCCGATCAAGTCGGATTCGGACAGGTCCGCGGTCTCGATGCGGTGGCCGTTGACGTAGGTGCCGTTGTGGCTGTCGAGGTCGACGACTCGATATTTGCCGTCGGCGATCACCTGTAGTTCGGCGTGATGGCGAGACACCATGAGATCGGGCACGACGATGTCGTTGTCGGCGGCGCGTCCGATCCGGAGCGTGCCCGAGACGATCCGTACTACCGCGCTGGGCTGAGTAGTCGGAGGCGACGACCGCGACACTCGCCGCGGCAGCCCCGGCTCGAACAGGGTGACGGTGGCTTCATCGTCCAAGTCATAGCCAGGATTCGGGACGACCATCGTGTCCCCACCGAAATCGTCATCGGGTTCGGGCTCGGGCGCGGGGGCGGGGTTGGGTGATTCCAGCGAGCAGGACAGTTGCGCACCATATTTGGCATGCCCGAGCTGGAAGGTCTCGTCGTGGTCGATCAGCATCCGCTCGACGCGGTGACCGTCGAAAAAGGTGCCGTTCAGGCTGTGCGCGTCCTCGATCTCCCACCCCTGCGACCCTCGCTCCAGCACGGCATGCAAGGACGAAACACGCGGATCGGTGACAACGATGTCGGCGGTCGGATCCCGGCCGATGTTGTATGCGCCCCCGGCACGTAGCCGATAGACGTGTTCTCGCGTCTGCACCACGAGAACGGCTGACTCCGGGAATTCCGTGGAGGACCGCACATCCGCCATAACGGGAGTATACGACCGTGCCGAACTGCCGCGGCGAGTGCTGATTGGATTTGAAATACTAATACGACAGAAGCTGAAGCAATATCGAAGCCGAATATTGCTCAATCTGTTTCATGCACCGAATTTCGTTACCCCCCATTTGCGTTGTGCGCCACCGGTGCCACACGGTTGAATCGCAAGCAAAGAGGTACGCTCGAGTTGCTACAGGTTTGTTGGCGGATAGCGCCGACTCTCGACTGTCTGGCCTGGCTGAATCGACGAGGGTGGGGTACCAGCTCGGGCGGGGGTTGGATTGCAAGCAAGTACACCGTTTGCCAGTCGGGTGGTCACGGGACGACATAATGGACGACACGTCAGTTGGCGGCGGAGACACCACCTCAGCGGAGGTGTTCGGGCGCTATCGGCTGTTGTCGCTGCTGGGGCACGGTGGCATGGGCCAGGTGTGGCGGGCGCATGATTCGCTGACCAACCGGGTGGTGGCGGTCAAGGTGTTGCCTGAGCGCTTCGCCGATGACGAGGAGCTGCGCGAACGGTTCCGCCGGGAGTGCCGGGCGGTGGCGCAGTTGACCGAGCCGCATGTGATCCCCATCCACGATTTCGGCGACATCGACGGTCGGCTGTATCTGAACATGCGCTTGATCGAGGGCACCGACCTGCGTGCGGTGATCAGCCGAGAAGGGGCCTTGTCGCCGCGGCGGGCAGTGGCGATCTGCGCACAGGTGGCCGGCGCGCTGCAGGCGGCCCACGACATCGGGCTGGTCCATCGCGATGTCAAACCCTCCAACATCCTGCTGGGGGCCGATGAGTTCGCCTACCTGATCGACTTCGGGATCGCCCACGCCACCGATGACCGTACGCTGACCACGATCGGCGAAACCCTCGGCACCGTCGCCTACATGGCGCCGGAGGAGATCACCGCGGAGATCAAGGCCGATGCCCGAGCGGACGTGTACGCGTTGACGTGCGTGCTGTATCAGTGCCTGACCGGCGAACCACCGTTTGCGAGCGCAGCGGGGGTGCAGGGAGTGATCGCCCATCACCTGCATACCCCGCCGCCACGACCCAGCACCATTACACCCGATGTACCGGCTGCGTTCGATGCGATCATCGCCAAGGGCATGGCCAAAGACCCCGACGATCGTTACCAGACCGTGCGCGAGCTGGCCGCGGCGGCCCGCACCGCGCTGGGCGGTTCCGCGGTCAGCACCAGCGGGGGCGTGGCTGCGCGCCATGGGCGGCGAATCAAATTGTCGCCCAAGACCGCCGGGCTGCTCGCCGCCGCGGTCGCGGTTACGGTGGTGGCCGCCATAGCGGTCGTCATCGGCGTCCGCCTCGGATCAGGCGGTGGCAATTCGCCCACACCTATCACCTCGGGCTACTCGGCACAGACTCCGCTGCCGTTCACCGGCGTCAGCTTGCCCACCGATGTGACTGTCGACGCGGCGGGCAATCTGTACGTCACCGACATGGGTAACGATCGGGTGGTGAAACTAGCTGCGGGCGCATCGACTCCGACCCCGCTGCCATTCACCGGCCTGAGTAATCCCCAGGGTGTGGCGGTCGACACGGCGGGCAACATTTACGTCACCGACACGAGTAACAATCGGGTGGTGAAATTAGCTGCGGGCGCATCGACGGCGACCTCGCTGCCGTTCACCGGGCTCAAGGATCCCCAGGGTGTGGCGGTCGACACGGCGGGCAACGTATACGTCAGCGACCGGGGTAACGACCGGGTGGTGAAATTGGCGGCAGGCGCGTCGGCGCCGACCCCGCTGCCATTCACCGGGCTCCAAGATCCCCAAGGGGTGGCGGTCGACACGGCGGGCAACGTATACGTCACCGAATTGAGTACCGAGCGGGTCGTGAAGTTGGCGGCGGGCGCGTCGACGGCCACCTCGCTGCCGTTCACCGGACTCAAGGATCCTCAGGGTGTGGCGGTCGACGCGGCGGGTGACTTGTTCGTCGTCGACTGGGGTAATCAATGGGTGGTGAGGTTGGCGGCGGGCGCATCGACGCCGACCCCGCTGCCGTTCACCGGCCTGAAGAATCCCCAGGGTGTGGCCGTCGACACGGCGGGAAACGTTTACATCACCGACCAGGGCCCCGATCCGGTGCTGAAACTCCCGGTCGGCTGAGGCTGGAGGAGAAGTTCGGAGCCGGAAACGACTGGAAGAAAACGGATCTGGCATTCGACACGACAACGAGAAAATGCCCGGCGATTCGCCGAGCATTTCCATTGGTGGAGCTAAGGGGACTCGAACCCCTGACCCCCACAACGAGGTTCATGAGACTCATCGGTCCGGCAAGGTATCGACCGCCGGCGTCGCCGCCGACGGCCGTCTCCGCGACCGCGCCGGGCACGGCCGGACCAACCGTCACAAGCCCAACGAATCATGTTCGGCGACAACGAAAGTGCCGCGCATAGCGAGGCACTCCCGCCAGGACCGATCTACACGACTTCCTCACTGGGCGACCCCGAAAGACTCGCGCATCGGATACCAGGCCCCAATGACCGATCGTCAGGACGTCAAATCGCCCGATGACAACGCAGTATCTCCCGCCCTGAGACCCCGACGGTCCGTGATGCCTGGCCATGGCGCTCGAGCAGGGAAAACGGCGGCAAGGCCGACGATGTCACTTCCGGTCCGCGAGCGCCCGCGCTCGGTCGCACCCGACGCCTGAACCAGTTCGACGACGAAAGCGCGGGGTAACCGTGGGGCTGGGCCGAGTCTGTGTCCACACCTCGGAGTGGACTGCCTCAGCTGCGCTCGGCCCGCTCGCGGTCCCCGGGTACGGCGAACAGCAAACAACTGCTGGTCGCGGTCGCGAGGAGCTTGCCGCTTCGACTGGTGAGTGCCGCCTCGGCCATGGCGACCCGGCTTCCCAGGTGCCGGACGGTGCCCGTGCACTGCACGGGGCCGGTGTCGACGCGGATCGGGGCGAGAAACCGGACCGACAGGTCGATGCTGGTGTAGGCCGTACCCAGCGGGAGCAGGCTGTGCACCGCGCATCCGGCGGCCGAGTCCAACAGGGACGACGACACACCTCCGTGGACCGAACCGATCGGGTTGTAGTGGTATTCGGCAGGTGTGAAGCCGAATACCACTGTGCCCGCCTCGACCGACTCCAGGCGCACGTCCAGTGTGTTCATCAGCGGCGGCGGCGGAACAGAGCCTTCCGCGACGGACCGAAGAAACTTCAAGCCGGACATGGTTGCCGCGGCGTTCGCGGCAATCATCGGATCGTCCCACGCATAACTACGCAGTCGGACACCGGTTTCAGCGCTCAGTGCTGCACTGTGGTTCACACGAATCTCCTGTTGCCTGTTCGTCATCTGCTACGAAAGCCCACCGATCCGGGTGCCGGCTCGGTCACGAAAATGGTTAACTACGGGGAGACGGCCCGGAACGCCGCTGTGCGCGAGGTCAGGAACTCCCGCAAGGAGATGGGCTCACGCTCGATCAAATCGCGGATCTTCTGCGGGTCCGCCGGGATGGATTGCCCGCTGCGGGCGATGACCTCTCCGACCGACGAGATGTGCTGGGCCATACCGTGGTTGATCACACCGTCGCCGAGGCCCTCGAGTTCGCGGCGCCATCGATCGGCCGAGACCGCTTCGAAACGCACCGGGCGCCCGAGCACGTCGCCGAGCAGTTCGGCGATCTGCGCATGGGTGAACGACTCCGGGCCGGGCGGAAACACCACGGGGCCGTCGAATCGTTGCGGGTGCAGCATCGCCGCAACGGCGAGTTCGGCGGCATCTCGACCGCTGATCCAGCCGATCGCACTGTCACCGAACGAATTCCGTATCACGCTCTCGTCGTGGATCGACCGAGCGTGCAGTACCTCGAGGTTCTCGTGGAACAGGGCGACCACGCGCAAGATGAGCACGTCCAACCCAGCCCACTGCAGCACCTGCTCGGCGAGCCACTGGTTTCGCCCCAGTTCACTGGGATGGTCGGGATGTGCTGGGCCCATGGACATCACCACGACCCGGGGTTGCCTGCTGGCCTCGCGTACCGCGGCGGCAAAGTTGGCTGCGGCCGGCACGACTCCTGGAGCCACCGGGTAGGTGAAGTACGCCAGATCGACGTCGGTGAGGGCTGCGGCGAGGGTTCTGCGCTGATGTAGGTCGCCCACCACCACTTCCGCACCGAGGGACTCGAGCAGCTCGGTGCGGTCACTGATCTCCCGGGCCAGCACCCGCACCCGGTGCCCTTCGTCTCGAAGGCGTCTGACCACATGCTCGCCGGTGTTGCCGTGACGGCCGGTCGCGCCGGTGACGAGGATCGGATTCGACTGTGTCGCACTGTGCGTCACTGCATCGGCCTTTCTGTCGGTATGCCGCTGCCGTAAAGCACCTTACTATACCTATCTATAGCTAGACAGACCCTTCACGAACCTGACTTCTTCTCTGCCGCGCCTTGGGGGAACAGCGGTACAGGGATCTCAATCCCGCTGATAGGTACCGGTCAGCCTTCCGCGAGCGAGGACGTGACCATCGATCGCAGTCAGGGTTCGGGCGAGGGTGGCGTCGGAGTTCAGGCTGCTGGCTGCGTCCAGGGCGAAGATCTGAAACACGTACCGGTGCGGGCCGTGGCCGGGGATCGGGCGTGGACCGGCGTATCCACGGCGGTGGAACGATCCGATGCCGATCTGCCCGGAAGCGAGCTCGGCTCTGGGGCGATTGATCGCGTTCTCACCGAGTTCGCCTACCGCAGGGTCGATTCCGGTGACGAGAGCGTGCACGATGGGGCATGGCAACGGCACGTCGGGGTCTTCGACGACCAGCACCAGCTCCACCGCGGCCGCCGGGACTCCCGACCACGCAATCTGCGGTGAGATGTTCTCTCCCACACCGGATCCCGCGTGGCGCTGGGGTATCGGCCCGCCGTCGCGGAAGGCACTGCTGGTCACTGTGATCGTCTCGGGGGCGACGGCCGCCGGGTGGTGCCAGGTGGTCCGCCCGATTCCGGCTCGGACCGGGCGCAGCAGCCGCGCGAGTAGATGTACAGCCATGGGGGTCTCCGTTGCTCTCGGTCGCGGAATTCGTCACGCCGCGGATCCGCCGGCACCGACGGCACCCGAGCGCAGCGCAGCGAGAAGTTCCGCAGGGAGGTAACCGTTTTCGGCCAGCCGGGCGAGTACGCCTCCGCTGGAAAGGATTTCGCGGATCAGTGGCGGCAGCGGAGTCGTGCGCGCCGCGGCGCCGGTGGTTTCGTTGCGGTAGGCGCCGGTGGCGATATCGACGACGGCCCGGTCCCCGTCGCGGAAGAAGCTGGTCGCGCCGGGCACCGTGAGCGCGGGCAGCCCCGCGTTGATCGCGTTACGGAAGAACAGCGAATTGAATTCCTCGGCGATCAGTGCGGCGACGCCCAGGTGCCGGAACAGCGCGGCGGCCGGGCGGGAGGAGCCGACGCCGAAGTTCTTGCCGGCCACCACGATATCGCCGGGGCCGACCTGGTCGGTCCAGCCGGGACGGAGCTGGTAGAAGATGTGCCGGGCGGCCTCGGGCAGGTCGAGTTTCATGGCGAACGCCGGATACATGGCGTCGGTGTCGATCGAGTCGCCGAAGACCCAGACCTTGCCGCCGATAGTCGTGGTGGTGCTCATGCGGTGACGCTCCGGGGGTCGGTGATGTAGCCGGTGACGGCCGAGGCCGCGACGGTGGCCGGAGAGGCCATGTAGATCTCGGCCTCCGTACTGCCCATACGGCCGGTGAAGTTGCGGGTGCTCGAGGTGAGGCAGACTTCGCCGGGGCCCACCACGCCCATGTGGTAGCCGAAACACGCACCGCAGGTGGAGTTGGTGACGACCGCGCCCGCGTCGGCCAGGGCCTGCAGGTAACCCAGCCGCATCGCGTCGCGGTAGATCTGCTGCGAGGCGGGTGTGACCAGCAGGCGCACGCCGGGAGCGACGGTCCGGCCGCGCAGGATCCCCGCGGCGATGCGCAGGTCCTCGAGCTGCCCGTTGGCGCACGAGCCGATGAACGCCTGATCGATGCTGCGATGTTCGATGCGCGACACCGGTATTCCGTTGTGCGCCACGGTGCCCGGCCGCGCCACATACGGTTCGAGGGCGGACAGATCGACGGTGCGCACGGCGTCGTACTCGGCATCGGGGTCTGCGTCCGCGGGCACGAAGTCGGTGATGCCCTTCTCCGCGAAGAACTCTCGCAGCCGGTCGTCGACACCGAAGGTAGCGAAATCGGCGGAGATCTCAGCGGCCTGGGTCGCGATGGTCCGGCGGTCGTTCAACGGAATGCCGGCCAAGCCCGGTCCGCCGAATTCGAGATTCCGGTTCGTCGCGTCACCGTAAGTGTCAGCGAGATAGAGGAATACGTCTTTGCCGCCGACCTCCGGCGGCAGCGAACCGACCAGCTCGTACCGCACGGTCGGTGCGACCTGGAACCAGGTCACACCGGTGCACAGGATGGAGTACACCTCCGCGGGGCCCAGTCCCCGGGCGGCGGTGTTGTAGGCGCCGCCGGCGCAGGTGTGCGAGTCGGTGCAGGCCAGGACTTCTCCTGGGAGAGCCAACCCGTTCTCGGCGATGACCTGGTGGCAGATCCCGTGCTGCCCGACATCGAAGAACCTCTCGATCCCGAAGTCGGCGACGAACTTTCGCGCCTTGGGACCGCCCTCCGCGTCCTTGAGCGTCGGCGCGGGAACGGCATGGTCCATGACGACCGCGACCTTGTCGGGGTCGTGGATCCGGGCCGGCGGGATCCACAGGGTCGCGAACTGGAGGTCGATCATGACGCACATGTCGACCTCGACGGTGACGAGATCGCCCGGCCGGACCCGTGCGAGCCCGGCCTTGCGGGCCAGCAGATTCTCGATCATGGTCATTCCCATGGCGGGTCAAACTCCTTCGATACGGTGGCGGTCGCCGAGCTCGGACCACTCGGCCAGGCCGACGAGGTCGAAGAATTCGGCCGGTTTCGTCGGCAGCAGGGGTGCGGGGTCGCGGCCGGCGAGCTCGGCGAGACCGGTCAGCATCGCGTAGGCTGCGGCCCCGAGGGGCAGGGACGGCTGGATGGCGATCGCGTAGCCGAGATCGGCGATCCGGCGGGTGGATTCGATCGGGGTGAGACCGCCGGTGACGAGATTGATCAGCTTGGGGCCCGGAACCTCCCGGGCGATCTGTTCGATCTCGTCGATCGACCGGGGCGCCTCGATGAACAGGACGTCGGCACCGGCGTCGGCGTAGGTGTTCGCCCGTTCGATCGCGGCGCCGAGGCCCAGTGGCGCGCGGGCGTCTGTGCGCGCGATCACGACCAGGTCCGGATCGGTGCGCGCCTCGAGCGCGGCGCGGAGCTTCACCACGAATTCGGCTGTGCTGATCAGTTCCTTGTCCGGCAGGTGACCGCACTTCTTCGGAAATGCCTGATCTTCCAGCTGGATCGCCGCCACACCCGCTGCCTCGTACTCGCGCACGGTGCGAATCACGTTGAGCGGAGCGCCGTACCCGGTATCGGCGTCGGCGATCAACGGGAGATCGCCGAGGACGGCGGTGAGCAACCGGGCGCGTTCGGTCATCTCGGTCTGGGTGACCAGTCCGATGTCGGGCAGCCCGAATCCGGACGCCGCTACTCCGGCGCCGGTCATGTAGGCGGCGGTGAATCCGACCCGGCGGACCAGCGACGCCGATAATCCGTCGAACACGCCCGGTGCGACCACCAGTTCGCCGGATGCCAAGCTGCGCCGCAACTTTCGCCGGGCCGCGTGCGCGATATTCACTGCGCGTCCTTTCCGTCCAGGGCACCGGCCACCGGCGCGGCGAGCAGGTCCGCGAGCTCGCGGACATCGGTGAGTTCGTCGAGCCGCAGGACGGCGTCCGCGATCGTGTGGAGCCGGGCGGCCGGCAGCAGCGGCCCGACCAGCGAGCGGTATTTGGCGACGATCTCGTCGTCGGTGACCGGGTCCGAAGGCCCGCCGTGCGGCTGGGCGATTCGCCTGTGCAGCACGGTGCCGTCCTCGAGACGGATAGTGAGATCGGTGGCGAATCTGTCCTGTACCGGGCCGTTCTCGATGGATTCGTCCAGCTGGACCTCGACTTTTCCGAGCAACTTCCACACGTCGCCGGCATCGAGCCGAGACGCCGTGAACTGCGGCGGCAGCACCTGTCCGTCCAGCAGCGCGACCGCCGCCGCATAGCCGAGGTTCATCTGCGCGCCGACCGAGGTCAGCGGACGCTGCGGCTCCCACCAGCCGTGGTGGTAAACCGTGCGGCCGACCCGGATCTCGACGCGGGAGACGGTGGCCGGATCGATGGCGTGCTCGGCGCGCAATTCGAGGGCAGCCTGCACGGTTCCGTGCAAACCGCCTTGCGCGGCATAGGATTTCACCATGACGAGCTCGGTGTGCCAGCCCTGCCCGAGTCCGGCGATCACCTGCGCGGGATCAGGATCGTGGCCCTCGCCGAACACCGCGAGGAAGCCGCCGTAGGGCCGGTCGAACACCTCCTTGATGCCGGTGTAGCCGGCGGCGGCCAGTCCGGCCGCGTAATAGCCGTTGCGCGCGGCGAATCCGTGCTGCATGCGCTTGGACATCGCCTCGTACTGGGCCGCCATCAGCCCGGCCGACTGGGTGCCCGCCATGCCCAGCGCATCCTCCAGCCGCGGGACGTCGAGTCCGCGCAGCTTCCCGGCCACCGTTGCCGCCGTGTGGGTCCCGAAGACCGGACCGCTGTGCCAGCCGCGGTCGAGCATCTGCGCCCCGTGCAGCGCCAGCCCCACCCGGGGCCCGACCTCGAACCCCGCGATCGCGGCGGTCAGCGCCGCGGCACCCGTGACTCCGCCGAGGGATTCGGCGGTCGCCAGGATGGTCGGCACGATCAGCGAATTGCTGTGCAACGGTGCCAGCGGGTGGAAGTCGTCGAGCTCGAAACCCTGAATGAAGGTGCTGTTGAGCAGCACTGCGGCGGGGCCGCTGGTGGTGGCGCCGGTACCGATCACCACCGAGTCCCCGCTGCCTTCCAGACCCAGGACCGCATCGGTCGCGACCCGGGACCACGGCAGCTGGGCGCCCACCAGGCCACAGGCCACGCCGTCGAGCAGCAGATGCTTGGCACGTGTCCGGACGCGGTCCGGGATCGTGGCCAGCGTCAACTGCTCGACCCATCGCACCAGCGGCACGGTGACACCGGTGACTGTCGAATCGCTCATGAACTCAGTGAACGCCCCAAAGGAACAAGACCCGGATATTGAAGGAAACAAGTCTCAGTGTCGGGCATATCGTTGGAAACAGGCGATCTTGATAGGTTGATGCAGGTAAGCGGCAGAGCCCGGATGCCCCGATCGGGACGGAGTGCTGATGACCAAGGATCGCAGCGGCGGCGTCGACGAGGTCGACGTCATGCTGCTCGACGCGCTGCACACCAATCCGCGCGCCAGCTTCGAGCGACTCGGCCCAGCGCTGGGCATTTCCGCGGTCACCGCAGCGCGCCGATGGCAGCGGCTCAGCGAGTCCGGCCGGGCGTGGGTGTCATCGGTGCCCGGCCCACAGCTGGCTCTGGTCGGCGCGGTGTATCAGGTGCGGGCCGAGCCCGGCCGTGTCACCGAGGTCGCACACGCGCTGAGCGCGGTCCCGCAGGTCGTCAGCGTGTACGCCACCGACGGTGCCTTCGACCTGCACACCCTCGTTTTCGCCGGCGATATGGCGGCATTGACAACACTGCTCCTCGACGGGCTCCCGCGGACACCCGGGATCGCCATGGCCCAGGCTCGGATCGGCCTGGTCTGGTACAGCGCCGTGCGGTGGCAACTCGGCGCGATGGACGCCGCCCAGAAGCGTTCGGTGTCCGAGCAGCACCGCAAGGAGCAGGTTCGATCCGACCGCAACCGAGTATTCGACGAGGCGGACCGGACCCTGTTTGTGGCGCTGCAGCGCGACGGCCGAGCCCGATACCGTGACCTGGCCCGGGAGGTGGGCGCGTCCGAGACCCTGGTCCGGCGCCGGGTGGAAACTCTCGTCGAACGCGGAATGCTTTCCTTCCGAACCGATTTCGCGCGCAGCGAGGGCGGCTGGCCGACCGAATACGTCCTGTGGCTGTCGGTCCCCCACGACCAGCTCGACGAGTTGGGCGCACAGATCGGATCATGGCCGCAGACCCGGATCTGCCTGTCCACGGTCGGCACCGCGAATCTCATGGTCATGGCGCAGGTTCACCGCAACCGCGACGTGACCCGGATTCTCGAACGACTCCCACCGGAGGCGGTCGTCACCGACCAGCGGCTGGTCCTGCGAGCCGTCAAATCCTGGGGCCGATTGCTGGACGCCGATGGCCATGCCCTCGACCACGTTCCGGTCGACCCCTGGGCGCCTACCGGTCCGGTGCCATAACCGGGTGCTCGATCACTCGGGCCGGAGCTGGGTGCCTTCGTGCCGCTGGGGACCATGCGGGCCTTGGTGGTTCGGCCCAGTGGTTGCCGCTGGCGGCCCAGACAGTTGGTTCCGTCGGACTCCCATCGACTCCCGATCGGAACGTCGGACACGCAACTCATCGGTTCACCATGGTGGCGCGGGGTGAGGTAGTGGGCCAGCCGTCACGTCCTGCAGCGATTGGAACGCCAAGCACAGGTAGCGCCGCCACAGGTCGGGCTGCTCATCGAGCATTGGTGCCGCGGTTTGGTAGATGCCAGCCATGAGCAGGATGACGTCGGCCCCTGTGATGTCACCACGGATCCCACCCTGATCTTGAGCGGCGCGGGTGAGAGCCTCGGTCACGGCCTCGAGCCGCTTGCGGTCGCGCGCGACGTCGGCGTGCTCGCGAAGGGCTCCGTGGACGACCTGACAGAAGGCGCGGTCCTTCACCTGGAGTTCTACCGCCACGGTCATCAATTCGTACAGCCCGGCGGTGGCATCACCCTCCCCGAGCAGGCGCTCACCGGTCGCAACCATCCGTTCCATGTTCTGGCAGACGATCGCCGCGAGTAGATCGTCCTTGGCCGGAAAGTGCCGGAACACCGTTCCTTTGCCGATTCCCGCCGACTCGGCGATCTCCGCCACCGACACCTCGGTTCCGTGGCGCGCGAACGCCTCGGTTGCCGCGTCGAGGAGGAGCTTTCTCGTCCGCACCGCGTCGCTACGCATCTGCCTTGCCGGCTCTGCCACCGCATCCTCCGCACACCTCAGCCCGAGGCAGGGTGCCGGATCGCGAATGAACCGGACCGTCGGGTCATCTTAATTCTAGCAAAGTGACCACCCGGTCCGGTTATCTGTTATCGTCAAAAATGACCATCCGGTCCGCTTACGTGGTGTGGCGGACCTCAGTCGACGAAAGAGGTGATTCACATGGACACTCTCGAGCGGTTGAGCATCATCGAGGAGCTCCGCCGTGTCATGGCGCGGTACGTCCATTTCGCAGATCAGCAGCGATGGGAGGACCTCGCGGGGCTCTTCACTCCCGACGGGACCTTCACTCCGCACAAGCCCGACGGTTCGGTCTGGATGCGAATGCAGGGTCGTGACGAGATCGTCGCAACCCTGCAACAAAGCGGCGGCGCGGACGTGGTGCTGATCCATCACCTGTTCTCCGACGAGATCGACGTCGACTCGCCGACCTCAGCCCGCGGGGTGTGGTCCATGGAAGACCTGATCAGCCGAGTCGAGGGAACCGAGATCCCCGAAGGGCTCCCGTTCGTCGGCATGCACGGCTTCGGCCACTACCACGCGCAGTTCCTCAAAACGGACGGCTTGTGGCGGATCACCGAACTCATCCAGACCCGCCTCCGGCTCGACTTCACGCACTGAACACCCAGAGAACCGAAAGAGACCACATCATGAGCAACAACCTCGATGCCCTGACACCGTTCACGATCGACGTAGCCCAAGACGCCCTCGACGATCTGCGCCGCCGCCTCGAAACAACCCGCTTCGCCGCCGACCTCGACAACGAGACCGAGTACTACGGACTGAGCACCGCCTATCTCCAGCCGCTCGTCGAATACTGGGCCGACGGATTCGACTGGCGGGCCGCGGAGAAGCGCCTCAACGGATTCGAGCAGTACAAGGTCGACATCGACGGCACACCAGTCCATTTCGTCCGCAAGCCCGGCAAGGGCCCGAACCCGATCCCGCTGATGGTGCTGCACGGATGGCCGTGGCCCGGCGAGTTCAGCTACGGACTCATCGATCCGCTCGCCGACCCCGCCGCACACGGCGGCATCGCCGCAGACGCCTTTGATGTCATCGTCCCCACTTTGCCCGGGTTCGGCTGGTCGACGCCGGTCGGTCGCGGTGATCTGAACTACTGGAAGATCGCCGACATTCTCCACACCCTCATGACCGAAGTACTCGGGTACGAGAAGTACGGCTCGCTCGGCTCCGACTACGGCGCACTCGTCAACAGCGCGCTCGGCCACAAATACGGCGACAGCATCATCGGGCTCCACTTCGGCCACGACCTCGTCCCCGGAATGTTTCAGCACGACCGCTACTGGGACCTCACCGCCGGCGAACCCATTCCGGCGGACGCCTCGCCACAGCTACGCGAGGAGATCCTCAAACTTCACGCCACCTACGCATCCCATGTCGCCGTCCACATGCTCGACGCACAGACGATCACCCACGGCCTCGACGACTCCCCGATCGGCATGCTCGCCTGGCTGCTGCAGCGCTGGAAGAAGTGGAGCGACAAGCACGGAGACTTCGACGCCGTGTTCTCCCGGGACTTCATCCTGACCCAAGCGACGATCTTCTGGGTCACGCAATCCATCGGGTCCTCGATCAGGATGTACCGCAACTCGGTCCGATACCCATGGCAGCCGGTTCACGACCGGCTGCCCATCGTCGAGCCTCCCGCGGGCTTCACCCTGCTGCTCGGTGATGTGTACCCGCCCGGGGTCCACACTGTGGAGGAACGGATCGCCGCATTCGAACACGGACCGTCGCGCGGATTCTTCAACGCCGTCAACGTGAACGCCCATGAGAGGGGCGGCCACTTCGGCCACTTCGAGAACCCCGAGGCGTTCATCGGTGATGTGCGCACAACCTTCCGGGGCCTGCGCTGAGCCACTGAGCACTCGCGGGCGGCTCACGCCGATGGCGACTCCCGAGACTTCGGGATCTCCGAAGCTGAGTCCGCCCGCGAATGCGGCACGCCGCGTTCGTGATTGCGAGGCGATCAGCGGCGGGAGCTGATGGCTGCCAGCGGCGACATCACGCAACACTGAGTGGCCGCAGACGCAGCAGTGCGGGCGATCGAGCTGGCAGAACACCTTCGCCGGCACCCCGGAAATCAGGTCAGGATCCCGCCGCCCGGTCTCGGGGTTCAGCGGTTCGCAAGCCACGAAGTGTGATTGCCAGATAGTTCTGCGCGCGGGGACCGGGATCGCCTTCACTGAGGTCGGCGGCGTACGTGGCACCACGCACCAGGTGGCGGACATCGTCGGCATCGATCTCCGCCGACAGCAGGCCCCGGCCGCGCACCCGCCGCCAGGTTGGCATTTCACGAACGGAGCCGTCCAGGCTCAGATCGACGCACTACACCGGCGCCTCCTCGCACTGTGCACCGTGGCGGCGGCACAGGGTGCGCAGCTGCTGCACAGGAGCGACACGCCCGCGAACTGACCGTGCCGCTCCCCTGTCGGTGAGCCGGTCAGCGCCCCCGCGTGGCGTTGACGATGAATTCGGCGGCGCGTACGGGCCGGCTGATGAATGCGGTGTGTGAGCCGTCGATCTCGTCGATGGTCGAGCCCATGCGATCGGCCATGAACCGCTGAGCTTCCGGGTTGATGGCGTTGTCGTGCCGGGCGACCTGGTACCAAGACGGGATCCGCTTCCACCCGGCCTCGGTGGCCTTCTCGGCCAACGCGGCCGCCGCGAGCGGTCGCTGAGCGGCACCCATCACCTGAGCCAGGTCGACCGGGACATCGGCGCAGAACGTCTCGCGGAACCGCTTCCCGTCGATGTACAGGTCGGGCCCGCCGGCCGCACCCGGCGCGTCGTAGGCCGTCGGCCGAGCCGTATCGGCCAGTAGCGACGGCGCGAACGGCTGCTGGACATCCATACAGCTCTCACCGACGTCGAGACTGAACGCCGCCAGGTACACCAGCCCCGTCACATTGCTGAGCCCGGCCGCCGCCTGACCGATCACCGCGCCCCCATAGGAATGACCCACGAGCACCACCGGACCGTCGACCGCCGCCGCGACCGACCGCACCACCCCGGCATCATTTCCCAACCCTCGCAGGGGATTCGGTGGCGCGATCACCGAATACCCGGACGCGGACAGTTCCCGAATGACCCCGGTGAATCCGGAAGCATCGGCGAAAGCTCCATGGACGAGCACCACCGTCGGAGCCGTCTGATCGGACATAGTGTTCTCCTTGAATCGTTGTGCAGCTTCAACAAACGCGATCGATTCCCGGCTGAGCCGGAGTTCGGGAGTCTTGTCTCTATGGCACTGCGCGACAGCCGAAGCAGTGCATTCGAGGTCCCGAATGCGGTGATCAGCGGGTGGCTACCGCTGCCTGTTCGATCAGGGCGGTAACGGCGTCGGGGCTGGTCTGCATGATCAGGTGCGGTCCTTCCACCTCGACGGTGTGGGCGCCTGCACGGGTTGCCATGAATCGCTCCAGGTCCGGCGCGATCGCATGATCCTGTTCGGCGACCATGTACCAGGACGGCAGGGCCTTCCAGGCCGGGGCGCCGGAGGTCCCCGTCACCGCGGCCAGGCTGAGGGGACGCTGTTCGACCGCGAGGGCATGTTGCTGGTCTGGCGCTACGGTGTTGTCCAGGAACACATTCGGATATTGGCCGGGGTCGATGGTGAGCTCTGTTCCGGTGCTGCCACCGGTGTCGGGGTAGGACGAGGGCGTGGCCGGGACCGAGGGGATCTCTTTGCCCTGTGCGCTGGAGTTCAGGCTCGCCAGCGAGTCGCCCTGGTCGGGTGCGAATGCGGCGATGTACACCAGCGCCTTGACCTGGGTGTTGCCCGCGACGGCGTTGGTGATGACCGCGCCTCCGTAAGAATGGCCCACGAGGATGATCGGTCCTGTGGTCTGGCGCAGCACACCGGAGATGTATGCGGCGTCGGAATCCAACCCCCGCAAGGGATTCGGCGGCGCCTTGACCGGGAACCCGGCCTTCTGCAGTTCGGTGACGACGGGCGTCCAACCAGCCGCGTCCGCCCACGCGCCGTGCACCAGCACGATCGTCGGCTTGTCACCCTTCCAGTCCGCGACCCCCGGCACCACGGCAGAGGTAGAGGTAGAGGACGCCTGCGTGGAGTCGTGGTCGCCGGTCTGCGAACAAGCGGTCAAGGCCCCGGCCGCGACGGCCACGGTGGCGGCGACGACGACGGCCCGGCGAGCGAAAGTCTTCATGACGGTGAACTCCCAACAGTGTGGATCATGAGGGCGGGTTCGATGTAGTGGATTTCGAGCATGCGTGAGCGCTCCCTGTCCACTCGGAAATTGCAGGAAGTAGGCTCTTTTTGCCCTGTGGTAGAATGAAATCGGCGGATCTGCGATCTGGCGTGTGGGTTATCGGCAAGTCACGACGGCAGCCCGGCCGGGATCTCGCCGGTAGTCACCGGCGAGATACGTGGTCAGCGGATGGCCAGGTGTCCGCCGTCGACGGGCAGGATCGCACCGTGGATATGGGCTGCCTCGGCGCTGGCGAGGAAAACCACCGCAGCGGCGACCTCGGCGGCGGTGCCGGGGCGGCGGTCGGGTGTCGACGCGGCCAAGCTCCGCAATGTGTCGTGGTAGGAGGCGTTTTCGTCGGTCATGGTCGGACCGGGGGCCACGGCGTTGACGCGGATGCCCTGCGGCGCAAGCTCGGCCGCCCACGATGTGGTGAGCGAATGCAACGCCGCCTTGGTCGCCCCGTACAGCGCGGATACGGCATTGCCGGCCAGACCTCTGATGGAGCCGGTGTTGACGATCGCGCCGCCACCGGCCGCGACCATCGCTGGAGTGATCGCAGCGGTCAACAGTGCCGGGGCCTTCACATTCACCGTCAGGGCCAGATCCGCGAGCGCCTCGTCGACGTCGAGCAGAGACTGGGCGGGGATGAGCAGAGCGGCATTGTTCACCAGCAGATCGACCGGGCCGTCCAGGGCCGCCGCCGCTGCATCGGCGAGTTCGGCTGCGGTACTGCCTGATTCGGCCAGATCGGCGCGCACGAAATGCGCCGCGCCCCCGGCCGTGCGGATCGTCTCGACGACGGCCTCGCCCGCATCCTTGCTACGGCCCGACACCACGACGGCCGCACCCTCCCGAGCCAGCGCGGTAGCGATTGCGCGTCCGATACCCGAGGTCGATCCGGTGACCAATGCGCGGCGACCGATCAAGCGCTGTGTTGCGATGCTGTTCATGCGGGGAACCTTTCAGCGGTTGGCGCTGGGGAGCAGTCCGGAGCCCGGCGGGCCCCGGCAACGAGAAGAACTGTGCCGAGCAGGATTTCGAACACCAAGATCGTGTAGACCGAACCGCGTTCGGGGATCCCGCCCGCCGCGTGATACAAAGGCCGGTCGGCCTGCAGCAGCACGAACGAAGCCAGCCCGAGCGCTCCGAGGGCAATGCTGGTTCGGCGCAGCCACGTCGGCATGCCAGGCCGTCTTCCGGCGAGGATCGCGGCGACATTGCCCGCCACGATGGCCACGGCCGCGCCGATACCGTGCACTACGAGAACGCCGTTGTGCAGGTTGGCGGCCGACTCGTGGAAGAACCCGACCAGGATCACGCCGATACCGTGAGCGATCACGAGTCCCAACAGCAGGCGGTCACTCCGCTCCCGGGCGGCGAGCAGCAGCGCGCCCGCGGCGATGAACAGCACCCCCTGGGCGACGAACGCGAAATTCATGACCGAGTGCAGCGGCGAATTGATACTGCGGCCGTCGAAGACATCCCCGGCGACCGGATTGCCCAGGTCGCTGATGAAATTCACGGCATAGCTATAGGTAGGCCGGTGCCAGGCGCGAGCCGAAACGTACTCCAGCGCCAGGTATTGCAGCCCGGCCAGCAACAGCAGTGCGCCCGCGAAACGTCCCCGGCCCGAGAGGTTGTGGACTTTCACGTCCGCCAGGCTGGCACCAACTTTTTGGACTTTCAAGTCCAAAAATGTAGGGTGTGGTATGCCCACTCGCAAAGGGGAGGCGACCAAGGCTCGTATCGTCGAGGCCGCCGCCGATCTACTCATATCCGGCAACGACGTCAACCTCGATGATGTCATCGGCCTGACCGGTACCAGCAAAGGCCAGATTTTCCACTACTTCCCACACGGGAAGGACGAACTGCGCCGCGCCGCCGCCGAACGCCATCTGAGCCGCGTAGCGGAAGCCGACGCCCCGGCCGAGCCGCTCACCTCCTGGCCGGCGTGGGAACGCTGGATCGACCGGATCGTGGAGCTGCACTCCCAGCAGACAATCCACGACGCCTGTGAAATCGCGGCCCTCGCGGGACGAGCACTGGACAACGACACCTTCACCCGCAATCTGGTCGCGCGCATGTACGAGCGGTGGATCGACAATCTGTGCGAGCAGCTCTCGGCCATGCAGAGCGCCGGGCTTGTGCGCTCGGACGCCCCGGTGCCTGCACTGGCGTCCGCGTTCGTCGCCGCCCTACAGGGTGGCGCGATCATGGACAGGGCGACCGGTTCCCACCAGCACCTCACGAACGCACTCCACCAGGCTCTCGCCCTGTTGCACGCATACGAGGGATCGTTCGACACCTAGGCAGTGTTTTGAAAGTGGTGGGTGGTGGGCGCCACGCATCGGCGCTCCATCATGGTCGGCTTCCGACCGGGAAGCGTTGGGAACACGACGGATTCGACCCGCGCCAAAACTACCCCAAACTTTCACGGTGACTGTCGGTGATCGACCGTGAAGAGGATTTCAACGAGGCCGCCTGGCGACTGGCCATCGCGACTCCCGGTTCTTGGGCGTGAACATCGAAGAACCCCGAACCCACAACAGCGAGTTCGGATTCGAGTGCTCGACGACCCCACAGCCACCATGGCTTCGTCGCTCTGAAATCCATTTCCTCGCCCCATGTCTCGGCACCTACAATTCCTGGATTCTTCCAGCAGGAATCAACGAGAGCAGGTGATGGAAACGTCCACACGGGCACGACGGCCAGCAGCCTCGGTTCGGCACCACGGCAAGAAGGGGCAAGACCGCCTGGGTATCCGGAACCAGCAGTGGAGGCTACCTCGCAGGCCCCCGCCGGATACCGAATCCCGACGGGTCAGCAGCCTGTCTCCACAGCATTGCGACGGTGTTCTTCCCGCCCTTGGCCTGGCAGCTTGTGCACCAGAAGGGTGCCGAGACCCTCGATCGAGCTGGCTGGGCGGATGTCACCGGCTGGTGCGTTCTCCCCGCGGCCGAACATCACTATCTCGATGACCCTGTGCCGGCACTCCCCGCCGTCGTCTATCCGCGTCACCAGGCTGGCGGCGACGTGCACCGCTTCGACCTGTTCGAGGAGGAGAAGTGCCCGATGATCGAATGCCTCGACGTTCTGGACCCGCACAGCATCGAGAGCACCTGGCGCCGCAAGCACGTCGACCGCATATCGGTGCCGACGGAGACGTTCATGGGGCACGCCGCTTCCATCGCACGAAATCAGGTCGCCGGCAACTGATCTAGAAGGGATTATTCGTCGGCGGGCACCATGCGCGCGAACCGGTATCGACCAGAAACACGATCATGGCCGCCCGCCAGAACTGGACGGATCCCGCGCACATCTTCGCCCCATGCCGCGGCAGGGCCCGATTCGTTTTCAATCGAAACCGTGGGGTAAACGCGGGGTTGGTGAAATAAAAACAGGTCAGGCCCGGTATTAGACCGGGCCTGACCTGTATCAATGGGTGGAGCTAAGGGGACTCGAACCCCTGACCCCCACACTGCCAGTGTGGTGCGCTACCAGCTGCGCCATAGCCCCGGATGGGTTGTTGCCGGGATTCCCCGGCGACTGGACGAAGGTACACCATGGGGGTTGGGGGTGCGCAAATCGCCTGGTAATGGTGGGTCTTTCGGGGAAGGGGCTGGGTTAGATTGCTCGGATGACAGGGCGCTCGGTGTGGAAATCGGTGGCGGCGATGGTGGCTGTCGGCGTGGTGGTGGCGGTGCACGATGGTGGGGCGGTCGCCAATGCGGACGTGGAGGCGGGGACTCGGCCGTTGGGGTGCGTGCCCGCTATGAGTACGTTGCAGGTGATTCCGCCGTTGCCGGGACTTTTCCTGCCGTTGCCGAGCATTCGGGGAGTGGCGGAATTCGATGATCTGTCGGCCGCGCCGGCGAGGGTGAGTTTCCCGCCGAATGTCGAACTGCGGGACGGGACACAGGGATTCAACAGTTTCGCGGAGGTCGTGCTGCGGGACGGGTCGTTGTACACGCGGCCGCGGGGGTCGGAGGGCGCGTGGCGGAAGGTGCCTACGCCGGGGTGTCTGGACGGGCAGGTGGCGGCGGTTTCGGTGGACGGGAACATGCTCGTCGCGGCGGACCACAACGGGTGGATCTACTCGATGGACAATCTGCTGTCGGGACCGATGCTGTGGAATTGGACGTTCTCCTACGGTGGGCCGATCTGGTTATGGCCGGGTGAGCAGGTGCCGGGGACCGGGGACGGTCCGGTCGCGTCGAGCCGGTGGGCCATCAGTCATCGGATGTCGAAGAGCTTCGAGGACGCGAAGGGCTACAACCATCCGACGCAGGCGGGCCTGGTCGAGTTGGTCGCCCTGTCGCAGGACGGGTCGCGCATCACCTATCAAGACCCTTGGCTGCCAGCCGATTTGAGCTACGAGATCGGTGGACCGCTGGGCGGACGGTTCGTCTCCGAGTCGCTGTCGGTGTCGGGTTCGGTGACGTTCGTGATGAATCGGTACGGCGACATGTTCACCCGCAAGTACGACCTGGACATGGCCGGGTCCAATCACATTCCGGGGCGCTACACCTGGCTGGATCAGGGGGCGCTGCCGTCGGCGCCGGACCAGCTGACCGAACGGTTCAACCCGGCCTATGCCGCGATCTCGCTACCCGCCGAGGACTGGCAGCCCCAGCCCAAGATTCCGGGCGAGATCACCTCGCGCATCTCGATTCACGTCACCGGCGACGCGGCGGAGAATCGCGAACTGCGGGTCGAGGGCACGCAGGGCGGCCGGACCGGCTACTGGCACAAGGATCTTCGCGGCCCGGCCTGGGAATTCACCGCCGACGATCAGCCGCTCACGGGCAGCCCCGTCCAGAATCCCGCGAGCGACATGTCCGCGCGAACGCTGGTGGACCCGACCGGCATCACCTTCCGGGGCGGCCTGCCGGCCGGCTGGACCCTGCGCTTCGACGACTTCGATTGGGCGCAAACCAAACACCCGGCCACCCTGACCTCACCGACCGGCCGCGACTACGGTGTGCAGCTCTACACCACCGACGGATTGCGCCTGCTGCCGCGCGCGGCCGGACTGGACGACAATCCCCGCGAACTCGAGGGCGCTCTCGATGTGCGCGAAGCGAATCCGGCCGACGATCCGGAGCTGGCGGGATTCGTGAACACCCAGCTGAGCGGCCGGCCGGTCTACGAGGTGACCGTGCAGGCCACCCGATCCCAGCTCGCCGTCGCCGCGCTCGCCACCACCCTCACCCGCGACTGAGAATCAGTTGGGGACCATCGCGCCGGGGTGATAGCTGACAGCGGGATTCCACAGGAAGAACCCGTTGTACCCCGCCGCGTAGGTGGCGTCGATCTGAGCCTTCACCTGGGCGTCACCGTAGGCGACGCCCAGACTGAAGTCCTGCAGCCACGGGATCACCTGGGCGGTGGTGCCCGCCGTGCGGGCCCGGAAGTCCTGCAGGGACCGGAACACGATGTCGTAGGGCTGCGAATTCGGGCTGGCGACATCGTATTCACCGGCGTGCCAGTGCGAGGGGTACAGCATCGGGGCCAGGAAATCCGAGTAGCGCGCCATCGCCGGAATATCCTGCGCGATCTCGTCGGGCCGGGTGGCGGCGATACCGAAGACGGCGGCGCTCACCGACGCCCCCGCGTCGTGGATCGGGTCGCGGCAGTCGCGCAGGAAGTTCGCGATGGACTCCGACGGCGATTCGGTGAGTCCCGGGAACTGCATGCCGCCGAGCGCGCCGTCGGGGCGGCGGATGTAGTCGTACATGACGCCGTCGAAGCCGAGCCGGGCCGCCTCGACCGCGAGATCACGGTTGTAGGAGCGGATTTCGGGGCTGGCGAAGTTGGTGAAGGCGATCGCGCCGTACCCGCTGGAGTAGGGCTGACCGCCGCCGTTCTGGATCACCCAGTCGGGGTGCCCGTTGTGCCAGGCCCAGGCGGCCAGCGTCGGGTCACGGAAGGCGACGATGCGGCCGACGACCTTCAACCCCATGTCGTGCAGCTGCTTCAGCGCGGCCGGAGCGTCGTAAATCGAGGTGGCGGCGCCGGATTCACGGGCCAGCGGCACCTGTGAGTCGTAGCCGATCATGCCGTCCTCGTCCTTGATATCGAGTTGGACGGTGTCGATGCGGCCCTCGCGGGCCAGGTCCAGCACGGCGTCGCGCATCGGGTCGTAGGCCCACGCGTAGGCGGTGACATGCACGGCGCGGATGCGCGGCAATGCCACCTCGACCTTCAGCGGGCTGGTGACGACATCACCGGAGGCGCCGGTGGCGACGACGGTGGTGTCGATCGGGGCATGGCCGAGCCGGATCTCGAACGAGCCGTCCGCGGCCGGGCGCACCGACAGCTCGCCGACGGCGACCTGCTTCGCGCCGATCGCCTTGCCGCGCACCAGCACCGGATCCCGATAGGAGGTGGCGGCGGGGGTCGGCGCCAGTTCCAGGGTGGGCGGCTGCACGGCGGCCGAGGGGCGGCTGCGCCCGAAGACGAACACCACCGCGGTTAGCAGCAGGAACACCACCGCGCCGATCGCGAGCAGGGCGGCCCGCCGACGGCGGATCGACCGGAGTCGCATGAGCAACCTAGACACCAACTTCCACAGACGGCTGTTGGCATCACTATCGCGCCTGCGCGCGAGCGACGTCCGATTTTCGTCGAGATCACCTCAAAACCGTTGTCGCCGCGTAGCGTTGCGGCGATGAAGGGCACGGCCATGCTGCGAATGGTCACGGCGGCGCTGCTGTGCGCGACCGCCACCGCGTGCGGGGGATCCACCACGCCGAGCCCGGCCGCGGTCACCGTGTTACCCCCGGCGTCGCGGCCACCGGATCCGGCCGCGGTCGCCGCCAACGAGCTCGGACAGATCCCGATCCTCATGTATCACCGCGTCGAGGCCGCACCGGCCGGCGAATACGACCAGACCCCGGCGAAATTCACCGCCGAACTGGAACGGCTCTACACCGAGGGCTACCGCCCGATCACCATGGCCGAGTATCTGGCGGGCGCCATCGATCTGCCGGCGGGCACCCATCCGGTGGTCCTCACCTTCGACGACTCCACCGGCGCCCAGCTGACCCTCACGCCGAGCGGCGACCCGGCCCCCGACTGCGCGGTCGGCCTGCTGGAGCAATTCCATTCCCGCCACCAGGATTTCGCGGCCACCGCCACCTTCTACATCAACAACGAACCCTTCGGCGAGGACCCGCGCGCCGTGCCCTGGCTGGTCCGCCACGGCTACGACATCGGCGCGCACACCGCCACCCACGCCAACCTGGGGCAGCTCCCGCCCACCGACGTGCAACGCGAACTGGTGCAGAACCTGCGCGCGATCACCGCCGCCGCGCCCGGCACCACCATTCACTCCATGGCCCTGCCGCTCGGCGTCTATCCCGCCGACCACGGCCTCGCCTCGGCGGGCAGCTGGGACGGCACACCCTACCGATTCGGCGGCATCCTGCTGGTGGGCGCGAATCCCGCCGTCTCCCCCATCACGGCGGCGCTCGACCCCACCGCCATCCCCCGAATCCGCTCCGGCCGCAACCCGGTTGCCTTCGATTCCACGTACTGGCTCGACTGGTTCGACGCCAATCCCGGCGCCCGCTACACCTCCGACGGCGACCCCAAGCACGTCTCGTTCCCCCGCGCGGTCGCCGACCAGTTGTCCCCGCACTGGGCCTCGACCGCCCAGTCCTACTGACCGAGTCAGCAGCCCAGGCACCCCGGCGGAATGATCTCGCACCACCAGGGTTTCGGCGGCGGGATCGGCGCGTTCGGATCGCCCGCACCCGACACCACCCAGTCGCCCTGCACGCTCACCTCCCGCCCGTCCAGCGATCGGGTGGCGGGACCGGCCGCGACCGACCCGTCGAGGTTGAACTTGCTGCCGTGACAGGGACAGTTGATGGTCCCGCCGGAGATGTCGTTGACGGCGCAGCCCAAATGCGTGCAGACCACCGACAATCCGACGAAGTTGCCCGCATTCGGCTGCGTCACAACGGTATTGCCGACGATCACGCCGCCGCCCACCGGAACGTCCGAGGTCCGGGCGATGGCGTTGTCGGGGGCGCCCGGCTCGGTCACCGTCGCCGGTGCGGGCACGGCGGGCGGCGCTTCCTCGGCCGCCGGGGCCACCGCCGGCGCCGGCGCGGGCCCGGCGATCAGCTGCCCGTCGCGCACCGACACCTGCCGGGCGGCGAGCCCGCGCGTGGCCGGGCCGCGCACCAGCGACCCGTCCAACGCGAATTGACTGCCGTGACAAGGGCAGTTGATCATGCCGCCGGAAATCGCGTTCACCGCGCAGCCCTGATGCGGGCAGACGCTCGAAAAGGCCAGGAAATTACCGGCATTCGGCTGAGTGACCACGGTGTCCCCGAGAATCACGCCACCACCGACCGGCACGTCGGCGGTCCCGGCGAGCACAGTGCCGTTCACCGGTGCGGGACCGGGCTCGGCCGCGGGCGGTTCGGCGGCGGGCGGCGGCGCGGCGGTGGTCGTGGTGGCGGGCGGGGTCGTGGTGGTCGTCGCGGGCGCACCGGAGCCGGTCACGGGTGCCGCGGCGCGCTGGTTCGTGCACGCCGCCACCATCACCACTCCCGCCGCGACGACGACCTCTCGCCGCCCGACCTGATCGATGCTCATCGTGACCTCGAATCGTCGGCACGCTGGTATCGCTGACACGAACCGGCCCGCCGTTCGGTTCGATGCGGGGCCCGAATCCGCCCCAGATCGGGGTCCACCGGATCCGTCCCAGCCGATCCCCCAGCGTGCCCCCAGTGATCACCGCTGCCCCGCTGCTTTGGCTCCTGATCCCTCGACCGCGCGCGATACTGTTCGGTGTGAGCGCGATTCGGCACAGCCCTGCCCCGGCGAGGTCGAGCGGACGAGTTCCGCGCAACGCCGAGTTGCTGCTGTGCGTCGCGGCCCTGGCGCTGACCGCCTTCGCCTATCTGGCCATGACCTCGGCCACCGGCAACGGCTTCGACGGCCAGAGTATCCGCGCCCTGGTCGTTTTCAGCGTCTTCGTGGCGGTCACCCATCTGGCGGTGCGGCGCTGGGCGCCCGCCGCCGACCCGGTGCTGCTGCCCTGCGTGGTGCTGCTCAACGGTATCGGCCTGGTCCTCATCGACCGGCTCGACCGCGCCGAGGCGGCGCAGGCCGCGCACGCGGGCACACCGGCGCCATCCTCGGACTCCGCGCATCAGCTGATCTGGACCGGCCTGGGGATGCTGCTGTTCGTGCTGGTGCTGGCCCTGGTGCCCGATCACACCAAGCCCGCCCGCTACGGCTACACCTGCGGGCTGGCCGGGGTGGTCGCCCTGCTCGTCCCCGCGCTGCTGCCCTCCCGCTTCAGCGAGGTCAACGGCGGTAAGAGCTGGATCCTGATCAGCGGGTTCTCGATTCAGCCCGGTGAATTCGCCAAGGTGCTGCTGATCATCTTCATCGCGGCGTTCCTGGTCGCCAACCGGGACCTGTTCGCCAGCGAGGGAAAACGCTTCCTGGGCATGACCTTCCCGCGCCTGCGCGACCTGGCCCCGCTGCTGCTGGTCACCTTCGTCGCGGTGCTGGTGCTCGTGTACGAGAAGAACCTGGGCTTCTCACTGCTGGTGTTCGGCACCGTGCTGGCCATGATGTACATCGCCACCGGGCGGGCGTCGTGGCTGCTGATCGGGCTGGCCATGTTCTCGGTGGGCGCGATCATCGCCTACCAGTTGTTCGCGCACGTGCGGGTGCGCGTGGAGGTGTGGCAGGACCCGCTCGCCACGTATTACACGACGGGATACCAGATTTCGCAGGGCCTGTTCGGCATGGGCACCGGCGGCCTGATCGGGACCGGCATGGGCAACGGGCGGCCGCAGGACGTGCCGTTCGCCAAGACCGACTTCATCATCTCCACCATCGGTGAGGAACTCGGGCTGGTCGGACTGGCCGGAGTGCTCGTACTGTTCCTCATCCTGTGCATCCGCGGCTTCAGCGCCGCGCTCACCATCCGCGACGCGTTCGGCAAACTGCTCGGCGGCGGGCTGGCCTTCTCCATCGGCTGGCAGTTGTTCGTGGTCGTCGGCGGTGTCACCAAACTGATTCCGCTGACCGGTCTGACCACGCCGTTCATGTCCTACGGCGGTTCGTCGCTGCTCGCCAACTACATCATCCTCGGGCTGCTCATCCGAATCTCCGGCGACGCCCGCTCGGCCCCGCCACCGCCCGCCCGGCCCGCACCGCCGCCCCTGGCCGAGGACCTCACCGCGCACGTCTCGCGGCGACTGCTGCCGCGCCGCTCCTGATCGGGAATCACGCTGCGCCACAGCGGGCATCGGAGCAAGCTGGTCCCCGCTAGCTTCGGAGACGGGCGGGCAGGCGGTCGGTCACCAGGTGGGTGAAGGGGCGCAGGGTCAGGCAGATCGTGAGCCAGCAGGCGCCGATGAGCCAGCCGGCCAGGATGTCCGTCGGCCAGTGCACGCCCAGGTAGAGGCGGGAGATGCCGACGGCCAGGACGAACAGGATCGCGAGGGCCACCACGATGGCGCGGGTGAGGCCGCGCAGCGTGGGCAGGGCGACCGCGACCAGGATGCCGATCACCACCGTCGAGCCCAGGGCGTGACCCGAGGGGTAGGAGTGGTTGGTCTCGGTGACCAGGTGGTCGACGACCGGTGGACGGTCGCGGCCGATCAGCAGTTTGCCGAAGAACACCAGCAGGCCCGCGCCGATCGCGGTCACCGCGACCAGCACCGCGTCGTCCCAGTGCTTGCGCCAGGCCAGCACCGCACACGCCAGCGTCGAGTACACCGCGACGGTGGTGGTGTCCCCGGCCGCGCTGACCGCCTTCGCCACCGTCGTCCAGGTGCCGGTGCGGTGGTCGATGAACCACTGCAGCCAGCCCGCGTCCGGGCCGGCCGGGCCGTCGGCCCACACCACCGCGCAGGTGAGCACGAGGATGACCGCGGCCAGCGCCGACGCGATCCACACGCCGGTCAACGTGCGATCGGGGAACCCCGTGGGCGGTGTCGTCGTGGCTTCTTCCTTCTGCGCGGGTGGTGAGGACAGCATGCCACCGAGGTTGCCACGGCATCGCTGAGAGAACGTTGAGAGCGGGTCGGGCCGACGCGGGCGCGGCGGTCGGGCATGCTGGTGGCCGTGCGGGTGCTGGTGATCGAGGACGAGGAGCGGCTGGCGCGGACGGTGCGCCGCGGGCTCGAGCTCGAGGGTTTCGTGGTCCAGCTGGCCCACACCGGGACCGCGGGGCTCGCGGCCGCGATCGAGGACGGCTTCGACGTGATCGTGCTCGACATCATGCTGCCCGGACTGAGCGGCTACGAGGTGCTGCGCCGGCTGCGCGCGCAGGACGTGACCACCCCGGTCCTCATGCTCACCGCCAAGGACGGCGACTACGAACAGGCCGACGCGCTCGACCTCGGCGCGGACGACTACCTGACCAAGCCCTTCTCCTTCGTGGTGCTCATCGCCCGGCTGCGGGCCCTGCTGCGCCGCCGCGCACCGCAACAGCCGGCCCTGCTGTCGGCCGGTGACCTGGTGCTGGATCCGGCCCGGCGCACCGTGCTGCGCGGGGACACCGCGCTCACCCTGACGCCCCGAGAATTCGGGCTGCTGGAATTCCTGTTGCGGCACCAGGGTCTGGCGCTGACCAAGCACGAGATCCTGCGCAATGTGTGGGACGCCCACTACGACGGTCCGGAGAACGTCGTCGAGGTGTACATCGGCTACCTGCGCAAGAAGATCGATACGCCGTTCGGCTGCACGAGTATCGAGACGCTACGGGGCGTCGGCTATCGGATGGTCGATCCCGGCCGGTCCGGCGACGGGCAGATCCACGACGAATCGGGCTCCGCCCCACGGTGATTCACCGATCGTGACCGAACCACCGTGGGCGGCCACGATTTCCGCGACGATGGCCAGGCCGAGCCCGGATCCGCCGGTGGCGCGGGCCCGGTCGGCCTCCAGCCGCACGAACCGGCCGAACACCCGCTCGCGGTCGGCCGCGGCGATGCCGGGACCGTCGTCGTCGACGATCACGCGGCCGAATTCGCCGTCGCGCAGGACCGTCACCGCCACGGTGGAGCGGGCGTGCGCGGCGGCGTTCTCGGCGATATTGCGCAGCACCCGAGCCAGTTTCGGCTGATCGCCCCGAATCCGCACCGGCTCGATCGCCGCCCGCACGGTGTGGTCGCCGCGCGACCGCAAGGCCTGCACCTGCGCCCCGGCCAGATCGTCGAGATCCACGTCGTCGCCGCGCACCTCGAGGCCGCTCTCGTCGGCGGCGGCCAAGGTCAGCAGGTCCTCGATCAGCAGCCGCATGCGTTCGGCTTCCGGAAGCAGGGTGCCGCCGATCAATTCGGCGTCCAGGGCCTCGGGCCGGTCCCGCGCCAATTCCAGGGCGGCGGTCACCACCGCCAGCGGGCTGCGCAGTTCGTGCGAGGCGTCGCCGACGAATCGGCGCTGCGCCGCGTGCCCGGCCTCGACGCGGGCCAGCATGTCGTTCATGGTCTCGGCCAGTCGCGCGATCTCGTCGCGGGCCGGGGGCACGGGCACCCGCTCCGAGAGCCCGGCCGCGCCGATCACCGCCACCCGGCTGCGAATCTCCTCGACCGACCGCAGCGAACGCCCCACCAGCAGGTAGGTGGCCAGTGCGGCCGCGACGACCACGATCGGCCCGCCCACCGCCGTCAGCGCCGCGACCCGTTTCACCGTGTGCTCGGCGGATTCGCTGTCCCCGGCGACCAAGACGACGTACCGGCCATCCGGTGCCGATACCGTGCGCGCGGACACCCGCAGATCCTCGTCGTAGGACGGCACGGGCCGGCGTGCGGTCTCCCGCTCCCCCACGGTTCCCGGATCCAGCAGCGGTGTGGCCAGTTTCGGGTTCGACTCCCGCGCGATCCGCCCCTGCGCGTCGATGACCTGCACCACGCCGACCTGTCCGGTCACCTCGAACAGCGAATCCGGCAACTCCGCGACCGCGGTCCGGGTCAATTCACCGGCGATCGCATCCACGCGGGTCGAGGCGGCCGTGTCGATCTCCCGCAGCAGCGACCGGTTCAGCAGACCCAGCATGGCCCCGGCTGCGAGCAGCAGCACCGCGCCCACGGTCAGGGCGGCCACCACGGCCGAGCGAATCCGCAGTCCCCAAAGCGAGGGCCGCAGCCATTCCCGGATCCGATGCACGCCCCCATCATGGGGCACCCGCGCCACCGGACCCCGTCAGGCCCGCGAACGCCGCCTACCCGCGTTGCGCGGTGGCCGGTTCCGGCGTCCCGTCGTCCAGCAGCCCGCGGTTCACCAGGCCGAGCACCTGGGCGACCGCGAAATCGATATCGGCCGGGGTGGCCGGCAGGGATCCGTCGAGCAGCAGGGAGGCCAGGCCGTGGACCGCGGACCAGGCGGCGATCTCGGCCCCGGGCCGCACCCGCGGGTCCAGCAGGCCGGCCGCCTGCGCCTCGTCGAGGACCTGGCCGAGGATGCGATGCGGGTCGTCGGCGGGCGCGGCATCCGGGTCGGGTTCGGTGGCCGGGAGCGCGCCGAAGGCGGTGCGGAACAGGCCGGGACGGCTCAGCGCGAAACCGATGTAGGCGGTGCCGGTGGCCTGCAGGCGCGCGCGGGGGTCGGTGGCGCGGGCGATGCGGCCGCGCATCTCGGCGGCGAGTTCGGCGCGGGCGCGGCGGGCGACCTCGGTGAGCAGGGCGTCACGGTCGGCGAAGTGGCGATAGGCGGCCGAATGCGAGACCCCGGCGGTGCGGGCGACCTCACGCAGGACCACCTGGTCGGGCCCGCCGTCGTTCGCCAGCGCCAGGCCCGCATCGATGAGGGCCGCGCGCAGCGCGCCGTGATGGTAGGTGGTCCGGGCCATGCCGTCAGGATCCCACAATTCGGCAGAAATGTTGACGACGGTCACATACCGTCGCATACTCGTAGATGTGACCAGTGGTTACTTTCCGTTCCACCACCAGCCTTCTCATGAAAAGTGCTGATATGAACGATATTTCGATCGACACACCGTATTCGTCCGGCATCTCCCGCATCGCCATCGAGAAGGCCCTGTCAGCGGCGGGCATCGACCTCGACACGCTGCGGATCGCCGATCTGGCTTTGGTGGAGGACTTTCACACCATGGGCCGGATCGCCACCGGCGGTCTCACCGAGCTGGCCGGACTCACCGTGGAGACCCGGGTGCTCGACGCCGGGAGCGGGATCGGCGGCACCGCGCGCTTCGTCGCCGACAGCTATGGCTGTCAGGTCACCGCCGTCGACCTGACCGAGGACTACTGCGAGACGGCGCGTTGGCTCAATCAGTCAGTGGGACTGGATGATCGAATCTCGGTGCGCCAGGCCGACGTCACCGATCTGCCCTTCGCCGACGGCGGCTTCGACGTGGTCTTCAGCCAGCACGTGCAGATGAACATCGCCGACAAGGACCGCCTCTACCGCGAAGCGCATCGGGTACTGGATTCCGGTGGCCTGCTTGCCATCTGGGACATCACCGGGACGGACGGGAATCATCCCGACTTTCCGCTGCCGTGGGCGGACCGCCCGGACCAGAGCCATCTGGTGACCTCGGACGAGTTGCGCGGCGCGATCGAGCGGGCGGGGTTCACCGTCGAACGCTGGGACGATCTCACCGATCAGGCCGCCACGATCATGCGGATGGTACTGGAGAATCCGCCGAATCCCGTTGGCCTGCAATCTTTTGTGGCGAACTTCCCGGAGAAGATCGAGAACCTGACCCGGGCGCTGACCGACGGCCGGTTGCGCGCCATCCGCGGCCTCGCCCGGGCGCGCAAGCCCTGAGCGAGTCCGCGGAAGCTGCGCTCAGCGCAGGGTGACCGTGGTCGGCAAGGTGGCGAAGCCGCGGTTGTTCGAAGCGTGGATGCGCTTGCCGCCCGCGACGTCCACCTCGAAATCGGCGACGCGAGAAGCGATTTCCTGCAGGGCGGTGCGCAACTCGAGCAGCGCCAGGTTGGAGCCCAGGCAGTGGTGGCGGCCGCTGCCGAAGACCAGCGAGGCCGAGGTGTCGCGGTCCAGGTCGAAGGTGTCGGGGTCGGCGAAGACCTCCGGGTCGCGGTTGGCCGATCCGGTGAGCAGCAGGATGCGGGCGTCGGCGGGGATGCTGACGCCGTGCAGCTCGAGCGCCTCGGTGGTGGTGCGCAGCTGGGTCTGGGTGGCCGGATCCCAGCGCATGGCCTCGGCGATCCAGTCGTCGATGCGCCCGTCGAGGGCCTGGCGGCGCTGCGCGGGGTGCAGGGCGGCGGCGTGCCAGGCATTGCCGAAGGTCAGCATGCTGGTCTCGATGCCCGCGCCGACCAGCAGGATCAGCACGCCCACGATCTCCTCGGGGGTGAGCCGGTCGTCACCGTCGGCGGCGTCGAGCAGGCCCGAGAGCAGGTCTTCCTGCCGGGACTTGCTGCGCTCGATGGTCAGCTCGGTGTAGTACCCGACCAGCGCGCCGATCGCCTGCATGGCCTCGGGCCGCAGGTCGGTGGACTCCTCCTCGGTGTACATGATCTCCATACCGAGCTTGCGCAGCATCTCCCGATCGCCCTCGGGGACGCCGACCAGCTCGGAGATCACCTCGGTCGGGAACGGTCCGGCGAACTCCGCCATCAGGTCGAAACTGCCGCGCTCGAGCAGCGGCTCCAGCATGCCGACCGCGATCTCGCGCAGCCGCGGACCCAGCGCCTGCACCCGATGCGCGGTGAACGCGCGCGTGACCAGACCGCGCAGCCGGGTGTGCTTGGGCGGGTCCATGGCGACGAAGGAGAAGAAGCGTTCGGCCTGCGGACCCCAGAAGGCGGGTTCCATGCGCAGCCCGTTCACGCTGGAGAAACGGTCGGAATCGCGGAGGGCGGCGAGCACGTCGGCGTGGCGTGAGAAAGCCCAGAAGTCGTCGGTGTCGTTCCGGTAGACCGGGGCCTCACTGCGCAACCTGGCATAGTAAGGGTACGGATCGGAATGGACATCGAAATCGAACGGGCTGTAGCGCAACGGCATGACGAACCTTCCGGCGATGTCGCGGGCGCGGGCGCGGGGCCGCCGCTACCGGTCCGCAACTGGAGCTGACATAGTCAGACAGTAGCCGAAAAGGATTGGGAGCGTTGTGAACTCGGATTCAGCGGCAGAGCGCGTCGACACCACCAAACCACATCCGGCCCGCCGGTACGACTACTGGCTGGGTGGTAAGGACAATTTCGCCGCGGATCGCGAGTCCGCCGACGCGGTGGCCGAGGCGTTCCCGACGGTCCAACTGGCCGCGGTGGAGAACCGGAACTTCCTGCGCCGCGCCGTCGCGTACCTGACCGGCGAGGCCGGGATCCGCCAGTTCCTCGACATCGGCACCGGGCTGCCCACCGCGGGCAATGTGCACGAGATCGCCCAGGGCATCGCCCCCGAATCGCGCATCGTCTATGTCGACAACGACCCGATCGTGCTGGTGCACGCCCGTCATCTGCTCGACAGCGCCCCTGAGGGCGCGACCGCCTACCTAGACGCCGACCTACGCGATCCGCGGCACATCCTCGACCATCCCGACCTGCTCTCGACCATCGACCTGAGCAAGCCGGTCGCGCTCATGGTGGTCGCGGTCGCGCACTTCATGACCGATGACCAGCAGCCCTACGAACTGATCCGCACCCTCACCGACGCGCTGGCGCCCGGCAGCTACCTGGTCATGTCGCACGCCACCAACGACTATCTCGACGAGCACGATCTGGCGCGGTCCGCCGAGGCCAACACCCGCAGCGGCGTGCCGTTCCAACTACGGTCGGGCGCCGAGTTCGCCAAGTTCTTCGACGGCTTCACCCTGGTCCCGCCGGGCATCACCGCGGTCACCCTGTGGCGGCCCGAGGAGTACCGCCCGCATCCGCGGCCCGAAGCGGTGTCCATGCTCGGCGCGGTGGCCCGCATTCCCTGACCGGTCCGCACCGAGCCGCGCGATCAGAGCCTGCCGATGTCCTTGAGCACGCGCCGGGCCTGCGCGAAGAGCATGCCCACATTGACCGACTTGCGGCACACCACCACCACGACCACGTCCTCCCGGCTCTCGGTGCGCACGAACAGGTGGGTGAGGTTCTCGCTGTTGACCAGGATCTCCTGGAAGTAGTGGCGTTCCAGGCGGATGCCGCGCCGCTCCTTCCAGATGTTCTCGATCATGACCACATTGCGGCCCTGGAACAGTTCCAGGGTGGCCGCGGCCAGCAGATCGAGCACCTCGGTGGGATGGTTGTCGACGGTCTCGACGGCCAGCAGCATGCCTGTCGACATGTCGATGGCGCCCGCGGCGATGCATTCGGGCACGTCCGATCGCAGCATCTTCACCAGCGTCGAGACCCGATCCGTCATGCTGCCGGCGCCGCCGGACCCGCTCGGAGTATTCATTGCGTCCTCTCTGATCTTCTTGGGGTGAGGCTTCGCTGGCCGCGCGGCAGGGGTTGCGGCGGACAGGGCGGGAGGGTGTCGTTGATGCCGCTGGCCCCGCGCCGGCGGCGCGGCAGCCGCGAGCGGCCCGGGCCGTGGGCGGGCGCGGTGTCCACCGGCAGCGGGTCGGGTTCCACCGGCGCGATGGCGAGCAGGTCGTCGTCGAGCATGCGCACCACCTCGACGGTGACCGCATACAGGCTGCGGGACAACAGCTTCGCGATATCGCGGCAGCTGCGCCGGCCGTTGGCCCAGAGCAGGATCTCCCGGCGCTGTCCGCTGCCGGGACCGCTGAGCAGCACCCGGCCGCGTTCGGTGAGCAGCAGCGGATTGCGGTGCGGCGAGACGCGGCCGTGGGCGAGCGCGGCCAGCCGTCGTTCGGTCTCGAGCAGCAGCCAACCGGGTTCGAGGCCCGGCTCCGAGGCCGCGGACTCGGCCTCGTCGGCCTGCCAGAAGCAAGCGCCGATCCAGCCGGACGCGATGGCGAAACAGCCGTCGATCGCGGCCGCCATGGCCACCAGCCGCCGATCGGCCGCCCCCGTGGAGGTGCGCCCGGGGCGGGCGAGCAATTCGCGCACCCCGGGCGCGCCGGGCGAATCCACGGTGACCACCAGCCCGTGGACGACATGGAGGTCCCCGCCCGGCTCCCCGGTCACCCGCAGCACCCCGGTCCGCGTGGTGGCCGCGGCCTGCGCCAATTCCCGGACCAGGTCGCGCGCGGGTCCGCGGTCCAGCGCCGGCGGTCCCCCGGGTCCGGCGACAGCTCCGGTAGTCATGCGCGAACTCCTGGGAAATAGGCACGACGGCACGGCGTGAATTCGCGAACGGTGGCAGCCGATGGCGAAACACGCACGCCTGGTTGATATTTCGACGGCGACCCGCATCGAACCCGCTCACCGCGTGTGGGATATCGTGACAGCCCAGCAGTTTTGGAGCAATGGATTCCGGCGAATCAATTACCTAAGTCCCTTCGCGCTACCGAATTCACTGGGCGCGGAAACCAGCATCACCAGCGCAAGTGATCCGCTACACCGGCCGCAGCTCGGTTAACCCTTCTTGACGTCGGGATCACGGAAAGATATTGCCGCACAATATGAACCGCCCGGTCGAATTGATTTGTCCGAATTTGCATCGGTCCGCGAATTCGACCCTCACCGATCCCGCGGCACCACGCATTCGGCCAGCGCCAGCAGATCCGCGGCGGGCCGCCCCGCCAGCATGTCCGCGGCGGCACGCTGATGACGCCGGGATTCCGCTTGCGCCCAGTCCTTTCCGCCCGCCCGCGCGATGAGATCGGCGGCGCGGACGGCCGCTTCCCGATCCAGCGCGGCCGCGGAGGCGTAGAGCGCGGCGAACTCCCGGCCCGCGGGCGTCGGCGACTCGAGCGCGACCACCACCGGCAGCGAATGCTTGCGCCGCATCAGATCATGACCGATCGGCCGGCTCGGATTGCCGGGCTCACCCCAGATGCCGCGCAGGTCCTCGCACAACTGGCAGGCGAGACCGAGTTCGCGGCCGAAGCGGTCCATCGCCGCCACCGCCTCCGACGGCGCGCCCGCGCACAGCGCACCGATGGCGCACGCGCAACCCAGCAGCGCGGCCCTCCCCCGTGGTGACGGCACCGTTGGCGTCACACCAGCCCAGGTGATACTCGGCCATCAGGCGCAGTTCACTGGGCAGGGTGTCGAACGCCGCCCGCAGCAGCGGCCGGGTCAGCCGCTGGGCGCGGCGCAGCAGATAGTGGGCGCGGTCACCGGACCCGATTCCGCTGTCCCGCAGGCCCTTCCGGTGCGAGAAGGCGGGGCCGGCCGCTGTCGACGAACTCATGGCAACCTCCAGTGAACCGCTGCGGACTCATGGTCGCCGGATGCAGCGCCGACCCGGCTCGCTCGGTGACGGACGACCGGATCAGCGGCGCGCCGCCGGGTCGGCCAGCACGCTGACGAAGGGACCCAGCGGGCGGCCGAACGCGGGCCGGGGCCGCGATACCCGCAAGGCCGCCTCGGAATAGCGACCGGTCATGCTGTGCCAGTACAGGTTTCCCGCCATCTGACCGCGGAGCCGCTCGACGTGGTCCAGAATCGCCGCCCGAACCTGCTCCGGCAGTGCGTGATCGGCGAAGAATCCGGGCAGCTGGTCGCGCACGACGAGTTCGAACTGCGCCAGCCGCTCATTGGCGAGATCCACCACGATCGCGGCCGCCTGTTCGCGCGAACAGCCCAGGAACGACTGGGTCAGATACACCAGGTTGTGCAACTCCTCGTCGTATTCGATCTCCCGCTGATAGGAATAGAGATCATTGACCAGTCCGGAGAAATCCTGCGCCGAATGTTGCAGCTGCCGAATGATACTGGCGTCGGCGAGCTCCACCATCCGGGAATCGGTGGCCAACTCGGGCGAATGCAGAGCATCCAGCGCGCCGAACAACGGCCCGCCGGAGGTGACTCGTCGCAATTCGAGATAGTCGACGGGGTCCGGCAATCGCTTCCGGGTCTCATTGTCCAGCACGGTGATCCAGCCTTCGAACAATTCGATCAGAGTCGCGCGCAACAGATTCCGACCACGCTCGTCGCACTCGGCCGACGTATCGGCCCACAGCGCGGCCAGTCCCAGTTCGAGCGGACTGATCGGCGCCGGGGCGGCCTCGGTGAGCTGAAGCGGTAAGCGCCGCAATTGGTCCCGGCCGCCGACCGGATCGGCGCGGAACACCCGTGTGGCCAGATCGTCGGCATAGGTTCCCCAGGTGCACCAGCGGCTGCGCAGCACCAGGTTCGCCGCGTCGGCCGCGGGATCGAGCATGGCCATCAGCGCGGGGAAGTCCGCGGCCGCCAGCGATTCGGCGGTCCAGCCGACCCGTGTGTCCAGCAGGCCCACCGACGCCGTCCACTCGGGCAGGTCCGCCCGGGCCAGATCGACGTGCGGATTCACCGTGACCCGGTACGGCATGACGAGCCCGCGCACCGGCAGCGGACCCGCGACCCGCGGCGGCGGCACATGCTGTTTCACCTGCACCCGCAACCCGGGCGCGAGCCGGGCCGCGGCGGTGCCCAGGCCGGTCGGCCCGCGATCGACGCCGCTGTTCATGTAGCGGCTCGAGCGCAGGTGCCACTCGTGGCCGCCGGACTGCCAGTCCTGCAAACCCTGGGTGTAGCGGGCCACGGCGTACTGCTCGGCCGGGGTGGCCGCGCGTTCGGCGAACAGTTGCGGCACTTCGGCGAGCGCGGTGTCCTCGAACTGCTTCAGCCGGGAGGTGAGCACGTCGTTGGTCAGCTCGGCGGCGGCCTGGGTGGGCAGGCCCAGGAACCGTTCCAGCACCAGCACCATGTTCGCGTTCTCGCCTTCGACCCGGACCTCGCGTTCGTAGGAGAACAGGTCGTTGCGCAGATGCACCGCGTCGGAGAAGGTTTCGCACAGCACCCGCAGCGGGCGTTCCTCCGCGAACCGGTCGGGTACCTCGGCGCCGCAGGCGAATTCGACCAGGGCGGCCGACCAGGGCGCGCCGCCCACGCGGCGGCGCATCTCGATGTACTCGACGGGATTGGCCACCCGGTCGCGGGCGATATTGTCCAGTTCCCAGAGGGATTCGACCATGAGGTTGTGGGTGGAGCGGCGCATGCGCCGGCGCCAGTCCGGGGACATGGCCGTGACGGTGCGGGCCCAGCAGTCGGCCAGACCGGCTTCCGAGGCATTCTCGGGTTGCGGTGCGGGACAGCCCGGTTCGGCCATGAACTCTTCCAGGCGGGCCAGGTAGCGGGTGGCCTCGGCGCGATTGCCGGTGTGCTTGTACTCCGCCAGGAACCAGTCGTCGAAGTAGAAGACCCAGATGTACCACTCGGTGAGCAGCGCCAAAGTCTCGGCGTCGCAGTCGGGATGGGTGTAGGCGCACAGCAGCGCGTACCCCATGCGATCCAATTTCTCTGCGTCCCAGATGGGTTTGCCGTCGACCCCGGGCTCGCCGAGCATGCCGAGGCGCTCGGCCCAGGCGGCGGCGTGGACGCGGGCGTAGTCGTGATGGGGGTTGAGCCGGGCAGGGTGCGGGGTATAGAAGTCGGGCAGGGTGAAGGGCTTCAATGCGGGGCCCTCTCGCTGGGGATGATCATGTGAGGGACAGGCCGGTATGCGCTGTGTTTTGGGAAATATGAATGCTTGCGAAAGACCGAACGGGACCGCGTCGGAACTCACTGCGAACGTGACTCGTACTGCGCCAACGTGATCAGTGTCACAACCATGGTAAAGGCCCGTAGCCGTCTCGCCAACACCCCGCAAATCAGTCCGACCGACCGGTACCTCCCGCAACCGTCCCCTGTCCCCCGCGCGAGATAGCCTGGGCTGTCCCGCCCGCGCCCCGCCATCCAGCCCAGGAGGATCGTCCATGTCGAATCCCGCCGCCGACCGCGCCCCGATCCTGCGTCGACTGGGCGATCGCGACCGGGTCCGGGTGATCGTCGCCGGCGGCGGCACCGGCGGGCACACCTATCCGGCGGTGGCGGCGGTGCGCGCGCTTCGGGATCTGGCAGCCGAGGCCGGCACCGCGGCCGAGGTGCTCTGGGTCGGCGTGCCCGACAGCCTGGAGCAGCGGGTGGCGGCCGAGAACGACATCGCCTTCACCGGCATCAAGGCCGGAAAGCTTCGCCGCGACCGCAATCCGCTCAAAATGCTCAACAAGGACAATGCCCGCGACGCGCTGCGGGTGCCGGTGAGCGTGCTCGCCGCCCAGGGCGTGGTGGGCCGGTTCCGGCCCGACGCGGTGCTGTGCACCGGCGGCTACGTGTGCGCCCCGATCGGCATGGCGGCCGCGCTGCGCCGCCGACCCCTGGTGATCCACGAGCAGACCACCGGCATCGGCAAGGCGAACCTGCTGCTGGCCCGGATGGCCGACCGCATCGCGCTCAGCTCCGACGCCTCGGTCGCCCTGCTGCCCGCCAAGGTCCGGGACCGGGCGCTGGTCACCGGCAACCCGATTCGGCCCGCCCTGACCACCGGCGATCCGGCCGCGGCGGTCAAGGCGCTGGACTGGGACGGCTACACCCCCGGCCTGCCGACCCTCTACATCACCGGTGGCGCGCAGGGCGCGGTGCAGATCAACGACCTGATCCGGGAGCTGTTGCCCGAACTGCTGCACTCCGCCAACGTGATTCACCAGTGCGGGCGGCTGTCCTTCGAGCAGGTGCGCGATTTCGCCGCCACGCTGCCCGACGACGTGCGCGGGCGCTACCTGGTGCGCGAGTTCATCGGCCCGGAACTGCCGGACGTGCTGGCCCTGGCCGATGTGGTGGTATCCCGTTCCGGCGCGGGCACTCTCGCCGAGCTCACCACGCTGGGCAAGCCGTCGGTGCTGATCCCCTACCCGCACTCGGTGGGCGGCGAGCAGATCCGCAACGCCCGGATCCTGGCCGACCACAATGCCGCTCGCACCCTGGACGGCGCGGACGCCACCGCGGACAATCTGCGGGCCGCGCTGACCGAGCTGCTCACCGAATCCGAGACCCGCGCAGCCGTTTCCGCCGCCGCGCGCGCCCTGGGCCACCCCGACGCGGCCGAGCACCTCGCCCTGACCGTGCTGGACCTGGCCACCCGGTGATTTCGGTCGCCACGCGATGAATCGCACAGGCGAGTCTCAGCCTGGATAGGTATGGTCGAAGGTGTCAGCAAGTTCTCGGCAATTACCGAGAGATTGGAGATGCCAGCCATGCAAATCCAGGTCTTCGCCGACCGGAACGTCGGCGGCGGCGCGATCGCCCAGGATGCAACCGGTACCATCGCTGCGGTTCTGGACCGGTTCGCGGATCATCTCACCCGGGTCGAAGCCCACATCACCGATGTGAACGGACACAAGGGCGGTTCCGAAGACAAGAAGTGCACCCTCGAAGCCCGGCCCAAGGGCCAGCCACCGGTGGCCACCACCCACCGCGCGGCCACCGCCGAGGACGCCTACACCGGGGCCGCCGACAGCATGGCGCACCTGCTCGACAGCAAGTTCGGCAGACTCCACCACGCCAAGGGCGGCGAAAGCATTCGCCACCTCGTCGCGGATTGACAACTCTCGTAGCTCTCAGGGGCATGCCCCTGAGAGCCCAGGAGAATCCCAGATGTTGTCACCCCTGCCCTACGGGGTAGGGGTGACTACGGAAGTAGCCCGAGGCGGCGTGCTCGCACGACCGCCTCGTGGCGATTATGGGCCCCGAGCTTGGTCATGGCGCTGCGCAAGTAGCTCTTGACGGTTTCGGCGCGCAGGGAAAGCCGCTGTGCCGCTTCCAGATTCGTGCAGCCCAGGGCGATGTGGGCGAGCACGTCCAGTTCCCGCGGAGCCAGCGTCACCGCGTCGTCGGCCGCGGCCACGCCCGAGACCAGGCGCGCGAGCTTCTCGGTGACATCCCGCAGGCGCGCCCGCGCCGTGGCGTCGGAGACCACCTGGGTGATGCCCCGCAGTTCCGCATGCAGGTCCCGGAGTTGTTCGGTGGCAATCGAATTGGCGCTCGTCAGGGCGTCGCGCGCGAACGAGAGCCGCAGTCGCCGATCCACCTCGTCCCGAATGACCAGTTCGGTGCTGAGCCGCCGGGCGGCCTGCACCATCTCGTCGGCGACGCCGTCGCCGATCACCCCCGACTCGCGGGTGGCGACATAGATCACCGCGCGCGCCTCGCCCTTCACCACCACCGGCACCGCCACCACCGCGCGCAGGCCCTCGCCCAGCACCGGACCGTCGTAGTGGTGGGTGATGGTGGAGGCCGAGCGGTAGTCGGCCACCGAGCGCGGCCGGCCGGACGCCACCACCGAGCCGCCCAGCCCCGAGCTGGGCGCGACCGCCAGCCCGCGCATGCCGTTGGTGCGGGTCCCGACGAACTCGCTGAGCACCAGCGTGCCCGCGTGCACCTCGCCCCCGAACACCACCGGAAGTTTGCTGAGCGCGGCGAGACCGCGCAGCTCAGCGCGCAGGGCGTCGCCGTCGCTGGGACGCAGGAGCCCGTCGGCGGCGGTGGTCATCGGTCAGCCCCTTTCGGGGGTAGTCGAGGGTGAGTGTGACGTAGATCCTACTGGTGTGAGCGAGAGCACGAGCTACACCTACGGAGTCTGGGACGCTCCCCTGCTGGGCGACACCATCGGGGCGAACCTGGACCGGACCACCGCGGCGCATCCGGACCGCGAGGCCCTCATCGACTACACCACCGGCGTCCGCTGGACCTACCGCGAGTTCACCGCCGAGGTGGACGCGCTGGCCCTGGGCCTGCTGGCGGCCGGCATCGGCAAGGGCGACCGGGTGGGCATCTGGGCCCCGAACTGCCCGCAGTGGACCCTGACCCAGTACGCGACCGCCAAGATCGGCGCGATCCTGGTCAATATCAATCCGGCCTACCGGTCCCACGAGCTGCGCTATGTGCTGGGCCAGGCCGGGGTCCGGCTGCTGGTGGCGGCCCCCTCGTTCAAGACCTCCGACTACGCGGCCATGATCGACGAGGTGCGCCCGGAGTGTCCTGAGCTCGAGCAGGTGGTGCTGCTGGACAGCATCGAGTGGCGCGATGTGTTCGCCACCGGCCGCGCGGCCGATCCGGATCTGCTGGCGGCGGCGCAGTCGGCGCTGTCCACCGACGATCCGATCAATATCCAGTACACGTCCGGCACAACGGGTTTCCCCAAGGGCGCGACGCTGAGCCACCACAATATCCTGAACAACGGCTATTTCGTGGGCGAGCTGTGCGGCTACACCGAGCAGGACCGCATCTGCATCCCGGTCCCCTTCTATCACTGTTTCGGCATGGTGATGGGCAATCTGGCCGCCACCACGCACGGCGCGGCCATGGTCATTCCGGCCCCGTCCTTCGACGCGCGCGCCACCCTGGAAGCCGTTGCGGCCGAACGCTGCACCTCGCTGTACGGGGTGCCGACCATGTTCATCGCCGAGCTGGCCGATCCGGATTTCGACGCCTACGACCTGTCCTCGCTGCGCACCGGCATCATGGCCGGATCACCGTGCCCGGTGGAGGTGATGAAGCAGGTCATCGAGCGCATGGGGATGCGCGAGGTGAGCATCTGTTACGGCATGACCGAGACCAGCCCCGTCTCCACCCAGACCCGCCGCGACGATTCGCTGGTGCAGCGCACCGCCACCGTCGGGCGGGCCGGGCCGCACCTGGAGATCAAGATCGTGGACCCGGTGACCGGCGTGACGGTCCCGATCGGGCAGGCGGGCGAGCTGTGCACCCGCGGGTATTCGGTCATGCTCGGCTACTGGGGTCAGCCGGAGAAGACCGCCGAGGCCATCGACGCCGCTCGTTGGATGCACACCGGCGACCTGGCCACCATGGATGCCGACGGCTACGTCGCCATCACCGGGCGCATCAAGGACATGGTGATCCGGGGCGGCGAGAACATCTACCCGCGCGAGATCGAGGAATTCCTCTACACCCACCCCGACATTCTCGACGCCCAGGTGATCGGCGTGCCCGACGCCAAGTACGGCGAGGAACTGATGGCGTGGGTCCGGTTGCGGCCGGGCGCGACCGAATTGACCGCCGCAGGTCTGCGCGAGTTCTGCACCGGCAAGCTCGCCCATTTCAAGGTGCCGCGTTACGTGCATGTCGTCGAGGAGTTCCCGATGACGGTGACCGGCAAGATCCGCAAGGTCGAGATGCGCGAGATCAGCGTGCGGTTGCTCGGCCTGAACGAGGAGAACGCGTGAAGCACAACACCGATGCCTATCGTGCGGCCCGGGACGGGCTGCTGGCCGCCGGCACCGACTACGACTCGGCCGTCCGCGATTTCGAATGGCCGCGGCTGACCGGTGAATTCAACTGGGCTACCGACTGGTTCGACGTCATCGCCCGCGGCAACGAGCGGCCCGCCCTGTGGATCGTCGAAGAGGACGGGTCCGAGCAGCGGGTCAGCTTCGACGAGATGGCCGACCGCTCCGACCGCGTGGCGACCTGGCTGTCCGGTTTGGGCGTCGGCAAGGGCGACCGGGTGATGCTCATGCTGGGCAATCAGGTCGAGCTGTGGGAGGCGATGCTGGCGGTGGCCAAGCTGGGCGCGGTCATCATGCCGACCACCGGCGCCCTGGGCCCGGCCGACCTGAGCGACCGGATCGAGCGGGCGGGAGCGCGTTTCGTCATCGCCAATCACGGCGACACCGGCAAGTTCGACGAGGTGCCCGGTGACTACACCCGAATCGTGGTGGACGAGGCGGGTCTTTCGAACGACACCGCCGGCTGGCATCCCTACGCCGACGCCGCGGCCGTGGACTCGGCCGGGCCGTTCCGGGCCGTCACCGAAGTGACCGATCCGCTGCTGATCTACTTCACCTCCGGCACCACCAGCAAGCCCAAGATGGTGCAGCACTCCCAGATCAGTTATCCGGTCGGTCATCTGACCACCATGTACTGGATCGGGGTCCGGCCCGGCGACGTGCACCTGGCCATCAGCGCGCCCGGCTGGGCCAAGCACGCCTGGAGCTGCTTCTTCACGCCGTGGCTGGCCGAGGCCACCGTATTCGTCTACAACTACGCGCGTTTCGATGCCGCGGCCCTGCTGGCGCAGCTGCGCCGCGCGGAGGTGAACACGTTCTGCGCGCCGCCCACGGTGTGGCGCATGCTCATTCAGGCCGACCTCGGCGAGCGACCGGCCGGTCTGCGTGAAATCCTCGGCGCCGGTGAACCCTTGAACCCCGACGTCATCGCGCAGGTCGAGAAGGCCTGGGGCCTGACCATCCGGGACGGCTTCGGTCAGACGGAAACCACGCTGCAGGTGGGCAATACGCCCGGGCAACCGCTGGTGCCCGGCTCCATGGGGCGGCCCGCGCCCGGCGTGCCGGTGGTGCTGGTGGATCCGATCACGGGGCAGCTCGCCGACGAGGGCGAGATCTGCCTGGATCTGGCCGCGGCGCCGGTCAACCTGATGACCGGCTATCTCGGTGACCCCGAACGCAATGCCGCGGTCATGGCGGGCGGCTACTACCACACGGGCGATGTCGCGGCTCGGGATGCCGATGGCCACATCACCTATATAGGCCGCACCGACGACGTGTTCAAGTCCTCCGACTACAAGGTGTCGCCCTTCGAACTGGAGAGCGTGCTGATCGAGCATCCGGCCGTGGTGGAGGCCGCCGTTGTCCCGCAGCCCGACGACACGCGGCTCGCCGTGCCGAAGGCATACGTTTCGCTGGCGGCCGGGTGGGAACCCAACGCCGAAACCGCCCGAGCCATCCTCGAATACGCCCGCGATCACCTGGCGCCCTACCTCCGGGTGCGTCGCCTGGAATTCACCGAGCTACCGAAGACCATCTCCGGCAAGATCCGCCGCGTCGACCTGCGCCACCGCGAGGAGCAGGCGCACGCGGCGGGCACCACCATCCCCACCGAGTACCGCTACGAGGACGTCCTGGGCGACACCACCCGCTGAATCCGTATACCGCACCACCCCTTCGATGCCCTGCCCCTACAACAGATCGGAACACCCGTGCGCTACACCGTGGAAACCGCTACCGCTTACGTCATCGAAGCCCTGGAGGCGAAGGGAACCGCCACCCGCGAGGACTTCGATGTGACCGAGATCGTCAGCACCACCCACAACATCACGCAGACATGGGATTTCCGGGCCGTCGACCGCGGCCGCTTCTGGGGCATCGCCGCCACTTTCCTGCGGGCCTGACCCACAGGAAAACGCTCGACCCGGCCCGCTCGCCGCCACCCGCAGAAATTCGGTGGGCGAGCGGGCTGTCTCACAGTTCGGCGAATTCCGGGTTTCCGGCCCGGAATTGACCGCACCATTGGCAGATGCACACCTCCGACTCCGTGCTGCTGCCCCGATTCGTGCTGTCCCGAGCCGCGTCCGCGGGCCTGGATCCGACCCGTCTGGCGCGGGCCGCCGGCATACCGGGCTGGTTACTGGCCGACGGTGACGCCCGGGTCTCGAGCGACTACTTCCCGCGGCTGTGGGAGTTGTTCGAGCACGAGCTGGACGATCCGGAGGCGACCCTGCGGGCCACCGGCAGCTACCGGCTCGGCGAATTCGGCCTGATCGACTACCTGATCTCGACCGCGGACACGGTCGGCGCGGGCCTGCACGTGCTGGGACCCTTCGTCGGCTCGATCTCCACCAACTTCCGCCTCGAACCCGGCGAGCAGACCGAGACCGAGTCGACCTTCGACGTCTACACCGTCAACATGGACGGCCGCGGCCGGGATCTGTCGGTGCAGATGGCCCTGACCTCGCTGGTCTCGCGCATGCGCCAGATAACCGGTCAGCCCATGGATCCGGTGCGGGTGGAGTTGCGGGAACGCGCTCCGCGCCGGCTGGACGCCTTCACCGAGCAGTTCGGCACGGCCCGCCTGGATTTCGGCGCCGCACTGGACCGCGTCACCTTCCGCAACGCCGACTTCGAACGAACGCAGATCACCGCCGATCCCCTGCTGGCGGCGGTGCTGCGGCGACACGCCGCCACCATGCCGCCGCCGCCCCCGCGCGCCACCGAGTGGCCCGACCGGGTGGCCGCGGCGCTGGCCGAGGCGCTCGACGGCACCGACCCGCTGCTCGATCAGGTCGCCCGCCGCCTCTACACCAGCCCCCGCACCCTCCAGCGCCGCCTCGCCGAATCGGGCACCACCTGGCGGCTGGAGGTCGATCGGGCCCGCAAGCGGCACCTCGAGGAGTTCCGCTCGGCTGGGACGGGCCCGCCCGCCCACGACGCGCTATGACCGATCGAACACCAGCTGTCGCACGATGTTTCACAATCCGTCCGGCGGTGCGCGGGTGACCGGCGCGGACAGCGTGCTGCTGGCGCGGTTCGTGCTCACCCGGGCTCGGGCGGCGGGGTTGGACCCGGTGGATTTGGCGCGCGCGGCGGGGATCGGGCCGGGCGCGATGGAGGAGACCTCGGGAAGTGTTCCGGGGCAGTGTTACCCGCGATTGTGGGAGTTGTTCGAGCGCAGGGTGGATATGCCGCACGTGGGACTGCGGGCGGCCGAACGTCACGGAATGGGGGAACTGGGGATGATGGATTATCTGCTCGCGACCGCGCCGACGGTCGGCGAAGGGTTCCGGGCCGTAGGCGAATTCGGGTCGCGGCTATCGGGCAACCGCCGGGTGGCGGTATTCGCCGAGAACGACCGGCAGGTCACCTTCACAGCGGAGACGGCGGCGCAGGGGCGCGGGTCGGAGGTCGCCGCACAGGCGAGTTTCGCCTTCCTGACTGCCCGCGCCCGGCAGGCGGCGCGGGCGCGGATCACACCGGTCGCGGTCACGCTGCGCGAGCGCCCACCCCGGCGGCAGACGCCGTACCGGGAGTTCTTCGGCACGGCGGCAGTCGATTTCGGCGCCGAGACCGACACCTTCACGGTGCTGCGCCACGACCTGGACCGGCCGCAGCATTCCGCCGATCCACGGCTGGCCGCGGTGCTGCGCCGCGGTGCTGCGGTTGCGACCCTGTCCAGCCCGCCCGCCCGGGCCTGGGTCGATCTCCTTGCGGCCGAACTCGATTCGCTGCGCGACCGGGCGGAGACGCCCGGATCGGATCCGGACGGCGCGGACTTCCGCGCGGCGGTGACCCTCGAGACGGTGTCACTGGACGACATCGCGCGGCGGCTGGGTGCCAGTCCGCGCACCGTGCAGCGGCGGTTGGCGGCGGCCGACACCAGCTGGACCCGGGAGCTGGCGAGCGCTCGCCGCCGGACCGCGTGCTGACGGGCGGCCGTGAACACTCGATCCGATTGTCACGACAGCATTCTCATGGCCCGCTTCGCTTTGGAGCGGGCGGCGCGCGCCGGACTCGACCCGGACCGGATCGCCCGGCTCGCGGGGGTGCCCGCCTGGCGCGAGGGCGGTGAGGACACCCGGGTCTCGCCCCGGTACTGCCTGCGGGTGTGGGAACTGATCGAGCGCGAGACCGGGGATCCCGATATCGCGCTACGGGTTTCCGACGAGAGCACCACCGGCGAGTTCGGACTGCTCGAGTACCTGTTCCTGTCCGCGGCGACACTGGGCGACGCACTGGACGCTTGTGTGCGCTATACCGGCAGTCTCACAACGAGTTACAGCTTCCGGGTGGCCGAGCGCTCCGACGAGGAGATCCGCTTCCAGGTGCTGTCCGGCGTGGAGGACTGCCGGGGCCGGGAACTGCTGGTACAGGCCACCTTCGCGCTGCTGATCGGGCGGGGGCGGGCCTCGACCCGGTGCCCGGTGGTGCCCACAGCGGTGACCTTCCGGCAGGCCGCGCCCGCCGACCCGGCCACCGTCATCGAGCTGTTCGGCACCCGGGCAGTCGATTTCGGCAACGCGGCCGACTCCGTGACACTGCGGACGGCGGATCTGGCGCTGCCCATGAAGACGGCCGATCCCGAACTGACGGCCGTGCTGCTGGCCTACGCGGCCACTCTGCCGGCCACTCCGGAGGTCGGGGTGACGTGGCTGGAGCAGTTGGGCGAGGCCATCGACGGCGCCCTGGCGGACGGCGCGGCCACTCTGGAAGTGGTTGCGCGAAGGCTGCTGACCTCCCCTCGCTCATTGCAACGCCGGCTCGCCGAGGCCGGAACCACTTGGCGGCGTGAGGTTGACCGCGCACGCCGCCGCAGATTACAAGCCGCCGAACATCTTCCGCGCGCCCAGCAGGCGGAATTCCTCGGTTACGCGGATCCGGCGAGCCTGCGACGGGCGGTCCAGCGCTGGCGTGAGCGCGATGATTCGTGAGATCCTGACCCTGCCAGAAGACCGAAATCGCACCTACCGTACGGTATTCCGGCAACCACGCAGCAAGGTTGGCGTGTCCCGGACCGGTTTGGCGCTTTCGGAACTCCCGCACGACGCGGCCGGAAATCAGACTGGTCGGCAACGCCATGATGGCCCCTGCGTTCCACCCCCGGACCGGTACTCGATTGGAGCTTCCTCGTGCCCCACACCGCAGAAACCGCCACCGCCTACGTCGTCACCGCCGTCGAGGCCAAAGGCACGGCCACCCGGCACGACTTCGACATCAAGTCCATCGTGACCACCACCCACAGCCTCACCGAGAGCTGGGATTTCCACACCGTGGACCCGAACATGTTCTGGAACATCGTCGCCACGTTCCTGGAGCACTGAGTCGAGCGACGCGGGCCACCGGCGTTCCGGGGGCGCGTCAGATCCCGTCGACCGAGAGCGTCGCGTTCATCAGATTCATGGCGGCGGCGCACGGATCGGGGCGCGCACCGTGATCGCGGTTGCGCACCCACCAGGTGACCGTGCCGGTATCGGCCACCGTGACCGCGCAGGCACCTGGATCATTCGGGTCACGCCAATACATGCCGCCGAAGTTCTTCACGACCAAACGCTCGATCTGGTAACCGAATCGGTCGGCGATCCGCACCTCGCGCGCGAGCGTGTCGTCCCGCAGCCAGGCATAGGTGATGTCCACCGCGCCGCCACCGGGATTCGTGGCGGTCCAGTCGCACACGGTGGGCGCGCTCTGCTGCCGCATGCCGGTGACGCCGATGGCGGCGGCGAGCTTCTGATCCTCGAGCGGACCGCAGCCCGCGAGCAGGTTCGGGTCGGCGGCCGGGCGCACCTCGGCCTGCGGACCACCGTGCGAACAACCGGACAAAGCGGCGATCAGCAACGCCGCCAGCGTGATTCGCGCTATGGTCCGTGCCATCAGCTCTGCCCCGCGTTCGTCAAGGTGGCCGCGGCCAGTTGTTCCACGCCCTGACAGGATCGCGCGCTCACCCGCTCGGACCAGTCGATGAAGTCGGTGTCGCCGAATGCCACGGCGACCTCACAGGATTGCGCGCCCCGCCACTCGATGCCCGATTGCCCGGCGACCCGGACCGTTTCGGGCTTCCCGGCGGTGACCTGGTCCCGGCGGGCCTCCAGCGAACTGCCCCGGAACCAGTGGAACACGACCGCGTAGTCGCCGCCCGCGGCCGGCTGCCAGGCGCAGCTCACCGGATTGGCCGAAACGCGCTGCACACCGATCGATCCCGTCGCCTGGGCGACCTCGGCGTCGGACACCCCGCCGCAGAGGCCGACGGTGTCGGGCGAGGGCAGCACCGCCTGCGGCGCGGTCGTGGTGGCCGGCGCCGCCCGCTGCTCCGAGGAGCTGCCGCAGCCCGCGACCGTCAGCCCGATCAGGGCGATCCCCACCGCCGCGCGTCCCGCTCTCGTCACGCCGCCCAGCGTAGGCGAATCCCGCGATCGGCGAATACCGGTGCTCTTCGACAATTCATAGGGGCTTTACTACCGTCGATATCGCACCTCGATAGGCGAGGCTCCTGCAGGAACACAGGCCACTGATCTGACGACGTCGAGAGACGCCCAAGGTCAGGACAGATTTCCCCGGATCAAGGGGTAATCCAAAGTGGCTTTCCGATTCGGAACACGTCGTGCAGTGCCGAAGCTCTGACGAGAGGGGTGCGCGTCCCGCCCGGTTCCCGGGCAGACCCCCCCGCGTGCGCTGATGAATCCGCGTATGAGCTGGGTGAGGAGGTTCCGGTCACATGACAGCTGATGACGACCCCGGACCTCCGGTCCCGCACTCGTAATTCTCCGGTATTCGGCGACGCCCGCCCCCGCGATTCGGTGTTCGTCTATTTCCGCGTGCCATTTTCCGAATAGATGCGGATTGATCCAATGACGCTCCAGATCACCATTCCCACCCCGCCCGAAACACGGCAGCCGATGCCACTGCCGCGGAAGTGGACCAGGCCTACCGGCTACCCGCCGACACCGGCGAGCACGAACACACCCGCCGCGCGGCCTGAGGGTCACTCCTCGCGGCGGGCCCGGGCGCGGCGCTTGCCCTCGTGCATCGCCTGCACCCGGGCCACCGGGATGGTGTGCCCCTCGGCGATGAGATCCGCTGGGAGAGACTGTGGTTCGGGCATCGCCTCGGCCCAGGGATCACGGTCGCCGAGCAGCCCGGCGGCGGTGCGCACGGTGAAATCGCGCGGATCGACATTCGGCAGGTCCGCCCAGCTCACCGGAAACGAGACGGTCGCGCCCGGTCGCACGCGCGGGCTGTACACCGACACCACCGTCGCGCCGCCCGCCCGGGTGGAATCGAGAAAAACCTTGCCGCCCCGGTCTTCCCGAATGAAGGCGGTGGTCGCCAGGTCCGGATCGAGTCGCTCGGCGCGGGCCGCGACGGCCCGGGTGGCGGCCGCGGCGTCCTCGATATCGACGCCGGACCGCACCGGCACGAAGATGTGGACACCCTTGGACCCGCTGGTCTTCACCGCGCCCGCCAGCCCGTCCGCCGCCAGCGCCTGCCGGACCAGTTCGGCCGCGGCCACCGCCCGGCCGAACGGCTGCCCCGGTTCGGGGTCGATGTCGAGCACCAGATGGGTGGGCCCGCCGGAATAGTCGGCGAGGTTCTCGGCGAGCAGCAACGTGACGTGATACTCCACCGCCCGCTGGTTCCCGAACCACAGCAGCGTCCGCACGTCGTCGCACAGGGCATAGGACACTTCACGTTTCGAGCTGCCGGCCCACAGCGTCGCCCGCCGCACCCAGTCCGGCGTGTACTTGGGCAGGTTCTTCTGCATGAACGGTTCCTGCCCGGGACGCACCCGCACCACCGACAGCGGCCGCTCCCGCAGCGACCCCACCATGCGCTCGCCGACCGCCTCGAGATAGTCGATGAGCTCCCCCTTGGTGGCCTCGGCCCCGTCGAAGAGGGGACTGTCGAGACTGGAGAACTTCAGACCGGCCCGCGCGTCTTCACCCATCGGCCCACCTTGCGCCGCGGCCGTGGCCGCGTCAACCGTCGCGGCCGAGCGGCGCGGCGGAAAACGTATCCCGATGATTTCGGAATCGCATCAATGCGCAACGACGGCGGGTTTTCGAAACCGGCAATTTGTTGCCATTGCGCCATGGCCGGCGACCCCGCACGCCGATACGCAGCGGTGATGCCGGTCACTTCACGCGACGGCCGCGGGACTGCCCCGAATTGTGTTGACCTCTTCCGAAATTCGAGCAGATCTGCCCTAAACTCCCGGCCTCATAGGCAACGCCGCCTGTCCTGCGCGCACGTGTTCTCCGCGCGCCACCCTTTCACGAGATCAGGTGAGAAATTGTCGGACGGTCCCCCTCACCCTGCCTTGTCCGCGGTGCCGACCTCGCACCGCATCGACACCGCCCGCGGCGATTACCGGGTGCCGACCTTGACCGGACGGCACGCGCAGCTCACCGAGCTGCGCAGACTCCTGCGCGATCCCGCCATCCGCCTGCTCACCGTGACCGGACCGGCGGGGGTGGGCAAGAGCCGGCTGGCCGCCTCGGCGCTGGCCGCACCCGAATACCGCGATCGGCCCACTGCCACAGTGGATCTCGCGAATGTCATCGACGCGCCGGAGTTGTGGCTCGCGGTGCTGGCCGCCACCGTGCGCCGCCCGGTGCCGCGCTGCCCCGAGGGCGGCGTCACCGAGATCCTCACCGACCTGGCCGCCGCGCTCGACGGCCGGCCCGCGATCCTGGTGCTGGACAACTGCGATCGGCTCGCCGCCGAGATCGCCGCCGATGTCGCCGCGCTGCTCGCCCGATGCCCGGAGCTGACCGTCGTCACCACCAGCAGGCGCGCGCTCGCGCTCTATCAGGAGTGCCTGTTCCAGGTGCCGCCGCTGCCTTGGCGCACCGACCACACCGATCCCGCCTATGGCACCTCCCCGGCAGTTCGGTTGCTGCTCAACAGCATCGACACGCGCTACCGCAGCACCGCGGCCGTCGCCGCCACCGGTCTGCTCGACGCGATCGCCGGGGAACTGGGCGGGGTGCCGCTGGCGCTGGAACTGGCGGCGAGCTCGATCGGCCGGATCGGCGCCCAGCGGACGCTGGAGCGCATCCGATCCGGCCATCCGCTCATGCCCTCGCCGTTCGTCGACACCCCGGCCCGGCACCGCACCATCCGCGACTGTGTGGAATGGGCTCCGACCGAGCTCGACGACGCGACCCTCGAACTGCTGCTGCACCTGTCGAGATACGAGGTCGCCGTCGACCTCGAAGAGGTGCGGCTGCTCAGCGGCGAGCCCGGCGACCGCACCGAGGAGCGACTGGCCATGCTGGTCGATCACAGCCTGCTCGACCACGACGCCGACGCCGCGGGCAATCTCCGCTACCGCATGTCCGGGCTCACCAGGACCTATTGCCGGCAGCTGCTGCACGCCGAACCCGAACGGCGCGAACACCGCTCGGCCGCTCCGCCGCCCGAGGCCGATCCGGAGTCGCCGGTGTCCCGGCTCACCAAGCGCCAGCTGCAGATCGCGCATCTGGTCGCGGCGGGCATGACCAATCGCATGATCGCCACCCAGCTCGGCATCGCCGAGTGGACGGTGGTGAACCATCTGCGCCAGGTGATGACCAAGCTGGAGTGCCCGTCGCGGCTGCACGTGGCCCTGGTGATCGAACGCGAGACCCAGCAGCCCGCCTGAGGACTCGCCGCACCATCCGGGACCGGTCACAGTATCGACGTGGGTCACCCGCGCCGAATAGCAATATCCTGCCCGCTCCGACAGACCCCGGATTTACCGGCTTGATCGTAATAATACTGTCGGTCAACAGGTTTCAAGCCGCGGGCCGTTCTCCGGGTCGCCGCTGGCAAGGGGGTCGCATCATGCGCTCACGACGGTATTTCCCCGCTCACACCGGCATCCGGGCAGCTCGCTCCACCATCACGACAGCGTCCGCGACTACTTCGAATCACCTGCATCGCCCAGATCGCTACTGCGTGTTTGGTTTTCCTCGAGGCCCGCTCGAGCCGCGATTCACATACTCGGGACGCGGACAGCGACGTTCGGGATCTGACCCGAAGTAGCCATGGCTACCTGCACGATTCGGAAGACATCATGAACGCCAATCTGATCGCGGCGGCCCACACGCCGGCCCAGCCGGCCGCCCATGACGGACAACGACGGGTGCTGGCCATGTTCCCCGGGCAGGGATCCCAGCGCGAGGGCATGGCCGCCCACCTGATCCGGGAACACCCGGCCACCGCCGGAGCGGTCTTCGAACGGGCCGACGAATGCCTGGGCCTGCCGCTGCGGGCACTGTGCACCGAGGGCGACGCGGAGCAGCTGCGCGCCACCGAGATCGCGCAACCGGCCATCCTGGCCACCGCGCTGGCCACCTTCGAGGTGCTGCGCGCCGAGGGCTTCGCGCCCGACCTGGTGGCCGGGCACAGCCTCGGCGAATTCGCGGCGCTGGCCGCGGCCGGGGTGCTGGACCTGGCCGACGCGCTGACCCTGGTGCGGTTGCGGGGCGAGCTGATGGCCGAGATCGCGGCCGCGGTGCCGGGTGCGATGACCGCCGTCGCCGGGGTGCCCGCGGCCCGGATCGAGGAGATCTGCGCCGGCGTGGACGGGGTCGTCGAGCTCGCCAACTACAACGCGCCCGACCAGTCGGTCATCTCCGGTACCGCCGACGCGGTGGCCGCCGCGACCGAACTGCTGCGCGCCGAGGGCGCGGGCTCGCTGACCGCGCTGCGGGTCGGCGCGCCGTTCCACTGCTCGCTCATGGCCACGCTCGAGGAGCGGTTCGCCGCGGGACTGCACCTGGCCGACTTCCGCGATCCGACCACCACTGTCATCAGTTCCGTTACCGCACAACCCGTTTCGAGTGGCCAGGAGGCGCGGGAACTGCTGCGCCGCCAGCTCACCGCCCCGGTCCGCTGGATCGAGGTGATCGGCGCCGCCGCCGAACTCGGCTGCACCGACTACCTGGAGATCGGCCCCGGACGCGTGCTGTCCGGACTCGCCAACCGCATGGTCGCCGACGCCACCGTGCGCAGCACCCAGGACGCCCGCCGCATCGCCGCGGCCGTCGCCGAATACGCCTGACTCCCAGCCGAATACGGCTGATCACCCAACCCCCCACCGAGAAGGAGTACAACCATGCCCGAAACCACCACCGACTTCGCCCCCGCCGTCATCGACGCGATCGCCGACGCCCTCGGCATCGACCAGTCCGAGGTCACCCTCGACGCCACCCTGATCGACGAACTCGGCGCGGAATCCATCGACCTGCTCGACATCCTGTTCCGCATCCACCGCGACACCGGCGTGAAGATCGCCGTCGCCGACGTCCAGGAACTGCTGCAGGGCGGTATCCCCGACGACGAGTTCGGCGACGAGAACGAGATCGTCTCCGAGATCGGCCTCGCCCACCTGGAGAAGGTGCTGCCGCAGTTCGACCGCAGCAAGCTCAACGGCCCGCTGCGCGGCGAGCAGGTGCTCGGCCTGGTCACCGTGCGCAACCTGGTCGACCTGGTCGCCCAGCGCTCGGCCGCGCCGGACAACACCGAAGAGGCCGCGGCGGCCGAGGCCGAAGAGGTCGCCTGATGTCGGACCAGCAGGATTTCGCCGGGAAGGTCGCGCTGGTCACCGGCGCGTCCCGCGGCATCGGCCGGGCGGTCGCGCTGACCCTGGCCCGCCGCGGCGCGGCGGTCGCGGTCAACTACCGATCGCACAAGGACGAAGCCCTCGAGGTGGTCGCGGAGATCGAGGGCGGCGGCGGCCGGGCGATCGCCGTCGGCGCGGACGTCTCCGACCTCGCGGCGGCCAAGGACCTGGTCGAGCAGACCCGGAACCAGTTGGGCGGCTTGCACATTCTGGTCAACAACGCGGGCATCACCCGCGACGGCCTGCTGCACGACATGGACCCGGCCGAGTGGTGGAAGGTCATCCAGGTCAACCTGGGCGGCGCCTTCAACTGCACGCACGCCGCGGCCGGGCACCTGATGGCCCAGGGCGAGGGCGCGATCGTGAACGTCTCGTCGATCATGGGCGAGAAGGGCCTGACCGGGCAGTCGAACTACTCCACCTCCAAGGGCGCGATGAACGCGCTGACGCTGGCCTGCGCGGTGGAGATGGCCCGGTTCGGGGTGCGGGTCAACGCCGTCCTGGGCGGCGTCATCCCCACCGATCTCATCGGTGACCTGCTGCAACGCGACAACGGGCGGGGCCGCACCCATGTCCCGATGCGGCGCTACGGCGACGTGCAACAGGTCGCGGAAGCGGTGGCGTTCCTGGCGAGCCCCGCCGCCGACTACGTCACCGGAGAGCTGCTGCGGGTGGACGGCGGCCTCGCGGTGCAGCTCAGCAACGGCCGCCTGGTCTCCCGCTGATCTCCCCCGTCGAATCGGAAAGGACGTGACTGCCATGCGATTTCATCTCATCGACCGAATCGAGTCCTGGGAACCGTTGCAGCACATCACGGCTCGCAAGCTCACCTCGGTCTACGAGAACGTCTGGCAGCCGTCCGCCACCGGACCCGTGCTGCCCTTCGGCCTGGCTCTGGAAGCGCTGTGCCAGGCCGGGGCGTGGCTGGTGCTGCTCAGCTCGGCGCACACCAAACGCGCCGCGCTGCTCACCGTGGGTGAGGTCACCATGTATCGCGACGCGGTACCCGGTGACGTGCTCCGGATGACGGCCCAGGTGGTGCACGCGACGCCGGAGGCGGCGGTGGTGGACGGCTGGATCGAGGTCGACGGCGAGCGAATCATGTACGCCCGCAACATCATGTGCGCCCTCATCGACGCCGACCGGCTCGACGACCCGGAAGACACCGAACGGATGGCGCGCCATCTGCTGGGTGAGGAGCTGGTCGGATGAGCACCCCGGCGCACACCGACGCGGCCGGACGCCGGCGGGTCGCGGTGACCGGCGTCGGCGCGGTCACCCCGCTCGGCGTCGACGCGCCCGCCACCTGGGAAGGACTGGTCGCGGGCCGCAACGCCATCGGCGCACTGACCACCTTCGACTGCACCACCTTCCCGGTCCGGATCGCCGGGCTGGTCCCGGACTCCTTCGATCCGGCCACCGCCATCCCGGCCGGCGCCGACCAGCGCTGGGTGTCGCGGCCCGGATTGTTCGGGCTCGCGGCGGTCGGCGAGGCCCTGCGGTCGGCGGGTCTCGACCCGCTGACCGAGGCGCCCTATCCGGCCGCGGACCGCGGCGTCGCCATGGGCGCGAGCGTGGGCCGCCCGGACCTGACCATGGTGCTGAAGGTCTCCGAATTACGTTCCCGGACCGGGCAATCCGACGCCTTCGTGCGGCCCGCGCCCTCGGCGACCCTGACCGGCAACCAGAACCTGGCCCTCAACGCCATGGTCCGGATGATCGGCGCCACCGGTCCGATGGTGGGCATCCACACCGCCTGCGCCGGCTCCGGGCACGCCCTGGGCGAGGCCTTCCGGCTGATCCAGGAGGGCGACGCCCGCATGATGGTGGCGGGCGGCTACGACTCGCTCACCACCTGGGCCGACATCCTCGGCTTCGGGCTGCTGGGCGCGATGACCGACCGCTACAACGACAATCCCGCCGCGGCGTCGCGGCCCTTCGACGCCGACCGCAGCGGGTTCGTGATCGGCGAGGGCGCGGTGGCCTTCGTGCTCGAGGACCTGGAATCCGCAGTGGACCGCGGCGCGCCCATCCTGGGTGAGCTGCTCGGCTACGGGTCCACCATGAACGCCTGGCGGATCACCGACTCCCCGCCCGACGGGGCCGGCGCGATCGAGGCCATGGAATCGGCGCTGTCCGAATCCGGTTTGGGCACCGGCGATATCGACTACATCGCCGCGCACGGGACCAGCACGCCCGGCAACGACGTCTCCGAGACCCGGGCCATCAAGAAGGTGTTCGGCGACGACGCCTACCGGCTGGTGGTGTCCTCGCCCAAATCCATGGCCGGGCATCTCACCGCCGGCGCCGCGGCGCTCAATCTGCTGGCGGCGCTGGGCGCGATCCGGGATTCGATGGTGCCGCCCACCCTCAATCTCGACACCCCGGATCGGGCCCTCGATCTCGACTACGTCCCCCACCGCGCGCGCCCGATGCCGGTGCGCGCGGCCATGATCAACGCCCTCGCGTTCGGCGGTTCCAATACCTGCCTCGTGGTGGGCGCACCCCCGCACATCTCCGAACTCAGGGAGCAGGCATGACAGCGTCCCACCCCGCGCCCGCCGACGTCCCGGCGGCGGGCATCGGCACCCCCGGATTCGATCGAATCCTGGAGGTGAGCCCCGGCGTTCGCGCCGAGGCCCTGCTGAACGTGACCGGCACCCTGCCGTTCTTCGACAGTCACTTCCCACGGCGCCCCATCCTGCCCGGGGTGCTGCTGACCGAGAGCATGATCGCGCTGGCCGTCCTCGCGGCCGGTGATCCGCTGCTGCGGCTGCGCGCCGCCGAGGGACTGCGCTTCCGGCGCTTCGTGACCCCTGGCGACCAGGTGCACATCACCGTCGAAAAGGTCAGCGCCGACACCGATCCGGCGGAATCGGTGTGGCGGGCCGCCGCCAAGGTGGACGGGAAACTCGTCGCCGCCATCAAGAACCTGCGCCTGGTGCGCGGGCCGATCGCCGCGGCGGACGGCGACAGCGCCGCGGCGATCGTGCGGGAGGCCGCCAACGGCCTTGTCCCCGAGGTGAAGTCGTGACCGGGCGGCGCGTGGTGATCACCGGCATCGGCCTGGTCACCGCGCTCGGCGAGGGCGCGCGAGAGACCTGGGACGCCCTGGTGGCGGGGCGCACCGGCATCGGACCGCTGCGCGCCTACGACCCGGCGCCGCTGCGCACCCGCCTCGGCGCGGAGATCCCGGACTTCGATCCGGGCAAGTACCTCTCGCTGCGGTCCATGCGCACCTCCACCCGCGGCGACCAGTACGGCGTCGCCGCGGCCACCCTGGCGCTGCGCGACGCGGGCCTCGAACGCAGCGACCTCGGCCACCGGACCGGCCTGTATCTCGGTGGGAACAAGGACATCTGCCAGCGCGACGACTCCATCGCCGACATGGAGGCCATCCGCGGCGCCGACGGCGAACCGGATATGCGCAAGCTCGGTGAACTGGCCCGTTCGATCGTGCCGCCGCTGGCGTATGTGGAGGGACTGCAGAACGGCGGGACCTACCACATCTCCTCGCTGTTCGGCCTGCGCGGACCCAACGCCTTCTACGCCGGCGCCGCCGATTCCGGGGCCACCGCGATCGGGCGGGCCATGCGCGCCATCCGCCGCGGCGAGGCCGATATCGCCGTCGCCGGCGGCTACGACGACGCCACCAACTGGTGGGCGATGGCGAAACTGGATGGTCTGGGCGTCCTGTCCCCGCGAAACGACCTGGACACCAAAGCTTTCCGGCCCTTCGACCGGGAGCACAGCGGATCGGTCATCGGTGACGGCGCGGCCATCCTCGTGCTCGAGGACCGGGACCGGGCGGTGGGGCGCGGCGCGCACATCTACGCCGAGCTGGCCGGTTACGGGATGGGCAATGACTGCGTGCGCCCGCCCGCCTCCGATCCGGAGGGCCGCGGGCTGGCCCGTGCCATCTCCGCGGCACTGTCCGATGCCGCTGCGACAGGGACCGATTGCGTGTTCTCTCACGGCTGCGCCACCGCGCTCGGCGATACCAGCGAGGTGCGGGCGCTGCGCACCGCCCTCGGCGCGGAGACCGCGCGGGCCGCGGTGACCAGCGTCAAACCCCAGACCGGGCATCTGGTCGGCGGTGCGGGCGCGCTCAATGCCGCGCTGGCCGCGCTCGCCCTGGACTCCGGCGTGGTGCCCGCCACCGCCAATCACGAAACACCCGCCCCCGAGTGCGATCTGGACATCGTCACCGGCGCGGCGCGGCACGCACGACCGGGGGTCGCGCTGGCCCTGGCCCGGGGCCTGGAAGGCCAGGCCGTGGCGCTCGCCCTCACCCAATCGAACTGACCGACAGGACTTTCGGCCATGCACGAAAACCGACGTCTCGCGCCACACCGGCGCATCGTGATCACCTCGCTCGGCGCGATCACCGCGCACGGCGCCGGTGCGGAGGAACTGTGGCAGCGGGTGCGCGGCGGCGAGGTGGCGATCCGGCCGCTGCGCGAGTTCGCCGTCGCCGGACTGCCCGCGGCCATCGGCGGCGAGATCCTCGGCGCGCCGCGCCCCAAATACGACTACCTCGCCCCACTGGGCCTCACCGACCCCGAACCCGCCATCGACTACGCGCTCATCGCCGCCGAGGAAGCCATGGCGGGAGCGGGACTGGGCGTACTCGAGGAGGGCGCGGCGCCCCGCCCCGACGCCCTGCCCGCGCACCGGTGGGGGGTGGCGTTCGGCAGCTGCAACAGCGGCATTCACAGCGCCGAGAAGGCGGTGCGCCGCGCGGTCGACGCCGGGCGCACGGTCGACGCCGACGAACTCGGCCTGGGCGACGACCGGCATCTGCTGCTGGTCTCCCCGCAGTTCTGCGCCGAGGCGCTGAGCTCCGCCTTCGGGCTGAAAGGCCCGGTGCTGTCGGTCAATACGGCGTGCGCGTCCAGCGCCCACGCCCTGGCCCACGCGGTCGAGCAGATCCGCGCCGGACGAGCCGACGCCATGCTGGTCGGCGGCAGCGACGCTCTCAGCGAGATGGCCTACTACGGCTTCAACAGCGTGGAATCGCTGTCCTCGCGACCGGCGCGGCCGTATTCCCGGGACCGCGACGGACTTTCACTCGGCGCGGGCGCGGGCATGATGGTGCTCACCTCAGCCGAGGTGGCCGCCGCGGCCGGCGCGCCGATCATCGCCGAGGTGCTCGGCTACGGCATGTCCGCCGACGGCTACCACGCCACCGCCCCGCATCCGCAGGGCGCGGGCGCGGCCCGGGCCATCCGCGCCGCCATCGACAGCGCCGGACTCACCCCCGCGGACGTCCCCTACATCAACGGGCACGGCACCGGCACGCCGAAAAACGATTCGGCCGAAAGCAATGCGGTGCGCGCCGCCCTCGGCGACGCCGCGCAGCACGTGGTGCTCAGCAGCACGAAATCCATGATCGGGCATCTGCTCGGCGCGGCCGGGGCGGTCGAGGCCATCGTCACCATCCTCGGGCTGCGCGACCAGACAGTCCCGCCGACAGCCGGTTTCGCCGAAACCGACCCGGCCTGCGGACTGGATGCCGCGCCGAACACCGGGCGGGCGCTGCCCATGCGGGTCGCCGCCTCGAACAACTTCGCCTTCGCCGGAGCCAACGCCTGCGTCGTGTACGGGCGGGCCGCCGACTCCCGATCCGAGCCCACGCCCGCTGCGAACGACCAGACCGAGGATGAGGTCGTCGTCACCGGGATCGGTGCGCTCGTGGGCGACACGACCGACATCGAACAGCTGTGGGCTGCCTGGCAGAGCGGCACCGTATCTGCGGAGTCGCACAACGGATTACGGCTGGCGCGCGTCACCAGTGACCCGGGTGCGACGATCCCGGCGAAGCAGCGGCGGCGCATGGATCGGCTCGGACAGCTGGCCGTCGCGACCAGCGAGCAGGCGCTGACCGCCGCCGGGCTCACCGCCGACGAGCGTGTCGGCGTGGTGCTCGGCACCGGCGTCGGGCCGATGAGCAGCATCTCCCGGTTCTTCGAGCCGACCGTGACCGGTGGTCCGCTGCAAGGCAATCCGGCCATCTTCCCCAACACCGTCTTCAACGCCGCCGCTGGACAGGTCGCCATGGTGCTGGGCGCGAAGGGCCCGACCTCCACCCTCACCTCGGGTCACGCCGCGGGCGCGGCCGCGCTCGGCACCGCCTTCGACCTGCTGCGCGCCGGACGCGCGGACGCCGTGCTGTGCACCGGCGCGGACGAACTCTCGCCCTACGCGCTCGACGCCTACCGCGGCGCGGGACCCTTCACCGGCCGCCACGGCCGCGACTTCCGGCTCGCCGAGGGCAGCGTCACCCTGCTGCTGGAACGGGCCGACGCGGCACGGGAGCGCGGGGCTACCCCGCTCGCGGTGCTCGCCGGCTACGCCACCACCTGCGACGCGCTCGGCATCGCCCGCTGGGACCCGCGCGGCCACGGTGTGGAACGCGCCATGCGCGAGGCCCTCGCCGCGGCCGGAGTCGAGCCCGCCGAGCTGACCGCGGTCTGGACCGCGGCGGCCGGGCTGCCCGCGGTGGACGGCCCCGAACGGCGGGCCGTCGATCGGCTCGGGCTGAGCGCGAATTGCGCCCGGCACGAACCCAAACGGGTGCTCGGCGACCCCGTCGGCGCGGGCGCGCAGCTGGCCGCCGCGCTGGCCGTCACCGCCTGGGCGCACGGCGGTGTCCAGGGCCCGGTGCTGGTCAACGGCTCCTCGCTGGGCGGCACCCACACCAGTTTCGTGCTGCGGCCGCCCGCCGCCGCACCCCTCGCATCGTGACCATCGAATCGTGAACGGAGACACCATGTCCCACCCCGGACCACGCCACGTGTCGATCCTGTCCACCGGCTCCTACCTGCCCGGCGACCCGATCGACAACGCCACCCTCGAGCGCCTGTGCGGCCCCATGCCCGCCGAGGTCCTCGACAACATCCAAGTGCGGCAACGGCACTGGATCATCGACCCGGCCACCGGCCGCCACACCACCGGCACCTCCGCCATGGCCACCACCGCCGCGCGGCGTGCCCTGGCCCGCGCCGACATCGATCCGGCCGAGGTGGACCTGCTGGTCATGTCCTCGGCCAGCCCCGAATATCAGCTGCCCGCCGTGGTCACCTACGTGCAGGAGCGCCTCGGCCTGGCGCACTGTGCGGCCATCGAATTCCGGGCCGCCTGCACCGGTTTCGTGCAGGGCCTGGACTACGCGCGCCGCCTGCTCGCCGACGGCACCTACAAGACCGCCGTGGTGATCGGCGCGGAATCGATCTCCCCGCTGCTGGTTCCGATGTACCTGGGTATGGATCCCGAGCTGGTGCGCATGCGCGACCGGCTGGTCATCAACTCCTTCGGCGACGGGGCCGGGGCGGTGGTGCTGCGTGCCGGCGAACCCGGCAGCGCCGACCCCGACGGCGAATTCCGGTTCGCCACCGCCTGTCTGGGCGGTGACCGCAAGCCCGGCATGCAGATCGTCGGCGGCGGCACTCACGAGCCGGTGTTCGACCAGGCCAAGCGCAAGCGCCTGGTGGAGATGAAGCTCGACGTCAACGGGACCGCCACCTTCGGGCCGCAGGTCTTCGTGGCGGGCATGAAGGACATGCTGGCGCGCACCGGGCTCACCGTCGCCGAGATCGACGCCTGCGTGCTGCCCGAGGGCAACGCCGACTACTTCACCGCCGAATTCGACGCCGCCGGAGTCTCTCCCGAGGACCAGGCCGTGCTGGCCAAGAACATCGTCGAGAACCTCACCACCGTCGGCGCGACCGGTTCCGCGGCGGTGCCGTTGGCCCTCGACGAGGGCTGGGTCGAAGGCCGGGTCCGGCCCGGCGACCAGGTGCTGCTGCTGGCCGTGGAGGCCAGCCGCTACCTGTACGCGGGCCTGTCGCTGCGATGGGAAGCGCCGTTCGCCGAATCCGCCGAGGAGATCGACCATGTCGCCTGAGCAGGTACACACCCCCGAGGACAACGCCCGCATCATCCGGCGCGTCTTCGACGAGTTCGTCAACCAGGGCGACTTCTCGGTGGTCGACGAGATCTACTCCCCCGACATGGTCGACCACCAGCCGCTGCCCGGCGCGCCCGACGGCATCCCCGGCGTCAAATACACCATCGCCGGTCTGCGCGAGGGCTTCCCGGACCTGCACGTCACCATCGAGGCGCTCAGCGCGCACGCCGACCACGTGGTCATCCACAACACCTGGCGCGGCACCTTCACCGGCGAGTTCCTGGGCATGGACCCCACCGGGGAGGCCATCGAATTCAAGGGTGTCGTGGTGTGGCGGCTGGCGGACGGCCTGATCGCCGAACGCTGGGGCATCGGCGTCGAATCGGCCATGCTCGAGGCGCTGGGCCTGGGCTGGCTGATGTCGGGCGCGCTGGGCCGCAAGGGCCGCCGCCGCAAGGGCGGCGGCATGGATCTCGCGGAGCTGGCCGCCACCGTGGCCACCCTCACCGAAGCGGACCGGCCGTGACCCAGCGGCCGCTCACGGTGCTCATCTCCGGCGGCGGGATCGGCGGCCTGGCCGCGGCGCTCGCCCTGCGGCAGCGCGGCATCCGGGTGCGCGTCTTCGAACGCGCCACCGAACTGCGCGACGGCGGTGCGGGACTGCACATCTGGACCAACGGCACCATCGCGCTGGAACGACTGGGCGTCTTGCGCGAAGTCCTGGATACCGCCCCGGTGCAGCAGGTCACCCACTTCGGGACCTGGCGCGGACAGCTCTTCGGCGCGTGGCCGGTCGGCGAATTCGTCGAGAAGTACGGCTGCCCGACCATCGCCGTCGAGCGCTCGGTGCTGCACCGGGTGCTCAGCGCGGCGGTGTCGGCGTTCTCCGACGACACCGAGATCCGCACGGGCGCAGCGGTTATCGGCTTCGAACAGGACGAGACCGGGGTCACCGTCGAGCTGTCGGACGGCGACCGGGTGCGCGGCGATGTCCTGATCGGCGCGGACGGCATCAACGGCACCATCCGCAACGGGCTGCTGGGCATGCGGCGGCCGCGCTACACCGGCTACATCGCCTGGCGCGGCAAAGCCGAACTGCGGCACCCGAAGATCCCGCCGGGCACCTTCTACGCGCTGTTCGGCAACGGCACCCGATTCACCTTCTACGACGTCGCCCCCGGCGTCGTGCATTGGATGAGCGTGGCCAACGGCGCGCCCGGCGGCCAGGACGACGGCGACCCCAGAGCGATGCTGGCGCAACGGCACCACGGCTGGATGTCGCCGATCGACGAAATCCTGGCCGCCACCCCGCCGGAGGCCATCATCCGCGGCGACGTGCTCGACCGGGCGCCCGACAAGCGCTGGGGCACCGGCCGGGTCACGCTGCTCGGCGACGCCGCCCACCCCATCACCTTCAATATCGGCCAGGGCGCCTGCCAGGCCCTCGAGGACGCCCTCGTGCTGGCCGAGGAATTGGAGGCCACCGATCCGGTGACGGCCCTGCGCCGCTACGAGAAACAGCGCCGCGCCCGCACCGCCGGCCTCCAGAAGGTCGCGTGGCGGATCGGCCGCCTCGGGGCGCTGGAGAATCCGCTGCTCATCCGGCTGCGCGAACTCGGCATGCGCGCGGTGTGGCCGTGGCTCGTCTTCCGCATCGCCGAACGCGACCAGATCGCCTACGCCACCCGCTGGCGCACCCCCGAACCGACCAGACCACTGCAGAAAGACGGTGTTTGACATGAAGCAATCCCAGACCGAGGCCGACTTCTTCGGCGACTTCGCCGAATCCTGGTGGGACGACGACTCCGCCATGAAGGGGCTCACCTCGTTCCAGCGCCCGCGCTTCGAATACTTCGACAAGTTCGTGCAGGACTGGGCCGGCAAGAAGGTGCTCGACGTCGGCTGCGGCGGCGGGTTCACCACCGAATACCTGGCCGGCCGCGGCGCCGAGGTGAGCGGCATGGACCCCTCCGACCGCCTGGTCGCCGCCGCCCGCGCGCACGCCGAGGCCACCGGCAAGGCCATCGAATACTCCGTCGGCCGCGCCGAGGCGCTGCCCTACCCCGACCACACCTTCGACGTGGTCACCTGCGTGGACGTACTCGAGCACGTCGACGACCCGGCGCTGGCGGTGCGGGAGATCGCGCGCGTGCTGAAGCCGGGCGGAATCTTCTGCTACGACACCATCAATCGCACGCTGCTGGCACGGATCGTGATGATCTGGATCCCCGAATACCTCACCGGCATGGTGGCCCGCGGCACCCACCATCACCACCAGTTCATCAAGCCCGCCGAGCTGGCCCGCCACCTCGACGCCGCGGGCCTGACCCCGCTGGCCAAGCAGCGCGGACTGACCATCCTGGGCAAGAAGCGCGACGGCAACCTGATCATGTTCACCACCGCCGACCTGTCCTCCACCTATATCGGGGCGGCGGTGCGCTCGTGAAGGCGGTCTTCTACCGGCGCTACGGCGACGCGTCGGTCCTCGAATACGGCGAGCTGCCGATCCCGAAGATGGCGCTCGACGGGGTCCTGCTCGACGTCAAGGCCGCCGCGGTCAACCCGATCGACTGGAAGGCGCGCGAAGGCTACCTGGATCCGTTCGCCGACACCGTCTTCCCCATCGTCCCGGGCGCGGACGTATCGGGCATCGTGCGCGAAATCGGCGTCGGGGTCAACGAATTCGCCGTCGGCGACGAGGTCGTCGGCTGCGTGCGCGAGGACTACCTGAGCCGCGGCAGCTTCGCGCAGGTCATGCCCGCGCCGGTGCGCGCGCTGGCGATCAAGCCGCCGAACCTGGGCTGGGCCGAGGCCGCGGCCATGCCGCTGGCCGCGCTCACCTCCTATCAGGCCCTGGTGCGGGTGCTGGACGTGCAGCGCGGTGAGACCGTGCTGATCCACGGCGCGGCCGGCGGCGTCGGCGCGGTGGCCGTGCAGATCGCGGTGCACCTGGGCGCCCGGGTGATCGGCACGGCCAGTGAGCGCAACCACGAGTTCCTGCGCGAACTCGGCGCGGAGCCGGTGAATTACACGGTGGGACTGGCCGATTCGGTGCGAGCGATCGCCCCGGACGGAGTCGACGTACTGCTCGACGCGGTCGGCAAACGGATCCAGCGCACGGTGCTGCCGCTGCTCGCGCCGCACGGCCGATTCGCCTCGGTGGTCGATCCGAAGGCCCGCGAACTGGGCGGCTCGTACGTCTTCACCCGGCCCGACACCGGCGACCTGCCCGTGGTCGCCGCGCTCGCCGCCAAGGGCGTGTTCCGGGTTCCGGTCGGCGCGATCTTCCCGCTACCCGACGCCGCGCAGGCGCACTTGCTCAGTCAGGGCGGGCACGCCCGCGGAAAGGTGGTGGTCGCCGTCGACGAGGCCGCCTGCCAGGAGGAAAACCCTTACAATGAACGGTAATTCGATGCTCGCCCACCGCCGGGTGCAGGGCATGGTCCGGCAGATGGCCTGGTCGCAGGCGCTGGCCCGGATCGCGATCGGCACCGGCATGCTCACCCAACCGGCCACCGTCTCCAAGTCCTGGTCGGGTGAATACGACGACACCGCCTCGTCGCTGCCGACCCGCGCGTTCGGCACCCGCGACGTGGTGATCGGGCTCGGCACCGTGTGGTCGCTGCGGCGCGGGCATCCGGTGAGGCACTGGTTCGTGCTCGGCGTCGCACTCGAACTGGTGGATGCCACGGTGACGCTGAACAAACGCGGCCGCCAGGGCATCACCGGACCACCGGACACCTGGGAGTTGCTCACAGCAGCGGGGTTGGCCGGAGGAATATTGGTAGCCGCAGCGTTGCGGGAGTAACGAACAGTCCACTGCCCCATAACCGATCACAATCCTGACCGGGCGAGAACTGGCCATCGCCACAATCACATTCCGGTGAAATGCCTTGCCCCACACGGTGCAAGATAATGTTCACGACAGTTTGCGACGATAACCAACCAATCACACCGACGTGGCGACACGGCCGCAACCGTTCTCGCCCTTGGTCATTCGCCGAGGATTTGCACATGGAAATTCTGTTCCAGTTCGCCATTGGCCTTTCAATTCTGACGACCGCGGTCGTCTACGGCACCGATTTCTTCTGCGCCCTGGTGCTGCGCACGGCCTTCGCCCGCATCGACGACCGCGCCCTGGCCGCCGTCACCGGGCGCATCCACGAGGTCGCCGACAAGCGCATGCCGATCCCCGGTGCGGTGGGCGTCGTCGCCGCCGTCCTCGCCACCGGCATCGCGTTCCTCGACGGCAAGGCCGCCGCGGGGGCCCTCGCGGCACTGGCCGTCGCCACCCTGGCGATCTGGCTCGGCATCTACGCGCGGATCAGCGCACCGGTCAACAAGGAACTCACCGCCGCGGTCCTCGCCGACCGGGTCCCGGCCGACGTCCGGGAGATGCAGCGCACCTGGGACAGCGTCATCGTCGTCCGCGTGATCCTGCAGGGAATCGCCCTGGTCGCACTATTTCTCGCGGCGCTCGCCATGTAATGGGCAGTGCCGCACCAGATTCCGGGGGGAAGTAAGGCATGACAATGATTCGATTCAAGCTTCTGGGCCCCGTGCAGCTGCATGTCCACGGCAAACCCGTCGACCTCGGGCCGCCCCGGCAGACCAGCCTGCTCGCCGCGCTGCTGGTGGACTCCGGACGGCCGCTGCCCATCGACACGCTGATCGACCGGGTGTGGGGTGACTCCCCGCCGGTCGCCGCCCGCGACGCCGTCTACACCTACGTCGCCCGGCTGCGCGGCGTCCTCACCGAGGCCACCGCCGGCCACGGCGGGCCGCCCGTCCAGGTGAACCGCGGATCCGGCGGCTACACCCTTTCCACCCCACCGGATTCGGTGGATCTGCAGCACTTCATGGATCTGGTGGACCGGGCCCGCGCCACCGACATCGACGATCCCGGTCGCGTCGAACAACTGGCCGCGGGACTGAACCTGTGGAACGGCAGCGCCATGACCGGCCTCGACAGCGAATGGGCGCGCCGGCTCAGCGATTCGCTGCACCGGCTCAAGCACGAGGTGACCGCCGACTGGGCCGACGCCGAGATCCGGCGCGGCAACCACTCCCTGGTGATCAACCGCCTGCAGACCGCCCTGCTCGAGGAACCACTCGTGGAAGGGTTGCAGGAGCGGCTGATTCGCGCCTACTTCCTCAACGGCGAGACCGCCCAGGCGCTGCGGCAGTACGAAGTGGCCCGCCGGCTCGTCGCCGACGAACTCGGCGCCGACCCCAGCCCGGGCATGCGGGAACTGCACAGCCAGATCCTGCGCGGCGACCCGCCCACCGTCACCCTCGGCCTCGCACCCGACATGGTGCCGCTGGCGCCACTCGGATTCAGCGGCCGCGACGCCGAATTGGCCACCCTCACCGGCATGCTCACCGACGACCCGGCGCCGCGGCCGGTCCTGGTGACCGGCGGCGCGGGCGTCGGCAAGACCGCACTGGTCCTGCAAGCCGCCGACTGCCTGCGCGACCGCTTCCCCGAAGGCATGCTCTACGCCGACCTCGCCGAAGGACCGAACACCACCCCGGAGACGGTGCTCGGCCGGTTGCTCACCGCCCTCGGCATTCCCGCCGACGCCCAGCCCGCCACCCTCACCGAGCGCGCCAACCTGTATCGCGCCCGACTGGCCCGCCGGCGCGTGCTGGTGATCCTCGACAATGCCGTCACCGAATCGCAGATCATCCCGCTGCTGCCCGCCGGCGGATCCAGCACCGCGCTCATCACCAGCAGATTCGCCCTGGGACTCACCACCGTCCGGACCTTCGTGCTGCACGAACTGTCCCGCACCCAGGGCTTGCAAATGCTGGTCGCCACCGTCGGGCGGGCACGCGTGCTCCCCGAATGGGAGGACGCCGGCAGCGTCGCCGACCACTGCTCGGGCATCCCGCTGGCGCTGCGCGCCGTCGCCTGCCGCATGTCGGCGCGACCCCACTGGACCTTCGCCCGCATGCTGGCCCGGATCAGCGACGAGCAACGACGCCTCGAAGTCGTGTCCTACCAGGCCCTCGACATCCGGGCCAGCCTCGACCTGACCTTCGACCGGCTCGACAGCACGGCCGCCGGAGTCTTCCGCGACCTCGGCCGGAAAACCAGCGCCGGAACCGAATTCACCGCCCCCGACCACCCCGAACTCAGCGCCGACGAAGTCGAGGACGCCCTCGACCGGCTCGTCGACGCCTACCTGCTGTCCGAGGTCGGCCGCGACGACGCGGACCGCGCCCTCTACCGAATGCTCGACATCCACCGCATCTACGCCAAGCACCTGGGAGACTGACCATGCCGCGTTCCGTGCAGCACACCACGCCCTATCCATACTCCGACGCCCTGTTCCATCGCGCCCTCGGCAGCCGGGAGTACTGGGAGCAGCGCATCATCGAAATCGACGGCCCCGACTCGAAACTGGCCGAATTCGAGGTCAGCCCGAGCCGCACGCTCGTCACCGTCGACACCGTCATCCCGGCCTCGGCGCTGCCCGGCCCGGCGGCCGCCTTCCGGCCCAACGGGGTGCGCTACCGCTACAGTGAGACCTGGTCCGAACCGGCCAATGGGGTCGCGCGGGGACGGATGGATGGACAGGTCGAGGGGATGACCATCAAACTCGGGGCCGATCTGCTGCTGCGGCGCACCGACACCGGCTGCGAATTCACCATGTCCGGACAGATCGAGGCGCGAGTTCCCTTGATCGGCAGGCTGATCGAAGCCGACATGGGCAAGACGTTCACCACCACCGCGGCCGCCATCGACGAATTCACCATGAAATGGTTGGAGAACGCGGCATGAATCTTCCTGTACTGATCACCGGCGCATCTTCCGGGCTCGGCCTGGAGACCGCGAAAGTGCTAGCCGCCCAGGGTGTTCCACTGATCCTCGGATGCCACAACGTCGAGCGAGCAGAGGCGGCGCGACAGCAGATTCTGGAGCACGCACCCGCGGCCGAGGTGGAGCTGCTGGATCTGGAACTGGCGTCACTGGATTCGGTCGGCGCCGCGGTGAAGGAGCTGCACAACCGGACCCAGCCGCGGCTGGGTGCGATCGTGTGCAATGCCGGACTGCAGATCGTCGACGGGGTGCGCACCTCCGAGGACGGCTACGAACTCACCTTCGCGGTCAATCATCTCGGCCATTTCGCGCTCGTCACCGGGTGCGAGGATCTGCTCGAATCCGGGGCGCGGGTCGTGGTGGTGTCCAGCGACGTGCATCAGGGGCCGCGCAAGTCCATGGGGTTCCCCGCGCCGCAATGGCGGGCGCCTCGCGAACTCGCCACTCCCGGTGCGGGTTCCGGGCGGGACGGGCGGATCGCCTACGCCAACAGCAAGCTCGCCAACGTCTACTTCACCTATGAGCTCGCCAACCAGTGGGGTGATCGCGGGATCACCGTCAACGCGTTCGATCCCGGGCTGATGCCGGAAACCGGTCTGTCGCGCGGCTATCCGGCCCCGGCGCGCATCGGGTTCCGGTTCCTCGCGCCGCTGCTCATCCGGATCATGCCCATCGCCCGCACCGTCGCCAAGTCGGCCGCCGACCTCGCCTGGCTGGCCATCGGACCCGAGCTCGCCGGCACCACCGGCAAATACTTCACCGGCGCGGCCGAGGTGCCCAGCGCGCCGGAATCCTACGACCCCGAGCGCGCCGCGGAACTGTGGCAGGTGTCCGACGAGCTGGTGCGGACCGCGCGGCAGATACCGCCCGCCGAACGGCGGTGACCGCGCGTGCTGCTCGCCATCGCCCACTTCGCCCAACGCCGGGCCCGCGGCGTGCTGGTGGCGGCGGGAATCGCCGCCGTCCTCTGCTACGCCATCGGGTGGTCGGCCCCGATGCATCTGAAATCCGGCGGGTTTCAGGCACCGGACGCCGAATCCACCTGGGTTGACCAGTATCTCGAAGACCACTTCCCCGGCGCCGCACCCAATGTGGTGCTGGTGCTCACCGCGCCCGACGGCATCGACACCGCCGCCGCCGGCGCGGTCGGGCAACGCCTCACCGACGAACTGACCGCCAACCCGGATCTCCAAGGCGTGCAGTCGTATTGGAGCGTTCCCGCCGAGATGCGGACCGCGCTGCGCAGCACCGACAAGCACAGCGCCGTCCTGGTGGCCTACGCGCGCGGCGACGACACCGCCGCACCGAAACTGGCGGGCGCCCTCGCCGACAAGTACAACGGCACCCGCGACGGCGTGCGGGTGCGGGCGGGCGGCGAGGCGGTCGCGCTCGCGCAGATGAGCAAACAGATCACCCTCGACCTGGTGCTCATCGAATCCATCGCCATTCCACTGGCCGGCATCGCCCTGGTGCTGGTGTTCGGCAGCCTCGTCGCCTCGATGCTGCCGCTGCTCGTCGGCGTCGTCACGATCGGGGCGGCGCTGGCCGTGCTGCGCATCCTGGCGGCGGTCAGCGACGTGTCGATCTTCGCGCTGAACATGACCACCGCGCTCGGGTTCGCGGTGGCGCTGGACTCCAGCCTGTTCATGGTGAGCCGGTTCCGGGAGGAGATCGCGGCGGGCTCCGACACCGTCGACGCGGTCGCCCGCACCGTGCGCACGGCCGGGCGCACCGTGCTGTATTCCGGTCTGACCGTGGCACTTTCACTGGCCGCGCTGTTGGTTTTCCCGCTGTACTTCCTGCGGTCGTTCGCGTACGCGGGGCTGGCGGTGCTCGCCGCGGCGGTGTTCACGACACTGCTGGTGCTGCCCGCGGCGCTGGCGCTGATGGGCTCGCGGGTCGAGGCGCTCGACGTGCGGCAGTGGCTGCGGCGCCGGCTGGGCCGGCCGGACCCGGTGCCCACGCCGGTGGAACAGGACCGCTGGTATCGCTTCGCCACCGGGGTGATGCGACGGCCGGTGATCGCCATCGTCGCCGTCGTCGCCGGGCTGCTGCTGCTCGGATCACCGTTCCTCGGCGTGCATTTCGGATGGGCCGACGATCGGGTCCTGGCATCGGGGTCCAGCCGCGAGGTCGGCGACGCCTCACGCACCGACTTCTCCGAGAACCTCACCGCGGGGATCCTCGCGGTCCTGCCCGACACACACGGCGACACCGCGAAAGTCGCCGAGTACGCCCGCAACCTGTCGCTGGTGCCCGGCGTCAGTTCGGTGCTGTCCAGCGGCGGAGTCTACGGCGGCGGAATGCCCTTGGCCGGAGCACAACCCACCATGGCCGGGGACGCCGGCACCTACCTGCGCATCGGCACCCGGCTCGACCCGTACTCGACGGCCGCCACCGAGCAACTCGACCGGCTGCGGGCCGTCCCCGCGCCCGGGCGAGTGCAGTTCGGCGGACCCGCGGCACGCAATGCCGACTCCGTGCACGCGCTCGCCTCCCGGGTCCCGGTGGCGCTGGCCCTGATCGCGGTGTCGATGTTCCTGGTGCTGCTGGTCTTCACCGGCAGCGTGGTGCTGCCGATCAAGGCGCTCGTGCTGACCGTGCTGTCGCTGACCGCGACCTTCGGCGCGATGGTGTGGATCTTCCAGGACGGGCACCTCTCGGGCGCACTCGGATTCACGCCGACCGGGTACCTGGTGCCCACCATGCCGATCCTCATGTTCTGCCTGGCGTTCGGGGTGTCCATGGACTACGAGGTGTTCCTGCTGTCCCGGATCCGGGAGGAGTACCTCAACTCCGGAGAGACGGGGCGGGCCGTCGCGGTCGGAATCGCCCGCACCGCACGCATCTTCACCGCGGCCGCGGCGCTGCTGGCCATCGCCTTCGTCGGCATGGTCTTCGCGCACGTGTCCTTCGTCCAGCTGTTCGGCCTCGGACTCACCCTGGCCGTGCTGGTCGACGCGACCGTCATCCGCACCATCCTGGTGCCCGCCCTGATGCAGACCATGGGGCGGCTCAACTGGTGGGTGCCGGGGCGTGCGAGGACACCCGCGCCGGAGCCGGTGACAACCTAGTCCGGACGAGCCGATGTACCGGTCACGCTGGGCGTGACCGGTACATTGCCGGACGTGGGTAAGCCGAATCGCAAGCATCGGGCCGCCAAGCAGCGGGCGCAGCAAGGCGCGTCCGAATTCTGGGCGACGGAAGGCGGCGAGCCACCGACGTCGGAGGAGATCGGCAACGCGGTGCTGGCAGCCGCCATGGCGTCCGCTCGGATCGGCGCGGGAAGCAAGACGCCGCGCGGCGATTCGGGTGTCGCGGCGCGGTTCGCCGGGCAGGTCGCGGCGCGCGAGCTGCCCGGTCACGACCTGGGGTACGGGGTGCACCTCGCCGGGCGGCACATCATCAAGCGAGTCTTTCAGCACGGGTGGCTGCCCGGGGACGTGCAGCAGGCCGCGCGGAGGCGGGTCGACGACTTCGCGGTCAGCTTCCTGGTCGACGTGATGGCCGACTACGTGCGGCCGTTCGCGCCCGCGACCATGGACGAGACCTGGATCGAACAGATCCGGGCGATCGAGGCGGACACCTGGTGGTCGGACTCGGAACCGCATTTCGGGCAGTGGGCCGCCAAACACATGCTGACCGTGGCGGAGGCGATCACGACGGTCGTCGAAGCGCTGGCGCTGCTGCTCCTGCTGCCGGAGCTGGAGCTCATCCGGCCGCTGCCGGGGACCGCGCGGCCGCAGGGCGCGGTGCACCATCACGTGGACGAGAAAGTGCTCGGACGGGTTCGGGGGCTGCTCGCCAAGGCCGAGTCGACCTCCTTCCCCGAGGAGGCCGAGACCTTGTCGGCCAAGGCGCAGGAGCTGATGACCAAGTACGCGCTCGATCGCGTGCTGGTCGACGCCGACGCCTCCGTCCCCGATCTGCCCGGGGCGCGGCGCATCTGGCTCGAGACGCCCTACGTCGACGCGAAGGCGCTGCTGGTCAATGTGGTCGCCGGGGCCAATCGCAGTCGTGCGATCGTCGCCTCCGCCTGGGGATTCGTGACAATCGTCGGCGATGAGGCCGATCTCGAGGCGATCGAGGTGCTGACCACATCGCTGCTGGTGCAGGCCACCCGGGCGATGATCGCCAGCGGTGACCGGGATGCCCGCGGCGATGAGGCGCGCAGCCGGACCTTCCGGAAGTCGTTCCTGGTCGCCTATGCCGCGCGCATCGGCGAGCGGCTCGCGGCGGCCACCGCGGCCACCATCGCGGAATCGGCTGAGCCGGAACGGTTGCTGCCGGTGCTGGCCTCACATCAGATCGCCGTCGACACCGCCTTCGACACCCTGTTCCCGCACGCCCGCAATCGCGGCATCACCATCCGCAGCGCCGAGGGCTGGGAGGCCGGGCGGGCCGCCGCCGACCGGGCCCGTCTCGACGGTCAGCGGCGCATCGACCGGTAGCCAACCCGCACGTTCTGGTCGGTCGGTATCAAATCGGCGACGGCGCGAGCAATCCGCGCGAGAACACGTTACAGTCCGGCCGTGAAATATCTTGTGGGATGCGCAATGGCCCTGTCGTTCGCGGCGACGGGTTCACCGGCAGCGCAGGCGGATTCCGCACCGACGTGCACCGACACCCCGAACTCCTACACCGCCGGTTGGCAAACCGGCTGGGCGTCCTACCAGGCCGCCCAGAAGAGCCCGTCCTCCGGCGCCGCCACCCGCACCGCCGATCTGCCGATCACCATCAACGCCCCCATCGACAAGGTGTGGACGGTGTACTCGAACCTGCGCAACGACATCGGCCGCCACCCGTTCCTCAAAGACATCATCACCCACCGCACCTGCACCGACGGCGTCAGCCAGACCATCGACTTCACCGCCCTCGAGAACGTCCCCATGGGCTCGGTCGACTACCCCGCGAAAACCCAGGCCGAACAACGCCTCTACCCCGCCGACCGCTACTACCTCACCGACAGCTACGACGATCCCGGCATCATCACCCACCAGAAGATCACCTTCACCGACAACGGCAACGGCACCACCACGGTGAACGAGCACATCAGCTTCACCGCCAACCCGGTCCTCATCGGCTTCACCGCCGACAACGGCATCTCCTCGCACAAGGCCTACCAGGCCGCCCTGAAGCGAGACATCGAAAACGGCACCCTCTGACCCCTGCGCCTCTCAGGCCCGCCACCCCGGCGTGAAACGAAAAGGCCCGGTCCATCGGACCGGGCCTTTCGAATGCGACGCCGCGGGGCGCGCATCCGATTCCTCTCAGCCGTCGGCCAATTCCTCGGCTGATTCGTGACCGGCCGAGCCGGTTCTGCGGAGGAAGTCGGCGATCACCTCGAGTTCGGCCTCGGAATAGTGGTCGCACAGTTCGTCCATCCGGCTGTTCATTCCGGCGAACACCCGGAACAGCTCGGCGTTGCGTTCGCGGACGCCGCGCAGCGCGACCGCGCGACGGTCCGTCGATTCGGGATCGCGCTCACGCACGATCCAGCCGCCCTTCTGCAGCCGATCGAGAATCCCGGTGAGCGTCGCCGGGTGCAGGCCGGCCCGGCGCGCCAATTCGGTCGGGGTCAACGGGCCGTGTCGATTGATGAGATCGAGGCAGGTCCAGTCGACATCCCGGAGCTCGATTCGGCCGCCGAACCGGCGATTGAGCAGCGACAGCTGGATGTTCAAGTCGCGCAGCGCATCCTTGACGGCAACCGTGAGCTGCCGCCGGCGGCGAGCCCCCGCCTGATCCGCTGTCGAACTCATGCGTGCTACTCCGATCGGTTTGTACGGATTCCGTATCGTATTCGATCAGATCGACTGGACGCGGAACACCGCGATCCGATGTGCGGCCGCCGCCACTCCATCCGGAGTGGACGTCTCGGCCAGACCCGTGGTCACGAAACGATTGCCGACGCTGGCCGGACTGGTGGTCACCAATTGGCGCAGCAGCGGCGGTCGTTCGTGCACCGGGACCTCGACCAGTCGGACAGTCGAGGAGCGCCGGCCCCGCGCCAGCTCGACGGTATCCGCGGCCCGTGCGTTCGCGACCCAGGCGGCCTTCGGGAAAGCCTGGAAGATGTACTGCCCGCCGTCGAGCGCGATCACCGCGATCGGGAAGGTCCGCAACTGCCCGCTGCGCCGGCCCCGCACCGTGAGCAAACGCATCGGACCGAAAGCGATTCCGCCCCTTTGCAATCCGACGATGATCTTGTTGAAGGCATTGGTCATGCGGCGGTTGGTTTCGGCGTTCATGAGGTGCTCTCCCATCGGGACCGTGCCGGTCCCCCTCAGAAAAATACGTGACCCATAAGCTATGGTTTCAATATAGTATGTAAATCATATTAGATCACAAACGGGAGGTTCCGGTGCAGAGCAAGACAGAACGCGTGCGGGTGCGGTTCACCAGCGGCGACATCGAGTGCGTCGCATGGCACTACCCCGGCAGCAATGGCGCCTGCGTGGTCATGGCGGCAGGCGGAGCGGTCACCAAGGAACCGGGCACCGACCTGTTCGCACGCCGATTCCACGACGACGGGTTCACCGTGCTCGCCTTCGACTTCCGACGGCTCGGGGAAAGCGGCGGGCAGCCCCGCCAGATCATCCGGATGCGTGAGCAACTCACGGACTTCGACGCCGCGATCGCCTACGCATCGACCCTGCCGGCGGTGTCACCCGACCGGATCGCGATCTGGGGCTTCTCCCTGAGCGGCGGACACGTCCTCCGGGTAGCGGCGCGGCACCCGCGACTCGGCGCGGCCATCGCACAGACCCCACTGGTCGACGGCGTCCGCGGCGCGGCTCGGGCCGGACGCCATCAACGACCGCTCGCGATGCTGCGCGTCCTGGGATCGGGCATCCTCGATGCCGTCGGCGGCCTGGCCGGCCGCCCGCCGCTGCTGATACCGCTGGCGGGCGAACCCGGAACCGTCGCGATGCTCACCACGCCCGATAGCCGGGACGGCAACCGAGCACTCAACCCGGACAACAGCTATCCGCAATGGCAGCAACTGATCGCCGCGCGCAGCGGGATCCGGATCGGCCTGTACCGACCTGGCCGATACGCGCCCCGAGTCACCAGCCCCTTACTGGTTCTCGTAGCTGACCAGGATCAGACCGCTCCGGCCGACATCGCGATCGAAGCGGCGCGATCAGCGCCGAACGCGGAAGTCGCCCACGTGACGGGCGGACACTACGCGCCGTTCCTCGACGCACACGAGCAGGCCCTCGACAGCGAATTGCGGTTTCTCCGTACGCATCTGCTCGCCCCCGACCGAACTCGGGGCACGTTCCACACCCCCACTCCCGAAAGCGAACCGATCAGATGAGCAACAGCGACGCAGCACCGCGGATCGACCCGACGACAGTCGATTACGAGCAGTTGTACCGCGGCGAAGAGCTCTTCCCCGGCGTCGTCGTCCACCGACCGCCATGGGATATCGGCAGGCCGCAACCGCTACTGACGGCATTGGAGACGGCCGGCCACATCCGCGGCGAAGTCCTCGACATCGGTTGCGGGCCCGGCGACACCGCCATCCATCTCGCCGGCCTCGGCTACCGCGTGACCGGCCTCGATGTCGCACCCACCGCGATCGAACAGGCTCGCCAACGCGCCGCGCGACGCGGCGTATCGGTCACCTTCGAGGTCGCCGACGCCGCGATCCTGGACGGATACGACAACCGTTTCGACACCGTCGTGAGCAGCGCACTGCTGCACTGCCTGAACCCGGCACAACGCCGAACCCACGCGAGCGCACTGGCCCGGGTGCTCGAGCCGGGCGGCCGCTTGATCCAATTCTGCTTCACCCCTGCCGAACACACCGAGCTCTACGCCCCGTATCCGATCCCCGAGTCGGAGTTACGGACCCTGTTCGCTCCGCCGATCTGGGAGATCACCACCCTGCGAGCCGATCGCCTGGAGACGACGGTGCCGACCGACCAACAGTCGAACCTGTTCGCCCAGAACAACTTCCACCCTGCCCGGGACGAGAAGGGCGCCCTGCTGCTACCGATCCTGGTACTCGAGGCGCAGCGCATCTGACTCCCGCGCCGATTGGCAGCCGGCGAACTCCGGAAAACAGAACGGTATGCCGGCGTCTCGCCGGGCCTGCCTGTTCAGTGGACCTGACAGATCAGGATACGAACCGCGCGGTGCCGGTTCGACGGGCCAGACGCCGGATCAGGCCGGTAGGGGCCGCGGTGTCCGGCAGGCGGTGGCGTCCTAGCTCAGTACACCCGGTCCGCCTGGTCAGGGATGACCGCTCCGGTGGCGCAGTAGGACCGGGCTTCTCGGCTGGTCAAGGGCATATAAGCGGGAATTTGCAGCCATCAGACCAGTCCCCGGCGTAGCGTGCGGTCCATGAGCATATGCGAGGTTTGCGGTAATGATTACGCTATGCCGATCGTCGTCGAAGCTCAGGGAGTGCGGCACACCTTCGACTGCTTCGAATGTGCGATCCATCGGATGGCACCCATCTGCGAGCACTGCAACTGCAAGATCATCGGCCACGGTGTGGAGTCGGAAGGCCGGTTCTTCTGCTGCGTGCACTGCGCCGTCTCCCAAGGTGCCATAGGCCTGGTCGACCACATCTGAAACCCTGATGGCGACAACGGGGCCGATACCGCACGACCTGCGGCATCGACCCCGTTGGGATCGCTTCGCGCAAAGCAACTTTCGGCGGATCTGACGGACTACCATACGAACCTCGGGGCGCTGGCCGACGAGCCGAACATCATGATCCGGGCGGCGGGTGCCCGGCCGCGGTTGTCCGCGGTTCAGTCGCCCTGAAGCAAGAGCCGGAACGCCGGATGAGCGGGAGTCAGAGGTCGCACGGCGCGAAAGTCCTTCTCTTCCAACGTGAGTATGTCGTTGGTGAGGTAGCGCTCGGCGAGCACGACGGTGACCGCGTCGGCCAGGTCGAGCCGCAGGCCGCGATACTGCTCGATGATCTTCTGAGCGACCCGGAGGTCATCACGGTCCACAGGTGGCACCAGCACCGCACCCTCCTCAGCCGAGGTGAGCAGGTCGTCGAGGACGAGATCGGCTGTGCGACGGTCTTTTCCAAATCGTGCGACGAGCAGATGATCAACCTCGTCCAGTACGAGTGGCGAGACAACCGCGACGGAGGTGGCGAGGAATTCACGGGCCTGCTCGTGCAGTTCCGCGGCGCGGTCGTACGCGGCGATGATGGCCGAGGTATCGGCAATGAAGAAGCTCACTCGCCGTATGCCTCGTCGAGCAAGTCCTCACTGTTGGCGGCGAACCCAGGATCGCCGGAATCGAACGACGGCCACGGACGGGTGCGGCGGACCCTGTGCGACCGCAACAGCACCAGGTCGATCCCCTCGCGGATCAAATCAGCTTCCGATCGCCCCGCCGCCTCGGCAGCCTCCTTGAGACGGGCAGCCTGCTCGGGATCCAGGTACACGCTCGTTTTGGCCTTCATGAACGTAGGGTACCGCGTAGGGCACCTCTCGGGTTCGCGCATTTCCGGAAAGACAAAGAGCCGCAGGTCAATGACCTGCGGCTCTCTTGTTCTGTGGAGCTAAGGGGACTCGAACCCCTGACCCCCACACTGCCAGTGTGGTGCGCTACCAGCTGCGCCATAGCCCCGTGTTCACTTTTGTGCCAGCCGGGCGTTGCCCTGCTTGCTTGAACGAAGTTACACGACCGGGGGTGGACAAACCAAATCGCCTGGACAGGAGCTGGCGGTGGCGATCTTTCGGAGGTAGTCTCGAACGCATGTTCGATAGCCGAGAGGTGGAGGCGATGGGCGAGGACGAGCTGGTCGACGCGCTGCGGCGGGCACACGGGGCGGCGGCGTTCGCGCAGGCGGCGGAGGTCACCGCGGTGCGCGAGATGTATCGGCGGCATCGGGCGGTCAATGCCGAACCGGGGGTCGGCGGGGTGCGGGCCGGGGAGTTCGCGGCCGCGGAGATCGCGGTGGCCGTGCAGGTGTCGGAGGGGGTGGCCGCGGCGCTGATCGATATCGGGCTGGCGTTGGATTCGCTACCGCAGACCAAGCTGGCGTTCGCGGCGGGGCGGATCGACCTGTCTCGGGTGCAGGTGATCACGGATTGCCTGCGGGGGCTGTCGCGGGAAGTCCGAGAAGTGCTGGAGCCCAAGCTGATCGACGCGGCGCTCCGGTCCGACCCGGCGCGATTACGGCAGACCGCGCAGCGGTGGGTGATCCGCCTCGACCCGAAAGGCGAAACCCGGCGACGCGAAAACCGGGAACAGGATCGCGACGTCCGGATCCGCGCCGTGCAGGACGGGATGGCCGTCTTCGAAGGACTGCTCCCGGCCGCCGGGGCACAAGCTCTCGCCATGCGGCTGCGGGAAATGAGCCTCCAGGTCTGCGACCAGGACCCGCGCACCATGGCGCAGCGCCGGGCCGACGCCCTCATCGCCCTGGCCGACGGCTCCGGCCGGCTGCACTGCGACTGCGGCAAAAACCTCGACTGCCCCAAGGCGGACGCGCCCACCACGACGCGACGACCCCTCATCCAGGTCGGCGTCGCCGCGGAAACCCTCCTCGGCCTGCGCGACGATCCGGCCTTCCTCGCCGGCTACGGCCCCATCGACGCGAACCTCGCCCGCTCCCTCGCCGAACACGCCCGCTTCCAGGTCATCCCCGAGTACTTCCCCGACGACACCGAACACTCCCGCGACGGCAGCGGCCCGGGCCCGGCCATCACGGGTACCGCGGACCTGCCCACACCGTCCGCGAATACCCGGACAGCCAACGCCGGCCGCGAGCGGAGCGGCACCGATGAGAGCGCCAAGGGTGGCGAGGGTGACGGTCCACGCCCACGCCGAACCCGCCGGACCCGCATCGCCGCGGAAGCGCCCTGGGAACGAGCGGCCGCCCACCACCGGCAGGCCCTCGACGATTCGTCCACGACACCGCGAGTGGATCGCGGGCGCCTCACCACCGATGGCGCGGCTCCTGAGCAACCCCACGAACCCGCGGCTATGCCGAATCCGCCCGTGGCACCCGCGACCGCACCGGATCGATTCACCACTGTCGCAGAGTCCACCCCGGATCAGCCCACTGCGCCCGCAGCATTGCCGAATCAGCCCAGCGCACCCGCGTCCACACCGGATCGATCGGCCGTGGCCGCCGACTCCGACCCGGCAACGAAGCCGCACCGCAAACGCGCCAAAATCGCAGGGGTGCGGCCGTTCTCGAACGCCCCGGCCCGCGAGGTGCGCGCCGTCGACGGATTCTGCCGCTTCCCCGGCTGCACCATGCCCGCCGCGGAAACCTCGCTGATCCAGTTCGGCCCGCTCCCCAACCTCCCGGCACCACAACCGAACTCCGCATACCGGGCGGTCCTGTGTACTCACCACAATCGTCTGAAGTCACTGGCGGACAAGGGAAAACACCCGTGGCGTGTCTACCTCGCCGACACCGACCGCATGCGCTGGATCGACCCCAGCGGCGAAACCCACGAAACCGTCCGTGAGGGAGCCCGTTACCTGTTCCCCCACACCGACATAGACGCCCCCGTCCGGCCGCCCCGCCTCCGCGCCATCCCCACCGAATCATCCCCGCCCGGAAGCCATTTCACAGCCGACCTGGCGTACCCCTTGGAAACCCACGTCCTGATCCACCCGCAGTTGTCGCGCGCGACCGCCGACAACGACATCCCCGAAACCCCCACCCCAGCTGTACCCCACTGACCCGCGAGGTCTCCCCGAACAACGGAGCCGGGCACCCAGCCCGGCCCCTTCCCCGGGGTGCGGCTCAATTCTCCGTTCCCTGATGGGCCGCACCCCACCCAATCCCCCACCGTCGTGCACAGGCGCGCGAGTCACGCCATTCTGTTCCCATGAGCGACCACGAACCCGGCCACACCGCCGACACCCGCGATCCGCTACTACTGGAACAACGCCGAAAGTTGTTGCGGGACAGACTCCAAGCCCTTCGCACCGACCTAGCCGACCTGACCGCCGCCTACCGCTCCCTCCCCAGCTCCGGCCTACTGCTCGACACCCCGGGCACCGGCGCCCTCACCACCCCGGTGTACTGCATCGCCGGCGCCGCAGAGGTTTTCGACGAAGCCCTCATAGAACTGAACGCCGCAGACGACGCTTTGGGCCGGGCAGCCGACTACACGAGTCGCCTGCGCCGGCCCGTACTCGACGTGTGAACCGAGCTGTTCCGCAGCCTATTTCGCGGCGTCCTGGACCCAGTTCTTGTTGTTGACGTCGACCTTCTTGCCGTCGATGAAGACCGAGGGGGTGGCGGCACGGTTGTTGAGGGCCTCGTTGAGCGCCTTCATGGACGCTTCGGCGTGGGCGCGGGCGGTGTCGGCACGGTCGCGGTGGGTGATGCACTTGGCGACGTCGTCGCCGGCGCCCGCTTCCTTGGCGATGGCGGCGAGTTCGTCGTTGCTGTGGTCGGAGCCGCCCTCGGAGGGCTGCTTCGTGGTGAACAGCATGGAGTGGAACTTGCCGTAGACGGGGCCGTCACCGCCCTGGGCGACGCACTCGTTGGCGGCGATGGCGCGGGTCGAGTAGTCCTTGCTGCCCGAGCGCGAGTCGAGGAAGTTCACCAGGCGGTATCGGACCGCGATCTTGCCGGTGTCCACCGCCTGGGCGATCTCCTGGCCGTAGATGGTCTCCAGCTGGCCGCAGGCCGGGCACAGCGGATCCTCGAACAGGTCAATCGTTTTCGAGACTCCCGGCTTTCCGAGCACGATCGCGCCGTCCGAGTCGAGCGCCACCGTCACCGCCGGATCGTGCGGCGGGCCGTACCCGTCGTTGCGCACCTCGTCCCCGCCCCCGCGATTCCAGAGAACGACCGCGGCCACGATGACCGCGACCACCACCACGGCCAAACCGGCCAGCGCATAGGTGGTCTTACTGGAGACCGGCTGCGGAGTGTGCTTCGACGTCGGTTTGCTCACCCGCACCACTCTGCCCGACGCCCCCACCCGGGCGACACCCACCCCGCCCGCCGAAATGAAGTCGATCCGCGGTGGGTGGCTACGACCCGAGTGACGACTGGTGAACTAGCGGTCGGCGGCGAGAGCGGGTTCCTTGCGACGCAGGGTTTCCGGGGCGACCAGCCAGACCGCGGAAGCCGAGGCCAGGAGGACTGCGGTGGCTCCCAGGGCGACGCCGTAGGAGACTCGGTCGGCGAGCATGCCGATGGCGTACGGGCCGAGGAAGGTGCCGAGGTCGGCGGACATCTGGTAGCCCGCCAGGACCGGGCCGCCGCGGGTGCCCGGGCCGATGATGTCGGCGACGGCGGCCTGCAGGGCGGGCGCGAACATGCCGGACCCGATGCCGGCTACGCAGGAGGCGACGAGTAGCCAGGGCAGGGTCGGCGAGAGGCCGATCCCCGCCGTCCCGACGGCACACACCAGTGTCCCCGCGATCAGGAAGGGCCTGCGGCCCAGGGTGTCCGACCAGCGGCCGGAGAGGAACAGGACCGAGGCGTTGCCGAGGGCGAAGGCGGTGAGAGCGACGCCCGCGAGGGCGGCGTCCTGCTTCAGGACCTCGACGACGATCAGCGGCACCAGCGCCATACGGACACCGAAAACGGCTGCGCCGTTGCCGAAATTGGCCCACAGGGCCGCGCGGTAGGCGGGGCGGGCCACGGCTTCGCGGAACGACATCGTGGGCGCGCCGTTGGATTTCTCGGGCAGGGCCAGCGGGGAATCACGCAGCGCCACATAGACGATCAGGGTGGCGATCAGCAGGGCCACGCAGTAGATGATGAACGGTGCGCGCAGGCCCAGGAACGACAAGGCGCCACCGACCAGCGGACCGGTGATGGAGCCGATCAGGAAGCTGGTCGAGTACACGCCCGACACCCGGCCGCGTTCGGCGGGCGGTGACATGCGGATGACCAGTCCCAGCGAGGACACCGTGAACATGGTCGACCCGATGCCGCCGAGCGACCGCAATACCAGCAGCTGCCAATAGCTTTGCGCCAGCGCACACGCGCCGGTGGACACCGCCACGATCAGCAGCCCGGTCAGATAGACCGGCCGCTCCCCCAGCTTCTGCAGCAGCCGCCCCGCCATCGGCGCGAAGATCAACCGCATCAGCGCGAACGCGCTCACGATGAACGAGGCCGCCGCCACCCCCACGTCGAAACTCCGCGCGAACTGCGGCAAAGCCGGTGCCACCAAGCCGAATCCGATGGCGATCGTGAACGCCGACCCCACCAGCACCCAGATCTCCACGGGCAGCCGATGCCGCGTATCCCCGACCTCCACGGACTCACTCACCGCAACACGCCCCGCACCGATAGTCGCGCGATCGCCGCACTACACCACGGAGCCCTGAGCACCGATAACTCCACCGCAAACACCGATCCACTCATCCGATCGAACTCCGCACTACTCACCGGCCCACGCTCCTCTATGCCCGGCGGCCGCTCGGATTGTCCGAACGCATAGTGGGGCCCACGACTCCGATACGCCCGGCCCACACCGATCCACTCGTCTGGCCCATCCGAATACGGCCGTCACTCACCGGAAAGCGCGTGTCCGACGATTTCCTCGGCCGCGGCCTGCACCTGTGCGAGATGCTCGGGCCCTTCGAACGATTCGGCGTAGATCTTGTACTTGTCCTCGGTTCCCGACGGCCGGGCGGCGAACCACGCGTTCTCGGTGGTGATCTTGACGCCGCCGAGCGCGGCCCCGTTGCCGCGGGCGCGGGTCTGGATGCCGGTGATGGGTTCGCCGGCGATTTCGGTCGCGGTGATCATGTCCGGCGTCAACGCCGCGAGACGGGTCTTCTGTTCCAGGGTGGCGGTGGCGTCGACGCGGGCGTAGGCGGGTGAGCCGTAGCGTTTTTCGAGTTCGGCGTAGCGGGTGGACGGGCTCTGCCCGGTGACGGCGGTGATCTCCGCGGCCAGCAGGGCGCACAGGATGCCGTCCTTGTCGGTGGTCCACACGGTGCCGTCCATGCGCAGGAACGAGGCGCCCGCGGATTCCTCGCCGCCGAAAGCGAGGCTGCCGCTGAACAATCCGGGCACGAACCATTTGAAGCCGACCGGCACCTCGTACACGTCGCGGCCCAGCACCCCGACCACGCGGTCGATCATGGAGGACGTCACCACCGTCTTGCCGATCTTGGTGAGCGCGTCCCATCCCATCCGGTTGGCGATCATGTATTCGATCGCGACCGCCAGGTAGTGGTTCGGATTCATCAGTCCCGCATCGGGGGTCACGATCCCGTGCCGGTCGGCGTCGGCGTCGTTGGCCGTGGCGACGTCGTAGTCGTCGCGGATGGCGACCAGCGAGGCCATGGCGTAGCGCGAGGACGGATCCATCCGGATCCGCCCGTCGGCGTCCAGCGTCATGAAGCGCCAGGTCGGGTCGACGAACGGGTTCACGACCTCGAGTTCGAGGTCGTAGCGCTGCCCGATCTCCTCCCAGTAGTCCACCGAGGCCCCGCCCATGGGGTCCGCGCCCAGCCGAATCCCGGCGCCGCGAATGGCATCCAGATTCAGCACGTTGGGTAGGTCCGAGATGTAGCGGTCCAGGTAGTCGTAGCGCTCGACATTGGTGGCCAGCGCGTGCGCGAGCGAGGTGCGCCGGACATCGGCGAGCCCGGTGCGCAGCAGTTCGTTGGCGCGGGCGGCGATGGCGTCGGTGGCGATGGTGTCGGCCGGTCCGCCGTGCGGCGGGTTGTATTTGAAGCCGCCGTCGCGCGGCGGATTGTGCGAGGGCGTCACCACGATGCCGTCGGCCTGGTGCCGGGTGCCGCCGCGGTTGTGCCGCAGCACGGCGTGGCTCAAAGCCGGTGTGGGCGTGTACCTGTCGCGGGCGTCGATGATGGCGGTGACGTCGTTGGCGGCCAGCACTTCCAGTGCGGTGGTCCAGGCCGGTTCGGACAGGGCGTGGGTGTCGCGGGCCAGGTAGACGGGCCCGGTGATGCCGCGCGAGGCCCGGTATTCGACGATCGCCTGGGTGATGGCCAGGATGTGCGCCTCGTTGAACGCGTTGTCCAGACTGGATCCGCGATGCCCGGAGGTGCCGAAGGAGACCAGCTGCGCGGGGTCGGCGGGGTCGGGTATCCGGCTGTAGTAGGCGGTCACCAGGTGCGCGATGTCCTCGAGGTCCGTGGCCCGCGCCGGTCGTCCGGCTCGATCGTGGGCCATGCTCGCACCTCCCTTCCGTATCGCCTGCGCCCGGCTGGTCATCAGGATCACGACCGCACCCACTGTCCGAGCTGGACACCGAGGTAGGCCGCCGCCAGGCTCGCGCCGACGCCGATCACGACGTTCGCCACCGCATAGCTGTAAGCGCCCTCCTCGGCCAATCGAACAGTCTCGTATCCGAACGTACTGAACGTGGTCAGCGCCCCGCAGAAGCCCGTTCCCACGGCCGCGAAGAGCCAATGGTTTGCTCCCGCACCGATCAACGCGCCCAGCAGGGCCGAACCGCCCATGTTCACCGCCAGTGTGCCCAGTGGGAGAACACTATCGAATCGATGGGCCAACGCGCGATCCACCAGATATCGGGCGGGCGCCCCGACGAGCGCGCCCAGGATCACCAGCAGCGGCGTCACGGCCGTGGCCTGTCGAAGACCTCGACGGGCGAGAGCGCCACGGTCAACGAATCCAGCAGGTCCGCATTGCTTTCCACAAATGAACGCAACCGGTGGGTGTCATCGATGATCATCACCATCACCGGCAGCCGCTCGGCCAGATCGAGCAGCCGCGTGGTGTGAATCTGCGACGACACCCCGTAACCCTCGACGCCACGCCACACACTCGCCCCGGCCAATCCGGCATCCCGGGCACGCCGCACGATCTCGTGATAGCGGGGGCGATGCCGATATGTGTCGTCCTCACCGAGCAGCACCGTCAGCCGCGACGCCGGCACCCACCGCCGGACCGCGTCACCGGATCCTGTCGTCATCGCCAGCCCCCAATCGTCGCGCCGTTCCCGATACCCATCGTGTCGTACCCACGCCCAGCACGACCGCAATCAGCCCGGTCACCACCGTCCCCCCGAGGTAGCCGAGACCGGAGCCGATTCGGCCCGATTCGAGCAGTGTACGAACTTCCACGGCGTAGGTGGACATGGTGGTGAATCCGCCGAGGACGCCGACCCCCAGAAACGGCCGCAGCAGCCGGTGCGCGGCCCAGATCTCGGTGATGCAGACCATGAGCACCCCGATCAGGAAGCAGCCGATCACGTTGACCGCCAAGGTGTGCCACGGGATGTCCCCGCGGTGCGGCACCCACAGGCTCACCCCGTAGCGCGTCAGCGCCCCGATCGCCCCGCCCAGGGCGATGGTGCCGAGCAGGGCGACGTCGACGCCCGCGGTGTTCGCCGCCATCACCCTCCCGTCCAATGTGCCGAATCATTGCTGTCTGGCGTGTTGCTGAGCCCGAACAGCAGCCCGGAACTGCGAGGATAGTGCTGCTTGCCCGGTGTTGTCCCATCGGCCTCGAGGAGAGCCAAGTTGGCGGTGCGCCAGTCGATCAGAAAGATGCTGGTTCAAAGCTTCGGAATCGCCACGGCCCTGGTGGCCGTCATGGCCGCCGCGCCCGCGGCCCATGCCGGGGCGATCTTCCCCATCCCGGACCCGGACGGGTTCTACTACGCCGCAGGGAATCTCGACGCCGCCCAGAACGGCGACGTGCTGAACTCCCGCCTGGTGCCCATCCACCCCTTCCCCGGGGCGACGGTGTGGCAGATCCTGTTCCGCTCCACAAACTCCACCGGCGCGCCCATCGCGGCCGTGACCACCCTGATCTCCCCCGGACCCGGGCCGCGGCCGCTGGTGTCCTATCAGCCGTTCGTGAATTCCCTGGGCCTGCAATGCGCGCCGTCGCACAGCCTGTTCGACGGGGGCATGAAGGAGGCGCCGGCGATCCCGTTGCTGGTGGCCAGGGGCTGGGCGATCGCGGTGCCCGATCATCTCGGGCCCGACAGCGCCTACGGCGCGGCCCGCATGGGCGGCCAGATCACCCTGGACGGGATTCGCGCGGTCCAGCGGTTCACCCCCGCCGGACTGGGCGTCGGACCGGTCGGCCTGGCCGGATACTCCGGCGGCTCGATGTCCACCGGATTCGCGGCCGCCATCGCCCCCGATTACGCGCCGGAGCTGCCGATCGTCGGCGTCGCCATGGGCGGCGTACCAGTCAATCCGGGCAAAATTGCCATCCAGGCCGGGAACACGCCGCAGCCGCTGTTCGGACTCGGCTTCGCGGTCGCCGCGGGCATGGAACGCGAGTACCCCCGCGAGATGCAGCTCGACAGCTCACTCACACCCTACGGCTTCTGGATGCGCGACCGGATCGCCAATTCCTGCGTGGAAGACATCATTGTGGTCGGCGCCAACCACAGCATCGGCGAGGTCTTCACCCCGGGTAGGGAGAACGATCCGGCGCTGATCCGCGCCCTGCAGGAGAACGCGCTCGAGACCGTGCCCGAGCTGATCCGCCAGCCGCTCTACCAATGGCACGGCGGCAACGACCAGGTGCCGCTGGATCTGGCCCAGTACACCGCGGGCCGCTACTGCGCCGCCGGGACGCCGGTCCAGTTCGACGTCATCCCGGGCGCGGACCACGGCACCGCCGCGTTCCCCGGCACGGTCAACGCCGTGAACTATCTCTCCGACCGGTTCGCGGGCCTGGCCCCGCCCTCCAACTGCCGCTGATCGCCGTCGGAAGGAAAACGAAGCGGCCCCGCTCACCTCGGTGAGCGGGGCCGCTTCGCTGCGGAGCGCGTTGTCCAGGGGGCTCGAATCTCAGTGCGCGAGAACGGGTTCGCCCTCGGCGGGGACCGGTACCTTGTTCGGCATGATCAGACCGGTGACCACCGCGCCGACCACGAAGATCGCGGCGGCCCACCAGAAGGTGGTGGTGTAGCTCTGCACCGCCGCCTCGGCCAGCACCCGCGGCGAGGGCGGGACGTGGCCGGACACATAGTCGTTGAACGAGGTCGCGGCCAGCGTGCTCAGCAGCGCGGTGCCGATCGAGCCGCCCACCTGCTGGCTGGTGTTCACCATGGCCGAGGCGACACCGGCGTCGGCGTGCTCGACGCCCGCGGTCGCGCCGCTGAACGCGGTCGACATCGCCATACCCAGACCCAGGCCCATCAGCAGCAGGCTGGGCAGGATGTGGCTGGCGTAGGCGGTGTCCACGCCGATGCGGGTCAGCAGCGCCATTCCCAGTGTGGCGAGCAGGAATCCGGTCACCACGGTCACCTTCGGGCCCACCCGGGGGATGAGCAGCGCGGGCACGGTGGTCGAGGCGGCGACCATGCCGGCGACCATCGGCAGGAAGGCCACGCCGGTGCGGATCGGCGAGTACCCCAGCTGCTGCTGCATGTAGTAGGTGAGGAACAGGAACATGGCGAACATGCCGATGCCGATGGTGAACACGGCGACGTAGGACGCGCCGCGGGTGCGGTCGAGCACCACGCGCAGCGGCAGCAGCGGGTGCGCGACCCGCTGTTCCAGCCACACGAACACACCCAGCAGGGCCGCGCCGCCGAGCAGGAAGGCCAGGGTCACGCCGTTGGTCCAGCCGTCGGATTCGGCGTGCGAGAAGCCGTAGACGATGCCGAACAGCGCGGCCGTGACGGTCAGGGTGCCGGGCAGGTCCAGCTTGGGGCGGGTGGTGGCGGTGTGCTTGGCCAGCAGCAGGATCGCGCCGACCAGCGCGATGGCCGCGAAGACCAGGTTCACGTACATCACCCAGCGCCACGAGGCCCATTCGGTGAGCGCGCCGCCCAGCAGCAGGCCGAGCGCGCCGCCCGCGCCGGCGATGGCGCCGAAGATGCCGAAAGCCTTTGCGCGCTCGGCGGGTTCGGTGAAGGTGACGGTCAGCAGCGACAGCGCGGCGGGCGCGAGCAGCGCGGCGAACACGCCCTGCGCGACGCGGGAGCCGACCAGCACCTCGAAGTTGCCGGCGGCGCCGCCGACCGCGGAGGCGACCGCGAAGCCGATCAGGCCGGTGATGAAGGTGGTGCGGCGGCCGAACAGATCGGAGAGCCGTCCGCCGAGCAGCAGCAGCGAGCCGAAGGCCAGCGCGTAGCCGGTGATGACCCACTGGCGGTCGCCGTTGGAGAAGCCGAGATCGGCCTGCGCGTGCGGGAGCGCGATGTTCACGACGGTCGCGTCGAGCACGACCATCAGCTGGGCGACGCCGAGTACGGCGAGCACCCACCAGCGCAGGGCGTGCGAGCCGCGCCGCCCTGCCTTGTCCTCGGTCGCAGCCGGGGCTGTGACCTCTTTCTCGAGCGCTGTAGTCATGGTTGGTGTCCTCGTCCCCTAGACTTAGTGGAGTAGCCATCTCCGCTTACCGAATCAAGCTACCAGCTAAACGGAGATAGCTCCTCCGGATAATCCCGATTGCTGATAGGATTAGCCTGTGAATCACGTCACCACCGCGCCCCCACCTCGGCGTCTGCGCGCGGACGCCGCCCGCAATCAGCAGCGCATCATCGCGGCCGCCCGCGAGCTGTTCGCCGATCGCGGGCTGGACGTCACCCTCGACGACGTGGCCGAGCGGGCGGGCGTCGGCGTCGGCACGGTCTACCGCCGCTTCGCCAACAAGCAGGAGCTCATCTCCGAGGTCTTCGAGCAGATGGTCACCGAACTGGCCGAGGCCGTGAACGTGGCGCTGCACCACCCGGATCCCTGGGAGGGCCTGGTCGACCTGTTCGAGTACTCCTGCCGGCACATCGCAGCCAACCGCGGTTTCAGCGAGGTGATCCTCGAACTGCACGACAGCATGGACCGATTCGTGTGCATGAAGGATCAGATCCGGCCCGGCATGCAGGCGGTCATCTCGCGCGCCAAGGACGCCGGCGTGCTGCAGCCCGATATCGAGCCGGCCGATTTCTTCGCCATGGTGAACATGGTCGACGGCATCGCGGGCTTCGCGCGGCCGGTCAATCCCGAAGTGTGGGAGCGCTACATGGCGGTGATCCTCAATGGCGTGCGCGGCGACAGCGTGCCTCGCCTGCCGCTCACTCAGCCCCCGCTGTCCGAGGACGAGGTGGAGCGAGCGAAGGCGGCTGCCTTCAACCCGCGCAAACGGTAGCGCGCATCACACGCGCGGTTTAAAGTTGGTCGCATGACCAACTCTTGGGTGAACTGGGCCGGGGATCAGAGCTGTACCCCGGCGTCCATCGCCGAACCGAGCTCGCCCGAGGACGTCGCGGCAGTACTCGCTCAGGCCGAAGCGAACGGCCACACCGTCCGGGTCGCCGGATCCGGCCATTCCTTCACCGAGACCGTGCTCACCGACGGCACGCTGCTGCGGTTGAACAAGCTCGACAAGATCCTGCACGTGGACCGCGCCACCGGCCTGGTCCGCGCCGAAGCCGGCATCACGCTCAACGCCGCCAGCAATGCGCTGCACCCGCTGGGCCTGGCCTTCCCGAACCTGGGCGACATCGACGTGCAGTCGGTGGCCGGCGCCACCGCGACCGGTACCCACGGGACCGGATCCAAGCTGCAGAACCTTTCCGCCGCACTGCATTCCGTCGAGCTCATGCTCGCCGACGGCAGCCGGGTCGAGCTCAACGAGCAGACCGATCCCGACGGCTGGCGCGCGGCGCGCGTGAATGTCGGCGCGCTCGGCGTGGTCACCGCCGTGACGCTGCAGATGGTGCCCTCGTTCGTGCTCGAGGGCGTCGAGCGCCCGGTGCCGGTCGAGGAGGTGCTGGCCGATCTCGACACCTACGTCGAAGGCAACGAGCACTTCGAGTTCTACATGTTCGCCCACAGCCCGCTCGCGATGACCAAGCGCAACAACCGCGTCGAGCTACCCGAGCAACCGCGCGGCAAAGCCATGGACTGGTTCTCCGACATCCTCATGACCAACTACACCTTCGACGCGCTGTGCCGCCTGACCCGCAGCCGCCCGAACCTGATCCCGATGGTGCAGCGCGCCGCGGCCTACGCCGGCAGCTACCGCCGGCAGGTCGAACGCTCCTACAAGGTGTTCGCCAGCCCCCGGCTGTTCCGCTTCACCGAGATGGAATACGCCATCCCGCGCGAGCATTCGGTCGACGCGATCCGCGAGATCAAGGAGGTGGCCAAGCATTTCGACACCCCGATGCCGATCGAGGTGCGCTGGGTCGCTCCCGACGACGCCTTCCTCTCCCCCGCCGGCGGCCGCGAGACCTGCTACATCGCGGTGCACCAGTACGAGGGCATGAACTACGAGCCGTATTTCCGGGCCTGCGAGCGCGTCTTCGACCGGTACAACGGCCGGCCGCACTGGGGCAAGCGGCATTTCCAGACCGCGGAGACCCTGCGCGAGCGGTACCCGGAGTGGGACAAGTTCGCCGAGGTCCGCCGCCGTTTCGACCCCAAGGGCCGGTTCACCAACGCCTACATCGAACGCGTGCTCGGACCGGTGAGCTGAGTATCCACGCGAGCTGAACAAACCGACTAGTATCGGTTGCTGAAAGATCGCTGCTCGTCCGGGCGTGACCACCCCACGTAGGAGGTTCCGATGACTTCTTTCAGCGACAACGAGAATGCCGGCGACAAGATCGAGGACGCCGCCCAGGACCTGGGCGGCAAGGCCGAATCCGGCGCCGACGACGCCAGGGAATGGGCCGAGAAGGCCGGTGACGAGGTCAAGGAATGGGCCGAGAAAGCCGGTGACGAAGTCAAGGAGTGGGCCGGCGGCTTGACCGACAAGGTCAAGGGGATGTTCGACCGCGGATCGAAGTAGGGATCCGCGACGATGCCGACCGATGACAAATCCGGCGAGAACGCCGACCGCCTGGCCGACGACCTGCGCACCACCGCCGACGACCTGTCCACCGATCTCGGCGTCACCGCCGCCGACCTGCGCGAGCGGGCCGAGTCGGCGGCCGGGCAACTGGCCGAACGGGCCAGCGGTGCCGCCGCCGAACTCGCCGACCGAGCCCAGAACGCGGCCGCCGACCTGGCCGACATGGCGAAGTCCTTCGCCGACAAGATCACTCCCGAGGACTTCCAGAACACCCTCGAACAAGTGCGGGCCAACCTCGACCACGCCGCACAGGACGTGCTGGCCGCGGTCAACGAGATCGTCACCGCTCTGAAGAACAGGGCCGGCGGAAAGTAGTTCAGCCAACCCCGGTTCCGGGCCACACGGCCCGGAACCGGGGTTGTTCGCATGGGTTCGGCGGCGGGTCCGCCGAGTGACTACACCACAGGGGACATCTCACGTGAGCGCACCGAGCGACACCTCGAATGAATCGGTTCCGGTCCATCCTCGAGTAGCGGTGGCGCCCAGGGTGTTCTGGCCCTCGGCCATCGTGGTGACGGCCTTCACGGTCTACGCCATCGTCTTCCGCGACACCGCGGCCCGGCAGGCGAAAACCCTGCAGGACAATGTGATCGGCGGGTTCGGCTGGTACTACATCGTGATCGTCAGCCTGTTCGTGGTGTTCGCGATCTGGCTGGGCCTGGGCCGGTTCGGCGACATCCCCCTGGGCGAGGACGGCGAGAAGGCCGAATACTCGATCGGCGCTTGGCTTTCCATGCTGTTCGCGGCGGGCATGGGGATCGGCCTGGTGTTCTGGGGCGTGGCCGAACCGCTCTTCCACTACGACGACCCCCGCCCCGGCGTCGGGTCCACCCCCGCGCAGCGCGCGGATTCGGCCATGGTGCAGACGTTCCTGCACTGGGGCATCCACCCGTGGGCCATCTATGTGGTGGTCGGGCTGGCCATCGCGTACTCGATCCACCGCAAGGGCCGGCCGGTGTCGATCCGGTGGTCGCTGGAATCGATTGCGGGCGAAAAGGTCCGGGGCTGGCGCGGTGACGTCATCGACGTGGTGGCGGTCATCGGCACGGTGTTCGGTGTGGCCACCTCGCTGGGCCTGGGCGTGCTGCAGATCTCGGCGGGCCTCAATCATCAAGGCTGGCTGCACGAACCGGGCAAGGGACTGCAGGTGACGCTGGTGGTGGCGGTCACCGCGCTGGCCACGGTGTCGGTGGTGACCGGTGTGGACAAGGGCATCAAGCTGCTGTCCCAGCTGAACATGGGCGTGGCGGGCGCGCTGATGCTGTTCGTGCTGATCGTCGGGCCGACGTTGTTCATCGTCGACGATCTGGTGCAGAACCTGGGCCAGTATGTGCAGTCGCTGCCGCGGATCAGCATGTACACCGGCGCGACCGAGGGTCCCACCGGAACGGCGTGGACGCAGCAGTGGACGGTCTTCTATTGGGGCTGGTGGATTTCCTGGGCTCCCTTCGTGGGTGTGTTCATCGCGCGCATCTCGCGCGGCCGTACCGTGCGCGAGTTCGTGGCCGGGGTGCTGCTGGTGCCGACGCTGCTGACCTTCGTGTGGTTCGCGGTCTTCGGCGGCGCGGGCCTGCACCGCGAGATGTTCGGCGGCGGCGGGCTGGTCGGCCCGGACGGGCCGGATCGCGACAGCGCGCTGTTCGAGTTGCTGAACACGCTGCCGGGCGGATCGCTCACGGCGGGTCTGGCGATCCTGGTGATCGTGCTGTTCTTCGTCACCTCGGCCGATTCGGGCGCGCTGGTGGTGAACATGCTGTCCTCGGGCGGCAATCCGGAGCCGCCGACCTGGAGTCGCGCCTTCTGGACCTGCGCGCAGGGCGCGGTGGCGGCGGCGCTGCTGGTGGCCAGCGGCACCGGGACGGCCGCGTTGACGACCTTGCAGACCGTGGCGATCCTGATCGCGCTGCCGTTCAGCGTGGTGTTGCTGGCCATGTGCGTGGCGCTGGTGAAGACCTTCCGGGCCGATCGCGGGAGCTGACTCCGGCCCGTCGGTTTGCCGCATGTGTGCTGCACCCTTCGGGCGAACCGGAGTGACGCGCGTCAAGGGGGGTGTGCCATGTGCACACAGCGGGCGGACCAGCCTCTAAACTCCCATCCGGAACATAACGAAAACGTCTCGGATTGGAACTGCGCGCACATGCTCAAAGGCTTCAAAGACTTCCTGATGAGGGGCAACGTCATCGATCTCGCGGTGGCCGTGGTCATGGGCACCGCGTTCACGGCCATCGTCACCTCGGTGACCAAGGGCGTGATCGAGCCGCTGCTCGCCACCCTCGGCGGCAACAAGGAGTTCGGCCTGGGCTTCCAGCTGCTCGCCGACAAACCGTCCACCTTCGTCGCCCTCGGGCCGATCATCAGCGCGGGCATCAACTTCGTCTGCGTCGCGGCGGTGCTGTACTTCGTGCTCATCCTCCCGATGAACACCCTCAAGAGCCGCTTCACCAAGGCCGAGGAGGAGAAGACGGCCACCGAGCTGGAGCTGCTCACCGAGATCCGCGACCTGCTGGCGAAGCAGAACGCGAGCCGGTAGTCCCCACCTTCCGAGCCGGTTTTCGACGCCGCCCTCGACTAGGCTTAGCCAGGTTGTTGCCAACATCCTGACGAAGGTCTAGCCGAGGAGGCGGAAACCGTGGGCCCCACCCCACCCCGGGAACAGTCCGACGATCTGACGGACCAGGTGGCGCCCGCGCCGGCGAGCCGATGGGCCATGCTCGCCGTGCTCTGCGCGAGCCTGTTGCTGGTGGCGATGGACGCGACGATCCTCAATGTCGCGCTGCCCTCGCTCATCGATCACATGTCGCCCACTCCGATGGAACAGCTCTGGATCGTCGACCTGTACGGGCTGGTGCTGGGCGGTCTGCTGATCACCTGCGGCGCGATCAGCGACCGGTACGGGCGCAAACGGCTGTTCCTGCTCGGCTTCCTGCTGTTCGGGCTGGCCTCGGTGGTCGCGGCGACCGCGCACTCCCCCGCCCAGCTCATCGCGGGCCGGGCCCTGCTCGGCGTCGGCGGCGCCATGGTGATGCCGTCCACGCTGTCGCTGATCCGCAATATCTTCACCGACGACAAGGAACGCACCCTCGCCATCGGCATCTGGGCATCGGTCGCCGGTGGCGGCGCAGCCATCGGACCGCTGATCGGCGGTCATCTGGTCGAGTCGTTCGGCTGGTCGGCGGCCTTCTGGCTCAATGTGCCCGTCGTGATTCTCACTGTGGCCGCCGGACTGTGGCTGCTGCCGGAGTACCGGGCCCCGGGGCACGGCAGCCTGGACTGGGCGAGCGCGGCGCTGTCGGTGCTGGGCGTGGTGGCGCTGGCGTGGGGCATCAAGCATGTGGCCAAAGGCAATCCGGCCTCGATCGATTTGATCATCATGGTGGCGTCGGTGCTGCTGCTGGGGCTGTTCGCCTACCGGCAGTTGAAGTCGCCGGATCCGCTGCTCGACGTTCGACTGTTCCGCAATCGGGCCTTCACCGCGGCGGCGCTGGCCACCCTGCTGGCCATGCTCGCCATCGGCGCGGCCCTGTTCCTGATCTCGTTGTGGCTCCAGTACATTCACGGCTACACGCCGTCGGAGGCCGGTACGCGCACCCTGCCCGCGGCGCTGGCCACCCTGTTCGGTTCACTGTCCACCCCCTGGCTGATCCAGCGGGTGGGCGTCCGCGCGCTGATGGGTTTCGGATTGGGCGCGCTGGCAGCGGGTTTCGCCGTGCTGGCGGCCGTTCCCGACACCACCTACCCGATCGTCGCGCTGGTGCTGGTGTGCCTGGGCATCGGTGACGGCATCGCGATCACCACGGCCGCCGCGGTGCTGGTCTCGGCGGTGCCGGCCGAACGCGCCGGGCAGGCGGGCGCGGTCGAGGAGACCAACTACGAACTGGGCATCGGCCTGGGCGTGGCGCTGCTGGGCAGCATCCACGGCCGACTGTTCACCGGGCACATGACCGGATTGCCGCTACACGGCGACGATCTGGCCGAAGCGCAGGGCTCGGTGGGCGGCGCGGCCCACGTCGCCGAACGGATCGGCGGACCCGCCGGCGACGAGGTGCTGCACGTCGCCCAGCATGCCTACGATGCCGCGCTCACCACCACCTCCTGGATCTCCACCGCGCTGGTGGGCACGGTCGCGGTGCTCACCGTGATCCTGGTTCCGCGCGGCTTCCAGGCGACCGCCGCGCACTGAACCACCCGGTGCGTCGGCATTCGGTTACGCCAGTGCGACTTTCAATTGCGCGAGGCCCGAGCGGATGCGGGCCTTCACCGCCGGCAGCCCGATCCCCAGCTGTGCCGCGACCTGCGGGTAGGTGAGGCCGCCGTAGAAGGCGAGCACCACCGATTCGCGCTGGATGGGGGTGAGTGTGGACAACCCGAGGCGGATGGCGCGCTCCTCCTGGCGGCGCAGGATCTCCTCGGCCACGACGTCGGTGGCGGGGCGGTAATCACAGACGCCCCAACGGTGTTCGTGCCCGGCGGCGCTGCATTCGCGCCGCACCCGATCCACCGCCTGATGATGGGCCAGGGTGGTGAGCCAGGTCAGGGCGTTGCCGCGGGCGGGGTCGAAGGAGGCGGCGCTGCGCCAGACCTGGAGGTAGACCTCGTGGCAGGTCTCCTCGGCATAGCCGGTGTCGCACACGATGTTCAGGACACGGGAGTAGACGAGGCCGCGGGTGCGGCGGTAGAGCTCCGCGTAGGCGACGCGGTCGTGCTCGCCGATCCGGCGGACGAGACTGTCGAATTCGCTGCCGCGCCGGGTACGGCGGGCAGCGACGGTCGTGGTGTAAGCAGCGGAACGGTGCAGTGCACGTGAGGAATTCACGAAGGCCCCCAGGTCGACGGAAAGCGAGGCAGATCGACAGAAATCGGGTGGAGAGATATGTCGAAACGAGCCGTCGAGGACTGGGACGGTCGCCAACCGTGCACGGAAACCGGCCGGGGGCAGGGGCTTTCGGTTCCGCCAGCTATCCAGGCTACGCCACCTGGACGACAGTCCGGTGGCGAGTGCTCGAATTCGCGGGCCGGGTTTCGGTGACCCGCTGCTCAGATCCGCAGGCCCAGGGCGACGATGCCGTGCGCGACGGCGTGCACCGTGACCCGGTTGCGGCGGGCGTGCGAGCGAATGAGTTCGAAGGCGGCGTCGGGGGTGGTGTGGTGGACGTGGGCGATCACGCCCTTGGCCTGTTCCACCACGATGCGGGTGGTGAGCGCGTGCTGGAGCTGTTCGGTGACCCGCTGGTGGCGGTGCACCAGGTTGGCGGTGGCGATGTGTCCGGTGGCCATGCCCGCGAGCAGGGTGGCCACCGAGAGATCCTGGCCGGTCCAGCGGCGCGGGGTGCGTGAATACAGGCTCAGCACACCGGCTTCGGTGGCGTCCAGGCGCATGGGGACCGCGGCGACGGAGGAGATCCGGTGCCGCCCGGCCAGCGTCGTGTACTCGGGCCAGAGGTCGCCGTAGCTGCCGATCTCGGTGACGGTCACCGGCGCGCCGCAGGCGTGCGCGACCACGCCGGGGCCGCGGTCGTGGTCGCGCTGACAGACTTCGAGTTCCAGCAGGTCTTCGGGTATCCCGGTGAAGAGTTCAGACCGGTCGCCTCGCAATTGCGCGGAGAGCGCCACCGTGACCCCACCCGGTTCCAGCACATCGATGGCACTGCGCATCAATTCGTCCAGAATCTCGGGCAGTTCGCTCGCCGCCGGCAGCAGCCGCGCGAACCGGGCCAGCACCGCCACCATCAACTCACTGTCGGACACCGCCATCACCCCGCATCGACGGACGCCGCGCGCCCGCCACGAAAGTATTCCTGTGCCGCTCTTGCCGTTCAGCTCATGGTATTTGCCGGGCGGGCCGGCGCGGAACAGTTGCGCTCATTCCACCTCGATCCGAATGCTGCGCTCCACCACCCGCCGTGCCACCTCGACCAGCGAAAGCCCATGGGTGAAGGCGTATCCGCGCAGGCGGGCGTAGGCGTCGGGAATCCCGATGCCCAGTTGCGCGCTGGTCATGCCGGCGGCCTGGTGAATCCAGCGGCTGGACAACGGCTGTGCCCACTGGCGCGCGTCGTCGCCGGTGGCCAGCACCAGGCTGGCGGTGACCAGATCCGCGATGTGCAGCGACGCCGACAGCAGTCGCGGGCCGGGCCGCCCCACCGATTCGCGGTACAGGTCGACCGCGCCGAGCCGAATCGCGCCCAGCCGCAAGGGCACCGCGAACAGCGAGCCCGACACCGGCGCACCCGAGAGGGCCTCGGCGAAACCGGGCCACGGCTCGCAGTCCGCGCTCAGATCGGTGATCACCACCGGCACGCCGTCGGCCACCGCCGTGACCGCGGGCCCCTCCCCCGCGGTGGCCTGCGCGTGCTCCACCCGTTCGGCGAATTCGTCGCTGACGCACCAGGGTTGCATGCCCGCGTCGCGTTCCTCGAGCACGATGGCGGCGCGACGGACCGGCAGCACCCGCACGCACGCGGTGCACACCGCACCCAGCCCGCCGCCGGCATCGCGCACGGCGCGCAGGAACTGTCCCGTCAGCTGATCGAACTGCGACGAAGCCATCACCATCGAACCGCCCCACAATCATCGCCCGGCGATGAGTTATTCGGTGCCCGGAGCCAGTATCACCGTCACAGCTCGGCAACGAACAGGGCCGAAAGTCACTGTGGGCCATGCGCTCCGGGCGCCGTCGGCGGGACCTACCCGGCCAGGGCGTCGGCGGCGGGCCGGTGCGGGACACCGAGCCGGTACAGGCCCCGCAGGTCGTAGACATGGGTGGCGACCGCGCCCAGCAGCAGCCCGAAGGCCAGCCCGAACAACGTCATCCAGATGCCCGTGCCGAGTCCGGCCTCGAGATGCCCGTCGAAGAACAGGATGGACCGCACCGACAGGTAGATCTGGTGCATCGGCTCGAAGCTCGACAGGGACGCGATCCAGCGCGGAATCGCCTCCACCGGAATCGAGCCCGACGACGACGGCAGACCCAGCACCACGAACACGATCATGTTGATCAGCAGGCCCGCGGTGCCGAAGGCGGCCAGCACCGACAGCCCGGTCACCGACACCGCGATGATGGCCAGGGTGCCGTAGAGGAACAGCGGCAGCGGATTGTCGATCGGCATGCCGAAGATCCGGGCGATGCCCATGAACATGCCCGAGAGGAAGGGCGCGGTGATGGCGGCGATGGCCCACTTCACCAGCAAGGTGCGCCAGCGGCTGATCGAGGCGGGCTCGGGGGCGCGGAACCAGGGGCCGTATTCGGCGGGGACGTAACCGAGCACGTTGTCGATCATGGAGTGGATGATCATCGCGCCGCTGAAGCCCGCGAACAGCAGCACCAGGGTGTAGAAGAAGGCGGACAGGCCCTGGCCGGTGCCCGCCGGGAGCGGCCGGTAGGGATTGGTCACCACGTCGATGGGCTCGGCGAGCTGGAGCCGTGCGGCACCGGACAATTCGGTCGCGGGTGCGCCCGCCTGCGGCGCCAGCTTGGCCTTCACCTGGTCGGTGAGCTGCGCGCCGACCGTCGAATTGACCTGCGCCATGGCGCGATCGGCGATGCGCTGCATGATCGAGGAGGCGTACGTGCCCGCTCGCGGATTGGTCTGCACGGTGATGGCCGGCCGCTCCACGTCGCCGGGCACCACCGAGGCCGCCGCGAGAATCGAGAGCCGCTTGGTGAAATCGCCCGGAATGATGATGGCGCCGTAGATCTGGCCGGTGCCCAGCTGCTGGCGGGCCTCGCTGATGCCGACGGTGCGCAGGTCGATCTTGTCGGCGGGGATCTTCTCGGTCAGCGCGGCGGCGATCTGATCGCCGACATTGACCGTGCGGCCGTCCATCACGTCGCCCACGTCCTGATTGACCAGGGCGACCGGGAAGTCGTGCAGGTTCTTCTCCGGGTCGGAGGTGTAGCCGAGGTACATGGTGCCGATCAGCGCCGCGAGCAGGCCGAGCACCACCATCGGGCCGATCCATCCGCGCAGTGGAACCGCGGGCCGGGCCGGGATCTCATTCGCCATGCGGACGAATGTAGGCAGCGTCAACAAAGTAGTCAATGCCAACATCCCCGAGTGTGTCCGATATCCTGCTCTCACCATGAGCATCGCCAAGCGCAAGGCCCGCGAAGTGGTCGAGCGGGCGCGTTCCTACCACCACGGTGACCTGCGCGCCGAACTGCTCCGCCGCGCCGAGGAGACCCTGCGCGCCGCGGGCGCCGACCGCCTGTCGCTGCGGCAGCTGGCCCGCGACACCGGTGTCAGCCATGCCGCGCCCTCGCGGCACTTCCGGGACAAGCAGGCGCTGCTGGACGCGCTGACCGTCGCCGGATTCGAGCGGCTCGGCGCCGGATTCGAGAAGGCCGCGGCCGCGGGCACCTTCCTGGAACGCATGCGGGCCATGGCGCACAGCTATCTGCGCTTCGCCATCGACAATCCGGAACTGCTGGCGCTCATGTTCGCCCGGAAGAACAGCCCCACCCCGGCCATCGGCGAGGCCGCGGCGCGGGCGTTCACCGTGCCGATCGAGATGGTGACCGACGCGCAGGCGCGCGGGGAGGTGGTGTCCGGCGAGCCGCGGCGCATCTGCCTGTCGGCGGTCGCGGCCCTGCAGGGCCTGGCCTCGATCATGGGGTCGGGCCTGGTCGCCGCCGCCGAGGCGGACAGCCTCTTCGACGAGATGGTCACCCACATGCTCGACGGTTTGCGTCCGCGACGCTGAGAGATTTGCGTCCATGACGCTGACAGCTGTTCACAAAATGCGTCACCCCCGTCGCCGCCCCCGGAATCGGTGGCTCCCGCACCCGTAACCTTTCAGGTGTGACGATCGAGAAACGACAGTGACGATCGAAGGCAGGCAGTACGGCGGACGCGCCGTGACCGAACGAAAAGCCGAGCGCCGGCAGCGATTCCTGGACGCGGCCATCCGAATCTTCGGCGAGCGCGGCTACGCCAACTGTTCGCTGGCCGATGTATGCGCGGCCGCCGGACTCTCCAAACGCCAGTTCTACGAGGAATTCCAGACCCGCGAGGACGTGCTGGTCGCCGCCTACGACCAGATCCAGGATCAGGCCGCCGCGGCCCTGGCGACGGCGCTGAGCGCGATGGGACCGGACCCGGACCCGGCCGAGTCCGTGACCCAGGCCTTCTCGGCCTTCCTGAACTCGATCGGTGCGGACGCCTTCCGCGCCCGGGTCGCCTTCGTCGAGGTCGTCGGCGTGAGTGAACGCATGGAACAACACCGCCGCGCCCGCCGCCACGCCTGGGGCGACACCCTGCGCCTGGCCGTGCAGCCGTTGGCCGGCCCGGACGCGACCCTGCGCGGCACCCCGGAACTGGCCACCAGCGCCCTGATCGGCGCGATCAACGGCCTGGCCCACGAATGGCTGCTCTCGGACCCGCGCCCGCCGGTCCGCGATCTGGTGGAAGTGCTGGTCCCCATGACGGTCTCACTGATCACACGCGACGCGGACTAGCCGAGGCCACCGGACCACCGCCGCTCCCGCAGCAGCGGCGTGGATTCCGATCCCGCGACCCGCGTCAGCCACGCGCCTCATCAACACACCCTCGATGCCCTCGGCCTGCCGCAGGACGACGGCCGATCAGGCCGCGACGGTGTGGATTCCAGTTCTGCACGACACCGTGCAATCCCCCACTGAACGTCGCGACGCCCCGATTCGGGCGCCGTCGAGCCGACGATGCCGCCGCCTGCCGACAATCTGTCGGTGCCCGGCGGCAAGATCAGGGGCATGACCGACGGGGAGCGGCGCTGGGCCGACCCGCACGCCACGGAGGCGGTGCGGAAGCTGCTGCGCCGGCATCGAGCCGCGGTGGAGACCGTGCTGACGGCCGCCCGGGTGGACGGGCTGGACGAACTCGCCGATGCCGCAGCCGAGTACATCGCCGCGCCCGACCGAGCCTGTGCGCCGGAAGGCGCGGCAATCGCCTTCGCCATCGCACAGCACGCGGCGGTCGCCTACCGGACCGGGGCGCGGCGGGAGCAGGAGTTCATCGATCGGTTCATCGACAGCTGGATGATCGAACACGGGCATGTGTTCACGACCGGTGCGGCCGTGGCCCGGTCGGGCATTCGGGTGGAGGAGCCGGAGCCGCGCGCGGGCCGGATGACCCCGTGGCTGCGCGTGACCGCGCCTGGAGAGGAGCCCGAGCCCGCCGCCGAGGCGCTGCACGCGCGGGTGCGCGAACGGCTCGGGGAAGCGCCCGAGATCACGCGCCCGGATGCGACGCGAGTGGCCGTGGAGCCGAAATCGGTGACGACCGAGCAGATTCGGCGGCTCGAGGCGGCCATGGTGGACGGCAGACGGTGGCGGGCGGCCGCGTATCTGCGGTTGGTGCTCGAGGATCCCGCGCTCGGACAGGTTGCGCGGCGGCTGGTCTGGGCGAGCTTCGATAGCCGCACCGCCGTGGCGGGAAAGTCGGCGGTAGCAGGCACGTCCAGGGTGGCGGGCACGTCCGCGGTCGCGGGCACGTCCACGGTGGCAGGTACCTCCACTGTCGCGGGCACCCCCACAGGCGCGGGCACCTCCGCGGTGGCAGGCAAGTCCTCGGTGGCAGGCAAGTCCTCGGTGGCAGGCGAATTCGGGGTGGCGGGGGCGTTCCGGGTGGACGCGGAGGGCGTACTTGTCGGCGCGGATGACCAGCCGGTCGAACTGCCCGGCAACGCACTGGTGGGTGTGGCCCACCCGATCCATCTGGGAGATTCGCTCGCGGACTGGCGGAAGGTCTTCGACGACAACCGGTTACGGCAGCCGTTCGAGCAGCTCGAGCGGCGGATACACACCCTTACCGCCGAGGAGGCGGGCTCGAATCTGCTGGCCCGCTTCACTGATCGCCCGGTTCGCACCGATCGGGTGTTCGGCCTGCAACAGCTGGGGTGGGAGGTGTCGCGGGAGATCCTGATTCGCCGCTTCGGCCCGGCCCGGGAGGTGCGGGTCAGGCTGGAGCCCGGGTTCGCGGGCGGTTTCCGCGACGAGCCCGAGCTGCAGCGGGTGCTGGCGGTGGAGCTCCGAGGCGGCACGTTCGGGGTGCTGGACCCTGTGACCGTCTCGGAGCTGATCCGTCAGTTGGAGCGGCTGGCGGCGTGACGTCCGGCGCGGCGGCCGAAGAAGGAGCCCGCGCCGAGCTGGGTGCCGCTGGAGTAGCCCTTGCCGTCCTGGGCCAGGGTGGAGGCGGTCGCGCCCGCCGCGTAGAGGCCCGGGATGGGTGATCCGTTGTCCCGCAGTACTTCCGAGTCGACCGAGGTGCGCAGGCCGCCGAGGGTGAAGCCCGCGTAGAGCGCCTTGCCCAGGGTGAGGTCGAAGGCCGCCCACGGCCCCTGGTCCTGGGGCTGGAGCCATTCGGCGGCCTTGTGGAAGTCGGGGTCTTCGCCGCGCGCCGCGTTCTCGTTGTAGCGGTCGAGCGTGGATCGCAGTGTCTCGGCGGGGATTCCGAGTGCGGCGGCCATTTCCTCGACGGTCTCCCAGCCGTCGATGAACGGTGCGAGCGGGAACATGGGCCGTTCCATGTGCTCGGAGTCCACGATCAGATAGGCGATCGCGCCGGGCTGGTCGAGCACGTAGGCGGAGGTGCGCGCGTGGTAGGAGTCCTCGGCGACGAACCGTTCGCCCTTGTGGTTCACCACGATTCCGGTCAGCAGCTTCGACGGCGGGTAGACCGGCGCGGTGACGAACGCCTGGTCCATCATGCGGGTCACGCCGCCCGCGGAGACGCCGAGCCGGATGCCGAGCCCGTCGTCGAACGGGGTGCCGAGCACGAAGGGCTTCTCGGTCAGCCACGGCACATTCTCGGCCACCATGTCGGTGTTCATGACGAAGCCGCCGGCGGCCAGCACCACCGACTTCGCTTTGACCGCACCGGTTCTTTTAGAAGACCCTGTCCCGAGGCTCTTCCACTCGACGCCGACCACGGCCCCGTCGGCGTCGACGACCAGGTTGGTCACCCCGGTCTCGTAGCGCACTTCGACGCCGAGGGTGGCGGCCCGCTTCACCAGCAGGTCGATGATCATGGCCGCACCCTGGGTGTCGCCGGGTACCGGAACCTTGTGGCCACGCGGCGCGGGAACCGCCTGTTCCCGGTAGGGCCAGACCTTTTCGTTGCCGGTGTACATCAGCCCCTGGGTGCCGGGCTGGATGACGGCCTTCTCCGGGTAGTAGCTGCGCTCGAATTCGAAGCCGAGGCTCTCCAGCCAGTCGAAGTGTTCGACGCTGCCTTCGCAGTAGGCGCGGATCTTGTCCGGCTCGGGGTCGCGCGCCACCGACAGCAGGTACTTGTACATCTCTTCGACCGAGTCCGTGTGGCCGGTCGCCTGCTGTACGGCGGTGCCGCCGCCGAGATAGAAGTGCCCGCCCGCGAGCGCGGTGGTGCCGCCCGCCACGCCGGCCCGTTCCAGCACCAGCACGCGGGCCCCGCGCGTGGCCGCCTCGACCGCCGCACAGCCGCCCGCGATGCCGAATCCGGCGACGACCACGTCGACCTCGTCGGACCAGTCGGTAATGGATTCCGCCGCAACGGTTTCCGGGATCTGCGTGCTCACTGGGCACCCTTCTTGATCTGCTCGAAGAACAGCCGCATGTTCGGCCCGATCTCGGCGAGTTCGATGTACGGTACGCCCGAGTCCGTGCCGTCGAGGTAGGCGAACCGCATCTCCCCGCCCATATCGCCCCGCTGCACCACCGGAATCCCCCGGGCCGCGGCGTCTTTCAGCGCGGCGTCGAAGTCCTCGGGTTCCATACAGACATGGTGCAGGCCCGGACCGCCGCGCTCGAGGAATTCGGTATAGATCGACTTCCCGCGCACCGGCTGGATCAGCTCGAGCTGGGTGTCGCCGCTGTAGGACAGCGAGATGTGGGCGGTGAAGTCGGCCGGTTCGCCCCGGTACCGGCAGGTCTCGGGCGCGAAGTGGATATCGGGCATCCGCATCCAGCCGCCCGCCCCCATGGTGGTTTTCAGGAATCGTTCACTGGCCTCGATGTCCGTGACGACCCATGCGATCTGGGTGACCGGCCCGCCGGCCACGCTCGTGCTGTCCATCTCGGCAGTTAATCACAATCGCTTAATTTGGCAAGGGCTACTCGTCGTCCGGATCGTCCTCCGACGGCGCCGTCCACCCTTTGTTGCTCAACCCGTAGAACGTCGCCACCAGCAGATACAGCACCAGGGCCGCGATCGGCGACAGGAATCCGACCCCGACGCACACCCCGTACACCAGAATCCCGGGCCAGGCCCGCCAGCTCTCGCGCCGTGCGTAATCCGCGCCCAACCCCGGCTTCAGCATCTCCGGCCGCTTCGCCAGCCGCCACCACATGGGCGCCCACGGCACGGTCATCAGCACTCCGACGATCCCGTACAGCCCGACCGCCACCACCGCGTCCCGATGCGTCCCGTGCACCACGTTCTCGGCCACCACCATGGTCGGGAACGGCACCAGCGAAATCCCCAGCAGCAGCATCAGATTCCACCACCGCAGCACGTGGTCGATCCGCCGCAACCGCCCGAAGAAGGTGTGGTGGTTCATCCACACCACCCCGATCGTCATGAACGACGCCAGATACGCCACATACGACGGCCAGATATGCCCGAGCGCCTGCAGCAGCCGACCCGGCTCGTGCTCGGGCACCCGGATCTCCAAAATCAACAGGGTGATGGCAATTGCCATCACCCCGTCGCTGAACGCTTCCACCCGAGCGGTTCCCGCCAGCGTGCGTTCCGGAACCGATCCCTCACTCATGGATCGAAGCGTAACCCGGTTCCTCGATCGGCTCAGTTCGCTTGACCCGCTTGACCGTTCGCACCGTAATGATGGTCATGATCGCGGTGACGCCGATCATCAACACGCTCGACAGCCAGGTCATGGTGTGGATGGGCAGACGGTAGACGAGGACCACCCGGAGGACCGACTCGCCGGCCAGCCCGACACCCCACATGAGGGCGATCCGGTTCAGCAGTCGGCGGACCAGCGGGTTGGTGCGGAACTTGTGGTCCAGCTGGGCCAGCTTCTCGGGGGATCCCGCCAGACCCTTGCGGGCCGCCACGTAGGTCAAGGGCTTGCCGAGCAGCGCGCTGACCAGGAAGGCGAGCCCGATCGCCGCGGTGGTGACCGAGTCCCGCACGATGATCATCCGGGCATCCCCGCTGATCAGCGAACTGCCGATGCCGAAGGCGAATCCCGCGAGGATGAGCGCGGCCAGCGCGTCGACCTTCCGCGCCCGGATCACCCCGGCCAGGACCACGGCGCCGGAGAACAGCGCCCCCGCCATCAAGGCGATGAAGTCGGAGTAGCCCGCGGCGTGCAGCACGTAGTAGGCGGCGAGGGGCACCGCGATGTCACGGATCGTCGGCGCGAGCATTCGCAGCACATTCGGCCGTCCGGCGGCCTGCGGGGCGGGCGCGGCGAGGGTGTGGTCAGCCATGATGGAAGCTCCTGTAATCGGTTTCTGCGCTACAGGAATGACGCTACGGAGACCGCCGCCCCGCCGAATCTGCCAACCATCACCTCCCGGCCATGACAGTTGTCACGGGCGATGATTTCCCCAGCGCCGTGTCGTCTCCATTCCCAGGAGACGAAGACATCGATTCGAGGAGTTGACATGTCCTATTCAACGCAGCCCGGCGATCCGATCTGGACCGATCTCTTCACCACCGACCCCGAGGGCGCCATGGCCTTCTACGGTGAGCTGTTCGGCTGGACCGCCGAGGTTTCGCCCGAGCACGGGAACTACATCACCTTCCGCAAGGATGGGAAGGCGGTGGCGGGCGGGATGGCCGACGACGGTTCGGGCGGGCCGAGCCAGTGGATGGTGTACCTGGCCAGCACCGATGCCGAGGCCACGGCCGAGAAGGTGACGGCGGCGGGTGGCAGGACCGTGGTGCCGGTGATGCCGGTGGCCGAGCTCGGCAAGTTCGGGGTGTTCGGCGACAACGGCGGGGTCGGGATCGGGGTGTGGGAGCCCGGCACCATGACCGGGTTCGAGCAGCGCGGCGTGGTGGGCGACGGGAAGTGGGAAGGCCATGTGGGCGCGCCCTCCTGGTTCGAACTGCACACCCGCAGCTATGACGACGCGTTGAAGTTCTATCGGGAGGCGTTCGGCTGGCAGGATCCGTTCACGATCGCCGAGACGCCCGAATTCCGCTACACCACAATCCATTCCATGACGCCGATGCTGGGTGGCGTGATGGATTCGTCGAGTTTCCTGCCGCCCGCGGTGCCCGGGTATTGGGCGGTGTACTTCGGTGTCGAGGAGGTGGACGCTTCGGTGCGGAAGGTCGCGGAGCTGGGCGGCAGCGTGGTGCGGCCGCCGGAGGACACCCCGTACGGGCGGCTGGCGGCGGTGGCCGATCCGTCCGGCGTGCGATTCAGCCTGGGCGGCAACAAGTCCTGAGCGGCCCCGACAGGACGAACGGCCCGGCCTCCACAGCGGCCGGGCCGTTCGAATCATCCCGTGGCGACGAGGTCAGCGCCCCAGCAGCGCGTCGGGCGTCGTCGCGGGAAGTCTCAGCGGTGCGGGACGGTTCGGTTCAGCCGCGCACCCCGGTGGCCAGGGTCTGCTGCCTGCCGAGTCCGGCGACCTCCACGACGACCACATCGCCGTCGCGCAGATACGGCTTCGGCTCGGGCCGGCTGACCGCGACGCCCGCCGGGGTGCCGGTGAGCACCAGATCGCCGGGTTCCAGGGTCATCAGTGTGCTCAGGTAGCACAGCACCTCGCCGACCCCGGACACCATGTCGCCGGTCGAACCGGCTTGCCGCTGTTCACCATTGACCCACAGGTGCAGGCGCAGCGCCTGCGGTTGGGCGACCTCGTCGGGGGTGACCAGCCATGGCCCGATCGGGGTGAAGGTGTCGAAGGACTTGCCTTTCACCCAGGTCGGTTCGCCCGCGATGCCATTGCGTTCGGTGACGTCGTTGGCGGTGACATAGCCGCCCACCGCCCCCAGCGCGGTGGCGGCGTCGGGGCAGTCACGCAGCCGGCGGCCGATCACCACGCCCAGCTCCACCTCGTGATCGGTGGCGGCGCTGTCGCGCGGCAGTTCGATGGCGTCGTAGGGACCGCTCACCGTGGTGCCCGGCTTGAGGAACACGACCGGGCGTTCGGGGATGGCCGCGCCGATGGCGGCGGCGTGGTCGGTGTAGTTCAGCCCGACCCCGATCACCTTGCCGGGACGGGCGATCGGCGCTCCGATCCGGGCGGCGGCATCCACCTCGCGCAGGGTCCCCGACGCCAGCGCCCGCTGGATCGCACCGAGGGCGACCGGATCACCCAGCAGCGCACCGTCGATCTCGGCAGCGACAGCCGAGACATCGCGCAGCACTCCCTGTTCGTCGATGGCCGCGGGCCGCTCGGCGCCCTTGGCCCCTACTCGCAACAGTTTCATGCTTCGCCTCCGGACTGCTCGGATACCGTCGCCGCCACGGCGGGTAGATAGTCGTCCGCGACGCGAACGCCCAACTGCTGCAACAGCATCAACCCGGCGCTCAGGCAGCGCTGTTCGTCCGGTTCGATCTCGATGAGTGAGTACACCGCCGCGAAACCGGCGGCACGGGACCGCTCCGGCGGCAAGGTGTTCCGGCCGCACACCGCGACCACCGGCACGCCCGCCGCCCGCGCGGCCGCGGCGACGCCGGCCGGCGCCTTGCCGTGCAGGGTCTGCTCGTCGAGCTTCCCCTCACCGGTGATGACCAGGTCGACGCCGGCCAGCCGCTCGTCGAATCCGACCAGCTCCAGCATCAATTCGATGCCGGGCCGCAAGGTCGCGCCGAGCACCGCGAGCGCGGCGAATCCGACGCCCCCCGCGGCGCCGGCCCCCGCCGCGGCACGCCGATCCGACCCGAGCTCGGCAGCCAGCCGCCCCGCCCACTGCCCGAGCGCGGCGTCCAACTCGGCTACCTGGGCCGGATCGGCGCCCTTCTGCGGTCCGTAGACCGCGGCGGCCCCGAGGGGCCCGGTGAGCGGATTGTCGACGTCGCAGGCCACGATGACCTCGACGCCGTCCATCCGCTCGCGCAGGGCGGTCAGGTCGATGGAGGCCACCCGGGTGAGCGCCGCCCCGCCGTCGCCGACGGGTCGCCCCGCATCGTCGAGCAGCCGAGCGCCGAGCGCCTCCAACAGTCCTGCGCCGCCGTCGGTTCCGGCGCTGCCGCCGATCCCGAGGACGATGCGGCGGCAGCCCGCCGCCACCGCCTCCGCCATCACCTCACCGGTGCCCCGGCTGGTGGCGGTCATCGGGTGCGGGCGGCCTTCCGGCAGCCGCACCAGGCCCGACACGTCGGCCAGTTCCACGACGGCGAGATCGCCGCGGCGGGCGTAGGCGGTCAGCACCGGTTCCCCGGTCGGCCCGGACGCGGTCAACGGGACCGCGTCGAACCCGGCCGCGAGGGCGGCGGCGACGGTGCCGTCACCGCCGTCGGCGACCGGCACCACCGACACCGAGGCGTCGGGGCGCGTCCGCCGGATTCCGGCTCGCACGGCGGCCCCGACCTGCACCGCGGTCAGCGAGCCTTTGAATTTGTCGGAGGCGATCAGCACACGAGCCATGGGAATCCTCTAGTCCAGCGGGACGGTGGCGGTCGGGGCGTCGGCGAACGCGGAGGCCAGCTCCTCGAACTCCACGACCTGGTCGATCCCGGCCGCGCCCATGGACACATTGGTGACGCGCTCGAGAATGCACTCGACCACGACGGGCACCTTGTACTCGGCCATCAGCGACTTGGCCTTCTCGAACGCGGGACCGATGTCCTGCGGCTCGAAGACGCGAATCGCCTTGCAGCCCAGCCCTTCCGCGACCTTCACGTGGTCCACGCCGTAACCGTTGACCTCGGGCGAGTTGATGTTCTCGAAGTCCAGCTGCACGTAGTAGTCCATGTCGAACGCCCGCTGCGCCTGACGGATCAGGCCCAGGTACGAGTTGTTCACCAGCACATGGATGTACGGAATGTTGAACTGCGCGCCGACCGCCAATTCCTCGATCAGGAACTGGAAGTCGTAGTCACCGGACAGCGCCACGACCGGCTCGTCCTCGACCGCGGTGGCCACACCCAGCGCGGCGGGCAGGGTCCAGCCCAGCGGCCCGGCCTGACCGGCGTTGATCCAGTGCCGCGGCTTGTACACGTGCAGCATCTGCGACGCCTGGATCTGCGACAGACCAATCGTGGTGACGTAGCGGGTTTCCGGGCCGAACGCCTTGTTCATCTCCTCGTACACGCGCGCCGGCTTCAGCGGCACGTTCTCGAAGTGCGTCTTGCGCTGACCGGTGGCGCGCTTGGCACGCACCTCCTCGACCCACTCGCTGTGGTCGGTCAAACCGCCCACCTTGTCGAGGGATTCGGCGACGGCGATGAACTGCTCCAGCGCGGCACCGGCATCGGAAACAACGCCGTAGTCGGGCGCGAAGACCCGGCCGATCTGGGTCGGCTCGATATCGACGTGCACGAAGGTGCGGTCCTTGGTGTAGACGTCGAGCGCACCGGTGTGGCGGTTGGCCCACCGGTTACCGATGCCCAGCACGAAGTCCGCGGCCAGCAGCGACTCGTTGCCGTAGATGTGGGAGGTCTGCAGACCCACCATGCCCGCGTTCAGCTCGTGGTCGTCGGGAATGGTGCCCCAGCCCATCAGGGTCGGGACCACCGGAACACCGGTCAGCTCGGCGAACTTCACCAGCAGCTCGTCGGCGTCGGCGTTGATGATGCCGCCGCCCGCGATGATCAGCGGACGCTCGGCGGCGTTCAGCATCGCCAGCACCTTGGCGGCCTGCGCCGGGGTGGCGGCGGGGCGCACGACCGGCAGCGGCTCGTAGGTCTCGATGTCGAACTCGATCTCGGCCAGCTGCACGTCGATCGGCAGGTCGATGAGCACCGGGCCCGGGCGGCCTTCGCGCATGAGCCAGAACGCCTTCTGGAACGCGCCCGGCACCTGCGCGGGCTCCAGCACGGTGGTGGCCCACTTGGCCAGCGGCTTGGCGATGGAGGCGATGTCGACGGCCTGGAAGTCCTCCTTGTGCAGTTTGGCCACGGGCGCCTGGCCCGTGATGCACAGGATCGGAATGGAATCCGCGGAGGCGGCGTACAGGCCGGTCACCATGTCGGTGCCCGCGGGACCCGAGGTCCCGATGCAGATGCCGATATTGCCGGGCTGCGCCCGGGTGAAGCCCTCGGCCATGTGCGAGGCGGCCTCGACGTGGCGGGCCAGCACGTGCTTGATGCCGCCGTGCTTCTTCATGGCGCTGTAGAAGGGGTTGATCGCGGCGCCGGGCAGGCCGAAAGCCTGTGTGGCCCCTTCCTTCTCCAGGATCAGGACCGCCGCGTCGACGGTGCGCATCCGGGTCATGCTCAGTTCTCCTTGTCCAGCGAGCCGCTCAGGCGCTCGACGCCACGCAGCAGGGCCGAGTGGTCCAGGTGGCCGTCGCCGTTGGCGCGGGCCGAGGCGACCAGCTGCGCGATCAGCGAGCCGGCCGGGGTCACCAGACCGGCCTCGCGGGCGGCGGTGGTGAAGATGCCCATGTCCTTGTGGTGCAGGTCGATGCGGAAGCCGGGCGCGAACTCGCGGTTGATCATCTTGTCGCGCTTCTGGTTCAGCACGGCCGAACCGGCCAGGCCGCCGCCCAGCACGTCCAGTGCCGGACCCAGCTCGACGCCGTAGGCCTCGAGGAACACCACGGCCTCGGCCACGGCCTGGATGTTGGTGGCCACGATCAGCTGGTTGGCGGCCTTCACGGTCTGGCCCGCGCCATTGGTGCCGACGTGCACGATGGTCTTGCCGACGGTGTCGAAAAGCGGCTCGGCGGTGGCGAAGTCCTCGGCCGCGCCGCCGACCATGATCGACAGGGTGGCGTTGACCGCGCCCGGCTCACCACCGGAGACGGGGGCGTCGAGCAGGCGGAAGCCACGCTCGGCGGCCTGCTTGGCCAGCTCCTGGGTGACGTCCGGGCGGATGGACGAGAAGTCGATGATCAGCGCGCCGGGCTCGGCGGTCTCGAAAACACCCTTCTCCCCGGCCAGCACCTCCTGCACGTGCGGGGAGTCCGGCACCATCACGGCGATGACGTCGGCGCCGCGCACGGCGTCGGCGATGGAGGTGACGGCCCGGCCGCCCGCGTCGACCAGCGGCTGCGCCTGCGCGGGGCTGCGGTCGAAGCCCTTGACGGCGTGGCCGGCGTTCTGCAGGTGGACGGCCATCGGGCTGCCCATGATGCCGAGGCCGATGAAAGCGATGTTGGTCATGATCTGTTCCCTAAGTCGTTGAATGTCAAAAGTTTTCGGTCTACTTGGCGGCTCGGCGCTCGCGCGGCAGCCATTCGAAGGCGTCCTCGGAACGGCCGGAAGGCTTGTACTCGAGGCCGACCCAGCCGCGGTAGCCGCGCGAGGCGAGGTCGGTGAGCTGGAGCTCGAGCTGCAGTTCACCGGTGCCGGGCTCGTTGCGGCCGGGGTTGTCGGCGATCTGCACGTGAGCGATGCGGTCGGTGTGCTCGGTGATCACCTTGTCCACGTCGTCGCCGTTGACGGCGAGGTGGTAGAGGTCGGCGAGCAGGCCGATGTTCGATACCCCGGAATGCGCCTGCACCTTGTCGATGACGGCGAGGCCGTCGGCGGCGGTCAGCAGCGGGTAACGCGGTGCGCCGGAGGCGGGTTCGACCAGCACGGTGGCCCCGATGCGGGCGGCGGCCAGCGCTGCGACGGAGAGGTTCTCGACGGCCAGCTCGTCCTGCTGCTCGGGGGTGGCGTCGTCGACGCGGTTGCCGTAGAGGGCGTTGAAAGCCTTGGTGCCCAGGCGTTCTCCGATGCCCACGGTGACGTCGATGTTGTCCTCGAGCTCGGCAGCGCGAGCCGGCCAGGAGACCAGGCCGCGGTCGCCGCCCGGCATGTCACCGGCGAAGAAGTTCAGGCCGATCAGCTGCACGCCCGCGTTCTGGACCGCGGTCACGAAGGCGTCCACATCCTTGTCGGACGGGACCGCCTCGGCGAACGGCCACCAGAACTCGATGGCGTCGAATCCGGCCTGCCGCACGGCTTCCGGGCGCTCCAGGACGGGCAGCTCGGTGTACAGCAGCGAGCAGTTCACGGCGTAGTTCAGCGTGTGGGTCATCAGGAATCCCTCCAGTCGTTCCCGCAGGTTCTCCGCTGTTTTCCATAATGCGGAAATGTTTTTTCGGTATATGAAAATGCTAGAGCTCCCGGAACAAGCCCGTCAAGAGAGTTCCGGGAGCTACCGGCCGGTAGAGCAGGAAATATACGAAGTTGCCGAGTCAGTCGCGGATGTCGTCGTCCAGGCGTTCGCCCAGATCGTCCTTCAGGTCCTCGGCTGCGGCGAACACCGAAGCGCCCGCCCGGTTTCCACTGGTGATCTCGTTGAACACCAGGTTCAACACGATCGCCACCACGGCGGTGGCACTGATCCCGGAGTGCATGATCACCCCGAGCCAGGTCGGGAACTTGTCCCAGAACGTCGGCGCGGCAATCGGAATCAAGCCCACACCCAAGGCCACCGCGACGATGACCATGTTCAGATTGTCGGTGAAGTCCACCCGCGCCAGCGTGCGGATACCGCTCGCCGCCACCGAGCCGAACAGCACGATGCCCGCACCGCCCAGCACCGGATACGGAATCCCGGCCACCACCGCGCCCACCACCGGGAACAGCCCCAGCAGCACCAGCACCAAACCGCCCGCGGCGACCACGAACCGGCTCTTGATGCCGGTCAGCGCCACCAGACCCACGTTCTGCGCGAAAGCGCTGCACGGGAAGCTGCCGAACACCGGCGCGACGGTCGTGGACAGCATGTCGGCCCGCAGACCGGCCGCCACTCGCGCGGAATCCACCTCGGTGCCGACGATCTCACCGATGGCGAGGATGTCGGCGGTGGTCTCGGTCATGATCACCAGGATCACGATGGTCATCGACACGATCGCCCCGACCTCGAAGGTCGGCCCGCCGAAGTGCAGGATCGGCGGCAGCGCAATGATTTTCGCGTCCTTCACCGCACCGAAGTCGGCGTGGTGGGTGAGCACGGCGAGCACCGTGCCGACCGCCAGGCCCAGCAGGATCGACAGCCGTGAGATCGCGCCCTGGAACAGCCTGCTGATCACCAGGATGATGAGCAGCGTGAGCCCGGCGAAACCGATATTGCCCATGGAGCCGTAATCGGCGGCCTTCGGATTGTTGCCCATCGCCCACCGGAATGCGGTGGGCAGCAACGAGAGTCCGATCACCGTGATGATCGTCCCGGTCACCACCGCCGGGAACAGGCGCACCAGCTTGGCGAAGAAGCTGGACAGCGCCAGGCCGATCAGACCGGCGACGATGATCGCCCCGAAGACCGGCCGGAGTCCGCCGTCGCTCGCGATGGTTACCATCGTGGAGACGCTGGCGAACGAAATGCCCTGCACGATCGGCAATCTGGAGCCGACCGGCCCGATTCCGAGGGTCTGGAGCAGGGTGGCCAGGCCGGAGAGGAACAGGCCCGCTGTCACCAGCAGAGCCATGTCCGACACCGAGAGCCCGGCCGCACCGCCGACGATCAGTGGCGGCGCGATCACGCCGCCGTACATCGTCAGGATGTGCTGAGTTCCGTAGATCGCCAACTGCCCCAACGAATGTCGAGCATCCTCGGGACGGGTGACGATCACTGACACGCGGCTCTGGTCATCGCCCATCGCCGCACCTCCTAGTTCAGGAAGAGGGGGATCCGGCTGAGTCCCGTCAGCAAAAGCCGGGGGTGGCGAGCCAGGCGTTGCCGGCTTCGCGGGCGTCGTCGCGCTCGACGGTGGCCTCGATGAGGCCGTAGGGGCGATCCGCGGCGATGAAGACCTCGCCCGAGTTCTCCACGTTGAAGGGGCTGAGGTCCACCAGGAAGTGGTGCTTGTTCGGTGCGGAGAAACGGATCTCGGCGACCTCGGTGAACTGCTCGAGCACCGCGCGGCCCATGGAGTACAGGGTCTGCTGCAGCGCGAGCGAGTGCACCACGGCGAACTGCCGCAGGATGGTCTTGAGGATGGCGTCGTAGGTCTTGTCCCAGTCGACGTCGGTGTGGTTGTAGCGCCACTTGGCCACCAGCGAGGTCGCCATGATGCGGTCGTTCGTCGGCTGCAGAGTGGTGTACTTGTCCTTGAAGAAGCCGTGGAATTCCGAGCCGGTGGTCTTGAGCAGGGTCAGGTCCCGCACCCCGGATACCACGTGCGCCACCCGATCCGGGCCGACGCCGTCGACGTTCACCACGGTGGTGCGAATGCCCTGGCCCGACTTCACGAACGAGTGGTCGTGGCCGGAGCCGTCGACCTCGATGCGATCCCAGGAGTACTCCTCGACCTCCACACGCGCGCCGGTGGCGGTGGGGGCGCGGGAGATGAAGTGGTCGGCGAGGGTGAGGCCGAACTCCTCGATGGAGTGCACGCCCTTCTCCTTGGCGAAGGAGAAGGCGGTGTTCTTCTGGGTGTCGGTGGGCAGCACGTCGCCCTGGTCACCGGTGATGTGGGCATCGGCGAACTCGCCGCGCAGCGCCGAGGAGACGTTCAGGTCGCGGATCTGGTGGCGCGGGGTGTCGCGGTAGACACGGACGACGCGGTTCTCGGCCTTGCCGTACTGGTTCTGTCCCAGCTTGATTGCCATGTGAGTTCAGCTTCCTCGGTAGGTGGAATAGGCGAAGGGGCTCATCAGCAGGGGCACGTGGTAGTGCTCGCCGGGCTCGCCCGCCACGATGAACGTGATCGACACCGTGGGATAGAAGTAGGTCTGTCGCGTTGCGGCGGAATAGGACTCGATGTCGAAGGTGAGCCGGTAGTGCCCCGCCTCGAGGCCCTCGGGGCCGAGGTCGCGGATGCGGCCGTCGTCATCGGTCTTGCCCTCGGCCAGCACCCGGGTCTCGGGGCCGAGGTGTTCCAGCCGGACCGGGACGCCGGCGGCGGGCTTGCCGAGCGCGGAGTCCAGGATGTGCGTCGTAATGGTGCTCATTGTTCGAAGACCTTTCGCAGGCGGAGGACGGCGATCTTGCGCAATTCTCCGGCCACCACGGCCGCCTCGGCGGCATCGTCATTGGTGAGGCGCTCGCGCAGATTCGTGAGGATCTGCTCGGCGGAGAGGCCGGTGGCGCAGATCAGGAAGACCCGGCCGAACCGCTGCTCGTAGGCGCGGTTGCCGTCGAGCAGCTGGGCCGAGACGGCCGCGTCCTGCCCGACCCCGGCCTGTTCCTGCCGCGACCAGGCCGATCCGGTCCCGGTGCCGCTGACCCGCTCGCCGATGCGGGGGTGCGCGGCCAGCGCGCGGTTCACATCGGCTCCGGTCAGGGCGCCGGCGAGTTCGTCGGCCCGGGCGAGCAGGCCGTCGATGTCGGCATAGGGCCGGTCGGCCAGCAGGCTGTCGACCCAGGCGGGCACGTCACAGCAGGTCAGCAGGTCCGGCCGGAGTCGATCACCGGCTGTCGAATTGAATTCGCTCAACGTCACCATCGGCGCAACCTCTCTCGGATAACGGAAGGGTGATTCCGCCACCCGAGAAGAGTGGCACGGGCCACAACAACCCGTCAACAGTTTGTTGAAAATATACAGAGGGTGCAGGTCAGCGCAATGGTGAGCGCCGCGGAGCGGTCAGGCGCGCTCGCGGTTGAGGTAGTTGTAGACGGTGAAGCGGGTGACGCCCAGCGCCGCCGCCACCGTCTCGGCGGACTTGCGGAAGGTGAACGCGCCGCGCTCTTCCAGCAACCGCACGGCACGCTGCTTGTCGACGCGCGGCAACTCGGTGAGTGGACCGCCCAGTTCGGCAGCCACCTCGTCGAGCAGCCGCTCCAGACCGCCCAGCGTGTCGGCCTCCGGCTGACCGAAGCGCACACACGCCAGCGTCTGCCCCTCCCACACCAGCGGGACATCCTCGGCGGTCGCCTCGTGCGCGGGCACCAGCCGCCCGCCGGTCTTCTCCAGCAGTGGTGCGAGAGTCACCAGAACCGGGTGGGAAGCATCCACCGGCGAACCCTCAGTCATCCTGTTCGACCTGCATGGTCACCCGGGTCGCGCCGTGCGCGAAGGCGGTCACCATGATCTCGCCCAGCACCGGCAGCAGCCGCTCGTCCGACCCGGCCACCGAGGTGCCGAGCGGACCGAAATCGCACTCCAAACCGGCCGATTCGGCGAGCTCGAGGGCCGCCAGCGCATGCGGCGGCGCCTCCCCTTCGCCGTGGAACGGTTCGGTCGTGAACTCCGCGCGTAGCCGCATGCGCCCCAGGCTACTATTCCGGCATTCGGAAAAACTAAGGAGGACCGGGTGCCCGCAGCGAGGGAGTCCAAGGGCGGCACCGGGGGTGTGCAATCCATCGAGCGCGCGTTCGGACTACTGGAACTCATGGCCGACGAGGGCGGCATGATGGGGCTTTCCCAGCTGGCCACCGCCTCCGGACTGCCGCTGCCCACCATCCACCGCCTGGTCCGCACCCTGGTGGATCTCGGCTACCTGCACCAGGAGCCGTCGCGGAAATATGTGCTGGGCCCCAAGCTGATCAAGCTCGGCGAGAGCTCCTCCCAGATGCTGTCGGTGCTGGCCCGGCCGCACCTGGCGCGGCTGGTCGACGAACTGGGCGAGTCCGCGAACATGGCGATGCTCGACGGCGATCAGATCGTCTATGTGGCACAGGTGCAGTCGCGGCACTCCATGCGGATGTTCACCGAAGTGGGGCGCCGGGTGCTGCCGCACTGCACGGCCGTCGGCAAGGCGATCCTGGCCGGATCACCGCCGGACCTCACCCGGGAACTGTTGCGGCGCACCGGAATGCCGCGCTACACCGACACCACCATCACCGAACCCGAGGAATTCGCTCGCCAGCTCGAGCAGGCCGCGCGCACCGGGTACGCCATGGACGAGGGCGAGCAGGAGCTGGGCGTGCGATGCGTGGCCGTCGCCGTCCCGAAGGCGCCTGCCCGGCTGGCGATTTCCGTGTCCGGCCCGGTGGGACGCATGACCGAGGAGCTGGTCGAGCGGGCCGCGCCGCTGCTGACGGAGGTCGCCGCGGCGCTGTCCGACGACCTCCAGTAGGTCAGCGCGTTCGGCGCAGCACGATCGGGCCGCCCGGCAGTGGCAGGGTCAGGTCATCGAGGGTCGCGGTCGCCTTGAACTCTCGGAATCTGGCTGTGCCGGTGAGAGTTCGGATGGCTGCGGCCAGGGCCGGGGGCTGTTCCGGCAGCTCGTCGAGCACGGACTGCGGGACCTCGATCGCGGCGAGATATTCGCGGGGCGCACCGGTGAGGCCGTCGGCGGCTCGCAGCAGTCGCAGGCCGTCCACCAGGTGCAGGCGCAGGTCCACGCACGCCTCACCGGCACACAGTCGCAGCGGCGCGGGCGAGGCGGCATAGTCGAAATCGGTTGTGCCCAAGGTCCACTGGGCCGGATCGGCATACCCGTAGTCGATCCCGGACGGCCCGGCCAGGGTCTCGTCGGAGTGGTCGCCGGGGCGATTGTCGAACAGATCCGCGGTCAGGCCCGCGCCGGTCGCCTCGAAGCTCCAGCTCGCGTCCGGATCGACCGGCTTGTGCCAGTACCCGGTCCGGCCGCCGCTGCGACCCTCGACGCGCAGCTCCCGGTCCGAGGAGTCCCCGCCGGTCTGATGGATGCTGACCGCCGAAGTGATCTCACCCGGAATCTTGGGCTGCCGCACCCAGTCCGGGGCGGGCAGCTGGTTGGCGGCGTACGCCTTCGGACCGAAGAGCGTGTCGATCTCGTCCATGCTCAGGTTGGGCGCCGCCGGCTTGCCGCGCTGATCGTCGTAGGAATAGCGGAAGAAGATGTCGTCCGCGCCGGACATGTCGAAATCCCACAGTCGGGTGTACATGTCGCCGAACCGGTTGATCACCAGCGTGGTCGAGCCCGCCGAGCTGAGGTTGACCGCCTCGTAGCGGCCGTGCTTCGGAGTGGGCATCTCGTAGGAGTAGTCGTCGGGCGCGGTGGGATCGCCGCCGGGCAACCACGGATCCAGGATCGCGATCCGATTGCCCTGCTCGCTCAGCACATACGCGGTGGTGACGCCCGCGCCGCCGACCGGCTGCCGGTTGTCGGAGGCGTCGGTCCAGAATCCGTCCTGCTGCCAGTAGCCCGGGCGGAGTGAGGGAATCATCGTCGGGATGCGATTGTCCAGCCAGTCCGGTGCAGCGGTGATATTCCGCGGTGCCCGCGCAGCCGTGTCCAGCTACGCAGGGACCTCACCGGCGGTTCTCGGCCACCTACCAGACAACGGTGTCGTAATCGATCTCACAGGGTTCGCGAAACCTCGCGGACCAGGCAAATTCGAAAAGGATTCCGCCATGACCGCACCCGACCCGGCCGCCACACCCGACGAGCCCCGGACCACCGAACTCCCGGCGCCCGCCCCGACCGCAAATATCCAGAAAACGGCGACCCGCCCACCGAACAATATCGGCTGGGCCGTAGCCTCCCTGCTGTTCTTCTGGCCGCTGTCGTTCTCCGCGTTCACCCACGCCCTCGAGGTCTTCCCGTTGTGGAGCGAAGGCGACGCCGACGGGGCCCGGTACGCCTCCGGCCGAGCCCGCTACCTCGGCATTCTCTCCCTGTGGATCGGCGGTGCACTGCTCGTCGTGTTCGCCGCGCTCTATATCGTGGGCATGCTGGTGCTCTTGCACCACGGCCATCACGGCCACCACAACTGGGGTGGCCCCGGCCCGCGAATGGGCCACGGCGGGCGATAGTTCCGAGATCCGGACGATCCGTGCGGCCTCCGGTTCCGAATGAAGATGCGAACGGCATCGAAACTACGGAATGAGGTCACCTATGGGCAGTGCCCAGGCTAAGAGTCCCGTTCGTCCGGCATTTCGGCGCGCCGCCAAATTGGCTGTCGTCAGTGCCCTTCCGCTGTCCCTCACCCTGCTGGGTGCCGGACCCGCACTCGCGGAGGAGCCGGCGGCGGCCGTCCAGCCCGCCGACGCCATCCCCGATTCGGCCATCCAGATCGGCACCGTCCGGCTCGAGCAGCCGTTCTTCCTGACCGCCGAGCAGACGCAGCAGATCAACACCGCCTCGGCGAACGCGGAAGCCGTTCTGGCGCAGGCGCTCCAGGCGGCCGGGGTCGATCAACCGCGGGCGACCCACGTCGCCAAGAAGGTGATCGGCGATGCGGCGATCGGCGCGGCCGTCGGCGCCACCGCCGCGAGCCCGATCGCCTCCGTCGGCGCTGTGATCGGCGCCGTGTCCGGACTCGTCGCCGGGCTCCCCTTCGCACCGATCGGTCTCGTGGTGGTTCCGGTGGTGGGAGCGGCCCTCGGCTATGCCTTCGTCGCCGTACCGTTCGCGGCTCTCGGCGCGGGCGTCGGCGCCGTGGTCGGCACGGCGGACGGGTTCATCAGCCCGCCCGCGGCGAGCATCCCGGCGGGGGCGGCAGCGAACAGCTGAATGCCATTGGAACGCTCCATGTTCCAGTAGCGCGTACAGCTCGCGTCGCTGCCGGTCATCCGGCACGGCGAGAGCGGGCACCGAGCTGAACACCTGCTCGTCGAGCTGTGCGCGCAACGCCGCGCCCGCGGGGTCGGCATGACCCCGCGGGCCCGGCGGTCCGCCGGGGTTCCTCGAAACGGCGTGATCAGCGGATAGGCTGGCCGGGGACACCCGGGGCTCGATGCAGGTCGGCCGAGAGGAGTGCACGATGAGCGCCGAAGAAGCTGCCACCATACCGGCCTGGGCCGGTGACCTGACGGGCATCGTCGGACAGCACCTGATCTATACGTACGAGAACGGCTGGAAGTACGAGCTCTACGTCCGCAACTCGCACACCGTCGCCTTCCGCTGCCTGATGGGCCCCATGTTCGGCCGCTGGTCCACCGCACAGCCGGCCAAGATCGTGCAACTCAGCGACGACATGTTCAAACTCGCCTGGGTGGAACCGACCGGCACGGTCACCGTGGTCATCGCCTGGCTCGGGGAACGCCGCGTCCACACCACCATCTGCTACCCGCAGTGGATGCTCGACTACCCCGAATTCACGCTGGGCCGCTACGAGGACAACACCCCCGAGATCACCGCGGCCCGCAACCGCGGCCCCACCTACCCGCAGACATTGGTCGCCGCCACCGGCCACATCACGTTCCTCGAAACCCGCAGCCCCGACGACGACACCGTCATCGACCGGCCGCCGGGCAAGCTCCCCCACGATTACGCGAACCGCGCCAACTGATCCGGACCCGATCGCGCGGCACCGATGAATTCGGCGAGCCCCCACCGTCTCTGCCTACAACACGCAATCCGTGAGCCGGTCAGGAGGACCTCCCGTGAGCACCCACCCGTTGCCACCGATAGTCGACGCCGCCACCTGGCGCAAAGAACTCGAAACCCTGCGCACCCGTGAGAAGGCCGCCACCCGCGAACTGGACGCCATCGCCGCCCAACGCCGCCGCCTCCCCATGGTCGAACTCCCCGCCTACACCCTGGAGGGCGAAGCGGGCCCGATCGCCCTCGCCGACATCTTCGAGGGCAAATCCCAGCTGATCGTCTACAACCACATGTGGTTCGAGGGCAAGGAATGGCAATGCCCCGGCTGCACCGGTTTCACCGCCCAGTTCACCCGCCTGAACTTCCTCGACAACTATGACGCCCGCTTCGTCATCGTCACCCAGGGCCCGATCGACGAAGCCCTCGCCTACAAACGCCGAGTAGGCAACAAAATGCCCTGGTACTCGACCGCCAACAGCCCTTTCGGCACCGATATGGACGCCCCACCCGCAGGCGGCTTCGGCGTCAACGTCTTCTTGCGCGACGGCGACACCGTCTACCGCACTTGGCACACCAACGGCCGAGGCGTAGAACAACTCACCCACACCTTCCCCCTCATCGACCTGCTCCCCTACGGCCGCCAGGAAGAGTGGCAGGACTCCCCCACCGACTGGCCCCAATCCCCCACCTACAGCCGCTGGGGCACCTCCCAGGAAGTAGCCGCCGCCTACGGCGACCCGGCTCTCTGACCGGTTACGCCTCCCCGCGCACCAGCCGCATCGAGTCGCGTTGCGGCATGCGCTGGCGCGTGCGGGTGGCGGTGACCGGGTCGATGGCAGGCATCGACCATTGTTCGGACAGGGCGATGCTGGGTTCGCGGCCGGAAGCGACGTGCCGGTAGGCGATTTCGGCGGCGGCTGCGGGATCGTGGTCGGCGATGGCGGCGTAGAGGAGTTCGTGTTCCTCGCATTGCGTGCCGGGGTCGCGTTCCTTGGTGAGGTGGAACAGCCAGCGGACCCGAGATTCCAAGGGGCGCAACAGGGATTGCAGCAGCGGGTTACCGGAGATATCGACGATCACGGCGTGGAAGCTCGCGTTGGCGGCGGCGATCGCGGCCTGATCGCCGCGGGCGGTCGCGTCGCGGGCCGCGGTCAGTTGGTCGCGCAGCACGGCCAGGTCGGCGGTGGTGACGCGTTCCGCGGCGAGCCGGGCCGCCAGCACTTCGAGGCTCTCCCGGACGTCGAACAGGTCGCGCACGTCGGCGACGGTGAACGGGGCGACGATCGCGCCCTGCCGGGGCACGATCACCACCAGCCCTTCGCGTTCCAGCATCTGCAACGCCTCGCGTAAGGGGATGCGGGAGATCGCCAGTTCCGCGGCCAGGTCTCGTTCGACGAGTCGCTGGCCGGGACTCAGCCGCAGATCGATGATCCGGTCCCGCAATTCCTCATAGGCCTGATCCCGCAGCGACTTCTTCGTCGTTTCCTGCGCCACGACACCGTCCTTCCGCTCCCACACGCCTCCCACGGTAGCGGCCCGCGAAGTGGGTCACGATTTCTTACGTTTCGGTAATCCGCACGTCACATGGGGAAACCACGCTCATCATCTAATGGTATACCGCTAAGTCGGCGGAACGTTCGAGCAAGGAGTCCCCCCGTGCACAAGTCCACTCGACGCGCGATCGCGTTCGGCTCGGCCGCACTCGCCGCCGCCGCTGTCCTGTCGGCCTGCGGCTCCGCCGACACCGCTTCCTCCGGCGGGAAGCTGAAGGTCGGTGTGTTCTTCCCCGGCTCGCTGTCGGACACCGGCTTCATGCAGTCCGGCTACCTCGGATACCAGCGCGTCTCCGAAAGCCTCGGCGGCAAGGTCGAACTCAGCAAGGTCGAGCAGGTCGCGGCCGCGGACTACCAGCAGGCGCTGGTGCGCTTCGCCTCGTCGAACGATCTGGTGATCTCGCTGGGCGGGCAGACCGACGCCGACGTGCGCAAGGTGGCCCCGCAGTTCCCGAACGTGAAGTTCGTCGAGATCGGCGGCCCCGCCGACGCCAAGCCGCTGTCCAACCTCGCGTACTACGACCCGCAGCAGGCCGAGGCCGAATTCCTCAGCGGCGCGGTGTCTGCGGCGGGATCCAAGACCGGCACGGTCGCCTTCGTCGGCGGCGTCGAACTTCCCGCGATCGTCAATGCCGCGACCGCGTACGGCAACGGGGCGCGCTTCACCAAGCCCGACATCAAGGTGCTGACCCCGCAGTACGTCGGCGATTTCAACGATCCGGCCAAGGCGAAGCAGGCCGCGCTGGCCGATTACGGCGCCGGCGCGGGTGCGCTCGGACAGATCGTCAACCTGGGCAAGGCGGGCATGGAACAGGCTGCGGCCCAGTCGAATACCGCGATGATCGGTGGCCCGGTCCCCGGCGACTGCACCAACCCCGCCTACCTCGGCTACGTGCACACCGACATCGGCGCCGAGGTCGAATACGCCGTCGATGCCGCCGTGAACGGGACCTGGAAGGCCGAGAACGTGAAGTTCGGGCTCACCTCGCCCAACCACGGCACGGATTTCAAGCTGTGCGACCAGAGCACCGCCGACGCGCTGGCCAAGGCCGAGACGGCGCTGTCGACCGGCGCGGTCAAGCCGTACTGAGATGAGCGATCCGGCATTGGCCCTGCAGGGCCTCGGTAAGAGTTTCGGCGCGGTCCGGGCGCTGCACGGGGTCGATGTCACCGTCGAAAAGGGCACCGTGCATTGCGTTCTCGGCGAGAACGGCGCGGGCAAGTCGACGCTGTGCAATCTGGTATTCGGCGGCTACCGACCCGATTCCGGTCGAATGTCGCTCGGCGGCATGACTTTTCAACCCGATTCACCGGCCGCGGCAATGGCCGCCGGAGTGGCGATGGTGCATCAGCACTTCAGCCTGGTGACCACCATGACCGTCGGGGAGAACCTCGCCCTCACCCAGAGCGGATGGCGGATGCGCCGCGGTGAACTCGCCGTCCGGCTCGACGACATCGCCGAGCGCTACCGGCTGCGTATCGATCTCGATCAGCGGGTCGCCGCCATGCCGGTCGGCGCGCGGCAGAAGGTGGAGATCGTCAAGGCGTTGCTGCGCGATCCCTCGCTCATCCTGCTCGACGAACCGACCGGGGTCCTGGATCCGGCCGAGATCGATGCACTGATCGACACCTGCCGCGCGATCGCCGCTGACGGCAAGGCGGTGGTGCTGGTGACGCACAAACTCGGCGAGGTCGCCCGGGTCGCCGATGCCGCGACGGTATTGCGCCGCGGCACCGTCGCGGGCGGCGGGCGGCTGCCGGGCACCACGGTGTCGGAGCTGTTGACCGCGATGGTCGGCCGCAGCCCCGCCGACCTCGACCCGACCGTCGCGGCCACGCTCGGCATCGATACGGCCTCGGCTGCTGTTGTCCGACAGGATCATTCGCCTAAGCCGGCAAGCGGGCCCGCGGTCCTCGAGGTGGCGGCGCTCAGCGTCGACCACCCCGACGGCCGCACCGCGCTCCACGATGTGGCGATCGCGGTGCGGCCCGGCGAGATCGTCGGCATCGCCGGGGTCGAGGGCAATGGCCAGAGCGAACTGGTGAGCGTGCTGTCCGGCGCGACTCCGGCCGACAGCGGCCGAATCACCTTGGACGGCAGCGACATCACCGCGGCCACACCCGCGAGCCGGACCAGGCTCGGACTCGGCGTCGTCCCCGAGGACCGGCATCGCGACGCGATGATCGCCGACATGTCCCTCGCCGAAAACCTGTTCCTGGGCAGGCTGGGCCGCTTCCGCCGCTTCGGTCTGCTCGACAAGCGGGCGATGGGCCGGGCCGCGCAGGCCGAACTCGAGCGTTTCGATGTGCGGGCCGCCGGGCCGTGGGTGCGGATGGGGTCGCTCTCGGGCGGCAATCAGCAGAAGGTCGTGCTGGCGCGTGAGCTGTCGACGGAGAACCTGCGCTGCCTGGTCGCCGCCCAGCCGACGCGGGGACTCGATATCGGGGCGGTGGATTTCGTGCTGACCCGGCTGCGGCGCGCGGCGGCCGACGGCTGCGGGGTGCTCGTGGTGTCCAGCGAGGTGCCGGAACTGCTGGCGCTGTGCGACCGGGTGTTCGTCGCCTACCGGGGCGCGCTCACCGGGCCGGTGTCGACCGCCGATCCCGCTGCGGCACAGCAGATCAGTGAACTGATGATGGGAGTCGCCGGATGAGCGTCACGGCATACCGGCCGATCGTGGCCGCCGCCGCGGCCATGGTCGCCGCCGGGCTGATCGGCCTCGCATTGGCCGCCGCGGCCGGTGCGGCACCCGGCACCGCGGTGACGGCTTTGTGGGAGGGGATGTTCGGCAGCAATTACGCGGTCGGCGCATCCCTCAATGTGGCCGCCACCCTCATGCTGGTCGCGGTCGGCTTCACCATCGCGCACCGCGCCGGACTGGTGAATGTCGGTGGGGAGGGCCAGATCTGCGCCGGCGGTATCGCCGCCACCGCGATCGGCACCACCCTGACCGGCGCGCCCGCCGCGGTCACGCTGCCCGCGGTGCTGGCGGGCGCGGCGGCCGCCGGATGGGCGTGGGCGGCGATCGCGGCGTATCTGCGGGTGCGGCGCGGCACCAGCGAGATCATCACCACGCTGCTGCTGAACTTCGTCGGCCTGGCCCTGGTGTTGCTGGTCGTGCACGAGCCCGCGCTGCTGCGCCAGCCGGTCACCTCCTCCGAGACGCTGCCACAGTCCGAACCGCTGACTTCCGCAGCGCATCTGCCATTGCTCGGCATCCCGCGCTCCCCTGCGACCATCGCGCTGTGGATCGCGCTGGCAGCCGCAGTCGGTACCGCGATCATGGTGCGCCACACAGCACTCGGCACCCGGCTGCGCGCGGTCGGGCGCAATCCCGACGCGGCGGCCCGGCTCGGCCTGCCCGTCGATCGGCTGCGTTTTCTCAGCTTGTCCGGAGCGGGCGCGTTCTCGGGCCTGGCGGGCGGATTGCTGGTCGCGACAGCACCGTTCGTGCTCGCCGAGGGATTCTCTTCCGGTTACGGCTTCTCGGGACTCGTGGTGGGGCTGCTGGCCCGCGGCTCGCTCACCGCGGTCGCCGCGGTGTCGATGCTACTCGGGTTCCTGGTCTCCGGTGGCATCAACCTGCAGCTGGCGGCGAACGTGCCCGCTTCGACGGTCTCGGTCGTGGAGTCGTTGATGATCGTGTTCATCGCGGGCGCGGCCATCTGGACCACGCGACGCCCCAAGGTCGAAACATCCGACACCCAGGATGTTTCCATGCCGGAGCTGACGGGGGCGACGCGATGAGTCTCGACACTGTCACCGATATCGCCACCAGCGGAATCGGTTTCACCCTACCAATCCTGGTGGCCGCCAGTGGCGAGCTGGTCAGCGAACGTGCCGGAGTGCTCAATCTGAGTCTCGAGGCGATGATGCTGACCGGCGCGTTCGCCGGTGTCCTCGGCGCGGTCTCCACCGGTTCGCCGGTGCTCGGCACGCTCGCGGCCGTCGCGGCGGCGGCGATCTTCGGTGTGGTGCAAGCGGTGTGGAGCGTCGCGTTGCGGGCCGACCAGATCGTCGTCGGAATCGCGAGCAATGCGCTGGCGCTGGGCGCGACCACCTACGGTGCACGATTGCTGCTCGCCGATGGCAAGGGGCACAGCGCTCCGGGTTTCGACCCGCTGCCCATTCCGCTGCTGCACCACATCCCGGTGGTCGGGCCGGCGTTGTTCGGGCAGACGGCGCTCGGCTATCTGTGCATGCTGCTGGTCGCCGTGCTCGCGGTGGTGTTCGCCCGGCGCACCAAGCTCGGTCTGGTGGTCGACGCCATCGGCGAGGATGCCGTGGCGGCGGATCGCACCGGGCTTCCGGTGCGCGCGGTCCGCTACGGCTGTGTCCTGGTGGCCGCGGTGGCCGCCGGTCTGGGCGGCGCGCAGCTCGCGCTGTCGGAGGTGCATTCCTTCAGCGACAACATAACCGGCGGCATCGGCTATCTGGCCGTGGTGGCGGTGATCGCGGGACGGTGGCGGGCGCTCGGGGTGGTCCTGGCCTCGGTGTTCTTCGGTATCGCCCAGGCGCTGCAGTTCGCGCTCCCCGCGCTCGGTCTGCACGTGCCGTTCGCGCTGCTGGTGATGCTGCCCTATCTGATCGCGATCGTCGCCGTGAGCGGGTTGGTCGGCAACAGCCGCTCCCCCCGCGACCTGACCGTCGCGTTCGCCCGAACCTTCTGACCCGCAACCGTTCTCGAGGAGCACCGTTGACTCTGATCCTGTCGCATTCCGATGTGCGCGCCGTGCTCGACCGCGGCGAGGTGCTCGCGGCGGTGGAACGCGCACACGCCGACCTCGCCCGCGGCACCGCGGTGGTCCCCGCCCCGCCCGCCATGTCCTTGGGCCGGGCCGCGTTCATCCCGATGGCCGCCGCCGCCGAATCCGCGGGCGCGGCCGCCGTGAAACTACTCGCCGATCTGCCGGACAACCGAGCCCGCGGGCTGCCGGTGCAGCGATCGGTGATCGTGGTGACCTCGGCCGAGCACGGCGGCTGCGAGGCCCTCATCGACGGCCGGCTGGTCACCGCCGTACGCACCGCCGCCGCCACCGCGGTCGCGACGAAATACCTGGCCCGCCAGGCCAGTTCGACCCTCGGCGTGATCGGCGCGGGCAACCTGGCCGTCGAGCACACCCGCGCGATCGCCCGCGTCCGCGCCCTCGACACCGTCTACGTCTGGTCCCGCACCGCCGCGACCATCGGCGAATTCCGCACTGCCGTAGCCGATCTCGACCTCACCATCGAAGCCCTCGACACCCCCGAGGCGGTCACCCGAGCCGCGGACATCCTCTGCACCCTGACCCCGTCCCGCGACCCGATCGTGCACGGCGCCTGGTTCACCCCCGGCCTCCACGTCAACGCGGTGGGCGCGCCCCCACGCAACGACCACCGCGAGGTCGACGGCGAGGCCATGCGCCGCTCCCGCGTCATAGTCGACTCGATCGCCACCACCCTCACCAAATCCGGCGACACCCTCCTCGCCATCGCCGAGGGCGCGATCCCCGACTCCGCGGTCACCACCGAACTGGGCGACGTCATCACCGGAACCTCCCCCGGCCGCACCACCGACACCGACATCACCCTCTACAACTCCGTCGGCATCGGCCTCCAGGACCTGGCCACCGCCCGCCTGATCATCGACAAGGCCCGAGCCGACGGCATCGGCACCGAAGTGGACCTCAGTTCCTGACCGCATTCGCTCAGGCGGTGAACCGCGTTCGGGGGAAGGATGACGGGAAGAGGGCGTCGGGGTTGCGGCGCAGATAGTCCCTTTCGGAGTACGCCTGGCGCATGCGGTCGAACAGGGATTGGGCGCGGCGGGCCATGGTGGGTAGGTCGATGCCCGGCAGTTCGCCGTCGCGCATGACGATGCGGCCGGCGATCATCGAGAAGGTCGCCGCGCGGGCCGTGCTGTTCATGCAGATGGTGCGGATCGGATCGTCGAGGACGCCGTCACGGATGTCGCCGAGCCGGAAGGCGACCAGATCGGCGGTGGCGCCCGCCGAGATTCGACCGAGGTCGGGGCGGCCGAGGGCGGTGGCGCCGCCCAGCGTCGCGGCGGTCAGGTAGTCGCCGTAGCGGGCCGCGTCGAGGCGGTGTGCGGCGACCTTGGCGACGTTGACGCCGGTGTCGATGCCCCGGATCAGGTCGGGCGGAAAGGAATCGGTGCCGAGTGCGAGACCGACTCCGGCCGCCCGATAGCGCTCGAAACTGTCCAGGGCCGCGCCGTAGCGCGCCGAGGTGAGCGGGCAGTGCACGATCGTGACGCCCGCGCCGGCCAGAGTCGCGACGTCGACATCGGTCCCCAGGCCGACGAGCGGATGCGAGTCGACGTAGATCCCGTGCGGCAGCAGCAGTTTCGGACCGAGCAGACCGGTGCGCTCCAAGACCTGGAGCGGAGGCGCACCGAACTTCTCCAGCACGAGACTGCGTTCGGTGAGCCCCTGCAGCGCGTGCAATCGGACCAGCACCCCGGTCTCGGTGGCGAGCTTCGCGGTCCGCCGCAGCAGATCTTCGCTGAGTGTCTCTATGCGACAGGGCAACAGGACGCCGTGCACCAGATCGGAGGGGTTGCGGCGGGCCCAATCCAAGAATCGTTCGGCCCCGTCGAATCCTTCGAGACCCAGCGCCTCGTTCCAATACAGGGAGCGGGTCCCGTCGTCGTCCACCACATTCACCGCGGACCGGTAGCTCGGCCCGAGATAGACACGCAGCCCCAGCCGTTCGGCGGTCCCGGCCATGGCCACCGCGTCGTCGAAGGTCTCCGCCCAGTCGCTGTGCACCTCCGAGGCGATGGGCATGGCGGTGGTGACGCCGTGCAGCAGCAGCTGGACGAACCCGTATTCGCGGATGAAAGCCCGTTCGGCGCTGTCGAATACCGCTCGCCGCCGCTGCTCGGCATAGTCGCGGGACCACTGCAGCCCGAGTCCGAGCTCGGGTGACTGCCAGGAGTCGATCAGGGCGTGGTCGATATCGGTCAGCGCGTCGAGGTCGATGAATCCTGGCATCAACAGGGCCTCGCCCAGATCGACCACCTCGTCCACCGCCGCCGCGCCGTGCGGCCCGACGGCGAGGATGCGCGTCCCGTCGACCACGACCTCCGCATTGTCCAGCAGCACATGCCCGTCCCCCGAATGGGCGAGCACATGCGCTGCCCGGATGGCGCGACGCACGCTCACCTCCCCTTCCCGCCGGGCCACTCGAAACCCTCCAGAGCCGTGTCGACTTCGATGACCGCCCCACGATGCACAACGGTCCGCTCAGCAGGCCGATCCATCACGGCCTCGGTCGGGCTGAGCGCTTCGACCAGCAAGAATTCGGCGGGATCCCCCGGCTCGAACCCGGGGTGCAGCCCGAGCCGGTCGAGGACGCCCAGGCGGCGATCGATCACGCCCGCACCGCCCCAGGTAGCGATGGCGAGCGCGTGCTCGATCTCCGCATCGCCGGAGAATCCGTTGGTGAAGGCCAGTTGCCAGGCCCGATCGAGCATGTCGCCGTTGCCGTACGGGGACCAGAAGTCACGCTGGCCGTCCATGCCGACCCCGACTCGCACCCCGGCCGCCGCCAACTCGAGCAGCGGCAGCTCCCAGCCGTTCCCGCCCGCGGCATGCGTGATCGCCACCTCGTTCGCCGCGAGGCGGGCGATCGCCGCCGCGACGCCGGGCAGGCGGCTCGCGAGACACCGCGCATGCGAAATCGTCACCCGCCCTTGCATCCCGAGCGCCTCGACCCGTTCCAGGATGAGCGACAGCGTGAACAACCCGAGCTCGCCGGCCTCGTGCAGATGGATGTCGACATCGACCTGATGCCGTTCGGCGAGCAGGAAGACGGCGTCGAGGTGGCGCACCGGGTCACGATCGATCTCGCACGGGTCGATGCCGCCGATGAGGTCCGCGCCCGCCCGCAGCGCCGCGTCGAGCAGTCCCACGACGCCGGGTTCACGCAGAATCCCGACCTGCGGGAACGCGACGATCTGTACATCGGCGACCTCGGCGTAGCGTTCCCGCGCCGCCAGTACGCCCTCGAGCTTGTCCAACCCGGAGTCGGCATCCACCTGAGCGTGGGTGCGGATCCGGGTGGCGCCATTGGCGACCGCCACGGCGAGGGTGAACGAAGCCCGTTCCGTGACGGTCCGTTCCGCCGATCGCCAGTGCTCCCGATCGTTCATGATCCGGCCCCAGCGGCCGGGCCCGCCGGTGTAGCGGCGGACGGGCAGGCCGAGACAGCTGGAGTCCAGGTGCAGATGGACGTCGGAGAGTGCGGGCAGGATGAGCCGACCGCCACCATCGAGGTACGTGCGGGCGGCGGTCGCATGGTCGGCCGGCCCGGTCGCCGATACATCGGAAACCTTTGCCACTACCCCGTTTTCGATGACCAGGTCGACCGGCTGCCCGCCCCACGGGTGCACGTTGCCGATGACCAGGTCGGTCATGCGGCGGTCCGGAAGGTCGCGGCGTGCACGGTGATCATGCCGTCGGCCCGCGGCGTCCAGTTCAGCTTGGGGTTCACCGCGTAGTTCGTGTCGGGCGTGTACAGGCCGACGAGCAGTGCCCGAGCATCGTTGAACTGGAACAGTTCTCGGTAGGCGTTGATCCGGGCCGGCCCGCTGACCGTGCGTGTCTTGGCGACCAGCGCGGCGGTGGCGGGCAGCATGGCGTAGTCGTTCTGCTGGCCGCCGAACATGGACGACACGGGTGCGTCACCGTCCAGCGTCGAGGGCGCGTAGGTGTTCAGGTACAGGCCCTTCGCGGTCTTGGTGCCGTAGATGATCTGCGAGAAGCTGCCCTGATCGGTGCCCTGCAGGGTGACCTTGATGCCGACCTTGGCGAGGTCGCCCTGAATCGCCTGCGCAATTTCGGAACTCAGCGGGATGCGGCCGTTGGTGGCGTACTGGAACGGGATCTCCTGGCCGGTGTAGCCGGACTCGGCGACCAGCTGCTTGGCCTTGGCCGGGTCGTACGTGGCTCGCGGATAGGCCGGGTCGTAGCCGCCGACATTCGCCGCGATGAGCTGATTGTCGACCGTCGCCTTTCCGGCGAGCACGTTCTTCACGATGCTCTCACGGTCGATGGCCACCGCGATGGCCGCGCGTACCTTCTCGTTCGCCAGCGGTCCGCCCGACGAGTTCATGCCCAGGAACGTGACGCCGTTGGACACTTTGGATTTGACGGTGACGTTCGACGAACCCCCCAGCGCGGACACCTGATTCGGCGCGATGAGCGCCACATCCAGGCTGCCGGACTGCACTCCGTTGAGGCGGGCGTCGGCGTCGGCCACCGTCTTGAAGGTCACCTTCTCCACGGCCGGCGCCGCACCCCAGTAGTTCGGATTGCGTTTGACCACGTACTCGACACCGCGGGTGTAGTGGTCGAACTGGAACGGACCCGAGCCGACCGGCGCGGCGGCGAAACCGGCGGAACCCAGCTTGGTGTACACGCTTTCGGGCACGATCGAGACGCCGGTGACAATGGTCGGCCACGCGGCGTACGGGGCATTCAGCGTGAACACGACGGTGTTCTGCGGTCCGACGGCCGCGGACTCGAACATCTCCATATAGGAGGCCGGGTCGCCGGACGGCGTCGCCTTGATCGTGTTGTAGGTGAAGGCGATATCGGACGGTTTCACCGCCTCACCGTTGTGGAACTTGGCGTTGTCGCGAATCGTGAACGTCCACTTCGTGAAGTCGGCATTCGGCTCCCAGCTGGTGGCCAGCAGCGGTGTGATCTTGCCGTCGTCATCGAAGCGGGCCAGCTGATCGAAGGCCGCGAAGTAATAGTTGTAGCCCGCCAGCGAGCCGTCGACGATCGGGTCGGGGACATGCTCGGGCTCGGCGACCGCGCCCACCACGATCGCATTGCCCGAGGCGCCGGAGCTGCCGGCGGGAGCACAGCCGGTCAGCGCCATGGAGGCGGCCACGACGGTCAGTGCGGCCATGGCGGCGGGGATCTTGAATCTCACTGGTGTTCCTAATCACTGAGAAGGGAAAGGGATTTCGCGGGTCGGGTCGGCAATGCCGGGAAATGGCAGGCGACCGAGTGACCCGTACGACCGAGCAGATCGAGCGTGTCGGCCGGGTCGAGCGGCGTGAGCCGGGGTTCCCGCTCGGCGCACTCGGCTCGCGCGTCGGGGCATCGGGTGCGGAATGTGCACCCGCTCGGCGGATTCGCGGCATCGGGCATCTCGCCCCGCACGAGCACCGCGGCGTCACCGTCACGCCGATGGGGATCGGGGACCGGTGCGGACGCGATCAACGCGCGGGTATAGGGATGGCTGGGATCGGTGAAAATCGCTTCGGTCTCGCCGATTTCGACGAGCTTTCCCAGATGCAGCACGCCGACCCGGTCGGCCATGTGCCGGACCACCGAAAGGTCGTGCGCGATGAAGAGATAGGAGAGCCCGAGCCTCTCCTGCAGGTCCTGCAGCAGATTGATGACCTGCGCCTGCACCGACGCATCGAGCGCGGAGACCGGTTCGTCGAGGACGAGGACCTCCGGTTCCAGCGCGAGCGCGCGTGCGATGCCGAGGCGTTGCCGTTGCCCGCCGGAGAACTCGGCGGGGCGGCGCGGCAGCGCATCCGCGGTGAGCCCGACCTGGTCCAGGAGTTCCACGACCCGCTCACGGGAGTATCCGCCGACGATGCGAAGCGGTTCGGCCACGATGTCGTGCGCGGTCATGCGCGGGTCGAGCGAGGAGTACGGGTCCTGGAAGACCAGTTGCACCCTGTTCCGCAGTGCCCGCCGGGCTCGCGGCGACAAGGTGCGCAGGTCCCGGCCGAGAATCCAGACGCGCCCGGCGGTCGGGGTGTTGATCCCGAACAGGGTGCGCACGAGCGTGGACTTGCCGCCTCCGGATTCGCCGACCAGACCGAATGTTTCGCCGCGAAGGACCTCGAAGGTGATCCCGTCGAGGGCGCGCAGTGTTCGAGATCGGCGCAGTCCGCGACGAATGTCGAAAGTCACCGCGAGGTCTTCGACCCGGATGACGGCTTCGGGAACAGCGGTCGGATTCATGACCATGCCTCCTGTCCGGTGACGGCCCGCGCGGGCGGGCAGGCGATCGCGTGACCGGTGTTCGACGCGACGAGCACCGGTGTGGCCGTGGCACACTCGCTGCCCTTTCCGGGGAATTCGCATCTCGGCGCGAACCCGCAGCCGCGCGGACGAGCTGCCGGCGCGGGCGGCGACCCGGGGATGGCGTAGGCGCGGCCTTTGGTCTCGGCACCCGCCTGGCCGAGCAGGCTGCGCTGGAGCCCGCGGGTATACGGATGGGTGGCGTCGTCGAAGACCTGCCAGACCGTGCCCGTCTCGACGACCCGGCCCGCGTACATGATCGCGACGCGGTCGGCGTGCTGAGCGACGAGTCCGAGATCGTGGGTGATCAGCACCATGCCCGCTCCGCTGCGTGCCCGAGCCGTCGCCAGCACGTCCATCAACTGGGCCTGAATGGTCACGTCCAAGGCTGTGGTCGGCTCGTCGGCGATCAGCACCGCCGGATCGTTCGCCATCGCCATCGCGATGACGGCGCGTTGCCGCATGCCGCCCGACCACTCGTGCGGATAGGCGCGGGAGCGCTGCTCGGGCTGCGGAATACCGACTTCGGCAAGCAGTTCGACGACCCGCCGGCGGCGGGTCTTGGCGTCGAGACGCTGATGGATCGCGAGGGCCCGCTCGATCTGCGTCCCCACCCGGCGCACCGGGTTGAGCGAGGTCATCGGATCCTGGAACACCATCCCCAGTTCCGCCCCGCGCAGCCGACGCAGGGTCGTCTCGTCCGCCCCGACCAGCTCACGCCCGCGGAACTTCACACTGCCGGAGAAGACGGTCAGCGGCGGCGTGAGCAGACCCAGCACGGCGAGCACGGTCACCGACTTGCCGGAGCCGGATTCGCCTACGAGACAGAGCACTTCACCCGCCTCGAGGCGCAGGCAGACGGAGTCGACGAGCACCACCCGTTCGCCGGATTCGGTCACGTAGCCGATGGTGAGATCGGTGACCTCGAGGAGCGGACCGGTGTCGTGGGATCGGTTCTCGCTCATGCCGTCACCGCCTTCCGGAAAGGCGCCCGAACACCGGTCGCCCGGCGCGGTCCGCGCTTCTCTGCGGTGAATCGCCGGCTGATCAGCAGGGTTCCGGCAATGACGAGCAGCAGCGCGACCGCCGGAACGATCGTCAGGAAGGGCGCCTGCCGGACATACTTCTGGCCGTCGGTGATCATCAGTCCCCAACTGGGAGTGGGTGGTTGAACACCGAGCCCGAGATAGTCGAACGTCGAGATCATGATCATCACGTTCCCCAGATCAGCGGTCGCCAGAATGCCCACCGGCACGAGCACGTGCGGCACGATGTGCTTCCGCATCACCCAGCTCGCACTCGCTCCCAGCAGCCGCGGCGCGATGACGAAGTCGCGCGTGGACAGACCCAGCGCCACCGAGCGTCCGACGCGGGCGTACCCCACCCAGAAGGTGAGTCCCAGAATCGTGGCCATCAGCCCGACGCTCGGTCCGCGCACCGCGGAGAGCGCCATGATGACCAGGCTCATCGGAACCGCCAGCTGCACATCGGCATACCCCATGAGCAGGCTGTCCAGGGCGCCGCGGAAGTAGCCCGAGACGGTGCCGATGATCACCCCGATGGCCGAGTTGACCACCACGATGACCACGACCAGACCCAGCGTGATCCGGCCCGCCAGCGCCAGGCGGCTGGCCAGGTCCCGGCCCAGTGAATCGGTGCCGAGGGGATATCGCGCAGTGGTGAACGGCCGGGTGAACGCGTCCGCCAACTGCTGCGAGTACGGGCTGTAACCGTCGGTGACGGGATACAGCAGCGAGAACAGCACGACCACGAGAATCATGACGACGCCGAGCAGCGCGGCGATATCGCGAGCCGAACTGATGCGGGCGAAGAAGGATCGAATCATCGGACTCTCGCTCTCGGATCGACGAAGCCGTACAGGATGTCGACGGCGAGATTGACGATGACGAAGATGGTCGCGATGACGACCAGTCCGGACTGCACGACCGGAAAGTCCCGGCTGAAGACCGAGGTGAGCATCAATTGGCCCAGACCCGGCCAGGCGAAGACGCTTTCGACGATCACCAACCCACCCAGCAGAGTGCCGAAATTGATGCCCGAAACCGTCAGGACCGGCAGTAGCGCGTTCGGCAGCACGTCGCGCAGCACCACTGTCGAGCGCCGTTCGCCGCGGGCATAGGCGGTGCGCACGTAATCCTGTGTGCTCTCGGTGGTCAGCGAATTGTCGAGCAGCCGGGCGTAGACGACGAACTGCGCTGTGGCGATGGTGACGGCCGGCATCACGATGGACAGCGGATTCGCGCTCGCCAGCGACGGCAGCCAACCCAAGGTCACCGAGAACAGCAGCACCAACAGCAGACCGAACAGGAAGTCCGGCACCGCGAGTCGTGCCGCGCCCAGCCCGAGCAGTACCCCGCGCAGCGACCGGATGCCGCTCAGATGCACCGTGAGCACCGCCAGGAAGGCGAGCAGGATGCCGAGCACGAATCCGGCCGTCCCGAGCTGCAGCGAGGCGGGCAGCCGCTCCCCGACGATCGCCATCGACGAAGTGCCCTGCTGCCGGTAGGAGTCGCCGAAGTCTCCGGCAAACACTCCGCGCAGGTAATCGAGGTACTGGGTGAACGGCGGCTTGTCGAAGCCGAGTTTCGCGTCGAGCGCCGCGATATCGGCCTCGGTCGCGGTCTCGGGCAGCAGGGTGGCCGCCGGGCTACCCGTGAGGCGCCCGAGCGCGAAGGCCAACGAGACCACCACGAACACGGTGATCACCGCCTGAACCAAACGGCGTAGCAGATAGACGACCAAGCTCAACTCTTCTCATCCGGGCATGCGGTCTACAGAATTGGAGGGATCCGTATCCGCGTCGTCATCCGGGTGTTTCCGAGCGGTGAACGCTGAGATATATGAAATGACCTGCAAATTGCGATGTTTCGCAACATTCGGGCACACTCGAACGAAGGGATCGAACCGCGGCGGTCGCGCAGGCCCGCGGCTCGGTTCGGCCCGTACCGGAGGGTGAAGGGCATCGGTACCGTGGAGCGATGCCCAGAAGCGGTTGACGGCCCTACGTTTTCGGCATGCGAGTGATGATGGTCGCGATGGCGGTACTGCTGTGCTGCGGATTCGGTGGCGGCGAGGCCGCCGCGCAGCCCGGGCAGCCGGACCTCGGGCAGGAGCAGGTGACGTTCGACAGCGACGGCGTGACCCTGCACGGCGCTGTCTATCGGCCCGCGGGCGCGGGGCGACATCCGGGAATCGTGTTGATCGGCGGATCCGGTCCGGGACCTCGGGCCGAATATCACTCCGAGGCAGTCGCTTTCGCCCAGGCGGGCATCACGACACTGGTGGTGGACAAGCGCACCGCGGGATACTCCACCACCCACCGCGACTTCTCGGTGCTGGCCGACGACGCGCTCGCCGGAGTGCGGCTGCTGCGGGATCGGCCCGATGTGGACGCCGGACACGTCGGCCTGTGGGGTTTCAGCGAGGGCGGCTGGGTGGCGACGCTCGCGGCCGCCCGCTCGGCGACAGTCGGATTCGTGGTCACCATCGGCGGATCCGGCCTGACCCCCTTGCGCACCCAGACCTGGCTGCTGGCGAATCTGGCACGGCACCACGGCGTCTCGGGCCGCCTACCGGACGCGGTGAGCGGCCCGGGCGCCGCCGTGGTCGACGGGCTGGGCGTATTCCCGGCAGCGGACTACGACCCGGCGCCCGCATTGCGGCAGGTGCGGGTGCCCGTGCTGGCGCTGTGGGGCGACCACGACGTCAAGGTCCCCGCCGCCGAAAGCGCGGCGATCTATCAGCGCGAACTCGCATCCGCCGAAAACAACTCGGTGACAACACGTTTCGTGCCGAACGCCGGACACAACGGCCACCGCACCACCGACGGCTTCGACAAGGTCGGCGGCGACCTGTTCGAGGGCAAGCCCCTGGGCGCTCTCGACCCCGGCTACACCGACGTCATGACCGACTGGATCCACGCCGTCGCCGCCGACCAGCCACCACCCACCAGCGCAGCCACCCCTCCCCCACAGACGGCCCCCAGCCACGCCCCGGGCGGCCACCCCGGTTTCGAGTACGCGGCCCTAGCGGTACTGCTACTCGGCTTCGCCACCTATCCCCTCACGGCGCTCGCCCGAATGATCCTGCGCCGCAAGCCATCCGATGCCGACCGAGCAGCGCGCCGAGCAGCACGGGCGCTGTCCGCTCTCGGCCTGGTGACCACTCTGGGCACCGTGACCTACGTCGTAGCGATCCTGGCAACGGGTGGCAGCCGGCCGCCGACCTCCTTCACCCTCGGCCAACCCCTGCCGTGGCTCCTCCTACACGGCCTGGCCGTAGCGGTCCCCGCACTCGCCGTGATCCTGGCCCTCTCGGCATGGCGGGCGCGCACCCAGCTCACCGCACCACTGCAGCGGCACACCGTCGTCCTGCTCGCAACGGCAACGGCATTCGTGCCGTGGGCACTGCACTGGCAACTGCTCAGCCGATGAGGCCACGAGCGTCGACCCGCCCGTCAGTCTCCGCCGCTTCCGTCACGCGCGACAACCTATCCAGGGCGTCACGCGGTTGCCGCAGCGGGCGCTGCCGCGATCAGCCAGTTGCTGAATTCCACCGCCAGATGCCATTGATGCTGGCGAATGAGCCTGCCGGGCAAGGTGGCTGGAAATTGGACCGTGAGGAGTGCGTGCAGAGTGCCATCACGGTCGAGGAATTGGTGGCGGACACCGCCGATGGCTAGGCCGTCGTCGAGGAAGGCTTGGCCGGCGATCTGAATGGGGTAGCGCGGATCCACCGGGATGGTGAGGGCCTCGGTCCTGGTGTAGTCGACCAGGAAACGGGACGGCATCGGGGAACCGCCGGTGGTTTCGACGACTTCCTGACGACCGCCGGGCAGGCCGCGGAGCAGGTAATGGTCGGGGCAGGCGGCGACCATGTCGGGTTCATTGTTGGCGGTCACCAGGTTGTTGAACCAGGTGGCGAACCGCTCGGCGGAGTAGCCCGGAACTTCCAGGCAAGTCGCGGAGTGCTTGGTCCGCCCCCGACTGAGCGCCACACCGGTGCGAGCCATCCGGTCCGACACATCCAGCTCACGTTTCAACATGGCGTAGATACCGGCGTGACCGAGCCCAGTCTTCAGCTCGGTCAGCGCGGACTGCTGCACATCAAGTGGCGCGGCAACCAGCGCTTCGACCGAGCAGCCCGGCATGAGCTCGGCCAGTCCGCGAGATCCGAGGTGGGAAGCCAGCTTTCGAAGAACCCCGGTGGCACGGCGCGATTCCCACTCCCGCACCTGGTCACGCGTGACCGGCCGCTCCCCCACGGTTGCACGTATCTCGATGACTTCGGCCATATCCACGTCCTCTCGCAAGTCCTTAACGAAAGGAAAATTAGCATTAACCGAGCACCGGCGGAAGACTAACGCCAGATCAAGTAGCTTTTACTGCTGCACCCTGCTAAGAACAGCCTATGGACCAGCCCGAACAACAGCCGACGGCACCCCGCAAAAGGACCGGAGGCCGTTCGGCCCGCGTACGGCACTCCATCCTGGCCGCCACCGTCGCCCAAATCGCCGAGCACGGCCTCGAAGGCCTGACCATCAGCGAGGTCGCCGACCGAGCCGGCGTCGCTGAGACAACGATCTACCGCCGCTGGGGCACCCGAACAGCCCTCGTCGCCGATGCCGTAGGCGAGCTTGCCGCAGAAGGCAATCCGGTCCCCGACACCGGAACCCTCCGCGGAGACCTCCAGCAACTCGCCGACCAGATCGCAACCCTCATCTCCCAGCCCGGCATCGCCCGCCTACTGGGCAGCGCACTCGCCCTCTCCGTCGATCCCGATGTCGACGCCGCCCGCCGCCACTTCTGGAACGACCGATTCGAACGCACCTCCCAGGTGATCACCCGAGCGATCGACCGCGGCGAGCTGACCATCGACACCGATCCGCGCGAGGTCATGGAAACCCTCGCCGCCCCTTTGTATTTCCGCCTCCTGGTCGGCAACCGCCCGCTCGAAGCCCCGTTCATCACCCGCTGCATCAACCACACGATGACCCTGTACAGCCGCGCCGAGTGACCCGACCAGAACAGGGCAAGCGAACCTGGGGCCTCTGCCGCATCCCCATCCATTCGATTCCTTGCCGCATGTCGTCAACGACATATAGTGTTGATGTCGTGGGTGAACTGTTCACCATCGAGATCGAGCCTGAGGTGCAGGACTGGCTGGAAGCACTGCCAGCCAAACATTTCCTCAAGATCGACGAATACGTTGGCTTGCTCGCCGAACATGCGGAATCACTGAGCGAGCCCTACGCCCGATACCTCGGCGACGGGGTCCGCGAGCTACGCCCAACGCTCGATGGTGCGGCCATTCGCATCACCTACTGGGTCGCACCTGGCCGGCGGGTGATTCTGCTGACAGTGTTTCGCAAGACCCGAATGCGAGAGGACAGTGAGGTCAAGCGCGCCAAGCTGGCCCAACAGACCTGCCAGGCCGAACACGGACCCGCCCATCAAGAATTCATTCGCACGATCGAGAAGGGAGAACTGGACCGATGAGCCACGCACGATGGAAGACCCTCCGGGAACGCAAACTCGCCGAGGGCTACACCGAACCCGACGATGTCACCGAGGTCCGCCGTGAAATCCAGCTCTCCATGGCACTGGCCCAGGCCGTCTACGATCGACGAACGGAACTAGGCCTTACGCAAGCAGACCTAGCCGCCCGCGCCGGCCTGACCCAAGCGAAGATTTCACGCATCGAGGGCTCCGACACCGTGCCCACACTCCCCCTGCTCGCCAAGCTCGCCGAAGCACTGGACGCCACACTCAACATTGCACTCGACGCCGACAACACCAGCGTGAACTTCGCCGGTCACCACACCGACGCAGCCTGAAGGTCGAAATGACCACCGCTGCTGGATGTTCGGCGGCGCGGACCCATGAAAAAGGCCCCTCACCCGTAGGTGAGGGGCCTTTTCGGTGGAGCTGCCGGGAATCGAACCCGGGTCCTCCGCCGCATCTCCAGGGCTTCTCCGTGTGCAGTTCGCTATGTCTCTGCTCGGATCTTCCGGTCACGCGAACAAGCCGGAATGACGATCCCAGTCGCTGTTAGATGTCCCATCCGACGCCGCGACCGCGCCGGACGGTAGAGCCCTCTAGCTGATGCCAGGGACCGGGTCGAGGGCGAACCCGGGCTGACAGACACGCTTCGTTGCTTAGGCAGCGAGAGCGTAGTCGCGCTGATTGGAATCGGCGCTTATAGGGTTGCAGCGACGCTTATACGGTGGTCTCCTGCCTGCACCGACACGCTTCCCCTGAATCAACGTACGCAGTCGAAACCGTTCAGCCCCGTCTGTGTTCAACGATTCAGTTGAACTTCCCGGCTCTCACCGGGCTACCTATCCTAACACCGAACAAACCTTGGTTCATTCCATTAACGCGCCACCGACCGGGGCGCTTCCGGTCAGCCGCGCATGCCCTTGATGCGGCGGCCGAGTTCGCGGGTGACCTCGCGTTCGGCGTCGCGTCGGGCCAGGTCCTGGCGCTTGTCGTAGTCCTGCTTACCCTTGGCGAGAGCCAGTTCGACCTTGACCTTGCCGTCGGAGAAGTACATGGACAGCGGGACCAGCGTGAGACTGGACTCCTTGGTCTTGCCGAGCAGCTTGTCGATCTCGCGGCGGTGCAGCAGCAACTTCCGGGTGCGGCGCGGGGCGTGGTTGGTCCAGGTGCCGTGGCCGTACTCGGGGACGTGCAGACCGCGCAGCCACACCTCACCGTCGTCGATGGAGGCGTAGGCGTCGACCAGCGAGGCCTTGCCCTCGCGCAGGCTCTTCACCTCGGTGCCGACCAGCGCCACGCCGGCCTCGAACGTCTCGAGGATCGCGTAGTTGTGCCTCGCCTTCTTGTTGCTGGCGATGACCTTGCGCCCCTTTTCCTTCATGTCTCCTCTATCGTCCCGTCGCCGGCCGGAATTCCCGACCAGCTTACGGATGCTTGCGCCGCGTTCCGGTGGCCGGGACGCGCTCAGCCCGGATGACGCCGCCCGGTGTTAGTCATGAACCGGTGCTGGCGTGAGCCAGTTCACAGCGACTCTGCTCGAAAGGACTTCCGTGCACACGGCTTTCATCCGAATCAAGGTCGATCCCGCTGCCGCCGACCAGGTCGCGCAGGCGATGCTGAAGCTGACCGCGCCCACACTCGCCGAACCGGGCTGCCATACCTACGAGTTCTACCGCGACAACGACGATCCGTCACTGTTCCTGTGCTTCGAACACTGGGATTCGCGCCAGGCTCTCGACGATCACGGCTCGACCCCGCACGTGCGGGCCTTCCTCACCGAGTTCGGGCCGCACATCCAGGTGTGGGAACAGAACCACACCACGGCCCTGGCCTGAACCGATCCCGGCCGGAACGCGAGGCTCCGGCCGGGAACCCGCATGTTCTAACCCTGAGGCGCGCGGTCCGCGCGCAACTCGGAAGCCGCGTCCTGATGAGCGGGGGCCTCGCCACCGGCCGCCGGGTTGGGCTGCCCCACACCGGTATTGATCAGATTGCGCAGGCTCCCGCCGAGATAGCCGTCCCAGGCGTTGGAGCACACGTCGTAGCACTCGTACTGCGGGACCAGACCCACATGGGTGAAGTGAACCTCTGCCCCGCCCTCCTTCTCGGCGATCTCGAAGATGATCTCGGTGCCCTTCCATTCCGCCTGGTCTTCGATGAAGTTGAAGTAGTTGTCCACGACCAGCCATGCGACCTTGCGTCCGGGCACCAGTTCCGTGACGCGGATCGTGCAGCGGTGAACGTCCTGGTAGCGATGGACGAACTCGCCGCCGACCTGATCGGTGACGCCCGCCGCGTCCTCGGACCACCAGCCGCGAACGTTGACGATGCCCTCGAAGGCATCCTGGGGAGTCCGATCCACCGAGAACGCGGTGGTGAAGTGTTGCTCCGATTCTGCTTGCATCATGAAAGTGAGCTTAGGCACTAAGACTTTCATGATGCAAGCAAAACCAGCCTCAGACGTTCTCGCGCGAGTCGAGAACGACCTTGGCGCCCGGGGTCGCGGCCACCTGCAGAGTGCGCAGGCGCAGCAGGACCGGGTTGTCGGTGAGCAACTTGGCCGTGTTGGCCAGCGAACGCAGGGCGGCGGCCTCGGCGCGGGCGCGCTCGAGCTCGGCGCGACCACGCTCGCGGGCCAGGACCGTCTCGAGGGCGGCCTTCCGGAGCTCGCCCGGGAGCATGAGGTCCTTGGCGCGCACGGCGTCGACCCGGATGCCGAGCCGCTCCACCGCGGCCGCGACCGTCGCGGTGCCGCCGCCGAGCAGGGCGCGGTCGGCGATCAGCTCGTCGAGGGTGCGGGCGGCCACGAGATCGCGGGCGACCTCCTGCACCGCGCCGTAGAGCACTACCTCGGCGCTCTGGGCGGCGGTGGTGAACGCGACCGGGTCGGTCACCACCCAGTCGGCGGCGAAGCTCGCGCGCAGCGACAGGCCATCCGCGGTCAGCAGCTCCTGGCCGAGGACCTGCAGCACCCGCGGGCGGATGTCGACGGTGACCAGCGTGCAGCGCTTGGCGTCGTAGCGGTGGCGGCCCGGCTCCAGCGTCTGAACCAGGATGCCGTCGCGGTACAGCAGGGTGCGCTGCCAATCCATGACAGTCACATACGTCTTCGTGAACATCGTCTTCGTAGTCATTCCCAATCTCCTTCCCTCACTTGGCATCAGGCACGACCGGACACGCCCTGCCCGATCACGGCACGCGGCGGGAGCCTCCCCCGTCCGGGACGGGGAGCTCGCAGAGCCTCGATGCCGCGTACGACCGGACAGGGCGCATCACGTCAAGGAGTCGAACCTCGGCAGATGGAATCTGCGTCACCAGGGAGTGGCCACACCCGATACGGGGAACGCGGCCGGAGATTCCGGTGCGCCCCTTGGTAGCGGCTGAGATCAAAGGTAGCCAGCGCATCACGATGCGCGCCAATGATTTTCCGGGGGTGCGAGAGAAGCCTGAGATCGCGTGGGGAACCCTGAAATGCGAAAAGGCCCTTCAGTTTTCACTGAAGGGCCTTTCACAGTAGTCCCGACGGGATTTGAACCCGCGCTACCGCCTTGAGAGGGCGGCGTCCTAGGCCGCTAGACGACGGGACCAGGTCGCTCGCTGCGATCCGTGGACCGCGGCAGCTCCGAAAGCTTATCGTGCCGTCGCCCAGCAACCAAATCGCCTGCTGACGGCTGTGCGCGAGCTCACGAGCGCTGCGCCGCCACCAGGCGCGATCAACTCGGCGGGTCCTCGTCGCGCCAGCCGCGCTCGTAGATCACCGCGAGTTTGTCGGCCACCGCGGCGTCGAGGTCGATGCCCAGTTCGGCGGCGGTCATCCACGCGCAGATGACCACATCCGCCAGCTCGGCCCGCATCTCGTCGAATGTGCCTGTGCGGCGGGCCTGCCCGGACCAGCGCCGGTACGCCCCGACGAACTCGCCGGTCTCCTCTGCCAGCGCGAGCACCTGCCGATTCGCGGACCCCTCCGCCGGGAACCCGGCATCCCGCAGGCGGGCCAGGATTTCAGCCGCTACCTGCGGCATGTCAACTGTCATGGCGGCGACCGATCTATTCGAGTCAGGCGGCTCTACTGGTAGTCCGGCGGGAGGTCGTCGAAGTCCGGCGGGACCTCGTCGGGCCAGGGGATGTCGTCGGTGGCCGCGAAGTTGGGCATAGAGGTCGCAGAGCTCGACCCCCGGCCCACGGTGGATGGCGCGGCGGAACGGGTGCCGCGCTGCGCTGCGGAGGCTGCGGTCGCGGGCCTGTCGGCTGCGCCGAACCTGGACCCGGAAGCCGAGGTCGCCGAGCCGGCGGACGCGGACCCGGAAATCGGTGCGGGACTCGCTGTTTCGTGCCGTGCAGGCGCGGCAGCGGCCACCGGGCCACCCGCTGTGGAGTCGCCCCCGGCGGCGGAACCACCTGCCGCGGCGATCACCTCGAGCACGCCTTCGCCGTACTTCGCGCGCTTGTTCTCGCCGATCCCGGAGATGCCCGCGAGGTCGGAGAGGCTGGCGGGTTTGCGGGTCGCGATGTCGCGGAGGGTGGCGTCGTGGAAGACGACGTAGGCGGGGACGCCCTGTTCCTTGGCGGTGGCGGCGCGCCAGGCGCGCAGCTTCTCGAACAGGTCGGTGTCGGACTTGCTGAGGTCGCCGGCGGCGAGGCGGGAAGCCTTGGCGGGCTTGGCGGTTCGGCCGGCCTTGGCGCGTTCGGGCTCGCGGCGGAGCATGACCTCGCGCTTCTCGAACAGCACCTGGTTGCTGGCCTCGGTGAGGGTCAGCACGCCGTAATCGCCGTGCACGGCCAGCAGGCCCTGGGCGAGTAGCTGCCGGACGACGCCGCGCCATTCGATATCGCGCAGTTCGGTGCCGATGCCGAACACCTTGAGCTCGTGGTGGGCGTGCTGTTCCACCTTGGGATTGCGCTTGCCGATCAGGATGTCCACGATGTGGCCCGCGCCGAAGCTCTGCCCGCGTTCGCGTTTCAGCCGCAGCACGGTGGAGAGCACCTTCTGCGCGGGCACGGTGCCGTCCCAGGATTCGGGCGCGGTCAGGCAGGTGTCGCAGTTGCCGCAGCGCTCCCCCTGCTGACCGAAGTAGGCGAGCAGCTGGACGCGGCGGCACTGCACGGTCTCGCAGAGCGCGAGCATGGCGTCCAGGTGCAGTTGCAGCTGGCGGCGGTGCATGGCGTCGCCGTCGGAGGAGTCGATCATCTTCCGTTGCTGCACAACGTCACTGAGGCCGTACACCATCCAGGCGGTGGACGGCTGGCCGTCACGCCCGGCGCGGCCGGTCTCCTGGTAGTAGCCCTCCACCGATTTGGGCAGATCCAGGTGGGCGACGAAACGCACGTCCGGCTTGTCGATGCCCATGCCGAAGGCGATGGTGGCGACCACCACCAGGCCGTCCTCGCGCAGGAACCGCGACTGGTTGGTCGCGCGGGTGCGATTGTCCAGCCCCGCGTGATACGGGACGGCTTCCACGCCGTTGGCGGACAGGAACGCCGCGGTCTTCTCCACCGAATTGCGCGACAGGCAGTACACGATGCCCGCGTCCCCGGCGTGCTCGTTCTGGATGAACGACAGCAGCTGGTGCTCGGCCCGGTTCTTGCCCTCGATCCGGTACTGGATGTTGGGCCGGTCGAAGCTGGCCACGAAATGCTTCGCGCCGCGCCCCTCGGGCAGATCGAGCCGTTCGGCGATCTCCTTGCGGGTGGATTCGGTGGCGGTGGCGGTGAGCGCGATGCGCGGCACGTCCGGCCAGCGCTCGTGCAGCATCGACAGGCCCAGATAGTCGGGCCGGAAGTCGTGGCCCCACTGCGACACACAGTGCGCCTCGTCGATGGCGAAGACCGAGATCTTGCCGCGGTCGAGCAGCTGGGCGGTGGATTCGAGCCGCAGCCGCTCGGGCGCGAGGTAGAGCACGTCCAGCTCCCCCGCCACGAATTGCGCCTCGACGGTGCGCCGTTCATCGGGGAACTGCGTGGAGTTCAGGAACCCGGCCCGCACGCCCACCGCGGTGAGCGCGTCGACCTGGTCCTGCATGAGCGCGATCAGCGGCGAGATCACCACACCGACACCCGGCCGCACCAGCGCCGGGATCTGATAACACAGCGACTTGCCGCCACCGGTGGGCATGAGCACCAGGGCGTCGCCGCCGGAGATCACCTGTTCGACGATCTCCCGCTGCGGTCCGCGAAAATTGTCGTATCCGAACGTCTTTCGCAAAACCTGGTGTGCCGGATCACTTCCGGCATCACCCAGGTTCCCGTCAATGGTCTCGACCTCCGGCGCACTCACGACGGCAATCCTACGGACACCATCCGACGCGCGGACCCCGCTACAAAACTTCGCGCTCCCCCGCCTCTCCGCGACTTCAGCGGAGAGCCGAGTGCCGTGAGCAGTCGTGCACCCGTCCATGCGGTCGAGTGCCGAACCAATTCTGGACGTACCCGATGAGTTACCCGCATCGACACGAGATCAGTGGGTCGCGTCCGGCTACGAAGCGGCCGCCGTCACTCCCGAACGTAGTAGCGAAGCGCGACATAGGCGGTGAGAGCGGCGAATCCGATACCGATCGGGGTGACGATCATGGCCACGGACGCGATGTCGTCGCCGGTGATCCGGGGCAGTACCTGATCGTTGAACAGCGATCCCAGCGCCCGGTTGATGACCAGCGGCTGCGCGATGAACAGACCGCCCACGGCCAGCACGGATCCCACCAGCGCGGCCAGCACGGCTTCCAGCAGGAACGGCAGCTGCGTGTACCAGCGGGTGGCGCCGACCAGCCGCATGATGCCGACCTCGGTCCGCCGCGCCAACGCCGCCACCTGCACCATGTTGGCGATCAGCATCAGGGCCGCCAGCGCCTGCAAAGCGGCCAATCCGAAGGCGGCATTGCGCAATCCGACGAAGAAGCTGACCAGTCGGTCCACGATATCCATGTCATTGAGCACGGTCATGACGCCGGGCCGGAGCGAGAAGTCGTCGTAGATGGACCGGTATTTGGTGACATCGTCGAGCTTCACCCGGAACGACGCGGGCAGCCCGTCCTTGCTCACCTCGTCGGCGAGCCCCGGCTGATCCTTGAAGGTGGTCTCCTTGACCTCCTTCACCGCATCCGCGGCATTGATGTACTGCACGTTCGCGACATAGTCGTGCTTCTTCAGATCCGCCATGAGCGACGCGCAGGGCTGCCCGGTGCAGTCCGGGTCGGTCTTCGACACCTGGTCGTCGAGGTAGAGCCGGATCTCCACGCGCTGGACGTAGTAGTCCTGGATCTTGTCCGCCATCCGGACCGCCAGCAGGCCGCCGCCGAGCATGGTCAGCGACACCGCGGTGGTGAGGATCATGGCGATGGTCATGGTGACGTTGCGGCGCAGGCCCGTGAAGACCTCGCTGAACAGGAATCCCGCGCGCATTACCGGCCCACCCCGTAGACGCCCATCTCCTCGTCGCGCACGATGCGCCCGCGATCGAGTTCGACCACACGTCGGCGCATGGCGTCGACGATGGTGTTGTCGTGGGTGGCCATGACCACCGTGGTTCCGGTGCGGTTGATGCGTTCGAGCAGCGTCATGATGTCCTGGCTGGTCTCGGGGTCGAGGTTGCCGGTCGGTTCGTCGGCCAGCAGTACCAGCGGCCGATTCACGAAGGCGCGGGCGAGTGCCACGCGCTGTTGTTCACCGCCGGAGAGCTCGCCGGGCAGGCGGTCGGCCTTGCCGGCCAACCCGACCATGTCGAGGGCCTCGGGCACCGAGCGATTGATGAATGCTCGCGATTTGCCGATCACCTCCAACGCGAAGGCCACGTTCTGTTCCACGGTCTTCTGCTGCAGCAGCCGGAAGTCCTGGAACACGCAGCCGATGCGCTGGCGCAGTTTGGGGACCTTGCGTCCGGGCAGCCGGTCGACTCGGAAGTCGGCGACCCACACCTCACCGGCGGTCGGCTTCTCGTCCTTCAACAGCAGTCGCATGAACGTGGACTTTCCGGAGCCCGAGGGCCCGATAACGAAGACGAACTCGCCCTTTTCGATATCGACGGAGACATTGTCCAGCGCCGGCCGCGTCGAGGTCTGATACGACTTGGTGACGTTGCGCAGGGTTATCACGGGGAGCCAGTGTAGCCAGGGCGGGCGCGCCGCCGACTACACCGCGCGGGCGTGGAGTCAGCGCTGCGGGTGCTCGGATGTGTTTGGCAGATAGTTGCTGAGCACGGTGTTCACCATCGGCGGGGTGCTCTTGGGCTCATGTCCGGTGGGCTTGACGACGAGGTAGAGCACGAGGGTGGCGACCCACACGGCCATCAGGATCGCCGTGGACTTACGGATTCTATTGGTCGGCACCGACACTGAGACCCTCCCGGCGCAGCGCCGCGGCCACCCGCACCCGCAACTCGCGCCCGACTTCGAACTGTTTGCCCGGTAGCGTCCGGGCCACCATCTTGATGTTCATCTGATTGACGGTGAGATCTTCGACACCCATCACGCTCGGCTCGTCCAGCAGCAGCGCCTTGAGCTTGCGATCGGAGAACGCCTTGGCCCCGACTTCGCGCAGGACTTCGTTGACCTTGTTGATGTCGGCGGTGGCGGGGACCGGCACATCGATCGCGGCCCGCGCCCAATCCTTGGACAGGTTGGTCACTTTCACGATCTGACCGTTGGGAACGATGACCACTTCACCGTCAGCGCTGCGCAGCGTGGTGATACGCAGCGTGACATCCACCACCGTACCCTCGGCCTCGGCCGAGTTCCCGCTCACCGCGATCCGCACGACATCACCGAAGCCGTACTGCCGTTCGGTGATCAGGAAGAATCCGGCCAGCAGATCCTGCACGATGCGCTGCGCACCGAAACCCAGCGCCGCGCCGAGCACCGCCGCGGGGGCGACCAGACCGCTGAGTTCGAAACCCAAGCGGCGCAGCACTTCCAGGGAGACCAGGAAGTAGACGAGGGACAGCACCACCCAGGTGATGACCTGCGCCAGCGCGTGCCGATGCTTGCTCGCCTCGGACCGCACCAGCGAGTCGCTGCTGTGGAATCCGGCGTCGATCCGCCGGGTGATCCGGTCCCGCACATGGTTCGCGCCCCGGCTGAACAGCATCGTGCCGACAACCAGGAGCACGATCTCCAAACCGCTGGACCGCAGCCAGTTTCCGAGCTCTGAATTCATAGCGCCTCCGCTCCGCCCCGCCGACAGCGGAGCGGCAAGCCGAGTTGATCCGATCAGTCCTAGTTCGCCGGCTGCTCTTTCATGCGCCAGCGGATGCCCGCTTCGATGAAGGCGTCGATGTCGCCGTCGAGTACGGCGGAGGGGTTGTTGACCTCGTAGTTGGTGCGCAGGTCCTTGACCATCTGGTACGGGTGCAGCACGTAGGAGCGCATCTGGTTGCCCCAGGACGCGCCCTCGTTGGTCTTGAGCGCGTCCATCTGGGCGCGTTCTTCCTGCCGCTTGCGCTCGAGCAGCTTGGCCTGCAGCACGCGCATGGCCGAGATCTTGTTCTGCAGCTGCGACTTCTCGTTCTGACAGGTGACGACGATGCCGGTCGGGATGTGGGTCAGGCGCACCGCGGAGTCGGTGGTGTTGACCGACTGGCCGCCGGGGCCCGAGGAGCGGTAGACGTCGACCCGGATCTCGCCTTCGGGGATCTCGATGTGGTCGGTGGTCTCGACGACGGGCAGCACCTCGACCTCGGCGAAGGAGGTCTGGCGGCGGCCCTGGTTGTCGAACGGGCTGATACGGACCAGTCGGTGCGTGCCCATTTCGACGGACAGCGTGCCGTACGCGTACGGCACCTTCACCGCGAAGGTCGCCGACTTGATGCCCGCCTCTTCCGCGTACGAGGTGTCATAGATCTCGACCGGGTACTTGTGGCCCTCGGCCCAGCGCACGTACATGCGCATCAGCATCTGCGCCCAGTCCGCGGCGTCCACGCCACCCGCGCCCGAGCGAATGTTGACCAGCGCCTCACGCTTGTCGTACTCGCCCGACAGCAGGGTCCGGACTTCCATCGCCTCGACGTCGGCGTGCAGGGCGGACCGCTCGGCATCGGCGTCGGCGAGCGCCGCGACCTGGTCCGCGCCCTCCTCGGCCTCGGCCAGCTCGTAGAGCACCGGCAGGTCCTCGAGCCGCTGCCGCAGGTCCTTGACCCGCCGCATCTCGGCCTGCGCGTGCGACAGCTCGCTGGTCACGCTCTGGGCGTGCTCCTGGTTGTTCCACAGCTCCGGATCGGCCGCCTGGTGTTCCAGTTCGTCGATGCGGCGAGCCAGCTCGTCGATATCGAGCACCGACTCGATGGTCTTCAAAGTCGTGTCGAGTTCGGCCAGATCAGCGGAGACGTCAGGATGCACGGTGTTCAAATCTACTACCCCGCCTCCCCGGGACTTCAGCGGACAGCTGAGTGCCGTAGTCACTTATGCACCCGGAGCGGCCGGTTGGGAGCCGACCCGACCTTGGACGTACCCGGTGAGTTACCCCGACCGTTGCGAAATCAGTGTCACCTCTCGATCGAACAAACCCGCCACCGGGAACTCTCGTGGCAATCACCCGGCGACAGCGCGCAGGCCACCGGGACGGCGTCCGACCAGGCGGTCGAGCGCGGTGGCGGTGGCGTCGTCGGCAGGTAGATAGACCATCAGGTATTGGTCGTCGTCGGCCGACAGGTTCAGGGTTTCGTAGGCGAGGCGAAGGGGCCCGGCTTCGGGGTGGGTGAGGCGGCCGACGCCGTTGGTGTCGGGGAGGCCGGGGATGGTGTCGAGGCGGTGGGTGAATTCGGGGCCGACCGTGGTGGCGAGCTCCTCGACGAGCGCGTTGACGAAGGGGTCGGCGCGGCCGGGGCCTTGTTTGAGGGTGGCGACGACCTTGTCGGCCTTGTGTTCCCAGTCCGGGTAGACCTCGCGGGCCCGCGGGTCGGACAGGACGTAGCGCGCGTAGCTCCCGGGCAGCCCGCCATCGAGCAGACCGGTCGGCTCGAACAGGGCGCGGTAGCCGTCGGTCACGGCGAGGATCTCGCTGAGGCGGTTCATCAATGCGGCGGGCGCGGGTTCGAGCTGGTCGAGCATGGCCCGCACGGCCGGGCGGACGCGGCGGTTGGGCCCGGAACCGCCGCGGCAGTTGAAGTTCGGATCGCCGGCCTTGGCGAAATTGAGCAGATGCACTCGCTGCGCCGGGCTCAGGCGCAGGGCGTCGGCCAGCGCGATCAGCACCGATGCGGACGGATGCCGGTCGCGGCCCTGCTCCAGGCGGGTGAGGTACTCCACGGAAACGCCCGCGAGCGTGGCCAATTCGGACCGGCGCAGCCCGGGGGTGCGACGGCGCGGCCCGGCCGGCAGCCCGGCCTCGGCGGGCGTGACCGCCTCCCGGCGCAGGCGCAGGAACAGTCCCAGCTCGTTCTCACTCACGTTTCGACGGTAACAACGGTCGCGCCCGCGAGGGTGACCCTGCCACTACCACTCTCAGCGTGGCCTCCCTAACGGTCTCGCCCACTCGCAGAGTTGATCTCAGCGCGGCCGACCGGTCGCCACGGATTCTCGAGGAGACCCTCATGACCAGCACGTCCCTGCGCCTCGCAGTGATCATCGGCAGCGTCCGGGAGGGCCGTTTCGGACCGGTGGTGGCCGACTGGTTCGCCGCGCGGGCCCGCGCCCACGGCGCGTTCGAAGTGGATGTCATCGATCTGGCCGACTACAACCTGCCGCACGAACTGCCCGCGGTCCCGCCGGTGATGGACCCGCACCCGGTGCGCCCGGGCCGGGGTGACGAGCTGGCCGCGCGCCTGGCCGCAGCCGACGCCTTCGTGGTCGTCACCCCCGACATCAACCGCAGCTTCCCGGCGTCGTTGAAGACGGCAATCGACTGGCACCTCACCGAATGGGACCGCAAGACCGTCGGATTCGTAGGCTACAGCGGCAAGTCCGGGGGCCTGCTGGCCATCGAGGGGCTGCGCGCGGTCTTCAACGAACTGAACGCGCACACGGTGAAGGAATACGTCTCCTTCCCGCGATACTTCCTGCTGTTCGACGAGTCCGGCGCGCTTCGCGAACCCGCCGAATTCGACGATTCGGCCGAGCGCCTGCTCACCCAACTCCACTGGTGGGCAACGGCCCTCGCCTCCGCCCGCCAGGCCGCCGTCCCCGCCTGACCGTCGAGTGGTACGCCGTTGAGAGAATTTCGGGCAAATCCCCTCACCGGCGTTCCGATGCCCGGTTCGGGACGTGGGACACCCGGCGTTAACTGGGGAGGACTAACGTGCTCGGCGTGACCGGATACTCCGCTGACCTGGAACTTGCGCTGAGGCTGGCCGACGCGGCCGATGTGATCACCCGTGAGCGGTTCGGGGCGCTCGACTTGAAGATCGATTCGAAACCGGACCTGACACCGGTATCGGACGCGGATCTGGCGGTCGAGCGGATGGTGCGCGAGGTGCTCGCGGCGGAACGCCCGCTGGATCTGGTGCTCGGTGAGGAATTCGGCGGGGATGCCGAGTTCAGCGGGCGGCAGTGGGTGATCGACCCGATCGACGGGACCAAGAACTTCGTGCGAGGCGTGCCGGTGTGGGCTTCGCTCATCTCGCTGCTGGAGGACGGCGTGCCGGTGGTGGGCGTGGTGAGCGCGCCGGGGCTGTCGCGGCGCTGGTGGGCGGCGGCGGGCCAGGGCGCCTGGGCCACCTTCGAAAAGGGTGAGCCGAAGGCCATTTCGGTGTCGGCGGTGGCGGAGCTGGGGGCGTCGAGTCTGGCGATCTCGAGCCTGTCGGGCTGGCGCGCGATCGGGCGCCGGGCCAAGCTCATCGCGCTCACCGACGAGGTGTGGCGGGTGCGCGGGTACGGCGATTTCTACGGGTACGCGCTGCTGGCGGAGGGTGCGGTCGACATCGTCACCGAGCCGGAGTTGTCGCTGTGGGACATGGCCGCGCTCGACATTCTGATTCGCGAGGCGGGTGGCACGTTTACTTCCCTCGACGGTAAGCCGGGCCCGCACGGCGGCAGCGCGGTGGCGACCAATTCGCATCTGCAGGACCAGGTGCTGGCGGCCCTGCAGGCCTGATTCGAAGATCTCGACGGGGATACCCGGCGCGGGCTGCGGTCCCGCGGCCGGGCGCGTTGCTATGCCCTGATTACTCGGACGTCGCTACGCCTGTGGCGTTTCAGAGCGGGACACACACCGAGCCGAGGTCGATGTACGGACCGGTGGCCGCGGAGGAACCCACGCCGACCGAGCCGAGTCCGATCTCGGTGTTGAGGACGCCGCCACCGCAACCGCCCGTGCTGGAGCCGGCGCCGGAGCCGGTGATGCCGATGTCGATGTTCTGCAGCGGCACTTCGGCATTGGCGGCGGGGGCGGTGAGGAAGAGACCGGCGGCGATGAAGCCGACCGTTCCGAGCGCGATCTTCATTATGTACGAGCCTCCATCAGGATCGGGTTATGCGCCGACACCTTAGCCCAGCTCGCGATCGTTTGAAGTGTGTTTGTTTCACTAGATCCGGTTCAATCCCTCGGTAAGTTCACACCATCGCCCTGACCTCGCGATTCGACAACACTCGACGACTGTTCTTACTCTGAAGTAAGATAGTCTTACTCAGGAGTAAGATTGCTGGGCAGGATCACCCACCTCCTCGATAGAAAACTGGTGATTATGAGCACTCGAGACACCGCAACGAAGCGGGATACCTCCGCCGTTGGCCTCAACCCGGTCAAACGTGACTGGATGGGCGCGGCGATGCGGGTCATGACGACCATCACGGGGTCCGACCTGGCCGAGAAGTACAACCTGCGCAAGCCGATCGAGCGGCTCACCTACGAGGGCACCAAGACCGGCTTCCGCACCCTCGGTGCCGCGACTCGCGCGTTCGAGAAGGTCTCCGGCGGTGGCGCTCCGAAGCGGCTGCCCGCCAACGAGTCTCGCAAGAAGGACTACTTCGACCTCACCCCGACCGACGAGCAGCAGATGATCGTCGAGACGGTGCGCGACTTCGCCGCGGAGATCCTGCGCCCGGCCGCCTACGAGGCCGACAATGCCGCCAAGGCGCCGCGCGATCTGCTCGAGCGCGCCGCCGAGCTCGGTGTCACGCTGATCAACGTGCCCGAGGAGCTCGAGGGTGCGGCGTCCGAGCGTGGCGCGGTCACCAATTCGCTGGTGGCCGAGGCGCTGGCGCACGGCGACATGGGCCTGGCGCTGCCGATCCTGGCGCCGAGCGGTGTCGCGGTCGCGCTGTCGCAGTGGGGTACCGACGCGCAGCAGCAGAGCTACCTGGGCGCTTACGCCGGTGAGAACGTGCCGCAGTCCTCGGTGGTCATCGCCGAGCCGCAGGCGCTGTTCGACCCGTTCGCGCTGAAGACCAAGGCCACCCGCTCGCCCAGCGGCTTCCGGCTCAACGGTGTGAAGACCCTGGTGCCGGCCGCCGGTGACGCCGAGCTGTTCATCGTGGCCGCCGAGCTGGACGGCCGTCCGACGTTCTTCATCGTCGAGTCCAACACCGAAGGTGTCGTGATCGAGGCGGACCCGAGCATGGGTATGCGGGCCGCGGGCCTGGGTCGTCTGATCCTGAACAACGTCGCCGTGCCGACCACCGCCCTGCTGGGTGACTCCGAGGGCGCGCAGCGCGCCGAGGAGTACGCCGACGCGGTGCGGCTGGCCCGTCTGGGCTGGGCCTCGCTGGCCATCGGCACCGGTCAGGCCGTGCTGGACTACGTGATTCCGTACGTGAAGGAACGTGAGGCGTTCGGTGAGCCGATCGCGCACCGGCAGGCGGTCGCGTTCATGGTCGCCAACATGGCGATCGAGCTGGACGGTCTTCGCCTCGTGACGCTGCGGGGTGCGTCTCGCGCCGAGCAGGGTCTGTCCTTCGCCCGCGAGGCCGCGCTGGCCAAGAAGCTGGCCACCGACAAGGGCATGCAGATCGGCCTCGACGGCGTGCAGCTGCTCGGCGGCCACGGCTTCACCAAGGAACACCCGGTCGAGCGCTGGTACCGCGATCTGCGCGGTGTGGGCGTCGCCGAGGGCGTCGTTCTCCTCTGACCCGACTTCTCAACGGAGAGACCACTCATGATCAATCTCGAACTCCCCAAGAAGCTGCGGGCCAGCGCCAACCAGGCCCACCAGGTCGCCGCCGAGATCTTCCGCCCGGCTTCCCGCAAATACGACCTGGCCGAGCACGAATACCCGACCGAGCTCGACACCATGGCCGCCATGATCGAGGGCCTGTCGGACTCGGGCACGGCGGACATCTCCGGCGCAACCGGCGGCCGTAAGGCCAAGGGCGAAGGCGAGCCGGACACGCACGCCGCCGAGCTGCTCGGAAACACCAACGGCGGCAATATGTCCGCGCTGATGAACGCGCTCGAGACCTGCTGGGGCGACGCCGGCCTGATGCTGTCGATCCCCTACCAGGGTCTCGGCAACGCCGCTATCGCCGCGGTCGCCACCGACGAGCAGCTGTCCCGGTTCGGCAAGGTGTGGGCCGCCATGGCGATCACCGAGCCGTCGTTCGGCTCGGACTCCGCGGCCGTCACCACCACCGCCACCCTCGATGGTGACGAGTGGGTCCTCAACGGCACCAAGATCTTCGTCACCGCCGGTTCCCGCGCCACTCACATCGTGGTCTGGGCCACGGTCGACAAGTCCCTGGGCCGCGCCGCCATCAAGTCCTTCGTGGTCCCCCGGGACGCCAAGGGCCTCACGGTGTCCCGCCTCGAGCACAAGCTCGGCATCAAGGCGTCCGACACCGCCGAGATCCGCTTCGAGGACTGCCGGATCCCGAAGGACAACATCCTCGGTTCCCCGGAAGTCAACGTGGAGAAGGGTTTCGCGGGCGTCATGCAGACGTTCGACAACACCCGCCCCCTCGTCGCCGCCATGGCGGTCGGCGTCGGCCGCGCCGCGCTCGAGGAACTCCGCAAGGTGCTCGAGGACGCCGGCGTCGAGATCTCCTACGACAAGCCCGCCAACAACCAGCACGCCGCGGCAGCCGAATTCCTTCGCATGGAAGCCGATTGGGAATCCGCCTACCTGCTGTCGCTGCGCGCGGCCTGGATGGCCGACAACAAGAAGCCCAACTCCCTCGAGGCTTCCATGTCCAAGGCCAAGGCCGGCCGCATGGGCACCGACGTCACCCTCAAGGCGGTCGAGCTCGCGGGTGCCACCGGCTACTCCCAGCGCACCCTCCTCGAGAAGTGGGCCCGCGACTCGAAGATCCTCGACATCTTCGAAGGCACCCAGCAGATCCAGCAGCTCATCGTGGCCCGGCGTGTGCTCGGGCTGTCGAGCGACAAGCTGAAGTAAGTTCTGGCACAACGAAACCCCGGTGTGTGGCCTGCAGGGCCGGCACCGGGGTTTTGCCGTTTCTCGGGGTGGTCAGGTCTTGTTGGTGGGGCGGCTGACAGGGAGGGGGTGGCCGGTTTCCAGGAGGGATTTGAGGTCGCTGAGCATGAAGGGGTAGCCGCCGCCGAAGCCTTCCGGTTCCAGGTCGCCGGAGATGATGATCGAGATGAGGGGGGCGCCGGCGACGTCGTGGATGACGGTGAGGGCACAGGTGCCGTCGCCTCGGTCGCGGATTTCGTAGCAGAGGTGGGTTTCCGGCTCGGCCACCAGGTTTTCGTCGCCCAGGAAGCGGATGCGGGCGGCCCAGCGCAGGGGCGGGGCGTAGTCGGTGACCGTGCCGCGGATGATGATGTCGGGGTCGGTGTCGAGCGGGCGGGGGCCGGTGGGGGCGAAGACGGTGAACGCGCCGCCGACGCGGGGTTCGATCACGCTGCGGCCGCCGAAGCCGTAGCGGACGGTCCAATCGGGGTCGGTGACGGCCTCCCAGATCCGTTCTGGCGGTGCGGCGATGATCACGCGGTGGATCTGTGTGGTCTCGGGGCGTGCTCGCGAGAGGATGTCCTCGAAGGTCACGATTCCAGGTCCTTCTTCAGGTCGGCGAGCGCGGAGATCTGCTGTTCGGTGAACTTGTCGATCCACCGGTCGTGGATCAGCCGGATCGGCACGGAATTGAGGTAGTGCAACTTCTTCCGCCCGCTACGGACCACCGTCACCAGACCTGCGTCCTCGAGCAGCCGAAGATGCTTGCTGATCCCGAACCGGGTCATCTCCACCCCGGATTCCAGCTCGGTCAGCGTCTGCCCGTCCCTGACGAACAGCGCGTCCAGCAGATGCCGCCGAGTGGGATCCGCCAGCGCCTTGAACACGGCATCCTCGTCCACACCCCGACTTTATACGAGACCAATCAGTCACCTAACTGTTGACATGTGACCTTTTGGTCACCTATTGTCGGCTCATGAACCGCTACGTAGTCCTCTACCTCGCCCCACTGTCCGTGGCCGAACGATTCGCCCAGGTCGCCCCCGCCGAAGCCGCGAAAGGCATGCAACTGTGGGTGGACTGGAGCACCCGCCTCGGCCCCGCCCTCCTCGACCCGGGCAAGCCCCTCGGCAACGCCCGCCGCATCACCCGCACCGAAACCACCGAAACCCCCAGCGAAGTAATCGGAATGTCCATCCTCCAGGCCATCTCCATGGACGAGGCCCTGAAACTGGTCGACAACCACCACCACCTGCACTGGGCCGACCAGTGCGAAATCGTCATCCTCGAAGAACAACCCCTCCCCGAACTGCAGTCCTGAAAACCCATATCCGCGAAGGCGGCCGATGATGGTCGAGTGACGACCTTGCCAGCCGAGTTCCGTTCGGATGTCGGAACCCTCTGGGACTACAACCAGATGCACCACACGCCACGACCGGTCGATGTCGGCATCGGGCTCGGTGGCCATGACATCGGCGTTGCCACCTACGCAGCCGAGTTGCATCACGCGGGCATGTTCCCGCTCATTGTGTTCACCGGGGCGAACGCTCCGACGACGGTAGAACGGTTTCCCCGCGGCGAGGCCAACCACTTTCGAGAGCATGCCATCGGGCTGGGGGTGCCGGCTGAGGCGATTCTGGTCGAGCCCAAGGCTACGAACACTGGCGACAACATCGACTTCTCCCGTGTCCTGCTCGACGAGCATGGACTGCTCGGCTCGATCTCGTCGGTAATGCTGATCTCACGGCCGTATCAGCAGCGACGGAGCTATGCCATCTGCCGAAAGCGTTGGCCTGGAGTCGATGTCACGTGCGGGTCGCTTCCGCTCGCGTTGGACGACTACGTGGCTAGCATCTGCGACGCAGAGCGGGTGATGAACATGCTCGTCGGCGACACTCAACGGGTCTGGGTCTACCCCGCCAAAGGCTGGGCGATCGCGCAGGATGTGCCCGCCGAGGTTACGGCGGCTTACCAGAGGCTCGTCGAAGCCGGATTCACACGTCGACTGGTGACCGAGGGGTGATCCGGCTCCGGACGCAGGGACAATGGGTCCATGGTCGAAGTCGTGCTGGTTCGTGGCGATATCACCGAGCAGGATGTTGATGCCGTGGTGAACGCGGCGAATTCGTCACTGCTCGGAGGCGGGGGCGTGGACGGGGCCATTCATCGCAAAGGTGGTCCGGCGATTCTGGCCGCATGTCGTGAACTGCGGGCGTCCCACTATGGGAAAGGGCTGGCGACCGGGCAGGCCGTGGCGACGACCGGTGGGAATCTGCCCGCGCGGTGGGTGATTCATACGGTCGGGCCGGTGTGGTCGGCGCAGGACGATCGATCGAAGCTGCTGGCCTCCTGCTATCGCGAATCACTGCGGGTGGCGGATGAATTGGGTGCACGGACGGTAGCGTTCCCGGCTATCTCTACCGGCATTTTCGGCTGGCCGATGGACGACGGTGCCCGGATCGCGATCGAGACGGTGCGAGTCTCCGACACCGCGGTGCGGGAAGTGCGGTTCGTACTGTTCAGCCAGGACGCCTACGACTCCTTCGATAGTGCACAGGCGCGATACTGACGCAGACCCACGATACTGGCGAGATGGTGAACCGTTGGGTCGGCTTGACGATCGATTGCGTTGATGTGCAAGAGGTTGCCTCGTTCTGGAGTGCTCTGCTGGACCGCCCGCAGGGTCCGTCCGAACCTGGTTGGGTCTACCTCGGACGTCCTGATGACCCGCAGCCGCGTCTGGTTTTCCAGCCGGTGAGCGAACCCAAGAACGGCAAGGTGCGCCTTCATCTCGATGTCGCAGTAGACGATGTCGAGCAAGGGATGGCCCAGGTGATCGCTCTCGGAGGCACGTACACGGGCGAGCGGCACGATCACGACGGGGGAGTGGTCGTCGTGATGGCCGACCCCGAGAGCCACGAATTCTGCTTGGTTCAGTACTTCTGACGCTCGCAGCGCTCAGTCGAGGCAGAACTCGTTGCCTTCGATGTCCTGCATGATCAGGCACGATTCGTTGACACCGTCGGCGAGCAGCAGCTGCTGCCGAACTGCGCCCAGGGCGACGAGTCTGGCGCATTCGGCCTCGAGGGCGGCGACGCGGTCCGCGCCCACCAGACCGGTGCCGACGCGCACGTCCAGATGCAGCCGGTTCTTGACGACCTTGCTTTCGGGGACACGTTGGAAGTACAGGCGCGGGCCTACGCCTGAGGGGTCGACGCATGCTGATCCCTGCTGCTCGTATCCCAGTACCTCGCACCAGAAATGTGCGAGGCGCGCGGGATCCGCGCAGTCGAAGGTGACTTGGATCGTTCTTACCGACGCCATTGACTCTCCTGACTCGGTTCCCGGCGCATGCACCAGGTGCGCAGGCCGTTGTCGGCCAGCGTGACGTCGGCGGTGACTTCGAATCCCAGGTGTTGGTAGAAGCGGACGTTGGCCTCGCTCGAGGTTTCCAGGAAGGCCGGATAGCCTGCGCGGGCGGCTTCCTCGATGCCCGGCCGGAGCACGGCAGTGCCCAGTCCTCGGCCCTGATGTTCGGGGGCGACAGCGACGGTGTTGAGCATCCACACCGGCTCCTGTGGCCGGTAGGGCTCGATGGCGGCTTCGGAGGTTGCCGCCGCCTCCGATCGGTCGCCGATGAGTTCGCTCAGTTCCACTTCCATCTCCGCGAATGCGGCCGTGGGGTCGTGATCCGGGGTGGACCAGGCCGCGACGGCGTGGCCGCCGTCGACGATCCAGACCTTCCCGTAAACCATCGCGATGCGGGTCAGACACAGCTCCTGATAGCGGCGGATCCGTTCCAGGTGGTTGTCGGCGTCGATCACGTACCGGGTGTAGGGGTAGTCGGCGAACGCGCGGGCCAGGGTGTCCACCGCGGTGGGAACGTCGGCGTCGGTGATCAGCCGCGCGGTGCCCGTCGATGAGGTCATGTCCTGCCAACGAGCCTCTCGGCGATCTCGTTCCGGCTGGGAGATTTGATCGCCTCGTCGACGCCGGATTCAACCGTCGGCTGATACCCGAGAAGGTGATCAGATCCCGGAACCCGTGATCTCGAGCTGACTGTTCACGTATTCGACTCGTAGCCAGCGTTTTTCGGTTTGGGTTTTGCCGTCGGAGTAGACGTAGGTCAGGCCCGCGGTGCTGGTTCGATAGTCGGTGGAGGTGATGGAATCCACTCGGACGGAACGGATTTTGGACCAGAAGGTGGTGTAGCCGGATTTTCCACCGCTTTGGGCCTGGTAGCTCGGGGACAGTTGGGTCCAGGCGGTGTCCACTCCGTTGGGGAGCTGGCCGTAGTAGCTTCGGATGAACGAGGCGATCTGGTCGGCGGATGGGCCTTTCGAATCCTGCTTGCCCGTGTCGTTTCCGCCGCCGTTCACCACCACCGTGCTGGGCTGGTCGCTGCCGCCGGTGCCGAAGTGGCTGTTGCCGAAGGCGCCGGCCGCGATGAATGCGGCGGCGATGGTGGCGGCGGCGCCGATGACGGCGACTGCGATCGCTACGCCTGCCCGGTCGGACATGCGCGCCTCCCCTGATCGAACGCACAGTGGCCGCTCGCCGGGAGCGGCAGGATCAGGATACTGCCGGCATTCGGGGAATCACAGGGAATTCTCGAGGTTCGGTAGCGGGCGGGCTACCTGCTGATATGGGTGGGGATCGAGGTGCGGCGGTGGCAGCGCGGTTGCCGAAATGTGATCTGCGCGGATAGGTTTCGGCGGTGCGTGGATTCAGTAGGCGAATGCTATTGGGGGCGGGGGCTCTAACGGCGGGAGCGTTGTTGCCGGCGGCGGTGGGCCGGGCCGGGGTGCCGGTGGTGGGGCCCGCGTTCGATGCGCAGTATCGGGCGATCACGAAGGTCGCCGGCGGGCGGTGGCATTGCCTGGTCAGTGATTTGGGGTCGGGGAAGCCGGTGCCGGTGGTGGCGGAGGATGCCGACTTCGTGATCGAGGGGGCCAGCGTGCAGAAGCTGGCGGTGATGACGGCGCTCATGAGTGAGGTCGACGCGGGGCGGGTGAAGTTATCGGATACGACGACGCTCGATGCCGACATCGTGGCCGAGGGCAGTGGGCTGTATTTGAATCAGGCGGCGTTCGGCGATCAACTGACCGTCGCGAATCTGCTGACCACGATGTTGCAGGTTTCCGACAACACCGCGGTGCGGTTGATATCGCGATTCGTGTCGGGCGAGCAGATCAACGACACACTGGATCGGCTGGGGTTCAAGCAGACCCGGGTGGTTCCGTTGCCCGGGGAGAACCGCTTCTATCTGGGCGTCACCACCCCTCGCGAGAACAATGACCTGTTGTTCCGGCTGGCTTCGGGGACGCTGCTGTCGAAGGAGTCGACGCAGGCGGTGCTGCGGATCATGACGTGGTCGGCGGTGGGTTACACGGACGGCGTCCGCCGGAACATGTCCTCGGACGAACGGGCCCGCTTCGCCACCAAACATGGTGCGTCCGAAGACAAGCGGCACGACACCGGCATCATGTTCGACGCGGCGGGAGCGCCGCTGGTGGTGTTCTCCTTCTTCACCGATCAGGCGCCGGACGCCGACAACTACGGCGCGACCAATCCGGTGGTGGAGGCGCACGCTACCCTGGGCCGATCTCTGCTCGACACCTACACGCATCTGTCGCCGTTGCAGTCGTTCATCGATCCGAAGAAGATCGCGGCGGGCGGACACTGAGCGGAATGCTCAGCCCGCCAGCATGTTTCGCATGACGGTGAAGACTTCCGAAGCCCCGCCGAGGGACCACCCGCCGTCGACGGGGATGATCGCGCCGTTGACGTAGGCGGCGTACGGCGAGGCCAGCCACAGGCAGCAGTCGGCGATCTCCTGGGCGGTGCCGTAGCGGCCCATGGGCACGGATCTGGCCACCAGGTCGGCCATTTGGGGCGTGGGAGCCAGGCGGGCCATGCCCTCGGTGTCCTCGATGGGGCCCGGCATCACGGCGTTGACCCGGATGCCGTGATGCCCCCATTCGAGCGCCGCGCATTTGGTGAGCATGTCCACGCCCGCCTTGGCCGCGCACGCGTGCGCCTGCATCGCCATGGGGATGGTCGATTGCGGGGCCGAGATGGTGATGACCGACGCGCCCGGCGTGCGGAGATGCTCGCGGCCGGCCCGCAGCACATTGAAGGTGCCCTTCAAGTCGATGTCCACGACCGCGGCGAACGCTCCCGCCGACATGGTGTCCGCGGCGGCCGGAAAGTTCCCCGCCGCGCCCGACACCAGCACGTCCAGTTCACCGATTTCGCCGCAGATGGCGCCGATCCCCTGCGCGACCGCCGCATAGTCGCGCACGTCGGCGTCGAAGCCCAGCACGGTGACCCCGCTCTCGCCGATCGAGTCCACCGCCGCGCGGACCTTGTCCGGTGAGCGCGACAGCACCCCCACCGACGCCCCCGCCTGCGCGAATGCCCTGGCCACGCCCAAATTGATGCCGCTGGTGCCACCGGCCACGAATACCGTCCGGCCGGAGTAGTCGAAGAGGTCGCTCATCACATGATTCTGCGGCGAGTCACCGTCCCCGGGGTCGGGTTCGAGCGGTTCGATGCGGGCTCGCGACCGGTTCGGGCCGTGTCGCCGACGCGAGGACCCGTCCGACTGTGGAGTCCGGTCAGGCGGCGGCGAAGCGGACGGCCAATTGGGTGCGGCTGGTGCAGGCGGTTTCGGCGAGCACCCGGCTGAGGTGCTTCTTCACGGTGTCCACACCGATGAACAGGCGTTCGGCGATCTGCCGGTTGGTCAGGCCGCGGGCGGCCAGGTCGGCGACCTCCCATTCGCGCGGGGTCAGCTGCCAGTTGGCGGTGGCGGCCCGGCGTTCGCGGTCCCGGGCGAGCTGATCGGCGACCAGGGGCGCGAGGTGACGGCGCAGCGCGTGCAGCAGGGCGATATCGCGTTCGGGCACACTCGGCGAGTCCGCGACCGCCATCCCGACACAGAGCACGCCGGCCGGCCCACCGTCCACCAGCATGGCTGCCTTGTCGGTAATGCCGTTGGGGTGCAGGAACTCTCGGCGGAACGCCTCGGATCCGGGTACCTCGCTGAGCCGGATCACGCCGCGTGTGCGCAGCAGCCCGGGCACCGCCTCGCTGCGCAGCGGATCCATCTCGGCCCAGCGTTCGGCGTAGTCGGCCATGAACTCCGAGGTGTATCCGCCTTGGACGCCGCAGCCCTCACCGATCGCCTCGGCCAGCGTATCCCCGTGCAGCACAGCGACTCCGATGAATCCGAACCAGCTCTGCAGCGCGACCACCAGCCGCTCCCGGAACTCGAGGAGGTCCGCGGCGCGATCCACGGTTTCGAGGACGCCGATCAGCCGCCGATGATCCTCGGCGCTCAGCGGTTTGCTGTCGGGCAGTGGCCGGGGGCGGCGATGCGGGTCGAGGAGGGCTCCAGTCACCCCATCCATCTTCCACCTTTGGGCCATACCGGGCGATGCCGCGCGCCGGAAGACTGTGGGGCAACCGCCCCGGTGAATCCGCCGGGGGCAGAGCGACGAAGGAAGCGACCATGAGTGCAGAGCCCACCCGCCGTTGGCTGATCACCGGCGCGAACAGTGGTTTCGGCGCGGCCATCACCGAGGCCGTGCTGGCCGCCGGGGACGAGGTGGTGGCCGCGGTGCGCCGGCCCGAGACGATGGCGGAAGTGGTTGCCGCACACCCGGATCAGGTGCAGGTGGTGACCTTGGACGTCCGGGACGCGGAGGCCGCCGAGCGGGCGGTGAAAGAGGCCGGGCGGATCGATGTGCTGGTGAACAATGCCGGGTACGGGATCGTCGGCGCGATCGAGGAGACCAGCGACGCCGATCTGCGAGATGCCATGGAGGTCATGTTCTTCGAGCCGCTGCGGCTGACCCGGCTGGTGCTGCCGCAGCTGCGGGAGCGTCGCGCGGGCGCGATCGTGCAGTTGACCAGCATGGGCGGGTTCATGTCGTTCGCGGGCGTGGGCGCCTACAGCGCGGCCAAGGGTGCGCTGGAGTTGGCCAGTGAGGCGCTCGCGGCGGAGGTGGATCCGCTGGGCATCCAGGTGCTGATCGTGGAACCCGGCGAGTTCCGGACCGGCTTCGCCAAGCCCGCGGCCCTCACTTTCGGCTCCGCCATCCCCGACTACGCGGAGACGGTCGGAGCGATCCGGGACGGCCTGCCCGCCTCCGATCAGCAGCAGTCCGGCGATCCGGCGAAGGCGGCGGCCGCGGTCCTCGCCACGGTCGGTCAGCCGGATGCTCCGCTGCGTCTGGCCTTGGGCGCGGACGCCGTGGGGGCCATCCGCAGCAAGCTGGCAACGGTCGCCGCCGAGCTCGACGCCACCGCGCATCTGGGTCTGACCACCGCCTTCGACGAGGCGTGAGGACCCCGTGACAGCGAACAGCCCGCCGGGATTCCGGCGGGCTGTTGTCATGCCTATCGGCTACAGAGCGGTGAGCGCGGCGCTGCCGGTCCCCATGGTGGTGATGATGTTGGCAAGCACAGCGAGCAGTTCCATTTGAATTCCTCATCCGGGTCGAGAGCAGAAACCCGCAGCCTGGGCGACCAGGGTGACGTTCGAGCGACGTCCGGGTTAACAGTCGGAGGCATTTCGCGGTTCATACCGATGCCTCATGTGACCGAAATTGTGTAACCGACGTCACATACCGCTGTTACGGTGGCGCTACCGCTGTCGGGTTCGGGCGGCGGGCGGCTCGTAGTGGAGGTGGTCCGCATGGTCTCGGTCTTGCATTCGGCGCGGCAGCGGGTGGCGCACACCGGTGAGGCGTTCCAGGGTCTCAAGCGATTGCGGGAGCTGGGACTCAGCGATCCGTCGGATCCGGTGGGGACGGTCCGATTGCTCAGGGACGCCAGGGTTTTCGGCCCACCGGCGACGGCGATCAGGCGAGCGGCGCGCATGTTCCCCGACCAGCCCGGGCTCGCGGACGAGCGGGGCGAGCTGACCTACCGGCAGCTGGAGGACCAGTCCAACGCGCTCGCGCGCGGGTTGCAGCGCAACGGCGTGAAGCCCGGCACCGTGGTGGGTGTGCTGGCCCGCGACCACCGGGGACTGATTCTGACCATGGCCGCGGTCGGCAAGCTGGGCGCCCGGCTGGCGTTGATGAACACCGGTTTCGCCAAACCGCAGTTCGCCCAGGTCTGTGAGCGCGAGAACGTGCGAGTCGTGTTGCACGACAGCGAATTCCTGGGACTGCTCGATGCCCTGCCCGAGGACCTGCCGCGCATTCTGACCTGGGTGGACGAGGGCGCCGAAATCCCTTCCGGCGCGAAGACTCTCGACGAGCTCGTCGAATCCAACGCGCCGACGCCGCTGCCCGCGCCGAAGAAGCCGGGCGGCTTCATCATCCTGACCTCCGGCACCACCGGTCTGCCCAAGGGTGCGCCGCGTGAGCGCACCGGACCGCTGTCGACGGTGCAGATGGTGGATCGCATCGACTTCCCGCAGCGGGGCACGATGGTCATCGTCTCCCCCATCTTCCATTCCACCGGCTTCGCGACCTGGCTGACCGGGTGCGCGTTCGGGAACAAGGTGGTGACCGCCCGCCGCTTCGACGCCGAGCGGACGCTGCGCCTGATCGCCGAGCACCGGGCCGACATGCTGGTGGCGGTGCCGACCATGCTGCATCGAATGGTGGAGCTGGACAAGGAGATTCGGCAGAAGTACGACACCTCGTCACTGAAGGGCATCGTGCTGGCGGGATCGGCGTTGTCGCCGGAGTTGTCGGTGCGCACCGCCGAGGTGTTCGGGCCGGTGCTCTACAACCTGTACGGCTCCACCGAATGCGCGATCGCCTCGGTCGCGCGGCCCGAGGATCTGACCATCGCTCCGGGCACCGCCGGGAAGGCTCCGCTGACCTGCGAGGTGGCCTTGTTCGACGACGACGGCCGCCGCGTTCTGGCCAAGAATGTCACCGGGCGGGTCTTCATCCGCTCGGGCTCGCCGTTCAAGGGCTACACCGACGGTCGCATGAAAGAGGTCATCGACGGCTACATGTCCAGCGGCGATGTCGGGCACTTCGACGATCGCGGGCTGCTGTTCATCGATGGCCGCGACGACGACATGATCGTGTCCGGCGGCGAGAACGTCTTCCCGCAGGAGGTGGAGAACCTGCTGCTGGAGCGTCCCGACATCTTCGATGCGGCCGTGGTCGGCGTCGACGATGTCGAGTACGGCAAACGGCTGCGCGCGTTCATCGTTCCCGAGCCCGGCGCGGAACTCGACGGCGAGGAGATCAAGGCGCACGTGAAGGCGAACCTGGCCCGCTACAAGGTGCCCCGGGATGTCTTCTTCCTCGAGGATCTGCCCCGCAACGCGACCGGCAAACTGTTGCGCCGCGTCCTGGTCGAATACGAGCCGCCCACAGCATGAACCGGGCCCGGACGATGGCCGCGACACGGTGGCAATCCTGGGATCCGCGCCACGAGCTGCGAGGTTTATTCGTAACCGTCGGTAACGGAGACCTCGGCCACATCGCCGCTGCCTGCGCTTGCTAGGGTTAGCACCGCACTGGATCTCGATGTTGTGGTCCGTCGGCGGACTCGTCCGGCAGGGGGACCGCGGAAGGTTGTACCCATGTCACTTCCATCGGCGGGCACGGTTCTACGCAAGGCCGGCGATACCGCACTCAGCGTCAACGCCATGGTCCGAGGGGGACTGTTCAGTCCGCTGCGCCCCGATCAGGCGGTGCGCTCGGCGATCAATGTCTTGAAGTTCGGTCCGTTCGCGGGCGCGGTCGTGCACGCGGCCAACACCAACCCCAAGTCCGCGGCCATCGTCGACGAGCGCGGCGAGCTCACCTTCGAGCAGCTCGACAAGCAGTCGACCGCGCTGGCCCGCGGCCTGGTCGCGCAGGGCCTGGGCCCCGGCGATGTGATCGGCGTGCTGGCCCGCGATCACCGCGGCATGGTGTTGAGCCTGGTCGCCGCCGGCAAGCTGGGCGTGCGCGCGGTGCTGATGAACACCGGTTTCGCCAAGCCGCAGTTCACCGATGTGGCGGTGCGCGAGAAGGTCAAGGCGGTGCTGCACGACAGCGAGTTCTTCGACCTGATGTCGGCGATTCCGGCCGATATCCCGCGCATCCTGACCTGGGTGGACGAGAAGGACAACGCCGACCCGTCGATTCCGACCATCGAGTCGGTTGCGGCCGGGCAGTCCACCGAGCCGCTGTCGCCGCCGGAGAAGCCGGGCGGCATGGTCATCCTGACCTCGGGCACCACCGGCACCCCCAAGGGCGCGCCACGCGACAAGGTGTCGCCGTTCATCACGGCCCAGTTCCTGGATCGAATCCCGTTGCCGCGCAACAGCACCGTGGTGATGGCCGCTCCGATCTTCCACGCCACCGGCCTGTCGCAGTTCACGCTGTCGATCGCGCTGGGCAACCGGGTGGTGTTCCAGCAGCGCCGGTTCGACCCGGAGACCACCCTCGCCAATATCGTGAAGTTCCGGGCGCAGGGCCTGACCGTGGTGCCGACCATGCTGCAGCGCATCCTGGACCTGCCGCCGGAGACCCTGGCCAAGTACGACCCGAAGCGGACGCTGCGCGTCATCTTCGCGGCCGGCTCGGCCATCCCGCCGGACGTGGTCACCCGCACCCTCGACTACTTCGGTGAGACCCTCTACAACGTGTACGGCTCCACCGAGTGCGCGGTCATGACCGTGGCCACCCCGAGCGAGCTGCGCAAGGCCCCGACCACCGCGGGCAAGGCCCCGGTCGGTATTCGCGTCGCGCTCTACGACGAGAACCGCAAGCGCATCTCCGCCCCGAACGTGACCGGCACGATCTTCATCGAGAACGGGCACTCGTTCAAGCAGTACACCGACGGCCGCACCAAGGAGTACGTGGACGGCCTGATGAACTCCGGCGATGTCGGCCACTTCGACACCGACGGGCTGCTGTTCATCGACGGCCGTGACGACGACATGATCATCTCCGGCGGTGAGAACGTCTTCCCACAGGAGGTCGAGAACCTGCTGTCGAACCGCCACGACATCCTCGAGGCCGCGGTGGTCGGCGTGGACGACCGGGACTTCGGAAAGCGGCTGCGCGCCATCGTGGTTCCCGGCCCCGACTCCAAGCGCGACGTGCAGGAGATCAAGGACTACGTGAAGGACAACCTGGCCCGGTACAAGGTGCCGCGCGAGGTCATCTTCCTCGACGAGCTGCCGCGCAACGCCACCGGCAAGCTGCTGCGCAAGCCGCTCATCGAGATGGACGTCACAGCGGACTAGGCTCTTCGCCGACCAGCAGCTTCCATACCCCGACCAGGGTGCAGAAGACCTTCATAGCCAGTTCCTTTCGTGCCCCGCTGCCCCGCAGCGGGGCACGAGCGTTTGAGCAAACAGCGATCGCTATTATCAGCGCGTGAGTTTCGAGTCCGGCCGCCCTACGGCGCAATTCCGCAGCGATGCTGCGGTATTGCGTGGTGGGGCGGCCGGTTCGGTTTCCGGGGCGCTCGCGATGGCCGCGCACGGCTGGATCTCGGGGGCCTCGCCCCTGGAATCGGGGCCGTTGACGCTGCTGGTCGCCGCCTCGGCCGCGGTCGGTGCGGCGGTGGCAAGCGTGCACGCGCTGCGCGCCACGGCGCTGGGCCTGGTGGTCGCGTTGACCGGCGGGCAGCTGCTCGGGCACTTCGCCATGATGTGGGGTTCGCCGGGCAGCATGCACCACATGCACCACAGCGCCTCGATGTGGAGTCCGGCCATGCTGGCCGCGCACATCGTGGCGGCGTGCGCGGCGGCCGTGGTCATTCTGGGCGCGGAGGCGGCCTATCGGATCGGCACCATGGTGCTGGCCCGGGTGCTGCCGCTGCCCATTGCACTGCCGGTGTTGTCGGGGCCGCCGCTGCTGCCCATCGCGCACCGGGATCTGGTCGTGCTGCGGATCTTCGCCGCAGACGTCTTCCGCACGCGCGGGCCGCCCGCGCTCGTTCGAGGCTGATTCCTTAACTTTCATCCGGGCACACGGGCTTTCGCGTCCGTGTGACTTCGCTGTACGCCCGCGACCGGTCGCGGTGGTGTCTGCGCGTCCCGGCCTCCCGTGACCGCTGCGCGCCCACGTGCGCGCCGTGAGGGGGTCATGGGTGCCGACCCAGCGCCATCCCGACGTGTCCCGTACCCGCGTTTGCCCGGGTGTTCCCTCGAACCCGAAAGACCATTGGTGACAATCACTGACAGCGGTGTCGAAACGGCACCGCCGCCCTCCCCTGTCCCGACGCCGGAACCGGCGTCCGGGAAGTCCACGAAACGTGGCGCGGGCAATGCCTTCCAGGCGCTCATGCTGCGGCTGCACTTCTACGCGGGTGTCTTCGTGGCGCCGTTCATCCTGATCGCGGCCGTGACCGGCGCGCTGTACGCGATCTCCCCGACGTTGGAGAACTTCACCTCCAGCGGTGTGCTGCACACCGATTCGACCGGTCCGGCCAAGCCGTTGAAGGAGCAGATCGCGGCCGCGCAGGCGGTCGAACCGACGCTGGCGCTGGTGGCCGTGGCTCCCGGCCAGAACGCCGGGGACACCACGCGAGTCATCTTCAGCGATCCGTCGCTGGGCGAGTCCGAGCGTCGCGCCGTGTTCGTCGATCCGGTCACCGCGCAGACGGTGGGTGACGACGTCGTCTACGGCAGCTCGGGCGCGCTGCCCTTGCGCACCTGGATCGACAAGCTGCACAAGGATCTGCATCTGGGCAAGGTCGGCCGCTTCTACAGCGAGATCGCGGCCTCCTGGATGTGGCTGGTCGCGCTGGCCGGGCTGGTGCTCTGGTACCGCCGGGTGCGGGCGCGCCGCGAGAAGCGTTCGGCCGGTTGGCTGGTGCGCCCGGATCGCTCGCGGCCCCGCGCACGCACGCTGAATTGGCATGCGGTGGTGGGTGTCTGGATCCTGCCGGTGATCCTGCTGCTCTCGGCCACCGGCATGACCTGGTCGAAGTACGCGGGCGAGAACGTGACCGAGCTGCGTAAGGCGATGAGCTGGCAGACCCCCGCGGTGAACGCGAAGCTGCCGGGCACGACCGGTCCGGCCATGACCGCCGGCGGCGAGCACGCGGGACACGGTGGCGCGCCCGCCGCCACTCCCCCGGCGGGCAAGGCCGCGCTGGCCGACACCGTGTACGGCGTCGCCCGCGCCAATGGGCTGACCGGGCCGCTGGAGATCAGCATTCCGGCCAAGGACGGCATGGCCTTCGTGGCGCAGGAGTTGCGTCGCCCGGGCCAGTACACCCGCGACGCCATCGCGGTCGACGGTGCGACCGGCAATGTCACCGCCAAGCTGCCCTACGCCGAGTGGCCGCTGATGGCCAAGCTCACCAACTGGGGCATCCAGTTCCACATGGGTCTGCTGTTCGGCCTGGTCAATCAGCTGTTGCTGCTGGCCGCCATGGTCGGGCTGGGCACGGTGGTGGTGCGCGGCTACCTGATGTGGTGGCGTCGCCGCCCGACCAAGGAGTCGAAGCTCGCGGTGGGCAAGGCCCCGCGCCGGGCGTTCGCGCAGGCCCCGCTGGTCGTGCTGCTGCCGTTGGCGGCGGGCGCCGCGCTGGTCGGCTGGTTCGCGCCGATGATCGGCCTCCCGCTGCTGGCGTTCCTGGTGATCGACGTGCTCGTGGGTGTGGGAGCCCGCGTGCGCGCCAAGACCGCTTAACCACCGAAAACCGCTGAGCGACACGGCCTCCGGGCCGTGCCGCCGGCCCACTGCACCCTTTCGCAGCTCGCAAGACGCGACCTGCGTCCTCTCGTGCGGCCTCTGACCCGCACCGACGAAAGATCGAAACCTGATGAAGCTCAACAAGTTCGCCGTGTCCGCCGCCCTCGTGACCACCGCCCTGGGCGTCACCGCCGGAACCGTGAACGCCGCGCCCGCCGCCGCGGACGCCATCAACTACACCGCCACCGCCGGTGACAAGGACGTGGTGATCCGCACCGACGCCGGTTCCCTGGGCGTCGAGAACGGCGTGTTCCGGATCAAGGCCGCCGACGGCACCACCGTCGCCGGCACCGAACTGTCGCTGCGCGTCGACGATTTCGTCTTCCCGATCGCCGCCGACATCCACGACCGCGTGGCCACCCTCACCCCCCAGCTCGACCTCGCCCACGCGTCGTACCAGCCGGTCGCCCTCCCGTTCGAGAACAGCGCCCCCTGGAAGACCGACTACGAGCGCGAGCAGGCCGCCTGGAGCCGCATGACCAGCACCTTGTCCATGGGCGCCACCATCGGCACCCTGACCGGCGGCCTGGGCGGCGCCGCACTGGGCTGCCTGATCGGCGGCGTCGCCGGCGCGAGCCTGGTCACCCTCGGCTCCGCCGGCCTGCTCGCCGCCCTGTTCGTCCCCCTCCTGGGCGCGGCCGGCACCGGCTGCCTGATCGGCGCCAGCGCCGTCGGCTTCCTCGGCACCATCGCCGGCCAGGTGCTCGTCACCGCCCCCGTCGCCGTCGCCGCCGCGGTCCAGTACTTCACCACCATCACCCAGCCGTCGGTCGCGCCGGCCCCGAAGTAGCCCGAAAACCCGCTGCCGCCTTCCGATCTCACTTTCGCGATCGGAAGGCGGCAGCGCCCAGGCGGCCGGTCAGTGGCTGTCGAAGATCTCGCTGATCTCGCGCATGAGGTCGGCGGGTAGGTCGAGATGCAGTGCCCGAGTTGCGTCCTCGAGATGGTCGAGGGTCCGGGGGCCGATAGCGGCGGCGGTTACGCCCGGGCGGGTCAATACCCAGTGGAGTGCGACATCGGCGGGCGGGATTCCCAATTCGCCGCAGCGCCGTTCGAATTCGTGCACGGCCTTGCGGACTTTCGGGAGAGTCTCCATGGCCCGACCTTGTGCGCTCTTGACCGCGGTGCCTTGGGAGAGCTTGCGCAACGCGCCGCTGAGCAGGCCTCCGTGGAGGGGCGACCAGGCGACAACCCCGACTCCGTATGCATTCGCCGCGGGTAGCAGTTCAGCCTCGATGTGCCGGGTGACCAGGTTGTATGAACATTGTTCGGACACGATGCCGAGGTAGCTGCGTCTGATGGCCGCCTCTTGTGCCGCCGCGAGGTTCCAGGCCGGGAAGTTGGAGGAACCCACGTAGCGGATCTTGCCTTGGCTGGTCAGGACTTCCATCGCTTGCCAGACTTCATCCCAGGTCGCGGACGGGTCGACGTGGTGCATCTGATAGAGGTCGATCCAGTCGGTGCGGAGTCGGCGCAGGCTCTGCTCGCAGGAGCTGATGATATTGCGAGCTGACAATCCCCGGTCGTTGGGCCAGTCGCTCATCGGATTGAATACCTTGGTGCCCAACACCATTCGGTCGCGCCGCTGGTCACCGAGGTGGAACCACTCGCCGAGCAGCTCTTCGGTGAAGCCGCGATGGACCTGCCAGCCGTAGTCGTTGGCGGTGTCCAGGAAATTGATTCCGCGGTCCAAGGCCGTATCCATGATGCGGAAGCTGTCGGATTTGGTCGTGCGCACGCCGAAGTTCAGTGTGCCCAAGCAGAGTCGGCTGACAACTTGGGCACTACGGCCCAGGTTTACGTACTCCATGGTCGGAACAGTTCCTATCGAAACGAGGCGGTGGCGAGTTCTGACACGTCGTAGGGCAGGCTCGTCATGCAACTGGCCAGGCATCGTGCGGCGATGTTCACCAGGTTGCCGAATCGGTCCAATGTTCCGAGCTGTTCGAGTGTGATCCAGCAATAGTCCGACGGCACTTCGAGCGGGAAGTCCTCGCCCACATCGACGACCATGTACCGATTCTCCGCGTGGAAGAAGCGTCCGCCCTCCTCCGAATGGACGGCATCGAACAGGATGTCGCTTTCGTGCACGCCTTGGAGGATGTCGAGGAACCGGGGGCGGCGGTCGTCCGGAACGTGAGAATAGTTGGCAGGATTGCAGGAGATGGTCGGGCCGATCTCGACGATGTCTCGCGTCCCCGCATCGGTGCGAGCATGGACGAGCACATGGAACACGCTTCGGATGGTGCGGCCCAAGAAGACGATCAAGCCTCGGTCTACCGGTTCGAGTATCGGCTGGGACCAAGTCGCGACCTCCCTCCCCGCCGCCTCGACATCCACACCGAACACCGAGAAGTAGCGCCCGTCCCGATGCGTCAGGGTGCCATCCGCGATGCCCCAATCCGGAACATCGCCGAGGGGAATCAACCGCTGCGACAGACTGAATTCCGACTTGGCGTCACAGAACCAGCTCAATACCTGTTCGAAGGGGTGGACCGCCGGCCCGCGAAAGGGTGTGCGCGACGAGATCGATCCGGGGAAGGCGTGGAAGACTCCACAGAGGACGGCTCTCGAATCCATGTTCACCAGATTCGGGGTGAGCAACAGTTCTGCGATCAGATCCGTACTCAGCCAACAATATCCGTCGCGCCCCGCGGGCGCGGACTCGACCTCGATCACGATATTGCGGTTCCGCTTCTTCAGGAACCAAGACCCCTGCTCCGACTGCAAGGCGTCGAAGATCACGCGACCGCGACGGGGCGCCCGGAAGTGGTCGAGGTAGGGCACATCGAGTCCGCCGTGCACGCCGGTGTAGTTGCTGCGGGTGGCCTGCACGGTCGGAGAGAGCTGAAGGTGATTGATGTTTCCGGGCTCCATCTTGGCCTGCATCAAGCAATAGACTCGCCGGCCAACGACCCGGATCAGCATGCCGAGTATTCCGATTTCGGGCTGCACGATAATCGGCTGGCGCCACGAGGATTGGTCGCGGTGGTTGGTCTCCACGTGCACGCCCTGGACCGAGAAGAACCTCCCGCTCAGGTGTCGAACGTTGGCGGTGCCGTCCTCCACGATCCAGCCGGCCGTGTCGGCGAGCGGGACGCGACGCACCGAAAACCTGTGCGCGGCTTGCTGTATGGAGAACCAATCATTGAAGTCGGACAGGTTGTCGATCATCGGTTGCGGATGTCCTTCATGGCCGCGATCGCGCCGCGATACTCACCAGGTCACGGGGAGTTCGACCAACGCGCCCGGCACCACGTCGTCCTGGCGGCGCAGATCGGCCACCGGAACGGCCCGGCGCATATCGGGGAATCGGGAGATCAACTGGGTGAAGAGTTCCTGCAGCTCGATCCGCGCCAGTGGGGCGCCGATGCAGTAGCGCAGGCCGTGGCCGAACGTGAGGTGCGCCGACGACTGCCGAGTCATGTCGAATCGTTCCGGCTCGGGAAACACCTCCGGGTCCAGATTGGCGGTGTTGACGTCGAGGAGGACGAGATCGCCCTGGCAGACGGTGGCGCCGTCGACGTCCATGTCGGTGCGCGCGTAGCGGACCAGCCCGGCGTCCGGCTGCCCGGGCGCCCGCAGGAACTCTTCTACCGCGCCGGGCACCAGGGTGGGCTCGGCGACCAGCCGGCTCCACCGGTCGGGGGTTTCGAGGAGCGTCGAGACCCCCACGCTGATCGCATTGACCATCGTCTCGCGGCCGGCGAAAAGCGTTGCCATCGACAGCGCCGCGGCCTCGAAGGCGTGCACGCCCTCGGTTGTCGCGATCCGGGAGAGGACGTCGTCGGTGGGGTTCGCCTGTCTCTCGGTGGCGAGTTGGGAGAGGTAGGTGAACAGCGCGGCCTGCCCTTGCGCGGCCCGTTCGCCATCGCCGGCGTCCCACGCTTGCTGTATCCACGCCCCGAATTGCTCACGATCTTCGCCGGGCACGCCCAGCAGTTCGCAGAGGACGAGGACCGGCAGCGGAACAGCCACCGCCGCAATCAGATCCACCGGCATCGGCCGATCCGTGAGCGTGTCGAGCAGTTCGGACGTGAGCGCGCTGACGCGCGGGCGCAGCTTGCCCATGGTCCGGGCGGAGAACTGGGGCTGCAGTATCGACCGCATCCGGGCGTGGTCGGACACTTCGGTCTCGAAGTTGCCCATCGGCCCGAACAGGGCGGCATCGTTGACCCGCGCCGCGGTCTCCGGATTCGGATGCGATCGGCCCAGCCGCTCGTCGCAGAGCAGGTTGCGGATCTCGGCGTGACCGGTGGCGACCCACATGGGGTCGCCCGTGGCGGTCTGATTCTTGTGCATGTCTACCTTCGATCTTCAGCGCTGGACGACGAATTCGTGCAACCGTGCCGCCACCGTGCCGGGGGTGGGCAGGCCGGCGATCTCATCGCGTATCCGGCCCGCCTCGTGCCGGATCTTGTCGTCGGTGAGGACCCGTTCGATGAGCGCGGCGTCCAGCTCGTCCTCTTCCACCGATACGCCCGCGCCGGAATCGTGCATGGCGATCGCGTTGATGTATCGGTCGGCTCCGCTGGGCAACGCGATCTGCGACACGCCCATGGCCAGCGCGGTCAAGGTGGAGCCCGCGCCACCGTGATGAATGAGCAGGGGGCTGTGCTGCAACAGTGCGTCGAGCGGGATCCAGTCCACGACACGGACATTCGACGGCATTGCGCCCAGACCACTGGTGTCGGCGCTGCCGAGCGCCAGGATGAAGTCGGCGTCGATCTCGGGTGCGGCGGCGAGCAGTCGTTCGACGGGTCCGAGCCCGCTCATGATCGGTGCGATCGTCCCCAGGGTGACGACGATCTGCCGGCGTTCCGGCGTGCGGCGCGCCCAGTCCGGCAGCACGCCGCCGGCGTTGTAGGGCACGAATCGCATAGACCAACCGGTCGGCTGCTCGTGCAGCATGCTCGGCGGAGCGATGTCGATGTACCCGGTCCGCTCGGGCAGTTCGGCGCCGTGCTGCTGGAACTGCGCCGCGAGGTACTCGCGCCACCGCGGTGCGAGTCCCCCGCCGCGCGCGAACCCGAATCCATGGGCGAACAGCGGGATTCCGAGCTTGCCCGCCACCACGTGTCCCGCACCGAGAATCATGGACTCCACCACGACGTCGGGCTTCCACTGTTCGGCGAGTGCCACGGCCCCGTCGGTCAGCATCATGGACACCAGCGCCAGCCTCGACAGGACGACGGGATCACGGAGGTCGGTGACCTTCATTCCCGCCTCCATCTCCTTGGCGAGCTCCGGATTGTCACGCAGCACTTGGCCGTACAACACCTTGATGTCGAAGCCCGGCACCAGATCGACCACCGGCAGGCCGGCGTCCTTCGCGGCCAGCGCGTCTCCGGCCGTCGCGACGAGAACTTCGTGCCCGGCCGCGCGCAGCGCCCACGCCAGCGGAATCATCGGAAAGACATGCCCCATTCCTGGAGCGGAAATGAACAATACACGCATGAATAAACTGCACCCCACCTAGAACGTGTTTCAACTCCCGCGCCGAGCCTAGCGCCGGAACCCAAGCGGCACAAGGCCCTTGATCCTCCCGAATAGCCATGCCACGATTGCGCGGCAAACCGCGCTCCCTTCGATTCCATACGGCGCTGGAGGGCGCATGACGACGTGAACCGGGGGAATCGTGGCCACGATTACTGATCATTCGAACGATAATTTGCTTGAAGTTCGCCGACCGCTGAGCAATTCGGAACGATGGTTCTGGATAGCCGATCAGATCTCGACGATGAACGGTTGCGCGTGGATCCGGATCGACGGCCGGATGACCACGGCCCAACTGACACAGGCCGCGGCCCGCATCGTCGCCGAGCATCCGCTGTTGCGGGTGCGCATCGAGGCCCGGCCGGACGGCACCCGGCCCCGCTTCGTCGCGGCGACCGATCCCCGGGTGGGTGTCCGCACGGTGCGCGCGGCGGCGGGCGACGAGACGACCGCCGCCGCCGAGGTCGATGCCGTGGAACTGCGTGAACCCCTGGACTGGCGGACCGGTCCGCTGGTCCGGCTGGTGGACATCGTGCACGGGGAAGGCACCGCCGACGAATCGCACGAACTGATCCTGACCATCGCGCACGTGATCGCCGATGCGCTGTCGATGGTTTCGCTGCTGGGCCAGGTGGTCCGCTACGCCGCCGAGCAGGCGGCGGATCCGGCGACGATCCGGTCCCGGCCGCCGCTGCGCCCGGCGGACGAACTGATCCCGCGCGGTTCCCGCAGCCTGACCCGGGCCGTGCTCGCCCTGATCCTGGACCAGGCGGTGTCCGTGCTGAGCCGACCGGTCCTACTGCCGCCGGAAGCCGAAGTGCCACCGGCCCAACGGCGCAGCCGACTCATTTGCCGAGAATTTTCCACAAAGGAATCTTCCGAATTGATCGCGCTCTGCAAGAGCCGGGGCGTCACCGTACATGGAGCATTGACGGCAGCCATGGCCACGGCCGTCGCTCACGAAATCACGCCGAATAGTTCCCGGCGTGTGCCGATCGGATCACCGGTGAATTGTCGAGGTGAACTCGAGCCGCCGATCGGTCTCGAAGAATTGGGTCCTTATGCCTCCAGTGTTTCGGGTTACCTACTCGCGGGACCGAATATCGATCTGTGGACCACCGCGCGCAGATCCAATCGGATCGTGCGGCAGCGACTCCGGCTTCGTCAGCATCTCTCGGGACTCGCGTCGTGGCGGCTGGTCACCCCGAAGTCGGTTGCGAAGAGCGGATTCATCGTGGATCTGGTGAATCAGCGGGCGGCCCGGACCGTGCTGGTCAGCAATATCGGGCTGTCGGCCTTCCCGGACCGGGCCGGGGACTGGCGGCTGTCCGGGCTGCAGGGAGCGGTCGGCGTTTCCTGTGTCTCCTATATGGTGGCCGGCGCCGTCACCAGCGGCGGCGTGCTGCGATGGAACTTCACTTTCGCCGAAGGCGTGCTGTCAGCGGCACGGGCGCACCGCATCGCTGACCACGCCGTCGAAGTACTACGCGCCCAACTGGTTTCGCACTGAGGATCGGGCACGCGGTTCGGGGATCAGGTGTAGCGCGTGCGGCCGCAAGGTCGCCCGGAACACCCCTCGAACCGGCCGGTCGGTGGTAGGCCGCAAGCGCCAACGCGCCACGATGCTCGCCAGGGCCATGGTCCCCTCGGTGAGCGCGAAGTACTCGCCGACACACTTGCGCGGCCCGCCGCCGAACGGCACATACGCGCCGCGCGGCAGGGTCTTTCGCATATCGCCGGCCCACCGACCCGGATCGAATCGTTCCGGATCGGGGTACAGGTCCGGACGGTAGTGAATGGCGTGCGGACTCCACAGCACGGTATCGCCGGTCGCGACGGGAGCTCCGCCGAGTTCGGCATCGATGGAGACCCGGCGCAGGAACAGGAAGGCGGGCGAGTGCAGCCGCAGCGTCTCGGCGATGACCTGCCCGGTGTACTCGAGCCGGTCCAGGTCGTCGAAGGTCGCGACGCGACCGTCCAGGACCGCGTCGACCTCCGCGTGCAGCCGGCGTTCGACCTCGGGGTGCCGGGACAACCTGTGCAGCGCCCAGGCCATGGTGTTGGCCAAGGTCTCGGTGCCCGCCATGGTGAAGGTCAGGACCTGGTCGCAGACCTCCTCGTCGGAGAGCCTGCCGTCGGCCGCGTCGCCGGCCATCAGCAGCATCGACAGCAGGTCGCCGCGGTCGCCACCCGCGCGCCGGTAGTCCGATACCAGCCGTAAGGTGCCCTGCCGCAGTCGATCCCGTGCGGCGAGAAAGCCGCGGATCCCGACGATCGGAAGATGTTCCAGCCGCGGCGGGGTCATGGCGCTGCGAGTCAGCCCGTCGAGGACGGTCTGGATGTCGGTGACCACCCGGGCCAGTTCGCTCGCGTCCATTTCGGTCGAGAACAGCGTGCGTGCGACCACGGCACAGGTGAGCCGGTTCAGCTCGGCGATGACGTCCATGGGCTGCCCGGCACGCCAGGCGGCGGTGTGCTCCGCGATCTGATTACTGGCGATGGCCGCGTATCCCGGCATCCGTGTCTTGTGGAAAGCCGGTTGCACGAGTCGGCGCTGCCGCCGGTGCTCGGCGTGCGGACACGTGGCGACGCCGTTGCCGACGACGTCGCGCGCCCGCTGGAACAACGGCCCGGTGCGGTCGAAGATCTTGTCCCGGACCAGCATTTCCTCCAGCAGCGCCGGGTGGCAGACGACGAGTACCCGCATCGGGCCCATCTTGATGCGGACCAGATCACCGTGGCGGGACAGCGAGGCCAGGAACCGCGCCGGATCGCGTTGGAATGCTCCGGCGTGGCCGAGTAGCGGCAACGCCCCCGGCGCGGTGACAACCGCGTGGTCATGCTCGGTCATCGCGTCCTCCCGCGCTGTGCCACAACGCCATTCGTTCCTCCCCGTGTCGTTGTCTCGCCTCGGGATCGGTGATGCCGAGGCCGGTCCGCGGAGCCAGGCACAGCACCCCGATCTTGCCGAGGTGTTCGTTGCGCTGCACCAGGCGCGCGGCCGCACCGACCTCGGCCAGGGGGTACGTCCGCGACAGCACCGGCGTCAGTCTCCCCAGATCGAAGAGCCGGTTGCATTCCCACTGCTCCTGCAGGTTGGCGACGTGGCTGCCGATGATCTTCTTGAGATTCATCCACAAGTAGCGGTTGTCGAAGTAATGCCGGTAGCCGGTGCTGGAGCCACAGGTCACCACCGTGCCGCCGCGGCGCACGACGAACACCGAGGTTCCGAAGGTCTCCTGACCGACGTAGTCGAAGGCCACGTGCGGATCCTCGCCCACCTCGGCACGAATGATCTTGCCGAGCCGTTTGCCGACCGCGACCGCCCGCTCCACCGGATCCTGGTCGTCGTCCGGGATTCCGAACAGCTGCCGGTTGACGACCACGTCGCAACCCATCCGCCGGGCCAGCTCGACCTTCTGCTCGGACCCCACGATGCCGACCGGAATGCCGCCGCCGTTCTTCACCAGCTGGACCGCGAATGCTCCCAGACCGCCGGTGGCGCCCCAGATCAGCACGATGTCACCCTGCTTGATACGGGCGCCGTGCGCACCGACCAGCATGCGATAGGCGGTGCCCGCGCACAGCGTGAAGCTCGCCGCCTCTTCCCAGCTCAGATGCGCCGGCTTGGGCAGCAACTGGGAGACGCGGACGATCGAATAGTGCGCCAGCCCACCGAAATTCGTCTCGTATCCCCAGGCCCGCTGGCGTTCGCCGAGCATGCCGTCGCCGTGCGTCGCCGGTTCCTGGTCATCCACGTAGGCCGGGCTGATCACCACGTGATCGCCTGGCCGCCAATGCCTTACCCCGGCCCCGGTCCGCACCACGACCCCGGAGCCGTCGGAGCCGATCACCTGATGATCGAGATTGTGGCGACCGGCATGGCCGCCTTCCCGCGCGAAGCGACCCAGCAGGTCGAAGGTGGAGACCGGCTCGAACATGGCCGACCACACGGTGTTGTAGTTGATGGAGCTGGCCATCACGGCGACCAGCACCTCGTCCGGCGCGAGTTCCGGCATGGGGACCCGGCCGAGCCGGATCGACCGGCGCACATCGCGATCGGCCGTGCCGTCGAACAGCGCCCGGTCGCCCCGGTGCAGGTGCGCGGCGAAGTAGTCGGCGGGAACGGGTTCGGCCAGCAGCTCTTCGGTGGATGCCCCACTCAGCGCCGCCGCGGCGAGGGAATCGATCATGACCGCACCTCCCGTCCGACGCCCAGGCGCTTACCGGCCCAGGAAGTTCGGCGCACGTTTCGCGACGAAGGCATCGATCCCCCTCTCACGGTCGGCGGTTCCGAATACTTCGATCAGCGCCGCCGTCTCGTATGCGAGTCCGGCGTCCGAGGACTCGGCCAGGAAGTCGATCGAGCGTTTCGCGGCGGCCAGCGCCCGCGCGGGTCCCACGGCCAGGCGGGCCAGCCAGTCGTGGGCGGCCGTGACCGGGTTGTCGGACACCTCATCGACCAGACCGATCCGCAGCGCCGCCTCGGCATCGAGGATGGTGGCGTTGAAGATGAGGTCCTTGGCCAGCGAATGGCCGACCAGTCGTGCCAGCCGCCGGGTACCGCCACCGCCCGGGATCACCCCGACGGCGACCTCGGGTAATCCGATCGACAGCCGCGCCGACGCGAAACGCCGGTCCGCGCACAGCGCGATCTCGCAGCCGCCGCCCAGCGTGACGCCGTCGAGGGCCACCGCGACCGGCTTCGCGATCGCCGCCAGCCGGGCCAGCGCCGTCTGCATGCGTGGCGCCCGCAGCGCCATCTCGGCCTGGTCCACCGCGCGGAGCTCCTTCAGATCGGCTCCGGCACTGAAGTTCTCGTTCGCCCCGGTGATCAGCACCGCCCGGATGTCGCCGCGCCGCGCGATCTCGTCCGCGAGCTCGCACAGCCGATCCTGGGCCGCGAAGTTCAACGCGTTGACCGGCGGCCGATCCAGCGTGACGTGGCCGATGCCGCCGAATACGGTCAGCCGCACCGCTTCCCGCTTCACGTCCATCGCAGTCCCCCGTCGACGGCGAGCACATGGCCGTTGATGTATCCCGCGCCGGCGGCCAAATAGACTGCCGCGGCGCCGATCTCGGTCAGATTGGCGGGACGTCCCGAGATCAGGCGTGAGCGATAGGACTCCCACGCGGCCTGGTTCTGCTCCTGGAACTCGTCGGTCATTCCGCCGTCGACGATGCCCGGGGCAAGACAGTTGACGGTGATCCGGCGAGCGCCCAGCTCATCGGCACAGACCTTGGTGAACATCTCCACGGCTGCTTTGGTGGAGCAATAGGCCGCGGCGCCGACCGCCGGACGGCTGCCCAGGGCCGAGGACACGGTGATCACCGTGCCCTCGGTCGGCGTCAGGTGCGGCACGGCCGCCTGCACGGTGTGGAAGACACCGTTCAGATTGACCTCGACGACCCTGGCCCAGTCCGCGGGCGCCAGCCGGGTCACCCGGCCGTCGATGCTGATGCCGGCGTTGGCGACCACGACGTCGATCCCATCGAGGCGCTCGGCGACAGCCCCCATCATCTCGGTGACCGAGTCGGGGTCGGTCACGTCCACAGGGTGGTATCGCAATTCCTCCGGCCAGTCCGGGTCGGAGCGCGGATCGCGGCGCGCGGCGCACACCACCTCGGCGCCTTCCGCGGCGAACGCTTCGGCGATGCCGCGACCCAACCCGGCTGTGCCGCCGGTGATCACGGCGGTTTTGCCCGTCATCCGGCCGGTCATTCGGCTTCACCCTTCACGAGGCCGCCGGGTATCGCGTAGTGGCGGAAGCAGATGGACCCCCACAGCACGCCCGCACCGATGCCGGCCAGTACCAGCAGCCGGCCGGTCTCGGGCTCGGCCAGGAGCGTTTCGTGGAGCACGGTGAACAGGCTTGCGGCGGCGGTGTTTCCGAAGCGCTCGACGGTGGTCGGCGCTCGATCCATGGAGACCCCGAGTGCGTCCATGGCATGGGTGATGATGTTCAGATTGGCCTGGTGCAGGAGGAAGTAGTCGACGTCGCCGACGGCCAGTCCCGCCCGGTCGAGGGTCTGCTGGATGCTGGCGGGCAGATACTCGGTGGCGTACTTCCACGCCGAGGGACCGTTCATCCGCACGAAGTGGTCGCCCGCCTCGGCGGTCTCGGGGGTGGTCGGCCGCCGTGAGCCACCGGCCGGGATTGCCACGTCGAAGCACAGCTCGTCACCGAAATCCCAGGACTGCACACCGAATCCGGCCGGTACCGGGCCGAGGACCACAGCGCCCGCGGCATCGCCGAAGAACACCCGGGTGCCCCGGTCGGTGGGATCGGTGGCCCGGGAACCGGTATCGGCGCCGATGACGAGCACGCGTTCGAACATCTCGCCCTGCAGCAGGTGCGCCGCGACCAGCAGCGCGTAGATTCCGCCGGCGCAGGCGGTTTGCGCGATATCCAGCGGAATGGCCCTGCTTGCGCCGAGTCCGTCCTTGACGGTCACCGCCGTCGAGGGCAGCGGCTGGTCCGGTGTGGACGTCGTGACGATGATGGCGTCGAGGTCTTCCGCCTCGATCCCGGTGCGCCGCAAGGCCTCCCGTGCCGCCGGGAGGCACATGTCCGACGTGGCCAGCCCATCGTCGAGAAAGCGACGTTCCCGGATGCCGGTGCGCGCGGTGATCCATTCGTCCGAGGTATCCAGGGTGCGTGCCAGCTCGGCGTTGGTCACCACCCGGTCGGGCACGTACAGCCCGGATCCGAGGAATCCCACCGACCGTCGCAGTCCCGTGCGGTGCGGAGTTATTCTGTTGCCCGCCTTCTTCATTGCCCCTCCCCCTTGTCTGCTCGCGAGGCGGCGATCAATCGCAGCAGTACCTCGGCGAGACTTTCCACATTGCCCTCCCGCGCCAGGGAGTGATGGTTTCCGGCGATCGGATGCACCGTCGATCGCCCGGTGGTGAGCTCGGCCCATCCGGTGCGGGTCACCCGCGGATCCGGGTCGATGCGCAAGAGCTCGGTCAATGCGTCCGGCTGTCGTTCGCTCGCCTGCAGCAGCGTGATGTCGATGTCGGTGACAGCGGGTCCGGGCCGATAGCCGTACACCGCGACCATGTGCCGGCGCCAGACGTCGAACATGGTGCGGGCCGCGTCGATGGGCAGCCATTCGGGTAGCGCGCCCGCCCTGCGCAAAGCCGCGACCGCCTCCTCGAAGTCAACCGGGATCTCCGAATCCTGTTCGGTGGCAACGCTTTCGGTTGAAGCGCGACCGAATTGCCCGAGCACCACCGGGAAGGCAGCGTACAGCTCGGATTCGCTCGGCGGACGATCGGGATAGGCGGCGGGCGGCAGGCTGTCGATGAGATACACCCCGACCATCCGGCCGCTCTCCTTCCGGATCCGTCTCGCCATCTCGAAGGCCACATTGCCGCCGTAGGACCATCCGCACAGTTCCTGGAACTCGACGCCGGCGGCCGCCAGATCGGCCAGATAGACGGTGGCGGCCGCCTCCACCGAATCCGGTTCCACGCCACCGCGATACGTCGGCGACTGGATACAGATCAGTGGCTGGTCGGCACCGACAGCGGTGGCGAGCGGCACATAGGTCAGCGCTGATCCCCCGCCTGGATGGATCAGCACGATCGGGGGCCGAGAACCGTTCTGATTCAGGTGAATCCACGGCGCTGCCTTGCCATCAGGCGTCTGCTCTGCGCCGGACTCGACGCGATCGAGGAAGGCGCAGAATTCACCCAGGGTCGGTGCGGACACGAGGTCCTGCAGGGTGACCGGCACCCCGAATCGTTCGGTAACGCTGCGCGCCATGCGCAAAGCGCGCAGCGAGTCACCGCCGAGGGCGAAGTAGTTCTCGCCGGGCTCGATGTCCGCCAATCCGAGTATCGAACCCCAGATCTCCGCGACGGTCGTCTCGGTCGGGGTCCGCCCGGCATCCGACCGGCTCGCCGACCGCGCCAGGTCATCCCCCAACCAGTGCCGGTCGCGCTGGAATCGGTAGCCGGGCAGTGTCACCTTCCGGACAGGAAGGCCGAAATACAGTACGCTCCAGTCACATTCGGCACCGTCGACCCAGGCTCGCGCGGCCGCGTCGAGCTGCTGGACCCGCTCGGCCGACGAGAGTGCGCCCGAAATCGATACCACCGCGGCGCCGCGGTGTGCGGAAGCACGACCCCGGATCGGCTCCCCCAGCGGTCGGCCCTGACCGTCGACGACCTGGGCGAACCGGTGTGCGAATACCTTTCGCCCGGCGTGCAGGGTATGAGCGACATCCCGGACCGACAGTTCCGGGCGATCCGCGAGGTGCGCGAACAGCGCCGACACCATCGCGTCCAGGGCCCGGGGATCCGCGGCGGACAACACCAGCAACTGCGGATCGGCGCAGTGCTCGACCCGGGCGGCGGGCGCTTCCTCCAGCACCACATGCGCATTCGTGCCGCCGAGCCCGAACGAGCTGACTCCGGCCCGACGCGGGCCGGTGCTGTCCCAGACCCGGGGGCGATCGGCGATCGCCAGCGCCGATCCGTCGCCGAGACCGAGCAGCTGGTTGGCCACACGGAAGTTCGCGGTTCCGGGAATCACACGCTGCCGCAACGCGCCGACCACTTTGATCAGCCCGGCGATGCCCGAGGCGGTATCCAGATGACCGATATTGGATTTGACGGCGCCGACGTAGCACGGCCGCCCGGCGGCCTGTCGGTTGCCGTAAACCTCACGCAGCGCCGCGAATTCGATCGGATCACCCAGTCGGGTGCCCGTCCCATGCGCCTCCACGTACGAGACGGTGTCCGGCTCGATATCGGCGACGGCCAGCGCCTCGGCGAGTACCCGCGCCTGGCCGTCGGCGCCTGGTGCGGTGTAGCCGACCTTGGCCCGGCCGTCGTTGTTGACCGCCGAGCCCCGAATCACCGCCAGGATCGGGTCACCCGCGCGCAGCGCGTCATCGAGACGCCTGAGCACCACGACGCCAGCGCCGTTGCCCGGCACGGTGCCGTCGGACTCGTGGTCGAAGGCGCGGCAGTGTCCGTCCGCGGACAGGATGCCGCCGGGCTCGTGGACATACCCGACCCGCAACGGTGTCCGTATCGCGACGCCGCCGGCCAGCGCCACATCGCTCTCGCCGAGCAGCAGGCTCTGACAGGCGTAGTGCACGGCCACCAGGGAGGTCGAGCAGGCGGTCTGGAGAGTGAGAGCGGGACCGGTGAGGCCGAACTTGTAGGCCACGCGGGTGGCCAGGAAGTCCCGGTTGTTGCCGATCACCAGCGGCATCAATTCGCCGAACGCAGGTCGGCGGCGGGCCCGCATCAGCTGCGCTTCGGCGTAGGTCGAGGTGCCCGCGCCCGCGAAGACAGCAATGGGGCCGGGCGCTCGGTCCGGGTCGATACCTGCGCTTTCCAGTGCCTCCCAACAACATTCGAGGAAGATGCGTTGCTGTGGATCGGTGGCGGCGGCTTCGCCCGGCGAGAATCCGAAGAATTCCGCGTCGAAGTATTCGACGTCGTCGAGCAACGCGCCGCGGCGAACATAGGACGGGGTGTCCACGATCGCGGGATCCAGCTCGTTGCCGCGGCATTCCTCGGCCGACAGTTCGGTCACCGATTCGATTCCGCGGGCGATATTGTCCCAGAATTCCTCCGCGTTTCGCGCTCCGGGAAACCTTCCGACACAACCGATAATGGCGACCGCGGGTACCGAGTTGTTCGTCATCGCGCCGCCCGCCCGCCGCTGCGTCGCGCCGCGCGCAGAAAGGCTTGTCGATCCTGCCCGCGCTGCCGGCCCGATTCGGCCCGATTATCGACGGCCGGATGTTCCAGGAAAGCGGCCGTCGAACCGATTGTCGGATAACGGAACAATTCGACGAGCGGGAATTCCCGCGCCGCGATCCGCGTCAATTCGCGATGCACGGCGACGAGCCGGACACTGTCGCCACCGAGGTCGAAGAAGTTGTCATCGATCCCGATCTCGTCGGCCCCCAGCACTTCCCGCCACACCTTGGCGACGGCGATCTCGAGATCCGACAACGGGCCACGCGACGCGGGACGGGTTCCGGCCCGATCGGCGGCGTTGCGGAGCAGCGCCCGCCGATCGACCTTGCCGCTGGCGGTCAAGGGAATGGCGTCCATGACATGGAAGCGATGCGGAATCATCGCCTGCGGCAACACCGCGCCGAGGTGCTCGCGGAGCTCGGCCACCGACGGCGCGGGCTCCGCAACCACCAGGTGCGCGACCAGATCGTTGCCCGCGTCGGTCTCCACGACGGACACCACCGCCGCGTCCACCGCCGGGTGAGCCGAGAGCTGGTTCTCCACCTCGGCGGTTTCGATGCGAACGCCGCGCACCTTGGCCTGTCCGTCCCGGCGACCCAGGTAGCGCACGGTTCCGTCGACGTGCCGGCGCGCGAGATCGCCGGTCCGGTACATGCGTGCGCCGGACCGGTGGGTGAACGGGTCGGCGACGAAGGACTCCGCGGTACGGCCGGGCTTGTTCAGATAACCCAGGGCGACCTGCACGCCGCCGAGACAGATCTCCCCGATGCCGCCGACCGGCACCGGTTGATGCCGGTCGTCGAGCAGGTAGACGGAGGTATTGGCCAGAGGCGTGCCGATCGGCACATAGCGACGCTCGTCAGCGTTGTCGCATCGCCAGGCGGTCGCCTCGATGGTCGCCTCGGTGGGACCGTAGAAGTTGTACAGCTCGCTGTCGAGGCGTTCGAAGAACCGGTCGCGCAGATCGGCGGTGAGCTCCTCGCCGATACAGAACACCCGCCGCAGCGATGCACAGGATCGGGCGTCCGCGGCGGCCAGGAACAGCCGCAGCGTGGATGGCACGAAGTAAGCGGTGGTGATGCCCTCGCGCGCAATGAGATCGGCCAGATAGCCCGGATCGCGATGCCCGCCCGGCCGGGCGAACACCAGCCGGGCGCCGCAGACCAGCGGCAGCAGCAGCTCGCCCACCGAGACGTCGAAACTGATGGCGGTGCGCTGCAGCATCGCGTCCGCGGTGGTCAGCCCGAACCGCCGCGCGCCGTCGCGGAGCCGGTTGGCCAGCGCGCGGTGGCTGATCAGCACGCCCTTCGGGTGGCCGGTCGAGCCCGAGGTGTACATGGCGTACGCGACCGCGTCCGGCGCGGGCGCGGTGAAGGTGATCGGCGGGGTCGCCGTCTCTTCGGGCCGGCGCACGCTGAGCCCGCGCACCGTCCCCATGTCCCTCGTGCCGTCCCCGATCACGAATCGCGCGGCGGTATCCCGCAGCACGTAATCGATTCGGTCGGCGGGGAGTTCGGGATCCAGCGGAACGTACACCGCGCCGGCCCGCAGGACCGCCAGGATGGCGACGATGAGCTCCAAGGAGCGGTCCAGCGCGACGCCGACGAACTCGCCGGGCCGTACTCCGGCGCGTACCAGTTCTCCGGCGAAGTGGCCGGTCCACTGTCCGAGTTCGGAGTAGGTCAAGCTCTCTTCGCCGCAGACGCAGGCGATGGCCTCGGGCGTGCGCCGAATCTGCTCGTCGATCGCGTGCAGCCCGATCGCGTCCCCGTCGAATTCCGCGGCGGTGGCGTTGAATTCGCCGATGACCTCCTCGAACTCCGCCGGGGACACCGGTGACAGCTGCGAGATCCGGGCACCGGGGTCGTCGAGTGCGCGTCGAGTCAGGGTCAGGAAGCTCTCACCGAGGTGCTCGATCAGCTCCGGTTCGAACAGGTCCGCCCGGTACCGCAGGTACACGGTGAGGTCGGCGCCGACCTCGAAAACCTCCAGTATCAGATCGAATTTCGCGAACTCGTGCTCGAACATGAGGAACCGCAGGGGCGCACCGGCCGCTTCACCGCCACCGTCACCGGCGGTGAGCTTCGATGTCAGCTCGTCGAGAGTGCGGCCGCTGAACCGCCGTTGGCTCTGAAAGGAGAAGAGCACGTCGAAGATCGGGTTGCGGCTCACGTCCCGGGGCACGCCCTGGTCGGCGACGATCCGCTGAAACGGATAGTCCTGATGGTCGAGCGCGTCGATGAGGGTGGTGTGCCCCCGGCGCACCAGCTCGGTGAACGACGGGTCGTCCCCGAGATCCGCGCGCAGCACGACCGGATTGACGAAATATCCGGCCACGGTTTCGAATACGCTCGCCGGTCGTCCGCCGGCGAACGTCCCGATCACGATGTCGTCGCGCAGGGCGTACCACCGCAGCAGCGCCTGGAACGTCGACATGAACACCGTCGACACCGTGACGCCGGTCGCCGCGGCGAAGTCCCGCAGCTGCCGGTTGAGGGCCGCGTCCACCCGGAATTCGCGCGTCGCGACGGGGGCCGACGCCAGCGGCCCCCGCGCTCCGCTCGCGCCGAGATCCAGCGGATCCGGCAGGTCCGCGAGGCGAGCCCGCCAATAGTCACGCAGCTCCGCTCCGCGCGGTCCACTCAGGGAACGGGCCTGCGCCGCACAATGATCCAGGTAGGACACCGGTGACAGCGCGCGTGGTTCCGCGCCGGACAGCAGTGCGCACAGGTCCTCGGTCAGGAGCATGAACGACCACCCGTCCAGGGCGATGTGGTGCGCGGTGAACAGCAGGATCGCCGGCCTGTCCGGGCGCCGCAGCAGATCGACGCGGGCCACTGGCCCGACGCCGAGTGCGAACGGCGCCCGGACCAGTCGCTGCGCGACACTCATGCACTCGGCATCGGAGACCGGGCCCAGCTGATGAACCGTGAACGCCATCGAGTCGTCCACCGGGCGCACGATCTGGGTCGGCACACCGGCGTTGTCACCGTAGGTCGTCCGCAGGGTGGCGTGCCGGGCCAACAGGGTCCGGTAGGCCGACCGCACGTGGTCATCGCTGTATTCGGCCGCCAATTCGGCCATCATGACCTCGTTGTAGGCCGGATCATCCGGGTTCAGCTGGTGCAGCAGCCACAGCGCCTGCTGCCCCTCAGACAGCGGATGCCCGGCCGCCGCCACGCTCGCCCGCTGTCGCAGCAACTCCCGCAATCGTTCTCGTTGCCTCGCCGCGGGATCGGCGACCGGTACGCCGGTCATTCCGTGGCCTCACCCGAGGCGGCGAGGTCGGCGAGCAAGGCTTCCACCTCGGTGTCGGACAGCTCGTCGATACGCTCCAGCAGCTCCTCGGCTCGCGCCGGGTCGAGCGGTGCCTCCGATTCGATGACCTCGGCCGTGCCGCTGTCGGCGATCTCCTGGTCCAGCAGCGCGAGAATCTGCTGTTCCAGCTGAACCACGGTGGGGCCCTTGAGCAGTACGGTCGGCAGCAGCTCCACGCGCAGCTCGGCGGTGATCTTGTTGCGCAGTTCGACCGCCATCAGCGAATCGATTCCGAGCCGGGTGAGTTCGGTGTCCACGGACAGCTCGCCCGACTGGATGCCGATGACCCGGGCGACGGCCTCCCGCAGGAACTCCGCCAGGGCCGCGGTGGCCTCGGCGCGGTCGCCCGTCCGCAGGGCGCGGCGGATCAGCGTGCCGGTGCCATCGCCGCCGGCCTGCGGCACGTCATCCACCAAGCGGCTGTAGAAGGGCGAGGCCGCCGCCGACGGATAGAGCTGCGCCCAGCGCGCGACATCGAAATTCAGCACCGCCACCTGTACCGGGTCGGCCATGATCACCGCTTCGAGCGCCTCCAGACCCTGTGCCGGTGTCATGCTCCCGATGCCGCGGTTGCCCAGCCGGCTGTCGCGGCCGTCCTGCGCGGCCTGACCGATTTCCGCCCACGCACCCCAGTTGATGCTGGTCGCCGGCAGTCCCAGGGAGCGGCGGTGGTGCGCCAGCGCGTCGAGGAAGGCATTGCCGGCGGCATAGTTTCCCTGCCCCGGCGAGCCCAGCAGCGAGGCCGCCGAGGAGAACAGCACGAACAGGGCGAGTGGATCGGACGCGGTGTGCGCGTGCAGGTTCCAGATGCCCTGCACCTTCGGCGCCATGGCGGTGCGCATCCGGTCGGGGTCGAGTTCGGCGAGCACCCCGTCGTCGAGCACCATGGCGCAGTGCAGGATTCCGCGCAACGGCGGCCCGGTCTCCCGGATTTGGGCGAGCAGTTCGATCACCTGCGCCTCGGCCGTGACGTCGACGCGAGCCACCTCGACCTGCGTTCCCATCACCTCGATCTCCCGCAGCTTGGCCCGCGTCTGCTCGGACGGTGCGCTGCGGCCCATCAGCACCAGGCGGCCGACTCCGCGTTCGGCCAGCCACTCCGCGGTCAGCAGACCCAGCCCGCCGAGGCCGCCGGTGATCAGATAGGTGCCGTCGGCGCGCAGCAACGCGCCCTGGGCGGTGCCCGCCACCATGACTTCCGGGCAATCCAGATCGATGACGACCTTGCCGATGTGCTGACCGCGAGCCATGAACCGGAAGGCGTCGGGAATGGCGTCGGAGTCGTACTGCCGGAAGGGCAGCAGGGAGAAGGTGCCGTCCGCGAACTTGGGCATGATCTCGCGCTGCACCCCGCCCCAGATCTCCGGGCGTTCGCGGGTGATCCGATCCAGGTCCACGGCGTAGAAGCTCAGGTTGGCCCGGAACGGGTACAGCCCGATCTCCTTGTTGTCGTAGATGTCGCGCTTGCCGATCTCGACGAACCGGCCGTAGGGCGCCAGCACCCCGATGCCGAGCGGGATGGCCTCCCCCGCCAAGGAATTGAGCACGATGTCGACGCCGGCGCCGTCGGTGAGGCGCATCGTCTCGGCGGCCCAGTCCAGCGCGTGCGAGTCCATGATGTGCCGCACGCCGCGGGCACGCAGGAATTCGCGCTTCTCCTCGGTGCCGACCGTCGCGAACACCTCGGCGCCGACCATCCGGCAGATCTCGATGGCTGCCAGTCCGACACCGCCGGCCGCGGAGTGGATCAGCACCCGCTCGCCGGGCGCCAACCGGCCCAGTGTGATCAGCGAGTACCACGCGGTCAGGAAGGCCACCGGAATGGTCGAGCCCTCGGCATAGGTCATCTGGGCGGGCTTGTGGGCGACACAGTAGGCATTGGTCACCACATAGGAGGCAATGCTGTTGGGCGCCATGGCGACCACCTCGTCGCCGACCGCGAAGTCCTCCACACCCGCGCCGACCGCGGTGACCACGCCCGAGCATTCGATGCCGAGCGGGCCCTCGAACCGGCCGTAGTTGGGCAGCACACCCATCGCCGACATGATGTCGATGAAGTTCAGTGCCGCCGCGCGAACATTGATCTCGACGAATCCGGGTTGCGGATCCAGGCGCGCGGTGTTGCGCAGAACCAAGCCGTCCAGGATCCCCGGTGTGCGGTTCTCCAGCCGGAACGGCTCGGCGGAGGGCAGTGCGGTGCGGACGACGTCGTGGTCGGCGGACCCATCGGTCCGGTCCAGGCGCGCGACGTGGCGACCGAGCTCGCGCAGCGCGATCTCGCGCTCACCGTCGCGGTTCAGCAACTCCGCGACCAGTGCGTCCAACTGCTTCGCCGGTTCCGCACCGGCCGCGAGATCGACCAGCGTGCAATCGAATTCGGGGCGTTCCCGGGCGATCACCCGGCCCAGGCCCCAGGACGGCGCCTGGGCCACGGCCACCTGCGCGTCCGTGTCGAGGGCGTGGGCGCCCTGCGTCACCACGGTGATGCGCGGCCGCGCGGTCTCGCCCAGCGCATGCACGACGGTGAGCAGGCTGATCGGTCCGAGCAGCTCCGCCGCCGCGAGGGCCGCGGCATCGAGATCGGCGGCCGGGGACACGTCGAGATTCCACAGATGCACCACATCCGTGATGGACCGGCCGCTCACCTGACCGAAATCGGCGATGGCGGCGGCGAGATCGTCGGTCGAACCCGGCACTACTCGATACCGCAGGCCCGGCTCGACGACCTCGAAGCGGTCCCCCCGCTCGATCGTCGACACCACCGCACCGAGGCCGGTCAAGCGGTCTGCCAGCTCACGCCCGGCACCGGACGCGTCGGTCAGCAGCATCCACGCACCGTCGGCCGATCGCTCCACGGGTTCCGGAGCCACTTCGCCCGGCGCCCAGGCGAGTTCGAGCAGACTGTCCTCGACCCGCCAGGTTCCCGTCTGCTGAGCGCCGCCGACTTCACGCAGTCGCAGCCCCAGCGCCTCGAGCACCGGGTCGCCGGCCTCGTCGTACACGCGGACATCCATCAGGGGGCTGTCCACGGTGGATTCGGGCCGACGCACCACATGGCTGTACAAGACTTCCCGACCGCCACCGAAGTGCCGCAGCCGCTCCACTCCGACCGGCAGGAAGACCTGCCCGGACGCCGCTTGCCCGCTCAACTCGCACACACCGACGACCTGCAGGCAGGCGTCGAACACCGCCGGGTGGATGATGTCCGCGCGGTCCGCGATGCCGGCCGGGGCCTCGATTCGGCCGAATGCCTCACCGGCACCGCGATGTACCGACACCACGCCTTGGAAACCAGGCCCGTAATGCAGGCCGAAACCACCGAGATCAGCGTAGAACTCGTCCACCGCGACCGGCTCGGTGATCCGAGCTCGGATCGCCGCCAGATCGACTCGAAGCGGCGGCGCCGCATCGGGTTCCGCGGTCCGCAGCCCACCGGTGCAATGTTCGGTCCAGCTCGGCGTGCCCGAGGGCTGCCCGAATTCCGCACTGCAGAAACTGAACTCGGCTGTCTCCGGGGTCTTGCGTTCGATCACGAGCTGCACGTCTACGGGCCGGTCCTCGGTCAGGAACAGCGCCTTCGCGATGTCGACATCGGTCAACTCGGTTCCGGGGCCGCCCGCACCGAGCACCGCGGTGAGGTAGCAGGTGGCCGGCAGCACTGCCGATTCCCCGACCCGGTGGTCGGTCAGATACGACAGCTCGCCGAGATCGGCGACCGCGTCCGCGATGCGAATCTCCGGCCTGGTCGCGAGAGTGACCGCGGCGGAGAACTTCTCCGCCCAGGAATGCCGGCCCGGCACCCGGGACCGCCGACTCGAACCGGTGTCCTCGGGCAGCCAGTGCCGGTTGGGCTCCCAGGCGAAGACCGGCAGGAGCGGAATCGGCGCGCCCGGCTGCTGCAGCGGGGACCAGTCCAGCGCCCGGCCCTGGGTGAACAGCGCGCCGGCCGTGGACAGCATCGACTCCAGTTCCCGCTCCCGCCGACCCGAAGGTAGTACCTGGACAGGGAATTCGGCGGCGGCGAGCGCCGGTTGCACGGCGCCCAGCAGCGCAGGGTGCGGGCTGATCTCGAGCAAAGTGTGACAGCCGTCCGCCACCAAATGCTCGACCCCGTCCCAGAACAGGACCGTCGAGCGCATGTTGGCGAACCAGTAGGCGGCATCGAGCTGCTCATCGCCGAGCGCCCGCCCCAGCACGGTGGAGTAGAACGGGAACGTGCCCGGCAGTGGGGTGATCCCCGCCAGCTGAGCCGCGAATTCCGGCTCGAACTCGTCGATCTGCGGGCAGTGGGACGCGAAATCGACATCGATGCGCCACCCCTGCAGGCCGCGCGCCTCGAGCTGCGCCAGGACCTCGTCGATCGCATCCACGTCGCCGGAGATCACGGTCTGCGACGGACTGTTGCACACCGCGACGGCCAGCCGATCCGGGTAGGCGGCAACCAGTTCGGCGGCCTGCTGCCGCGACACTTCGGCGGTCGCCATGGCGCCGCGCCCCGCGATCCGCGCGGCGAGCCGGCTGCGCAGGCAGATGACCTGGACGGCGTCCTCGAGGCTCAGCCGCCCCGCGATATGGGCCGCGGCCACCTCGCCCATGCTGTGCCCGATCACCGCGTCGGGCTCGATGCCCCAGGACCGCCAGGTCTCCGCGAGCGCGACCTGGACCGCGAACAGCATCGGCTGGACGATGTCGAGCCGGTCGGGCAGCCCCTGAGCCGGATCCTTGGTGAGCTCCTCGATCAGTGACCACCCGGCCACCGACCGCAGTACCCGGTCACACCGCTCGATCGAGGTTCGGAAAACGGCGTCGCGCTGCCACAGTTCGGCGCCCATACCGGCCCATTGCGAACCCTGTCCGGGGAAGACGAACACCACCTTGCCGGGTTCGCCGGCGACGCCGAGCGCGACGTTCGGACGGGTCGTTCCGGCGGCCACCAGGTCGAGCCTGTGGCTCAGATCATCGGTCGAGCGCCCGACCACCACGGCGCGATGCCGATGGTGGGTTCGGTAGCGGGACAGCGTGCGGGCCAGTCCCGGCACATCCACCCCGTCCGCGGAGCGCAACCACTGCGCCAGTCGCTCGGCCTGCCGGTGCAGGCCCCCGGCGGTGGGCGCGGTCACCGGCAGCAGCACCGGGCGCGTGGCCTCGGCGATCGGGTCGGCACTCGGTACCGTCGGCGATCCGGCCAGCACCACGTGTGCGTTGGTGCCCGACAGTCCGAACGAGTTCACGCCCGCGAGCAGCCGTCCCTCCCGGTCCGGCCAATCCCGTGCCGCGCCGTTGATTTCGATCGGATACTCGTCCCAGGCGATGCCCGGGTTGGGTGTGCGCAAGTGCAGGCTGGCGGGCAGCCTGCGGTGGTGGATCGACAGCGCCACCTTGATGAGTCCCGCGATCCCCGCGGCGGATTCGGTGTGCCCGATATTGGTCTTGACGCTGCCCAACAGGCAGGGCTCGCCCGAGCGACGCTGCTCCGACACCACCCGCCCCAGCGTCTCGATCTCGATGGGATCGCCGACCGCGGTCCCGGTGCCGTGCGCCTCGATGTACTGCAGATCCGACGGTGCGACTCCGGCTTTCGCGCACGCGGCCCGGATCACCGCGGCCTGGCCGGCGCTGCTGGGCGTCATCTGCAGTCCGCCGCCGCTGCGGCCGTCATTGTTGACCGCGCTGCCCGCGATGACCGCGTAGATGTGCTTGCCGGCGGCCACCGCGTCCTCGAGCCGCTCGAGCACCACGATGCCACAGCCCTCGCTGCGCACGAAGCCGTCCGCCGAGGCGTCACCGAACTTGCAGTGCCCGTCGGCCGCCAGCATCCCGGACTGCGCGAAACAGATACTGGGTTCCGGGGTCAAGACGATGTTCACGCCACCGGCGAGCGCCAGATCGCTTGTGCCCGAGAGCAAGTCGGCACATGCGGAGTGCACCGCCACCAACGAGGACGAGCACGCGGTGTCGACGGTGAGACTCGGACCCTCGAAGCCCAGCGCGAAGGACACCCGTCCGGAGGCCATCGCGTTGGCCACGCCCGCACTGGCATGCGCATCGAGGAATTCCGGCCTCCGCAGCAGCAGATCCTTGTAGTCGTTGTTGATCAGGCCGATGTACACGCCCTTGCGCCCGGCCGCATCGGCGCCGGGCTCCTCACCCGCGTCTTCCAGTGCCTCCCAGGCGACTTCGAGCAGCAGGCGATGCTGCGGGTCCATGCGCGCGGACTCGCGGGGCGAGAGCGAGAAGAACGTATTGTCGAACCGCGTCACGTCGGGCAGAAAGCCGCCGAATCGCGTGGTTATGGTCCCCGGAACGCCCGCGATCGGACTGTAGAAGGCATCGATGTCGAATCGATCCGGCGGCACCTCGGTGATCGAATCGCCGCCATTCTCCAGCAGCCGCCACAGATCCGCCGCAGTGGCCGCACCCGGGAATCGGCAGCCGATACCGGTAATGGCGATGGATCCGGAATTGAATGAATGATCAGTCATATACCCTCCCGAAAAACTGCATGCGAAGCCACCGAGGACCGCAAGCGTTTATGCCGATGCCGAAATCAACAGCACCGGAGAGATTTTCGACCAAACTCCCTCTGGCCGAACACATGCAAGTCGCCCAATTCGCGTCCGAACTGGATGGTCCCCTGACCCTTGCCCCAGCGACGCTAGCACAGATCTGAAACACGTTCTAGTGAAATGTATTTTGAGCAATCGCGCGATGCAGACCGACGGATTGCCGCCCCGGAGTGGAGGTCCCGGGGCACCTCCGACAAGGCCCGATCAGGGCGATGGGATGCCGGCGGCGGAGATCCGGTGCGCGCCTGCCGAGGGGGTGGCGGTGAAGATGCGGGGAGTCTCGAACCCTTTGGCGATCAAGGCTTCTCGGACCGCGGTGCCGACGGATTCGGCGCGGTCCCGATCGACCAGGGCGATGATGCTGCCGCCGAAGCCGGCGCCGGTGAGGCGGGCGCCGTGGGCACCGGCGGTGAGGGCGGCGGTGACGGCGGTGTCGAGGGGTGGGGCCGAGACTTCGAAGTCGTCGCGGAGGGAGGTGTGGCCTGCGGTGAGGAGGGGGGCGATGGTGCGGGGGTCGGCGCCGGTGCGCAATTGTTCGGCAATTCGCTGGACGCGGGCGTTTTCGGTGATGACGTGGCGGGCGCGGCGGCGGAGGAGGGGGTCGGGGAGGCGGGCGGCGGTGGGAACCGTGGGGGCGTCGCGGAGGGTGGGGATGCCGAGTACGGCTGCGGCGGCGGCACATTCGGTGCGGCGGGCCGCGTACTCGCTGTCGACCAAGGTGTGGGGGCTGCCGGTGTCGACGACCAAGAGGGTGAGGGCGAAGTGGTCCAGGTCGAAGGGGATCTGTTCGGATGCGCCGGTGCGGGTGTCGAGGAAGAGGAGGTGGCCGGGGGTGCAGAGGAGGGCGGCGGATTGGTCGAGGGCGCCGGTGGGGACGCCGGCGTAGACGTTCTCGGCGGTGCGGGTGATGTCGATGAGGTCGGTGGCGGAGACGGTGGGTGCGAACAGGTCCCGCAGGGCGATGGCGACCGAACAGGTGAGGGCGGCCGAGGAGGACAGGCCGGCGCCGATCGGGACGGTGCTGTCGAGGTCGAGTTCGATGCCGGGGAGTTCGTGACCCCGGCGCTGGAACTCGCGGATGACGCCGAGGGGGTAGCGCGACCACACCGGAAAACCGGACCAACCGGACGAATCCAGCGCGGCCGTGGTGGTGCCGACCGCGTCGCCGGGAGCCTGCCGGGATCGCAGGCGCACCACGCCATCCGGGCGGACGCGGGCGGTGCAGGTGGTCCCGAGCGGCAGGGCCAGGGGCAGCACGTAGCCGTCGTTGTAGTCGGTGTGCTCGCCGATCAGGTTGACCCGGCCCGGCGCCCACCAGCGTCCCACCGTCGATTCCACAGTCGGGCTCCTCTGCACCGGGTGTTGCGGGCCGTACGGTTCGGTCTGCGGGGAGCATAGCGAGTCTCGCGAAAGCAGCCCTGCGGGTTCGCCGAACTCCGCTCCGGAGCGCGCGCTTTCATGTAATGATCGGACCGGTTGCCCAATTAGTGGCAGCGCCTTTCTCGACCGGGCACTCTGCCACCGCAGCGTGGGCACCTATGCTCGTACCGCAACACTCGGTTGATGATCGGCGGTGTCTTTTCGAGTACTGCTCGGATAAGGGGGGCTGGTGGGAACAGACGTACAACCGGCCGAACGGCCCGGTCGACGCTTCAATATCTGCTGGCGCACCGTCCTGTTCATCTGTGGCGTACTGATTCTCGGCCTGCCGCTGGCGATCGACTCCAAAGCCGTGGCGCTGGGCACCCTGTTCGTATCGGTCGCGATCAGCCTCACCATGATCGGCATGGGGGTGCGCAAGTTCCGGCCCCGCCATCCGCTGCCCTGGTACCTGCTCTCCGCGGCCGCGGTGCAGTTCGCCATCGGCACCGCCTTACGCCACGTCTCCGACTCCCAGCGGCACCCCTTCGACGATCTGTTCACCCTCAGCGGCTACTGCTGCGTCGGTGTGGCCGCGGTGCTGTGGTTGCGCCCGCGCCAGAACAGCACCGATCACGACCTGCTGCTCGACTCCGGGCTGATCGGCCTGGGCGCGCTGCTGCTCTCGTGGACGTTCCTCATCTCCCCGGTGCTGCACATGGCGCACCACGTGAACTTCACCGCCATCACCTGCGTCGCGGATCCGATCGTGGACGCCCTGCTGCTCACCGTGATCGTGCATTCGGTGATCACCTCGGCGCGCTCGGAAACCTCACTGCGCCTGGTGCATCTGGCCATGCTGGTGATCCTGGCCGGCGATCTGGCCTACAACCTGGAGACCGCGGGTTCGGCGGTGATCGGGCGGCAGATCCAGTTGCTGCCGCTGCAGCTGGGTTTCACGCTGATCGGCGCGGCCGCGCTGCATCCGAGCATGGTGGTGCTGGGCGGGCCGCGCGATATCCATCCGCACCGGTCCCGGCAGCGGGCCAGCATCATCGCGATCGTCATGATCGTTGCCTCGCTGGTGCCGGTGGTCGGCTCCAGCCTGGACACCCTGGACCGCGTCGTGGTGTCGTCGCTGTTCGCCCTCCTACTAGCCGGGGTGCTGCTACGCAGTGAGCGCGCAATCGAACGCAGCGCCCGCAGCGAGCGGCGCGCGCAGTATCAGGCAGACCATGACATGCTCACCGGACTCCTGAACCGCGCCGCCCTGCTGCGGGCGCTGCATCGTAATCGGGAGCGGTGGGCCGGGCAGCCGCTGGCGCTGCTGTTCATCGACCTGGACGGATTCAAGCGGGTCAACGACAACTACGGGCACGCGGTGGGCGACGAGCTGATCGCGAACGCGGCGGCCCGCATTCGCCGGGTGATCCGGCGCGACGATGCGGCCGCGCGATACGGCGGCGACGAATTCGTGGTGCTGGCGCCGTTGGCGCAGGCGCAGGCGCGGCAGCTGGCCGAACGCCTGCTGGCCACCCTGGGGGAACCGTTCGAGCTGAGCGCGGCCGAGGTGCGCATCGCGGCCAGTATCGGCATCGCCTGCACCAAGCCGCGCGAGACCGAGACCACGGTCTACGAGCTACTGCGCGAGGCGGATTCGGCCATGTACCACGCCAAGGAATACTCGCTCGGCTACATCTTCCACGACGATCTACGCCGCGGCCGCCCGGAATCGGGCCCGCTCACCTGGCAACGCGAATCCGCGGTCTGAGCACGAGTTGTGGCCCAACCCACACGAAAAGGGTTGGGCCATCAGCCCTCGGGCCGGAAGGCCGGTTCAGGCCAGGTCTTCGAGTAGCCGACGCGCCGACTCGAGTTCGGCCTGCAGCTGCTCGACCTTGGCGCGCTGGGAGGCGCGGACGGACTCCAGGATCGAGTCCACCACCTCCGACACCTCGGGGTGCAGGATCTTGGCCGCCTGGGAGACAGCCGAACTCGGCACGGCCAGGCCGCGAATGGTGCGCTTCTTGCCGTTGACGACGTCGAGGGTCCACTCGCCCTCGCCGGTGCCGGAGAGGGTGACCGTCACCTCGGGAGCCTTGGGCTTGCGGGCGGCGGCCGAGTTCGCGGCGGCGTTGCGAGCCGGGCGCGAGGCGGGCTTCTTGGCCTCGCCCTCGGCCGTCGGCTGCGGGGTGGCTTCCGGAGCGGGCGGGGTGCTCGGCGCGGCGGCCGGCATCGTCGCGGGGGACGACATCGTCACGGTCGGTTCCTTCCTGGTTGCCGTTCTTGGGGTTGCACTCGCCGGTTTGACCGCGGGCGCCGGCGCGGGGGCCGGTTTCGGGTTCTGCCGGGCCGGCTTGGTCAGGGTCACCTCGGTGGGACCGAAGGACAGGACGTCCTTCGAGCCCGTCGGCTTCACCTGCAGGAAATCGCCTTCGGACGGATCACCGAGAGACATCACCTTGCCGGAGCGGCCTTCCGGGACACCGACCGCCAGGGCGGTGAACCACACCATGGGCGGTCTGCCCGCGTCGATTTCCGCGGCGATCTCCCGAATCTCGGTATCCGACAAGGGCTGTGGCTTGGTACGGGTCGACATGGGCACTCCGGGGCGGACGGGGCGGACAGCTGCGTGCCAAGAGCATGCACCATGGCACCGACAAATCCACATCCGGAGAATGCGCATGGTCACCACCACACGGTTGGTGAACCTTCAGCTATTCCTACTGGTGCGGCCCACGGAACATGGCCGGCGCAGGTGATCCTAGGCGTCCGCCCCTGTCCCCGCGCAACTTTCGTGACGGACCCATCCGTCCCGTGCCCGAATAGCGAGTATCGATCAGAGCTGTTCGACGCCGCGCAGCACACACCGCACGGTCTGTGGCCGGGCCACCGGATCCAGCAGCGTCTCGGTGGTGAAGTCCTGGGTCGCGCCCGGCGCCACCAGCACCTCGGTGCGGGTCCGTTCCAGATCGGCGGCCTCGGGCGTCATGAAACTGATCACCACCAGATACCGGTGCTCCACCACATCCCGGTTGCTGACCACCGCGGTCGCCTGCCAGCCCGCGGCGGTGCCCGCGCAGGCGGTGACGAAGGCACTGCGCTGCATCTCGGAGGTATCGGAGGCGGCCAGCTCGGTATGGGGCCGGCTCGCGTGCGCGGTATCGGCGTGACCTGCGTGCGCGCAGCCGGTCAGCAGCGCCGCGCACCCTGACACGACACCGACTAGACCTCGGCCGGGGGTGATCATGAATCTCCCATTCCACCGCGCACTTCCGCCCCCGCACTCCTGTTGCGGCTGATTAGCCGCGCGCCGAGACTACCCCAGTGCGACCGCGTGTCTTCACATGACGACCTAGGCGTGTCGCACTGGAAAACCGGCCGTATCCTCGCCTTTCGCACCCGCCTGAGCACTTGCTTACGATCTACGGTGTGAAGGTTCTGGGAGCGTGCCCCCTCGACTGCCCCGACGCCTGCTCCTGGGTGGTGGACGTCCAGGACGGCCGGGCCGCCGGACTGCGCGGCAACAAGGAGCACCCGGTCACCCGGGGCGCGCTGTGCGTCAAGGTGAACCGCTACCTCGAACAGGTCCACTCCCCCGAACGCCTCACCCGCCCGCTCCGCCGGATCGGCCGCAAGGGTGAGGGCCGCTTCGAGCCGATCAGCTGGGACGAGGCGCTCGACGAGATCGCCGAACGCCTGACCGCCATCATCGCCGAGCACGGCGGCGAGGCGGTGTGGCCGTTCCACGGCACCGGCAGCCTCGGCTACATCCAAGGGCTGGAGGGTCTTTCCGGACGACGTTTCTTCAATGCGCTCGGCGCCTCCCGCCACGACCCGACCATCTGCTCGGTCGCGGGCACCGTCGGGCTGGAATACACCCTGGGCACCGCGGGCGGCATGGACCCCGAGGACCTGGCGGCGTCGAAGCTGATCTTGTTGTGGGGCACCAACCCGATGACCTCCGGACATCACGTCTGGAAGTTCATCCAGGACAGCGGCGCGTACACCGTGGCCATCGATCCGGTGCGCACCAAGACCGCCGAACGCTGTGACGAACACCTGGCCCCGCTGCCGGGCACCGACGCCGCGCTCGCACTGGGCCTGATGCACGTCATCGTCGGGCTGGGCGCGCAGGACCAGGAGTTCCTCGCGGCCCACACCGAGGGCTGGCCGGAATTCCGGTCCCGCATCGCCGAGTACCCGCCCGAGCGGGCCGCCGCCATCACCGGTGTGCCGGTGGAGCGCATCGTGGCGTTGGGCGAGCGCATCGCCCGCACCCGCCCCACGGCCATCCGCGCCTCGCAGGGCATGCAGCGGCACGCGGGCGGCGGTATGGCCCTGCGCACCCTGGCCTGTCTGCCCGGCGTGACCGGTGACTGGGCGATTCGCGGTGGTGGACTGCACTATTCGACCAGCGGACACTTCCGCCTCGACACGCCCGCCCTGACCCGCTTCGATCTGCTGCCGCACCCGGTGCGTACCCTGTCCATGACCCGGATGGGTGAGGCGCTGCTGGATCCGGACGGCCCGCCGGTGCACGCGTTGTTCGTGATCGGCGCGAATCCGGTGGGCTCCAACCCCGATCAGCGCCGGGTGATCGAGGGTCTGTCCCGTGCGGACCTGTTCACGGTGGTGCTCGAACACTTCCCGACCGACACGGTCGACTACGCCGATATCGTCCTCCCGGCCACCATGCAGCCCGAGCACCTGGATGTGCTGGCCGCGTACGGCAATCTCTATCTGGTCTGGAACGAGCCGGCCGTGCCGCCGCCCGGCGACTGCCTGCCCACCACCGAAACCTTCCGCCGCCTGGCCCGCCGCATGGGGCTCACCGAACCGGCGCTCTACGAGTCCGACGAGGAGCTGGCGAACCAGCTGCTGAAACAGTACGACGTGGACCGGCTGCGCGCCGAGGGCTTCCTGAAGATCGCGCCGGGTCCGGTGCCCGCGGGCAAGCTGCGGTTCGTGTCCGACCTGGCCGAGCGGGACGGGCACGCGCCGCTGGCCGGCTACACCCCGCCCGCCGATCCGGGCGACGGCCTGGTGCTGATCTCGGCCGCCTCGCACTATTTCCTCAATACGGGGTTCGGTTCGAATCCCGAATTGCGGCGGCGCGCAGGCGAACTCCGCGTCACCATCCACCCCGACGACGCGGCGGCACGCGGCATCGCCGACGGTGATCCGGTGACGGTCGGCAACGACCGCGGCTCCTTCGACGCGATCGCCGAGGTCTCCGACACGGTCCGTCCCGGCGTCGCCGCGACCCCGAAAGGCCGCTGGGCCAAGCATTCCGGCGGCGCGACCGTGAACGCGACCATCGCCGAACGGGATTCGGACTACGGCGGCGGCGCGGTCTTCCACGACAACCGCGTGCGGATCACACCGCGCCCGCGAGAATGAAGCGCCGGGTGCGCGGTTGGCGCTGCCGAATGCGGGAGTGATCTGGCGGCGCCACGCACCGCCGCGGTACTCGGCGACCGGTGGACGTTGCTCGTGCTGCGGGGTATCGAGATAGCTGGGAGGCGACAGACCGCCGTGCTCAGCGGTTGGGCCGCCGGGCACGGCAGCCGCCGGGCACGGCGGTGAGCAGTCAGGACGCGCCCAGGGTTTCCAGTACCCGGCGAGCTTGGTAGTCCGCGCCCAGCTGGTTGGGGTGGAAGGGGACGGCGAGGCCGACCGGGTTGCCGGAGAACGGGACCAGGCCCTCCACCCAGCGGGTGCCGACCGGCCGGCAGGCGTCGTGGCCCGAGCTGCCGGCGTAGGTGTCGACGAAGTCGACGCCGGTGGTGGCGGCGACCCGGGCGAGCATGGTGTGCAGTTCGATCAGCTTCTGCCCCAGCCAGATCGCGTCGGGGTCGGAGATGGGGATGACCGGCCAGCAGCCGCCGTCGAGGCCGATGCCTTCGAAGTAGTCGAGCAGCAGGATGCGGGCGTGCGGGGCGCGTTCCCGAATGCCGGCGATGGTGGCGGCCACGCGGGGTTCGGTCTTGGCGATGTTCTGTGACATCCGGTCGACGCCGTCGGCGACCATGGAGTTCAGGCAGGGGCTGACCGCCGGGTCGAGGGTGATGCAGTCGGTGACGATGGCGGCCAGATTCGCGTCGTTGCCGCCGATTTCGAGGGTGACCAGGTCGGTGGACTCGGTGAGCCGGTCGAACTGCGGTGGGTTGGAGCTGCCGCCGATGGACTGCGGCTGGGTCATGTTCGCGGTGACCGCGCCGCCGCAGGTGGCGTCGCGGAACACCGGCACGGCCAGGGCCGCAGCCACCTGCTTGGCGTAGTTGTGGGCGCTCTGCACGCAGGGCACCGGGGTGAACGCGGTGCTGAGCTGACTGAGGGTGGCGTCGGCGGCCCAGGAATCACCGAGGGCCACATACTCGTTGACAGTGGTCGCGGGCGGTTCGGCGGCCACCGCCGCGGTGGGCAGGACGGCGGCGAGGGCGGCGGCGGTGAGCAGTGCGCGCGAGGTCTTCATGTCTGGTCTCCCCTGGGTCAGCCCAATACCGAATAATGGACTGTTTTCAGTGCGGAAACCTAACAGCTGGACGGCTGTCCCGCTCACCGAATCTCAAACTCGGTCCGCCACCTCCCTGCGGTCGGCTCCCACCGTCTCCATCCGGTCGACGGACACCTCTCTGCGGTCGACGGACACCTCTCGGCGTACGTCGGACACCGCCTCCATCCGCTCATATCCCAGCAGCACGTCATGCGCCACTTCACCGTCGGCCACCGTGACCCGGCTGAACGCGGCGGGATACCCGCGCGCCATCACGGTGTAGCGCCCCTCGGCCAGGTCCGGCACCACATAGCGGCCGGTGCCGTCGGTGCGGGTGACCGCGATCAGGTCCCCGGCCTCGTCCAGCACGGTGATCTGGGCGTCGGGGATGCCGTCGCCGCGCTCGTTGCAGGCCGACCCGGCCAGCACCGACCGCGGCGCCAATTCGATGTCGTGGCGCAGCATCCCGCTGTCGGGCACGGTGAGGGTGATGGCGGAGGGCCGCATGTGCTCGGCCACCGCGACCAGCGTGTAGGTCCCGGCCAGCACGCCGCGGCAGGTGAAGTCACCGTCGGAGGTGGTGACGGCGGACCCGACCACATCGCCGAACGCGTCGGTGAGGGTGACCGTCGCATCCCCCAGCGGCGCGCCCCGTCCCGCCGACCGCACCACGCCCGACACCTCGCCGGAGCCGAGCAGCGAGACATCCAGGCGATGCGGGCGGCTGCCGACGGAAATGCTCAGCGCGGCGGGCTGATACCCGAACGCCGATACGATCAGCACGTACCCACCCGCATGCGGCGCAGCGATGAGGTACTCGCCATCGGAATGGCCGATCGCTCGCGAAACCTGGCGTCCGCGTTGATCGATGAGCGTGAGCACGGTGTCGGGCACCGACTGCCCGTCCTCCCGTTGCACCCGACCCGACACCGACAGGCCCGAGGACTCCTCGAACTCGTACTCCGGCTCCGGCTCGGTTTCGGGTTCGGGTTCGGGTTCCGCCTCGACGATCTCCTCGACGACCACGACGGGCTTCGGAGTGTCCTGCAGCGGAATCTCTTTCATGAACAGCAGCACGAACGCCGCCACCACCGCCACCGCGGCGGCCACCGCGAACACCCCGCCCATGGCGTGGGTGAACCCGACCAGGATGGGGGTCCGCAGGTGTTCGGGCAGCGCCGCGATACCGCTGGTGTTGGCTTCGACCCGGCCCAGTTGCGCGGCGTCGAACTCCGGCGGCAGCTGACCGCCGAAGGCCGCCATGATCTTTCGCGGCAGCAGGTTGAACAGGATGGTGAGGAACACCGCGACGCCGAGGGTGCCGCCCATCTGCCGGAAGAAGGTGGCCGATGCGGTGGACACGCCCATGTCCGCGCGCGGCCCGGCGTTCTGCGCGGCGATGATGAGCGTCTGCATGCACCCGCCCAGCCCGAAACCGATGACGCCGCAGTACAGCAGCGGCTGCCACAGCGGGCTGTCGAAGCGGACCAGCGCGAACAGCAGCGATCCCACGCCGATCACCAGCGATCCGAGGACGGGCAGCGCCTTGTAGCGTCCGGTGAATTTGGTGATGAGCCCGGACAATTGCGCGCCGATCATGATGCCGACCACCAGGGGCAGCATGAAAAGCCCGGAGCGCGTGGGCGAATACCCGCGCACCACCTGGAAGTACAACGGCACCAGCACGATCGCGCCGAACATGGCGACGCCGACGACGAATCCGCCCAGGATGGCGATGCTGAACGTGCGACTCCGGAACAGCCGCAGCGGAATCAGCGCGGAGTCCTTCATCAGGAATTCGACGACCAGGAACAGCGCCAGCCCCGCGGCCGCGATGCCGTAGCAGAGCAGGGCGTGCTGCGACCGCCATCCCCACTCGCGACCCTGCTGGGCGACGATGAGCAGCGGAACCGTGCCCGCCGCAAGGGTTATCGCGCCCAGCCAGTCGGTGCGGTGCCGGTGTCGTTCGAAGGGCACGTTGAGCACCTTGGCGACCACGACCAGCGCGAGCCCGCCGATGGGCACGTTCACCAGGAACACCCAGCGCCAGCCCGACAGTCCCAGAATGTGGTCGGCATTGGAGAAGAAGCCGCCCAGCACCGGTCCCAGCACGGTGGCGATGCCGAACACCATCATGAAATAGCCCTGGTACCTGACCCTTTCGCGGGGCGGCACGATATCGCCGATGATGGTGAAGGCCAGCGACATGAGCCCGCCCGCGCCGACGCCCTGCAGCGCGCGGAAGCCGGCGAGCTGGTACATCGAGGTGGCGAAGGTGCAGGCCACCGAGCCGAGCACGAAGACGCCGATGGCGATGAGGTAGCAGGGTTTGCGGCCGTAGATGTCGGCCAATTTGCCGTAGAGCGGCGTGGAGATGGTGGCGGTGATCAGGTAGGCCGTGGTGGCCCAGGCTTGTTTGTCGAAGCCGTGCAGGCTGTTGGCGATGCGGACGATCGCCACGCTGACGATGTTCTGGTCCAGTGCCGCGAGGAATACTCCCAGCAGCAGACCGGACAGGATGGTCATGATCTGGCGGTGCGTGAGCGTTCTCTCGGGGGGCGCCGATTGCTCGATCGTCGGCGCCGACGGTGCGATGGACGGTGCGACCCGGACCGGCGCTGCCACCCGAGACGGGGTGGATACCGATGCCTGGGTAGAGCTGTTTGGCATGTTTGGGGCCCTTGTCGGATTTCGGCTGTCCGTGCGTGCGGTGCTACTCGAAAAGACCTCGCCATGAAGCAATTCGGGCAGCTTACTCCCGCCGATCGGGGCCCCTCACAGGAGGTGGTAGTTACGCCTCCGTTTGCGCGTAGAGCGGAATACCGGTGTGGAAGAAGCGAATGAGCCGTCCGATGCGCACGCAGTGGTCGGCCGCGCGCTCGAAATGGTGGGCCAGCAGCGCGATATCGATGGCCATGGCCGACCCGTGCGGCCAGCCGTCGTCGGCGGCCATCTCCACCAGGCGGCCGCGCAGCCGCTCCAGGTTCTCGTCGCGCGGGACCAGGACCCGATCGCGTGGCGGGTTCTGCGCCGCAATGACTCTCACGGCGCTGCCGGCCAGATGCGTGACCGCACCGGACATTTCCACCAGCAGGTCGAGAACGTGGGCAGGGGCCACCACGGCCGGGTAGCGGCGCACCACCACGTCGGCGACCCGGCTGAGCGATCGGCTCACGGCCATGAGGTCGTCGGCGATCTGCATGGCGGTGATGACCTGCCGCAGGTCGCGGGCGACCGGAGCCTCCAGCGCCAGCAGGATGACCGAGCGGTCCTCACATTTAGCGTGCTCGATCTCCACGTGTTCCTCCAGCGCGAACACCTCGTACGCCGCCGTCAGATCGGCGCCGCCGAGCGCGGCCGTGGCCCGCTCCGACGCCTCCTGTGTCAGCTGCGCCATATGCGCGAGCTCCTCGGTCAGCGCTATCAGTTCGCTGGAGAATTTCGTGCGCACTCGCATATCTTGGCCGCCCTCCCGCATGCCTGCACACTATCGCGGGAAAACCTTTCTCTCCGAATGGGTCTCGATTCCGTTCACCAAAAATAAACAGACCGTCCAGATTCGTCCGATTCGTCCACCCGCCGTTCGATTTCGGACCCCTCGGTGGGTCGTCCCGGGAAAGCCGCGCCGGTGCCCGAGACTGGGGCCCGTGGCCGCCGACAACCCAGAACCCACGCTCCGGGCCGCCATGCCCGCCTGGCTACCTCGCGCCATGGTGCTCGCCCTGGCTCTGCTCGGACTGTTCGAACTCGCCAATTGGGCGGCGCACCAGCTGATCGGCATCGCGATCATGATGACCGTGTCCTTCTTCGTCTCCCTCGCCATGGAGCCGGCGGTGGACGGCATGGCCGGGCGCGGCGTCAATCGCGGACTGGCCACCGCGGTGGTGTTCATCATCGTGTTCGCCTGCACCGCCGGGTTCATCGCGACACTGGGCGTGCTCATGGTGGAGACCGTCGCCAATGTGGTGCACGAACTCCCGCGGCTGCTCGACGAGCTCTTGAACTGGGTCAATCGCGTGTTCCACCAGAGCTTCACCCTCGACCAACTGCGCGACCGGCTGTTCAAGGACTCCAACGTGATCAGCTCCTGGGCCGAGCGGGCCGCCAACAATGTGTGGGGACTGTCGAGCACGGTGCTGGGCGGGCTGGCGCGCTTGCTGACTATCGCCCTGTTCAGCGTGTACATGACCGCCGACGGGCCCAAACTGCGGCGCACGGTGTGCTCGCTGCTGCCGCCCGCGAAACAGGGTGCGGTGCTGCATGCCTGGGACCTGGCCATCGACAAGACCGGCGGCTACCTGTATTCGCGGGCGCTGCTAGCGGTCATCTCGGCCGTGGCGCACGGGGCGTTCCTGGCGCTGCTCGGGATACCCAACGCGGTGGCACTGGGCATCTGGTTCGGCGTGGTGGCCTCGTTCGTGCCGACCATCGGGACGTATCTGGCGGGTGTGCTGCCGATTCTGGTGGCGCTCACCATCAAACCGCTCGATGCGGTGTGGATCATCCTGTTCGTGGTGATCTACCAGTGGATTCAGGACTATGTGCTGCAGCCGCGCATCACCGCGAAGACGGTGGACGTGAATCCGGCGATCGCGCTGTTGTCGGTGATCGTGGGCGGGGCGCTGCTCGGGGCGGTTGGCGCGCTGCTGGCGATTCCCGCCACCGCCACCCTGCAGGCGTTCCTCGGGGAGTACGTGAAGCGCTACGAGGTCAGCGAGGATCCGCGCATCGAGCGGCGCGGCGGAGCGCACAAGCAGCGCAAGGCGGATCGCGCCGCGGCACAGCAGGCCGCGGAGTCCGACGAGTGAGCTAGGCCCGCGCCGGAACCACCTCGGGCCGGTCCTTGGCACGCGCGGTGCCCAGGATCGAGCCCGCGATCACCAGCGGGAAGCCGATCGCCATGCCCGCGGTGAGCGGTTCGTTCAGCAGTGAGACGCCGATCAGCAGGGCCACCGCGGGATTGATGTAGGTGATGACGGTCGCGCGCGAGGGGCCGACCTCGCCGATGAGAGCGAAGAAGACCACGAACGCCAGCGCCGTGCAGAGTAGGCCCAGGCCCACCACCGACCAGCTCGCCCCGGCTGGGAAGCGGTCCGGCACGCGCCACAGCGCGAACGGCAGGTATAGCGCGGCCGCGATGGCCAGCGACGCGGTCACCACGCCGATCGGCGGCAGGTCGGCGAGCTTGCGGTCGATGATGATCGGGCCGAGCGCGTAACCGATCACGCTCACTCCGATGGCCGCCAGCGCACCCAGATTCGAGACGTCGATATCCAGGCCGACGAGGGCGGTCACGCCCGCGAAGCCGATCACCAGGCCGAGTGCCCGGCGCAGGTCGAGGCGCTCGTGGCCGAGGCGGGTGGTGATCACGATCGCGATCAACGGGACGGCGGCGATGAGCAGCCCCACCGTCGAACTGGTCAGTCGAGTCTCCGCGTGGCCGATGAGCAACCACGGCCCGGTGATCTCCACCAGCGTGTACACCAGCACCCAGCGCCACTGCCGCAACACCGGCCACAGCACCTTCGAATACAACGCGAACGGCGACAACACCAGCGCGCCCAGCAGCGTCCGGCCGAAGGCCACGAACACCGGATCGAAATCCCGCACCGCGACCCGGATCATGGCGTACGGGACACCCCAGATCACGCCCATACCCAGGAACAACAGCCAGCCGCGCTTACTCACCCCACACTCCTTCCGATCCCCCGGAGCGTATGGCACGCCGCCGACACGCTGGGCCAGTCGTCCGAACACCCCCGCCAGCCGAAGTATTTCGGTGAGCACTGCGACACCGGCGAACAGACAATGGAAATCGATGAGGGCGGGGACACAACTGAAGGTTCGAGTTGGTACCGCGGTGGTGGTGGCGGCTGCCGCGATCGGATTGAGCGCCGCACCGGCGGAGGCGGTCCCCCGGCCCGGCCCGATCATCGGGCAGCCGTCGATCATCGGATCGGGACCTGCCTTCGGGTCCAGGGTCAGACCTTCGAACGTCGCCGGGGCGGCGCAGACCGCCAGAACACTCGAGCCGACGCTGGACTGCATTCCGTCCGCCGAGCAGCCGAATCCTGTTGTAGTGCTTGGTGGTTTCGGGGCGGTAGGGGACATTCGCGCGACACTCGACAAGCAGATGGCGGGAATCACCGGTGGAATTCGCGATCTCGGCGGATGCCCGTTCGTCTTCGGGTACGGCATCATCGGCCCGATGCAGGCCGCCGCCCCGGTGCCCGAATCCGCCGGAGAACTGGCAGGATTCATCACGAAGGTGCAGGCGGCAACAGGCGCCGACCACGTCGACATCGTCGCCCACTCATCCGGCGCCCTGATCGCCAACTACTACCTGAAGTTCCTGCACGGCGGCCCCCACGTGGACCGCGCGATCTACCTAGCGCCAGTAACCCAGGGAACCACAGCCGCCACCCTGGTAGGCGGCCTCGACCTCCCCGGCTCCCCCGAGGGCCTGGCCGGAATCCTCGACGACGCAAAAGATCCCTTGCGCGACACCATATTCACCGGCATAGCAGGCGCCCTCGACTGCCTCGCCGGATCCCGAATAACCCGCGCCATCCTCAACGGCGGAGTAACCGTCCCCGGCGTCGTCTACTCCGTCCTCGCCACCCGAGGCGACCAGGTCCTCACCCCACCCGGCCCAGCCTCCTTCATCGACGACCCCCGCGTCGAAAACGACTACTTCGAAGACCTCTACCCCCGAGCCGGATTAGCCGACCACGCCACCCTTCCTATGCAACCCGACGCAGCCCAGTGGGTGATTGAACAACTCCTCACGGAGTAGCGGAACCCCGCTCCCCGCAGAGGTATTCGCCCAACTTCTACCGCTTCCAAGCCACAGTCCAGCGCCCACGCAGAGGATTTCGAATGTGAATAACGAACTGCCCGTGACGAACTGGTTCAAGAGCACATACAGCCAAGCCCAAGGCGAATGCGTCGAGGTCGCGTTCCTCGATTCCGGCCGAGTCGGCGTCCGAGACTCCAAGAACCCGACCGACCCGGCCCTGACCTTCACGCCGGGTGAATGGGACGCCTTCACCCAGGGAGTCAAGGACGGCGAGTTCGACCGACCGTAGGGCCATCACACCCGTTGCCAAGCTCATCTGCCTGCGGATTCGAGTGTTGCCCTGGGGTTTCACGGGTGGCATCGCCCACATCTCGGTCCACGCCCCCGCCCGACACTCTATAAATGTAGAGGCATCCTGTTGATGCAGAGGCGAGCAAGGGAGATGGGTCGAATGTCTTCGCAACCATTGGTTTCCAACGTTTCGGATACCGCGCGGTGGGTGGCCGCGCATCGGGCCATGGAGTCCGCGCGGCCTGATGCGTTGTTCCGGGACCCACTGGCCGAGCGGCTCGCCGGGGAGCGGGGGCGGGTGATCGCCGAGGTTGCCGGGCAGGCGATGGCGGATGACTGGTTCCTGGTTGCTCGCACCAAACTCATCGATGATCAGGTGGCCGAGGCGGTCGCCGGTGGGTGCAATTTGGTGCTGAATCTGGGGGCCGGGCTCGATGCGCGGCCGTACCGGATGGAATTGCCGGCCGACCTGGTGTGGATCGAAGCCGATTTGCCCGACCTCGTCGCCGAGAAATCCGCGCTGCTCGCTGGGGAGACACCTCGGTGCCGGCTGGTTCGGACCGCGCTCGATGTCACCGATTCTGGTGCTGTCACAACGTATCTCGACTCGGTGCTCACCGACGCGACGCGAGCACTGGTGATCTCCGAGGGGTTGGTGATGTACCTGGAGGAGGCTGACGTGGTCGCCTTGTCGGCGGCGTTGACGCGGCCTGAGATCGCCGGGTGGTGCCTCGACTTCAGTTCTGCGGGAGTCGCTCGTCTGATGACCGACCGTAACGAGGGTCTGTTGCAGCGGGCACCGTGGACATTCCTGCCTGCCGATGGGGTCACGTTCTTCGAGGAGCTCGGATGGAATGCGAGTTACCTCGAATCGATCGTGGTGGGTGCGGCTCGATTCAACCGGCTCTCGCCGCCCGTTCCCGCTGAAGTCGTCGCCGCTCAGCAGCCTGATCCATGGGCGCCTGGCGAGCAGCCCTACAGCGGGGTCGTCCGGCTGACTCACCAGTAGTCGCAAACCCTTGCACACCAACGAGAACGGCCTACTATGCATTGTAGTAGGCCGTTCTCGGACCTGGGGGTACGACATGAAGACCGATCGTGGGGACAAGCAGCAGAAGCCGGTGCGATTGCGGGCGAAGCCAGTCGATGCGACGGGTCGGCCGAGGTGGTTCGTCCGCGCCTACGCTGCCGTTGCCGTCGGGCGACTGCCTCGATTTATCTCTCGCCACATCGCGTGGAAGCTCGATCCGGTGCTGCTGCGGCTCACGCGCGGCCGCCTATCGGCGACGTTGGTCTTCCCGACCGCAGTGCTGGAGACCGAGGGAGCCCGAACCGGAGCTCGGCGCCGCAACGCCATCATCTACTTCATGGATGGCGATGACGCCGTCATCGCGGCATCCAACGCGGGCGCGGCAACCAACCCCGCTTGGTACTACAACCTGCTGGCCAATCCCGATGTCGTCTTCGGTGGAGCACCGATGCGGGCGACCGTGATCGACGACGCCACCGAGCGCCAACGGCTCTGGACCATCGCCGATCACGTTTTCCCGGCCTACATCCCGTATCGCCGGGAAGCGAGCCAGGTGGGCCGGACCATCCCGATCATTCGGTTGACCCCACGCGAGGCAGGCTCGGCTACGTAGGGCCTGGGCTAGGCTGAGCCGGTCGAAGCCAAGTACCGTCGGGACCTGGGGGAATTGGCTTGTTGGGCAGAATATTTCGGTATCTACTGATTCTGCTGCTCGCCTCGGTCGCGGTGAACGGCGTTGCCCGATCCGAGCCGGCGCCCTCGCAGCAGGGATCAGTGGTCGTTGCCCTGCCTGATCCGACCGGCGCCGATGCGATCGACGTTTCCACTGCCCGCGAATCTCGTAGGCGCCCACCCAGGCATGCTGCATGCCGCTGGCGCAACGGCACCGATGACTTTCCGGTGAATGCGTCGTCGATACCTCTGGGCATACCGACAGAGAGGAGTCCGGGCATGGTGCGACCGGTTCGGGATGGCATGACGGTGGTGCGGGCGAATGGTGTGGAGCTCGGCATCGAGAGCTTCGGACGCGCGGACGATCCACTGATCCTGTTGGTCGGTGGGACAACGATGTTGTCTTGGCCCGACACTCTGTGTGAGGAGCTCGCGGCGAATGGGCGGCGGGTGGTTCGGTACGACCTGCGGGATTCCGGCGCGTCGACGACTCTCGATCCACTGAATCCGGGTTACGGCCTGCGCGATCTCGCGGCGGACGCGGCCGCGCTGGTCGAGGTGCTCGGGGCGAGGGCCGCTCATATCGGTGGGGTCGGCGTTGGCGGGATGGTCGCTCAGGTTGCCGCGCTGGACCACCCGGAGAAGTTCTCCGCGCTGACGCTCGTCGGCACCCGGCCGGTAGCGCCGGGCCCGGCGGATGCGGACCTACCGGAACACGACCCTGCGGTCATGGCCACGCTGTTCTCCCGCCCGCTGCCGGACTGGACCGATCGGGATGCCGTCGCGGCGTTCGCTGCCGAGGGCGCGAAAGCCAGAGGTGACGCCCCGGAGGACGCGCGCGCGACGGCGGCCCGTATCTGGGACCGGACGCCGTCGAACGATCCCGCGGTGCACCAGGCGAATCAGCTTGGGATGGTGTTCTCCCGGATCGACTGTGCCCCGCGATGGCGAGAGCAGCTCGGGGAGCTCGATATGCCCACGCTCGTGGTGCACGGGCGCGCCGACCCGTTCTTCCCCGTCGGCAACGGTGAGGCACTCGCCGCCGAGATCCCGGCGGCTCGACTGCACGTCCTCGAAGGAATGAGCACCACTTTGCGGACTGCCGATGCCGACCAAGTCGCCTCCGCCATGCTCGCTCTCCGAAATTGCTAATCGCTGCGGCGCACGTACAGCTGCTGCGTGACTCGCGCGACGAGAACGCCTGCGCTGGAGACGACTTCGGCGGTGTGCGAGGTGATCGACTTGCTGCCGTCGTCGGTGGCGGCACGGATCGTCGCGACCTCCTCGCGCGGGAGTGACATGGTGGCCGTCACCAGTTCGCGACCGGGCGCGATGAATTCGATGCTCGCGCCGCTGGTCCATACCCGATACCCGGCTCCGAGTTGACCACGCGCCATGATCCCGAAGAACGGATCGGTCATCGCGTACAACGTGCCGCCGAAGGCTGCCCGGTTCGGGTTGCGGTTCCATCGGCGAATTCGGTGCGTGGCGACCACGCTGGTCCAATCGTCGGCGATATGGGTGACGCGGACGCCGGCGCCCAACAGTGGCGGGTACAGGCTCATGATTCGGCGAACCACCTGCGGAGCGGGAAGCGACTGGGTGCCGGCTCGTCCTGCGGACGTTCGGGGTTCTGCGGGCGTGGGCATCAGTCGATCCTGTCTACAGCTTCATCTCGATACTCGTTGCGGTCCCATCATTTCCAACACCGCATCTCGTGGCCAGCCGAGTGCTCTGACATGCCGCTGCCGCGCTGACCAAACTGGTCAGCGCGGCGGCTCGGGCGATCAATAGATGTTGTTGTGCCTTGCGGGATTACTCGGCGGCGCGGCTGGTGAAGTCGAAGGATCCGCCGTCGATACCCCAGGAAATGACGCGCTCCGGGTGGATTCGGATGACCGCGCGCTCCTGCGGCGGGAACGGCGGCTCCTCGTCGTCGAGCGCCTCGGCCGTACCGCGTACCTCGATACCGCGAATCACATACGGCTCCAACGAAACCTGCTGGTCGACGACGAACGACACCCGGCTACCCGACTCGACATTGCGGAACTTGCGACTGCTACGCATCCGCATGCCCCCGATGTCGATGGTGCCGTCCGCGTTCACCCGATAGGTGGTCGGATTGTTCTGCACGACGCCGTCGGGCGACACCGTGGCCAGCCGACCGATCCCGGCCTCGGCGAGGAACTTCTGTTCGTTGATGGTGAAGGTCATGTCGATTACTCCTCAGTGAAATTCGATATCAGGTGAGTCGAGGTCAGAACAGGATCAGCGTGGCGCACAGTCCGGCGATGGCGATGAACTGCAGGGCGACCCGGTACTTCAGGATGCTGTCCCACTTGTCCTGCAGCGCACGGGCATTGGCCGGAATGATGCCGCTCTGCGCGGCAGCGGTCTGCTGAGTATTGATCGGCTTGGCGACCCGGACATAGAAGGCAAGCCAGGTGAGCAATGCCGCCACCGCGATCCCCGCCGCGACCGCGGCGCCGATCTGCCCAGCCACCAGCGCGATCACCAACGTCAGCACCGCGGTGACCACACCACCCGCCCCGACCACCGGCATCCGCTTATCGCCGTAGTAGTGCCCCCACCCCGCACTGATGGTCACGGTCGCATCGTCGAGCTTGCGATACACGGACCGCATGATCACAGCCCCACAAACATCGGTGCCATAAACAACAGCATTGGCGAGCACAGCGACGGTGGCAACGATCTGCCCGGTGACGATCAGCATTTCCGGCTTCCCTTCCAAAATCTAGCATCGCTAGAACCTGAAGCAACGGTAGCACTCGTCCGCTAGCATGTCTAGCGCTGCTAGATTTTGACTCGCCGAAAGATGCTCGCTTGCCGATATGGCCAGGGAGGGTTCGGGTTTGCCGCGAACGCGAAAAACCGCCCCGCCTCCAAGCTTCACTCGGGGGCGGGGCGGTTCGGATGGGGTGGGTCAGGCGCAGGGCTGGGTGCCGGAGGCGGCGACCTGCATCCACATCTCGCCGGCGGTGCCGGGGAAGATCACTGCGTCGCTGAGGAAGCCGGGCTGGGCGCCGGTGTCGTATTGGCCGGTCAGGTGGTGGGAGCCAGTTGTGGTGGGGGTCCACTTGGTGGTGATGGAGCTGCCGTTGATTGGTGTGGCGCCGACGCCGGTTCCGTTGTCGGAGACCCACGCGTTGCGGGTGGGGGCTCCGGCGCTCAGGCTCTGGAGGATGGATGAGCCCGAGGAAGCCACCGAGGCCGGGATGGTCGAGATGGTCACGGACAGTTCGCAGCCCACCTGGGGGGTGCCGTGGACCGTGGTGCAGAGCTTGGCGGCCGCGTCGCCGCAGGACTTGGGGTCCGTGCTCGCGGTGCCGCCGACCTCGACGGTGGCGGTGCCTTGGTCGGTGTAGGGCGGGAGGTTCGGGTTGGTGTTGCCGTAGCCCAAGCCCAGGACGTGGGTGCCGGGGGTCAGCGGGGTCCAGTGAATGGTCGTGGTGGACGTGGTACCGCTGCATGGGGTACCGGCCGGCATGCTCGACGTGACGGCCCAGGCGGAGCGGATGGTCACGCCGCCGGAGGTGTCCGACAGGCCGGGGCTGTAGCAGCCGGAGATCGGGACCACGACGTTGTAGGTCTGTCCGACCTGAAAGTTGCTGCCCTGCACCGTCATTCCGGTGCCGACGATATCGGCATGGGCGGCCGTACCGGCGCTGAGCACGGTCAGGGCGGAGGCCGCGGCGGTGATACCGGCCGCGGCGAGGGTTCGAGCTGAGGTGCGGGTACGCATATTGCGGCTGTTCTCGATTCGGAAAAGCTCACGGGAGCACAGTGATCGTTTGCGAATAGCACTGTTCACCGATCGGCGGCCCGTCGCATGCCCACGCTTTTGGGGGCCGTGATTTCCGCCCGCGAACCGCGATTTCAGGCTCAGGGCGCGGTGACCGGGGCGGTGCAGCTGGCGGGCGGGTCGACCAAGCGGCAGTCGTCGGGCGGGCGGGACGGGAGGTAGCCGGCGGGCAGGCCGTTGCGGGCGATGATGTCGCGGTAGGTCGCGACGGCATCTGTGGGAATGCGCGTCAGGGTTGGGTCGGCGTGGACGTTGACGGTGTAGAGGCCGAATCGGGGTGTGTAGGAACTCCATTCGTAGTTGTCGGTGAGGCTCCAGTAGTTGTAGCCGCTGAGGTTCATGCCGTCGGATTTCGCGCGTTGCAGCCAGTAGACGGTGTCGCGGAGGTGTTCCGAGCGGGTGTAGGCGTCGGGACGGGGCGCGCCGTCCTCGGTGGGGATGCCGTTCTCGACTATCCACAGGGGCTTGCCGGGGAAACGTTGCGAATAGTGTTGGAGGGCAAAGTAGATGCCTTCGGGACGGACAGGGAGATCCCACATTCCGGACGGAGCGGGGGTGGTGGCGAGGTCCGGGGGTTCGTAGGCGAAGTAGTAGTCGATGCCGATGAAATCGAGTTTGTCGGCTATGCGGTCCATCAGGGGACCGTTGACTCGAGACTCCGCGCCGGCCACGTAGCCGACGTTGCTGGTAACCAGGGCATTCGGCTGGACCCGATGGATGTAGTCGTAGATGCTGTTGTGCGCCTCCGCTACTCGGTCCAGCATCTGATCGGCGTCGGTGTCGTTCTGGCGGACCTCGTGCATGATGTAGGCGACCGGCTCGTTGATGGTCACCCAGATGGGGTTTCGGGCGGCGAAATGGTCGACGACTTTGCACATATTGGTGAGCCAGTCCGACACCATGCCGGGATTGCGCCAGCCGCCGCGATCCGCCGCCCAGCCCGGATACACCCAGTGGTCCAGGGTCAGCATCGGGCGCATGCCGGCCGCCACGATCGCGGTGACCACGTCGTCGTAGTAGGCGAAAGCGGCCGGATCCCACACTCCCGGTCGGGGTTCCAGGCGCGCCCATTCCACGCCGATCCGAAATACCCGGACGCCCAGATTCTCGGCCGCGGCGATATCGGATCGAAACCGGGAACGGAAATCGACGGAATCACCCAGGCGATCCCAGCCGGGATTGGCTTCGATATAGCGGGTCCAATTGCTGTCGGGTGACTGGCCTTCGGATTGGAATCCGGAAGCCGCCACGCCCCAGAGGAAATCCTCGCCCAGCACGCCGGTGCGTGTCTCCGGTGCGGTGCTGGCGGCACCGGGCACCAGGAGCAGGGCAGCGGCCGTGACGAGCCCGGCCGCGACGAGACAGCGAAATCGAGTGCGCATCAGCACTTCCCCGGGACCAGTACTCGAAATGAGTGAATGCGGCTACTTACTCCTGGATAGCTGCGAATTGTTTCGAGCCAGTGCCAGGTCGATAGTGGTTTGGCACAATCGGGGATAGAGTCAGCGCATGTCGACATCGGAGACGGAGTCAACAGCGGACGCCGGAGACACTTCGGCGGCGGAAGCCGGCCGGGCGGTGCGCAAACGGGTGCCGCGGCGGTCGCTGGGCGAATGGAAAGCCACGGCGGACCGGCCGGATCCGATCGCGGTACTGGAGCGGCAGGCCACCACCCGGGTGCCCGAACTGGTGGCGATCCGATACCAGCGGATGGCCGCCGGACGCTTCCCGTTCTATCGCGGCGCGCCCGCGATCATGGCGTCCGACCTGGCGGACGCACCCAACACCGGCCTGCACGTCCAGCTGTGCGGCGACGCGCACCTGTCGAACTTCGGACTGTTCGCCTCCCCGGAGCGGTCGCTCGTGTTCGACGTCAACGACTTCGACGAGACACTGCCCGGCCCGTTCGAATGGGACGTGAAACGGCTCGCCGCCAGCGTGGCGGTGGCGGCACGCGCCAATGGGAGCGACGACGCGGAAGCCCGCGAGGCCGCGGTGGCGGCGGCACGGGCCTATCGCGAGACCATGGTCCGGCTGGCCGGCCTGGGCGAGACCGATGTCTGGTACGAGATGGTCGACGCCGAGGAGGTGGCCGCACTCATGCGGCCGCGGGATCGCAAACAGACCGAGAAGGTGATCAACCGGGCGCGGTCCCGCACCAGCCTGCAGGCGCTCGACAAGCTCACCGAGCCCGGGCCCGACGGCGCGCCGCGCATCAAAGCCGATCCGCCGCTGCTCCGCCCGATCCCGAAAGAGCTGCACACACAACTGATTTCAGTGCTGTCGGACTATCGCGACACCCTCCCCGAGGATCGGCGGGTGCTGCTGGACCGCTACGAACTGCGCGACATCGCCATGAAGGTGGTCGGCGTGGGCAGTGTCGGCACCCGATGCTTCATCGCGCTGCTGACCGGCCGCAACACCGGCGACCCCCTGTTCCTACAGGTCAAGCAGGCCGAGCACTCGGTGCTGGCGACACATCTGAGCGACAGCCAGTTCGAGCATCAAGGCCATCGCGTCGTGCACGGGCAGCGGCTCACCCAGTCCGCCGGGGACATCTTCCTGGGCTGGGCGACCGGCCCCGACGGACTCTTCTACTACTGGCGGCAACTGCGAGACATGAAGGGCTCCTTGGTCATCGACGACATGTCCGCGGCCCAGCTGCGCGAGTACGCGGGCCTGTGCGGGCACACGCTGGCCCGCGGGCACGCCCGGTCCGGGGACCGGACGGCCATCGCGGCGTATCTGGGCGGCAACGACGTCTTCGACAACGCCATCGGCGAATTCGCGCTGACCTACGCCGACCAGACCGACACCGACTACGCATCCCTGCTCGCCGCCATCGAATCCGGGCGGATCACGGCGGCGGAGAACGGATCGGCGTGACCGGACAGCTCAGGGGTTGACCGCGAGCACCAGCTTGCCGGTCGAGGAGCGGCCCGCCATCAGCCGGTGCGCGTCGGCGGCCTCCGCCAGCGGGAACTCGGCGGTGATCGGCAGCCGCACCTTCCCCGAGGTCGCGAGATCGAAGGCATGGGAAGCGATCTCGTGCAGCACGTCCGGGGCAGCTGCGCTCAGACCGAGAATGGAGAATCCGGCGATCGAACGGCCCTGCGGGTAGAGCTCCGGCGCGCCGATCTGCCACGGCGCCTCGCCGCCCGCATTGCCGAAGGACACCACGCGGCCGAAGCGGGCCAGGGAATCCAGTGTGCGGCGCAGGGTTTCACCACCGACCGACTCCAACGCCAGGTCCACCCCGCGTCCGCCGGTGGCCGCGCGGACGTCGGCGTCGAAGGTCGCGGACAGGAACGCGTCGTCGTACCCGTATTCACGGGCGTATTCCGTTTTGGCCTCGCTGGACACGACGCCGTATACCGCGCCCGCACCCGCGAGCTTGGCGATCTGGGCGGCCACCGTGCCGACCCCGCCGGCGGCGGCCTGCACCAGGACGGTATCGCCCGGCTGCAGGCGGCCGACGGTGTGCACCAGCGCGTAGGCGGTCGGCAGAACCGTGGGAAGTGTTGCGGCGGTGCGCAGTTCGACACCATCGGGGACCGGGAACACGGTATCGGCCGAGACCACCACCACCTCGGCGTACGCGCCACCGTCTGAGATGGCCGCCACCGGCTGCCCCACGCTCAAACCCTCGACGCCCGCGCCGATCGCCCGCACCCGCCCGGACAGCTCCAGCCCCGGCACGAACGGCAGCGCCGGTACCCGGTACCCCACCGAACGCGCCTGCAGGTCAGCGAAATTCACTCCGACGTAGGCCACGTCAATGGTCACCTGCCCCGCACCCGGCTCCGGAATCTCCACGTCCACCGACCGCAGCACCTCGGGCCCGCCGTACTCGTCGAATCGAATCGCGCGCATACCGCCACACTCCTCCCCCGCCTGCTCACCAGACGAGTCGCACCACATCATCCGGAACCCCGGACGCACCTGTGCAGCATGCCCGAGCGCACCGGTATTCCGCATGCGACGGTGCAGGCGCGCGGACCGTGGGCAACGTGTCCGGGCGCGGACATTCGCCATTCGCGTCCCTGCGCGATACACGCCGCAATTCAGAGCACTCGGCGTTGCGGGCGATGCGCATGGACGGTGGGCACGTATCCAGGCGCGGCCGTTCACCATTCGCGTCCCTGCGCGATACACGCCGCAATTCAGAGCACTCGGCGTTGCGGGCGATGCGCATGGACGGTGGGCACGTATCCAGGTGCGGCCGTTCACCATTCACGTCCCTGCGCGATACACCCCGCTATTCGGAGCGCTTGGCGTTGCGGGCGGTGCCCCGATGCGCGGTGACCGTCGTCGGGTCCTCGGGCCAAGCGTGTTTGGGGTAGCGGCCGCGCAGGTCGGCGCGGACCTGCGGCCAGCCGGTGCGCCAGAAGGACGGCAGGTCGGCGGTGACGGCCACCGGGCGCTGAGCGGGCGAGAGCAGGTGCAGCACCGGGGAAACGCGGCCTTCGGCCAGACGCGGGGTCTCGGTCCAGCCGAAGATCTCCTGCACCTTGACCGCGAGCACGGGCGGGTCGGCGGAGTAGTCGACGCGGACGCGGCTGCCGGAGGGGACCTCCAGGCGTTCGGGGGCGAGCTCGTCGAGGCGGGCGGCCGCCGGCCACGGCAGCAGGCGGCGCAGGGCTTGACCGGCGTCGACGCGTTCCAGGTCGGCGCGGCGACGAGCGGTGGAAAGTTCGGGGGCGAGCCAGGTTTCGGCGTCGGCGAGCAGGGCCTCGTCGTCGACGGCGGGCCACGGCTCGCCGAGAGTGCGGTGCAGGAAGTCCAGTCGCTGCCGCAGGCTGCGCGCGTCCTCGTTCCAACGCAACAGCCCCAGACCGCCGGTGCGCAGCCCGCGCAGCAGCGCCGCGGACACCAGACCCGGATCCGGATCCCGCAGCGGCTGCTCCGACAATACGATCGCCCCCAGCCGCCGCACCCGCCGCGCCACCAGATCGCCATCGACCCAGTCGACTTCGTCCGCCGTCTCGAGCAGATTGGCGGCCGCCTGGCGAGCCAGCTCTTCATCGGCCTTGGCGGCCAGCCGGATTCGACCCTCCGACTGCCCGGGATCACGCCCGGCCACCGCGATGGCCAGCCATTCGGCGTCACCGAGCCCACTCCCCGGCGGCAGGGTCACAGCGGTGCCGCCCGCCATCAGATAGCTGGCCGACCCCGCCGCGCGACGACGCGCGATTCGCTCCGGATAGGCCAGCGCCGCAACGAAAGCCGGGTCATCGGCCCGCGCACCATTTGCGACCGTCCGCTTCAGCGCGGCTCCGGACATCGGCACCGCTCCGGAGCCCGGCGGCACCTCCGGACTCGGCGCAGCTCCTGGGTTCGGCGCAGCTTCCAGACTCCGTGCAGCTCCTGCATTCGGCGCAGCGGCCGGAGCGCGCATCGCGCCCGAGTGCGGTTCGGCTGACCGACCATGCTCGGCGTCATCGCCCTCGACCAGGCGCGTAAGCCGCTGTGCCTCCTTCTGCCAGCGGGCCGGACGGTCGGCGCGCAGAGTTCGCAGGGCTGCGACCAGATCGACGCCGGGAGCCAGTGAGTCGTCGTCGAGTAGTGCCACCACTTCGGCGGCGGCGCGCGACCCGACCTCGGTGGCGCCGTCGAGGAGGGCGCGGGCCAGGCGTGGGTGCAGGCCCACGGCCGCCATGCGACGGCCCCGGTCCGTCACTCCCCCATGGTCGTCGACGGCGTCGAGTGCGCGGAGCACCGCGCGGCCGGCTGCCAGGCCGCCCGGCGGGGGTGCGTCCCACCACGCCAGGCCTTGTCCGTCGACGGTTCCCCAGCACGCCAGTTCCAGTGCCAGCCTGGTCAGATCGGCGGTGCGGATCTCCGGCTCGGGGTAGGCGGGGAGGGTGGTGTGCTCGTATTCGGGCCAGCAGCGCCACGCCCAGCCCGGGCCTTCGCGGCCCGCGCGGCCTGCGCGCTGCTCGGCGACGGCGGCCGAAACGCGGACGGTGGCAAGCCCGGACAGTCCGCGCCGATGGTCGATGCGGGGCACCCGCGACAGTCCGGAATCGACGACCGCGCGCACGCCGGGCACGGTCAGGCTGGATTCGGCCACCGCGGTGGACAGTACGACCCGGCGGCGGGCGCCCGGCCGCAGCGCCGAATCCTGGGCGGCCGCGGGCAATCTGCCGTGCAGCGGGACCACGTCCACGTCGGGTAGTCCCGACAGCAGCGCGGCGGTCCGCCGGATCTCGCCCGCGCCCGGCAGGAAGACCAGGACATCACCGGGGCTGCCGGCCAACGCCATCCGGGTCGCCCGCGCGACCTGCTGTTCGATCCGCTCGCGGGCCAGCGGTGGCACGTAGTCGAATTCGACCGGGTAGGCACGTCCGCGCACCTCCAAGACCGGTGCTGACGGCTCGGACTCCCCGCCCAGCAGCGCCGAAAGCCGGTCCGCCGCAACGGTCGCGGAGGTGGCCAGCACCCGCAGATCCGGTCGCAGTCCGGCGCGCGCGTCCAGCAGCAACGCCAGCAGCAGGTCCGCGTCCAGGTGTCGCTCGTGGCATTCGTCGAGCACCACCACATCGACCCCGGAGAGCTCGGGATCGTTCTGCAAGCGCCGCACCAGCAGCCCGGAGGTCACCACCTCGATGCGGGTGCCGGGCCCGACCTTGCGGTCGCCGCGCACCGAATATCCGGCGGTCTGCCCGACCCGCTCCCCCAGCAGCGCCGCCATGCGCGCGGCGGCCGCCCGGGCCGCCAGCCGCCGCGGCTCCGCCACCACCACCCGCCCGGCGGTGGTGGCGGCCAGGGCCAGCGGGACCAGCGTCGTCTTGCCGGTTCCGGGCGGCGCGACCAGCACGGCGGTGCCGTGGTCGGACAGCGTGGCGGCGATCTCGTCGAGCGCCCCGCGCACCGGAAGGTCGGGAAGGTCAGGCAGCTTCATTACCGTTCAGTCTGCCGTCCCCGCGGCGCGCCGCCGCGACCCCCTACCGGCGACCGATCCCGCGACCCGTCCAAGGTGATTCACCGCTGAACAAGATCGGTCTAAGGTGGTGCGCGTCGATCGCCAACGAGGAGCCGCCTACCCCATGGGAATTCGATCCCGCCGTCGCTCGAACCATGCCGAAATCCCTGCGGCGCTGTCGCTGTCGGCCGTGGTCACGCTGGGCGCGATGCTGTTGCCCGCCACCCCGGCCGCCGCCGCGCCGCACCCGTGGGCTCCCGCGCCGGTGAACAGCTGCGGAGAAACGGGATTCGACCCGGTCAATCGGCAGGCGGATCCGAGCGGATCGACTTCGCAGGCCCCGGTGACCGTCAAGGTGCCGATTCCGGTGCCGCAGATCGTGACCGTGCAGCAGTTCGCGCCCAAGCCGGACCAGAACCGCGTGGACGTCGACCTGCCCGCGGACCCGTGCGCCAGTCCCTGCCCGGACGTCCGCGACACCGTGGCCCCGACACCGCCCGCCGCGCCGGGCGGCGGCAGCGCATCACTGCCGCAGGTCGAGGTCACCACCGAGGCCGAGCCCATCCCCGTCGTGGTGCCCGGTGGTGAGCCGCCCGAGCCGCAGCCTGCCCCCACCGCCGCGCCCCTGCAGCAGGCCGTCCCCGCACCCCCGGCCGCCGCCGTGGCCGCGCCGCAGGTGGATTCGGTGGAGCTGGTGAATCAGGTGACCGGGCACGGCTCGATCAACCGGACCGATACCCGCTGGTCGGTGGACGGCACCGATCTGGGCTTGATGTGGGAGAGCAAGCCCGGTCAGGTCGCGGTCGTGTTCGGCGACACCTTCGGCAAGGGCTGGAAAGTGGGCGGCGCGGGCACCGACACGCAGGACTGGCGCAGCAATGTGATCGCCTACAGCAGCACCAAGGATCTGTCGCAGGGGCTCGTGCTCGACGACTTCGTGCAGAACAAGCGCTGCCACGCCGCCGAGATCCTGGACAGCCGCAAGGTCAAGAACTTCGAGACCACCACCATCCCCACCTCCGGTTTCGCCGTCGGTGACCGGCAGTACCTGACCTACATGTCGGTCAATCGCTGGTCCAAGATCCCGGGCATGTGGTGGACCAATCTCGGCGGCATCGCCTGGTCCGACGACAACGGGCGCACCTGGACCAAATCGCAGTGGGCCCGCTGGGACAACCTGTTCGGGCTCGGCCGGTTCCAGGTCGCGACCATGGTCCCGCACGGCGACTACGTCTACATGTTCGGAACGCCCAACGGCCGCCTCGGCACCATCGGCCTCGCCCGGGTGCCCGCCGATCACGTACTCGACAAGTCCTCGTACCAGTACTGGGTGAACGACGCCTGGGCGCCGGCCGACGGGGCCAACGAATTGCTGGCCACGCCACTGATTTCCGGCACCGCGAGTGAACTGTCGGTGCATTTCGACGCCGAATCCAACCGCTGGCAGCTGGTGTACCTGGACACGGTGCGCCAGCAGATCGTGCTGCGCACCGCCTCCGATCCCCAGGGAACCTGGACCGAACCGGTGACGCTGATCAACACCGAGGACTATCCGACCGCCTACGGCGGCTTCATCCACCCCTGGTCCACCGGCAAGGATCTGTACTTCACGATCTCGGCGTGGAACAGCTACAACGTCTACCTCATGCACGCGAAACTGAAGTGACGCAAGCTGATCCCGGTCACCGCGCCCAAGGGGCGATGACCGGGTCCTGACCGGGGATCAGGCCCTGGCCGCCGACCGGGAGCACCACCACGGCCTCGAACGGCTCGGAACCCGGGTTGGCCATGGCGAACTGCTGGTGCGCGGGCACCACCAGGGCGTCGCCCGCCTCCACGGTGAGGATCTCCGCGCCCATGGTCACGGTGAGCCGGCCGGACAGGGCGATGAAGATCTCCTCCCGATCCAGGGCGTGTGGCGGTGCGTCGACGCCGGGCTTGATACTGAGCCGCCACGCGCAGTTCTCGGTCGCGCCGCGACTGGGGGCGGCGAGGCCGACGAAGATGGCGTGCTCGTTCTCGAAGCGCGGGGCGTCGGCAGCGGTGATCAGCGGCATGTGCGGTCCTGTTCTCGGTGTCGGTGAATTCGGCTGAGCGGGTGGCCTTACTGCGCCCACGGCGGGCTGACCCGGTCGCCGCCGGGGGCCTGGGCGTACGCGCCGACCGGCAGGATGGCGACCGCTTCGAACGGCTCGTCGCCGGGCACCGACAGCTTGAACACGGTGTGCGCGGGGATCACGAGTGCATCCCCGGCCCGGAATTCGCTTGTCTCGCCGTCCATTTCGACGCGGGCGGCCCCGGCGAGCGCTACGAAGATCTCCTCCCGCGACACGGCGTGGGCGTGCCCGGGGTTGCCGCCCGCCAGGGTGAACCGCCACACGCTGTTCTCCTTGGATCCGCGGCTGGGTGCGGCCAGGCCGGTCGCGGTCATGAGCGGGGCCTCGAAGGTGGGTGCGTCGGCGGACTTGATGAGTGGCATAGTGTCTCCCAGATGTTCAACCAAGGTGTTCAACTACAGTTGAATATATGTCCCCGCGAACGGAGCGTCAAGAAATGGATTTCGGCGTGCTACTCGGCCAGGCCTACCAGTCGTTCGTGCAGCAGCTGCACGCCCACCTCGCCGCCCACGGCCACGAGGTGATGGGCGCGTCCTACGGCTACGTATTGCGTGCCCTCGCCGAATCCCCGTGCACGGCCAGCCGATTGGGCGAACAGCTCGGCATCACCGCCCAGGGCGCGGCCAAGGTGGTCGACGAGATGGTCCGGCACGGGTACGTGGAACGCCGCCCCGACCCGACCGACAAGCGCGCCAAACTGCTGCACCTGGCGCCCCGCGGCGAGGACATGCTGCGCACCGTGCGCGAATTCCACACCGACTACGAACGCCGACTCGCCGGGCGGGTGGGCGCGGGCGAGGTGGATACCGCGCGCACCGTACTCGTCGATATCGTCAGCGACGCAACCGATTCCAGCCGCAAGACCTTTCGCCCGCTCTGACCTGCCCCGGAAGTGGTCCGGGCCCACCCCGCGCGGGCCCGGACGGGGGTAAATCTATGTGCGCTCCCACCCACGCAAGGGGGGTAGATCACGCCGGTCGCGGGACTTTCGACGCCATCGGCGGGCCCGCTCACCTCATTGGGTGTGCTGGCAGGCCGGGCACAGCCCGTGCAGGGTCAGTCCCCCGGTGTCGGGCAGCACGAAGCGGCTGCCGGCGCGGGCCTCGGCCAACGCCTCGGCGAGGTGCGCCGAAGGGACCTCGTCGATGGCGCCGCAGCGGGTGCAGACCGCGTGATGGTGCGGCATGTCGGTGAGGCCGTAGCTGGTGACACGCTCGTCGATGACCAAGGCGTGCAGGACGTTCGCGTCGGTGAGCGTCGAGACGGTGCGGTAGACGGTGGTCAGGTCCACGTCGTGGCCGGTCTCGGTCAATACCTGCTGGATCTGGGCGACGGTGAGATGGCCGTCCTTGCGGGCACGATCCAGTGCCGTGAGCACGGCCAGCCGCGGCGCCGTGCAGCGCAGCCCGTGGTCGCGCAGCAGCAGGCGCGCGAACTGCTCTCCGGCCGGGGCCGGGGCATGGGTGTGAGCGGGAACGCCTGCCATGGGTACAGTCTGCCGCTTCCACCCGGTCGTCCGCCAACCCCGTCTTGCCAATGAGTTGCAACAAGAGGATCGTCGTGTTTACCTTCGACGAATTCGGTTCGCGTGGAGAGGCACCCGGTGGGATCAGCATTACAGCGGCGCGGAACGCTTCGAACCCTGACCGGCCGGCTGGCGCTGACCCGGCAGGAATGGATGCGACTCGCGGCGATGGCCGGGTTCATCGTCGGCCTGCACGTGCTCGGCTGGTTCACGCTGGTGGCCTTCGTCGCACCGCAGCATTTCAGCCTCGGTGACCGCACCCTCGGCATCGGGGTCGGGCTGACCGCCTACACGCTGGGCATGCGGCACGCCTTCGACGCCGACCACATCGCCGCGATCGACAACACCACGCGCAAACTCATGGACGAGGGGAAGCGGCCGCTGTCGGTGGGATTCTTCTTCTCGCTGGGGCATTCGTCGGTCGTGTTCGGGCTGGCGCTGCTGCTCTCGCTGGGGGTCAAGGCCATCGTCGGGCCGGTCGAGGACGATTCCTCGGCGCTGCACCACTACACCGGGCTGATCGGCACGACCGTGTCGGGAACCTTCCTCTACCTCATCGCCATCCTCAATATCGTTGTGCTGGTCGGCATTCTGCGAGTGTTCCGGCGTATGCGCGGCGGCGACTTCGACGAGGCCGAGCTGGAGAACCAGCTCGCGCGCCGCGGCCTGGTGAACCGGATCCTCGGCCCGATCATGAAATCGGTGACCAAGTCGTGGCAGATGTATCCGATCGGCCTGCTCTTCGGCCTCGGCTTCGACACCGCCACCGAGGTCGCGTTGCTGGTGCTGGCCGGTACCAGTGCCGCGGCGGGGCTGCCCTGGTACGCGATCCTGTGCCTGCCGGTCCTGTTCGCCGCCGGCATGAGCCTGCTCGACACCATCGACGGCACCTTCATGAACTTCGCCTACGGCTGGGCCTTCGCCAAGCCCGTGCGCAAGATCTACTACAACATCACCATCACGGGGCTCTCGATCGCGGTCGCCCTCATCATCGGCACCATCGAACTGCTCGGACTGCTGGCCGACCAGTTCGGCTGGACCGGCGGCCCGTGGGACGCCATCACCGGCATCGACCTGAACCTGATCGGGTTCCTGATCGTCGGACTGTTCGTGGTCACCTGGGCCGCCGCGGTCCTCACCTGGCGCTACGGGCGCATCGAGGAGAAGTGGAGCGCCGGGCTAGCGCAGGATCCCGCGCCGATCGAGTAGGAAGTCGCGCTCGGCGCGATTACGGGCGAGGTCGATGGCCGCGTCGTAGGCCTGCCCGGCCTGGGCCGTGCGTCCCAGCCGGCGCAGCAGATCGGCCCAGACAGCGTGGAAGAGATAGTGATCGCGCAGGTCGAGACCGTCGAGCACGCCGAGCGCGGCCTCCGGACCGTGCACCTCGGCCAGTGCCACGGCACGATTCAACGCCACGATCGGGCCGGGGGCGAGGGTTTCGAGCTGGTCGTACAGGGCGAGAATCTGCGACCAGTCGGTGTCCTGGGCGGTGCGCGCGTCCGCATGCACGGCGTTGATCGCAGCCTGGATCTGGTAGGGGCCGGGTCGATTGCGCCGCAAGCACATTCGAACCAGCGCCTGCCCCTCGTCGATGAGTGCCCGATCCCAGTGTCGCCGATCCTGCTCCGGTAGTGGAACGAGCCCGCCGTCGGGCCCGGTGCGTGCGGCGCGACGGGATTCGGTGAGCAGCATCAGCGCCAGCAGCCCCCGGACCTCCGGCTCGTCGGGCATCAGCTCGGCGAGTGCGCGACCCAGGCGAATCCCCTCCGCGCACAGGTCCGCCCGGATCAGCTGATCGCCCGCGGTGGCCGTGTGCCCCTCGGTGAAGATGAGGTAGACGACCGTCAGCACCGCGTCCAGCCGGGCGGGCAGCTCGGCCGCCGACGGCACCCGATACGGGATTCCGGCGTCCCGGATCTTGCCCTTCGCCCGCGTGATGCGCTGCGCCAGTGTCGATTCGGGGATCAGGAAGGCGCGGGCGATCTCCTCGGTGGTGAGTCCGCCCAGCAGCCGCAGCGTCAGCGCCACCTGGGCCGGACGCGCGAGCGCCGGATGGCAGCAGGTGAAGATCAAGCGCAGGCGGTCGTCGCCCACCGTGTCCTCCGGTGCGGGTTCGTCGCGCGCGTGCAGCAGCGCGGCCTGCGCGTATTTGTCGTGCCGGGCGGCCTCGCGACGCAGCCGATCGACCGCCCGGTTGCGGGCGGTGGTGATGATCCAGCCGGGCGGGCTGGGCGGCAATCCGTCCGCGGGCCAGCGCAGCAACGCGATGGCGAACGCGTCCTGCACCGCGTCTTCGGCGATGTCGACATCACCGAAGACGCGGATCAGGCTGGCGACGGCGCGCCCGTACTGGGTGGCGAAGACGCTCGCGATCGCCGCCACATCGATTGCACCGCTGCTCTTCTCGGCCATCGCGGTGGATCAGCGCTCCTGCACGGGCCGCACTTCGATCGGCAGCGCGACGACCTGGGCGAGCCGTCCCGCCCACTCCAGCGCGGCGTCGAGATCTTCCGCCCGGATCACGGTGAACCCGCCGATCTGTTCCTTGCCCTCCGCGAAGGGCCCGTCGGTGACCAGCACCTCCGATCCGGTGGCCCGCAGCACGGTGGCGGTGCTGGGCGGATACAGCCCGGCCGCGAACACCCACGCCCCGGCCGCCCGCATCTCGTCGTTGAGCGTCTCCAGGTCGCGCATGATCTCGTCCAGATTGTCCGGCGGATCGCCTTCGGCGGGCTGGTAGATGCTGAGCAGGTACTGCTTCACCGCGACTCCTCTCCCATCGGCCGATAGGTGGCGATCACGACGCCGGTCGTCGTGGTGACGCTCTCGGTCAGTCGCAACGCGCCCAGGTCCACACCGTCGAAGAGCCGCTGTCCGGTGCCCAGCGTCAGCGGATGGATCTGCAGCAGGTACTCGTCGATCATGCCCGCGGGCATCAGCGATCGCAGCAGATCGCCGCTGCCGAGCACGACGAGGTCCAGCTCGGGTCGCTCGAGCTGGAGTTTCCCCACCGCGCTGACCGCGTCGCCGGAGAGCAGGGTCGAGTGCTGCCACGGCAGCGGTTCGGCCAGGGTGTGCGACGCGACGAACTTCTCGGTCCTGTCCAGGACCTCCGTGAACGGGTTGTCGGTCCGCTGCGGCCACACCCCGTAGAAGTCCTCGTAGGTGCGCCGCCCGAACAGCAATCCCCCGCCGAACGCCGCCATGTGCGCCCCGACGACCCGCCCCTGCTCGGGGTCCGCGTAGGGCTGCGCCCAGCCGCCCCGGGTGAACCCGCCCCGGGTGTCCTCGTCCGCCCGCCCCGGCGCCTGCATGACGCCGTCGAGGGTGAGGCTGACAACCGCGATGATCCTGCCCACGATCACTCCTTCCGCAGTGCCCGGTCCGATACCGGGCTCACCCTCTACACGAACGGGTGATCGCGAATACGACAGTGCGGGGCGGCGACCTTACGAGGCGGCCTGGGATCCGAGGAAGTTCAGCAGCAGCTGGGTGTCGTCGCCGTAGTCGACGTGGGCCTTGGAGGCGTAGAAGGTGGCCATGTCGACGCCTTGGCGGGTCAGCTCCAGCAGGTCGTTGAGGCTGTCGGGGTTGCCGAAGCTGAGCAGGGTCTGGGTGGCGGCGCGGATGTCGCGGCGGATGGCGGTGGTGAAGGGGCCGACGACGGCGCCGGCGAGGTCGAGACCCGCCGAGGTGAGCGACACCAGTTCGACGCCCGCGCCGACCTTGTCGCCGCGGTTGATGGATTCGATCGTGCGCCACAGGGTTTCCTGGACATGGCCGGCGACTTCGGCGATGTGCAGGACGTCGATCTGGGTCAGGGCATCGGCGAGGACGCTGGCGGCGGCGGTCCAGCCCGACGGGTCGACGCCGGCGGCCGCGCGGATCACCTCGGCGACCAGCGGCAGATCGACGCCGGCCGCGGCCTGGACGATCGGGGCCAGGGCGACGTTCACATCGGTCGCGATCTGGTGTGCGGCAGTGATATTGCCCGACTCGACCAGGCTCTGCAGGCCGGAGATGCCGGAGAGCACGGTGGGGAAGTTCGCCGCTGTAGCGGCCCAGCCCGCGCCCACCTTCACGGCCTGCGCGAGCAGGGTGGTGGGATCGGTGCCCGGCGGGATGATGGCGGCGATGGCCGCGGGATTGCCGATGACGACCTGGCCGAGCGCGGCCAGGAACGGCGACATCGAGGCATTGAGCGAGCAGTACAGGTCACCGTCGGCGCAGACGGTGCGCACCCGGTCGGCGAGCGCGCCGAAACCCTGGCCGCGGGTGCCGGCGATGCCGTGGCCCGGCTGCGGAGTACCCAGCGAGAGCGTGGTTTTCGGGTCGCGGTGCGGATCGGCCACCAGCCCGACGCCCACCACCCGGTCGGGGCTGATCGGGCCCTCACCATTGCCGATCTCGGTGGCGAAGTCGCCGACGCCGTCCGCGCCCTGGCTGTATCCGGCGAGCAGGACGCGCGTGGTGGCGCACAGGCCGCTCACCATCTGACGCAGGCGGGATTCCAGGGTGCCCAGCGACTGCGCGTAGGTCAGGCCCTGGTCGAAGGCACTGGCGGCGTAATTGGCGTAGAGCACGGTGATGTCGTCGCCGAACTGCCGTTGCAGGCCGTCGCCGATGGGCCGCAGCAAACCGACCGGCACGGTCGGGTCGGCATCGGATCGGGTCTCCCAGGTGCCGGGCGCGAGGATCGCGGTGTACGGGGTACACGACTGTGCGGCAGGCGTTTCCGCCCGCGCGGCGCCGATCCCCGGGGTCCCGACCGTGACGGCCGCGGTGACCAAGATCGCCGCGCACGAGGTCGCCAGCCTGCTCATTGTTCCGATTCCTCTGCCGCCGAAGGGTTCCCGTTCCCGCGCGGCGAGGGCCAGATTCGCAGCACAGTCACAGCTATTCTCGCGGTTCACCGCCGGTTTCGCACGTTTTTCAGACACATAATCGTTTCAGTTACCCCGACTTCGGATCATGCGGTCTCGCTATCAATCACATCAGCTAATCAGGCCATGCGTAATTCCCCGTTGATCGATTCCACGGGCCCGCCGAGGCTGAACAGGTCGATACCGATGACGGAGTCGATACCGATGACGGGAGTGAACGACCATGACACACAGCGGACTACTGGCCGAGGACGTACTGGACGCGCACCGAGCGCCCCCGACGCTCGGAGCCGTGTCACTGATCATCGCCACCGTGACGACCGGCCTGCTGGCCGGCGTGTTCTACGCCTACGCGTGCTCGGTGATGATCGGCCTGGGCAAATTCGACGACAAGACCTTCGTCGAGGTGATGAACAAGATCAACGTGGTCATCGTCAACCCGGTCTTCATGCTGAGCTTCCTGGGCTCCCTTGCCTTCTCGATCCTGGCGGGCGTGTTCTACCTCCGCTCGGACCTACGCCCGGTCCTGATCTGGATCGCGGTGGCGGCGGCACTCAACCTGTTGAGCCTGATCATCACCTCGGGCTTCAACGTCCCCCTCAACAACAACCTCGCCACCGCCACCGACGCCCAGGGCCTCGTCGACTTCGCCGCCCTGCGCAAGGACTTCGAAACCCCTTGGCTGACAGGAAATATCGCCCGCGCCCTCGCCAACACCGGCGCCCTCACCGCCCTGTGCTGGGCCCTGGTCCAGCACGGCCGCCTCAGCCGCTGACGCCCGCGCACAGTGCCGCCGCCTGAGCGGCGCTCAGTAGGCTGCGACCGCTCCGTCGAGCGCGGCCTGTAGTTCGTCGCGTGCCACGCTCGTGATGTCGGCGGGTTGTGCCGGCAGTTCGCCGACCGGCATCCCGAAGTAGAAGCTGGCCGACAGGACATCCGCCTTGCCGAGTTCGGCGGCGGGATCCGGCCGGGGGCCGTAACTGAGTCCGAGGCTGACCAGCACCGGGTCGGCACCGAGTTCGCGAGCGCGACAGGCGATGTGCCCGATGCCGCCACCGAGATCGAGCACCCGCGTGTGGTCGACAGTGTTGCAGGTGCCCTCGGGGAACAATGCGATGCTGTCGCCACGCGCCATGACTACCGCGCAGGTGTCGATCAACCGCTCCGAAGCGGCGTTGACCGAGGAGCTCTCATGGTCCTTGCTGCGGAAGACCGGCATGCCGCCCATCATGTCGAGTGTGCTCCGCAGTTTGGGATCGGCGAACACCTCATGCTTGGCCAGCACCCTGGTGTGTCCGATGACCGGCCGCAATGGACTGCGCCATGCCGCCGCGCTCACCGTGTAGGGGTCCCGCTCCGACAGGTGATTGATGCTGATGATCAGTGGCCGGCCTGCGGAGATGAAGTCCCGCAACCCTTTCCGCGCCCCCGCCGCGAAGCCCACCCGCGGCTTGAAGCGGCGCCCGAGCAACCAGTACGCCGCCTTCGCCTTCACCAGGTTCTGCCGATGATCGCGGTAATAGTCGTACACGGCGTCACAGTTTTCGAGGGTGACCTCGGGCGGCTCCATATCAACAGCGTATCCCTAGCAAATTTCCGCCGATCGAAGCAGTCAGAAGAGCTGCTGCTGATCGGCCGCGATGAGGAAGCCGTGGCCACCGCTGTCGCAGCGGACGCCGGCCGTTGTGGAGGTGCAGGCGGTGCCTCGGACGATGAGGGTCTGGCCGTACTCGAGGACCTTGCCGCCGCCTTTGCTGCCACCGTTGAGGGGCGGGCCGACGTAGATGCCCTGACTCGTGCACAGGAACTTCGCCGTGCCTTCGACGATCTGCACCGCCACCGCGCGATCGGGCCGCGTTCCGCAGCCCGGCAATGCTGCGGGCACGACCGAGGCGTGCTCCAATTGGCAACCCATCCCCAAGGTGTGGGCAGGGGTGAACGCGCACATGATGTTCCCGGTCGGCGATTGGAAGTAGTAGAACTCCTGCTGCTGGAAGTCCCGCGCATCCACATTCGCGGCATCACGGTCGGGCAGGGTGGTCACCGGCGTTCCCGTCGTCGCGCCACCCGCGGCCGCGCTACTCGTCGTCACGCTCGAGGAAGCGGCGCCCCCGCCCTGCGCGGTGTCGTCATTGCAGCCCGCGACCACACCTACCGCCGCGACGGCCGCCACGGCCAGTACCCATGCCCGCATGCGATTCCCCCAATTCCTCCAGTGCCCCAATCCATCACCGATATCGAACCAACCGACGACAACGTTGCAGAATCCGTTGCCGATCCACACGAGAACTGCCCCGGAACCAGTGGTTCCGGGGCCGCTTCGTAGTAGCGGGGACAGGGGCACGCAACCGTGACACCGATACACCCGGCGGCCGAGGGCTGCGATAGGGGTGCCCTGTGGCGCTAGCTCATGAGCTCCCGTGCGGACGGTCCACGACCGTGCAGCAGGGCGGTCTCCGACCAGATCAGCATCGCGATCGGGCCACAGACGAAAAGCTCTGCGATCGGGGGGCGTTCGGGATATTGACGCTTCATCACATGAGCCTTTCGAGACTTCCACCGCTCGGCGAGGGCAGCGATGGTGTGGAGAGGACGAAGTTCCGGACCGCGTCGGTGAAGCGCTCGGGCTCTTCCAGATGCCCCAGGTGGCCACTGTTTTCCAGGATCACCAGTCGCGAACCGGGGATCAGGTCGTGCAGTTCCTGACCCCAGCGCGGTCCGCAGATGACGTCGAAGCGGCCCACGAGGACCAACGCCGGGACGGTCACCTTCGGCAGATCGGCGCGATCGTCGATGAGTTCGGGGGAACCGATCGCGTCGAGCCCCGAGATATAGTTGGCGCGCACCGCATCTCGTACCGGGGCCCAGCGCAGTTCGTTGCCCCAGTAGTCGGCGAAGTACGACGGCAGCACGCCGCGGGCGACGGCGAGGGTCTGCGCGTCGGTCGAAATATCCTGCATCGCACCGAAAGCCGCGAGTACGTCGGACAGTCCGGGGCGATCGGCGTGCGCGGCGGCGAACTCCTGGAGCCGCCGGGTGGCCTCCGCGCCGTGTTCGGGTCCGGTCACCGGTGCGCCCTCGTACAGGATGATGCCCGCGAGCCCGGCCGGGCGATGGATCGCGTGATGGGCGGCGACGAACGCACCGTGCGAGTGGCCGAGCAGATACACCTTCGGCACACCGAGATGGTCGATGATCTGTTGCAGCGCAATGCTGTAGCGCTCGCGGGTGTAGCCGTTGGGATGGGTCGGCAGCCGGCCGGACTCGCCGGTGCCGAGCGCCTCGACGTACACCATGGTCAGGTGTTCTTCGAGCTCGGGCATGCGCAGGTATTCCCAGTGGATACCCGGTCCGCCCGGATGCGCCAGGCAGACCGGTCCACTGCCGGATACGTGGTAGCGCTGGGTGATGCCGTCGGAGTCGAAGGCGTGCGCGCCGGGTGCGAGCGCCGCGACGAGCTGGTTCGACCCGGACATCACGCGGCGCGCAGCGGAGTAGCGAAGGACTTGCGCAGCGTGGACGGCCCGACCAACGGCAGCAACGCCGCCAGGATCTTGCCCTTGAACGCCTGCGGGGTGCGGGTCAGCTCCACATCGACCCGGCAGCCGGGCAGGTCCGGCGTGATCGTGAAGACCCAGCCGCCGCCCGCGCCGAACAGCTTGGAATCCAGCGTGGTGACGGTGACGGTGTCTCCGGCCGGATCCCAGTCGTAGCGGGCGCGTTCCCAGGCGGCGGCGGTGCCCTCGGTGACCTCGGCCCAGTTCTCGCCGCGGGCGTGGACGACGAAGTGTTCGGCATCGATGCTCGGCCATGCGTCGGGCCGGGTGGGTCCGAAGTCGGTGAGCACGTGCATGACCTCGGCGGGAGACAGAGTGGACATCAGGTGAAATCGAACGGTAGCCATGGAAATACCTTCGCCGCCGGTGGCCGGCCGCCGAATCTGTCAGATGACGCTGTCTTGACGTAATCCTGTTTCGGTAGGGTCTCGACCGGGCCCGATACCGTTTCGAGCCCAGAGGAGGACTCCGCGCGATGCCGTTGTTCGGACGCGACACCGAACTGAAAGACCTGTCCGCGCTCGTGGACGGCCCCGGCGACCGCAGCGGCATCCTGATCGAGGGCGAACCCGGCATCGGGAAATCGACGCTCGTCGAGCAGACCACCGCCGCCGCGGCCGGTGCGGGGCTGCGGGTACTGCGGACCGCCGGGGTGGAAGCCGAGAGCAATCTGGCCTTCGCCGGACTGCAGCGGCTCCTGTACCCGCTGCGGCGCGAGTTCGACGCCCTGCCATCGCGCCAGTTCGACGCGCTGGCAACCGCTTTGGGCATGTCGGACAGCACCGACGAGCCGAGCATCCATCTGGTCGGCCTCGCCGCCCTGACCCTGCTGGCCGACTCGGCGACCGACCGCGCCGTGCTGGTGGTCGCCGAGGACGTGCACTGGCTCGATCTCGCCAGCGCCGAGGTGCTCGCATTCGTCGCGCGCCGCATCGACTCCGAACCTGTTGCGCTGCTGGCCACTGTGCGTGACGCCACCACGTCCCCGCTACGCGACGCGGGACTGACCGTCATGCGGCTCGGTCCGCTGCCCGAGGACGACGCGAACGCGCTGCTCGACACCATCGCACCGGGCATACCCGCGCAGCTGCGCCGGCGAGTGCTCACCGAGTCCCACGGAAACCCGCTGGCGCTGACCGAGCTGCCCGCGGCCACAGCAGATCTCACCGACAACGCCCCGGCACTGCCCTTGACCGAGCGTCTGGAGCAGGCGTTCTCGGCACGCGGCTCCACACTGCCCGGGCCGACCCGGTCGGCATTGCTCGTCGCCGCCCTCAACGACGGCGACTCGACCATCGAAATACTCACTGCCACAGGAATTCTCCTGGGCGATGCGGTGTCGTCCGAAGTGCTCGCGCCCGCCGTGGCGGCCCGGCTGATCGGCATCGGTTCAGGCACGGTGACTTTCCGCCATCCGCTGGTTCGGTCCGCCCTGGTGGCGGCGGCGACGGCCGAGCAGCGCCGACGCGCGCACCAGGCACTCGCCGAAACGCTCGAACCGTTGCCGGATCGCCAGGTGTGGCATCGGGCGGCGGGTACGTCGGGCGCCGACGAAGACGTGGCCACGGCACTCGAGGACGCGGCCGAACGGTCCCGGCACCGCGGCGGCGCGATCGCGGCGCTGGAACGGGCCGCGGCCCTGAGCTCCACCCCCGTCCGCCGCGCGGATCGCCTGCTGCGCGCGGCCGAGCTGGCCGTCGACTCCGGTCACCGCGAGACGGTCGAACGACTGGTCGACGCCGCGCGTATGCTCCCGCTCACGGCCGAGCAGGAGGCCACCGCGAAGTGGGTGCTCAGCGGGTTCGAGGACGGCATGCGCGACAGTCCCGCGCACATCGGTGAACTGGCGGCGCTGGCGGCCGCCGTCGCAACCGATGGATTTCCCGATGCCGGACTACGGATCCTGTGGGCCGCGGCCTCACGGTGCTTCTGGTCCGAACCCGGGCCCGATATCCGGCGCGCGGTACTCGCCGTCGCCGATACCTTCGGCATTCCCGACGGCGATCCGCGCAAGCTCGCGATCGACTCGATCGTGGCCCCGTTCGAACGCGGCGAGGAGGTCCTCGGCCACCTGCGGGTGCTGGCCACGAGCACGGGGCGGGATACCGAAACCGATCACTTCCTCAGCAGCGCGGCCTACCAGGTCGGCGCTTTCGACCTGGCATCGCACTTTGCCGGTGCGGCCGCGCCCGGCTTCCGTGCCGCCGGGCAGCTGGGGCTGCTGACGCGGGCACTGGCGATCCAGGCATGGAGCCTGGCCCGAGTCGGTGACCTCGCCGCCGCCACCCCGATCGCGGCAGAGGCGGCCGCTTTCGCCCTCGAGACCGGGCAGCCCTTCATGCATGCGACCGTCATTACGGTGCAGGCCGAGATCGCGGCGCTGCGCGGGGATTACGCGCAGGCCACGGCGCTCACCACGGAGGCCGAACGGGCCGGACTCACCGCCGGCGCGCGGCCCGTGCTGGCGACCGTACAGCTCACCCGGGCGCTCATCGCCTTCGGGGAGGGCCGATTCGACGACGCCTTCGCCGATCTGGCCCGCATCCACAATCCGCGCGACCCGGCGTATTCGCCCGCGCTGCGAGTCTGCTTCCTCACCGAACTCGCCGAGGCCGCGGTCCGCTGCGGGCGCGGCGACGTCATGGTGGAACTGCTGCGCGAACTGGAGCCGGTGACGGCGTCCACCTCGTCGCCCGCCCTGCACATCGGAATGCGTTACGCCCGAGCGGTGCTCGCCGGTGATACGGCCGCGGAGCTGTTCAACGAAGCGCTGGAGGCGGATCTCACCGGTCGGCCCGCCGAACGCGGCCGCCTGCACCTGGCCTACGGCGAATGGCTGCGGCGGCAGCGGCGGGTGGTGGAATCCCGCACCCATTTGCGCACGGCCCGAGAGATTTTCGATGCCCTCGGCTTCACCGCATGGAGTGAGCGGGCTCGGCTGGAACTGCGCAGCGCGGGAGAATCCAGCCCGAATCGCGACCCGGACGCCCGGGAGCGGCTCACCCCGCACGAACTGAGCATCGCGCAACTGGCGGCGCAGGGGCTGACCAACCGGGAGATCGGGCAGCGGCTGTACCTGTCGCATCGGACCGTCAGCACCCACCTGCACCGCATCTTCCCGAAGCTCGGGATCAGTTCACGTGGGGATCTCGCGGCGCTGCTGCCCACTTTGGAGGAAACAGCCGGTTGATCGACCGGCTGCCGACCCGGCCGAGCGACACCGATTACGTCATCCGACGCACGCGGCGGCAGCGGTGCGCTGCCTAGCGTCAATGGCATGAACATCAACCGACGCGGACTGTTCGCCGGAGTGCTGGCGGCGGGCGTGGCCGCGGCTTCCCTCACCGCCTGCTCCACGGACTCCGCCGGCGCACCCGCGAACAGCACGCCCGGCGCGGCACTACGAGCGGGATCGGGAGACAACACCAGCCTCGGCCCCATCAAGAAGATCGACGCCGGCGTCCTCTCGGTCGCCTACGCCGAATTCGGCCCCGCCACCGGGCAACCCGTGATCCTGCTGCACGGCTGGCCTTACGACGCGTACAGCTACGCCGATGTCGCCCCGCTGCTGGCCGCATCCGGCTACCGGGTACTGGTCCCGTTCCTGCGCGGCTACGGCCAGACCACCTTCCTGTCCGCGCAGACCGCCCGCAACGGGCAGCAGTCGGCCATCGCGCGCGACATCGTCGATTTCATGGACGCCCTGCACATCGACAAGGCCGTGCTTGGTGGATTCGACTGGGGCGCACGCACGGTCGACATCATCGCCGCACTGTGGCCGCAGCGGGTCAAGGCCATGGTCGCGGTGAGCGGATACATCATCACCCAGCAGGCGGCCCAGCAGCAGCCACTGCCGCCCGAGGCCGAACTGGGCTGGTGGTACCAGTACTACTTCGCCACCGAACGCGGCCGCCTCGGCTACGACCGGAATCGGCACGACTTCAACAAGTTGATCTGGAAGCGCGCCTCCCCGGCCTGGAATTTCGACGACGCCACCTACGACCGCAGCGCCGCCGCCTTCGACAATCCCGACCAGGTCGACATCGTCATCTCCAACTACCGGTGGCGCCTGAGCCTGGCCCCGGGCGAACCGCAATACGACGCCTACGAGCAGCAGCTCGCCACCGGACCGGCAATCTCGGTGCCCGCCATCACGATCGGCAGCGACTTCGACGGAGCCGCCAAGGACGGGAGGGGCTACCGCGCCAAGTTCACCGGGAAGTACGAACACCGTGTGCTCGACGGCATCGGGCACAACGTCCCGCAGGAAGCGCCGCACCCGTTCGCCCAGGCGATCATCGACGCCGACCACCTCTGAACATTGCGCAGACCGCCGGGCCCGGCCGCACAGCCGGGTCCGGCGGTTCGCTGTCTAGAGGGAGTCGCGTTGCTGAATGCCGCCGTCGGTACCGAGTTCGAGAACCATCTCGATGCCGATTCTGCGCAGGAACGGATAGTCATGGCTGACGACGAGTATCGCGCCGCGATAGTCGGCCAGGGCCTCGACCAGCTGGTCCACGCTGGCGATGTCGAGATTGTTGGTCGGCTCGTCGAGGATCAGAAATTGCGCCGGCGGATCGGCGAACAACAAGCGCGCCAGGGAGACTCGGAAACGCTCACCGCCCGACAGTGTCGAGACCGGCCGTTCGACGCCGCTGCCGCGCAACAGGAGCCTGGCCAGATGATTGCGGATCGTGCCCGGCGCGGTAGCGGCGGCCACCGCGTGGACATTCTCGAGCGCACCGGCCTGCTCGTCCAGCCCGTCCAGACGTTGCGGCAGATATCCGACCCGATCGGTGAACACCGTGCCGCGCTCCGGATCGCGACCGCTGATCAGGTTCTCGATCAAGGTCGACTTTCCCGTACCGTTGCGCCCCACCAGGGCGACCCGCTCCGGGCCCTGGATGATGATGGCCCGGTCACCGTCGCGCAGTTCCGCGATCCGGCGGCTGCGCGGCACCCCGGGATCGGGCAGTTCGAGACGAATGTGCTCCTCCCTGCGAACCCGGCTCGCCGCGGCGTTCGAAGCCTCCTGGGCAGCAATCACTTTCGCGTCGAGTGTGGTACGCAAAGCGCCCGCGGAATCCTGTGCGCTACTGGCACGGTTGCCCGCGAGGATGCGCGGTATGCCGCCGTCCCGCTGGGTAGCACGTGCGGTGCGCTCCCGCCGGGCCAGCTTCGTCTCGGCCTCGATGCGCTGCCGTTTCTCGACCTTCAAGGCCAGCTCGGCGGTGCGGGCCGCTTGCACGGCCGCCGCTTGTTCCTCCTCGAGGTGCTGCTTCCAGACGCTGTAGGGTCCGCCGAACACCTCCAGCCTTCCACCGTGGAGTTCCGCGGTGGAATCCATATGCTCGAGCAACTCGAGGTCGTGACTCACCACGACCAGGGTGCCCGGCCACCCGGCCACGAATTCGGCCAGCTTGGCACGGGTTTCGCGGTCGAGATTATTGGTCGGCTCATCGAGCAGAGTGATCGGCGTCCGCCGGATGCGCAGCCCGGTGATCGCGACCAGCACGGCTTCGCCACCCGAGATCTCTCCCACCTTCCGGTCGAGATCGGCCGCACCGAAACCGATGTCGTGCAGCGCTTCCTCGGCGCGGGCCTCGATGTCCCAGTCGTCACCGATCGTCTCGAAGTGCACCTCCCCCGTCGCACCGGATTCGATCGCGCGCAGGGCCGAGAGTTTGCCTGCGATACCGAGCAATTCGGCAATGGTGGCGTCGCGGCCCAGCGTGAGCGTCTGCGGTAGATATCCCACCTCTCCGGTGGTTTCGATACGTCCTGATGTCGGCCTGAGGATGCCGCCGATCAATCGCAGCAAGGTCGATTTGCCGGAGCCGTTGCGCCCCACCAGACCGGTGCGCCCGGTGGTCAGGGTCCCATTGAGCCGGGAGAGCGCGACGGTTCCGTCGGGCCATTCGAAGGACAGGTTTTTCAGGGTGATCGCTGATTGCATGGATGTGGACATGGGTCGTCGACTCTTTCCTGCTCGCGAACGAGCGGGCCGCGTGATTTCCAGAGATTGCGGAAGCAGACGAAGGCAGAAGGCGCCGAAATGCCTCGGGCTGTTTTTCGAAACAGGTCACCGAGAGAAATGTGCGAGGAGAGCGCCGCCTTCGACTGGGCGGCTAGAGTCTGTCGACTTCCTCGATGAGCACGCGACCACCCTACCAGCGGTGTCAGACGGTGATCGTCTGGTATTCGGTGTACTGGCCCAGGCCGACGGCCCCGTATTCCCGGCCGATCCCGCTGGCCTTGAATCCGCCGAAGGGACCGTCGAATCCGACCGGCGCACCATTGATGGTGACCGTGCCGGTCCGGATGCGCCGGGCGACGGCCACGGCCGCGTCCTCGTCCGCCGACCACACGCCGCCGGAGAGCCCGTATTCGGAGTCATTGGCGATGCGTATCGCATCGTCGACGTCGTCGTAGGCGATGACGACCAGGACCGGACCGAAGATCTCCTCCCGCGCGATGCGCATGTCCGGCGTCACGTCGGCGAAAACCGTTGGTGTGACGTAGAAGCCGTCCGGCACGCCGGGCGGCAGCTGCGAGCCGCCGCAGACCAGGCGCGCGCCTTCGGCGATGCCGACCTCGATATAGTCGCGGACCCGCTGTTGCTGATCACCGCGGACCATGGGTCCGACGAAGGTCTCCGGGTCGCGCGGATCACCGACCGCCAAGGACTCGACCAACGCCGCCAGCGCCGCGACGATTTCCTCGTAGCGGGAGTTCGGGGCGAGGATCCGCGTCTGGGCAATGCACGACTCCCCGTTGTTCAGCAGCGAACCGAACTTCAGGCCGTTCATGACCGCGGTCAGATCGGCGTCGGGCAGGATCACCGCCGCCGATTTGCCACCCAGTTCGAGGCTGACCCGTTTGAGCTGCTCACCCGCGACCGTCGCGATTCGGCGACCGGCATCGGTCGAGCCGGTGAACGCGATCTTGTCCACCAGCGGATGAGAGATCAGGTGCTCGCTCGTCTCCCGTTCCGCGGGCAGCACACTGATCACCCCGTCCGGCAGGCCGATGCGATCCACCAGCTCGGCCAGCACGCCCATGCTCAGCGAGTTCTCCGGAGATACCTTCAGCACCACCGAGTTTCCGGTGAGCAGGGCGGGCAGGATCTTCGATGTCGCGGAGGAGAAGGGCGAGTTCCATGGGATCACCGCCGCCACCACGCCGACCGGCTCGCGCCGTACCACGCTGCGCACCCGCGTATCCGGGTCCGACGGCGTGAGGGTGCGCTCCCAGTCGAAATTCTCGGCGGCCACGAGATAGGCGTTCGCCTGCCGGGTCAGACCGGCCTGACCGGCCTTGGTGAACCAGGCGGCGGAACCGTTCTCGGCGGTGATGAGCTCGGCGATCCGGTCGGCCTGTTCCTCGCGCAGCTCATTGAACCGGCGCAGCAGCGCGATCCGCTCGGCGGGTGCGGTGTCGCGCCACACCCGGCTTTCGAAGGCCGCGTGCGCTGCCGCCACCGCGCGATCCACGTCCGCGGGTTGCGCCTGCGCAGCTCGGCCGATGAGCGATCGATCGTGTGGCGAGAGGATCTCCAGCAGAGCCGGTTCGCTGGGTTGGGTCCACGAACCGCCGACGTAGAGCCGGTCGTAGGTGATCATTCGTTTTCTCCGCCTCCGAGCTGAAATGTGGTCGTCGTCATAGCTCCGACGCTAGGGACCGCCGAGCCCGGGCGGCGAGCGTCGGATGACGTAATCTCCGACGGTCATACGACGCTCGTCCGGGCGGCCCAACTAGGATTTCGCACGCTGATCCCGATAGGTCTCGAGCAGCCGCAACCACACCTCACTGATGGTCGGGAACGAGGGCACCGCGTGCCAGAGCCGGTCCAGGGTGATCTCGCCGGTGATGGCGATGGTGGCGGAATGCAGCAGTTCGGCCACGCCCGCACCGACGAAAGTGGCCCCCACGATCACCCCGCGCTCGGGATCGATGAGGATGCGCGCGCGGCCCCGATAGTCCGGATCATGCTGGAGCGCACCGGCGACCCGGCCGATGTCGTAGTCGACGATATCGACCGTGCGGCCCGCCCGCGCCGCGTCCTCGGTGGTGAGGCCGACGGCGGCGATCTCCGGATCGGTGAAGATGACCTGCGGGACGGCGACCAGATCAGCGGTGCCGGTGTGCCGTCCCCACGGGGACGTGTCGAGCTCCCCACCGGACGCTCGGTCGGCGATGACCGCACCCGCGATCCGCGCCTGGTACTTGCCCTGATGGGTGAGCAGCGCCCGGCGATTGACATCGCCTACGGCATAAAGCCATTCGCCCTCGACCGCGGTCACCGTGAAGGTGTCATCGGTGGTGAGCCACTCCCCCGAGGCCACACCGACTGTGTCCAGGCCGATGTCATCGGTGCGCGGTGCGCGTCCGGTCGCGAGCAGCAGTTCGTCGACGACGATCCGGGCCCCGTCGTCCAGGCTCAGGTGCACGCTGTCATCGGGTCCACCCGCTCGTTCGGCGGTCGCAATGCCCGAGCCGAAGCGCACTTCGACGCCCGCCGCCCGGAGCCGTTCGGCCACCAGGTCCGCGGCGAAGGGTTCGACGCGGGTGAGCAGCCGCGGCTCCCGGGCGATGAGGACGACCTCGGAGCCGAGAGCCCGCCAGGCCGTGGCCATTTCGACCGCGACCACCCCGGCGCCCAGGATGGCGAGCCGGCGCGGCACGTCCGAGGCGCTGGTGGCCTCCCGACTGGTCCATGGCCGCAATGTGTCCAGGCCCGGCAGCGGCGGCAATGCCGCGCGAGTACCGGTGCAGACCGCGACCGCGTGCCGGGCGCGCAAGCGCACGGCGCCACCGTCGGGCGTCTCGACCGTCACCTGCCGGACTCCGTCGAGTCGCCCGTGGCCGCGAATGAGTGCGATGCCGGCGGATTCGAGCCATTCGACCTGGCCCTGGTCGTTCCAGTCGCCGACCATGCGGTCGCGGTGTTTCAAAACCGCTCGGGCATCGAGCGATCCGGTGACGGCGTTCGCGACACCCGGGAATCGCGCGGCCTCGGCGTACAGCAGAGCGGGCCGCAGCAGCGCCTTGCTGGGTTCGCAAGCCCAGTACGAGCATTCGCCGCCGACCAGTTCGGATTCGACGATGACGGTGCTGAGTCCGGCGGCGCTGGTGCGGTCGGCGACATTCTCGCCGACCGGCCCGGCCCCCAGGACGATGACGTCGTAGGTCTGGATGTTCTCGTCAGACATGATGTGCTTTCGGGGCTTCGGGGTCAGCGGCCGGGCGCGCGCTGAGTGATTTCCTGCAGGAACCAGCCGTTGCCATCCGGATCGTGGAAGGCGGCGAAAGAACCGTAACTGCGACGCTCCGGATGTGCGCCGGCGACGCGGTCGATGGTTCCGGCGTGGTGGAAGACGCCGCTCGCGTCTCGGAACGGTCCGTCCACGACGACACCGTGTTCGGTGAGTTCGGCGACGGCCTGCTCGATGTCGCTGACGATGAGATGCAGGCCATCCAGCGAACCGGGCGCGGCGGCGGTGACTCCGGTTCCGAAGATGAGGGAGCATGCGGAGCCGGGCGGGGTCACCTGGATCACACGGTAGCCGTCGTCCACCGTGAAGTCGGCGTCGAGGCGGAATCCGAGTTGATCGGCATAGAACGCCTTGGCTCGGTCGACGTCCGCGACGGGCAGCACGACGACTTCCAGTTTCATATCCATGATCGTGTTCTCCTGTGATGGTCGGGTTTCGGGTCAGTGCGCGGCCGCGGCGGCCTGCTCGATCACCTCGGCGACCACATCCGGATGCGAAACGGCGACCGAATGCGAGGCGTCGACCTCGGTGACCTTCGCGTGCGCGCGGTCGGCCATGAACCGCTGCGCCTCGACCGGAATGTTCAGGTCCTTGGTGGTGACGATGTCCCAGCTGGGCTTCTCGGTCCAGGCGGCGACCGTGGCCTTCTCCTCGAGCGCGGACTGCGCGATCGGCCGCTGCGACGCGGCGGCGAGGGCGGCGCGATCCACGGGAACATCGGCCGCGAACTGGGCGCGGAACTTGTCCTGCTGGATGTAGAGGTCGGTGCCGGTGCTTCCGTCGGCAGTGGTGAACGGCACCGGATTCAAGGTGCCGGGAAGCGTCGAGCCGGGGTACTTGCCGGTCAGTTCGAGTGCGGTCTCGCCGGGCGCGGGCAGGAACGCGGCCACGTAGACGAGCCCCTTGACCTTGTCGTTTCCGGCAGCGGCCGCGCTGATGACGGAGCCGCCGTAGGAATGCCCGACCAGAATGACGGGCCCGTCGATGTGGCTGATCACGCTGCGCAGCGCGGCAGCGTCACTCGCGGGACCGCGCAGCGGGTTGGCCGCCGCCACCACGGGATACCGGTCCTTGCTCAGCTTGGCGATCACATCGTTCCAGCTGGATCCGTCGGCGAACGCGCCGTGCTCCAGCACGATGGTCGGTCGCGGCGCGTCCTCGTCGGGACCGGCATGGGTGACGGTGTTCGCGGTGCAGGCGACGGCGAGGCCGAGGCCCGCGACACCGGCCACGAGTGCGGCGGCGGCCCGGGTGGCGCGACACCTACGACCATATCCATTGTCGACCATGGGATTTCGTCCTTCCAGCAGGTGGGTTCGAGCGGTGCGATACCACTGTCGCCGCCGGAGCCCGGGTCGCACATCCGTCAGGTGACGGTGGCGTCGACGTACGTGCTCGCCGGGCGACGACCTACGTCGCGATCAGCGTCGGCTGACGGATGCGGGGGTCAGCGGCCCGCCGCAAGGGTGGAATCCATGAACACGTTGTCCATGAACACGGTGTCTATGAACTACATGCCTTCCTCTGATGCCTACGACTTCGTCATCGTCGGTGGCGGTAGCGCGGGCTGCGTGCTCGCCGCCCGGCTCACCGAGGACGAGAACCTGCGGGTGCTGCTACTGGAGGCCGGGGATGCGGTGTTGCCCGATGCGGTCGCGCATCCCCCGTCCTGGCCGACGCTCGCCAACTCACCGGCCGGATGGGGCGACCACACTGTGCCACAGGTATTTTCGGGCACACCGGTGCCGCTGCCGCGTGGCAAGGGACTGGGCGGCTCGTCGGCCATCAATGCCATGGTGTTCGCGCGCGGTCATCACACCTCGTACGACGGCTGGAATGTCCACGGCGCCGAGGGCTGGACCTACGACGATCTGCTGCCCTACTTCCAGCGCACCGAGACCGCCGTGAGCGGCGCGCCCGGCCGCGGCGCCGGCGGTCCCCTGACCGTCGGCCCGGCCACCGAACCCAATGAGATCCTGCGCGCCTGCCTGGCCGGCGCGATCGAAGTCGGATTCCCGCGCGCGACCGACATCAGCGGCGGACTCGAGGACGGTTTCGCCCCGGTTGACCTCAATATCGTTGCCGGACAACGGCAGAGCGCCGCCGATGCCTACCTCAGGCCCGCGCTGGGACGACCGAACCTCCGCGTCATCACCGGCGCGCTCGCCCAGCGGCTGCTCCTCGAAGGTCAGCACTGCACCGGGGTCGAATACCGGGCGGCCGGTGAAATCCACCGCGCCACCGCCACTTCTGAAGTCGTCCTGACCGCGGGGACCATCGGCAGCGCACAACTGTTGCTGTGCTCGGGCATCGGACCGGAATCCGTACTGCGGGACGCGGGCGTAGCGGTGGCACACCCGTTGGCCGGGGTGGGCCGCAATCTCCACGACCATCCCCGCATCAACCTGGTGCACAGTTCCCGGCGGCTGGTGCCGACGCCGCGGGCGAATCACGGCGAGGTCATCGGCCTGCTGCGCAGCGATCCCGACCTGACGGGGCCGGATGTGCAGGTCATCTTCATCGATATCCCGCTGCCCAATCCCGTTGCGGCGGTGCCGAACGGCTTCACCATCGGGGTCTCACCGATGCTTCCCGCGAGCCGAGGTTCCTTGTGCATCACCTCGGCGGACCCCGCCGCACCGCCGGTCCTCGACCCCGGATACTTCACGGAGGCAGCCGATGTCGCGGTAGTCGTGGCGGGCATCGAAGCCGCCCGCGAGATCGCGGGTTCGGCGGCGCTCGCCGGATGGGGCGTCACCGAAATCGCGCCTGGGCTCGACGTCACCGATGAAACGGCGCTCGGCGACTACGCCCGACGGAATTTCGGCTCCTACTGCCACCCGGTCGGCACCTGTGCCATGGGTGAGGACGAATCGTCCGTCGTGGATTCCGAACTGCGGGTGCGCGGCTTGACCGGGCTGCGGATCGCCGACGGCTCGGTCATACCGGCGATTCCGTCGGCCAATACGAACGCGACGGTCTACGCCATCGCCGAACGCGCCGCAGATCTGCTGCGGCGGTCCTAGTACGGACGAGGTCAACGGCGTGCACCCGAATTACGTCGGCCGAGCGTCATCTGACTGATGTGTCGGTGGTGGCACGCCGGACACAGTGGGTGCAATTCCAACTGAGGAGAGATCTTGAAACGACGAGTACTGGCACTCGCGACCGCCGGTGTCACGGTGGCAGGCGCCGCCGCAATCTACGCACTGGTGGACCGGTCGGACGATTCCCCCACCACTCCGGCGAACGCGAACGCGTTCAACTGCAATACATTTCAGATACCCGCACCGGCCGGCGCCACCGTGGAGTCCCTGACCGCGACCACGGTCCCCGCGGGAACGTTCCAGGTCCCCGGGACCCCGCCGCTGGGCGGCTACCCCGTGCCCGATGTCCCCGCGCACTGCGAAGTGACGGTCACGCTGACCCACCCCGGCGCGAACGACCATGCCAAGCTGCAGGTTTGGCTGCCGGAGTCCGGCTGGAACGGCCGATTCCAGGCGGTCGGCGGCGCCGCCTACGCCGCCGGGAACATCGGCAGCGTGGCCACGGCCGTCAAGCAGGGCTACGCGACCGGAACCACTGACGCCGGGGTGGATACCACCGGTCTGGACAGCAGCTGGGCACTGAATTCGAGCGGTCGGATCAACACCGCGCTTTTGGAGAACTTTGCCTCCCGCTCGGTGCACGAGCTGGCCGTCGTGGGCAAGCAGGTCGTCAACGAGGTCTACGGCCATGCCGCGTCCTACACCTACTGGAACGGCTGCTCCACCGGCGGACGACAGGGCTACATGGAGGCCACGAAGTACCCGACCGACTTCGATGGCATCAATGCCGATGCCCCGGCCATCAACTGGAATCAGTTCGAGGTCGCCACACTCTGGCCGCAGGTGGTGACGAAGGAGGCGCACACCTACCCGACCGCGTGCGAGTTCAACGCGTTCAATCAGGCCGCGGTCAAGGCCTGCGACCCGCAGGACGGCGTTGCCGACGGTCTGATCAGTGACCCGGGCCGATGCAACTTCAACCCGCGCAGCCTGATCGGCACCAAGGTCGTGTGCGACGGAAAGGAGCGCACGATCAGCGAGGCCGACGCCGAAGTGGTCCGCAAGATCTGGGACGGTCCACGGGACGGCAACGGCCGCCGGCTCTGGTACGGCCTGCCGATCGGCGCCGACTTCAGCAACCTGACGGCCAGTACCACCGGCCCCGACGGCGTCACCGTGGGCTCGCCGTTCCCCGTCCCCGCCCAGTGGGTCGCCACGTTCGTGGAGAAGCAGCCCGCCTTCGACACCGCGAACCTCACCTACGCGCAGTTCGATCAGATCTTCCAGCAGGCCCGCTCCGAGTTCGACTCGATCATCGGCACCGCCGACCCGAACCTGTCGGCGTTCCGCGACGCCGGCGGCAAGATCATCACCTGGCAGGGCGACGCCGACCAGCTGATCCCCACCGCGGGCACCATCGACTATCGCAACCGGGTGGACGCGCTGATGGGCGGCACCGCCAAGGTCGACGATTTCTACCGCGTCTTCCTGGCACCGGGCGTCGCGCACTGTGCCCTCACCGGCAGCAACGACCTGACCGCCCTGACGGAGTGGGTCGAGCACGGCCAGGCGCCGGATGTCCTGCGGGCCGACCTGACCACCGCCACCGGCCAGACGGTCGCACGCGACATCTGCCGTCTCCCGTTCGTCTCCCGCTACAACGGCGACGGCGACCCGACGTCCGCGGCCAGCTTCCGCTGCGTCGCACCCTCGTCCTGACGGCTGGGCCCGCCCTCGCACAGGGGCGGGCCCGACCCCAGGTGAGTTTCACTGTGCGTGAACGACAGTGGTGTTCACGGGCCTGCTGATGTGGTTCATGCATCTGCTCCCGGGCATCTCCCCCAGCGCGGCATGCGGACCGGGTACGTCGACCGGACCTGGACAGACCGGCAGCATCTCCGATGGCCTGCCGAAACGAAAATGGCCCGGAACCAGAAGGTTCCGGGCTACTTCGTTAGTAGCGGGGACAGGATTTGAACCTGCGACCTCTGGGTTATGAGCCCAGCGAGCTACCGAGCTGCTCCACCCCGCGTCGGGTGAACACAACACTACACAGCTGGCGCCTACAGGCAAAATCGCTGGCCGGAGCCAGGGTTCGGGGACCGCGCGGCGGCGGGTGCAGGCGGGCAAGATCAACTGAGTCTTGACTCTCGTGAATCGAAATGATTCGATCTGAATCATCATGTTTCCAGTGAATCAACCGGCAGCGGACGCGACAGCGCCGAACGTGGCGATGGCCGCGAATTCGGCTGTGCGCCAGTCACGCCCGCGCCAGCAGTTGGCTGCGGAGCTGCGCCGGTTGCGGGACATGGCGGGAATCTCGGGGCGGGAGTTGGCCAAACGGGTGGGGATCAGCCAGTCGACGCTGTCCCGGATCGAGGCCGGGCGGATGGTTCCGCCGCTGCCGCAGGTGCTCGACTGGGCGAAAGCGGTTGGGGCCGACGCGGATTGCGAGGAAGCGCTGCGCGCGCTCACCGAGGCGGCGCACACACCCGAGGTGCACGACTGGGCGGCGTCACTGGCGGAGCGGCCGCATTTGCAGGACGACGTACGGGCATTCGAGGAGGACGCACAGATCGTGCGGAACTTCCAGCCCGCGCTGGTGCCAGGTCTGCTCCAGACCGCCGACTACGCCCGCCGGGTGTTCGCCACCTTCGATCCACCCTATGCGCCCGACGCGCTGGCCGCGGCGCTCGCCGCGCGTCTGGATCGCCAGCGGGTGCTGTACGACCCGGCGAAGCGATTCGAGTTCCTGATAACCGAAGCGGCCCTGCGCTTTCGGCCCGGACCACATCGCGTGCTGCTCGCCCAGCTGGACCGGATCATCTCGATCGAGACCCTCGAAACCGTCGCCGTCGGGGTGATTCCGCAGGACGTCGAGGCGAGCACCACGATCCCGCACGGCTTCGTCATCTACGAGAACGAGGACCACGCGCTCGCCTCCGCGGAACCGATCCCCGGAAGCTTGGTCACGCGCGGACCCGAACTCGTCGAGGCTCACCGCCGCCGTTGGGTGGCTTTGAGTCGAATGGCCTTACACGACAACGATGCCCGCAGATTTCTCGCCGAGATTCGGGACGAAATCCACCGCATCGCAACCCATTGACCTGATTCCAGCGGCCGTCGAGGGGTCGGCCGCACGTGGGGGTGGTGGTGTCGCAGCGAATTCGCTGCGACACCACCTTTCCATCAGTCGGCGAAGTCGAATTCGCCGGCCCGGACTCCCGAGGTGAACGCTCGCCACTCGGACTTCGTGAACCACAGTGTGGGGCTGTGCCGGTCCTTGGAGTCACGCACAGCGATCTGCCCTTCGTGGTACGCGACCTCCACACAATCGCCGCCACCGTAGCTGAAACTGCTCTTCGCGAACCTGGGGCCACGACGCCCCCCGTGAATCATCTTGCGGTTCATGACATCTTTTCCTTCCCCCCGGAGGGCCACTCCCCATGACCCTGCACGTGCATCACCTACGCCCATCACAGTGCTATCCGAACCACCGGCAGCGCAACCGAATTCATCGGGTCCTGCGCGCCGAAACATCGAAACGCTCATGAGAGCAACTCTACGGCGACCCACCGACAGAAATGGGCGCCCGGGCGGCGCTCCGATCAGGTACGCGCGAAGACCTCGAAGGTGCCGACATGATGCGATGCTTCCTGCCGCCAGGCCATGATCCGCCACCCGTCAGCGGTGCGCTGAGCCTCGGCGTGATACCAGCCGAAAACCTCGAAGGTAAGGTCCGGCGCGTGCGCCGCCACGTGGTGAACACGCATCTTCGCCGTCGCGGTGGCATGATCGCCGCTGATCCGGGCACGCTCGTTGCCCATCAGATGCTGCGTGGGACCACAGTTGTCGAGATAGCCCCGAATCATCGCCACCAGATCACCTGCCCCGGTCCGGATTTCCGAGCCCGCGTAGTCGGCACGCACATCGGCGGCGAACACGTCGTCCAGCGCGGCCCAGTCGCGTCTATCCAGGGCATCCGCATAGGTGTGCAGCAAGCCGATGACGGCAGCGGTGTCGTTGTCCATGGACGCGAATATCGCCCCGCCGGGTAGAACACGTTCGGATCGATCTCGCTGAGCGAGACCGCCGCATGAAGAACGGCCCCGGAACCAGTGGTTCCAGGGCCGTTCTTCGTAGTAGCGGGGACAGGATTTGAACCTGCGACCTCTGGGTTATGAGCCCAGCGAGCTACCGAGCTGCTCCACCCCGCGTCGGGTAACACAACCGTACACAGGGGGATGGAGATGTACCTAATCGGCCGATCAGGGGTGGTTTTCAGGCTGAGGAGGCGATCGGGTGCAGGGGTTGAGGGGTGGGGTCGGGGGCGGGGGTGGAGGTGAAGCGGCGGGCGGCGAGCATGAGGGCGAAAGCAGCGGCCAGCATGAGGAGTAGGACGGCGATCGAGGTCCAGAACATGGTGTCGTAGAGGGCGATGTCGGCTCGGATGACGGCTCGGCGGGCGAAGGTCATCGGGGCGATGTCCTTGAAGGGGCGGAACGCGGATGGCGTTGTGCCCGCGGGGAATACGCCGCCGAAGGTGAAGATCTGGAACATGTAGAAGGAGAAGGCGGCGATGGAGCCGGCGACTCGGCCGAACAGGACGATGAAGAGTTGCGTGGTAACAGCGGCGACCGCGGCGACGAGCACGATCACGGCGGCCATGGCCGGCCACTGCTGCGGGGACCAGCCGACCGAGCTGCCGTAGAGCGCGGCCAGCGCAGTGACGACGAGGACACCGGCAGCACCGACCGCGGACGCGCGCAGCAGCGGGCCCGCGGAGCGACGCCACGGGGTGCGGCCGGTCTCGGCGCCGCGCCACGGGCGCAACAACATCCACAGGACGATGGCCGCCAGGAAGGCGCCCATCACCACCAGGACGGGGCCCGCGCCGCGGGAGACGTCCTTGTGGCTGCGGTCGCCGCCGCGGACCACCTGGCTCGGTTCCTGATTGCGGATGTCCATGGTGACGGGCTGGGCGATGACGTCGGCGGAGGTGGTGGGGTCGGTGATGTGGGGTGCGGCGGCGGCGCCGTCGCGCAGGCCGGTGTCGAGTTGGGTTGCGCCGTCACCCAATTGGCCGACACCCGCGCGGAGTTCGTGGCCGCCGTCGGCGAGCTGACGCAGTCCGGTGGACAGTTCGGTCGCGCCCGCGCCCAACTGCCCCGCGCCGTCGCGCAACTGGGTGGCGCCAGTGGCCAAGGCGAGAACGCCGGCGCGGTAGTCGGCCTTGGGGTCGGTGAGCTGGCGGGCCAATTCCTTGGTGCCGTCGCGCAATTGGGTGAGCTGGCCGACGATGGAGTCGGGATCGCCGGGACGGACCTGGGTGATCAGACCCTTCAGCTGGGTGATGGCGTCGGCCAGGTCCGGATCGGCGTTCTTGCTCAGCTGGTCGAGCAAGGGGGTCAGATCGGTCGCGAACTTTCCGGCCGGTTCGAGGGCGTCCAGCAGGGGCGTCACGACCTGGTCCACGCCGTCGCGGATCTGGACCGCGCCCGCGCCGAGCTGATCGGTGCCGGTGACCAATTGCGAGGTTCCGTCGGCGAGTTGCACTGTGCCGGTGTGGAGTTCACCGGTTCCGGCGACCAGTTGCGCCGCGCCGGTGGCGGCCTGGTCGAGTCCGGTCGAGAGCTGCCCGGAGCCGTCGGCGAGCTGCGCGGTGCCCTGGGCCAGCTGGGTCGCGCCCTTGGAAGCGTCGCCGATGCCCGCACCGAGACTGTTGACGCCGACCAGGATCTGAGAGGCATAGCCGCGACCGATGGTGGCCGCGATCTGATTCTGGGCGTCGGCGACCACGCTGTTGGCCACAGCAGGGCCGAGGGTGCCGTTGAAGTCGTTGTACCACACCGCGATTCGAGCGCGCTGCGGCACCGGATCGGTCACGCTCAGCACATTGCGGGTGAAGTCGGCGGGGATGACGACCGAGAAGGCGTACCGGCTCTCGCGCAGGCCGCGCACCGCTTCCTCGCTGCTGACCCGATGGAACTGCAGCTCACCGCCCGACACCAGGGTGTCGAGAATCTCGGTGCCCATGTTCTGAGCCTTGCCGTCGGAGACGCCGCCGACATCGTCACTGGCGACAGCAACGGGAATCTGCTTCAGGTACAGCTCCGGGTCCCACATGATCCACATGTAGACGGCCGAGACGAGCGTCGGCACCACCAGCAGCAGGACGATCAGGACCCGTGCGGGCGCCGATGCCCGGCGCGCCCGGAGTACGCCGCCGATACGAGCGCGGATGGATGTCGATCTGTCTGCCACGGCGAACCCCGATACTGCCCAGTTCCGATTTCGGACCAAGCTACCTGGTCACCCGTCCAGTAGATGTAAATTCGGTGAAACACCTTCGCGCTCAGCGGATCGCGTCGACCACCAACGCCGTCGTATTGTCGGTGCCACCCCGCCCGAGAGCCGCACCGACCAGGCCTTCCGCCGCCTGACCCGGCGAGGATCCCTGGGCCAGGATCGACTTGACGACCGGCATACCCAGCTTCTTGCCCACGCCGTCACTGCACAGCAGCAGCCGCCCCGCACTCGACCCCGTCGCCGTGTGCCCGATATCGGCGGGCCGCACGGTCCGCACCGACGTGGTCACCAGATGACGCATGCCGGGCAGCGGGTCGTGCCCGCGTGCGCGGAAATACTCGGCCACCGTGTGATCGGTGGTCATGCGATGCAGTACCCGGCCGTTCCAGCGATACGCCCGGCAGTCGCCGACCCACGCGATATCGCCGGGACCATCCGGCTGCCCCTGACTCGGCAGCACCGCGACCACCAGCACACTGTCGGCGCTGGACTCGGGTAGTTCCGCCAGCAGACCGTGCTGCGCCGCCAGAATGCCGGCCCGCGCACCTCGCTCCACCGCGACGCGGGCCGCGATCGAGGCCGCCAGCCGCGCCGCCCGGGCCGCCGCCAGATGATCCCCGACCCGTCGGCCACCACGAAGGCGCTGCGACCACTCGCCGCGTCACTGAACGTGGCGAACGCGTCGGCATTGACCGTGCGCCGGCCCACGCGGCTCACCCCGGCCCCGGCCACCCGATCCAGCCGCAACCGCGCCTCGGCGTCAGCGGCCCAGGCATCTCCCACCTCGATGGCTTCGGTGTGCACGACCCGACCTCCTGGGGCTCGGTCTCACGGGTGCTGTCGACCAGCATTACCCATTCAACGGGCGAAACCCGGACACCGCTCCCGAATTGCCTGAGGGCTTACTGAGTAATCAGAGCGCACCCCGTAGGCTGACCCCTAGACGGAGTTGGCCTGAGTCATTCGGTTACGGCAACCCGGCGTGGCACCGGAAGCGATCACATGACCAACGCCCGAAAGACCACACTCGTCCACGAACAGAGCGAATTCACCGCGGCACGCGCCGCCGAGAAGGCCGCCTGCGCGAAGCAGAACGCCATGGCCGCGCTCACCGTCGCAGGTCACGCCCTCGACGCCGCGGACTGCAAGTATCTGCTGGACATGCTCGGCATCAACGCCGCCGGCGAGGAGATCGACGACGAGGTCTAGCGCCGTGGTCGAATAGGGCATGCTGTTCCGCCAGCTCGAGTACTTCGTCGCACTCGCGCGCGAGCGTCACTTCGCCCGGGCCGCGGAAGCCTGTCACGTCTCACAACCGGCCCTGTCGGAAGCGATCCGCAAACTCGAGAGCGAACTGAAAGTGCCGCTCGTGACACGAGGGCGCACCTTCGAAGGACTCACGCCCGAAGGCGAGCGGCTCGTGTTGTGGGCACGGCGGATCCTGGCCGACCGCGACGCGCTCGAACACGAAGTGCGCGCATTGCAGACCGGTCTGACCGGGGAGTTGCGCCTGGGCGTCATTCCCGCCGCCGCGGCGACGGTAGCCCTGCTCACCGATCCGTTCTGCGCCGAACATCCACTCGTGAAGGTGCGCCTCGAGACCGGACTGAAGTCGGCCGATATCGTCGATCGGCTGCGACGATTCGAACTCGACGCCGGGGTCGTCTACCCCGACGGCCAGGACACCTCGGGACTGACCGTGACACCGCTGTACCGCGAACAGCAGGTGCTGCTCGCGGGCAACGATGTACTGACCGGCCGAACCGAGCCGCTCGAATGGGCCGATGTCGTGGAACTGCCGCTGTGTCTGCTCACTCCGGGGATGCGGGGACGGCAACTGATCGACGACGCCCTGGCCGCCCAGGGCCTGACCGCCAACCCGCAGCTGGAAACCGATTCGGTGGCCACCCTGATCGGGCAGGTCGCCACCGGCCGGTGGGCCACCATCATCCCCGCGACCTGGTTGCGCACCATGCGACCGCCGGCGGACACCCGAGTCCTGCGGCTCGAGCATCCGTCAATCCGGGCCACGGTCGCGATGGTCACCCGGGCCGGCGAACCGGTCTCGGTGCTGACGCGGGCGCTGACCGAATCGGCGCGCTCCACACCGATCGACGCGGACGTCGACCGGCGGTGATCGGCGCGGCCTATCGGGCCATCCGAAAGACCGTTTGATCAGGGCATTGGCCATCGCGCACACTGGAAGCGGCGAACGCCCTCACTCCGACCGGAATCGTCGGGAACCACACCGTATTCCCTTGCGCTGGTGCGCTTTCCACCTCCACCAGCTACCGGGAGCGGCCCGCGCGACGATCGGAGAACCGCGGTGCACCCTCACAGACCCACCGCACACCCCTGGCGGGGATTGATCCGGGAGCTGCTGTCCATCGCGCCGCGGGGCGACGATCACCACTACGCACTGCGCGTCGCCCTGGGACTGGCGATCCCGGGCGCGATGCTGGTGCTGGCGCGCCGGACCGACATGTTGGTGTTCGCGGCCTTCGGCTCGTTCGTCGGGATGTACGGCCGCGGGTACAGCCGCGGGCCGCGAGTGCGGCAGCAACTGGTCGCGGCCACCGTGCTCGGCACGGGCGTGGTGATCGGCGGCGCATTGGCCCGGACGCACGCCCGGCCGATCACCCTCGTCCTCGTCGAGACCGCCTTCGCCGCGCTCGCCTCCCTGGTGGCCGACCGGGCCGGGCTGCGCCCCGCCGGACCCTTCTTCGGGCTGTTCGCGCTCGGTGCGGTGGCGGCGATTCTCCCGGGCACCGGCACACCGCTGGCGGGACTGTCCTTATATACGGCCACTGCCGCACTGTGCGTGCTGCTCGGCACCCTGCACACGGATTCGGGAGGCCCGTCCAGGCAGACGGCACCACCTGCGAGCCAGGCGGCGGTGGCATGCCCTGCGCAGCCGACAGAGACCCCACGCGAGGCGCAGCAGGAAGCGGCCGCTCGCACCGCCCAGCAGACGGTGGCGGCAAACACTGCCCAGCAGTCCGCGACTGCAGGCAGGGCGCAGCAGCGCGCGGCGGCCCGCACCACCCAGCAGACGGTGGCGGCACACACTGCTCAGCAGCCGGCGACTGCGCGCGGGGCGCGGCAGGCAGCGATCGCGGCAACCGGGCAGCGCGTATTCGCACGGGAGGAGTTGTGGCACGCGGGGCGGTATGCGCTCGCGGTCGCCATCGCCGGGGCGGGTGGCGTGGCTTTGGGTGTGGCTCATGCCAATTGGGCGATGGCCGCCGCCGCCGTGCCGTTGGCCGCGGGCGATTCGCGCGGCCGGGTGCTGCGCGGGGTGGAGCGGGTGGCGGGGACTTTCGTCGGACTGGGTGCGTCCGCGCTGTTGCTGCTGCCCCATCCGCCGCCGTGGCTGCTGGGAGTTTCGGTGCTGGTGCTGTTGTTCCCGACCGAGTTGTTCATGGCCCGCAATTACGCGCTCGCGCTGGGCTTCTTCACGCCGCTGATCATGGTGATGACCGAGCTGGCGGCGCCCGCCGATCCGGTCCGGCTACTGCTCGACCGGGGCACCGACACCGTTCTGGGCGTCACCGTCGGTGTGGCGGTCGCCGTGCTCACGCGGCCGCGCACACCGGAGGCGGTCTCCGAGTTCAGGGTTCGGACCGCTCCACCCGCACGGTGAGGTTCTTCATGATGGGCTGGTCACTCTGGGTACTGAAGTCGCCGATCGCGCACAGCACGTTCATCTCCGGCATGTAGCCGGCCGCGCAGCCGCGAGGAATGTCGTACGGAATCACCTTGTAGCGCAACAACTTACGAGTTGATCCGTCACGAGCAATGCTGGTGATGTCGACCTCGTCGAACTCGCGCAGCTGCCGCTCACGCATGTCCTCGGCGTTCATGAAGACAAGTGTTCGCAGATTCTTGATGCCTCGGTACCGATCGTTGTCAGAGTAGATGGTGGTGTTCCACTGATCGTGCGAGCGCATCGTCGCCAAGGTCAGCGCGCCGGGGAGATCACGCGTCTCGGGCAGGGCGGCGGCGGAGAATTCCGCACGGCCCGACGGGGTGCGGAAGACGAGTTCCCTTGCGGGCTGGCGGATCCGGAATCCCAGCGGCAGCCGCACGCGCCGGTTGAAGTCCTCGAAGCCGTCCAGGACCGCCGCCATGGTGTCGCGGATGCGGTCGTAGTCCTCGACATAGTCCTGCCACGGCGTACGACTGCCCGGCAACGCGGCCTGCGCGATGCCGGCGATGATGGCGGGCTCCGACAACAGATGCGGTGAGGCGGGCCGCTTCATACCCGTCGACAGGTGCACCATGCTCATCGAATCCTCGACCGAGGTGGATTGAATTCCGCTGCGCTGCATATCCTTTTCGGTCCGCCCCAGGCACGGCAGGATCAGGGCGCGCCGCCCGTGCACCAAGTGGCTGCGATTGAGTTTGGTACTGACCTGAACCGTCAGCTCGCAGTTGCGCAGCGCCTCGAAGGTATACGCGGTGTCGGGCGCCGCGATGGCGAAATTGCCGCCCATACCGACGAATACCCGCACCCGTCCCGCCGCCATCGCCTCGATGGTGGCGACCGTGTCCAGCCCGTGCTCGCGGGGTGGGTAGATGCCGCACACCTCGGCGAGCCGGTCCAGGAACGCCGGGGCGGGCCGGTGGTCGATGCCACAGGTGCGGTTGCCCTGTACATTGCTGTGCCCGCGCACCGGGGACGGGCCCGCACCCTCCCGGCCCAGATTGCCGCGCAGCAGCAGCAGATTCACGATCTCGCGCACCGTGTCGACGCCGTGCTCGTGCTGAGTGACGCCCAGGCACCAGCTGACGATGCTGCGGTCGGCGACCCGGTAGATGTCGGCGGCCTTGCGGATATCCTTCGCGCTGACGCCGGACCGGGATTCGATCTCGGCCCAGGAGGTCGCCTCGCACACGGCGCGGTAGTCGTCGAACCCGAAGGTGTAGCGGTCGATGAACTCGGCGTCGATCGCCTTCGGATCCGACTTCGACTGTTCCAGTACCGCTTTCGCGATCCCGCGCAACAGCGCCATGTCACCGCCGATGCGCGGCTGCAGGTTCAGGGTGCTGGTCGGCGTGGCCCGGAACGTCGCCATCTCGAGGAAGTCGTGCGGGATGATCGCCTTGCGGGCCGCGGCCTCGACCAAGGGATTGATGTGCACGATCTGGGCTCCACGCTTGTGCGCCTCGACCAACGAGGTCAGCATGCGAGGCGCGTTCGAGGCGGCATTGACGCCCAGGATGAAGAGCGCATCGGTGGCCTCCCAATCCACCAGGTCGACGGTGCCCTTACCGGTGCCCAACGCGGCCTGCAGGGCGCGGCCGCTGGCCTCGTGGCACATGTTCGAGCAGTCCGGCAAATTGTTGGTGCCCAGCTCCCGAGCCAGCAGCTGGTACAGGAAGGTGGCCTCGTTGCCGAGCCGGCCGGAGGTGTAGAAGGCGGCCTGATTCGGATCGGCGAGCTCACGCAAGGACCGGCCCACCAGCTCGAAAGCGTCAGCCCAGGAGATCGGCAGGTAGCGGTCGGTGCCCGGGTCGTAACTCATCGGCTCGGTCAGCCGGCCCTGGTTCTCCAGCTCGAACTCGCTCCAGTTCGACAGCTCGGTCACGGTGTGGGCGGCGAAGAATTCCCGGCCGACACGCTTGTGGGTCATCTCCCACGCCACGTGCTTGATGCCGTTCTCGCAGATGTCGAGGTGCAGGCCCTTCATGTCATCGGGCCACGCGCAGCCCGGACAGTCGAAGCCGGTGTTCTCGTGGTTCATCTTCATGACCGCGCGCGGCCCCGCGATGCCCTCACCCTCCCGGGCCAGGAATGCGGTGACGCTCTTGGCCGCGCCCCACCCGGCCGCGGGGTGCGTATACGGGTGGAAGGACGGTTCCCCGGTCGAATCCGTGGCCATCATGCGATCCCTTCGACGATCCGGTGTCGTTCGTGAAGCGATTCCAAGGCTCAGTATTCACCCGGGGATCGGACACGATTGTCTCCGGTCCCCGACGCGCCATCAGCCGCTACAGCCTGTAACAGATACTATCGGCCCCGTGGCCAAGCTGAAGGTTTCCGTAGACGTCCCGATCCCGCCCGAGAAGGCGTGGTCGCATGCCTCCGACCTGCCCGAACTGGACAAGTGGCTGACCCTGCACGAGGGCTGGCGCGGCCGGCTTCCCGACAACCTGGAACCCGGCACGCGGCTCATCGGCGTCGCCACCGTCAAGGGCTTCCGCAACCGCGTCACCTGGACGGTCAAGACCGCGGAACCGCCGAACCGGCTGGTGCTCAACGGTTCCGGCATCGGCGGCACCAAGTTCGGCATCGAACTGCGGGTCGCGCCGAGTTCCACGGGGTCGAAGGTCACCGCCGACCTCGAGCTGGGCGGGGCACCGCTGTTCGGTCCGATCGGGTCGGCGGTCGCGCGCGCCCTGCGCGGTGACATCGAACGGTCGATGGAGCGATTCGTCCAGCTCTACGGCTGACAACCGATACCGGAAGGCGCGCGGCAGAGGCATTAGAATCTGGGCATTCGCACAGCATTCGGAGGCCTGTGCACCGAAAAGGTTTGGGAGGCATGGGCAGCCCCGCGCGCGAGCAACCACGACAGGAACGCAGCCGGCTACGGCGTGAAGCGCTGGTCCGCGCCGCCCTGGAGTTGATCGCCGAGCAGGGGCCCGCAGCGGTGACGCATCGACGCGTGGCCGCGCGCGCCGAACTGCCGGGGGCGACGACCGGATACTTCTTCGCCTCGGTGCAGGACCTGATCGACGAGGCGCTCGCGCTGCAGGTTCAGGACCGCATCGCCGAATTCGGCCCGATGCTCGAGCGCGCGCTCGCGGATCGGCCCACCCTCGACGAACTGCTGCGCCTCATCGCGACCACCGCGGCCCGATCGCGCACCGCGGTGATCGCCCAGTTCCAGCTGTATCTGGACGCCGGGCGGCGACCCGAGCTGGAAGGGCCGGTGACCCAGGCGCTCGAGCAGTTCGAAACGCTCGCGGCGCGGGTGCTGCGCGCGTGCGGCGCCGACGACCCCGACGAGGCCGCGGGGCAGATGGTGGCCATGATCGACGGCTTCCTGCTGCATCGCCTCGGCCGGCCGCGCACCCGCGCGGTCGAAGCGGATTCCCTGCACCGCGCCTTGCGCGCGCTGACGCTGCCGCATCTCGCGGGGCCCGAACGCGACGCGGCGGACCAGCTGTTGCAGCGGCGCGTCGGCCCCTAACTCTCTCGAATCCCCCGGCCACGCACCGATTCACCCGAAAAACCTGTACATTCGCACAGATTCTCCTAATCTGTACGTTCGCACAGATATCATTCGATCGAGATGAGGCCCCATGCGTTCCGCATTGACCGGCAGCGCCGCCGTGGCGGCGACCCTCGCAACCATGTTGATGACACCCGTGGCAGCCGACGCGGCCCCGCAGGACTATGTCGAGTACGTCGCCCTGGGCGACTCCTTCGCGGCCGGGCCGCTGGTGCCCGCCCAGAACGGCGACTCGGCCAGTTGCCTGCAGTCGGTCGACAACGGATATCCGGCACGACTGGCCGCCACAATCGGCATCCGGAACTTCCGGAACGCGACCTGTTCCGGGGCCAAGGCCCAGGACTTCGACAAGGCCGGTCCCGGCTGGGGACGTGGCGCGACACCGCAGTACGACGCCCTGAGCGCGAACACCGATCTGGTCACCCTCACCATCGGCGCGAACGACGCCGGGCTGTTCCAAGACCTGATCGGTTGCCTGAACCCGGTGCCGCAGAACACCACTCGCGCCTGCGTCGACCGCTTCACCGGTGGCGGCGGCGACCAACTCGCGGACAAGGTGGACGCGGCCGCGGCCACCATCGGCGCCACCCTCGACGAGATCGCCCGCCGCGCACCGCGAGCGCGCATCATGATCACCAGCTACGGCGAATACCTGCGGCCCGGCGGATGCCCGGATCTCGCGACTCCCATCACCGCCCGCGACGCCGACTACCTCCAGACCACCATCGACCGTCTCGGCGACCGCATCGCCGAGCAGGCCGCCGCGCACGGCGCGACCTTCGTCGACCTGCGCCCGGCGAGCATCGGACACGATGCGTGCGCCGCCCCGCAGGACCGCTGGATCGAGCCGCTGGCACCCGCGGCCCCGGCCGCGCCGTTCCATCCCAATGCCCGTGGCGGACAGGCGTTCGCGAAGCTGATCGCGGAGGCGCTGTGAGGCGGTAGCGCCCAGACCATGCCGAAGCGGCCCGGAACCAAATGGCGCCGGGCCGCTTCTCAGTCCCGGGGCGAGGTCTGGCCCGGCATCGGAAGCAGCGCTGCCACGAGGGTTTCCGAGACGAACTGTTCGGTTTCCAACCCGGTCCAGCCTCGGTCGATCATGAGCGAGCGGTAGACGTCGTAGGCGGTGAGCGCGTACATGATGTCTGCGGCACGTTCGGCGGTCAGGCCGGGTTTGAGTGCGCCGTTGGCGGCGAGTTGCGGGGTGATGTGGCGAGGGCCGTCGTAGCGGCCCTGTTCGGCGGCGGCGAGGAAGGCGCTTACTTCGGGGTCGACGGCGGCGGTGACGCGCATGATGTCGAGGAGTCCGAGGTAGCGCTCGGAGACCGTGCGCATGTGGGCGGCGTAGAGGGCCAGTTGGCGGGCCGGGTTCGGTTCGGCGAACAGTTCGCGGACCCAGGCGCGCTCCGGGGGCGGGGTCGAGGCGTCCTCGTCGGGGCCGGCGACCAGGACGGCCGCGGTCTCCGCGAGCACCCCCACTTTGGTGCCGAACGCCTGGTAGATGGTTTGCACATGCACCCCGGCGGCATCCGCGATGGCCTGCAGAGTCGTTGCGGCATAGCCGCGTTCGGCGAACAGCAGCGCGGCGGCCTCGGCAATGCGACGGCGGGTGGCTCGGCGGCGGCCACCGCCGCGGGACGCGGTTGACATACCCGTCATCCTATCTATAGTTCACTATATAGTTCGCTATACCGAGGGAGGGTCGGTAGACATGCGCATTCTCATCGCAACGACACCCATGGAAGGCGTGTTCGCGCCCGTAGCGCCGCTGGCCGCAGCCCTGCAGGCGTCCGGACACCGAGTACTGATCGCCACGGCCCCGCAACTCGCCGCCCGGGTGCGCAGCGCCGGGCTACCCGTAGCGGAGGCGGGCCCGGATGCGGCGGCCGAGGCCGTGACCTTGCCGGAGTTCTCGGCCGGCACACAGCCGTGGCGCATCGGGGCGGTGATGTTCTCGAAGATCATGGCCCCACGCAAGCTGCCCGACCTGTTCGCGATCGCCGCGTCCTTCGCGCCGGATCTGGTGCTGCACGCGCCGGTGGATCTGGCCGCCCCGATCCTGGCGGCGCGGCTCGGCGTACCGTCGATCACCTACGGCACCGGCCTCATGCTCGAGCCAGAACTGGTCGCGGCCATGGCGGAATGGGTTGCGCCACTGTGGCATTCGGCGGGTCTCGACGTCGATGAGCATGCCGGACTGTACCGCCACGGCTATCTGGATCCGGTCCCGGCGAGTCTGCAACCCGACCTCGGCGTGGCGAAGGCGATCGCGCAGCCGATCCAGCCCGCCGTCTCCGGCCACGTCGCCGACGAACTACCGGAATCGATTCGCCGCCTGGGTGATCGGCCGGTGGTCTACGTATCGCTGGGGACGGTCCCGATCTTCAACCAGCCGGACGCGTTCGAGCCACTGCTGGCCGGTCTGGCGGACTCGGGCGCGGACGTCGTCGTGACCGTCGGCGCCGGTACCGACCCGGCCGCACTCGGCCCGGTACCGGCCAATGTGTTCGTCCTGCGATGGCTCTCGCTGTCCGCCCTGCTCCCCCGCTGCGACGCCGTGCTGTGCCACGCCGGAGCGGGGACCACGCTCGCCGCGCTGTCACACGGACTGCCTCTGGTGCTGTCGCCGCGCGGTGCCGACCAGTTCCCCACCGCCGCCGCCTGCCGTGCAGCCGGTGCAGCGCAGGTGCTGACGCCCGATCTGGTTTCCCCGGAAGCCGTGCAGACCGCGATCGAGGCCGTCCTGACCGAGGATTCCTATCGCCTCGCCGCGGGACGCCTGCGCACCGAGATCGCCGCCAGGCCATCCCCGGCGGCTGTCGCACAGACCCTGCTGACGCTCGGGGAATGAAAAAAGCCCCGGGCCGGAGATCTCTCGATCTTCGGCCCGGGGCCACTAGTAGCGGGGACAGGATTTGAACCTGCGACCTCTGGGTTATGAGCCCAGCGAGCTACCGAGCTGCTCCACCCCGCGTCGGTGAACACAACATTACACACGGGCGAGCAGATGCACCAAATCGTCTGGTCAGACGGGATTTCGGGGGGTTTGGAAACGTCGGCGTGAGAGCTTGCGCCGCGAACCAGACCGGACGGTTGCCCATTAAGCGGAGGAATCGGTGTGAAAATCTTCCGTTTGAGAGGCTCGCGCGTGCGTTCGGCCGTGAGCATGCGCCGAAAACGTGACCGGTGCCACAAATTCCCGGTGATTCGAGTCACATCACGGGTAGATAACAGACCGCTCTGGTTTGGCATTTGCAGCATAGCCAACCTGCATCGAAGCCGATTTTTCGGTCATTCGCTTCATGCAATTCTGAAGTTATCAAGACGTGATCTGCCGAGATTTACTCGTTATCGTCAGTCCCGGCCCGGATCAAACCTGCGATGGGCTCCGACTCGAACCGCTGCACTCCGGAAACCCTGTCCCGCGGTCGAGCACCCCGACTCCTGGGGACAGGGACCACGGCGGAGCATCCGCGCCGGGCCGGTCGGCACAGGGAGGGAAAAACACATGAAACAGAACCGGAAGATCAACACCCGCGCCCTCGGCCTCGCCGCCGTCACAGGCGCACTTGTTGCCGTCCCGTTCGGCTTCACCGCAACCGCCTCCGCCGCTCCGGCACACGACTGGGACGGCGTCGCCCAGTGTGAGAGCGGCGGCAACTGGGGCATCAACACCGGCAACGGCTACTACGGCGGTCTGCAGTTCTCGCAGAGCACCTGGGCCGCCAACGGCGGCGCCGGCAGCGCCTCCAATGCCAGCAAGGCCGAGCAGATCCGCGTGGCCGAGAACGTGCTGGCCTCCCAGGGCGTCGGCGCCTGGCCGGTCTGCGGCCAGTACCTGCGCGCGGGCACCTCCGAGCCCGAACCCGCGCCCGCCCCCGAACCGGTGGCCCCCGCCGCGCCCGCGGCCCCCACCGACCGCCAGGCCCTGATCGACCAGGCCAAGGTCGTCGCCAACACCGTCGCCGGGCAGCTGGGCATGCAGGATCAGTACAACCAGATCCTCGCCTCGAACGCCGGCCTCATCGAGACTTGGGGCAAGTAGCCCCCGCATCTCCTTCCTTTCCGGAAGTTATGGAATGGTGCTGCATCAATGGCGATGCGGCACCATTCGCTATATCAGGGCAACAATTCTTATTGTGCGGCAGTAAATTTCGCGCGATATTCGAAAGCCCATTCTTGGAAGCTTCGCGGTGCCCGGCCCGTCACCGCCGCGACCGTCGGATGCACCACCGAGGTGAACGACTCCAGCGCCGTCGCCCGCAAGGCCATGATGGCCGCGGCCAGCTCGGGCTCGACACCGAACCGCTCCAGATCGGCCCGCGCCCGCTCCGGCGTGATCTCCTCGAATCGCAGTGGGCGGCCTAGGATTTCGGCGAGCACAGCGGTCTGTTCCGCCGCCGACAACGCCTCGGGACCGGTCACCGTGTAGACCTGTCCGGCATGCCCCGGCTCGGTCAGCGCCGCGACCGCGACGGCGGCGATGTCGCGGGGATCGACGACCGCGATCCGGCCCTGCCCGAAAGGCGCACGGACCGTACCGGATTCGCGAATCGAGCCCGTCCAGTGCAGCACGTTGGACATGAAGCCCATGGGCCGCACCATCGTCCACGCCACCCCGCTCGCGCGCACGGCCTCCTCGCCCGCGCGATGCCAGGCCGGGATCGGATCGGCGGCGGCCACGTCACCGGCCCGGCCGGAGGAGAGTTTCACGATCCGGCCGATACCCGCCACTGCCGCCGCGGCCGCGAGATTCGCGTCGTGCGAGGCGATCTCGGGTCCCGCGGTCGAGAGGAACACGCGATCGACACCGGCCAGGGCGGCCGGCAGGCTCGCGGCGTCACTCAGGTCCGCGCGCACCACCTCGACCTCCGCGGGCAGCCGGGCAGCCTCGGGGCGGCGGGTGATCGCTCGCACCGGCAGACCCTCGGCCAGCAGATGATCGATCACGGCGCGGCCGACGGTGCCGGTGGCACCGGTAACGAGAAACATGGGTACTCCGTTCGTCGCTCAGCGGGGGCATCCCGCTCCCCCATCGTGCGAACGGGGCGAGAAGAAGACCATTCAGCGCGAACCGGTCGGCAGCATTTTCCACATTGTCTCGATCTGTGATGATTTCTTCCATGCTCGACGAAGTGGATCGCGGCCTCGTGCACGCCCTGCACATCGATGGGCGCGCGCCGTTCACACGCGTCGGCGAGGTGCTCGGCGTCTCGACCCAGACCGTCGCCCGCCGCTATCGCCGCCTGCGCACCGAGTTCGGGCTGCGAGTGGTCGGCCTGCCGGACCCGGGGCGCACCGGCACGACGCAGTGGCTGGTTCGTCTCACCTGCGCACCCGCCGCCGCGCGAAAACTGGCCAGGGCCTTGGCCGGACGCGATGACACCAGCTGGGTGATGCTCACCTCCGGCGGCACCGAGGTGTTCCTCATCGTCGACGGCCCGGGACCCGGCGCCCCCGCGCTGCTGCTCGATGACCTGCCCAGGACCTCCGCGATCACCGGTATCTCGGCGCACTATGTGCTGCACACCTATTTGGGCGGGCCGACCGCCTGGCCGGGACGACTCACCGTCCTCGACGTCGGGCAGCGGCGAAAGCTGTTGCCACCGGCCCCGACCGGCGGCCATCGGCCGATCTCTACTGCCGACGCACGACTGTTCGCGGCCCTGCGCGCCGACGGCCGCGCAACGCTCGCCGATCTGGCGGCCGGCACCGGCTGGTCGCAGTCCACCCTCGCCCGCCGCATCGCGGATCTGCGGGCGACCGGCGCGCTCTATCTGGATGTCGAGGTGGACGACCGGGTCTTCGACGTCACCACCCGCGCCCTGCTGTGGGCGACGGTGGCCCCGGGACAGCTGGACACCGTCGCCGAAGCCCTGTCCGGGCACGAGGAATTGGCCTTCGTGGCCGCGACCACGGGCCGCACCAATCTGATCGTCGAGGCCCTGTGCCCGGATCCGGCGGCGCTGCACCGGTATCTGACCCACCGGCTGGGGTCCTTCGACGCCATCCATGCGCTCGAGACCACGCCGGTGCTCGCGACGGTGAAGGCGACCGGAGCGCCGAGTCCGCTGGGCGTTCGGGCCTGACCGCACGCAGAGACGCGAAAGGCGCTGACATCCACGAGATGTCAGCGCCTTTCAGGTCAGCCGGCCACGGTCAGCCGCCGGCCTTCTGGTAGTTGTTCACGGCGTTCTGCAACTGCTCGAGCGCCTTGCCCAACGCGCCCAGGTCGCCGGACTTCTGGGCGTCCTGGACTGCCCGCAACGCGTCGTCGAGCTGCTTGACCGCCGCGTCCTTACCGGTGGATCCGGTCGGCGGAGGCGGATTGGCCGGCGGCGTCGCGCCCTGGGTGGGCGGGGTAACCGTCTGGCCGGGCTGGTCGGTCGCGGCATTGCCGGCGGCGGGCAGGATCTGGTCGAGGGCTTCCTTGACCGTCGCGCCGTAGCCGACCTTGTCGCGGTAGCTGGCCAGGACCTTCACCAGCTGCGGGAACGACGGGGCGTTGGGGCCGCCGGTATTGCGTTCCAGGTACCAGGGTTCGACGTAGAGGATGCCGCCGTCACCGACCGGCAGGGTCAGCAGATTGCCGTACTTGATCTTGTTGACATTGCCGCCGGTCAACAGGTTCCGGTCTCTGGACACTTGATCGGCCGTCGTCATGGACGTCTGCGTCTGTCCCGGGCCCGGGGTCTGCGAATCCGCGGGCAACTTGAGCACCGTCAGCTTGCCGTAGTTCGTCGGATCCGAATTCGCCTGCAGGTAGGCGGACATGTAGTTCCGCTTGTAGCCCACGATGGCGCTGGTCAGATTGAACTGCGGCTTACCGGTTTTCGGGTCGCCGAGCAGCACGTAGTACGGCGGCTGATGCGCGCTGCTGGCCGCGCCCTCCTGGGTCGGATCATTGGGGACCGACCAGAAGGCGTTGCCGTTGAAGAACTCCACCGGATCGTCCACGTGGTACTTGGCGAGCATCTCGCGCTGCACCTTGAACAGGTCCTCGGGATAGCGGAAGTGCGAACGCAGTTCGTCGGAGATCTCGCTCTCCGGCTTCACCGAGTTCGGGAACACGCCCTCCCAGGCCTTCAGCACCGGGTCGGTCTTGTCCACCTCGTAGAGGGAGACGGTGCCGTCGTAGGCGTCGACCGTCGCCTTCACCGAGTTGCGGATGTAGGAGACTTCCTTGCGCGGTAGTAGACGCCCCGTAGCTTGATCGATGCTGTCCTCGACCGCACCGTCCAGCGGCGTCTTCTGCGCGTACGGGTAGTTGTCGAGGCTGGTGTAGGCGTCCACGATCCAGACGATGCGGCCCTTCACCACGGCCGGGTACGCATTGCCGTCGGCGGTCAGCCACGGCGCGACCTTGGTGACCCGTTCGCGCGGATTGCGATTGAAGATGATCTTCGAATCCGAGCCGATGGCGCCCGAGAACAGGATGTTGCGCTCGGCGTACTTGGCCGCGAAGGCCACCCGGTTGAACCAGTTGCCGATCTTCACGCCGCCCGCACCGTTGTAGGTGAACTGGTCGGTGGGAGTGTCGTATTCGCGCGGGGTCTGACCGTTGGCGCCGACGATGGCGTAGTCGGCGTCGCTCTTGGAGATCAGCTCGCCGTAGTAGATGCGCGGCTGCTCGACCGGAATGGCCTCCTTGAGCCCGGCCTTCTTGGTGATCAGGTCGCTGACCGTGGACATGTCGCCGACGGTGAACACCGGATAGCCGTAGCCGCCGTTGGAATCGGTGCTGCCCGCGCTCTGCCCGGCCTGCTGGGATTCCTTGGGCGGGGCCGCGTTCACCTTGTTGGCGGGCGAGGCCACGAAACCGTTGCCGTGGGTGTACACGGTGTGCTTGTTGAGCCAGTTGGTCTGGTTCTCCGACAGGTTCTGCGGCTGCAGTTCGCGCGCCGCCACCACGTAGTCGCCCAGTTCACCGTTGACGGTGTAGCGGTCGATGTCCAGCGGATCGGGGAAGCCGTAGAAGTTCTGCAGCTGCTGGTTGCGCTGAATGAACGTCTGGGTCAGCAGGTTCGGATCCAGCAGACGGATGTTCTTGATCGTCTGCTGGTCCGCGGGCGAGGAGACCTGTTCGTTGGTCGCGACACCCTTGTAGTTGACGTACTCGACCTTGTCCGGGGTGAGCCCGTACGCGGCGCGGGTGGCCTCGATATTGCGCTCGATGTAGGTGCGCTCCTTGGTGGCCGCGTTCGGGCGCACCGAGAACTGCTCCACCAGCAGCGGCCACACCGCGCCCACCAGCACCGACGACAGCACCAGCAGCGCCGCCGCCATGGCCGGAATCCGCAAGTCGCGCAGCACGACTCCGGCGAAGAAGGCGATGGCGCAGATGACCGCGATGGACAGCAGAATCAGTTTGGCCGGCAGCACCGCGTTGATATCGGTGTAGGAACCGCCGGTGAAGGTCGGCTCCTTACGGGTGCTCGACAGCAGCGCGTAGCGGTCGAACCAGTACGCGACGGCCTTGAGCGCCACGAAGATTCCGGCCAGGATGGCCAGCTGCACCCGCGCCGAATTGCTGAGCGTGCCCTCGCGCCCCGACAGCCGCAGCCCGCCGAACACGTAGTGCGCCACCAGGTTCGCGAAGAACGCGATGACCACCGCCACGAACAGCCAGTTCAGGACCATCCGGTAGAACGGCAGGTCGAAGGCGTAGAAGCCGACGTCGAGATGGAACTGCGGGTCCTGGACGCCGAAGTCGCCGCCGTGCAGGAACAGCTGCACCGTCACCCAGCTCGACTGCGCCACCAGACCCGACAGCACGCCGATGAGCAGCGGAATGCCCAGCCCGAACAGGCGCAGCCGGCTCATCACCGTGGTGCGGTAGCGCGCGATCGGATCACCGGGCCCGCTGACCGGCACGAACACCGGACGGGTGCGGTAGGCCAGCAGCAGCGCCAGCCAGATGATCGCCCCCACGACCACCGCGACCACCAGGAACAACAGCACCCGGGTGAGCAGCACGGTGTGGTAGACGTTGCGGAATCCCACCTCCCCGAACCACAACCAGTTGGTATAGGCGTCGGTGAGCCGGGGGCCGACCAGTAACAGGGCCGCCAGCACCAGGGCCGTGACGAGCAGAATGCGGCTGCGTCGCGACAGCGAGGGTAAGCCGGTCGGGGGGCGCATGCCCACGTGCCACTCTCCCAGGGTCCGGCGACGTCCGAACCGGGAAAACCGGCGCCGGACGTCGAGTCCGATGATGCGAGTCGGTCCCAGGGGACCGTTCGCGCCCCACTCTACGTAAAACGCCCGCCGCGCGGCCCAACACGTGCCGGGTGGGACCGGTATTCACGGGATGCGAGGATGGCCGGGTGAATCCAGAGCAGTGGGCGGCCTCGGCCCTGTACCGGTGTATTCGGGAAGTAGCGGAGTATGTCGACGGCGAGGGCTGGGATCGGCCGCCGCAGATGTTCGCGCTGGTCCCGACCGCGGACCTGGTCGCCGCCGAGCCCGCGCTGCTGGATCAGCTCGACGAGAAGGACGCGCTGACTCCCATTGCGCAGGAGCCCTTCCCCGAGGACATCATGGGCGAGGCGGACGCCATGGCGCTCGACGAATTCCTCGGCACCACCAGCTGGCCCGCCTCGGTCGAGGGCTGTGTGCTGGTGCAGCAGATCGTGGTGCTGCCGCCCACCGCCGAACAGAGCCTCGACGAGGCCATCGCCCCGCTGCTCGCCGACCGCGACGCCGCCGACCAGGCCGGACGTCAGGCGGCGCTGACCCACGCCGAACGCCGCGACGCGCGGCTGTTCGTGGGCGTGCTGCGGGACGGCACCTCGCTGTCGCTGCTGCAGGTGCGTCCCGGCGAGGACGAAGATGAGGACCCCTTCGGCGATCTGGAACTGCGCACCGCGCCGAACCTGGCCCCGAATCTGGTCGAGGCGCTGCGGCACACCCTCGAGAACGACCCCGACGAGTTCCTCTAGGCGGTCAGCCGCAGCTCGGAACGTCCTTGCCGGCGTTGATGTCCTCCAGGGACTGAACCGCGCCGGTGAGGTTCTCGACCTTCACCAGGCGCAGGCCCGCGGGGGTGCGCTGCGCGGCCTCGTTGCAGTTGGCGGCCGGGACCAGGAAGGTCTCGGCGCCCTTCTCGCGGGCGGCGATCATCTTGTACTGGATGCCGCCGATCGGGCCGACCTTGCCGTCCGGGTCGATGGTGCCGGTGCCGGCGATGAACTTGCCGCCGGACAGGTCACCGGTGGTCAGCTTGTCGATCACGGCCAGGGTGAACATGAGTCCGGCCGAGGGGCCGCCGATCTCGCCGAGGTTGAACGCCACCTTGACCGGGCCCTTGGAGATCTCGTCGGGGGTGATGCCGAGGTAGCCCTTGCCGGAGTCGTCCGGGCGCGGGGCCAGGGTGATCTCGGCGGTCTGCTCGACGCCGTCACGACGGAAGACCACGCCGATGGTGGTGCCGGGCTTCACCGAGGACACGGCGGCCACAACGTCTTTGGCGGTGACGATGTGCTTGCCGTCGACGGTCACCAGTTCGTCGCCCTTGCGCAGCACGTCCTTGGCGGGGCCGTCGTCGGAGACATTCGCGAGCTGCACCGCGGTCGGCAGCTTCAGATAGTTGAAAGCCGCCAATTCCGCGGAGTCTTCGGAATCCTTGAACTGCTGCTGATTGGATTTGTCCACATCGTCACGCGTCTGCCCGGGGGGATACACCTCCGCGCGCGGCACCAATCCGTGTTCACCGTCGATCCACAGGCGGAACGCGTCGAAGATATTCAGCTGATCGCGAACTGAGACAGTCGTCATATTCAGATTGCCGGAAGCCGATTTCAGCTCCGCGCCCTGCACGTCAACCACTTGTTTGCCGTCGAATTCACCCAGCGTATTGAAGGTCGGCCCAGGTCCGAGCGCCACAAAGGGCACGGTGACGACACTGCCTACGATGCCCAGCGTCAGAATCGGGATCAGAGCGGCGAGCAGGGTGAATATCCGACGGTTCACGCGGCCAAGGGTACTGGTCATCGAGGCCATTGCCGCGCTCCGCTCGGCGGTTCGCGTGATCCGCGGCTCCAGTACCGTAGTGGGTATGAGTGATATGCCGTTCGGATTCTCGAATCGCGACGACGATCCGGAGCGCAAGCCCGGTGACGAGTCCAGCGGTTCTGGTGCGAACAACCCGTTCGGGTTCGGCATGGGCGGCCCGGGCGGTGGCGGATTCGATCCCTCGCAACTCGGTCAGATGCTCTCGCAGCTGGGTGCCATGTTCTCCAGCATGGGACAGCCGGGCGCGGCGCAGGCCGGACCGGTCAATTACGACATCGCCAAACGGCTGGCCCGCCAGCAGCTCGGCGCGTCCGTCACGCCCGTGTCCGCGACCACGCAGAGCGCCGTGAACGACGCCACCCACCTGGCGGAACTGTGGCTCGACGCCGCGACCACCTTCCCGGCGGGCGCGACCAAGACCGTCGCCTGGACCGCCAACGACTGGATCGAGGAGACGCTGCCCACCTGGAAGCGGCTGTGTGATCCGGTGGCTGAACAGGTTTCGGGCATGTGGACCGCGACGCTGCCCGCCGAGGCCCGCGAATTCGCGGGGCCGATGATGGGCATGCTGGGTCAGATGGGCGGGCTCGCCTTCGGTTCGCAGCTGGGCCAGGCCCTGGGCCAGCTCGCCAAGGAAGTGCTGACCTCCACCGACATCGGGCTGCCGCTGGGCCCCGACGGCATCTCGGCGCTGCTGCCCGCGGCCATCTCCGAATTCAGCGCCGGGCTCGAGCAGCCCGAAAGCGAGATCCTGGTCTATCTGGCCGCCCGTGAGGCCGCCCACCAGCGGCTGTTCGCGCACGTGCCGTGGCTGCGCCAGCAGGTGCTGGGTGCGGTCGAGGACTACGCGCGCGGCATCAAGATGGACTTCTCCGCCATCGAGCAGGCCGCCGCGGGCCTGGACCCGATGACCCTCGCCCAGGATCCGTCGAAGCTGGAAGAGCTGCTGTCCCAGGGCACTTTCGAGCCGCAGACCACGCCCGAGCAGAAGGCGGCGCTGGAGCGGCTGGAAACCCTGCTGGCCCTGATCGAGGGCTGGGTGGAAACCGTGGTCACCGACGCCGTGGGCGATCGGCTGCCCGGCGCCGGCGCGCTGGCCGAGACGCTGCGCCGCCGCCGCGCCACCGGCGGCCCGGCCGAGCAGACCTTCGCCACCCTGGTCGGCCTGGAGTTGCGGCCGCGCAAGGTGCGCGAGGCCGCGGCGCTGTGGCGGCGGCTGACCGCCGACACCGGGCTGGAGAAGCGGGACGGCGTCTGGGCGCACCCGGATCTGCTGCCCGACTCCTCCGACCTGGACTCGCCCGCCGGCTTCATCGACTCGATGCTGGGCGGCGGCTCGACCGTGTTCGACGATCCGCTGGCGCAGCTGGCCGAGACGGAGGCGCGGGAGCGGGCCGAGAAGGAGGCCAAGGCCGCCGACACCGAGGCAAAGCCGGACGAATCGGATGGGCAAGACCCGAAGTAGAAGTTGTGGATAACCCGCGAAAGCGCTGATGAACAAGCATTTTCGCGGGTTTCCGCGTTTCCGGGGGCGCGCAGGCTGTGTACATGACGGCAGCGACCTCCCCACGCACCAGCGCGACTCCTGTGCAGACCAGCGCCACTCCCCCACGCGCCAGCACCGCTCCCCCACGCACCAGCGCAACTCCGCCATGGACCGGCGCGGCTCTCGCGGAGACCAGCACAACTGGCCCTCGCACCAGCACAACTCCCCCACGCATCAGCGCGGATACAGCAGGGACCAGCGCGGCTTCGCGAACGACAGCGGCATCCGACCGTGCCGCGGCGACGGTCGACCGGAGCCCGATGCTGCATCCCCGGATCACCGTGCTGATACGCCCGAATGGCGTGGTGCAGTTGGGTTGGAGTCCGGAGCACGCGGTCTTTCTGCGGCCGCCCGGTCCCGTCGACGCGGTGCCCGCGCTGCTGCGGCTGCTGGACGGTTCCCGCGCCGAGTCCGAGATCCTCTGGCGGGCACGGGAACTGGGCTTCGAGATCGAGCACACGCGCTCGCTCCTGCGCGAACTGGCGGCCGCCGATCTGCTGGCGGCCCCGGAACCGCGCGCCCGGCTGCGGGTGGTGCGCGTGCACGGGCGCGGCCCGCTGGCCGACGCGTTGCTCGACGGGCTGCACCGAATCGGGCTGCGGGCCAAGCACTCCCACGGACACCCGGGCGCCCCGGGCCGGGGCGGGAGCGCGGCGGAACGCCCGGATCTGCTGGTGCTGTCCGACACCCTGGTGCCCGATCCGGGCCTGGTCGCCGACCTCATGCGCCGCCGTATCCCACATCTGCAGGTACGCCTCCGGGACGGTCGCGGCATCGTCGGCCCGCTGGTGCTGCCGGGCGAAACCGGTTGCCTGCGTTGCGCGGATCTGTACCGCACCGCCGCCGAACCGGCCTGGCCGCAGTTGGCCGCGCAGCTGCTGGGCCGGGTCGGTTGCGCCTCCCCCGCGGTGATCGCCCTGACCGCGGCCCTGGCACTGCGCGAGATCGAGACCGTGTCCCGCGGCCCCGCGGAGCGTCCACCTGCGAGTTTGAACGCCACCCTGGAGTGGGATCCGGAGACCCCGCACCTGGATCGGCGGCCCTGGCCGGCGCACCCGGACTGCGGTTGCGGCGCGAGCGCGGTGGTGTGATGGAAACCACTCCCGCCCGCTACCCGGCAGAACACCCGAATCCCATGGCGAACCGTCTGGGACATCGGCATGATGGGAACGTGTCAGAGATTGTGAGCAAGCGCTCCTCCCGCAACGCCAAGCTGGCCAAGATTCCGCTCGGCATCGCGGGGCGGGCGGCTGTCGGATTCGGCCGCAAACTTGCCGGGGGAGACAAGCAGGAGATCAACGCCGAGCTGAACCAGAAGGCCGCCGAACAGCTCTTCGCGGTGCTCGGTGAGCTCAAGGGCGGGGCCATGAAGTTCGGCCAGGCGCTGTCGGTGATGGAAGCCGCCGTCCCCGAGGAGTTCGGCGAGCACTACCGCGAGGCGCTCACCAAACTGCAGGCCGCCGCGCCGCCCATGCCGGTGGCGGCCGTGCACCGGCAGCTCGATCAGCAGCTGGGAACCGGCTGGCGGCAACGCTTCCGGGAATTCGACGACCAGCCCACCGCGTCGGCGAGCATCGGCCAGGTGCACAAGGCGGTCTGGTCCGACGGCCGGGTGGTCGCGGTGAAGGTGCAGTACCCGGGCGCCGACGAGGCGCTGCGCGCCGATCTCAAGACACTGAACCGGATGGCGGGCATGATGGGCGCGCTGATCCCGGGCGCGGACATCAAGCCGATTCTCGCCGAGATCAGCGAGCGCACCGAGGAAGAGCTCGACTATCGCATCGAGGCCGGGCACCAGCGGCAGTTCGCCAAGGCCTTCAACGGGCATCCGCGCTTCGTGGTGCCGAAGGTGGTGGCCAGCGCCCCGAAGGTGATCGTCACCGAGTGGCTCGACAACGCCACCCCGGTCTCGCAGATCATCCAGCGCGGCATGGCCGATCCGGAAGGCACCGTCGAGCTGCGCAATCGGGTCGCGGCGCTGATGGGCGAATTCCATTTCAGCTCACCGGCCATCGCGGGCCTGCTGCACGCCGATCCGCATCCGGGCAACTTCATGATGCTCGAGGACGGCCGGCTCGCGGTCATCGACTACGGCGCGTGCGCGCCGCTGCCCAATGGCTTCCCCAAGGTCCTGGGTGAACTGGTGGCGCTCGAGGCCGAGGAGCGCTACGACGAAGTGGTGGCGCTGCTGCACGATCACGGCTGGGTCATCCCCGGAAAGACGGTGAGCATCCAGGAGATTCAAGATTATCTCCGCCCCTTCACCGACCCCATCCGGACCGAGACCTTCCACTTCACCCGGCGCTGGATGCAGCGCGTGGCGGGCAAGGCCACCGACATCTCCAATGCCGAGATGATCAAAACGGCGCGCTCCCTGCAACTTCCGGCCGAACACGTGATGATCTTCCGGGTCCTGGGCGGCTCGGTCGGCATCTGCGCCCAGCTCGACGCCGAAGTCCCCTTCATGAAACTGATGAACGACTGGGTCCCCGGCTACGCCGAAACCCGCCGCGCCGCCGGCTAGTCCCGGCCGAAAGTCGTTGCGACGCAAAACGGCCCGCCTACCTTCAGGTAAGCGGGCCGTATGCGTACTAGTCCCCCGGAAGCCGGGGCGGTCATGCCACCGCGACCTTGCGCGGGCGGCCACGCGGGCGCTTGCGGGCGATCACGACACCCTGGTCGAAGATCTCACCGCCCCAGACACCCCACGGCTCGGCGCGATCCAGCGCGGCGGACAGGCAGCCCTGACGGATCGGGCAGCTGGCGCACAGCGCCTTCGCCTCTTCCAGCTGGGCCGGGGACTCGGCGAACCAGAGGTCCGGGTTGCCGGCGCGGCAAGGGACGCTGATCGTGACCGTCCGGCGGGTGCGGGCGGTCGTGTTGGCCACGGTGTTGCGGCATGTCACTCGTTCACGGATGACCGTGGTGGACACGTCGTTCTCCTTCAGCTCGTGCATCGGTCGTTCGTAGGTTTCGCGAAACCGGTGCCGTGGCTGGAGGCCGATAAAACAATGGCCACGGTTTCGCGTCTGTCGCGATCCGTGGCCAGGAGGTCTGGGAGTGAATCCCTACCTGAGTCGACTTCGGTGTCGACTCCTGTTCACGGACGCTGGGTCGGTGGTGTTGGGGCGGGCTGCCAGCAGATGCACCGGTCGCTCGGATCCGGTTGCGCCTGTGACGGTTTCGACGGCGACGGCGTTGCTGTCAACGACTGCCGCTGCCGGGAACCAGTAGCCCTCGGGCTTGTCCTGCTTGATCACGATCTGCTGATCCGCTTGGGCTTTGCTTGCAAAGACCTGAAGACCAAGATCGCCACCCATGCCGGACAGACGAATCCCCTGCGAAGCGAGGATCCCCAGGGAGACGGGCGCAACGGACATGACGGACGTCATGCTGACGCGGCCGGCACTGATGCCGGTCGATGCGATGCATGCGTTGTTGTTCATTGGTCTGCCTCCCTCCTTCACTCGTTTGCGATCAGTACTCGGTGCGCGCGGGGTCTTCCCCTGTGCACCTGAACCACATTAGGTATCCATACAGATACACACAACCTATTTTTGACCTGCGGTTTTCGACCTCACAACGGCGAGCACGTCCGCGCCGTAGGTCTGCAGCTTCTTCGCGCCGATCCCGGGTATCGCGACCAGGGCACGATCGTCGGCCGGGCGTTGTTCGGCGATGGCTGTCAAGGTCGTATCGCTGAATACCACGAAATGGGGCACCTTCAGCTCGTCGGCCTTCTCCTTGCGCCACTCCCTGAGCGCCTCGAGCAGTCCGGTGTCCACGTCGGCCGGGCAGCGCGAACAACGGCCGAGCATGGTGGCCTGGGTGTTCAGCAGCGGGCGGCCACAGATCCGGCAGGTCGGGTGGACCCGTTTGGGCCCGCTGGGGCGCTCGGTGGTGTGGGTGGCGATGCGCGAGGCCGGGGAGTCGTCGGGGACCAGGCCGATCAGGAACCGGGAGCGGCGGCGCACCTTGCGCCCGCCTGCGGATCGGGCCAGCGCCCAGGACAATTGGAGATGCTCTCGCGCGCGGGTGACGCCGACGTAGAGCAGCCGGCGCTCCTCCTCCAGGGCGGCCTCGTCGGACACCGTCGAATCCGGGCCGAGCACATGCTGAATGGGCATGGTGCCGTCGGCCAGGCCGACCAGGAAGACGGCGTCCCACTCCAGGCCCTTGGCCGCGTGCAGCGAGGCCAGTGTGACGCCCTGCACGGTCGGTGGGTGCCGGGCCTCGGCGCGGGCTGCCAGCTCGCGCAGCAGCCCGCTCAGGTCGAGCTCGGGTTCGGCCTCGGCGAGTTCCTCGGTGAGCGCGACCAGCGCCACCAGTGAGGCCCATTTCTCCCGGGCCTGCACGCCGACCGGTTCCTCCTTGGTGAGCCCGACCCCGGCCAGGGCCGCGCGCACCAGGGTGACCAGCTTGGCGCCACGCGCGTCGGGCAGGTCGTCGCGATTGGCGGCGGTGCGCAGCGCGGACACCGCCTGCCGCACCTCGGGACGCTGGAAGAAGCCCTCGCCGCCGCGCACCTGATACGGAATGCCCGCCTCGGTGAGCGCCTGCTCGTAGACCTCCGACTGCGCGTTGATGCGGTACAGGATGGCGATTTCCGCTGCGGGAACACCTTTTCCGAGGAGTTTGGCGACCGCCTTGGCGACCGCGGCGGCCTCGGCGGGTTCGTCGTCGTATTCGGCGAACGCCGGTTCCGGGCCGTCGGGGCGCTGGCCGATGAGTTGCAGCCGGGTGCCCGCGATGCGGCCGCGGGCCGCGCCGATCACCCGGTTGGCCAGCGACACCACCTGCGGGGTGGAGCGGTAGTCGCGTTCCAGGCGGACCACCGTGGCCTCCGGGAAGCGCCGCGAGAAGTCCAGCAGGAAGGACGGACTGGCGCCGGTGAAGGAGTAGATGGTCTGGTTGGCGTCGCCGACCACGGTCAGATCGTCGCGGTCGCCGAGCCAGGCGTCGAGCACCCGCTGCTGCAGCGGGGTGACGTCCTGGTATTCGTCCACCACGAAACACCGGTAGCGGCCGCGGAACTCCTCGGCCACCGAGGAGTAGTCCTCCAACGCGGCGGCGGTGTGCAGCAGCAGATCGTCGAAATCGAGCAGCAGACCGTCGGGCGTGTTCTTCAGCGCCTCGTAGTAGGTGTAGACCGCCGAGACCTTCTTGGCCTCGTAGGGCACGTCGCGGTGGCGGCGGCCCACCTCGCCGGCGTAGTCCTCGGGCGCGATGAGCGAGCCCTTGGCCCATTCGATCTCGCTGATCAGATCGCGCAGGCTGTCGGTGTCGGTGGGCAGGCCCGCGCGGCCCGCGGCCTGGGCCACGATCGGGAACTTGCCGTCGATCAGCCGCCACGGCACGTCACCGACGACCTGCGGCCAGAAGTATTTGAGCTGCCGCAGCGCGGCCGCGTGGAAGGTGCGCGCCTGCACCTGCCCGGCCTCCCCGCTCAACCCCAGCGCCCGCAACCGGTTCCGCAGCTCCCCCGCCGCGCGGGCGGTGAAGGTCACCGACAGCACCTGATCGGCCCGTACGTGCCCGGCCGAGACCAGGTGCGCGATGCGATGGGTGATGGTGCGGGTCTTGCCGGTGCCCGCGCCGGCCAGCACGCAGACCGGTCCCCGGGGTGCGCGCACGGCCGCCGCCTGCTCGGCATCGAGGTCGTCGAGCCGGAGCTGGGCCTGGGTGGTCGCGGCAGTCACGCGCTCCATCATGACAGCGCACTCCGACACAGTCGGCGGCCATCCGCGCGGTGGCGTGAAACGGCGCCGTCGTGGCGGCACCGGATCGGGCCGATGCGGCGAATGGTGCGTTAGCGTGCGGACGTGGTCGATGAGACGCCTGAGACGCCCGATGCCGGGAGCGCCGAGACATCGGGGACGCACGAGCGCCACGCGAGCTGGATGGAGTTGTTCTTCGACCTGGTCGCGGTGGCGGGCATCGGTCAGTTGACGCACCTGCTGCATCGCGGGCCGTCGCTGGGTGACGTGGGCCTGTATGTGGTGCTCTACCTGGCGTTCTGGATGGTCTGGGCCTGTATCACCCTGTACGGCAATATCGCCCGCGACCAGACCCGGGTGGCGTTGATGCTGGCCGCGATGCTGGGTCTGGGCCTGATGGCGGCGGCCGTGCTGGGCCTGGCCTTCGCGGCGTTCGTGATCCTGGCCGGGCTCTGGGCGCTGACCCTGCTGTTCGGTTTCGTGCCCCGTCTGATGACCGAGGCCGCCGCCGGCGCCGACGAGCCCTGGCAGCGCATCATGCTCACCCACTGCGGCATCACCGGCGGCCTGGCCACGCTCGCGGCGGGCTTGGGCTTGGCGCTGGACCACGCGCACGGACACCTGAGTACAGGTGTCGGCTGGGCGTTGTGCGGCGGCGCCGCATGCTATTTCGCGGTGATCGGCCTGAGCGGCGTGCGCAGTGGCGCGGGTTGGCGATGGACGCTGGTCTGGCCCCTGCCGTGCGCGGTGCTGGCCGTCCTGCTCGGCTTCTTCGCCCCGCATCTGACAGCGTTGCCCCTGGTCGGCGCGGTGGCGGCGCTGGTGATCTGGCCGCTGCTGTGGGAGACCTGGGCGGCGGGCAAGTGGGGCAACAGTTCCGGCCCCGACCGCCCGCGCCGGGTCCCGCGAGGGTCAGCGGCCTGACATCCGGCCGCTCGGATCAGTTACGCCACAACCGGTTCGGGCTCAGTCGGAGTCGCGGTCGCGTAGTCGGCGCAGGGCGGCGGTGAAGCGGGGGGTCTGGTCGCCGAGGGGTTCGAAGAATTCTCGGTCGCAGCCTTCGACCGCGCCGATGGCGCGATTGACCAGGGCGGCTCCGGCTTCGGTGGGGAGCAGGGATTTGGCGCGTTTGTCGGTCGGGTGGTCGTGGCGTTCGAGCAGGCCCTTCTGTTCCAGGGTGCGCAGCACCTGGGAGGTCATCATGGGGTCGGTGGCGGCCTGGTCGGCGACGTCGCGCTGGGTGACGGGGTCGCCGCCGGACCGGCCGGTGAGCCAGGTCAGGGCGGCGAGCAGCACGAATTGGACGTGGGTCAGGTCGAAGGGGGCGAGGGCCGCGCGTTGCGCGGCCTGCCAGCGATTGGTCACCTGCCAGAGCAAGAGACCGGGGCTTTCGTCGGCGTCGTCGAACTCCGTGTGTAGTCCGCCATTCGTCACTGGCCGACCATAGCGCGGGAGATGAGTTCGAAGTCGTGCGCGGTGAGTTCGACCAGGCCGCGCCGCAACACGATGCCCCAGTTGGGGACGCTGGTCAGGTCCAGTTCGGTGCGCAGATCGTCGATGGGGACCTGACGGGCGTCGCGGTCGTAGTCGACCGCGCGCCGCCAGGGGCGGAAGCAGCCGCCGAGTTCTTCGACCTGCCAGGCCGGGCCCTCGGCGATGGTGCCGAGGGCGGTGAAGGATTTGATCGGTTCGCCCTCGCGCATGCCGGTGCGGGGCGAGTAGTAGACGAGTCCGTCGCCGGCGCTCATCCGTTCGACCGCGGCGCGTTTGCCGTGATTGGCTTGCGCGAAGCCGAGTTCCACGCCGCGCCGGACGTGGTCGCGGGAGACCACGGCCAGCCAGTACCTGGTGCTCATACCCGCACCGCCTCGGCGGCCTCGACCAGGGCGTCGACATCGCGCTGCAGCGAGTCGCGCAGCCCGCCGCCCATGATCTTGTTCCAGAGCCCGCGCAGCGGACCTTCCATGGTGACGCGGACGGTGACGGTGGTGCAGCCAGCGATGGTGGCGATCTCGTGGGCGAAGATCAGCCGCGCGCCGATCAGCTTGGACGAGTCGATGAACTCGGTGTCGGTGAGCTTGGTGACCACGAACTTGGTCTTGGGTCCGCCCTTGGGCTTGAGAACGCCGGTCGCGCCCTGGACGAAGGGGCCTTCGAGGGTGACCCACTCGGTGTCCTGGTTCCATTCGGGCCAGGTGGCCATGTCGGCCCACTTGGCGAAGAAGGCGGCGGGAGCGGCGGTCGAGGTGGCGGAGGCTTCAGCGATGAACGTCATGCAATTAGTATGCGCGCTTACTATTCACCCGTCAACCCCTGATCTCCGATCGGTTCCGAACAGGGTCGATCCGCTCACACCCGACCCCGCGACAGGAACACGATCGACGGCGAGTATGTTGCACCGACCGTGACTGCTACCGATCTGACCATGTACTCGACGACCTGGTGCGGCTACTGCCGCCGCCTCAAGACCCAGCTCGACGAGGCCGGGATCACCTACGAGGTGATCGACATCGAAGACCACCCGGAGGCCGCCGAGTTCGTCGGCAGCGTCAACAACGGCAATCACGTTGTGCCGACCGTGAAGTACCGGGACGGCTCGACCGCCACCAACCCGACCCTGGTTCAGGTCAAGGAAGCCCTCGCCGCCATCGGCTGAGGCCCCACATACCGAAGAAGCCGCACACCCGTCAGGTGTGCGGCTTCCCGTTGTCCGAGCTCAGTTTTCGGCGGCCCAGGATTCGACGATGGTCCGCGCGATCGAAATCGACCCCGGCAGTAGCAGTTTCGCCGCGCCGCCGGTGGCTCCGGTGGGCGAGCCCCACGCGCCCGCGGCCAGGGCCTCCCGCACCTCGGCCTTGGTGAACCAGTACGCCTCGGCGATCTCGCCGTCGTGGAAGGCCAGCGGCTGGTCCGGGTCGCCGAGGGCGGCGAAGCCCAGCATGAGTGAGCGCGGGAACGGCCACGGCTGGCTGCCCAGGTAGCGGATCTCGCGGACGTCGACGCCGACCTCCTCCTTGATCTCGCGTTCGACGCAGCGCTCCAGCGACTCCCCCGCCTCCACGAAACCGGCCAGCAGCGAGAACAATCCGGCCGGCCAGGTGTGCTGGCGGGCCAGCAGGACGCGGTCGCCGCCGTCGTGGATGAGGCAGATGACGGCCGGATCGGTGCGCGGGAAGTCCTCGTGCCCGGTCGCGCTGATCCGCGACCAGCCGCCGTTGGCGGACGCGGTGGGGCTGCCGTCGACCGCGCTGAAGGCGGCCTTGTCGTGCCAGTTCAGCACGGCGATGGCGGTGGCCAGCAGGCCGGTGCCGAAGTCGTCGAGGTCGAGGGTGGCGCCGAAGGCGCGCAGGTCGGCCAGTTCGCCCTCGATGGTGTTGTCGCGCACCGCCCACAGGTGGGTGTCGCCGTCGACGCCGAGGAAGACGGCCTCGGGGGCGCGTTCGGGGGCGAGGGTGAGCGCGGCGTCGAGCACCACGCCGCCCTGCTCGATGCGGACCTGGCCGCGTTTGTTCATCCGGAGGAGTTTGGCCTGCGGCCAGCCCTCTTTCAGGGCCTGTTCGTCGGAGCGGAGGTGTTCCGCGCGGTCGAGCGAGGTACGCGACAGCACCGGAACCGCATTGAGCTCAAAACCTGACACACCCCGAGACTAGACGGGGGCGTCACTCAGGCGTGGACGCGCCGCAGATACAGCAGCTTGTCGCGGGCCTCGAGGGCGTCTGTCTCCGGGTCGCCGACCCGGATGAGCCGGCCCTCGCGGACCACGCCGAGCACGATGTCGCGCAGGTGGCGCGGGGATCCGCCGACCTCCTCGGATTCCACGTCGCGTTCGGCGATGGCGAAGCCGGCGTCGGGGGTGAGCAGGTCTTCGATCATGTCGACCACGGTGGGCTTGGTGGTGGCGATGCCGAGCAGGCGGCCGGCGGTCTCCGAGGACACCACCACCGAATCCGCGCCGGACTGCCGCAGCACGTGGGTGTTCTCGGCCTCCCGGACCGCCGCGGAAATCCTTGCCTTGGGGTTGATCTCGCGGGCGGACAGGGTGACCAGCACGGCGGTGTCGTCGCGGTTGGCGGCGACCACCACGGCCGCGGCGTGCTGAACTCCGGCCAGCCGCAACACATCCGACTTGGTGGCCGAGCCCTGCACGGTGACCAGCCCGGCGTTGGCGGCGAATTCGAGCACCTGCGGGTCGGTGTCCACCACCACGATGTCGCTCGGCTGCGCGCCGTCGGCGAGCATGGCGTCCACGGCGGTGCGGCCCTTGGTGCCGTAGCCGACTACCACGGTGTGATTACGCACGGTGCGCCTCCATCGCTGAATCTTGAACGCCTGCCGGGATCGTTCGGTGAGCACGGCCAGGGTCGTGCCGACCAAGACGATGAGGAACATGATCCGCAGCGGGGTGACCACGAGGATATTGATCAGCCGCGCGCTCGGGGTGACAGGGGTGATGTCGCCGTAGCCGGTGGTCGACAGGGACACGGTCGCGTAGTACGCGCAATCGAGCAGCCTCATGTGCTCGCGGGCATTGTCGTGGTAGCCGTCGCGGCCGACGTACACCACCAGGGTCGCCCCGGCCAGCAGCAGCACGGCCAGGCCCACTCGCCGTACCAGCGAATACCACGGACTGGACTGTGCGGACGGGATGCGCAGCACCCCGACGAGCGCGAAGTCGGGCCGTTCGGTCAGCCCGGCCAATCCACGCGACGACGAATCACCGATCACGCGAATCACCGTTCAATTCTCGAGATCGACACGTCGACACTTCTGGCAGCGGCACAGGTCCGGAGCGTACCGGGCGAACCGCCGCGCACCACGGTTCGACCGGGGGCGCGTCGCGATGCGGGGGCCGACCGGCCCGAAATCACCGGGCCCGTCGTACAGCCCGAGCGACCGGGGATGGCCGTGGCCGATCAAGCCGACGGATCCGGCGGCAGCGATTCCGGGTCCGGCGGCGGTTCGAATTCCGGCGGGAAGTCGAAGTCGGACACGGCATCCCGCCGCGAACCCTCGGACGTCCACGCGTCCTGCGGGGGCAGTGGCGCGTGCGCCGGTGGCGTCTCGGGAACGAGCGGCATCGCGAAATCCGATGTCGCATTGATGCCGGGTGACGCTTCTGGGTCCGGCGGCTCGGTCGGCCGGGGGCGCAGCAGTTCGACTTCGATGGGCTCGTCGGGCCCCGGATCATCGAAGTCGGGTTCGTCGGGAAGCGGGGGCTCGTCGGGGAGCGGCGGTTCCGGGGCGCGGCGGCGGGGGGCCGCGGTCGTGATGATGGCGGCGAGTTCGGCCGGGCCGGGCAGGTGCGCGGGGGCGATGGTGCGGCCGGAGCGGACGTAGTGGAAGGCCGCGAAGGTCTCGGCCAGCACGTCGGATTCGGCGCGGCCGCTGCGCGCGGACTCCAGCCTGGCCCATGCCAGCCGGTAGACCGCCAGCTGCACGGCGACCGAATCCTCTTCCCCGCGCCGGGGTTCCGCGCCGGTCTTCCAGTCCACGATGACCCAGGCGCCGTCGGGCCGGCGGAAGACGGCGTCCATGCGGCCGCGAATCACGGTGCCCGCGATGGTGGTTTCGAAGGAGACCTCCACGTCCACGGCATTGCGATCGGCCCACGGGGAGGCGAGGAAGGCTTCCTGGAGACGCATCAGGTCGGCGTCGGTGTCGGCGACATCGGCCGCGCCGGGCAGCGTTTCGAAGCCGAGCAGGCGCGCACCGGCGAACCAGCGTTGCAGCCAGGCGTGGAAGGCGGTGCCGCGGCGGGTGTAGGGGCTGGGCGGGTACGGGAGCGGACGGCGCAGGCGCGCAGCCAGTTTCGCGGGGTCGGCGCGCAGGTCGACCAGGGCGGTGGCGGCGAGCTGGCCGGGCAGTTCCACCTCGCGGACGGCTTGTTCGGCGGCGCGATGCTCGGCGATCAGGGCGTCGACGTCCTCGGCCCAGCCCTCGGGGTCCTCGCCGTCGGGGTCGTCGTCCGCGGGATCGTCGTCCGCGGGATCGTCCTCGGCGGATTCGGGATCGGTTGCCGCGTCGCCGAATCCGGGGCCGAAGTCGAGTTCGATCTGCTCGGGCTTCGATTCCTCGCGCAGCACCTCCAGCGCCGCCTTGACCAGGGCCGCGCCTTCTTCCACGAATTCGCGGCGGGAGCCGAGCGGGTCGCGCGGCCAGGTCGCGGTCTGCGGGTTGTCGGTGAAGGGGTTGGGGGTGCCGGGCAGGGGCGGGTCGTCCCAGCGGTCGATGTCGACGCCGCCGGACAGCGCCGAGCCGGGCGTCTCGGTCTCGCGCTTCAGTTCGAGCAGGAAACCGGAGGGCCCCTTGGGTTTCGAGCCGGTCTCGGCCCAGTGGTGGGCGGAGACGAACAGGGCGCGCTCGGTGCGGGTGAGGGCCACGTAGAACAGGCGGCGTTCCTCGTCGAGGCGGCGGGCGGCGAGGGCCTTCTTGTGGTCGTCGAGGGCGCGTTCCAGGTCGGCGCGGTCGTAGAGGTCGGTCAGGTCGAGGACGGGGACGCCGTCGGTGGCGTCCTCCTGGGCGCGGTCGCCGCGCAGCGTGGTGGGCAGTTCGGCGAGCGCGCCCATCCAGGTGGCGGTGCCGGTGCCGGAGGGGAAGGTGCCGTCCACCACGTGCGGGACCGCGACCACCTCCCATTCCAGGCCCTTGGCGGCGTGCACGGTGAGCACCTGCACCCGGTCGTGCGCGACCTCCACTTCGCCGGGCTCCAAGCCGTTCTCGACCTCCTCGGCGGCGGCGAGGAAGTCGAGCAGGCCGGTCAGGGAGGAGCGGTGGTCGGCGGTGTATCCGGCGACCACTTCGGCGAAGGCGTCCAGGTGTTCGCGGCCGGCGGCGGCGTGGGTGCGGCGGGCCTGGGTCTCGACGCCGACGCCGATGGTGCGTTCGACGTCGGCGACCAGTTCGGCCAGCGGCTGCCCGGACCGCTCGCGCAGCGCCGACAGCTCCCGGCCCAGCGCCACGATGCGGGCGAAGCCCTGCGCCGAATACTGTTCCGCGTCACCGGGATCGGCGATGGCGTCGCCGAGGCCCGCCTTCTCGGCGGGTTCGGGCGCGACCTCGCGCAGCGCCTCGTCGAGGGTGGCGGTGTCGGTGATGGCGTCGGTCTGCCCGGCGGGGCGGCGGATGGACAGTTCGCGGGCGCGCCGGGACAGGGCCGCGATGTCGGAGACGCCGATGCGCCAGCGTGCACCGGTCAGGATGCGTACCGCCGCACTGCCGGCCGCGGGATCGGCGATCAGGCGCAGGGTGGCGACGATGTCGGCGACCTCGGGCGTGTGCAGCAGCCCGCCCAGGCCCACGATCTCCACCGGCAGTCCGCGTTCGCGCAGGGCTTCGGCGAGCGGCGCGGCGTCGGCATTGCGCCGCACCAGGACCGCGGAGGTGGGCGGCGGGTTCTCCGCCTCTCGCGCCTCGGCCCATTCCGCGGCGATCCGCTCGGCCACCCAGTCCCGTTCCTCCGCAACGGTTTCCGCCAGCGCCAGCGCGACCAGCCCGGCGGTGGCGTCGGGGCGTGGTCGCAGCGCGTCCACCGTCACTCCCCCACCCCGCGCCGCGCGCTCCCGCAGCGGATCCGACACCAGGTTGGCCAGGTCCAGCGCCTCGGGCGGATTGCGCCAGCTGGTGAGCAGCGGCAGCACGGGCGCGGGAATCCCTGGCGCACTGGGGAAGTCGGTGGTGAAGCGCGGCAGGTTGGCCGCCGACGCCCCACGCCAGCCATAGATCGACTGCATCGGATCGCCGACCGCCGTGACCGCCAGCCGGTGTCGGTGCGTCTGTGCGCCGGCCGAGTCGCCGGATGTGCCGTGGGCACGGGGATCGTCCGCACCGGCGATCCGCGGGGTCGCTTGCCCGTCGACTGGTCGTGGGATATCCGCGGAGTCGTCGTGTCTCGCGGCCGTATTCCTGTGCGGCGCTGCGCTTTCCATGTCCACGACGGTCTCGTCGGCCGCCGCCCCGAACAGGGCCGACAGGAGGATGCGCTGCGAGTGGCCGGTGTCCTGATACTCGTCGAGCAGGACCAGACGGAAGCGGTCTCGTTCGGCCGCACCGACTTCCGGGTGGGTCGCGGCCAGGCGGGCCGACAGCGACATCTGCGCACCGAAATCCAGCGCGCCGCGGCGGCGGAGTTCCTCGGCGAGGCGATCCACCAAGGGCAGCAGGGCCACGCGCTCCTGCTGGGCTTCGATGATGTCGAGCAGGGCTCGTTTGGGGCCGCCCTTCTGACGGGGTCCGGCGGGCAGGGTGTGGACGAGGCGTTCCAATTCCAGGTGGGCCGTGGCCAGTTCGCGCGGGTGCACCAGATGCTCGGCGAGCTGGCCCGACAGGGCGAGCACCGCCTCGGTGACGCCGACCGGGCTGCGGTCGGTGTCCAGGTCGCCGTCCCAGGTGGAGACCACACGGTAGGCGAGCTGCCACAGCTGGGTCTGGGTGAGCAGGGTGGCGGTCGGTTCGACCGGCAGCAGCAGGCCGTATTCGGTGAGCAGGCGGCCCGCGTAGGAGTGGTAGGTGCTGATCTCGGGTTCGGCGGCGGTGAGCTGGGCGCGCAGCCGGCCGGTCGGGTCGAGGTCGCGCACCACGGGCGCGCCCGCCAGCCGGGCCAGGCGGGTGCGGATGCGAGTGGTGAGCTGCTGGGCGGCTTTCCGGGTGAAGGTCAAGCCCAGCACCTGGTCGGGTTCCACCAAACCGTTGGCCACCATCCAGACCACGCGGGCTGCCATGGTCTCGGTCTTGCCCGCGCCCGCGCCGGCCACCACCAGGGTCGGGCCGGGCGGGGCGGCGATGACGGCGGCCTGTTCCTCGGTGGGCGGGGGCAGGCCGAGCGCGTCGGCGAGCTGACGCGGCGTGATGGTCGCCCCGTCGCCCGCCATCGACCCGTCACCCGATGGGGCGCTCACTCGTCCGTCACCTGGCGGCCGCGGTCCTGCACGGGGCAGCTGCCCGCGACCTTGCAGTGACGGCAGCCGTCATTGCGCATGGCGAGGTAGCTGGGGCCCTTGGAGGCGTCGGCGGCGTGGTGGACGATGGCGCGCCAGCTGTCGACGCCCGCGGCGTCCAGCGGCGGCTGGGTGCGCTGGGTGGCGCCCTCCTTGGCACTGGGTTTGGCGACGTACACCAGGCGCGCGCCGCCGGGCTCGCCCTCGCCGAGCGCGCCCTCGGCGGCCGCGACCTGGTAGGTGGCCAGCTGCGCGTGCTCCTCGGCGGCCTGCTTGGAGATGGGCGTCTTGCCGGTCTTCACGTCCACGATGACGAAGCGGCCCAAGGCATCTCGTTCCACCCGGTCGACCCGTCCGGCGATCCGGACCGGCAGTTCGCCGGGGCCGCGGGCGGGCAGCACGCAGTCCACCGGCACCTCGACGCCGATCGTGGTGAGCTCGTCGCGGGTGTTGCGCAGCCAGGCCAGGAAGGTGTCGACCATGGTCTCGGTGCGGCGCAGTTCGGCCCGGGAATGCCAGTTCTCGCCGTCGCGGGCGGTGGGGTCGACCTTCTTCCACGCCTTCACCAGGGCCTGCTTGACCTGGGTTTCGTTGACCTGCCCGGCCAGCGCCTGCACCAGGGTGTGCACCAGATTGCCCTTGAGGGCGTGCGGGTTCTCGCCGTCGCCGCCGCCGTGCCGTTCCAGCGCCCAGCGCAGCGGGCAGGTCTCGAGCTGATCGACGGTGGACGGGGACAGCGAGATCATCCCGGATTCGGTGTCCCACAGCGGATTCACGGAGGAGAGTTCGGCGGTGCCGTACCAGTCGTCGGGGTGGGCGCCGCGCACCCCGGCCTGCGCCAGCCGCGCCAGCTGCCGGGCCGCGCGCATCCGGCGGGCGGGATTGGTCTCGGGATCGCATGCGGCGGTGCGCAATTCGGCGATCAGCGCGTGCATGGCCAGGGCGCGGCCGGGATCCACCGGCGGTGGGATCTTGCCCGGCCGGCCGTCCTCGGCGTCCGCGTCCAGTTCGCCCAGGAAGCGCGAGGGCACCAGATCCTGATCCCCCGTGACGGATTCGACCGCCGTCACCAGCAGCGATCGCCGCGCCCTGCTACACGCCACCAGCAGCAGCCGCCGTTCCTCGGCCAGCAGCGGCGCGGAACGGCTCACCTTCTCGCCCGCACCGCCGACGCCGGCGAGCAGATCCACCAGTTCCTCGACACCCAGGAGCGTGCCCCGCAACCGCAGGTCCGGCCAGATGCCCTCCTGCACCGCCGCCACCGCCACGGTGTCCCATTCCCGCCCGGCCGCCGCGTGCGCACTGCAGATGGTCACCGCTTCGCCGGGATCGGTGATCGGCGCGTTGTCCTGCGGAATCACCTGCTGCTCCAGGTATTCCACGAAACCCTCGACGGTGGCGCGCGGCAGCCGATCCACGTACGCCGCGGCCGCCTCGAAGAGGCCCACCACCGCGTCCAGGTCCCGATCGGCCTGCATCCCGCCCGCGCCCCCGCGCTCGGACTGCCCCGTCCACCGCCGCTCCAGCATGGACGCCGTCCACACCCCCCACATCACGTCCTCGAGCCCACCGCCCTCGCGCCGCACCTTCCGCGCCCGCCCCAGCGCCTTGAGCACCCGCCGCAGCGGCGCGGCCTCCACCGTGGTGAGCTTCTCGAGCACCACCCGATTCCGGGTCCCCACCAGCAGGTCCCGCAGAATCTCCGCCGACGACCGGTCGAGGTCGGCGAAGCGGTCGGTGTCGTCGAAGGATTCCGTGCCAACCGAATTCGTCTCCACCACAAGGGTTTCGACCGAGTCGTTCTCCGCGGCGTCGGCGACGGGAGGCTCCGGGTAGCCCAGCTCCATGACGGTGCGCCGGATGCCGCGGCGCAGTCGCCGCAGGCTGATCTGGTCCGCGCCGCCGAGCGGTCCCGCGAGCAGGTCGAGCGCGTCGTCGGCGGTGAAGCCGATCGGTCGCGGATGCCGCACCGCGGTGGGATCGCCGGCGGTTACGGCCCGCAGCGCCAACAGCATCCACGCCGCGCCCCGCCGCCGCGCGAGCGGCACGTCGGCGGGTGGCTGCCGGACCGGCACCCCCGCGGCCAGCAGGGCGCGGCGCAGCGGGGCCAGTGACAGCGGCACCGACCGGACGATCACCGCCATGCGGGACCAGGGCACGCCGTGGGTGAGGTGGGCGCGCCGCAGGTGGTCGGCGATCAGCGCCGCCTCCTTGGCGGGGGTGGTGAGCACCTGCACCCGCACCTCGCCCTCGAGTTGCACGGCACCCCGGTGAGTCTCGTCGGCATCGGCGGGCGCGGAAGGCTGCACGCGGTGGATCGCGGAGCCGGGCAGCCGGGATGCGATGCGGTCGGCTACTTCCTGGACAGCGCGGACGGAACGGTGGTTGCGGCGAAGGATGATTCGACGGTCGGCGGGGGCGTCGGGGGTGGCGGCGAAGCGGGAGTCGGCGCCGCGGAAGGTGTAGACGGATTGGTCGGGGTCGGCGGCGATGACGGTGGTGGCGGTGCCGGAGCCGAGCAGGCGGATCAGTTGGGCGGCATGGGGATCGAGGTGCTGGGCGTCGTCGACGAGGATGCAGCGCAGTCGATCGCGTTCGGCGGCAAGGAGTTCCGGATCGACGTGGAAGGCCTCGAGCGCGGCGGTGACGAGTTCGGCGGCGTCGAGGGCGGGAGCGCTGGCCTCGGGCACGTCCATGCCGACCGACCAGCGCAGCATCATGATCTGCTCGTAGCGTTCGGCGAAATAGCCGGCGGCGACCCATTCGGGATGGCGGTGGCGGCGGCCGAGCTCGATCAGATCCTCGGGTCCGAGACCCCGTTCGGTGGCCCGCAACATGAGGTCCCGCAATTGTTCGGCGAACCCGGCCGCGGTGAGTGCCGGATGCAGCCGTTCGGGCCAGCCGAGCGCGCCGTCGGCGACGTCGCCGCGCAGCAATTCACGAATGACGATGTCCTGCTCGGATCCGGTGAGCAGGCGCGGCGGCGGGTTGCCGTGCGCGGCCGCGAACGAACGCAGCAGGCCGAACGCGTAGGAGTGGAGGGTCCGCACCAGCGGGCCGCGGGTCGCGCCGGGCACGCCGTCCACGACCGAGCCGTCATCGGCTGGATCGAAGGCCGCGCGGTCCGCGGCCGAGTAGCCGGATGCGCCGTAGGCCGCCGCTGGAGCCGCGGCGGCGACGCGGGCGGTGATGGCGGCGCGCACGTCCGTGGCCGCCCGCTTGGTGTAGGTGAGGACCAGCACCGATTCCGGCGGGACCCCGGCCAGGATGCGGGTGGCGGCCAGGTCGGCGAGCAGCGCGGTCTTCCCGGTGCCGGGTCCGCCGAGCACCTGCCAGGGCGCCCAGCCGGGGTCGGCGCCGAGCACGTCGAAGAGCGGCCGGAGGGCGGGGTCCCACTCCCGGGGGAGCGTTTCCGCCTCGGCCCGGCGCACCAATTGCACCGAGCTATCCGATCGCATCACGTCGGCTATTTCAACAGACCGCCCCGACAGTTTTCGTTTGCCATGAGTTGTCCGTGCCGACGGTCACATTCGATATGCCGTTCATGATCATGGTCCGCGATTCGCCGCTGGCGACGCAGGCAGCAGAATGGGCGGTGTGGTGGAGCTTCATACTCATCGTTTCGGTCCCCCGACCGGTCCGGTCGTGCTGGCGTTGCACGGGTTGACGGGCCACGGCCGGCGCTGGCAGATCCTGGCCGACGATCATCTCCCCGACGTCCGGATCATCGCACCGGATCTGCGCGGGCACGGGAGGTCGCCCGGCGTGCCGCCGTGGGATTTCGAGACGCTGGTCGATGATCTCGCCGCGTTGCTGGAGCGCGAGACCAGCGAACCGGTGGTGGTGGTCGGGCATTCGTTCGGCGGCGCGATCGGGGTGCACCTGGCGCGGCGGCGGCCGGAGCTGGTGCGCGGGCTGGTGCTACTGGATCCGGCGCTGGGCCTCGACCCCGACCGCATGCTGAGCATCGCGAGTTCGACGCTGACGTCCCCGGATTACGCGGACGTCGAGCAGGCTCGCTTCGACAAGCTCGAGACCGCCTGGGGTGAGCTCGATCCCGCGGTGCTCGAGGCCGAGTTGGCCGAGCATCTGGTGCCCACGGCCGACGGCCGGGTGGGCTGGCGGGTGACGATGCCCGCGATCATCGCCTTCTGGGGTGAGATCGCCCGCGATTTCGTGCTGCCGCCGGCGACGCTGCCCACGGTGCTGGTGCAGGCGATGAAGGTGGATCCGCCGCTGGTGTCCCCCACGTTCCGGGCGGCGCTCACCGAGCACCTGGGCGACCGGCTCACGGTGCTGGAATTCGACTGCGATCACATGGTGCCCCAGGCCCGGCCCGCGCGAACCGCGGAACTGGTCCGCGGGCTGCTCTGAGCCCAGAGGGAGGCGTGACATGGCGACCACCGATGCCGAGGTCGAGCGGGTGCGGGAGCTGGTCGCGGCGATTCCGCCCGGTCGGGTAGCCACCTACGGCGATATCGCGGCCGCGGCGGGGTTGTCCACACCGCGCACGGTCGGGTGGATCATGCGCACCGATTCCGCGGATCTGCCGTGGCATCGGGTGCTGCGCGCAAACGGCACGCCCGCACCACATTTGGCGCATCGGCAGCTGGCCCAGCTGGCCGCCGAGGGCTGTCCGCTGAACGGGGACCGGGTGGACCTGTCCCGGGCGCGCGTCCATTGGGACCCGTCTCTCGGCCGGTTCGCCGAAAGCTGATACCCGTCACCCCGGCCGCCGGTTACCGTGGAGATATGTCCACCCGGCTGGCGCGCGTGGTGTTCGATGCGGAGCGACCCGTTATGGTCGCCCGCTTCTGGGCCGCGTTGCTGAACTGGGAGGTGATGGTGGACCGGCCCGGGGAGGTCGATATCGCCGCGCCGGACCCGGACGGGCCGGACGTGGCGCTCACCTTCCTCCCCGCGCGGCGGGCCAAGACGGCGCGGAACCGTATTCATCTGGATCTGTGCAGCCGCTCCCTGGACCAGCAGGGGGTGCTGGTGGACCGGGCACTGTCCCTGGGCGCCCGGCGGCTGGACATCGGTCAGGGCGTGGTGCCCTGGACCGTGCTGGCGGATCCCGAGGGCAACGAGTTCTGCGTGCTGGAGCCCCGGGAGCAATACGTCGACACCGGCGCGGTGGCGGCGATCGTGGTCGATACCCGGGATCCGTTGCGGCTGGCCGAGTTCTGGTCAGCGGCCTCGGGCTGGCAACTCACCCACCAGACCTCTCGCTACGCGGGAATCCGGGCGGCCACCGGGCTGGGCCCGTGGCTGGAATTCCTGCGTTCGCCGCAGGCGCTGGGCGAGCACGGGCGCCTGCATCTGGATCTCGTCGCCTTCCCCTCCGACGATCCCGTCGAGGAGACGGCCCGGTTGCGGGCCGCGGGCGCGGTTCCGGTCGACCGCGAGACGGCGCCCGGCGGGGATTCGCCGGTGGGTGCGCCGGTGGCGGTGCTGGCCGATCCGGAGACCAATGAATTCTGTCTCTTACAAGCAACAATCGATTGAAAAACTCCGGCCGGATCGGCGTAATTGCCGGGCCGGACGACCGTCAGGCCGCGCCGCGTTCGAAGCGCCGGCGCTCACGCGGCGAGAGTCCGCCCCAGATGCCGAAACGCTGATCGTGGCTGAGCGCGTAGTCGAGGCATTCCTTCTTCACATCGCACGAGGAGCAAATGCGCTTGGCCTCGCGGGTGGAGCCGCCCTTGTCGGGAAAGAATGCTTCGGGATCGGTTTGGGTGCACAGCGCCTGCTGGTGCCAGGATTCCGAGTCGGCGCCGTCGCGGCGGGCGAGAGATTCGAACATGGCGTCGAAATTGGTGAAAAGCAGCTTCACTATCCTCATCCCTTCAATACAAGTATCAGAAAGAAAAACGCGCGGTATGTTTACGCGCGACCCATGCCGCAGTCACCACTGACCGCCGCCAACCTGGCCTGTTCACCATTGACGAAGATGCGACGGGCATGCACCGCTGCCGGCGCACCGGACCACGGCGCGAGCGAGGTGGTGAACATGAGTTCGCACCAGCTCAATGCCGGGACCTCGCCGCCGCAGAGGGTATTCAGCAGAGAGAGTTCCTGATCGCTGTCATTCCAGGCGGCGAACAGCCATGAGGCGTCCAACCGGCCCAGGAATTCCTCGGCGTCTTCCGGAACGCCCAGCGGGGCGTCCACAGCCAGGTGGACGACCGCGGCGATCGCGTGACGCATCCGGGCGTCGAGGCCGACTCCGTCGTGCAGCAAGAGACCTTCGAGCGACTCCCGCAATCCCGCGCCGCGATCGATCCGGAAGTCGTTCCGTCGCGCTGCGGTGGTGACGTCGAACATTTGTTTCCTCCCTTGAAATTGCGCTTGTCCCAAAAGCGCCATGCGCTGATTTAAAAGGCCTCGTGATCTTGTTGTCCAGTTTTGAGGCAATCTGGGGCAAACCCCTAGCAGTACTGACACTGGCCAGTGTGGGTACCCGCCGGGAACCGCACCGCAGGGTGCCTGGCACCACGCGGGCAAACATATAGGGAGCGGCGTGTTCCGCCGTTTATGGTCTGACCATGCCTTATGTGCGATCAGGTTCAGCAACAGTGCATTACACCTCCAGCCAGGTCAGCGGCCCCACGCTGCTGCTCGCCCATGGATTCTTCATGGACGAGTCCATGTTCGAGCCCATGCGCGAATCTCTGGCAGCCGCCGGTATCAATCTCGTAACGGTCGACGCGCGCTGCCATGGACGGACGCAGTCACCCGATGGCGAACCGTTCAGCTATTGGGATCTGGCCGCCGACGGATTGGCGGTACTGGACGAACTCGGAATCGAGCAGGCGGTCATCGGCGGAATGAGCCAGGGGGGCTACTCCGCATTGCGCATGGCATTGCTGGCCCCTGAACGCATCCAGGGCCTCGCGTTGATCGATACCGAGGCCACCGCGTGCACCCCGGCCGAATTGGCCTACTACCGCGAATTCTTCGAACGCTGGTCCGGGACCGAGCCGCTGGCCCCACTGGTGGCCGAATTGGCACCGCAGCTCATCGGCGGCACGGATCCGCGGCTGTGGCGCGCCTGGACCAGTCGCTGGTACAGCTCCGACCGCAACGGCATCATGCCGGCCGCCCGCTGCCTGATGGACCGCAGATCGGTGCTCCATCGACTATCGGAGATCACCGCACCCGCCCTCGTCGTGCGCGGCAGCCACGACAGCAACAGCACATCCCAGAAATCCGAGGCGCTGACCGCCGGCCTGTCCGGCGCCGACGGCGTCGTCACCATCCCCGGCGCGGGACACGGTGCGGCCTGGACCCACCCGGAAGTGGTTGCGCCACTGTTGATCCGGCTGGTCGAACAGTCCACCGCGCGCCGCGAGAGCAAGTTGACGCGGGCCCTGTCCGCGCCGTGGCCGAAGGTCCGCGGCGAGCGCGGGATGCGCGCCGAGCGCGAGATTCAGGCCGCGCAGTAACCGGTCGCGCTCGTCGAGTTCGCAGCAGCCCCGCGGGCCGTGCCCATGGCGGTCACGGCCGGCCGGTTCCCTCGTCGAGACCGGCTTCGCCGAACCCGGCTCCGGCCTCGTGCCAGCTCGGAATGCCGAGGAAGATCTGGATCTGGCTGGGGTAGGCGGCGTTGAAGACGCTGAACAGCTGCACCGCGATGTCGAAGCGCCGGCCGCTGTCGCGTTCGCGCAGGCGCATGGTGGCGCGGGGCCGTCCGTAGGCGGCGATGCCCTCGTCCCACATTTCCCGGAAAAGTCCGAAACGTCCGAGTTCCGCAAGGAATTCAACCGACCAGGCGGTATCTCCTGAGCTCGCGATCAGCCCGCGCAGCCAGTGCACGGTCAGCCGGACCTCTTCCTCCCACTCGACCATCACCCCGCGCGCGGCCTCGTTACCCAGGAACCAGCGCAGAATATTGGTGTCGCGCTCCAGTCCGGGGAATGCCCGGGCATAGCTTTCGTTGCACGCCAGCACATTCCAGCGCGTATCGACGTAGGCGGCCAGGTTCGGCTCGTGTAGATCGAGCGCCCGGCGCATGTCGTCGGTGATTTCGGCGCGCAGTTGTTCCACCGAGGGGAATTCGCTCACGCCGAGTCCGGCCAGATCGAGCAGATGGCGGCGCTCGACGGCGGACAGCGGGGTTATTCGATCCAGATAGCGCAGCAGCGCATCGACCACCTCGCGGGTGGGGTGGCCACGATCGCCCTTCTCCAAATGGCTGATGTAGCTGGCGCTCACGCCGGCGTTGAAGGCGAGTCGTTCGCGTGATACGCCCCGGGCATCACGCAACCGGCGCAGCAGCAGTCCGAAAGTCGGCGGCTTCAGATCGTCCGAGTCCCTATCCGGTTTCACGCCCAGCACCACGCCGTTCCCTCTCCACAAACACTCAGCAAACCAACCTTCATCGCTCTGAGTCCTCCTGGTTCCGGACAGTGGGACCCGGTGTGACGCCTGGTGCGAACTGTGACGAACGCCGCATACTCCGCCAGTTCTCGACTCGGATACTGCCATATGCGATTGTTCCGAAGGTTAAAACAAGACCATTTCTACTATGTGTCGTGCCACATCTCATAACGTAACGACTATCGGCAATTGCTTAGCAAGCGCAGGTTTCCGGCGCGCCCGACAGACCTTCAACAGCCTGCCACTACGATCTTCAACCATGCGCTCCGAGCCACCGACACTCCCCCGCCCCGGACGGGGATCGTGACACCCGTCGACGCCATCGTGCTGGCCGGTGGAAAGGCCAGCCGAATGGGCGGCGTGGACAAGCCCGCCCTGGTCGTGGGCGGTCAGTCCATGCTCGACGCGGCGCTCACGGCGGTCGCCGGCTGCACGCGCACCGTGGTGGTGGGACCGCACCGGCCCGAGCTGCCGCCGGAAGTCCTTCAGGCACAGGAGATACCGGCCGGCGCGGGCCCCGTCGCGGCCATCGCCGCAGGTCTGGGCGCACTGGCCGGCTGCGAGTTCCCGGCCGGGCTGATCGTGGTGCTGGCCGCGGACATGCCGTTCCTCACCGCCGCGGCGATCGATGAACTGCTCTCCCACGCAAGGGAATCCGGGAGCGACGCGGTGTTCGCCGCGGACGCCTCGGGCCGCCCGCAGTACCTGGTCGGCGTGTGGCGCCGAGCCGCGCTGGACACGGCGCTGAAAGCCCTGGACTCCCTGGTGAATCGGCCGATGAAGGCGCTGGTGCCGGTGGACACCGCCATGGTGGCGCTGCCCGGGGTCGAGGATTGCGACACTCCCGAGGACGTGCGCCGGGCCCGCACCGGGGCCGCCCGCGCGGCCGAACCGCTGTGGCTCGACGAGGCCCGGGATGTGCTGCGCACGAGCATCTCCCCGCTGCCGGCCCGCCGCGCGACCCTGCGATCGGTGCGCGGGGCCACCCTGGCGGCCCCGCTGCGCGCGGCGGATGCGCTGCCGCGCTTCGACGTTTCGGCCATGGACGGGTACGCGGTCAGCGGCGACGGGCCCTGGCAGCTGCGCCGCGATATCGGCTTCGCCGGCGGCGAGCGGCCGGTGGGCCTGCTCGACGGCGAAGCGGTGCGGATCGCGACCGGCGCGCACGTGCCCGACGGGACCAGTTCGGTGGTGCGGGACGAGTTCGTCCGCATCGACGCCGAGGGCACGCTGTATCGCCTGCCGGACACGCCCATTCGCGAGGATGTGCGCCGCCGCGGCGAATACTGGCTGCCCGGTGACGAAGTCGCGCCCGCCGGCACCCCGGTGAACGCGGCGCTGATCTCGGTGGCCGCCAGCGCGGAGGTCGCGGCGGCGTCCGTGCGCGGCCCGGTGCGCGCCCGAATCGTCATGACCGGCGACGAGATTCGCGGGGAGGGCCCGTTGCACACCGGCCAGACCCGCGACGCGATCGGTCCGGTGCTGCCCGACATACTGGCCTGGTACGGCGTGTCGACCATCGATCGGGTGCATCTGCGCGACTCCGAGAACGCCTTCGACGAGGTGCTGGCCGCGGCCGCCGACTGCGATCTGCTCGTCATCGTGGGCGCCACCGGCGGCGGTGCGGCCGATCAACTGCGCTCGGCCCTGGACCGCACCGAGGCCACCATGCTGCTGCGCCGCCTGCGGCTGCGCCCCGGCGGCTCCACCGTGGCCGCCCAACTGGATTCCGGCACAGTCGTTCTGGGCCTGCCAGGCAACCCGTTCGCGGCCATCGGCACCCTGCTGGCCCTGATCGGCGCGACCGTGGAGGCCATGACGGGCGCGACACCGGCCCGCAAGATCCTGGGCCCGCTCGCCAACGCGGGCGAGCTGACCGCGCCCGTGGCCCGCATCGTCCCGGCCCGCGCGCTGCCCGGTGGCGGCTTCCACGGCGATCTGCGCCTGCACACGGCGCACCTGGCGGACCTGCTGGACCGTGACGGCCTGGTGGTGGTCCCGGCCGACGCCGTCGACGGGGACCTCGCCGAGTTCATCCCGCTGCGCGGCTGAGCCGACGCGGATCAGTCGATCCTGAACTTGCATCTGATACACGTACCGCATCCAAGGTAGGGGTCGCCGGACACGGCAGAACCGCTGCACTCCAACGGATATGCAGCGGGAACGCGGTATCGGGACCGAGTGTGGCAGGGTCAGCCGGGCAATCCGAGAATCGTCAGCAGTTGTCCCGGATAGGACGCGCCGTCGATCCGCCCGGTCTGGGCGAAAACCCGGCGGCGGGCGCCGGTCACCGGATTGCGCATATGGAGGGTGAAGACGTGCGGCGCGAACTCCACGCCGCCCTCGGACCAGGCGTGCCGGAAATTCGGGAATTCCCCGAGTTCCCGGATGAGGTCAGCGAATCCGTCGGCATTACCCGACCGGCCGATCAATCCGCGCATCCAACGCGCGAGCAACCGGGCGTCGGACTCCCAGTTGACCATCACTTTGGTCGCCAGCTCATTGCCGAAGAACCAGCGCAGCATATTGCCGTGCTCGGACAGGCCCGGGAACGCGTCTTTCCAGCCGTCATTGGTGGCCAGCAGGTTGGCCCGGGTGTCCATCAGGGCGGCCATATTGGGGTTGTGCAGTTCCAGGGTCCGGGTCATCTCCGTTGTGACGGCCCGGCGCAGCTCCGCCACGGAGGGGAAGTCGCCTGCTCCCAGACCCGCGAGGTCGTCCAGCTGGCGGCGGTCCGCGGTGGAGAGCGGGACCAGCCGGTCCAGATAGCGGGTGAGCGCGGTGACCACTTCCCGGGTCGGGTTGCCGCGGTCGCCCTTCTCCAGATGCGTTGTGTAACTTGCGCTTACACCGGCGTTGAATGCCAGGCGTTCGCGGGAAACACCACGATTGTCACGCAGTCGCCGCAACAGGTTTCCGAAAGTGGGTGCTTCGAGTTCCTGAAAATCCTGTCCGCATACCGCTCTCGCGCCCACTGGTTCCCTCCTCAACGGAATCCCGGCGGCCCACCTTGCCTCCCCATGGAGGCAACGCCGAGATCTCCTTCTGGACGGATACTTACACAGATCCGGATACGAACTGGTCAGGGCGGCAAATCCAATCAGTATCTCCCGATACTCCTATTGGTATACCTTTCGGCGTCGCTCTGGATCTACGGCGGAGAGTGTGCTTTCGAACTTACCCCCGTGCCCCCGAAACCAGGGGCACTCGCGCGGAAACGTCCTCCGCCGGCCGAGAACGAGCCGGATCCGGGGCCGGAACGGCGTCGAGCAGGCGGCGCGTGTACTCCGCGTTCGGGGCCCGGAAGACGGTCTCGACCGGCCCGGATTCGACCATACGCCCTTCCCGCAGCACCAGCACCCGATCGGCCACCTGATGCACGACGGCGAGGTCGTGACTGATGAACAGGCAGGCAAATCCGTACTCGGCGCGCAGGTCCGCGAACAGCTCCAACACCCGTGCCTGCACGGAGACGTCCAGCGCGCTGGTGGGCTCGTCGGCCACCAGCAGGCGGGGCGCCAGGGCCAGCGCCCGGGCCAGCGCCACCCGTTGGCGTTGACCGCCGGACAATTCGCCCGGGCGACGGGTGGCGTAGTCGCGAGGCAACCGCACGGATTCGAGCAGGCCGCCGACCTTGGCGCGCAGCAGGGCGCCCGAGGCCACCCGGTGCACGCGCAGCGGCTCGCCGATCGAATCCTCCAGGGTGCGGCGCGGATCCAGTGAGGCGGTCACATCCTGATGCACCAGGGCCACGTGCTTACGCAGGCCACGCAGTTCACGCTGGGAGAGCCCGGTGAGTGGAACGCCCTGCAGCACCACCTCGCCCGCCGCGGCGGACACCAGACCGAGTGCGGTGCGGCCCAGAGTGCTCTTCCCCGAACCGGATTCCCCGACCAGGCCGATCACCTCGCGGGGCGCCAGGGTCAATGACACGTCTTGCAATGCTTGGAACTGCTTGCCGTGGCGGCGGTAGACCACCGAGAGATCGCGGATACGCAGTACCGGCTCGGGCTCGGTGACCGGCTCCCGCGATTCGGCGGGCGACGCGGGCTCCGAGGTCACCGCTTCGGCGGTGTCCTCCGGCAACTCTGGGACCGCGGCCAGCAGTTCTCGCGTGTACTGCTCGCGTGGATGCGCGAAAAGCTCGCGGACCGGCTGGGTTTCGACCAACTCCCCCGCGCGCATGACCACCACCCGGTCGGCGATGGCGGCGACCACGCCCAGGTTGTGGGTGATGAACAGGATCGCGGTGTTGTTGCGGCGCTGCAGGTCCTGGAGCAGGCGCAGGATTTCGGCCTGCACCGTGACGTCGAGGGCGGTGGTGGGCTCGTCGGCGATGAGCAGGTCCGGGTCGCCGGAAAGCGCCAGCGCGATGACCACCCGCTGTTTCTGACCGCCGGAAAGCTGGTGCGGATACCAGTCGACCCGCTTGTCCGGTTCCGGAATGTCGACCAGGCCGAGCAATTCGATGGCGCGGGCGCGGGCCTGCGCTCGACCGATCGGCCGGTGCGCACGCAGGGCCTCGATGATCTGACTGCCGATGCGACGCACCGGGTTCAGGGCGGTCTGCGGTTCCTGGAACACCATCGCGGCCCGGGTGCCGCGCAGCGGACGCAGGTCGTTGTCGGTGGCGCCGATGATCTCGGTGCCGTCGAGCCGGATCGATCCGGTGGCGGTCGCGCCGGCGGGCAACAACCCGAGCACGGCGCGGGCGGTGAGCGACTTGCCGGAGCCGGATTCGCCTACCAGCGCGACGGTTTCGCCGCGCGCCACCTGGACATCCACCCCGTGCACGACGGTGCGTGCCGCGAATCGCACGGCCAGGTCGCGAATGTCGAGCAGGGTCTCGCCGGTCATATCGCCCTCCGGGCACGGCCCAGAGCCTGGGCGATCAACAGGAATCCGAGGGTCAGCGCCGACACCACCAGCAGTGGGCCGACCGCCATGGCGGGATTGGCATCCAGATTGCGGGTGGACTCGGCGATGATCGACCCCAGTGACGGGTCCGGCGGCCGCACCCCGATGCCGATGAAGCTCATGGCGCTGTCCACGAAGACGGCCAGCGACAGCGACAACGCCAACTGCACCCCGAGCGGTTCGATCACGTTGGGCAGCACATGTTTACGCAGCGTCCACCCGGTGCTCGCACCGATCACGGTGGCGGCCTCCACGAACGGCTGTTCACGCACCGCCAGTACGGCCGTGCGGATCTGCCTGCCGAAGATGGGGATCTCCGCGGCGATGATCACGATGGCGACCGCGTGCGCGCCGGGCCCGGTGACCGCGGTGAGCGCGATCGCGAAGATCAGCGCCGGAAACGCCAGGATCAGGTCGAACACGCGCTGCGCCACCACATCCGCGACCGGATTGACGGTCGCCGCCAGCCCGACCACCGACCCCAGCGCCGCACCGGTGGGCACCGCCAGGAAGGCGATGAGCAGATCCACCCGAATCCCGTACAGCATGCGAGTGAACACATCACGGTTCAGATGATCGGTCCCAAGCCAATGCTCGCCGCTGGGCCCCAGCAGATTGGCCCCCGGAATCTGCTCCAGCGGGCCGTATTTCGTGAGCACGCCTGCGGCCAGCGCCGCGAGAGTGATCACCGCGATCAGCAGCAACCCGGCCAGCCCCTGCCCGTGCGCCAGCGCACGCAACCCGGAGCGCCGTGGATTCGACTCACGTACGGGCGTTTCCGCCGCCGCCTTGTCCCCAGCACCGGGCTCGGGTACGGCACCGCCGGGCAGCTCGGGCGCGGTCGCCGCGGCGGGCTCGGCCGCGGTCACACCACCCGATTCGGCCACCGTCACTGCGGGCTCCTCGGAAGCGGACACGCCAGGCAACTCGCCCACGGTCACATCGGTCGACTCGACCGTGGTCACCGCGAGCGGCTCAGCCGCAGTCACTACGGGCGGGTCAGCCGTGGTCGCGCCAGTCGGCTCGGCTGCGGTCGCGGTAGGCGGTTCTGTTGCGGTCGCGGTAGATGGTTCCGTTGCGGTGGTCGTGGACAGTTTTGTCGTGGTCCCCGCGAGTGGCCGGCCGGCGTCACCGCGAAGTTCGGACGCGGTGTCGGTGGACGGTTGGGTGGGGGCGATGAGATCGCTCATGCGCGGCCTCCGATGCGGATGCGGGGGTCGAGGTAGGCGTGGGCGATGTCGGTGGTCAGTTGGATGGTCACGAATACCGCTACAGAGAACAGGAGCAGGGCCTGGACCACGGGGTAGTCGCGGCGGTTGATGCCCTCTTCGATGAGGCGTCCGATGCCCGGCCAGGCGAAGGCGGCTTCCACCAGCACGGCGCCGCCCAGCAGGTTGCCGGTTTGGATGCCGAGGGTGGTGAGCATGGTGGGGAGCGCGTTGCGGAGGGCGTCGTGGGTGACGATGCGGCGGCGCGGGATACCCAGGGCGCGGGCGGTCAGGACGTAGGGCTTGGCGAGTTCGGTGCGTAGCGCCTCGGTGAGGAAGCGGGTCAGTGCGGCCGCCACCGGGAGGCCGAGGCAGGTCGCGGGTAGCAGCAGGTATTGGACAGCGATATCGGGGCGGGCGACGAACCCGTCCGGCGGCAGCCCGCCGGCGGGCAGGACGGGAATCGCGACGGCGAACACCAGCACCAGCAGGACGCCGGTGACGAATACCGGGATCGCGACGGTCACGGTGTTGGCGGCGGCCACGATCGCGTTGAGCCAGCGCCGATCCCACAGCACCGACGACACCGACACCACCAGGCTGACGGTGACCGCCAGCAGCAGCGCCGCCCCCGCGAGAATCAGCGTGTTGGACAGGCCGCGGCCGATGAGATCGGAGATCTGGCCGCCGATCAGGTAGGAGCGCCCCAGGTCCCCGGTCACCACGCCGCGCAGCCAGGACAGGTATTGCGCCGGAATGGATCGGTCCAATCCGAGTTGATGCCGGATGGCCGCAACGGTTTCCGGTGAGGCGTCGGCTCCGGCGAGGATGGTCGCCGGGTCGCCGGGTACCAGCCGCAGCAGCAGGAAGATCAGGACCGAGGCCCCGAACAGCACCGCCAGCGCGGACGGCACCCGGCGCAGCAGGTAGGCGGTCATGCCAGGAACGCTTCGGTCAATGCCAGTTCGCGGCGCTTGGTCCAGTTGAAGCCGTGCAGTTTCCGCGTCGCCGAGCCCTGCGAGTATCGGACGCCGATCTCGATGAGGAACAGGCTGTCCAGCAGCTGATCGCTCAACGCCTGGTAGGCGCGGACGGCTTCGGGGCCGGTGCTCTGCGGCAGCTGCCAGGCGGCGTCGGCGGCGGCCACGTAGGCGGGGGATTCGAAGTGGGAGGCGTTCTTCCGGGCGTTGAACGGGTAGGCGCTGACCGTGAGGGTGGACGGCACGAACTGCGCCCACGAGTGGTCGGTGATCCACAGGCCCGGGAACTGTGCGCCGATCAGCTGTTTGACGAAGGTGGCGTTGTCGGTGGGCGTGAGTTCCACCTCGATGCCGACCTCGGCGAGGTTGGCCTGCACGATCTGCGCGGTCGCCTCGTACGCGGACAGGGCGGTGTTGTAGCTGAGCGGAATCTTCGGCGGCTTCGGCAACTGGGCGAGGATCTGCTTGGCCTTGGCCACATCTCGCGAGTACCGGGTGTTGCGGGCGGCGTCGAAGGCGGGAGAGTTCTTGGGCCACGGCAGGTTCGCGGCGTAGCCGGCGCCGCGGAACACCTCGGCGATGATGCGCTCCCGATCGACGGCGTAGGCGATGGCCTGCCGCAGCCGCACGTCCGACAGCACCGGGTCCGCGACGTTCGCGCCGACGTAGATCTCGATCTCGGCGCCTTCGTAGGTGATGACGCGGTAGCCGTCGGTCTTGGCGAGGTTCTCGTTGTCGCGGTAGGTGACGCCGTCGGCGAGATGGATCTGCCCGGTCTTGAGGGCGTTCAGCTGCGCCTGATTGTCGGGGATGATGGTGATCTCGACGCGGTCCAGGTAGGGGCGGTCCGGCACCCAGTAGTTCGGGTTCTTCTCGAACACCAACTGCTGGTTGGGGATTCGCTGTGTGAACCGGAACGGGCCGGTGCCGACGATCTTCTCTCCGGTGCCGAGCTGATCGATCGATTCACTGTCGAGGATCGGCACCGTGTCGAGCAGGTCGAACAGGTTGCTGAGCGGGTGTGCGAGGGTCAGCGTGACGCGGTGCGGGTCGCTGCTGTCGATGCCGGTGACCGCGGCGGCCGTGCTCTTGAGCTGCCCCGACCATTTGGGGTCGGCGTAGGTGCGCAGCGAGAACTCCACATCCTTGGAGGTGAAGGGCCGTCCGCTGTGGAATTTCACGTCGTCGCGCAGGTCCAGGGTGATGGACTTGCCGTCGGGTGCGACGATCCAGCTCTTGGCGAGCAGCGGCTGCGGTTCGAACTTGTCGTGCGGGTACCGCACCAGGGTTTCGAAGACCAGGCCGACCACGTACGGCGTGCTGCCGGTATTGGTGAGCAGGTTGGCGGGGACGAGGTCCAGGAGCACGCCGTACTTCAGGGTTCCGCCGCGCACGGGTTGCGCGTTGTCGTCGCCGCCACGCTGCTGGCTCACCGCCGAGGTGCAGGCGGCCAGCGCCCCGCCACCGAAGATCGCCAGGGCGGCGACGGCCGAACCGCGCAGGAAGTTACGGCGGTGGAGATCGCCGGGGGACGAATTCATGGGGAAATCCTCGAGTGTGGACCGGGCCTGGATTGTGTGCGGCGACGCTATCCGCGGATGCATGACGGATCACCGGTTGCACGCAGCCAGAGTGAAACCCTGGCCTCCGGCCGGGCCTGCGGCCTTTGCTGGGGAGCATGTCAGTCCCCGACAATGCCCGTGGTTATGAGAGTTTCGCCGGTGAGATCGGCCGCACCACCGCCGATTCCACGCCGGAATGGCAGTATCCGCCGGTCGCGCCGGCCGGTGCGCCCAATGTCGTCGTGGTGCTGGTCGACGATATGGGCTTCAGCGATATCGGCCCCTTCGGATCGGAGATCGAGACGCCGGTCCTGGATCGGCTGGCCGCGAATGGATTGCGGCTCACCAACTTCCACACCACGCCACTGTGCTCACCGTCCCGGGCCGCGCTGCTGACCGGAATCAATTCCCACCGTGCGGGTTTCGGATTCGTCGCCAATGCCGATCCCGGCTACCCGGGACTGCGATTGGAGCTGGCCGACGATGTGCTGACACTTCCGGAAATACTGCGCGCCAACGGTTATGCCACGTACGCGGTCGGCAAATGGCATCTGGTGCGTGATGCCACGCTGCACCCTGCGGCATCACGTGATTCGTGGCCGACGCAGCGCGGATTCGACCGGTATTACGGCTCTTTGGAGGGGTTGAACTCCTTCTACTACCCGAATCAACTCGTCTCGGACAACTCACCGGTGGATATCGAGGAGTATCCGGAGGGGTACTACCTCACCGACGATTACACCGATCGCGCGGTCGGTTACCTCAAAGAACTGCGCGCTCACGACGCGAACAAGCCGTTCTTCCTGTACTTCGCGCACACCGCGATGCACGGGCCGTTGCAGGCCAAGCCGGAGGATCAGGCCAAGTATCGCGGGAAGTACCGGGAGGGCTGGGATCGCCTGCGGCAGAGCCGGTTCGCCTCCCAGCTCGCGCAGGGATTGTTCCCACCCGGAACACAACAGAAGCCGCGCAACACCGAACCGGGTTACGAAGCGCAGGAATGGGATTCGCTGACCGATGAGCAGCGGTCACGGTTCGAGCGCTACATGGAGGTGTACGCCGGCATGGTCGACAGCATCGACCAGAGCCTGGGCCGCATCGTCGACACCCTCGAACAGTTCGGGGAGCTGGACAACACCATCATCGTGTTCACCTCCGACAACGGCGGCACCGCGGAGGGCGGACCGGAAGGCACCCGCACCTATTTCGCGCAGTTCGCGCAGGTCGATGAGCCCGACTGGGAACGCGACGTCCCGCACGACGACGAGCTGATCGGCACCGCCAAGCTCGGTGTCCACTATCCGCGCGGGTGGGGGCAGGCCTCGAATACGCCGTTCCGGTTCTACAAAGGGCAGACCTTCGCGGGCGGGGTCCGGGTGCCGTTCGTGCTGTCCTGGCCGCGGGGGCTGCCGCGCGCGGAGAGCGACAGCGGTGTCCGGCAGGAGTACGTCTACATCACCGACCTGGCTCCGACATTGCTGGAGTTGATCGGACTGGATCGGCCGTCCGTGCGTAATGGGTTGCCTGCCAAGGAGTTCGACGGTGTCTCCGCCACTGACGTGTTGCACGATTCGTCCGCCGTCTCCCGGCACGTGGAGCAGTACTCGGAAATGACCGGGCACCGTGGCTTCTATCGTGACGGGTGGAAGCTGCTCGCTCTGCACGAGCCCGAGCGGGGGATCGACGATCCGCGTTGGCAGCTCTTCGATGTTCGGACCGATCCGACGGAGCTGCACGATCTGGCTGGGCAGCTGCCGGACAAGGTGGCTGAGCTTTCCGCTGCTTGGGACGAAGCTGCTTGGCATAACACGGTTTTTCCGTTGTTGACTCGGCAGGATCTGGCTCGGCGGCGGCCTGAGGAAGCTCGGTTGGGTGAGGCGGTTCGGATTCTTCCCGGTACTCCTACGCTGGAGCGTTATCGGTCGCAGCGGCTCATCGCTTATCGCGATTTCAGTATTGTCGTCGAGCTGGGTGGGTATCGGTGGGGTGATGAGGGGGTGCTGGTTGCCCATGGGGATCCGCTCGGTGGGTACATCTTGTACGTCGAGGATGGGCGATTGATCTTCGGGTACAACGCGTATGGGCGATACGTGACTGTGGATGCTGGTGAGATTCCTGGCGGTAGTGAGGTTCTCACCGTGGCTGCGCGTGTTCGGCCGCGGTTGCGGTGGGATTTTGCTATCGGGATCGATGGGGTTGAGGCTGGGGCGTTGTTGGATCAGGTGCAGTTGGTAGGGATGTCGCCGTGGACCGGGATCTCGGTGGGGCTTGATGCTCGGGGGCCGGTGTCGTGGGAGCTGCGGGAGCGGTGGGGGGCGTTTCGGTATAGCGGTGAGTTGAAGGCTGTTACGTATCGGCCTGGAGCCGTTGGGGTTTCCGAGGAGGCTCAGCGGGCGTTGGATTCTGAAGCGGAGTTGATTGCGGAGTAAGGGAGCAAAAGCCGAAAAGGCCAAGACTAAAAGAGGACTAAAAGATAAAAGACGCCTGGAGAAGGGAGAGGGGCTGGCTGGCTGGGGAGGCTCACTCACCTACCAGCCCCATTGCGGCTCGGCCGTGGATCGGCCCGGTGTGGGGTACAAGCACTCTGAAGTTGTCGAGGTACACGCACCGTGAGGTGTGCTGGGAGGGAAGGGTTGGGGGTCGTCTCGAGTCCTCGAGTCTTTGGTCTTTGGGTCTTTGTCTCGAGAAGGTGATCCGTGCAGTCCGTGGGCCGGGATCGGCGGGCACGGCTCCCGGCTCGGCGTCAGCCCAGGTGCGGTAGGGCAGGCAAGGCGACCACACTCTATGTAGTTTTGCGCACGCCAGCAGGATACGAGCAGCACTGGTTTCACGCTGCCCGTGAGCGCCACTTTCGGCAACTCGAATCGATCGCAGCCGCGATCGACTGCCCGACGTGATGACGATCGTTCACGCGCGGTGTGCCGGTGGGGTCAACACTCTTCGGTGCAATCCACCCGGTGCGGCCTCGATGGGGTGAGTCCTTGCCCATGACAACGGTTTTCCACCCATCGGGGCCATCGTTGATCAACGCGTGGCAGTGATCGCATGCCAAGGTCAGGTTGTTGATGTCTGTGGGACCGCCTTTTGCCCAATCATTCACGTGGTGGGCGGCGCACATCGAAGCGGGTTGTTCGCAACCCGGACGGGTACATCCCTTATCGCGGGCCAGCAAGGCGAGGCGTTGGGCGCGGTTGGCGGTGCGGCGGGACCGCTGCAGGTACAGCGGCATCCCGTCGCCATCGAGAACCGCGATCACCGGGTGGGTTCCCTCGGCCATCTTCAGCGCCTCGTTGATCGAGATCTGGGTACCGGTGTTGGTGGTGGCCACCCCGGTCCCGTTCTCGAGGTCGGTCAGGCTCATAGTGAGAACGACCTCGACCGGCAGCCCACGGTGCATGCCCAGTGCGCGCATGTTCACCCCCGGCTGCACGAGCGCCATCAGCGCGTCGTGGGTGCGCTGCCCCACATCACGCCGGTCACGGCGCGCGGCAGCGTCGAGGACGCTGTCGGCGATGAACCCACCACTGGCGGTGGGGCTTTCAGCATCTTCGACGTTGCACATGCCGGGCCGGGCGAGCTTGGCGAACACCGCATCCAGGCATGCCCGCAGTTCGGGAGTGATCCAGCCTTCGATCCGCGACATGCCATCCAGCCCGGGACGGCACAGGGTGATCCCACGACGACGCCGACGGTCGGCATCGGAGACCATCTTCCCGTCCGGATCCAGGCGGGCGAGGATGTCGCGGCCGATCTTGGGCAGATCATCCGGCCAGCCTTCACGCGAGTAGTCGACGAGAATTTCCTCGGCTTCTGCGCGTGCTTCGGCAGGGATGTCGGTCGGGAGGTGGTCCATGACGTCCATGATGTTGCGGACGTGATCCCGTGAAATCTCCCCGGCAGCAAAGGCTTCCGCCATCACCGGCAAAGTCGCCGGACGCAGGTGCCCTGAGGGCTCGAAGAACTCTCCGCAGTGATGGGTCACCTTCACACGCAGGGCCGCGTCGTACCGCGAAAGTCCGAGGGTGTGCCGCAGGAACGGCACCATCTTCCCGGCCCCAGAACGCGCATGCAGTGAACGCTCTCCAGCTTCGACAATCAGGCGCGTATCCAGTGCGGCCAGTTGCCTTTTGCAGCCTTCGAGCTGCTGCATCAACGCCACGACATCCTCATCGGAGAACTGGGCCATCGTCGCGTTCTGAACGGAGTCCGAAAGGGTCGAGACCGCGGCCGCCAGTTCAGCGATACCGCAGTCGTCGAGTGTCACCCCATTCGAACCCATGTGCTAATTCTACGCCCGCACACCGAGCCTGGGAACCCGAAATGTCCGTTCTACCTTACTATTTCAACGAATATACAACCTTTTCTATTCTGCGAGAACGTGTTTCGGTCTTCTTGGCCTCGACAACGCCCGTGACATACTCCCGACGGCGCGTGTACGAGAGCTCGTCGAAAGCCGCACGAACCCCTCCGGCAGCCAAAGCGACCGCCAGGTCTTCAGGCACAGCGACCGTGCGTTCGCCGGTATCCCGGACGACGGTCACCTCGACCCGGTCTCCAGGCCCCTTGCCGAGTTCGGCGCGGATGGCCTTCAGAAGTCCGAGACACGGGCCGGCGCCCATGTTGGCGATGGACCCTCGATAGGGAATCCCGTCGAAAGTGGCCTGGACTGGGATTCGTCCGCCGCCACCGAGCGCGGTGATGATATCGGCGGGGACGGGAATGTAGGCACCGCCGCCGGTGGCGGCTTCGATGACGCCGTCGAATCGATGCATGGCTGCACGATATAGCGATCATCCAGCTACCCAAAGGTGTGTTAACAAATATTAAGTAAGCGAGAACCAACCGTTTCGGAAGCTTCACCGCCGCTGGTCCGAAACACCTTCGCGGGTACATGTTTCAGCGGCGATGGAAGGGTTTTCCCAGGTCGAGCCCCAGGGGTGTGACCTCGGCCGCTACCCCTCAGTGACCGGGACATTGCGGCGATCTCACAGCTCACAATTCGGTGTCGAGCATTGTGAGCAAACCGTTTTGATGCCTCCCCGAACGTCCCTACAGTCGAGCCAGCAGCCCGGTTTTCCAGCTCGAAGGGGGCGTTATGACCATCTCGCAGAACGGACACTCGTCCGCCGATGCGCTGCTTCGACTGGGGAAGTATTTCAACCGCGGCGAAGTGTCCGGCGACATGCGCACCCTGCACAAGGTGGGTGGGCGTGAGGCCGACGAGTTCTATCGCGACCGGTGGTCCCACGACAAGGTGGTGCGGTCCACGCACGGCGTGAACTGCACGGGCTCCTGCTCCTGGAAGATCTACGTCAAGGACGGGGTCATCACCTGGGAGTCGCAGCAGACCGACTATCCGAGCGTCGGCGCCGACAAGCCGGAGTACGAACCGCGCGGGTGTCCGCGTGGCGCGTCGTTCTCCTGGTACACCTACTCCCCCGCCCGAATCCGCTACCCGTACGTGCGCGGCACGCTGCTGGAGCTGTATCGCGCGGCCAAGGAGCGGCTGAAAGACCCTGTGCTCGCGTGGGAGTCCATCGTCGAGGACGCCGACAAGGCCAAGTCCTACAAGTCCGCGCGCGGTAAGGGCGGTTTCGTCCGTGCCGAGTGGTGGGAGGCCGCCGAGATCGCCGCGGCCGCGCACGTGCACACCATCAAGAAGTACGGCCCGGACCGGGTGGCGGGCTTCTCTCCCATCCCGGCCATGTCGATGGTCTCGCATGCGGTCGGCGCGCGCTTCATCTCGCTGATCGGCGGCTCGATGCTGTCGTTCTACGACTGGTACGCCGACCTGCCCGTGGCCTCCCCGCAGGTGTTCGGTGATCAGACCGACGTGCCGGAGTCCGCCGACTGGTTCGACGCCGGATACCTGATCATGTGGGGCTCCAACGTTCCGGTGACCCGTACCCCGGACGCGCACTACATGACCGAGGCCCGGTACCGCGGCCAGAAGGTCGTGGTGGTCTCCCCCGACTACGCCGACAACACCAAGTTCGCCGACGAGTGGGTTCCGGCCCGCCCGGGCACGGACGCCGCGCTGGCCATGGCCATGGGGCACGTGGTGCTGCGAGAGTTCTTCCTGGACAAGCAGACTCCCTACTTCAACGACTACGTCAAGCGGTTCACCGACCTGCCGTACCTGGTGGCGCTGGACGAGCACGACGGCGGCTGGAACACCGACGGTGACTACAGCGGCCACACCTTCACCCCGGGCAAGTTCCTCACCGCGGCCGATCTCGGCCACACCGGTGAGGGCGTCGAGCACCAGACCGTCCTGCTGGACGCCGACGGTGTTCCGCAGGTGCCCAACGGCTCCCTCGGCCACCGCTTCACCGAAGCCGGCAAGGGACGCTGGAACCTGGATTTGGGGGACACCGACCCCCTGCTGACCCTGTACGGCCGCACCGATGATGTTGCAGCCGTACAGTTCCCCCGCTTCGACGGGCTCACCGCGGGCAGCGATGCGGCTGTCCTCACCCGCGGCGTGCCGACCACCGTCATCGCGGGTCGACGAGTGACGACGGTGTTCGATCTCCTGCTGGCGCAGTACGGCGTCGGACGGTCCGGCCTGCCCGGCAATTGGCCGACCGGCTACGACGACGCGACTCAGCCGTACACTCCCGCCTGGCAGGAGTCGATCACCGGCGTCCCCGCCCAACAGGCCGAACGTCTCGGCCGCGAATTCGCCGACAACGCCGAACGTTCCAAGGGCCGGTCCATGATCCTCATGGGCGCGGGCACCAACCACTGGTTCCACAGCGACCAGATCTACCGGTCCTTCTTCACCCTGACGCTGCTCACCGGCTGCCAGGGCGTGAACGGCGGCGGCTGGGCCCATTACGTGGGCCAGGAGAAGTGCCGCCCTGTGACCGGTTGGGCCACACTGGCTTTCGCCTCCGACTGGCAGCGGCCGCCGCGCCAGATGCAGGGCACCGTGTTCTGGTACCTGGCCAACAACCAGTGGCGCTACGACCCGTTCACCAGCGAATCGTTCGCCTCGCCGCTGAGCAAGGGCACCTTCGCCGGGCGCACCGCGGCCGACAACATCGCGCTCGCTACGCGTTTGGGCTGGATGCCGTCCTACCCGACGCTCAACCGCAACCCCCTCGACCTGGTGGACGACGCCGAGGCAGCGGGCAAAACGCCCGCCGACTATGTGGTGGACGGTCTCAGGTCCGGTGATCTGCGGTTCGCCTGCGAGGATCCCGACGCGACCGAGAACTTCCCGCGCGTGCTCACCGTGTGGCGGGCCAACCTGCTCGGCTCCTCCGGCAAGGGCAACGAGTACTTCCACAAGCATCTGCTCGGTGCGGATTCCAACCTGCAGACCGGTGAGGCCACCGGCATCCGCCCGCAGGAACTGGAATGGCGCGACGAGGCCGCCACCGGCAAGCTGGACCTGCTGATGTCGCTGGACTTCCGCATGACCTCCACCACACTGTTCTCCGACATCGTGTTCCCGGCAGCCACCTGGTACGAGAAGCACGACCTGTCCTCCACCGACATGCACCCGTTCGTGCACGCCTTCACCCCGGCCATCTCCCCGCCGTGGGAGGCCAAGACCGACTTCGAGGTGTTCCACCGCATCGCCCGCGGCTTCTCGTGGCTGGCGGAAAAGCATCTCGGCGTGCGCAAAGACCTGGTCGCGATGCCGTTGCAGCACGACTCGGCCGACGCGCTGGCGCAGGCCGGTGGACGCGTACTGGACTGGAAATACGGCGAATGCGAACCTGTTCCGGGTATCACGATGCCGAAACTCGTTGTCGTCGAACGCGACTACCCGAAGGTCGCGGAGAAGATGGCCGCGCTCGGTCCGCTGGTGGAAACTCTGGGACTCACCACCAAGGGTGTCACCACAATTCCCGACGCCGAGGTAGATTACCTGCGCGGCGTGAACGGCACGGTGGTTTCCGGTGTCGCGCAGGGCCGTCCGTCTCTGGCCAAGGACACCCACGCGGCCGAGGCGATCCTGGCACTGTCCGGCACCACGAACGGCCGGCTCGCGGTGGAAGGGTTCCACGCGCTCGAAGAGCGCACCGGAACCGAGCTGGCCGATCTGGCTGCCGAGCACGAGGGTAAGCGAATCACCTTCGCCGACACGCAGGCCCGGCCCGTTCCGGTGATCACCTCACCGGAATGGTCCGGGAGCGAGACCGGCGGACGCCGGTACTCCCCGTTCACCATCAATGTCGAGCGGTCCAAGCCCTGGCACACCCTCACCGGACGCCAGCACTTCTACCTCGACCACGACTGGATGATGGAGCTCGGCGAGCAGCTGCCCATCTACCGGCCGCCGCTGGACATGTCGGCGCTGTTCGCCGAACCGGGTATCGGCAATGTCGATGGCAACGGGATGACCGTTCGGTATTTGACGCCGCACTCGAAGTGGTCCATCCACTCCGCCTATCAGGACAATCTGCACATGCTGACGCTTTCGCGTGGCGGGCAGGCGATCTGGATGTCGGACGTCGACGCCAAGAAGATCGGTGTCGCCGACAACGACTGGATCGAGGCGATCAACCGCAACGGCATCGTGGTGGCGCGCGCCATCGTCTCGCACCGCATGCCCGAGGGCACCGTCTTCATGTATCACGCCCAGGACCGCGCGGTGAACGTCCCGCGCATCGAGGGCGCCGAGAACACCAAGGTCGGCAAGGGCAAGCGCGGTGGTATCCACAACGCGCTCACCCGGATCATGATCAAGCCCTCGCATCTCATCGGTGGCTACGCGCAGCAGTCGTTCGCGCTGAACTACCACGGCCCCACCGGAAATCAGCGCGACGAAGTCACCACGATTCGTAAGCGCTCGCAGGAAGTGGAGTACTGATATGCGCGTCATGGCTCAGCTCGCCATGGTCATGAACCTGGACAAGTGCATCGGCTGCCACACCTGCAGCGTCACCTGCAAGCAGGCCTGGACCAACCGCTCCGGCACCGAGTACGTGTGGTTCAACAATGTGGAAACCCGTCCGGGACAGGGTTATCCGCGGCGTTACGAGGACCAGGAGAAGTGGAAGGGCGGATGGGTCCGCGACAAGCGGCGCCGGCTGACCCTGAAGTCCGGTTCGCGGATGAAGCGGCTGCTCAACATCTTCGCCAACCCGGACCTGCCCACCGTGTCGGACTACTACGACCCGTGGAGTTACGACTACGAGAACCTGCTCTCGGCCCCGAAGATGGACACCACCCCGGTGGCGCGGCCCAAGTCGCTGATCACCGGTGAGGACACCGATGTCACCTGGGGCGCGAACTGGGACGACTCGCTGGGCTCGGGACCCGAGCAGGTCGGCAAGGATCCGTTGCTGGCCAAGCTGTCCGATCAGGTGAAACTGGAGTTCGAAGAGACCTTCATGTTCTACCTGCCGCGCATCTGCGAGCACTGCCTCAACCCGTCCTGCGCGGCCGCCTGCCCCTCCGGCGCGATCTACAAGCGCGCCGAGGACGGCATCGTGCTCGTCGATCAGGACAAGTGCCGCGGCTGGCGGCAGTGCGTCACCGCCTGCCCGTACAAGAAGATCTACTTCAACCACAAGACGGGCAAAGCGGAGAAATGTACTTTCTGCTACCCGCGCGTGGAGGTCGGCATCCCGACCGTGTGCTCGGAAACCTGTGTGGGACGGCTGCGCTACATCGGCGTCATGCTCTACGACGCCGACAAGGTGCTCGAGGCCGCCTCGGTGGAGAACGACCAGGACCTCTACCCGGCGCAGCTGGGCGTGTTCCTCAACCCGCACGACCCGCGCGTCATCGCCGAGGCCGAGCGGGCCGGGATCTCCCCGGAATGGATTGCCGCCGCGCAGGATTCACCGGTCTACAAGCTGATCGTGGACTACCAGATCGCGCTGCCGCTGCACCCGGAATACCGCACCATGCCGATGGTCTGGTACGTGCCGCCGCTGTCCCCGGTGGTCGACACCCTCACCCAGACCGGCCACGACGGCGAGAACCACAACAACCTGTTCGGCGCCATCGACGCGCTGCGAATTCCGTTGGAGTACTTGGCCGAACTGTTCACCGCCGGTGAGATCGGCCCGGTCCGGGCCGCGCTGCAACGGCTCGCGGGCATGCGGTCGTTCATGCGCTCGATCAACCTGGGCCAGGAGCCCGACCTGTCCATCCCGGACGCGGTCGGCCTGGAACCCGAGGAGATCGAGGCCATGTACCGGCTGCTCGCCATCGCCAAGTACGAGCACCGCTACGTGATCCCCTCCGGCGCGACTTCCAAGGCGCACGAACTGGATTCGCTCGCCACCGGCTGCTCGCTGGACACCGACGGCGGACCCGGCATGACGGCCTTCGACTACATGGCCGAGAAGTTCCACCTGACCGATACCAACGGTGCTGCCGCGCCCGAACAGAAATCCAACCGGATCAACCTGCTCAACTGGGACGGCAAGAGCACCAGCGGGCTGGTGCCCACTTCCGCCAACGGCAACGGCGCCGTCGGTAATGGCAACGGAGCCAATGGAAATGGGCACCACTCCCCCGCGCCCGAACCCGAGCCGGTCGGCGTCGAGTCGATCGAGCCCGAACCGACGGGGGCGGCGCGATGAGCCGGTGGAACCTGCGGCGGCGCACCGAACCCGCCATCGCCCCCGTCGATCCCCAGCAGCGCCTGGACTGGCGGATCGACGCGCTGGCGCTGGACTACCCGCATCCACGCACCCGCGCCCTGATCGACGCCGACGCCACCGACACCGCCGCCCCGGAAGCCACCGGAGCGACGCGATGAGCTTGCTGAAACTGCGGCGCCGGCCCGAACCGGCCGTCGCCCTGAGCGATCGCGACCGGCGGCTGGTATGGCGGCTGGGTGCGCTGCTGCTCGACTACCCGAACACGCAGACCCTGGCCATGCTCGACGAACTCGACGCCGCCACAGCAGAATTGCCGGATTCGGTGCGTCCGCTGCTGGCCGGGTTCCTCGCGCACCTGCGCGACGGCGACCCGATCGCGCTGGCCCAGGAGTACGTCGAGACCTTCGACATGCGCCGCCGGGCCAGCCTGCACCTGACCTTCTACGCCTACGGGGACACCCGCAAGCGCGGGATGGCGCTGCTGCGTTTCAAGCACGCCTACCGCCACGCCGGTGTCGAACTCGGCGACGAGGAACTGCCCGACCACTTGCCCGTGCTGCTCGAATTCGCCGCCACCGTCGACCCCATCGGCGGCGAACGACTGCTGGGCGAACACGTCCCGGTGCTGGAACTGCTGCGGTTGTCGCTTTCCGACAGCGGATCTCCTTACGCCGGGGTGCTGGCGTCGGTGGTGGCGACCCTGCCACCGGTCACCACCGCCGACCGCCGGCGCATCGCCGAACTCGCCGCCCAGGGCCCGCCGGAGGAGGAGGTCGGCCTCGACCCCTTCGCCATGGACCCGCTCGCCTTCTCCGGATCGGAGGCCCGCCGATGAGCTCCGTGCTCTGGCTGATGCTGCCCTACATCGCCTTCACCTCCTTCGTGCTGGGCCACCTGTACCGCTACCGCACCGACCAATTCGGCTGGACCACACGGTCTTCGCAGATCTACGAGTCGCGGCTGCTGAAGCTGGGCAGCCCGCTGTTCCACTTCGGCATGCTCGGGGTGATCGGCGGGCATGTGATGGGCGTGCTGATCCCGGAGTCGTGGACCAATGCGATCGGCATCTCCGAGGAGGCGTACCACCTGGTCGCGGTCTCCGCGGGATCCGTTGCGGGACTGGCGGTCATCATCGGCGTCGCCATCCTGGCCTACCGCCGGATCACCGTCTCCGCGGTCCGGCAGGCCACCACGGTCAACGACAAGGTCATGTACGTCCTGCTGACCGCGGCCCTGGTCACCGGCCTGCTCAACACCTGGGGTAGCAACCTGCTGTGGGGCACCTACAACTACCGCGAGACCGTGTCACCGTGGTTCCGCAGCATCTTCACGGGGCACCCCGAACCGGACCTCATGGTCGGCACGCCCTGGACCTTCCAGCTACACGGCCTGGTCGTGCTCGCGCTCATCGGCTTCTGGCCCTACACCCGCCTGGTGCACATGTTCTCCGCACCGGTCGGCTACCTGGTCCGTCCGTACGTGGTCTACCGCAGCAAGCCCGACAAGTCCGCCGACAAGAAGCGCTATTCCAAGGCCTGGGAAACCCCGGTCATTCCGCGCCGCTGAGATACCCGGCGTTCATCGATTAGTCGATGGCGCCCGGTTTCGGCCGCTGTTATCGTTCGGCCCGGCCTACCTCGGCTACGCCTTCTACCTCGCCTTCCTCTTCGACGGCGACTCCTACCTGATCTTCTTCCAGGCATTCATCCTGCCGGTCGTGATGGTGGTGAATTTCTTCCGCACTCGCACGCCGAAACCAAAACTGACCGACACGCAGCAGGCCTGGCGCGAATATCAGAAGTCAGCCGGGCGACAATAGCCGGATGCTATCGAAAAATTTCGAGCCCGAGCGGGTCACGCCGCAGGAAACGCCCTGCCCCGACTGCGGTGAACGCCGGGTCCTGGTAGGCGGCAGCATGGATATGTATCTGGTCCGGCGCAATGGCGGGCGGCCCCTGTCGGACCTGCTCGCCCTGCTCTGCATCGGCTGCGGGCGGGTGTTCTTCTACGCTGACCGGCTCGACAGGGTGCGAGCGGCGATGAACTCCATGACGTCCTGAGTGCCGGGCTGGTCCCGCAGGCGGCCCAGGGCCGCGTCCAGGCGGGGATCCGGGCCGTGGTCGGCGAGCAGGACGACGATCGCCTCCCAGGCGTCGAGGCCCGGTTTCGGCAGGGCCAGTAGCTCTTCCAGATAGCTGTCCGGTTCGAGCAGGCGCAGGGCGCGGCGGGCGTGGGCGTGCACGCGGCGGGGCAGCTCGGCGCGGATGGCCTCGATGTCCTCCGGCTGGACGTGGCCGGGCTGGTACGGGTCCAGCCGCAGCGACCACAGGTCGCCGGATTCGGCGGGCAGGCCCTCGCCGGGGAGCAGGCCGGGACCGGTGGCCACCTCGACGGCGAGCGGGCGCAGGCCGCGGCGCTCGGTGCGCCACATCTGGAATTCCTGCCAGGCGGCCGGAGTCGCCCACGCGCCCAGGCCGAATCGCAGCACCTGTTGCCCACCGGTGAAGGTCCGGAACGTGCGCGTCCGCGCGATGGTGGCGACACCGTCGGGCAGCACGCGCGTCCAGGTGGGCTCGGCTCCGTCGAAACCGTACGGCTGCAGCAACTTCCCCGTGTCGCGCATCAAGCGGCGCAGTGCCGATTCCGGTTTCACCATCCCCGCAGATTAGCGGTGGGAGCCGACAGGATCCCGGACCTCCGCCATCCGCCCAGGACGCGGCGCGTCGCAATGACACGCCGCGCCCCGGGCCAGATGTCAGTGGCCGGAATAGATGTCGTTCACCGTGCCCGCGTAGCGGTCGTTATTGGTGAGCGGTTGCAGACCCAGCGCGGTGTCGATGGTGCGCAGCAGACCGTACTGGTCGGTGCGCTGGGAGCTGGTGTACCCGGCCTTCACCGTGTTCTGCGAGCCGAGCACGATGGTCGGAACGCGGTTCGGGTACAGCGGGCCGAACGCCTTGACCGTGCCCTCGTCGAAGGTCACGATCAGCAGGGAGCGCTGCGTCTTCCACGCCGGCGAGTTCAGAATCGTCGGCAGCGTGGCGCTGAGCCACTGGTCGCCCGAGGCGACGCCGCAGCCCTCCATGTTGTGGCATTCATTGGCCGCGAACCACACGAAATTCGGTGTGGTGGCGGCGGATTGCAGGTCCGTCGTCATCTGGGTGAGCGGCTGCAGGTGCGCCGCACAGTAGGCCGGATCCGACTTCATGTTCTGGAAGTACAGGAACGGCAGGTCGTCCTGGTAGTACTGGCCGTGCGCGGTCTGATCGCAGTTGCCGTTGGCCTCCTCGGCGTAACCCTTCCAGGTCTTGCCCGCGGCGTCGACGCTGTTGCCGATGTGGCGCGCGTTCAGGGTCGTGGTGGTCACGCTGTTGTCGACCAGCCCGTACAGTCCGCCCGCCGCCAGCGCCACGTAGTTCGGGTCGCTGGGATGCGTGGTGGCGAAGGACTGGCTCAACGTCGCGCCCTGCGGCCGCAGGCCATTGATGTAGGGGGCCTGCGAATTTCCGATGATGCCGCTGATGCCGTCGTAGTCCTGGTTCTCCAGGTAGACCATGAAGACGTGGTCGTAGCCCGGCACCGTGGTGGTGGACTGGCTCAGCGACGGCGCGGGCAGGGAGGCGCCGATGGTGAACGACAGGTTGTCGGCGTAGCCGTCGGTGGTGTCGCCGTCGGTCCAGGTGAAGTCCACCGCGACCCGCACCGAGCGGGTGCCCTTGGGCAGGGTGCCCTTCGCATCACGCTGCAGCAGTTCGGTTTTGAAGCCGCGGTCGATGCTGCTGACGCTGCCGGCGTCGGCCGAGCCGATCTTGGAACGCGACCCGTCGAGGAAGGACACGGTCAGGCCGGCCTTGTCCATCTGCGCGCCGTAGCCGCCCAGCCAGCCGTTGAGGTCGAAGCTCACGCCACCCTGATCGATGGCCGCGGCCGCGCCGGAGATGTCGATCCACTGATCCATCTCGGAGCTGCCGGTACCGCCGCCGGTGAAGAACTTGGCGCCGCGGTTGGACGGTCCGGTCGAGGACGCTGAGGGCCAACCGGATTGGCCGTAGCACACCGCGTTCGGCTCGCCCTTGCCGACGTTCCAGCCGGGCAGCGTCATGCCGTCGAGCCCGCGCGGCGAGCACTGCGCCACCGCTTCGGCATCGCCGTCCACGATCAGGTTCGGGCTGGTGACCGCGGCGTCCGCCGCGATCGGGGCGACGGCCGAGCCGCCCAGGATGGACAGTGCGGCCGCCGCGGAGAGCGCGAAGGCCCTGCCGAGGTGCTTTCCAACGCCGTTGTGGCGCATATGTGTTCCTTACGGGGTCGTTACAAATGCGCCCCAAATGGAACATGTTTCAGATGTCGCGGTGCCTGCCCGGCAGTGGCCGGGCGATGAACGCGAACCGCCTATTGGACGTAGGTCCAATAGGCGGAAGCGGTTGTGCGACAGTCGAAGCCGGTTACTGTGCGGCTACCTTGACGGCCTTCTTCTTCGAGCGGGCGAAGTTCTTCATGATCGGCAGGTCCACCCAGTGGTAGAGCGCCGCGGCGAGCACCGTCGAGACCACCAGGCTCAGCACCGAGAAGCCCGCCCAGCCGACGACGCCGAACTCCTTGCCGCCGATCAGATGCCGGGTGATCACGACCATGACCGGGAACTGGATCAGGTAGAAGGCGAAGGAGATATTGCCCAGCCACACCATGCGGGGGTGGGAGTTGACCTTGCCGATGCCGTGCAGGTCACGGTTCGCCATGGTGGCGACCACCGCGGTCATCGGAGCCAGCATCAGCACCGACATCTTGTAGTTCACCGGCACCACCCAGGTCGCCGCGTACGCGACGGTCAGGGCGAGCAGCGGCCACGTCAGATTGGTGTTGCGCCACTTGCCCTCGAGCACCATGCGCGCGGCCAGCACGCCGAGGAAGAACTCCGGCAGCCGCGACAGCGGGAAGGTGTAGCTCAGCCAATACGACAGCGACACCGGGATGTTCGCCTGCTGGAACCACGCCGGGGAGGCGTGCAGCTCGTAGTACGGCGAGGTGGTGCCCGGCACCAGCCGCGGCGCGAAGGCGTTGGCGATGCCCTTGGGACCGTCGAAGAACAGGAAGTACGAGGTGTGCAGGGCCGCGATGCCCAGCAGCAGCACCGCCGCCGCCAGCACCAGCCGGTGCGTCGGGATCTTCATGATCAGCGGCAGCACCAGCGGGAAGCTCAGGTAGAACAGCATTTCCGCGGCCAGCGACCAGGACGGCACGTTCAGGCCGCCGACCGTGGTCCAGTTCGGCACGTAGGTGTGCACCAGCAGCAGGTTCGGCACCCATACGATCGCGCGGTGCAGCGGCACGCTCGCCACCACGATGAACGCCGCGGCCGCCAGCAGATGTGTCGGGTAGATCTTCAGCACGCGACGGCGATAGAACGCGCTCTTCGCCATGCCCGGCCGGAACGACCAGTAGATGATGAAGCCCGACAACACGAAGAAGAAGGTGACGCCCGCGGCGCCCAGCTGCATCGGCACCCAGGCGTGGATGTTGCGGAACATCTCCGACTTCTGGAACGGGTACACCGGCAGGAACACCAGCGCGTGCAGCAGGAACACCGCGAACGCCGCCCACCAGCGAGCACCCGTCAGCGACGGCAGCGGCGGGCGCTGCCGCGCGGCCCGCTCGATGACGGATTCGACGGTCTCGGCGGGCGCGGCGGTCCGGGTGGCGTGCACCGGCTGGATCAACTCCGTGGGGAACGACTCCACCGCCAGGGCGGTGGAGTCCTCCCGCGTGCCGGGCACGACTTCGGGTGGACGGGTCATCGGACGTACCTCTCGTGCAGGGCGTTGGCAATCACGGCGTCGCCCTGCGGAGCCGGATGGAACGGCAGACCGGCGACATTGACTTTCGGGTCGAACACGCCGTTGACCCACTGGTCCGGCGTGCACAGGCCGTGCCCGCGGGTGAGCGAGCGGCTGTCGAGGTACTCGATGTGCAACAGAGCGGCGGCTTCCCGCTGGGCCAGGTCGAAACGGTCGAGGTAGTCGACGACCGTACGACCGCGGGGCTGGCCGATCTCCACGCCGGCGATATCGAAGCAGATCGCGTCCTGGCCGGGCGAGAACAACTCCGGGTAGCCGACGATCACGATGCGTGCGTTGGGAGCGTAATAACGGACGTAGGCGACGACCTTGGCGATCCGGGCCGCGTACTCCGGACCGGTCACGTTCTTCGGGTCGGCCATCCGGCCGTCGGCCACCGCGTCGGGACCGCAGCCGCCGGCCGGATCGTAGAAGCAGCTCTGCATCGAGTCCCACGGCGACTTCGAGGAGTCGCCCCAGACGTCGTTGAGACCGAACTGCAGGGTCACCAACTTCGTCTTCGGACCGAACGCGCCCGCCTTGTCGGCGTTGCTCGCCTGAACCTTCAGGATGTAGCCGTTCCCGGTGTCGATCGACGCACCCGGGCACGACTGGTTCCACACCTGGTCGTCGCCCTGCAGGCCCAGCTGGGCCTGCAACTGCGCCGGCCACGCGGTGTCACCGTGCTGGCACTTCTTGTTGTCCTGCGACAGCGGGTCCCATCCGTTCGCCGTGAACGAATCACCCAGAATGACCAGCTCTTTGCCTTGCGGAGCCGAATCCGCCTGTGCCCCCGAAGTTCCCGCCATGGCCGCGGTGACTGCCAGCACCGCGGCGCACAGCCACCGTCCGTTGTTTCCCGACACGTGCTATCTCCGTTGTTTCAGAACCCGCGCGCGTTCGTCAGTAGCCTGCGCGGGGCTCGAAGCCGGGAGCGTCCAGGGTCGGCGGGGCCGGCTTGGCCGGCGCGGGTGCCGGAGCCTCGACCTTGGGGGCGACCGGCTGCGGCGCGGCCTGCTGCGGCGCCGGGGCCTCCGGTGCGGCGGCGGGTGCGGGAGCCGGGGCCTCGACCTTGGGGGCCTCGGTGGCGGCCGGCGGGGCGGCGGGCGCGGGGGCCGCGCTGCTCGCGGGAGCGGCGGTGGTGCTCGCCGGGGCCACCGCCGAGGTGGTGGTCGGGGCGGGCGAGTCGGCGGCCTTGTCGCTGCCACACGCAGCGAGCCCACCGATGATCAGGACGGAGCCGATGGCGGCCACGGTGGCGCGCGCGGTCGACTTGCCGGTGATGCGGATGTTCATGTTGAAACCCTCGTATCGCAAATTGAACTGCGGATTTTTCACTTTTGCGCGGAGTGTACAAGAGGCTGCGAGAGCTGCGACAAGAGTTCGGCAAACTGCAAAACCCCTGCGCAACCAGCAGACTCGACGAGTAGCTACCGGCGGTCAAACCACCGGAAGCTGGTTGTGCACACGGTCAGTGACCGTAGCGGTCGTAGATGGCACGGGCGACCACGGTGTCACCCTGGGTGGATGGATGGAAGAACAGACCGTCCAGATCTGTCCGGGGGTCGAACACACCGTTCAGCCACGGCTGCGACGAGCAGAGGCCGTGACCTGCGGTGAGCCCGCGGGCATCGAGGAACTCGATCCCGAGTAGTTGGGCGGCTTCCCGCTCCGCCTTGTCGATGCGGTCGAAGTACTCGACCACCGCGCGACCGCGCGACTGGATGAACGGCGCGACGCCGACGATGCTCAGGCAGACCGTGCTGGAACCCGGCGTGAACAGCTCCGGATAGCCGACCAGGACGATCTTCGCGTTCGGCGCGTAGTACTTGATGTAGGTGATCGCATTGGTCATGCGCTTGGCCATCAGCGCACCGGAGACCCCGTTGTAGTCGGGGAACCGATCCTCGTCGATGGCCTCGGGGTCACAGCCGAGCGGCAGGTTGAACACGCACTTCTGCAACGACCCCCACAGCGTCTGGTCGTTCTTGCCCCACTTGTCGTTCAGGCTGAACTGCAGCGTCACCAGTTTGGTCTTGGGACCGAACGCGCCTTCCTTGTCGGCCTTCTGCGCCTGCTGGGCCATGGTCCAGCCCGGGCCGCTGTCGATCGACGAACCCGGGCAGGACGGGTCCGACACCCGGTCGGTCCCGTGCACGCCCATCAGCTCGGCCAGCTGCACCGGCCAGGCGGTCCTGCCATGACGCTGACAGGTGTTGTCGCCGTCCATGAAGTCCCAGGCGTTCGCCGAGAACGAATCACCCAGTGTCACAAGCTCTCTGCCCTCGGCGCCCGGATCGGCGCCGGCGGGGGTCACACTCATCGCGGAGACCGAGGCCGCCACCGCGACGACGGCAGCACACAGCCACCGTCCATTCTTGCCCAGCAACTGACTAGTCCAGCTCTCTCAGTATCCGGCGCGGGGTTCGAAGCCCGGTGCGTCCAGGGTGGGCGGGGCGGGCTTCGCGGGCTGCTCGACCTGCGGAGCGGGCTTGGGCGCCACCGGCTGCGGGGCGACCTGCTGCGGCGCGGGAGCTTCCGGCGCGGCGGGCTGCGGGGCGGCCGGTTCGGTGGCCGCGGGCGCCGGCGCGGGCGCCTCGGCGGGCGCGGGAGCCGCCGCGGTGGTGGTGGGCGCGGGCGTGCCCGTGGCCTTCACCGCCGAGGACACCACGGCGCCACCGGTCGGCGAACCCTCTGATGCCTTGTCGCTGCCGCACCCTGTGACCCCCGCGAACAACAACGCACCACCGATAACAGCCGCGGCGGTACGGACGGCGAACACCCCCGGTGTAGCAGACTTCATGGGTACCTCGAATCGGGAAACTGAAACTGAAGTGTGGACTATTCACTTCAGCGGGGAGTGTACAAAATCCGCCACCCCAAACCGTCCGGATTCAGAAAACTGCCCCGAGCTCTAGGGGCATCGGACTGCGTCCGCCCAGATCAGGCACACCGTACCTGGTGAAACAAGTTACAGCTACCCCCGGTCCGGGACCGGCATCCACCGGCCCCGGACCAGGGTTCGCCCGATCTCAGCTACCGGCCGGGATCGCGGCCGTCAAGGGGATGTTCACCCAGCTGGGCGCGTCGGGATCCAGGCGCAGGTGTTCGGGCTTCAGGCCCGAATCGGCCAGGAAGATCATCGGCGGCAGCGCCTTCGGGAAGTTGCTGGCGTAGACGTCGATCCGGAGGCGGTGGCCGGGCTGGAGCACGGCCTCGATGGGGGTCAGGGCGATGTCCAGGGTGACCGGGACGCCGGGGACGGTCTGCTGACGCCGGCCCAGGTCGAGGAAGTAGTGGGGCTCGGTGTAGTCACCATTGGGGGATCGTTTGCCGGCGTCCTCGTCGATCTGCCGCATGGAGGCGACCAGCTGGCCGGTGGCGATCTCGTGCGAGACCCCGTCGGGGGCAACATCGTTGACCGTCGCGACCCAGTACCCGTCGGCGGCGTCCTCGACCACGTTGAGATGCACGGCGATCGGACCGGACACCGTGGTCGGGGCGGGCACCGGGCCACTGGTGAAGGACAGGCCGTCGTTCTCCCAGACCCGGGAGTCGTTGGTGCACAGGTCGAGAATGGCGGTCGCGCCCGCGGTGATGCGGGCGGCGTCGCGGCCGCACAGACTCGACAGGGCGGGGGTGACCGTCAGATCACGGACCGCGACCTGACGGGGGTCGGCCGACAGGCCACCGTCGTAGTGCGATCCCGGGCTGGTGCCCGACGGGATGTCATCGAGATACATGCGCCGGTACACCGCTTCGGCGCGCGGGAATTCGGGTGCGTCGGTCCAGCCGCCGCCCTGCTGCCTGACGATCATCGGGGTGAATCGATCTATGCCGTTGTCGATTCCGCGCAGCCAGTGGTCGAACCAGGCCCGCTGCAACACATCCAGGCGCGGCGGCAGGCCGGGATGACCGAATCCGCCGACCCCCGAGCCGAGGTGATAGCCGTCGCCCATGATCAGCTTCTTCTGTTCGCGCGGCAGCGGAATGGCGTCGAAGGTGTCGGCGGGGGTGGTGCCGAAGATGTCGAACCACGCGCCCACCATGAACGTCGGCACCTGGATGCGGGTGATGTCGGTCTTCAGGCCGCGCCGGAAGCCCGAGTTCGGGTCCACCAGTTCCCGGGTCCGCGCGGTCAGCTGATCGGGGGTCATGGCGGTGTAGCCGTTGACGACCATGTCGACCAGGGTCAGCGGATCGGCGATCCGGTCACGCAGCCAGCGTGCCTGCTGCACCGGGTCGAACTTCCCGACCAGCAGCGCGGTCACGTCCGGAATCATCTTGAGCGCGTTGACACCCAACAGCCACGGGACCAGGAACCCCACCCCGACCGCGGCGCCCGGGCCCGCGATATCGGTGAAGATGTCGGCGCTGCCCTCGTAGGCGAAGACCGCCTTCAGGCCCGCCGGCGCCCGGTCGGTGGCCTCGAGCGCGGTGATCGCGGTGAACGAGATCCCCATGGCCCCAACGGTTCCGTCGCTCCAGGACTGGCGGGTGATCCAGTCGACGACCTCCGCGACATCCTGCTTCTCCCGGTCGCCGAAGACCTGCCACGCGCCCTCGGAGGTGCCGGTACCCCGCGTATCGACCTGCACCAGCGTGTATCCCGCCTCGGCCAGCGCCCAATCCTGCGCGGCCGCCTCCAGCGCACCGGAGTCGAGCTGGCGGGTCAGGTCGAACAGCCCGTCCACACCCGCGCCCGGCAGATTCAGCGACGCGGCCCACGCCTCCAGTGGCTGCTTGATGCCCAGGCCGTCGGCGGCGCTGAGCACCGCTTCACCCACCAGCAGCGGCAATTTGCCGTATCCCTGCATCTGCAGGATCACCGGCCGGCGACCGTCCGGGACACGCCCGTTGTCCGCGGGATGAATGACGTCGGCCTTCAGCACGACACCGTCGGACATCGTGATCGGCACCGCCAGATCCGGCACGATGCCGTTGTGCGGCTGCGGACCGTCCACCGCCGCGGTCCAGTCCGCCGCGTACGGGCCGCCGTCGATACCGGTGAATGCGGTGTCCGACACGGCCATCGGCGCGAGGAACTGTGTTCCCGCGAGCACCGCGGCCACGATCACCAGCACTTTCCCCGCCGATCTCCGGGTTCGCCATCGAGCCGTCATCATCGAGTCCCACCTCTCGTACCGTTGTCGGGACCGATTGTTGCTACTGACGAGTAATAACGACTCGCCCCAAGGCGACATCGTTTTACCCCTGGGCGACAGACCCATTCGGTCATTCCGTCCCAGACAGTCTGCGGACCGGGTTAGGATCCCGGCGCGAACGAAGGAACCGGCGGGAGGCGACCGGCCGATGGCGATCATGGCGCGCGCGGCGAATCTGCGCGGATACCGCGAACTCATCGACGAACTGGGCGGGGACGGCGCCGGCCTGCTCCGGCGATTCGGGATCACCCCCGAGGCCATCGCCGACGACGATGCCCTCGTCCCCGCCGAATCCCTGAGCCGGGCACTGAAAGTCGCCATGGACTTCCTGGACCGCAACTACCCGGACCCCGACCGCTCGATGACCACGCGGGTCCGGTCCGCGATCGACCGCGCCTTTCTCGAATCCCACGCCGACATCGACACCGTGGCCCGCATGATCACGGTGCACGAGCGCACCCTGCAACGCGCATTGGCCGCCGAGGGAACAACTTTCACGGCCGTCCTCGACGAGGCTCGCCGCGATGCCGCCCACCGGCTGCTGTGCCAGACGGATCTGCCGATGAGCCGCATCACCACCCTCATCGGCCTGCGCGAACAGTCCGCGCTGACCCGGGCGGTACGCCGCTGGTACGGGCAGACTCCCCAGCAGATCAGAAGTGCGGCGCGATCACCCGAATCGCGTCGCACTCCAACCAGTTTCGGTTCGGAGCCCGCTACCGGGCGGTGAGGCGTTCGGACAGCTCCCAGAGAGCAGCGGCGGTGGCCGGATCGGTGGCGTGGCTACTGGCCTGCGCGACACCACAATCCGCGAGATAGGCGCCGGAGTGGGGCACATTCGAGGTCGCCGCCCACACGGTGGTCGCTGCCGCGGCGGGAACCGATTTCAGGTTGTTCAGGACGCCCGGGTCACCGCTGGACAGTTCTCGCATCCTGGTGAAGTCCTCCCGGGACATGTGCCGGGCCAGATCGGTGGCACACGTGCCCGGGTGCACCGCGTAGGCGTGCACGCCCCCGTCCGCACCGCGGGCGGCGAGTTCGACCGTCATCAGCACATTCGCCGCCTTGGACTGTCCGTAGCTCGCGAACTTGTCGTACTCCCGCCGCTCGAAGTTGGGATCGTCGAGATCGGCCGGATACGCGTGATGGGCGGCGGAGGACACGGTGACCACCCGGCTCGGCTCCCCCGCCCGCTCCGCGCCCGCCGACAGGGCCGGCAACAGGCCCGCCGACAGCGCGAAGTGGCCGAGATGGTTGGTGCCGAACTGCGATTCGAACCCGTCGGCGGTATGCCCGAACGGCGTGTACATCACCCCCGCGTTGTTGATCAGCAGGTGCAGTGGGCGGCGCGCGGCGCAGAGCGTCCGCACCGCCGCGCGCACGCTCTCGAGCGAGCCGAGATCGAGCGGCACGACGTCGAGCTCGGCCCGCAGATGCCGGCCGCGAATGCGGTCGGCGACCGCGGCGGCGGCCACCACATCACGCGCGGCCAGGATGACGGTGGCCCCGGCGGCAGCCAGCGCCCGGGCGGTCTCGGCGCCGAGACCGGCGGTGGCGCCGGTGACCACGGCGACGCGCCCGGCCAGATCGAGACCGGCGATCACATCGCCGGTCTCGGTCGTCGCGCCGTATTCGGTTGGCGCTGAGCTCATCGGGTCAGCCCGCGAGCTTCGCCAGGTTGGGGAAGTTGCTCAACTCCCAGCCGCCGTCCACCACCATGTCGATGCCGGTGATGTAGGAGGCGTCGTCGGAGGCGAGGAACAGGCTGGGGGCGGCGATCTGTTCCGGGGTCGCGGGCGCGCCCATCGGGATGCGGTCCAGGAACATCTGTTTCGCGGGCTCGTAGCCCATCACCGCGGCGACCAGCGGGGTGTCCACCAGGCCGGGCAGGATGGCGTTCACCCGGATGCGGTGCTGGGCCAGTTCCAGCGCCGCGTTCTTGGTGAACATGACCACGCCCGCCTTGCCGGTGGAATACGGGCTGCCGCCGGGCATCGGGACGCGCGCGTCCAGCGAGGAGATGTTCACGATCGCGCCGCCGCCGCTCGACTTCATCAGGCGTGCTTCATGTTTGGTGCACAGGAAGACGCTCTTCTGAATCAGGTCGATGGTGAAGTCCCAGTCCGCCTCGGTGAGGTCGGTGACCGCGCCGATGCGGGACGCGCCCGCACAGTTGAACGCCGCGTCGAGACCGCCGAAACGGGCTGCGGCGACCCCGATTCCGGCCTCCACCTGGGACTCGTCGGTGACGTCGGTGACCGCCGGGACGAAGGCGTCGCCGAGTTCGGCGGCCCGCTTGCCCAGTCCGGCCTCGTCGAGGTCCAAGCCGACCACGTTCGCGCCCTCGGCGATCAGGGCGGCCGAGATGGCCGCGCCGATGCCGGAAGCGGCGCCGGTGACGACCGCGGTGCGGCCGTCGAATCTGCGTGCGTTCATCGGGCGCCCGCCTTCAGGAACTCGCCGGTGCGTTCCCGGCCGAGGGTCTCGGCCTTCTCGCCCAGCCCGAACACGAACTCGCCGTTGACCAGGACCGCGGTGACGGTCTCGTCATTGCGGTTGACCATGCGGGACAGGTTGCCGTACTCCGGAACCGGGTTCTCGGCGTAGGCCTCCAGGCTGTCGTCGAGGCGGGCCGGATCGATGATCAGCACATCGGCCCGGTCGCCCTCGCGCAGATGCCCGGCGTCCAGGTCGTACCAGTCGGCCAGCTCGCCGCTGACCCGGTGCACGGCGTGCTCGACCGTCATGAACGGCGTGCCCGCCTGCTGCGCCTGGTGCACACGCTTGAGCAGCCGCAACCCGAAGTTGTAGAACGCCATGTTCCGCAGGTGCGCGCCCGCGTCCGAGAAGCCCAGCTGCACACTGGGATCCGCCGCCAGCGCGTTCAGCACCTCGGGACGGTGGTTGGAGATGGTGGTGCGCCAGCGCACCTTCGGGCCGTGCTCGACCAGCAGGTCCAGGAAGGCGTCCACCGGGTGGATGCCGCCGCGGTCCACACCCACCTGACCGAAGGTCTTGCCGACCACGCTCTCGTCGGGGCATTCGGTGATCTCGGCGTCGAAGAAGTCGCGGTGCCACACGCGCGGGCCCCACTTCTTGTCGTAGTCCTTGCGGAACCAGCGGCGGTACTCCGGATCCTGGAACAGTTCGTGCCGCTGCTCGAGCTGGTCGGCCAGGTGCAGAGCCGCGGCGCCGGAACCGAATTCCTCGAACACCGGCAGGTCGATGCCGTCGGAGTAGACCTCGAACGGCACCGGCAGATGCTGCCAGCGGAAGTCGCCGCCGAGCCCGTTGATGATCTTGCCCAGCAGCGGGAAGACCTTCACCACGCCCGGAATCGCCTTGATGTCGGCCGCCGAGAGCAGGCTCACCTTGAGCTTGGGCCGGAAGAAGCCCAGGCTGCTGGCCGCCATGCCGATCATGCTCTGCGGCTTGGCCACGTCCGGACCACCCTGCAGCGCCCGCTTGCGGTCGCGCAGAATGCGATTCAGCCGGCGGCGCTCCTTGGCGGTGGCGTAGGTGGACGGCAGCGTCCGCGACCGGCACACCTCACCGTCCAGCTTGTCGAACAACAGCTGCTGCGAGGACATGCCGACGAAGCCGGCGTCCAGCGCCTCGGTCAGCTTGTGCTCCATGGCCGCGATCTCCGACTCGGTCGGCTTGACGTCGGGATCGGTGGCCCGCTCCAAGCCCAGCTGCGCGGTCCGGATATCCGAATGCCCGATGAACGAGGCGACATTCGGTCCCAGCGGCAGCGACTCCAGCGCCTGCACATAACTGTGCGCGCTGTTCCAGGTCTTCAGCGTGTCCACCGACTCGACCACGTACTGGCGCGGAATCGCCTCCACCCGGCCGAACAGGTCACCGGCGTCGGAGCCGCCGACGTGCACCGCGGACAGCGAGCACGAGCCCAGCAGCAGGGTGGTGACGCCGTGCCGCAGCGACTCCGACAGCGTCGGATCGAGCAGCACCTCCACGTCGTAGTGGGTGTGGATGTCGATCATGCCGGGCATGACCCAGCGGCCGGTCGCGTCGATCACTCGCGCGCAACCGGTTTCGTCCAGCGGCGCGGCCGAGACCGCCGCCACCCGGCCGTCCCGGATGCCGAGATTACGGATGGCCGACGGCGCACCCGTTCCGTCGAACCAGCGGCCGTTCTTGATGATGGTGTCGTACACAGGAATTCACTTCCCCATAGTGAGATCGCGGCGCAGCACCTTGCCGGTGGCGTTGCGCGGCAGCGGATCCGCAGTGACCAGCCAGCGGGCGGGCACCTTGAAATAGGCCAGCTGCCTGGCCACGTGGTCGCGCAGTTCGTCCTCGGTCACCGACTCGGGATCGTCGACCACGACGATCGCGGCCACCTCCTGGCCGAGATCCTCGTGCGGGACGCCGATCACGGCCGACTCGCGCACCAGCGGGTGCTCGTCGAGCACGTTCTCGATCTCCTGCGGGTAGACGTTCTCGCCGCCGCGCAGGATCAGATCCGAACGGCGACCGGAGATGTAGAGCTTGCCGCCGCGCAGGGTGCCGAAGTCGCCGGTGCGCAGCCAGCGGTTCTCGTCGATGGCCGCCTTGGTGGCGTCCTCGTTGTTCCAGTAGCCGAGCATGACGTAGGGGCTGCGGATACAGATCTCGCCCTCCTCGCCCTCGGGCACCGGCTTGCCGTCCGGATCCCGGACCTCGAGCGAGACACCGACCACCGCGCGGCCCACGGTCTCGTTGTCGGCGGCCAGTTCCGGCGGGGTCGCCACGGTCGCGGCGGTGCCGGACTCGGTGCAGCCGTAGCTGGTGGTCAGACCCTGCAGCGCCACCGGGAACTTCTCGCGCAGCCGCTGCACCAGCGCCGGCGAGGACGGCGCGGAGTTCAGCGAGAACGCGGTCAGCGAGGACAGGTCGTACTTCGAGATGTCCACGCCCAGAATGCGACTCGCCAGCGTCGGCACGGCCGCCCAGTTGGTGACCTTCTCGGTCTCGACCAGCTGCAGCAGCGATTCCGCGTCGAACTCGCCCGAGGTCGGGAAGACCACGGCGTCACCGGTGGTGAGGCGCGGGATCGACAGGTTGTGCAGGCTCGCGATGTGGAACAGCGGCATGGTGGCCAGGTAGCGGCGCGCCGCCGGGGAACCGTCCCAGGCCTGGCCGCGGAAGCCGGCGGCCAGCGCGTCCATGAAGCGGTGGTAGTCGGCGACGGCGACCATATTGCGCTGGGTGTGCACCACACCCTTGGGGCGGCCGGTGGTGCCGCTGGTGTAGAGGATGATCGCCGGATCGTCCTCGGTCACCTCGGCGGCCGGGTTGCCGCCCGCGAACTCCGCGATCAGCGCGGGCAGGTCGGTCTCCATGGTCAGCACCGGGATGTCGGTGCCGGTCTCGGCGGCCAGCGCGGCGCGCTTGGCGTCGGCGATCACCACCTTCGGGGCGGAGTGCTCGAGACCGTACTCGATCTCGCGCGGCACCCACCAGGCGTTGTAGCCCACCGGAATCGCGCCCAGACGCTGCGCGGCCCAGAAGGTCAGCACCCACTCGGGGGTGTTGGCGGCCAGGATGCCGACCCGATCGCCCTTGCCGACGCCGTAGCGCTCGGCCAGCGCGGCGGCCAGCGCGCCCGCGGCGGCATAGTGCTCGGCGAAGGTGTAGCGGGTGCGCGCGGACACCAGATAGTCGAGGTCGCCCAGCTCACGGGAGGCTTCCAGCAGGTCCAGCAGCGACGCGTGCCGGTTCTTGAACACCGGCTGCGGAACGCCCAGTACCTGCTCGACCGTCATCTCGAACGGGGCGCCCGGCGCGGTCAGCTTTCCGGCGACTTGGGCGGCGAGAGCCTGGAGGTCAACGGCGTTGGTCATGAATCAAGTCCTCGAATCCTTGTGCGCGAACCGTGGCGGGTAACCAGAGTGAGACCGATCACGCCGACCCCCGGACTGTATCGAAGGTCGCTTTCAGATAGGCGTCTGCACGAGGCGAACCGATCAGGCCCGCCTCCATCCGGTTCATGGCGTAGGCGAAGGTGACCCGGTGGTCCAGGTCGTTGACCACCATCGACCCGCCGATCCCGGCCCACCAGCACACCCGGCCGTCCGGCACGTGCGGGGCGGTCTGCGGCTGCGGCAGGCCGTAACCGATACCGAACCGCAGCGGCACCATGATCGCCAGATCCACGCCGTCGGACTGCTGCTCGAAGATCAGGTCGATGGTCTTGTCCGACAGGAACTTCCGGCCGGACAGCTCGCCGCCATTGCTGATCAGTGACTGCAACCGGGCGATGGAACGGGCATTGCCGTGCCCGCCCATGCCGCCCAGCTCCGCCTGCTGCCACGCGGGGGTACCGCACTCGGCGAAGTCCAGCAGCGGCTGGAACAGGGTCTTGAACATGACGCTGTCCTGCGGCAGCAGCGCCGGATCGAAGTCCGGCAGCTCCGGCGGCACCAGGGTCGCGATCCGGCCCAGATCCGCTGTGGCAGTGCCGATGTGGAAGTCCGCGCCCAGCGGGCCCGCCAGCTCCTCGGCGAAGAACCGGCCCAGCGGACGCCCGGTGACCCGCTTGACCAGCGCGCCGAGCAGGTGGCCGTAGTTCATGGCGTGATAGCCCGACGCGGTGCCCGGCTCCCACCAAGGCTCCTGTGTCGCAAGGCGATCCGTGGAGGCCTCGGTGTCGTAGATGTCCGACAGCACGATCGGGGCCTCCCAGCTGGAGACGCCCGAGGTGTGCGAAAGCAGGTGCCGCACCTCGATATCGGCCTTGCCGTTGGCCGCGAACTCCGGCCAGTAATGGGCCACCTTCTGATGCACGTCCAGCTCACCGCGGTCGACCAGCAGCAGGACGCTCAGCGCGACCATGGTCTTGGTGATGGAGAAGGTGTTCACCAGGGTGTCCGGGGCCCAGCGCTCGGTCTTCTCCGGATCGGCGTAGCCGCCCCAGAGATCCACCACGGGCTCGCCGTCCACGGTCACGCAGACCGACGCGCCCAGCTCCGCGCCCGACTCCACCTGCTCGGTGAAAGCCGCACGGACAGCTTCGAATTCGTCGGCACAGAAACCAGCGACGTTGCTCATTCCGACCGGCCCCCTCTACGCCTCGACCAGCGCGCGGCTGCGCACCGGCAAGGCGTTGCCCACCGCTGCGGCACGGCGCGCACCGTCGGCGAGTTCCTTCTTCAGCTCGCGCACATAGATGTCGAAGTCGATCTGGATCGTGTGCCGCGGCGAGTTGTAGTAGCGCTCGGCGCGCTCGGCCTCCGCCTTGGTCACCGCGGCGCTCATGTCGGCCTGCGACGGGAAGCGGTAGTTGCCCGACAGGTACGCCGCGACCAGCTTGGACTGCTGCTCGGCGAAGTTCACCAGGGTCGGCATCGGCTGCGCCAGACCGAGATAGAACAGATTGTCGACATCGGGCTTGAGCATCTGACGCCACAGCGGCAGCTTGTTGCTCGCATCGGGCTTGAGCACGGGATCGGTGAAGAACGGGAAGCTGATGTGATAGCCGGTGGCGCACACGATCACGTCCACCTCCTCGGTGGAGCCGTCCGCGAAGTGCACGACCTTGCCGTCCAGCTTGGTGATGGCGGGCTTGAAATCGATGTCGCCGCAACCGACCTTGTGCAGGAACTCCTCACTGGCCGACGGATGCGCCTCGAACGGCAGGTGATCCGGCTTGGGCAGGCCGTAATCCTCCATGCGGCCGCGGTTCTTGACCACGAAGCGCTGCTTGAGCTTGAGCGCCACCTTCGGCGGCATCCAGGCCGGCACCACCTGGGTGTCGCCGACCTTGCCGCCGACGTACTTGGGCAGCACCCACACGCCGCGCCGGGCCGACACCCACAGCTTCTCGGCGATGAACTTCTGCGACAGCTCCGAGGCCACGTCCAGGCCCGAGTTGCCCATGCCGACCACGACGATGCGCTTGCCGCGCATATCGATCGGGTCGAAGGGGTCGTTGTAGGCGTGCGAGTGGAGCAGGGTGCCGTCGAACTCGCCCGGGTAGTCGGGGGTGCGCGGATCCCAGTGGTGGCCGTTGGCCACGATCAGCGCGTCGTAGGTCTCGACGGTGCCCTGATCGGTGCTGACCGTCCACAGGCCGTCTGCGCCGCGCACGGCCGCGGTCACCTTGTGGTTGAACCGGATTCGATCACGCAGGCCGAAATGGTCGACGTAATCCTTGAAGTACTGGTGCAACTGGCTGTGGTGCGGGAAGTCGGGCCATTCCTCGGGCGCGGGGAAGTCCTCGAACTGCAGACGGAACTTGGAGGTGTCGATGTGCAGGCTCTGGTAGCACGCCGACATGCCGTTCGGGTTCTTGTAATACCAGTTGCCGCCCACCTCGTCGGAGGCTTCGTAGCAGTCGAAGGGGATGCCGTATTCGGCCATCCGCTTCGCGGCGGTGATACCGGACGGGCCAGCACCGATGATGGCGACCCGGGGTAGTTCACGGTTGTGTGCGGATTTCGCAGCCAATGCACTCTCCTGATTCGGCGACGGGTCTCGGGAGCCCTGCCGGACGTGATGTGCCACACACGCTAACACTCGCTAGACAGTGTGTCTAGTGAGTGAACTTGCGTCTATCATTCAACGGTGACCCGATCCGTAGACCAACCCGAGACCCCGCGCCGCACCTCGCTGCGCGACGAGCAGAAACGGCTCACCCGCAGCCGGCTCATCGACGCCGCCAAACAGCTGTTCACCGAACAGGGCTACGCGCCGATCCGGGTCGACGACATCGCCGCCGCCGTCGGCTGCAGCCGCGCCACCTTCTACCTGCACTTCACCGGGAAACCGGACGTGCTGCGGGCGATCGCGGAACAGGGCACACTGCCCAGCGTCCGGAACTTCTACGAAGACCTCGACCACGTGCTCGACACCGGCTCCCGCGACGAATTCGCCGCCTGGATGCGCCGGGCCATCGACTGGTTCCAGGAATACAAGGACCTGCTCCCCGCCTGGGACGAGGCCACCGCCCTCGAACCCGAATTCCGCGAGGTGGCCAAGGAGGGCATCATGTCGCTGCCCAGCGTCATGAGCTCCTACCTGTCGCGCTGGCCCGCCGACCGCCAGGACGAAGCCCGGCTGCGCGTCGAACTGCTGGTGGCCCAGCTGGAACGCTTCTTCACCCGCTGGGCCATGCAGGGCACCATCGACGTCTCCGCCGACGAGGCCGCCGGCGTTCTCACCGACATCTGGTTCCCGGCGCTACAGACGCCGTAGGGCTAGTTCGGCAGCGGCGTGACGCGAGCGCGCGCGAGTTCCCAGAACGCGCGCAGCGCAACGATTTTCCCGTCCGCGTTCACCCGGTAGACGGCCACCAGATCCACCTCGACGGCCAGCTCGGCGCGAGTGCTGCGAATCGTGCCGGTGAAGGCGGCCTCGTCACCACAGGCGAAGGAATCCGCCCAGGTGAATTCGATCCGGCTGGGTTGGATGGCCAGGTCCCAGAACGCCGCGATGGCCGCGAGACCCCGATGCCCCTCCCCCACCGGGTCATACGGCGAGACGCCCACCGGATCCTCCACCCGGGCCTCGGGGGCGAACAGGGCCAGCCACTCGTCCTTGCGCTTGGCGCGCACCGCCGCCTGCGAGGCGAGTCCGGCACGGCGAGCGGGGTGTTCGAGCGACATCCCGCCATCCTGGCCGTCACTCGCGCGGACCGACCCGGCAAATTCCGGTGAGCGGGACGGCGGGTGCGCGAAATAGACTCGGGCCGGCGTCGAATGACGCCGGCCCGAAATCTGAAATTGAATTGTTTTAGAGATCAGCGGGAGAACGACGAACCGCTGTAACCCAGACCCGCGCCCTGATCGGTCGGCTGAGTGCTGTTGACCAGCGCCTCGCACTGCTCGACCGTCTGACCCGACTGGATGCAGGCCGTCCACGGGTCGTAGATCGTGGGGAAATCGGCGGCGGCGGTGGCGGCCGGGCCGGCGATACCGCCCGCGATCACAGCGGCGACGACAAGCTTCTTCACGTGGGAATCCTCCAGAGTCTTTACCGAATTGCGGTAAAGGTTGCCACGTGAATCCGAACATCGCCAAGCCATAGGGGAATTCGGCGAATAGTTTAGGGCCGAACCCCTAACGACCGCAGTGCCGGATCGGACCGATCACGCAACTCGGGCGTCGGCCGCCAGCGCGTCGACCGCCGCGTAGTAGCGATCGGTCAGCAAACGCACCACCGACGGGTGCACACCGATCGGCTCGGCGACGCCGTCCGCGCCCGCCTCGTGCAGCCGCTGATGGAACAGGCCGTGCGCGAGCAGGTAGGAGGCGACGAACACCCGGCGCGCGCCCGCAGCCCGCACCGCCGCCACCACCTCCGGGACCTTGGGCTCGCCGGTCGCGATGTAGGCCAGGTGGGCGGGCGTGCCGACCCGCTCGGAGAGCAGGTTGGCGGCCCGCTGGACGTCCTGACGAGCACGCGCGTCCGAGGAACCCGCGGCGGCGAACACCACCGCGTCCCCCGGCCGCCAGCCCGCCGCCCGCAACCGCAGGTGCATGACCTCCGCCAGCGCCGGGTCCGGACCCATGGCCTGGGTGACCGCGACCGCGTCGTGCGCACTCGCGGCCACCTCTCGCGGCACATCTTGATAGACGTGGTAGCCCGAGGCCAGGAAGGCCGGAACCACCACGGCGGGAACCGGATCCAGATCCCGCAACACCTCGGCCGGGGACGGCCCCAGCACGTCGACGAACGCGGTGCGCACCTGCGGCGCGCCCACGATCGCCAGTTCACGCAACGATGCCGATGCGGCCCCGAAATCGGCACCGGCACCTGTCCCGGACAGCCGGGCCGCGTGTGCGAGCGCCGACGCGCCCAGCTCCCGCGCGACCGCCTCGGCCAGCTCGGCGATCATCTCCACACCGCGCGCGCTGCGGGTGCCGTGGGCGACCAGCACCAGCGCGGGGGCGCTCACCACGCACCCCGCGACGGACGGGCGGCTCCCGACCCCGGCAGGGCGCCGGAAGAGCCGTACGGGCGGGCCGGAGACTCCTGCCGAGCCACCGAATTCGGCTGGTTGGCAACGGGATTCGACGGTCGCGACGCCGACACGGCCCGCGCGGTGGCTGCCGACCGAGCGGACGTGGCCGCCGGGCCGGCGACCGGCGCCGCTGGCGCAGCACTACCCGACTGCGCCGGAAGACCAACGGGGCGACCATCATTCGCCGGAGCGACCGAGCGCACCGGAGCCGCGCCCGGTCGCGCAGCCCCGGTGCTCGGGCCCGCCGGAGCGGGCATCGGTCGCAGCGGCGCGCCAACGGATCGTGCCACCGGCGACGGGGCCGCGACCGGGTGAGCGGAGCCGTTGACCGCCGACGGGGCGCCCGGGCGGCGGGAAGCCGCTGCGGGCGGGGTGTCGGTCAGCGGTGGACGGGCACCGGGGATCCGGGCCGGCGGCACCTCGCGACGAGCGCCCAGCCCATTGCTACGGGCCGGGCCTGCCTGCCGGACAACGGGATTCGGAGTCTCGTGCGAGTTGTCCATGCACTCGGCCGGATCGAGCGCCAGCCGGTAGCCGCGCTTGACGACGGTCTGGATGGCCTTGGGCGTGCCCAGGCCCGCCCGCAGCCGGGCGATCGCGGTCTCCACGGCGTGGGTGTCGTCGCCACCGCCGGGGAGGGCGGCGAGCAGGTCCTCGCGGGAGACCACGCGGCCGGGCTGACGGGCCAGCGAACGCATCAGCGCCATCGGCGCGGGCGCCAGCTGACGCACCTGACCGTCCACCACGACGCACCCGCCGCGCACGCTCAGCACGTGGCCGGCGGCCTGAATCCGGTTGGCGCGCCGCGGCAGTTCCTCGGCCACGTGGCGGGCCAGGGCGCCGAGGCGGGCACGACCCGGCATGGAGGTGGGCACGCCCAGCTCCTCGAGCGGCGCGGCGGTGATCGGACCGACGCAGGCGGGCAGCACCCGGGTGCGGAAGGCGTGCAGCACGGCCTCCAGCAATCCGGTTTCCTTGGCGCGCATGAGAAGTGAGGCCACGGCGGGCGCACTGGTGAAGGTCACGCAGTCCAGTCCGGCGGTGACGATGCCCTCGATGAGGCGATCCATCGGGGTGCGGTCGTCCGGCGGGATCCACCGGTAGACCGGAACCGGCACCACGTCGGCGCCGGCGCAGCGCAGCACCTCGCAGAAATCGGGGACTGGCTCCCATTCGGTGGTCGCGCCGTGCAGCTGCACCGCGATCCGCACCCCTTCGACGCCCTGGGCCAGCAGGTGATCGAGCACCTCGGCACTGGATTCCGAAGCGGGAGACCATTCTTCGCGCAGCTCCGCCGCGCGGATGGCGCCCTTGGCCTTGGGTCCGCGGGCCAGCATGCGGGTCGAGCCCAGCGTGGAGCGCAGCTCCTCGGCCAGGCCCCAGCCCTCCGCGGCCTCCATCCAGCCGCGGAAGCCGATGCCGGTGGTGGCGACCGCGATCTGCGGCGGGTCGGCGACCAGCTGTCGCGTCACCCGCTCCAGCTCGTTGTCGTCGGCCAGCGGAATGATCCGGATGGCCGGGGCGGAAACGACATTCGCGCCCCGGCGGGTCAGCAGGGTGCCGAGTTCGTCGGCGCGCCGGGCCGCCGTGATGCCGACGGTGAATCCGGCCAGCGGGGTACCGCCGTCGACCTCGGTCATGCGGTACCGCCGACGAACTGCACAGGGTCGTTGGACACCGACACCACACCGTCGGCGGTACGCACCGCGTATACCGGCAGCGAGATGGTGTCGTCGTCCAGGCAGCGCCCGTCGAGCAGCGAGAACGCCTGCTTGAGCAGCGGAGACGCCACGACGGGCACGCCGCCGCGGTCGCCGACCAGGCCGCGCGACATGACCGCGGCGCGTCCGAACGGATCGATGTTGCCGACGGCGAACAGCATGCCGTCGGTGGTGAGGAACAGGGCCGCCTGGCGGCCGCCCTTCAGCAGCACCGCCACGCCGCGGCCGGGAATCAGATAGTCCTGTCGGCAAGCCTGGGTCCACCCCGAGGTGGCGGTGGTGACTGCGGTGCCGGGTGTGTCGATCACGGTCATCGGTAACTCTCCTCCGAACGCCTTACCTATTGGTACCGGCGCCCTGTTTCCAAGTCGTTAAGCAGTCATTTCCCGTGCGTGGCGGGTTCTGTGGCCTGCGACGCGCTCACCGGCAGCTCCGGGATGCCCAGCAGGACCGGCACCTTGCGCTCGCCGCTCTCGTCGAAACCGATGGTCGGGTCCGACTCCTCCGGCGCGTTGACGAAGGACACGAAGCGCGACAGCTTGCCCTCGTCCTCGAGCACCGCGGCCCACTCGTCCTTGTAGCCGTCGACGTGCTTGGCCATGGCGGCCTCCAGGTCGGCGGCGATGCCCAGGCTGTCGTCACAGACGACGGCCTTGAGGTAGTCGATGCCGCCCTCCAGGGCCTCCTGCCACGGCGCGGTGCGCTGCAGGCGATCCGCGGTGCGGATGTAGAACATCAGGTAGCGGTCGATGTAGCTGATCAGCGTCTCGTCGTCGAGCTCGCCGGCCAGCAGCACCGCGTGCTTCGGGGTCAGCCCGCCGTTGCCGCCGACGTAGAGGTTCCAGCCGTTCTCGGTGGCGATGACGCCGACGTCCTTGCCGCGGGCCTCCGCGCACTCCCGGGCGCAACCCGAGACCGCCAGCTTCAGCTTGTGCGGGGAACGCAAACCGCGGTAACGCTTTTCGAGCAGCACCGCCATGCCGACCGAGTCCTGCTGGCCGTAGCGGCACCAGGTCGAGCCGACGCAGGACTTCACCGTGCGCAGCGACTTGCCGTAGGCGTGACCGGACTCCATGCCCACGTCCACCAGGCGCTTCCAGATCAGCGGCAGCTGTTCGACGCGGGCGCCGAACAGGTCGATGCGCTGACCGCCGGTGACCTTCACGTACAGGTCGAATTCCTTGGCGATCTCACCGATGGTGATGAGCTGGTCGGCGGTCACCTCACCGCCGGGCATCCGCGGGACGACCGAGTAGGTGCCGTTCTTCTGCAGGTTGGCCAGGAAGTGGTCGTTGGTGTCCTGCAGCGAGGCCTGCTCGCCGTCGAGGATGTGATCGCTCGAGGTGGAGGCCAGGATGGAGGCCACCGTCGGCTTGCAGATGTCGCAGCCGGTGCCCTTGCCGTACTTGGCGATCAGGCCCGAGAAGGTGCGGATACCGGTCGACTGGATGATGTGGAACAGCTCGGCGCGCGACTGCGAGAAGTGCTCGCACAGCGACTTGGAGACCTCCACGCCCGACTGCTCCAGCAGCTTCTTGAGCATGGGAACGCAACCGCCGCACGAGGTTCCGGCATTGGTGCAGCTCTTGATGGCCGGGACGTCGCAGGCGCCGTCGGCGATCGCGCCGCAGATGGAACCCTTCGACACGTTGTTGCAGGAGCAGATCTGGGCGTCGTCGGGCAGCGCGTCCGCGCCCAGTTCCGCACCGGCCGGGGAGATCAGCGCGGCCGGATCGGCGGGCAGCGGGCGGCCGACCAGCGGGCGCAGCGCCGAGTACTGGGTGGCATCGCCGACCAGGATGCCGCCGAGCAGGGTCTGCGCGTCATCGGAGACGACCAGCTTGGCGTAGGTGCCCTTGGCGGCGTCGTGCAACACCACCGAGAGCGCGCCCTCGGTCTTGGCGTGCGCGTCACCGAAGGAGGCCACGTCCACACCGAGCAGCTTCAGCTTGGTCGACATGTCCGCGCCCGGGAACTCGCCCTCGCCGCCGAGCAGGCGGTCCGCGACCACCTCGGCGGTGCTGTAACCGGGGGCCACCAGGCCGTAGCAGACACCCTCGACCGCGGCGACCTCACCGATGGCGTAGATGCTCGGGTCCGAGGTGCGCAGACCCAGGTCGGTGATGACACCGCCGCGCGGGCCGACCTCGATGCCGGCGGTCTTGGCGATCTCGTCGCGAGGACGCACACCGGCGGCGAAAACCACCAGCGCGGCGCGCAATTCGCTGTCGTCGGACAGCTTGACGGTCAGCTTCTCCGCGAGCGGGGCCGCCGCGTCGGCCTCGACCGAGGCGGTGCCGACCCCGGTGTGCACGGCCAGGCCGAGCTCGGTGACCAGCTTCTCCAGGATCGCGCCGCCGCCCTCGTCGACCTGGGCGGGCATCAGCCAGTTGTTGTACTCGATGACGTGCGGGGTCATGCCCAGCAGGCGCAGCGCGTTGGCCGCCTCCAGACCGAGCAGACCGCCGCCGACCACCACGCCGACCGCGCCCGGACCGGCCGCCTCGGCCGTGGCCCGGATGCCGTCGAGGTCCTCGAGGGTGCGGTAGACGAAGCAGCCCTCGGCGTCGGCGCCCGGCACCGGCGGCACCCAGGCGTAGGAGCCGGTCGCCAAAACCAGTGCGTCGTAACCGATCACGTCGCCGGTGGAGGTGGTGACCTTGCGGGCCGCCTTGTCGATGCCGTCGGCGCGCACGCCGAGCCGCACCTGCACCAGGTCGTCGCCCTCGTAGTCGTTGCCCGGCAGGGCCAGCGCGGAGGTCTCCCAGATGCCGACGTAGGACGAGAGTCCGACGCGGTCGTAGGCGGCCAGCTTCTCCTCGCTGAGCACGATGACCTGCCAGACGCCGGCCTCGTCACGGGAGCGCAGGGCTTCCACGAAGCGGTGCCCGACCATGCCATGGCCGACCACTACGACGGTCTTGCGTTCGATGCTGTTGGTCATGACGGTCCCTTTCGAGAACAGGCAGGTCAGGCGCGAGCCGACGGAGCGGACGAGGCGGGGGTGGACGCGGAATCGATTGCGGTGGACCCGGATTCGGCCTCGAGGACCAGGGCCTCCGCCTCGACGACGACATCGGCGTCGGCGGCCTCGGTGGACAGTGCCCGCAGGCTCGGGCGGCGCATGAAGACCGCCCAGCAGACCACGCCGCACAGCACGTAGAAGGCCATGAAGACCCAGAACGCGGTGGTCGCGGACTTGGTGGAGGCGTAGGAGGTGCGCAGCATCAGGTTGATGCCGACACCGCCGAGCGCGCCGATGGCGCCGACGAAGCCGATGAGCGCACCCGAGGTGTTGCGGGCCCACGCCGCACGGCTGGCCGAATCACCTTCCAGGGAACGGGATTTGGCCTCGAACACGGACGGGATGATCTTGGTGACCGCACCGTTGCCGATGCCGGAGATCACGAACAGCGCGGTGAAGCCGACGATCATGGCCACCAGCACGCCGCCCTTGGGGTGCCCGGCGTGGTCGCCCATGGTGGAGGACACCGCGACCACCACGGCCGCCGCCGTCATCGCCACGAAGGTGTACAGCGTGACCTTGCTGCCGCCGATGCGGTCGGCCCACTTGCCGCCGTACGGGCGGGCCAGCGAACCCAGCAGCGGGCCGATGAAGGCGATCTGCGCGGCGTGCAGCGCCGCCGCCGGGACGCTCGCGCCGCCGGCCTTGAAGGTGATCTGCAGAACCTGGCCGAAGGCGAAGCTGTAACCGATGAACGAACCGAAGGTGCCGATGTAGAGGAAGGCGATCGCCCAGGACTGCGGCACCCGCAGCGCCTTGAGCATGTAGGACAGGTCGGCCTTCTGGTTCTTCACGTTGTCCATGAACAGCGCCGCGCCCGTGGCCGCGATCACGATCAGCACCAGGTAGACCGCGCACACCACCGACGCGTTGCCGTAGTGGTTACCGAGGGTGGCGATGACCGCCAGACCGATCAGCTGCACCACCGGAACGCCGATATTGCCGCCGCCCGCGTTCATGCCCAGCGCCCAGCCCTTGAGCCGCTGCGGGTAGAAGACGTTGATGTTGGACATCGACGAGGAGAAGTTGCCGCCACCCAGGCCCGCGAAGGCCGACACGACCAGGAACGTCGTGTAGGAGGTGCCCGGCTGGTTGATGAAGTACAGCGTCAGCAGCGCCGGGATCAGCAGCAGCAGCGCGGACACGATGGTCCAGTTGCGGCCGCCGAACTTGGCGGTCAGCACGGTGTAGGGGATCCGCATGAAGCCGCCGACCAGCGTCGGGACCGCACCCAGGAAGAATTTGCCGGCCGGATCGATGTGGAAGACGTCGGTCGGCATGAACAGCACCATGACCGACCAGATCGACCACACCGAGAACCCGATGTGCTCGGCGAAGACCGACCAGATCAGATTGCGGCGCGCGATGTCCTTACCACCGGCTTCCCAAGCCTCGACATCTTCGGCATCCCAATGCTCGATGTCGCGCTTGCGGGTCAGCGTCGTCAACAAGAGGCCCTCCTGAAATCTGGATGGCCTCAAGGTAGAAAACGGGTATTGCGGTGATGCTGCGCGAAATGTCCGCTGAATCAACGGTTGCTCACGATTACCGGGGGCCCGGCGTGAGAAGTGCCCTTATGTTTCGCCTATGTGACGCAACGGTTTCCGGCGGTCACGAACCGCCTGAAAACGAGAATCCGAGCCGTGAGGTGAGAGTCTCGCCACAAAGCATGGACCCAACCTCACGACTCGGCAACTCGAACGGTGAAATTCCGGCTAGTTCCAGGTGTCTTCCAGGAAGCGCGGTTTGCACGCCACCCACGCGCCCGCCATCAGAATCAGCACGGCCACCGCGAGGAAGGCGAACGGCACCGGCCAACCGCCGGTCATCGTGTGCAGCGCACCGAACAACAGCGGGCCCACGCAGGCCACCGAGTAGCCGACACCCTGGGTGAAACCGGACAGCGCGGCCGAACCGGCGCCCGTGCGGGTGCGCAGATTGATCAGCGTCAGCGCCATCGGGAAGGTCGACGGACCCAGGCCCAGCGCCAGCACCCACACCAGCGGGGCGCTCATCGGCGCGAACAGCAGGCCGGCGAAACCGATGAAGAAGAACACCGCGCAGCCGAGCACCACCGGGAACGGATTGGCCATGCGGCCCACCACGATCGGCGCGCTCAGCGCCGCGACCAGGCCGATCAGGGCGAAGATGCCGACCATGGAACCGCCGAAGGCGGCGTTCGCGCCGGCGTCGCTGAAGATCGTCGGCAGCCAGGTGAACATCGAATAGGTGATCAGCGAGGTCATGCCGAACATGAAGGCCATGCCCCAGGCCAGCGGCGAGCGCCACACCTTGCCGGTGGATTCGACCGCGCCGGCGGGCAATTCGGTGGTGTCGAAGCGGGCGTGGTCACGGCGAGTGCGCAGCACGGCGATCCACGGCAGGGCAGCCGCGAAGGCCAGGACGGCCCACATGCCCAGCGACAACCGCCAGCCGTGCGCGTCCGCGATCGGGACCGTGATCAGCGCGGGCAGCACCGTGCCCAGCTGCACCATCACGATGTAGACCGAGCTGAGCATCGCCAGCCGATCCGAGAAGTACCGCTTGACCAGGGGCGGGATCACCACGTTGCCGATGCCCATGCCGGCCAGCGCGAAGGCCGAGAAGGCCAGCAGCTGCCAGGTGTCGGGCACCAGGGCGCGCAGCACCGAGCCGATACCGGTCATGAGCATGGCCGCCAGGGCGGTCATCTCCAGGCCCAGGCGGCGGGACAACACAGGGGTGAGCAGACCGCCGAGCGCGAACATGGCGGTCGGCAGCATGCCGAAGACGCCGACCACCGCGGTGGAATAGCCGATGTCATCGCCGATGCGGGCGGCCAGCGGGGTGAACGCGGTGACGGCGATGCGCAGCGTCAGGGCGGACATGACGATGGCGACGAACACCAGCAGGCGCCCCTCGAACAGGGCGCGCTTCGACATTTCGGGCTTGGGGTGTTCGACGTGGATGCGCCCCGAATCGGCAGGGGTACGGGTCGCGCCCCGCCCGGGGGCCATCGTCTCATCCATCGTCGCAGTCACCACGAAATCATAGGATGACCCGATGATGTGATGCAACGAATGTGAGGCAAGGTACGCTGTCCCCCGTGCAACCAGTCCGGCGCACGAGCCTCATCGCCCAGGTGACCGAGCAGCTTCGTGCCGAAATCCGTTCCGGCCGTTGGGCCGTCGGCTCGCGCATCCCCACCGAGCCCGAACTCACCGAACTCACCGGCACCGGCCGAAATACGGTGCGCGAGGCCGTCCAGGCGCTCGTGCACGCCGGCATGCTCGAACGCAGACAAGGCTCGGGCACCTACGTCATCTCCACCTCCACCCTCGGCGGCACCCTCACCGAGTACTTCGCCGACGCCCAGCAGCGCGACGTGCTCGAACTGCGCCAGGCCCTCGACACCACCGCCGCCCGGCTGGCCGCGAGCCGCCGCGACGACAGCGACATCGAGAACCTGCGGCGCCTGCTCGGCGAACGAACCCGGCTGTGGGACACCGATTTCGATGCCGCGATCGAGGCCGATGTGCAGCTGCATCGCGCTATCGTGGTGGCCAGTCACAACGCGGTGTATCTGGAGTTCTACGACTCGCTGCTACCCGTCATCGCCGCCGGCATCCGCTTCCGGTCCGCGCGCGAGGGCGAGACCTATCACGACGAGCACGCCGACCTGGTCCAGGCGGTGATCGACGGCGACCCGGATCGCGCGGCACGCACCGCCAACTGCTTCCTGGACTCGCTCATGGCCGAATACCGGACGCTTGATACGAATTTCGGGTAACCGAAACGTCACCATGCGAATCTGGGCCAAGTGAGCCCGAATTGTCATCTCTGTCACCGAAAAACACCCGGACGTAAAACGAGCTTCCTACGGTTGACGCGACCGCAACGGTTCCCCCCGACGATCGGGAATCGAACGATGAGGGCGGTCGCGACAGCCGAGAGGACAGCCGCTCATGGCAACAGTTATCGAGCCATCGGAAACAACCATCAGTTTTCAGAAACGCGGACGATGGATCGACCGCTGGGAACCCGACAACACGGAATTCTGGGAGAACGGCGGTAAACAGACCGCTCGCAAGAATCTGATCTTCTCGGTATTCGCCGAAAACCTCGGATTCAGCGTCTGGGTGCTGTGGGCCAGCGTGGTCACCGCCATGGGCTCGGCCGGATTCGCCTTCCTGGGCAAGAACAATCCCGACGCCGTCAACAACGCGCTGCTGCTCACCTCCACCCCGACCCTGGTCGGCGCGGCGCTGCGGGTGCCCTACACCTTCGCCATCCCGCGCTTCGGTGGCCGCGCGTTCACCGCGTTCAGCGCCGGCATGCTGCTGGTGCCCACCCTGGGCCTGGCCTATTTCATCAACCAGCCCTCGACCCCGATGTGGGTGTTCATGGTGCTGGCCGCCATCGCCGGTGTCGGCGGCGGCAACTTCTCGTCCTCCATGGCCAATATCAACTTCTTCTTCCCCGAGGGCAAGAAGGGCGCGGCGCTGGGCATCAATGCCGCGGGCGGCAATCTCGGTGTAGCACAGACACAATTGTTCGTGCCGCTGCTGATCACCCTGGGCACCCACATCGTGGCCAAGACTCCCGCCGGATACCGGTACGGCATCACACTCGGCATTCTGGTGTGGATTCCGTTCATCCTCATCGCACTGGTGGGCGCGCTGCGCTACATGGATTCCCTGTCCGGCGCGAAATCCGATGGCACGTCCTACAAGCGGGCGCTGGCCAACCGCCACACCTGGGTGATGGCCATCCTCTACATCGGCACCTTCGGTTCCTTCATCGGCTTCTCCTTCGCCTTCCCGACCCTGCTCAAGGCCAACTTCCCGAGCCTGGCCAAGATCGGCTGGATGGGCACGCTGGGCAACCTGGCCTTCCTCGGCGCACTGGTCGGATCCTTCAGCCGCCCCTTCGGCGGCTGGATCGCCGACAAGCTCACCGGCGCGAAGATCACCATCTACGTCTTCGGCGGCATGGCGCTGACCACCGCGCTCATCGTGGCGTCGTTGTCCGCCAAGAACTTCCCGCTCTACCTGGCCTCGTTCCTGCTGCTGTTCGTGCTCAGCGGCATCGGCAACGGCTCCACCTACCGGATGATCCCGATGATCTTCACCGCGGAAGCGCGGCAGCGGGCCGCCGAGACCGGACAGGACATCGGTGACGCGCTGATCTCCGCGAAACGGCAAGCGGGCGCGGCCATCGGCGTCATCGGCGCGGTCGGCGCGGCGGGCGGCTGGATCCTGCAGCAGGCGCTGCGACTGTCGAACACCCACTACCACAGCATGAATCCCGCTTTCTGGGGTTACGTGGTGGCCTACCTGGGCATGGGCGCGCTCTGCTGGTGGTTCTACCTGCGCTCCTCGTTCGCCGTCGGCCGGGCGCCCTCGCTGGCCCACGCCAACGTGTAAAGACTCCCCTACCGCCCCTGGGGAAAACGGAAAGGCCGCATCGGATTCGTCGCCCGGTGCGGCCTTTCCGCGTCGCGTCCTCGGAGTCCTAGAGCATCAGGCGGGTCATGTCCGCGGTCCGGGCCAGCCCGGGGAAGGCCTCCGGGGTGGAACGCGGGTGCAGGGCGTGCACGGCCAGCCGGAACATGACCGCGCGCACCAGCATCTGCGGCCACTCGGGGAGTTCACGCCAGCGCTCCATGAGACCGTCGTCGGCCCCGCCCCACGACAGCGCGTCCACCACGATGACCGCCGCGGCCCACGGAGCGGGCCGCCAGTACGGGGTGATGTCGGTCAGGCCGGGCGCGAAACCACCGGAGAACAACACGGTTCCGAACAGATCGCCGTGCACCAGCTGCGCCGGCGTGGTCACCGGCTTGCGCAGCGTGGACAGCTGGGTGATCAGGGTCAGACTGCGGTCACCGTCGGGCGAGGTGGCCGGAAGCATGCCGCCCATCTTGAGACTGCGCAGCGGAACCGCTTCCCACGCGGCACGATCCGCGGCGGCGAACACGTCCACGTCCGCCCACGGCGCGACCGGCTGTGCGGCCAGGAAACGCGGGCGCTCCAATTGCGCGGTCACCTGATGCAACCGCAGCGACAGCGACACCACCTCGTCGTGCCGCGGCTCGGGGACGCCCTCCAGGTAGGTGTCCGCCCGCCAGCCCGACACCACATACCGTCCATCGGTGGCCCGTACCGGCCGCGCCAGGCGCAGCCCGTCCACCCGCAGCGTCTCGCGCACCTTCGCCGACCACGCGGCGCGCGCGTGATCGGTGACCGGGCTCAGCACCACATCGCCGCACCGCCAGCCGCCGTCCCAGTTCCCCAGCGGAACAGGCGCTTCCTCGCGCAACCCGAAGGTCGAGCGCACATGCTCAGGAGGTTCCACAGCAGTCATGGTCACGCGCGTACGGTACCGCTGGCCAGGTTTTCGCATCGGACGCCGCGCCGGGCATCCCACAGGCCGAAACCATGGTGTGAAATACCGGCCACCGGTGCGTTACCCAGGGGCCTCCGGCACCCCGCCGAAGGCCCGTTCCAGCCGCCTCAGTAGACCGGCAGCGAGGGGTCGATCTGGTTGGCCCAGGCGATGATTCCGCCCTGCAGGTGGGTGGCGTCGGAGAACCCGGCGTTCTTCAGCGCGGCCAGCGCCTCGGCCGAGCGGATCCCGGTCTTGCAGTGCAGCACGATCGGGGTGTTCTGGGGCAGCTCGGCCAGCGCCTCACCGGACAGAATGCGGTCCTTCGGGATCAGGGTCGCGCCCGCCAGGCGGACGATGTCCCATTCCACCGGCTCACGCACGTCGATGATGGCCACCGGCTTGCCCGCGTCCAGCATCTCCTTTAGCTCACGCGCGGTGATGGTGGAACCGATCGCGGCCGCCTGACCCTCCTCGGACACCACGCCGCAGAACGCGTCGTAGTCGATCAGCTCGGTGATGGGCTGACGCTCCGGGTCGCGGCGCAGCTTGATGGTGCGGTAGCTCATGTCCAGTGCGTCGTACACCATGAGCCGGCCCAGCAGCGGGTCGCCGATACCGGTGATCAGCTTGATCGCCTCGGTCACCATGATCGAGCCGATGGACGCGCACAGCACGCCCAGCACGCCGCCCTCGGCGCAGGAGGGGACCATGCCCGGCGGTGGGGCCTCCGGGTACAGGTCGCGGTAGTTGATGCCGCGGCCGTCGGGGGCGTCCTCCCAGAACACCGAGACCTGACCCTCGAAGCGGTAGATGGAACCCCACACGTAGGGCTTGCCGGCCAGCACGGCGGCATCGTTGACCAGGTAGCGGGTGGCGAAGTTGTCGGTGCCGTCCACGATCAGGTCGTAGCGCTCGAACAGCTCGACCGCGTTGTCCGGCTCCAGCCGAATCTTGTGCAGCTCCACCGTGATTCCGGAATTGATCTCCAGAATCGAGTCGCGCGCGCTGTCGGCCTTGGACCGGCCGATATCGGACTCGCCGTGAATGATCTGCCGTTGCAGGTTCGACGCGTCGACCTCGTCGAACTCGACGATGCCGAGGGTGCCGACACCGGCGGCGGCCAGGTACAGCAGCGCCGGGGAGCCGAGCCCGCCCGCGCCGATCACCAGCACCTTGGCGTTCTTCAGGCGTTTCTGACCGTCCACCCCGAGGTCCGGGATGATCAGATGGCGGCTGTAGCGGGCGACCTCGTCGCGGGTCAGCTCCGCCGCCGGCTCCACCAGGGGCGGCAGGGAGGGATGCGATGCTGTCACGTGTGCGGACTCCTCAATCGAATACGCCGGAAACTCACGGCCACACCTGCAACACCGAGACCGGGAGCGTTCTTCCCCAAGCCTAGGCCCCGATCGCACCGGCGGGATCGGAGGCCGCTCAGGCCCGCGGGTAGGGCCAGGGGTTGAAGCGGCAGGTCTTGCCGTCCATCGGCACCACGCCCTCGGGATCGAGCTTCGCGATGTCGTTGTTCTTGGTCCCGAAGGTCTGCTGCATCATGACCGGCGCCAGCTCGCCGTCGATCTCGCACGGCTGGTGCTCGTGGTAGCCGATGGCATGGCCCACTTCATGATTGATCTGATACTGCCGGTAGGAGCCGACATCGCCCTGGAAGGCCAGGGCCCCGCGCACCCAGCGCACTTCGGAGAGCACCACTCGGCCCAGATCGGCGTTGTAGCAGGAGGAGTCGACCGGGATCTCGAAACCGCAGGACTTGCGGGTGGTGTCGCGGGAGGTCAGCGAGATGCGGAAGTCGGGGTTGCCGGTGTCGACGCGGCGCAGCGCGAAACGCGGATCATGGGTCCAGGACTTGGGATTGGCGAGGGTGGCGTCGACCATCTGGCCGATCGCCGGATCGCCGCCGAGGCCGGTGGTGTCCACCCCGTTCTCGATCTCGACGGTGTAGGTGAACACGTGCTGGGTGCCGGTGCCGATCTGCGCGGTGGTGCCGGGCACCACGTGCCAGGTGCCCGCGCCGGAATCGGCGTAGACCCCGCCCGGCGGGACCGCGCCGGTCGGCAGGTCGGCGGCGTAGCGGCCGTCGCCCTTCGGGGCGCCGCCGATGATGCCGCTGGGCGGCGCGGTGTGCTCGCTGAGCCGGCCGAAGCCCGGCAGCCCGGTGTCGGCGTCACCGGTGTGGCGGAAGGCGTCCACGGCGACCACGACGGTGATCACCAGCAGCACCGGCAGCGCGTAGGCGCGCCAGCCGTAGGTGCTGACGAAGCGGCCCAGGGGGCTCTGCTTCTTGGTCTCCCGGTCCGGGCGCGGGCGGTTGCGGGCGTCAGCGGGCGGGGAGGTGGGATCCCAGCGGGCGCGCAGCGGCTGATGCGGCAGCGGCCGGTCCTCGGCAGCGGGGAGGGTGGGATCGGGCGACTCGATGAGCCCAGAAGATACCGACGAGCCGGTCTCCGATGCGCTGTCGTCGACGTACAAACCGAGCGGATCGTAGATCGGCCCGCTGGGTCTACCCCGTCGCTTGTCGCCGGCGGCCTTCTCGGTCACGCCTGACAGACTCTCACAGCCCGGCCGGTCACAGAGAGGTGCCGTCCCAGCCCGTAGTCATTGCTGCGAGATATCTCACGCGAATGCGGCAGACCTCACAAATCGGAACATGTGCTACACAGTTGTGATCGGCCTCGCATAATCAACGGCGGGCAACACTCGACCATCACGGGTGTTGATCGACAACAGCCGGCAGACAAATATTCGGAACCTGGATCGGCACCGGCCCTCTGAGCGCGTATCGTTCGTGGGATACCGGTGACACATCCTTCCCACCGGGAATCAACTGGGAGAATTGGCAATGACTGACCTCGTGGACCGGATGACATCGCACCGTATGTCGTCCGAGGCCATGGCGACGAGCAAGCGCGGCACCCGTCTGCCCCGTGAGGCGCGCCGGGCGCAGCTTCTCGCCGCGGCCAGCGAGGTCTTCGTGCAGCGCGGCTATCACGCCGCTGGCATGGATGAGATCTCGCAGTGCGCCGGCGTCAGCAAACCGGTGCTCTACCAGCACTTCTCGAGCAAGCTCGAGCTGTATCTGGCGGTACTGCAGAACTACGTCGACATGCTGGTGTCGAGCGTGCGCCAGGCGCTGCGCTCCACCACCGACAACAAGCAGCGCGTCCGCGCCGCCGTCGCCTCCTACTTCGATTTCGTCGATCATGAGACCCAGGGCTTCCGACTGGTTTTCGAATCGGATCTGACCAACGAGCCGCAGGTGCAGCGCCGGGTCGAGCAGGCCACCGAGGCCTGCGTGGACGCGGTGTTCGACCTGGTCGCCCACGATTCCGGACTGGACCCCTACCGGGCCCGCGTACTCGCGGTCGGCCTGGTCGGCGCCAGCCAGCTGAGCGCGCGCTACTGGCTCGAGGCGGACCGCCCGATCACCAAGGACGACGCGGTCGACACCACAGTTTCGCTCTGCTGGGGCGGGCTCAAGCACGTGCCGCTGCACCCGATCGATTGAGAGATAACAACTCTCGTTGAATCAAAAAGGAATTGGCCCGCTGACAATGTCAGCGGGCCAATTCCTTTCGATCGAAATATCTAGACGGCGGCAAAGCCGACGCGACCCGAAGACGGCGCACCGATCTCGACATAGGCGACCTTGGCAGCCTGGATCAGGAACTTGCGGCCCTTCTCGTCGGTGAGCGCCACGACGCCGCCCTCGCCCTGCAGCGCGCCGCTGACGAGTGCCTCGACCTCGGCCGGGGTCTGCGAGCTGTTGATGACGAGCTCACGCGGGCTATCCGAAATGCCGATCTTGACCTCCACGGCCAACCTCCGAACCTAGAGTCGTAGTCCTGTCCCGATCACGCTAGCGCAGCCGCGACCGCCACCGGCCCCGACCGCCTGCGCTGACAGCGAAACTCAGCCCAGGCCGAGCACGCGCATGCGCTCGGCGTGACTGTCCTGCATGTGCTCGAACAGCGTGGCGATGCCGTTCAGGTCACCGGTCGCGGTGAGCACCAGCTCGGTCAGCTCGTCGCGCTGCGCCATCACGTACTGCGCCTGGGTGATCGCCTCGCCCAGCAGGCGGCGGCCCCACAGCGCCAGCCGGTCGCGCTCGGACCGGTTCGCCGCGACCGCGCCGCGCACCTCCTCGATCACGAACTCGGAGTAACTGGTCTCGGCCAGCACATCGCGCACCACGTCGGCGACCTCGGGAGCCAGGGCGCCGGCGATCTCGGTGTAGAAGTCCGCGGCGATACCGTCGCCGACATAGAACTTGACCATCGACTCCAGCCAGGTGGAGGGGTCGGTGGAGGCGTGATAGGCGTCCAGCGCGCGAACGAAGGGGGCCATCGCGTCGAAGACGTCCGTGCCGCGGTCCGCGAGCGCCTGTTCGAGGGTCTGGAAATGCTCGGCCTCGTTGCCGGCCATCTTGGCCACGGCCACCCGCCCGCGCAGCGTCGGGGAGAGCTTGGCCTCTTCGGCGAGGCGGTAGAAGGCCGAGATCTCACCGTAGGCGAGGACCGCGAACAGGTCGGTGACTCCGGGATGTTCGGCGGAGATACGGCCGTCGGAGGACTCCGCGGCAGCGCCGAGGGCAGTGGACGAGTTTGCTCCCATGGGTCCCCACCCTAGCCCCAGAAAACGGCGGGCATTCACCCATCGGGTGCCGCGCGCCGGGCGTACTCTCGAATTGTTCGAAAGGCTTTGTGCCACAGCACTATTCACAAACACGCCGGTCGACTCGGAGGACCTGGTAGGGCATCACCCCGACCGTGCCGGCCAAGGGCTACCGGATCGGCGAGCTCGACGCCGAATCCTGGCCCGGGAAGCAGCCTTTCCCGAATCTCCCGGGCCTGTGAACGATCAGGCCAGGTCGCTCAGGAATTTGTCCAGATAGGTCCACGTGGTGTCACGGGCGATGAGAATGCCGAGGTGAGAACCGGGTGCGGTCTCGTACCGCACATCCGGCGAACCGGTCAGCGTCGTCGTCCCGTGCGCCACGGCCGCGGCCGCGGTGATCGCGTCCTGCGGTCCGCCGACCAGCAGCACCGGCTGGGTGACCGCGGCCAGCGCGATCTCGCGCTCACCCAGTCGCAGCCCGCCCTTGCCGATGTCGTTGTTCAGGATGAAGCGGCCCCAGAGCTGGTTGTAGAAACGCCCCGGATAGCCGGGCAGCGAATTCTGGAACCGGTCGATGGTCTCCATCCGGGCCAGGGTCGCGGTGTCGGCGAGATTGCTCGCGATGAACAGCGGTCGCTCGAGTTCCCGATTCCAGGCGGTGGCGCGGTAGGCGAATCGGGTGATCTGCGCCGAGACGCCACCGAGGGCGCGGATGGCGGTGGTCGCGGTGCGGCCGCCGTCGATACGGGCCAGCGAACGCAGTTCGCGGGCGCCGAACATGTGGTCGTAGCTCAGGGGCGCGCCCACGGCGGTGATCGACCGGATGGGCAGGGTCTGGTCGGCCGCGACGGTCAGCAGGGCCAGCACGCCGCCGATGGACCAGCCCACCAGATCCACCGGACGGCCGCCGCGGTCGGCGGACACCTGGCGGATGGCCTCGGGCAGGATGTCGTCGATCCAGGTCTCGAAACCCATGCGGCGGTCGTCGAAGGTGATGTCGCCGTAGTCGACCAGGTAAGGGGCGCGGCCGGATTCGAGCAGGAATCGGGCCAGGCTCTGGTCGGGGCGCAGGTCGAAGCAGAAGGCGGGCGCGGCCAGCGGCGGCACCAGCAGCACGGCCGGGGCGTCGGGGCCGGCGCCGTCGTAGCGGCGCAGTTCGCGGTGCGGCGCCTCGGACAGCAGCGTTGACGGGGTGGGTTCCGGGGACTCGATGCCGTCGCCGAAGGTCAGGGCCCACGCATTGCGGGCTGCGGTTGTCACGGTGTCTGCCAAGCTCACGGCACTACCTTCGCAGATGGTGGTACACGGCGTATCACATATGTGAGCAACTCAACTGCCGACCGACCGGACCGCCGGCTCCCCCTGCCCGAATTATGGTGCGCCGCAATCATTAACGCCAATGCGAAACCCCCGGCGGACACCGATATGCGCGCCTACCAGCGCAATAACGCCACACATTAGCGGTGGCGGAAAACAGGCCGAAGGCCGTATCACGCTACAATCTCCGCGGACGGCGGTAATTCATACCCGTAGTCCATGGAAAATGTGCGCGCACTCCGATCCGCAGCACTGCACCGCCGCGCCAGGTCGACGCCCATCCCCCGGGGACAGGCATCCCGCAGCGGCGAGAAACCGGATCAAGTGGTTGTCGCGGACCGTCCGGGTCCGCCCCACGCCTCGTGCGCGCGAGACGCGATAACGAGGAAAGGCAAGAACCTGAGCAAGATCACCGTAGAGCAGGAACCGGGTGTGGCGGACACGCTGCTGACCGCGGAACTCGACGACACCCACCTCGCTCCCACATTCGCCGAATTGGGCGTGCGGCCGGAAATCGTCCGGGCCCTCGCCGATCGCGGCATCGAACGCACTTTCGCCATTCAGGAACTCACCCTGCCGCTCGCGCTGGCCGGTGAGGACCTCATCGGCCAGGCCCGCACCGGTATGGGCAAGACCTTCGGCTTCGGTGTGCCGCTGCTGAACCGGATCGCCTCCGCGAGCTCCGGCACCAAGACCCTCGACGGCACCCCGCGCGCCCTGATCATCGTCCCGACCCGCGAGCTCTGCATGCAGGTCACCGAGGATCTCGAGAACGCCAGCAAGTACCTGAAGGACGAGCAGGGCACCCCGGTGCGGGTGACCTCCATCTACGGCGGCCGCCCCTACGACACCCAGATCGCCGCGCTGCGCGCCGGCGTCGACGTGGTCGTCGGCACCCCGGGCCGCCTGCTCGACCTGGCCCAGCAGAATCATCTGATCCTGGGCAAGGTGGAGGTGCTCGTTCTCGACGAGGCCGACGAAATGCTCGACCTGGGCTTCCTGCCCGATATCGAGCGGATCCTGAACATGGTCCCCGACCAGCGGCAGACCATGCTGTTCTCGGCCACCATGCCGGGCCCGATCATCACCCTGGCCCGCACCTTCCTGAACCGGCCCACGCACATTCGCGCCGAGGAGCACCACGAGTCCGCGGTGCACGACCGGATCGCGCAGCTCATCTACCGGGCGCACGCGCTCGACAAGAGCGAACTGGTGGCCCGCATCCTGCAGGCCGAAAGCCGCGGCGCGACAATGATTTTCGCGCGCACCAAGCGGACCGCACAGAAGGTCGCCGACGATCTGGCCGAGCGCGGCTTCGCCGTCGGCGCGGTGCACGGCGACCTCGGGCAGATCGCCCGTGAGAAGGCGCTCAAGAAGTTCCGTGAGGGCAAGATCGACGTGCTGGTCGCCACCGACGTGGCCGCCCGCGGCATCGACATCGACGACGTCACCCACGTCGTCAACTACCAGTGCCCGGAGGACGAGAAGACCTACGTGCACCGCATCGGCCGCACCGGCCGCGCCGGCAAGGCCGGCGTCGCGGTCACCCTGGTCGATTGGGACGAGCTGAACCGCTGGGCCATGATCGACAAGGCCCTCGGCCTCGGCATCCCGGAACCGGCGGAGACCTACTCCCGCTCCCCGCACCTGTACGAGGAACTCGGCATCCCGCAGGGCGTGACCGGCATCGTGCGCAAGGGCCCGGCCCCGCGCGACGAGGACGCCGTCGTCGTCGAACGCGAACGCCGCGCTCCCCGCGACCGCAACCGCCGCCGCACCCGTGGCGGCCGCACCGAGGGCGACGCGGCCCCGGCCACCACCACGGTGGTGACGGAATCCGCTGCCGTCGAGACGGATTCGACCGTCGGCGATCCGGAGAAGTCCGGCCGTCGCCGTCGTCGCCGCCGGCGCGGCAAGGGTGGCGCCAACGGTGCCGAGACCGCCGCGGTCCTCGCCGCCACCTCGGTGGAGACCGAAGCCGCGGTGGAGATCGCGGCCGACGAGTCCGCCGAGACCGGCCGTACTCGCCGGCGCAACCGCCGTGGCAAGGGTTCGGCCGAGAACGGCAACGGTGCGAGCGCTCCCGCCGAGGTCGTGGCCGACACCGGTGACGTCGCGGTCGCCGCCGAGGCAGTGCAGGCCACCGCGGTCGCGGAGGCTCCCGCCGTCGTGGAGGCCGCCGAGGCTGCCGCGCCGCGCAAGCGGACCCGTCGCAGCAAGGCTGCCGAAGTCACCGTCACGGAGAGCGTGGAGGCCGCCCCGGCCGACGCGACCGTGTCCGCCGAGGCTCCCGCCGCCGAAGCGCCCAAGAAGCGCACCCGCCGGACCAAGGCCGTGGCCGAATCCGGCACCGGCGCAGCAGATTCCGCCACCGGATCGGAGGCGGCCGCGGTCGTGGCCGAGACCGCCCCGGTGGAATCGGCTGCGGTCGTGACCGATTCGGGCGAGGCCGCGATGGCTGCGCCGAAGAAGCGGGCGAGCCGCGCCAAGGCCGCCGTCGCGACGGTCGCCGAGGAGTCCGCCGAGGCTCCGAAGAAGGCTCCGGCCAAGCGGACCCGGAAGGCCGCAACCGCAGCCGTCGTCGAGGCCGGTGGCGACGCCGCCGCCGAGCCGGCCGAGGCTCCGAAGAAGGCCCCGGCCAAGCGGACTCGCAAGGCCGTGACCGCGGCCACCGACACCGAGGCGGGGTCCGCCAACGGTACGGCCGAGCCCGCCAAGGGCAAGGTCGGCGCCGCGAAGGCCAAGGCCGCCGCGGCGCAGGGCGAGATCGTGGCCGAGGCCGAGGCGCCGAAGAAGCGGGTTCGCAAGGCCGTGAAGGCGGCCGCGAAGACCGAGGCCGAAGCGGTCGAGCCGGGTGCCGCGGCAAGCGGTTCCGAGGCGGCTCCGGTCAAGCGGACGCGGCGCAAGAAGGCCGATTCCGCGGCGGAGGGCGCCATCACGGTGGCCGACACCGCGGTCGCGGCCTCGGCCTAGCCGCTCGGATCGGTTACTCTCGCTGTCGTGCTCGCACCGGAGCGGCGGACGCGCGCCGATATTCTCACTGCTGTCGCGATCGCCGCTCTGGTGGCGATCGCGACAGTGGTCGTGGTGCTGACCAGCGGTGTTCGCGGTACCCACGCCGCCACCGCCACCCGCACCCTCCCCGCCCCGGTGTCCACCGACCCGGTGCCGTCGCAGGTCTCCGAGCTGTGGCACGCGCCGGACGGGGCGGCGGAACGGTCGCTGGTGGTGGGCGGGGTCGCCGTGACCGCGGACGGCGGCACGGTGTCCGGGCGGGATCCGCGCACCGGCGAACAGGTGTGGACCTACGAGCGGGACCTGCCGCTGTGCGCGGCCGAGGTCCAATTCGGGACGGTCATCGCCACCTACAAGGATCAGCGCGGGTGCAGCCAGACCACGCTGCTCAATGTCGAGAACGGCGCTCGGGTGGCGGCCCGGTCCAGTTACATGGACAACCACGTGACCCTCACCCCCGACAGCACCTACATGCTGGCGCAGGGGCCGCGGCGGCTCGAGCTGTGGCGTTCGGACATGGTCCGCACCCTCGAATACGGCTACGTGGACGCCCCGGTGAATCCGCACACCCAGCCGCGCAGCGGCTGCGACCTGCTGTCGGCGGCGTCGGCGCCGAGCCGGGTGGCGGTGCTGGAACGCTGCCCCAACGAGGCCGCCGATCGGCTGTCCATCCTGAATCCGGCGCCGAAGGACGGCACCACGCCGGAGGAATACAGCTCGCACGTGCTCAACGAGCCGGGCGGCGCGGTGGACGGGGCCCGGGTGATCGCGGTGTCCGACACCAGGATCGCGCTCTACCTACCCGGGACGGCTTCCACCACACCGGTTCTCGCGCTCTACGACGTGAACGGCAATATGGTTGCCACGCACCAGATGCCGGCGTTCACCCAGACCGCCATGGTCGCGCGCCTGTCGACCGGGTTCTTCGTCTACACCGGTGAGGCCCTGGTCGCGCTGAATCTGACCACCCTGGACCCGCTGTGGGGCACCCACAATGTGCTCGGCACCGCCGCACTGATGTCCGGCCAGCTGATCGCCCCGGTCCCGGACGGGCTGGCCATCCTGGATCCCGCCACCGGCGCCCAGCTCTCCCGAATCCCGCTGCAGCGCAGCGACTATCACGGCGAACCCATTTCGCTCGGAGTGTCGGGCACGACGTTCCTGGAGCGCCGGGGCACCCAGGTATACGGCGTCGGCGCACATTCCTGACCGTTCCGGCATGATCAATTCATGAGCGGTGGCGAATTCCGGCTGATAGTGCTGCGACACGGGGAGACGGCCTGGTCGGCCGCGCGCCGCCACACCGGGCGCACCGACATACCGCTCACCGAGATCGGTGAGGCCCAGGCCCGGTCCGCCGGAACACTGCTGCGCGGCTTGGACCTGTCGAATCCCTTGGTACTCAGCAGTCCCCGGCAGCGCGCCCTGCGCACCGCCGAACTGGCCGGGCTGACCGGCGTCATCGTCGACGACGATCTGGCGGAGTGGGACTACGGCGCATACGAGGGGCTGACCGCCCCCGAGATCCAGCGGATGTCGCCCGGCTGGACCATCTGGACCGGCGCTGTGCCCGAGGGCGAATCCGCCGAGCATGTCCGCAAACGCGCCGACCACGTGCTGGCCACCGTCATCCCCGAACTCGCCACCCGCGACGTGGTGCTGGTCGGGCACGGCCATTTCTCCCGCGCCCTGATCGCGCGCTGGGCCGAGTTCGAGGTGGTCGAGGGCCGGCGATTCTTCCTGTCCACGGCCGCGGTTACCGTGCTGGGACACGATCACGACGCGCGCACCGTGCTCGCGCACAACCTGGTCGCGCCGCTAGACCCGATGGAAGGGGCTCCCGCATGATCCGCCGCGCCACACCCGCCGACGTTCCCGCACTGGTGGGACTCGTCCACGACCTGGCCGACTACGAGAAGGCCCCCGACGAGTGCACGCTCACCGAGGAGCAGCTCGAGACCGCGCTGTTCGGTCCGAACCCGGCGCTGTACGCCCACGTGGCCGAGAGCGATCAGGGCGTGGTCGGTTGCGCGATCTGGTTCCTGAACTACTCCACCTGGAAGGGCGTGCACGGGATCTACCTGGAGGATCTCTACGTCAAGCCGGAGGCGCGCGGTCACGGGCTGGGCAAGAGCCTGCTCGCGACGCTGGCCCGCGAGGCGGTCGAGCAAGGCTACGCCCGGATGGACTGGTCGGTGCTCACCTGGAACACCCCGAGCATCGACTTCTACCAGGCCATCGGAGCCGAGCACCAGCACGAGTGGACCGGGTACCGGCTGTCCGGGGCGCCGCTGGCGCGGCTCGCCACGCACGCCGACGACTGAGGATCCGCGCCCGGCGCTCGGCGGCGCCACAGATCCGTTGGAAAGCGCTCGCTCACCCCAAGTTGGTGGGCAAGCGTCCAAAAATCGGTTCACGCGCCACTGAGCCATCGGAACGGCCCGGCGCAGTCCGGCGGCTACTCCTCGGTCGAGCCGTAACCCTCGGCCATCCACCTGGTCGAGGCGGGCGCGAACAGCGCGCCCAGGGTGCCCAGCGCGAGCAGTCCCAGCGGCGTCCCGAACTCCGGACGCCCCGAGGTGAACATGTAGTAGGCGACGCCCAGCAGCAGCAACTGCGTCAGCGTGGCCAGTGCGCGGCCCCACCGCTTGCCGCGCATCAGGGTGATGCCGGCGGCCAGCACCATGCTGCCGAGGATCGCCGCGTACCCGGCGGTGAGATAGCTGTTCTTCGCGCTCTGCGCCGCCCCGTCCAGCCCGACGATGATCAGCACGACCATCGCGACCAGTCCGGCCGCGCCTTCGAGCGCGACCAGCGCACCCGCCACGCGCACCGTGGTGGGCACGGCCCCCGTGTCGCCCGCCGACTTGTTCTCGCCCTGGTTCTGCTCAGCCACGACCCCCAGCCTACGACCGAGCGTCGTTGACGAATCCCGGACCCGCCCACCCGCATTCACCGGCCCGCTGGACCACCTCGAGCCCTCGCGTCAACCGACTCGGGCATCCGTGTCGCGGCGGACCTCAGTAGGCTGCGTCACGTGCGGACGTTGCTGATCGTGAACCCCAATGCCACCTCGACCACCCGGTCCACTCGCGATCTGCTCGCCCACGCGCTGGAAAGCCGCACCGAACTCACCGTGCGCCAGACCGAGCGGCGGGGGCACGCCGCCGAGTTGGCCGCCTGGGCCGCCGACAGCCGGATGGATCTGATCGTGGTGCACGGCGGCGACGGCACCGTGAACGAGACCATCAACGGATTCCTCCCGCTGCCCGGGCAGCCGCGCCGGGAGTGGCTGCCGCGGCTGGGGATCATTCCGGGCGGTTCGGCGAATGTGTTCGCGCGCTCGCTGGGCATCGAGCCGGATCCGGTGACCGCCGCCAATCAGCTCATCGATCTGCTGGCCGACAGCGCGGACCGCCGCATCGGCCTGGGCGTGGCCGACGATCGCTGGTTCTGCTTCAGCGCGGGTGTGGGTCTGGACGCGGATGTGTGCGAGGTCATCGACGCCAAACGCGCGAAGGGCAAGTCCGCCACGCCCGCTCGCTATCTGCGCACCACGGTCCAGCAGTTCTTCCGCGCCAAACGTCGTGCCCCGCAAGTGACCTTGGACATTCCAGGTCACGAACCGGTCACGAACGTGCATTACGCATTCGTGACCAACGCGAGTCCCTGGACATATCTCGACAACACGCCCGTCATCACCAACCCGGGCACCACCTTCGAATCCGGTCTCGGGGTGTTTGCCATGCGCACCATGGGTGTTCTGCCCACCCTGATGGTCGCGCGGCAGTTGCTGTCGGCCGGTGCGGAACCCAAGGGCCACACATTGTTTCGCGAGGACGACGTTCCGGGCGTAACCGTCACAGCGGAAGAACCGATCGGGTTGCAAATCGACGGCGACTTCATCGGTCGACGCAACATGGTGAATTTCACAGCCGTCCCGGATATCCTCGATGTGGTCGCGCCGAAGCCCTAGCCGGTTCGACACACCTGAGAAAACTCGTTGTTGCGCTGCGAAAACCCGCTCGACCGAGTACAAATGACACGGCGGACCCCCATGTAGGGGTCTTACAGCGTGAGCTTCCCCACGGTGCACCAGGTATCTATTGACATCTACGGTGTTCGTGAAAGCATTCACAAGCAACCGTGCGGAAACATTCGAGTCGCACAAGTGAACGGACCACAAACCTAAGGGGCAGCGCCGTGCGCGCCCTAGCAAAGGAGCAGAGGAATGGACTGGCGCCACAAGGCCATCTGTCGCGATGAGGACCCCGAGCTGTTCTTCCCGGTGGGTAACAGTGGTCCGGCGCTCGCGCAGATTGCCGATGCCAAGCTGGTCTGCGCTCGCTGCCCTGTCACCGCCGATTGCCTCTCCTGGGCCCTGAAGTCGGGCCAGGACGCCGGCGTGTGGGGTGGAATGAGCGAAGACGAGCGTCGCGCGCTGAAGCGTCGCAACGCGCGCACGCGCACCCGCAGCGTCGTCTGACTGCAGCTAGACGACATAGGCGTTACGGCCCACCCAGCCTAGGGGCCGCAACGCAATTCGGCCCGGCACCAACACAGGTGCCGGGCTTCAGTGTGTAAAGAGGGGAATTCTCGATCAACGGGATTCCCACTTTTCGAACGAAAGTTCGGGCGCAGGTTTTTCACTCCGCCCGAACTTATGCGTGAGGCAACATATTTCGGTCAGCGGGCGGAGCGCCGGCCGAGCGGAACTCGCAGCACCGCGTCCGTTCCCACATCGGCTCCGGGGTGAAGTCCGATCGAGCCGCCCAATTCCGCCGTGACCAGTGTGCGGACAATTTGCAGGCCCAGCCGGTCGGAGGCCTCCAGGCTGAATCCGTCGGGCAGGCCGCGGCCGTCGTCGCTGATGATGACGTCGAGCCAGCGGGCCGAACGCTCGGAACGGATTGTGACCGTACCGTTCTCACCCGCGTCGAAGGCGTGCTCGATGGCGTTCTGCACCAGCTCGGTCAGCACCATGACCAGCGGCGTCGCGCGTTCGGCGGAGAAGACGCCCAGCGAACCGGCGCGGCGCACCTTGATCCGGGCGGTGTGCACGGTCGCCACGTCGGCCATGATCGGCAGCAGCCGGTCCACCACCTCGTCCAGATCGACCTCTTCGTCAACCGACATGGACAACATTTCGTGCACCGAGGCGATCGAGGTGACCCGGCGGACCGATTCGGTCAACGCCAGGCGGGCCTCCTCGTTCTCGGTGCGGCGGGCCTGCAGGCGCAGCAGCGCGGCCACCGTCTGCAGGTTGTTCTTCACCCGGTGGTGGATCTCGCGGATGGTCGCGTCCTTGGACAGCAGGGCGCGGTCCCGGCGCTTCACCTCGGTCACGTCGCGGACCAGCACCGCCGCGCCGCCGAGTTCGCCGTGCGGGCGCAGCACCAGGGTGCGCAGCAGCACCGTCGCGCCGCGCGCCTCGACTTCCATTCGGCGCCCGCCCTTTCCGGCCAGGGCCGCCTGGATGTCGCCGACCACCTCCTGCGCGTCGAACGGATCGGTGATCAGTGAGCGGGTGGTCAGCGCCAGATCCTGGCCGACCAGATCGTTCTGCAATCCCATGCGGTGATAGGCCGACAGCGCGTTGGGGCTGGCGTAGACGACGGTGCCCTCGGTGTCGAGGCGGATGAAACCGTCGCCCGCGCGCGGGCTGGAATGCGAGCCGGTGCGGTCCTCGAGCGCCGGCCAGGTGCCGTCCGCGACCATCTGGCACAGGTCGTCGGCGCAGGACATGTAGGCGATCTCGAGGCTGGACCGCATCTTGCGGCGCTGGGTGTCGGTATCGCGGCCGAGCACGGCGATGATGTGGTCGCCGACCCGCACCGGGATCGCCTCGCGCATGGCGTGCACAGGATGCGGGTGATACACCCCGGTCAGGGCGCTGTCCGCCTCGAAACGCTGGATATCGGCGTTCAGCAGGGCTTCGAACACATGCGGATTCGCCTCTTTGGTGGCATAGCTGCCGACCAGATCCTCCGGATGCACGGTGGGGGCGGTGGTGGGCCGGCACTGGGCCACGCACACCACCTCCGCGCCGTCGGCCACCGGTCCGGTCCCGACCCAGAGCAGCAGATCCGCGAAGGACAGATCCGCCAGTAGCTGCCAGTCCCCCACCACCCGCTGCAAATGGTCGACCGCCGCGCCCGGCAAATCGGTGTGCTCGGCCAGTAGCTCACTCAGGGTCGACATTCACCCACACTCCTCTGTTCCCACGTCGCGTGTATGTTCCCACGCGACACGGCAAGGATGCGTCAGGAGCGGCCGGGACCTCGGCTCAGGAGATGACGGCGATCAGGTCGCCGGGCTGCAGGACGTCGCCGGGCTTGACGTTGATCGAGGCCACGGTGCCGGGGCCTTCCACGATGACCGGGATCTCCATCTTCATCGACTCGAGCATGACCACGGGATCGTCGGCCTTCACTTCGTCGCCCACGGAGACCAGGATCTCCTGCACGGTCGACACCATCTCGGCCAGCACTTCCTCAGCCATGAACACCTCTCGCTTTCGAGTGACCTGTAGCCCCTGAAGGTACAGCAGATCCCGCGTGAAAGAATGGCGACCGACTGAAGGGAGATTACCTATGGGTAAGCGTGGACGTAAGAAGCGTGGCCGCAAGAAGAATGCCGCCAACCACGGCAAGCGGCCGAACGCCTGAGCTGCTTCGATAAGCTCGAAAACTGCTGAGCGGCACCACTTCCCACCAGGGAAGTGGTGCCGCTCAACTGTTCGGGGGTGTCCTATTCGGCCGGTTCGATCCGGGTCTCGACCACCGTGTAGCTGGTCCGGATCTCCATGGTCAGACGCTGGCGCAGCGAGTCGGGCGCACGGTCGCCACCGCACTTGCGGTTCAGCAGCGACTTCAGCTTCTCCTCCAGGCCGTAGGCCTCGACACACGGCGAGCAACGGTCGATGTGCTCACGCAGGCGCGCCTTGACGGTCTCGTCGCACTCGTTGTCCAGGAGCAGCCAAACGTCGGCGAGTACCGCCGAGCAGTCCAGTTCTTCCATCTCGTCGCTCACTGGGTGACCTCCTCGCGCGCCGCATCGCTGCCCGAACGGTTGAATCCACGTTCCCGCGCCACGTCCGCGAGCAGCCCCTTGAGCTGCTTGCGGCCACGGTGCAGACGGGACATGACGGTACCGATGGGAGTTCCCATGATCTCGGCGATTTCCTTGTAGGGGAAGCCCTCCACGTCGGCGTAGTACACCGCCATCCGGAATTCCTCCGGCAGCGACTGCAGGGCGGTCTTGATGTCGTCGTCCGGCAGCGCCTCGAGAGCCTCCATCTCCGCCGAGCGCAGGCCCTGGGAGGTGTGCTCGGCCGTGGCGGCGAGCTGCCAGTCGGTGATCTCGTCGGTCGGATACTGCGCGGGCTGGCGCTGCTTCTTCCGATACGAGTTGATGTAGGTGTTGGTCAGAATGCGGTACAGCCAGGCCCGCAGGTTGGTGCCTTCGCGGAAGGACTTGAAGCCCTGGTAGGCCTTGGCGAAGGTCTCCTGCACCAGGTCCTCGGCGTCGGCCGGATTGCGGGTCATGCGCAGGGCCGCGCCGTAGAGCTGGTCCAGCAGCGGCAGGGCATCCCGCTCGAAGCGGGCGGCCAGCTCGGTGGGCGATTCGGAGCTCCGGGCGCCGGATTCGCTCACCTCGTCATAGTCGACCGCTTGATCCTCACCGGCGTCGATGCTGTCCGCATCGTCATCACGCCGGCGATCGACCATGTCGTCGTCGCTCGTCACGCTAATCCCTTCGATCGCCGTAGCAATTGAATCTACCGCGAACAGGGATTCGGCCCGGAAACCGGCAGGGCGCTCCTCGAGCAGAACGGTCACCGACTCCTCCTTGGTCATGGGGTTCGAGTGCTTCTCGTCCGTGGGCCAGGCGGTTGCCGAGAAGCGCGTATCGCGTGCAACAGGGTGAACGCTCACCGTGTTCCCACACCGCGAAAACCGCTTGCGCACGGTGTCTAGGGTGGGCCGCATGGCCGCTTCTACTCCCGCGATCAAGGCATTGGTGCAGGCGAAGGTGGAGCATCGCGTGCACGCGTATGCCCATGACCCGCGCAGTGATTCGTACGGGGCCGAGGCGGTGGACGCGCTGGCGCAGGAGCTCGGGGTTACCGCGGGGCAGATTTTCAAGACGCTGGTGATCGAGCTGGGTTCGGGCGGGCTCGCGGTGGCGGTGCTGCCGGTGCCGACCACGTTGTCGCTCAAGGCAGCAGCCGCGGCGCTGGGCGGCGGCAAGGCGGCGATGGCCGACAAGACCAAGGCCGAACGCACGACCGGCTATGTGCTGGGCGGGATTTCGCCCCTGGGGCAGAAGAAGCGACTGCCCACCGTCATCGACGCCTCGGCGCTGGAGTGGGACCGGGTGCTGTGCAGCGCGGGTAAGCGCGGGCTCGAGATCGAGCTGGCTCCGGGGGATCTGGTGCGGCTCACGGGGGCGGTGACCGCGTCGGTCGCGGTGTCCTGACCAGCCGATTCTTGGGCGAATTGTCCGTTTCGGCCGTGAGCGGAGACACAACCTCCGGAAATCCCTTGCCAAGTGACAACTATATCGGAATACTTGCGCCGTACAACTAGTTGCCAACTACAAGCAATTACACGACGCAAGGAGGTGAGACCGACCGTGACCGACGATGACCCGGCGACCACCCCCACCGACATCGACGACGGCCTTGTCGACGCCATCGCCTATCAGATCGCCCGGCTCACCAAGCTGCGCGATCGCACCAACGCGCAGATCTCCGCCCTCACCGCGGGCGAGATCGAGCCGGCCGCGTTCAGCATCCTGTTCCAGCTGATCTACGGCGGCCCGAAACGCTCGGGCGCGCTCGCCGAGGACCTCTACTCGGACGCCTCGACCATCAGCCGCCAGGTCGCGAGCCTGGTCAAACGCGGACTCATCGAACGCCGCGCCGACCCGGCCGACGGCCGCGCCAGCGTGCTCGACGTGACCGACGCCGGCCGCACCGTGGCCGCCCAGATCCGGGCCCGCCGCAACGACTCACTGCGCAGCATGCTGACCGACTGGACTGCCGCCGAGCGCGACAGTTTCGCCGCCCTGCTGCACCGCTTCGTCGACGGGTACGAGGACACCCGGCAGCGCATGCTGGCCGATATCGCGGCCCATAGAGACCTGAATTCCTATTACGAACCCGCGGAGAGCAATTCGTGACAACCCAAGCGAAAGCGGCGGAACCGGAAGTCAATTCGGCCGGCTTCACCCACAAACAGATCCTGGTGATCATGAGCGGCCTGATGATGGGCATGCTGCTGGCCGCCCTCGATCAGACCATCGTGTCGACCTCCATCCGCACCATCGCCGATGAGCTGCAAGGCTATTCGGCGCAGGCGTGGGTCACCACCGCCTACCTGATCACCTCGACGCTGGCCACCCCGCTCTACGGCAAGCTGTCGGACATGTACGGCCGCAAGCCGTTCTACCTGGCCGCCATCACCATCTTCATCGCCGGCTCACTGGCCTGTTCGATGGCGACCTCGATGTACGAGCTGGCCGCCTTCCGCGCCTTCCAGGGCCTGGGCGCGGGCGGTCTGATGTCGCTGGCGCTGACCATCATGGGCGACATCGTCTCCCCCCGCGAACGCGCCCGCTACCAGGGCTACTTCCTGGCCGTGTTCGGCACCTCCAGCGTGGTGGGACCCGTCATCGGCGGCCTGCTGTCGGGCACCGACCAGATCCTCGGCGTCACCGGCTGGCGCTGGGTGTTCCTGGTGAACGTGCCGATCGGCATCATCGCGCTGGCCGTGGTGACCCGCGTGCTCAAGCTGCCCAAGCGTCCCACCACCAAGGTGCCGATCGACTGGATGGGCATCTCCGCGCTGATCGTCGGCCTGGTGCCGCTGCTGGTGATCGCCGAGCAGGGCCGCGAATGGGGCTGGACCAGTGGACATGCCATCCTCTGCTACGCGCTGGGCGCGATCGGTGTGGTCAGCTTCATCGCCGTCGAGGCCAAGCAGGGCGACGCCGCGCTGATCCCGCTGCGCATGTTCAAGAACTCCACCTTCGCCCTCGGCGTGCTCATCTCGGTGGTGGTCGGCGCGGCCATGTTCGGTGGCATCACGCTGCTGCCGCAGTACCTGCAGGTGGTGCAGGGCGCGAGCCCGACCAAGGCGGGTCTGCTGATGCTGCCGCTGGTGGCGGGCATGATGACCGGCTCGATCCTGGCGGGTCAGCTGATCTCGCGGACCGGACGGTACAAGCTGTTCCCGCCGGTCGGCGCGGGACTGCTGACCGCGGGCCTGTTCCTGCTGCACCTGGTGTCGGCCGACACCAAGCTGTGGATCGTGATGATCTTCATGGCCATCACCGGCTTCGGCCTGGGCAACCTGATGCAGCCGCTGACCCTGGCGCTGCAGAACGCGTTGCCGCCCAAGGACATGGGCGTGTCCACCGCCGCGGCGACATTCTTCCGGCAGATCGGCGGCACCCTGGGTGTGGCGGTGTTCCTGTCGGTGCTGTTCACCCAGCTCGCCCCGAACATCACCACCTCGCTCGAGCACGCCGCCCAGCAGCCCGCCTACGTGCAGGCCATCAAGGACGGCATGACCAGTGACAACCCGGTCGACCAGCAGGTCGCCAAGGGCCTGGTCGCCAAGGATCCGGCGGTCGCGGGCCAGGTGCTCAACGACAGCTCGGTCATCCAGAAGCTGGATCCGACCCTGGCGCAGCCGTTCAAGGAGGGCTTCGCCAAGTCCATGGACCGGGTGTTCCTGGCGGCCACGGTGGTGGCGCTGATCGCCTTCATCCTGGTGCTGTTCTGGAAGGAAGTGCCGCTGCGGACCGCGGGCGGCATCCAGGCCGCCGGCAAGGACGAGAAGGACGAGAAGGCGGCCGCCGCGGTCTGACCCGGCGACAACCGAAGACACGGTGCCCCCGACGCGATGACGCGGCGGGGGCACCGCCTTTTCACTATCCCGGCGGTTTTCTGTGAGTTACTGGGGAACGAGCAGTGAGCTTGTTGTGAACGTGTGCAGTCCGCAAGGTCCGATTCGAACCCGAGGATGTGATGCGGTTTATGACTCACCATCGGCCTACGTATTCGAATAGGCGCTGTCGTCGTACAGCCGCCGCCGGAGTACTCGCACTGGCCCTGGCGGCGGGCCCGTTGACCATGGTGACCGCGACGGCCGCGCCCGTGGCGGTGGCAGTGGCGGAGCAGGGGCCCAGCTTCCCCGACCCGGGCGCGCCGGGCGGCGGGGCGCAGCCGAAGAAGGACGAGAAGGCGGAAAAGGCCGAGAAGCTCGGTGGCGGGATCGTCAGCAAGATGATCGACTCGATGGCCGACACCCTGAAATGCGTGCTCAATATCGGCCTGCCGACCGTCAAGTGCGGTTAGCCGTCGCCGAATGACTTGCGGGCCGGTCAGATCAGGCTGATCTGACCGGCTTGTTCGTCCACCGCCCCCAGCAGCTCCGGGCCGTTGTTCTTGACGCTGTTGACCAGCGACGGCACCTCGCGGATCAGAATGTCCGAAACCGTCGCGGCCGCAGGTGTTTCCAGCAAGGCTTCCGGCGCCGGGTGATCCGGGTCCAGCCAGGCGGCCCAATGCTCGCGCGGCATGGGCAGCGGCATCCGGTCGTGGATCTCGGTCAGGTCGCCGACCGCATCCGTGGTCAGGATCGTGCAGGACAGCAGCGGCTGGGCCGCGTCACCCTGGTCGCGATCGCGCCACACCGACCACAGACCCGCCATATAGAGGCGTCCGCCGTCGGCGCGGGACATGAAGTACGGCCGCTTGACGGCCTTTCCGGAACCGCCCGCCTCGGTGACCCACTCGTACCAGCCGTCCATGGGGACCAGGCAGCGGCGCTTCTTCACCGCGTCACGGAAGGAGGCGGTGGTGGCGGCCTTGTCGGCGCGCGCGTTGAACAGGGGTTTGCCCTTCACCGGGACGCCGGGCTCGGCGGTCTTGGTCCAGGTCGGGATCAGTCCCCAGCGCATGGCCCGGATGCGCAGGGCCGCCGGGTCTTCCGGGTGGTCGCGGTCATGGCGTTCGACGATGGTGAGCACCTGGTTGGTGGGGGCCACGTTGTAGTTGGGGTTGAATCCCTTGTCGCCGGTCTCGTCGATGGCGTCGAGTTCGGCGGCCAGTGTCGCGGGATTCGTCGTGGTCGCGTATCTACCGCACATGCGACCATGCTGCCATCACCCCCCGACACTCACCAGTGCGTCGCGGTCGATGTGATGGCAATTGACATCACTTGGGCGGTGTGAGACGTTCGTCTCATCAACCTCTCATCAAGGGATCGCCGCACATCATGACTGCAACCGAAGCCGCCCCGCTCGATCAGGCTGACACGCTGACTTCCGTCAACCCTGCCACCGGCGAGGCCCTCGCCACCTACCCGATCGATGATGAGGCGGCCGTGCACGCGGCCGTCGCCAAGGCTCGCAGCGCCGCCGCCACCTGGGGCGCCCTGAGCTACGCCGAGCGCAAGAAGCACATCCTGCGCTGGGGCTCCAAGCTGGTCGAGAAGTCCGACGAGCTCAGCGAGCTGATCAAGGCCGAGAACGGCAAGCCCCTCGACGACGCCTTCCTCGAACTGATGCTGGCGCTCGAGCACATCAAGTGGGCCGCCTCCAATGCCGAGAAGGTGCTCAAGCCGCGCAAGGTCGCGCCCGGCGCGTTCATGGCCAACTTCGCCGCCCACCTGGAGTACCGCCCCCTCGGTGTGGTCGGCATCATCGGCCCGTGGAACTACCCGGTCTACACACCCAACGGCTCCATCGCCTACGCGCTGGCCGCGGGCAACTGCGTGGTCTTCAAGCCGAGTGAATTCTCCACCGGCATCGGCAATTTCGTGGCCAAGGCGTTCGCCGAGGCGAATCCGGAACTGCCCGATGGGGTGTTCATCACCATCAACGGCTACGGCGCGACGGGCGCCGCGCTGGTGAAGTCCGGCGTCGACAAGCTGGCGTTCACCGGCTCCACCGCGACCGGCAAGAAGATCATGGCCTCGGCCGCCGAGACCCTCACCCCGGTGCTGCTGGAGTGCGGCGGCAAGGACGCGGTGATCGTGGCCGCCGACGCCGACATCAAGGCCGCCGCCGACGCGGTCGCCTGGGGCGCCACCGCCAACTCCGGCCAGACCTGCGCGGGCGTCGAGCGCGTGTACGTGGACAAGTCGATCGCCACCGAGTTCGTCGCCGAGGTCAAGCGGATCCTCACCGACATCAAGCCGGGCTCCGACGACAAGGCCTCCTACGGGCCGATGACCATGCCGAGCCAGATCGACATCGTGCGCCGGCACATCGACGACGCGCTGAAGAACGGCGGCACCGCGGTGCTCGGCGGACCCGAATCGGTCAAGGGCCCCTACATCGAACCGGTCATCCTGGTCGACACCGACGAGTCCTCGGACGCGGTGTGCGAGGAGACCTTCGGCCCGACCGTCACCATCAAGACGGTCAGCGGCGTGGACGAGGCCGTGGAGCTGACCAACAAGAGCAAGTACGGGCTCGGGTCGGCGGTCTACTCCAAGAAGCAGGGCATGGAGATCGCCCGCCGCCTGGAGGTCGGCTGCACCTCGGTGAACTCGGTGCTGTCCTACGCGGCCATCTCCGGGCTGCCCTTCGGCGGCGTCCGCGACTCCGGCATCGGCCGTATCCACGGCGCCCCGGGCCTGCTGGAGTTCGCCCGCCCGCACTCGATCGCGGTGCAGCGCTTCGCGATTCCGGGCATGGCGCTGCTGTCCTACAGCCGCACCGACCGCACCATGAAGCTGCTCCGCAAGATCGTGCCGCTGGTGCACGGGCGCGCCAAGTAAGCGAAACGCCCACTGAGACAACGCCGGTCCCCCACGGGGACCGGCGTCGTTCGTCAGGAGGTCGGCGGCAACGGCGGTGCGGCGAAGAACTCCTCGAGCGGGGTCGGGCCGGTGTAGCGCCGACAGTTGCAGCGCGCCCAGGCTTTGATGCCCGCTCCGGTCTTGCGGAAGTTCTCGGCGTGGCAGTGGCCCGCTTCGCGGTCGTGCAGGGCCAGGTCGTGGCCGCAGCCGCAGAGCGCCGGACCGGGCTGCTCGGACTTGGTGCGGCGGGAGCCGAATCGGCCCGCGAGCCAGCCGCCGCCGACCAGCGCGCCACCGATTACGAGGCTGATGGGATCGATCACCCACCCAGCATACGTACTCGTATACGTATACGTCGAGGGTTGCGGTACGGGCGAGAACGGGACGTGCGCCCCGCGAGACCCCGGTCATTTGGGAGGATAGGCATTGTGACTTTCTGGCCCGCGCCCCTTGTCCGAGTTCCCGTTCACGCGACCGTGACCCTGCCCGGGTCCAAATCGATCACCAATCGGGCGTTGATTCTCGCCGCGCTGGCGGATCGGCCGTCCACCCTCACCGGCGCGCTGCGCAGCCGCGACACCGATCTGATGATCGCGGCGCTGCGGGCCATGGGCGTCGGGATCGAGGGGGACGGGACGACGCTGGTCGTCACGCCGCCCGCCGAATTCGGCAGCGCCATGGTCGATTGCGGACTGGCCGGCACGGTGATGCGGTTCCTGCCGCCGGTGGCGGCGCTGGCGCGCGGGGACGTCGCCTTCGATGGCGACGAGCAGGCGCGGACGCGACCGCTGGGCACCATTCTGGACGCGCTGCGCGCGCTGGGCCTCGACATCGACGGCAACCAGCTGCCTTTCGTGGTGCACGGCACGGGCACGCTGCGGGGCGGGCCGGTCACCATCGACGCGTCGGGCTCCTCCCAGTTCGTGTCGGGACTGCTGCTGTCGGCGGCGCGGTTCGAGCAGGGCGTCACCGTGAACCACGACGGCGCGGCGCTGCCGTCCATGCCGCACATCGAGATGACCGTGGAGATGCTGCGGCGCGCCGACGTCCGGGTGGACGCGCCCAACGATCCGCGCAAGGCGCAGACCTGGACCGTCGCGCCCGGCCCGATCCGGGCGGTGGACTGGGACATCGAGCCGGACCTGTCCAACGCCACCCCATTCCTGGCCGCGGCCGCCGTCACCGGCGGCGAGGTGAGCATCCCGCACTGGCCGCGGTACACCACCCAGCCCGGCGACGTGATCCGCGAAATCCTGGTCCGGATGGGCGCGGAGGCGCGCTTCTTCGACAACAACGTGCTCACCGTGCGCGGCCCGGAACGCCTGGCCGGCATCGATATCGACCTGCACGACGTGGGCGAGCTGACCCCGACCGTGGCCGCCCTTGCGGCACTGGCGGATTCGCCGTCGCGGCTGCGCGGCATCGCGCATCTGCGCGGCCACGAGACCGACCGGCTGGCGGCGCTGGCCACCGAGATCAACCGGCTCGGCGGCAAGGCCACCGAGACCGACGACGGGCTGGCCATCGTGCCCAACCCGCTCACCGGCGGGCAGTGGCGCTCCTACGCCGACCACCGGATGGCCACCGCGGGCGCGATCATCGGCCTGGTGACGCCGGGCGTGGAGATCGAGGACATCGGCACCACCGCCAAGACACTGCCCGGATTCGTCGAGCTGTGGGAGAGCATGCTGGCCGGAGCAGAGCACTGAGGCGCCGCGAGTACGACGAGTCCGATGTCCGGGTGCGCCCGGGCAAGGGCTCGCGCCCGCGCACCAAGACCCGGCCACAGCATCTGGATGCCGAAGCGGCCATGGTGGTTTCGGTGGATCGCGGGCGCTGGGGGTGCGTGCTGGACGGGGATCCGGATCGCAATGTGACCGCCATGCGGGCGCGCGAACTGGGCCGGACCCCGATCGTGGTCGGCGATCAGGTGGATCTGGTCGGCGACCTGTCCGGCAAGCCCGACTCCCTGGCCCGCATCGTGCGGGTGGCGGAGCGGCGAACGGTGTTGCGCCGCACCGCCGATGACACCGACCCGTTCGAGCGGGTGGTGGTGGCGAACGCCGAGCAGTTGTTCATCGTGGTGGCGCTGGCCGATCCGCCGCCGCGCACCGGGTTCGTGGAGCGGGCCATGGTGGCCGCGTTCGTCGGTGGGCTGCAACCGATTCTGTGCCTGACCAAACATGATCTGGCCGCCGAATCCGAATTCGCCGCGGCCTTCGAGGATTTGGATCTCACCATCGTCTACGCCGGGATCGAGGATCCGCTGGAACCGGTGCTGGAGTTGCTCGACGACAAGCTGACCGCGTTCATCGGGCATTCGGGGGTGGGCAAGTCGACGCTGGTGAACCGGCTCGTCCCAGATGCAGACCGGGCGGTCGGTGTGGTGTCGGGGGTCGGCAAGGGCCGGCACACCTCGACCCAATCGGTGGCACTGCCGTTGCCCGGAGATGGCTGGGTGGTCGACACGCCCGGCGTGCGCTCGTTCGGCCTGGCCCACATCACGCCCGATGACGTCATTCAGGCGTTCTCCGATCTGGCCGACGCCATCGAGGACTGCCCGCGCGGCTGCACCCATCTGGGCCCGCCCGCGGACCCGGAATGCGCGCTCGACCTGCTGCCGGGCAAAGAGCAGCGGGTAGCGGCCATTCGCCTGCTGCTGACCGCGCTGGGCACCAACGACCCGTGGTTCCGGGGCAGCAGCGAGTCCTGACCGTCCGGGAAACCCGCAACCCATCGGTAGCTGAGAAATCGCTGATTCGATACCTTTTGTGCATAACCGGCACGAAGGGATGTCATGAGCGAGGATCTCCCCGAGCCGCCGCCCGCCAGCGCGCGGCGGCCCACCGCGGCCCGGCCCGCCCCGGATCGGGACGACACCGAGCCCCGGAAACGCGACCCCGGGAAACTCCCGCGCGAGCACGACGACGATCGGTCCCCGGCCGACCCCAACGACTGGAACGACGATTGGGATCGGGCGCGTTGGGCGCCCTAGCGGCGGCCCGGCAACATAATCGGGGCATGGTGTTCGCTGAATGGCGACGCGGCCCCGGCGCGCCCGCCCGCTGGAATCCGCTCCCCCGGCTCGGGCGGGCACTGGCCCGCCGGCGCACCGTCATGCGCGCCGCCCCCGCCGTCTTCGCCCTGGAACGCCTCGCGCGCCGAGTCACCCACGACCGCATGGGAATCCTCGATATCGCGGGCCTGCCCGCGGTGCGGCTCACGGTGGCGGGCCGACGCACCGGACTGCCGCGCACCGTCAGCCTGCTCTACACCCCGGATCCACTCGACGAGAAGCGCTTCTTGATCATCTCCTCGAATTGGGGCGAGCCCGTGCAGCCGTCCTGGGCGGCCAACCTGCGCCACGCCGAGACGGCCGAACTCGAGGTGCGGGGCGAGCGGTTCGGGGTCCGCGTGCGCGAACTGACCGGCGCGGATCGCGATCGCGCCTGGCGGCGGGCGCTGGAGTTCTGGCCGGGGTACGCCATGGAGCAGCGGCACGCGGGTGCGCGCCGTTTCCGGCTGTTCGAACTCACGCGCGCCTGAGCACGCGGCCCGTCAGCCGGACGGCAGGGTCAGCCGCATCCCATTGTCGAAGTCGATGCCCCGCAGCTCGGAACGGCCCGTGAGACCGAGCTTCTCGAGAATCCGGGACATGTGGTGGCCCACGGTGCGCGGACTGAGGAACAGTTCCGCGCCGATCTCCCGATTGGTGAGGCCCTGCGCGGCGAGCCGGGCCACCTGCGACTCCTGCACCGTGAGCGGCGTGGACCCGGTGCCCGCGGGCTTGGCCCCGGTGCCGGTGAGATCGAGTTCGGTGCGGGTGCGCGCGGCCCACGCCGTCGCGCCGATCAGCTCGAAAGCGTCTGCGGCCGGCCGCAATTGCTCGGCGGCGTCGCGGCGGCGGCGGACCCGGCGCAGCCACTTGCCGTAGAGCAGCTGGCTGCGGGCGCGACCGAAGCTGGTGTGGCGGGCGTCGCCGGCCGCCACGGCGCGACGGTAGTAGTGCTCGGCGCGATCCTCCTCCGACAGCAGCGCGCGGCAGGAGTAGGCGGCGGCCAGTGCCCAGCGGGCCCGGGACCGCCGCGCCCAGGCCACGATGCGCTCCGCGTGCGCGGTGGCCTCATCGAAACGCCCCACGCGGCAAGCCGCTTCGACGAGATCGAGGGTGGCCAGCCGGGCCAGCGTCGGATGCGCGGCTTCGTGGCCCGGCTGCGACAGCGCGCGCAGCCGGCGATAGGCGGCTTCGGCGTCGCCGGCGGTCAGTGCGTGAAAACCGTGATGCCAGTAGGCACTCCCGACCAGCAGGGGCACCGAGTGCGGGCGGGACAGGGCCAGTGCGCGATCCACGCTGTCGGCCACCAGGTCCGCGTCGCCGCGCTGGGCGGACAGCCGGGCCCGCAGGTTCCAGCACTGGGCGAGGATATTGTCCGCGCCCGCTCCGGACGCCAGCTCGAACGCCTCCGCCAGGGTGACCTCCCCCGCCTCCCACCGCCCGGTCGCGAGTTGCAGGGTCGCCAGCTGCGGCAGCACCCCGATCGCCGCCGCCCGATCCCCGGTCGCCCGCAGTCCCGCCGCGACCGCCAGATACGGCTCCACCGCCTGGTCCGCCAGCCCCCACTCGAGCAATTGCTCGGCGCCCGGGAGCAATTGCGCCGACAGAATCGGCGACGGCTCGGCCGTCACGGCTTCCAGCTGCCCGTCCATCGGCAGATCCGGCGCCTGCCCCAACGCCCACACGGCCCGCCCGGCCAACAGCCGCAGTCCGGCCGCGATGTCGTCACCGCGTCCCCGGCGCAGCGCATTCGCGCGCGCACCAGCGACTTCCGACGAGGTAGTGGCAAATTCCGAAATACGTTGGTGTGGCGGCGAATCCATGCTCGCGTCGGCGGCCGACACCGGAGGTTGGGCGGCGATCACGGCGGCGTCGCGCAGGAGCAGGGTGTGGGCGCGGGCCGGATCGCCGGCGACGAGCTCGAGCAGGCCGGGGAGGCCGGGGGCGGCGAGGGCGATAGCGGGCGGGAGTGTCCGGGTTTCCGCCAGGGTGAGCAGGCGGCGGGCGGATTCGATATCGCCACCTTCCCAGGCGAATCGGGCCGCGGTGGCGAGGCGGACGCCCGCGGTGCCGGGGTCGGCGGTGATGGCGGCGGCCCGGCGCAGGACCGCGGCCGCGGCCAGCGGGCCGTTGCGGTGGTGGACGCGGTCGGCGCCGTCGGCGAGGGCCTGCGCCAGTTCCGGATTCGGCGTGTCCAGACCGGCGGCGAGGTGCCAGGCGCACAGTTCGCTGGTCTCGGCGCCGCGCAGGGCGGCGGCCAGGGCCAGGTGGACGGCGCGGCGTTCGGCGGGCGCGGCCGCGTCGTAGGCCGCGCCGCAGAGCAGGCGGTGCCGCATGTCGACGCGGCCGTCGGTGACGGTCAGCAGGCCCGCCTCGAGCGCCGCCTCCCAATGCGCCGGGGTGACACCGAGTTCGGCCGCGGCGGTGGTGACCGCGCCCAGCGTGCCCCGGTCCTCGGCGGCGACCACGCTCAGCAGGGTGCGGACCGCCGGGTCCAGCGCGGCCAGCCGGTCGGCGAACGCGGCGCGCAGCCGCGGCCCGAAAGGCGCCGGGCCCCAGGCGATTCCGGCACCGTCCTCGGTGTCGACGGGGAATTCCCGCAGCGCCAGCGGATTTCCGTCGGCCAGCCGCAGCATGCGGGCGGCGCGGGGCGCGCCGACGCCGCCGGAGCGCCGCGACAGCAGGTGGCGGGCCTGCGCGTCGGTCAGCGGCGCGACGGGCAGCACCCGCAGCGACTGCCAGACCGCGCCGGCCGGGCAGTCGCGCACCGCCGCCAGCAGTGCCACCCGGTCCGCGCCCAGGCGGCGCAGCGCGAAGGTCAGCGCGCGTGCCGTCGCGAGGTCGGCCCACTGGGCGTCGTCCACGATGAGCAGCACCGGCTGTTCGGCGGCCACCGCCGCCAGCAGCGTCACCAGGGCCGCGCCGACCAGGAATCGGTCGGCCGGGCCGGGGCCGCGGCCGAGCGCGGCGGCCAGCGCCCGCGCCTGCGGGCCGGGCAGCGCGGGGACGCGATCGGCCAGCGGACCGAGCAGTTCCCGCAGCGCCGCGAAATCCACATCGGATTCGGCGGAATTCCCGCGAGAGGCCAGCACACGAAATTCGGTGGCGCGTTGTTCCGCATCCCGGAGTAGCGCGGATTTACCGATCCCCGGCTCACCCCACAGCAATAATCCCCCGCCGTGACCGGCGCGCACCTCGTTCAATACACGAGACAGTTCGTTCTGTTCTCGTTCCCTCCCCGGGAGCACCCGAATCTCGCGCACGTCGCAAGGTACCTCGCATTGCGAGCAACCGACAAACTCGTAAACACCGCCTTCCCAGCGGCTGAGATCATCGCGGAGACAATCGGATACGGACATTCCGGTAATGACCGATCGACCGACCGATACGGTGACCGATTCTCTCCGCACCCCGAGTCGGTAAAATGCGGGCGCGCCGAAGAGACCCTTATTTCGGGCACCGCGCCAATGCGTCTCCCCTGACATTCCCAGCGGAACGGATGATAAACATCCACACCACGCGAGGGCACCGCCCGGCAACCGGCCGGACCGGCTCCGGGCGTACAGGGTGCGGACCTCGCCGGAAATAGTTAGCCTGCCGAGGTGGAAGACCGTGAGCGCAAGGAATTTTCGCCGCTCCTCGACGCAGCCCTGGGCCCGGGAGCACCCGTCACCCCGGAGGTCCGGATCGGGCGCAACGACCCGGAGGACACGCTGCCCGAGTGCGTGCGCTGCAACAGACCCGCCGCCCTGCACCTGCGCGCAGTGTGGCTGTCCACCCGCGCCGTGCTGGCCGGGGACACCGACGTGGACAGCCTGATCCTGGTGCACGCCTGCGGCGGCTGCGCGGGCAGCGTGGCCGGCATGATCCTCATCAACTGGGACCCCCGCTACTGGGGCGAGTCGGTACATCTGGACTGACCCGCCCCGCGGTCGCACCGAAAAATTCAGCGCGGCCGCACGATTCGCATGCCGTTGTCGAAGTCGACGTCGACCAGATCGGCCCGGCCGCTGAGCCCCAGCTTGCCGAACACCCGCGACAGGTGATGCCCCACGGTGCGCGGACTGAGGAACAGCTCGGTCCCGATCTCCCGATTGGTCAGTCCGTGCGCCGCCAGGCGCGCCACCCGCAGCTCCTGCGCCGTCAGCACCGAGGTCTCGCCGTGCGCGGTGACCGGTGCGGCGCGCCGGCCGGTGAGCTCCAGCTCCTGCCGTGCCAGCAGCGCCCACTGGGCCGCGCCCATGCCCTCGAAGGACTCGGCGGCCGTGCGCAATTGCTCGGCGGCGTCGGCGCGGCGGCGGGCCCGGCGTAGCCACTTGCCGTAGAGCAGGCGGATCCGCACCTGGTTCAGGTCGTGGCGGGTGCGCCGGATCGCCAGCGCGCGCTGGAAGTACCGGTCGGCGCGATCGTCGGGGCTCAGCAGGGCCCGGCAGGTGTAGGCGGCCGAGACCGCCCAGTCGGCGCGGGAGCGCAGCGCCCAGTCCCGGACCTCGTCGTAGTACCCGGCCGCCTCGTCGTGGCGGCCGACCCGGACCGCGGCCTCCACCAGGTCCACCGCGGCCAGGCGCGCGTAGGTCGGATGCCGGGCGTCGTGGCCGGGCTGGGCCAGGGTGCGCAGCCGCAGATAGGCGGTCTCGGGGTCGCCGAGGCTCAGGGCGTGGAAGCCCAGATGCCAGTGCGCCGACGCCATGACCGCGTGCGCGCGCCGCGGCCGGGCCAGCGCCAGCACCTGGTCCGCGCTCTCCAGCACCTCGTCCGAATCACCGTGCAACGCCGCGATTTTCGCGCGCAACGACCAGCACTGGGCGAGCACGTTGTCCACGCCCCCGGCCTCGGCCAGTTCGAAGGCCTCCGCCAGGGTCCGTTCGGCGGCCGGGAAGCGGCCGTTGGCGAACTGCAGGATCGCCAGCTGCGGCAGCAGCGACACCGCGGCCGGGGCGGCACTGCCGCGCAGCGAGGCGGCGGCCTGGGTGTAGGGCTCCAGGGCGACCTCGGCCAGCCCCCACAGCAGCACCAGGGGGGCGGGCGGCAGCGGCCGGATCATGGTGTGGAAGCGTGAAATACCTTCCCGCCCGGTCATTTCCGCGGGATCCAGGTCGAGGACGGCGTGCCCGGCGACCCAGCGGGCGCGTTCGGCGTCGATCCGCAGGTTCGCGGCGGTCGCCGGGTCCACCAGTTCGGCGTCGCGCAGCAGTAGCCGGCTCGCCCGTTCCGGTTCTCCCGCAACGAATTCCAGGAGCCCGGCCAGGCCGCGGGCGGCGACGGCGGCGCGCTCCGGTCCCAGCCGGGCGGTGGCGCGGTCGAGCAGGCCGTGCGCGGAGGCGATATCGCCTCCGGCCCAGGCGAATCGGCCCGCGGCGGCCAGCCGCTCCCCCGCCCGCTCCGGATCGGGGGAGATGGCGGCGGCCTGGCGCAGCATGGCGGCGGCGGCCATGGGTCCCTGCCGGGTGTCCGCGGCGCGGGCGGTCAGGGCCGCGGCGAGGGTCTCGTCGGGGCGGGCGGCGGCGAGGGCTCGATGCCAGGCGCCGAGGTCCACGTCGCCGGTCTCGGTGAGCGCGGCCGCGACGGCCAGCTGGGCGGCGCGGCATTCGGCCACGGTCGCGGCCTCGTGGACGGCGGCGCACAGCAGGGCGTGGGTGCGTTCCACGCGGCCGTCGCTGACCGTGAGAAGTCCGGCGGCCGTGGCGTACTCCCAGGCCTCGGAGTCGACGCCCAGGGCCGCGGCGGCGGTGGTCACGATGCCGAGCACCCCGCGGGTCTCGGTGGCGGCCACGGTCAGCAGCACCCGCACCGCCGCGGGCAGCTCGGCCACCCGTTCCTGGAAGGCGGCGCGGACACCGGGACCCAGGGTCATGGGTTCGGGCGCGGTGCCCGCGAGATCACCGACCACACCCGGCAATTCGAGCAGGGCCAGCGGGTTTCCGGCGGCCAGGGTGAGGATCCGGGACAGTCGCAGCGCGCCCAGCGGGCCGTAGCGCTCGGCGAGCAGGCGGCGCGACTCGGCGTCGGACAGGCCGGTGACGCGCAGCGCGGACAGGTCCCGCCACAGCGTGTCGGCGGGGTCGTCGCGCAGCGCCACCAGCAGCGCGACGGGCGCGGCGGTGAGGCGGCGGATGGCGAAGACGATGGCGCGCGCCGATTCCGGGTCGACCAGCCGGGCCTCGTCCACGATCAGCAGCAGCGGTTGCTCGGCCGCCAGTTCGGTCAGCAGCCGCACCAGCGCCGCGCCGACCAGGAAGGCTTCGGCGGGCCCGGAGTCCAGGCCCAGCACCACGCCCAGGGCGCGGGCCTGGGCGGGCGGCAGCAGCGGCAGCCGGTCGGCGACGGGCAGCAAGAGTTCGTGCAGGGCCGCGTAGTCGAGTCCGGATTCGGCGCGGATGCCCTCGCAGCGCAGCACCCGGAAGCCGGTGGCCTGATCGAGGGCGGCGCGCAACAGCGCGGTCTTGCCGATCGCGGGATCCCCCGACAGGACCAGCGCCGAGCCCCGGCCCGAGCGCGCCGCCGCGAGCACGCGATCCACCTGGATGCGTTCTCGTTCCCGCCCGTACAGCTTCAAGTCCTCCCACACATTCGAGGAATTTAGTCTAGCTAATAGCGTGCAACCAAGCCCCTGGCAAGTAACTGGCACAAATTGTCCCGATGACGCAGATCACAAGGTCAATAGGAGCAATTCGATTAACGCGCAACCGAGTTCGCGCGATATCAATGCCCCTCGATTTCCGGGCAAAGAACTGAAATGGATACGAATAGGATAGCCGCGACCGGCCTGGTCACGCCACGAAAACAACTGCGCTCCCGGCGAATTCGCCGGGAGCGCAGTGTTTCGCAGAAGCCGGAGACCGGCCGCCGATCAGCGGAAGATGGTCATGTACCAGAGACCGTCGGCGCCCTGATCGCAACGCCACTGCCAGCCGTCCTCACCGCGCAGTTGCACACCGCCCGACTGGAACTGACCGTTGTTGCCGTCCGCGGCGCAGCCGTCGACCGTGGCGTAACTGCCGTCCACGGTCAGCGTCTCCGCGTGCGCGGTCGCGGCGCCCAAGCCGGCGATACCCAGGGACATGGCGGTGAGAGCGAGAGTCTTGCGCATGATCTGATTCCTTTCCTTGCGATCACCCCGAGGCGATCGAACCGAAACCATTTCATCGAACCGATCATGACGGATTCATGACTGCGCCCCGGGTGTGGGAACACCCGGGGCGCAGTCGATTTCGAATACTCAGTGGCGGCGCTTGGACCGATCCGCCTTGGTCTGCGCGCGAGCGGCCTCACGACGCTCCCGGCGGGTGCCGCCGGCCGCGTCCTCGGCGCCGTACTCGTCGCTGTCACTGCGCACGGCGGCGTGACCACCCTCGTCCGGACCGCTGTAGGACAGTCCGCGCGGGCCCGACTCGTCGATGCCCTTGGCGCGCAACGCCGCCGGAGCGCCGTTACCCGCCGCGGCCGCGTCCTCCTGGGTGGGCAGCGGGCGGTTGCCGACCGGCGACTGCAGCCCGGCGGCCACGTTCACGCCCACCGGCTGCGGCTGCTGCACCTCGACCTGGAGGTTGAACAGGAAGCCGACCGACTCCTCCTTGAGGCCCTCGAGCATGGCCGCGAACATGTCGAAACCCTCACGCTGGTACTCGACCAGCGGGTCGCGCTGCGCCATCGCGCGCAGGCCGATGCCCTCCTTGAGATAGTCCATCTCGTAGAGGTGCTCACGCCACTTGCGGTCCAGGACGCTCAGCAGGATCTGGCGCTCCAGATTGCGCATGCTGCCCTCGCCCGCGAGCCCGTCGATCTCGGCCTCACGGTTGTCGTAGGCGGTGTGCGCGTCGTCGAGCAGCGCGTCGAGCAGTTCCTCGCGGGACAGCTCGCCGGTCTCGCCGGTCTCGGACTCACCGGTCAGCTCGCGGTAGTCGATGCCGCTGGGGTACAGCGTCTTCAACGCGCCCCACAGCTTCTCCAGATCCCAGTCCTCGACGTAGCCGTCGGCGGTGGCGCCATTGACGTAGGCGGTGATCACGTCGGTGATCATCTCCTGCACCTGGCCCTCCATGTCCTCACCCTCGAGGATGCGGGCGCGCTCGGCGTAGATCACCTTGCGCTGCTGGTTCATGACCTCGTCGTACTTGAGGACGTTCTTGCGGATCTCGAAGTTCTGCTGCTCGACCTGGGTCTGCGCGGACTTGATGGCTCGCGAGACCATCTTGGCCTCGATCGGCACATCGTCGGGCAGGTTCAGCCGGGTCATGATCGACTCCAGCGCCGCGCCGTTGAAGCGCCGCATCAGCTCGTCACCCAGCGACAGGTAGAAACGGGACTCGCCCGGGTCGCCCTGACGGCCGGAACGACCGCGCAGCTGGTTGTCGATACGCCGCGACTCGTGGCGCTCGGTGCCCAGCACGTACAGGCCACCCGCGTCGCGCACGGCCTCGGCGTCGGCGTCGACCTGCTGCTTGACCCGGTCCAGCGTGGCGTGCCACTGGGCCTCGTACTCGTCCGGCGTCTCGACCGGGTCCAGGCCCTGCCGGCGCAGCAGGATGTCGGCGATGATGTCCGGGTTGCCGCCCAGCACGATGTCGGTACCACGACCGGCCATATTGGTGGCGACGGTGACCGCGCCCGGCCGACCGGCCTCGGCGACGATCTGCGCTTCCTGCTCGTGGAACTTGGCGTTCAGCACGGAGTGCGCGATGCCGCGCTTGGTCAGCAGCTTGGACAGGTACTCCGAGCGCTCGACCGAGGTGGTGCCGACCAGGACCGGCTGGCCCAGCTCGTGCTTCTCCTGGATGTCGTCGGCGACCGCGGCGAACTTGGCCTCTTCGGTCTTGTAGATCAGGTCGGACTGATCCTGACGGACCATCGGCTTGTTGGTCGGGATCGGCACCACGCCCAGGCCGTAGGTCTGGTGCAGCTCGGCCGCCTCGGTCTCGGCGGTACCGGTCATGCCCGACAGCTTGTCGTACAGACGGAAGTAGTTCTGCAGCGTGATGGTGGCCAGCGTCTGGTTCTCCGGCTGGATCTCCACGCCTTCCTTGGCCTCGATGGCCTGGTGCATGCCCTCGTTGTAGCGGCGGCCCACCAGGATTCGACCCGTGAACTCGTCGACGATGATGACCTCGCCGTCGCGGACGATGTAGTCCTTGTCCTTGGTGTAGAGCTCCTTGGCCTTGATGGCGTTGTTCAGGTAGCTCACCAACGGCGAGTTCGCGGCCTCGTACAGGTTGTCGATGCCCAGCTGGTCCTCGACGAATTCGACGCCCGCCTCGTGCACACCGATGGTGCGCTTCTTGATGTCGACCTCGTAGTGCAGGTCCTTCTTCAGCAGCGGGGCGATGCGCGCGAACTCCGCGTACCACTTCGAGGAGGCGTCGGCCGGGCCCGAGATGATCAGCGGGGTGCGGGCCTCGTCGATGAGGATCGAGTCGACCTCGTCGACGATGGCGAAGTTGTGCCCGCGCTGGACCAGATCGTCCAGCGAGTGGGTCATGTTGTCGCGCAGGTAGTCGAAGCCGAACTCGTTGTTCGTGCCGTAGGTGATGGCGGCGTTGTAGGCCTCGCGGCGCTCGGCCGGGTTCATGCCGCCGAGGATCACGCCGACGTCGAAACCGAGGAACCGGTGCACGCGGCCCATCCACTCGGAGTCGCGCTTGGCCAGGTAGTCGTTGACGGTGACGACGTGCACGCCCTCGCCGGAGATGGCGTTGAGGTAGGCGGGCAACACACAGGTCAGGGTCTTGCCCTCACCGGTCTTCATCTCCGACACATTGCCGATGTGCAGGGCGGCGCCACCCATGATCTGCACCTTGTAGTGCTTCTGGTTGAGCACTCGCCAGGAGGCTTCCCGCGCGGTCGCGAAGGCCTCCAGCAGCAGTTCGTCGAGGGTCTCGCCCTCGGCGTAACGCTGCTGGAACTCCGCGGTCTTGGCCTGGAGCTCGGCGTCGGACAGGGCCGTGTACTCCTCGTCGAGGGCGATGACCTCGTCCGCCAGGCTTGCCAGCCGCTTGACCGTGCGACCTTCACCAATCCGTAGCAACCTTGAAAAACTCAGCGCAGGCACGGGTCTTGTAGTCCTCTGGTCGGTGTTGTCGGTAGCCCCCACCATGGCGGGAGGCCTGCGCGCGGGCGCGCATTCACAAGCCATGGTAATCCGGAGCCCATCGTAGGTGCTGAAGTGCGCGGGGGACGGTCGGGGCGCTGAGGAGAAGCTGTGAAAACGCGCCTGGTCGGATCCTCCCGGGAGCGCTGGCGACCACCCAGCGAATGCGATTGCGGCCGAAGCTGATTCGAAACCCCTGACGTACCATGTAGGGGGTCCGGCGTGCGGTGGTCTGCGCCCGCGCACCCGGAGCCGCCACGCCGACGACGGTGTGCGATCTCGGGCAGTGCGGCCCATCCATTCCCCCAGGTGATCGTATTGCGATAGCTTGCCTCCAGGCGGCTCGTGCCGCGTGAAAGCCGGCGCCTCGGCAGGGGGACAACTGCGAGGCGCAGGCAGGGATAAGGGAGTACCGGGCAGCGTGATCACCAGACTGACGCCCCAGGACGCGTCGTTCTACCGACTGGAATCCAGCAGCAACCCGATGCACATCGGCTCCCTGGCCATCCTGCGCAATCCCGCGCCGACCGGGAACTCCGGGCACGGACCGCTGGATTACGAGCGATTGGTCAGCCTGGTCGAATCGCGGTTGCCGCTGGTGCCGCTCTACCGGCGCAAGGTGCGGGAGATCCCGTTCGCGCTGGGCCGCCCGATCTGGGTGGACGACAGCCACTTCGACATCACCTATCACGTGCGGCGCTCGGCGCTACCCGAACCGGGGACCGACGAACAACTGCTGGACCTGGTGGCGCGACTGGCCTCGCGCCCGCTCGACCCCAGCCGGCCGCTATGGGAGATGTACCTGGTCGAAGGCCTGTCCGAAGGCCGCTGCGCCATCTTCACCAAAACCCATTCGGGCCTGGTGGACGGCGACAGCGCGCTCGAGATCGGGCATGTGATCCTCGACACCTCGACCGCGCCCCGCGATGTCGCCGACGACGCCTGGGTCGCCCACCGCGAACCCGCCGAACTGGAACTGCTGTTCGGCGCGGTCCTGCACCTGGCCACCCAGCCGCGCGAGGGCTTGGAGGTGGCACGCCACCACGTGGCCGAGGCCTTCGCCATGGTCGACGCCACCGGCAAGGCCGTGCAGAAACTGGTGTCCATGGTTCGCACCGCGGCCATCGGCGCGCCCGACAGTCCCCTGAACACGCGCACCTCGCGCAATCGCCGCTTCGAGGTGGTGCGCACCGATCTCGAGGACTACCGCAAGATCCGCAAACGCTTCGACTGCTCCATCAACGACGTGATCCTCGCGGTGGTGACCGGTGCGCTGCGCAACTGGCTGCTCTCGCGCGGGCAGGTGCTGACCGAGGCGGACGCGCTGCGCGCCGTGGTCCCCATGTCCGTGTACGCCGATGGACCCAACGGGGAGCTCAAACCCGCGGGCGAGGTCACCTCGCTGGTGCTGGATCTGCCGGTGGGCGAGCCGAATCCGGTGATCCGGATCTCGCACATCAAGCACGCCACCGAGGCGCACTCCCGGCATCAGCGCGGGGTGCGGGCCCGCACGCTGGTGCACATGGCCGGATTCGCTCCGGCGAGCCTGCATGCCATGAGCGTGCGCTCGGCGAGTACTTTTGCAGAACACACGTTCAATCTGGTGATCACCAACGCGCCGGGTCCGCAGCAGCCCATGTACATCGGCGGCGCGCGGATGCTGGAGATGTACCCGGTATCGCCGCTACTGCGTTTCCAGGCTCTGAGTATCGGGCTCACGTCCTACGACGGGCGGGTGTTCTACGGACTCACGGCCGATCGCGACGCCATGGCGGATATCGCGGTGCTGACCGCTTCGGTGCACGAGTCGATGGAGGAGATGCTCGGTGCCTGCGTCCAGTGAGTCGTCCGCCGTATCGAAGAAGCTACGGGTCTACGTCCCGGCCACGGTGCCGATGCTGCGGGAACTCGTGAAGGACCGGGAGATTCGCGCCCTCAACGACACCGCCTTCGCGGTCACCCCCGCGCTGCGCGAGGCCTACGCCTCCGGTGACGACGAGGAACTGGCCGAGGTCGCCATGGCCGAGGCCGCCCGTGCCTCGCTGCGACTACTCGCCGAGGAACAGGCCGTCGCGGATCTGGGCGGCGAGGACGCGGGCGAGCCCGACGGCACCGGCAGGTCCGCACCGGTCGGCCCGATCTTCCGCCGCGCGGTCATCGCCGCCGACGTGGACGGCGCGACCCTGCGCCCGGACCTGGACGACGCGGTGGTCCGGCTCTCGGCAGCCATCCCCTACGACCGGATCGCCTCGATCCACGTGGACCTGGCCGAGGCCGAGTCCGAGGTATCCAAGGCCGTCGAGGTCATCGACGCCGCGGACATGGGCGACGCCGACGCCGAATTCGTGCTCGGCGACGCCGAAGACCACCAATTGGCTTGGTACGCGGCCCAGGAACTCCCCTTCCTCCTGGACCTGCTCTGACCGGCCGGCAGCAGTCATAGAATTCTCGTTCCGGGCCCCCGTTTCAGCGAAACGGGGGCCCGCGAGTTTCGAGAGACAGGTACATCCGGCCCCGTAACCTACGATGCCGTAACCTGGCTGTGATGGTTGCTCATCACATGGGCAACTTGTGCGCGACGAAGCGCTGACCAGCGTGCACGACGACAGAAAGCTTCTGGGATATGGCATCGAAGAGTGGCGGATTCTCCGTGCGGGGACTGCGCGAATGGCTGGAGGCCCCCGTGGCCGAAGGCGGGAACGCCGGGCGGACTCCGCTCGACGCCCTGCGCGGAGCCGCGGCCCGGATCACCACTCCCCTGCTGCCCGACGACTACCTGCACCTGGTGAATCCGCTGTGGTCGGCGCGCGAGCTACGCGGCCGCATCGTGGAAGTCCGCAAGGAGACCGCGGATTCGGCCACCCTGGTGATCAAGCCGGGCTGGGGATTCGACTTCAAGTTCGCCCCGGGCCAGTACATCGGCATCGGCGTGCTGGTGGAGGGCCGCTGGCACTGGCGCTCGTATTCGCTGACCTGCCCGCCGGATTGGACCGGCGACGCCACCAACAAGGGCCGCCGGCTCATCTCCATCGCGGTGAAGGCGATGCCGGAGGGCTTCCTGTCCAGCCACATCGTCTCCGGCGTCCCCGAGGGCACGATCGTGCGCCTGGCCGCGCCGAAGGGCGGTTTCGTGCTGCCGGATCCGGCGCCGAGCAAGGTGCTGTTCCTGACCGCGGGCTCGGGCATCACCCCGGTGATGGCCATGCTGCGCACCATGGATCGCCGCGACGCGGTCCCCGATGTGCTGCACGTGCATTCGGCCCGCACCCCCGATGACGTCATGTTCGGCGACGAGTTGCGCGAATTGCACGATCGCCGTCCGGGTTTCACCGCCCACCTGCACCTGACCGGCGAGAACGGCAAGTTCGCGCTGGCCGATCTGGATACTGTGTGCCCGGACTGGCGGGAACGCGAGACCTGGGCCTGCGGCCCGCTGCCCATGCTCGACGAGATCGAAAAGCATTGGGCCGCGGCCGGTATCGGCGACCGCCTGCACGTGGAGCGGTTCGAGATCGAGCGCAACGCCACCGCCGAGGGCGGCACCGTCACCTTCGCCAAGACCGGCCGCACCGCCGAAGTGGACGGCGCGACCACCCTGCTGCAGGCCGGTGAGAGCGCTGGCGTGCAGATGCCGTTCGGCTGCCGCATGGGCATCTGCCAGACCTGCGTGGTGACCGTCACCGACGGCCACGTGCGGGATCTGCGCAACGGCAAGGAACACCGCGCCGGCGACAAGATCCAGACCTGCATCTCCGCGGCCGCGGGCGACTGCACGCTCGAGGTCTGACGCACAGTGCACGAGGTCCGACCCACACCGCACCGTGTGAGACGGCCCCGCCCGAGAACGGCTACCCTCGATAGCAATCGAGCCTGACCGGCCCTTCGGGGCCGCCCACCCGCACAGCGGTGCGAAGGCAGATCAACCACGGAAGGACTGCCGGTGGCCATCACCGACATCAAGACGTTCGCCCACCTCTCGGCGTCCGATATCGAAGCCCTGGGCCAGGAACTCGACACGATTCGACGCGATGTGGAGCACTCGCTGGGAGAGCGCGACGCGCGCTACATCCGGCGCACCATCGCGGCGCAGCGGATCCTGGAGGCGGCCGGCCGGGCCACCCTGTTCGCGTCGAAGAAGCGCTGGGCTTGGCTGACCGGCACCGCCCTGCTCTCGGTCGCGAAGATCATCGAGAACATGGAGCTCGGGCACAACGTCAGCCACGGGCAGTGGGACTGGATGAACGACCCGGAGATCCACTCCACCACGTGGGAGTGGGACATGACGGGGACGTCGGCGCAGTGGAAGGCCGCGCACAACTACTCGCACCACATGTACACCAACATCCTCGACATGGATGACGATCTGGGTTTCGGCATCCTGCGCATGACGCGCGACGAGGAGTGGAAGCCGATCAACCTGGTGCAGCCGGCCGCGAACCTGGTGCTGGCCGCGTTTTTCGAGTGGGGCATCGCGCTGCACGATCTGGCGGCCACCAAGGTGCAGATGGGTGTGCCCCAGTCCCAGCTCTTCCCGCCGCGCCACATCCTCACCGAGCCGAACAAGGCGTTCTGGAGCAAGGCCGGTAAGCAGGTCGCGAAGGATTTCGTGATCTACCCGGCGCTGACCGGTCCGGCCTGGAAGTCGACGCTGAAGGCGAACGCCACCGCGAACCTGGTCCGGAACCTGTGGGCGTACGCGGTCATCTTCTGCGGCCATTTCCCCGACGGCGCCGAGAAGTTCACCGAGGAGCAGTTCGAGAACGAGACGCAGGGCGAGTGGTACCTGCGCCAGATGCTGGGCAGCGCGAACTTCGACGCGGGCCCGGCGATGGCGTTCATGAGCGGCAATCTGAGCTACCAGATCGAGCATCACCTGTTCCCGGACCTGCCGAGCAATCGGTATGCCGAGGTGTCGGTGAAGGTGCGCGAGCTGTGCGACAAGTACGACCTGCCGTACACCACGGGCTCGCTGGGCAAGCAGTATCTGCTGGCGTTCCGCACGATTCACAAGCTGGCACTGCCGGATCAGTGGCTCAAGCGGACCTCCGACGACGCGCCCGAGACCTCCTCGGAGCGCAAGTTCGCGGGCATCTCGCTGCCGGCCTGGAACGGCGGCGAGTGGCTGGCCGAGCACAACGCCTCCGAATGGCTCGCCGAGCACAACGCGTCGGAGTGGCTGGCCGAGCACCAGCCGACCTGGGGCCTGGATCCGGTGACGGGTGAGCGGCGCGGGCTGCGGTCGGCGTTGCAGGAGGCGAAGGTGGCGCTGAAGGAGAAGGCGGAGCACGAGAAGCAGGTGCTGCGGGAGGCCAAGGCCGCGCTGCGCGAAAAGGCGCTGGCGGAAAAGGCGCTGCTGACCGAGAAAGCCAATCGGAAAGGCTGGTTCTCGCGTGCGCTGCGGCGCAATCGCTAGCAGAGTACAGTCGCGATAACAATGCGGTATTCGACACGTTAGCGATTCAATCCAAGCCAACCTACGGGACCGTAACCTACGGTACTGTAACCAGCATGGCGATCTCGGATGTCAAGGAATACGCGCACCTCACCCCGGAGGATGTCGAAGCGATCGGAGCGGAGCTGGACGCCATCCGCCGCGAAGTCGAATCATCCCTCGGCGCGAAGGATGCCCGTTACATCCGCAATGTGATCCGTCTCCAGCGCGGCCTCGAAATCAGTGGCCGCACAGTGCTTTTCGCGAGTCTCTTCCCGCCCGCGTGGCTGGCCGGCGTCGCCCTGCTGGGCACCGCCAAGATCATCGAGAACATGGAGATCGGCCACAATGTGATGCACGGGCAGTGGGACTGGATGAACGATCCGGAAATCCACTCGACCAAGTGGGAATGGGACAACGCCGGCCCGTCCGAGCACTGGAAGATCACCCACAACTTCCTGCACCACAAGTACACCAACGTGCTGGGCATGGATGACGACATCGGCTACGGCCTGCTGCGCGTCACCCGCGACCAGCGGTGGTCGCCGTTCTATCTCGGACAGCCGGTCTACAACCTGCTGCTGCAGATGTTCTTCGAATACGGCGTCGCCATTCAGCATTTGGAACTGGGCAAGGTCGCCAAGAAGAAGTGGGCCCCCGATTCTCCCGAGCGCATTCAGTTCGAGGAGGACCGCAAGACGGTTCTGAAGAAGATCGGCAAGCAGGCCGCCAAGGACTACCTGATCTTCCCGCTGCTCACCGGCCCCGCCTTCCTGGGCACGCTGACCGCCAACCTGGCCGCCAACGTGGTCCGCAATGTGTGGACCAACGCGGTCATCTTCTGCGGCCACTTCCCCGACGGCGCCGAGAAGTTCACCAAGTTCGACTGCGACAACGAGACCCAGGGCGAGTGGTACCTGCGTCAGATGCTGGGTTCGGCCAACATCTCCGGCGGCCCGGTCATGCACTTCATGTCCGGCAACCTCTCGCACCAGATCGAGCACCACCTGTACCCGGACATCCCGTCCAACCACCTGCGCGACATCGCGGTGCGGGTGCGGGCGCTGTGCGAGAAGTACGACCTGCCCTACACCACCGGTTCGCTGCCGGTGCAGTACGCCAAGTCGTGGCGCACCATCATGAAGCTGTCGCTGCCCAACAAGTACCTGCGCCGCTCCACCGACGACGCTCCGGAAACCAAGTCGGAGAAGATGTTCGGCGGCGAGGCCACGGTGGATCCGATGACCGGCCGCCGCCGCGGCCTGCGCACCGCGCTGCGTGAGGGCCGGCGCAAGCTGGCCCGGCGCGAACCGGCCATGGCCGGTTAGTCACCGATATTCGCGAACGCCTCCCGCCGAGTCCCGGCGGGAGGCGTTCGTGCTGTGGAGGGTTGCCAGGTTCGGCGATCGACCCGCCTGGTTCACTGGACCACGTGTGTTCCGAAGGCCCGATCAGCTCCCTCGAATGTCTGAGCGTCTACGACGCCATCAAACTGCGCCGTGACGTCCGCGCCGAATTCACCGGTGCGGTGGTCGACGACACCACCCTGCTCCGGATTCTGGAGGCCGCCCATCGCGCCCCGAGCGTCGGCAACTCCATGCCGTGGGACTTCGTGGTGCTGCGGGCCCCGGCCACGCTCGGCAAATTCGCCGACCACGTGGCCGAGAAACGGCAGCAGTTCAACGATTCGCTGCCCGCCGACCGCGCCGAGACCTTCAATCCGATCAAGATCGAAGGCATTGTGGAGAGCGGCACCGGCATCGTGGTGACCCACAATCAGGCCCGCGGCGGCACCCACGTGCTGGGCCGCGCGACGGTGCCCGAGACCGGCATCTACTCCACCATCCTGGCCATCCAGAACCTGTGGCTGGCCGCCACCGCCGAGGGCGTGGGCGTCGGCTGGGTGAGCTTCTACGACGAGCCTTTCCTGACCGACCTGCTCGGCCTGCCGCCGGGCGTGAAGCCGGTGGCCTGGCTGTGCGTCGGCCCGGTGCACGAATTCCAGCAGATCCCGGATCTGGAGCGCTTCGGCTGGCGCAATCGCCGCCCGCTCGAGTCGGCCATCCACTGGGAGCAGTTCACCCCTCGCTCGGACGACTGACCGAACGAACACACGAAAACCCCGATCCACGCGGATCGGGGTTTTCGCTGTCGAAAGGGGTTTCGCGCGTGGCGAATCAGTGCTGCGGCGCGGCGGCGGCGACGGGAACGGCGACCACGGCGGAGAGAACGATCTTGCGAACAGACATCGGTAGTACCGGCTTTCACATGCGTGGATCATTTGTGTTTCGGATACGCATCCGGTGGAAGTCGCGGGCATCGCGGTCACACCGGATCCACCACCGACGGTAGGCGTAACTGGACGTTCGCCCAAGATGGGCGAAATCGGAAAACAGCGTGACCCAGGCCGCCAATTCGGCTGCGCGCGAAACCATTTCCCCGGGTAAGCGCGATGTGAATATGCGCAATTGCTCTGTGCATCACATGTGACCGACGGTGCACAGCTACAGGCCAGTAGCCGCGACCACGTTCTCGCCGTTCACTGGAAGTACTCGGGACCGGCCAGCCGGCGAGCCACCTCGGCGGCCAGTTCCGCGCCGGTGGCCTCGCGCAGCGCCTCCTGCAGCGAGGCGCGCACGACGTCGTCACGAGTGAGGAACCCGGCCGCGATGAGACCTTCGATCGGACTCACCCGATAGGTGCGGCTGAACGCGATGACGGTTTCCGCGACCGGCGAGTCACCGCCCAGATGCCGGGACACCCGCATCTGGTTGGTGCCCATGCGCGCGGCGATGGCGCGATCACTGTCGCCATGCGAAACCGCCTGCTTCCATTCCCGGAAACCCACACCGAAATTGTGTGCCTGGGAAGTTGCGGGCCGCAATCCTTCCGCGTCGCTCGGCGGGTCAGACGGCTTCGAGCACCGCCGAGGCCCCGATGCCGCCCGCCGCGCAGATGCCGAGCAGGGCGGTGGACTTGCCGGTGAGTGCGAGTTCGTTGGCCATGGTGGTGACCATGCGCGCGCCGGTGGCCCCGAAGGGGTGGCCGAGGGAGACCGAGCCGCCGTGGACGTTGAGCTTCGCCGGGTCGATCTCGCCGACGGCGGTGTCGCGGCCGAGGCGGGTCTTTGCCCATTCGTCGCTGGCCAGGGCGGCGACGACGGAGAGGGTCTGGGCGGCGAAGGCCTCGTGGATGTCGACGAAATCGATGTCCGCCAAGGACATTCCGGCCCGGTCGAGAGCGCGCGGCATGGAGATGGCGGGGCCGATGAGGACCTGGTCGCGGGGGTCGACGCTGACGAAGCTCCAGGAGCGGAAAGCCGCCAACGGCTGGAAACCGAGGGCGCGGGCCTTCTCCTCGCTCATCAGCAGCACCGCGGACGCGCCGTCGGTGAGCGGACTGGAGTTGCCGGCGGTGACGGTGCCGTTCTCGGCGAAAACCGGTGCCAGCTTGGCGAGTTTGGCCAGGCTGGTGTCGCGGCGCACGAGTCCGTCGCGGGAGACCGCGCTGCCGTCGGGGGTGCGGACGGACAGCACCTCGCGGTCGAAGCGGCCGGATTCGATGGCGGCGGCGGCCCGGTGATGGGAGGTGGCGGCGAAGTGGTCCTGCGCGCCGCGCGAGACACCGTGGATGCGCGCCATCTTCTCGGCGGATTCGCCCATCACCTCGCCGGTGGTGCGTTCGGCGATCTGCGGGCGGCGCGGCATCAGGTCGTAGAACGGGGCCAATTGGGTTGCGGCCGTGAGGTAGTCCTTGGCCTTGGGCTTGCCCAGCGCCAGCGGCGCGGCCGCGTGCACCAGCTTCTGCGGCAGCTTGACCTCGGCATTGCTGGTGGAGTCGCTGCCGCCGGCGATCATGATGTCGTGCTCGCCGCGTTCGATGGCGGCGGCCGCGGACACCACGGCCTGCAGTCCGGACGCGCAGGCGCGGGTCACGGTGTAGCCCTCGCACCCCGGGTCCAGTTCGAGGTCGAGCGCGATCTCACGCGCGATGTTGGGCGCCGCGCCGGGCAGGATCACCCCTCCCCACACGATGCCCTGGACGTCCTGCTTGGGCAGTCCGGTGCGTTCCAGCAGCCCGCGCACCGCGGTGTCGGCGAGGTCGATGGAGTCCATCCGCGTGAAATCGGTGAAGGCCCGCACGAACGGGGTCCGCGCCCCGGCGACGATGACAGCACGGCGAGCGCCTTTGGTAGCCATGGCACAGTTTTAACTGATACACGCCGTAACAGCAAGAGTGCCCTGGACAACAGGCGACCGGGGCCCGTCCCGTGACCCCGGTCGAAGGTTGATGTCCCTGAAGCTGCCGACTAAGCGAGCCTGATGAGCCCGTAGTCGAAGGCGTGACGGCGGTAGACGACCGACGGTCGGTCGGTCTCCTTGTCCTGGAACAGGAAGAAATCGTGACCGACGAGCTCCATCTGATAGAGGGCGTCATCGACCGTCATCGGTATCGCGGGGTGCTGCTTGGTGCGCACGACATGCCCGGGACCGGCGGATTCGTCCATCGCGGCGGCCGAATGGTCATGGGCGCTCTCGGCTCCGTTGGCGGAGAACAGCGTTTCGTCGACGAGACTGGCGGTCGCCTCCGCGACCGAGATCGGCGTCTTGTCCCCGTGATGCACGCGGCGGCGATCCTTGAGCCGACGCAGCCGGCTCTCGAGCTTCTCGACCGCGCCTTCGAGGGCGGCGTAGAAGCTGTCGGCGCAGGCCTCGGCCCGGACGACCGGACCCTTACCGCGGGCGGTGATCTCTATTCGCTGGCAGTTCTTGCGTTGACGACGGTTGCGTTCGTGGGTGAGCTCCACGTCGAAGAGGTAGATGGTGGGGTCGAAGCGCTCCAAGCGAGAGAGCTTGTCCGCCACGTGAATTCGAAAATGGTCGGGCACTCCGCCCTCCCCCAGGGTCCTGCCCTTCACCACGATGTCTGCCGTGGTGGCCCGACTGGATGAGTCGTCGATGACCTCGTCATCGAGCAGCACCGAGGTGCCTGCGTTCTTCGCTGAGAGTCGTGAAGAAGTCGTCACGCGTACCTCCCGGATCTGGCCGCACAAGCCGCTCGTGCGGCGGGATTGAAACGTGTGCCGACCGATGAATCTCGCATCGGCACATATGTCCGAGGCGCCACCTCCAAACTTGCGGTTCGGGTGTCTGATCGCCAACCTAGTGCGCCAGCGACCTGTCCGCCAGTGTTCACGCAAATTTCGGAGAATCAAGCAGCGCAGGTAACCAGCACGGCACGCACGGCGATCCGCGCGGCACTCAGCGCCCGCACCGATTCGGACACCGTGGCGCCGGTGGTCAGCACATCATCGATGACCACTACCTCGGCATTTGCCGGAAACAGGGCACTCGGCGGCCGGGTGGTGGCCACCCGGATCCGACCGTGCAGATTGTGCCGGCGATCGCGATGCCCGAGGCCGACCGAATCCCGCACACCGGGACTCATGCGTAACACGCATACCAGTCGGCAACCCGGTAGCCACCCTGCCGCGATGCCCGCGGCACGCACCACCGGGTCGCCGCCGCGCCGCCGGGCCGCGGCCCCGCGACTGGGCGCGGGGATCAGCACCAGGGGCCGGGACGCGTCCCGCAAATGATCCAGCCCCCTGGCCAATCCGGCCCCGAGCGGTCGCGTCAGGTCCCGGCGGCACTGTTCCTTGACCGCCAGCACGGCCCGCCGCGGCGCGCCCGTGTAGGCGGCCAGCGCCCAGCACGGCACCCCGGGATCGGCGCGCGGGCGGATCCGGATGGGCGGGCCCGACAGCGCGGCCGCGCAGTCCGCACACCACCCCGTCCCGGTCCGGCCGCACCCGCCGCAGCAACGCGGCAGGATCAGATCCAGCAGTTCCCCCATGCCCCTCAGTGTGCGCCTAGCCCGGCAGCACCGGCACCGCGTTGGCCCCGAGTCCCGGAACTTCGCGCCAGTAGTCCTCGCGCCCTTCGGGATTGCGGGTCAGCTCGAGCACCGCGCGCGAGTCGGCCACGTACTCCTGGTCGGGCGAGGCGCTCACCACCCGCACCGGCGGGGTCAGGTTCTGCGAGGACTGTGGCCGGAATTCCGAGCCGTCCACCAGCACCCCGGCCACCGGGTCGACCGTGCCGTCGCGGGCCACGATGACCCGCTCGTCGGTGAGCCAGTCCAGCGACACCGCGGGCGTGCTCAGTCCGATGGCCAGCGGCAGCGGCGAGGACAGCGCGAACTTCCCGTTCGGCTGCGGCACCACCACGGCGACGTACACCTTGCCGTTGGCGATGATCGCCGCCCGCGCCCCGGTCGGCGAGATGCGCAGTTCGGTGATGGGCGTGCGCGGCGAGTTCGCGTTGATCGCGGCCGCGATCAGATCCGAGATGTCTACGTCCTGGACCGAGACATTGCCGCTGGCGCGGTCGTGCACGGCCCGGATCACCCGGTCCCCGTCCACCACCGACCAGGCCGAACCGCCGTCGGCGGGCCAGGTGGGCCGGGTGAAGGTGCCGCCGGTGGCGACCGGGAAGCCCTGCCCGTCATAGGTGCCGATGATCAGGGTGCGTTCGGGTTCGGGGTCCGGGCGGCCGGAGCGGGCGACGGCGGCGACCAGGGTGCCGTCCGGAGACAGTCCCACCGATTGCAGGGCGTGGGTGCTGCCGAAGAAGCCGGGCGCGGGCGTGATGCCGCTGCCGTTGACCGCCACCAGCGAACCGTCACGGACGGCGTGCAGTCCGGTTCGGTTGCGGGCGATGACATCCGGGCTGCGGGCCTCCACGTCGGCGCGCTGCCAGCCGCCGGCGAACTTCTCGTTGAGCGGTTTGCCGTCGGCGTTGATCAGGTACGGGCCCAGCACGTCGGCGCCGCCGAGGGTGAGCACCACCTGGGTGGCCAGCAGGTCGCGCGCGGCCGGATCGAGCCCGGCCGCACCGGAGAAGTCGACCGCCATGCCGCCGCCGCCCACGCCGACATTGTCCGGATCGCCATTGGCCTTGGTGACCGGTCCGCGCAGCGCCACGGGCGCGCCCATCGGGTTGTGCACGGCCGGGGCGAGAGCGGCCTGCGGGCCCTCGCTGAGCAGGCTGAGCAGCCGCTGCGCCAACTGGTCCTTGCGGGCCGCGATCCAGCGCAGGTCGGGCACCATGCCGACGCCCGCCAGATTCGGGAAGAACAGCGAATACCGGTGGTAGAACTTGGCGAACGCGGCCTGTTCGACGATGACGCCGGACGGCAGATCCTTGATCCGCCACTCGCCGCCGATCTTCTCCAGGTCGATCTTGGTTTCCAGGGTGCCGTCGGAGGCCCGATAGGAGCCGTCGGAGGCCAGCTCACCGATCCTGCGCGCCCGGATCACATAGGTCGCCGAGTCACCGGTGCGCGATTCCCGCAGGGTGTTGGGCTGCGAGTCGACGACGGTGGTGCCGGCCCCGTCGTCCCACTGCACATTGGCGGCGGGCGAGAGGAATTGGCGGGCCAGCTGGTGCCGGTTGGCGGGGTCGGCGGTGGCCTGCAGGAAGTCCAGCAGCAGCTGCTCGGGTTCCCGTCCGGCGACCGGCGGGTTGAGCGCGGTGCTGGTGGGCTGATGGTCCAGGCTGCCCAGCGCCTGCGGAGCCGACGAATCCGGCAGGCTCGCACAGGCGCTCACGCCGATCAGGCAGCCGAGTACCAGCAGGGCCCGGCACAGGCCCTGCGCTGGTGTCCTCATGATTGGCCGTCGCCCTGCTCGGCCGGCGCGGAGCCCCCGGAAGTTTCACGGCCGGAAGCGGTTCCGTTGCGCTGCGCCGGGTCCGGGGTCTCGGCGTCCTCGTCCGGGCGGGAGTCGTCGCCGGGGGCGAAGCCTTCGTGGACGGCCAGGGCGTCGGCCGCGGCCAGATCGGCGGCGTCGACGAGGTCGGCGGCGGCCGCCTCGACATCCTCGGCCGTCGCGGTAGGCCCGTCGATCACCGTGGCGGCGGGGAATTCCGGGGCGATCGCCTCGAAACCCGCCTCCCCGCCATCGGTTTCCCCGAGGAGCTCCGGGACCGCGGGGTCGTTCCCGGATTCGGTTGTTCCCGGTTCGGTTGCGGTGGGCTCGGATTCGAGCGCCGGCGCAGCGGGTTCGGCGGCCGGTGCGGCATCGGAGCCCGCGATGTCGAGGGCCAGCTGTTCGGGCGAGACCGCGCCGCGAAACTTGGGCGGTTCCAGCGAGAGTGGGCTGGGGCCGAGTTTGCGGCCGCGGACCAGCGGCAGGGTGAGCCGGAAGCTCGCGCCCACGCCGATCTCGCCCCACGCCTCGAGCTTGCCCTCGTGCAGGTTGGCGTCCTCGACACTGATGGACAGGCCCAGGCCGGTGCCGCCGGAGCGGCGCATACGGGAGGGGTCCGAGCGCCAGAAGCGGTTGAACACCAGCTTCTCCTCGCCGGGCCGCAGGCCCACGCCCTGGTCGCGTACCACGATGGCGACCGCGTTGGCGTCGCCGTCGCCGCGCATGCGCATGAGCACCGGTTTGCCCTCGCTGTGGTCGATGGCGTTGGCGAGCAGGTTGCGCAGCACCCGCTCGACGCGGCGCGGATCCACCTCGGCGACAAGGGGTTCCTCGGGCATGTCGACCACGAGTTCCACGCCGGATTCGCGGGCCAGGTGCCGCACGGTGGAGACCGCGGCCCGCGCGCACATGCGCACGTCGAGCGATTCCACTTGCAGCTCGGCCACACCCGCGTCGTGGCGGCTGATCTCGAGCAGGTCGTTGAGCAGGCCCTCGAACCGGTCGAGTTCGTTGACGAGCAGTTCGGCCGAACGCGCCAGCGCCGGGTCCAGGTCGTCGCTGGATCCGTGGATGAGGTCGGCCGCCATGCGCACCGTGGTCAACGGGGTGCGCAATTCGTGGCTGACGTCGGAGGTGAAGCGGCGCTGCAGATTTCCGAACTCCTCGAGTTGGGTGATCTGGTTGGACAGACTTTCGGCCATCTCGTTGAACGACATGGCCAGCCTGGCCATGTCGTCCTCACCGCGCACCAGCATGCGCTCTTTGAGGCGTCCATCGGCGAACCGACTCGCGATGCGCGCCGCGGATCTGATGGGCAGCACCACCTGTCTGGTCACCAGCGCCGTGATGGCGGCCAGCAACACGAGCAGCACGATGCCGCCGATGAGCATGGTGCCGCGCATGAGCGACAGGCTGCGTTCTTCATTGGTCAGCGGGAAGATCAGGTAGATCTCGAGCGAGTCGATGTCCGCCGACGGGCTGCCGATGATCAGCGCCTTGCCCTTGTACCCATCCGGGCTCGCGACAGTCGCGAATTGGTAGGAAACCTGCCGCTGCTTCACGAATTGCCGCAGCTCGGCGGGGATCTCCTGGATGGCGCCGGAGTTGATCTCCTGTCCGGTGTCCCCGGTCATGGCCAGGGCAGCCTCGTAACTGCCTGCGGCGCCTCCGGTCTGGGTCCCGCCGGCGCTGGAGAACAGCGCGCGGCGGGCATCGTCCAGGCGACTCTGCTGGGTGCCCGAGTCGTGCACACCGGTCAGTTGGTTCTGAACGGTGTTGCGGGCGCGGCCCATTTCCTCCACGGCCGCGTTGATCTTCGCGTCCAACAGCCGGTCGGTGATCTGACTCGTGAGCACGACGCCCAGAATCGTGATGACGATCAGCGACAGAGTGAGGGTGGACACGACGACACGCAGCTGCAGCGAACGCCGCCATACATGGCCCAGTTGCTCGCCGAGATTGCGGAACCAGGCCATCATTACTGCCAGCCACCGCTGCACGCGGTTTCTGGAGCCAGCGATCACGGCGGTCCGGCCTTGTAGCCCACACCTCGGACGGTCAAGACGATCTCAGGGTTCTCCGGATCCTTCTCCACCTTGGCGCGCAACCGCTGCACGTGCACGTTGACCAGGCGGGTATCGGCGGCGTGCCGGTATCCCCAGACCTGTTCCAACAGCACCTCACGGGTGAACACCTGACGAGGCTTGCGGGCCAGCGCCACCAGCAGATCGAATTCCAGAGGGGTCAGCGAGATCTGCGCACCGCCGCGAGTCACCTTGTGCGCGGGCACATCGATGACGATATCGGCGATGGAGAGCAGTTCCTGCGGCTCCTCTTCGGTGCGACGCAAGCGCGCCCGCACCCGGGCGACCAGTTCTTTCGGCTTGAACGGCTTGACGATGTAATCGTCGGCGCCGCTTTCCAAGCCCAGGACGACGTCGACCGTATCGGTCTTCGCCGTCAGCATCACGATGGGTACTCCCGAGTCGGCTCGCAACACCCGGCATACATCGATGCCGTTCATGCCGGGCAGCATGAGGTCGAGCAACACGAGGTCCGGGCGTAACTCCCGGACCGCGGTCAGCGCCTGCGTGCCGTCTCCGACGACGTGGGGGTCGAAACCCTCACCGCGCAAGACGATCGTGAGCATCTCCGCGAGAGCCATATCGTCGTCGACGACCAGAATCTTCGGCTTCATAACGTCTAGTTTGTCACCTCTCCGGCTCTGATTCGGCCGCCACGCCAACACTCGTGACCTGTCGGCGCACATCCAACCCTATCCAGCAACAATTTCCGCGAGGCGCGCGGCGAGTGTTGCCGGATCGTCTCCGGTTCGATGCACCCACCACGATCCACGCCAGCTGATTTCGGCCAGCTCACGGTAGACCCTACCGGTGCGGCGCTGCAGTCCTCCGTCTTTTTCGTATGCGTCCAGCGCGCGGGCGGTGTCGGCCTCGCCGCGCAGGCGGGCGCGCTCCTCGGCCACATCGACCGGAACGTCCAGCAGAATCTGGATATCCGGGGCGGGCAAGCCGAACCGCTCGAACTCCAATGTGGCGATCCAGTCCACGATTTCGCCGCGCGCGTCCTGCTCCAGCCGGGCGGCGGAGTAGGCGGCGTTGGAGGCGACGTAGCGGTCCAGTAGCACGATGTCATTGTCCGCCAGCAGTTTCGAGAGCTCGTCGCGCGCGTCGGCGCGGTCGAGGGCGAACAGCAGCGCCATGGCGTTCACAGACTGGGCGGTATCTCCATGGCCGCCGCGCAGCGCCTCGGCGGCGAGGTCGGCGTGCACGGAGACGCCGTAGCGCGGGAACGCCATGGTCGCGACGCGCAGTCCGCGGGCGCGCAGCGCGGCGACGACGGCCTCGGTGAGCGTGCGTTTACCCGCGCCGTCGAGCCCTTCCACCGGAACCAGTGCACCCATGCGGCGAGACTACCCAACCTCCCGCACCGCATACCCGCAGGATCCCGTTTGTCCGGCGAGCCCGATCCGCGAGCGCCGGAACAATATGAGCGAATCCGAAACACTCATCATTCAACCCTTGTAGGTTCTAGCCACCACTCCCCCTGCAAGGAGCGCCACCCTGATGAAGACCCGCCTCACCGTAGCCGCCGTCGCCATCTCCGCCGCCGCCCTTTCCACGGCCGGCACCGCCACCGCCGCACCCCTCACCCTCGATCCCGCCACCCCGGACACAGCCACCCAGGTCGCCGATTCCGGCTCGGCCTCTTCCCTCTCCTCCTCCGGCGGCTCGAGCAACGTCCTCGGCACCGGCTCCAGCGTCAGTCAGCTGCTCAGCGCCGGCCTCTGCACCATCACCGGCGGCACCTGGGTGCCCGTCTTCGACGTCTGCATCCACTAGGCCCGACCCGATCACCTGTGCCGCCGCCCCGAACAGGTCGGCGGCACAGCCATTTCCACCCCCGCACCGCGGTCCATGCCCCCAGAATTCACGGCACAGTTCTGAAACACGTTCCTTTTAGAATTTGCCAACGTTGAACCATCAAGGAGCCCGGCCGATGAAATCCCGCCTTACGCACCGCGTCTCGACAATCCTGGCCACCGCCCTGACCACCGCCGCCCTAGCCACCGGCGCCGCCACCGCGGCCCCGCTCACCCTCGACCCGGTGGCGGCGCCCACGGATCCGGCCCCGATCGCCGACCGGTCCCCGACCGGCTCGGCAGGGCTCGACCTGGGAAATGCGGTCCTCAGCACCGTCATCAACCAGTTGGGCACAGGATCGGGACTCGCGAGCGGGAGCGGCCAGTGGGCCTGCAAGGGGCAGGGCGGCACCTGGATCCAGGGCGACAGCACCCACTACTCCTACTGCGAATACCCCGTATTCAACCCGAGTGCCCTCACGATCGACCCCGCGCCGCCCACCGTGGCGCCGGTGGCGACGCCCACGGGCTCGAGCTCGAGCGGTTCCGCGGACCTGCTTCCCAAAGCGCTCGTGTGCCAACTCACGGGTAAGGGCCGGTACTGGAGTTCCCAGTACGGATGCACCGACGTCCCCCCGTGGCTGGACTAGCCCACACGGCAATGCGATTCGGCCGGCCACCAAGTTCCGATACCGGAGGAAATCATGAAATCAGCCCTGACTCACCGCGTCTCGACAGTCCTGGCCACCGCCGTGGCCTCCGCCGCCCTCGCCACCGGTGCCGCCACCGCCGCCCCGGCCACCCTCGAACCGGCGGCGCCGACCGCGGAACCGGCCGCGACCTCGATCGCCGGCACTTGTAATACCGGCTCCAGCGCCCCGCTCGCCGCGTTGCAGAACGGCAGCGGCGGCAACCTGGCCGCCTTCCTCTGGCCGCTGGAGAACGGCCTCAACTGCCTGACCGGCGGCTCCGCCGCCCCGATCGCCGCCCCGATCGCCGTCCCGCCGCCCCTGTTCCAAACGGGCTCCGCAGCACTCGACGCCGCAGAGAGCATCTTCATGACCGGCAGCAGCGCCGCCTCTACCGCGTTCACCTCGGGTTCCGCGGGGGCGAACATGCTCGGTCAGTTCCTCTGCAAACTGGAGGGCGGCACCTGGGATACCACCATCTCCGGCTGCACGGTCAAGGGAGGATTCCAACCGTCCGCACTCGCCGTCGACAGCATCCCCGGTTCGTGAGCTGGTGCGACCGCCAACGAAATTCGGCCCGGCGCAACGCGTCTCGGCTCTGCTGATCGGCGGAATGGCCGCAGTGGCCGTCGCCGCGGGCACGGCGGCCGCCTCTCCGGTCGCCGTGCAACCGGTGGCGACGACCGCCCCTGGTGGGAGCGCCACCGGCTCGGGCTCGGGTTCCGCCGCCCTCGTTCCGCCGGTGGTGGATCAGTTCATCTGTGCGATGACCGGGTCCGGGCTCGTTTATGCCTGCCGGACCGGTGACTCGGCCGTCGGCTGACACACACCGACAGATTCGGCCGGTCACCCGAGGGTGACCGGCCGAATCTTCAGGTACTACGGATGGTTTCCGCTCAGTAGCGGTAGTGGTCCGGCTTGTACGGGCCCTCGACGTCCACGCCGATGTACTCGGCCTGGTCCTTGGTGAGCTTGGTCAGGGTGCCGCCCAGGGCCTCGACGTGGATCTTGGCGACCTTCTCGTCGAGGTGCTTGGGGAGGCGGTAGACCTCGTTGTCGTACTCCTCCGGCTTGGTCCACAGTTCGATCTGCGCGATGACCTGGTTCGAGAAGGAGTTCGACATGACGAACGAGGGGTGGCCGGTGGCGTTACCCAGGTTGAGCAGGCGGCCCTCGGACAGCACGATGATCGCGCGGCCGGTCTCGGGGAACGTCCACAGGTCGACCTGCGGCTTGATGTTCAACCGCTGCGCGCCCGAGCGCTCCAGGGCGGCCATGTCGATCTCGTTGTCGAAGTGGCCGATATTGCCCAGGATGGCCTGGCCCTTCATCGCCTTCATGTGATCGAGGGTGATGATGTCCTTGTTGCCGGTCGAGGTGATCACGATGTCGGCGTCGGCGATGGCCTGCTCGACGGTGACCACGTCGAAGCCGTCCATCAGCGCCTGCAGCGCGTTGATCGGGTCGATCTCGGTGACCTGCACGCGCGCGCCCTGGCCGGCCATCGACTCCGCACAGCCCTTGCCGACGTCGCCGTAACCGCAGATCAGCACCTTCTTGCCGCCGATGAGCACATCGGTGCCGCGGTTGATGCCGTCGATCAGCGAGTGGCGGGTGCCGTACTTGTTGTCGAACTTCGACTTGGTGACCGAGTCGTTGACGTTGATGGCCGGGAACACCAGCTCACCCGCGGCCGCGAACTGGTACAGCCGCAGCACACCGGTGGTGGTCTCCTCGGTGACACCCTTGACCGAGTCGGCGATCGCGCCCCACTTGCCGGCGTCGGCCGCGAGGCTCTCGCGCAGCAGGTTGAGGAAGACCTTGTACTCGTCGGAGTGGGTCTCGTCCTCGGGCGGCACCACGCCGGCCTTCTCGAACTGCGCGCCGCGCAGCACCAGCATGGTGGCGTCACCGCCGTCGTCGAGGATCATGTTGGCCGGCTCGCCCGGCCAGGTCAGCATCTGCTCGGCGGCCCACCAGTACTCCTCCAGCGTCTCGCCCTTCCAGGCGAAGACGGGGGTGCCCTTGGGCTCGTCGACGGTGCCGTGCGGACCGACCACAACCGCGGCGGCCGCGTGGTCCTGGGTGGAGAAGATGTTGCACGACGCCCACCGCACCTGCGCGCCCAGCGCGACCAGGGTCTCGATCAGCACCGCGGTCTGCACGGTCATGTGCAGGGAGCCGGAGATGCGCGCGCCCTTCAGCGGCTGCACGTCGTGGTACTCGCGACGCAGCGCCATCAGGCCCGGCATCTCGTGCTCGGCAAGGCGAATCTCCTTGCGGCCGAACTCGGCCAGTGACAGATCCGCCACCTTGTAGTCGATCCCGTTGCGAACATCAGGGGTCATCGTGCTGGACACTGAGGTCGTCATCTGCCTCTCCTGGTCGGCTGCTTCCCCCAAACCCTACGCGGCCGCCGGAACGTCGTACGCGGCGAGGATGCGCTCTCGTTTGCGAGGTTGGATATTGGCCCGGCTGACGTCGCCCGCGTAATGGGCCAGCAACCGCGGGTCCATCACGACACGCCAGATCGGCGGGAACAGGGCCAGCAGAATCATGGTGGCGTAACCCGCCGGAAGCTGCGGGGCCTCCTCGGAGGAGCGCAGGGTCTGGTACCGGCGGCCGGGATTGGCGTGGTGGTCGCTGTGCCGCTGCAGGTGGAACATGAAGATGTTGGTGACCAGGCGGTCGCTGTTCCAGCTGTCGCTGGGTGCGCAGCGGGCCCAGTTGCCGTTCGGCCGTTTGCCGCGCAGCAGGCCGTAGTGCTCGACATAGTTGACCGTTTCGAGCAGCCCCGCGCCGATCACGGCCTGCAACAGCAGGTACGGCAGGATCGACGGGCTGTAGATCGCCATGAGCGCGCCGAACAGCACGACGGTCATGCTCCACGCCTGCAGGATGTGGTTGTGGACACTGAACCAGCGGTGACCCTTGCGCGTCAGCCGCTCGCCTTCGAGCCGGATTGCCGAACGGAAGCCGCCGATCACGCTGCGGGGCAGGAACTCCCACAGCGACTCGCCCATGCGCGCGCTGGCCGGGTCGTCCGGGGTGGCGACGCGGGCGTGGTGGCCCCGGTTGTGCTCGACGAAGAAATGCCCGTACGCCGACTGCGCCAGCGCCATTTTCGACAGCCAGCGTTCCAGGTTCTCGACCCGGTGCCCGAGTTCGTGCGCGGCGTTGATGCCGATGCCGCTGACGAGTCCGAGGGTGGTCGCCAGCCCGATCTTGTCGACCGTGGACAGGTCGGTGCCGGCCCACATGCACGACGCGATGATCAGGCCGATCACCTGGATCGGCAGGAACAGATAGGTGCACCACCGGTAGAACCGGTCGTTGCTCAGTAGTTCGTAGTCCTCGTCGCGCGGATTGGTGCCGTCCTCCCCGACGACCCAGTCCAGCACCGGGATGGCGATCAGAATGATGATCGGTCCGAGCCACCAGAACACCGTCAGCTTGGTGTGCAGCACCAATTGTGAAGGCAGCAAGGCCGACATGGGGGCGATGAGCCCCAGCACCCACAGGTGGCGTTTGGGATCCGGCGAACCCAACCGTTTGCCGAACATTTGCACGTTTACTCCGCTACTCAACCGTGTCCAACTTCGCAGCTACATATCTTGGAACCTAGTTGCTGTTACAGCACGCGCGCGGCCCGAAAGGTGGTCACCGTTACATCATGAGCAGTCGGTTCGGGTGCAACCGACCATGTGGTTCCCGTCACTGTCCAGTGCGCGCAAACGAGCGGCGAACCGCGCTCAGCGCAACCGGTCGCGACTCAGCGCAACCACACGTACCGAACCTGCGGCCGTCCCGTCCGACCGTAGTCGGTGCGCCGTTCCACCACGCCGTCTTCGGCCATCCGCTCCAGATATCGCCACGCGGTCACCCGCGAAACCCCTACCGCGCGACCCGTTTCCCCCGCGGACAGACCGTCCGGTGCGCCCCGCACCGCGCGCGAGACCTCGTCCATCGTCTGCGGCGCAATGCCTTTCGGTGAGGTAGGCCGCTGATCCGGGGTGCGCAGCACACCGAAGGCGCGGTCGATGTCGTGCTGCGACACCGCCGTCTCCCCCGCCGGCAGCGCCGCCCGGTACTCGACGTAGCGCTCCAGCTTCTCGCGGAAGGCGGCAAAGGTGAAGGGCTTCAGCAGATACAGCACCACGCCGTGCGCGACGGCGGCACGCACCAGCGCCAGATCCCGCGCGGAGGTGACCGCGATGACGTCCGGACGCGGCCGCAGCACCGCCAGCGCCGCGGCGACCGCGAGCCCGCTCATATCTGGCAAACCGATATCCATCAGCACCAAATCAACGGGGACGCCGGAAGATTGTGACCTTTTCGCGATCGTCAGCGCCTCGCGTCCGGTGTGCGCCACCGCCACCACATCGAAACCGTCCAGCCGCTCCAGGTAAGAGCGGTGTGCCGCAGCGATTTTCGGCTCGTCCTCGACGATCAGGACGCGGACCGTCGCGGGAGTCGTCGAATGCAGCGTTCCCGGGGTTTTCATCGTGGAAACCTCACGATCACAGCGGATTCCGGCTCGCGCCGGGCCCGCAACTCACCGGCGTGCCGGGCCACCAGCCGCCGTACCAGCGCCAGTCCCAGACCGTGGTGGTCGGTCTTGGTGGAGTATCCGCGCTCGGTGGCCCGGGTGAACAGTTCCTCGGACATGCCCGGGCCACTGTCGGCGACCCGCACGTACAGCTCGGCGTCGTCGCGTCGCACGGTCACCTCCAGCCAGGCATCCTCGTCGTGCCCGACCTCGTCGAGGGCGTTGTCGATGAGATTGCCCAACAGCGTGACCATCTCGTGCGGGGTGAGCGGATCAGTGGAGTCGAGCAGGGTGTCGCCGGTGACGGTCAGTTCCACGCCGTACTCGGCCGCCTGCTCCACCTTGCCCAGCAGCAGCGCCACCACCGCGGGTTCGGCCACCGCCCCGGTGAGCCGGTCGATGAGGGCCTGGGACAGCTCGAGTTCCGCGGTCGCGAAGCTCACCGCCTCCCGGGGACGGCCCAGCTCCACCATGGTGACCACGGTGTGCAGCCGGTTGGCGGCCTCGTGCGCCTGGGCGCGCAGTGATTCGGCGAACCCGCGCACCGAATCCAGTTCGCCCAGCACGTCCCGCAATTCGGTGTGATCACGCAGGGTGACCACGGTGCCGATGCGGCGTCCGGCGTGTTCGACCACGTCCTGATTCACCACCAGCACCCGCTCCGGCGTCACGTGCATCTCGTCGCGCACCACACCGGCCCCCAAGCGCTGCAACGACACCGGCAGATCCGATCGGGTCACCGGACCGTCCGGCAGCCCGAGCAGCAGCCGCGCCTGATCGTTGACCACCTCGGCGGCGGCGTCGCCCTTGCCGAACACCAGCAGCCCCTCGTGGATGGAGTGCAGCACCGCGTCGTGATGCTCGTACATCATCCGCAGTTCGGCCGTACCCAGACCGTGGGTCTGCCGTAACAGTCTGCGCCGCAACAACAGTGAGCTCGCCATGGCCAGCGCCAGCCCGCCCGCCGCGACGGCCAGGATGAGCGGCAGCTGGGCGCGCACCTGCTCGCCGATGTGGGTGCGGGTGACGCCCGCCGACACCAGCGCGACGATGCGGCCGTCGCCGTCGCGCACGGGGGTGACCGCGCGGATCGAGGGCCCGAGGGTGCCGGTGAAGGTCTCGGTGAAGGTCTCCCCCGCCAGCGCGCGATCGATATTGCCGCTGAAGGGTTTTCCGATCCGGTCGGTCTCGGTGTGGGTGTAGCGGATCCGGTCCGGGGCCATCACCACGATGAAGTCCATGCCGGTGGCCTTGCGGATGGCCTCGGTCACCGGTTGCAGCGCGGCGGTCGGGTCGGGGCCGCGCACGCCGGCCAGCGTCGAGGGCGACTGCGCCACGGCCACCGCGGTGTCGACGACCTCCGCGCGGGTGGCGTCGTCCTGCACCCGGCGGGTCTGCAGGAAGGTCAGCATCGTCGCGGCGGCGATCACCGCGGCCAGCACCAGCACCTGCACGACGAACACCTGCCCGGCCAGGGTGCGGCGGGGTCTTCGACCTTTCACGATTCCTCCGGATGCTTCATGAACATAATTTACGCAACAGTGACCGGCGTCACTCGGTGGAACATGATTTCCAGCGTGACGAGCGACACCACCACACCACCGCGCCGAGACCGTACCCACTGGCTGTATCTGGCGGTCATCGTGGCCGTCGTGGCCGGCGTCCTGGTCGGCTGGCTGGCTCCGGGCTTCGGCAAGAGCGTCGGCGAGCTGGGCACGATCTTCGTGAACCTGATCAAGATGATGATCACCCCGGTCATCTTCTGCACGATCGTGCTCGGCATCGGCTCGGTGCGCGCGGCCGCCCGGGTCGGCCGGGTGGGCGGGCTGGCGATCGGCTACTTCCTGGTCATGTCGACGGTGGCGCTGGGCATCGGCCTGGCGGTCGGCAATCTGCTGCACCCGGGTTCGGGGCTGAACGTGGCCGCGCACGCCAAGGAGATCACCAAGTACGCCACCGACGCCAAGGCGGCGGGCGGCACCTGGCAGTTCTTCGAGGACATCGTGCCGACCACGCTGCTGTCGTCACTGACCTCGGGCAAGGTGCTGCAGGCGCTGTTCGTGGCGTTGCTGGTCGGCTTCGGCATCCAGGCCATGGGCGCGGCGGGTGAACCGATCCTGCGCGGGGTGGCCTCGGTGCAGAAGCTGGTCTTCCGGGTGCTGACCATGATCCTGTGGCTGGCCCCGATCGGCGCGTTCGGCGCGATGGCGAATGTGGTGGCGCGTACCGGACTCGACGCGGTCAAGCAGCTGGCGCTGCTGATGGTGGCCTTCTATCTCACCTGCATCGTGTTCATCTTCGGCGTGCTCGGCCTACTGCTGCGGGTGGTCGCCGGAACCTCGATCTTCAAGCTGGTCCGCTACCTGGCGCGGGAGTACCTGCTGATCTTCGCCACCTCGTCCTCGGAGTCGGCGCTGCCGCGGCTCATCGCCAAGATGGAGCACGCCGGCGTGGACCGCACCACCGTGGGTGTGGTTGTCCCGACCGGGTATTCGTTCAACCTGGACGGCACCGCCATCTACCTGACCATGGCGACCCTGTTCGTGGCCGACGCCATGGGCAAGCCACTGGCCTGGCACGAGCAGATCGGGCTGCTGCTGTTCATGATCGTGGCGTCCAAGGGCGCGGCGGGCGTGACCGGTGCGGGCCTGGCCACGCTGGCCGGTGGCCTGCAGAGCCATCGCCCGGAGTTGCTGGACGGCGTCGGCCTGATCGTCGGCATCGACCGGTTCATGTCGGAAGCGCGGGCGCTGACCAACTTCTCGGGCAATGCCGTCGCCACGCTGCTCGTCGGCACCTGGACCCACACCCTCGACCCGGCCCGCGTGCGCGCGGTGCTGGATCGCGAGATCCCGTTCGACGAGCGGGCCATGGTCGACGACCACCCTGCTGTCCCGCACGACAAGGACCTGGTTCCGGCCTGACCCCAACCCCTGGGCCGAAACCGGACCGCCGGCGCGTTCCCCCTATTACGCGTCGTCGGAACCCGCGCACCCTGTCCGCGCGACGAGCCGCCTCCGGCTCGCGCGGACAGGGTGCGCGCTCGTTTCTCAGGCGCTGACCGCGCCCAGCGCCAGCGTGGCGGCGATGGCGTTGGCCAGCTCGGCGCCCTTCTTCACGAAGTGCCGGGCGAAGTACTCCAGATGTTCGGCGTGCTCATGGAAGTGGTGCGGGGTGAGCACCGCCGAGAACACCGGCACGTCGGTGTCGAGCTGCACCCGCATGAGCGCGTCGACCACGGTCGGCGCGACGAAGTCGTGGCGGTAGATGCCGCCGTCCACCACCAGCGCGACCCCGGCGACCGCGGCATACGCGCCGCTGGTAGCCAAACGCTTGGCCTGCAACGGGATTTCGAACGCACCGGGCACCTCGATCACGTCGATCTCGGTGTACCCGCGCTCGAGCAGCTCCGACCGGCAGGATTCGACAGCCTTGTCGACGATGTCGCTGTGCCAGCGGGCGGCGACGAGGGCGATGCGATTCGGCATGGGTGACATGGGGATTCCTCCTGTTCGCTGTCACCCAGGGCAAGACGCGAACAGGGCCCGCCCGCGCTGGCGGACGTGCCGGGGCCGCGTTCTCTTTCATCCGGACTCTGACCGTCGGCTCCGGGGTCACACCGGAATCTGCTCGACCCACACCGGGATCGGTGTGGCGCTCGCGGGCTCGTGCGTTCCGGATCGGCCCGGATCGCCATTACCGCCGGTGGGGAATTCCACCCCGCCCTGAGAACGTGTACGTACCGGACAGTAACACGGGGGTTCCGCGATCCGGAACCCCCGTGTCCTGGTCAGCGCAACAGCACGTCCGAGTCAGCGGGCAGGCCGTCGACCGGCCACCAGCGCAGGTCGGTGGATTCCGAACTGCGTACCGGGACAGCGCCTTCCGGGGCCTTGATCTTGAACAGCAGATCGAGGTGGCGGGTAGGCAGGCCGAGCGAGCAGGTGATGGGGTGGGCCTGGGCGCCGTAGAGACCGGGCTCGAGGGTCAGGCCGTCGATACCGGATTCCTCGGTCGCCTCGCGGAACGCGGCCGCGGCGACCGAATCGTCGGATTCCTCGCAGTGCCCGCCCAATTGGATCCACCGGCCCACCCGCGGATGCAGGGTGAGCAGGACCTGCCGCTCGTCGTGGGAGAACACGATGGCCGAGGCGGTGATGTGCCCGGCCGCGTGCTCGCGCAGGCAGCCGCGCGGGGCCGACCCCAGGAAGGCCAGCATGGCCTCACGGATCGACTGTTCCGGACCCGTTGCCGGAGACCAGGTCTCCAACAGCTCGGTCGCGGACTTGTGCAGCGACTCCGCGCTCATGCCTCCACCTCGCCGGCGCTCGGCTCCGGCATGACCGCGAGGGCGGCTGCGCCTTCGGTTCGCTCGCTGCGCTCGTTCACAGCGCCTCCACCTCGCCGGCGCTCGGCTCCGGCATGACCGCGAGGGCGGCTGCGCCTTCGGTTCGATCGCTCACAGCTCGACCAGCCCGATACCCGGCTCGCGGGCCTCGCGCGGCGCGAGCTCCTCGAGCGGATAGCCGACGGCGATGGCGCCCAGCGGGCTCCAATCCGCCTCCAGGCCCAGCACCTCCCGGGTGACGTCGGGGGCGAAGATGGTGGATCCGATCCAGCAGCTGCCCACCCCACGCACGGCCAGCGACACCAGCAGGCCCTGCACGGCCGCGCCCACCGCGACGGTGAACATGGTCTTCTCGGCGGCCCGGCGGGTCTCGTCCGGGTAGTCGTGCGCGCCGTCGGGCACGCAGAACGGGATGATCACCTCGGGCGCGTCGAAGAGGATGCGGCCGCGCTGGATTCGCTTCTCCACACTCTCCGGGGTGCGGCCGTCACCGGTCAGGTCGGTGCGCCACTTCTCGGCCATGGCCTCGAGCAGCTGCTCGCGCAGGCCGCGCTTGCGCACCCACACGAACCGCACCGGGCGGGTGTGGTGCGGCGCCGGGGCGGTCAGGGCCGCGGCGACGGCGGCGCGGATGACCTCGGGTTCCACCGGGGTGTCGGCGAATTGACGCACCGAGCGGCGCAGCAGCATCGCCTGTTTGCGACCCAGGTCGACCGATTCCTCGGTGCCGAGCCAGAACAGGTCCTCCTCGCCGCGGCGCAGCAGACCCGCGGCGGTGGAGCCGTCGTCGGTGTAGTCCAAGCCGCGCACCACCGCGACCGGGACCCCGCCGAGTTTGCCCTTCACCAGGTCCGCGGCGGCGGCCAGTTCGTCGGCCACCGCGACCAGGGTGACGTGCAGTTCGTTGCCCTGCCCGTCGACCGCGCCGTTGTAGTCGTGCAGCACCCGCAGTCCGGACGAGCCGATCGCGGCGTCGATCTGGCCGTTGCGCCAGGCCCGGCCCATGGTGTCGGTGATGACCACGGCCACCTGGACGCCGAGGCGTTCGGCGAGCTCCGCGCGCAGCGCCTTGGCGCTGGCGTCGGGGTCCTCGGGAAGCAGCACGAGTTCGTCCTGCTCCACATTGGAGCCGTCGATGCCGGCGGCGGCCTGCACGATGCCGAGCTTGTTCTCGGTGATGAGGGTGCGGTTCTTGCGGGCGAGCACCCGCACCGACTCCTCGAGCACGAGTTTCCGGCGGACGGCGTCGCGCTCCTCCGGATCGGTGGGCACGCTCACCACACGGCCCTCGGCCTTGGCAACAATCTTGCTGGTGACCACCAGCACGTCGCCGTCCTGCAGCCACGGGGCCTGTGCCGCAATGGCTTCGGCGACGTCGTCGCCGGGCCGGAATTCGGGCAGGCCGGCGATGGGCAGGATGCGCAGTTCGCCGCGGGACCCGTGGTCGCCGAGGCTCTGGCCGGAATCGGTTGTCACGGTTTCACTCCCGCGATGTCGAGGGCCTGGCGAACCATCTCGGCGGTGGTGGCCGGGTCGGTCATGAGCAGCGGGATGCTGCGTACTTCGACGCCCGGGATGTCGGCGGTGTCGCCGGTGTGGACCAGCCAGCCGTCGAGGATGCCGGTGCCCGAGCGCGCACCGTAGTAGTTGCCGACCGCCTCGGCGGAGGTCTCCACGCCGATCACGGACAGGCATTCATCGGCCATGCCGCGCAAGGCTTTTCCACCGATCACCGGGGACAGGCCGATCACCTTCGCACCCGTCGTGCGCAGTGCGCCCCGAATGCCGGGCACCGAGAGGACCGCTCCGACACTCACGACGGGGTTCGAGGGAGCGAGCAGGATCACGTCCGCAGATTCTATGATTTCCGTCACACCCGGGGCTGGTTTCGCAGCATCTGCCCCAATAGTCACGAATCCATGGGTCTCTACGTTCGCCCGGTACCGGACCCACCACTCCTGGAAATGGATCGCGCGGCGTTCGCCAGGGTTCTCCGGGTCCCCGATAACGACATGCGTTTCGCAGCGGTCGTCGGTTGCCGGAAGCAGCTTCACACCCGGTTGCCACCGGTTGCAGAGGGCCTCGGTCACCGCCGAGAGCGGATAGCCCTGACGCAGCATTTCGGTGCGGATCAGGTGGGTGGCGATATCGCGGTCGCCGAGCCCGAACCAATCGGGCTGGGCGTTGTATTTCGCCAGCTCTTCCTTGGCGTTCCAGGTCTCGTTCGCGTGTCCCCAGCCGCGTTCGGGATCGATGCCGCCACCCAGGGTGTACATGCAGGTGTCCAGGTCAGGGCAGATGCGCAGCCCGTGCATCCAGACGTCGTCGCCGACATTGACGATGGCCGTGGTGTCGGCTCCGGGCAGCAGCTCGCGCACGCCCATCAGGAACCGCGCGCCGCCGACCCCGCCGACCAGGACCGCGATCCGCAGGCCGGTGCCGGGCGCGGTGTCCGCTTGTTCTCGAGTCACATCCGCACAGCCTATGCGGTGACGGCGGGAAGATGGCCCGCGACTTATTTGCTGTGAATTTGCTGTTTGATCTGCGGGAACGTCGCCAAAAGGAGTAGCAGATGGTAACGGAATTGCTTCGGCAGCTTGACCATCGCCGCTCCCGGCGTGTCTAATCACAGGCATGTCATTCCGGGTCCGCGTGAGAGTGCAAGGCGCGGACGGGTTTTCGAACAAGCGTTCGCACCGGAGTGGCGTCGAGCTCGGGGATGGCCGCGGGACTACGCCGCGGTGTTGGCCGTCGGTGGGATCGGCTCCGACGGATTAATCATTCTGCGCTAACACACAGTGAGGAGGCGGAGCGATGGCCGATGAGCTGGCCCCGTCGGGCATTCCGGGCGGTGTATCGCAAACCGATTCCACGACTGGCGCAGCACCTGATTTCTGCGCCGAGGACCGGAACGGATATGAGGGGGGTGAACCGATGACGACGCGGCCGGGGGGCGGACAGTGGGCGCGAGCTGCCTACCAGCCCGAACCACCGCGGCTGAGCCTGATCGTCAGCGGTGCCGAGGATATGTACGACACTTTCTCGCGCGGCGGTCGCATGATGACCGAAGCCGAACAATGGCAGGAACGGGCGCTGTGCGCCCAAACCGACCCGGAGGCGTTCTTCCCCGAGAAGGGCGGCTCCACCCGCGAAGCCAAGCGCATCTGCCTGGGCTGCGAGGTACGCGACGAGTGCCTCGAGTACGCCCTCGCCAATGACGAGCGCTTCGGCATCTGGGGCGGCCTCTCCGAGCGTGAGCGCCGCCGCCTCAAGCGCGGCATTATCTGAAGACCTACCCGCCGACGAGATACCCCGAACTGACGAAATCAATTGTCGTGAAACATAGTTCGGGGTAAGGCGCGGGGTTCGGGTGCTACCCGTTGTCCGCGTCCGGGTCCGGGTCGATGATGTCGGGCTCGACCCCCAGATAGGTCGCGAGCTGCTGTACGAGGACCTCGCGCAGCAGGTCGACCAGGTCGTCGGGGTCCCCGGCACGCAGTTCCAGCGGCTTACGGAACAGCACGATGCGGGCGCGGGTGGTCATGCCGTAGCGGTCCACCCCGGCCGGGATCAGACGGGACAGCGGCACCGGCCCGTCGGCCACCACCTCGTCCGGCCAGGTGACCGAATCGGGGTGCAGCGGACGGATTTTCGGCACATCGTCGACCGCGATGTCGAGCTTGGTCAGCTGCTCGTGCCAGCGGCTCTCCAGCGGCGCGAACGCCTCCAGCACCAGCCGGTCGAACTCCTGACCGCGGGTGCGCCGGGCGGGCACCGTCGGCGGCAGCATCGGCCCGCGCACACCCCGCCCGCGGCGGATGACCGACCGCGCGGTGGGCGGCCGCCTCTTACGTGAACGGGTCATACCTTGAATCTAACCCTTACCCCAGGCGGGTGTGCGCACCCGCCCGACCCGCTCGCGCGGCCGCCGTCCGGCCGGTCTTCGCACAGGTACCCGAGGCCCTTGTGGCTCGAGTGAGACCCGGCTCATTGAGCGTGTCTGTGTCCACGAGGGCGTGAGGGGGGTTACCCTGCTTGGCGTGATCCCCATGCGTCGTTGCTGCCGTCCAGGCTGCAAGAACCCGGCCGTCGCGACGCTGACCTATGTGTACTCCGACTCGATGGCGGTCGTGGGTCCACTGGTCACGGTCGCCGAGCCGCATTCCTGGGACCTGTGTGAAACGCACGCCTCCCGGATCACCGCGCCCAAGGGCTGGGAGCTGGTCCGCCACGAGGGCGGATTTTCCTCCTCCACCCCCGACGACGACGATCTGACCGCCCTGGCCGAGGCCGTCCGCGAAGCCGGATTGCGCCGCCGCCCAACCGATCCGGATCCGCGCGGCTACACCGACTACGCCCCCGCCCAGCAGCGCCCGACCCGCACGGGTCGCACCGGCCGCCGCGGCCACCTACGCGTCCTACCCGACCCGCCGAGCTGACTCGGAGGTCCGCGACGCGCGGACATACCCGACAAGTCGCTCTCATCTCACCGAATCACTTGACCCGACAAGTAGGGGCAGGCGAAGTCTGCCCGTGCGAGGGTCTGCTACTAGGGTGTTCCCCATGACAGTCGCCCGGTCCGCCGAGTCCGTACAAGCAGTCATCAAGGCATACGACGTTCGCGGAGTGGTCGGCGAGCAGATCGACGTGGACTTCGTCCGGGATGTCGCCGGCTCCTTCGCCCGGCTGATGCGGACCGAAGGCGCGACGCGCATCGTGATCGGTCACGACATGCGCGACTCCTCCCCCGAACTGGCCGCGGCCTTCGCCGACGGCGTGCTCGCGCAGGGCCTCGACGTGGTGCACATCGGCCTCGCCTCCACCGACCAGCTGTACTTCGCCTCCGGTCACCTGGACTGCCCCGGCGCCATGTTCACCGCCAGCCACAACCCGGCCAAGTACAACGGCATCAAGCTGTGCCGCGCCAAGGCGCTGCCGGTCGGTCAGGACACCGGCCTGGCCGTCATCTCCGACGAGGTCATCGCCGGCGTCCCGGCCTTCGACGGCCCGCGCGGCAGCGAGACCCGCGAGGACCTGCTCTCGGCCTACGCCGCTTTCCTGCACAAGCTGGTCGACCTGAGCGGCTCGCGCCCGCTGCGCATCGCGGTGGACGCGGGCAACGGCATGGGCGGCTACACCGTGCCCGCCGTGCTGGGCACGCTGCCGCAGTTCACCATCGAGCCGCTGTTCTTCGAACTCGACGGCTCCTTCCCCAATCACGAAGCCAATCCCCTGGATCCGAAGAACCTGGTGGATCTGCAGGACTTCGTCCGCAGCACCGGCGCCGATCTCGGCCTGGCCTTCGACGGCGACGCCGACCGCTGCTTCGTGGTGGACGAGAAGGGCGACCCGGTCTCGCCGTCCGCCGTCACCGGCCTGGTCGCCGAGCGCGAGCTGACCAAGGAGCCGGGCGCGACGGTGATCCACAACCTGATCACCTCGCAGGCGGTGCCGGAGCTGGTGACCGAACTGGGCGGCACCCCGGTGCGCACCCGCGTCGGCCACTCGTTCATCAAGCAGCAGATGGCCGCCACCGGAGCGATCTTCGGCGGCGAGCACTCGGCGCACTACTACTTCCGCGACTTCTGGGGCGCCGACTCCGGCATGCTCGCGGCGCTGCACGTGCTGGCCGCGCTGGGCGAGAAGGAGCGCACGATGTCGGAACTGGCGTCGGCCTATTCGACCTACGCGGCCTCCGGCGAGATCAACTCCACGGTCGCCGACGCGCACGAGCGGACCACCGCGGTGGTCGAGGCGTTCGGCAACCGGGCCAAGTCGGTCGACCGGCTGGACGGGGTGACCGTGCAGCTGGCCGACGGGGCGTGGTTCAACCTGCGCGCCTCCAATACCGAACCGCTGCTGCGGCTCAACGTCGAGGCGCGATCGCAGGACGATGTAGACGCACTCGTAACCGAGATCCTGAGCATCGTGCGCGCCTGACTGGAATAGTGGAATCACAGAGCTTGGATTCACCAGCGCCTGGTGACCCGATGAGGGGAGGTGGCAACGCCCGATGATCGCTGGGACACCGGTAATCGACCTCGATGACGTCGCCTCGCTGGAGGCGGCCGACGCCGGGGGTGTCTTGCGTTCCGCCGCATCGGGTGGCGCCCAGGTAAGGGCAACCGCCGCGGCACTTTCCGAGGACGCGCTCGCCCGGCTGACCGATCTGCGCCCGCGCAGTCTGGTGCTGGTTTCCGGGAGCGGACGCGCCGCGCGCGCGGCCGCGCTGCTGATCGCGGCCCTGGGTGACCGCACGAGTATGCCGCTGGTTCCGGCCACCTCGATCCCGCCGTGGGTCGGGCCGCTGGACGTGGTGCTGGTGGCCGGCGACGACGCGGGTGATCCGCGGCTGGCCGAGGCGGTGGACCGAGCGCTTCGCCGGGGCGCCGAAGTGGTCGTCGCCGCACCGGACGAGGGCCCGATCCGGGCCGCGGCCGCCGGGCGCGCCACCATTCTCGCGCCGCGGGTGCGGGTGCTCGACCACAATCTGATGCTGCGCTATCTGGCCGCGGGCCTGGCTGTACTGAACACCGTCGACCGGCATCGGGTCGGGCCGCTGGTGCCCGAATTGAACGCTCTCGCAGACCTGCTCGACGAAGAGGCGCTGCGCGACGGCCCGCAGCACGAGGCCTTCCACAATCCGGCCAAGACCCTGGCCACCCGCATGCAGCAGCGCAAGCGCATCGTGCTGGCCGGTGATTCCGGCGCCGCCGCCGAGCTGGCCGGGCACGGGTCGGAGGTGCTGCTGGCCGCCGCCGGTCAGGTCACCACGGCCGTCTCGCTGTCGGAAGCCATTGCCGCGCACGGCCGCCTGGTGCAGTCGGCCGGGGTGGCCGCGCCCGGTTTCGATCCGCTGTTCCACGACGAGGAGCTCGACGGGCCCGCACCGGTGGATCAGGTGCGGATCTTCGTGGTGAGCACGGACCCGGACGAGGTCGCGGTGCGCCGCCGGCTGGCCGTGTTCGGCTCCGACGCCGGGCTCGTCGACACCGACCTGATCACCGTGGACGCGGAGGCGGCCGCCGCCCCGCCCGCGGAGGCCGGCGCGCCCGGGCAGCCGATGCCCGCCGCCGCGAGCGGCGACGTCGAAAAGCTTGCGGTACTCGCACTTCGGCTGGAGATGGCGGCCGCCTACCTCCGACTACTCGGTTCCCGCCCGGCCACCGGACCGGGACGTTACGACGGGGGCAATTACTAGTGCACGAACTCGTTGGTGCGCTGCGTTCCTACGCTTGGGGTTCGCGCACCGCGCTCGCACAGCTGTGCGGACGACCGGTTCCCTCCGCGCATCCGGAAGCCGAACTCTGGTTCGGGGCCCATCCCGCCGATCCGGCCCGCGTGCAGATCAACGGTCACAGCGAATCCCTGCTGGAGCTGGTCAGCGCCGACCCGCAACACGAACTCGGACCGGTGGCAGGCGAATTCGGGGGCCGGCTGCCGTTCCTGCTGAAGATCCTGGCCGCCGAGGAACCGCTCTCGCTGCAGGCCCATCCCAGCATCGAACAGGCGCGGGCCGGGTTCGCGCGGGAGAACCACAACGGGGTGGCCATCGACTCGGCCATGCGCAACTACCGCGACGAGAACCACAAACCCGAACTCGTGGTGGCGCTGGACCGTTTCGAGGCGCTGGCCGGATTCCGCGAACCGCGCCAGACCGTGCGGTTGTTGCAGGCCCTCGACGTGCCGGAGCTGAACCAGTACGCCGAACTGCTTGCCGCCCAGCCCGACTCGGCGGGCCTGCGCACGCTGTTCACCACCTGGATCGCGCTGCCGCAGGCCAGCCTCAGCACACTGCTGCCCAAGGTGCTCGACGGCTGCGTGCGCTACCTGTCCGGGGCCGGCAGCGGCAGCAAGGAATTCGTCCCCGAGGTGCGCACCGCGCTCGAACTGGCCGAGGCCTATCCCGGCGACGCCGGGGTGCTGGCGGCGCTGCTGCTCAACCGGATCACCCTGGAGCCGGGCGAGGGCCTGTTCCTCGACGCCGGGAACCTGCACGCGTATCTGCGCGGGGTGGGCGTGGAGATCATGGCCAATTCCGACAACGTGCTGCGCGGCGGGCTCACCCCCAAGCACGTGGACGTGCCGGAGCTGCTGCGGGTGCTGGACTTCGAGCCGCTGGACCTGCCCGTCATCGAGGCGGAGCGGGTGTCGGACAGCGTGTTCCGCTATCACACGCCCGCGCCGGAGTTCGGGCTCAGCCGTTTCGAGCTCGCGGCGGATGCCGAGCCGGTGCCGGTGGTCGGGTCCGGACCGGTGATCGCGCTGGTCACGCACGGCCGGGTGCGTCTGTTCCAGGGCGGGCACGACCTGATCGTGGAGTGCGGGCGCGCGGCGTGGATCTCGGCCGCGGACGGCGGGATCCGGGCCCAGGCGGTGGACGGCGCGGCGCAGTTGTTCTGCGCCGCGGTGGGCGAGGATTGACGCTCGGACGGTAGGCTCTCCCGGTCATACGCGTTTTGGGACAAAACGGACACAGGTTGGGAAGGGGCAGTCAATGTCTGCGGGCGGCGGTAAGAAGGCCATCCTGGCGGCGCTGAGCGCGAACGCCGGTATCGCGGTGGCCAAGTTCGTCGGCGCGGCCATCACCGGATCGGCGTCCATGCTGGCCGAGGCCGTGCACTCGGTGGCCGACACCTCCAACCAGGGGCTGCTGCTGCTCGGCCAGCGCCGCGCCGAGCAGGAGGCCGACGAACTGCACCCGTTCGGCTACGGCCGCAACCGCTACTTCTACTCGTTCGTGGTCGCGCTGGTCATCTTCGCGCTCGGCTCGGTGTACGCCATCTACGAGGGCATCCACAAGATCCAGCACCCCGAGGAACTGTCCAACCCGATCGTCGCCATCGTCATCCTCGGGCTGGCCATCGCGCTGGAGGGCTTCAGCTTCATCACCGCCATGCGGGAATCCAAGCCGCTCAAGGGCGATGCCAGCTGGTGGCGGTTCATCCGCAACTCGCGCAACCCGGAACTGCCGGTGGTGCTGCTCGAGGACTCGGGCGCACTGATCGGCCTGGTCCTCGCCTTCGCCGCGATCAGCCTCACCATGATCACCGGCGAGCCGATCTGGGACGGCGTCGGCACCCTGTCCATCGGCATCCTGCTCGGCGTCATCGCCGTCATCCTCATCATCGAGATGCAGAGCCTGCTCATCGGCGAGGGCGCGACCCCCGAGGAGGACGCGGCCATCCGCGATGCCCTGGTCGACGACCGGTGCATCGACAAGGTCATCCACCTGCGCACCCAGTACCTGGGCCCGGAGGAGATGCTGGTCGCCGCAAAGGTTTCCATCGTCCCCGGCCTGGAGATCAGCGATATCGCCACCGCCATCGACCAGGCCGAGGCGCGCGTGCGCGCCCAGGTCCCGGCCGCCCGGGTCATCTACCTGGAGCCGGACCTGTACCGGACCCCGGCCGTTCAGCAGTAGTCAGCGATCGGCCAGGCGGACCACGAACCGCAGGCCGGACCAGGTCTCGTCGATGGCGGCGACCTTGTTGTCCACCAGGCCCTGGGCCAGACCGTAAGCGCGAGCGGCGTTCTCACCGAGATCGGTGGGGACGCCGCTCGCCTTCTTGGGCCAGGCCAGCCACAGGCCGCCGTCGATCGCGAGTCGTTCCCGCCAGCCGCTGAACCGGCGGGTCAGGGCGGCGCGGTCCGGGCAGAAGCCGAGGATCACGTCATAGGGGCCGACCCCGGCGCGGCGATGCAGCTGCACGCCGGAAGGCAACTCCCCCAGCTCGAATCCCGCGGGCGCGTGGGCCAGCAGCACCCGGCTCTCGGCTTTGATGCCGAGCTTGCGCGGGAGCGGCGTGCCCGAATAACCGGCCATGGCGGGAGCCTAACAATCAGATGCGCCAGCGGCCGGTAAGCAATTCGAGCGGATCGGTCAGAATGCCGAATTCCTTGCGCAGGGCATGGCGGGCGGCGAAATAGCCGTTCATGCCGTGCACGCCGGGGCCGGGCGGGGTGGCCGAGGAGCACAGGTAGACCCCGGGCAGCGGGGTGGCGTACGGGTTCCAGCGGGGTGCGGGGCGGAAGACGGTCTGGCGCAGCGTCATCGCGCCCGCGGAGATGTCGCCGCCGATGTAGTTCGGATTGTGGGCGGGCATGGTGACCGCGGTGCGCACGTGGGTGGCGAGGATCAGATCGCGGAAGCCGGGGGCGAAGCGTTCCACCTGGGCGGTGACGGTCTCGGTGAGGTCCTCGGCCGAGCCGTTGGGGACGTGCGCGTAGGTGTACAGCGTGTGTTTGCCGGCGGGCGCGCGGGTGGAGTCGACGACGCCGGGCTGGATGGCCAGCACATAGGGCCGGTCCGCGTGCCGCCCCGCGGCGACGGCCTTTTCCGCGGCCACGGCCTCGGCGCGGGTGCCGACCAGGTGCAGGGTTCCGGCCCGGTCGCAGCCCTGCGCCTGCCAGGGCACGGGACCGGAGAGCGCGAAATCGACCTTGCAGGCCGCGCCGCCGTAGCGGAACCTGTTGAGCGCGAAGTTGTATCGCGCTGGCAAGGTCGCGATGCGCTGGAGTTCGGCCGGGGCGACATCGAGGAGAACCGCACGGACCTCGTCGAATTCGTCGAGCGAGTCGACGCGGTGGCCGGTGACGATGCGGCCGCCGTGGGTGCGCAGATCGTCGGCGAGCGCGTCCATGATGGCCTGGCTGCCGCCGCGGGGCACCGGCCAGCCCCGCACATGGGCGAGTGTGCCGAGCAGCATGGCGACGCCCGCGCCCGGAATGCCGCGCGGCGGCCGGATGGCGTGCGTGGCGACACCGGTCAGCAGCGCCGGGGCCGTCTCCTCCCGAAAACGCAGGTTCCACAAGGGCGTCGACTGCTCGAGCACCCGGCGCACGAAGCGCAGTTCGATGCCCGGGTCCAGGCGCAGCAGCCCGGCCGGGTCGATCGGCGGATGCCGCAGATCCGACATCGCCAGCCCGACCAGGTCCTCCCACTTGCGCACCAGCGGACCGAACAGCCGCCGCCAGGAGCCGCCGTCACGGCCCAGGCCGTCGGCGGTGCGATCCAGGTCCAGCCAGGCCAGGCCGGCGTGCCCGCCGTCGAGCGGATGCGCGTAGGACACCTGCGGGGTGAGCAGTTCGACGCCGTGCGCCTTCAGGTCGAAGGCCCGGAAGAACGGGGACGCCACCGCCATCGGATGGGCGCCCGCGCACAGGTCGTGGTGGAAGCCCGGCAGCGTGACCTCGCCGGTGCGGCAGCCGCCGCCGATGCCGTCGGAGGCCTCGTACACCTCGACCTGGAGCCCGGCGCGGGCCAGGATCACCGCCGCCGCGAGTCCGTTGGGACCGGATCCGACCACCACCGCGTCAGCCATGGATTCAGCGTATGCCCGGGTGGGAGTTCGGTGCGTCAACAGTGGGGTCGGTCACGGCGAACCCATTGGGCGATCAGGATTTCCAGGCGCTGTTCCCGAAAGTCGGGCCGGAGCCGGCCGCCTCGATCCAGGGTGGCCAGGCCGTGCATGGTGCTCCAGGCGACCTCGGTGAAGGTCTCGGGGTCGTGCGGCGGCGCGAAGGGCGCGAAGGTGAGCAGCAGTTCCGTGAAGGCGTCCTTGAGCGCCTGGGGCGCGTCGGGCCCGAATTTCAGGTCGGTGCGCAGCAGGAAGATGGCGTCGTAGAGGGCCGCGCTGTCGCGGGCGAAGTCGAGGTAGCCCTGGACCACCGCGCGCAGCGCCTGTTCCGGGGTGGCGGCCGTTTCCCGGAGCTGCCGGACCACCCCGGCGAATTCGGCCATCCCCGCCTCGGCGACCGCGGAGACGATGGCGTCCTTCCCGGCGAAGTGGCTGTACAGCACGGGCTGGCTGTATTCGATGCGGTCGGCGAGTTTGCGCACGGTGACCGCGTCCCAGCCCTCGGTCTCGGCGATGGTGCGGGCGGTGTCGACGATGCGCTGCCGCCGTTCGGCGCGTTCGCGTTCTCTGCGGGTCTGAATAGCGCTCATGACGAAAACTCTAGCATCGCTAGACAATCTACCGACGCATGAGTTAGCGTTGCTCTATCAGTTAGCAGCGCTAGATTCTGGAGCAGCAATGAAGACTTCCCGCATCGCCACCGTCTTGTCCCTCGTCGGCGCCGCGTTCATCAGCTATGTCGGCGTCCGCTTCCTGACCGACCCGCAGGCCGCGGCCGCCGCCTTCGGCATGCGCGTCGCCCCCACCGGCGAGGCCGCCGACTTCCTGAATGTGAAGGGCGTGCGCGACGTAGCCTGCGGCCTGCTCATCGTGGCCCTGCTGGCCGCCCGCCAGCGCTACGCCCTCGGCATCGCCATGCTGGTGGAGGCCCTCATCCCGACCGGCGACATGCTCACCATCCTGCGCCACGGCGGCGATACCGCGACCGCCCTCGGCGTCCACGGCCTGACCGCCGTCCTGGTCGCCGCCACCGGATTCTTGTTGATCCGCGAGGGCCGCACCACCGCCATCGCTCCCGCAAGCCTTTCCACCACTGTGACCCCCGCCACGGCACGATGAATTCCGGTGGGCCGCACCGTCCCCACCTACGACACCGCAGCCCCACCCGGGATCAGCAGCGCAGAGGAGACTGACATGGCGACCACCAAGCCCCACGGCCCCGCTTCGTACTTCCCGTCCATCGAGGTCAAATACGGCCGCGCCGTGGACGACTGGTTCGCGCTGATGGACGGCACCGGCATCACCGGGCAGAAGGATCTGGTGAACTGGCTGAAGGCCGAACACGAGATGGGCCACGGCCACGCCACCGCGCTGGCCCAGTTCCACCTCAACCCCGGCAAGTGGGAGCGCTGAGCGCAGCTTCGGAGAACCTCCGCCGCACAGTCGAAATCGGCCGCCCCCATTCCGGGAGCGGCCGATTCCGTTGTGGCAGATCAGACGTCGGTGGAGAAGCGGATGCCGCCGTCCGGGATGTCGACACCCGGCCAGATGCGCGCGCCGCGCAGCAGTTCACACCGCGCGCCGACATTGGCGCCGTCACCGATCACGGCGTCGCGCACCAGGGCCCGCGGGCCGATCCGCGCGCCGAAACCGATGATCGAACGCTCCACGGTGGCACCGGCTTCCACGCGTGCCCCGTCGAACAGGATCGCGCCGTCGAGTCGCGCGCCCGCGCCGACCTCGGCGCCGCGGCCGACGACCGTGCCGCCGATGAGCAGCGCGCCCGGGGCCACGCCCGCACCGGGGTGCACGAGGGATTCGCCGCGCTGGCCCGGCAGCGCCGGGGACGGGGCGATGCCGCGGACCAGGTCGGCCGAGCCGCGCACGAAGTCCTCGGGGGTGCCCATGTCACGCCAGTAGGAGACGTCCACGTGGCCCTGGATGTGCGCGCCCTCGGCGAGCAGCGACGGGAAGGTCTCACGCTCGACCGAGACGGGCCGGCCCGCGGGGATCTTCTCGATGTACTCGCGGCGGAAGACGTAGCAGCCCGCGTTGATCTGGTCGGTCGGCGGATCCTGGGTCTTCTCCAGGAACGCGGTGACGCGGCCGTTCTCGTCGGTGGGGACGCAGCCGAAGGCGCGGGGGTCGCTGACCCGCACCAGGTGCAGGGTCACGTCCGCGCCGGAGGTGTGGTGGGTCTCGAGCACCCCGCCCAGGTCGGTGCCGCCCAGTACGTCGCCGTTGAAGACCAGCACGGTGTCGGCGCGCAGCTTGGGCAGCACGTTGCGGATGCCGCCGCCGGTACCGAGGGCCTCGCTCTCGGTCACGTATTCGAGCTCGAGCCCGAGGTCGGAGCCATCGCCGAAGTGCTCTTCGAACACCTCCGCCTTGTAGGAGGTGCCGAGCACCACGTGGGTGATGCCGGCGTCGGCGATGCGCGCGAGCAGGTGCTGCAGGAACGGCAGTCCGGCCGTGGGCAGCATCGGCTTGGGGGCGGACAAGGTCAGCGGACGCAGGCGGGTGCCCTGGCCTCCGACCAGGATCACCGCGTCCGTGGACCCGGCGGTGTTACCGCTGTTCGCCATCTTCTCCCCTGTGTCAGGTTGTCAGGAATACGCGACCGCGACCCTCCGCCCCATTGTTAAACAGAGGCGTTTCGATCACGTTCGCGCAGTGCGGATCGAACCGCAAGTTTGCAGCGCACCGCAAGTCCGGCTTTCAGTGCCACCCGAAGTGGGGCTTGCCACCAGTGCGGATGCCGGTCGGCCTGAAAACGGTACGCGCTGGCGTGATGGGCCGGCAGCATGGTCTCCGGGTGGCGACCGGCGGCATGACCCTTGGCATGCGTGACCTCGGCGGACGGCACGAACACATTGTGCCAGCCGGCCCGTCCCATGCGATCGCCGAAGTCGACATCCTCCATGTACATGAAGTAGCGGGAGTCGAAACCGTCGATTGAATCGAAGGCCGCGCGGCGCACCAGCAGGCAGGAACCCGACAGCCAGCCGACCGAACGCTCGGAGATGGCCTCGTTGTCCTGGCGGTAGCGCAGGGTCCACGGGTTCTTGGGCCAGACGCTGCCCAGGATGGCGTGACCGGCGCCGTCGGCGATGCCCGGCACCGAGCGCGCCGACGGGTAGGTGCTGCCGTCCGGCTCGAGCACCTTCGGGCCGAGCGCGCCCGCGCGCGGCCAGCGGCGGGCCGCGGCCAGCAGTTCGTCGATGGCATCGGTGCCCCAGCGCACGTCCGGGTTGGCGATGACGATGAATTCGATGTCCGGGTCGATCTCGGCCACCGCGCGGTTGATCGCGCCGCCGTAACCGATATTGCCGCCGGTGCGTAGTAGGCGCACGTGCGCGTTGGCCTCGGCGGCCAATTCCGGCGAGCCGTCGACCGAGCCGTTGTCGGCCAGGATGACCTGTGGCTTCTCGCTGGTCGCGAGGGCCAAGGTGCTGATGAAGTGTTCCAGGTGCTCGCCGGGCGAGTAGGTCACCGTGACGACTGCCAGCTGCGGTTTTTTCGCCGCGGCGGGGGGCTGTCCGACAGAATCCGAGGGGCTCACGGGGGCCCAGGATAGTCGGAGATGGCGGCCAGTGCGTCGTTCAGTGCCTGCTTCCAGTCTCGCAGGGGCGACAGGCCCGCCGCGGCCCACGAATTGCCCGAAAGGACCGAATACGCCGGGCGCGGAGCGGGTCTCGGGAAATCCTCGGTGCCGCAGGGCTGTACGCGCTCGGGATCCGCGCCGAGGCCGGTGAAGACCGCCCGCGCCAGATCGAACCAACTGGCCTGTCCGGCATTGGTGGCGTGCAGGATTCGGGGAATCCGGGGATCCACGTCACCGGGCCCGAGCGCGCCGGCGAGTTCCAGCAGACCCGCCGCGAGATCGAGCGCGTAGGTCGGTGAGCCGATCTGGTCGTTCACCACGGTGATGGTGTCGCGCTCCCGTTCCAACCGGCGCATGGTCGCCACGAAATCATTGCCCGCGCCGGTGTAGACCCACGCCGTGCGCACGATCCGCGCGTCCGGGGCGAACTCCAGAACCGCTTGCTCGCCAGCGAGTTTCGTCCGTCCGTAGACCGTGGCCGGTCCGGTCGGATCGTCCGATTCGTACGGCCGGGAGCCGGTGCCCGGAAACACATAGTCGGTGGAGACGTGCACCAGCCGGGCGCCGCGTTCGGCGCACACCCGCGCCAGCACGGCCGGCCCGGTCGCGTTCACCGCGAAGGCGGCGTCCGGCTCGGACTCGGCCGGATCCACCGCGGTGTAGGCCGCGCAGTTGATCAGTACATCCCCGGGTTTCACCAGCTCACGCACGGCGTCGGCGGCGGTGATGTCGAGGTCGGCGTGGGTCAGGCCGCGCGCGGCGGGCGCGAGCGCGGTGAGCGCGCGCCCGAGTTGCCCGCGCGCCCCGGTCACCAGCAGCCGCCCGGCGCCCGGACCCGACCGGCCGGTGGTCGGGCTCACGTCATCGCCAATCACGGCAGTCAGTGTGGCACGCGACGGCCGCCACACGACTCACGGAGCCCGGGCTACGGCAACAGAACGGCTACCGCCACTAGCCTGTTTCATGGGGGTCTGTCGTTCGATGCGACCTCGCATGCCAGGTCCATTGAGCCGAGTTCGGAAAGGACAGTCGGTTGCCGGAGAGTGCCTGGGCATCCGTGCCGCCACGGTCGCGCCCGTCCATCAACGGACCGCGACGACGCTGGTGGTCGGGCAGCCCGGGCCGGATGCTGACGGCGGCGATCTCGGTGCTGGCGCTGGCGGTGACCGGGCTGGGCTGGCACAGCGTGGACCAGCTGGTGTCGAGCATCGAGCGGATCGGCAATCTGGGCCTGGGCGGTGACAACGCCGACGGCGCGACCGACATCCTGATGGTCGGCATCGACTCCCGCACCGACGCGCACGGAAATTCGCTCACCCAGGACGAATTGGCGATGCTGCACGCCGGCGACGACGGCGAGGGCGGGCTCAACACCGACACCATCATCCTGATCCGGGTGCCCAACAACGGCAGTTCGGCCACCGCCGTCTCGATTCCCCGCGACTCCTACGTGGACATCCCCGGCCTCGGCATGGGAAAGATCAACTCCGCGTACGGCGCCACCAAGATCACCGCGCAGCAGAAGCTGCTCGACAAGGGCGTCGCCCCCGCCGAGGCCGAGCGCCAGTCCACCCAAGCCGGGCGGCAGGCGCTGGTCAAGTCCGTCGCCGCCCTCACCGGCATCACCGTCGACCACTACGCCGAGGTCGGGCTGCTGGGCTTCGTGCTGCTCACCGACGCGGTCGGCGGGGTCGACGTGTGCCTGAACAATGCGGTGGACGAACCGCTCTCGGGCGCGGACTTCCCCGCGGGCAAGCAGAAGCTCGACGGCGCACAGGCTTTGAGCTTCGTGCGCCAGCGCCACGACCTGCCGCGCGGCGACATCGACCGGATCGTGCGCCAGCAGGTGTACATGGCGCAGCTGGTGCATCAGGTGCTCAGCGCCAAGGTGCTGACCAGCCCGAGCCGGTTGAACGAACTCAGTTCCGCGGTCGGCCGCACGGTGGTGCTCGACGAGGACTGGGACGTCGTCAGCTTCCTGCACCAGCTGCAGGACCTCTCCGGTGGCGCGGTGAAGTTCGAGACCATTCCGGTCAAGGACCTCAACGGCTGGACCGACAACGGCGAATCGGTGGTCCGGGTGGATCCGGCCGCGGTGCACAAGTTCGTGGCCGCCGCGGTCGGCGACGACGAGGAGACCAAGGGCGACGGCGGGATCGAGCCGTCGACGGTGTCCGCGGACGTCTACAACGCCTCCGGCACCGGCGGCCTGGCCGCGCAGGTGGCACAGGCGCTGGCGGCCAAGGGTTTCCGCACCGGCACGGTGGACAACTGGATCGGCGGCCCGGTGCAGAGCAGCCGGGTGCTGGCGGCCTCGGGCGGCGACGCCAAGGCGCGCGCGGTGGCGCAGGCGCTGGGCGGGCTGCCGGTGATGGCTCAGGCGGGACTGCCCGAGGGGGCGATCCGCGTGGTGCTGGCGAGTGACTACTCTGGTCCGGGTTCGGCGAAGGGCAGCGCCACGTTCGATTTCTCGGGAACCGCGACCGCGACGCCCGTGCCCCCAGCCCCACCTATCGACGCCGGCACGAACGGACCGAAATGCGTGAACTGAACGAGACCCTCACCGAAGCGGTGCTCGACCCCATCCTCGCCCGCGACCCCGCGGGCCCGCGCATCACCTATTACGACGACGCCACCGGCGCGCGCATCGAACTCTCCGCGCTGACGCTGGCCAACTGGGCGGCCAAGACCGCCAATATGATCCGCGACGAATTCGGGCTCTCCTCCGGCGCGCGGGTGGCGGTGCTGCTGCCCGCGCACTGGCAGACAGCGGCCGTCCTGCTCGGCTGCTGGTGGGCGGGCGTGGAGGTGGTGCTGCACGCCGACCCCGACGCCGAACTGGCGCTGGTGACCGCCGACCGCATCGACGAGGCCGAGGGCATCGCCGAGGTGGCCGCGCTGTCGCTGGACCCGATGGGCATGCCGGTCCGCGACCTGCCGATCGGCATCACCGACTACGCCACCTCGGTCCGGGTGCACGGCGACCAGTTCCGCCCGCACGGCATCGGCTGCGCCCTCGACGGCACCTCGGTCTCCGCCGTGCTCGACGAGGCTCGCAAATCGGCTGCGCGCCAGGGTTTCACCGCCGAGGATCGGGTGCTGTCGACCACCTCCTGGGACACCCCCGCCGAACTGATCGACGGCTTCGTCGCCGTCCTCGCCGCGGGCGCGTCCCTGGTCCAGGTCACCAATCTGGATCTCGCCGCGCTGGACCATCGCATCGCCACGGAACGCGTCACCGCCCAGCGCCGCTGACACCACGCGGGCAGCGATTTCCGGTGTTTCGGGGGCTTGCCCGTCAGAGCTACGAGAGCTGTCCCTCCTACCCCGGTAGGAGGCTGCTTTCCCTCCTCAGGATGTTTATCCACCGCAAGGATTTACGTACCGTGGAATCATCCGACGACGAGGGAGTCCCGTGATGATGAGTCCTCGATACTGGGCCCGATGGGCGGTCGAGCAAGGCGCCGCGCGCTGGGGTCTGCGCCTGCAGGCCCGCCGCGACAGTCCGTTCGCCAAGCTGATCACCACCTCGGACGCGCTGCACGATCCCTATCCCCAGATCGAGGCCATCCGCTCGCAGGGCCGCCTGGTAGCCAACCCGTACACCTGGGCGACCGCCGACTACGAGTACATCCGCGCGATTCTGCGCGACAACCGCTTCGGCGCGTTCGGCCCGGACAGCATGAACGTGCCGCCCTGGATGCGCAATCACCTGAAGCGGGCGCAGACGCCGCCGAATCCGGTGGAGCCGCCGTCCATGCTGATGATCGATCCGCCCGATCACACCCGCATCCGCAAGTCGGTGTCGGCCGCGTTCACCCCGCGCGCCATCGGCCGGCTGCGCGATCGGGTGGAGTCGGTGACCACCGAACTGCTCGACGCACTGCCGCCGGAGGGCTCCGCGGACCTGATCGCGGCCTTCGCCCAGCAGGTGCCGATCGCCATCATCACCGAGATGCTGGGTTTCCCGCAGGACTCCCGCAACGAGTTCCTGAGCTGGGGTGACGCCGCCAGCCCGCTGCTGGACATCGGCATCGCGTGGCGGACCTGGCGCGACGCGTACACCGCGATGGGCGTCATGGACCGGTATCTGGACGGGCACCTGGCGACGCTGCGCGCCACGCCGGGCGAGGACATCCTGTCCAGCCTGGTGACCGCTGGTGAACTGAACGAGCGGGAACTGAAGGCGACCGCGAGCCTGCTGATGGGCGCGGGTTTCGAGACCACCGTCAACCTGATCGGCAACGGCGTCGTCCAATTGCTGTCGCATCCCGAGCAATTGGCCATGCTGCGCGCCGATCCGGACCTGTGGCCGCAGGCGATCGACGAGATCCTGCGCTTCGACCCGCCGGTCACCATGACCGCGCGAATCGCCCTGTGCGACGCCGAGATCGGCGACCGGACGCTGGCGGCGGGCACGGTGATCGTGATGTCGCTGGCGGGCGCGAACCGGGATCCGAACAAGTTCACCGACCCCAATCGCTTCGACATCACCCGCGCCGATGCCCGTGAGCACCTGACCTTCTCCAGCGGCATCCACACCTGCCTGGGCGCGAGCCTGGCCCGGATGGAGGGCGTGTACGCGCTGCGGTCACTGTTCGACGCGTTCCCGGATCTGACGCTGGCCGGCGCGCCCGAGCGACGGCCGCTCTACACCCTGCACGGCTACTCCCGCATGCCCGTGCGCCTGGGCCGCCGCGCCACCGCCACGGCCACGGCCACCGCCACCGTGTGATCCACGGCGACGACGTGATCGGTTGCGGCTCAATAGAAGCCGACCACGTCGTCACCCCACACGGTGTTGCGGTCGCGGTCGGGATCGTCGACCACCCGGTCCACGCTGTCGATGACCAGCGTGGTGCGGGTGGCGGCGCTGTAGGGCGGCCAATGCTTGGACCCGTCGATGGCTGCGGGCACGCCGTACTCGGCGAAGGCCAGCCAGCGCCGCATCAGCCGGCCCGAAACCTCCTGCGCCGCTTTGCGTCCACCCAGCCAGAACGTGGGGTCGTAGTCGAAGGACCCGAAATTGCCGAAGACATAAGGCAATTCGGTCGCGTGCCCCGCGCCGACACGGGCCGCCTTGAGCATCGGGGTGGCGTGGTCGAAGCGGTACATCCAGGTCGGCGAATGCGTGGAGTGGGCGTCGGCCACCCATTGCGCGGGCATCCGGAAGGCGGCGTCGGTCGACATCAGCAGCGCTCCGCGCGGGGTGTCGGCGGCGTAGGCGGCGGCGAACTCGGCCACCCGTTCGTGTGACAGCCCCGGATGTTCGGCCGCGACGGAGCGCAGCATCACGTTCACCGCGTCCGGCGTCACCGGCATGATCGGCGAGCGCAGCAGCCGGAACAGCGACGCCTCGTCCTTGTTGGTGCCGATGAGCAGCGGCACCCGGTGCGAACGGCCCTGCCGGAAGCGTTCGCTCGGATAGGCGGGCAGCAGGTTGCCGTCCACCACCGGCGCCGCGGCCAGCCGCCCCGGTTCCCGCGTCGGCACCTCGTCGAACAGGGTGCCCGCCGCGGTCACGATGCGTTCGAGGGGCATGGTGAGCAGCTCGGTCGCCCGGTCCGGCGGCAGCTCCAGCAGTTCCAGGTACCGCTTGGCCACCACGGCGGCCCGCTCGGGCCCGAAAACCGCTGTGGCCGGGGGTGATTGCGCGATGGCGCGATGGAACAGGCCGGCCGACAGCGGAGAGGTGAGCAGTGCGGTCACGCACCCCGCGCCGGAGGATTCACCGAAGACGGTGACATTGCCCGTATCGCCGCCGAAGGCCGCGATATTGTCGCGCACCCAGGCCAAGGCGGCGATCTGATCGTGCAGGCCCAGGTTCGGGATGAACTCCTCCCCCAGCGAGGACAGGTCCAGGAACCCCAGCGCACCCACCCGGTAGTTGACGCCGACCACGATCACCTGGCCGGCCTCGGCCAGCCGGCGGCCGTCGTAGATGGCCTGGGCGGCGGTGCCCAGGCAGTACGCGCCGCCGTGCAGCCACACCATGACCGGGCGGGGTTCATCGGTGGCGGCCGCGGCGGCGGGGGCCCAGACATTGAGCCACAGGCAGTTCTCGCCGAGCCGCAGGTTGGCGTCGACGGGCACGAATCCGGGGGTCTGGGGTGCGACGTCGCCGAAGCGCACACATTCGCGGACACCGGTCCAGGGCTGCACGGGTTGGGGCAATCGGAAACGGTGGGGGCCCGCGGTGCTGTCCGCGTAGGGAACGCCGCGCCAGACCGCGGCCCCACCGACGAAAGAACCGGACACCTCGCCGTTCGCAGTGCGCGCCACCGGCACGTCATCGCGTTCGGACCGCGCGTCGAAGATCCGAGTGCTCATACGACACCTCCTCGTACTCCGTAAATCGAGGGTACTGGTGGTTCGCGGCGCTCCGGGCGATCGCCGCCAGCGCGCCGCGTGGCCGGGGCGGTGTCGGTTACGCTGACCGGGTGCCGAGCTACGCGTATCGATGCCGCAGCTGCGGCGACACCTTCGAGCTGACCCGTCCGATGGCCGCGGCCTCGGACCCCGCGACCTGCCCCGAAGGCCATGACGACACCGTCAAACTGCTGACCACCTTCGGGACCGTGTCCCGTGGCGGATCCGCCCCCGTTTCCATGCCCGCCCCGCCGGCCGGCGGCGGGTGCTGCGGTGGCGGCGGCTGCTGCTAGCTCGCCGGTTCGGCGGGCTGTCCGCCTGCCGGCTTGTCGGAGTGGCCCAGTGAGCGATCCGGGGCCACCCGGTCCCGGACCCGTTGTTTGAGCAGGGCGATATCGGGAAAACCGCCGTCGGCCTTGCGTTCCCAGATCTGTTCGCCGTCGACGGTGATGCGGAAGACGCCGCCCTCGCCGGGGATGAGAGCGACCTCGGACAGATCGGTGGCGAAGGTGCTCAGCAATTCTTGAGCCATCCAGCTCGCGCGGAGCAGCCAGCGGCACTGGGTGCAGTATTCGATCGCTACGCGGGGCATGTCCCCGACCCTATCGTGACCGACCGACAACCCCCGGTGTGCATCGTCCGCATCGTCCTAATCGGTGTTGGCGGAACGACTTCCGCCGTCGACACGGCCCGCCCGCACGGCCGGATGCTGTCGGTGCCCTCGGATACAACTGTGCTCAACCGAGGAAGGGGGATGGATGACCACCGCTTGGACCGCCGACCACATCGGCTCGCTCGCACCGGACGCCGCGTCGCTGACCGCCGCCCGCAAATTGCGCGGCAAGTGGAGCGGCGTGGGAACACAGGACACCGCACTGTGGGGACTGTGCAAGGGCAGCGGCAGCCGGCCGTACCAAACCATCGTCGACCTGGGCGGACCCGCCTACAAGTGCACCTGCCCGAGCCGCAAGTTCCCGTGTAAGCACGCCCTGTCGCTGCTGCTGTCGTGGAGTGCGGGCGAGGTGCCCGCCGCCGAGAACGTGGCCGATTTCGCGGCCGACTGGCTGAACGGCCGCGCCACCCGCGCCGCCAAGAAATCCGCGCCCGAGGCCAAGCCCGCCGCGAGCTCGGGAGCCACCGCGGACCAGCGCCGCGCCCGCGTCACCGCCGGCCTGGCCGACCTGGACACCTGGCTCACCGACCAGGTCCGCACCGGTCTGGCCCAGTCCGACCGTTCGCTGCGCGCCTTCGAAACCGTGGCCGCCCGCATGGTCGACGCGCAGGCGCCCGGCGTCGCCGCTACGCTGCGCCAATTGCCGCTCGCCACAACCCATTCCGACTGGCCCCGGCTACTGTTGCGCGAATACGCCCGCCTGCACCTGCTGACGACCGCGCACACCCGCCTCGACGACCTGTCCCCCGGCCTGCGCGCCAGCGTCCGCACTCACATCGGGTACCAGACCCCGGCCGATTCCGTGCGCACCGAGACCCCGGTTCGCGACGTGTGGCTGGTGCTCGGCGTGCGCACCACCACCGAGGACGGCCTGTATACCCGCCGGGTCTGGCTACGCGGCCGCGCCTCCGGCCGCTGGGCCCTGATCCTCGACCACCACTACGGCAGCCCCGCCTTCCCCAACGACACCCCCGCGCCCGGCTTCCAGGTCGACGCCAACCTGCACTTCTACCCGGCCGCCGCACCGCTGCGTGCCATCTGGGGCGACCGCCACACCGACATCCCGGAGCCCTTCACCACGATCCCGATGGGCCCGGCTACGCCGGACCGGGTGGACAACACGGCCCACGGCATGCGGCCGGGTGGTATCGCCGCCGCGCTGGAGGACCAGGCGCGGGCGTTGGGGGCCGATCCGTTTCTGCGATCGTGGCCGGTGTTGCTCGCCGACGTCGTTCCGGTTCGGAACGAAAAGGGTTGGGATGTAGTGGAACCCGGTGGCGACGCACTGCCGGTCTCGACGACCGAGGGCGAGCCGTGGCGGCTGCTCGGGCTGTCGGGCGGGCATCCGGTCACCGTGCTCGGGGAGTGGACCGTGGACGGGCTGGTTCCGGTCGCGGCGCTCGCCGACGCGGTAATGGTGGATGTCGGTGTGGCGCAGGGGACCCCGAATCCGGTGCGGGGTGGATTCGAGGACGCCGGGAGTGCCGAGCTGGTGTCGGCGGCGCTGGTCGGGACGGCGCGGCGACAGGCCGACCGGTCCGGGCTGGCCGCGCCGGTCGCCTCCGCGGCGACCACGCTGACCGGTGATCCTGCCGCCGTACTGCTGGAATCCATTGCACTGCAGGACTGTTTCGCACGCGGCGGCATCACCGCCGGGTCGGCCGAGCACGGGGGCGCCGCGGCCGATGACGAGCGGCCGCTGCTGCCCGCCGCGGCGGGTGCGCGGTTGATCGACATGCTGGCCGACAATTCGCCGTTCCTCGAGGAGTGGTTCGCGCTGGCCGGGCCGCGCGACTTCCGGGCGCCGGACGGATTGGTCAGCGTGCTGCTCGATCGCGCCAAAGCGCTCGCGCCGCATCGGGAACCGCTGTTGCGGCTGGCCGGGGCGCGGGGGCGCTGGCTGGCCGCGCAGCACCCGGGATGGAAGTCCCTGGTGCGGGCGGCCGCGGAGGATGACAGCGTGTGGTCGCATGGCCGGGCCACCGAGCGGCGCAGCTGGCTGGCCCAGCTGCGGCAGCGGGACCCGGCGGCCGCGAGCGCGGCGCTGGCCGGTTCGTGGCGGACCGAGTCCGGACCGGGCAAGGCCGATCTGCTGGCGGTGCTCGCCGACGGGCTGTCGCTCGCCGACGAGCCGCTGCTCGAGACCGCGCTCGACGATCGGCGCGCCGAGGTGCGGCGGCTGGCCGCGGATCTGCTGGGGCGGCTGCCGGATTCGGCCTTCGCACAGCGGATGTCGCAGCGGGCCGCGGCCTGGCTGAGCTTCGGCACGGGGCCGGTGACGCCGTCCCTGGTCACCACCGGTCCCGGCGTGCTCGACGACGCCGCCCGCCGCGACGGTGTCGGGGATTCCTTCGGCTACACCGCCTACCACGCCGGCGGGGCGCCCGACATGGCCGCCGAATGGCTGCAACGAGTGGTCGCGGGCACACCGCTGCGGCACTGGGAGCGGCTGCTCGGGTCCGCCGAGGCCGCGGTGCGGGTGTCCATGTCCGAAGCGGTGTGCGGCCCCATGTTCGCGGGCTGGACCGACGCCGCACTGGCGCAGGGTGATCCGGAGTGGGCGCGGGCGCTGTTCGCCGCGATCTCCGGCCCCAATATCCGCAATGCCGATTCCGACAAGCAGCGCGCCCTGTTCGCCCTGCAGCCGGAAGCCGATCAGGTGAGTTACCTGCGCGGCCTCGATTCCAGCTGGCTGGCCGAGATCGAATCCATGCTGCGCGCCATGCCGCAGCCCTGGCCCGGCCCGATGGCCGAGCACGTGCTGCGGCTGCTCACCGAACGCGCCCAGCTGTGCGCCGACCGGCCGGGTGCGCCCAGCCTGGTGCCCGGCTCCTACCGGACGCTGTTCCGTGCGGCGTCCGCGCATTTCCCGACGGGCGTGGTCGCCATCGTGTCGGGGCTCGCCCGCCGATGCGCGGATCCCTACTGGGAGCAGGCTTTCGACCAGCTCGCCCATGACCTCATTGAACGCAAGACGATGCTCGAGGAGTTGCAGTGACCATGACTCAGGACGCCCTGCTGCGCCCGCACGCCGAACAGGCCTTCGCCGACGAGCTGAAAGCCCTGGCCGCGGCCGACGACCGCCCGCGCCCGCCCTCCTGGCAGCTGTCGCCGTGGGCGGTGGTCACCTACCTGCTCGGCGGCACCCTGTCCGACGGCACCGTGATCACCCCCAAGTACGTGGGCCCGCGCCGCCTGATGGAGGTCGCGGTCGCCACCCTGGCCACCGATCGCGCACTGCTGCTGATCGGCGTGCCCGGCACCGCCAAAACCTGGGTGTCGGAACATCTTTCAGCGGCCATCGCCGGACATTCGACGCTGCTGGTGCAGGGCACCTCCGGCACCGCGGAGGAGGCCATCCGCTACGGCTGGAACTACGCCCGGCTGCTGGCCGAGGGTCCGAGCGAGGCGGCGCTGGTGCCCTCGCCGATCATGACGGCCATGCGCGCCGGGTCCATCGCGCGGCTCGAGGAACTCACCCGCATTCCCTCCGACGTGCAGGACGCGCTGATCACGGTGCTGTCGGAGAAGACGCTGCCGGTGCCGGAACTCGGGACGGAGGTGCAGGCGGCCAAGGGCTTCAACGTGATCGCCACCGCCAACGACCGCGACCGCGGCGTGAACGAGCTGTCCTCGGCGCTGCGCCGCCGCTTCAACACCGTGGTGCTGCCGCTGCCGGCCGGGGAGGACGAGGAGGTCTCGATCGTCACCCGCCGGGTCGAACAGCTCGGTGTCGCACTGGAATTGCCCGCCGTGCCCGCGGCCGCCGAGGAGATCCGGCGCGTGGTGCGGGTGTTCCGGGAACTGCGTTCGGGCGTCACCGAGGACGGTCGCACCAAGCTCAAGTCGCCGACCGGCACACTGTCGACGGCCGAGGCGATCTCGGTGATCACCAACGGCATCGCGCTGGCGGCGCACTTCGGCGACGGCGTGCTGCGGCCCGCCGACATCGCGGGCGCGGTACTGGGCGCGGTCGTCAAGGATCCGGTCGCCGACCAGGTGGTGTGGACCGAGTACCTGGAGGCCGTGGTGCGGCAGCGCCCGGACTGGGCCGACTTCTACCGCGCCTGCCGCGAGGTGCACGAATGACGGCCGCCACCACCATGACCACGGAGACTGTCATGTCGACCGGAACCACTGTGACGACCGAATCCACCACGTCGAACGTGAACACAGTGCCCACCGAGGCCGCGGCGACCGGCGCGGCCGCCGGACCGGCGGAGACGCGGGTGTTCGGCATCCGCCATCACGGGCCCGGATCGGCGCGGTCGCTGGCGCTGGCGCTGGAGCGGTTCCGGCCCGACGCCATCCTCATCGAAGGCCCGTCGGACGCCGATCCGCTGGTCGGTTACATTGCGGCCGAGGGCATGTCACCGCCGGTGGCGCTGCTCGCCTATCAGCCCGACAGCCCCGCCAAGGCCGCGTTCTGGCCGTTCGCGACGTTCTCCCCGGAATGGGTGGCGCTGCGGTACGCCGCCGAACACGGTGTGACAGTGGGCTTCTGCGATCTGCCCGCCTCGATCTGCCTGGCCGTGGAGGAGGAGCCGGGCGATCGGACCGACCCGCTGGGCATCCTGGCCGACGCCGCCGGCTACGACGACGCCGAACGCTGGTGGGACGCGATCGTCGAATCCGCTTCGGACGCCGACATTTTCGCCGCCGTCAACGAGGCCATGGGCGCCCTGCGCGAGCACGCCGAACACCTCGACGACGACGCGGCCGCGGCGCTCGCGGCAGTCCCGGAGGAATCCGATTCCGCTGTCCCGGTCGAGGGGTCCGGGACAGCGGAGGACGAGCTCTTCTCCGCCGCCACCGCGCGCATCACGGTGGACGCGCACACGCTGCGGCGTGAGGCGCACATGCGGCAGGTCATGCGAAAGGCCTTGAAGGACGGGGCCCGACGGCTGGCCGTGGTGTGCGGCGCGTGGCACGCGCCCGCCCTCGAGGGCAAGCTGGGCCCGGCCGTGGCCGACGCCCGGCTGCTCAAGGGCCTGCCGAAGGGCAAGGCGACGCTGACCTGGGTGCCGTGGACGCATTCGCGGCTGGCGAGCTCGTCCGGCTACGGCGCGGGCATCACCTCGCCGGGCTGGTACCACCACCTGTTCACCGAGACCGAGCAGCCGATCGCGCGCTGGCTGACCCGGGTCGCGGGCACGCTGCGCGCCCACGATCTGCCGGTGTCCAGCGCGCACATCATCGAATCGGTCCGGCTGGCCGAAACTCTCGCGACCCTGCGGGAGCGGCCGCTGGCCGGGCTGTCGGAGGTTACCGAGGCCACCCGGTCGGTGCTGTGCGACGGCGACGAGACCCTGTTGCGGCTGGTCAGCACCGAACTGGTGGTGGGCGAGGCGCTGGGGACGGTGCCGGACGGCACGCCGACGGTGCCGCTGGAAGCGGATCTGCGGGCCCAGATCAAGACGCTGCGGCTCAAGCAGCAGGCCCTCGAACGCACCGTGGACCTGGATCTGCGCACCGACGGCGGGCTGGCGAGATCGCGTCTGCTGCACCGGCTCCGGCTGCTGGGCATCGGGTGGGGGCGGCTGACCGACAGCCAGGTCCGCAATACGGGCACCTTCCGGGAGACGTGGACGCTGCGGTGGCGTCCGGAATTGGCGATCGCGATCGTCGAGGCGTCGCGCTGGGGCACCACGCTGCAATCGGCGGCCGAGGCGAAGATCCTCGATATCGCACAGGATCCGGACGCGACCGTCGGGAAGGTGGCGTCCGCGCTGGAGGAGGCGCTGCTCGCCGAGCTCGGCGGCGCCACCGACCGGCTGATCCGGCGCCTGGAATCGGTTGCGGCACTGGATCACGACGTCACCCATCTGATGTCGGCGCTCCCCGGTCTGCTGCGCATCGCCCGCTACGGTGACGTGCGCGGCACCGACAGCGCGGCGCTGACCCGGGTGGCGGACAGCCTGCTGCTCCGCAGTTGCGCCGGCCTGCCGGGCGCCGTCACCGGACTCGACGCCGACGCGGCCGCCGCGCTGCGCGCCCACATCGACGCCGTGCACCTGGCGCTGTCGGCGCGCGACGACGAATGGGCCACGGGGACTTGGCTGCACACCCTCGAGACGCTCGCCGATCGCGACGACGTCAACGGCGGCATCGTCGGCCGCGCCGTGCGGCTGCTCTGCGACGCGGAGCGGATCGGCGGCGAGGAATCGGGCCGCCGACTATCCGCGGCCCTGTCGGTGGGCCGCACCGCCCCCGACAAGGCGGCCTGGATCGACGGCTTCCTCGGCGGCCGCGGCCTGCTGCTGGTCCACGACCGAAACCTGCTGTCGCTCATCGACAACTGGCTGCGCGGCCTCGACGAAGACCAGTTCCTGCCCACCCTGCCGCTGCTCCGCCGCACCTTCGGCGCGTTCGAATCCGGCGAACGCCAGGCCATCGGCCAGGCCGTACGGCACGGCGCGCCAACGGTTTCGACCACCGGCGGCGCGGGCTACGACACCACACGAGGTGCGCTCGCCATGGCGGCGGCCGCCGAGATCCTGGGCGTCGCACGGTGACCGCGCATCCGCGCCTCGGTGGCGGTCGGCCCCGCCCGGACTTCGGCGCACACGCTCCGGGGGCGGCCGCCGAAATCCGCGCGCGCCCATCCGCAATTGTGTCGACCGCCGGCACGGGCATCGGCGGCGCGAACCCGGCGTCCATCCAGGTGGGGGACGAGCTCGAGCCGCGCGCAATGAGCGGATTCGCGCTGCTCACTCCGGGATACGACTGGAATCATTCGAGGGGATTGTCATGAACGAGATCGACGAAGCGCAGGGGCGGCGGTGGCGGCTGGTGCTGGGTAGCGCCGGGGAGGCCGGGCTCGGGGGCGGCGGGCTGGGCAACGCCGACGATCAGGCGATGGATCGGGCGCTGGGGGCGCTCTACGATTCCGGCGGGCCGGGCGGGCAGGGGCGGCGCTCCGGCGGCCTCGGCGGTTCCGCGCCGCAGGTGTCGCGGTGGCTGGGCGATATTCGCCGCTACTTTCCCTCGACGGTGGTGGAAGTGATGCAGCGCGACGCGGTGGAGCGGCTCAATCTCACCGAATTGCTGCTGGAGCCCGAGCTTTTGGAGGCGGTCGAGCCGGATGTGCATCTGGTGGGCACGCTGCTGAGCCTGAACCGGGTGATGCCCGAGACCACCAAGGCCACCGCGCGCATGGTGGTGGAGAAGGTGGTCAAGGAGATCGAGCGGCGGATCGCGGCGCAGACCGTGGCCGCGGTGGGCGGGGCGTTGAACCGGGCGGCGCGGGTGTCGCGGCCGAAACTGCGGGACATCGACTGGGACCGGACGATTCGCAAGAATCTGGCGAACTATCTGCCCGAGCACCGGACCGTGGTGCCCGAGCGGCTGGTCGGGTACGGACGCAAGGCGCAGGCGGTGAAACGCGATGTGGTGCTGGCCATCGACCAGTCGGGGTCGATGGCGTCGAGCGTGGTCTACGCGTCGGTGTTCGGGGCGGTGCTGGCGTCCATGCGGTCGCTGCGCACCTCGCTGGTGGTCTTCGATACCGCCGTCGTGGATCTCACCGAGAAGCTGTCGGATCCGGTGGAGGTGCTGTTCGGGACGCAACTGGGCGGCGGCACCGACATCAACCGGGCCATCGCGTATTCGCAGTCGCTCATCACCCGGCCGGCGGATTCGCTGTTCGTGCTGATCTCCGACCTGTACGAGGGCGGGGTGCGGGCGGAGATGCTGCGGCGCATTCGCGCCATGAAGGAGTCGGGGGTGCAGGTGGTGGTGCTGCTGGCGCTGTCCGACGAGGGCGCGCCGGCCTACGACCGCGACAACGCGGCCGCGCTGACCGCCCTGGGTGTGCCCGCTTTCGCGTGCACCCCGGACAAGTTCCCGGACCTGCTCGCGGTGGCGCTGGACCGCGGCGATATTGGGGCGTGGGCACACACCGCCCTCCGCGGGCAGCCATAATGGGTGCGCTTGAGATTGGATGTGCCCGATGGTTCGCGGCCCGTCTCGTTCTGGACTGAGTGGAGCGGGGGAGCGAAGCGGAGGAGCGGAGGGAGGGAAGAACGAGACCTCCAGGGCCGCGAACCCGCCCGCAGCGAAGCGGAGGGCAGATATTACGGAAGCGGGTGCTTGGTTTGCGCTCTGGTGATGTGTTCGCCGGTTACGTCATCGAACGCGAGCTCGGCCGTGGCGGCATGGGCTCGGTGTATCTGGCCAAGCATCCGCGGCTGCCCCGGATGACGGCGCTGAAGCTGCTCAATCAGGAAATGTTCTCCGACGACGAGATTCGCGCCCGCTTCATCCGCGAAGCCGATCTCGTCGCCCGGCTCGACCACCCGAATATCGTCACCGTCTACGACCGCGGTGACGAGGGCGAACAGCTGTGGATCTCGATGCAGTTCATCGACGGCGTGAACGCCTCCTCGATCAGCCCCGGCACCCTGCCCCCGCTGCGCGCGGTCCAGATCATCACCGAGACCGCCAAGGCCCTCGACTACGCGCACGGCCTCAATGTCCTGCACCGGGACGTGAAGCCGGCCAATATCCTGCTGGCCCGCTCCTCCTCCAAGACCGGTTCGAGTGAACGCGTCTACCTCACCGACTTCGGCATCGCCCGGCTCCGCGACGACACCGGCCACCTCACCCAAACCGGCACCGTCACAGCCACTCTCGCCTACGCCTCGCCCGAGCAGCTGACCGGCGCGTCCCTCGACGGCCGTTCCGACCAGTACTCGCTGGCCTGCACGCTGTTCCAGCTGCTCACCGGCGCGGTCCCGTTCGAGGGCACCAGCCCCGCCGCCGTCATCCGCGGCCACCTGCAGCAGCCCCCGCCGCCGGCCAGCCCGCTGCGTCAGGCCCTGCCCCGCGCCATCGACGCCGTGCTGGCCAAGGCGCTGGCCAAGCGTCCCGCCGACCGCTACCGCTCCTGCGTCGAATTCGCCACGGCCGCCGAACGAGCCCTCGCGGCCCCGGCCACTCCCGCCCCGCCGCGCCCGCCGACCCCCGCGCACCCGCAGCCCGTCGTCGCCCCGCGCCCGCCGACCCCGGCCCACCCGCAGCCGGTGATCCAGCGCCCGCCGACGCCCACCCCGTCCACACCGCGCCCGCTGGTGGGCCCGGGCCCGGCCTACACCAACCAGAACCCGGCGTACCCAGCCCCGCCGACCTCCGGCCCGTCGTACCCGAATCAGCAGGTGTCGAGCCCCGGTTACCCCAACCAGCAGGTGTCCAGCCCCGGCTACCCCAATCAGCCGGCGCCGCAGCACTTCACGAACCAGTCGACGCCGCCGCAGTCGTTCTACGCACCGCAGGCCTACCAGCCGCGCCCCACCCCGCCGCCGACTTATGCTCCGCCCCAACGCAATTCGAACACGACGGCCTGGCTGATCGCCGCGATCGTCACGGTGCTGGTGATCGTCATCATCGTGATCGCGATCATCGTCAAGGCCGCCTGAGCACTGGGGGATCTCCCCCACCCGGATTCCAGGGATGTGCCCGATTACGTAGCGGCGCGATCGAATCTAGCGTTCGATCATGCCCTCGACTCTGCGCGGCCGCCTGGCGCTCGCCCTCGGTGCCATCGTGCTGCTCGTCGCCGCGGTGGCGTGCGCCGACGGCCTGCCCACCGAGTCCGCCATCGACCGGTTGCGCAGCGATACCGAGGCCATCCACGCCCTCGGGATCAGCGGTGTGCAAGCCCGGGTGATCACACCAGAGGGCGAGCAACTGATCGCCACCAGCGGCACCGCGGACCGCACCACCGGCCGCCCGGTGTCGCCCGACGGCTATTTCCGCATGGCCAGCACCGCCAAGACGCTGGTCGCCACCGTGGTGCTGCAACTCGTGGCCGAGGGCACACTCACCCTGGACGACACGGTCGAGCGGTGGCTACCGGATGTGGTGCGGGGCAACGGCAACGACGGCAGCCTGATCACCCTGCGCAACCTGCTGCAGCACACCAGCGGAATCCACGACGACCTGCCGGGGTACACCACGCCGGACGAGTACTACCGGCAGCGCTTCGACATTTATCCACCCGATCAGCTCATCGCGCGGGCGATGTCCCACGCCCCCGACTTCGCGCCCGGTGCGGGCTGGCAGTACTCCAACACCGGCTACATCCTGCTCTCGATGATCATCGAGCGGGCCACCGGCCGAGTCGCCCACCAGCAGATCGAATCCCGCATCCTCACCCCGCTCGGCCTGCACGGGACCCACTGGCTCGGCCCTTCGCCCGGGCTCCCCGAGCCGCACGCGCGGGCCTACCAGTTCTTCGGCCCCGGCTCCGAGGTGGACGTCACCGAGCAGATCCCCCTGGAACCCGAGAACCTCTCGTGGGTCACCACCACGCAGGACGAGAACGTCTTCTTCCGTGCCCTGCTCGGCGGCCGCCTGCTGCCGCCCGGCCAGCTCGCGGAGATGCGGCGAACCGTCGCCGTGAGCGACGAACTCCGAACCCTGTGGCCCGGTGGCCGATACGGGCTCGGCCTGGCCGAGCGCCCGTTGAGCTGCGGCGGAACCTATTGGTCCCACGAGGGCGGCGACGCGGGCTACATCACCCTCAACGGCGTCACCGTCGACGGCGCCCGCAGCGCCGTGGTCTCCATGTCCGAGGCGCTCGGTGATACCCCCGACCACATCCGGTCCCAGGAATCCGCCGCGGCCACCCTCATCGACCACGCCCTCTGCGCCGACCACCCCGATCCGGCGCACTGATCTCGCGACGGCATTCGCTGTTATCGTCTGGCTGCAGCGCGGGTTCGCAGCTGGTCAGGTCGATGGAATGAGGGTTGCGGGCGTGAGTGGCAGCGCTGGGCAGGCCGGGGTTCGGCTCACCACCATCGCACGCGAGTGGGGCCGGATCGGGTGTATCGGATTCGGCGGGCCGCCGACGCATATCGCGCTGTTGCGGCGGCTGTGTGTCGAGGAACGGAAGTGGCTCGCGCCGAACGAGTTCGAGGACGCGATCGCCGCCACCAACCTGCTGCCCGGGCCCGCGTCGACGCAGCTGGCGATCTATTCGGCGTGGCGGCTGCGGGGGACGGCGGGCGCGTTGGTGGGCGGGGTGTGTTTCATCGTGCCCGGCCTCGTCGTCATTCTGGGGTTGGCGGCATTCTTCCTGTCCGGTGGCGTGCCGCGGTGGGCGCTGGGTGCGGCGGCCGGTGCGGGTGCGGCGGTCGCGGCGGTCGCCGTGCACGCGGGGGTCGGGCTGGCGCCGGCCAGCTGGCAGCGAGCCGGGACGGCCCGCGCGGCGCGGCTGCGCTGGATCGGCTATCTGCTGGCGGGCGGGCTCGCGGCGGCACTGACCGGGCCGTGGCTGGTGCTCGTACTGGTCGCGACGGGTGTACTGGAAGTCGTTGTGCGAACCGGCATCCCGGGCCGATCGACCTCGGTGTGCGCCCCGCTCCCCCTCGCGATCACCCTGCCCGCGCTCGGCGGCCTGGCCGCTGTGAGCTGGGTGGCGTTCAAGGTCGGAGCCCTGTCCTACGGCGGCGGTTTCGTCATCATCCCCCTGATGCAGTCCGACGCCGTCACCCACTACCACTGGATGACCGACGCCCAATTCCTCAATGCCGTTGCCCTGGGCCAGATCACGCCCGGCCCCGTGGTGCAGACGGTCGCGGCCGTCGGGTACGCCGCCGCGGGTCTCCCCGGTGGACTGCTCGCCGCGCTCGTCGCCTTCGCCCCGTCCTTCCTGTTCATCCTCTGCGGCGGCCGATATTTCGATCGCCTCCGCACCAACCCCCGAGTCCTGGCCTTCCTGTCCGGCGCGGGCCCGGCCGTCATCGGCGCCATCCTCGGCTCCGCGATCCCCTTGACCCTCGCGCTCCAGCACACCTGGCAATTCGCCGTACTCGCCGCCGCCGCACTCTGGCTCATCGCCGCCCGCCGAGGCGTTGTCGGCACCCTCCTGAGCGCCGCCGCCATCGGCGTCGCCGCCGCCGCGTTCGGCCTCCCGATCACCTGACCCGAAAGCAAAGGGCCGGCACGTTTTCCGTGCCGGCCCTCCTCCCTACCCCGGGCTTCACTGCGCGGTACCGCCACGCTAATGAACCGCGCCCGATTCCGGTGGCCCCCGCTTTCAGGGGCCCGATCACCCGCGCGGGACCGGCGTGTTCTGCCGAGCCGCGATCCACCACCGCCCGTCCTCCTTGGTGAGCACATACAACGCGACCATCGCCGCCTCCGCATCGATCGGTTCCCCGGCAGCGGTGACCGCCCGCGCGGCCTTGTGGGCAATGGCGACATCCGGCCGCAGGAACGCGATGTCGGTCACCTCGTACCGCACATACTCGTCCTTCAAGAACCCGGCCAACCCAATCCTGGTCGCCTCGAGCACCGCATCCCGCCCCCGCATCAGCGCCCCGACCGCGTTCCCCACCACCGCGTTCCGGGCGACATCCTTGACCAGCAATTCAGCGTCGTTGGTATTCATGGCGGTTTCCACGGTCGCGATCACCGCTTCGATCGCCGCCCGGTCCGCGGCGTGATCAACACTGTCGTCCGCGATAACGGGCGCTTCCACATCACGTGTACTCATGAAGATCAGCTTCGACCCTCAACATTAGTTGAGGTCAAGAAGGCGCCCCCGACCAGTGACACACGTCTCGATACGAGATGAACAGGGCCCCTCGGGATGGATTCCCGAGGGGCCCTGGATGTTCGACGATCGGTTACAGGTCGGCGATGGCGGCCAGCGGGGGTGTGCGGGCTGCCCGGATGGCGGGCCAGAGTGCGGCCAGCACGCCGACGAAGCCGGACGCCAGCAGCATCAGGACGATCTGGGTCCAGGGGACGGCGATGGTCGCGATGCCGAGATCCTTCAGGGTGCTGAGGAATCCGATGCCAAGACCGATGCCGAGGATGACGCCGACCACCGCACCGAAGATGGCGATCAGCATGGACTCCAGGTAGATGCTGCGGCGAACTTGCGGGCGTTGCATGCCGACCGCCCGCAGCATGCCGATCTCGCGGCGGCGTTCCACCACCGACAAGGCCAGGGTATTGACGATGCCGAGGATGGCGATCACCACCGCCAGCGCGAGCAGGCCGTAGAGGATGGCGAGCAGGGTGTCGATCTGCTTGCCCTGCGCGCCCTTGAAATCCTCACGGTCCTGGACCTGGACGATGACGTACTGCTCGGTGGCCTTCTCCAGGTTGGTGCGCATGGCGGGCAGGTCGGCGCCGGGCTGGGCGGCGACCAGGACCAGGAAACTGCTCTGGTAGCTGACCGGCACCGTCCTCCCGTACAGGGACATGGAGGTGACCAGGTTCTGCAGCAGCTGGGTGTCCTTGTAGATGCCCGCCACGGTGACCGGGAACTTGCGGTAGTCCAGGCTGGTGATGTCGACGCTGTCGCCGAGCTTCCAACCATGGTCGGCGGCAAAGGTTTCCGACACCATGATGTCGTCGTCGCCGAGCTGGTCGGTGCCCTCCCGCATGGTGTAGTCGAGCACCTTGGTCATCGGACCCTCGGGCGCGGTGCCGATCACCTGCTTGCCGTCGACCTTCAGCGCGACGCCGTGGAAAGACACCACATCCTTGACCTGCGGCACCTGCTTGACGGTGTCGGTGGCGGCCAGCGGCACCCCGATCAGGCCGCCGGGCGGGCCGGCCAGCATGTAGTCGGCCTTCACGCCGTGGTCGACCAGTTCACTGATGCTGGCCTTGGCCGAGGAACCGAGCATGCCTATGGCCGACACCAGCATCAAGCCCAGCGTCAACGCGAACGCGGTCGCCGCGGTCCGGCGCGGATTGCGAATCGCGTTGTTGCGCGCCATCCGTCCGACCGGACCGAACGGCCGGGTCAGCACCCCGAGCCCCGACACCACCGGCCGCGACAACGCCGGCGACGCGAACAACACCGAAAGAATCAAAGCGGCGGCGCCGATCCCGACCACCGAGGCCGCGCTCCCGCCGGTACCGCGCGCGCCCAGCACCACCAGCACCACACCGGCCACCGCGAGCAGCGCACCCACGATGGTCCGCAGCCGCAGCGACTCACCGGCCGAATTGGACTCCGAGCGCATGGCCTCCACCGGCGGCACCTTGGCCGCCCGCCGCGCGGGCGCGTACGCGCTGAGCACGGTCACCACGGTGCCGACGCCGATCGCCACCACCACGGTGCGCGGCTCGAGCGACATGGTCCCGGTGGGCAGGCCCAGCTTGAAAGCGTTGAGCAGCCCGGACAATCCGAACGCCAGCCCGACGCCCGCGGCGAGACCCAGTGCGCTGCCGATCAATCCGACGATCAGCGACTCCCCCACCACCGACCGCGAGATCTGCCGCCGGCTCGCGCCGACCGCCCGCAGCAGCGCCAGCTCCCGCAGCCGCTGCGCCACCAGCATGGAGAAGGTGTTGTAGATGATGAATGTGCCCACCAGCAGCGCGATCGACCCGAACGCCAGCAGGAAGTAGTTGATGAACTTGAGCGCGTTGCCCAACTGCGCCTTGAAATCCGCGCGCACCTGGTCGGCGTCCTGCACCTTGTATTCGGGCAGGGCGTCCTTGATCCGATCACGCAGATCATCGGCCTGCACCCCGGGCTGCGCGGCGATGTCCACCCACGCCACGTGCAACCCGTCGGTGAACAGCTGCCGCGCCTGCGTGTCCTCGAACAGGATCTGCACGAAACCACCGGTATTCGAGCCGCTGATCTGGTAGATGCCCGACACGGTCACGTCGATATTGCCCTTGGACGGCACCAGCACCTGGGTGTGGTCGCCGACCTTCAAACCGGCCCGATCCGCGCCGCCATTGTTGATGGCGATCTCACCGGGCTTGGCGGGCGGCGTGCCGTCGACGTACTTCTCCGGCTCGGCCACCGACTTCTCCGGCGGCAGATACGACTGCCCGAAAGTCGGTGCGCCACCGGTCTGTACGGCGTGCCCGTCCTTCAGCAACACCACCGGACCGTTGACGCTGGGCGCGACGGTCTTCACGCCGTCCATATGGGAAATCTTGGTCACCACGTCGTCGGGCACGCCGAGCGACTGCTGCCCCTTGGGCTGCACCCGCACGTCCACGCCCTTGGCCTGGCCGGCGAAGATGCCGTCGAAGGTGCTCTGCAGGGTGTCGGTGAAGATGAAAGACCCGGAGATGAAAGCGGTTCCGAGCACCACCGACAGCACCGTCAACACCAGCCGCACCTTGTGCGCGGCGAGATTGCGCAAGGCGACCTTGCGCATCGGAGAGGCGGCCATCAGTGCTCGTCCTCCCCGAGCACCGTCTCCAGCGACTTCATCTTGTCGAGAATGGAATCCGCGGTGGGCTCCCGCAATTCGTCGACGATCCGGCCGTCGGCGAGGAACACCACCCGGTCGGCATGCGAGGCGGCGCGCGGATCGTGGGTCACGATCACCACCGTCTGCCCGAACTCGTCGACCGCGGCGCGCAGGATGCTGAGCACCTCACCGGAGGAGTGCGAGTCCAGGTTGCCGGTGGGCTCGTCACCGAAGATGATGTCGGGCTTGCCGGCCAGCGCGCGGGCGCACGCCACTCGCTGCTGCTGGCCGCCGGACAGTTCGGCGGGCCGGTGGGTGAGGCGGTCGCCCAGGCCGAGGCGCTTGACCACGGTCGAGAGCCATTCCTCGTCGGCCTTGCGGCCCGCGATGTCCAGCGGCAGCGTGATGTTCTCCAGCGCGGTCAGGGTGGGGACCAGGTTGAACGCCTGGAATACGAAGCCGATGCGATCGCGGCGCAGGTTGGTCATCTGCTTGTCCGACAGCCGGGTCAGATCGGTGTCACCGATGTGGACCGTGCCCGCGGTGGCGGCGTCGAGACCGGCCAGGCAGTGCATGAGCGTCGACTTGCCGGAGCCCGAGGGCCCCATGATCGCGGTGAATTCCCCCCTCGCGAACTCGGCCGAAACCCCGGCGAGCGCGCGGACCTGTGTATCGCCGGAGCCGTAGATCTTCACAAGATCGGTCGCACGAGCCGCGACCGTGTCGGTGCCTGTGTCGAGAGTGACGGATTCCGAGACGTTCGAAGTCATGCTGTCCAGTGTGTAGAGATTCGCGGACGGATGCCATCCGGGATGTCCCTGATGACGTGGTCCTCACACATTCCACACAAACACCCGGGTCAGGCCGGGTCTCAGTTGACTGGCGCGGACCGCCACCACTCGAGCAACTGGTCGTCGGTGGCCAGGAAGCCGGTGCTGTACATCAGGAAGGCCGGCTGCTCGGCGTCGGCGCGCTTGCCGTCCTGCTTCTTGCCCGCCGGCTTCCGGCCGTCCTGGGCGTGGAATTCGGTCACCAACCGGGGGCGCAGCAGCGCGCTGTCGTTGATCCGATAGTTCGTGTACACGTTTCCGTGGACCTTGACGTCGGAGCGGCTGTAGCCCGGGAGCGCGGCGATCGCCGCCTCGGCGTCGGCGGCCGAGCGGTACATGACGAACCGGTAGGCCGGGTGGCCGACACCGCCCGCGCAGTTCCACGCCACCTCCCACTCCCCCAGGTCGGGATCGCCGGATCCGGTGTCGGGCGGCGGCGTGGACCGCGCATAGGTGGTGCAGGCCGCGCCCTGGTAGCCGACGCCGGAGCTGGTGTCGGAGTTCGTGTCGGCCTGCGGCAGCATCTGCGGGAACCGCTCGCTGAGCTGCTGGGCGGCCGCGCCCGCGTGCTCGGGGACACCGGCGGGCTCGGTCGCCTCGGTCGGGGCGGGCTCTGGCTCGGTGCTGGGAGCGGGCGCCGCGGTGGTGGTCGCGGGGCCGTTCGAGGTGGACGTCCGATCCAGCACGGCCAGGCAGCCCGCGATCCCCACCAGCGGCAACACCACGACCGCGGCAGCGCCCAGCAGGCAACCTCGCAGCCGGGAACGCTTCTTGCGCGGCCGGGGCGGGGGCGGCGGCACCGGCTGCCGCGGCGGAGGCACCGGCGCCTGCGCGGTGTACTGCATGGTCGGCGACAGCCGGGCTCCGGGAACGGAATTCGGGTCGACGCCGCCGGCGGCGTTCAGGACGGCCGTCGCGGCGGGACCGGATTGCCGTGGACCCGAAGGCGATCCACCGGCATACGGCGTCACGATCTGGGTGGCGCCCGCCGGATTCTCCAGCGCCTGCTGCGCGGCGGCGGCGAAATCGCCGCACGAATCGAACCGGCCCTCCGGGTGTTTCGCGAGCGCCCGGGCCAGCACCGCGTCCAATGCCGTGGGCAGCCCGGCCCGCAGCGCGCTGACCGGCGGCGGCGCCTGATTGAGGTGACCGTGAATGATGCCGACCGGATGCTCGGCGTCGAACGGCACATTCCCGGTCAGCAGCCGGAACAGGGTGCAGGCCAGCGAATACTGGTCCGAACGCGAATCCAGCGGCTGCCCCGAGAGCTGTTCGGGCGAGGCGTAGGTCAGCGTCGCGGTGAACGAGCCGGTCTGGGTGAGCTTGGAGGCGTCATCGCGCAGGCGGGCGATACCGAAGTCCGCCAGGAAGACCCGTTCCTCACCGTCCACCCGTTCGAGGAGGATGTTGGCGGGCTTCACATCCCGGTGCAGCACCCCGCGGCGATGCGCGAAATCCAGTGCCCGCGCGGTCTCGGTGATGATCCGGAGCGCCTCACGCGGTGGCAGACTCGCCGGTTCCAGCCGCGAGGCGTCGGGACCGTCGACATACCGCATGGCGATCCACGGCTGCGCGTCGTCGATGCCCCGGTCGTAGATGGGCACGATGTTCGGGTGGTCGAGCCGCGCGATCAGATCACCCTCACGCTCGAACCGCCCGCGGACCTCGGCGTCGCCGAAGAGGTCCCGGCCCAGCAGCTTGAGCGCGATCAGCCGGGGCAGGCGCGGGTGCCGGGCCAGATACACCGACCCCATGCCGCCGCGGCCGAGTTCCCGTTCGATCTCGTACCCGGCGAACAACTCCCCGCTACGCAGCACAAAGACCCTTTCCGTATTGTCTGCCTCCGCTTCGCTCCCCCGCTCCACTCGGTCCAGAACGAGACGGGCCGCGAACCTGGCGTGCGCGACCCTAGCGGGCGGCGGCAAGGGTTTCGAATTGTCGAGGTCAGCTCAGGCGATGGGGGCGCTCTTCCACCATTTCAGGACCGCGTCCATGTCGCCGGTGATGCCGTCGGTGTACATCAGGTACTGGGTGCGGCCGGCGTCGGTGAAGGCGGTGACCAGGCGTGGATGGCTGTCACCGGTGAGCTGGTAGTTGGTGTATGTCTTGCCGCCGTTGACGTCGTGCGAGGTGGTGTCGGGGCTCAGACCGCTCAGCACGGACTGCACCGTGGCCGACGAGGAGTAAGCGAAGATGCGGTAGAAGGGGTCGTTGTTGTCGGCGCCGCCGTAGCAGCGCCACTGCACCTTCCAGTCCCCGAACTCCGGGGTGCCGTCGGTCGCGTCGGCGGACACCGGGGAGTCGGCGACCCAGCAGGTCGCGCCGTTGAGGCCCTTGCCGCCGGTCTTGGTGGCGGGCAACAACTTCGGGAACTCCTTCGCCGCGACCGACCAGTCGATGGTCTTGTTGCTCGCGGGCGCGCCGTCCGGCACGGTGGGCACGACGCTCGGCGACCCCATCTTGTTACCGCTCGACTTGCTCCCCGCCGCCGCGATCACCGCGATCACCACGACGAGCAACACCACCGCCGCCACCGCGATGCCGATGATCAGCCCGGTATTGGACTTCTTCGGCGGCGCCGGCCGATGCGCGCCGACCGGCGGACGCGGCTGTTGCTGCCCCTGCGCCGGATACGGATAGGACGGCGGCTGCGGGTACTGATTGGTCCCGCGCCCGGTGTAATTGCCGGTCACCGGCTTGGGCGGCACCGGATTGACCTGTGTCGGAGCCGGATACGGCACGGCCGGGGTCGGCGGCGTGGTCTGCGGGCGGGCGGTCGGCATGGGCGCGCCGGTGACCGGCATACCGGTCTGCATCTGACCGCCGGTGTGCATGGGCGCACCCGTGTGCATCGGCCCGCCGGTCGGCATCGCCCCACCGGTGTACATCGGCATGCCGGTCTGCATGCCGCCACCGGTCATCGGAGCGACCGGAGCCGGTCCCCCGGTGTAGGGCATGACCGGCATCGGCGGCGCGGTCCGCTGCACCAGCGGCAGCGCGGGCGCGCTCGGGTTGGCGAGGGCACTGCGGGCGGCGGCCGCGAAGTCGCTGCAACTGGCGAACCGGTCCTCCGGCCGCTTGGCCATCGCCTTGCCGATCACCAGGTCCAGGCTCGGCGGCAGGCCCTGGCGCGCGCTGCTCAACGGCGGCGGCGGATTCTGCAGATGCCCCTGGATCACCGCGGCAGGGTTGGTGGCCGAGAACGGGCCCGAGCCGGTGAACAGCCAGAACAGCGTGCACGCCAGCGAATACTGGTCCGAACGGCCGTCCAGCGCCGAGCCGGTCAGCTGTTCCGGCGAGGCGTAGGCCAGGGTGGCGGTGAACGTTCCGGTCTGGGTGAGGTGACCGCTGTCGTCGCGCAGCCGCGCGATGCCGAAGTCGGTCAGATACACCCGCTCGCCCTTACCGCCGGTGGAGCGGGCCAGCAGAATATTGGCCGGCTTCACGTCCCGGTGCAGCACCTCGTTGCGGTGCGCGTAGTCGAGCGCGTCGGCCATCTCGGCGACGATCTGCACGGCCCGCTCGGGCGGCAGGGTCTGCGGATTCACGCTGGCGGCGTCGATGCCGTCGATGTACTGCATGGAGATCCACAGCTGGCCGTCCTCGAGCCCGCGGTCGTAGACGGTGACGATGTTGTGGTGGTCCAACTGGGCGACCAGGTCGGCCTCGCGTTCGAAGCGGGCCCGGACCTCCTTGTCGAAGACCATCTCCCGATTCAGCAGCTTCAGCGCCGTCAAACGGGGCAGCCGCGGGTGCTTGGCCAGATACACCGACCCCATGCCGCCCCGGCCGAGCTGCCGCTCGATGACATATTCAGCAAAAACGTCACCGTTGGACAGCATGACGATCTCCCACTTCCCACTCCGCGAGCCGGGACCCACCAGCGCGCGAGGTACCACAGACGATCGGCGTGATCGTGTACGGGCCGATCCGGAAAACACCGAAACTGTAGCCGATGCGACCCGCGCCCCGCGCCGGGCCGGGCGCGCCGCGCGAACCTGCAGCGTTCGCCTGCAACGGTATTCACCTCCAGTGATCGTCCGGCATCGGAATTCCTACCGGACTATCTACGCACGGCCCGCTAACGCAACACTCAACGTTTGCTTATGGCGGCCACCGACCCGCCCTGGGGTGTCGGAGGTCGGGGATACGCTGGGCGTATGCGCATTGGAGCTCACGTCCGAATGGACAGCGACCCGATCGGCTTCGGTGAGACGCTGGGGGCCGAGGTCATCCAGATGTTCGTGGTCGATCCACAGAGCTGGGACAAGCCCAAACCCCACCCGCTGACCGAGCAGATCAAGGCCAGCGACATCGACGTCGTGGTGCACTCGTCCTATCAGATCAATGTGGCCAGCCTGAACAACCGGCTGCGCATGCCCTCGCGCAACGCGGTGGCGCAGCAGGCCAAGGCGGCCGCCGAGCTGGGGGCGTTCGGGCTGGTCGTACACGGCGGGCACGTCCGCTCCGACGAGGAGATGACGGAGGGATTCGTCAACTGGCGCAAATTGTTCCAGCGCCAGGAGGACAAGGGCGGCTTCGCGGTGCCCATCCTGATCGAGAACACCGCCGGCGGGAACCACGCCATGGCACGGTATTTCGACGATATCGGGCGGCTGTGGGACGCGGTCGGCGAGTTCGGGGCCGGATTCTGCCTGGACACCTGCCACGCCTGGGCGGGCGGTGAGGAACTGGTCGGCATCGTAGAGCGGATCAAGGCGATCACCGGGCGCATCGACCTGGTGCACCTGAACTCCTCGCGCGACGCCTTCGACTCCGGGGCCGACCGGCACGCCAATTTCGCCGACGGCACCATCGACCCGCAGCTGCTGGCGGAGGTGTGCCGCACCGCCGACGCACCGGTGATTCTGGAAACCCCCGCCGACGGGGTCGCCGACGATCTGAAGTATCTGCGCGAACACCTCGGCTGAGACCTTTCGATCCGGCTGATCCTGAACCTGTTTCGGCGGCCGCCCCGATGGTGTCCTGGTCATGGCTCGAATCCGGGCCGGGACACATCGGGCGAAAGGCATTGCATGTCCGTCGATTACGCAACTTCCACCCCTACTGTCGTGCAGCTGGGCAGCAAGATCGGCGCGCGCATCGACGGCGTCCGCCTCGGCGGCGACCTGGACTCGGTGACCGTGCAGGCGATCCAGGACGCGCTGCACAAGCACAAGGTGATCTTCTTCCGCGGCCAGGAACACCTCACCGAGGACGGCCAGTACGAGTTCGCGCAGCTGCTGGGCACACCCACCACCCCGCACCCGACCGTCACCTCCAAGGGCGTCAAGACGCTGCCCATCGACTCGGAGTACGGCCGCGCCAACAGCTGGCACACCGATGTCACCTTCGTGGACCGGGTTCCGAAGGCGTCCATCCTGCGCGCGGTGCACCTGCCGCCCTACGGCGGCTCCACCACCTGGGCCTCCACCGTGGCCGCCTACGAATCACTGCCCGCACCGCTGCGGGCGCTGGTGGAGAACCTGCGCGCCCGCCACACCAACGCCTACGACTACGCCGCCGACCGGACCGAGGTGGCGCGCGGCGAGAACGCGGAAGTGACCGCGAACATCAAGGCCTACCGCGAGGAATTCGAGTCCAGCTACTACGAGACCGAGCACCCCGTGGTGCGCGTGCACCCGGTCACCGGTGAACGCGCCCTGCTGCTCGGCCACTTCGTGAAGAACTTCGTCGGCTTCTCCGCCGCCGAATCCCAGGCCCTGTTCCAGCTCCTGCAGAACCGCGTCACCCGTCTGGAAAACACCACCCGCTGGAACTGGCAGCTCGGCGATGTCGCGATCTGGGACAACCGCGCCACCCAGCACTACGCCATCGACGACTACGACGGCCAGCCCCGCCGCCTGACCCGCATCACCCTGGCCGGCGACGTCCCCGTCGACATCCACGGCAACCCCAGCACCATCATCACGGGCAACGCCGAGCACTACTCGATCGTCGAGGAGGTCACGCCCCGCGCCGCCTGAATCCCGGCGCGGAGCACCGCGATTCGGGCAGCGGTGGGTGCCGCCACTCACCCACCACCCGTCTCGCGGACCGACACAACTCGATGCCGTCGATCGCGTGCCACTCGTACACCCCGCGACCGACGGCCCGGCCGGTGCGACGACACCAATCTCTCTCGACGTCGCACCGGCCTTTGTCGTTCGTATCAGCCGGTGTCGTTCACAGCGGCTTCGCCGGTTTCGTGCCGAACCCATCGTGCAGACTGTTGGCATGGAGATTCGGCCGCTGGACGGGGTTCGGGTTCTGGAGTTGGGTAACTACGTGGCCGCGCCGACGGCCGGGCGGATACTCGGGGACTTCGGGGCCGAGGTGATCAAGGTCGAGCGGCCGGAAACCGGGGACGAGCTGCGGAATTGGCGGTTGTACGGCGGGGACACCTCGATGCTCTACCGGACCGTCAATCGGAACAAGAAGTCGATCACGCTGGATCTGCGCACCGAGGCCGGGCGGCGGATCGTGCTGGAGCTGATCGGCAAGTGCGATGTGCTGCTGGAGAACTTCCGGCCCGGGATGCTCGAGAAGTGGGGGCTCGGGCCCGAGGTGTTGAACGCCGCCAACCCGGATCTGGTGATCACGCGGATCTCCGCGTACGGGCAGACCGGTCCGCTCTCGCAGCGGCCCGGCTTCGCGGCGGTGGCCGAAGCGGTCGGCGGATTGCGGGAACTCGTGGGCGATCCGGATCGGCCGCCGGTGCGGGTCGGCGTGTCCATCGGCGATTCCATCGCGGGGATCTACGCCGCCTTCGGCACCGTGATGGCCTTGTTCCAGCGCGAACGGGTGCGGCCGGTGCCGTTGGAGCAGCGCATCATCGACGTCGCGTTGAACGAATCGATTCTGTCGGTGATGGAGTCGCTGGTGCCCGACTACCTCGCCTACGGCATCAACCGCGAACGGGTCGGCGGGCGGATGGAGGGCATCGCGCCCAGCAACGCCTACCCGACCAGCGACGGCTACAGCATCATCATCGGCGGCAACGGCGACGCCATCTTCCAGCGCTACATGCAGGTGATCGATCGGCCCGACCTCGCCGCCGACCCGGAGCTGCAGGACAACGCGGGACGCTGGCGGCATCGCGATCGGCTCGACGCCTCGATCGCCGAATGGACGCGCCTGCGCACCCGCGACGAGGCCCTGAAAGTGCTGGAGGCGGCCGCGATTCCGTGCGGGCCCATCTACACCGCTGCCGACATCGTCACCGATGAGCAGTACAAGGCGCGCAACATGATCCAGCCCTTCCGGGTGGACGTGGGCGAAGCGGAGCCCAAGGAGGTCGGGTTCCCCGGCATCGTCCCCGTCATCGGCGGGCAGTCGCTGCCCATCCGCAATGTCGGACCGGACCTGGGCGAGCACACCCGGGAGGTGCTGTCCGGACTGCTCGGCATGTCCGCGGCCGACATCGATGCGCTGGAGGCGAACTCATGACCCTGCGGGACGTCACGCTGCGCGACGGATTGCAGCTCACCGGCAAGGTGCTGCCCACCGAACGCAAGGTCCAGATCGCCCGGCAGCTGCTGGCCGCGGGGGTGCCGGAACTGGAGATCGGCTCCATGGCCCGCCCGGATCTGGTGCCGCCCATGGCCAATACCCTCGAGCTGGTCGCGCAGCTGACCCCCGAGGAGCTGGAACGCTGCTGGGTGTGGGTGGCCACGCCGCGGCACGTGGCCAAGGCCGCCGAGGCCGGGGTGCGCAATTTCCAATACTGCTTCTCGGTGTCGGACGCGCACAACAAGGCCAATATCGGCCGCACCACCGAGGACAGCGTGGCGGCCATGCCGGAGGCGGTGCGGCTCGCGGCGGAGGCGGGCGGGCGCATCCAGCTCTGCCTGGCAACGGCTTTCACCTGCCCGTTCGACGGGCCGATGGATCCCGCGCGGGTGCTGGCCATCGCGGCTGACGCCCGGACGGCGGGATCGTCGGACATCGTGATCGCCGATACCCTCGGGCAGGCGCATCCGGGTCAGGTCGGCGCGCTGGTGGCCGCGGTGGCCGCGACCGCGCGCTGGGGTAATCAGGAGCACCGCATCGTCTTCCACGGACACGACACCTGGGGCATGGGGGTGGCGAATTCGCTGGCGGCGCTGGCCGCCGGGGCGGATGTGGTGGACGGCTCCCTGGGCGGGCTGGGCGGCTGCCCGTTCGCGCCGGGGGCGTCGGGGAACACCTCGAGTGAGGACCTGTTGTTCGCGACCCGGCCGGAATGGTTCACGCCGTCCGTATTGTCGGATCTGGTGCAGATGTCCGATGATTTGCTGAAAGAACTCGGCGAACCCAATCGCTCGCGGACGATCGAAGGTGCAAAGTCTGAAACCACGGCATTTGAATGGACAATTGCCAGCCGGAAATGATTCGCGGGAAATTAGCTACCGTGTGCGTCGGCGCGGATCTTGAGCAGAATCAAACCCGCGGTACAGGCCAGGATCAGGCCCGCGACGGTGATCTCGACCCGTAGTCCGGCAATACCGAGAATGGCGCCGGTCAGACCGCCGAGGAAGAACAGCCAGGCGGCGATGCGGGCCGGCAGCGCCGGTATCCGCATCGTCGGAGGGGCCGCAGGCTCTCCGGCGCGCGCCGACGCGCGCAGCGGAGATGTCGAGAATGCACCCATCATCCACTCCTCGGTGACGCCCACCGGGTTCGCGAATCTTCGGCGCGCCCCTCGGCTAATTTCGAGCGTCTCGTGTGTAACTTTGGACACACATTACGACGCGGCAACGGAAAGTCCATACGACACGTGAGCGAAACGCGCTGACTTTACTAATTCGAAATATGAATCACCGCTGTTTGAGATATTTTCGAGGCTTTCCGAATGGCCGTGCGCGGCCGCCTTTTAGAACCGACCACCCGCCTGGCCGATGCCCATCGGCTCCGTTAGGGTGAGCCCACTCGATACGAATCAGGAGCGACACCCATGGACGGCAGCAACGCCGGCGCGGACGATCGCGCGGTCACCCCGCTGCGTCACCTGCCCAAGCCCGTGGTGGGTGCCGCGGGCGCGGTGGGCGTGGTGTCGGCCGGGCTCATCCTGCTCGGCGCGTGCGGCCTCGGCCACAGCGACACCTACGTCGCTCCCCCGCCGCTGAACGCCGATCTGCAAGCGGCCCCGGCGAGTTCGACCAAGGCCGGCGTCAGCGCCACCCCCGCGATCGTCATCCCGCCCTCGCCCACCTGGCGGGTGGCCGCCGACCAGCCGTCGCGGCGCGCCCCCATCTCGACCGTCACCGCCACCTCGGAGGACCCGGCCGCCGACCCGAGCGGCTCGCGTCCCTCCTCGGCCCGCCCAACCACCACCACCACTCGCCCGGCCACCACCGAAACCACCCGGCCCACAACGGAATCCCCGCGCACAACCACCGACGCCCCGGTCACCACCCGCCTGGACCCGACCACCGTCGCGCCCACCGATCACGCTGCCGCGGACACGTCCGACAACTGACTCCCGAGTACCCGGAGAGTCACGGCGTCCGAATCGGGCCCCGCGAGATGCTCCGACCCGAATTGCGTTGCCGACCTTGCCCACCGGAGGGCGACGTGCGCCGCTCCTCCGCCCCGGCCGGCCGCGCGGCTGCGATCACGCCGATGCCGTGATGCTGCGCGGCGGGCACGAATTCGTGTTCCACTCCGCGCGCCGGCGGGCGACATGACCGTGCGGCGGTCGGCCGAGGGCCGCTACCAGTCACCGTCCTCGACCGGCTTGCCCTGCTTGTCACCGAGGTGATGCACCTGACCGGGGGTGGGAGGCTCCCAGGGTTCGTGGTCGTCGCCCAGCCAGTCGCCGACCGGGACCACGTTCGCGAGCGGGTCGGCGGCGGCGAGATCGGTTGCGTCCGAATCGAAATAGTCGAACCAGGGTAGGTTTGCGGCGGTGTAGGCCGCGCGATCCACCGGGGACGGGGGCGCGGCTTCGCCGGTGATGCGCCGCCAGTCGGGCGGGGTGACCAGGTGGACGAAAACGCGGCCGGCGCGCTCGGCGGACCACTCCGCCAAGGGGCGTTCGTCTTTGTAGATCTCCTGCCGCATGGTGCCGCCGACGCCCAAGCCCAGGGCGCCGGCCTGCCGCTTGCGGGGCAGGGAAGCGGAGGGATGACCGCCCGGCGCGGGCGGCGCCGCACCGAAGGCGGGAGCGGCCGGAGGCGGCAGGGCGCCGGACGCGCCGGCGAGCCAGACATTGTCCGAACTCCCGTAGCGGGCCCGGGCCGCCTGCTCGCGGCGCTCCTCCTCCGCCTTGCGCCAACGGGCCAGTTCGAGATCGTTGAGCGCGAAGTTCTGGAGTTGAATGCCGCCCCAGGTCTCCTCCCCGGTGACCTGCCCCTCCACGGTCGCGCCCAATCCCAGTGGCACCGCGACGAATTGCCGGATGGTGCCCTTGCCGGAGTTGATGCCGTCGAGCCAGGGCTGCCGGGGCAGCACCACGTAGTTCTGTGGATCGCGGGCGAGCCGGTCACTCCACGGCTTGCCCGAGACCGCGCACACCTTGCCCACCCCGATCTGCAGCGCCGCGGGCTCCTTCGACGAGAACGACAGCCACATGGCCTCGCGCAGGTACATGGGCAGCATGACGCCCCCGCGCGCCGCCCACTCCGGCGGCACCGAGTCCGCGTAGTCCGCAACCCGGCGCACCGGGAACTCGCCCAGCCCGGGCGGCAGCGGATGGGTCCCCTGCTCGGGCAGCCGCAGCGTGCGGATGAACCGCACCCCCACCTCACCGGGCAACACCAGGGTGTTCCCGTCCAGCCGTACCGAGTCTCCTCCCATGCCCCGACCCTACGCCCGCCAATCCCTTCCCCGACACCGAAATTCCAGCTTCGCACCCCCGCGCCCGGCCGCCCCGAACGTGACCGAACACGTGCGAGACGAGATCCGTTGCGCCCCTGCCCGGGAACGTCGCGGCGCGACGATCCCGTCATCCAAGAGCACGCCCGCACGCCTCTCGGCGCTGCCCGCGGCCCCTCGATCCGAACGCGGCCGACAAGACGACAGTCCGGCCCGTCGTGGTCGTTGCATCCCGTGGCGGACGCGAAACGCGCCCCGCTCGAAGTGCGAGCGGGGCGCGTCAGCGTACGGATCGGAATCCGCCGAGGGCGTCTCAGAACTCCACGAGGTTGTACTCGCCGACCCGGTCGGTGAGGACCCGCAGGTGCTCCAGGTCGCTGCCCAGGGTGCGGGCGATGGCGGTCAGGCGGGCCACGTAGTGGCTCACCGGGTATTCGGTGGTGATGCCGATACCGCCGTGCATCTGGATCGACTCCTGCCCGATGTGCCGGGCCGAGCGTCCGACCTGCAGGCGCGCCCGCGAGGCCGCGACCTGATCGGCGGAGCCGTCGGCGACCGCCGCGGTCGCGTACAGGCTCATGGAGCGGGCCAGTTCCAGCGACACGTACATGTTCGCGGCCCGCTGGGTGAGGGTCTGGAACTTCGACAGCGTCACCCCGAACTGCTTGCGCGTCTTCAGGTAGTCGGTGGTGAGTCGCATGGCCTCCTCCATCGCGCCCAGCGACTCCGCGCACAGGCTCGCCTGCGCGGCCACCTCGACCGCGGTCACCGCGGCCCGGGCGTCGCCGCCGTCGCCGAGGAGTTCGGCTGCGGCGGAGGCGAAGTCGAGCTGCGCGCCGCGCCGCCCGTCGAAGGTGCGGAACGGGGTGCGGGTGAGCCCGTCGGCATCGGCGGCGATCAGGAACAGTCCGACACCGCCGCCGGGCAGGGCGGCGCTGACCACCAGCTGATCGGCGCAGTCGCCGTGCGGGACGGGGTTCTTGACGCCGGTGATCCGGTAGGTGTCACCGTCGAGGACCGCGGTGGTGGCCAATTCGGTTGCGGGCCACCGGGTGCCGGGCTCGTCGTGCGCGAAGGCCAGCAGCGTCTCCCCGCCGGCCAGCGCCGGGAGCACGCGCTGCCGCTGCTCGGCGGTGCCGACGCGGGCGACCAGCCCGCCGGGCACCAGCACGGCGTCGAGATAGGGTTCGGGCGCGTTGCGGCGGCCGATCTCCTCCATCACGACCATGGTCTCGACCGGTCCCGCGCCGACGCCGCCGTCCTCCTCGTCGAAAGCCAGTCCGAGGACGCCCAATTCGGCGAGCTGCCGCCAGACGTCGCGGTTCCAGCCGAGGTCGGTGTCGATGACCTTCAGTCGCGTTTCCGGGTCGTAGGCGCGGCCCAGCAGGTCCCGGACCGTATCGCGCAGCATGACCTGTTCATCGGTGAGTTCGAAATCCATGGCGGCAGCTCACAATCCGAGGATGGTGGAGGCGATGATGGTGCGCTGCACCTCGCTGGAGCCTCCGTAGATGGTGGTCTTGCGGTAGTTGAGGTACGCCGGGCCGCTGCGCTGCGCCCAGCCGGGCGAGGCGATGTCGCCGGTGTTCACCGGCAGCGCGTCCGGGCCCGCGATGTCCAGCAGCAGTTCGGTGGCGGCCTGCTGCAGCTCGGAACCGCGCAGCTTCAGCACCGAGGAGGCCGGATTCGGCTTGCCGTCGGTGGAATTGGAGATCACCCGCATCAGGGTGAGCTCCAGCGCCAGCAGCTCGTTCTCGATCTCGGCCACCCGCGCCGCGAACACCGGGTCCTCCAGCAGCGTGCCCCGGCCCGAACGGATCTGCGCCGCATGCTCTTTCGCGACACCCAGCTTGACCTTGGTGCGGCCGACGCCGGTGATGCCGGTGCGCTCGTTGCCGAGCAGGAACTTGGCGTAGGTCCAGCCCATGTTCTCCTCGCCGACCAGCTGGTCGGCCGGGACCCGGACGTTCTCGAAGAAGACCTCGTTGACCTCGTGGTGGCCGTCGATGAGCTTGATCGGGCGGATGGTGACGCCGGGGGTCTTCACGTCGAAGAGCAGCATCGAGATGCCGGCCTGCTTCTTGGCGCTCGGATCGGTGCGCACCAGGCAGAAGATCCAGTCGGCGTACTGGGCCAGGGTGGTCCAGATCTTCTGGCCGTTGACGATGTAGGAGTCGCCGTCGCGGACCGCGGTGGTGCGCAGCGAGGCCAGGTCGGAGCCGGCGTCGGGCTCGGAGAAGCCCTGGCACCACCAGATGTCGAGGTTGGCGGTGGGCGGCAGGAAGCGCGCCTTGAGCTCCTCGGAACCGAACTGGGCGATCACCGGGCCGATCATCTGGGCGTTGAAGGTGAGCGGCTCCGGCACCGAGGCGAGCTGCATCTCGTCTTCCCAGATGTGCAGCTGCATGGGCGTGAAGTCGCGGCCACCCCACTGCACCGGCCATTTGGGCACGGCGAGGTGGTTCTCGTTGAGGATGCGGTGGGTGGTGACGATGTCATCGCGAGAGAGCTCGAGACCGTATTTCACGCGGTCACGGATCTCCGCCGGGATCTTGGTCCGGTAGAACTCGCGCAGTTCGTCCCGGAATGTCACCTCATCGGGTGAAAGGGCCAGCTTCATTGCTTCTCCCGAGCGTCGCTGTGATGTCGCCATCAAACCTACCCCCCGGTAATGATCGGTTTGTCACCCGGATCACACCCACTCGACGGCTCGGCGGCGCGGCCCGCACGTCCAGCTGGTACGTTGCCGGAGAATCCGATACCGCGATTTTCGCGCCGTCGGGCTGTCCCAGCTCGGCGAGAATCACGACCATGCAGGAGCAGCCAGAGTGAACGGCAGCACGCTTTTCCGGCGCACCGCGGCGATCGCCGCGCTGACCACCGCCGCGACCTTGGGCGCTTCCACGGCCACCGCCGATCAGCCCAAGTCGCCGGCCGAGACCGGGATCGAGCAGCTCACCCAGGCCGTCGCGGACAACACCGCGACCGATTTCGACCGGACCGCGGCCAAGACCGCCGTCGCCGACATCGCCAAGGCCGCCCAGCTGGTCGCCGCCGCCAAGCTCGAGAACGTCCAGTTCACGCCGTTCTCCTACCTGGCCCCCACCCTCGGCTGCGGCTTCAACATGCCGTTCAGCCTCACCTCGGCCACCGCCGTCACCGGCTTCGCCGCACCCAACGCCTCGGTCTCGCTGCCCGCAGGCAATATCAGCTTCCAAGTCATGGCCCAGCAGAACGGCTTCCCGCTCAGCTCCGGCCTGACCGTCGCCTGGCTGAACGTGAACAACGGCCGCAGCGGCATCACCGCCCTCGACGATCACACCGAATACAACCTGCCGACGCTGTCCAAGACCGTCGACGCCGGCGCGGGCACCGTCATCGCCTCGCTCTGGGGCACCATCGACTACCCGTCGGCCCGCTGCGTCGTCCTCCCGACCGTCGGCCTGTCCACGGTCCCCGACGCCCCCGCTCCCCAGGCCACCCCGGCGACCCCGGACGCGTCCGGCGCGACCCCCTCGAGCACCCAGGCGACTCCCGCCGCCCCGACCACTCCCGCGCAGGCTCCGAACGCCGACAACTCCGGCTCCGGCGCTCCCGCCACCACCGCCCCGGCGCAGACCCCCGGCAACTGACGCTCGGCGTCACCCCCGCGAAAACACAACGCCCGCATCCATTCCGGATGCGGGCGTCGGTCGTTCAGGCCTCGGTCAGAAGCGCGGCTTGCGCCGGTGCTGATCCGGGCGCTTGCCCTCGCGGCGCGGGGCGCGGCTCATCGAGCGGGAGCCGGGCGCGCCGGCGTCCAGCTGCAATTCGATGAGCTGACCGCTGATCCTGGTGCGGCTCAAGGCGTTCAGCGTCTCGTTGGACAGGTCGGCGGGCAGTTCCACCAGCGAGTGGTCCGGGCGGATGCTGATGTGCCCGAAGTCGCTGCGGCGCAGGCCGCCCTCGTTGGCGATGGCGCCGACGATCGCGCCGGGCGCGACCTTGTGCCGCTTGCCCACCGAGATGCGGTAGGTGACCAGTTCCGCACCGGTCTGGCGGTGCCGCGACGGGCCGCTGGGCTCGCGGCGCTCCCGCGGGCCGCGGTCGTGGTCATCGAAGGACCGCGGTGCGCGTTCGCGACGCTCGCGCGGCGCGGGCTCCGGGTCGGGCTCCATGAAGAAGTTGTCGCCGTCGTGGCCGCCGACCGCCAGCGCCGCCGCGATGTCCACCAGCGGAATGTTGTGCTCGCGCTCGTAGTCCTCGATGAGCTTGCGGAACAGCGGCAGCTTGTCCGAGGACAGGCTATCGGTGATGGCGTCGTGGAACTTGCTGACGCGCTGGGCGTTCACGTCCTCGACGCTGGGCAGCTGCATCTCGGTGACCTGCTGGCGGGTGGCGCGCTCGATGGCATCGAGCAGGCGACGCTCGCGCGGAGCCACGAACAGCAGGGCGGTACCGGTGCGGCCCGCGCGGCCGGTGCGGCCGATGCGGTGCACGTAGGACTCGGTGTCGTGCGGGATGTCGTAGTTGACGACGTGCGAGATGCGTTCCACGTCCAGGCCGCGGGCGGCGACGTCGGTGGCGACCAGGATGTCGAGCACGCCCGACTTGAGCTGGCCGATGGTGCGCTCACGCTGCGCCTGCGCGATGTCACCGTTGATGGCAGCCGCGGAATACCCACGCGCGCGCAACTTCTCGGCCAGCTCCTCGGTGGCCTGCTTGGTGCGCACGAACATGATGATGGCCTCGAAAGGCTCCACCTCGAGGATGCGGGTCAGCGCGTCCAGCTTGCGCTGATGCGACACCTGCACCCAGCGCTGGGTGATGTTGGTGTTGGTGGAGGTCTTGGTCTTGACCGTGATCTCGACCGGATCCTTCAGGTACTGCTTGGAGATCTTGCGGATCACCGTCGGCATGGTCGCCGAGAACAACGCGACCTGCTTCTCCTCGGGCGTGTCGCGCAGGATGCGCTCGACGTCCTCCTGGAAGCCCATCTTGAGCATCTCGTCGGCCTCGTCGAGCACCAGGTACTGCAGCTCCGACAGGTCGAGCGTGCCGCGCTCGAGGTGATCGATGACGCGACCCGGGGTGCCGACCACCACCTGGGCGCCGCGTCGCAGCCCCGACAGCTGCACCGCGTAGTTCTGACCGCCGTAGATCGGGAGCACATGCGTTCCGGGCATATGGGTGGCGTACCGGCCGAACGCCTCCGCTACCTGGATCGCCAGCTCACGAGTGGGGGCCAGCACCAACGCCTTCGGCGCCTTGCCCGCCCCGTGCATGCCCTGCAGCACCGGGATGGCGAAGGCCGCCGTCTTACCGGTACCGGTCTGGGCGAGACCCACCACGTCGTGCCCCGCCAACAGCGGCGGAATCGTCGCCGCCTGGATGGGCGACGGCGATTCGTAGCCGACATCGGTGATGGCCCGCAGAATGCGGTCATCGAGGCCGAGATCGGCGAAGGACGGGCCGGAAACGTCCCTCTCGTCGTCAGTGGGAACGCTGTCGGCCGGTGAGGTGCTCATTGCCATGGATTTTACTGCCTGCTAGCTGCGGGGTTGACCATCGGGTGAATACCCTGGGGGTCGTGCAACCGGACAACCCGCCCGCGCCCGCCCTTCCGACCCCCTCGAGTTCGGCCTCCGGACTCGAAAATACCGAAGCCGCTCCCGTCCGGAACTATGTCGCCGGGACCCTGGCCACGGCAGATGCGTCCAGCTCGGGAGCCGTGGCGACGGCATTGCACGAACCCGCCCCGGCGGCCGGGCAGCCCGCGGAGACCGCGGCCGCGCGGTCGGTGGACGTGGCCGTCGTGCAGTTCGATCCCTACACCGACACCGTGGCCAATCTCACCGCCTTGCGTGCCGAGGTCAAAGCTGCCAGCGAACTCGGAGCGAAGGTGGTGGTCGCACCCGAGTACTCGATGTTCGCCACCAAGCGTCTGGACGAGCGGGTCCTGGCCGCCGCGGAACCGCTCACCGGACCGTTCGTCACCGGATTGCGTGGCCTGGCAGCCGAATTCGGCGTGCACGTGGTCGCCGGGGTGGTCGAATCAGGGGGTCCGGACCAGCCCGCCGGGCACATCTACAACACCCTCGTGGCGGCCTCTCCCGACGCGGAATTCGCCGCGGTGTACCGAAAAGTTCATCTCTACGACGCTTTCGGTTCACGCGAATCCGACCTTTTGATTCCCGGCCCGCTCGACCAGTCCCAGACCTTCTCCGTCGACGGCGTCGTTTTCGGCCTGCAGACCTGTTTCGATCTGCGATTCCCCGAGGGGATTCGCCGCCTGGCCGCCGCCGGCGCGCACGCCCTGCTGCTGCCCGCCCAGTGGATTCCCGGCCCCGGCAAGGTGGATCAGTGGACCACGCTGCTGCGCGCCCGGGCCATCGAGAACACCATGTACGTGGCCGCCGCCGATCAGGCCGCGCCCCGCGGCTCGGGCACCTCGATGATCATCTCCCCCACCGGCGCGGTGCTGGCCGAGCTCGGCGACCAGCCGGGCATCGCCACCGCCCGCGTCGACCTGGACCAGCTCCACGAGGTCCGGGCCACCAATCCCAGCCTGGCGCTGCGCCGATACACCATCCGCGGCGAATGAGCCGCCCGTGAGCGCCGGCTCACGGAACTAGACTGAAATCGATGATCTATCCGGATCGGTGGGCTGCCGGGCGGGCGCTGGGTGGGGTGCTCGGGCACTTGCGCGCGGCGGATCCGCTGGTGCTGGGACTGCCCCGGGGCGGGGTGCCGGTCGCGGCGGCGGTGCGGGCCGAGATCGGCGGGGACCTCGATGTGCTGCTGGTGCGCAAGCTGGGCGTGCCGTGGCAGCCGGAGCTGGCCATGGGGGCCATCGGGGAGGACGACGTCCGAGTCCTCAATCACGACATCATGCGGCACACCGGGGTGACGCCCGAGCAGATCGCCGACATCGAGGTGCTCGAGCGGGCCGAGCTGGAACGCCGGCGGCAGGTGCTGCGGGCGGGACAGCCGATCGCCATCGAGGACCGGACCGTGGTGATCGTCGACGACGGTATGGCCACCGGCGCGACCGTGGCCGCCGGGTGCGCGATCGCGCGATTGCACGCGCCCCGGCGGGTGGTGGTGGCGGTGCCGGTGTCCTCGATCGAAGCGCTGCACCGGATCCAGGCCGTCGCCGACGAGGTGGTGTGCCCGCTGGTGCCGCGCAACCTGGGCGGGGTGGGCGGCGCCTACCGCGACTTCCACCAACTCACCGACGCGGAAGTGGTGGCGCTACTGCGGCCCACCACTGTCCGCGACCCGGACGGGTGACCGACCCTCAGACCAGCGAGCGAACCTGCACGAAATCGACCACCTCGGCGGTGACCGCCGCGTGCGCGGGCTCGTGCAGCAGATCGTGGCCGGTGTCGGGGTAGGTGAGGAACCGCGCACCGACCTGATCGGACCAGGCCCGGACCGGTTCGATCGGCGCGCGCCGATCGTCGGCGCCGTGCATGATCAGCACCGGCAGGCCCTCGGGCAGCCGGGGGCCCGGCCAGTCCGATTCGCTCTCGGTCGCCGCCGCCGCGCGCGAACGGGCCACGGCGGCACTCGCGCGCGAAACGGGTTGGGCCCGGCCGCGACCGGGGCCCGCGGCGCCGCGGGCGGACTTGGGTGACCTGCCCTCCAGCACGGCCTTGGGCGTCCCCGACAGGACGAGACCGGAGAAATCCCCCGGTTCCGCGTCCCGCAGCACCGCCAGCGCGGTGGCCGCGCCGAGCGAGTGCCCCATCAGGAACGGCGTGGAGTCGGAGCGTTCGTGCACCTGATCCAGGAACATGCGCGCGTCGGCGGCCAGTTCGTGAATGTTGCCGGGACGCTCCGGGTCTCCTTCGCTGAGACCGTGCCCGGAGGTGTCCAGGGCCCAGAGTTCGATTCCGTGGGCGGCCAGCGCCCGGGCAAACCGATGGTAGTGCGCGCTGTGCTGGCCGATCCCGGGCAGCAGAGCCAGGACGGCCTGCGCATGGTCGAGTTGCCATCGTCGGTAGTGAAGGCGGCCGCGAGCGCCCGCGAGGTAAAGCATCGGCAGATTGTGACAGAACGGGACCGGTTACGGGGGTGCTCCGAACAGGCAACTGGTGAGTAATTACCGAAGAGTCCGAACCGGTCGGCCCCGACGGTCCCGCCGGACGACCCGCCCGACCTGGCCCGCCGGCCGACACGCCGGGGTGGCGCGGCGATTTCTGGCGTCCGACCGGGCGCTCAGCCGACCCCGGCGGATCTGCCGCGCACGAGTCGCGTTGTCCCCCAACATCGCCCGCAAACGCGCGCTGACGTGGGCGACTCGCGGCGCGCGCCGACCGGCGCGCGGGCCCCACCTGGCGGCACAACGCGCCCGCCGCAGTCATTACGCTATGGCCCGACTCGGCACGTGACTACTCCCCGGCCGGGGGCGGGTGTCGGCGGAGGAGAGGCACAGGAGGGCCGCGATTGATGTTGTTCGGTGATCGTGTCGTGTGCAGCACCGGAGACCTGGTGGCGGCGGCGCGTTGTGAGTTCGCGCTGCTGCGCGCGCTCGATGCCGAACTGGGTCTGGTGACCCCGGCCGAGTTCCCGTCGCGCGCCGCGCTGCCGCGCACCCTCGACCCGGCCGTCGAACATCGCCTCGCCGATCTGCGCGACCGCCACGGCGACGCCGTGAACCGCATCCGCCTATCCCGGGCCGCCGCGGCCGCCCTCGGCGTGGCCACCCTCACGCCGACCGACGCCGACCCGCTCGCGGGCCTCCCCGACGAGCATCCGTGCGCGCTACGCCGCGACACCCCGGCGGCCACCGGAGAGGACACCCAGGAACAGGCGCTGGCCGAACTGCGCGAGGCGCACGAAAAGACCGCGTCGGCCTTGCGCGGCGCGGCCGAGGCGGTCGCGGGGGCCGTGCTGTTCGACGGCGACTTCGTGGCGCGCTGCGAGTTCCTGGTGCGCGATCACGCACCCGAGGGCCACGACTACATCGTGACCGGAGTCGCCGGGCGGCGGGGCGGGGTGCCGACGCTGCTCGGGCTGGCCGCCTCCGCGGAGGCGCTGCGGCGCAACGGTTTCCGGGCCGCGACGCACGCGGTGGTGTGGGAGGACGGGGTGGCGGTCACCCACCCGCTCGCCGACATGGCGGTCGTCTACCAGGCGCGGCGGGCGCGACTGAACCTCATCGTGGAAACCAAACTCGGGGAGCTACTCCCCGTGCAGTGGGGGGATCGGCGCTTCCTGGCCTGCGGCCACTGCCCCGCCTGCACGGCCGAACTGGAAGCCCGCCGGGACCTGCTCCTGGTGGCGGGCATGCGCCCGGCCACCCGCGCGCATCTGCGCGACGCCGGCATCACCACCCTGGACCGGCTCGCCGTGGCCGACGCCGCCGTCGCCGGCATCCCGGCCGCCACCCTCACCACGCTGCGCCGCCAGGCCGAGGTCCAGATCCTGCGCGAACGCACCGGCCGCCCGGTGCACGGCCTCATCGACCCGGCCGCCCTCGCCGCCCTCGCCGCCCCCGCCCCCGGCGACCTGTTCGTCAGCGTCACCACACCGCAGCCGCACGACACCGCCGGGCCGCCCCGCCCGAGGTCCGGAATCGCCTGCGCTACCGGCGATCTGGTGGTGCACATCGGTTTCCCCGGAACATTCGAACGACCCGAATCCCCCGCCCGTCCGACGACCGCGACCGGGGACGGCTCCGGCGACGAGATCCGGCCGCTGTCACCGAGTTTCGGCCCGAGGAACCTCGGCGCCACGAATCTCACGACGGCCACCGAACTCGCGGCCGGCTCGGAATCCCGTGCGGTGCAGCAGTTCGAGGGCGCACCGGAGCATCCGGTGACCCCCGGCTCGGAGTCGTACGACTGCGTCGCATCGGGCCCCACGCCCGAAGCCACCGGACAGTTGACCGAGCCGAGCGGCCGGGGCGCGGTGGTCACCGCCGAGCGGGGGCCGATGCCCGGGGTCAGCACCATCGAGCTGGGGTTCGTGCCCGCGCCCGCGACGCCGAAACCGGAGCGCAGCTTCGTGATCCGGGCCCCGGAGCGCGACGGCCGGGGCGTGCTCAACCAGCGACGCGACGACGCCGACGAACTGCTGGAGTTCCTGATGGAGCGGCAGCGGGAGTACCCGCACCTGCGGATCCACCACTATCGCGGGGATCTGCGCGAGGTGCTCAATGCCGTCGGCGAGCGCGACTCCGAGGGCGAGGACGTGGTGGCGGAACTGCTGCCCGCACTGGTCGACCTGTACCCGGTGGTGCGGGCCGCGCTGGTGGTGGGCGAACGCTCCTACGACCTGCACCAGCTGCCGCCCAATCAGGAGGAGAGCGGGCACGGCGCCGAAGCCGTCCTGCGGCTGCGGGATTGGCTGCTGGAACTCGCCGCCGAACACGCGGTCCCGCCGAGCCGGCGATGGACATACGACTACACCGAGACCGGGCCCGACGACATCGAGGCCGCGCTGCGGGAATTCGCCGAGAGCGCGGGCGAGGAACGCGGCGCGGCGCAGGAGGCGGCGGGACTCACCGCGGCCGCGCTCGGCTACCACCGGCGGGAACGGCGGCCGCTGCGGTGGGCGCACGACGACCGCCTCGACCATCCGGTCGACGAATGGGCCGACACCGCGGGCGTTCTCGTCGCCGACTCCGGTTCGGTGGACACCGACTGGCACCGCACCGGGCAACGGCCCATGCGCCGCTACCTGACCCTCACCGGACGCCTCGGCACCGGCAACGCGCCGCCGCCCGGCACGCCCGTGCTCACCCTCTACGACCGTCCGGCGCCCGGGATGGCCGTCACCCCCGGGCTGCGCGCCACGGCCCACGCCACCGTGCTCGGCTGCGCGCTGGACAGCACGTTCGAGGACGTGGTGCGGGTGGTCGAGATCCTGCCGGAAGGCTGCGCGCCCTACGACGAACTGCCGGCCGCCATCGCGCCCTGCCCGCCCGGCCACGACGCGCGCCTCGCGGAAGCCTTGGAGGACACCGCACATCAGCTTCTGGTGACGCTGCCGCAGGTGCCCGAGACCGCCGTCTTCGACATCCTGTCCCGCCGCCCGCCCCGGCTGCGCACCGGCGCGGCGCTGCCCGAGGTGTTCGGCGATCACGCCGCCGCCGTCACCGCGGCCGTGCTCGACCTCGCCGATTCCTATGCGGCCGTGCAGGGCCCGCCCGGTACCGGCAAGACCGCCACCGCCGCGCGCGCCGTGGAACGACTGGTGACCCGCTACCGGTGGCGGGTCGGAGTGGTGGCGCGCTCGCACCGGGCGGTCGAGCATCTGCTCGACGCTGTCGTCGAGGTGGGCGTGCTCCCGGAACTGGTGGCCAAGGCCGACAGCCGCGCGGTCGCGCCGGAATGGCTGCCCATCGAGGCGTCGCGCTATCCGCGGTTCCTGGACAATGCCGTCAACGGCTGTGTGGTGGGCGGTCTCTCGGGCGACTTCACAGATCCCGAACGCATCGCGCGCGGCAGCCTGGACCTGCTGGTCATCGTGGACGCCGGACGGTTCCCGCTGGCCGAGGCGGTCGCGGCAGCGGTGTGCGCGCGCAACCTGCTGCTGGTCGGCGACCCCGCGCCGCCCGCCGGGCACGGCACCCATCCCGAACCCATCGCCGAATCCGTGCTGGGCCGCCTGCTCGGGCCGCACCGCACCCTGCCCGCCGCCTACGGCTATTTCCTGGACCGGACCTGGCGCATGCATCCGCGGGTCAGCGGGCCGGTGTCGCGGCTGCGCTACGACAACCGACTGCGCTCCAACGAAACCGTCACGCTCGCACGCGAACTCGACGGGATCCCGCCCGGCGTGCGCACCGTCGCGGTGGAGCACCACGGCAACGGCACCGAATCCGCCGAGGAGGCCCGCGAGATCGTGCGGCAGGTGCGCACGCTGCTCGGATTGCCCTGGCACACCGGCGCCGTCACCCGCCGCCTGCACCCGCACGACATTCTGGTGGTGGCCCCGTACCACGCGCAGGTGGCGCGCATCCGAACCCTGTTGTCCCGGGCCAAGATCGAGGACGTGCTGGTCGGCACGCCCGATCACTTCCAGGGGCGGGAGGCCGCGGTGGTACTGGTCTCGATGACCACCTCCGCACCCGAGGACGCGCCGCACGGCATCGGGTCGCTGCTGTCGCGGCACTGGCTGACCAGCGCGATCTCGCGGGCCATGTGGTCGGCGATCATCGTGCGCTCGCCGCTGCTGACCGAATTCCTGCCGGCCACCTCGGCCGAGCTGTCGGATCTGGCCGCGGTGCTCCAGCTCGACCGGGTCTGACCGCACGCCGCCGGGCTACCCGGCAGCCTGGACCGAGCGCGGCCCGATCAGCGCCGCACCCGATCAGCCGAAGTTGTGGCCCTCGCCGCGGTATGTCGGCACGGTGGTGCGGCCGCCGTCGGCGTCGACGAGGTGGACCTCGTTGAAACGCTCGCACAGCTCGCCCGCCTTGGCGTGCCGGAACCAGACGCGATCCCCGATCCGCAGGCCGTCGGCGCCGGTCAGCGGGGTCTGCACCTCGCCCGCGCCCTCGGTGCCGATCAGCTTCAAACCCAAGGGCCACACCGGTTTCGGCACCCGGGACGCACCCGCGGGGCCGGAGGCGATGTAGCCGCCGGAGTACACGGTGGCGATGCCGGGCGCGGGCCGGCGCAGCACCGGCGCGGCGAAGTACATGGACGGGCGCGGCGCGAGATTGCGGTAGCCGTCGAACAGGGTCGGCAGGTACAGGCCCGAACCGGCGGTCACCTCGGTGACGTCCGGGTCGGTGATGCTGACCTCGATGGATCCGGTGCCGCCGCTGTTGACCAGTTCCAGTTCCCCGGCCGTGGCCCGGACCGCGTCCAGCACCTGGCGGCGCCGTTTGCCGATCTCCGCGGCCGAGGCCCACTTGACCAGGCGCACAGCGGGATTGGTGTCGGGCAGGCCCGCGATCTGGGCCTCGTAGGTCATCACGCCGACGAGCCGGAAACCGCGGGAACGGGTTTCGGCGGCCAGCCGGGAGGCCTGGTCGGGTGTGCGGATCGGCGAGCGGCGCACACCCAGGTGCAGCGGGCCGATGCGCAGGGAGGCGTCGACGTCCAGACACACACGGGGAGCGATCTTTTCGCTGCCGACCGCGGCGCGGATGAAGTCGAGTTGGTCGGTGTCGTCGACCATGAGGGTGATGGAGTCGAGCAGCAGCGGATCGGCGGCGAGTTCGGCCAGCGCGTGCCGGTCGGCGGTGGGATAGCCGAGCAGGACGTCGCGCGCGCCCTCGCGGACCAGCCAGATCGCTTCGCGCAGTGAGTAACCCATGATGCCGGCGAAGCCGCCGGCGGCGGTGAGCTTGTCGCCCAGCACTTCTTCGAGCACGGCGCGGCAGCGTACGGATTTGCTGGCCACCCGGATCGGCACGCCGCGGGCGCGGCGCACCAGGTCGGCGGCATTGGCGCGGAGGGCGGTGAGGTCGACCGCGGCCAGCGGGGGTTCCAGGTCGGCGGTGGCCGCATGCAGCCCGCTGATCGGCGACGTATCGGTCACCAGATCATTCGACCACGAACCTGGTCAATCGTCCAGCACTAAGTTCGGGGGGCCGGGTTCAGAGGTCGACGGCCTTGGTCGACAGGTACGACACCAGGTCGTCGAGCACCACCAGCGAGATCTCGTCATCGCAGTCGGCCAGCCAGCGCAGCACCATGCCCTGGATGACGGCCAGCAGGTAGGCGGCGATGGCGTCGACCGGTTCCAGCCACTGGGTGCCCGAGCGGCGGGCGCACAGGTCCAGGAAATCGGTGACGTCGGCGTCCAGCTCCCGGAACATGGCCGTGGCGACCGGGTCCGGCACACAGCTCGACTGGTTCTCCCAGCGCCGGCGCAGCACCGCCAGCGTGGACTCGTAGGCCCGCAACTGCCGGTCCGGCGAGGACTTCAACATCGGCCACAGCGTGCTGACGCCCGCGTGCAACAGGACACGAAGGGCGCGATTACCGCTGAAATCGAGCGACCCGGCCGCGGTCTCGATGGCCTCGGTCATGGCCGGACGAAGTCCGACCTGGGTGATTTCTTTACTTGCGCTCAACGACGACTCCCTTTGGCGAAAAGACTCGCGCACCTCGCTTGCGCGGTTCGCTCAACGGGCTGCAGATCAGCTTCGATCACCGGACAGTACCCCGGCGTACCCGTTCAACGGGTACCGATGTTACGTCGTTTACTTGCCTTGCGACCAGCTTTGATAGCCGATTCCGTACCGCAAGATTGTTTTGTTACCTGATTGAAACGGGTCCGCGATCGATTGGGAATGATCAAATTGAACGATCGCCAGGTAAAGCCGTTATTAGGACCGAACGGTATTTTATGGCGTGGTGCGCGACACTACATAGCGCGTGTGCGCGACCCCACACTGCTCCCGCATTTTCGCCGCCCCCGAGCGCCGCGGACGAGTCCCGCTCACCGACAGATCCCCCCGGTCGAATCCCACTCACCGATAGCCTGAGCGGGTGACCTCTGCGCAGCGCGACCAGTTCCTGATCTCCGGCACCTTCAACTTCCGCGATCTGGGCGGGGCCCGGACCGTCGGCGGCTCCACCGTCCGCGAAGGCGTGCTGCTGCGGTCCGCGCAGCTCAGCCGCATCGACGACGCCGGACTCGCCACCCTGGGCGCGCTGGGCGTCACCGACATCCACGACCTGCGCGGACACGCCGAGATCGAGTACATCGGCCACGACGTGGTCCCCGCCGGCGTGCGCCTGCAGGTCACCCCCTTCGACTCCCGCATGGGCCAGACGCCGCCGCACGAGGCCCGCGACCAGGCCACCGCCCAGGCCCACATGCTCGAGGTGTACCGGCAGTTCCCGGCCCTGCCCGAGGCGCATGTCGCCATCAAGGCGCTGGCCGACTCGGTACTGACCGGCACCGCGCTGGTGCACTGCGCCGCCGGCAAGGACCGCACCGGCTGGGCCGTGGCCACGCTGCTGCGTGCGGTCGGGGTCACCGAGGACGACGTGCACGCCGACTACCTGCTCAGCAATGCCGCGGTGCCCACCCTGCGCTCCTTCATGAGCGCCGAGTCCAACGATGAGGTCTCCGACGACCTGCTGGGCGTGCGCACCGAATACCTGGACTCCGCCACCACCTCGATGCACGCCCTCTACGGCGGCCTCGACGGCTACCTCACCGAGATCGGCATCACCGTCGAGGTCCGCGACGCCCTGCACGCCCGCCTGCTGGGCTGAGCCGGCCGGTCAGCTCACCCGGCGCACCAGGCCGTCGTCGTCGATGCTGACCTGGTTTCCGGTGTGGAACCAGGGACCGGTGAACCGCGACTCGGTGGTCTGCGGATCGTTCCAGTAGCGCGGGCTCACATTCGGCCCGCGGCACAGCAGTTCGCCGAGCCCGGCGTCCGCGCGCGGGCCCCAGAGCGCTACTTCGGTTCCGCCGAAAGCGAATCCGAGGGCGGCGGCGTGGTCGTCGCCCAGGGCGGTGTCGTCGCGGGCCAGGCCGATGCCGGAGGTCTCGGTCGCACCCCACACCGACCACTGCCGCGCGGCCGGGAAGACCTCACGCAGGGTGTCGGCGGATCCGCAGGCGGTGGCGGCGGCCAATTCGGCGCGGTGCCCGGCGCTGCACACCTGACGTACCTGCTCCACCCGCAGTCCGGCCAGCCCGGGCAGCAGTCCGGCGAAGATGCTCGGGGTCGCGGCGACCATGTCGATGCGTTCGGCGACCAGGGCCTGCGGCACCAAGGAGCGATCCGGGGTGAGCACCACGGTGCCGCCGACCGCGAAGGTCGGCAGCAGTTGATCCACGCAGCCGCTGGCGTGCGCGAGCGGCAGCAGCACCAGGTTGCGCAGGCCGTCGGTGGGCAGGTCCAGCGCGCCGACCACGGACCAGATCGCGGAGAGCAGGTTCTCGTTGGTCAGTTCCACCCCGCGCGGGGCGGTGTCCGGCCCCGGGCTGGTGTAGGAGAGCAGCGCGAGCTCGCCCAGGGACGCGCCGTCGTCGATGAAGGCGGCGCCGTCGGGCAGCGCCTCGCCGAAGCCGGCCGCGCGGCCGCCGCCGTCCAGCACGAAGTCGGCGCAGGCGTCGCGAATCACGCGGTCGGCGAGCGCATCCGGGAGGCCGTCGTGGACCAGGACCGGCACCGCGCCGGAGAGCAGCGCGCCCAGGAACGCCTGGACCCAGCGCACCCCGACCGGCATGCGGACCGCGACCCGGTCGCCGTAGCCGATCCCGTGCTCCTGCAGGCCGCCGGCGATGCGGGAGGCCGAGTACCAGAGCTCGCGGTAGGTGAGCCGGGGGCCGCCGATCTCGACCACGGCCTCGCGGCCGGCGAAATTGTGCACTTGGATGTCGAGTAGCTCGGTCAGTGCGGGCGTCAGGTTCCCGTAGCGCAGGATGCCGTCGGCGGCGCGCGCAAGCGGGTTGTCGCACCAGCCGTTTCGGGTGTGCGGGTATTCCACGAGTAACTGCGACATCGTCCCTCCGAGTGCCTCGAAGCCCTGCCAGGCATGAGTGACTATATGATGCAGATCACATCAGTGGGCGGATTGTCGGCAAACGGATGTCAGGCTTTGACACCAAAGAAACAGATCCGCACCCCGTCAATCCCGCGTTCCCTCAACCGACCCTGCGGAAACATCGGATTTGCGATGCCCCTCGCGGACCGGGTTCGGGATTCCCCACCGGATGGTCTCGTGTCGCCCCCAATTCGGCACCAATGCAGGTAGATGGCTTGACACGCCCGGGCGTCAGTCGACACGCCCGGACGCGTGCAATCGGCGAGTCCTACTTGCCCGTGTACGTGGCCTTGCCGGGCCCGACCTCCAGGAAGCTGCGCACCGCGCCCTTCAGGTCCGCGGTGCCGAAAAGTTGCCCGGACACCTCCGGGGTCACCGAATCCGCGTGCGCCACACCACCGGAACGCCAGGCCTCGATGATCGCCTTGGTGGCCGCGTGCGCGCGGGTCGGACCCTCGGCGAGGCGGGCCAGCAGCGCGCGGGCGGCGGCGTCCACGTCCTCGTGCACGGCATTGACCACACCCCACTCGGCCATGGTGGCGGCGCTGTAGGTGTCACCGGTCATCACGAACTCGCGGGCCCGGCCGGAACCGGCGCGCTCGGCCAGCCGCTGCGGGCCGCCCATCGACGGGGTCAGGCCGACCACGGTCTCCACCAGACCGAACTTGGCCTTCGGCGCGGCCAGGATGATGTCGCAGGCCAGCGACATCTCGAAGGCCGCGGTCAGGGTCAGCGAGTGCGCGGCGAAGATGACCGGGCAGGGCAGCGCCTCGAGCGGATGGATGATCCGCGCGAACAGGGTCTGCCACAGCTGCGCGCCCTCCTCCTCCGACAGCCCGTCGAAGACATGCACGTCGACGCCGCCCGACACCAGCTTGCCGTCGGCGCGGATCAGCAGCGCGCGGGGCGGATTCGCCGACAGCTCCTCGAGATCCGTCGCGAGGGTGTCCATCAGCGCCTTGTCGAAGAGGTTCAGCGGCGGATTGTCGATGGTGAGGATCGCCGCGTCCGCGCCGCCGTCGGTGACGATGCGCTCCAGGCGGGTGGGCTTCGAGTCAGTCATGGGGCTGAATGTATGCGTCCGCTTACTTTCGCAAAAGGGGTGCGCCCAACATCGGTACGACGGCGCGGAGAGCAGGACCGACAGTTCGCGGCCGTCTCGATTCTGGACTGACGGAGCGGGGGAGCGAAGCGGAGGAGCGGAGGAGGGAAGAATCGAGACCTCGGGGCCGCGAACCCGCCCGGAGCGAAGCGGAGGGCAAAATGGGCACAGTGACCACCTCGAAATCCGAGCCGGGGACCTATGTCGAAGCCGGCGAATTCAAGCGGGACACGAACTACATCGAAACGCGGATCACCGCGGACGGGCGGGACGGGTATCCGGTCGAGCCGGGTCGGTACCGCTTGGTCGCGGCGCGCGCATGTCCGTGGGCCAATCGCACCCTGATCGTGCGACGGCTGCTCGGGCTGGAATCGGTGCTGTCCCTGGGCCTCTGCGGGCCGACCCACGACAAGCGCAGCTGGACCTTCGACCTGGATCCGGGCGAGGTGGATCCGGTGCTCGGCATCCACTTCCTGCAGGACGCCTACTTCAAGCGATTCCCCGACTACCCGCGCGGCATCACCGTGCCCGCCGTCGTGGACGAGCGCAGCGGCGCGGTGGTCACCAACGACTACGCGCAGATGACCCTCGACTTCTCCACCGAATGGACCGCGTACCACCGGCCCGGCGCGCCCGACCTGTACCCGGAAGACCTTCGCGCGGAGATGGATCCGGTCATGCGCCGCATCTACACCGAGGTCAACAACGGCGTGTACCGGTGCGGCTTCGCGGGCGGCCAGGAGGCCTACGACGCCGCCTACGACCGCCTGTTCACCGCGCTGGACTGGCTCACCGAGCGGCTCGCCACCCAGCGCTACCTGATGGGCGACACCATCACCGAGGCCGACGTGCGGCTGTTCACCACGCTGGCCCGGTTCGATCCGGTGTATCACGGCCACTTCAAAACCAATCGGCAGAAGCTCACCGAGATGCCGGTGCTGTGGGCGTACGCCCGTGACCTGTTCCAGACCCCGGGCTTCGGCGACACCGTCGACTTCGTGCAGATCAAGCAGCACTACTACATCGTGCACACCGACATCAATCCCACGCGGGTCGTCCCCAAGGGCCCCGAACTCGGCGACTGGCTGACCCCGCACGGCCGGGAAGCCCTGGGCGGCAAGCCCTTCGGGAACGGCACCCCGCCGCCCCCACCGCCCGCGACCGAGCGGGTGCCCGCCGGTCACGGAGCGGTCTGACCGGCTACTCCCCCGCCGCGCCCCGATAGGTGCCGAAGCTCCAGTAGACGCCTTCGGGGTCGCGGCAGGTGAAACCCCGTGATTCGTAGTCGGTTTCGTTGCGCAGGTCGCGGGTGACGGTCGCGCCTGCGGCCCGCGCCCGCTCGTGCAACGCGTCCGGATCGTCGACGACGATGTACACCGAGCCGACGCCGGGTGGCTGACACTCCAGCGCCATGCCCTCGCGGACGCCGCCGAGCATGATCGCGCCGCCACCCGGCCAGGCGAGTTCGGCGTGATCGACGGTGTCGCCGGAGGCGTAGCGGGCGGTGGTCTCGAAGCCGAAGGCCGCCTCCAGGAAGGTGACTGCGGCCGCGGCGTCCCGGTAGACCAGGGTCGGCCAGACGACGATGGAGGTCCGCACCGGATTTGTCGTTTCACTCATGCCATCAGCCTCCGACTTCGGCGACCAGTTGGTCTTGGACGAATGGGAACTCCTCCTGCTCGCGCCACACCGACGGCGGCATGCCCGCCAGCTCCCGCCACTCGCGGGCCATGTGCGCCTGGTCGTAGTACCCGGCCGTGGTGGCCACCTCCGCCAGCGCGGGCGCGATCGGGTCGCGCAGCATCCGGTGCGAGCGCTCGAAGCGGGACACCCGCACCGCGTCCTTGGGGGTGATGCCGAACTCCGCACCGAAACGATTGCCGAGATGCCTTCGGCTCCAGCCGATCTCGTCGGCCACCGCAGCCACCCGCACCGCCGGGTCCGGGCCCGACAGCAGCGTCCAGGCGTGGGTCAGCTCGTCCTCCCAGCGCACCGGGGTCACCTGCCGCAGCAGGATCTCGTCGATGACGGCGAAGCGTTCCGGCCACGAGATCGGCTGCGACAGCCGTTCCCGCAGCTCCACCGCGCGCGGCCCGAGCAGGTCGGTCAGGTCCACGATCCAGGAGCCGAGCGCCGCGGCGGGCATCCCCAGCAACGCCCGGCAGCCCAGCGGCGTCAGATTCAGCTGCACGCCGTGCTGGAACCCGTTGTGCGCGATCACCGCCGGACGCACGGTGAGCCCGCTGGCCAGCATGTCCCAGTGCCCGCCCGGCTGGTCGGGATGGCTGGAGACCGGTACGTGGATGGGCTCGTCGATGGTGATGATGATCGTCAGCGCCGACCCCGGCATGCCGATATGGGTGCCCGGGGTGAAGCCGTGCAGCAGGTAGCCCTCGTAGTCGAGGACATATGCGCTCAGTCGCGGGTCGGGCGCACCCGACGCGCCTTCGGACACGCCTGCCACCCGGTCCACCCTAGGCCGATCCGGCGCGGTAGGCGATGCTGCGCGTGCTGCTCCCGTCCGGAACCGGTCTATCTCGCGAATCGTTGTCGGGGTGCCATAGAGTTTCGGTCGGAGAGGACCGCACGGAAGTGAAAGGGTTGCCGATGTTCAAAGGCGGGTTCGAAAAGGCGGTCGTTTCGCTGCTCGACAACGGGTCCCAGGTCCAAGCCCCGGCCGTGGCGAAATATGTCGCCAAGATGCGGGCCTCGCACCCCGACGAGACGCCCGGTCAGATCATCTCTCGATTCGAGACGCTGTATCTGAACACGGTGACCGCCTCCGGCACGGCGGTCGGCGCGACCGCGGCGGTGCCGGGCGTCGGAACCGTCGCCTCCGTGGCCGCGATGAGCGCGGAGACCGCGTTCTTCCTGGAGGCGTCGGCGGTGTTCACACTGGCGGTGGCGGCCGTGCACGGGATCGCGCCCGAGGACAAGGAACGCCGGCGCGCGCTGGTGCTGGCGGTGGTGCTCGGCGAGAGCGGCATGGAGATCGTGCAGAAGAGCGTCGGCGCGTCGGCCAAGAACTGGGGCGGGCTGATGGCCGGCAAGATCCCCGGCCTGAGCTCCATGAACGACTCCCTGCTCAAACGGTTCATGGTGCAGTTCATCGCCAAACGGGGCGCGCTCATGGTCGGCAAGGTGATTCCGGCCGGAATCGGCGCCGCCATCGGCGGATTCGGCAACCGGGCGCTGGGCCGCCGCACCGTCGACAACGCCCGCAAGGCCTTCGGTGCGCCGCCGCTGACCTGGCCGCAGCCGATGATCGTCGACGCCGACCCGCTGACCGCGTTGGACGCGCCGGCCTGGGACAAGCGGCCGTGAGCGCCCGGCCCCTCGCCTTCGCCGCCGGCGGACTGACCAAGACCTTCGACAGCCTCACCGCCGTCGACGACGTCAGCTTCGTGGTGCCCGCGGGCAGCGTGGCCGCACTGGTGGGACCGCACGGCGCGGGCAAGACCACGGTGCTGCGCATGCTGCTCGGACTGCTCACCCCCACCTCCGGCACCGCGAGCGTGGGCGGGCCCGGGTCCGGGGTCCGTGCCCGGCAGCGGGCGGTGGGCGCGATGCTCACCCCGCGCGGGCTGCACCCGGCCCGCCGGGTCTTCGACCAGCTGCGCGTCTACGCCGCGGCCGCGGGCGTCTCCGATGCCCGCGCCGAGGAACTGCTCGGGCTGGTCCGGCTCACCGACGTCGCGGGCGAACGGATCGGCGGCCTCACCGAAGGCATGCGGACCCGGCTGGCGCTGGCCGTCGCCCTGCTCGGCGAGCCTCCGCTGCTGGTGCTCGACGACCCGGCCACCGGGCTCGACATCGGCGAAACCGCTTGGCTCAACGACCATCTGCGCGGCCACGCCCGCCGTGGCGGCACCGTGTTGCTCACCTCGCGCACCCTGAGCACCGTGCTGCCCATCGCCGACGAGCTCATCGTGATGGACCGGGGCCGCGTCGCCTACCAGGGCAGCCCGGCCCGGCTGCGCCGCAGCCACCCGGACCGCCTGCTGGTCAAGGCCTCCAGCCCGATCGCGCTGGCCACCACCCTGGCCGCGCAGGGCTTCACCGACGCGGTCATGCGCCCCGACGGCCGGCTCGCCATCGCGGAAGCCTCACTGACACAACTGGAATCGGCCGCCTCCGCCGCCCGCGTCCAGCTCACCGAGGTCACCCCCGAACACATCCACCCCGACCAGGTGCTGGCCGCCCTCACCCACACCGGCCCCACCGCCCCGGCCTACCCCGCCCCGCCCGCCGCGGCCGGTTACGGACCGCCGCGGTGAAGTCGGTGCGCGGCAACGGTGTACGCGTCTGCGACGGTTCACGAAAGGACGCTCGATGAAGTTCACTGTGCCGCCGGCGGTGGCTCGGGCCGCGAATTCCGAAGTGCGGAAGGTGACTTCGGTGCGGTTGAACCGGGTGATCGGCGGCGGGGTCGTGGCGGCGGGGGTGCTGGCGTTCGTGGCGCTGGGCGCCGCGTTCCGGCCGGGCGGCGAGCACGAGCAAGGGTTCAGCTCGGGGTCCGGGTGGACGGCGCTGCTGACCACCTGGGTACTGGTGCTGACCGTCGCCGCGGCGGCCGCGTTCGGGGCGGTCGGGGCGGGCTCGGAGTTCGGTTACGGGACGCTGGCGGTCGGATCGCAGTTCACGCCGGATCGGACGCTGCTGCTGAGCACGAAACTCGCGGTGGCAGGGGCGTTCTCGCTCGGCACCGTGCTGGCGATGGAGGTGCTCGGCGGGGCCGCCATGCGGCTGGCGGGCGGCTCCCGGGTCCCGATGGACGGCGGGTTCTACGGCGTGCTGATCGGGGTGGCGCTGGCGGCGGTGTGCTGGGCGGTGATCGGGACCGCGGTCGGTCTGGTGCTGCGCTCGCCGACGCAGGCGCTGGCGGCCGTGCTGGGCTGGGCGGTACTGGAACCACTGATCTGGATCACCGCGCGCGCCATCGGATTCGGCGGACTGGCCGCTGTGCTGCCGGTGTCCTCGACGGTCGGGGCGATCAGTGGCGGACGCTACGCCAAGAGCACCCTCATCGCGCCCACCCCGGCGGCCATGGCGCTGCTGGTGCTGTGGAGCGCGGCGGCGGGCGCGGCGGGCTGGTGGTTCCTCACCCGCCGCGACATCTGAGCCGTACGGTCTCGGGGCCGAGGGTTCAGCCCCGATCGGCGAACAGGCGACGCCACACCTCGTGATCGGTGCGCGGGCCGCCCGGGGTGTCCGCACCGTACTTCGCGATCAGACCCGGCAGATCCAGCGGCAGGCTCGGCGCGGTCATCGCGGACAACTCCGCCTCCACCGCGGAGTCCGGAACCAGCCAGCAGACCTCGAATTCGATGCCGTCGGGGTCGGCGGCGTAGAGGGCCTTGGTCGAGGCGTGATCCGAGGCTCCGGTGAGCGCGCCCGCCGCGACCAGGGCGTCGCGGACCCGCTGCAACTCGGTCAGCGTGTCCACCTCCCAGGCCAGGTGATAGAGGCCGACCCGGCCGGTGCGGTGCGGGACCGACGGGTCCGGGGACTGGAACAGTCCCAGATCGTGGTCGTTGGCCGAACCCTCGGCCTGCAGGAACGCCCCGCCCGGGAACCCGCCGGGCAGGCGGCGGAAGCCCAGCACCTCGGTGTAGAAGGCGACCGAACGCTCCAGGTCGGAGACGAACAGGACGGCGTGGTTGAGGCGCTGAATCGGCATGGCGGGAGCTCCGTTTCGTCGAGACCGGACACGGGGGTGCGAAGTTCAGCGGATCACGCCGGGACGGGGGACACAAGGCCGCGTCCCATCCACACTGGAAGAGGGGCCCGGCCACACCGGTCCGGGTGAAGTGCGGGACGGGAACAAACAGGGGGTGGGGAAACCGTTGTTCTCCGCGATGAGTTCGAGTGATGTGCACGAAGCGAAGGTGACCGGGGCCGGCGACGGGACGGGCCCCGGATGGTTGCGGCGACTGTGGGACCGATGCGTCGGGCATCCGTGGATGCTGGGCGGATTGGCGGTGGCCATCGTGCTGGGCGCGGTCGTCGAGGTGACCGGGCCGCTGCTGGCCAAGCGCGCGCTCGACGGCGCGACCGCGGGCGATACCGGCATCATCGCGGGCATGGCGGTCGCGCTGGGCGCGCTCGCCGGTGGCCGGTTCCTGGCCTCCTTCGGGCGGCGCATGCTGGCCGGGCGGCTGGCCCTGGACGTGCAGCACGAGCTGCGCGTGGACCTGCTGGGCGCACTGCAGCGGCTGGACGGGCCCGGGCAGGACAAGCTGCGCACCGGGCAGGTCATCTCGCGCTCGATCAGCGACCTCTCCCTGGTCCAGGGGCTGCTGTCGATGGCCCCCTGGTCCTCGGTGGCGGCACTGCAATTCGTGCTCGCCGCGGGCGTGATGCTGTGGCTCTCACCGCCTTTGGCGCTGACCGCACTGCTGGTGGTGCCGGTGCTGGCGCTGGTGGTCTATCGGGTGCGGCCGCGGCTGTACGCCGCCACCTGGTCCGCGCAGCAGCGCGCCGCCGATCTCGCCCAGCACGTCGAGGAGACCGTCACCGGAGTGCGGGTGGTGAAGGGCTTCGGGCAGGAGGCCCGCATGGTCGACCTGCTGGAGGGCCACGGGCGCGAGCTGTACGCCGAGCGCATGCGCGCGGCCCGCATCGACGCCCGCTTCAGCCCCACCCTGGCGTCGATTCCGCAGGCCGGACTGGTCGCGGTGATCGCGGCGGGCGGGCTGCTCGCCTTCCACGGCAGCATCGGGCTCGGCACGTTCCTGGCCTTCGTCGCCTACGTGGCCACCATGACCAACTCCACCCGGATCGTGTCGTATGTGGTGGTGATGGCGCAGCTGACGCGCGCCGCGGCCGAACGCGTGCACCAGGTCATCGACAGCGCGCCCGAACAGATCGACCCCGAGCATCCGGTGGCCGTGCCGGAGGGACCGCTGGGCATCGACATCGCCGGTCTCACTTTCGGTTTCGAGCCCGGGCGGCCGGTGCTGCGCGACTTCGACCTGACCGTCGCGCCCGGGGAGACGGTGGCGATCATCGGGCCCGCCGGGTCGGGCAAGTCCACGCTGAGCCTGCTGCTGCCCCGCTTCTACTCCCCCGATGCGGGCCGGATCAGCCTGTACGGCGCCGATTCCCGCGCCGATGTCGCGGATCTGCGCGCGGTCGATCTGCGCGCGGCGGTCGGGGTGGTGTTCGACGAGGCGTTCCTGCTGTCGGACACCATCGCCGCCAATATCGCGCTCGGCCGGCCCGAGGCCACCGAGGCGGAGATCCACGCCGCCGCGAAACAGGCTGCGGCCGACGACTTCATCAACGCTCTCGCCGACGGCTACGACACCGTGGTCGGCGAACGCGGCCTCACCCTGTCCGGCGGCCAGCGCCAGCGCATCGCCCTGGCCCGCGCCCTGCTCGCCGACCCCCACATCCTGATCCTCGACGACGCCACCTCCGCGGTGGACGCCGTCACCGAGGCCGCCATCTTCGCGTCCCTCCCGACCGGTTCCGGCCGCACCACCCTGATCCTGGCGCACCGCGAATCGACCCTCTCGCACGCCGACCGCGTGATCCGGCTCCCCGCACCGGATTCCGCGGCCGTCGATCAGCTCGCCGACGCGCCGAGCCCGGCCGCCACGTCCGGCGCACCGCGCAGCGGCTCGGAAACCGCTGCGCTCACCCACGATCGGGGCGCGAACTCCACACCCGGCATGCGGACGGCCGAGTCGGCCGCGAGTAGTGCCGTTTCCGATCGTCGGCCCGCGGGCCGGATCGATATGGCCGAGCCGGATCGGGATACGCCCGAGGAAGTGCGGCGGGTGCTGGGCAAACTGCCGCCCGCGCTGGAGGAGCCCGGGCTCGACGCGGAGGCGTTGCGGGAGCCCGACCCGGGGTTCCGGCTGAGCCACGCGCTCCGGCTGGTGAAGTGGCTGGTCGTCGGCACCATGCTGTTGCTGGCGTTGAATGCGCTTGTCGGCGTGGGGTTCCCATCGGTGGTGCGATATGCCGTGGACAGCGGCGTCGGGAAGCACGACGGCGGGGCGCTGGTGCGGGCCACCGTGATCGGGGTGGCGCTGGTCGTGTTCGGCTGGCTGGTCGCCGCCATCGCGCTGCTGTGGAGCAATCGGGCCGGGGAACGAGTGCTGTTCGGGCTGCGGGTGCGCAGTTACGCGCATCTGCAACGGCTCGGACTGGACTTCTACGAGCGGGAGCTGTCCGGCCGCATCATGACCCGGATGACCACCGACATCGACGCGCTGTCCACGTTCATGCAGACGGGCCTGCCGGACGCGCTGGTCGCGCTGCTGACGGTGGGTGGAATCGCGGTGGCGCTCACGGTCATCGACCCGGGCCTGGCGTTGGTGGTGTTCGTGACCGTGCCGGCGCTGCTGCTGGCCAGCTGGAAGTTCCGCAAGGTCTCCGACGCCGCCTACAGCGCCGCGCGCGAGCATTCGGCGACCGTCAACGCCGACTTCGCCGAGAACGTCGCGGGACTGCGGGTGGTGCAGGCCAATCGACACGAGGCGATCTCCGCGCACCGGTTCGCCGGATACTCCGACGACTACCGGGTCAGTCGGATGCGGGCGCAGCGGGCCATCGCCACCTTCTTCGCCTTCGTCGGCATGTGGGCGGATCTGGCGCTGGCCGCGGTCGTCTTCATGGGCGCGTGGGCGGTGGCGCACGGCACCACCACGGCGGGCACTCTGGTGGCGTTCGTGCTGTACCTGCAGCTGCTGTTCGGGCCGATCATGCAGTTGTCGCAGCTGTTCGACGGCTATCAGCAGGCGCGAGTCGGGTTGCGGCGGATCGGGGAACTGCTGCGCACGCCGTCCTCGATCGCCCCGGATCCGGCGGACCCGGCGGTCATCGACGGGCGGCTGCGCGGCGAGGTCGTCTTCGACGACGTCCACTTCCGGTACCCGGGCGCGATACGGCCGGCACTGGACGGCGTCAGCCTGACCATCCCCGCGGGCGGCAGCCTGGCGCTGGTCGGCGAGACCGGCGCGGGCAAGTCGACTATCGTGAAGTTGCTGGCCCGCCTCTACGACATGCCACGAGAACCTGTGTCAGGTGATCGGAATCACGAACTTCCCGCTCCCGCGACAGCGATCTCCATAGCGAAAACACATGACAAGGCCCGCGATCCGGACATGGGCGGCGGAATTCGCGTGGACGGGGTGGATATTCGCGACTATCGGCTCACCGAGTTCCGTTCCCGGCTCGGTGTGGTCCCTCAGGAAGCTCACCTCTTCACCGGCGACATTGCCAGCAACATTGCATTTGGCAAACCTTTTGCGAGTCGCGTTGAAATCGAGGCGGCCGCCGCTGCGGTGGGCGCGCTCGACACCATCGCGGCCCTGCCGCTGGGCATGGCACAACCGGTCGGCGAGCGTGGGCGCGGTCTCTCGGCGGGGCAGCGGCAGCTGATCGCGCTGGCCCGCGCCGAACTGGTCCGGCCCGACCTGCTGCTGCTGGATGAGGCCACCGCCGTACTGGATCCGGCCGCCGAGGCATCGGTGCTGGTCGCGAGCGAATCGGTGACGCGGGGACGAACCTCGATCATCGTGGCGCACCGGTTGGCGACCGCCGCGCAGGCCGATCGGATCGCGGTCGTGGAGCACGGCCGGATCAGCGAAATCGGCGCGCACGACGAACTGCTGGCGGCCCGCGGCCCGTACTCCCGTCTGTGGGCTGCGGCGCGGGCGACCGAAGGAATATTCTCGAGCGAAGACGAGTCGTCACGAGAGAATGCGTCCGCTCGGTGGTAGCCATGGCCGACGACGAACAGGGGTGGGCATATCCTCAGTGGGGGCGCATCGGCGCGCATCCGCCGATTACCCGTGCCGGGCACGTCACAAACGTCGCAGCGCGAAGAACGAAATGAGGCGAACACCTGCTGTGAGCAGCTCAACAGACCAGTTCGGACAGAACCAGTGGCTTGTCGACGAGATGTACCAGAAGTACAAGCAAGACCCCTCGTCGGTCGATGAGAGCTGGCACGAGTTCCTGGCGGACTACACGCCGGAGAACACTGCCGAGATTGGTAACAACAGCCAGGCGGCCGCCGCCGTCGCTCCGGCCCCCGCCGCCGCGCCTGCCGCCGCCCCCATCGCGGCTCCGGCCGCGCCCGCCCCGGCTCCGGCCCCGGCGCAGGTGCGCACCCCGCAGACCACCCCGGCCCCGACGTCGAACGCGGCCCCGACCTCCGGCGGCCCCAAGCCGTCCGCCGAGGACGAGACCAAGGTGCTGCGCGGACCCGCCGCGGCGGTCGTGAAGAACATGTCGGCGTCGCTGGCCATCCCCACCGCTACCTCGGTGCGCGCCATCCCGGCGAAGCTGATGATCGACAACCGCCTGGTCATCAACAACCACCTGGCCCGTACCCGCGGTGGCAAGATTTCCTTCACCCACCTGCTGGGTTACGCGATCGTGCAGGGCATCAAGGCCTTCCCGAACATGAACCGGCACTACGCCGAGATCGACGGGAAGCCGAACGCGGTCACTCCGGCGCACACCAATCTCGGTCTGGCCATCGACCTTCCGGGCAAGGACGGCAGCCGTGCGCTCGCGGTCGCGGCCATCAAGAACACCGAGGAGATGACCTTCGCGCAGTTCCACACCGCGTACGAGGACGTCGTCCGCCGGGCGCGCATCGGCAAGCTGACCAACGACGACTTCGCCGGTGTCACCATCTCGCTGACCAACCCGGGCACCATCGGCACCAACCACTCGGTGCCGCGCCTGATGCTGGGCCAGGGCGCGATCATCGGCGCGGGCGCCATGGAGTACCCGGCCGAGTTCCAGGGCATGGGCGACCAGCAGCTGGCCGAGATGGGCATCGGCAAGCTGATGACCCTGACCTCGACCTACGACCATCGCATCATCCAGGGCGCCGAGTCCGGCGACTTCCTGCGGACCGTGCACAACCTGCTGATCTCCGACGAGTTCTACGACGAGATCTTCCACGGCATGGGTGTCCCCTACGAGCCGGTGCGCTGGCGCAAGGACATTCAGGAACGCGGCATCGACAAGTCGACCCGCGTCCAGGAAATGATCAACGCCTACCGCAGCCGCGGCCACCTGATGGCCGACACCGACCCGCTGCGGCTGGTGAAGGACAAGTTCCGCTCGCACCCCGACCTGGACGTCACCCAGCACGGCCTGACCCTGTGGGACCTGGACCGCGAGTTCAACGTCGCGGGCTTCCACGGCCAGGAGCGCATGAAGCTGCGCGACGTGCTGTCCATCCTGCGCGACGCCTACGCCCGCCACGTGGGTGTGGAGTACACCCACATTCTGGATCCCGAGCAGCTCAAGTGGATTCAGGAGCGCGTCGAACAGAAGCACGCGAAGCCGACGGTCGCGGAGCAGAAGTACATCATGTCCCGGCTCAATGCGGCCGAGGCGTTCGAGACCTTCCTGCAGACCAAGTACGTGGGCCAGAAGCGCTTCTCGCTGGAAGGCGCCGAGTCGGTCATCCCGATGATGGACGCCGTCATCGACCAGTGCGCCGAGTACGCCCTCGACGAGGTCGTCATCGGTATGCCGCACCGTGGCCGCCTGAACGTGCTGGCCAACATCGTGGGCAAGCCCTACTCGAAGATCTTCACCGAGTTCGAGGGCAACATGAACCCGGCCGCCACCCACGGCTCCGGCGACGTGAAGTACCACCTGGGTGCGCGCGGCACCTACCTGCAGATGTTCGGCGACAACGAGATCGAGGTCTCGCTGACCGCCAACCCCTCGCACCTCGAGGCCGTCGACCCGGTGCTGGAGGGTCTGGTTCGCGCCAAGCAGGACCTGCTCACCAAGGCCGACATCATCGCCACCGGCGAGGAGGCGCGGTCGTTCTCGGTCGTGCCGCTGATGCTGCACGGTGACGCGGCCTTCGCCGGTCAGGGTGTCGTGGCCGAGACGCTGAACCTGTCGGGTCTGCGTGGCTACCGCACCGGTGGCACCGTGCACATCGTGGTGAACAACCAGATCGGCTTCACCACCGCGCCGGAGTACTCGCGTTCCACCGAATACTCCACCGACATCGCGAAGTTCATCGGCGCCCCGATCTTCCACGTGAACGGCGATGACCCGGAAGCCTGTGTGTGGGTGGCCAAGCTGGCCGTCGACTACCGGCAGAAGTTCCAGCGCGACGTCGTGATCGACCTGATCTGCTACCGCCGCCGCGGCCACAACGAGGGCGACGACCCGTCGATGACCCAGCCGGGCATGTACGACGTGATCGACACCAAGCGTTCGGTCCGCAAGGCGTACACCGAGTCGCTGATCGGCCGTGGCGACATCTCCATGAAGGAAGCCGAAGACGCCCTGCGGGACTACCAGGGTCAGCTGGAGCGGATCTTCAACGAGGTGCGCGAGCTGGAGAAGTTCCCGCCGGAGGCGTCGGAGTCGATCGAGGAAGAGCAGCAGCTGCCGCCGAACCTCGTTACCGCCGTGGACAAGACGGTGCTGCAGCGCATCGGCGACGCGTTCGTGAACCCGCCCGAGGGCTTCACCGTCCACCCGCGCGTCAAGCCGGTGATGGAGAAGCGCCGCGAGATGGCCTACGAGGGCAAGGTCGACTGGGCCATGGCCGAGTTGCTGGCCTTCGGCACGCTGATCGACGAGGGCAAGGCGGTCCGCCTCACCGGTCAGGACTCGCGCCGCGGCACCTTCTCGCAGCGGCACTCGGTCATCATCGACCGCAAGACCGGCGACGAGTACACCCCGCTGCACAACATCGGGTCGAAGAACCCGGGTTGGTTCGCGGTGCACGACTCGGCGCTGTCGGAGTACGCGGCGGTCGGCTTCGAGTACGGCTACTCGCTGGGCAACCCGGACGCTCTGGTGTTGTGGGAGGCGCAGTTCGGTGACTTCGTCAACGGCGCGCAGTCCATCATCGACGAGTTCATCTCCTCCGGTGAGGCCAAGTGGGGTCAGCTCTCCGAGGTCGTGCTGATGCTGCCGCACGGTCACGAGGGTCAGGGTCCCGACCACACCTCGGGCCGGATCGAGCGGTTCCTGCAGCTGTGTGCCGAGGGTTCGATGACGGTGTCCGTCCCGTCCACCCCGTCGAACTACTTCCACCTGCTGCGCCGCCACGCCCTGGACGGCATCCGCCGCCCGCTGGTGGTCTTCACCCCGAAGTCGATGCTGCGCAACAAGGCCGTGGTCTCCGAGATCGAGGACTTCACGGACAACAAGTTCCGTACCGTGCTCGAGGAGCCCACCTACGAGTCGGGCAACGGCGACCGTGCCAAGGTCAAGCGCGTGCTGCTCACCTCCGGCAAGATCTACTACGAGCTGGCCGCCGAGAAGAACAAGCACAACCGCGACGATGTCGCGATCGTGCGTGTCGAGCAGCTGTACCCGATCCCGAAGTTCCGCCTCAACGAGGCGCTGGAGCAGTACCCGAACGCCAGTGACCTGGCGTGGGTGCAGGAGGAGCCGGCCAACCAGGGTGCGTGGCCGTTCTTCGGCCTGAACCTGCCGGAGATCCTGCCCGCCCGCTTCGGCAAGCTGCGCCGCATCTCCCGTCGCGCCATGTCGGCCCCGTCCTCGGGTTCGTCCAAGGTGCACGCCGTGGAGCAGCAGGAAATCATCGACGAGGCGTTCTCCCCGACCGCCTAGTCACCGAATCCCAGTGCGGGGCCGGATCTCTCACCGAGATCCGGCCCCGCGCCGTTTCAGGGCGTACCGTCACCCCATGTCCACGAACCGCTCTCCTGACGAGGAGTTAATCGAGGGTCAGCGTGCGGCCCTCGACCGATGGAAGGCCTTGGACCACAACCCTGTCCTGACCGCGGAAGAACTCGCGGCCGCCATCGAGTCAGGGCGCCGAGGCGATTCCAGTCGATCGTGATCGGCTCGGGCTGATGGCTTCCGCACGGGCCCGACCCGTGCCCCGCGCCGTTTCAGGCCAGGTGGCAGATGCTGTAGTCGCCGACCGGGCGGAAGCCGAGGCGCTGGTAGAGGGCGGTGCTGGTGCGGTTGGCCAGATCGGCGAAGAGCATGATGTCGGTCGCGCCGGTGGCGAGGGCCGCGCGACTGGCGTAGGTGGTGGCGGCTGCCGCGAAGCCCTTGCCGCGCAGGGGTTTCGGGGTGAAGACCGGGCCGATGCGGACGGTTCCGGCTACGGGTGCGCCGGTGCCGGCCATCGAGACCGGGGTGCCGTCCACTTCCCACAGGGACAGACCGCCGCGGGTCAGGCGTTCGGCGATCATGCGGTCGGGGTGCGCCGGGGGCGGGTCGCCGATATCGCGGGTGAATTCGAGCAGCCAGTCGATCGCGAGGTCCCGGTAGCGGTCGGTGGCGAGGCGGCCGATGCCCGCCGGGGCGGGTTCGGGTGGGACCAGTTCGCCCAGCCGGTAGAGGCGGTCGGCGCGGCTCGAGGTGATCGCGGTGCCGTGTGACCGTCCCCAGAGTTCCGCGACGGCGCGGGCGGAGTCGGCGGGGCCCGACACCGCGGACAAGGCCGGGTCGATCGCCGAGTAGTCGCGGACCAGTGGGGCCACCGACTCGGACGGCAACGGGGACACCACGATTCCGAAGGGCGGTGTCCGGAAGAACGCGGCCGTGACCGCACCGCCGGTCGTGGTCCACCACCCGAAGTGGGGCGCGGCGTCCCCGAAGATCGTCAGCCCCTCACGCCGGAGCCGGTCGGGCACCGTGATCAGCACGGTGTTCCGGATCGGGTCCGAGAGCAGGAATTCCCCCGCGGCCTGCTCGTAGGCCGCCGGGTCTTCAGTGATCGTCCACCCCATGGGTTCATCATCGCGGAAATGACCGTGAAAAGAACAGCCCGCCGAGGGGGTGGCTCGACGGGCTGTCGAGGGGCCTCGGAGGGCTACTCGCTCTCCGAATCCTTCTGCTCGGCAGCGGAATCGGTGGTGCCCTTGATGTCCCAGGCGGCCATCATCGCGGCGACGCCGGCGGCGGCCGCGTCCTGAGTCGTGGGTTCCTGATCGGACATGGTGCGGACCTCTTTCTGCTACTTCCCTGACGAAAGCTGATGCTACCGGTCGGTTTTGGTTGCGGCTGGTCGGGAAATGTGCTGCGACAAGGCATTTCGACGTGCAGTGATCGGTGTCACACACACTGGCGAGTCATCCGCGCGGGAGGGGTTGTGCGCCGGTTGTTCCGCGTCGTATATTCCACGTGGAATATTTGGTACGGAGGATGTCGGTGGCGGGCGGTTGCGCCACCCGAAACGGAGGTAGCAGTGATCAAGAAGCAGTCGACACCAGCGCTCACGCCGATGGCGATGCTGGTTCTCGCACTGCTCGAGGAACGCCCGATGCACCCGTACGAGATGTATCAACTGCTACTCAGCCGCCACGAGGACGAGTTCACCAAGATCAAGCCGGGGTCGCTCTACCACACCGTGGCCCGGCTGACCGACCAGGAACTGATCGCGGCGGAAAGCACCGATCGGGCCGGTAACCGGCCGGAACGGACCACCTACCGCATTCGCACGGCCGGCCACGCGGCACTGCGCACCCGAGTCCGGGACCTGCTGCGCGAACCGGCCAACGACTACCCGCCCTTCGTGACCGGACTGGCCGAAGCGCACAATTTGCCCGTGGACGAGGTCATCGATGCCCTCCGCGAACGCGTCGCCTCGATCGAGGCGCGGGTCGCCGAGCTGACCGCGCTCCGCGACCTGGCCGCCGCCTCCGATGTCCCGCGCCGTTACTGGATGCGGGTCGACTACATACGCGCGCACAGCACGGCCGAAGTCACCTGGCTGCGCGGACTCATCGCCGAGCTCGAGAGCGGCGAACTCGAATGGGAACCCTTCGACACCGAGTCCTGCGAGCGCGTCGACACCAGAACCCACTCCCAGGGATAGGAACCCGAATCCATGTCCACTCAACGCAATCCGTGGCTCGCGCTATACGCGCTGGTCGTCGGGTTCTTCATGATCCTGCTGGACATGACCATCGTCGCGGTGGCCAATCCGGCGATCATGAAGGACTTGAACGCCGATGTCTCCCAGGTCATCTGGGTCACCTCCGCCTATCTGCTGGCCTACGCGGTCCCGCTGCTGGTGACCGGCCGGCTCGGGGATCGCTTCGGCCCCAAGAACATCTACCTCGGCGGCCTGGTCGTGTTCACCCTCGCCTCGCTCTGGTGCGCCGAGTCGACCAGCATCAACATGCTGATTACGGCCCGCGCCGTGCAGGGCCTGGGCGCGGCGCTGATGACGCCGCAGACCATGGCCGTCATCACCCGCACCTTCCCGCCGGACAAGCGCGGCGCGGCCATGGGCCTGTGGGGCGGTGTGGCCGGTCTGGCCACCCTGGTCGGCCCGATCCTGGGCGGCGTGCTGGTGGACTGGCAGGGCTGGCAGTGGATCTTCTACGTGAACGTGCCGATCGGCATCATCGCCTTCGCGCTGGCGTTCTGGCTGGTGCCGTCGCTGCCCACGCACGAGCACAAGTTCGACCTGGTCGGCGTGGCGCTGTCGGGTGTCGGCATGTTCCTGCTGGTGTTCGGCATCCAGGAAGGCAACACCCACGACTGGGACGCCAAGATCTGGGCGATGATCGCGGCCGGCGCGGTGGTGCTGGTGCTGTTCGTGTGGAACCAGGCGCGCACCACCGTCGAGCCGCTGGTGCCGCTGAGCCTGTTCAAGGACCGCAACTTCGCGCTGTCCAACGTGGGCATCGCGGCCATGGGTGCGGCGGTGACCAGCGTGTTCGTGCCCGCCTACTTCTACCTGCAGCAGGTGCACGAGATGTCGCCGACCCGCTCGGCGCTGGTGTTCGCGCCGATGGCCATTCTGACCGGCGTGTTCGCGCCGATCATCGGCAAGATCTCCGACAAGGTCGCGCCCCGGGTCATCCCGACCGCCGGTTTCGCGATCTTCGCGGCCACCCTGTTCGGTTTCGCGGTGCTGATGAAGCCGGACGGCTCGATCCCGCTGTTCATGATCGTCGGCGGGTTCGCCGGTATCGCGAATGCCTGCATCTGGGCGCCGCTGGCCTCCACCGCCACTCACAACCTGCCGGTGCAGCAGGCCGGTGCGGGCGCGGGCGTCTACAACACCACCCGTCAGGTGGGTTCGGTGCTCGGTTCGGCGGCGATCAGCGCGCTGCTGTCGGCGCGGATCTCGGCGCAGGGCCTGCACAGCGGCCCGATCGGTGAGGGCGCGGGCGGTAAGAGCCTGAGCGATCTGCCCGCGGCGGTGCGGGATCCGATCCTGGAGAAGCTGAGCACCGCGCTGAGCCAGTCCATGTACCTGCCCGCAGCGATCCTGCTGATCGGTGTCGTCGCCTCGGCGATGTTCATCGGACACGGCAAGCAGGGCGAGGGGAAGCAGGACGATATGGCGAAGGCGAACATCGGGGCGCACTGACCTGCCGGAGGGCCCGATCGGCCGTTGGTCGATCGGCTCGAATCCAAAGATGCTGCCCGCCGGGGATTCCCGGCGGGCAGCGCTGTTTCCGCCCCCGGGTCTCGGTCAGAGCAGCAGGCCGACGAGGCGGGTCCAGTCGATGCGGATATCGATCGGCATATCCGTCAGGGTCTCGCCGATGTGGGCGGTCAGCCGCCGCAGCGGCCGGTAGTGGCCCAGCACCAGGACGTGGGTCTGGATGGCGCGCACCCGATCGCGATCCATGTAGACCAGCCAGTACCAAGGTATTCCGGCGAGTGCGTACTCGGCCATCTTGTCGGCGGTGTCGACGCGTTCGGTCGCCGGGGACACCACCTCGACGGCGATCTTCACCCGCTCGGCCCGCAGCGGGCCGACATCGGCGGGCGCGCAGGAGAACAGGATGATGTCGGGGCGGCGGATGGTGAGGCGCGGCGATTCCCACAGCAGCACCTCCTGGTCGACGCCGACGTAGAGCGAGCCGTCGTTGTATCGGCTCATGTGGTGCTCGGCCCCGGACTCCAGCATGGCGGCCAGCCGGCGAGTGGCGTTGCGGTGCGGCAGGGCGGGCGTTTCGGCGCGCACCACGTCACCGTTGACCACCTCGACGAGCCGGTAGAAGTCAGGGGGCAGCTGCGTCCAGACGTCGAGCGTGATCGGTTCGGGCTGCAGGTTTTCCGCCCGCGCCCATTCGAGTACCCCGGACATGCGTGCTCCCCTCATTCCCCGAACGAGCTGTGCCCCCGGGCGAGCGGATGCCCCGAGCGGCCGGACCAAGCCACGACTGCCGCGCCGATCCTAATCCTCGCGCTCCGCCGAATCGGCCATCAGGAACGTTCACCCGCGCGGGACCGGCGAGCCGCGCGGACGATGCGCGGGCACAGGGTGCTTCGCGCAATGGATCGGCGGCACGCGGGTCGTGGCGATGATTCTCGCGGCGAAACAGTCTCTTTCAGCCGATTCGCACCGACAGCGAGGGGTATCCGGTTGCGCCGTCGGGCACGACGTCCTGCTGTTGGTCGGTCTGGGTCTCCCCCGTGCCGTCGGTGGCGCGCGCCCAGACGGTGTGCACGCCGCTGCCCGCGGGCGCGTCCCAGTCGAAGGCCCACTGCACCCAGCTGTCGATGGACGGCGCGGCCGCCAGGCGCGCGGGCTGCCAGTCCCCTTGGTCGATACGGACTTCCACGCCGCGGATGCCGCGATGCTGCGCCCAGGCCACCCCCGCGATGGTGATCTTGCCGGGCGCGAGGCCGCGGCCGCGCGGGGTGTCGATGCGGCATTCGGTCTTGATGGGGCCGCGCGCCGACCAGCCGCGCTTGGTCCAGAACGCTTCCGCGCGATCGAATCTGGTGATCTCGAGTTCGGTCACCCACTTGGTGGCCGACACGTAGCCGTACAGGCCCGGCACCACCAGTCGCGCCGGATAGCCGTGCGCGGTGGGGAGCGGTTCGCCGTTCATGCCGACGGCCAGCATGGCGTCGCGGCCGTCGGTGAGCACCGCCAGCGGGCTGCCCGCGGTGAAGCCGTCGATGCTGCGGGAGAGCACCATGTCGGCGTCGGGGTGCGGTCCCGCCTGGGCGATCAGCTCGTCGAGCCGGTAGCCGAGCCAGCGGGCGTTGCCGATCAGTTCGCCGCCGACCGGGTTGGAGACGCAGGTGAGGGTGATCAGACGCTCGATGGGGGTGCGGGCGGCGAGATCGGCGTAGCTCAGCCGGATCTCGTGATCGACCATGCCGTGGATGCGCAGCGACCAGTCGTCCTTGCTGACCTGCGGGACGGTGAGCGCGGTGTCGATGCGGTAGAAGTCGGAGTTCGAGGTGAGGTAGGGGGTGAGGCCCGGCAGTTTCAGGTCCGCGCCCGGGTCGATCGGCGGCTCGGCGCCGGTCGGTGTCGGCAGTTGCACGTCGGCGCGTTCGGCCGACACGTCGCGGGACCGCAGCCCGATGATCCGCCCTGCCACACCCGCGGCCACCGCGGCGGCGCCGGTGACGGCGAGCCAGCGCATCACCTGCCGCCGTTGCGCGGACGGCGCTTCGGTGGAGTCCGATTCGGCCGGGGTCTCGTCGCCACCTTCCGGGGATTCGGCGAGACGGCGAATCAGGCTGCGCAGCACGAGGATTCCGGCGGCGGTGCCGAGTATCGCCGGGATCGCCCAGGTCCAGGCGGCGGCCGGTCGGCCCAGTGCGGCCATCACGGCCAGCAGCCCGAACACCGCGAACAGGATCGACCCGAGCGGCCGCCGCTCCCGTTCGGCGAGTCCGGCGACGGCGGCCAGCACGACGGCCACCACGCCCATCGACACGAACAGCAGCAGTTTGTCGTTGGTGCCGACCAGTCCGATCACCCATTCGCGGAACCCGTCCGGCGTATGGTCGACGACCCACGCTCCGACGGCCTGCAAGGGGGTGCTGTCGGGACTGATCAGCACCGACACCGCTTCGGCCACACCGAGCGTGACCAGGCCCGCGACGATGCCGCCGGCGATTCGTACTTCGCGATCGGCCACGAACCGACCCTACTGCCGGATTCGGCCCGCGCACCCTCGCGAGAAATGACGATCCGGTGACGTCGTCACCTGAAATATTCGGCGCGTCGGCCGGTTGACCCAGTCATGAGCGAACTTCCCCGGGTCCAGCACCGTCACCTCGAGGTCGACGGTGTCGACGTCTTCTACCGCGAGTCCGTGCCCGCTCGCGCGGATGCCCCGGTCCTGCTGCTACTGCACGGCTTTCCCACCGCATCGCACCAGTTCCGCCGGCTCATCGACGCGCTCGGCGACCGCTACCGGTTGATCGCTCCCGACTATCCGGGGTTCGGGAACACCGTGGCCCCGGCCGATTTCGAGTACAGCTTCGACCGGCTGGCCGACGTCACCGAGGGGTTCGTGCGGCAGCTCGGGCTGACCCCGTTCGCCATGTACATCTTCGACTTCGGCGCGCCCGTCGGGCTGCGGCTGGCCACCCGCAATCCGGAGTGGATCAGCGGCTTGATCGTCCAGAACGGCAATGCGTACGAGGCCGGATTGTCCGAGGCCGCACAGGGTTTCGTCGCGCTGCGCCCCGATCACGAGGGCGACGAGGACGTGATCCTCGGCCTGCTCACCCTGGAGGGCACCCGGAGCCAGTACGAGGGCGGCGTCCCCGACCCGAGCCTGCTGAACCCCGACGCCTGGACCCTGGACCAGCACTACCTGGACCTGCCCGGCCGCAAGGAGGCCCAGCTGGCCCTGGCTTACGACTACAAGTCGAATGTGGCCCGGTACTCCGAATGGCAAGCGTGGCTGCGCAAGTACACGCCCCCGACCCTCATCGCCTGGGGTGCGAACGACTTCTTCTTCCCCGCACCGGGCGCGCACGCCTTTCTGGCGGACGTTCCCGACGCCGAACTGCACCTGTTCGACACCGGCCACTTCGCCCTGGAAACCCACGTCGCCGAGATCGCGCCGCTCATCGCCGACTTCCTCGACCGGCTGCCCGGCTGAACGAAAAGCGGCGCTGACGGTGGAAGTTCCACCGTCAGCGCCGCTTTCGACTCCGGGTCAGGAGTTGTAGATCGCGTCCACGTCGGCCGCGTACTGCTTCATGACGACCGCCCGCTTCAGGGACAGCTTCGGGGTGAGCTCGCCACCCTCCTGGGTCCAGTCGACGGCCAGAATGCGGACCTTCTTGATCGCCTCGGCGTGCGAGACCAGCTTGTTGGTGGCCGCGACCGCGTCGTTGATCTCGCCGACCAGGGCCGGGTTCTCGATGAGGTGCTCGATCGGGGTGTCGGCGGGAATCCCGTTGCGGGTCTTCCACGCCGGCAGGGCCTCCGGGTCGAGGGTGACCAGCGCGCCGATGAAGGGCTGCCCGTCGCCGACCACCATGACCTGGCTGATCAGCGCGTTCTGCCGCAGCGAATCCTCCAGCATGGCCGGGGAGACGTTCTTGCCGCCGGCGGTGACCAGGATTTCCTTCTTGCGACCGGTGATCGCGATGAAGCCCTGCTCGTCGATGGCGCCCAGGTCGCCGGTCTTGAACCAGCCTTCGGCGTCGAACGCGTCGGCGCTGGCCTCCGGGTTGTTCCAGTAGCCGCCGAACACGACCGGGCCGCGGATCAGCAGCTCGCCGTCGTCGGCGACCTTGGCGCCGTGACCGGGCAGCGGGCGGCCGACCGAACCGACCTTGATGAACTTGGGGGTGTTGACGCTGACGGCCGCGGTGGACTCGGTCAGGCCGTAGCCCTCGTAGATGGTGACGCCGGCGCCGCGGAAGTAGTGGCCCAGGCGCGCGCCCAGCGGGCCGCCGCCGGAGACGGCGGAGGAGCACTGGCCGCCCATGGCCTCGCGCAGCTTGCTGAACACCAGCTTGTCGAGCACCAGGTGCTGCAGCTTGAGCACGACGCCGGGGCCGCCGGTCTCCAGCGACTGGCTGTACTGGATGGCGATCTCGGTGGCGTAGTCGAAGATCTTGCCCTTGCCGCCGTCGTGCGCCTTCTGCTTGGCGCCGTTGAACACCTTCTCGAACACGCGCGGCACCGAGAGGATGAAGTTCGGCTTGTACTGGCCGAACTGCTCGACCAGCGTGGACCAGTCGGCGGTGTGGGCCACGGTGACGCCGGCGTCGAACGCGGCCAGCGCGACCGCGCGGGCGAAGACGTGGGCCAGCGGCAGGAACAGCAGCGACTTGCGGCCGGGCTGCAGGAACTCGCTCATGGAGGAGCGGTCGGCGGCCGACTCGGCGTAAAGGTTGGCATGCGAGAGCATGACGCCCTTGGGCCGGCCGGTGGTGCCGGAGGTGTAGATCAGGGTGGCCGGGGAGGCCGCCTTCACCTGGGCGCGGCGCTCGTGCACGACGGCGTCGTCGAGATCCTTGCCGCGAGCGGTGAGGTCGGCGATCGCGCCCTTGTCGATCTGCAGCACCTCGCGCAGACTGTCGAGCCCGGCCTCGATCTCGGCGATGGTGGCGCGGTGCTTGTCGTTCTGGACGATGGTGAGCTTGGTGGCGGAGTCCTCGAGGATCCAGCGCGCCTGCTCGGCGGAGGACGAGTCGTAGATCGCGACGGTGCAGCCGCCGGCCGCCCAGATCGCGAAGTCGAGCACGACCCACTCGTAGCTGGTCTGAGCCATGACGGCGACACGGTCACCGAGCTCGATACCGGAGGCCACCAGTCCCTTGGCCACGTCGGTCACGGTCTTCGCGAACGCCGCCGCCGTGACGTCGTTCCAGCCGCCCTTGCCATTCGGAGTGTTGAAGACGACCAGGTCGGGGGTCTTCTCAGCATGCCGGAACGCGCCGTCCGACATGTTGGCGTTCTCCGGAATGGTGTAGGTAGCCGGGACTTCGAACTCTCGCATCGCTGCCCTTCCACAGAGGTTTACTGGCGGGTAATTTACGCCACGCTCACAGGTAACTCTCCGCGGACCGCCCGAACCTGTCACCGGGCGGCCACGCGTTATGTCTCGTCCCTATCCTATTGACCGGCTTTGCGCTGGTCGAAGCGCCTGGCGCAGGAACTGCCCGAGTTCGACGGTGACCGCGGCGGCCCGGGCGACCAGACCCGCCTGCAACTGAGCTACATGCCAGAGACCGTCGGTCTCGGTGAACTCGGTCGGCACGCCCGCCGCGCGCAGCTGCGCGACCAGCCGGGTGCACTGCGCGTGCAGCAATTCACCCCGGTCGGCCTGCACATAGGTGGGCGGCAGCCCGCCCAGGTCGCCGAGCAGCGGCGCGTAACCGGGGTCGGAGCCGTCTCCACCGCCCAGATAGGCCGCGGCGCAGGCCCGCGACCACGGCTTGTTGATGACCAGATCGCGGTCGCGCGCGGGCACTTCGTTCGGGTCGGCCCACGGCGCGATCAACCCCAGTGCGGCCGGCGTCAGGCCGTGCCGGTCACGCAACCGTTCGGCCAGCGCGAGCGAGAGCCCGCCACCGGCCGAATCACCGGCCACCGCGATGCGTTCGGGCCGGAACCCGGCGCCCACCAACTCCAGGAACGCGGCCTCGGCGTCCTCGAGCGCCGCCGGGAACGGGTGCTCGGGGGCCAGCCGGTAATCGGGAACCTGGACGGCGCACCCGGTTTCACGGGACAGGTACGCGGCCAGCGCGCGGTGCGTGACCGGCGAGCCGACGGTGTAGCCGCCGCCATGCAGGTACAGCACGGTGGCGCCGTCGGAGACCGGCCCGACCGAAACGCGTTCGGCTGGGCGGCCACCGAGCCGGATGTGCTCGACATGGGTGCCGCGCGGCGCGCGCTGCGCCGGTGCACCCCAATCCATCAGCGCCCGTTGGACACCGAACGGCAGCCGGTGGTTGAGCATGATCCGGAAGACCGGATTCAGTGCGGCTCGGACGAGGGGCAACGGCAGTGTCACATCGGGCATGTCCGAATGTCCTTCAGAATCGCGGTATTACGGCAGGACGCGCTTCTGCACCACCGCGGCGATCCGCTGGTAGTACGAGGCGGTGGTGCGCACGAACAGGTCGAGGGCCTTGGCCTCCCAGCCGATCAGCACGCGGCCGTGGCCCTTGCGGACGGCCTCGGTGATGGTCTGCGCGGCCATCTCCGGGGTGTGCAGCGCGAGCTTGCTGTCGAACAGGCTGGCCAGGTTCTTCTGGTCCAGGCCCTCGGAGACGGTGGCGTTGCGGGCGACGGCGGTCTTGATGCCGCCGGGGTGCACACAGGTGACCTGAACCGGGGTGCCGCTCATCAGCATCTCCTGGCGCAGCGCCTCGGTGAAGCCGCGGACCGCGAACTTGGCGGCGTTGTAGGCGCTCTGGCCGGGGACCGCGATCAGGCCGAAGAGGCTGGACACGTTCACCACGTGGCCGTCACCGGATTCGATGAGGTACGGCAGGAACGCCTTGGTGCCGTTGACGACGCCCCAGAAGTCGACGTCCATGATGCGGTCGAAGTCCTTGAACGCGGTGTCGGTGACATTGCCGTGGTGGGCGATACCGGCGTTGTTGTAGATCTGGTTGACCTTGCCGAAGTGCTTCTTCACCTCGTCGGCGTAGAGCAGCACGGCTTCGCGCTCGGCCACGTTCAGGCGATCGGATTTGATCTTCACGCCGAACTTCTCGCAGCGTCGCACGGTTTCGGCGAGGCCCTCGGCGTCGATGTCGGACAGCGCCAGGTGCGCGCCGCGCTTGGCCAGGTTCTCCGCCAGCGCGCGGCCGATGCCGGAACCCGCACCGGTGATCACGCAGACCTTGTCCTTGAAGTAAGCATCGTTGCTCACGGCTACCGCTTTCGGTGTTTGCGGGGCGGTCGGCTGGACGGCCCCGGGATCGGTGACGGCTGGGGGTGCTGACTAAACAGCCTGTGCGACAGGCTGAGTGGTGGTCTCGTAGGCCGCGACGTCGAAGTGCTCGAGCAGGCTACGGAACCGGAAGGTGAAGTCGGGCCACAGCGTGGTGTTGTTGCCGTGCTTGTCCAGGTACCAGGAGGCGCAGCCGCCGGTGCTCCACACCGCGCCTTCGAGCTTGCGCTGCAGACCGGCGTTGTACTCGTCCTGCACGTCCTTGCGGACCTCGACGGTCCGCAGGTGCAGGTTGTCGAACTGGGCGATGGCGTCGGAGATGTAGTTGATCTGCGACTCCAGCATGAACACCATCGAGGTGTGTCCCAGGCCGACGTTCGGGCCGAGCATGAAGAACATGTTGGGGTAGTTGTTGATCGCCGAGCCCTTGTAGCCCTGCTGGCCGATGGCGTCGAAAACCTCGGACAGCGTACGGCCGTCGCGGCCGGAAACCGTGTCATAGACCGGCGAGTCGGTGACGTGGAAGCCGGTGGCCACGATGATCGCGTCGACCTCGCGCTCGACGCCGTCCTTGGTGACGATGGCGTTGGGGCGGATCTCCTGGATGCCGTCGGTGACCACGTCCACGTTGTCGCGGCTCAGCGCCGGGTAGTACTCGTTGGAGATGAGCATGCGCTTGCAGCCGATACGGAAGTTCGGGGTGACCTTGGCGCGCAGCGCGGGGTCGCGGACCTCGGCGAACAGCTTGGCGCGGGCGACCGCCTCGAGGGCGAGCATGGCGGGCGGGAACTTGGCCAGGCCGATCACCTGGGTCTCGCGGGCGGCGTAGATGCCGGCGCGGTAGAGGTTGCGCAGCGCGGGAATCTTCTTGAGCGCGAACTTCTCCGGGGCCAGGTACTCGCGGTCGGCGCGGGGCAGCAGCCAGGGCGCGGTGCGCTGGTACACGTCCAGGTGCGCGACCTGGCCGGCGATGTTGGGGACGATCTGGATGGCGGAGGCGCCGGTGCCGATCACGGCGACGCGCTTGCCGGTCAGGTCGGAGTCGTGGTTCCAGCGGGCGGAGTGGAAGATCTCGCCCTGGAAGTCGTTGATGCCCTTGATGTCGGGCAGGTTGGGCTCGCACAGCGCGCCGACGGCGGAGACCAGGATGTCGGCGGTGAAGGCGCCCTGACTGGTCTGGATCTCCCAGCGCGCGTCGGCGGCGTTCCACTGGGCGCCGGTCATCTCGCAGTCGAAGATGTGCTTGTCGCGCACGTCGTACTTGGCGGCGACGGACTGGATGTAGCGCTGGATCTCCGGCTGCTTGGAGAACGAGCGCGACCACTCCGGGTTGGTCGCGAAGGAGTACGAGTACAGCTGCGAGGGGACATCGCAGGCCGCGCCCGGGTAGGTGTTGTCCCGCCAGGTGCCGCCGACGTCGTTGCCGCGCTCGAGCACGAGATAGTCGGAGCGGCCCTGCTTGCTCAACCGGATGGCGAGGCCGAGGCCCGAGAACCCGCTGCCGACGATGATCACGTGGGCGTGCCGGGCAGGCCGGTTGCCGACAGCTTTGTCTGTAACCTTGCGACTCATGTACTCGAGAATATGGTCTTATTGAGTGTGAGTCAATACTCTTATTGAGTGCCAGTCAATACCGAAGACTCGCATTCAGTAGCTATTGACTCACGTTCAGTAGAGTCGGACAGATGACCAAGGAGCGCGCCGTGAGCACTAGACCGGACAGCCGGGCCAAACGCGTGCGCCTGAGCCCCGGCGAACGCCGCGAGCAGCTGATCACCTTGGGCGCCCACATGCTGCGCGACCGCGCCCTCGAGGACATCTCGATCAGCGAGATCGCCCAACAGGCCGGCATCTCCCGCGGCCTGCTGTTCCACTACTTCCCCACCAAGCAGGACTTCCACCTGGCGATCGTCCACCACGCCAACGCCGAACTCCTCGCCCGCACCACCCCCGACCCCACCCTGTCCCTGTTCGACATGCTCCACGACGCGATAGAGCGCTACATCGCCTACGTCACCGAAAACCGCACCTCCTACCTCGCCCTCCTCCGCGGCCCCGCCAGCGCCAGCCCCGAACTGGTAGCCCTGGTCAACGCCACCCGCATGGCCTTGGTAGACCGCATCCTCGCTGAAGCCCCCATCCCCACCGACGACCCCGACCGCCCCCGCCTCGCCCTCGCAGTCCGAGGCTGGATCGCCTTCGTCGAAGAAACCACCCTCACCTGGCTCCGCGAAGAACCCATCCCCCGCGACACCCTCGTAGAAATGCTCGTAACCTCCCTCCCCGCCCTCGCCCTCAACGCGGATCTGGCTGCGGCACTGCAACAGTGAGCCGCGCGACCCTGAGAGCCGTTGTGGGACAGGGCGGTGACAGGTAGCCAGATCAGAGAGCGTGGGCGTCGAGCCAGTCTCTGGCTACCGAGGAAGGGATGGCGGATTGGTCTCGGATTTGGTGGACCATGTCGGCGAGGGCGGTGGTGGTGAGTTCGCCTGCTACGTAGTTGAGTTTGCGGAGTTGGGGGTCGGTGAGGGCGGATTTGCGGAGGATGGGGGCGATCATGGCGGCGCGGAAGGCGTAGTCGGGGTCGGAGAGGGGGGCTAGGTCGGCGCCGTCGCCGGGGAGGAAGGCGGGTGGGCCGGAGAGGACGGCCAGGTGGATTTCGCCTTCGGAGAGGGCTTTTCGGAGGTCGGCCTCGGTGGTGAAGGTGACGGTGCGGGTGACGGTGCAGTGGTAGACCGTGCGCAGGGGGGTCAGGACGTCGCGTTCGGGGTCGAGGGGGGCGCGTTGGGCGTCGAGGGGGGCGCCGGTGTCGATGCCGAGGATCAGGTCTTCGCAGTGGGGGGCGAGGTCCTTCAGGGAGGACGGGAGGGTGGCGGGGCGGGAAGCGCCGGCGACGATGGTGGGGCGCAGGTCGGTGCCGTCGGCGGGGTCGGAGGTGACCACGCCCTGCGGAAGGGCTTTGGCGAGTGCGGCATTCACGGCGTCGGGTTTGGTGACCGTCGCGGTGGAGTCGAGGGCGGTGAGGAGATCGCCGGTGACTTCGCCGAACAGCGCGATCTCGCCGGAGTCCACGGCGGCGAACTGGTCGGTACGATCGCCGACTCGGTCCTGGACGCGCGTGTGCAGGCCGGTGCGGGCCAGCGCGCCGGCATAAATTTCGGCGACCATCCGGGATTGCGGTGAATCCCCTGCCCCCACCGTCACAATCGGGCCGGTGTCCTTGCTGCCGCACGCCACCGCGGCCACCGCGACCACAGTGACCAACGCTCCCCGCGCCAGCGTTCGCGCGGCGCGGACCAGGCGTTTCCGCTCGGTCCCGGACGGGCGCGGGCGACGGCGGGCCGCGCGGGCGCCGCGGGCGTGCGGTGGGTGGGAGTCTGTGCCGGACACGGCAACAGTCTGCCGCGCCGGTCCTCCGGGAGGTGAGACCGGGCCGGGGATTGGGCGCGCCGTTTCGGCCGAAAGCGCGAAACCGACCGTAGGTAGGCACCGTTCGCGGGAAGACACGGGCAATATGGACAGTTAGGTCTGTTCCAGGGGTGGAGACACCCCGCCTGCCGCAGGCAGCCCGCCTGCCGTAGGCGTCTCGTGCAGCTCGGAAGGACGACAGTGCATTCGCTCATCACCACGCGCGCCGACGGCAAGCGCATCTCCCGGACCGTACTCCGAATTCTGGCCGCGTCGGTGGCGCTGGCCGCGGCCATGGCGCTGTCCGCCTGTGGCGACAACAAATCCAATCCACTCGGCGGCGGCGGCAACTGCGGCGGGGACGCCGACAAGGTGACCGTCGGATCCGCCAACTTCCCCGAATCCGAGACCGTGGCCGACGTCTACGCGGAAGTGCTGCGCGTCAACGGTTTCAGCGTCGACACCAAGCTGAACATCGGTAGTCGCGAAGCGTACGTGCCCGCGCTGAAGCAGTGCGCCATCGACGTCATCCCCGACTACACCGGCAATCTGCTGCAGTACCTGGACAAGTCGAGCACCGCCGTCGCGGCGAACGAGGTGAACGCCGCGCTGGTCAAGGCGCTGGGCGAGCAGCTCGCCATCGGGACCCCGGCACCCGGCGAGGACTCCGACGCCGTGGTGGTCACCAAGGCCACCGCCGAGAAGTGGAACCTGACCAGCATCGCCGACCTCGCCGCGCACTCCGCCGACGTGAAACTGGCCGCCCCCGCGGAATTCTCCGAGCGACCGGACGGCCTGCCTGGCCTGAAGAAGAACTACGGCCTGGACATCCCGGCCGCCAACTTCGTGCCGATCGCCGACGGCGGCGGCCCGGCCACGGTGAAGGCCCTGACCGACGGTCAGGTCACCGCGGCCGACATCTTCACCACCTCCCCCGCTATCGCCGCCAACAACCTGGTGGTGCTGACCGATCCCAAGCACAACTTCCTGCCGCAGAACGTGGTGCCGCTCTTCAACACCGCCAAGAAGAGCGACAAGCTGGTGAAGGTGCTGGACGCCGCCTCGGCGAAACTGACCACCCCCGAACTCATCTCGCTCAACACCGCCGTCTCCGGCAGCAGCAAGACCGAGCCGGCCGCGGCCGCGAAGCAGTGGGTCGCCGCCCAGGGACTCGACAAGCCGATCGCATAAGAGAGGGCCGCACACGGTGTCCGACATCGAATTCACCGGCGTCAGCAAGACATACCCGGACGGCACCACCGCCGTCCACGACCTGAGCCTGCGCATCGAATCCGGGTCGTTCACCGTGTTCGTGGGGCCGTCGGGCTGCGGTAAAACCACCTCCATGCGGATGATCAACCGCATGATCAGCCCCACCGTCGGCACCATCACCGTTGGCGGACAGGACATTTCCCGCGTCGACCCGGTCGAACTGCGGCTCGGCATCGGATACGTGATCCAGAGCGCGGGCCTGCTGCCGCACCGCACCGTCATCGACAATGTGGCCACCGTGCCGGTCCTGCGCGGGCAATCCCGGCGCGCGGCCCGGCAGGCGGCGCTGGAGGTGATGGACCGCGTCGGACTGGATCGCGGCCTGGCACAACGCTATCCGGCGCAACTGTCGGGTGGGCAGCAGCAACGCGTGGGTGTGGCGCGGGCATTGGCCGCCGACCCGCCCATCCTGCTGATGGACGAACCGTTCAGCGCCGTCGACCCGGTGGTGCGCACCGAACTCCAGAACGAGATGCTGCGGTTGCAGGCCGAACTGCACAAGACCATCGTGTTCGTGACCCACGACATCGACGAGGCCATCAAACTCGGCGACCACATCGCGGTCTTCGGACCCGGCGGGCACCTCCAGCAGCACGATGTGCCGCGCACCGTACTCGCCCAGCCCGCAACCGATTTCGTCGCCGGATTCGTGGGCCGCGACCGCGGCTACCGGGAGCTGTCGTTCCGGCCCGCCGACACGGTCCCCCTGCACGACCTGTCGACCGTCTCCCCCGACCAGGTGGCGAGCATCCGCCTGGACAAGGGCGAATGGCGGCTGGTCATCGACTCCGCCAAGAAACCCATGGGCTGGATCGACACCACCGGCGTGGAAGGCGTGCGCGCCGGGCACTCGCTCACCGACTGCATGGCCGCGGGCGGCTCCCTCTTCCCGCCTGCCGGCGACCTGCGGCAAGCCCTCGACGCCACCATCTCCTCGCCCGCGGAAATCGGTGTCGCCGTCGATGATTCCGGTGGCGTACTGGGCGCGATCTACGCCCGCGACGTCCTCGAACAGCTGCACCGGCAGCGCACCGACGAGGACGCCGAACGCAATCGGGTCTTCTTCGAGGAGCCGAGGTGAGGTACCTCGTCGACAATTTCGGTGACATCGCCGGGTACGCGCGCACCCACCTGTGGCTGGCGCTGCTGCCGCTGGCGCTCGGGCTCGTGATCGCGATTCCGGCGGGCGCGCTGGCGCATCGAGCGCGTTGGCTGCGGCGGGTCACCACCACCGTCGCCGGTGTCGCGTACACGATTCCGTCGCTGGCCTTGTTCGTGATCCTGCCGCCGCTGCTCGGCATCGGCGTCATCGATCCACTGAATGTGGTTATCGCACTGACCATCTACTCGGTGGCGCTGCTCGTCACGGCGGTCCCGGCGGCCCTGGATTCGGTGCCGGACGCCACCCTCGACGCTGCCGACGCCATCGGCTATCCACGCTGGCGGCGGGTGCTCACCGTCGACTTCCCGCTCGCGCTGCCGGTGTTCCTCGCGAATCTGCGGGTGGTGGCGGTCACCAACATCTCGATGGTGACCGTGGGCGCGCTGATCGGGGTCGGCGGGCTCGGCAAACTGTTCACGCAGGGCTATCAGCGTGACTATCCGGACGAGATCATCGCGGGCATCATCGTTGTGCTGGCGCTGGCGTTGATCGTGGACCGCGTGCTGTACCTGCTGGGCCGGGTGGCCACACCGTGGCTGAAAGAGCGTGACTCGAAAGGGCGTGCGCGGTGAACCTTTTCCTGGACGCCTGGCACTTCCTCACCGACGGCGCGAACTGGTCCGGCCCGGCCGGGATCGGGCGGCGCATACTCGAGCACCTCTGGTACAGCCTGCTGGCCGTGGGTCTTTCGGCGGTGATCGCGGTGCCGATCGGCTTGCTGATCGGGCACACGCGGCGCGGGTCGGCGCTGATCGTCGGCTTCGCGAACTCCATGCGGGCGCTGCCGACACTGGGTGTGCTCACCTTCGTGGTGCTGTTGATGGGGTTGGGACTGACCCCTCCCCTGCTGGCGCTGCTGACCGTCGGCATTCCGCCGCTGCTGGCGGGCGCGTACGCGGGCATCGCGAACGTGGATCCGATCGTGGTCGACGCCTCCCGCGCCATGGGCATGAGCGAGCCGCGGGTGCTGCTGCGCGTCGAACTCCCCAACGCGCTGCCGGTGCTGCTCAGCGGCCTGCGCGCGGCCACCCTGCAGGTGGTGGCGACCGCCACCATCGCCGCCTACGTGAACCTCGGCGGTCTGGGCCGCTACATCTTCGACGGCATCAGCCTCTACCGCTACGACAAGGTTCTGGTCGGCGCGATCCTGGTAGCCGCGCTGGCGCTCATCCTGGACGGTCTACTGGCCTTCGTGGTGTGGCTGAGCGCGCCGGGAACCGGACGATTGGGCCAGCTCACGGGCCGGATCCGAAACAGGCGCATTGACCTTCCGGTGTGATCGGGGTCACGATGTCTCCTGGCACACCCATCCGAGACAGGAGGTTCGCAGTGAAGGCTCGCGACATCATGCACCGGAATGCGGAATGTATCCCCGCTGATGAGACGCTCGACCGCGCCGCCCAGATGATGCGCAACATGGATGTCGGCGCACTCCCCATCTGTGACAGCGACCAGCAGCTGATCGGCATGCTCACCGACCGCGACATCGTGGTCAACTGCATCGCCATGGGCCACGATCCGGGCCGCGTCCGGGCCGGCGACCTGGCTCAGGGCCGCGTCTGGTCGGTGGACGTCGACACCGATCTCGGCACCGTCCTCGACGTCATGGAGCAGAACCAGATCAAACGCATGCCGGTGCTCGACATGCGCAAGGGCAACCAGCTGGCCGGCATGATCTGCGAATCCGATCTGGCCAAGAACGTCAGCGACAAACAGCTGGCCGCGTTGATCAGCGCTGTCGCGGTACCGCACTAGCCCCCTGCCATCCCCAGGAAAGCGTCCCGGTTCGCAGCGGATTCACAGCCACTGACCGGAGAATTGCCGGGTGCAACCGGGACGCATTCTTGTCATCGAAGACGCCGAAGCCATCCGCGCGGCGGTCGGAGCCGGACTGACCGCGGCCGGGCACGACGTGCTCGCCCGCGGCGACGGCGCACTACTCGAACAGGACCTCAACACCTTCCGACCCGACGTGGTCGTGCTCGACGTCATGCTGCCCGGACGGGACGGATTCGCCCTCCTGGATTCGGTCCGCGCCCGATCCGCGGCGGGCGTCGTCATGGTCACCGCCCGCGACGGCGTGGAGGACCGGGTGCGCGGGCTGCGCGCCGGATCCGACGACTACCTGGTGAAGCCGTTCGACCTCACCGAACTGGTGGCGCGGGTCGACGCACTGCTGCGGCGCATGGGAAAACTGCAGCGCCGCACCGTGATCGGCGACCTCGAAGTCACCGTCGACACCGGCACCGCGCGTCGCGCCGGACAGGAACTCACCCTCACCGCGACCGAATTCAAACTGCTCGCGTATCTGGCCGCACAACGGGACCGGGTGGTCACCAAGACCCAGATCCTCACGGCCGTCTGGGGATACGAGGACTACGACCCCAACCTGGTCGAGGTGCATGTGAGCGCGCTGCGCCGCAAGCTCGAGGAACACGGGGAACGGGTGGTACACACGGTGCGCGGGCTCGGCTACACCTTGCGGGCGCCGCGGTGAAGACCGTCTCGCTGCGCGGACGCGTGACCCTCACGGCCGCACTGGTTTCCGGCATCGTGCTGGTGCTGGTGGCGGTGAGCGTGCACGCGCTGTTCGGGCTGGTGGTGACGCGCAGCGAGAACACGGTGCTCACCGACCGCGCCCAACTGGCCCGGCAACTCGCGCACGACGGGGTGACGCCGGAAGACCTGGTCACGCGGGTGGACACACGGTCGGTGCGGGTGCGGCTGGTGCTCGCGGACGGGCGCAGCTTCGGCAGCCTGGATCACCGGCTCGCCGAGGATCCCACCACCAAGACCCGCCTCATCCGGCTGGCCGGGTCCGGGGCGATCGACGACAGCCGGCTGACACTGCAGATCGACACCCCGCTGCTCGCACGAGTGCAATCCCGGCTCGGGTTCCTGCTGGCGCTGGCCACCACCGGCGCGATCGTCGCGATCTCGCTCGCCCTCTGGTTCAGTGTGCGCCGCGCGCTCGAACCGCTGGACGCCATGACCCGGCTCGCCCGCGACATCGCGCACGGGCATCTCGGCCGCCGCCTCGAACCGTCCCGCACCGACACCGAATTGGGTCGCACGGCAGCCGCATTCGACGAAATGCTGGACGCACTGGAAGGCGCGCTGCGGGATACCGCGGCCGCCGAATCCCGCGCTCGCGCCTCCGAACAGCAGATCCGCGCCTTCGTCGGCGACGCCGCTCACGAACTGCGCACCCCCATCACCGGGGTGCGTTCGCTGGCCGAAGCCGTCCTCCAGCAGCCCACCGACACCGATCCCGAGGACCGCCAGCGCATGCTGCTGCTCCTGGTCCGCGAGACCCGCCGCGCGGGGCGCCTCGTCGACGACCTACTCGATCTGGCGCGTATCGACGCCGGCCTCCAGCTGCGGCGCGAACCGGTGGACTTGCACGCACTCGCCGCCACCCAGCTCGACCGGATGCGAATGCTGCACCCGGACACCGAATTCCATCTCACGGGCGATCCGGTCACCGTCTCCGCCGACCCCGAACGTCTCACCCAGATCCTCACCAACCTGCTCGCCAACGCCTGCCAGGCCATGCGCGATCAGGGCTCGATCACCGTCGATATACGCTCCGGCGCAGCAGCATCCGAGCCGGTGGCGGTCACCGTCTCCGATACCGGTCCGGGTATCCCGGCCGAGGCCCGCGAGCGCGTCTTCGATCGCCTGGTCCGCCTCGACTCCGCGCGCGACCACCGGCCCGACGGTTCCGGTCTCGGCTTGGCCATCGCCCGTGGCCTGGCCCGTGCCCACGGCGGTGACCTGGTGTGTCTCGCACCTGAAGCCTGTGGCTCCGATGTCACCGGCGCGGTCTTTCGGCTGACTCTGCCGCTCGTCTGAAGATCACCTGAAGATGGGTCTCGGATTCAGGGAGCTTTCAGGTTCGGGGAGCAGATTCGACGGCGAACCCATCACACGAACTGGAGTGAGCATGAAACGCACCCTCGCCGCGGCGCTGGTCGGAGCCGCTGGAGCCGCGACCATCGCCTTCGCGATTCCCGGTACCGCGTCCGCCGATGCACCTACCTGCGGGCCCGCTGCCGCGGCTGCTGCGCGGGCCGACTCCGCGCCCAAGGTTGCTGCGTACCTGGCGGCGCATCCTGATGTTGCTGCTGAGCTTGCCAAGGTCAAGGGGCTTCCCAAGGATCAGCGGCGGGCGGAGATCAAGGCTTGGCGGCAGGCCAATCCGCAGGAGGCTCAGGATCTGAAGGCGGCTCGTCAGGCTGTCATCGACTATCACAAGGCTTGCGGGAAGCAGCACAAGTAGGTCGTGATCAGGTGGGGCCCGGTCTATATGGCCGGGCCCTGCGTGTTTTTGGTTCAAAGATAAAGAGAACAAAAGATAAAAGACGCCTGGAGAAGGGAGAGGGGCTGGCCCGGTTGGGAGGCTCACTCACCTTCCAGCCTCATTACGGCTCGGCCGTGGATCGGCCCGGTGTGGGGTACAAGCACTCTGAAGTTGTCGAGGTACACGCACCGTGAGGTGTGCTGGGAGGGAAGGGTTGGGGGTCGTCTCGAGTCCTCGAGCCTTGAGTCTTTGGTCTTTGGTCTTTGGTCTTTGTCTCGAGAAGGTGATCCGTGCAGTCCGTGGGCCGGGATCGGTGGGAGACGGCACCCAACTCGGCGTCAGCCCAGGTCCGGTAGGGCAGGCGAGGCGACCACACTCTATGTAGTTTTGCGCACGCCAGCAGGACACGAGCAGCACTGGATTCACGCAGCCCGTGAGCGCCACTTTCGACAACTCGAATCGATCGCAGCCGCAATCGACTGCCCGACATGATGGCGATCGTTGACTCGTGGAGTTCCGGTGGGGTCAACACTCTTCGGTGCAATCCACCCCGTTCGCCCGCGATGGGGTGAGTCCTTGCCCATGACAACGGTTTTCCACCCATCGGGCCCGTCATTGATGAGCGCGTGGCAGTGATCGCATGCCAAGGTCAGGTTGTTGATGTCGGTGGGTCCGCCCTTGGCCCAATCATTGACGTGGTGTGCGGCGCACATCGAGGCGGGTTGTTCACACCCCGGACGGGTACATCCCCTGTCTCGGGCGATGAGTGCGAGGCGTTGGGCCCGGTTCGCGGTGCGGCGGGACCGCTGCAGGTACAGCGGCATCCCGTCCCCGTCGAGCACGGCGATGATCGGGTGAGTGCCCTCGGCCATCTTCAGCGCCTCGTTGATGGAGATCTGGGTGCCGGTGTTGGTGGTCGCGACCCCGGTCCCGTTCTCCAGGTCGGACAGGCTCATGGTGAGCACGACCTCGACCGGCAGGCCCCGGTGCATGCCGAGTGCGCGCATGTTCACGCCCGGCTGCACGAGCGCCATCAGCGCGTCGTGGGTGCGCTGCGAGGCATCGCGACGGTCACGCCGCGCAGCGGCGTCGAGGACGCTGTCGGCGATGAACCCGCCACTGGCGGTGGGGCTTTCAGGGTCTTCGAGGTTGCACATGCCGGGCCGGGCGAGCTTGGCGAACACCGCATCCAGGCATGCCCGCAGTTCGGGAGTGATCCAGCCTTCGATCCGCGACATGCCATCCACACCAGGGCGGCACAGGGTGATGCCGCGGCGACGCCGACGGTCGGCATCGGAGACGACCTTCCCGTCCGGATCGAGCCGCGCCAGGATGTCCCGGCCGATCTTGGGCAGGTCATCCGGCCAGCCTTCACGCGAGTACGAGACGAGAATCTCCTCGGCCTCATCGCGGGCTTCGGTGGGAATGTCGGTGGGGAGGTGGTCCATCACATCCATGATGTTGCGGACGTGATCCCGCGAAATATCCCCGGCGGCAAAGGCTTCCGCCATCAACGGCAAGGTCGCCGGGCGCAGGTGCCCTGAGGGTTCGAAGAATTCCCCACAGTGGTGGGTGACCTTCACCCGCAACGCGGCGTCATACCGGGACAGTCCGAGGGTGTGCCGCAGGAACGGCACCATCTTCCCGGCCCCGGAACGCGCATGCAGCGACCGCTCACCAGCCTCGATGATCAGCCGCGTATCCAATGCGGCCAGTTGCCTTTTGCAGGCTTCCAGCTGCTGCATCAACGCCACGACATCTTCGTCGGAGAACTGGGCCATCGTCGCGTTCTGGACGGAGTTCGACAGGGTCGCCACTGCGGCCGCCAGTTCAGCGATACCGCAGTCGTCGAGTGTCACCCCATTCGAATCCATCTGCTAATTCTACGCCCGAACACCTACCCGTGGAACCCGAAATGTCCGTTCCTGCAACATAATTCGATCAATTCAAGATCATCAATGGAACTCGATGATCGTGCCGTTCTCGATGGACACCCGCGCCGCCTCGAAGAGCATGATCCAAACCTCGAGCTCCCGGAAGAACGAGTGCGGCCCTTCGTCATCATGATCCAGTCCCGCATAGATCCGTTCGATCTCTGCGTCCGAGAGCCCTCCGTCGACCAGCCGGACACCCAAATAGGGTGCGACGTAGACGAGTTCACGCAGCAACGCCGTGCTGGATCCGACGATCGCACCGTCGATAGCGAGATGCTCCGAGAATAGGACCTCATGGAAATCGACTGGCACGTAATACCCTTCGCAATCCGAGTGACAGATCAGGTGAGACGTGAAGGTACTCCCGACCGCTTCGATTGCCGGGTCGTCGGCAGCACTCTCGGCCTCCGCAACAGGCGTCAGAGGCTGATCCGGATACTCACAGGCCCGCGCGTACGCCCGTCGCAGATAGTGCAAGAAGGAATACGGAACCCCCGATATCCGGTCCCGGGTCACCGCAGCGCCTCGCACCGTCGGCTCCCGATGGAGCGGCAGCCCTTCCCTGGCCAGTAGTTCGTTGAGCGCCCGCAGCTGATCGTTCAAACCGTCGAGATACTCAGGGTCACTACCGCTCTCCGCAGCGAAGGCCAGCCCATCGGTTCCCACACACAATCCCATGCGCGTGAAGCTAGCCCGTCCCTATGACAGGTTTCGGGTGCCGGCGGTTGGGGCGGCAATGCTGGTTGCCCAGGGAATTCGGGGCACCCTCACTTGCATGAAAGATCTGCGCTTCACAACCGGGGGACGTTAGCGTCTGTCCGACCCCAGAGCTCGGGTCGATGGCAGGAGTTCGAGAATGCAGAAAACAAATCGCTTCGTCCGCCGAATCGCTTGTGGTGCACCGGTATTCGCGGCGATCACACTGCTCGCGGCGCCCTCTGCGTCGGCGATGGTTTCCTCGATCGCGTTCGAGCCCCGCGTGATGGATAACGTCCAGGTCGTCGCGGGCAAAACGTTCTGGTTCGCCGTGTACACCCTCGACTTCGGTAGCGGCAGTCCCACCGTGCAGGTGTACGACAACGGTCAGTGCATCGGGTCGACGATCCCAGGAGCCGGCCCGCAGGATCCGCTGCAGAATTACAGCTACATCAACTGGCAGCCCACCACCGCTGGTACCCACACGATCACGGCCAAGCAGGGCATGAGTTCGAAATCGATCACCATGACCGTGCAGAGCGCACCCCCCGGCAGCACCCCCGACCCGCAACCGTCCAACCCCGGCTGCGGCTCCGGCGGCGCGCCGTCCACGGGCAGCTTCGGTTCCTGACCGCCGCCGGACGCCGATGGCAGCGGTATTCACAGTGTGCCGCCATGCCGTGCCGACCGAATCGTCCGGCACGGCATGGCGGAAGGGCAACAGCCCGAAGGGATCTCAGGCGGCATGCAGGGCCGCGGCGACCTTGCGGGTCATCTCGGCGACTACAGGCTGACCGGTGCGGCTGGTCGCCGCGGCGGCCTCGATGGCGACCAGGACGGTGGTGCGGAGGTTGGCGGCCTCTGCGGGATCCTGCTGGTCGAGCACGGCGAACGCCACGGTGAGGGCGGGCAGCACCTGGTCGGCGAGATCGGCGACGGTCTTGCCGGACAGGTGGATGTCGCGGGACTTCGCGTTCAGTAGGTGGCCGACCTGTCCGGTCGCCGAACCCAGCGCGATGGAACCCGCGGTGGCGGCCTTGTGGGGCTTGTCGGAGGCGGCGGCGACGAGGGAGACCGCACCCCAGGCGGCGGAGCGGATGGTGGCCTTGTCCTGGTCGGTCAGGGCGAGGGCGGCGGTGGCGGTGGTGGCGGACATGGTGTGCTCCTTCGAAAGCTGTTGTGGCAGTGGCCCGGATCCGGTGTGTGTTCCGGGCTGTTTTGTTCGATGGGAGTACTTTGTCCGGGCCCGCTGACAGCAGACTGACGGCAAGCTGACACAGCCACTGATACGAGGGCGGCCCGCTACCGCACGGTGTCCGGACGGTCGGGGCGAACCAATCCGTGCTGGTGGGCGTACACGACGGCGTGGATGCGGTCTCGGACACCGAGTTTGGCGAGGACCCGGGAGACATGGGTTTTCACGGTTTCCTCGCCCACACCGAGAGCGGCGGCGATCTCGCCGTTGCTGCGGGCGTCGGCCAGGAGCAGCAGGACTTCGCGTTCGCGGGCGGTCAGTTGACCCAGCTCGGGCGGTTCGATCGGCGGGGCGATGCCGAGGGCGAAACGGGGGGCGAGGCGCCTGGTCATGGAGGGGTCGATGACGGCGTCGCCGCGGACCGCGACGCGGATGGCGGCCACGAGTTCCTCCGGGGGCAGGCTTTTCAGGAGGAAGCCGCTCGCGCCCGCGGACAAGGCGCGGTGCAGGTTGGCCTCGCTGTCGTAGGTGGTCAGGACCAGCACCCGGGTGCCGCCCGCGGCCACGATCGCCTCGGTCGCGGCGAGACCGTCCAGCTTGGGCATGCGGACATCGAGGATCGCCACGTCGGGGTGGGTGCGGGCGGCGGCCTCGATGGCGGCGCGGCCGTCACCCACCTCGGCCACGCACTCCAGGTCCGGATGGGCATCGACCACGGCGCGCAGGCCGGAGCGGAAGACGGTGTGGTCGTCGGCGATCAGGACGGTGATGGTCATGCGGCTCCGATCGGGACGGAAACCCGGATGGCCCAGTGGGTTCCGGAGGGGTTGGGGCCGTAATCGAGGGTGCCGTCGAACAGTTCGATTCGGCGGCGGATACCGTCCAGACCACGGTGCACGTCACCGGTCGGCGGGTGCACGGCGATGGGATTGGCCTCGTGAACCTCGACCAGGCCGGGGCGGTAGGTGATTTCGAGGTCGGCGGGGTCACCGCCGTGGCGCAGCGCGTTGGTCAGCAGCTCCTGCACGACCCGGTAGAGCATCACGTCGAGGGATTCCGGAAGCACCGGCGCTTCGCCCGTAACCTGCACGCGCACAGTCAATCCGGCGTCCCGCACCCGCTGCACCAGGTCGTCGATGTCGGCCAGGCCGGGCTGTCGCTGCCCGTCGTCGTCGCGGCCGTGCAACAGGTCGAGTTGCCGCCGCAGATCCACCATCGCCGCACGGCTACTGGATTCGACGGCGTGCACCGAGCGGGCGGCCGCCTCGGGATCGGTGCGGGACAACGCCATTCGCGCCACACCGGCGTGAATGCCGATGGCGCTGACATGATGGGAGATGACATCGTGGAGGTCGCGCGCGATGGCCTCGCGTTCGTCGGCCAGCGCCCGGTCGAGGGCCGCGCGCTGCTCCTGGCGGCGCAATCGTTCCCGCTGCTCCAGCTCCGCGATATACGCGCCGCGCGCCGCCGTGTACCGCCCCACCAGCCACGGCACCACGCCCGCGCCCAGCGCGGCGATCGCCAAGCGCACGGGATTGTTGTTGACGCCCGCCATCGCGGCCATCACGTTCACCGTCAACGCGCCGCCCGCCAGCAACGCCACCGTCAGCACCGAGACGACCCCGGACAGCCACGCGCCCGCCTGATACCCGGCCACCAGGAAACCGACGTCGAAAACCCGTGCGGTGATCCCGTAATGGTGCGCGAACAACGCCACCGACACCTTCACCACCACCTGCGCCACCGCGACCGCCGCCGCCGTCGCGGCGGGGGCGGCGAGCGCCAGATCGGCGGCGACCGTGGCCACGGTCAGGATGGTGGCGGCCACGGGCGCGAGACCGAAGGCCCCGCACATCACCATCTGCGTGCCGTCCAGCACCGCTGCCACGGCGGCCACCAACAGCGACTGCCGGGCCAGTGACCTGGTCACATCCATGGCCGCACGGTACCTCGCGGACCACCCCTCCCCCGTGTGGGGGACAGAGAATCCCCCGTGGGCGCGACGATCCGCGGCCCGTATCGAACTACCGTCGAACACATGCTCGCAGCCCCACCGTTCCGCCGAGGAGCCCGCCCGTGAACGCCGACCTGTTCGTCTACGCCCTGCCCGCGTTCGCGGCGCTCATGCTGATCGAATGGATCGCCGACCGCCGCGACCCGGACCGTCCCGCCAACGGCGTCAACGGCCGCGACACCGCCTCCAACATCGCGACCTTCACCATCGGCCGCATCGCCAAACCCCTACTGGCGCAGGTGATCCCCTTCTCCGGCGTGGTGCTCGCGGCGCACTTCACCCCGCTGCACCTGTCGCCGAAGAGCTGGTGGGTGTGGGTGCTGGGGCTGATCGTCACCGATTTCTGCTACTACTGGGCGCACCGCGCCGACCATCGGGTGCGACTGCTCTGGACCGCGCACAACGTGCACCACTCCAGCCGCTTCTTCAATTTCTCCACCGCCATCCGCCTGTCCTGGGCGCATCCGGTGGCCAATATCCTGCGCGGCTTCTGGTGGGTGCCTGCCGCGCTGCTCGGTTTCCCCGCCTGGATGGTGTTCGCCTTGCAATCGCTGGGCCTGCTCTACCAGTTCCCCATCCACACCCAGCGGGTGAAAACCCTGTGGCGGCCCATCGAATTCGTGTTCAACACGCCCGCCCACCATCGCGTGCATCACGGCTCGAATCAGCCGTATCTGGACACCAATTACGGTGGCGTGCTGATCATCTGGGATCGCCTGTTCAACAGCTTCGCCGCCGAGACCGAACCGATTCGCTACGGATTGACCAAGGACCTCGACAGCGACAATCCCATCAAGGTCAATTACGCCGAATTGATGAATCTGGTCAGCGATGTCCGCGGCGCGCAGACCTGGCGCGGCCGCCTCGGCTACATCTTCGGCCCGCCCGGCTGGAGCGAGCACCAGGTCGAGGCCGAGCGCGAGAAGACCCCCGCCGCAGCCTGATTCGACAGCAAACGGCCCCCTCGCAGGATCCTGCGAGGGGGCCGTTTGCCGGAAAGAGTTACGCCACGCCCTCGGCGCGGGCGGCGTTGCCCACGGCCTCGGCGACGGCCGGGGCCACGCGCGGGTCCAGCGGGCTGGGGATGATCTTGTCCGCGGACAGCTCACCGGCCACCACATTGAAGATCGCATCCGCCGCGGCCACCTTCATGCCCTCGGTGATGCGGCGGGCGCCGGCATCCAGCGCGCCCTTGAACACGCCCGGGAAGGCCAGCACGTTGTTGAGCTGGTTCGGGAAGTCGCTGCGACCGGTGGCCACGATGGCGGCGTACTTGGCCGCCACCTCGGGGTGGATCTCCGGGTTCGGGTTCGACATGGCGAACACGATGGACTCCGGCGCCATGGAAGCGATGAGCTCCTCGGCGATGGTGCCCGCCGACAGACCCAGGAACACGTCCGCGCCCGCGAGCGCCTCGGCCGGTCCGCCGGTGATGCCGCGCGGGTTGGTGCGCTGCGCCAGTTCGGCCTTCACGTCGTTGAGGTCGTCGCGGTCCTTGCTCACGATGCCCTTGGAGTCGAGCACGATGATGTCGGAGACGCCCGCGGCCAGCAGGATGTCGGTGCACGCGACACCGGCGGCGCCGGCGCCCGAGACCACGACCTTCATGCCGGACATGTCACGGCCCTGCACCGCGGCCGCGCCCTTGAGACCGGCCAGCACCACGATCGCGGTGCCGTGCTGGTCGTCGTGCATGACCGGGCAGTCCAGCGCCTCGATGACGCGCTTCTCGATCTCGAAGCAGCGGGGGGCGGAGATGTCCTCCAGGTTGACCGCGCCGAAGCTGGGGCGCAGGCGGATCAGGGTCTCGACGATCTCGTCGGGGTCCTTGGTGTCCAGCACGAGCGGGATCGAGTCCAGCCCGGCGAACTTCTTGAACAGCGCCGCCTTGCCTTCCATCACCGGCAGCGACGCGCGCGGGCCGATGTCGCCCAGGCCCAGCACGGCGGTGCCGTCGGAGACGACCACGACCAGGCGCTCGGCCCAGGTGTAGGTCTTGGCGAGGGACTCGTCCTCGGCGATGCCGAGGCAGACCTTCGCGACGCCCGGGGTGTAGGCGATGGACAGGTCCCGCTGGGTCTCCAGCGGTGCGGTGAGTTCGACCGAAAGCTTGCCGCCAAGATGCCCGGCGAAAATTTCTTCCGTGGTGATGTCGGACAGGTTCGCGCCATTGGACGCGGGGGCCTCGGTGGCATTCACTGCTTCAGTCACGGGTGACACGCTTTCACTCCTGATCGGTTCGGACTCAACCGTTTGACGGTTACCGTTCGGTAATAGCTGTTTTTATGGTTTCGGTGCTCATATATATCTTTTCGCCGCGACGGAATGGTCGGCGGCAGCACAGATCGTCGAGCGAGAACCGGAGGGGTGTGTCCGGACGAGACAGTCGGGGTGATCCCGTATGAACCCGCGAGTCGGAGTTCGTGATCACCGAGTGTCCCGGGCCGGGCGGTGGCTGCGGCCGGGATCGGCCCATTCTGCCAGTCGTCGCGACGGGGTGCAAAATCGACCCCGGGTCCGTCACGTCGCCTCACCATCGTTGAAGAGTAAGTCAGCCGCGTCACACGCAGGTGAACGGAAACTCGCTGGTGGGAACCCGAACTCGGAGAACTGTCACATCCCGGTCGCGGGGACGCCTGTGAGGTTGTCACGGGGGCTGGTCAACCGCCCAGTAACCTACCGGCCGGTTCAGGCCGGCGCGGCCTCCGCGACCACGGGTTGTGGTCGCACCCAGACGGATTCGAGCCCGCCCGACAGCAACCGTACCCGCCAGTCACTTCCCGCTCCCGGGTGGTCCGTGCGGCGATGCATACCGCGCGTCTCGGTGCGGGCGAGCGCCGAATATTTCGTCCAGCGCGCCACCGCGAGCAGCGCCGCGGCCTGCCGGGCACGCAGCCGATCCGGACCTTTTCCGCCGAGCGCCAACTCGACACCGGGCCACAGACCGTCCAGTTCGCCGATGCTGTCGCGCAGGCTGCCATCACTGCGCCAATAGCTGCGCCGCAGCGGCACGGTGTGCTCCTGCACCAGCCCGACCACCGCCCGCGGATCCAGCCGGGCCTTGTCACCCAGGCCCACGCCCGGCACCGGGCGGGCCTTGCCCAGCTTGCGGCGCGCCGCGGCGAAACCGGCCGCCCCCGCGCCCGCCCACACCCCGGACGAGATGGACCACGCACCGTTCTGACCACCGAAACCGCTGACCGCACCGGTGATCGGCTCCCGCGTGGTGACATCCCCCGCGCCGTACAGACCCGGCACGGTGGTGGCGCAATCCGGCCCGGTCAAACGCAACCCGCCGGTGCCGCGCACGGTGCCCTCCAGCACCGCGCACAACGGCACCTGCCCGGTCGAGCTCGGGCCCAGGCGCAGCAGTTCCGCGCGCACCGACTCGGGGAGTTCGTCGAGCGCGGCGTAGACCCGGCGACCGTCGGCGATGGCCGCGAAAGCCTCTGCCCGCGAACCACATCCCCGGCCCCACAGCACCGCCCGCGACTCGTCGTAGAGGGTGGCGAAATGCATGACCTGATCGGAGCCGAACACCGCCGCGACCGGGCGGCCCCCGGGCACCGGCGAATCGGCCACCGGGGCCAGAGAATACGCGTTGGAGAACTCCATGCCGGACAGTTCGGCCCCGGCCTCCGCGCCCATGAGCAGGCCGTCCCCGGTATCCACATCGGTACCCGCGCCGCCGGAGAGGAACGCGCAGCCACCGGTGGCCAGCACCACCGCGCGGGCCCGCACCGTCCAGTTGCGGGACCCGCCGCGCAGCGACACGCCCGCCGCGCCCGACACCACCCCGTCGCCGTCGGTGATCAGCTGCAGGGCCGGATGGTGATCGAGGATCCGCACCCCGGCGATCACCATGCTGCGCCGCAGCCGGCCGAGATACTTCGCCCCGTCGAGATAGACCCGCGACGGGCGATGAGCGTGTTCACCCTGGTAGCGGAGGCCGCCCTGGACGAGCTGGCCGACCCGCCGGTGGGTCTCCTCCAGCACCCGGTACATCCAGTCCACCTCGCCGAGGCCGCCGCCGTGCGCGAAGTTCTGCCGCACCGCCTCGTCCCGGGCCCGGCCCGGCGGGATGTTCCAGAGCGTGACCCCGCCCCGCGCGGTCGGTCCGCTGGCGCCGCAGCGGGCCTTGTCGACCACCAGGACCCGCGCGCCCGCGGCGGCCGCGGCCAAGGCGGCCCAGGCGCCCGCCGGGCCACCTCCCAGCACCAGCACATCGGCGTCGAATTCGGTCATATAGACAAATATTCGACGACAGTTCAACTACTCGCAACCGTTATGCGTATTTCAATTCCACCACTGCGCCCAGAGCAGATATCCGGCTATCCCGAAAACAACCAAACATCCGAAAAATGCGGCAAAACCTTGACGTCTATCCGAATAAACTTGGGCGGCAACGACCGCCAGTGCCGCGGCCACATGCCACGTCACCGACTCCCCTCCGGGGCCCGGAAAACCGCGCCGAGCACCGATGCAGGCAGCGCCGGCCACTGTGACGGCGAGCACCACCGTGCCGCCGGCGACGATTCCGCTCAGACCCCGGAACACCTTCACGCGGTGATCACCGGGACCCCACTGGCTTTGCCCACAATTTCCTCGAATTGTGTTGGGTCGGTGGTGAATTCACCGAGCCGAATGGTCTTGTTGGCGCCGTGGTAGTCGGACGAGCCGGTGGTCAGCAGACCCAGCTCCGCGGCCAGCCTGCGCAGCACCTCGCGGTCGGCCTCGCTGTGATCGATGTGATCGATCTCCACCCCCGCCAGCCCGACCTCGGTCAGCTCACGAATGTGATCGAGCGCCAGCAGCCGCCCCCGCTTGCGGGCGCGCGGGTGCGCCACCACCGACACCCCGCCCGCCGACGCCACCATCTCGACCGCCCGCCGCAACGGCGTGTCCGCCTTCTCGACGTAGTAGCGGCCGTGCGGCGCCAGCAGATCCTGGAAGGCGGCGTCCACGCTCGGCACCACCCCCGCCTGCACCAGCGCCCGCGCCAGATGCGGGCGGCCCGCCGACGGACCCACCGAGGCCATCACCGCCTCCGGATCGATCGGCAGGCCGTCGGCCGCCATCTGCTCGGCCATCGCCCGCAGCCGCACCACCCGTTCGGCGCGCAACCGCTCCCGCTCCTGCGCGAAGGACTCGTCACTCGGATCGAACAGGTAGGCCAGCAGGTGCACCGGCACCGGATAACCGTCCTCGCCGAGCCCGACACACGACATCTCCATGCCCCGGACCAGCGTCAATCCCGGCGGCAAGGCGTCGACGGCCTCGGCCCAGCCGGAGGTGGTGTCATGGTCGGTGAGGGCCACCACGTCGAGACCGGCAGCGGCGGCCTTCGCGATCAGTTCGGCCGGGGTGTCCGTGCCGTCGGACGCGTTGGAATGGGTGTGGAGATCGATGCGCACCCCACCTATCTTGCCTGCGGCGCAAACGATCACCCATGGCCGGGACGATTAGCATCGGTGATGTGTCCTCGATCCCGCCGCTGTCCTCGTTCCACTGGCCGGGGCGGTCCGGTGAGCGACCGGTCGCCACGCCCGCGAAACACGGCCGGATCGTCGACTGCGCCGTCTACGTGGACGGCCGCCGGCTGTGGGACGAGTGCACCTACAAGAACGCCCTCGCCGAAGTGCGCGAGCGCGGCGAGGGCTTCGTCTGGCTGGGCCTGCTCGAACCCGGCAAGGAGCTGATGACCGACGTCGCCGCGACCTTCGGCCTGCACTCCCTGGCCGTCGAGGACACGGTGAAAGCCCGCCAGCGCCCGAAACTCGAACGCTACGACGACATCCTGTTCCTCGTCCTGCGCACCGTCCAGTACCTGGAACACGAGCTCAACAGCGTCGCCGAGATCGTCGACACCGGCGAGATCATGGTCTTCACCGGACCCGACTTCGTCATCACCGTGCGCCACGGCGAACACGGCGAACTGGGCGGACTGCGAAAAGCCTTGGAAGCCGACCCCGCTCAGCTGGCGCTCGGACCCGGCGCGGTCCTGCACGCGGTGGCCGACCAGGTCGTCGACACCTATGTCGCGGTCACCGCCGACATCGAGGAAGACGTCGACGCCATGGAGGAAGAGGTCTTCACCCCCGCCAACAAGCTCCAGATCGAGGCGATCTATCAGCTCAAACGCGAAGTGGTGGAACTACGCCGGGCCGTGAAGCCCCTGCAACTACCGCTGCAGGTGCTCACCCACGACACCACGCTGCCGCTGCCCAAGGAGATCCGGCGCTACCTGCGCGACGTCGCCGACCACCACACCGCGGTCACCGACCAGATCCTCGACTTCAACGAATCGCTCAGCGCCCTCATCAATGCCGCGCTGGCCAAGGTGAGCGTCCAGCAGAACATGGACATGCGCAAGATCTCCGCGTGGGCCGCCATGGCCGCGGTGCCGACGGCGATCGCCGGTATCTACGGCATGAATTTCGATTTCATTCCGGAGCTCCGATGGCACTACGGGTACCCGATCGTGATCGGGGTCATGGTGCTGTTGTGCGCGGGCCTCTACGCGAATTTCCGGCGCAACAAATGGCTTTGAGCAACCGAGCGGCAAGCTAGAGGCTCGCCGCCGGGCGGGCCGGGTCACGCACGTCGATCCCCGCCTCCTGCCAGGCGTCCCGCAGGGCCGCCGCGCCGCGGATCCGCACCCACGCCGCCTCGGTCGCCGTGATCGGCGCGACCGTCAGGAAGCGCACCGGGTCGGCGGGATCGGGCAGCACCACCTCCGGGATCTCGCTGTCACCGAGCAGCACCGCCGTGAACGGCGCGTTGGCCCAGATCGGCTCGCCCAGATCCAGCAGCGCGTCCGCCTGCAGCACAACGCCTTCGACCGCGGGCGCGGCCACCAGCACGCCGAGGGTCCGAGTCAGCCCCGAACCCGCGCCCGCACCGCCGCGCAGGGTCAGCACCAGCTCCGCGCGCGGCCCGCGCACCGGATCGGCCAGCGCCGCCGCCGGATCCGTCATCGGATGCCGGGAGCCGCCCAGCGTCGAATAGTGCACGAACTCGCCGTCCGGGATACGCAGGATGTCGATGGGCTCCAGACCCAGGAACGTCACCGACGCCGCGTCCGCGGACTCCACCCCGAAGTGTCCGAGCACCGCGGCCCGGACCTGGTCCAATACCTCCATCGACCTAGATGGCCAATCTGGCGAGCATGTCCCGCGCCTGCTCGGCGGTCTTCGGGTCGCACAGCACGTCGTAGCGGCCCGCCACCAACTGCATGGTGGAGGCGAAATCACGCTGGCCACGGGTGGCCGCATACGGGATGGACGCCGAGATGAGCCCGAAGATGATGCCGCCGACCAGGCCGACCACCAGCGGGCCGATCGCCCCGCCCGTGGTGAACATGCTCAGCAGCAGACCCAGGAACAGACCCAGCCAGGCGCCCGAAACCATGCCGCCGCCAATGACTTTGCCCCAGGTCAGGCGATACAGCACGCGCTCGACCTGCATCAGGTCGACGCCGACGATGGTCACGCCCTCCACCGGGAACTGGTTGTCGGCCAAGTAGTCGACCGACCGCTGCGCCTCCGCGTACGTCGGGTAGGAGCCGATCGGCCAGCCCGAAGGCGGCGTCGGCAGGGCGGGCTGCCGGCCCCGGCTCGCATTCCCCATGGGATTCGTCATGACTCCATCATGCTATTTCTGTCCGACAGCCGCTGGATCGAAACGCGTGGTACGCGCCATCCCGGCGGCCCTGCCTTTATCAGCGATCACCTGGGCCATCTTGGCGCTGGCCTCGTCGATCATCTCGTCACCGAGCATCACCGCGCCCCGCGCGCCGCCCTCGGCCGAGGTGTGGAAGGCGTACGCGTCGAGGATCTCCTCGGCCCGGTCGTAGTCGGCCTGGCGCGGGCTGAAGATCTCGTTGCACGCGGTGATCTGATCCGGGTGCAGCACCCACTTGCCGTCGAAACCCAGTGCGGCCGTGCGCGCGGCATTGCGGCGGAAGCCGTCGATATCGCGGACCGCCAGATAGGGGCCGTCGATGGCCTGCAGGCCGTGGGCGCGAGCGGCGAGCAGGATCGACATATAGATGTGGTGGTAGGCGTCGCCCGGCTTGTAGCCCTCGGGCTGCTCCCCCACCACCAGGGTGCGCATATTGATGGAGGCCATGAAGTCGGCGGGCCCGAACACCAGGGTCTGCACCCGCGGGCTCGCGGTGGCGATGGCGTCGATATTGCGCAGCCCCAGCGCGTTCTCGATCTGCGGTTCGATGCCGATCCGCCCGACCGGCAGGCCGTTGGCCTTCTCCAGCTGGGTCAACAGCAGATCCAGGGCCTGCACCTGACCGGCGTCGGTGACCTTGGGCAGCAGGATGGCGTCCAGTTCCGAGCCCGCGCCCTCGACCACCGCGATGACGTCGGCGAAGGTGTGCTCGGTGGTCCAGTCGTTGACCCGCACCACGCGGATCTGGGAGCCCCAGCCGCCGGCGTTGAGGGCCGCCACGATGTTCGCCCGCGCGGCCGCTTTCGCCGCCGGCGCGACCGCGTCCTCGAGGTCCAGGAACACCTCGTCGGCGCCCAGCCCCTTGGCCTTCTCGATCATGCGCGGGTTACTGCCGGGTACGGCCAGCACCGATCGGCGCGATGTCATGGGTCACTCCTTCTCGTGGCGTGGCATTTCAGACACGCTGGACCCACTAGCCTTATCAAACATGGCAGCGATGAAGGTTTTCGCCGCCCGGTTGGCGGGCTTGGTGGTACTGGGACCGGACGGCGAGTCTATCGGCCGCGTCCGGGACATCGTGATCTCGATACGTTATGACCGCCAGCAGCCCCGGGTGCTGGGGGTGCTCGTCGAACTGCCCACTCGGAAGCGGATTTTCGTGCCCATGCTGCGGGTGCAGGCGGTCGATCCCGGCGCGCTCACCCTCACCACCGGCACCATCAGTGTGCGCCGCTTCGAGCAACGGCCAGGCGAACTGCTGGCCATCGCGGAGATTCTCGACTCGACCGTCCGCGTCGCCGACCCGGAGCTGCCGCACCTGGCCGGCGCGGACGTGGTGGTGGTCGACCTGGGCATCGAGCAGAGCCGCACCCGCGACTGGGTGGTCTCCCGGGTCGCGGTGCGCGAACGCCGCCGCCTGAGCGTGGGTTTCGGCCGCCGCGGCGCGGTGCATGTGGTCGACTGGGCGATGGTGCGCGGCCTCACCCAGACCGAGCTGAACATGCCGGGCCAGGACGTCACCCAGCTGCTGGGACAGTTCGAGGGCATGCGACCGGCGGACGTCGCGCACATGCTGCGCGAGCTGCCGCTCAAACGCCGTATCGAGGTCGCCGCGGCCTTCGACGACGAGCGCCTCGCCGACGTGGTGCAGGAGCTGCCCGAGAACGACCAGGTCGAACTGCTCGAGCAGCTCGGCGTGGAACGCGCGGCCGACCTGCTCGAGGCCATGGACCCCGACGACGCGGCCGACCTGCTGGGCGAACTGCCCGCCGGCGAGGCGGAATCGCTGCTGGCGCTGATGGATCCGGAGGACTCCGAACCGGTGCGGCGACTGCTCGAGCACGCGCCCTACACCGCGGGCGGTCTGATGACCCCGGACGCGGTGGTGCTCACCGCCTCCACCACGGTGGCCGAGGCGCTGGCCCGCATCCGCGATCCCGAGCTGACTCCGGCGCTGGCCTCGATGGCGTTCGTGGTGCGCCCGCCCACCGCCACACCGACCGGCCGGTACCTGGGCTGCGTACACTTCCAGCAGCTGCTGCGCGAACCGCCCGCGAACCTGGTCGGCGGCATCGTCGACACCGATCTGGTCCAGCTCCGCCCCGATGCCCCGCTCACCGCCGTGACCCGCTACTTCGCCACCTACAACCTGGTGTGCGGACCGGTCGTGGACGCGGAGAATCATCTATTGGGAGCCGTCAGCGTCGATGACGTGCTCGACCACCTGCTGCCCGAGGACTGGCGCGAGCAGGACGAAGACACTCACGATGTGCACGGCTTGCCCGTGATCGAAGGGACGGGAGGCCGCGCATGAGCGAGCGATTCGAAAAGCTCAGCGCCCGCAGCCGATTGGAGACGCCGCTCGAGAACCGCTTCCGCGGCCTCGACTGGGACGCCGAGGCCTTCTCCCGCGGCAGCGAGAAGGTGGCCCGCTTCCTGGGCACCGGCCGTTACCTGGTGATCCAGACCGCGATCGTGGCGGTGTGGATCCTGCTCAATATCTTCGCCCTTCGGCTGCAATGGGACCCGTATCCGTTCATCCTGCTGAACCTCGCGTTCTCCACCCAGGCCGCCTACGCCGCGCCGCTCATCCTGCTGGCGCAGAACCGGCAGGACAACCGGGACCGGGTGTCGCTGGAGGAAGACCGGTCGCGAGCGGCCCAGACGAAAGCCGATACCGAGTTCCTCGCCCGGGAGCTGGCGGCACTGCGACTCGCCGTAGGTGAAGTCGCCACGCGCGACTACGTGCGCCGGGAGCTGGACGATATCAAGGAAGGCCTGGTCAGATTGGAGAAACTGGCCGTCGACGGGGAGATCGTCAAGGTTCGGAAAGCAAAAAAGAGTACCGACCGAAAGGCTCCCGAGGTCCCGATTTCGCCACAAGAAGATGGCGACTGACCACGGAAGTTGTACCGAACAAGCTGACTCATGGGTAACCTGGATCACGTTGTTCCGAGCGACCGACCCAGACACTGCCGCAGCATACGTGTCATCACCGGGCCCCGGCCGCACGACCGAGGGGATTGTGTGGTGGCGAAGAGAATTTCTGCTCCGGTGACAGCGTCGGCGTTGTTGATAGCGGGCCTGGTCACCGCCGGTTCTGCCACCAATACGACGGTCCACCCCGTGGCGCCACAGGCCGCGCCCGACGCGCTGCTCGCGGCCTCCGCCGCGACCAACGCGAGCCTCAACACCCCCGTCGACGGACCCTCCGACCGCCTCGTCGGACTGGTTCCGGCGGCTCCGGAGGCGCCCCGCAAACTCAGCGCAATGACCCCGCCCGCCGACGGCGTGCCGCTGTTCGGCGGCACCGTCCCGCTGCGCGACATCTCCCTGCCGGGTGGCGGTGGCCTGCTGGGCATCCCGGAGATCGTGCTGGCCGCCTACCGCAATGCCGAACTGGCGCTGCAGTCTTCGGACCCCAACTGCCATCTGCCGTGGTACCTGCTGGCCGGTATCGGCCGCATCGAGTCCAACCACGCCAACAACGGGCACACCGACGCCGCGGGCACCACGGTCACCCCGATCTACGGTCCGGCGCTGGACGGGACCCTGCCCGGCAACGAGATCATCAAGGCCGCCGACGGCAACTACGTGCGTGCGGTCGGGCCCATGCAGTTCCTGCCCAGCACCTGGTCGGCCTACGCCGCCAACGGAAAGGGCAGCGGCACACCCGATCCCAACAACGTCTTCGACGCCGCGCTGGCGGCCGGCAAGTACCTGTGCTCGGGCGGGCTGGATCTGGCCGACTCGCAGCAGCAGCTGCGCGCGGTGCTGCGGTACAACAATTCGGTGGCCTACGCGGCCAATGTGCTCAGCTGGGCCAACGCCTACCGGACCGGCGGCGCGCCGCAGTCGGTGAGCATCTCGCCGGATCTGGTGCCCAACACCTACGTTCCGGTCAACGGTCCGGATATCACGGTGGCCTCCACCACGATTCCGGCCACCCCGGCGCCCGAGGGCACCCAGCAGACCGTGGTCACCACCACGCCCGGGGCGAGCCAGGTGATGATCACCATCGCGGGCCTGCCGCCGATTCCGTGCGGCATCTTCTGCCCCGCGCCGGTGGTACCCGCCAATCCCTGTGAGCAGGTGGCGATTCCGGCCCCGCAGCCGGATCAGAAGCCCGCCGACCCGGCTGCCGATCCGGCCGCCGAGGATCCGGCCAAGCCGCAGGACGCCACGCCCGCCGACCAGAAGCTGGGCCCCGACGGCAAGCCGTTGCCCAAGGATCAGCCGATCATCACCACCTGCTCGGCGCCGGTGCAGCAGGCCGAGGCCAAGCCGCAGGACCAGCCGCAGCAGGGCGCCCAGCAACCGCAGGACCAGCAAACCGTCACGCCCTCCAAGACGCCGGAACCGCAGGCGGTGCCGCCGGCCGCGACCGTCCCGGACACCGTCGACACCACCACCCCGGCGCCGGGCATCACGCTGCCGTTCGGCATCACGATTCCGCTCCCGGCTCCGGCCCCCGCGCCGGTTCCGTAACGAATGTGTGTTTCGCGAGTTTCGGCGCGCCGCGCCGGAACTCGCGTCTGACAAGGCGATCCTTCAAATCCTGAGAGTTGATCACGAAGGTGTAACAAGAAGGTCTCGGATAAGGTAACGTGACCTACGTTGCATCTCCCCGGTATCAACCGATGGCAATGGAGGGTCACCACACAGTGGGTCGTCACCGTAAACCCCCGGTCCCCAGAGTTCGTCGTGGATCGGTCATCGCATTGACCGGGCTCGTGCCCGCTGGCCTCGCCACAGTTACCGGAGCGGGCGATGGTCACCTCACCGACAAGCTCGCGGCAACCGTCCAGCATCAGTTCGGCGGCGACGAGGATCAACTACCCCAGCCGGAAGCCGCACCCCCCGCGGCCGCTCCGGAACCCCTGCTGCACGAGGCCAAACAGGTTGCCCCCGTGGGCCCGCCGGAAGTGAAGTCCGTCGCCCTGCCCGAGGGCCGGGTGCCCTCCGCACGGCCCGCCGGACCGCTCGGCATGCCCGGCATCGCCCACGACGCCTACGAGAACGCCGAACGCGTACTCGCGGTGGAGAATCCGACCTGCAACATGCCGTGGAACCTGCTGGCCGGCATCGGCCGCGTCGAATCCACGCACGGCTTCGGCGGCAAGGTCGACGACGACGGCAACCCGCTGCAACCCATCTACGGACCGATCCTCGACGGAAGCCTCTACGGCAACAACGTCATCGCCACCTCCGAGGGCGGCGACCTGGACGGCCTGTCCGGCAGCTACCGCCGCGCCGTGGGACCCATGCAGTTCCTGCCCGAAACCTGGCGCAAGTACGCGGCCGACGGCAACGGCGACGGCATCGCCGATCCGCAGAACATCTACGACGCCACCCTCACCGCGGGCAAGTACCTGTGCTCCGGCGGCCTCGACATGCGCGACCCGGGCCAGCAGACGCGGGCCATCCTGCGCTACAACAACTCCATGGCCTACGTCGCGAACGTGATGGCGTGGGAGACCGCCTACGGTTCCGGCCTCGCGCCCTCGGCAGCCGCCCTCCCCCGCATCTGACCCGGCCGCGCCGGTGTCCAGCTCGAGTGCCCCGCATTGGAGCGCGAAACCGGCGCTCCTAGACTTGGCCCCATGCCAGTGGTTACGGAATCGGATGTGCGGGGCGCCCTCGCGAAGGTGAACGACCCGGAGATCCGGAAGCCGATCACCGAACTGGGCATGGTGAAGAGCGTCGATGTCGGCGTGGACGGCGCCGTCAAGGTCGTGATCTACCTGACGACCTCGGCCTGCCCGATGAAAACCGCCATCCAGGAACGGGTCACGAAGGCCGTCGCGGACGTGGCCGGCGTCGGCGCCATCACCGTCGACCTGGACGTCATGAACGACGAGCAGCGCACCGACCTGCGCCGCAAGCTGCGCGGCGACGCCGCCGAACCGGTCATCCCCTTCGCCCAGCCCGGTTCCCTCACCCGCGTGTACGCGGTCGCCTCCGGCAAGGGCGGCGTCGGAAAGTCCTCGGTCACCGTGAATCTCGCCGCCGCCATGGCCGCGAAGGGTCTCTCGGTGGGCGTGCTCGACGCCGACATCTACGGCCACAGCGTCCCGCGCATGCTGGGCACCGAGCAGCGGCCCACCCAGGTCGAGCGCATGATCATGCCGCCGATCGCGCACGAGGTGAAGGTCATCTCGATCTCCATGTTCACCGAGGGCAACACGCCCGTGGTGTGGCGCGGCCCGATGCTGCACCGCGCGCTGCAGCAGTTCCTCGCCGACGTCTTCTGGGGCGACCTCGACATCCTGCTGCTGGATCTGCCGCCGGGCACCGGCGACGTGGCCATCTCGCTGGCCCAGCTGATCCCGAACGCGGAGATCCTGGTCGTCACCACCCCGCAGCTGGCCGCCGCCGAGGTCGCCGAGCGCGCCGGCAGCATCGCCCTGCAGACCCGGCAGCGCATCGCCGGCGTCATCGAGAACATGTCCTGGCTGGATCTGCCCGACGGCTCCCGCATGGAGCTCTACGGCTCCGGCGGCGGCCAGACCGTGGCCGACAACCTGACCCGCACCATCGGCGCGAATGTGCCGCTGCTGGGCCAGATCCCGATCGAGCAGCAGCTCCGCGAGGCCGGCGACGAGGGCACCCCCATCGTGCTGCGCGCCCCCGAGAGCGCGTCGGGCAAGGCGCTGCTCGACATCGCCGACAAGCTGTCGGTGCGCCGCCGCGGCCTCGCGGGCATGTCGCTGTCCATCGACACCACTCGCCACCTCTAACGACCTTCCCTTAGGGGACAGGCGAATTCGACGGCCGGTTTCCGCCGGGGTATCGGCGGACGCCGGTTCGGGCTCCCCCTAAGCTCGGGGCATGCTCACGATGCTGCTGTACGTGCTGATCGTCGGATTGGTCGCCGCGTTGCTGTTCCTGGTGGCCAGCGCGATCTTCGGGCGGTCCGAGGAGCTCGGGCCGCTGCCGGAGGGCACGACGGTGACCGTGCTGCCGGTCGCCGGGATCAGCGGGACCGATGTGCGGGCGCTGCGCTTCCAGCAGGTGTTCCGGGGATACAAGGCGGGCGAGGTGGACTGGGCGCTGACCCGGCTCGCGGCCCGCATCGACGAACTCGAGGGACAACTCGCCCGGGCGGCGAACGGGGAGGCCGCGCCGGAAGAAGAGCCCGCGACCCCGCCCGCCGCCGGTATCCCGGGGACCCCGGAAACGGACGGGCAGGGCGGGCTGCCGCAGGTGCTCCCGGCCGAGTCCGGCGACGACCCCAGCGCCCCGTGACCGCGGGCATGGAGCCCGACGGCCGGATCCGGTGCGGATGGTCGGAGGGGTCGCAGCTGTACCGGGACTACCACGATCAGGAGTGGGGCCGCCCGCTGCACGGCGACGACGCGCTCTTCGAGCGGGTGTGCCTCGAGGCCTTCCAGTCGGGGCTGGCGTGGATCACGATCCTGCGGAAACGCCCGGCCTTCCGAACGGCTTTCGAGGGGTTCTCGATCGAGCGGGTGGCGGGGTTCGGCGCGGCCGACGTGGAACGCCTCCTGACCGACCCGGGCATTGTTCGCAATCGCGCCAAGATCGAGGCCAGCATCCACAATGCGCGGGTTGCCAGGGATCTCGATGAGAGCCTCGACACCCTGCTCTGGAGCTTTGCCCCGAGCCCTCGGAAACGGCCGCGGAAAATGTCCGATGTGCCCGCTGTGACCGCCGAATCCACCGCTCTCGCAAAAGAACTCAAGCGCCGCGGGTTCAAGTTCGTGGGACCCACGACGGCGTACGCACTCATGCAAGCGACAGGGATGGTAGACGATCACATCGCCGATTGCTGGGTGAATGTGAGGACTCGCTGAACGCCACGTCGGTCGGTTTTTGGAACTCAGGTACCCGCCCCGATCCGCGATAGGGAAGAATGGTCAAGGTGTAGCCCGCCACATACCGGCGGGCTGCCTGGTTGGTGACAACTGGAGTTCCATGAAAGTGCGCAGCAGACCGCGCAGATCTGGAGGGAGCAGAGGATGGCGGCCATGAAGCCCCGCACCGGGGACGGTCCCCTCGAGGCAACCAAAGAAGGGCGTGGAATCGTGATGCGGGTTCCACTCGAGGGTGGCGGGCGGCTGGTCGTCGAGCTCACGCCGGATGAAGCCGCAGCGCTGGGTGACGAACTCGTCAAAGTCACCAGCTGATCGCTGAGTTCGCCGGTGCCGGTGAGCCCCACCGGCTCGCCGGTACAACGGTGAACGATATTCGAGAACCCATGACAGTCGGCGCGGCCGAGCCGTCCCCCGCGGACCGGCTCCTGGCCTGCGCCGACCTGCTGGCCTGCCCACAGTGCGGCCAACCCCTCGCGGCCGTCGCCGACGACGCCACCGCCGCGTCCACCCGGACTTTGCGCTGCCCGCACGGCCACAGCTTCGACCTGGCCAAGCAGGGCTACGTCAGCCTCCTCACCGGCGCGTCCACCAAGATGACCGGCGACACCCCGGCCATGCTCGACGCCCGCGCCGCCTTCCAATCCGCCGGCCACTTCACCCCCATCGCCGCCGCCCTGGCAGCCGCGGTCGCGGCGGCCGTACCCGGCGTCGACACAGCTGTATTCGGAGCGGACTCGCCTCCGGCTGCCGATACGGGCGAGGCCCGACCCGGACCGCGCCGCAAAGATGGCCCCGCAGCCCCGGCAGGCGTCGGCAATCCACGCGTACCCGGCGCTGCCGTGCAAGGGGCGCGCCGCCGGTTCCACGCCGGACTCACCGCGCCCGGAATATCCGTTGCGGCAGCCTCCGCGGCACGACTCGCCACAACTCTCCTATCCAACGGCGTGGTCTCCCCATCCGGACCAGGCCAAGCCACTCACGCCGACTCGTCTGCCCCGGCGGTGCTCGAGATCGGTGCCGGGACCGGGTACTACCTGGCCGCGATGCTGGACGCCGTGCCCGGCCTGCGCGGGATCGCCCTCGACGTGTCCAAAGCGGCAGCGCGACGGGCGGCTCGGGCACATGCGCGGGCCGGGTCGGTGCTGGCTGACGCCTGGCGGGGGTTGCCGGTGCGGGATGGTGCGATGAGCGCGGTGGTGTCGGTGTTCGCGCCGCGCAACGCGGATGAAGTAGCCCGGGTGCTGAACGCGGACGGGCGATTCATCGTCGTGACCCCCACTTCGCGACATCTCGGTGAGCTGATCGAGCCACTCGGAATGGTGAGTGTGGATGCGGCCAAGGAGGATCGGCTGGCCGAATCGCTCGGGGGTCGGTTCGAGTTGGTGGGGCGGGAAGCCGTCGAGTACACGATGTCGCTCTCGCACGAGGATGTGGCGCGGGTGGTGGCCATGGGGCCGTCGGCGTTCCACGGGGACGCCGGGCGGGCAGAGGAGATTGCGGCGCTGCCGGATCCGGTTGCGGTGACCGCGTCGGTGACGGTCTCGGTGTATCTGCCGCTGTGATCCGCCGCGCGCTAGTCGCGTGGCGGGGTTCCCGGGCGGTTCGGGAGTAGGGCGAGGAGGTTGTGGACCAGGGGGCGGTCGTCGGCCTCGCGGGTTGCGGTGTAGATGGTGGTGGCGGCTTCGGTGCCGGTCAGGGGGATGATGCGGACCGAGTCGGGGGCGGTGAAGGTGGCGCTGCGCGGGGCGATGGTGATGCCGAGGCCGGCGGCGACCAGGTAGAGGATGATCGTCCAGTTGGTGGCTTCCTGGACCACGCGGGGGCGGTGGCCGGATTCCAGGAGGGGCGCGAGGTTCTTGTCGTAGGCGAGTCCGCCGGCGGCGCGCGGGAAGAAGACCAGGGGGTTGTCGGCGAGGTCGGCTCCGGTGAGGGCGGTGCGGCCCGCATCGGGGTGGTCGGCGGGGAGGACGGCCACGAACGGCTCGGTGATGAGCGGGGTGGTGACCGTGCCGGGCTGGATGTCGGGGTCGCGGACGATGGCCATGTCGAGGGTGCCGTTGGCGAGGCGTTCCATCAGATGGCTGGTGAAGCCTTCGGTCAGGTCGACCTGGACCAGCGGGAAGCGTTCGCGGAATTCGCGGACGCCGCGCAGCGGTTCGAGCGGCAGGACCGAGGGGACGAAGCCGAGGTGGAGGGTGCCCTGGCCACCCTGGCCGATGCGGGTGACCTCGGCGAGGTCGCGTTCGGCGTGGCCGAGCAGGGCAGCGGCGCGGTCGCGCAGCACCAGGCCGGCGGGGGTGAGCGCGACGGTGCGCGAAGTGCGGTCGAAAAGCCTTGCGCCGAGCAGGGTTTCGAGGCGCTGGATCTGCTGGGTGAGGGCGGGCTGGGCGATGTGCAGGCGGGCGGCGGCGCGCCCGAAGTGCAGTTCGTCGGCGACCGCCTGGAAATAGCGCAGGTGCCGCAGCTCCACCCCGGTGTTCATAAGCTGATCATATCGATCACAGCTATCAAGTATTGGACGTTATGGTTCGATGTCCGACATGCTTTCGGGGTGACTCAACAGACTGTCTCCGCCATCGTGGTCGCGCCGATGGCGGGGCCGGAGGACGCCCGCGCCTTCAAGGATCTGAATCTGGAGTGGATCGAGGCCTTCTTCGCGGTGGAGGCCGCCGACCTGGCGACCCTCGACGATCCGCAGGCCATTGTCGAGCACGGCGGCGAGGTGCTCATCGCCCGGCTGGACGGTGCGGCCATCGGCTGTGTCGCCCTGGTTCAGGAGGAGCCGGGCGTCTTCGAGCTGTCGAAAATGGCGGTGTCGCCGCGCTTCCGGGGCCGCGGCATCGGCCGCGTGGTGCTGACCGCGGCCATCGATCGGGTGCGGGCTCTGGGCGCGACGGAGTTCTTCCTGGCCAGCAACGCACGCCTGGCCAGCGCCGTGCACCTGTACGAGACGATGGGTTTCGTGCACGTCCCGCCCTCGGAACTGCCGCCGAGCCCTTATGACCGCGCCGACGTGTTCATGCGGTATCCGCTCTAACCTTTGCGCACCTGGTCGTAGATGTGCGCGGTGCGCGCCGCGATCCGGTTCCAGTCGAAGGCGTCGATAGCCCGGTTGCGTCCGGCCGCTCCCATGGCGGCGGCGGTGACCGGGTCGGCGGCGACGGTGTTCACAGCCCAGGCGAGGGCGCGCTCGTAGTCGCGCGGCGCGTTCTCGTCGTAATGGACCAGACGTCCGGTCTCCCCTTCCGCCACCACCTCGGGGATCCCGCCCACGTCGGAGGCCACCACCGCGGTCCCGCAGGCCATGGCCTCCAGGTTGACGATGCCCAGCGGCTCGTACACCGACGGGCACACGAAAACCGTTGCGGCGGCGAGCACCTGCCGCACCAGTTCGGTGGGCAGCATCTCCTTGATCCAGAACACGCCATCCCGGTCGTCGCGCAGCGCGCGGACCGCGGTCGCCACCTCGGCCTCCATGGCGGGTGTGTCGGCGGCCCCGGCCAGCAGCACGAGCTGGATGTCGGGATCGAGGTGGCGGGCCGCGGCCAGCAAGTGCGGCACGCCCTTCTGCCGGGTGATGCGCCCGACGAACGCGGCGATCGGCCGCTCCGGCGACACGCCGAGTTCGGTGAGCACGTCGCGGGACTCGAGGGCGGGCCCGCCCGGATGCCAGACGTCGGCGTCGATCCCGTTGTGCACCACATGAACTTTGTCCGGATCGATGTCCGGGTAGGCGTCGAGCACGTCCTCGCGCATGCCCGCACTAACCGCGATCACAGCGTCGGCGAAGGTCATGGCATTGTGTTCCGACCACGACGAGAGCCGGTAGCCGCCGCCGAGCTGCTCGGCCTTCCAGGGCCGCCGCGGTTCCAGTGAATGCGCGGTCAGTACGTGCGGAATCCCGTACAGCTGCCCGGCCAGATGCCCCGCCAGTCCGGTGTACCAGGTGTGCGAGTGCACCACGTCGGAGAAGGCCGCGGCGTCGGCCATCCGCAGCTGCGCCGACATCATCTGCACCGCGGAGTTGGCGGCAAAGAGCATCGGATCCGGTTGGTGCACCACGGCATCGGTGCGCGCGACCCCCATGCAGTGCACGGTCACATCGCACAGTTGCCGCAGCCTGGGCACCAGTTCGGTGACATGCACCCCCGCCCCGCCGTACACCTCGGGCGGGTATTCGCGGGTCATCATGGCCACTCGCAGTCCGCGAGCTCCGTCCGCGCGGTAACTCACCGGTCCAAAATAATCGGTCGCCGTCCCGCTAACCAATCGGCGGGGCCGGGAAGATCGCGACGAACACGGCACATGCTGGACATTCGGTGTTCGGACGCACCCGGTAGTTTCAGTGGTGTGAGGAGCCAGCCGCACGTATTAGGGATCGTGCTCGCCGGTGGCGAGGGAAAGCGACTCTTTCCGCTCACGAAGGACCGGGCCAAGCCCGCGGTGCCCTTCGGGGGCGCGTACCGGCTCATAGATTTCGTGTTGTCGAATCTGGTGAATGCCGGTTACCTGCGGATTTGTGTACTGACCCAGTACAAGTCGCATTCCCTGGACCGGCACATCTCACAGACCTGGCGGCTGTCGGGGTTCGGCGGGGAGTACATCACCCCGGTGCCGGCGCAGCAGCGGCTGGGCCCGCGCTGGTACACCGGCTCGGCGGACGCGATCATGCAGTCGCTGAACCTGATCTACGACGAGGACCCCGAGTACATCGTGGTGTTCGGTGCGGACCACGTGTACCGGATGGATCCCGAGCAGATGGTGCAGGCGCACATCGAGTCCGGTGCGGGCGTGACGGTGGCGGGCATCCGGGTGCCGCGCAGCGAGGCCGGCGCCTTCGGCTGTATCGATTCCGACGAATCCGGCCGCATCATCGGCTTTCTGGAGAAGCCGGTGCACCCGCCGGGCACCCCCGACGACCCGAACGTCACCTTCGCCTCCATGGGCAATTACGTGTTCACCACCAAGGTGCTGGTGGACGCGATCCGCGCCGACGCCGACGACAACGACTCCGATCACGACATGGGCGGCGACATCATCCCGTCCCTGGTGCGCGGCGGCGCGGCGGCGGTCTACGACTTCGCCACCAATGTGGTGCCCGGCGCGACCGACCGCAGCCGCGGCTACTGGCGTGACGTCGGCACCCTCGACGCCTTCTACGAGGCGCACATGGATCTGGTGTCGGTGGACCCGGTGTTCGACCTCTACAACAAGCACTGGCCGATCCGCGGCGCGGCCGAGAACCTGCCGCCCGCCAAGTTCGGTCGCGGCGGCCTGGCCCAGGAGTCGATCGTGGGCGCGGGCAGCATGCTGTCGGCGGCGACCGTCCGCAATTCGGTGCTGTTCTCGAATGTGCTGGTGGAGGATGGCGCGACGGTGGAGGGCAGCGTGATCATGCCGGGCGCCCGGATCGGCCGGGGCGCGGTGGTGCGGCACGCGATCCTGGACAAGAACGTGGTGGTGTCGGAGGGCGAGATCATCGGCGTCGACCTGGACCGCGATCGCGAGCGCTTCGCGGTGAGCAATGGCGGCGTGGTGACCGTGGGCAAGGGCGTCTGGGTCTGAGCGCGACACGGGATTTGGCTGGACAGTCGGTGGGGCTTGGCCCGAAAATCTCTGGATAGGGAGCGCCGCCGATGACCGGGCCGCGCGGGAGGGATCAGCATGGGCCGCCGGGCGCGTGTCATGACCGCAATCACCTGTCTCGCTTTGACCGCCGCGCTGGCCGGATGCGGCAAATCCGGGATCGCCGTTCCGGGTGAGCTGGATGTCCGCACCCTGGACACCGGCTCCTATCCGGTCAACCGCTACACCTACGACCGCAACAACGGCGGCAAGGGCGCGACGCTCGAGGGCATCCGGATGACCGCCGCCGTCGCCCCGTCGGACCGGATCGACCCCGCGTTGAACATCGGCCGCGGCGGCGCGGTGCTGGCCGACGTCGACGATGTGCTCAATGTCAGTCACCTGGCGTCCGCGGTGAAGAACGTGCTCGTCAACCGCGGCTTCCTGGCCGGTTTCGCGTCCAGCGGCTCCGATCGCGAGGACGTCGACGACAATCCGGATCCGAACGGCACCACCATCACCACCCGGGTGCTGCGCTTCCCGACCTCCGACGCCGCCAAGCTGGCGGCGCGCGAGCTCGAGGACGCCGACTTCAGCGTGGCATTGAACGCGAACCAGAAGCTCACCCTGCCCGACTATCCCGACGCGTACGCGCACTGGCGGCCGGGCGTGCCGACCATCGGAGTGGCCATGGCGCACAAGGATTTCGTGATCTCGCTGTTCATCCTGCGCCCCACCGCCGATGTGCAGGGGCTGCTGTCCTGGACGAAGAAGACCCTCGATGCGGAGGTCCCGGTGCTGGACGCGTTCCAGGCGACCCCGGCCGATCAGATCACGCAGCTGCCGGTCGATCCCGATCGCCTGCTTGCCCGCACCCTGGTGACCGACCGCGACCACCGCACCGTGGATCCGGACAAGTTCGCGGTCTTCCCGGCCAATTGGCTGGTGCTGCCGTCCGATGATCTGAAGTCCTGGACCAAGCTGGTGGCCGACACCGGCGCCGACGAGATGTCGGTCGCCGACGGCAGTTTCGTGATCCGGGTGCGGGACGCGGGCGCGGCCGGCGATCTGGTGACCGGCATGATCAGCAACCTGCAGGAGACCTCGGCGAGCGCCCCGGACAAGGTGCCCGACGCCAAATGCGTGCACCGTTCCTCGGACAAGAAGCCGAGCCGCTGCTACATCCGCTACAAGCAGTATGTGGGTGTCATGGACGGGGCCAATGATGCCGAGGCGCAGAAGAAGGCGGTCGCGCAGTACGCGCTGCTGGCCAACAGTCTGTAGCGATTCGGGCGGCGCGGAGTGGCTGTGCCGCTTCAGAATCGGATGACGTCGGCGTCGATCAGGCGCCAGGCGGCCGGGCGGTGCGCCCGGTCACCGCCGGGCTGCTCCGCGTCGGCGCGGTGACGGTATTCGGCTTCCGCTGCCGCGCAGTCGTTCTCGCATTCGACAGGCCGATCGGCGGCCGCGCTGCGCGAGACCGTGTGCCGGGTGCGGCTGGGCCCGCCGCGCGGCGTGCTGTCGTCGCGGAACCGGTAGTCGCGAAAACCGAACGGCTGCAGCAGTGCTCGCAGGAATTCGGCCCCGTCGCCGGGCAGCACGGTCCGGTTCTCGCCGAGGATGTCGACGCCCTGGTGGTACCAGACCCGCGCGACCAGTCCCTCGATCGGATCCACCGCCCGGAAGGTGGCGTGTCCGTCGGCGGCCAGCCGGAATTCGGCGATGCGCCGCCACTGCCCGGCCGCCCGGAGGTACAACCCGACCACGGCCGGTACCCGCTGCCCCATGGGAACCCCCACTCGTCGAACCATCCCTGTGGAGTATCCGGGAATGCCGCCCGGAAACCTCGACGCGACCGTTCAGTTCGGGAATCCGGGCACCGGTGCGCCGCTGCCGCAGAACGGCTGGCAGGTACCAGTCGTGGTGGGCACGTATCGCGACTTGCCGTCGTCGAATCGGGCGCCACTGATCAGCACCAGCACCAGTAGTGCCACGCACAGGATGCCGCCGAAGACGACCAGCGCCGGCCACAGCCATCCTTGCGGCAGGTGTACGCCGAGAGCCAGTCCCTCGAACATCTCCCCCACCTCCTCGCCATAAATCGTTCCCTTCTGGGGTACACCCCCGCCCGGGTCCGAATCCACCCCTGCGCACTGCCCCTGCGCCGCCATCGCTGCCCTCCCGCCACACCCGCACCGGCAGCTGATGATTCGCTGCCGGGCCGTCCCCGGGCCGGCGACGCGAACGGCCGCCCCGGATGTCCGGGGCGGCCGTTCGCGGGGCGGTCGCCGTCAGGCCGAACGCAGGTCCCGACGCCGGAATGCGATGAGCCCCACCGTGATCAAAGCCACGTCGACCAGCAGCAGCACGACGAGCGGCGTGGCGGTGAACGGTGCACCGGGCAGCTTCGGCGGGTGCTCGAAGGGGTTCAGGTCGCGGAACCATTGCGGCGCACCGGCCAGCGAGCCCAGCAGCAGCACCGCGATGGCGGCGGTGAGCACCCCCCAGGCGACGGCGCTCCAGCGCGGCAGCAGCCCGAACAGCGCCACGGTGACGGCCGTGAAGGTCCACACGGCGGGCACCTGCACCAGGGCGGCCGCCATGGTCTGCCCCAGCTTGCCGCCGACGTCGCCGGCGGCGCGCCCGTAGATCAGTCCGGCCAGCAGGCCCGACACCGACAACGCCAGCACCGGCCCGAACAGCCCGTACACCAGATGCGATGCCACCCAGCGGGTTCGCGACACGGCCGCAGTCAGCAGGGTCTCGGTGTGCGCGGTGCTCTCCTCGGCGTGCAGCCGCAGGGTCGCCGACACCGCGTACGCGGCCGCGCCGACCGCAACCATGGTGAACGCGAACCCGATCATGGCCTTCTCGAGCGAATCCGAGCCGCCCATCCGGCTGATCAGATCCTTGATCGCCTGACTGGTCCCCAGTTCGTCGCCGATGCCGTGTACGACGCTGCCGATCAGCAGGCCGTACAGCCCGAGCCCGGCGGTCCAGGCCAGCAGGGTGCCGCGCTGCAACCGCCACGCCAGTCCGAAGGGCCCGTTCAGGGTGTCCCCGGCGGTGGCCGCGCCCGGCCGTTCGGCGATCAGACCCGCGCCGATATCCCGGTGTGCCAGCAGGTAATACGCGACGACGGTCAGTACCAGCGTGGTGGCCAGGTGCAGCAGCAGGATCGCGAAGTGGTCGCCCGCGAACGGCCGCACCTGCAGCGACCAGCCCTGCGGAGACAGCCAGGTGAGCGGACTCGTCGGCCCGTTCCCGGCGCGCGCGTCGCCGATCGCCCGCAGCGTGTAGGTGAGGCCCAGCACCGCGAAGGCCAGCCCGCGCGCCACCCGGGCGCTGACCGACAGCTGCGCGGTGACGGCCGCGACCGAGGCGAAGACGACACCGCAGCCGGCCAGCGCCAGCCCGAACGCGAGCGATCCGCTCTTCGGCACCGAAGTGCCCGCGAGACTGACGAATCCGAGCAGCCCGGTGGCCAGGGCGGCACCGTAGGTCATGATCAGCACGGCGGTGAGTCCGGCGTAGCGGCCCACCCGGGTGGCGGCCAGCAGTTCGGTGCGGCCGGTCTCCTCGTCGGCGCGGGTGTGCCGGATGACGGTGAGGATGGTGGCGACGCCGATCAGCGTGTGGAACATCCCCGCTTTCCAGATGCCCACGGCCCCCAGGCTGGTGGCGTTGTAGACCGGCCCGTACATGGCGAGCTGGGCGGGGCTGGCGAGGATGCTGGCCGCGAGATGCGCGAGATCATCCGGTGTGCTGTACACCTTCTCGATGCTCTTGATGTACACGCTGCCCAGCGGCAGCGACAGCAGCAGTATCCACAGCGGCAGCACGATCCGGTCGCGTCGCAGATACAGCCGCAGCAGCTGCCCGGTGCCGGTGAAATCGGCTGCCCGCAAGGGTGATTCGAGTACGCGTGGCGCGGCGGCGGTCGCGGAGGTCATTTCGCCACCTTCTCGCGTTCGTCCGCGGGTGCGCCGCCGTCGAGCGAATAGTGGCGCAGGAACAGTTCTTCCAGCGTGGGCGGCTGACTGACCAGGCTGCGCACGCCCGCGTCGCCGAGCACCCGGATGAGCTCGCCGAGGTGTTCACTGTCCACCTGGCAGTGCAGGGTGTGGCCCTCGACGCTGATGTCCTCGACGCCGGGGATCCTGCCGAGATCGCCGGGGCTGCCGATCATTTCGGCCGTGATGGAGGTCCGCGACAGGTGCCGCATCTCGGCCAGGGTGCCGGTCTCCACCGTCTTGCCGGCCCGGATGATGGTCACCCGCTGACACAGCTTCTCCACCTCGGACAGGATGTGACTGGACAGCAGCACGGTGGTGCCGCGCGCTACCGCCTCGGCCACGCATTCGCCGAACACCTGCTCCATGAGCGGGTCCAGCCCGGAGGTCGGCTCGTCGAGCAGGAGCAGTCGCGCGTTCGACGAGAACGCCGACACCAGCGCCACTTTCTGCCGATTGCCCTTGGAGTAGGTGCGTGCCTTCTTGGTCGGATCCAGCTCGTACCGCTCGATGAGCTCGGCGCGGCGGGCCGCGTCGATGCCGCCGCGCATGCGGGCCAGCAGGTCGATGGTCTCGCCGCCGGACAGCGACGGCCACAGCGTGACATCGCCTGGCACGTAGGCGATGTCGCGGTGCAGCGCCACCGCGTCGGTCCACGGGTCGCGCCCGAGCACCCGGGCCTCGCCCGAGGTGCGGGACAGGATGCCGAGCAGCACCCGGATGGTGGTGGACTTTCCCGAGCCGTTCGGCCCGAGGAAGCCGTGCACTTCGCCCTCGGCGACCTCGAGGTCGAGGCCGTCCAGGGCGCGCACCTGCCCGAAGTTCTTGTGCAGATCCCGGACTTCGATCACCGGGTTGGCCGGATGGTTCATCGAATCTCCTTGCAGGAAAACGACGTTGACGGATTCATTGCGCGGTCTGCGCGGTCAGGGTGTCCAGTGCCGTGGAGTCGGCGAGCAGCCCGTTGGTGTAGAGCTCGAGCGCGGGCAGCATCATGCGATCGGCGTACTCGCGCAGGGCCTTGCGGAAGTCGACGGGTCCCGGGTGCTCGGTGGCGTAGAGCTGCAGGAACATCATCATGCCGCCGCCGTTGTTGGTGGCGACGTAACGCGCCGTGGCGGCGACGTCGCGCAGCGGTTTGATGCTGCCGCCCGCGATGCCGGCCCGCAGGTATTGCTCGGTGTCCTCGACCATGTGCTCGAAGAAGGTCTTCATCAGCGACCCGCCGGCCTGGAAGCTGCGCATCAGGTAGGCCATGCCGGGGGCGAATTCCTCGATCTCGGCGAGTTGCCGCATGAGTCCGCCGGGTGAGGGGTTCTCGATGTATTCCATCTTGGCGGTCCGCACGGTGTCGCGAACATGCTCGTCGCAGGCTTCGCGGAGTCCGTCCTTGGATCCGAAGTGGTGGATGACCAGGCCGGGAGATACCCCGGCCGCGGTGGCGATGGCCCGCACGCCGACCCCGAAACCTTGTTCGCCGAACACGGTGATCGCGGCGTCGCGAATCCGGGCCCGGGTGGTCAGATCATCGGTTGAACGCATGTTCAATAGATTAAACACTCGTTCAACGCGAGCGCAAGACCCTACCGAAAACCTCGGCGAGCAGGGATTTTCCTGGCGCGGAAAACTATCCGCACGCAGTGATTGCGACGCGGACTATCGACGCGCGGAACGCCGCGGCGAACTCGAAATCGGCACCGGGCGTTGCGTTCTCAGCCGCGCGAGGCGCAGAGCAGTCCGTCGCCGACCGGGATCAGCACACTGGTCAGGTCCGGGTCCTCGGCGATCGCGCGGGTGGCCGCACGGACGGCCGTGGTCTGCGGGTCACGCTGGGCCGGGTCGGGCACGCGGCCGCCGAGCAGCGCGTTGTGCAGCAGGATCGCCCCGCCCTCGCGTAGCAGGCGCACCGCCTGCGCCACGTACTGCGGATGCTCGAGCGGTGCGGCGTCGATGAACACCAGGTCGTAGGCCCCGTCGGCGAGGCGCGGCAGCACGTCCAGGGCGCGCCCGTTGATCAGCCGGGTGCGGGCGGGCGCGATCTCGGCCGACCGGAACGCCTCGCGGGCCGCGCGCTGATGCTCGGGCTCGGAGTCGATGGTGGTCAGCGTGCCGTCCTCGCGCATGCCGTCGAGCAGCCACAGCCCGCTCACCCCGGCCCCGGTGCCGACCTCGACCACGGCCCGCGCCCCGAGCAGTTGGGCGTACATGCTGAGCAGCGCGCCGACGGCCGGCGCGATGGGGGCCGCGCCGAGTTCGAGGGCGCGTTCGCGCGCGCCGACGAGGATGTCGTCCTCGGCGACGGATTCCTCCACGTAGGCGAGGTTGCGCTGCAGGTTCTGTGCCGCGGGAGTCAGGCTCACGAAGTAGAGGCTAATGGCGATACACCGGTAAGGCGTGGCGGTGACCGGCCGGTGTGGCGATTTTTCTCAGGTGTCCCTCAGCCTCTGCATACGGATGCCTCATCAGGACCAGCCAGAGTAATGCTCACGCCAGGCCAGCGACCGCGGGCTTCGGGAAACGGGAACACCCGATCGATCGGATCGGTTGACACCGATATCGAGGCTCACGGTCCCGAGTAGGAGGTAACCCCATCCACATGGTCGACGCGGCGCGTGAGAACGCCAACACCCTGCACCCGCAGCTCATGCCGCAGCCGGACAGCGACACCCCGCTGGACGCGGAGTTGCTGCTGTCCCCCGCCGACGACGAGGCCGCCCTGTCCGGGACCGCCGCCTTCGACGCCACCGGCGACCGTTCCGTCATGCCGACCTGGGACGAGCTGGTCCGCGAGCACGCCGACCGCGTGTACCGCCTGGCCTATCGCCTCACCGGTGACCCGCAGGACGCCGAGGATCTGACCCAGGAAACCTTCATCCGGGTCTTCCGTTCCCTGCAGAACTATCAGCCCGGCACCTTCGAGGGCTGGCTGCACCGCATCACCACGAATCTGTTCCTGGACATGGTCCGCCGCCGCAACCGCATCCGCATGGAAGCGCTGCCGGAGGACTACGACCGGGTGCCGTCCGAGGGCCCGGGGCCCGAGCAGGCCTATCACGACGCCAACCTGGATCCGGATCTGCAGTCCGCGCTGGACTCGCTGGCCCCGGAGTTCCGCGCCGCGGTCGTGCTCTGTGACATCGAGGGTCTGTCCTACGAGGAGATCGGCGCGACGCTGGGCGTGAAGCTGGGCACCGTGCGCAGCCGCATCCACCGAGGACGTCAGGCACTGCGCGAGCAACTCGAGCATAATGGGGTGGAGCGGCGCATCGCCGCCGAGAAGATCGGGTGACCCGCGGGCCGGTGTCGCCCCGAACAACTCGAATCGTCCGGAAGGGTGTGCAGCGTATGAACGGCGAGGACCGACCGCACCGTCGTCCCCCGCGTTTCGCCCCCACCGAGCATCTGGCCAGTGAGGCCATCGCCGCGTACGTCGACGGCGAACTACGGATGAACGCGTATCTGCGTGCCGCCCACCATATTTCCGTGTGCCGGGAATGTGCGGCCGAGGTGGACACGCAGCAGCAGGCGCGCATCGCGCTGCGCCAGTCCTCCGATCAGATCTCCGCGCCGCTGAGCCTGCACGACACGCTGAGCCGCATTCCGCGGGCCCTGTTGCAGGAGTGCGGCAATCACCCGGCGCCGGATCCGGCGGACCGGGATCGGGGTCCGCTGGCCCGCGGCATGAGTTCCTTCGGCCTGCGCCAAGATTCGTTCGACAGCAGACGGTGGACCTCATGGTGGCGCAAGTAGAGTCCATAGCGTGACCACCGAATCGAAGAACACGGGGCCGGAGCCCGAGCGGGACGCAACCTCCGATTCGGCGGCCAATCGGGGGAACCTGAGGCCGTCGGACGCACCGGTGCTGGGGCCGCGGCCGGTGTATCGGCCGCATGTGGACAATCACACCGCGCGGGCTTTCCGGCGCCCGAACGGGCTCAACGGCTCGTTCGCGGCCCGGACCGCGGGTGGCGCGCAGGTCGCGCCGGGGGAATCCGAGATTCGTAATCGGCCGCCGGATTCGGTGCTGGCGGAGGCGTTCGGTCGTCCGGAGGGTTCGACCGACCTGCTGCAGCGCGATCCCGAGGCCAAGACCGAGGGCGCGGCGCCGAACGTGCCCGCCGATCCGTGGCGGGACCCGAATTCGGCCGCGCGCCTGGGCACTCCGGCCGTCGCGCCGGCCCCCGTCCGGCCCCTCACGCCCGGATCCAAGCTGGGTGCGCGCGAGGTGCTCTTCGGTGGCCGGGTGTCGTGGCGGGCGCTGTCGCTGCTGGCCGCGATCGCGGCGGTGATCGGTCTGATCGGCGGGTTCGTCGGGGCGTTCACCGGCTCGTCGGCCTCCGCGCTGACCTCGCGCAAGGTGGCGTTGCAGTCCGCGCCGGCAGCCCCGGAATCGCACAACCAGATCACCAAGGTCGTCAACGCGGTGATGCCCGCGGTGGTCACCGTCCGGGCGTGGCTGGGCGACACCGGTTCCACGGGTTCGGGTGTGGTGATCGACGGTCAGGGCTACATCGTCACCAACAATCACGTGATCTCGCTGGCCGCCAACGACAAGTCGGGCAAGGCCAAGCTGGACGTGGTGTTCTCCGACGGATCGAAGGTGCCGACCCGCATCGTCGGGCGCGACACCAAGTCGGACCTGGCGGTGCTCAAGGTCGATGTGAAGAACCTGTCGGTGATTCAGCTCGGCAACTCCAACGACGTGCAGGTCGGCGACGACGTGCTGGCGCTGGGTTCGCCGCTGGGCCTGGAGAAGACGGTCACCTCGGGCATCGTGTCGGCGCTGCACCGGCCGGTGAAGGTGGGCGGTGAGGGCACCGACACCGACGCCACGCTCGACGCCGTGCAGACCGACGCCGCCATCAACCACGGCAACTCCGGTGGCGCGCTGGTGGACATGCAGGGCCGGCTGATCGGCATCAACTCGGCCATCAAGTCCGAGAGCGGCGGTTCGGTGGGTCTGGGCTTCTCGATTCCGGTGGATCAGGTCAAGCGGATCTCGCAGGCGCTGATCCGGGACGGTTCGGTGCACCACCCGTACATCGGCCTCAGCGCCAAGACCAAGCTGGTCGCCAATGACGTGATGAGCGGCGCGGCGGTGGCCGATGTGCAGCCCGGTAGCCCGGCGGCGAAGGCCGGCATCGTGGAGGGCGACGTGATCGTGAAGGTCGGCGACCGCGACGTGTCGGGGCCGGAGGAGCTCACGGTGGCGGTGCAGCAGCACGAGATCGGGCAGACCGTGACGGTGCGCCTGATCCGCGACGGCCGCGAGGTCGATGTCCCGGTCACTTTGGAATCGGACAAGTAGGAATGGTTCAACGCAGGCGCGGCGGCGAAAACGCCGTAAGCGGGCAAAGGTAGCCTGTACCCGTGTTCAGCAATATCGGCTGGGGCGAGATGCTCATTCTGCTTGTCGCCGCGCTTGTCATTCTTGGTCCGGAGCGACTTCCGGGTGCCGTTCGCTGGACCGCGCATGCCTTGAAACAGGCGCGCGATTACGCCACCGGCGCCTCGCAGCAATTGCGCAATGAGCTCGGTCCGGAATTCGACGAGATCCGGAAACCGTTGGAGCAGTTGAACGAACTGCGAAGTATGAATCCGCGTTCGATGGTCACGAAACATCTGCTGGACGGGGACGACTCGATCCTGAACAGCTTCACCGACCTGACCAAATTCGACAAGCCGGTCACCTCCTCGAACAGCGGAAACGGTTCCGCCAATACCGGATCCGGCCCAATTTCGATGCCGGCGGAACAGAAACCGCTGGAGCGCAACGAACGTCCGCCGGTGGATCCGGACGCCACCTGAGATCAACCCTGTCTAGCGGACTTGACGCATGATGCTGTCCAGCTATCTAGACTGCGCACATGTCGGCCGACGAGGTGGCCCGGGTATTCGCGATCGAGGACAAGGTCGAACGCCTGAAAGCCGCCACCGAAGGCGTGGCAGCCGCGCAGCAGCAGATCAATGAGCTGACGCGCATCCGCCGCGCTGTCATTCGCGAACTACATGCCGAGGGCTGGACGTTCGCCAGAATCGGTGCGGCCGCGGGCCTTTCCCGCGCTCGCATCCATCAGGTGAGTACGCAGGGCCCGGTGCCCGAGGGCCTGTTCTTCGGACACGGTCCGCTCACCATCCTCACCCCGGACGTGCGCAGTGCCACCCGCTCCATCGCCCTGGTGGGCGCACCGGACGCCGCGGCGCCGCACCGGCTGGTGGAACTGCTGCGCGAACTCGGCTTCACCGCGAATGTCCAGCGGTTCCTGCCGGGCCGCCCGCTCGACCTGGACCGGGACGGGCTGATCGTGCTCGGCGGGCCCGAATTGTCGCCCAGTCTGCGCTACCTGGTGGCCGCGGATCCCCGGCTCAGACGCACGGTGGCGCGGGCGGGCCGGGTGCGCCGGGGTATCGAGGATCGGGCCGCGCGGCGGGTCTACCGACCGGGCGGCACCGAGCCCTACGACATCGCCTATCTGGCCCGTCTCCCCCGCCCGGACGGCAAGGGCAGCGTGCTGGTCATCGACGGCCTGCACCCGCCCGCCTCGCTGGGGGCGATCCGGCTGCTGGCGACCCGGCTCGCGACCTTGCACGAGCGCGCGGCCACCCACCCGTTCTCGGCGGTGGTGGGTGTCCGCTACGACCGCTCGACGGGGGAGCCGATCGAGGCCGATCTACTCACACCCATCTACCGCCACGACAGAGTCTGATTGCCCTCCGCTTCGCTCCGGGCGGGTTCGCGGCGCTGGAGGTCTCGTTCTTCCCTCCCTCCGCTCAGTCCAGAACGAGACGCGCCGCGAACATCAGGCCGCTGCCTCCTCCGAGCGCAGGGTGTTCATGGGGGGCCTGTCCGCGAGCGACACCTCTGTCGCGTTGGCGATGAATTCGCCTGCCACCATGGGGAATTGGGTCAAGGCCGCGCCGGAGTCCTGGATGCCGCTGCGGCCCAGGACGGTGCCCAGGATCTGGCGGCTCATGACGCCGAGGTCGGCCAGCGGGCGGTTGCGGTGCTGGCGGACACCGAGATTCACCTGTCCGATGGCGGACAGGCCGAGCAGGTCGTAGGTGTCGAGCAGCAGGCCGATCTCGACGCCGTAGCCGGGCGCGAAGGGCACCGAGGTGAGCAGTTCGCGGGTGCCGGCGTACTCACCACCCAAGGGCTGCAGCACATTCGAGAGTTCGGGGCGCAGCGCCGCCAGCAGGGGCCGGGCCACCAGTTCGGTGACGCGGCCGCCGCCGTGGTGGTCGACCGCTTCGCCGGTGCGCAGCGGGCGGCGGTAGTACGCCTTGACCAGGTGCATGCCGTCCACGGTGAGCAGCGGGCCGAGCAGCTTGGGGACGAAGTTCGGGTCCGGGTCGATCAGGTCGGAGTCCACGAAGGCGATCAGGTCGCCTTCGGTGACGGCGAGCGAACGCCACAGGCATTCGCCCTTGCCGGGGACGGGGTCGAGTTCGGGCACGGCTTGTTCGCGGGTGACCACGCGGGCTCCGGCGGCCCGTGCGCGGGCGGCGGTGGCGTCGGTGGACCCGGAGTCCAGGACGACGAGTTCGTCCACCAGCGTGCCGAGCAGGGGCCGGATGCTGGCCACCACGGCGGCCACGGTGGCTTCCTCGTTGAGGGCGGGCAGCACCACGGAGACGGTGCGGTCGCCCTTGGCGGCGATGAGTTCCTCGACGGTCCATTCGGGGCGGTCGAAGGTGTTGGAGTACACCCAGTCTGTTTTCATGCGAGACCTCGCAAAGTACGGGCGGGTGGGCGGTGACCCTGGATGGCGGCGATCATGTCCACGACCCGGCGGGTCTGGGCCACCTCGTGCACCCGGAAGACGCGAGCACCCGCGGAAGCAGACCAAGCAGTCGCTGCCAATGTGCCCTCCAATCGTTCGGACAGCTCGACACCAAGAGTCTCTCCGATGAAATCCTTATTGCTCAGCGCCATCAAGACGGGCCATCCGGTTTTCACAAGAACGTCTATCGCCCGCAACAATTCGAGCCCGTGATAGGTGTTTTTCCCGAAATCATGGGTGGGGTCGATCAAAATCGAGTCCTTCATGACCCCCGCGGCCGCAGCATTTTCGGCCGCGGCCACCAACGCGGTAGTGACCTCGGTCACCACATCCGGGTACCGAACCCGGTGCGGGCGGGTCCGCGGAATCGCACCCCCGGTATGTGAGCACACGATTCCCACACCCAGTTCGGCGGCCACACCGACCAGGTCCGGATCGGCCCCCGCCCAGGTGTCGTTGATCAGATCCGCGCCCGCGGCGACCGCGGCTCGCGCCACGTCCGCGCGCCAGGTGTCCACGCTGATGAGCAACTCCGGGTAACGCTCGCGGATAGCCGCCACGAACGGCACCACCCTGCGCGTCTCCTCGGCGGCGTCCACCTCGGACCCCGGCCCGGCCTTCACCCCGCCGATGTCGACCAGATCCGCGCCCCCGGCGACGGCGGTGTCCACGGCCCGCAGGGCCGCCTCGTCGGTGAACGTCGCGCCCTGGTCATAGAACGAGTCCGGCGTCCGGTTCACGATCGCCATCACCAGCGCCCGATCCGTCGCCACCGGCTTCCCGCACAATGTCGGCAACGGCGCACACATGCCCTCGACTGTACCGAGCGCTGTGGCGGCAGTGCTGGGCAGCCGACCGGAACCGGGCCCCGACCGGCCCGCCTCCGGAACGACCCGGAGCCTCAGTTGGCGGGGGCTCGACCCGCGGCGACCTCGGCGGCGTATTCGGGGTACGCGGGAACGTAGCCGTCGGTGCGGCCCGCGAGGACGTAGAGCGTGCTCTGCGCGTCGTCGGCGTAGCCCTGATTGCGCAGTTCCACCTTGCGGTTCTTGAACGTGGAGGTCTGCTCCAGCTCGGGCACCACGCGGATGAACAACGGCACCGCGTAGGTGGGCAGCTGCTCGTAGAGCGTCTTGGCGGCGACCTTGCCGTCGAAGTGCGCGCCCTCGTGCAGCGTCACAGCGGCCATGCCGGCCTTGCCGTCGGTGCCGGGGATGCCGACGCCGAACACCACGGCCTGGGTGACCGTGCCGATGCCGTCGAACGCGCCCTCGACCTCGGTGGTCGCGACGTTCTCGCCCTTCCAGCGGAAGGTGTCGCCGAGCCGGTCCACGAACGCGATGTGGCCCCAGCGCTGGTCGCGGACCAGGTCGCCGGTGTCGAACCAGCAGTCGCCGGCCGCGAAACCGTCACGCACCAGCTTGGATTCGGTGGCGGTCGCGTCGGTGTAGCCGTCGAACGGCGAGCGGTCGGTCACCTTCGCCAGCAGCAGGCCGACTCCGCCCGCGGGCACCCGGCGCAGGCGGCCGTCGGGGTGGCGCAGCGCCTTGCCGGTGGCGTCGTCGTATTCCACGATGGCGAACGGCAGCGGCGTGAACCCGGCGGTGCGCGCCACCGAGAAGGCGTTGATGAAGGCGACGTTTCCCTCACTCGCGCCGTAGAACTCGACGATCCGTTTGATCCCGAACCGCTGCTGGAACTCGTCCCACAGCTCCGGGCGCAGGCCATTGCCGACGCAGAGCCGGATGTGGTGCGCGCGATCGGTGGGCTTGGCCGGCTGGTTGAGCAGGTAGCGGCACAGTTCGCCGATGTAGACGAAGGCGGTGGCCTCACTGGCGACGGCCTCGTCCCAGAAGCGGGTGGCCGAGAACTTACGTCCCAGTGCGAAAGTCGCGCCGCCGGCGATCACCGAGGACAGCGCCACCGTGAGGGCGTTGTTGTGGTAGAGCGGCAGACAGCTGTAGAGCGTGTCCTTGCCTTCGAGCCGGACCCCGAGCCCGCCGATCCCGGCCATGGACTTGGTCCAGCGCAGGTGGGTCATGACGCTGGCCTTGGGCAGGCCGGTGGTGCCGGAGGTGAAGATCAGGTAGGCGCGTTCCCGGGCGGTGATCTCCTCGGTCACAGCGGGATTCGAGGCGTCGGCGGTGGCGGCCTCGGCGTCGAGCTGTTCGCTCCACAGCAGCGTGGGCCGGGGTTCGGTGAGCGTGTCCAGCGCGTCCGCGCATTCCTCGCCGATGACGTCGAGCACCGAGTTCAGCAGTCCGAAGCTGTGCTGCAGCACCACATCCCGCTGGTTGTGGTTGAGCAGGCCCGCGGTGGCGCCGAGTTTCACGGTGGCGAGCACGGTGAACAGCGCCTCGGGGCGGTTGACCATGAGGATGCCGACCACGTCGCCGCGCTTCACCCCGTGCGCCTCGAGCACCTTCGCGTACCGGTTGACCAGGGCGTTGGCTTCGCCCCAGGTGTACACGCGCCCTTCGAATTTCAGGAAGGGCCGGTCTGGGTGCCGGGCGGCGCCGCGCTGGAAGAACAGTCCGATCGAGGACTTGTCCCCGGATTTCACCCCCATGTGCACGACATTGCGGAGCATGCCGGGCGCTTGCATGGCCATGCCGGGCAGACTGCGGACCAGGTCGAGCAGGCTCACCGTCGAGCGCGCATCGGTACTCATGAGGACACCCTGACCGATTCGCCCGATCTTGTCGAGTGAAACCGTAGGGTTCCGCTCAACGGGTGAGACGCAGCCCGGCGAAGGCGGTGTCGAAGCTCTTGGTCACCAGCACCCGGTCGATGGCCTCCAGCCCCGCGTACCCGCGCACCCGCAGCTCCCCGATCCAGTCGAAGAGCCCTCGGTAGTGGTCCTGCGGGTCGAGCACCACCACGGGTTTGGCGTGCACGCCCAGGTAGGCCCCGGTCCAGGTCTCGAACAGTTCCTCGAGGGTGCCGATGCCGCCGGGCAGGGTCAGGAAGGCGTCGGCGCGCTCGTCCATGACCTGTTTGCGCTCGCGCATGGTGTCGGTGACGATCAGCTCGTCGGCGTCGGTGTCGGCGACCTCGCGGTGCACCAGCCGCTTCGGGATGACCCCGACGGTGTGCGCGCCCGCCGCCCGCGCCGCCTGCGCGACCGCGCCCATCATCGACACATTGCCGCCGCCGGAGACCAATTGCCAACCGCGACGGCCGATCTCGGCGCCGACCCGGGTGGCCAGGTCCAGCGCCACCGGATCGTCGACACTGGCCGAGCAGTACACGCAGACCGCGTACGCGTCGCTCACCACTGGTCCTCCACCCCCGCCTCGTTCATCTCCTTGCGCGCCTGCGCGGCCAGGGTGACGATCTCCACCACCTCGTCCACGCTGTCGGTGACGTGCACCAGCCCCAGGTCGCCGGCGGCGATCTTGCCCGAGCCGAGCAGCGATTCGCGCATCCAATCCACCAGTCCCGCCCAGTATTTGGTGCCGAACAGGATGATCGGGAAGCGGGTGATCTTGTGCGTCTGCACCAGGGTCAGCGCCTCGAACAGCTCGTCGAGGGTGCCGAAGCCGCCCGGCATGCACACGAACGCCTGCGCGTACTTGACGAACATGGTCTTGCGCGCGAAGAAGTACCGGAAGTTGATGCCGAGGTCGACCCACTCGTTGAGGTGCTGTTCGAACGGCAGCTCGATGCCCAGGCCGATCGAATAGCCGCCGGCCTCCGAGGCGCCCCGGTTGGCCGCCTCCATGGCGCCCGGTCCGCCGCCGGTGATGACCGCGAAACCGGCTCGCGCCAAAGCGCTTCCGATGGCGACGCCCGCCGCGTACTCGGCCGAGTCGGCGGGGGTGCGAGCGGAGCCGAAGACGGCGACCGCGCGTGGCACCTCGGCCAAAGCGCCGAAGCCCTCGACGAATTCGGCCTGGATGCGCAGTACGCGCCACGGGTCGGTGTGCACCCAGTCCACGGGGCCGCGCTCGTCCAGGAGGTGCTGATCGGTGGTGCCGATCCCCTTCTTGCGGTCGCGCCGCAACATGATCGGCCCCCGGAACCGTGGCGTCTTCGACAAACCCACACCCTCGTTTTCGCCATCAGCAGACATGCAGCCAACCGTACAACGCGCCGGTGGCCGTGGGCGGTCGCTCGATCAGCGTGGTGCTGAACAGTTGATCAGCTTTTCTCGCCCGTGAGGTAGCTGCGCAGCATCGACGTCACCTGGGTGATCTGATCGACGGGCAGGTGCTCGTCCCGCTTGTGCGCCAGGTTCGGGTCGCCCGGGCCGAAGTTCACCGCCGGCATGCCGCGGGCGGCGAACCGCGAGACATCGGTCCAGCCGTACTTGGCGCGGACGCCGCCGCTGCCGTGCGCGTGGACGATCTCGATCAGGTCCTTGGCGGCCGGATTGGACAGGCCGGGCAGGGCTCCGGGCGCGCCGTCGGTGCGCTCGAATTCCAGTTCCAGCCCGGCGAACACCTCGCGCACGTGCTCGGTGGCCTGTTCCAGGGTGCGGTCGGGGGCGAAGCGGAAGTTCACGTCGACGGTGGCCACGTCCGGCACCACGTTGCCGGCCACCCCGCCCTCGACGCGGACCGCGGACAGGCCCTCGCGGTAGGTGCAGCCGTCGATCTCGACCTCGCGCGCCCGGTAGGCGGCGAGCCGTTCCAGGATCGGGGCCAAACGGTGAATGGCGTTGTCCCCCAGCCAGGCTCGCGCGGTGTGGGCACGTACCCCGGCGGTGGTCAGGCGCACCCGCAGGGTGCCCTGGCAGCCCGCCTCGATCCAGCCGCCGGAGGGCTCGCCGAGGATGGCCAGATCGCCGTCGAGCCATTCGGGCAGTTCGCGTTCGATGCGGCCGAGGCCGTTGAACTCGGCGGCGATCTCCTCACCGTCGTAGAAGATGAGGGTCAGATCGTGCACCGGATCGGCCACGGTGGCGGCCAGGTGCAGGAAGACCGCGTCCCCGGACTTCATGTCGACGCTGCCGCAACCCCACAGCTGCACTTCGCCGTCCGCGGTGGTCTCGAAGTGGCCGGGCACATTGTCGGCGATCGGCACGGTGTCCAGATGCCCGGCCAGGATCACCCGGCTCGGCAGCCCCCGATTCGTCCGCGCCAGCACGGTATTGCCGTGGCGCAGGATCTCGAATCCGGTGGTCTGTTCGCGCAGTGCCTTTTCGACGATGTCGGCGATGACCTTCTCGTTCTGAGACACGCTCGGAATGTCCACGAGCGCGGCGGTGAGTGAAATGGGGTCGGCACTCAGATCGATGGTCACTCGATCCACCCTAAAGCAGGAATAACCGCAGTTCTTCGCACGGTCACTGCGTTGGCACAAATCGGCACCGCATGGGGTACGAATTCACCGCCGGGTAACGTACGGGGACGTGAGTACACAGGGAGCTTCCGCAGTCGGCATCGCCACCATCACCGTCAACGGTACGGTCCTCGACACCTGGTACCCGTACCCGACTCTCGGCGAATACTCCGCCGACGAGGTCGGCACGGTGCGGCTGGACGCCTCCGACCCCGAGTTCGCCAAGTTCGCGAGCGCGGCCGGCGCCGATGAGGACCGACGCGTCGAGACCGTCGTGGTCCGGACCGTCATCGCCGACCTGGCCGCCGCCCCGATCGACACCCACGACGCCTACCTGCGCCTGCACCTGCTCTCGCACCGGCTGGTCCGCCCGCACGGCGCGAACCTGGACGGCATCTTCGGGCTGCTCGCGAACGTGGTGTGGACCAACCACGGCCCGTGCTCGACCGAGGAGTTCGAGCTGACCCGCCTGAAGCTGCGGGCCCGCGGCCAGGTCACCGTGTACGGCGTCGACAAGTTCCCGCGCCTGGTGGACTACGTGCTGCCGTCGGGCGTGCGGATCGCCGACGCCGACCGCGTGCGCCTGGGCGCGCACCTGGCCTCGGGCACCACCGTCATGCACGAGGGCTTCGTCAACTTCAATGCCGGCACGCTCGGCAATTCCATGGTGGAGGGCCGCATCTCGGCCGGTGTGGTGGTCGGCGACGGCTCCGACGTCGGCGGCGGCGCGTCCATCATGGGCACCCTGTCCGGCGGCGGCAAGCAGGTCATCGCACTGGGCGAACGCTGCCTGCTGGGCGCCAACTCGGGCCTGGGCATCTCGCTCGGCGACGACTGCGTGGTGGAGGCGGGGCTCTATGTCACCGCGGGCACCAAGGTCACGCTGCCGGACGGCAGCACCGTGAAGGCCGGTGAGCTGTCGGGCAAGTCGAACCTGCTGTTCATCCGCAACTCGCTGACCGGCGCGGTCGAGGTGCGCCCGCGCAAGGGCACCGGTATCGAGCTGAACGCGGCGCTGCACGCCAACGACTAGCATCCGCTCACGCGAAAACCCCTGTCGGCCTGGGCCGCAGGGGTTTTCGTCATTTCACCGGTGGCTCACTTGTACAGGGCGCACCACGGGGCGGACGATCCGTCGAGCACCGGGATGGGCATCGTGTTGTTGCACTGACCCGAACCGGTCTGGAGCGCCTTGATCAGGTTCGCCGACCCGGCGGCCGAGGGGTCGAATGATCCGGTGCCGTTGGGCCCGGTGTTCACCGATCCGGTCGTGGTGGGCCCGGCGACCGGCTCGACGGGCTGCTGCATCGGGGTGAGCGACAGCGGGGCGGCGGTCGCCGCGGCGGCGGGGGCCAGCAGCCCGGCGAGGGCGGCTGTGGCGGCCAGCGTGGTGCGCAGTGCGGTGGGCATCGATCAGGCCTCCTGGAGAACGAATATTTTCGCTCCAGGACGCTATGGGCGGCGGCGACCGGCGGCCAGACCCCGAAACCTCCGGCACCCGAACCCGGGTGTCACTCGATGCCGAAGGCGATGACGCGCTCGGGGGTGATCCGGATGAGTTCCGGGGACAGGCCGGGGTAGAACGGCTCGACGTCGCGCAAGGCCAGTGCGGTGCCGCGGATTTCGAGGCACCGAACGGTCCACGGATCGACCGAGGGGACGTCGTCGACGACGAAAGCGACGCGGTCGTCCTTGGCCAGGTTGCGGAACTTCTGACTGGCGGCCAGGTCGCGGCCGCCGATGTCGATGGTGCCCAGCGCCGCGTTGTAGCGGAACCCCACCGGATTGTTCTGCGGGGAGCCGTCGGGGCGGACGGTGGCCAGCCGCCCCAGCCGCTGGCTGTTCAGGTACTCGATCTGGGCGGGCGACAGTGATGCGGTCATGTCGATCACGCTAAAACCTCGAGCACACTCGAGGTCAAGACAGCAGCTTCTTCTGCACCTTTCCCATGGCGTTGCGCGGCAGCGCGGTCACGACGCGCACCTCGCGCGGGCGCTTGTGCACCGAGAGTTCGCCCGCCACATGGGCGATGAGCTCCTCGGCGATCGCTTCCCCCGCCCCGCCGCGCAGCACCACGTAGGCGACGATGCGCTGCCCGAGGTCCTCGTCCGGGACGCCGATGACCGCGGTCTCGGCGACGGCCGGATGCCCGAGCAGTGAGGTCTCGATCTCGCCCGCGCCGATGCGGTAGCCGCCGGACTTGATCAGGTCCACCGATTCCCGGCCCACGATGCGGTGGAACCCCTCGGCGTCGATGACGGCCACGTCACCGGTTTTGAACCAACCGTCGGCGGTGTAGTTCTCGGCGGTCACCTCGGGCTTGCCCAGGTAGCCGTCGAACAGCATGGGTCCGCGCACCTGCAGTCCGCCGACGCTTTCCCCGTCGTGCGGCACGGGCGCGCCGGACTCGTCGCGCAGCCGCGTCTCCACGCCCGCCACGGGGGTGCCGACCCAGCCGGGGCGGCGTTCCCCGTCGGGCCGGGTGGAGAGGGTGATCATGGTTTCGCTCATGCCGTAGCGCTCGATCGGAGCGTGCCCGGTGAGCTCGACCAGCCGCTCGAACACCGGCACGGGCAGCGGGGCGCTGCCGGAGATCAGGATGCGGGCCTTCGCCAATTCCTGTGCGGCGTCCGGTTCTTCGACGACCCGCGACCAGACGGTGGGGACGCCGAAGTACATGGTGCCGTGCGCGTCGGCGTAGGCGCGCGGGGTGGGCTTGCCGGTGTGGACGAGCGGGCTGCCCGCGCGCAGCGGGCCGAGCACGCCGAGGATCAGGCCGTGCACGTGGAACAGCGGAAGACCGTGCACCAGCACGTCTTTCGAGGTCCAGCCCCACGCCTGGATCAAGGCGTCGAGCCCGGCGGCGATAGCCGCGCGACTGAGCATCACGCCTTTGGGCGCGCCGGTCGTTCCGGAGGTGTAGAGCACGAAAGCCGTGGCGTTCCCGGCGGGTTCGGCGTATCGATGCCAGGACCGGGCGTGCTTGCGCACCGGAATCACCGGCAGCTCCGACCCGGCGGGGGCCTTCCCGAGCCAGGCCTGCGCACCGGAATCGGTGAGGATGTGCGCCAGTTCCGCGCTGCCAGCGTCCGGCGGCACCGGCACCACGGTCACGCCGGCGATCAGGCAGCCGATCACGGCGAGCACGGTGGTGACGGTCGGCTCGGCCAGGACCGCGACCCGCCGGGCCTGGGCGACGCGTTCGGCGACCGAGGTGGCCGCGCCGAGCAGATCACTGCGCGACAGGGTTTCCCCGTCGATGGTGACGGCATCGGGGATATCGGCTCCGGCGGCGATGGCGGCCGGATTCAACGAGCTCAGCAACAGCGGCGACACGGGCTCACGCTACCCGAGCGCGCACGCAACGAATCGCTTGCGAAGCCGTCCGGCCGGTTGACAGACCACCCGAGTGGGTAAGACAGTTTCTATACAACCTTCTCACCAGAGGATGTGGTCAACGATGACCAGGCCGCTGCCCCGCCCGTTCGAATCCGCCGCGCCCGCACCGGAGATCGACGTCCGCCGCTATCTGGACGGCGCCGCCGGCTTCTTCGGCGCGGCCGCGAACGTGATCATGCAGCTCTCCAACCCGCCCGTCGGCTACGGCGTGGTGGAGAGCCCGGTGGAATCCGGAAACGTCATGATCCACCCGTGGAAGCGGCTGCGCACCACGCTGACCTACCTGGCCGTCGCCCTGCTGGGCACCGAGGCGGACCGTGCGGCCTACCGGGAAGCGGTGGACACCGTGCACAAGTACGTCCGCTCCCGCCCGGACAGCACCGTCAAGTACAACGCCTTCGACCCGAAACTCCAGCTCTGGGTGGCCGCCTGCCTGTACTGGGGCGCGCGCGACCTCTACGAGCGCATGCACGGCCCGATGGACGACTACGACGCCGACGCCTTCTACGTCCACGCCGCACGCCTGGGCACCACCCTGCAGGTGCGCCCGGAGATGTGGCCCGCCGACCGCGCCGCCTTCGACCGGTACTGGACGGAGAACCTCGCCAAGACCCGCATCGATCCGAAGATCCGGGCGTACTTCGACGATCTCATCGACCTGAAGATGCTGCCCCGGCCGCTGCGCCCGCCGTTCGCGGGCGTGCACCGCTTCTTCGTGACCGGCCTGCTGCCGCAACACCTCCGGGACGAGATGGGCATGACGTGGACGCCGCGCCAGGACCGCGCGCTGGCCGCCATGCTGCGGACCGCGGGCGCGGTCGAGTCGGTGGTGCCGCCGACGCTGCGCGCGTTCCCGCTCAACGTCTATCTCACCGATATGCGAATTCGCCGCCGCCTGGGCCTGCGGCTGGTGTGAGAACCGTTGCCGGTCAGAGGATTCGGAAGCCCGGGATGATGTGGTCGCGGGCGAACTGCCGCAGCGCCGCCGGATCGTCGAGCGGAATCACGGTCTGCGGGGTCAACGCCAGCGACAGCGCGGCCCGGGCGATCATCTCGGCCAGCGGCAGCGGATCGTAGTGCGGCAGTTTGCCTTCCGCCTGGAGCCGGGTCATGAACTCGGCCAGGTAGTCGCGGCCGAGTTCGATCACCGGCGCGCCTTGGACGGTCAGGTAGGGCAGCACGACCTCGGGTTCGGTCTTGAGCAGCCGGCCCAGCAGCTGATTGCCGCGCAGACCCTCGATGAAGGCGACGAACAGCACCACGATCTGTTCCTCGGCGCTGGCGTCGGCCTCGATCGGGCCTTGCACGGCGGCGTCCACGTCATCGATGAGCTGGCGGGCCTGGCGCAGGGCGACGGCCTGGATGAGATCATTCTTGCCGGCGAAGCGGCGGTAGAGCGTGGCCAGCGAGAGCCCGCCGCGCCGGGCGACCTCGACCATGCTGGTGCGTTTGATGCCGAAGTCCAGGAAGGCCAGCAACGCGGCGTCGAGGACCTTGGCCTGATTGCGGTCCTCGGGACCGGATCCGCGCACGAGCGGCAGCAGTTTGGCCAGTTTGGCCATGGTCCGAGCCCTTTCCGGTCACGAAGAAACGGTGAGGCACTAATCTTCGCACATTGACACGGCCACCCCATGATGAGAAGGTGAGCAGCGAAGTTTCTCACACTCTCCTCATCGGTGAGGAGTGACGACGAGGAGTCGAGTCAACGATGACCGCCCCGCTGCGCGAATTCGACGAGCTGCCCCCGGCCCACGAGCCGCTGACCCCCGAGTCCATGCGTGAGCACATCGACGGCGTAGCGGCCTTCCTGGGCGGGGCAGCCAATGTCGTCATGCAGCTGTCGCTGAAGCCGGTCGCCTACGGCGTCATGGAGAGCGACGTCGACAGCGGCAAGGTGACGCTGCACCCGCTCAAGCGGCTGCGCACCACCCTCACCTATCTGTCGGTCGCACTGCTCGGCAACGACGAGGACCGCGCGGCCTACCGCGAGGCCGTGAACCGCTCGCACCGCACCGTCCACTCCAAACCCGGCAGCCCGGTCAAGTACAACGCCTTCGACCCGAAACTCCAGCTGTGGGTGGCGGCCTGCCTGTACTGGGGCGTCGACGACCTCTACCACCGCATGCGCGGCCCGATGAATCCCGCACTGGCCGAAGCCTTCTACCAGTACTGCGCGCGCTTGGGCACCACCCTGCAGATGCGCCCCGAGATGTGGCCCGCCACCCGCGACGACTTCTACGCCTACTGGGACGAGAACCTCGCCACCAAGACCATCGACGGGCCCACCCGCAAGTACTTCAACGACCTCACCGACCTGAAGATGCTGGCCTGGCCGCTGCAGATCACTCTGGGCGGGCTGCACCGATTCATCGTGACCGCTCTACTCCCCCAGCACCTGCGCGACGAGATGTCGATGACCTGGACCGCCCGCGACGAACGCATCTTCACCGGCTTCGTGCGCGTGATCTCCGCGGTCTGGACCCGCATGCCCACGGTCCTGCGCATGTTCCCGTACAACTTCTATCTGGCCGACATGCGCCTGCGCCGCCGCTTCGGCCGTCCCCTGGTCTGAGGGTCCCTCAGCCGCGCTCGGTCAGGGCGCGCAGGAAGAAGCCCAGGTTGGCCGGGCGTTCGGCGAGACGGCGCATGAGGTACCCGTACCACTGGGTGCCGTAGGGGATGTAGACGCGCAGCGAATGCCCCTCGTCGACCAGGCGGCGCTGCTCGGCATCGCGGATGCCGTAGAGCATCTGGAACTCGAAATCGCCGGGCGCGCGGTGATTTTCGGCGGCCAGCGCCAGGGCGGCGGAGATCATGGCCGGGTCGTGCGAGGCGATCATCGGGTACCAGGCGTTGCGCAGCAGGACCTCGAGGCAGCGCAGGTAGGAGGCGTCCACCTCGGCGCGGCGCTGGTAGGCCACGGTGTCCGGTTCCTGATAGGCGCCCTTGCACAAACGGATCCGGGTGCCGTCGGCGGCCAGGTGCCGGGCATTGTCCTCGGCCTGGCGCAGGTAGGTCTGCAAAGCCACCGCCAGCCAGGGGAATTCGGCGCGGGCGTTGCGGACGGCCTCGAGCGTGTCGGCGGTGGTGGTGTGGTCCTCGGCATCGACGGTCACCCAGACGTGCCGCTCGACGGCCTTGGCGCACAGCTTGTGCAGGTTCTCCGCGGCGATGGCCGGGCCGTCCTGCCCCAGGGACTGCCCCAGGGCCGACAGCTTGAGCGAGACCTCCACCCGGGGGATGTCGGTGAGCACCCCGGTGGAGGACTGGTCCGCCTCGGCCAGATCGTCGATGAGCGAGAAGTACTCCGCCACAGCGGCGCTCGCCTGCACCCGATCGGTGGTGTACTCGCCGAGGAAGTCGACGCTGACCGAGCGGCCGCTCTCCAGCAGCGCCCGCGCCACCGGCACCAGCTCGGCCCGGGTCTCCCCCGCGACGAAGCGCTGCACCACGGCGGAGGTCGCCGGAACCCGGGTGATGACATCCTTGATCCGTGACGATCCGGCTGCCGCCAGGATCGCCGGGCGCAGTGGGTTCATCACGCCTCCATGTGGGGGTAGCGGAAATCGACCGGGGGAACGAAGGTTTCCTTCAGCGTGCGCGGGGCGACCCAGCGCAGCAGGTTGAGATAGGAGCCGGCCTTGTCGTCGGTGCCGGAGGCGCGGGCGCCGCCGAAGGGCTGCTGCCCGACCACCGCACCCGTGGGCTTGTCATTGATGTAGAAGTTGCCGGCCGCGAATCGCAGTGCGGTCGTGGCGGATTCGACGGCCTGGCGATCGCGGGCGAAGATCGCGCCGGTCAGGGCGTAGGGCGAGGTCCCGTCCACCACCTCCATGATCTCGTCGAACGCGTCCGGCACGCCGTCGTCGTAGACGTAGACCGACAGGATCGGCCCGAAGTACTCGGTCTCGAAGGATTCGTCGCCCGGATCGTCACTGAGCAGCACGGTCGGGCGCACGAACCAGCCCTCACCGTCGTCGTAGCCGCCGCCCGCCGGAACCGACACCCCCCGCTCCCTCGCCCGCTCGATGGCGGTCACGCACTTGTCGTAGGCGCGGTTGTCGATCACGGCCCCACCGAAATTCGACAGATCGGCGACATCGCCGTAGGTGAGCGACTCGACCTGGGACAGGAAGTCCTCCCCCATCCGCCGCCACACCGATTTCGGAACGTAGGCGCGCGAGGCGGCCGAGCACTTCTGCCCCTGGTATTCGTAGGCTCCGCGAATCATGGCCACCCGCAACGCATCCGGGTCGGCGGAGGGGTGGGCGAGGATGAAGTCCTTGCCGCCGGTCTCCCCCACCAGCCGCGGATACCCGTGATATCGGCCGATGTTCGAGCCCACCGTCTGCCACAGATACTGGAAGGTGCGCGTCGAGCCGGTGAAGTGGATGCCCGCGAGCCCCGGATCGGCGAGCACGACCTCCGACACCTGCGCCCCGGAACCGGTCACCATGTTGATGACCCCGGGCGGCAACCCGGCCTCCTCCAGCAGTTTCATGGTGAAGTAGGCCGAAAGCGTCTGTGTCTGTGAGGGTTTCCAGACGACGGTATTGCCCATGAGGGCGGGCGCGGTGGGCAGGTTGCCCGCGATGGCGGTGAAGTTGAACGGCGTGACCGCGTACACGAACCCTTCCAGGGGCCGGTAGTCCATCCGATTCCACACGCCCGCCGCGGATTGCGGCTGCTCCCGCAGGATCTGGCGCGCGAAGGCGACATTGAATCGCCAGAAGTCGACCAGTTCACACGGTGCGTCGATTTCGGCCTGCTGCACCGATTTCGACTGGCCGAGCATGGTGGCGGCGGCGACGGTTTCGCGCCAGGGGCCGGCCAGCAGGTCGGCGGCGCGGAGCAGGATGGCGGCGCGTTCCTCGAAGGGCAGGGCCCGCCAGCCGGGTGCGGCGGCGGTGGCCGCCGCGATGGCCGCGCGCGCTTCGTCGTGGGTGGTGTTGGCGTAGGTCCCCAGTACCCGCCGGTGCCGGTGCGGCATCACGATGGTGCGTCGTTCTCCGGCGCCGGGCTGATGTTTGCCGCCGATCACCAGCGGAACTTCGACTTCCTCGGCGGAGAGCTCGGCCAACCGCGCGCTCAGCAGCTCGCGTTCGCGACTGCCGGGGGCGTAGGTGTGCACCGGTTCATTGACGGGAGCGGGGACAACCGTGACAGCGTCCATATCCAACACTATCGCGATCGTCCCCGCCCAGCCGGACGGAACACGCCTCAGCGGCCCCGTCAGCGGAATTTTTCCTTTAGTGGAAGTCCACTCCCCCGCCTCCCCGCACCTTCAGCGGACGACTGAGAGCCGTTCGCCGCCGGCAATCCGTGCCGGCGGCGGGGAGCCGAACCGATTCTGGCCGTACCCGGTGAGTTACCCGGACGGTTCGAGATCAGCTGTCACCTTTCGCATCAGTGGAAGTCCTCGGCAATGATCTTCTCAATGTTGCGTTCCGCCAACGCGGTAATCGTGACGAAGGGGTTGACGGTGGTGAAGCCGGGGATCAGGGAGCCGTCGATGACGTAGAGGCCCGGGTAGGAGGGGAGGCGGCCGTAGTTGTCGGTGGCCACGTTGAGCACGCAACCGCCCAGCGGGTGGTACGCGAAGTCGTCTCCCCAGGTCTTGTAGGTACCGAACAGGTCGGTCCGGTAGATGGTGCCTTCCTTGCTGTTGATCTTGTCGAAGATGCGCTTGGCGGCGTCGATGCCCGGCTGGTTCCAGGCGGTCTGCCAGTTCAGGTCCACCCCGCCGCTGCCCGAGTTGTAGGTGAACTTGCCGCGGTTCGGGTTCTTGGTGATGGCCAGGTACAGGCTGGCGAAGGTTTCGATGCCGGCCGGGAAGGGCGACACCTCCGCGAAGGCCGGGCCGCCGGTGTCGGCGAGGTTGTCGATGCCCAGGCAGGGGATGCAGGACTGCAGGCTGCCGGTGGCGTCCCAGGCCTGGTTCTGCCGGGCCACCATGACATTGCCGTTGTTGCCCCAGCCGCTGCCGATCGAGTCCGGCAGGTTGGGCAGTTTGCCGGTGGCCTTCTGGGTGACCAGAAGTTTGCTGGTACCCACGCTGCCGGCCGCGAAGAAGACCTTCTGCGCCGTAACCGTTTTGGACTTCACGGTGTTGCCGCTGGTGTCGATCTGGTTCATCACGACCGAGAACCCGCCGCCGTTGGCCGGGGACACGGTGGTGACCACGTGCTGCGGGACGATGGTCACCTTGCCGGTGGCCGACGCGTCCGCGAGGTAGGTCTTGTCGAGGGAGTTCTTGCCGGCGTTGTTGCCGTAGATGACCTCGGCGTTGAGGGCGGAGCGCGGCACGGTGTTGGCCTGCTCCTGCTTCATGTAGTTGAAGTCGTAGACGTTCGGGACGAAGGACCATTTGAAACCGGACCGCTCGGCCTGCTTCCGGCCGACCCGCGCGAACTGGTAGCAGTCGGCGCCCTCGAACCAGTTCGAGTCGATGTTGTTGACCTTGAGCGCGGCATTGGCGCGCGGGTAGTAGGTGCCGTACATCTCGCCCGGGTCGACCGAGGGCAGGATGGTCGGGAACCAGCTCTGCTGCGGCGTCACCGCCATACCGCCGTTGACCAGCGAGCCACCGCCGACGCCGCGGCCCTGGTAGATGCGAATCCCGCTGAACTGCTCGGAATCCAGCACACCGGTGTACCGGGAGATGGACTTGTTGTAGGGCGCGCCCATGAAGTGGTTGACCGGCTGGTCGGTCTCGGTGCGCAGCCAGAAGGACCGGCCGTCCGGCTTGAGCATGTTGCAGAAGACCTTGCCGTCCGAACCGGGCTGGGTCCAGGACATGCCCTTCTCGACCATGACCACGTTCTGGCCGGCCTGCGCGAGCCGCAGGGCCGCGACCGCGCCACCGTAACCTGTTCCAATTACGAGGACCGGCATCTGGTCGCCGTCATTGATCGCACCGGTTGGTAAGGCTCGGGCCGCTGGGAGCTTCCCTAGTAGTGCGGCCGCCCCGAGAACAACCCCCGTTGCAGCTAGGAACCCTCGTCGGCTGACATTGCTGCCGTAAACACTCTTGCCGGGGGTTTCATATGACAATCCACGCACTGAAATACTCCTCATCGAGTCGCGATGAGAACTTGTTATAGATGTTCTGGAGTGAACGTGTGTCAGTTTTCACAAATCTAGAGTTGGCAACATATCTGGGCAGCGCCGAGCAACCACCCCGGAAACGCGAAAAGCCCCCTCGCATCGAAATGCGAGGGGGCTTTGCTGCGACCCTGACGGGACTCGAACCCGCGACCTCCGCCGTGACAGGGCGGCGCGCTAACCAACTGCGCCACAGGGCCTTACGAATTGCTCGGCCACCGGGCCTCGCAACGTCGTAGACGGTATCACGGGGCCCCGAGTAACCGAAAATCAGCTGGTCAGACGATCAGCCGCGGTGGCGATGCGCTCGTCGGTGGCGGTGAGGGCAATGCGCACATGCTGATTCCCGCGCGGCCCGTAGAACTCGCCCGGGGCCGCCAGGATGCCGCGCTCGGCCAGCCAATCCAGCGTCGTGCGGCACGGCTCGTCACGGGTCGACCACAGGTACAGCCCGGCCTCGGAGTCGTCGATCCGGAATCCGGCGCGCTGCAGCGCATCTCGCAGCACCACCCGGCGCGCGCGGTAGCGGTCCTTTTGCTGGACCTCGTGCGCATCGTCGCCGAGGGCCGCCGTCATGGCCGCCTGGATCGGGTAGGGCAGCATCATGCCGGAGTGCTTGCGCACCTCGAGCAACTCCGCCACCAACTCCGGATCACCGGTCACGAAACCGGCCCGGTAACTGGCCAGATTCGAGGTCTTCGACAGCGAGTGGATGGCCAGCAGGCCGGTGTGGTCACCGTCGCACACCTCGGGATCGAGGATCGAGACCGCGCGGCCCTCCCAGGCCAGGCCGAGGTAGCACTCGTCGGAGGCCACCACGGCCCCGCGCTCGCGGGCGAACCGCACCACCTTGCGCAGGTGGTCGATGCCGAGCACCTTGCCGGTCGGGTTCGACGGCGAATTGAGGAAGATCAGTGCGGGCCGCTCCGGACCCAGCGCCACCGTGCTGTCGGCGCGCAGATAGCGGGTACCGGCCAGCAGCGCGCCCACCTCGTAGGTCGGGTACGCGACCTCGGGGATGACCACCAGGTCCTGCGCACCCAGCCCCAGCAGCCGCGGCAGCCCCGCGATGAGCTCCTTGGTGCCGATGGCCGGCAGCACCGCCGCCGGGTCCACCCCCGTGATCCCGAATCGCCGCTTCAGCGCCGAGACGACGGCCTCGCGCAATTCGGGCGTCCCGTGCGTGGTCGGGTAGCCGGGCACCTCCGCCACCGACGAAAGCGCCTCGCGGATCAGCGGATCCACCGGATCGACCGGGGTTCCGACCGAGAGGTCCACGATGCCGTCGGGATGCGAAGCGGCCTTCGCCTTCACCGAAGCGATGGTGTCCCAGGGAAAATCGGGCAGCAGAGCGCTGACCCGGCCACGCGCGGTCAAGAGCTCTGCCTACTCTCCGGCCATGGGCGGCAGCGCGGCGATGAACGGCGGGTCGAAGTCGACCTTGCCGACCTTGGCGGCGCCGCCCGGGGAACCCAGGTCGTCGAAGAACTCGACGTTGGCGTTCACGTAGCCGCTCCACTGATCCGGGGTGTCGTCTTCGTAGAAGATGGCCTCCACCGGGCAGACCGGCTCACACGCACCACAGTCAACGCACTCGTCGGGTTGGATGTACAGCATGCGGCCACCCTCGTAGATGCAGTCCACGGGGCATTCCTCGATGCACGCCTTGTCCTTCACGTCAACGCACGGTTCAGCGATGATGTACGGCACTGCCGCTCTCCTAGTCTGTCCACACCTGAGGGAAATCTCCGCCCGGCGAAACCCTATCCCGGCCAGCCAACATTACTCTTGCCAAGCCTGCCCTAACTTCCGGCTGCCACCTCAGCGGCCCGACCGGGCTCACCGATCTCCTCCCAGTCCTGCCACGGCAGGCCCTTCGGATGCACGTCGGCGGCCAGCCCGGTCACCGGATCCAGCAGCGCGGCAACATGGTCGGCGATGCGCGGATCGATCCAGGGCTCCCCCGCCAGCGCGTACCGCGGATGGGCGGTGATGCGCTCGGTCAGTACATACCCGCAGTCGGCGGTGATCCGGGCCAGGGTGTCCAGGTTCGGCCAGGGCCGTTCCGGGTTCACGTGGTCGGGGGTCAACGGCGACACCCCGCCCCAATCGTCGATGCCCGCCCCCAGCAGCGCCCGGCACTCCTCCAGCGACACCAGGTTCGGCGGGGCCTGGATGCGCATCTCCGGGCCCATCACCAACCGGGTCACCGCGATGGCGGCGCGGAACTCCTCCATCCCCGCATCCGGGCTGTGCCGCATGGCGGTGTCCTGCTTGGCCAGGAAGTTCTGCACGATCACCTCCTGCACGTGCCCGAAAGCCTTGTGCACCTGGTGAATCGCCATGATCGACTCGGCGCGCTCGACGATGGTCTCCCCGATGCCCACCAGAATGCCGGTGGTGAACGGCACCGACAGCTGCCCGGCGTCGTGCAGGGCGCGCAACCGCACCGCCGGATCCTTGTCCGGCGAACCGTAGTGCGCCTGACCGGGTTCGGTGAACAGCCGCGTCGAGGTGGTCTCCAGCATCATGCCCATCGACGGCGACACCGGCTTGAGCCGCGCCAGCTCCTGCGCGCTCATCACGCCCGGATTCAGGTGCGGCAGCAGACCGGTCTCCTCCAGCACCCGGATCGCCATGGCGCGGATGTAGTCCAGGGTGGAGTCGTAGCCGCGCTCGTCGAGCCACTGCCGGGCCTCGGGCCAGCGCTCCTCGGGACGGTCACCGAGGGTGAAAAGCGCTTCCTTGCAACCGAGTTCGGCGCCCTGCCGGGCGACCTCCACGATCTCCCAGGGCTCCATGTACATGCCCTTGCCCTGCGCGCGCAGCTTGCCGGGCACGGTGACGAAGGTGCAGTAGTGACAGCGGTCGCGGCACAGGTGAGTGATCGGGATGAACACCTTGCGCGAGTAGGTGATCGGCAGGGTCTCGCCCGCGTACCCGGACGCCCGCAGCCCGGCGTCGCGCACCCGCGCGGCGGACGCGCACAGCTCCACGAGGTCGGCGCCGCGCGCGTGCAGCAGCACCACCGCCTCGTCGAGTTCGAGCGCCGCACCGTCCCGGGCCCGGCGCAGCGCGCTCCGCATGGCCGGGGCGTCCGGCGGCGCCGACTCCCGGGGCGGGCTCGGCAGGCTCGGGTTGGGTAGATCCGTCACGTCCTCGATCATGCGCCATCCATCCCGCTGATCCGACTCGGGTGCCATGCAACGACGCAACCAGCGACCGGGCCGGGGTTATTCCGATGCAATTACTTGCATCCTCGAGTACATCTATTCAAACCTCGGTACCGATGGCTATAGCCTCGCGGGCGACTACTTCCCAGCAGAAAAAGGGAGAGATCCTCGTGCTCGCGCAAATCCGACGTGCCGCCGTCGTCGCCGGCCTCGGCGCCACCGCCCTGCTCACCATCGCCACCAGTACCGCGTCCGCCTTCGGGCCGGTGCCACCGGCCAATCCGTATCTGGGACCGGTGGGCACCGCGACCATGCACGGCGACTCCGAAGCCTCCGACACCACGCCGCTCCCCGGCGTCGGCACCGGCGGCGTCCACGCCGACTTCCACGAGCAAGCCGCGGCCTGCCCGACCATCCTGCAGGGCGCCGACGGCCTGCCCCAGGCGCTGTGCACGAAGATCACCGACCGCGCGCCCAAGGTGCTGCTGCTCGACCCGAGCAACGGCAACACCCTCGCCAGTCTCGACCTCACCAAGGGCAGCCTGCTCGGCGGCGTCTACGCCTACCTCGACAACCACGACCAGATGGTCACCGTCGACGGCTCGGGCAACCTGCTGCGGATCGGGCACCAGCGCGGCTCCGACGGCAAGTGGTCGCTGTCCATCGCCTCGAAAACCGATGTGACACAGGCGGTCACCGGCCACTGCGGCGGCGGCGACTGTGACGCCGTCAGCTCGGTCTCCCCCGACTATCAGGGCCGGGTGTGGTTCGCCACCGACGGCGCGGCCGCCGGATTCGTCAACACCGACGGCACCGCGCACTCGATCGTGCTCGCCCCCGGCGAGAACGTCGCCAACAGCATCGCCACCGGACCCCAGGGCATGGCCGTCGCCACCGACCACGCGCTCTACCTGCTGAACGTGGACGGTGGCGGCAACCCGCAGATCGTCTGGCGGCAGGCCTACGACCGCGGCCCCGCCCGCAAGCCCGGCCAGCTCAGCTGGGGCACCGGCGCCACCCCGACCTTCTTCGGCCCCGGCGACGGCACCGAATACCTGGCCATCACCGACAACGCGGCCACCAAGGAGAACCTGCTCGTCTACAGCACCGCGACCGGCGCGCCCATCTGCTCGGTGCCCGCCATCGACGGCACCGAGAACTCGCCCATCGGATCCGGCAACAGCGTGTTCGTGGCCAGCACCTACGGCTACCCCTATCCCGCGCTGCCGCCCAACGCCGGCACCAGCCAGCCCGCCAGCGCGCCGGTGTCGGGTGGCATGACCCGCATCGACGTCACCGGGTCCGGTTGCACGGTGGTGTGGACCAACACCGTGCCCTCCTCGGCGGTGCCGCGACTGTCGGTGGCCGACGGCAAGATCTACACGTTCACCCGGCACTCGCTGCTCGGCAGCGGCAGCAGCGCGCTGGGCAGTGGCAGCAGTGCCCTCGGCAGCGGCAGCGCGGGCCTGGGCAGCGGCAGCGCCGGCGTCACCGACAACTACAGCTTCGCGGTGATCGACGCCAACACCGGCAAGGTCGACTCCGAGCAATTCGTCGGCGCGACCACGGTCAACGACACCCTCGAAATGGTCGGCACCATCGCCCCCGGCCGCATCCAGTACCAGGGCACCACCACCGGGCTCTACCGGATCACGCCCAAGTAGCGGGCCCGGCCGCGGCGGCGGAACCGAGCGTCCGGTTCTCGGACTCGACAACCGCCTCCGCGGCCCGATTCATGCAAGCATGGGCGTCATGTCCCAGCCCCTCGCTCCCGGCGGCCTGCTGGCCGACCCGGCCCGGCGGCCCAGCCCCCGCGCCAAACTGCTGTGGGCGCTGAGCGCCGCCCTGTCCTGGGTGGTGCCGATCCTCGGGGTCGGGATCTGGGCGCTGTTCGACACGCACCGGCGCGGGTTACAGGGGCTGGTACTCGGAATCGTGCTCCTCGCAGCGGTTTTCAGCATCGTGGTGGTCCCGCTGTGGCGGTACGCGGTGCACCGGTGGGAGATCACCGACGAGGCCGTCTACACCCGCACCGGGTGGTTCACCCAGGAGAGCCGGGTCGCGCCGATCACCCGGGTACAGACGGTCGACACCTACCGCGGCCCCCTCGAGCGGGTGCTCGGACTGGCCACCGTCACCGTCACCACCGCCTCCTCGGCAGGAGCTGTGCACATCAGCGCGCTCGCGCTGGCCGACGCCCGGGACACCGTCACCCAGCTGACCGCCATCGCCGCCCGGCACCGGGGAGACGCCACGTGAGCATGCCGCCGCACCAGGATCCGAACAGCTACTCGGATTCCTATCCGACGGAACAGCTTTCGCCGCTCCCGGGGGCCGCCGCAGCGGCCGGCGAGACCTGGCAGCGCCTCGACAAACGGATGCTGCTGGTGCACCCGGTCACCGAACTCATCCGATTCATTCCGGTACTGATCGCCACCCTGGTCGCCGGGGCACGCGCCGACAACCCGCTGTGGAGCCTCACCGTCGTCGCGGTCATCGTGGCCATCGCGCTCACCCGCTGGTTCACCACCACCTACCGCATCACCGGCGACCAGGTGGAACTGCGCACCGGACTGATCCAGCGCAAACGACTGTCGGTGCCGCGCAACCGGGTTCGCTCGGTGGACGTGGAAGCCGACCTGCTGCACCGGGCGCTCGGACTGGCGGTGCTGTCCATCGGCACCGGGCAGCACGTCGACAAGCGGGAACAGTTCAAACTGGATTCCCTGGACGCGAAACTGGTGCCGCAGCTGCGGACCGCGCTGCTCGCCCACACCCGCGGGGGCGCCGAAGCCGCCGACGCACCGGCGATCACGCCCGAAACGGCCGCGCCCGGTGCGACACCGGACCGCCCGGCCGTGGAAATCGCACGCTGGCAACCGGATTGGGTGCGCTACGCCCCGCTCTCGCTGACCGGCTTCGCGATCGTCGCCCCGGTCGTGGGTCTGGCGTTCCAGTACGGCTTCGCGCAGATCTTCCTGAAGTCCGGCACGGTCCAGGACGTCGGCCACCGCAGCGCGGGCGTCATCGCCGGCGTGATCGCCCTGCTCGTGGTGCTGCTCGTGGTCGTGGTCAGCGTGGCCGCCTGCGCCCGCTACCTGATGACCTGGTTCGGCCTGCAGGTCCTCGACGACGGCAAGACCCTCACCATCCGGCACGGCCTGTTCACCACCCGCCAGACCACCCTCGACCTGGCCCGCCTGCGCGGCGCCACCGTCAACGAGCCACTGCTGCTGCGCCTGGCCCGCGCCGCCGAGCTCGAGGCCATCATGACCGGCACCAGCCCGCGCCAGAAGATCCTGCCGCAGGCCCCGCGCACCGCCGTCCACGCGACCCTCGCCCACCTGCTGGGGACCGCCCGGGCCCAGCCTCCCGCAGGCCCGCCGACCCATACCCCCTCCACCGCACCGTTACCGGTTGCAGCGCAACATATCTCCGCCGCCCCCGCCCCGGTGCCGGGCCCGGTCCCCGCACCCGGCACCGGGGCGGATGCCGCAGCCGCCGCGACCTCGAACGGCATGCTGCCCCCGGCACTGGTCACCGTGCCGCTGCGCCCGCACGGGCCGGCGGCGCACCGCCGCCGTTACTCTCGCGCGCTGGGTCCGCTCGCGGCCGCGGCGGTGGTCATGCTCGCCATTTCCCTTGCGGGAGGCCATATCCCGACTTGGCTGTGGGTCGTGCTGGTGGTCGCGGTACCGTTCGCCGTCGCCCTGGCGTGGGATCGCTATCGCGGCCTCGGCCACGCCGTGCTGCCCGCCGCCGACGGCAATCCGGCCTGGCTCATCACCCGCAGCGGCTGCCTGGACCGGGACCGCGACTGCCTCGAAGCGCCCGGCGTGATCGGCTGGACCGTGCGCCAGACCTTCTTCCAGCGCCGCGCGGGCGTCGCCACCGTGGTGGCGGCCTCGGCGGCGGGCAAGAAGCGGTACCACGTCATCGACCTGCCACTGGCTCAGGCGTGGGAGCTCATCGAGGCCGTCACGCCGGGACAGCTCGGGGTCCCGGCCGGCCGGTGAGCAGGGTCAGCCCAGCACCGGGTAGTTGGCGCGAATCACGTTGTGCGGGTCGCGGTCTCGCTTGACGGCGCGGAGGCGGTCCAGGGTCGCCGGGTCGAAGGCCGCGGCCGCCGACTCGCCCGGAGCCAGGAACGTGAACGGCTTGCTCCCGCTGATCTGACCGCCCAGCTGCGTGCCGAACGTGTCCAGCTTGGCGTGCACCGCGTCACGCAGCTGCGGCAGCCCCAGGCCCAGCAGGTAGACGAGATAGCCCTCGCCGAGCGGGCCGCGCGCACCCGCCGCGGGCCCGGCCAGCGCGCCGCCCAGGTGCCGCACCTGGATATTGGCCAGTGGCGCAACGGATTCGCCGAGCAGGATCTTCTCCGCCTCCGGGGTCAGCGCGGGCAGCAGTTCGGTGCGGCCGATGGCCGGGCTGGGATCGGTCGGCTCGGAGGTGATGTCGCCGATGTCCGCGACCGACAACGCCCCGCGCTGGTCCGCGACCGCGCCCCCGATCCGGTCCAGCACCGACACCAGCTCCGCGCCCGCGCCGGGGTCACCCAGATAGGCGACATCGAGGGCCACCATCTCCGGCGACTGCGGGAACTGGAAACGCTGGAACCACACCGACAACTCGTCGGGCGCATCGGAAGTCAACGCGCGGAACGCATCCCACACTTCCGGCAGCCGCTCGGCCGGCCACATGACGCGGCCGCCGTACAGCGCCGGCATCGGGAACAGCTCGAACTCGAGGCCGGTCAGCACGGCGAAATCGCCACCGCCGCCGGACAATGCCCAGAACAGGTCCGGATCGCTGTCTGCGGTCACCCGCGCCGGGCGACCGTCGGCGTCCACGATCTCGAAGGCGCGCACCGCGTTCGACGCCCACCCGAACTTGCGGGCGAACCAGCCCGCGCCGCCGCCCAGCGTGTAGCCGGTCACCCCGACCACCGGATTGCTGCCCGCCAGACCGGTCAGCCCGTGCTCGGCCGCGGCCGCCTGCACCCGGCCCCACTGCACGCCCGCGCCGACCCGCGCCACCCGCGCGACCGGATCGATCTCGACCCGGTCCAGCGCACCGGTGCGCACCAGGATCGCGTTCTCCACCCCGCCCGCGGCGCCGTGCCCGGTCGGCTGGGTCACCACCGGGCATCCGGCCGCGCGCGCGTGCCGCAGCACCGCGGCCACATCCTCGGCGTCGGCGACCTCGGCCACGGCGGCCACCGGCTGGGTCACCGCCAGGCTCCACGGCCGCGCGACCCGATCGAAGTCCGCGTCACCGGATTCCAGCACACGGCCCCGGACGGTGTTGCGCAGTGCGTCGAATCCCATGGTGTTCCCTCGTTCCTGATCGTGAGTGCGAGTCATGAGAACGACGAGACAGCACGGCGAAGTGTGACAGAGCCGCGAAGAATCAGGCTCCGGCGGCGGCCAGGCGCGCGGTCGCGCGGTAATAGAGGTACATGCCGGCGGGCAACAGTCCGCAGATCAGCAGCAGCATGGTCGGCCAGTCGCCCATCAGCAGCGCGTAGCCGCTCGGGCTGAAACCGGCGCAGATCAGGAAGCCCAACGCCCACACCAGGATCGGCAGCGCCATCACACCGATCCGTTTGGTCGCCACGCCCATGCCCATCACCAGCAGCACGTTCACGACCGCGGCCACCAAAGCCGCGATCGGCACCGGGATCGCGCCCGAGGTCATGCTCGACGCCAGCGAACCCGCCGCCTGCACCGGCGCGGGCTCCGGAATCTTGGCCTGCCCGGCGTAGATGGGCAGGAAGAGCACTTCGAGGCCGAGCGTGATCACCGCGTCGATCAGCAGCAACCCGGCGATCACCGCATTGAGTGCGGTACGGCCGGGTCGCGCGCCGAGCACCGGGTCACCCGAGCGGGCTCCGACGGCCGCCGTCACGGCACCGGCGGGAAACCGAGCAGCGTCAGCAGGTGACTCTGCATGTCCACGAAGCCGTACAGCACCGACAGGTACAGCTCGTGCTGCCACTCGAAGTAAGGGCGCTGGCTCTCGACGAACGCCGCGATCGCGTTCTGGAGGTCCCAGTTGTACATAGCCTCAGTCTCTCATTCCAGCCCGCCGAAGAGATCATGTTCCCGACCGTCGGGGCCGAGCGGGCCGCGCTCGCCCCGCACCAGAATGTAGTGCTCCTCCGGCAGCACCGGCTGGGCGACGTCGTTCGACAGCGCGAAATCCCGCCCCGAGGGGGCCACCGTCACCTGGGTGGCGTGCGCCCGCAGCGCCGCCCGCTTGGCCGCCAGCACATCCGACACGTCCACCGTGGTGGTCACCGATTCCGCCGGGACACAAGCCAATTCGCCATCGTGTGGCAGCCGCCAGCCCCGTGGCAGCGCACCCGGCAGCTGATCCACGGTGCGGCGCTTCAATGCCTCGGTGTGCATCGCCAGCACGGAGGCGTCGGTGACCGTCCAGTACACCTTCGGAACCGTCCAACCCCAATCCGAGGCGGCGTCCACCGCGGCCATCGTGATCTCGTGCGCGCGAATGTGATCGGGATGCCCGTACCCGCCGCGCGGGTCGTAGCCGATCACCACCCGCGGCCGCAGCTCCAGCAACACCTGCACCAGCGCGTCCGACGCCGCGTTCCCGGAGTTCACGAAGGCCCGCGGATTGCGTGCCGACGGCGTACCGGCCATGCCGGAGTCCCGCCAGCGGCCCGCGCCGCCCAGGAAATGCGGTGCGTCCACATCCAATTCGTTCAGGGCCCTGGACAGTTCGGCGATCCGGTAACCGCCCAGCTGATCGGCCGACCCGGCCACCAGGTGCGCGTACTCGTCCCCGATGACCTCACCCTCCTCGCCGAGCGTGCAGGTCACCACTGTGACCGGGACGCCGCGCCGGCGATAGTGGGCGATGGTGCCGCCGGTGGTGATGGACTCGTCGTCGGGGTGCGCGTGCACCAGCAGCAGCCCGTGTCGCGCGGAATCGTGGGTCACGGCAGCCTCCGCCAATTGGCGGCATCCGCGAAGATGCCGGTCTGGATGGCACCGCTCAGCGAGGCCCCGTCCACGCGCGGGCCCGCGGCGGCCACCTGGGTGTCCTGCACGATGGGCAGCACGGTCGCCAGCTCCCACAGCCGGGGCTCGGTCTCGGCGATCACCTTGCCCGGGTCGATGCCGCGCAGCGCGGCGTCGATGCCCGGCTGCAAGCCCGGATCACAGACCCCCGACAGATTCGACGGCGACTTCTTCGCGCCGTCCGCCACGGTGGTGTCACCGTTGTCACCCGGCGGGGCCACCGGCGCGCACCCATACCGCGAGGCCAGCACGGTCGCCGGATCCTCGCCGGTGCGCTCCCAGCCGACCACCGCGTCGATCCCGGCCTCGGTCAGTTCCTTGCCGTACAGCTGCGCGGCCGTGACGCTGCGCACGATGACATCGATTCCGGCACTGCGCAATTGGTCCGCCGCGGTATTGGCCACCGCCAGCGTCGTGGTGTCGCCGTCCACCGCGCCCAGGCGCACCGTCAGCGACTTGCCGTTCTTGGCCAGCGGCCGCGGCTGCGGCGCGGGCGAGGTCGCCGACGGCACCGCGGGCGTCTCGGCGGCCCGGGCGAACCCGGCCTCGGCCAGCAACCCGAAGGCCTCCTCCTGCGGCATCCGTGGCGGCTGCGTCGCCGCGTACCCCGGATCCGACGGCGAAAGCACCTGCGCCCGAACCGGTTCCACCCAGCTGCCGGTCTGCGCGCCGACCGTGGCCAGCAACACCGGATCCAGCAGCGCCAGCACCGCGCGCCGCACCCGCACATCGGCCAGATCCCCGCCGCGGCCGTTGAGCACCAGCGACATCTCCCGCGACTGCGCCATCACCGCCGTGCGCACCGACGGGATCGCCGCCAGCTGCGCCTGCAACGCCACCCCGCCGTGCACCAGCGCCATCTGCGCGTCCCCGACCCGCAGCGACTCGGCCACCTGCGCGGGAGTTCCGCCGCGCCGCAACAGGATCTGATCCGGCACCGCGGGCTGACCCCAGTAGCGGTCATTGCGTTCGAGCAGGATCTCCTCGCGGCCGCGATCGGCCTGCTTGATCCGGAACTGGCCGCCCGAGATCCGGATGGTGTCGACCAGGCCCTGCTCGAAACCGCTGTCCTTCACCAGATGCTGGGGCAGCAGATCGGTGAACAGTTGCCGCCACGCGGGATACGGCTGGGTCAGGGTGACGGTCACGGTCTTGCCGCCCGCCGAGGAACTGACATCCGAGATCAACCGATAGCCGGCCGGATCCACCGTGCCCGGCTGCGTGATCATCTGCTGCCACAGGTATTTGAAGTCCTCGGCGGCGATCGGAGCGCCGTCGGACCAGGACGCCTCGTTCTTGATCTGGTAGGTGATCGTGAACGGATCCTGCGCGCTCACGTCCGCCGACACCATCAGCGCCGGATTCAGATTCCAGTCGGTCCCGCCCGGCACCCCCGGCGTCGGCGCGGCCTTGAACGGACTCGGCAACACCATGGACGCCACCGCCGCCGTCGCCGGCGACTGCTGCGAGCGCAGATGCGGATTGAACCCGATCCCGATGTCGTCGACCGCCACCACGACCGAGTTCTTCCCGGGCTTGGCGGGCTGCGTCTTGGGAGAGTCCGTGGACTCGATGGGCGGCGGCGGATTCGCGGTGCAGCCGGTCGCGACCGCCAGCAGGGTCGCCACCATCACAAGCACCGCGCGCAACGATGCGCGCTTCCGGCCCCCGGTCATCACGTTCGGCACTCTATATCCAATTTGCCCTCCGCTTCGCTCCGGGCGGTTCGCGGCCCTCGTAACCCCGGTCTTCCCTCCTCCGCTCCTCCGCTTCGCTCCCCCGCTCCGTCAGTCCAGACCGGGGCGGGCCGCGAACACCGGGGTGCGGTTGACCAGCGGTGGGGCCTTCGGATTGTGGGTCAGCACATCATCGCGGTACGCCGGAGGCCGACGGCAAGCCTCTGTGAAGCTTGCGGTCGGCCCCCGGCGTGGCGATTCTAGAGCTACTGGGCAGCCCGGTCCCGCGCCTTGCGGCGGGAGATCTCACGCTGACGGTCGGTGGCACTCAGGGTGACCTTGCGCACACGCACGATCTCCGGGGTGACCTCGACGCACTCGTCGTCCGTGCAGAACTCCATCGCCGACTCCAGCTCCAGCTGCAGCGGCTTGGCCAGGGTCTCGAACACGTCGGCGGTGGCGGACCGCATGTTGGTCAGCTTCTTCTCGCGGGTGACGTTGACGTCGAGGTCCTCGGACCGCGGGTTGATGCCGACCACGTGGCCCTCGTAGGTGTCCGCGCCCGGCTCCACGAAGAACTGACCGCGGTCGGCCAGCTGGATCATGGCGAACGGGGTGACCGAGCCGTTGCGGTCGGACACCAGCGAACCGGTGTGGCGGGCGCGGATCTCGCCGGCCCACGGCGCGTAACCGTCGAACACGGCGTTGGCGATGCCGGTGCCGCGGGTCTCGGTGAGGAAGTCGGTGCGGAAACCGATCAGACCGCGCGACGGCACGATGAACTCCATGCGCACCCACCCGGCCGAGTGGTTGCTCATCTGGACCATCTTGCCCTTGCGGGCGGCCAGCAGCTGGGTGACCGCGCCCAGGTACTCGTCGGGGCAGTCGACGGTCAGCTCTTCGAACGGCTCGTGGGTCTTGCCGTCGACGACCTTGGTGACCACCTGCGGCTTGCCGACGGTCAGCTCGAAGCCCTCGCGGCGCATCTGCTCGACCAGGATGGCCAGCGCCAGCTCACCACGACCCTGCACCTCCCAGGCGTCCGGGCGGCCGATGTCGAGCACGCGCAGCGACACATTGCCGACCAGTTCCTGGTCCAGGCGCGACTTCACCATGCGGGCGGTCAGCTTGTGCCCCTGCACCCGGCCGACCAGCGGCGAGGTGTTGGTGCCGATGGTGACCGAGATCGCGGGCTCGTCGACGGTGATGCGCGGCAGCGCGACCGGGTTCTCGACGTCGGCGAGGGTGTCGCCGATCATGATGTCCGGGATGCCCGCGATGGCGACGATGTCGCCGGCCACGGCCTCGTCGCCGGGCTGACGCTCTACGCCGACGGTCTTGAGCAGCTCGGTGATCTTGACGGTCTTGACGCCGTCACCGTGCATCCACGCGACGTTCTGGCCCTTCTTCAGGGTGCCGTTGTGGATGCGCACCAGGCCGATGCGGCCCAGGAACGGGGAGGCGTCGAGGTTGGTGACGTGCGCCTGCAGCGGCTTGGTGGCGTCGCCCTTGGGGGCGGGCACGTACTTCATGAGGATCTCGAAAAGCTCGTCGAGGTTCTCGGAGTCCGGCACGGTGCCGTTGTCGGGGCGCTTGGTGGAAGCGACGCCCGCGCGGCCGGAGGCGTAGACGACCGGCAGGTCCAGGGCCAGCTCGGCGGCCTCGGAGGCCTCGTCGTCGAGGTCGGAGGCCAGGTCCAGCAGCAGGTCGTGGGATTCCTCGACGACCTCTTCGATGCGGGCGTCCGGGCGGTCGGTCTTGTTGACCACCAGGATCACCGGCAGCGAGGCCGCGAGCGCCTTGCGCAGCACGAAGCGGGTCTGCGGCAGCGGACCCTCGGACGCGTCGACGAGCAGCACGACGCCGTCCACCATGGACAGACCGCGCTCGACCTCACCACCGAAGTCGGCGTGGCCGGGGGTGTCGATGACGTTGATTACGGTGACCGATCCGTCGGCGTTATGCCGGTGAACAGCGGTGTTCTTCGCGAGAATGGTGATGCCCTTCTCGCGCTCGAGGTCACCGGAGTCCATCACTCGGTCGACGAGTTCGGCGCGTTCGGCGAACGCACCGGATTGCCGGAGCATGGCGTCGACCAGTGTTGTCTTGCCGTGGTCGACGTGCGCCACGATGGCGACGTTGCGGAACTCGACAGACGACACGTTTGATTCCTCCTGGTGAAAAGTCTGTTGCCGACCCGGATGGGTCTCATGCGTGGGGCTTGCCTACTGAGAGACATGGCGAACTCCACCGGGCATGCGGCGAGCAATATGTTACCGGGCGACCCGGGTCACCTGTTCAATGGGCAGAGGTTAGGTTAAGCTAACCAACATGGGCAAGGTAAAGGCGAAGGACGTCTCGCGTCTCAAGCCGAAGAAGAAATGCTGCCGCAAGAAAACGCGGTGCATGAAATGCCCTGTGGTCATCATGCGGATGCAGAAGGCCGAGGCCAAGGGCTGTTGCGGCAAGGAACTGAAGAAGTACCTCAAAGTCGCACGCGCGGCCTGAATCCGGAGTAGACCGGGATCATGAGACCCGCGTTGCTCTCCGACGACGACATCGCCGAGGCCCTGAAAGACCTGCCCGAATGGTCCCGTACGGGCGACAGCATCACCCGCACCGTCCAGGCCGCCTCATTCCTGGCGGGCATCGAACTGGTGCGCCGGGTGGCGGTCGCGGCCGAGGCCGCCAACCACCACCCGGATATCGATATCCGCTGGCGCCGAGTCACTTTCACGCTCTCGACCCACGACGCCGGCGGCCTCACGCCACTGGATACGGCTCTCGCACGGGAGATCGATCGACTAGAGGCACAGGGCTGAACCGCTTCACCGCGATGATCCAGGCGAACAGCGCCAGCACACCGAGCGCATTCGCCGCGCCCGCCCATGCCAGATAGCCCGGACGCGAGATTTCCCACATATTCGTCTGCACGGTGCCCAGGAACCACGCGATCCCGACAATCGTGTTGAACATCCAATACGCGTACATCAGGCGAGCGCCGGCGGCCTCGCGCAGCGGGCCGTAGCGCAGCCACAGCACCAGCGGGACCAGGCAGATCCAGTGGTGCGACCAGGAGATCGGCGCGGCCAGCAGGCCGAACAGCTGCACGATCAGCAGCGTGCCGAGCCGGTCGTCGGAAGCCAGTGCGCGCCAGGCGAAGAACGCGAACACGGCCGTCACCAGCACGGCCGACTTCCACAGCAGCCCGCCGCCGATGTCGTGACCGGCCAAGCGGCTCAGCGCGCCGCGCAGGGACTGGTTGATCACCGAACCGACCGGCCCGATGCGCTTCGGGTCGCCGATCAATTCGCCGAAGTACTTCTTGGTCTCGTTCGGCGCGAGCAGGTACGTCAGTCCGATGGTCGCCAGGAACGCGCCGACCGACGCGGCGATCGCCAGCCACTGCCGACGGGCTACGAAATACAGCCCGGTCACGGCCGGGGTGAGCTTGATGCCGGCGCCCAGACCGACCCACGCGCCCGCCAGCCACCACCGCGAGCTGCGCGCCGCGGCCATCGCCATGAACACCAGGAAAACATTCACCTGGCCGTAGTCGAGGGTGGACCGCACCGGCTCCAGCCACATGCCGCCCGCGGTCCACGCCACCGCGGCGGTGCGCCAGCGCTGCTCCTGCATGGCGGTCGGGCCCACGATCATCTCGAGCGCGATCCACACGATGCCGAACAACGCGGCCACGGTGGCCAGCAGCCAGCCCACGGCGACCACGCCGAACGGCAGGAAATGCAGCGGATACAACAGCAGCGCCGCGAACGGCGGATACGTGAACGGCAGCGGAAATTGTGGTGACCGACTGGAATCGGTCCATTCGTAGAGGTTCCCGTGGAACAGATTCGCGGCGCCCTCGACGTAGACGTGCAGGTCCACCAGGATCAGATTGCTGGGCCAGAACAGCGCCCACGCCACGCGGGCCAGCACCGAGATGCCGAGGGCGGCGGCAGCCAGCTGGAAACGTCGATTCACAGACGGTCTTTCGGGTCGGATGGGTCACCGACCGGAGTTCACGGCTGGCGATCTACGCAAGTGCGGCGCGACATTGCGGCGCGCGGATAAGGGTAGCTGGACTAATGACTAATTCGCGCACCCAAGAATCGAGGGCATCGCGGGTCCGCCGGCGCGAATTTCACACCGTAGCTATCACATCGCGGGTCGCATGGTCTCCCGCGCACGCGACCCATCGGCCGCGCGATCCGGCCGCGGCCTGCCCGCGAGGATGATCCACCCGAACAGCGCCAGCACACCGATCACGTCCACCGCGCCGAACCAGGACAGGATGCCCGGCCGCGAGATGGTCCAGATCGAATCCTGGAAGAACCCCAGCACCCACGGCACCCCGATGACCGTGACCACCAGCCAGTACCCGGCCAGCACCCGCGCCCCGGCGGCCTCGCGCAGCGGGCCGTAGACCAGCCATAGGATCACCGGGATCAGCCAGATCCAGTGGTGCGACCACGAGATCGGCGACACCATCAGCCCGAACAGCTGCACGATGATCAGCGTGCCGAGCCGGTCGTCGGAATCCAGTGCACGCCACGCGAAGAACGCGAGCACCGCCGTGACCAGCACCGCCGCGATCCACACCGGCCCCGACACCACGTCGTGGCCGAGCAGGCGGCTGAGCGCGCCGCGCAGCGACTGATTGGTCGAGGACCCCACCGGTCCGATCCGCCGGGCATCGCCGAGCAGCTCCCGGAAGTACTTGTTGGTCTCCCCCGGGGTGAGCAGATAGGTCAGCCCGATGGTCCCGAAGAACACCACCGCCGACCAGATCGCCGTCACCCAGCGTTTGCGGGCCGCGAAGTACAGCCCCGTGACCGCCGGGGTCAGCTTGATGCCCGCCGCCACGCCGACCAGCGCGCCCGACACCCACCACCGGGCACTGCGCACCGCGACCATCGCCAGCAGCACCAGGAACACATTGACCTGGCCGTAGTCGAAGGTGGTGCGGACCGGTTCCAGCCACATGGCGACCGCGGTCCACGCCACCGCGGCTGTGCGCCACCGCTGTTCGCGCATGGCCTCGCGGCCCATCAGCATCTCCAACGCGAACCACACCACGCCGAACAGCGCCGCCACGGTGGCCAGCAGCCAGCCGATGGCCACCACGCCGAAGGGCAGGAAGTGCAGCGGATAGAAGACCAGCGCCGCGAACGGCGGATAGGTGAAGGGCAGCGGGAAGTCCGGCGTCTTGCTGGAATCGGTGTAGTCGTAGAGGTTCCCGCCGAACAGATTCGCCGAGCCGTCCACATAGACGTGCAGATCCACGAAGTTCATGCCATTGGGCAGCAACAGCACCCACACGAGACGGGCCAGCACCGAAATACCCAGTGCCGCGGCGGCCATGTGGAAGTGTCGATTCACGGCACGTTCTTTCAGCTCGGGCGGTCACCAGGCGAGTACTCGGCCTGCGGGCCTCACGAATGCGGCATGCGGCCCCGGCCAGCCTAGTCGTAGCGGGAAATGTCACGCCCACCGCGGGCCCGGCTGTAACATTTGCATCACTGGCCCCATCAGTAACACGAATTCTGGTCGCTCGTTCGATAGCGTCAGCTGATCGAGTTCGCCAAGATCACACCGTGGCTGTACAACACGGCAGCCGAATCCCTAGAGTGGCGCGGAGCGATGGGGCTCCATCGCCGCTAGTTGTACCCGAGGTAAGGACGGCTACACCAGTGCTTCGCACCCGAGGAACGCGGTTCACAGTCTCCGCGCTGGCCCTGGCGGCCTGCGCCACCGTTGCCGTGCCGACAGCGGCGGACGCGAAGCCCGCGCCGGCGCCCCTGAGTGCCGTGTCGATTCCGATGATCCCCGAAGGGGTTCCGGTCGACGCCCTGGCCTCGCTGATTCCCGCCATCGTGGGCGCGGCCGCCGGGCCCGCCGATATCGCCGATGCCGGCCCCAAGAACGCCATCCTGGCCCAGGCCAAGCAGCTGCTGGAGACCAGCAACCTGCCGCCGCAGGTGAAGACCACGCTGCTCGCGGTCATCACCTTCCTCGACGGCAGCGGCGGTGGCGGCCCGGACATCCCGAAGGACGGCCCGGTCATCTCGCAGTTCCTGTGGCCGACCATCGGCAAGGGCTGCATCTCCGCCTCCGCCGACTCGGTGGGCACCGCGCTGGCCGTCGCAGGTCCCGCGCAGCTGCCCCCGCCGGGACCCGCGCAGGGTCAGGCCGGTTTCGTGTTCACCGCGCTGGGCACCAAGCGGCCCACCGACCCGCAGCCGGTGCCGATGACCGTGCAGTGGCTGAACCTGGACACCCGCGCCACCGGCACCATGAACCTGACCGACGACGCCAAGATCAACCCGGACGGTCCGGCCACCCTGTCGGCCATCGCCAACACCGGTTCGGGTCGCGTGGTCGCCGTCGTCTCGGGTTCGCTGACCACCCAGTCCGACCCGGAGGCGCAGCCGATCACCTGCTCCTTCCTGCCGACCATCGGCTTCTTCACCGTCTAGTTTCGGCATACGCCGAGAATTCGCCCCCGTCCCCTCCGCGCGAAAGCCCGGAAGCGGCGGGGGCGAAATCGTATGCAGAGCCGGATTCCTGTGGTAGACCGCTAGGTATGGCCGCTGTGACTCACCCTCTGCGGGGACTGCATTCGCGCCGATCGATCCTCTCGATTCGCTCGGAGGGATCGATCCTGTCGATCGGCTCGGCCTATTCGATCCTGTCCATCGGCAGCGTGGGCTCGGTGCTGTCGATCGGGTCGGTGGGCTCGTTCGGCTCTCTCATCTCCTCGGCGTCGTTCGCCAGCCTCGGATCCGCCTTCTCGGGCCTGTCCCGGTTCTCGCTGTTCTCCTGGAACGGCAACGGCGATACCTTCGCCAACGGCTCCGACAACGAACACACCGATCCCCACCTCATGCTCCGGGTCGTCCCCGAAGAACCGGACCTGGTGCGCGACCCCACCTGCCACTGCCAGACCTAACCCACTCCCTGTTCATATTCGTGTCCCGCTGCCATCGGCAGCGGGACACGAGAGTCGGTTATCACCACCACTGGCCGTATTGCGGGGCCAGTACGGAGTTGACGTCCACCGAGATGCCGCCCACCTCGCGCTTGTCGATCTCGAACTGGTGCAGGGTGGCGGCGGGGTGCACGAAACCCTTCGGGGTGCCCCAATTGTGCTGCCAGAAGAACGAACCCAGGCCCGTGTCGCGAATGTTGTCGATGGTCGGCGAGTTGGCGTACACGCCGGTGCGGCCGTGCCCGATGACGGTTTCCCACCCGCGCAGGTAGGGCTCGATCATCGATTCGAAGTCTTCGTCGCTGGGATTGTCGTCGATGGAGGCGTAGATGGGTGCGCTGTCGGGGCCGCCCGCGGCCTTGTGCAGCACCAATCCCCGTGCGGCGTGCTTCAATCCGGCCGCGTAGCCGCCGCGCCAGTCGGCGGTCGGGCCCTTGCCGAACTGGTAGCAGGACACCACGGACAGTCCGGCCGCGCGCAGCGCGTCGACCTCGCGGGCGAGCAGGGGTTTGCCTTCCATCCATTCCGCGCCGGGCCGCCGGTCGGAGACGTAGCGGATGACGCCGAGATGTCCGTCGTCGCTGATGGATTGGGCTGTGGGAACGCCGCCGGCGTAGTCGAGCAGGGTGCCGAGGGATTCCTTGGCGGCGGCGGTGGCGGGCGGCAGGCTCAGTCCGGCGGTGATTCCGGCGGCCAGGGCCGATGCCCCGGAGAGGAAATTCCGTCGATTGACATGGGCAGAACGCATCACGGCTCCTTCACACACTCGCTGGTCGAACTTTCCGATCGAGTGCTGGAGGAGTCTGGCTCTGGATCGGTTCGATCCACCTGCGGCGTACCCGGCGCACCTTCCCCGATGACAACAAGATCATCTGCGCGCCGGGAGCCCCTGAACGTGCCCTCATTTCACCATATTCACATTGGAATCGCCAGACTCATCGAGCACATCGGCACCATATGTCACAGCGATGGAAAACCCGGCACGACCGGCCGGACAGCGAACAAATAGCTATGAATTCGGTGGGCGCCCGAGAGGGTCAGACGCGGGTGGCGTTCAGCCGCGCGCCGACATCGATGGTGCGGCGCGACACGTCCGCCACCTCGGCCCGAACGACCATCGCCACCTGCGCGGCGATCTGCTTGCGCATGCCCGCCAGCTTGCCCAGGGCGGCTGCCCGCCAGCCCTCGGCCGTCATCTCCAGATCGATGTCGCGGGCCCGCGGCGGGGCGGCGTCGATGATGATCAGCAACGGTTCGGCGGCGCGCGCGGTGAGCGCCACCGGCACCTGCACCTCGGCCTTGTAGCGGTTGGTCTTCAGCACGTCGACGCTGATCTCCAGGCTCACCGGAATGGTGAGGTCGAAACGTACCAGCGCGGGATCGTGAACCTCCGCCGCCACCGCGGTGGCGACCGCGGATTCGGCTGCGGCCCTGGGCAATTCGGCGATCCGCGGCACGGGCGCCGGGGTCACGGCCACCGCCGCGGCCGGAGCCACCTTGGGGAGCCGCACGCTGCCCTGCACCCAGACCTCGGCCTTGTTGCCCGGCCCGGTGCGCAGCGGCCCGACCTCGATGGGTTTGCCGGCCATGGACTCCACCACCTGCCGCACCCGATCCGCGGTGACGATCAGGTCGAAGAACCGGTGCCCGAACTCGTCGTAGCCGATCCATTCGTGGGTGGTGCGGCCCTTGTACGCCGACCGGGTGCCGTCGAGGATGGCCTGTACGTCGAAGGTGCGGCCGCGCTGCGAGACCGGGTCGGCCAGGATCGCGTTGATGCGGTTGGCGACCTCGCGCTGCACCAGCTGGGCGATCGGGTTGAGCAGGACTTCCCACGCCGAGCCGATGGCCTGCGCGCGCATGACGAAACTGACGTCGCGGCCGGTGACCGGGGGAATGTCGATGACGATGAGCAGCGGATCGGCGGTGCGCGCGTGCATGGTGAGGTCGATCTCCACGACCGCTTCCAGCCGCAGTCGCTGTCCGCCGAGGGTGACGTCGACCCGCAGGCTGACCGGGAGCATGACGTCGAAGTGCACGTGCGGCGCGCGCCGAATGACGGTGGGTTTGCCGATGCTGCCCTTGGCGACGAAGCGGGCCAGTCCGGCGGGCCCGATGCCGAACGGGCCGATGGTGATGCCCTGCCCCGCCACGCTGGAGACCGCGGATTCGATCCGGGATTCCGTCACCGCCGCCGCCACGAAACGTTCGCCGAATTCGGCATACTCGATCCAGGTCGGTGCGTCGGACAACGTCATCCAGCTCTTTCGTCGGGCGGGGACCCCTGTCCTGCCGATGAGGGGGCAGCAGGACAGGGATCGATCGGCGACGCTGCCGGGCGCCGCCGAAACCCATCGTAAGCGGAAGGTGCGCTCAGTTGTACACCCCGCCCCGCGTGTTTCCAGAATGTGGAATCAGCGTGTTCCCAATCGCCCGAAACCGACCAGCCCCGTTGTGCCGGATGGGCGGAATTCATGGATGGCGACGCCACCGGATTCACCGGCTTCATTGCCACCCACCGTGGTGATCGTATCCGAATCCACCGCGATCACAATATTCGTGTGCTGATGGAACACACTCGAATCGGAGTACAGCACGACATCCCCGACATGCGGGAGATATCCACCGTTCGCCTCCTCGAAACGGTGTTGCCCCCGGTAGTACTCCTCCAACGTGTAAACGCCCGGTATCCGCCAAGATCCGGAATTCGGATTGTGCAACGGTTGTCCGGCGGCGCGCATGACCCAGCTCACGAAGTCCGCGCACCACGGTTCGGCAATACCCTCGGAGTATTTGTCGCGCCCGCTCTGTTCGTCGAATTGTTGTCGCAGCACATCCACCACACGGTTCTGCGCGGCGGTCAGGCCGGTGGAATCGATGGCGGGAAAATCGTGCACCAGCCCGCCGGACAGGGTGCGCGGACCGCTGAAAGGCATCGCGCCCGGATGCGCGTGCTGCCACCAGCGCACACCGGCCACTCCCCCGCCGGCGAGCGCCCCGATCACCAGCACCGCGAGGGCGGCGGCGAGCGCTCGGCGTGAGGTCACCCCGCGTGCGGGTCGCCCCGCGCGCTCGCGGCGTCCGTCCGGCGCGCGCCGATCCTCGATGGTCATGTGCCCCTCCCCCGTCCGGCCGGCGATCGGCCTCGAAGGTTAGGACGTCTCACACGGCTGTGAAGTTCCTTCGTCGGCCAGCGCGTTCGGTTCGATCCGGCGCCGGATCGGCCCGAGCCGCCCGGCCCGCATCAGGCCCAGGCCCACGGACGCGAGTTCGGCCAGTTCGGCTCGCAGCCGGGCCTGCAACTCCGCCCCGGCGGCCCGGTGGGCGGCGGCCCGTCCGTGTTCGCCGAGGTAGGTGGCCAGCTCGGCGAGGACGAAGTCCATCGGCCCCATCGCGGAGGCGCCGGTCTCCAGCCCGCAGACGGTGCCCGCGTAGGGCAGCAGCTGCCCGTAGATCTCGCGCGCCTCGACCGGATCGTCGAGGGCGATGGCGAGCCGGGCCTTCACGCCGGTGAAGGTGGACCAGAACTGCGGGGCCAGCGGGGGCGCGGCGGCCAGGGTGCGGCGGGCCTCCTCCGGGCGGCCCGCGTGCACCAGGGCCAGCGCGTATCCGTGGATGAACAGTTCGGGTTTGATCGCGGTGCGTTCACGCAGATCGACCAGGTACTCGGACATGTCCTCGCGCAGCCAGCCGATCGAGACGGCGATGCCGACGTGCAGCGCGTTGCCGTCGCGGGTCGGTTCGGCCGCACCCTCCCCGGAGCGCGCGACCAGGTCGTCCAGGTCCGGTCGCCCCTGGTCGAGCAGGCGCAGTACCTCATCGGTGTTGCCGCGCAACAGTTCCAGCACCATGCCGAAGGGCGCGATGGCGTCGAGCAGATGCCGCAGCTGCCCGTCGGTGGCGTACGCCCCCGCCTGGGCGGCGTGTTCGGCGGCGGACACCAGGTCGGCGTCGGCGAGGGTGGCGCGGAACAGCAGATAGTGTGCGAGCGCGCGGAATTCGGTGAGTTCGGCCTCGGTGGAGATTCGCAGCAGCTGGGAGGCATACCGTTTCAGGTCGTGGGCGCGCAGGAAGCCGCCCGCCGCGAACGCCGCGAACGCCTGCGCGTTGAGGACCGTGCACAGCAGGTCCGGATCGTCGAGCGGCTCGGCCAGCGCCATGGCCGTGGCGGCCAGCACCCGGGCCGCGGAGGGATCCTCGACGGCGCGATCGAAAACGGCGGTGACCTGCAACATGACTCGGGTGCGCACCGGCTGGACCGGATCGGCGGAGGCGAGGCGCAGCGGCGCCCGCAGGCCCGGGTCCGGGGTGTGCCAGTCGTGCACCGACCAGATCAGCGGTGTCGGCCAGCAGGTGACGGCATGCGCGAGCACCGCTGTCCCGCCGAGGGATTCGGCCAGTTCCAGTGCTTGGGCGCGGGCGGCCCGGGCCGCGATGTGCTGTCCGTCGTAGGCCAGTGCCACCACCAGCTCGCGGCGGGCCTCCAGTACGGCCAGCCGATCCGCGCGCGTCGCGGTGTGCTCGGTGTGTCCGGCCAGGTCGTGCAGTGCCAGCACCGATCGCCACCGCCGGACCGCGTCGGCCCGCATCCGTCGTTCCACGCACCGCCGCGCCGCGGCGCGTACGTAAGGCAGTGCCACCGTGGCGGTTTCGGTATCGGCGCCGAGCGCGGCGTGATGGGCGAGCGCGTCGATGTCCCGGCCGCGCGGCACCGGCGGAGAGGTGAGCTCGGCCACGCCCCCGACGGTCGCGGCCGAGCTCAGTCCGGTGGCCGCGGTTCCGGCCATGATTTCCCCGGCGCCACCGAGGGCCATCGCGGACCGTCCGTAGGCCCGGCCGGTCGAGCCGGATTGCCCTGCGGCGCCGCTGATTCCGGCCCGGAACAGGTCGGCCAGCCGCAGCGAGGCGGCGGACCTGGCGGGCGCGTAGGCCTGCGGGCCGCGGCCGTTCAGGGCGTCGCGGGCGGCGGCGACCTGGTCGGCGCCGCGCAGCGCGGACAGGGTCCGGTCGATCCGGGATCCGTTGGCGTAGCGGGGCATTCCGAGCAGTGCCGCGACCACCTCGTCCGCGCCGCGCAGGGCGGACAGGGTCCGGTCCTCCGCGATCGGGAAGCCCGCGCCGTCGGTGCGGTGCTGGGTGGACGGTCGCCCGGAACCCGTGTCCGGTCCCGCGGGGTGCTCGGTGACGGGTGCGTCCGGGTCGCGGCGCAGGTATTCGAAAGCGGCCCAGTGCATCCGGGTGCGGCGCACGCCGGGCAGGTCGTAGTAGACGGTTTCGCGGACCAGCGCGTGGTCGAAGGCGACGCGTCCGGCACGGTCGGTGCGCAGCAGGCGGGCCGATTCGGCGGTGGCGATCAGGTCGATGACGGTGTCGTCGGACTGTCCGGCGGAGGCCGCGAGGGTGGCGATGTCGCTGTCACCCCAGACCGAGAGGTGGCGCAGCAGATCCACCACGCCCGGCGGGAGCTGCGCGATCCGGCGGCCGAGCAGGTCGCGCACGCTGTCGGGCAGGGCGTCGGTGGTGCCCTGGGTGGCAACCAGTTTGGCGAGTTCGCGCACGAACAGCGGGTTGCCGCCGGTGCGGCGGCGCAGCAGTTCGACGGTGCGGTCGTCGAGCGCGGTGAGTCCGGCCGCGGCCGCGGCCCGGCGGGTGCCGGCCATGTCGAGGCCGTCGAGTTCGATCCGGTCGGCGGTGAACAGGGCCAGCGCGGCGGCGGTGTCGCGGACGCCGGGTCCGGCCTCGGTGCCGCGCAGGGTGGCCACGATCAGGATCGGGCTGTCGCGCAGCCAGTTCACCACCTGCCGCAGCACCTGCAGGGTGGCGGTGTCGGCGCCGTGCACGTCCTCGAGCACGATGGCGACCGGCGATCCCGCCGAGCGTTCCCGGCAGGATCGGACCACCCGCCGGGCCAGGGTGAAAGCGTCGGCGGCGGTGAAGGTTTCGGGGTCGGCGGCGTCCAGGCCGGTGAGCACCTCGGCCCAGGACCAGGCGGGCGGCGCGGAGTCGACCTCGGGGCAGCGGCCGAAGACGGTGGCCCAGCCGCGTTCGCTCAGGTGCGTGGTGATGGCGGTGGCGAGGGTGGTCTTGCCGGCTCCGGCCTCACCGGAGAGCCAGACCAGGCGCACATGCCCGGCGGCCGCGGCCTCGGCGGCGGCCAGCACGGCGTCGCGCTGGCCGGCATATCCGCTGTCCGGCAGGGGTTCCGGGGCGGGCAGGGGCTCGGGTTCGGCGGGCCGCACGACCGGGACCGGGACGACGGTCTCGGTGTCCACCGAGTGGGTGAGGATGGCGGTCTCCAGATCCCGCAGTCCGGGACCGGGATCCACGCCGAATTCGAGGGTGAGGAATTCGCGGCTGCGGCGCACGGTGGCGAGCGCGTCCAGCGACTGCCCCAACCGGTACTGGGCCACGGCCAGCAGTCGCGCGCATTCCTCTCGCCCCGGATGTTCCTCGAGGATGGGCCGCAAGGCCAGCACCACTTCGGCGGGCCGGTTCATTTCCAGTGCCGCCTGCGCGCGCAGTTCGGCGGCGGTCAGCTTCAACGCCTGCAGGCGGGCGGTTTCCTGGGCGGCCCAGGTCATGGCGGGGAAGGATTCGAAGGCCCCGCCGTGCCAGCAGGCGAGTGCGGAGTCCAGCACCCGCACCTGTTCGAGCGGATCGGGCCGGCGGGCGGGATCGCGCATGGCGGCCTCGTGGCCGTGCAGCAGCTGTTCGAAGAGCCAGGAATCGACTTGGTTCGGCTCGAGGTTGAGCGCGTAGCCGTGCGACTCGGACACGATGATCCGCGAGTGGGCCCGGCGCGGTCGGTCGGGTTCGAAGACGCGGCGCAGGTTGTGGATGTACACCTGCAGCGCGGCAACGGCTTTGGCGGGCGGGTCGCCGTGCCAGAGGTCGTCGATGAGCCGTTCGGTGGGCACCACCCGGCCACCTGCGGCGACGAGTCGCCCCAGGACGGCACACTGCATGGGCGCGCCTGGAGGCACGCGCTGTCCATCGATGCTGATGTGCAGCGGACCCAGCACACCGATCCGTATGAGCGCCATTCCCGTGTCCGACCCCCGTACCCACTTCGAATAAAACCAAACAGGATGCTCTCAATATGGCAGAAATTCTGCGACAGTACCCAGTCTTGTGATTCGGCTTAACTCGATACGAAGTCATTCCGAAGAGCTATCCCGCACACTGCTCAGGGTGTTCGACCCCTCTCCGCCGCCCGACGCCGATCTCGCGGTGCTACACAGCCTCCCGCATCCGGCCTGCCTGCACGACGGCGGCTACGACGTGGTCGCCGCGAACGATGCCTTCCGGAAGCTGTTCCCCGGCACCGGTCCGGGCGCGAATCTGATGACCGCCATCCTGCTCGAACCCATGGCCCGCTATCGGCTGGGCGACTGGGAGGCCGAGGCGCAGGTGATGGTGTCGGCGTTCCGCGCCGCCGCCCCCGAGCTGCGGCCCGAGCGGGTCGAGGAGATCGTCAATCTGGCCCGCCGCTCCCCCGACTGGGATCGGCTGTGGGACACCGAGGTGGTCCCGGCCACGCCCTATGAGCGCACGGTGCTGATGAACGATCCGATGACCCGCAAGGAACGCCGGATGTACGTGCAGACCTTCGAGTTCCGCTCACCGCAGCGGCCCTGGTGGCTGCTGACCGTGGTGCCCTTCGACTAGCCGGGGGCTCAGGCCTCCGCGGCCGGGATCTCGAACCAGCCGTCCTCGGGTTCGGCGTACCCGTGGTACATGAGCGGGATGCGACGGTCCACGCCGAAGTGCCGGTACACCGCGAGCATCGCGGTGCGCACGGCGTAGTCGTGGAAGTCGTCGATGCGTCGCGGGCCCAGCCAGTGCTCGGGTAGCAGCGCGAGCCGTGTCATCTCGTCCGGATCGTCCATGTCCAGGCCGATGGGCTCGGGGTCGGCGATGTAGTGATCGTGCAGCACCACGTGCACCCGGTGCGGGTCGTGCCGGCCTTCGCCGAAAGCGCGGAAGCGGGTCCGGATGTTCGGTGCGCCGTGCTCCTGCAACCAGTCGATGAGATGCGGGTTGGGGCAGGGAATCGGGGTCGCGGACAACGGGGTCCGCACGGCGAGGGTCGTCTGCTCGACCAGGTGCAGGACACCGGCGCCGGGGACGCGGGGTTCGGGGACGAGGAACAGGCTCAGGACCGGGGATCCGGACAGGTTGTCGGCGAGGCAGACTTTCGTGCGCATGGGGTCGGGCATGCGCCGCTCCTTCGGGGCGAACGGTTGCTGGCTTGGTCATCCGAGATGGTGCCGGCTCGTCGAGTCACCAGACTCGGACAGGTCTTCCTCGACGCCGACCAGTGCAACACCCGGAATTATAGTCGCCGAACATCGACCGGACCGACCGGTCTTCCGGCCGATCCGATCGTTGTTCGGTGCTGTGTGAGCGCCTACGCGCCGACCAGCCGGCTGCGCGTGCGCCGCCGGGACGGCAGCGCCGCCAGCTGCCCTTCGATGGTGGCCCGCACGGTCGGCCACTCCTCCTCCAGGATCGAGTAGAAGGCCGTACTGCGCACCTCCCCGTCGAGCCCGCGCGAATGCGCCCGCCGCACCCCGTCACTGGTGGCGCCGAGTCGCTCGATCGCCATGCGGGAGCGCAGGTTCCGGACATCGGCGCGCATGGCGATGCGCCTGACCCGCCACACCTCGAAGGCGTGCTGCAGCAACAGCAGTTTGGACTCCAGATTGATGCCCGAACCGCGTGCTTCCCGGGACAGCCAGGTGTTCCCGATCTCGGCGGCGTCGGGCACCGCCAGCAGCGGATCGTCGCTGGGTGCGCCGTGAACCAGGGGCCACACCACCGGCCCCTGCCAATAGTCGAAGCGAGTGAACCGGGTCGACCCCAGCACCCGCCCGCCGGCCACGGCGACGATGGCGAAGGCGAGCGAGGTCCCCGAGGCATGCCCGGCCAGCGCCTGGGCGATGTATTCCAGCGCCTCGTCCGCACCGTGCGGGACAGGCGTGAACGCATAATCGTCGCGATTCCCCGCCGCGGCCTCCACGAGACCCGAAGCATGCTGCGGCGCAAGGGGTTCCAGCCGTACGAAACGGCCGGTCAGAGTTACGGGTACGGGCACGTTCCCTCGATCTTTCGGAGACGGTCGGGGGTCGCGTCAGGCATTGGCCGCCCCGGCCACCCACTCCGGAATCGACGAACCAGCCCTGGCGCGCCAGTAGCAGCATCGGATAGTGGGATGAACGATAGCGGAACACCAGCGCACCGCGCCGCAGGCGGCATGTAAATTTCGAGCGCTTTCCCGCGCGTCGCGCCCGGCATTTCACAGGTGTCATTCAGCCGGTTCCAAGCCGCCCGTCCGCTACCACCCCGCGACCCCGCCCCTGCCCGAATACCTATGCGCCGGAAGGTATTACTACGCCCCTGGTAACCGACCGGTACACCGCCGAGAGTCTCGTTCAGGTCTCGCCGGAACACAGTGCTGCAACATCCATGGTTTGCGAGCGAACTGTGGGCTAGCTTCCGGTGTTACGGACGCTTCGGGAACTGGACGCAAGGAGGCCACCATGAGAGCCAAGCGTGCGGCTACAGGGCTCGCCGCAGCCATGATCGCGGTGACGTTCGGCGGCGGTGTGGCCATCGCCGATCCAGACGATTCGGGTACTGACCCCAATTCCCAGATGTGCCCGTACCCCGACGTGAACAACCCCTATTGCACGAATTTCCCCGATGATCACAACCAAGAGGGCGATATGGGCAACGGGCACGACGAAGGCGATGCCGGCGGTCACCGCTGAAACGCACGCGAGCCCCCACCCGGATGCCGGGCGGGGGCTCGCGTTCGCGCTGAACGTCAGACGTTGAAGCGGAACTCCACGACGTCGCCGTCGGCCATGACATAGTCCTTGCCTTCGATGCGGACCTTGCCCGCGGCCTTGGCCGCCGCCATGGAACCCGCTTCGACCAGGTCGTCGAAGGCGACGATTTCGGCCTTGATGAAACCGCGTTCGAAGTCGGTGTGGATGACGCCCGCCGCCTTGGGCGCGGTGTCACCCTGGTGGATGGTCCAGGCCCGGGATTCCTTGGGTCCGGCGGTCAGGTAGGTCTGCAGGCCGAGGGTGTGGAAGCCGGCGCGGGCCAGGGCGTGCAGGCCGGGCTCGGACTGGCCGATGGACTCGAGCAGTTCGAGGGCGGACTCGTCGTCGAGTTCGATGAGTTCGGACTCGATCTTGGCGTCCAGGAACACGGCGTCGGCGGGGGCGACGGCGGCCTTGAGTTCGGCCTTCTTCGCCTCGTCGGTCAGCACCGATTCATCGGCATTGAAGACATAGAGGAACGGCTTGATGGTGAGCAGGGAGAGTTCCTTGAGGAGCTCCACATCCAGCTCATTCTGCGCGGCGAACAGGGTGCGGCCGCTGTCCAGGATTTCCTGCGCCTGCTTGGCCGCATCGGCGACCGGCTTGCGGTCCTTCTTGATGCGGGCTTCCTTGTCGAGGCGCACCACCGCCTTCTCCAAGGTCTGCATATCGGCGAGGATCAGCTCGGTTTCGATGACCTCGATATCGGCGAAGGGATCGACCTTGCCGTCGACGTGCACCACGTCGTCATCGGCGAACACGCGCACGACCTGGCAGATGGCGTCGGCCTCACGAATATTGGCCAGGAACTTGTTGCCCAGGCCCTCACCCACGGACGCGCCCTTGACGATGCCGGCGATATCCACGAACGTCACGACGGCGGGGAGCTGACGCTCGGAACCGAAGATCCCGGCGAGCGTGGCCAGCCTCGGATCGGGCAGCGGGACGACGCCGGTATTCGGCTCGATGGTGGCGAACGGGTAGTTCGCTGCCAATACGTCGTTGCGGGTCAGCGCATTGAACAGCGTCGACTTTCCGACGTTGGGCAGGCCGACGATTCCGAGGGTGAGACTCACGAGAGCAGGAGTCTACCCGGCCCGTCGGCCCCCACCGTCACCGCAGGTCCGGGCCCGAGCCGGTCAGACCCGCGGGTCGCGGCCGAGGTAGGCCAGCAGCTCGGCCACCACCGGGGTGGCGGTGGCGGGCACCTCGGTGACGACGGCGGCGAAGACTCCGTAGTCGCGCAGCGGCTCGATGAGGCCGCGGGCGGCGGTGAGCAGGTGGCCGGCCAGCTCGTCGGTGAGGGGCGAGGGCTGTCCGGTGCCGACGGCAATGTCCCAGGCGTGGACGGCGGCGTCGAGCGCGCACATGACGGCCGCGACCGGGGTGGGGAGTTCGCCGTGCGGCAGCGGGGTGGGGACGGTGTCGGTGCCGTCGGTGACGGTGGCCCAGGCGGTGGCGGTGGGTTCGACTGCGGCGGAAACCAATTCGGTCGCGCCGCCGTCGATGCTGCCGGACGGTTCGAAGGGGTTGTAGGCGGGGCCGTCGCCGATGCCGAGGAACTTGGCGTAGGCCAGCTGGTCGCCCGCGGCGTGCTGAACCACCTGGGTGACAGTCCATTCCGAGCAGGGCGTGGGGTTGTCCCACTGGTCCGGGGCCACCCCGGCGACGGCGTCGGCGAGTGCGCGGTGGGAGGCGGCGAGCACGTCGCGCCACACGGGGGCCAGGAGGGCGGCGGGCGAGTTGTCGGTCTGCGGGGTGGCGTTCATTGTTCTTGCCTCTCAGGTCGTTTCGATCCGTTGAGACAAAGGTATGACCTGATTAGGCTAGATTTGTTCCTAATCAACCTGGCCGAGCGAAGGGACTTTTCGTGACCTCCCCCACAACCCGTTTGCTCCGCCTGCTGACGCTCCTCCAGGAAGGCACTCGCACCGGCCGTGACCTGGCCGAACGCATGGATGTCACCGACCGCACCCTGCGTCAGGACATCGCCCGGCTCCGCGATCTCGGCTATCCCGTGCACGCCGCGCGGGGTCCGGTCGGCGGCTACCGCCTCGGCCAGGGCGCCACCATGCCGCCGCTGCTGCTCGACGATGACGAGGCCGTCGCGGTGGCGGTGGCCATGAACGTGGCCGCCGACGGCAGCACCGGCATCACCGATATCCAGGCCAATCTCGAACGCGCCCAATCGAAACTCGACCGCATTCTGCCGAAACGCCTGCAACGCAAGGTGACCGCCCTGCGCGCGGTCACCGATATCGGCCCGGCCGTCACCGGCTCCCGGGAACCGGACGCGCCCGTGCCCGCCGAAACCCTCGCCACCCTGGCCACCGCCATCCGCGCCACCACCACCCTGCGCGCCGACGACGCCGAAGTGGAGCCGTACCGACTCATCAGCTGGCAACGCCGCTGGTATCTGGTCGCCTACTCGCTCGAATCGCACACCTGGCGTGCTCTACCGGTGGCGTCGATCATCGAAATCTCGCCCGGCACTCGTCATTTCGCGCCACGGTCCCTGCCCGACACCGATCTGGTCGCCTTCGTCCTGCGTGAAATAGCTTCCACCGGTTGGCAAGTCCATGCCCGGGTCACCGTCCTGGCCCCCGCCGAAACGGTCATCGCCCGGATCAATCCCACGGTTGGCGTGGTCGAGCCGGTCGACGACGCCTCATGCCTGCTGCTGACCGGCGCGGACCGGCTCGAAACCATCGCCATCTACCTGAGCATGCTGATGATGGACTTCCGGGTGGACAGCCCACCCGAACTCGTGACCCATATCCGCACGCTCGCCCGCCGCTACGCGGCCGCGACCGCGTCGTGAGCTATCGGGCGCCGATCTGTTCGGACAGCACCGTGACGTGCCGGACGGTTCCGGACAATTCCGGTAGCTGGACGGGTGCGGTCCAGGTGCGGAAGCCGTCGACGCTGTCGCTGTAGAAGTACTGCGCGTCGGTGTACGCGTCGAAGTAGATCCGATGGCCACCGTCCGGCAGCGCGATCACGCACTGCCCTTCGCGGGGCGCGCCCCACCCGGCCCAGTCGCCGGTGTTGATGAACCGGTACGGCCCGAACGGCCCGGACGCGACGGCGAGCTCGATGAACTTGGTGGATTCGTTCTTGGCGAACGCGTAGTAGTTTCCGGCGTACGGAATGACGGTGGTGTCGATGAATCCGAGATGCCCCGGCTGCTGCGGACCGACCCCGATCAGGGGAATCGGCGGGCTCCAGATCGGCCGGGCCGGGTCGGCGGCGATCATCAGGTAGGGGGTGAAGCCGTGGCCCTGCGAGATGGAAACCAGCACCCCGACGAAGCCGGAGATGCAGGTGAACCATTTCGGCGCCCAAGCGGCTTCGGCTTTGGGTACCGGCACCGGGTAGTCGGACAGGTGCGTCCAATTGACCCGATCGGTGCTGCGCGCGAATCCGATGGTGTGCCCGTCCCCGGCGGTGGTGTAGGTGATGTAGTACGCGCCGTCGGTGTGCCGCATCAGGCTGGGGTCCCGCACCAGCCCGGCAGGCGGCCGATAGGCCCCGGCCCGCAGCAACCCGAAGTTCGTCGCGTCCTCGGATTCGTAGACGCGCAGCTCGGTATCACTGTCATTGGTGAACGCGGTCATCGTGTACCGCGTCGCCGCCGCCGCCCGCGCGACCGGCGCTCGCCCGCCCGCCGCCAAGGGCAGCAGGGCCATCGAAGCCAGCACCGACCGACGATTCCACTGGATCACGCCCATTCACGGCATTATTCAATCCCCGATAGCCGACACATAGCCGACGCGCCGACCCTGAGTGAAGCCCGGACCGGATAAACGGTCTCATTCTGGAAAATTCCTCCCCCGCTGTCGATTTCGATCTCCCCAACCGACCGTGCGGTTATCGAGCTCGAGGGATGATCGGATCAAGACCTGAGCTTTGCGGCGTCGGCATCAACAAGTCCCACCGCCCCGACTGCAAGAAGCCGGCCGACGACATCCAGAACTACGTCACCAGCAGCGAGTGGAAGGCCGACTTCCTCGGCGCCTTCCCCGACCTGGCCACCCGAGACCGCTGGAAGGATTTCCAGCCGAAGCCCGAAAACGTCAACTCCTGGTCCTGCCGAGACAAATCTCCCCAACTGACCGGGATCGATCAGTCGCTCTGTCCCCCACCAGAACTGGGACCCTCATGCCGAACTCCGACCCCGCCCCCATCGACTACCGCGTCGACTCCATCGGCGCAGCCCGCCAGGGCACCAACCCCGACGTCCTCGCCCGCATGCAAACGGGCTGGGCAGTAATCGGCTCCAACCAACACCTCCCCGGCTACTGCCTCCTGATCCACGACGGCACCGCCGACCACCTATCCGACCTCCCCCGCCCCGCCCGCCTGGCCTTCATGCACGACCTGATCCTCCTGGGCGAAGCCGTCGAACAAGCCTGCCGCACAACCGACCCCGCCTTCTGGCGCATCAACTACGAAGTCCTGGGCAACAGCTGGCCCCACCTCCACGCCCACATCCACCCCCGCTACCTCTGGGAACCCGACCACCTCCGCACCGGCCCCATCCACCTCTACGGCCCAACCCGCCAATCCCCTGAACACCACCTCGGCCCCCAACACGACCCCCTCCGCGCCGCAATCACCCAGGCCCTGAAAGACCGCCTAGCCACCTAGAACTCGGCAAGGTCACCGGCATCTGCGTCCGGCGTCACGGGCTCGCCGAGTCGAGTAGCTCGGTCCAGCTGCGCGTGATCAACTCCGTGTACAGGTCGGCGGAGATGTGCCGTTCGGGCATGGAAGGTCTGGGATCAGGTCGGTTCCCTCACATTCAGCTACAACTGAAGTCCATCGATGTCTGATGCTCAGGCGATAGCCGAAATCTCCCCGTCCTCGAAGTGGATGGACTGGTGCAGGCGGCCACCAAGGGCGGCCGCGTACCGTGCCAGTAGTTCGTAGCCGGCGATGTCTCCTTGCTCGATCTGGGAGATCCGCCCCTTTGTCACCCCCATCCGCTGGGCGAGCTGCTGCTGCGTCATCCCCCTGGAGCGCCGAATCTCGGCTAGCCGATGACCGATCATCTCCGCGAGCAGTTCTTCTTTCCCCGCGGCAACGGCGTCTTCGCCGCCGGCCCGTTCGACGAACTCTCCGCGGATGTCCCGCCACCTCGAGTACCCGCTCATCCGCGATCCTCCATCTCTTCCCGTCGCTCCGTCAGATAGCTCTCATATCGCTGCTCTGCCAGTGGAATCGCCGCCCGATACCAAGACTGCCATCGCTTGTGCTTGTCGCCCGCTACCAGCATGATCGACGACCGCCACGGGTCGAAGGCGAACAGGATGCGTACTGTGCCCGACCGCAGTTCCTTCAGATTCGGAATGGCCGAGCCCGCAACGGTGTCTACCAACGGACGCCCGAGGCCCGGGCCGAACTCCGCCAATAGGTCAATAGCCTGCACCACCCGTCGATAGTCGGGTTCTTCCAACTGTGCGATCCACTGACGGACCTCGTCGACCACGTAGATATCCCACTCTTGGTCTGCCACCCGGCGAAGTATAGGAATAACTATACCTGCCGGGGCTCCTTCACCCTATTTCAACCTCCTCAACTCACCAGTCCGGCACATCCAGTACACAATCGGCGCGTGGCCTCGGCGGCTAGCGGCCGCCGAGGCCGGAGAGGGCTATGCCTCGGACGAAGGCTCGTTGGGCGACGGCGTAGATGAGGAGGAGGGGGAGGAGGATGACTGTTGCTGCGGACATGAGGAGGGGCCAGTTGGTGGAGTATTGGCTTTGGAGGCGGACCAGGCCGAGGGTGGCGGTGGCGTAGTCGTTGCGTTGGATCATGATCAGGGGCCAGAGGAAGTCGTTCCAGACTGTGATCCAGGTGAGGACCGCCAGGACCATGACGGCGGGTTTGGTGTGTGGGAGGAGGACTCGCCAATAGGTTTGCCAGGGGGTGCAGCCGTCGAGGGTGGCGGCTTCCTCCAGTTCTGTTGGGAGGGTGCGGAAGAACTGGCGCATGAGGTAGGTGCCGAAGGCGCTGCCGAAGAGGCCGGGGACGATCATGGACCAGGGGGTGTCCATCCAGCCGAAGGCCCGCATCAGGAGGAATTGGGGGATGACGGTGACGGTCAGCGGGACCATCAGGGTGGCGAGGTAGCCGAGGAACAAGGTTTCGCGGCCGGGGAAGGTCAGGCGGGCGAAGGCGTAGCCGGCCAGGGAGCAGAAGAAGACTTGGCCGGCGGTGACGCAGGCGGCGTAGACGACGGTGTTGAGGAGCATGTGGCCCAGCGGGATCGAGGCGAAAGCTTCTCGGTAGTTGGACCATTGGGGATGGGCGGGGAACGGGGTGGCGTCGGTGAGTTCACCGTCGGACTTCAAGGAGGCGGAGACGGACCAGAGGATCGGGGTCAGGGCGCACCAGGCCACCAGGATGAGCGCCAGGTAGCTGAGCAAACCGGTGATCAGGCGGCGTTTCACAGGTCGACCTCCGCACGGCGGGACAGCCACTGGTGGATCAAGGTGAAGGCCAACAGGATCGCGAAGATCACCCAGGCCAGCGCGCAGGCGTAGCCGACCTCGTAGAAGCGGAAGGCGTTCTGGAACAGCATGATCCCGAGGACATAGGTGCCGGTTTCGGGGCCGCCGTTGCTGCCGGTGAGGGCGTACGCCTGGTCGAAGGCTTGAACGGAGTTGATGACCGTGATGACCAGGACGAAGGAGAGGGCGCCCCGGATCAGGGGGATGGTGATGGAGTGGAAGCGGCGGAAACCGCTCGCACCGTCGATTCGCGCAGCCTCGTACAGGTTTTCGGGGACACCCTGCATGGCGGCCAGCAGGATGACCGTGGCGAAGGGGACCGACTTCCAGACGGTGACCAGGCTCAGGGAGACCATCGCCCAGTGCGGATCGGTCAGCCACGGGACCGGGCCGAGACCGACCCAGCCCAGCAGGATATTGGCCAACCCGTCGTCGCTGGCGAAGATGAAACGGAAAACCACCGCCATGGCCACGGTCGACGCCACCAAGGGGAGGAAGGCGATGGTGCGGAAGATCCCGACGGCACGCAGTTTTCGATTCAGCAGACCCGCCACGGCGAGGCTGATCACGACCGTCGGCACCAAGGTGAGCACCGTGAACATCGCCGTGTTACGCAGCGCTATATAGAACAGCGGGTCCTCGGAGAACAACCGCCGATAGTTCGCGATCCCGACGAAGCGCGGCGGGCTGAACAGATCCCACGAGTGGAAGCTCAGATACAGCGAGAAGCCCAACGGGAACAGCAGAAACACCAGGATCGCGGTCAGATTCGGTGCCACGAACAGTTTTCCGGCGCGCGCACGGCGTCGCTCCAGGGCCGAGCGGGTCATACCGCGGCCCGCAGCAGCTGGTCGATATCGTCGCTGGTCTGCCCACCCAGGGAGTCGGCCGTCGCGGCGCCCCGCAACACGCGATTGCAGCCTCGCTCCAGCAACGCCTCCACCTTGCCCCACAACGGCGTCACGGCCAGCGGCCGCGAATTCTCCGGCCCCTCGGTGAACACCTCCAGATTCCGCAGCTTGGGATGCGCCGCGGCGAACCCGGGCGACCGCATCGCCGACCGCAGCACCGGCACGAACAGCCCGGATTCGGCGATGATGGCCTGCCCTTCCGGCCCGGTCGCGAATTTCACGAATTCCCACGCCTGTTCGCGGCGCGGACTGCTCGCCGCGATCGCCAGTCCCGTACTGCCGATATCCGTGATCGCCCCCGGTCCCCCTTGCGGGCCGACCGGCAGCACCGTGACGTCGAAATCCAGACCGTCGTGATCGGTGAATTCCGAGTACAGCCAGTGCCCGCCCAGCAGCATGGCGGCACGCCCGCTGCGGAACAGGTCCTGCGCCGAAACGGACTGCCGGTCACCGACGCTGGGCGCGACCCGATGCCGTACGGCGAGGTCGGCGTAGAACTGGAGGCCCGCCGCGAACACGGGATCACCGAGGTTGGTGTGTTCCGGCCGCACCGGCGGGCTGAACCATTCGGTGCCGTTGTTCATGCCGAAGCAGGCCGCCGAGAAGTACGGCACCCAGGCGTCCACGAACCCCCACTGCCGGGTGCGGCCATCGGTGTCGCGGTGGGTGAGCACTCGCGCGGCCGTCAGGAACTCGTCGAACGTCCACGCCTGTGACCATCGCACCGGCGGCTGGATCCCGGCCTCGGCGAACAGATTCCGGTTGTAGTAGAGGAACACCCCCGACCACTGCTCGGGCAGCGCGTACTGCCCGCCGCCCCACACGAAGGTGTCGCGCAGCGTGGCGTATCCGTCCGCCCGCAGCCGCGCCGCGTAATCCGGTTCCCGGTCCAGGAATTCACGCAGGTCGACCAGCACTCCCCGATCCGCGAGCCCCGCGTACAGCAGCTCCCACGCCATCAGCACGTCCGGGCATTTGCCACCGGCGCAGTAGGTGAGCATCTGCTGCAAGGGATCCGGACCGGACATGATGGTGCGAATCCGGATATCGGGTCGCCGCCGCTGGAATTCGTCGATGATGCGCAGCCGGGTCCGCGCCTCCTCGGGCCGCGCCTGGAAGAAGAAGGTGACCGCGTCGTCGTCGCCGCCCGCGCACCCCCCGGCCGCCAGCATCGCGGCCGACAGGGCCGAGCGGAGCAGGCTGCGGCGGTCGAATCCGCCGCGCGCACCGTCGATCTCCCGCGAGTCCGCCGGGCGGGGCTGCTGCGGCATCGCGTCTCCTCGGGGTCGAGCGCGGCGAGTCGAAACAAGGGGACGGGGCGGCCGGAAGGATATATCCGTGAACTAAACGAACTAATGCCACCACCGTGACGTAGATCTCGAACCAGCATGGCAGCATACGGGGAGCAACCCGCGACACGTGGAGAACACGCGAACTCGCGGGCACCGCGCCGGACCGCAGCACCCCCGTCGAGCCCGGTACAGCGTCCCCCGGGCCACCCGTACCCGTCGGTACGACTCGCAGATGAACGGCTGGTCAAAGCCGATTCAGAGGCGTGTCGGTTGGGCTACGTTGTGACCATTTCAATCAGTGACCGTTGTACCGCACGGGAGAGTTGGCGCATGGCGACCATCGAATACCTCCGGACGGATCCCGACCTGCCGCCGGTGGGTGTCGTGGACCGGACACCCATGTCACCGGCGAAGAAGGGCATCTTCCTCGCCATCGCCGTCGTCGGCGCGATCGCCTGGGCCATCCTCGCGTTCATGCGCGGCGAGAACGTGAACGCGGTGTGGATCGTCATCGCCGCGCTGTGCACCTACGTGCTCGCGTACCAGTTCTACGCCCGGCTCATCGAATACAAGATCACCAAGCCGCGCGACGACGTCGCCACTCCCGCAGAGGAGATGGAGAACGGCAAGGACTACATGCCGATGGACCGGCGGGTCCTGTTCGGCCACCACTTCGCCGCCATCGCCGGCGCGGGCCCGCTGGTCGGCCCCGTGCTCGCCGCACAGATGGGCTACCTACCCGGCACCATCTGGATCATCGTCGGCGTGGTGCTGGCCGGAGCGGTGCAGGACTACCTGGTCCTGTGGGCGTCGGTGAAGCGCCGCGGCCGCTCGCTGGGCCAGATGGCGCGCGATGAGCTCGGCGTGGTCGGCGGCGTCGCGGCCATCGTCGCGGTGCTGGTGATCATGATGATCCTGCTCGCCGTGCTCGGCATCGTCGTCGTGAACGCCCTTGCTGCGACCAAGAACCCGGTCACCCACGCGCTCGAGGGCGGCAGCCCGTGGGGTGTGTTCTCCATCGCGATGACCATCCCGATCGCCCTGTTCATGGGCTTGTACCTGCGCTTCCTGCGGCCCGGCAAGGTCGGCGAGGTGTCGATCATCGGCTTCGCGGCGCTGATGCTGGCCATCATCTCCGGCAACTGGGTCGCCGGATCCGGTTGGGGCCGTGACCTGTTCACCCTGTCGGGCACCACCATCTCCTGGATGCTGATCGTCTACGGCTTCATCGCCTCGGTGCTGCCGGTGTGGATGCTGCTCGCCCCGCGCGACTACCTGTCGACGTTCATGAAGATCGGCACCATCGGCCTGCTCGCCCTCGGCGTGCTCGCCACCATGCCGGTGCTGAAGGCCCCCGCGGTCTCCCAGTTCGCGAGCAACTCCAACGGACCGTCGTTCGCGGGCAGCCTGTTCCCGTTCCTGTTCATCACCATCGCGTGCGGCGCGCTGTCGGGCTTCCACTCGCTGGTGTCCTCGGGCACCACGCCGAAGCTGCTGGAGAAGCAGTCGCAGGCACGGATGATCGGCTACGGCGGCATGCTGATGGAGTCGTTCGTCGCGGTGATGGCGATCATCGCGGCGTCGATCCTGGATCAGCACCTGTATTTCGCGATCAACACACCCAACCTGACCTCCGCGCAGGCCGCCGCCGACAGCGTGAACAAGCTGGGGCTCAGCGGAAACCCGATCGACGCGCAGTACCTCAACGACGTCGCCTCGGGCACCGGTGAGGCCCGCGTCTACTCGCGTACCGGTGGCGCGCCCACCCTGGCCATCGGCATGACCGAGATCATGCACAAGTTCATCGGCGGCAACAGCCTCAAGGCGTTCTGGTACCACTTCGCGATCATGTTCGAGGCGCTGTTCATCCTCACCACGATCGACGCCGGCACCCGAGTCGCCCGGTTCATGCTCTCGGATTCGCTGGGCAACCTGGGCGGCTTCGCCAAGAAGTTCCGCGACCCGTCGTGGTGGCCGGGCGTGTTCATCTGCTCCGGGCTGGTGGTAGCCGCGTGGGGTTCGGTGCTGCTGATGGGCGTCACCGATCCGCTGGGCGGCATCAACACGCTGTACCCGCTGTTCGGCATCTCCAACCAGCTGCTGGCCGCCATCGCGCTGACCGTGGTGCTGGTGATCGTGGTGAAGAAGGGCCTGCTGAAATGGGCCTGGATTCCGGCGATTCCGCTGGTCTGGGACCTGATCGTCACCATGACCGCCTCGTTCCAGAAGATCTTCTCCGGCGACCCGAAGATCGGCTACTGGACGCTGCACAACAACACCATCGACAAGCAGAACGCCTACATCGCGGCCCGCGACTCCGGGCAGCTGCCGAAGGGCATCAAGGACATCGACGCCTTGAACCTGCAGATCAGCAATATGGACAAGATCATCCGCAACACCTTCATCCAGGGCACGCTGTCGATCGTGTTCGCGGCGATGGTGCTGATCGTGGCGGTCGTCGGCGTGTGGGTGTGCATCAAGAACATCCGCTCGGGCGGCAGCGAGACCACCGAAACGCCGGAGGTCCCGTCGAAGCTCTTCGGGCCCAAGGGTTTCATCGCGAGCAAGGCCGAACGGGAAGTCCAGCAGGAATGGGACACCCTGGCCGCCGAAGGCAAGGTCCGGACACCCGGCGCGGCCGCGGTCGCGGGGCATTGACCCGCCGATGAACACCACCGACGCCCCGTCCACCGCAGGTTCGCTGCGGCGGGCGGGGCTCGCCCTCGTCCGGGCCGTGAAAGCCGTTGCCTGGTGGTTCAACTCGATCCTCGGCGGCAACGACTACGCCCGCTACGTGCAGCATCAGCGCCTGCACCACCCCGGCTGCGCGATTCCCACCGAGCGGGATTACTGGCGCGAACGGCACGCCGCCGCCGACAAGAATCCGGCGAACCGCTGCTGCTGACCTCGGGTGGCGTTTTTCCGCCGACGGTCATGGCCGATTCCCGCTAGCGCGGGCGGGCCCGGGCTGCCATGGTGGTATGCGTGAGTGCGAACGACTTGGATTTCGAGCGTTGCTACCGCGCCGTGGCGACCCGGGATGCCCGATTCGACGGGCATTTCGTGACCGCGGTACGCACCACCGGAATCTATTGCCGCCCTTCCTGTCCGGCCATCACCCCCAAACGGGCAAACGTCACCTTCCTGCCCACCGCGGCCGCCGCCCAGCAGGGCGGGTTCCGCGCCTGCCGCCGCTGCCTGCCCGACGCCGCACCCGGGTCACCCCTCTGGAACACCCGCGCCGACCTGGCCTCGCGCGCCATGCGGCTGATCGGCGACGGCGTCATCGAACGCGGCGGCGTGCCCGCCCTCGCCAACGCCCTCGGATACTCGCAGCGCCAGCTCACCCGGGTACTCACCGGTGAACTCGGCGCGGGCCCACTGGCTTTGGCGCGCGCCCACCGCGCCCACACCGCGCGGCTGCTGATCCAGACCACCCGGCTGCCCATGTCCGACATCGCGTTCGCGGCCGGATTCGCCAGCATCCGGCAGTTCAACGACACCGTGCGCGAGGTGTTCGCGGTCAGCCCCACCGCCCTGCGCGAGGAATCCCGACGCCGCAACGGCGACACCCTCCCCGCCACCAACGGCCTGCTCACCCTGCGACTGCCCTACCGCGAACCCCTCGACCGGACGTGGCTGGAATGGTTCCTCGCGGCACACGCCGTCCCCGGACTGGAGCTGTACGAGAACGGGATCTACACCCGCAGCCTGCGAACCCCGCACGGTCACACCACCATTCGGCTGTCGATCCAGCCGGGGCACGTGCGAGCCGCGCTGTCTCTGCAGGACATGCGGGATCTCGCGCCGACCGTGGCCCGGATCCGGCACTTCCTCGACCTCGACGCCGACCCCGTCGGCATCGACGAGGCGCTGACGGCGGGAATGGCGGGAATGCCGCTGCGCGTGGGCCTATCCAGCGATGCATGGGAGGAAGCGGATCCTGCCGGCAGCACACAGCGCGCCGGCGGCAGCGCGGCCACGAAAGGTGGCGCGCAGTCCCGTAGTGATTTCCCGCTGCCCGCGAACGGCGGCGTGCTGCCCGCGAACGGCTCCGCGCAGCCGGCGAACGGCATCGTGCTGCCCGCGGGCATCCGCGTCCCCGGCTGCCTGGACGGCCCGGAACTGTTGCTGCGCACCATGATCGGGCAGCAGATCTCCGTAGCGGCCGCCAATACGCATACCGCGCGACTGGTGCAGCAGCTGGGCGAGCCCATCGACGGGCCCATCCCGCACCTGTTCCCCACCGCCGAGGCCATCGCCGAACACGGCTCCGAGGTGCTCACCGGCCCCGGCCGGCGGATCGACGCCATCGTCGGGGCGGCCAAGGCCCTCGCCGCCGGCGACCTGGTGCTGCACTCCGGCCGCACCGCCACCGAACTCCGCCGCGACCTGCTCGCCCTCGACGGCGTCGGGCCGTGGACCGCCGACTACGTCACCATGCGACTACTCGCCGACCCGGACGTTCTACTACCCTCCGACCTGGTCGTACGCCGCGGCGCGAGCCTGCTCGGCGTGGATCTCACCGCGACCGCCCGCTGGGCGCCCTGGCGGTCCTACCTCACCATGCACCTGTGGAAGCACGCCCTGGCCAACCCGGAACCACGTGCCGCCAAGAACGACTCCCCCGCCACGACTCCGACCCGGAGGAAAATCCCGTGAGCCCCGAAACCATGCACGCACCAGCGGATTACGCCACCCTGAGCACACCCACAGGCCCGTTCACCGCGCTGGTCGACACCGACGGGGTGGTCCTGGCCTCCGGCTGGACCGCCGATCCGGAGGAGCTGCGCGCGCTCATCCACCCCAGCATCCGGCCCGCGGAGCTGCGCGCCCGCGACTCGCTCGGAGCGGTCTCGCGGGCGATCACCGACTATCACGCCGGTGACCTGACGGCCATCGACGCCATCACCGTCCATCAGATCTCCGGGCCGTTCCTCACCCACGCCTGGGAGATCCTGCGCAAGGTGCCCGCCGGCGACCCGGTCACCTACACCGACTTCGCGACCATCTCCGGCCGTCCCGCCGCCACCCGCGCCGCCGCCAACGCCTGCGCCCGCAATGCCGCCGCGCTGTTCGTGCCCTGCCACCGGGTCATCCGCACCGACGGCAGCCTCGGCGGCTTCCGCTACGGCCTGCCCATCAAACGCTGGCTACTCGACCACGAATCCGCCTGAGCAACGGTCCCGAGTCCCCTCACCAGCGCTGCTCGCATCGCGCGACCAGCACTGCCGCGTCTCCCGACCCTCCCATCGCTCCGACCAGCGCCGTCGGTCCCCGGGCGTAGGCTCGCACCCATGTGCCGCAACATCCACACCCTGCACAACTTCGAGCCGCCGGCCACCCCGGACGAGGTGCACGCGGCCGCCCTGCAATACGTCCGCAAGATCAGCGGAACCACCAAACCCTCGCAAGCCAACCAGACCGCCTTCGACCTCGCCGTCGAAGAGATCACCGCGGCCACGACCCGCCTCCTGGACGGCCTGACCACCAACGCCCCGCCCAAGGACCGCGGGGTCGAGGCCGCCAAGGCCCGAGCCCGCGCCGAAATCCGCTACACCCGGGCCTGACCGGGCACCACCCGCCGATCGATCCGACGGCGCGCGGCGACTCTCGCCGATCACAGCGCCGATGTGTGCAGCGCCTGCTCAGGTGGGCGGCACCTGGCAACTCCAGCCACTCGGGCCTGATTGCAGGTGAGCCGGAACCCGCGATCGCTAGACGCCGACCGAGGTTTCCAGGCGGGAGCCGGTGCGGCCGCGGATGACGTGCAGGCGGCTGGGGATGCGCTGGCGCATTTCGTCGACGTGGCTGACCACGCCGACCACGCGGCCGCCGGAGCGGAGTTCGTCGAGGACGCCCATGACCGAGTCGAGGGTGTCGGCGTCGAGGCTGCCGAAACCCTCGTCGATGAACAGGGTGTCCATGACCAGGCCACCGGATTCGGCCGACACCACATCGGCCAGGCCGAGGGCCAAAGCCAGGGAGGCCATGAAGGTTTCGCCGCCGGAGAGGGTTTTGGCGGGGCGGACCGCGCCGGTGTAGTCGTCGCGGATGTCGAGGCCCAGGCCGCCGCGGCGGCCACGGGGACCCGCGGCATCGGTGTGGACGAATTCGTAACGGCCGCCGGACATTCGACGTAGACGGACCGATCCGGCCACGGCCACTTCTTCCAGGCGGGCGGCCAGCACGTAGGAGCGCAGCGACATGCGGCGGTTGTTCTCGCCGCGGCCCGCCACCACCTCGGACAGGCGGGCCAGCTCCTCGTGGGCGCGCTGCAGCGGGGCGATGTCGTCGACGGCCGTCCGCAACCGAGTGCACAGACCCGTCAACTGTTCGACTCGCCGCTCGGCCTCGGCATGGCCGGCCACCGCCCGGTTCAGGGCCGATTCCGCCTGGGCCACCGCGTTTTCCAGCTCGGTGAGATCACCCGGTTCCGCGTCACCGGCGGCGCGGATCTCGGGTTCGGCTAGGACGGCTTCGGCGTGGGCGCGGGTCCGGTCGGCCGTCACCAGTTCGTCTTCGATCTGCGACTGCTGCGCGGCCGTTCGCGAGGCGGCGTCGACGGCGCGGGCGTACTCGCCCAGCACGGCGTAGTCCGGCCCCGACTCCCCCATCACCGGCGGCGCGGACTCCACCAGACCCGCCTCGTACGACAGCTTTTCGACCCGCACCGCGGCCGCGGCGACCTGCTCGCGCGCGGTCACCGCCTCGACGCGGGCCGCGCGCACCGTCGTGGCCTCCTCGACCAGCGCCGCCAGCCGGGCCCGCCGCCGATCGACCGTGCCGTCCGCCCCGGCCGCGGCCCGCAACCGTTCGGTGAGTTCGGCCAGCCGCCGATCGGTGGCCACGATCCGCTCCGTCGTCGCGCTGCCGCGGCTTTCGGCTTCGCGGGCCTCGTCCTGCAATCGGGTCTGGTCCGAGCGCAGGGTGTTCAGCTCGGCGGTGAGCCCGTCCACCAGGCCCGCCGACCGTTCGGCCGCGGTGAACTTCCGCGTCGAATCATCCAGTGCGGCTGCCAGTTCGGCCTTGTCCACGTCGCCGCCCCGCTCGACCAGCACCTCGACGGCCCGCTCCAGCTCGGCCACCGCCTGCCCCGCCCGCTCCCGTGCGGCCTCGGCGGCCCGCTCCGCCGCCAGCGCCGCGTCCTCGTCTGCCTTCGACACCGCGTGCGCGGCGGGCCGCGCCGGATCCGGGTGCGCGGCCGACCCGCACACCGCGCACGGCTCCCCCTCGGTCAGCGCCTCCGCCAATTCGGCGGCCATCCCGGCCATCCGCTGCTCCCGCAGCGCCTGCGTCCGCTTCCACGCCTCGGCATGCCCACTGCGGGCCTGCTCGAAAGCCGTTCCCGCGCGGGCGAGCTCACCGCGCTTGCGCTCCAACTCCACCGCCGCCTCGGCCGACATCCGCAGCCGCAGACACTCGGCCCGCAGCCCCGCCAGCGCGGCCGCCGCATCCGCCGCCCCCCGCAGCCGAACCTCCACACCGGCAACGGCTTCCGGCAATTCGGCCAGCCGCGCGGCCAGCTCGGCCGCCCGCGCGCTCAGATCCGACTGCTCGGTCCGCAGCCCCGCCAGCTCCCGCGCCAGCCGAGTGGCCGACTCCGCGTCGGCCCGCACTTCATCCAGCGCCCCCACCTGCGCACTCCAACCCCTGACCGCCGCCTCGAGGCCGGAGCCCCCGCCGTACGGTTCTCGGTGCTCTTGATCGCCGACCAGCCCCGAGTCGCCGTCACGATCGTCCACCGCGACGGCGGGCCCGGTGATGTCGGCGAGCTCGGCGGCCAGGTCGGTGCCCGACAACTCGGCGGCAGCCAGATCGGCTGCGGCCCAGGTGGTTCCGGGGAGTTCGGCGCTGGGCGGGTCGAGGAGGCGGTCGGCGAGTTGTTCGGCAGCTCGGGTGGCGTCGTCGGTGCGGCGGCGGAGGGTGATGGCGGCGGCGCGGGCCTCGGCGAGGGCGGCGGCGACCGGTTCGGCGCGGCGAGCTCGGTCGAGTTCGGATTGGCGGGCGGCGCGGTGGTCGGCGGTGGCCGCGAAGTCGGCGAGCTGGGCGTGGGCCGCGGCGCGGCGACGGAACAGGTCGTGGCGGCGGCGTTCGGCCTCGGCGGCGGTGCGGACCCGGGACGAATCCTGTTGACGCCGACTGAGATCGGCGGCGGTCTCGGACAGGTGGGTGCTCGCGGTCGTGAGCAGGGACTGGGACCAGGCGACCGATTCGAGAATGGTGGCGGTGTCGGTGGCGGGCAGGCCCGCGGCCGTGCCGACCCGGGCGATCAACGCGTCGATGCCGTGTTTGCGGGTGTCGAGTTCGGCGGTGCTCGCGCGGCGCTTGTCGATCAGCCACTGCTCGGCGGTACCGAAACGCTCGGTGTCGAAGAGCTTTTCGAGGAGCTTCTCGCGTTCCTCGTTGTCGGCGCGCAGGAAGCGCGCGAAATCGCCCTGCGGCAGCAGCACTACCTGGAAGAACTGGTCTGCGCTCATACCGAGCAGGCGCAGCACCTCGTCGCCGATATCGGGGATGCGGGACAGGTTCTGGCCGCGGCCGTCCAGCCACTCCAGGGTGGCGACCGAATTCTCCTTCACCCACCCGGATTTGGCGCGTTTGCTGGGCCGCTGGAACTCCGGCGAGCGGACCAGCCGCAACCGCCGGCCACCCACGGTGGCCTCCAGCAGCACGCGGGGCGGCGTCTGCTCGTCGGCGTGATCGGAGTGCAGGCGCTTGCCCTCCTCACGCGCGCCGGGCACCTTGCCGTAGAGCGCGAACGCTATGGCGTCGAGCACCGTGGTCTTGCCGGCCCCGGTCTGACCGTGCAGCAGGAACAGCCCGTCCGCCCCCAGCTCGTCGAAGTCCACCACGGCCGTCTCGGCGAACGGCCCGAAAGCCGTCAGCTCCAGCCGATGCAGCCGCATGCCGCGTCCCCTTCCCGCCACGCCTCAGCCCATTCGACAACCTGCCGCCCGCCCACACCGGCAGGACATGCCGAAACACCGTGTGCCCCACGGCTCATGCGGTCTTCCCCTCGACCGACTCGCCCGATTCACCCGGCGCCAACCCGAATTCCTCCACATCGAACAGCCCGAGCGCCGCATCGGCCTCCGCCGCGTCCGATCCACGCACCGACCCGTCGAACCCGGCCGCACTGACCACCCGCGCCGCCACCGCGGCCGACTCCGGCGCCGGTCCATCCTCGACCGCGAGCGGCTCGACAACCGCAGCCGGCCTCCCCGCTGTCGCGGACACCGCCTCGGCGGCAACCGAGACGGCGGGCTCACCCTGCGCGGAAATTCGGCGCGGGCCGTCCTTTTCGCGGGTGGCGGCGGAGAGGGCGCGTTCGAGCCAGGTCATCTCACCGGCGGTCGGCACCCCGCGGACGTCGGACAGGAAGCTCTGGGCGATCTCGGTGTCGCGGCGGCCGTGGACGCGCTCGCGGTAGTGGAGTTCCGGGTTGCCGCCGGGGCGTTGCCATTCCACGTGCACCGCGTGCGGGAAGCGATCGCGCAGCCGCCGCAGGGCGTCCACGGGGCGCGCGGTGTCGGTGAGGGTGGCCGAGACATAGTGGGATTCGGCCGCGGCGTGCTCCGGCGCTTCCAGGAGGGCTTCCAGCGTTCCCGTGAGTTGCGACAGCCCCCGCACCACCGGCAGTTCGTGACGCTGAACGCCCGCGAGCCCCGCGGCGTCGAGATCCACGATCCAGACGGCCTTGCGGTGCGAGCGCTCACCGAACGAATACGGCAGCGGCGAGCCGGAATACCGGACCGACTCCGACAGCGTCTGCGGCGAGTGCAGGTGCCCCAGCGCCGTGTAGTCGATGCCGTCGAACGACGCGAGCGAGACCGTCTCCACCCCGCCGACCGAAATCGACCGCTCCGACCCGGTCGCCTCGCCGCCCACCACGAAGGCGTGCGCCAGCACCACCGACCGCGCCCCCGCCCGGCTCGCGAGATCGGCGCGCACCAGGCTCATGGCCGCGTCCAGGATCTCGGCGTGCGAACGCGCCTGCGGTACGCCCAATTCCACCCGGGTGATCTCCGGCTCCAGGTAAGGGATGCCGTAAAAGGCAATTTCGCCGAACTCGTCGGAGAGCAGGATCGGCCGCGCCACATCCGCGATCCGGCAGCGCAAATGCAATCCGCCCGCCGCCGCGAAACTCCCGAGCGCACCGAGCCGCGTCGGCGAGTCATGATTTCCGGAGGTCGCGATAATGGTGGCCCCCGCTGCCCGAATTGCCTCGAATCCCCGATTGCACACCGCAATCGCATCCGCGCTGGGAATGGAACGGTCGTACACGTCCCCCGGCAGCACGACCACGTCCACCCCCTCGGCCCGCACCAATTCCGCGATGGCCAGCAGCGAGCACTCCTGATCGGTCAGCAGATCGACGCCGTGAAAGGTGCGCCCGATATGCCAGTCGGAGGTGTGCAGGATCCGCATGCCGCCAAACGCTAGGCGATCACTCCGACAGGTTCAGCGATACCCTGGCGAGTCGTCTGGAACACGCTGAGGTACGGCGAGGCGCGATCGGCGTCGCCCACGGGACAACTGTTTTCGCGGCGGCCACCGGACACGGTGCGGCGGCGGTTTCCCGGTTTTGTCGGTGCGGTACGGCACTATCACTGGCCATGACCGCACCGATGCTGTTCGCGCTGCTTTTGGTGTTCGTTTCGGGGCTGGCCCTGGGCTGGCTCGGGCATGCCGCGCGGGCGGGGCAGCGGGCGGCGGTGGCCGAGGCGCGGCTGGCGGCCATGCGGGACAACGAGCAATTGTTGCGGCAGTCACTCGGGGCGGCCAGCGAGGACGCCGCACGGCGGCAGTCGCATGCGATCGGCGCGCTGGTGGAGCCGCTGCGCGACGCGGTCGGCAGTCTGGACCGGCAGATCCGCGAGGTCGAGCACAACCGCATCAACGCGTATTCCGGCCTGCGCGAACAGGTCGCGGGCATGCAGCGGATGTCGCATCAGTTGTCCACGCAGACCGGGCAGTTGGTGGCGGCCCTGCGCGCGCCGCAGGTCCGGGGCCGCTGGGGTGAGATCCAGCTCGAGCGGGTGGTGGAGCTGGCCGGCATGGCCCGGCACTGCGACTTCGATACCCAGGTGACCCGGCGCGGCGACACTGTGGTGCGCCCGGACCTGGTGGTGCGTCTGTCGGGCGGCCGGCAGATCGTGGTGGACGCCAAGGTGCCGTGCACCGCGTTCCTGGACGCCGCGGGCACCGAGGATCCGCGCGAACGCGACGGCCACCTCGCCCGCCACGCCCGGCATCTGCGCAATCACGTGGATCAGCTGGCGGCCAAGGAGTACTGGGCGGCCTTCGACCCCTCCCCCGAATTCGTGGTGCTGTTCGTGCCCGGCGATCCGTTCCTGGACGCGGCGCTCACCAGCGACTCCGGACTGCTCGAGTACGCCTTCGGTCGCAATGTGGTCTTGGCGACACCCACCACCCTGATGGCCCTGCTGCGCACGGTGGCACTGGGCTGGCGGCAGGAGGCGATGTCGGAGGACATGGCGGTGATCCAGCAGCTGGGCCGCGAGCTCTACACCCGGCTCGGCACCACCGGCCGCCACCTGGACCGGCTGGGCTCCCAGCTGGGCAAGGCGGTCGACGCCTACAACCACACGGTGGCCTCGATGGAGTCGCGGGTGCTGGTGACCGCCCGCAAGATGCACGATCTGGGGGTCGCCGACGCCCCGCCGCCGGAGGTCCGCAACGTCGAGAGCTGGCCTCGGGCGGTCGGCTTCGCCGGAGGCGAACATGGATTCCGTGCCGGAGGCGAACATGGATTCCGTGCCGGAGGCGAACATGGATTCCGTGCCGGCGAACACGGGTTCCGTGCCGGGGGTGAATTCGAGGCCTGAGCAACCGCTCGGTACCGCCCCCGCAGACCCCGTAGCTACCCCCTGGTTCATGCGATTCAACGTGCCCGCGTGATGTCGCCTGCCTCGCGAAACACCGATATGCCTTAGTGTGCTTGACGTGGCAGTTACCCAACGCGAGCGAACCGAGGTGCCCCCGTCGCACCGTTCGATCCTGCCGTCGGTTCCCGGCGTCACCGCCGGAGTCGCGGTACTGATCGCCGTGACGTGCACGTTCGTCGGGTTCTTGATCGACGCGCAGGGCGGCGACGAGCTCACGGGCACCTTCGCGAGCCTGTATGTGATCGGCTGTCTGCTGGCCGTACTGGCCGTCCGCTTCCGGGGTCTGTTCACCGCGCTGGTGCTGCCGCCGCTGCTGTTGTTCATCTCGGTGCCGGTGTTCTATCAGCTCCTCCTGGGCTCCGCCCGGAGCTTCAAGCTGCGCGAGATCCTGCTGAATCTGGCCATCCCGCTGGTGAACCGATTCCCCACGATGGCGCTGGCCACCACGCTGGTGCTGATCGTCGGCGCGGTCCGTATCGCCATGCACCGCTACGAGGGCAAGCCGGGCGCCGACTCGGTCTTCGACTCCGGCAAGGCGCGCGCGACCCGGGGCCGGGCCACCCGCCCCGGCAGCCAGCGCACCCGCTCCACCGATACCAAGGACCCGGCCAGACGACGCTTCCGGCCGGGCGACGACGCCACCGGCGTGGAAGCGGGCGTAACCGAGGCGCCCGACACCGAGTCCGCCCGCTCGTCCCGCCGCGGAGCCGGCGGCCGGGTCGCCGCCGGGCCGCCGCGCGTCGGCTCGAACCGACCGGCCGGTGAGTCCCGCCGCCGTCGCACCCCCGACGCCGATCCGGCCACCACGAGCGCCGCCGCGCCCGCCACCGAGGGCCGCCGCCGGGCCGCACGCCCGGAGCAGTCCGGCGCCCCCGCCGCCGAGGGCCGCCGCCGCGCCCAGTACGGCGAGCAGCCGCCGCGCACCGGTGAGCGTCGCGCGGTTCCCGCCGAACCGCCCCGCACCGGCGAACGCCGCGCCGCCCAGCCCGCCGCCCCCGAGCCCGCCGAGGGCGATGGTCGCCGCCGCCGCGCCCAGAGTCCCGAACAGGCCGCGGGCCGCGGCACGGAGCGGCACGCCGCTCCCGCCGGCAATCCGCCCCCCGCCGCCGAGGGCGGCCGCCGTCGTCGCCCGCAGCCCGGCGAGGTGCCGCCGCACCCGCGCCCGAATGTGCGCTACCGCGAACGCGATTCGGGCCGCATCGAGCGCTGAGCGCCGCCCTCCCGAGCTCCGGTCACCACCATCTCGTGCATTGATCTCCACAATTCGCGCACCGGGAACCGCCATTGACGCGACACGTACCGGCATTGACAGAAGCCGCCGGAATCCCGCACGGCGACACCTGAGCGACACGCACCGTAGATTTCCGGCAATCAGGAAATCCGGCGCGAAATAGGATCATCCGGATAGCAATTCGCGCCCGCCGCATCGAATGCGGCGGGCGCGAATGTGTTTTCGACGCGCGGATTACCCGCGGGCCGCGAGATTACCCGCGGGAGGCGCGGAGTTCGCGAGGCAGCGAGAAAACCAGCGTCTCATTGGCGGTGGTGACCGGCACCACCTCGCCGAAACCGTGCTCGGCCAGCAATTCCAGCACCCCCTCCACGAGGATCTCCGGAACCGAGGCGCCCGAGGTGACGCCGACCGTGCCGATGCCCTCCAGCCACGCGGTATTCACCTCGCGGGCGTAATCCACCAGGTACGCGGCGCGAGCGCCGGCGGTCAGCGCGACCTCGACCAGCCGCACCGAGTTGGACGAGTTGCGGGAGCCGACCACGATCACCAGATCGCATTCGGGCGCCATCGCCTTCACCGCGGTCTGGCGGTTGGAGGTGGCGTAGCAGATGTCGTCGCTGGGCGGATCCTGCAGCTTGGGGAACTTCTCGCGCAGGCGGTTGACCGTCTCCATGGTCTCGTCGACCGACAGCGTGGTCTGCGAGAGCCAGATCACCTTGTTCTCGTCGCGCACGGTGACGCTGTCGACGGCGTCCGGGCCGTCCACCAGCTGCACGTGGTCGGGCGCCTCACCGGCGGTGCCCTCGACCTCCTCGTGGCCCTCGTGGCCGATGAGCAGGATGTCGAAGTCGTCGCGGGCGAACCGCTTGGCCTCCTGGTGCACCTTGGTGACCAGCGGGCAGGTGGCGTCGATGGTGTGCAGGTTGCGCGCGGCGGCGGATTCGTGCACGGCCGGGGAGACGCCGTGCGCGGAGAACACCACGAGCGCGCCCTCCGGCACCTCCTCGGTGTCGTCGACGAAGATCACGCCGCGATCCCGCAGGGTTTCCACCACATGCCGGTTGTGGACGATTTCTTTGCGGACATAGAGGGGGGCGCCGTGCTTTTCGAGCGCCTTCTCCACTGTTTCGACCGCCCGGTCCACACCGGCGCAATAACCGCGTGGTTCGGCGAGCAGTACGCGCTTGGCAGAAGAGCTCAACGGCGCGCCGGCATCACCCGCCGCGGACCGGACGATTCCGACGTTCAAAGGGATACCCGAGGACATGCTCCACAGAATACGTGTGCGGCCCGGCGCGCATTCGCCCGGAGGTTGGCATCACAATCACTTTTTGTGCCTTGTCGCCTTTGCATCACACGGCGTTTCGGGCAGGCTAGGGGCATGTTCCGACCTCCGTTCCTGGCCCGGGTCGCCGCCGGGGCCGCCGCCTATGCGCTCGAGGAAACTCGACGGCTACCGGCGACCGCGATCAACTTCCCGATCACCGCGATCAGCCAGATGCTGCAGACCACCATGCACCTCCAGCAGTTCGTGACCAGCCTCGCTCTCAAGGGCGACGCCGTCTTCGACCGTTTGCTCACCCAGTCCGAGGAGCAGCCCGCGTGGGCCACCTTCGATGAGGACGAGGACGACGAGCTAACTCCCAGCTTCGCCGCTGAATCGGCTTATCGGAGCCGTTTCGACCTGTTCACCGAGCCCGAACCGGCTCCGGTGCCCACCGAATCGGCCGCGCAGGAGGCAGCCGAACCGGTGATCACCGAGACCGTCGCGGCCGCAACGGCTTCCAAGGCCGCCACCAACGGCCACAACGGCAGCGCCCCGGCCGCGGTCGCCATCGCGCCCGCCGAGCCCAAGGTCGCCGCCGCGCCCGAACCCGCCGCGCCCGAACCCGCCGTGGAGACCGAAGTCACCCCCGAGCCCGCGGTCGCCGAGCCCGAGGTGGCGACCCGCTTCGCCTACTCGGAGATGACCATCGCCCAGCTGCGCGCCCGGCTGCGGCAGCTGACCGTCGACGACCTGGCCGCCCTGCTCGCCTACGAGCAGGAGACCCGCGACCGCGCCCCCTTCGTCACCATGCTGACCAACCGCATCGCGACGGTCCGAGCGCAGTAGACGACGTTCTCGACCGACGCCGGTCGCCCGGGTGGGCTCACCCCGGGCGGCCGGCGTCCGGTGTTTCCGGGGGCCGGGTTCGGATTCCGTGTCGGGCGGGCGGCATGCACCCGGCGTCGGTGGTCACTGACAGAATCGGTGCCGTGAGCACCGAAACGCCGCCGAGCGCCGCGAAGCCGCCGAGCTCGTCCGCCGAGAACCCGATGCCGGTGCGGACCATTGCCGTGAAGGTGGCGCAGTGGATCGACCGGCTGGGCGCGGTGTGGGTGGAGGGTCAGATCACCCAGATGAATCTGCGCCCGGGCACGCGGACCGCGTTTCTGGTGCTGCGGGATACGGCCGCGGACATGTCGCTGTCGGTGACGTGTGACCCGGAGCTGCTGCGCAGTTCCGCGGTGCCGTTGCAGGAGGGCAGCCGGGTCGTCGTGTACGGCAAGCTGTCGTTCTTCACCGGGCGGGGCACGGTGTCGTTGCGGGTCACCGAGATTCGGCCGGTGGGCATCGGCGAGCTGCTGGCCCGCATCGAACGGTTGAAGGCGCTGCTGGCGGCGGAGGGCCTGTTCGATCCGCGGCTCAAGCGTCCGATCCCGTTCCTGCCCAATCGGATCGGCCTGATCACCGGCCGTGCCAGCGCCGCCGAGCACGACGTGGTGACGGTGGCGACCCAGCGCTGGCCCGCGGCGCGGTTCGAGATCCGCAATACCGCCGTGCAGGGCCCGACCGCGGTGCCGCAGATCCTGGAGGCCATCGCGGCGCTGGACGCGAACCCGGAAGTGGATGTGATCGTGCTGGCGCGCGGCGGCGGCAGCGTGGAGGACCTGCTGCCGTTCTCCGACGAGACCCTGTGCCGCGCCATCGTTTCCGCGAAGACGCCGATCGTGAGCGCCATCGGCCACGAACCGGACAATCCGATCTCGGACTATGTGGCCGACCTGCGCGCCGCCACCCCCACCGATGCCGCCAAGCGGGTCGTCCCCGACGCCGCCGCCGAAACCGCGCTGCTGCAGGAGCTTCGGTCCCGTGCCAACGCGGCCCTGCGCGGCTGGGTGGACCGGGAGACCCGCGCCCTGACCCAATTGCGTTCCCGCCCGGTGCTGGCCGACCCGCTGCGTCTGCTGGACCAGCGCCACGACGAGGTGGAGCGCCTGCGCACCGCCGCCCAGCGCGCGGTCGATCATCGGCTCTCGGGCGAGTCGACCACCACCCGGCATCTGCGTGAGAAACTCGCGGCGGTCGGCCCGGCCGCCACGCTGGCCCGCGGTTACGCGGTGGTGCAGCGGGTGAACGGCAAGGACCGCGAGGTGGTCCGCGCCATCGAGGACTCGCCGCCCGGCACCCAGCTCCGTATCCGGGTGGCCGACGGCGCGATCTCCGCCGCGGCCCTCGGCTCCCAATCCCTGGCTCCCCGCCCGACCCGGAAGGACTCCTGATGAACGACGACGAACGCACCGAGATCGCCACGCTGGGCTACGAGCGCGCCCGCGACGAATTGGTGAACGTGGTCAAGATGCTGGAGCAGGGCGGCATGGATCTCGACGATTCGCTGGCGCTGTGGGAGCGCGGCGAGGCGCTCGCGACCCGCTGTGAGCAGCATCTGGCGGGCGCGCGCAAGCGGGTCGAAGACGCTCTCGCGCACCGCACTTCGGCCGAGTAGCCGGCGGCGTCCCCGCGGGCGGGCGCCCCGCCCGTGGGGATCGCGGAATCAGCTGCGCGGCAGCGGCTGCGCCTGACCCACCGCGGTGGACAGGGCGTTGAAGGCCGCCCCGTTGCCCGCACCCTTGATCAGGATCCGGACGTCGCCGAAGTCGGAGATCCACGCGGGCTCGGAGCCGGGTTCGGCGAAGACGCTCCACTTGTGGTCGCCGCGCTGCTCGCTGCCGGTCGCGACCTTGACGGGCGCGTACTTCTTGGCGAGCGCCTCGACACTGGCGTTGGACTGGGTCAGCTGCATGTAGGTGCCCTCGGGGCTGATGTAGCCGACCGTGCTGAGGTCGCCGCCGCCGGTGCCGGTGATGGTGTCGTGGCTGCCCGAGTTGGGGGTCCACTTGTCCGGCGCGGTGTCCGGGAGCGCGGGCAGGCGGATCGGGAACGACAGGTGCCGCGCGTCGTCGGTGAGGGCGCTCTTCACGTCGAAGTTCGGAATCTGGCCCTGTGTCGGACCCTTCGCGGAGAACGAGCACTGGCTCGCGATGCCCGCGATGACCAGACAGATCAGCACCAGCGGGAGCAAGGACCAGATCAGGTCCTTGTAGTCGTTCTGGCTGCGGGGCTTTTGGTACGACACGCACACAGTATCCACGGGCCCCGGGTGCGACCCGGCTCACAGTGCCGCTAACGAGGGACCGTGGCACCGCCCGCGACCCTGTTTCCGCCCGGCCGCTTCCGTAAAGGTCCACGACCAGGGCGAAAGTGAAACGTCAGTACTTGCGTGGAGCCGAAAACCGCAATGCGACAATCTACGCAGCAGTTGACTACAAGGAGGCTCCCCCATGACCGCATCCAGCCGCCGCGAGGCACCGGACCGCAACCTCGCTCTCGAGTTGGTCCGGGTCACCGAGGCCGGGGCGATGGCCGCGGGCCGGTGGGTCGGCCGGGGTGACAAGGAAGGCGGCGACGGCGCGGCCGTGGACGCCATGCGGCAGTTGGTGGCGACGGTCTCCATGCGCGGCATCGTGGTGATCGGCGAGGGCGAGAAGGACGAAGCGCCCATGCTGTACAACGGCGAGCTGGTCGGCGACGGCACCGGCGCCGAACTCGACTTCGCGGTCGACCCGATCGACGGCACCACCCTGATGTCCAAGGGCTCGCCCGGCGCCATCTCCGTGCTGGCGGTCGCCGAGCGCGGCGCCATGTTCGACCCCTCGGCCGTGTTCTACATGGAGAAGATCGCCGTCGGCCCCGACGCCGCCGATGTGATCGACCTGGGCGCGCCGATCGCGGAGAACCTGCGTCGCGTCGCCAAGGCCAAGAACTCCTCGGTCTCCGACCTCACGGTCTGCATCCTGGACCGCCCCCGCCACGCCGAGCACATGGCGGCCGTGCGCGAAGCGGGCGCCCGCATCCGCCTGATCTCCGACGGTGACGTGGCCGGCGCCATCGCCACCGCCCGCCCGGAGTCCGGCGTGGACATGCTGATCGGCATCGGCGGCACCCCCGAGGGCATCATCGCCGCGGCCGCCATGCGCTGTATGGGCGGCGCGCTGCAGGCCAAGCTGGCCCCGAAGGACGACGCCGAGCGCCAGAAGGCCATCGACGCCGGCCACGACCTGGACCGCATCCTGAACACCACCGACCTGGTCTCCGGCGACGACGTGTTCTTCAGCGCCACCGGCGTCACCGACGGCGACCTGCTCAAGGGCGTCCGCTACTACGGTGGCGGCGCGTACACCCAGTCCATCGTGATGCGCGCCAAGTCCGGCACCATCCGCATGATCGACGGCTTCCACCGCCTGACCAAGCTGCGCGAGTACGCGTCGGTGGACTTCGTGGGCGACGAGCACGCCACCATGCCGCTGCCCTGATCGCGGCGCGAAACAGCTTGCCGCCCCGGTGGATCCATCCACCGGGGCGGCTCGTTTTTTCTGCTACCTCCCGCAGCGCTATTCCCGGCGCCGGGTGTGCCGATTCCCTCAGGCGTGGCACCCCCACGAGGCGCGGCACGGGCCTAGGGTCGATTTCATGACCGAGTACCGGATCGAGCACGACACGATGGGTGAGGTTCGAGTCCCCGTCGACGCCCTGTGGCGCGCCCAGACGCAGCGCGCAGTGGAGAACTTCCCGATCAGCGGACGGGGCCTGGAGCGCGCGCAGATCCGCGCGCTCGGCCTGCTGAAGGCGGCCTGCGCCGCGGTGAATCGCGATCTGGGCCTGCTGGACAAGACCAAGGCCGACGCCATCATCGCCGCCGCGGCCGAGATCGCCGACGGCCGCCACGACGACCAGTTCCCGATCGACGTCTTCCAGACCGGTTCGGGCACCAGCTCGAACATGAACGCCAACGAGGTGATCGCGAGCATCGCCGCCCGCGACGGCGTCACCGTGCACCCCAACGACGACGTCAACATGTCGCAGTCCTCCAACGACACCTTTCCCACCGCAACGCATCTGGCGGCCACCGAGGCGGTGGTCAAGGAACTGATCCCGGCGCTGGATCACCTGCGGCTGGCGTTGCAGGACAAGTCCCGGGAGTGGAAGTCGGTGGTCAAGTCCGGCCGCACCCATTTGATGGACGCGGTCCCGGTCACGCTCGGTCAGGAGTTCGGCGGCTACACCCGGCAGGTGGGCGCGGGCGTCGAACGCCTGCTGGCCACCCTGCCGCGGGTCGGCGAGCTGGCGATCGGCGGCACCGCGGTCGGCACCGGCCTCAACGCACCGGAGGGATTCGGCGCGAAAGTCGTTGCGGAACTGGCCAAGGCGACCGGCCTCGACCACCTCTCCGAGGCGCGCGATCACTTCGAAGCCCAGGCCGCCCGCGATGCGCTGGTGGAGCTGTCGGGCGCGCTGCGCACGGTCGCGATCAGCCTGACCAAGATCGCCAACGACATTCGCTGGATGGGTTCGGGCCCGCTCACCGGCCTGGCCGAACTCCAGCTGCCGGATCTGCAGCCCGGTTCCTCGATCATGCCCGGCAAGGTGAATCCGGTACTGCCGGAAGCGGTTACGCAGGTCGCCGCGCAGGTCATCGGAAACGACGCAGCCATCGCCTGGGGCGGCGGCAACGGCGCCTTCGAATTGAACGTCTACATCCCCGTGATGGCCCGCAACGTGCTCGAATCGATTCGGTTGCTGGCCAACGTCTCCCGCCTGTTCGCCGACAAGTGCGTCGCAGGCCTGGTCGCCGACGTGGACCGCCTCCGGCACCTGGCGGAGTCCTCCCCGTCCATCGTGACCCCGCTGAATTCGGCCATCGGCTACGAGGAGGCGGCCGCCGTCGCCAAACAGGCCCTGAAGGAGCACAAGACGATCCGCCAGACGGTCATCGATCGCGGCCTGATCGGCGACAACCTCTCGCTCGAGGAACTCGACCGCCGCCTCGACGTCCTGTCGATGGCGAAGGTCGACGGCAACTGAGCTTCGCCGGGCCGGCACCGGCGTAGCGGCCTTTCGCTCGCCGGTGTCGTGGGGCAGGATCGGGGCATGAGCCTCGAGCAGCAAGCCGCCGCCTTTCTCGCTCTCCACCAACCCGGAAATCCCGTGATCCTGCCGACCGTGTGGGACGCCTGGTCCGCGCGGCTCGTGCGGGACGCCGGATTCTCGGCAATCACCGTCGGCAGCCATCCGCTGGCCAATTCGCTGGGGAAGCCGGATCGGGAGGGGATGACCTTCTCCGAGGTGACCGCGCGGATTCGGGAGATCACCGCTGCCGTGGACATCCCCGTCTCGGTGGATATCGAATCCGGCTATGCGCAGAAACCCGTCACCCTCATCGAGGGTCTGCTCGAGGCGGGGGCGGTCGGCCTCAATATCGAGGACACCGTGCACAGCGAGGGCGGGCGGCTGCGGGAACCGCAGGAGCATGCCGATCTGGTCGGTGAGCTGCGTCGGGCCGCCGACGCGACCGGGGTGCATTTCGTGGTGAACGCGCGCTCCGATGTGTTCATCCGCCCCGACACCGGTACCCCAGAGGAACGGCTGGACAGTGCGATCAACCGCTTGCGTCTCGCCGCGGCCGCGGGAGCCGACGTGCTCTATCCGGTCGGCATGCACGAGCCCGAGGTGATGCGGCGGCTCACCGGCGAACTGCCGTTGCCGGTCAATGCCATCGGTGTCCCCACCCAGGGCGGACGCGATCACTTCGCCGAATTGGGCGTCGCTCGAGTGAGTTTCGGGCCGTTCCTGCAGAACGCGCTCACCGAGTACGCGAACGGGTTGTTCGGGCCCTGGCGCTGAGCCTGCGGGCGCACGGCGAGGAACGTGCGGGCACACAGTGGCCTGCTCAGTGCACCAGCAGCGCGGGGTAGTCGCGCAGCTCGATGTCGTTCTTCGCCGAGTCGGCGTACTTCAGCATCATGTCGAAGGCCCGCGAGCCCAGGAACCAGTTGCGGAAACGCAGGCCCAGAGCGGTTTTCGGGGCCAGGAACGGGCCGGGCCGCGCGTCGTCGGCCTTGCGCATGTATCGCTTCATGATGTCCTCGTAGCGGGCGAACGCGACGGTGTGGTCCCCGTCGGCGACCGCCAATTCCCCGGCCAGGACGTACGCGCCGATGACAGCGAGCCCGGTGCCGAAGCCGGCGAGCGTGTTTCCGTAGCCAGCGTCGCCCACCAAGGCCACACGCCCGGCGACGAAACTCTTCATCGTCACCTTGCTCAGTGAGTCCAGGTAGAACCCGTCCAGGTGCGGGAGTTGGGCCAGCATGCCGGGCACGTCGCCGCCCATGCCCGCGAACTTCTCGGCGACGATCTGCCGCTGTTCGTCGAAATCGTCTCGCGAGTAGTCGAGTTCGGGTGCGGCGAACATGTACATCTGTGCGGCCTTCGCCCCGCCGTTGACCGCGAGCCGGCCCGGCGCGTTCCAGCCGTAGGACACCGCCCGGTCGCGCGGCGCGTCGGCGTCCTCCCACTGCGATGCGCCCGCGAGCGCGTAGTAGTAGCCGCGGTGGGAGACGAACTCGGATTCGGCCCCGAAGGTCAGTTTCCGTACCCGCGAATGGATTCCGTCGCAGCCGAAGACCAGGTCGAAGCGCCGGGCCGGGGCGTGCGCGAACTCGACGTCCACGCCGTCGGCGGTCTCGGTGAGCGCGGTGACGGTGTCGCCGAACAGGTATTCGCAGGTGTCGGCGGTGCGCTCGTACATGACCTGGGCCAGGTCGCCGCGCAGGATCTCGAGGTCGCCGCCGGTGAAGTCGCCGCTGATGACCGCGCGCTGCCGACCCGACTCGTCGAGCATCACCATGTCGGTCTTGCCGGTCTGGCGGCGTTCGATGTCGGCGAGGACGCCCATCCGCTCGAGCACGGTCATGTGGGTTTCGCCGGTGAAGTCGATGGCCTGCCCGCCGGCCCGCAGCGCCGGGGCCTTCTCGACCACGGTGACCTGGAAGCCGTAGCGGTGCAGCCAGTAGGCGAGGGCGGGTCCGGCGACGCTGGCCCCGGAGATGAGGACGGTGGTGTTGCGCATGGTGGGGACCCTTTCAGTAACTGCGTCCGTCGGACGCTGTTGATGATTAAAAGCGTATGATGGACGCAGTTACCTGTCAACCCGGAAATCCGGAAGGATGGCGACCATGCCGGCACCCACCACGCTCGAACTGCTCTGGGGCTCCCCCGACCGCCCTCGACGGGGGCCGAAACCGTCCCTCACGCTCGAGCGCATCCTCACCGAGGCCATCGCCATCGCCGACGCCGAAGGACTGGCCAAGCTGTCCATGGCCCGGCTCGCCGAACGCCTCGGCTGCGCCAAGATGGCGCTCTACCGCTACGTCCCCGGCAAGACCGAACTGACCGCGCTCATGCTCGACGCCGCCCTCGGCGACCCGCCGTCCGTCGCGGCCGCAACGCCCGGCGCCACCGAATCGCGCTGGCACGCCTACCTGCGGCCGTGGAGCGAGACGTTCTACGACCGGGTCCGCGCCCACCCCTGGGCGAACGAACTGGCCACCGGCATCCGCCCGATGGGCCCCAACGAACTCGCGTGGATCGATTCGGCCCTGAGCGTGCTCGCCGACACCGGCCTGACCGTCGCCGAACAGTTCGACACCGTCGTCCTGCTGCTGGGTCACGTGCGGGCGATCGCCCAGCACAGCGCGGTCATCACCGACGACGATCCCGCCGAGAGCCAGCTCGCCCGCGAACTCGGCTCGGTGCTGTCGGCGCAGGCCGAGCGCTTCCCGTACGCGGTCGCGGCCTTCGCCGCCGCCATGGGTCCCGACGGCGGCTCCGAACTCGGCAACGGCCTGCGCTTCGGCATCGACCGCATCCTCGACGGCGTGGCCGCCCTGATCGACACCCGCCGGTAGGCGCGCGGTAGCCGGCGAACCCGATTCGCCACGCCGCGAGACATGTCGCGAATGTCTGTGCCGCGGCCCTGATTCGGCTTACGCTCGGCTCATGGCGGAGCTACCCGAGCTGAAACAGGATCCGGTCACCACGGTGCGCGAGTTCTTCGCCGCACTGGAGATGAACATCGTGCCCGAGGCCCTCGAGCTGGCCGACCCGGGCATCGTCTGGAAGAACACGTCACTGCCCGACGTACGCGGCATCGACCGCGTGCGCTGGGTGCTGGGCCTGTTCACCAACCCGCGCTTCGGCTTCCGCGCCGACATGCACCACATCGCGGCCACCGAGGACGGCGTGGTGCTCACCGAGCGCACCGACTACCTGCGGGTCGGCCCGATCGAGATCGGGTTCTGGGTGTGCGGCACCTTCGAATTCAGCAACGGCCGGATCACCCTGTGGCACGACCACTTCTCGTGGGAGAACGTCCTGCGCGGCACGGCGGCCGGTGTCGTCCGGGCCGTCCTGCCCGGGTAGACCGGCCGCACACAGCACGACGCCCGCCACGTTGTCGCGGCGGGCGTCGGCATCGTAACCACGCGCGAGGCGCGGCTTCACGTTCGAGAACGCGAGTGGTTCAGCGGCGCAGGTGCGCCAGTTCGGCGCGGGCCAGCTCGCCGGTCTCACCCAGGTCGGTGCGGGTGAAGACCTGCCACTGCTCGAGCAGCGGCGCGAAGACCAGTTCGGGCTCCTGGGCGCGGTCGTAGATGCCGGCCTCGGCGAGCACCTGGTCGCTGGTGCGGCCGTCGGCGAGTTCGATGACCGGCACCTGGAAGTCGGCGACGCGGTCGGCGATCGCGCGCATGGTCTGGTCGGGCGCCAGATCCAGGGCGGCCGAGATCAGGTTGGCGAAGAAGACGGCCTGCAGCTCGTCGTCGGCGGCCAGGCGCTCGGAGATGGACGTGACCATGACGTCGTCGGTCAGCCGCGCGGTGTTGCGGTGCCGGATGCCGGCCGCGGCCTCTTCGAAGGCGGCGACGGCGAGCACGTCGAGCAGGTGCATCCCGGGACGGTTGAAGCTGGCGGTCATGGCCGCCATGCGCATCCGCTCCAGCGCGATGGGATCCACGGCGCGGGTCACCATCAGGAAGTTGCGGATGAGGATCTCGTGCCGGTTCTCCTCGGCGGTCCAACGGCCGACCCAGCGCCACCACGGCCCGGTGCGCAGGTACTTGCCCAGCTCACGGTGGTAGGAGGGCAGGTTGTCGGCGATCAGCACGCCGACGGTCAGCGCGGTCTTGGAGACCTCGCTGAGCTCCGATTGCGACGGCTCCCAGTCGGTTCCGCCCATGGCCTGGAAGTTGCGGCCACTGTCCCACGGGACGTAGTCGTGGGGCTGCCACTCCGCCGCGACGGCGATATGCCGCGTGAGGTTTTCTTCCACCTCCGCAGCGAGCGATTCCAGCAAGTCCCGATCGGCCAAAACGTTGTGCACGCGAACAACCTAGCGGCTGATCGGCAAACGCGGGGATCTTCGGCAAGTATTTGCCATCGCTATGGCCGCGCCCGGCATCGCGGTCGTGGCCGTAGGCGCTGATTTCATGAGGTGCGGGCGTCTCCCCCGGGCGCGACCGAAACGGTTCGGACGCCCGGCCACCAGCAGGCGATGCGTGACGCCGATCGCTGTGGGCCGGCCACCGGCTCCCCGGGGAGCGCGAACCGCTACTTCTCGGTGACGGTCGCCCAGGTGATGCTCCCGCCGCTGAAATCGCTCTGCCGGCAAATTGGCCCGGCCGGAGCGCGAGTCGCGCTCCGGCCGGGCGGGTTTGCTATCTACCGGGCGTCAGGAGTTGGGCCCGAACTCCTCCAGCATCTCGGTGACCAGCGCCGCGATCGGCGACCGCTCACTGCGGGTGAGGGTGACGTGCGCGAACAGCGGGTGTCCCTTGAGCTTCTCGATCACGGCGGCCACGCCGTCGTGCCGGCCGACCCGCAGGTTGTCGCGCTGGGCGACGTCGTGGGTGAGCACCACCCGCGACCCGCTGCCCAACCGGCTCAGCACGGTGAGCAGCACATTGCGTTCCAGCGACTGCGCCTCGTCCACGATCACGAAGGAGTCGTGCAGCGAGCGCCCGCGAATGTGGGTGAGCGGCAACACCTCCAGCATGCCGCGCGCCTGCACCTCCTCCATCACCTCCGGGCTGGCCAGCCCTTCCAGGGTGTCGAAGACGGCCTGCGCCCACGGCCCCATCTTGTCGGCCTCCGAGCCCGGCAGATAACCGAGCTCCTGTCCGCCCACCGCGTAGAGCGGACGGAACACCACCACCTTCCGATGCGTGCGGCGTTCGAGCACCGCCTCGAGTCCGGCGGTCAGCGCCAGCGCGGATTTGCCGGTGCCGGCTCGTCCGCCGAGCGAGACGATGCCGACGGTCTCGTCCAGCAACAGGTCCAGCGCGATCCGCTGCTCGGCGGAGCGGCCGTGTAGCCCGAAGGCCTCCCGGTCGCCGCGCACCAGTTGCAGCCGCTTGTCCGGCGTCACCCGGGCCAGTGCGCTGCCGCGCGGGCTGACCATCCGAATCCCGGTGTGGCACGGCATGTCCCGGGCCTCGTCGAGATCGATGATCGATTCCGCGTAGAGCTTGTCGACGGTGGCGACGGCCACCTCGAGCTCCATCATTCCGGTCCATCCGGAGATGACGACGTCCTGCGCGTGGTATTCCTCGGCCTGCAGGCCGACCGCGCCGGCCTTGACCCGCAGCGGAATGTCCTTGGACACCAGCGAGACCCGCTGCCCTTCGGCGGCCAGGTTGAGCGCGCAGGCCAGGATGCGGGAATCGTTGCTGTCCGTACGGAATCCGACGGGCAGTACCGCGGGGTCGGTGTGGTTCAACTCCACCTGGAGTGTCCCGCCCTGGGTGCCGACCTGCACCCGTTGATCGAGCCGACCGTGCGCCAGCCGCATGTCGTCCAGCATGCGGAGCGCCTCGCGAGCGAACCAGCCGAGTTCGTGGTGGTGGCGTTTGGCCTCGAGCTCACTGATCACCACGAGCGGCAGCACCACGTGGTGCTCGCCGAAGCGGGTCAGGGCCCAGGGGTCGGACAGCAGCACCGACGTGTCGACTACGAAGGTTTTCGGTCCGGAATCGGACGACTGCGAGGCGCGAACTCCCCGTGTCGTGGGCCGCGGGCTCTGGTCGGAGCTGGCGTCCCTGGTGGGAGCGTTGACGGAGCGTGCATCAGTCACGGTGGGCTCCTTTGCCACTCGCGCGACACCGCGCGAGCGTTCTCGCTGGGCCGGTCAGCCTTGGGGTCGTACGACCCGAGGGCCGGGTGCCGGCCCCCTCGTACTGAGTTGCTCAGTCACGATCAGGACCTCCCGTACGAGCCACACCTACGCGGCCCGCACTCCCGACGCTACCGCCGAATTCGCGTTCCGGCTTCTGCTCTGTCGGGCACATTGGTGAAGATCGCGTTAACGCCTGTCCGCTCTGCGCGTTTCGCCCAGTTCATCGAGCAGGATGGGAACGTGGCTGTGCCCGGGTTCTTTCGTGGCCGTGACCAGGGTCAACGGCCCGGCCGCGGCCTCGGACCGGAGGTGTGCCAGGGCTTCCCGGGCCAGGTCCGCGCCGAGCTCGATTCGATACTTGCGCTCGAACTCCGCACGGCGTGTCTCCGGCGCGGCGTGATACCACCTGCGCAGCTCGTTCGACGGCGTCACATCTTTGGCCCATTCGTCAATGGCCGCTTGCTGTTTGCTGACCCCGCGCGGCCAGAGCCGGTCCACCAGCACCCGTCGGCCGTCGGCCGGATCGGGGTCGTCGTACACGCGCTTCACCCGGTACCCCGGCTGCTGTGTCATGGCCTCCATTACAGTCGAGATCATGGCCGAAACCCCGGATCTGGCGACCCTGTCCACCAAGGAATTGCACGACCGCGCCGTGAAGCTTGCCGCCCGCCGCGGCGACGTCAAATTCCTGTGGCAACTGCTCAAGGCGATTCCCGGCGCCGAGGTCGCCGCGGGCAAACAGGGCGAGGGCGAAGTCGACATCTGGAACACCGCGGCCCTGCTCGACGACTACTTCCACGCCGGTGAGGGAAAACTGGGCGAGGTGCTGCGCCCGATGTACCTGGACTACCTCACCAAACACGCCTGAGCCGGCAGACTCGGGCGCCCAGGTCAGGATTCGCGGAGCGGCGTGCCGTGCAATCCCGTGAGCACGGCACGCACGAACGGCACGAAACCCTCCGGCCCCGAGGCGAAGTCCTTCATGTGCACGGTGGTGCGGTCACTGGCTTCGAAGACGGCGCGCACCATCCGCAGCCGATCCTCGAGGTCCAGCCCCGCACCCATGATCACGTGATCGACGGCCGTCACCGCCAGGGTGTCCCGCAGATCCGTCAAGCCGGTGCCCGCGCGAATGTCGACCTCCGGTAGCGCGACCCGCTCGCGCACCTCCTCCACGACTGCCGACTTCAAGCCCAGCAACAATACGGTGGTCGCCATCCCCGCCTCCGATCCCCTTGCAGCATAGGCCGTTCCGCCGACGCGGGCCCTACACTCCGGGGATGACCGCCGACGCCACGCCGGAACTGATCGTCTACCGTCGCCCGGGCTGCCCGTACTGCTCGCGCATGCGCCGGGTCCTCAACCGGCACGGCATCATTCACCGCGAGGTGGACATCTGGCAGGACCCGGACGCGGCCGCTTTCGTCCGCTCGGTCGCCGACGGCAACGAAACCGTCCCGACCGTCGTCTTCCGTGACGGCTCCACCGAACGCAACTGGGTCAACCCGCACCCGAAAGAGCTGATAGCCACCGTCTCCGCGGACGCCCCGCAGCTCACCGGCGGCCCGCGCAAGTTCTGGTCCTTCTGAACGACGAGAGCCCGCCGCGATCGTGAGATCGCGGCGGGCTCATGGTCTTTCGGCGGCGGGTCAGCCCAGCAGGCGCCAGTCCTCGAGGCCCTCGTAGAGCGGGAACTCCTGGGCCAGCTTGGACACCCGCTGACGCAGCGAGTCCAGGTCGGCGGAGCCGGTCAGGGCGGCCGCGATGATCTCGGCGACCTCGGTGAACTGCTCGTCGCCGAAGCCGCGGGTGGCCAGCGCCGGGGTGCCGATGCGCAGGCCGGAGGTGACCATCGGCGGGCGCGGGTCGAACGGAACCGCGTTGCGGTTCACGGTGATTCCGATCTCGTGCAGGAGGTCCTCACCCTGCTGGCCGTCGAGCTGCGAGTTGCGCAGGTCGACCAGGACCAGGTGCACGTCGGTGCCGCCGGTGAGCACGGTGATGCCCTTCTCCTTGGCATCGGCGGCGGTCAGACGCTCGGCGAGGATCTTGGCGCCGGAGATGGTGCGCTCCTGGCGCTCCTTGAACTCCTCGCCGGCCGCGATCTTGAAGGCCACGGCCTTGGCGGCGATGGCGTGCATGAGCGGGCCGCCCTGCTGGCCCGGGAAGACCGCGGAGTTCAGCTTCTTGGCGAACTCCTGCTTGGCCAGGATCAGGCCGGAGCGGGGGCCGCCCAGGGTCTTGTGCACGGTGGAGGACACGACGTCGGCGTGCGGCACCGGCGACGGGTGCAGCCCGGCCGCGACCAGACCGGCGAAGTGCGCCATGTCGACCCACAGGTACGCGCCGACCTCGTCGGCGATCTCACGGAAGGCGGCGAAGTCCAGCTGCCGCGGGTACGCCGACCAGCCGGCGACGATCACCTTCGGGCGGGTGTCGCGGGCGATCTTGCGAACCTCGTCCATGTCGACGCGGTGGTCTTCCTTGGACACGCCGTAGGCGTGCACCTCGTACAGCTTGCCCGAGAAGTTCAGGCGCATGCCGTGGGTGAGGTGGCCGCCGTGGGCCAGGTCCAGGCCGAGCAGCTTCTCGCCCGGGTTCATCAGCGCGGACAGCACGGCGGCGTTGGCCTGCGCGCCCGAGTGCGGCTGGACGTTGGCGAACTCGGCGCCGAAGAGCTCCTTGACGCGGGCGCGGGCCAGATCCTCGACGACGTCGACGTTCTCGCAACCGCCGTAGTAGCGGCGGCCCGGGTAGCCCTCGGCGTACTTGTTGGTGAGCACGCTGCCCTGCGCCTGCAGCACCGCGCGCGGCACGAAGTTCTCCGAGGCGATCATCTCGAGGGTGTCGCGCTGGCGAGCGAGTTCGCCGCCCATCGCGGCCGCGACCTCGGGGTCGAGTTCGGCGAGGGACTGGCTGTTCACAGAGGCGCTCGTCTGGATCGTCACGCCGCCGAGTGTATTGGCCGCCGACGCGGAGTCGGTCAGTGGGTTCTGGGAATCGTGCATGGCGCACCTCCGTCGTCCGGGTACCCCGAATCGGGATTCGGGGATCGCCAGGCACCCAGGCGCGCGGTGCCGGACTTGGGGTGCTTCCCGGTGGTTACTTCCACCTCGAGTGCGCCAGTCGCGGTCCTGCCATCCTAGCCAACCGCGTTAACACTCCTTCGAGTGGACAGAATCACAGATACAGGCTATGGCGGAGCAACAAATCTCGGTAAGGTGACGCACGGCTGACCCAGATAGGTCAGTGTCCTTGGCCCTACCCAGATTTCGAGGAATTGATCACATGCTGTTCAACATCGCTACCGGTGGCCCGACCGACATCCTCTTCACCCTGCTGCGCACGCTGTGCACCGCGTCCAGCGGCGGCGCGTCCTGCACCGCCTGGGGCGCCTGACCCTTCCGGACCTTCGGGGAGTACCCCTCACATGCGGCGGATCGCGCCGGGTGTGAGGGGTTCGTCCAACAGGCGGCGGAATCGCTCGGACCGTTCCGCCGCATCGGCCGCCCGATCCAGCCAGCCGCCGAGCAATCGATAGCCCTCCACATAGGTGGAGATATAGGCCCGCCACAGCGGTGAGGACAGGAAGCGCAGCGACTGCGTGGCCCGCTCCGGCGTGACCAGACTCCAGCGTTGCAGGTACTCCGCGACCTCCGTGGAGTCGCGCCGCCGATCGTGCAGCAGCAGCGCGGCGTCCTGGCGAACACTCAGCAGATTCGCCGACGCGGTCGAGATCCGCTCGGCACGTTCACCATCGAAACGCAGTCCGAGGTCGGCGTAGATCTCCTGCGCCCAGCGGCCCCAGCCCGGGCCGACGATCGACTTCAGGGCCAGATCCGCCAGCCCCTCCGCCATCAGGCACTGCGGGGTGTTGACCACGAACAGCGTCTGCTCGTCCTGCCCGCCGCCGACCAGCCCGGCCTCCTTGCGGCAGTGCTCGGTGTGGTGTCCCGGGTAGGACTCGTGCGCGATCAGGTGCGGCAGCTGCGACAGGTGCTGCTTGAGGTCGGAGTTGATGGCCACCCGGGACTGGTAGTTGCCCAGGTAGTAGTTGAAGCCCGACCACGGCTTGTCGCCCACCACTTCGTATTCCACGTGCTCGTTGTCGGGCAGCGGATAGCGTTCGCGGACCAGCTCGCGCAGCGCGCCGGAGAAGGCGGCCACGCACTCCTTCAAGCGTTCGGGCGGGATCTCGTCCTGGCGGCGGTGCGCGGAGATGCGGTCCAGCAGCGGGCCGTCGCCGGGCAGCACCTCGTCGAGCTGCCGGTGCGCCTCGCGGTAGTCCTCGGTGTCGCCTGGCGCGATGTCCACGTCGAAGTAGGCGCGGACCTCGTCGATGAAGGAGATGTCCTCGCCGGCGAATTTGCGTGCGGAGCATTCCAGCGCGCGCAGGTGCGCGTCCAGGAACTCGACGCGTTCCACGGACAGTCCGGCGTCGGGGAGTTCCTTGCGCAGGCCGGCGGCGCGGTGCGCCAGGTCGCGCGGCTCGGGCATGGGCGCGTTCTCGACCTCGCGGCGCAGGGTGGGGTCGCCGGTGTAGGCGTCGACGAAGCCCTCTTCGAGGCGGTCGAATGCCAAGCCGAGGCGCAGATAATCGGTCACCAAGGGATGCGCTGCCATGCCCCGACCCTATGCAGAGCGCTCGCCTTCGTCATCCGCAGCGCGCTCGCCTTCGCCGTCCCGGCCGCGTGACCGGCGCACTTCGGCCCGGATCAGCCTGTCTCACAGCCTCACCCGACACGCCCGGCCTCTGTGATGTGGCCCATCCCACTCTGGTTACCGGCCAGTAGCAACACCTGGTGTTCACCTCCCTGTTGGAGCCGAGCACAATTCGGCTATGCGTGGAGTGTTGGCGACGCGAGGCGAGTGTCAGATCCCAGGACACGAGTGTCGAATGCAAGGACACGAGTAATGGCACGGATGAGCGAGCCCAGCCCCTACGTGGAATTCGACCGCAAGCAGTGGCGCACCCTGCGCAAGGCGACTCCCCTGGTGCTGACCGAAGAAGAACTGGTCGGCCTGCGTGGTCTCGGTGAGCAGATCGACCTCGAGGAGGTCGCCGAGGTCTACCTCCCGCTGGCCCGACTCATCCACCTCCAGGTCGCGGCCCGGCAGCGACTGTTCGCCGCCACCGCCACCTTCCTCGGCGAGACCCACCCCGACCGCCAGGTGCCGTTCGTGATCGGCGTGGCGGGCTCGGTGGCCGTCGGCAAGTCCACCACCGCGCGCGTGCTGCAGGCGCTGCTGGCGCGCTGGGACCACCATCCTCGGGTGGATCTGGTCACCACCGACGGATTCCTCTACCCGACAGCCGAACTCACCCGGCGCGGCATCATGCACCGCAAGGGCTTCCCGGAGTCCTACGACCGGCGCAAACTGCTGCGCTTCGTCACCGAGGTGAAATCCGGTGCGCACGAGGTGTGCGCGCCCGTCTACTCGCACATCGCCTACGACATCGTGCCCGGCGAATACCACTGCGTGCGCCAGCCCGACATCCTCATCGTCGAGGGCCTCAACGTGCTGCAAACCGGTCCGCGCCTGATGGTGTCGGACCTGTTCGACTTCTCGGTCTACGTCGACGCCCGCATCGAGGACATCGAGAAGTGGTACGTGCAGCGCTTCCTGTCGCTGCGCAAGACCGCCTTCCAGGATCCGAATTCGCACTTCCACCACTACGCGAACTTCAACGATCAGGAAGCCACCAACCAGGCCAAGGAAATCTGGCACAACACCAACCGGCCCAACCTGGTGGAGAACATCCTGCCGACCCGGCCGCGCGCGACCCTGGTGCTGCGCAAGGACTCCGACCACACCATCAACCGGCTGCGGTTGCGGAAACTCTGAATCTCGTGCCTCGCCGCGTGTCCGCGGCGAGGCACCGGGTGGAGGGTTGTAGGTCAGAGCGTCCAGGCGGCGTCCAGCCGGGCGCCCACATCGATGTCGGTGGCGGCCTGGATGTGGGGTTTGCGGATCTCGGTGGCGATGTAGCGCGCCACGAAACGGCGGATCTCGTGATCCACGCTGGCGATGATGCGCAGCAGTTCGCCGCGGCGGGTGGCGCTGGCCACATTGATGCGGACATTGCTGGGCTGGGGTTCGGCGATCTCGATGAGCACCCGGAGCGGTTCGGCGGTGCGGACCGTGAGGTGCAGGTGGATGGTGCCGTCCACGCGGAACGGGTAGCGGTCCACGGCCAGGTCGATGAGCAGGTCCACCTTGAGCGGGATCACCAGATCGAACGAGATGATGCCGTCCACTTCGCGATCGAGGCGGGGTTGCCCGAGCCGCACGGTCGCCGAGAGTTTGGCGAGCTTGCCCGGGCCCGCGCCGATCGGCCCGAATTCGAAGGCCTCCCCGGTGAGCTTCCCGAACGCCCCCGCGATCCGCTCCGGCGAGGCGGCGTACTCCAGGAATCTCCGGCCGAACTCCTCGTAACTCAGGTACGGGACCGCGACTACCTGGGATTCCACCGGGCCACCCAACTCATCACGCAGCTCGCTCATAGCACCAGACGGTACGGCAGCGACCCGCCCGCGAACGTCGAAGCCGTTGCACTGCAACGGAACCGTTGACCGACTGTTGCGGGATCACCCACAACATTCTCGCTTCGTACTCCTGTGACACAGTCACCGGAGTACGAGATAACAGAGGTGGTCAGACGCCGAACCGGCGGTGCCGGGCCGCGTAATCGCGCAGGGCGCGCAGGAAATCCACGCGCCGGAACTCCGGCCAGTACGCCTCGGTGAACCAGATCTCCGAATACGCGCTCTGCCACAACAGGAATCCGGACAGCCGCTGCTCACCGGAGGTGCGGATGACCAGATCCGGGTCGGGCTGGCCGGAGGTGTAGAGATGCTGGCCGATGGCGTCGACGGTGATCGACTGGACCAGATCCTCGCCGGTCTCGCCCGCGTCCATCTCCTGGCGGACCAGCGAACGCACCGCGTCGGCGATCTCCTGGCGGCCGCCGTAGCCGATGGCCACGTTGACGTGTACGCCGGTGCGGCCCTCGGTGCTCTTGGCGGCCTCGCTGAGCCGGCGCGCGAACTCGGCGGGCAGCTGATCGAGCGCGCCCACGATGCGGACGCTCCAATCCTGTTCCGGCGCAGACAGTTCGTCGACGACGTCGGTGATGACCTCGAAAAGCGTGTCGAGTTCGTCGGAATCGCGGCGCAGATTCTCGGTGGAGAGCAGGTAGAGGGTCACCATCTCGATGCCGGCCTCGCCACACCAGCCGACCAGTTCAGCGATCTTCAGCGCACCGACCCGATGGCCGTGCGAGATGTCGCTGAACCCGTTCTCCCTGGCCCAGCGTCGATTGCCGTCACACATGACTGCGACATGCCGCGGATGTTGTTTACCCGCCAGCTGCTTGGCCAGCCGTGCCTCGTATACGCGATATGGGAGTCCACGCACCTGACCCACGAACTTCACGGCCGCAACCCTACGCTCACCCGCCTCCCCGCGTATTTTGCCGGTCGAAAGAGCCGTAGAAACTTTCCCACCGGCCGGCGGTCGGGCGCCGAGACAACCTACGGTACCGTAGGTTACCGAGGAGGAACATATGGCCGACAGCGTGCAGCCCGTTGATCACACCGCGGGTCTGGTCGAAACCGTCCGCGACGAACTGGCTCTCATCAAGCCCCGCCTGCGCGGCTGGATCCATGCCTGGGCCGTCGGGGTCGCCGCCATCGCGGTGATCGTGCTGGTGTCGGTCGCGAGCACGGTGTCGGCTCGAGCCGCCTGGTCGACACTGGTCTACGGGATCACCGTGTGCGGGGTGTTCGGGATCAGCGCCACCTATCACCGGGTGAACTGGAAGACCGACCGCGCCCGCATGTGGATGAAGCGGGCCGACCATTCGATGATCTTCCTTTTCATCGCGGGCAGTTACACCCCGTTCGCGCTGCTGGGGGTGCGCGGCGCCGCGGGAAACGTGCTGCTGGGCATCGTGTGGGCGGGTGCGCTGGCGGGGGTGGCGTTGAAGATGCTGTGGCCCACCGCACCTCGATGGGTCGGGGTGCCGCTGTATCTGCTGCTGGGGTGGGCCATCGTCCCGGTGGCCGGGACGCTCATCGCGAATGTGGGCTGGACACCGGTGATTCTGCTGCTCGCGGGCGGGATCGCCTACAGCGTGGGCGGGATCCTGTACGCGTCGCGCTGGCCGGATCCGTGGCCGGAGGTCTTCGGGCACCACGAGTTCTTCCACGCGGCAACGGTCGTCGCCGCGCTGTGCCACTACATCGCGGTCTGGCTGGTAGTGCTGAGCTGACGGAGTAATTGCCCACAAACGTGCAATCTCCCCCGAAAGGTCTCTAAAGTCTGCGACGTGACCAGCAGACTCATCCTGTGGGCGCTGCGGGCGCCGGGGGGTCTTTCTGCTGTCGTCATGGCGTGCAACCTCGGCGGCCTCGCGGTGATCACCACCGAACTGTTCCTGAGCGGATTCCTGGGCCGGCTCGGTTCGAATTGGATCTCGACCTTCATCGGGGTATCGATCTATCCGGCCATCGGCGCGCTCGCCGGCATCGTGCTCGCGGTGCGCGATCGGCGGCACTACTTCGGCTGGCTGGATCAGCATCGGCCGCCCACCGAACACGAGGCGCGGCGACTGCTGCGGCTGCCGCTCGCGATCACCATCCGGGCGCTGGCCATCTGGCTGCCGGGCGTGATCGTGGCGGCTGCGATCTTCGCGCACGCCACCGAGGACCGCAGCTTCCCCGTGGTGCTGTCCATGTTCACCCTCGGCGGGCTGGAGTCGGCGGCGCTCACCTATCTGATCGTGGACCGGCTGATCCGGCCGACCATTCCGGTGGTGGCGGAAGTGCTCGACGAGACCGCGCACTGGAGCAACACCGTGCTGGCACGCGTGGTGGTCACCTTCGCGGTGGCGGGCGCGGTGCCGCTGCTGATGCTGATCACCGTGCTCGCGGATCCGTCCACCGACGCCGATGACCGCATCCGGACCGGCATCTATCTGGCCATCGTCGGCCTGTCGGCGGGTGTGGTGGCGACGGCGGCCCTGGCTCGCGCGGTGGCCACCCCCATGCACACCCTGCGTGACGCGCTCGACCGGATCGCGCACGGCGATCTGGAGGCGCGGGTCACCATCAACAGCACCAGCGAGATCGGGCGGCTCGAGCATTCGGTGAACGAGCTGGCCGCCAATCTCAATGAGCGCGAGCGCATGCGGACCGTCTTCGGCCGGCACGTCGGCGAGGAGGTGGCGGAGCGCGCGCTGTCCGGCAGTCCCAGCCTGACCGGCGACATGCGGGAGGCGACCGCGTTGTTCGTGGACGTGACCGGTTCGGTCGCCATGGCCACCGAACTCGCCCCGCACGATTTCGTGGCCAAGCTGAACCGGCTGCTGACCATCGTGGTGGCGGCCACCGAGGACAACCACGGCCTGGTCAACAAGTTCGAAGGCGATGCGGCGCTGTGCATTTTCGGTGCGCCGATCGCATTGGACGACAACGCCACCCCCGCCCTGGTCGCCGCCCGCCGCATCCGCGACGAGGTGGCGGCGCTGGGTGAACTCGAGGTCGGCATCGGCATCGCGCGCGGCTGTGTCTTCGCCGGTGACGTCGGCACCGACACCCGCCTCGAATTCACCGTCATCGGTGACGCCGTCAACGAGGCCGCCCGCCTCACCACCGAGGCGAAACTGGTTCCCCGCCGCATCCTCGCCAGTCAGGCCGTCATAGACGCCGCCTCCGACGCCGAGCGCAAACAGTGGACCCTGCACGACACTCTCCACCTCCGCGGCCGCAAGGAACCCACTCCGAGCTGGACCGACGTGACGTCCGAGTCCCCCGCGTCGCCCCGCCACAACGGCACCGCCCCGTCGGGCGCCCACCAACAGGCCGCACCCCCACCCCCGGAACCCGCCGAGCGCTGATCATCCAACCCGCTCGAGGCCGGTCTGCGAACCGAACGGGACCTGGCAATACTTCAGTGAAGAACATGAGCTGAACACGGTCGGACTGTATGGCGGCCCGAACCTCCCGGGCAACGGAATATGCGCGACGGCTATGTCCCACTGTCGTACCGGGGAACCGCCGGGAGCCCGTACCCGAGGGTGATTCGGCGCGAGGCCGGAGGCTCGACAGTGGGGGCATGGATGAGATCGGTGCGTTCGAGCGGAAGTCGGCGGCGGGGTGGGAGCGGCCGGAACGGGCGGTGCTCGCCTATCGGGCGGTCGTGATCGCGCTCGTCGCCGGGGTGGCGGAGACGCTGTTGCGGGCGGCGCAGGCGCTCGAGGATCCGGGGGTGCCGGTCACGGGAGTCGCGGTCGCGCTGACGATCCGGGCCGGGATCTATCTGGCGGTGTTCGCGCTCGCGGCTCGCATGCTGTTCGGGAGTCTTTGGGCGCGTGGGATTCTCGTGGTCGGGCTGGGCACGGTCGGGCTGGCGTCGCTGGTCGCCGAACCCGTGGGCGCGTTGCTGGCGGCCGACCGGCTGAGCGCAGTGTTCACCGGCGTGACCCCGGTGGGGGTGATACTCGGACTGTTTCGCGCGGTGCACGTCGTCGCGGTCCTGGTCATGATTCCCGCCGCGACACAGGCGGGAACCACGACCGGATCGACCGCGACGCCGCAGGTCAGGCCGACTGCGGCGGGAGCAGGCCGGCGCGCACGTCTTCGACCGTGGTGACCGGGAGGTCGCAGACCGAGCCGCGGCAGATGTAGGCGGCGGCGGTGTCACGGACGGGCGGGCGGTCGGCCAGCAGGGCTTGGGAGTCGGCCGGGCCGGAGACGATCACCGACCCGCCCGGGGCGGCGGCGCGGGCGGCCGCGGTCAGTGTTGCCGCCCAACCGGATTCGCCGTCCGGGCCCGCGGATACCGCGACCTGGATGGGTCCGCGGACGGCGGCCTCGGCGACGGCGAGCCAGTGGCCCGCCGAGCGGGGGGCGCGGGCCAGCAGGACCGCGCCACGGGCGAGGGTGTCGTCCGCGAGCTGCCGGTAGCGGGCCGCCGGATCCGGTTCGCCGAGTGCGGCGGCGGTGAGCAGCGCTTCGGCGAGAACCGATGTGCCCGAAGGGGTTGCGCCGTCCAGCGGGTCGCGGGGCCGGGTCAGCAGCGTCTCGGCGTCGTCGGCGGTGTCGAACCAGCTGCCGGGGGTGTCCGCGTCGGCGAAATGCGTGATGGCGGTGTCGAGTACGCGCTGTGCCGCGGCGAGCCAGTCCCCTTCGGCGGTCTGGTGCAGGGCGAGCAGTCCCAGCGCCAGCCAGGCGTAGTCCTCCAGTACGCCCGCCGCCGCACCGGGCGTCCCGCCCAGCGAGGCGCGGCAGACGCGGCCGTCGACGACGTGCGTGTCCAGCAGATACCGCGCACACCGTGCCGCCGCGGCGATCCACTCCGGATGCCCGTGTCCGGCACCGGCTTCCGCGAGTGCGACGATGGCCATCCCGTTCCAGGCGGTCACCACCTTGTCGTCCCGCTCGGGCTGCGGCCGGCGTTCCCGCGCCGCGGACATGGCTGCCCGAATCGCCTCGAACCGCTCGTGGTCGGCGGGCTGCGGATCGGTGTACCGAGTCAGCACCGAGGTCCCGTGCTCGAACGTTCCCGCCGTAGTGACGCCGAATATCTCTGCGGCCCAAGCCCCGTCGAGCGCGCCGAGCACGCCGTTGAGTTCGGCGGGCGTCCACACATAGGTGGCCCCTTCCACCCCCGGCCCGTCCGGCTCGAGGTGGGTGTCGGCGTCCAGCGCGGAGGCGAATGCCCCTTGCTCGGTCCCCAGATCCGCCATCAGGAACTGCACTGTCTCGCGAGTCACCCTCAGCGCCAGCGATTCTCCGGCCCGTTCACCGCCCGGCGCATCGAGTCCCCGCCGCGCCAGATGCGAGTAGACCCGCACCAACTGCGCATTGTCGTAGAGCATCTTCTCGAAGTGCGGCACCACCCACGCGGCATCCACCGCGTACCGCGCGAACCCACCCCGCAGCTGGTCATAGATCCCACCCCGGGCCATCGACTCGCAGGTGAACGAAACCGCCTGCAGCACACCGAGATCGCCGGTCAGCTCATAATGCCGCAGCAACCCTTCCAACATGGCCGACGGCGGAAACTTCGGCGCACCCCCGAACCCGCCGTGCTGCCCATCCACATCCTTCAACACCGCCGACACGGCGTGCTGAAGCAATTCCGCCCCGATCACCACCCCGGCATCCGGCAACCCGGCGGTCTGCTGCCGCAGCGCCTCCGCCACCTGCCCCGCCGCCGCATCCACCTCGTCCCGCCGATTCCGCCACGTCTCCCCCACCGCGGTCAGCACCTGCGTGAACGACGGCATCCCGTGCCGAGGCGTCTTCGGGTAATAGGTCCCGCAATAGAACGGCTCCCCCTCAGCCGTCAGGAAGCACGTCATCGGCCACCCGCCCTGCCCGGTCATGGCGACGGTCGCGTTCATGTACACCGCGTCCAGATCGGGCCGCTCCTCCCGATCCACCTTGATGCACACGAAGTTCTCGTTCATCAGCGCCGCGGTATCGGCATCCTCGAACGATTCGTGCGCCATCACATGACACCAGTGGCAGCTCGCGTACCCGATGGACAGCAGAATCGGCACGTCTCTCTCCGCCGCCTCCGCCAGCGCCGCAGCATCCCATTCCCGCCAGTCGACGGGATTCCCGGCATGCTGACGCAGATAAGGCGATGTCGCGCTGCCCAATCGGTTCATATCCCCAGCCTTCCACACCCGATGACCACACAACACGCCCCACACAGATCCATCCGAGCGCCCGTCGTAGGCGAATCGAGCCCGATCCGAGAACATGCCCGTCTGACCGCCCCGTTCCTGGCGTTTCAGACCACGGGCCGGCAGGGTCGCCGACCAAAGCGCCGGGCGCGGCGGCGGTGGCGACATTTCCGAGTTCGTCGCCACGGTGACCGCGTCCCGGATGTCAGACTGCGGCGGATTCGACGTTGAGCGTCATGCGTTCGAGGACGGAAACAGCTGTGCGGTATTCGTCTTCGGTGATGCCGTGCATGGACTGGGCGCGGAAGGCGGCGACACGGTCGATGACGTCTGCGAGGCGGCGGCGACTGTGGTCGGTGAGGGCGATGCGACCCGGTTCGGGGCGGGTGGTCCAGTCGCCGGTGAGGGTGGTGGCGATGGCAGCGTCGAGGGTGGCCCGGTCGGCGTTGGCGGCCAGGACGGTGTGGACGTCGGTGTCTGTGGCGTCGGGGATGTCCGAGACGACGTTGAGGACCTGCCAGGTGATCCGGGTGAGCTCGAACTCGGTAAGCATGGTGTCCATGTGGGTGGTGAAGGCGCGGTCGGCGCGGTTGAGCCAGTAGCCGATGGGTTTCAACGGAACTCCTTGGTGCGGGATCGAATTGACGCGCGGAGCGTTCGGGGTCAGTGGCCGGTGGGTGCGGCGGCCAGGAGGGCGGGCCAGTTCTGGCGGGCGGCCCAGTCGGCGAAGGTGGACCAGCCGACGGCGGGGTGGTCGCGACGCAGGCCGGCGACGTCGACGTCGAGGCCCGCGGTGGTGAAGTAGTCGAACATCGCGGCCAGGTCTTCGGAGCGGCTGCGGACGAATTCGAGCGGGACCTGATGGTGCGCAACGGGAGTGGCGAGCGCGTCGGCGAGCACGGCGGCGATCTGCGCGGGCGTGAGCTCGTCGGCGGCGATGTCGATGCGACGGCCGAGGAATTCGCCGCGGCGGTCGAGGACGAGGGCGGCGAAGGCGCCGATGTCCTGGGCGCAGATGAGGGTCAGCGGCTGGTCGGAGGGCATGGGCCAGGCGAAGGTGCCCGCTCGCAGGCTGTCGAGGGTCCAGCCGGTGGCGTAGTTGTCCATGAACGCGGCGGGGCCGATGATCGTGGCGGGCACGCCGGATTCGAGCAGGTACTGCTCGATGGCGAACTTGCTTTCGTAGTGCGGGACGCCGGTGTCGCGGTCGGCGTGCGCGACGGAGGTGAAGACGATGTGGCCGATGCCGGCGGCGGCCGCGGCGTCGACGAGGGTCTTGCCGTGGCGGGTTTCGACGGTGGTGTCGGTGTCGAACGGGGTGGTGACCGCGAACAGCGAATCCGCGCCGGCCAGTGCGGCATCGAGGGATGCGCGGTCGTCGAAGTCGGCGTAGTGGACCTGCGCGCCGAGCTCGCGCAGTGCGACGGCGGCCGGAGAATCCGGGAAGCGGGTGAGAGCGCGAACCTGGTGGCCGCGAGTGAGCAGGGCACGGGCGGTGGCGCCGCCCTGGGCGCCAGTGGCGCCGGTGACCGCGATCGTGAGCATGAAGTCCTCCTAGTAGAATCTGCTGCGTGGCGCATTAACTGCGTCACGCAGTAATCTACCGGAGATCGCTGCGCCGCGCAGCTAATTAGGGAGTGTGATCTGGATGACATCGGAGCGCCGGCACGCGCTGTACGAGGAACTGTCGAACGAATCGCGCCGCTACATGGCCGCGTACACGCTGTTCAACCAGGCCATCGCCGACCGGCTCGGCCTCCACCCCACCGATCTGCAGGGCCTGAGCATGCTGACCGCCGAGCCCGAACCGCTGACCGTGAAACAGATCGCCGATATGACGGGATTGACCACCGGCTCGGCCACCCGCCTGGTCGACCGGCTCGAGCGCGGCGGCTACGTCCTCCGCGTCCCCGACACCCATGACCGCCGTCGTGTCCTGGTCACCCCGGTTCCCGAGCGCGTTGCCCGCGTGACCGCGGTCTGGGACGAGCTCGGCGAAGGCTGGCAAGCCATGCTCGCCGACCACACCGACGCTGAACTGGAGGCGATCATCCGCCACCTGCGAAAGGCCCAGCAGCTCAGCAAGATCCAGATCGAACACCTGCGAGCCGACAACAAGCCCGACACCCCGAACTGAACCGGAGCGCTGCCATCCACGGAGCCGACCGCACCCGATACGATCGAGGGGTGAGCGCGAATGCGTCCGGTGACCACCTGTCGGCGCTGCGGATCGAGCGCCAGGCCGTGCTCGATTTCTGCGCCGATCTCACCGATGCGGAGTGGCACGCCGAAAGCCGGGCCGCCGGCTGGAGCGTGAAAGACGTTGTGGCGCACATGGCCGCCGACCTGCGCAGCGTCGTCACCCCGGACGCGCTCGCGTTCATGGCCACCAAGGACGTGGAGAGCCTCAACGAGCGAGCCGTCGCGGCATCGCGTCCCCGGTCACCGCAACAAGTCCTCGAAGGCTTCGCGACCTGGACCCGAGTCGGCACAGCCGCCCTGGCCGTCATGACCGCGCCCGGTGTCGGCCGAGTCCGGCTGCGGGTCGCCGAGCTCGGCCGCTATCCGATGCGAATCTTCCCGGCGATGTTCCTCTTCGACTGGCACACCCACCTGCGCCACGACATCGCCCCGGCGCTGGACCGCCCGCACCCGCCCACCGACGAGCGGCGGACAGCCTCGATCCTCGAATGGCTGACCACCCTGCTGGAGCAGTCCCACCGCCAACGACTCGCCTGGCTCGATGTCCCGGTCGCAATCAGTTTCACCGGCCCAGGCAGCGGCGCATGGCGCATCGAACCCGAGCGAGGCCGACCCGTCCGCGTGCGACGAGGCGGTACGGAGAACACGGCAGTCCAGATCACTGCTCGCGCAGACGAATTCCCACTATGGGGCACGACCCGCGCCGCCTGGCGCGACTGTGACGTCTCGATCGCCGGTGACGCCGAGATCGGCGCCCGCGTGCTCGACAGCATCGACCTCATCTGACCAGGCGACGATACCGGGGCATCAGAGACTGTTCGTGCCGGGCAGGGGTTCCTCGGGGTGCGCGATGCGGCGGGAGAAGGTGCCGTGGAATCCCCAGGGAATGTGGTGGTCGAGCCAAGCGGTGGCCAGGGGGCCTCGTTCGGGGTCGCGGGCGTCGAGTATCAGGAGTTGGGAGCGGTTTTCGGTGAGGTCGTGGTTGAGGGCCAGCAGCCAGCCGTCGTCTTCGGCGGCGTCACGGGTGCGGGGCACGAACAGGGGTTCGCCGACCGAGCTCGAACCCAGTTCGCAGCTGGTGACCTTGCCGGTGCGGTGGTCGATCTTGACCACGGAGTTGAACAGCCCGGCCGGTCCGCCGGCACCGGCGAGGTAGCTGTAGTGGTGTTCGCGGGTGCCGCGACGCCAGTCGTATTGGGGGAATTCGCCGGATCGGTCGGTGAGTTCGCGTTCGATCACGGTGCCGCCCTTGGTTATCCGGTACTGCATGAGCCGGGAGTCCGGGAACTGCGGGGCGCCGAGGTCGGAGCGGTTGACCACGCCGGTCATGCGGCGGACTTCGTCCCACTCGGTGTCGAGGCGGACCAGTTCGACCACCACGTCGTCGCCGTCGTCGTAGGCATTGGTGAGGTGCAGGTGCAGTAGCGCTTCGTGTTCCACGATGCGCGGGCGGCCGCCGTGCTTGGGCACGAGCAGAAATCGGGTGCCCTTGGCGCGCTTGAATTCCAGGGAGTCGACGAACGAGGTCGTGGCCAAGGCGAGTTTGAGGATGTTGGGCAGGATCGGGTCGAGCACGAACACCAGGTAGCGCGAGGTGAGCGCGAAATCGTGATTCCACGGCACATCGAGCATCGGCACCGACGCGACGTTGTGCGCTCGTCCCGAGCGGTCGATGCGGTAGGTGCGGATGCGCGGGGTGGGCAGCACATCCAGGCCGAAGTTGTACATGTCGCCGGTGACGGGATCCCATTTCGGGTGCGCGGAGAACGCGCCGAGAAACCCGAGTCGGCCGCCGAAATCGGTGGGGCCCAGCGTATCCAGGGTGTCGGGGTCGATGCGATAGGGGTTGCCCATCTCCCACAATGCGAGCAGGCCGCCGTCGTAGTTGACGATGTTGGTGTTGGCCACGTTCTCCGGCAGCCGCCCGATATTGGCCAGTGGCCCACCCGGAATCTGGTCTCCCACACCGCGATACCGGATCCGCCCGGAGCGCTGTCCGTGGGCGAAGTGGCGGGTGCGCACATACCGGTTGCGGAACCGCACCGAGGTCCCGTCCAGCACGAACTGGGAGATCATGCCGTCGCCGTCGAACACGTTGTGCAGCAGTGACTTCCCGACCAGATGCTTGCCCGGCCCGATCCGGTACAGGGTGCCGCGCAGCTCCTTCGGCAGCGTCCCGTCGATCTGCTCGATCCGGTAGTCGTGTTCGTCGAGCAGCGGTGCGGTGACCTGTTCGTAGGCGGTCGTGGCAGTGGCGCGAGTGCTGGTCATCGCGGATTCTCCCTTGAATCGCTAATCTGATGACGACTGTCATCTGATGACGTATGTCCGCAAATGTAGGAGCGCGCCTAGAGTGTTGTCAATGACGAACACGGCCACCCGCAGTTACGGCGGCGTCAGCGCCACCGAGCGCCGCGCCGACCGGCGCGCGCGGCTGCTCGCCGCGGCCCGCGCCACCTGGGGTGAATCAGGAATCGGCGCGGTCACCGTGCGCGGGGTGTGCAAAACGGCCGGACTCACCGACCGCTACTTCTACGAGCACTTCGCCAACCGGGAGGAACTGCTGCTCACCGTCGCGGACGAGGTCCGCGACGACATGCTGTCGACCATGGTCCAGGCGGGCGTATCGGCCGATGGCCCGGCCGAGCACAAGCTGCGGGCCGCGTTGCAGGCCGTCCTCGAAATCGTTGCGGCGGACCGCAACATTCATCGGATCGTGTCCACTCTCGACTCCGGCGATCTGCCCGAATTGGCGCAGCGCCGACACGATGTGCTCGCCATGATCGCCGACCTCGTCGTCGAAAACGCCCCCGCGGCACTGGGAATCACCGTCGAGCCGGCCTGGCTGCGACGGGCCGCGTTGTTCATCACCGGTGGCGTCAATCAACTCATCGAGGGATGGCTGGCCGGCGCCATCGAGATGACGAGCGCCGAACTCGCCGCCGAATGCGCCCGCATGTGCGTCAGCGTCATCGAGAACACGCAGCCCTGATCGCTCGCCGAGCCCGATCAGCCGAGCGGCTGGACCGATGCGCGCAGCCACGTCGTGAAATAGGTGAAGGATTCGACCGCGTCCAGGTCGGCCTCGAGCAGCCATTGGCTTTCCAGACCGTCCATCGTGGCAATGAGCAGGCTGGTCATCGCACGAGGGTCGATGTCCGGGCGCACCGTACCGGCGGTGATGTCACGTTCGAGGGCGGCCTCGATGAGGGAGCGCAGGAACCGCTGTCTGCCGGTCACCCACTCGTAGGCGGGGTGGTCGGGGCCGTCGGCCTCGGCGGCGGCGAGGTGGGCGAGTCTGATCATGGGCCGGTTGGTGACGTTGTGGCGGACCACGTTTTCGAAGAACGACAGCAGCGTGTCGAAGTCCATGGCCGACAGTTCGTCGAGCCCGGTGCCGGTGACCGCCATGTCGCGCAGATCGCGGGTGGCGAGGACCGCCTGCAGCAGGGCCTGTTTGGTGCGGAAGTGGTGCAGCAGGCCCGACTGCGAGATCTCGGCGTCGGCGGCGATCCGGGCCAGCGAGCTGCCCTGGTACCCGTGGCGCGCGAAGTGCTCGAACGCCACCTCGATGATCTTGGTGCGCGCCAGTTCACCTGATCGCTGCGCGGAGTCGGTGGTCGCCATGAGGTCGAATCCTATGGCACCGGCCCCGGCGCACTGGCAGACCAACCACTCGGTCAGCTACCATCGCCGCAGCCGTTCACCGTGACCGGCGGAGGAAAACAGGAGCAGCACATGCGTCGGAAAGCAGCGATCGCGGCGGTCGCACTCGGTATGGCGCTGCTGTCGATCACCTCGGCAGCCGCCGAACCGGGCGCCGATCACGGCGGGTCACTGCCCGCCGGATTCCTGTGGGGCGTAGCGGGTTCCGGGTTCCAGTCCGAGGGGTACTCGCCCGACAGCAACTGGTCGCGCTACGCCGCCTCGGGCAAGACCCACGATCCGGTCGGAACCTCGGCCGATTTTCTGCACCGGTACCGCGAGGACATCGCCCGCGCCCGCGACCTGGGCGTCGGCGTCTTCCGCTTCGGCGTGGAATGGGCGCGCCTGGAACCCGCACCCGGACAGTACGATCCGGCCGCGTGGGCGTTCTACGACGATGTGGTCGCCACCATCCGCGCCGCCGGTATGCGGCCGATGATCACCCTCGACCACTGGGTCTATCCCGGCTGGGAATTCGACCGCGGCGGCTGGCGGCACGCCGACATGCTCACCGATTGGCTGGCCAACGCGAGGCAGGTCGTCGACCGCTACGCCCGGTTCGATCCGATCTGGATCACCTTCAACGAACCCTCGGCGTACGCATTCGAGGAAATGCAGGTCGGCGGACTCGACCCGGCCGACGTATCCGGCGCGCAGGACCGCTGGGTCCGAGCCCACCGCGACATCTACGACTACATCCACGCAGCACAGCCCGGCGCGCAGGTCTCGTCGAACGTCGCCTACTTCCCCGTCGGCGAGGCCGCCGTCGACACCACCTTCCTCGACCGGGTCGCCGACAAACTCGACTTCATCGGGCTCGACTACTACAACTCGATGTCACCGACCGACTTCAGCTTCTTCAATGCCTTCGCCGAACCGTGGAAGGCCAACCCCGCCCCCGACGGCATCTACTACGCGCTGCGACACTACGCCGAACGCTTTCCGGGCCGGCCCCTGTACGTCGTCGAGAACGGGATGCCGACCGACAACGGCGCACCGCGAACGGATTACGAGCGCTCCGACCACCTGTCCGACGCCGTCTACTGGGTGCAGCGCGCCGTGCGCGACGGCATGAACGTCATCGGCTACAACTACTGGAGCCTCACCGACAACTACGAATGGGGCAGCTACGAGCCACGTTTCGGACTCTATTCCGTCGACGTGCGCAACGATCCCAGCCTCGAACGCGTGCCCACCGCAGCGGTCGACACCTACCGGTCGATCATCGCCAACGGCGGCGTCCCCGGCGACTATCGGCCGGTTTATCCGCAGACCGTGTGCTCGCTCGTCGACGAGCTGGCCAGCTGCCTGCGCCCGGCCCGCTGAACCGGCGCCAGCTCGAGGACCATTCATGATCTCCCGTTTCGCGGCGGCAGCCGCGCTCGCCGTCGCCCTCACGGCGAACACACCGGCCCTGGCCGAGGACCTTCCGTACGCCGCAGGGTCGGTACGGCCCGACACCGATCCGTTCTACTCACCCCCACCCGACCTCGCGTCCTACCGCGACGGCCAACTCGTCGACCACCGCGAAGTCGGTGTGGATCTGGGCATCCCGGTCCGCGCCTGGCAATTGTCGTTCCGCACCAATGACTCTCGTGACCGCCCCGAACTCGGGGTGACGACCGTGCTGGTTCCCACCGCGCCGTGGTCCGGTCCCGGACGACGGCCGGTGGTTTCCGAACAGCTGCCGGAGGATTCGACCGGTACCCGCTGCGCGCCGTCGTACACCCTGGTGAATCGCACCGTGCAGTCGGCCGAGCCGTTGACGCAGATGCTCGCGAAAGGCTGGATCGTGGCGGTGCCCGATCACGAAGGCCCGAAGTCGGGCTTCTTGACGGGGCCGCGCACCGCGCACACGATTCTCGATGGCATCCGGGCGGTCGGCGGGTTCGAGCCCGCCGGGGTCGGACCGGATGCGGTCTGGGGACTCGACGGCTACTCCGGCGGCGGGGCCGCGACCGCGTGGGCCGCTCAGCTCCAACCCACCTATGCGCCCGAACTGTCCTTCGCCGGGGCCGCGATCGGCGGTGTCCCCGCCGACCTGACGGCCCTGACCGCTCGGTTCGACGGAAGCATCTTCTCCGGCTACAACTTCGGGATCCTGGTCGCGTTCGACCGCGAATACCCCGAAGCCGGTATCGGTGACCTGCTCGATGAGCGCGGGCACTCCGCGATCGCGGCGGCCGGCGACGCCTGCGTCACCGATCTGCTCCTCAACTTCGCGTTCCGCAGACTCGATGATTACGACCTGGGCACCGGTCTGCTGCAATCCCCGCAGTTCGCGCAGGTCCTGCGGGACAATTCTCCTGGAGCGACGGCACCGGCCATGCCAATCTTCAACTACCACGCCGACACCGACGAGATCGTCCCGGTCGACCAAGCCGACCAACTCATGGCCCGGTGGCGCGCCGGCGGAACCACGATCGAGACCGTGCGCGATCCCCTCGGCGAGCACGGACTGGAAGCGCTGCGCCGGGCGCCCGATGCCCAGGCGTTCCTCGCCGACCGGATGGCGGCGGCCGACCGGTGAAAGCCGAGGAAGAATGCGCGTATCCGAGCGCCAGGGCACACTCCGACTGGCTCTGATCGTCCTGCTGACCGGCTTGCTGATCGCGACCGCCGCGCCTGCTACGGCGCGGCCCGAGGACCCCGGCCGGATCGACACCGGCAGCTACACCTCCGGCGTATTGACCTACACCTACGAGGCTTTCGTGCCCGACGACCTGCCCGCCGACCCCGCGCTGGTGGTGATGGTCCACGGCTGCAAGACCACAGCCGAACAGCAGCGGCACGCAAATCTCCTGGATCCGATCGCCCGCCGCGACGGGTTCGTGGTCCTCTACGTCGACGGCAGCCCGTTCCACCTGCTGCAGCAGCGATGCTGGTCGGGGCTGCTCACGCCCGCCCTGGAAAGCCGGACGTCCGGTGACGCCGCCGCGATCGCGGCGATGACCCGGCTCGTCATCGCGCGCTACCACGTCGACGCCGATCGGGTCTACGCGGTCGGGATGTCCTCCGGCGCTTACGAAACCACGCTTCTCGGCGCGTACTTCCCAGACCTGTTCGCCGCCATCGGCGTGCACTCGGGCGCGGCATTCGATCACGGCGCGCTCGGCTGCGTGGGCCCGTACCTACCGACCGTGTCACCGGAACAGCTTGCGGCACAGGCGTTATCCGCTGAGGGCGGGTATCGCCGGGTGATGCCGGTCATCGGCTTCCACGGCGACGCCGATCCGGCGGTGCCTTACGAATGCGGGCGGCAGGTCATCGAACAGTGGCGACAGACCGACAACCTGTTGCTCGCCACCCAGGCCGCGCCGAACGGGATCCCGCCACAGCCGACCGGAATCGTCGACGGTGTCGCCAACGTTCCCGAGGGCCATTCCTACACTGTCGAATCCTGGAAGTACGAATCCGACTGTCCCACACTGCAATTGTGGACGATCCACGATATGGCGCACTACTGGTCGGGCGGCTCGGCCGATCCCGACGCCGCCGAGTTCACCGACCCGCGCGGCCCGAACGCCGCACAGGCGGCATGGGAGTTCTTCTCCCCCATTCGCCGCACCGACACAGGCTTCCGCTGCGAGTGAGCCTCCCAGGGCGGCAAATCCTGGCTGGAAGCACCGTTCGTGACGCACATCTCATCCGGCGCGACCGGTCTACCGGGTCATAAGGCATTGCCCACAGCCCGCCATCCTTATTACAGTCAGACTGCAATAAGAACCCGATGAAAGGCCCTGACCATGAACTTCCCGATCATCAACCTCGGATCCGCGACGCTGGACCTCGCGAGTGAGGTCACCCAGCTGGCCGCGAACGCCACCTACCTCCTGCAGTCGTGGGGCTCGATGTAGGCCGAATAACCAGCCAGAGCCGTCCCCATCCGCGGCTCGATCCAGGAAAGCCTCGAATACCTAGGAGATTGCGATGCTGGTGACGGAAGTGCAGATGCAGGAAGCCGTAGATCGTCGGACCACCGCGGCCGAGATGTGGGGGAAGTTCCGGGCGCTGGGCGGGCCGCAACACCTGCTCGACGGAGCTGCCCCCGCGATCGGCTTCCTCGCCGGATACGCCGCGGTGAACGCCAAGATCGGCGTACTGGTCGCGCTCGGAGTCGCCGGGCTGATCTCGCTCTACCGGTTGATCAAGGGCGATTCGGTCAAGGTGGTGTCGGTGTCGCTCGCCACGGTCGTGGTGTTCTCGCTGTTCGTCGGCATCACCGGCGAGGGGCGCGGCTTCTACCTGCCGGACCTCATCATCTGCGCGGTGGCCACGGCCACCTTCGGGATCACCCTGCTCAGCGGCCGCCCGCTCAGCCATTGGGCCTCCCGCAAACTCGGCCTGGAACGCGCGCACACCGGCGACCCCGAGGCGCGGATCCGCCTGCACCGCAAGGTGTCTCTGGCCTGGTTCGCCTTCTGGGCGCTACACCTGCTGATCATGGTGCCGCTGTATCTCGCGAACAAGGTCGTACTGCTCGGCACGGTGGCGCTGGTGCTCGGCAAGCCGGCGCTGGTCGTCATGCTCGCCGCCACCTGGCTCTGGGTCCGCTCACCTCGCACCGCAGCACCATTACATGTAACCGACGGTAGCGGAAACACTCGGCATGTGACACGCTGAATCAGCAAGGCTGCAACCAGGAAAGGTGCACGAGTCAATGGCGACCGAAGTATCCATTCCGGGGCGAATCACCTCGTTCCGACGCGACGGACTGGTGTTCCCGGTGATCGACTCCGGACCGATCTCCGGCGAGCCGGTCCTGCTACTGCACGGCTGGCCGCAGGACTCCCGCAGTTGGCGCGAAGTCGCAGAGCTGCTGAATCAGGCCGGCTACCGAACCTTCGCGCCCGACCAGCGCGGCGCGAGCGCGACCGCCTCCCCGCGCCTGCGGTGGCAGTACCGGCTCGGCGAACTGGCTGCCGACGTGCTGGCGATGATCGACCAGATCGGTCGGCCGGTGCACCTGGTCGGCCACGATTGGGGATCGGCCGCGGCCTGGGCCGCGGCGATCGAGGGGCCGGACCGGCTGCTGTCGCTGACGGCGTTGTCGGTCCCGCATCCGGGCGCCTTCGCCCGCGCGATCCTCACCAGCCGCCAAGGCCTCGCCTCCTGGTACATGTACTTCTTCCAGCTACCGGTGGTCCCCGAACTCTTGCTTCGCACCGAACTCTTCACCCGGTTGCTGCGCGGGACCGGCCAATCCGCGCAGGTTGCCCGGCGGGACTCGGCGCGGATGCGCGACCGCGCGATCGCCCGCGGCGGGCTGCATTGGTACCGCGGCATGCCGTTCTCCTCGCCGCGCCTGCTGAGCGGCCGGGTCAGCGTCCCGACGCTGCAGGTCTGGAGCGACGGCGACACCGCGGTACTCGACTCCGGCATCAAGTTGACGCGCCGCTACGCGGACGGCCCGTACCGGCTCGAAGTGCTGCCGGGAGTGTCGCATTGGATCCCCGACGAAGCCCCCGAAGCGCTGACCCGCCTACTCGTCGAGCATTTCGGCGCGAGTGCGCAGGCCGCGGGCGGTCGATGATCAAACGGCGACTCGCCCGGTGCGCGCCACGCTAGGATCTGGCGACCCGTACCGGGCGTCCCACTCGCTACCGCACGAAATGCCGAGGATCATGAGCCGCTTTCTTTCCGCCGTCGCAATGGTCTTCGGAGGGGCGGCGCTGTTGAGCGGCCTCACCGCGCCGGTCGCCGGGGCGGACACCGATCCGGCGCAGGCGGAAGGCAAGTCGCTGGTGGTCATGGGCGATTCGAATACCGCCAATGCCACCTGGTCCACCATGCAACCCCAGCCGACCGGCGTGGCCTGCCCGCACCTGCCCACGTCCTGGCCGAATCAGCTGGCGGACCGGATGGGCTTGTCGCAGACCAAGGACTTCGACGACGTGTCCTGCGTCGGCGCGTACATGTGGCGGCACGGCGAGGACCACTACTGGACGGCGCTGACCGAGGCGCGGCAGGCGGCCGCGGACGGCGCGTTCGGTCCCCGGACCAAAGCGGTGCTGCTGCAGTTCGGTTTGAACGACGCGTGGGGCGCCGACCATCAGGCCCAGAACGCGCTGGTCCCATGCCTGTTGGACGTGCTGCGCGGGTGCAGCACCGCCGACGCGGCCTCGAACGGCAATCCGCCGGCCCTGCTGACCGGTCAGGACTACGTCGATCACCTGCGCGACATCGTCACCTACATCCGCTATTACGCGCCGAACGCGCGGATCGTCCTGGTCGGGTACCAGGAGCTGCACACTCCGGGCGACCAGGCGATCTGCATGGGCGTGCTGGGCGTCCCGGTCGGCCTGCCCCGCGCGGGCGCGGTCACCGACGTCTTCGACAGCCTCCGCCAAGCGCCGCGGGACGCCGCCGCCCTGCTCGGTGTCGAGTACTTCGATGCCGCCGCGGTCACCGCGGGCCACGGACTGTGCTCCGCCGACCCCTGGCTGAACGGCATCTTCACCCCGGGTCCGGACTTCAACGGGCAGCCGGGTCACCCGACGGTGCGGGGCGACGCCGCCGTCGCCGAGGGCTTGCAGCAGTTCCTGACGGCCCGATAACGAAGACTCCCACCCGAATCCGGGATTCGGGTGGGAGAAGTATCGCGGGCCGGGGCCCCAAGGGTCCTATGGCACGACGACGTCGATATTCGCCGGAATGTTGGCGCGGTCGGTGCGGATCGTCAGGTGGACTCGGCCGGGACCGGTGTTGACCGGGAAGATGGCCGGATAGGTACTGCTCTGACCCGCGCCGATGAAGCGGGTGACGCTGCCCTGCTGGCCGGTGTCGGCGTTGTTCCAGTCGACGATGGCGTTGACGTCGCAGGCCAGCAGCTGGGCGGCCCAGTTGCCGAGCGGTGAGAAGCCCTGGCTGATGCGCAGGATCACCGAGTGCGAGGCGCCGGGCGCCTCGGAGTACTGGTAGAGCGGGCCGTCGAAAGCCGTGCCGCCGGTGGAGAACATGCCCGCGCACACCCCGTTGCCGAGGGTGAAGACCGGACTCATGTTGAAACTGTTCTGCGCACACGAGCGCGGGTCGACATTCGACCAGCCCAGCTGACACGGGCTGCCGTTCGGTTCGGCGCCGGCCGGTGCGGCGGCGACGGCCGCGCCGGCGCCGAGGATGGCAACGGCGGTCAAGCAATTGATCGTTCGTTTCATCATCGGCCAATCCTCACAGCCGACACCGGGTCGGTGTCAACCATGCCCGGGGCGTGTCCCCGTTCGAATCTCGCGAAAGTTCCGGAGCCAGGAGCATTTTCGCGCAGGCCAGACCACCCGCAAATACCTATACCCCCAATAGGTATGAGAAGTGTCACAGCACTCCGGGCTGTTTTCGTATACCCCATGGGGGTACCAATGGACGGGTTGGAACTGCCCGTGGCCGCCCCGGCCCCGATACCTCCGTCAGGGAGTGATTCCTATGTCCACCCACACCTCCGCGCCACCCTCGTCGCGGCGCTGGATCGCGTTGGGGCTCATCGCCCTCGCCCAGTTCATCGTCATCATGGACACCTCGATCATCGGTGTCGCACTGCCGGAAATGCAGGACGCCCTGGGGTTCTCGCAGGAGAACCTGTCCTGGGTCTTCAATGCCTACGTGGTCGTCTTCGGCGGCCTGCTGCTGCTCGGCGGCAAACTGTCCGACATCGTCGGGGCCCGCCGGATCTTCCAGACCGGATGGGGCGTCCTCGCGGTCGGATCGCTGGTCGCCGGGCTCGCCGGCAACGCCGCGGTCGAACTGATCGGGCGCGGCGTGCAGGGCGCGGGCGCGGCCCTCATCGCACCCTCGGCCCTGACCCTGCTGATGATGCTGTTCGGCGGCAATCCCGGCGAGCTGACCAAGGCGTTCGCCGTGTACGGCGCCGCCGCCCCCGCGGGCGGCACGGCCGGAGTGTTCCTCGGCGGCCTCATCACCCAATACGCCTCGTGGCCTTGGGTCTTCTACATCAATATCCCGATCGCCCTGGTAGCCCTGCTGGCCGCGCCCGCACTGACGCCCGATGGAGCGCTGGCGCCGCACTCCTCGGTGGATCTGCTCGGCGCGGCGACGGCCACCCTCGGGCTGGGCGCGGCGGTCTTCGCTGTGGTGCGCGGAGATTGGGCCGCGACCTCGACCTGGCTGGTGCTGCTCGCGTCCGTCGCGCTGCTGGGCGCGTTCATCGCGATCCAGGCCCGCCGCCGCGAACCGCTCATGCCGCTGAGCATCTTCCGCGCGCCGGACCTGGGCGCGGCCAACCTCGCGCAGGTGCTGCTGGGCGCGGCCTGGGTGCCGATGTGGTTCTTCCTGAACCTGTATCTGCAGCAGGTGCTCGGCTATTCGGCGTTCCCGTCGGGTGCGGCGCTGCTGCCGATGACCGCGCTGATCATGATCGGCATGATCGCGATCTCGCCGAAACTGTTCGCCCGCTTCGGCGCTCGCACCATGACGGTCGCCGGCCTGCTCATCCTGTCGGCCGGACTGGCCTGGCTGTCGTTCATCCGCCCCGACGGCACCTTCTGGATCGACGTGCTGCCGGGCTCCCTGGTGGCGGCGCTGGGCATGTCGCTGGCCTTCATTCCCACTCTGCAGACCGCTATTTCGGCCGCGCCGCCGCAGGAGGGCGGCCTCGCCTCGGGCATCGTGAACACCGGCTACCAGATCGGCTCGGCGCTGGGTCTGGCCGCGGTCACCGCCATCGCCGCCACCGCGGGCGCCGACCAGCTCGGTGACGCCGGCGCGCTGACCGACGGCTTCTCGGCCGCGTTCGTTACGGCCGGCATCATCGCCGTCGGCGCGGCGGCGCTCGCCCTGGTGACCTTCCGGTCGCCGGCGCGGCGCGGTCTGGAGGTCGCCGCCGGAGCATGACCTCCGAACAGGCACGGCCGGAACGGCAATGGCTCGGTGGGAAATCCTCCCACCGAGCCATTGCCACATATTTGCCAAATTGGGCGATAGGTTGCCGATATGAAGCCAGGGGAACTGCTGATGCTTTATGTCCTAGGACTCAACGCCTATGCGCTGCTACTGATCCTGCTGCGTTCCCGGATCTATCGCGTCCCCGTGTACCGGCCGATGGTCTGGAACTTCTTCCTCTCGGTCCTGCCGCTGGGCATCCTGCTGGGCGTGATCGTCGCGACCGGACTGGTCGACCTGGCCACCACTCGCGGGGCCGCGATCGTGGTGGGTGCGGCCGGTTTGCTGATCTGGATACTGCTGCTGCCGAATTCGAGCTACCTGATCACCGAACTGAATCTCAACCATCGCCGCCCGGACGACCCGGTCCCGCTCTGGTACGACATCGTCGCGGTCCTGTCGTTCGCCATGTCGGGCGTGGTCAACATGGTGCTCGGCATCCTGATCGTCCAAATGGGCTTCGTGACCGTGTTTTTCGGTGACACCGACAACGCGGCCATGCACTCCACCCTGTCCCGGGTGCTGGTCACGGTGATCATCCTCGCCGTCTCGATCGGCATCTACCTGGGCCGATACCTGCGCTTGAACAGCTGGGACGTGCGCTCCCCCGCGCAGCTCTGGGCCAAGGTACGCGAGCATTTCGAACCGAGGGCCGTGCGCGGGCGCTTCGCGTTCTTCTGCGTCACCCACACGATCTTCCTGGGACTGATGTACGGCCTGATCGTGGGCCCGCTCGTCGACATGATGGCGAACAGCTGAGCGAGCGGGCCCACCGTGATCAGTGACCGTTGGGGCTGAGCGCGACCTCACCGTTGGGTGCGGTGTCGGGCTTGAGGACGGGCATCAGGGACTCGCGGGCCATGGAGGTGAGAGTCCCTGCCTGCTGGATGATCTCGGCCAGCGCGGAGGTCACGCCCTGGGCTCCGTTGAGCACCGTGAACTGCCCGACGTGTTCGAACGGCTTCGCCGCGGCGGCCACGATCTCCGGCAGGTGCTCGGCGATCTGCTGGGCGATCACCGCCTCCTGGTTCTTGCTCATCGCCTCGGCGCGCTGCTGGATGCCCGCCGCCTCGGCCGCCATCCGGGCGCGCACCGAGTCGGCTTCGGCGAGACCGCGCGCCTTGATCGCATCCGCCTCCGCCTGACCGTTGAGCCGGGTCGCCTCGGCCTGCGCGGCCGCCCGCGCCTTGATCGATTCGGCTTCGGCGAGCGCCTGCAGCTTCGTCTGCGCCGCAGCGGCTTCCGCGCGCAACCGGGTTTCCTGGGCATCGGCCTCGGCCTGACTGATGCGGGCGTCGCGGGCCGCGGTGGCGAGGGTGGTCTGCCGGTAGGCCTCGGCGTCGGCCGGCTTGCGGATCTCCACCTGGAGCTGCTGCTCCTTCTGCTGCGCCTCCAGCTGCGCCACCTTGGTCTCGACCTCCACGACCGCCTGGCGGGCGGTCGCCTCGGCCAGCGGGCCCTGCTGTTGCGCATCCTTGGTGGCGCGGTCCACCTCGGCCTGATATCCGGCCTTCTTGATCTGGGTGTCGCGCACCGACAGCGCGACCTGCGCCTGCGCGGCCTGCTCCTGCGCGATGGCCTCGCGTTCGGCATTGGCGCGCGCGATGCGCGCGTACTGCTCCACCTCCGCCTGATGCGGAACGGCCAGGTTCGCAATGTAATTCGACTCGCTGGCGATCGACTGGATCTGGAACGAGTCGATCACCAGGCCGAAGGACTCCATCTCGTGCGAGCAGCGGTCCCGCACCTGCTCGGAGAACTTGTCCTGATCACTGATCATGTCCTCCACCGTCATCGACCCGGCGATGGCGCGCAGATGCCCGATGAACACGTTCTGGACCTTGGTCTCCAGCTCGTCGGTGGGCCGATCCAGGAAGCGGCGGGCCGCATTGGCGATGGAGGTGTAATCGTCGCCCACCTTGTACATGACCACACCGGTCAGTTGCAGATTGATCTTCTGCCGGCTCACGCACGGCACCACGATCTGGGATTCGTGCGCCTCCAGCGAGATTCGCCGCACCTTGGTCAGCCCCGGCGCGACCAGGCAGCCGCGCCCGGTGACGATCCGGAACCCCATACTGTCCCCCGACCCGCCCGGTCCCGATCCGGCTCGGAAGCCCGAGATGATCAGCGCCTCATCGGGTTCGGCGACCCGCCACGCCATGCGCAGCAGTCCGAGCACGGCGACCATCACGACGAAAACCAACCCGACCACAGCAATGACCAGGATGTCCACGATGCACCTTCATTTCACGGGAACGACTTCGACAGTCCGGCCACCCAGACTGCCGACCACCAGCACCTGAGCGTGCTTGGGAATCGTCGACTCACTGTCGGTAGCGCGTGCCAGAAACCGTTCGGACCCGGCCCGCACCTCGATCAACACCTCGCCGAGGTGGCCGGGCGTGATCGCGGCCGTCACGCGAGCGAACTTGCCGATCACATCCGCCGCCATCACACCCACCCCCCGGAACCGCAGTTGTTCGACACCACAACGCTATTCCCGCCCGCGATCACCGGAAATTTCCTTTACGAAAAACTAACGGGTCCAACCGGCCGACCGGCCCCGATACCGACCCTGCATGATGGGTTCATGCTTCCCACCGACCATCTCACCCAGGTTGACCGCCGCCCCGCCGTGATCGACACGCCGCTGGGTATCGTCGGGTTCTCCGCCAAGGTCGGCGACGATCTGCTGCCGGTCGGCCCGAACACGGTGTGGCGCTTGCCGAACGGGTCGCTGCTGCACCGGTGGCGGCATCGCGACGCCACCGTGGACCTGCTGATCGGGAGCATCGAGATGCCCGCCTGGGACGGCGGCGCGCCGGTCGCGCTGTGGGCGGGGATCTGGCAGGTGAAGGCGCACAGCGCGGTATCGGGAATGGTGCTCGCCACCGAGATGACCGACCTGCCCGCCGACGCGAGCGGCGGACCGGACACCGGAGAATGCCTCGCCGCCGTCAGCATCGAGAACGACCGCTTCATGGTGTCCATCGGCGGACCCGATTCCGAACTGCTGGCCATGCAGGCCGACGACGCCCGCCTCATGCCCGCCGCCTGGGCATACCTGATCCATGCCGACGACCACGACGCCGAATACGGTGTCCGCTACCGGGATCCGGCCCGCATCGAATGGCACCTGCCCGGCCTGGCCACCGACGAGGCCGCCCGCCTGTGCGTCGCCACCGCCTGGTGCCCCCGCGACGACGACCGCCCCGCCGCCTGGTTCGCCGTCGACATCCCCCTCGACACCGCCTACCTGCACCTCACCGCCGCCCCGGCCTGACCGCGCGGTTGCACCGGTCCGGGACCCGCCCGACGTACGGTGGGCATCGAGCAGAGCCCGATCGGTACTGTCCGGATGGTCGCCCAGGGAAGGCACGGTGTTCAGCATGATCGATGTCCCGGAGGTCAACATCGGTGCGGGATACCGGGACAAGCGGGTCGGCTACTTCCGCGACGACGCCGGTTTCGCGCGCTACCTCGACGCCTACCGCGACGGCTTCGCCGCACTCCCCCGGCCCAGCCTGACCGCGGACCTGCCCACCGCGCTCGGCACCGTCCGCGCCTACCGCTTCGGTTCGGGCGGGGGCACGCCCTTGGTCCTGTTGCCCGGCCGCCAGGCCGCGACCCCGATGTGGGCGGTCAACCTCCCCGGGCTCCTACGCTCGCGCCCCGTCATCACCCTCGACCTGCTCGGCGAACCGGGCCTGAGTGTGCAGCACGCACCCCTCGAAGACGCCGCCGACCAGGCCGCCTGGCTCAACGAAAGCCTCTCCGGACTCGGCCTCGACCGCGTGCACCTGCTGGGCGTCTCCATCGGCGGCTGGTCGGCGGCGAATCTGGCCATCCACGCCCCGCGACACGTCGCGTCACTGACCTTGCTCGACGCGCCCATGGTTTTCGGCTCGATCAGCTGGAAGATGATCGCGGTCTCGCTCGGATCGGTCATCCCCGGCATGCCCGAGCGCTGGCGGGACACGTTGCTGAGCTGGATATCCGGCGGCGCGAAAGCGCCCCGCGAGCTCCCCGAAGGCAGGCTGATCGCCTCCGGCATGCGTGACTTCCGCAGCCGGCTGCCGATGACGAAAACCCTTGCCGCCGAACAGGTCGCCGCCATCACCGTCCCCGTGCTGGCGATCTTCGCGGGCCGCAGCATCGTCCACAATGCCGAGCGCGTCGCCGCCACTGCCCGAGAAGTGTTGCGGGACGGCCGGGTCGAAGTGTGGCCGGCCGCGTCGCACGCCATCAACGGCGAATTCCCCGACGAGATAGCGGCCCGCGTGGACAGCTTCCTGACCATGGCCGAACAGCGCGGCGCCTCGGAATACCGGGACCTTCCCGACTCGCGCTGAACGCCCACTCACTCCGAGAGGGTGCGGCGAAAACCCGCGGGCGACTGACCGGTCCAGCGGCGGAAGGCCCGCGCCAGCACGCGATGGTCGCGGTAGCCCAGTCGCAGTGCCACCACCCGCACCGGCACCGTGGAATCACGCAGCAGCGCGATCGCCGTCTCCCGCCTGAGGGTTTCGAGCTCCGCGCGCCAACTGGTGCCGTGCTCGGCCAGGCGGCGCTGCAGGGTGCGGTCACTGATCCGCAGGCTGCTCGCCACCTCCTCCAGCCGCCGGCCCTCACCGCCCGCGGACGGCAGCGTCGCGTGCAGGGCCGCACGGAAGGCGTCCAGCCAGGCCGGTTCGGGCGCGATCGAATCGATCACCTGCTGCGCGTGCGACCGCAGAATCCCTTGCAGGACAGGATCGTTCGCCTGCTCCGAGTCACCGGCCGAAATCAGGAAGGTGATCGCGTCCCGGCCCTGCCCGAAGTGGATGTTCCCGGTGCCCAGCGCCCGCACCAGATACGCGCGATCCTCCTGAGCCCGGTGCGAGAAGTCCACTCGCACCGGCCGGCCCGCCGCGCCGAAGCTCTCGGTGGCTCGTCGCACCAGCACCGCCATCACGAATTCCTTGTTGGCGTCGCCGGCCGCCCCCTTGTGCGGCAGCTCGACATACCGTGCGGTGAGCAGGGATCCGTCCTCGACCACCTCGAGATCGACCCGGCGGTCGCAGATCGCGTTGTTGTAGCGCGCGGCGTCCCGCAAGCCTTCGGCGAGGGTCGGCGCGCTGCCGATCAGGTAGTCCCACACGTTGAGCCGCCCGCGCTCGGCCCGGCCTGCGGCCAGCACCCCGGCCTCGGGTCCGGCCAACTGGTACAGCAGTTCCCACAGGCGCGTGACCGTCAAGGTCGGCAGCCGCACCGAGTCGTCGAACAGCAGCGCCGGATCCACGCCCAGCAGGCGCGCGATCCGCTCCTTGTCGGCCCCGGCCCGCAGCGCGGCCTCCACCATCACCCCCACCACATGGGAGGAGACGGTGTTGGCCGCGTCGGCGGACCGGTCCAGGATCGACGTTGGCATCGGCGCCACCTTCTGACGGGATCGTGCGTGGACTCACCACAACCCGATACCCCACAGAGGTATTCCGCCGTCAGTCGCCGGGATGCTCCGCCAGGAACTTCACGATCAGATCCGCGACCAGATCCGGCAGCTCCGCATGCGGGTAGTGGCCCGAACCCGGTGCGGCGGCAACGGTTCCGAGACCCGCGGGCATCAATGCGACGATCGCCTCGCCCTCCGCGATCGGGTCCACGAAATCGGGATCCTCGGTACCCATCACCACCAGCGCCGGGCATTCGATATTCGCCAGCTGCGCCTCGGCGTCGGCCGGAGTGGACTTGCCGGTCTTCATGAAATCGGCGAACCGGCCCGGCTCCCGCAGCGTCGCGGTCAGTCCGGCCAGATACTCGTCGAAGTCCGGAGTCTTCAGCGGATACGCGGCATCCAGATACCTCAGCCACAGCCGCAGACTCCGGAACACCATCGTCGAGATCACCAGCAGCTGCCCGCGGCGATACCGGCGCAGCGTGAACAGCTTCCCCACCGCGAAGGACTGCACCCGCGTGAACGGATTCAACTCCACGATCGCGCGCACCAGACCGGGCTCGAGCGCCGCCGCGATGGTGGCCGAGCCGCCGGACAGCGAATGCCCGACGATCACCGCCGGCCCGCCCAGCTCCCGGATCAGCGCGAGGATGTCGAGCGCCACGTCGGTGCGCGAAATCGCCACGCCGCCATCGTGAGACGTCCAATCCAGGCTGGATTCGCCATGGCCGCGCATATCCATCACGGCCACCCGGAACCCGGCCGCGACCAGGCGCGGCGTGAGAAACCGGTAGACCTGGCGATGATCACCCATGCCGTGCGACAGCACGATCAACGGTCCGGCGCCGGTCACGTCGTAGGCGATGCGCCCGCCGTCCAGCTGTAGGTATTCGGTCACACCAGGCACGTTAGGAGCCCACACCCGCCCGCACCGGTGCTCGTTCACGCCAGTCCGGTGCCATTCCACGCCACCGGCCCGGCACAGTGGCATCCTTGCGGGGGTTCCCGCTGCACGACGCCCGCGCCGCACCCGAATCAGGAGGCACCATGGCCGGATTGGCCCGCATCCGCCACGTCAAACTGCCGGTCAGCGACCTGGCCCGCAGCGTCGCCTGGTACTGCGACCTACTGGAACTGCGACTCGCCGGCGAATTCCGCGAGGAGGGCGAACTGCGCGGCGCGCAGCTCATGCATCCGAGCGGATTCGGCGTCGCGCTGCGCGAGCGCGAATACTGCCCCGGGCAACCCGATCTCGCCGGCTTCGACGTCTTCGCGCTGGAAGTGGACTCGGTCGACGACCTGCACGCCTTCGCCGCCCGCGCCGACGAACTCGACTACACCCGCGGCGAGGTCTTCGACCGCGGCGAGCAGGGCGCGTTCCTCGACCTCTTCGACCCCGACAACACCGTCGTCCGGCTGCTCGCCAACAACCCCTTCAACGCCGACCGCTTCCTCGGCGTGGACGCCGACGGCAAGGGCGGATTCACCCTCTACGACCAGCCGACCCTGGTCTGAGCATCGGATACGCATGAAAACGCCCCCGGTCAGCGGACCGGGGGCGGCTCACGACGTGGTGTCAGGCGGTGCCGTTGGTGGCTTCCGGCTTGGACTCACTGCGCCCGGACTGCTCGTCCTCGGACGCGGCGACGCCGTGCTCGGTGCCCTCGTCGGCCTCCTGATCCGGTTCCGGGTGCTCCGGGGAGAACTCGGCCGGCAGGTTCTTGATGTGCCGGTTCATGTTGCGGATCAGCAGGATGGTGCCCGCCAGCAGCACCAGCACGATGACCAGACCCAGCGGGGACGCCTTGCCGAACTCCGGTCCGGTGGGCGAATTGTTGGTCTGCGCGAGCAGGGTGAGCATCATCGGTCGGCGTCCTCGGTATCGGCGTCGTCGATCCCGGCGAACAGCTCGGTCTCCGGAATCGCGGTCTTGACGCGGGTGCGGGCCAGCTCGAACTCCTCGGTCGGCCACAACCGCTGCTGCATCTCCGTCGGCACCGCGAAGAACGCCCCGTTCGGGTCGATCTGGGTGGCGTGGGCGCGCAGGGCGTCATCCCGCTGCGGGAAGTACTTGGCGCACTCGACCTGGGTGGTCACCCGGGCCATGATGTCGCCGCGCTCGGCGGCGTACTTGCGCATCCGGTCCATCCACTCCTGCATGGGGAACGGCTCGCCGATGCGCTCGTACTCGTCGGCGAACGCCTCCAGCCGGGCCAGGCTGAAACCGTGGTCGTAGTACAGCTTGAGCGGGGTCCAGGGCTCGCCCGCGTCGGGGAAACGCTCCGGATCACCGGCCGCCTCGAACGCCGCGACCGACACCTTGTGGCACATGATGTGGTCGGGGTGCGGATAGCCGCCCATTTCGTCATAGGTGGTGATGACGTGCGGACGGAACTCCCGCACCACCCGCACCAGCGCCTCGGCGGCCTCCTCCAGCGGCACCAGCGCGAAGCAGCCCTCGGGCAGCGGCGGCAGCGGATCCCCTTCCGGCAGACCGGAATCCACGAAACCCAGCCAGGTCTGGCGGACGCCCAGCGCCTCGGCGGCGGCGGCCATCTCCTCCCGGCGGACCTCACTGATCCGGTCCTTGACGCCGGGCGTGTCCATGGCGGGGTTCAGAATGTCGCCGCGTTCCCCACCGGTGAGGGTGACGACCAGCACCTCGTTGCCTTCGGCGGCATAGCGCGCCGTGGTGGCCGCGCCCTTGCTGGATTCGTCGTCGGGATGCGCGTGCACCGCCATGAGGCGAAGACCACTCACTTCTCGTTCACCTCACCGATCACGTTTCACCTCGTAGCGTCGAGCTGTATCGACTGGCACGTGCCGAGTCCAGACACGGGCATCAGATATGCATTCCCTATAGTTCCATCCGATCGTTGTTTGTTCCGACCTACCCCCCGGGAGCGTCCCCGATATGAGTGAAAGACCGGCCGACAGGTACGGGATCCGGCCGCGGAAGAACCGCCGCTGGCTGCCCTGGGCCCTCGGAGCGGTCGTGCTCGTCGGCGGACTGGTGGTCGCCTACCTGGGCTTCCGCACCTACGGTCCGCAGGACATCGAACCCGAACGCCTCGGCTACACGGTCGTCGACGACTCCACTGTCACAGTGGATTTCAAGGTCACCCGCAAGGACCCCGGCACCGCCGTCGCCTGCATCGTGCGCGCCATGGACGGCGACACCGACGAGGTCGGCCGCCGCGAGATCCTGGTGCCCGGCTCCGACGCCGGCACCGTCCGGCTGCAGACCACGATCAAGACCGCGCGCCGGGCCGGCGCGGGCAATGTGTACGGCTGCACCGAACATGTGCCGGCCTACCTGCGGGCCGGGTGAAAAGTCGGGTATGCGACCCGCTTTGCCGCTTCTACCTGCACCTTTTCAAATCGTGCTAAAATAGCGCGATACACGGTTCCGGCGTTCGGAGCCGTGTTTGCTGCATTGACGGCCGGCGCTGTCGGGACTCTCCCCAGGGATCGCTCTGGCTGTCTCTGCTGCTGTGTGCCCATCCCCGGATGGGCGCTGCAGCGGCGGGCAACAGGGAATCCCGGCTTGCCGGGGACAACTACTAGGGAGTGATCGAGATGACTGAGACCGTGACTTGGCTGACCCCGGAGTCGCACGAGAGGCTCACGAGCGAACTCGGCGCGCTCATCGCCAACCGTCCCGTCATCGCGGCCGAAATCAACGAGCGCCGTGAAGAGGGCGACCTCAAGGAGAACGGCGGCTACCACGCGGCACGTGAAGAGCAGGGCCAGCAGGAGGCGCGGATCCGCCAGCTGCAGGAACTGCTGAACAACGCCAAGGTCGGCGTCGCGCCGACCAAGTCCGGCATCGCCCTGCCCGGCTCGGTCGTCAAGGTCTACTACGACGGCGACGAGTCCGACACCGAAACCTTCCTCATCGCCACCCGCGAAGAGGGCCTCGGCAGCGCCGACCTCGAGACCTATTCCCCCAGCTCCCCGCTGGGCGGCGCCCTCATCGACGCCAAGGTCGGCGACACCCGCGAATACACGCTGCCCAATGGCAAGACCATGAAGGTGACGCTGGTCTCCGCGGAGCCGTACCACAGCTGAAAGCATGCGCTCCCCCGCCTCCCCGCGACTTCAGCGGGCTGCAGAGAGCCGTTGACGGTCCTACACCCGTGCCGGAGGTTGGGAGCCGAACCGATTTTGGTCGTACCCGGTGAGTTACCCGGAACCTTGCGAAATCAGTCGTCACGTTCCGGACAAAAGCGAAGCGCCGCACCAATTCTTGGTGCGGCGCTTCGTTTTTGTCACGTACTCAGGCGAGCGCTTGCTCGATGTCGGACAGCAGGTCGCTGATGTCCTCGATGCCGACCGAGAGGCGGACCAGGTCGGCCGGGACCTCGAGGGCGGAGCCCGCGGTGGAGGCGTGGGTCATGGCGCCCGGGTGCTCGATGAGGGATTCGACACCGCCGAGGGACTCGGCCAGGGTGAAGATCTTGGTCTTGGAGCAGAACTCCAGGGCCGCTTCCTTGCCGCCGTGCACGCGCACCGAGATCATGCCGCCGAAACGACGCATCTGCTTCTGCGCCACGGTGTGACCCGGGTGCTCGGGCAGGCCGGGGTAGATGACCTGGGCGATCTTGGGGTGGTTGGTCAGGAACTCGGCGATGGTCTCGGCGTTGTCGCAGTGCCGGTCCATGCGCAGGGCCAGGGTCTTGATGCCGCGCAGGGTGAGGAAGGCGTCCATCGGGCCCGGGACCGCGCCCGCGCCGTTCTGCAGGAACGCGAACTTGGTGTCCAGCTCCTGGTCGTTGGTGATCAGCGCGCCGCCGACCACGTCGGAGTGACCGCCCAGGTACTTGGTGGTCGAGTGCAGCACGATGTCCGCGCCCAGCAGCAGCGGCTGCTGCAGGTACGGGGAGGCGAAGGTGTTGTCCACGACCAGCTTCGCGCCGCCGGCGTGCGCCACCGCGGCCAGCGCGGCGATGTCGCCGACATTGAGCAGCGGGTTGGTGGGGGTCTCCACCCACACCAGCTTGGTGTTGGGGCGCATGGCCGCGGCCACCGCGTCCACATCCGAGACCGGCGCGACCGAGTACTCGATCCCCCACTCGGTGAACACCTTGTCGATGAGCCGGAAGGTGCCGCCGTAGGCGTCGTTCGGGATGACCATGTGGTCACCGGGACGCAGGTTCGCGCGGATCGCGCAGTCGGTGGCCGCCATGCCGGAGGCGAAAGCCCGCCCGTAGGTGCCGGATTCGAGCGCCGCCAGGTTCGCCTCCAGGGCGGTCCGGGTCGGGTTGCCGGTGCGCGCGTACTCGTAGCCGCCGCGCATGCCGCCGACGCCGTCCTGGGCGAAGGTCGAACTCGCGTAGATCGGCACGTTCACCGCACCGGTCTGAGGGTCCGGATCGAACCCGGCGTGCACCGCCCGTGTGGAGAAACCCAGCTGATCGCTCATGCGAACAGCCTAAGGACGCGGCAGATCCGGCCGGTGCCCGGGTCGGACCGACGGGCCGCGCGGCGCGGTAGCCGCGCCCGGCCGATGGAAATCCGCGCGTTGGTTCGGCGTGCGACGGACGCGTCCACCCGCAGCGGCTCGGGCGACGGCGCGGCGTTGTCGGGGCGGCTCGGGCGGTCATAGGGTGGGCGCATGGTCACCGTGGACGAGCTGTTCGCCATCGATTCCCTGCTCAGTACCGAGGAGCGCGCGATCCGGGAGACGGTGCGCGCGTTCGCGGCGGAGCGGTTGCGGCCGCGGGTGGCCGAATGGTTCGAGGCAGGCACCTTTCCGGCGCGGGAGCTGGCTCCGGAGCTGGGGAAGCTCGGGCTACTGGGGATGCATCTGGAGGGCTACGGGTGCGCGGGGACCTCGGCCACGGCCTACGGGCTGGCGTGCCTGGAGTTGGAGGCCGTCGACTCCGGGGTGCGCAGCATGGTGTCGGTGCAGGGGTCGCTGGCCATGACCGCGATCCACAAGTACGGCTCCGAGGACCAGAAGCTGCGCTGGCTGCCGGAGATGGCGGCCGGACGCGCCATCGGATGTTTCGGGCTCACCGAGCCGGACTTCGGCTCGAATCCGGGCGGCATGCGCACCCGGGCGCGCCGCGACGGGGACGACTGGATCCTCGACGGATCGAAGATGTGGATCACCAACGGGTCGGTGGCGGACGTCGCCATCGTGTGGGCGCAGTCGCGCGAGGGTGAGCGGGACGTGATCCGCGGGTTCGTGGTGCCCACCGACACACCGGGATTCACCGCCCGGGAGATGAAACACAAACTGTCCCTGCGGGCTTCGATCACCGCGGAGCTCTTCCTCGACGGCGTCCGGCTGCCCGCCGACGCCCTGCTGCCCGAGGCGCGCGGCCTGGCCGCCCCGCTCGGCTGCCTGTCCGAGGCGCGATTCGGGATCATCTTCGGCGCGCTCGGCGCGGCCCGCGACTGTCTGTCCGCCGCAATCGAATACGCGCGCACCCGCGAGGTGTTCGACAAGCCGCTGGCCGCCTATCAGCTCACCCAGGCCAAGCTCGCGGACATGGCCCTCGAACTCGGCAAGGGCGAACTGCTCGCGCTGCAGCTCGGGCGGCTCAAGGACCGGCACGAGATCACCAACGAGCAGGTCAGCGCCGGCAAGCTGAACAGCACCCGCGAGGCGATCAAAATCGCGCGGGAATGCCGGACCATTCTGGGCGCGAACGGCATCACCCTCGAGTACCCGGTGCTGCGGCACGCCAACAACCTCGAGTCGGTGCTCACCTACGAGGGCACCGCCGAGGTTCATCAGCTGGTCCTCGGCGAGGCGCTGACCGGCTCGAAAGCCTTCCGCTGAGCGGGACTTCCGGGGCGAATGCGTGATATATCACACTGCATCCGAACACGGCGAGTCGGTTGCTAGCATCGCCGGGTGTTTGTGCCCGGCTCCGCTCTGCTCGTCGTCTCGGCGCGCAAGACCCTGAATCGCTTGCAGCGCACCCACGGAGCCACCGCCATGGAGGCCGCAGCGATCTTCCCCGGCGTCTGCGCGGCGATCGACCAGCATGCCGCGGCCGTCCGCGACATCCTCGACCTGGGCGTCGAGAACTCCAACCTGGTGCCTGTCAGCGTGCTGCTGGCCGGCTACGCCCGCGGCATCCTCGAGGATCTGCGCGAGGCCGAGCAGGCCGCCCTCCCCCAGTCCCCGCTGGACTGGCAGGACGCCGACTGGCTGCACCTGCGGCTGGCCGCCGTGTGCACCCTCGCCCGCGCCTCCTGACACCGGCGACCCCGCGTCCCTGACAACACACGAATCAGGGAGCCGCCCGCGCGGGGAATCGGGCGAATTCCGCGCTGACAGCTCCCTGATCCGCGCCCCTCCGGGCTAGTTCATCCCGCCGCGATCCTGGTCACCGTTCCTCGGCGACTCCCCACCCGGGAAGGTGGGGCGCTGGGCCGGGGGCATCGGCTGACCGCCCTGAGGAATCTGGCCGCTCTGCTGGGGTGGCATCTGACCGCCCTGCTGGGGTGGCATCTGACCGCCCTGTTGGGGTGGCATCTGACCGCTTTGCGGGGGCATCTGGCCGGGCTGTTGCGGGGGCATCTGACCGCCGGGCTGTCCGTACCCGCCCTGCTGCCGATATCCCTGCTGCCCGTAGCCCATTGCGCCACTCTCGGGTTCGGCCCATTTGCCCGGAGGCATCTGGCCCATGCCCTGGCCCGCCATCATCGGCTGCTGCGCCATGGCGGCCCGCTGCGCGGCCATGGCCGCCTCCTGGGCCTGACGCTGGCGCGCGGCGTCCTCGCGGCCGCGCTGATACGCCTGCGCGTGCCCCTTCACCTCGGGCATCTCGCTCTCGATGGTGTCGAGCCAGCCCGTCCAGCGCCGCTGCATGGGCCGGATCAGGCCGCCGCCGACACCGACGATGATGACGCCGCCGATGGTCGCCAGCACGGTGATGAGAATCGGCATGGTGACCGAGGTGCCCACCCCGATCTGATTGAGCGCCGCAATGATGCCGATGCCCCAGATGAACACCGCCGCAATGCGTCCCAGCATGCGGCCATAGTCGAGACCGCTCAGCATGTTCGACACCATGTCCTGGACGACACGGGCGATGGCGCCCGCGACGCAGACGATGATGATGCCGACGGCCAGTCGCGGCAGCCAGGCCACGACGGCGTTCAGCATGGTGCTCACCGGATTCGGCCCGAAGACGCCGAAGCCGAGCTGCAGCGTGATCAGCAGGATCGCGTAGTAGGCCAGCTTGGCGATGACCTCGGTGGCGTCGTAGCGGCCGCGGGCCAGCATGTCCTTGATGCCACCGCGTTCGACCATGCGGTCGAAGCCGACGCGGTGCAGGACCCGAGTCACCAGTTTGGCGACCAGTTTCGCGACCAACCAGCCGATGACCAGAATGACCAGGAACCCGACGAATTTGGGCACCCAGGTGGCGATGGAACTCCACGCGTCGGAGAGTCCCCGCCCGATCTGGATATCGATAGCCGAACTCGAGGTGTGCATGACCCCGTCCCTTCGCTATCTGGTTCCGGCCGGGTGCCGGAACTGCTCCACGGGCTCGTTATACGCCGAGTCGATCGTCGAGTTCGGCCGATTGCGAAAGTGTTGCCAAATAGGATGCCTGTGATTTGCCCGAGATCGGCAATTACTCCAAACCGGACCCGGATACGACAATGGCCCGCCCCTCATCAGGGCGGGCCATCGCGATGTCGTCAGTACGTCGCCGCGGCGATCAGTACGCGCTGTTGACGTTGTCCATCGAGCCGTAGCGGTGCGCCGCGTAGTTGCAGGCAGCCACGATGTTGGCGACCGGATCCCAGACGTCGAAGGGGGTGCCGTCGACGTGGTAGGCGGCGAAGGTCGGATCGATGACCTGCAGCAGGCCCTTGGACGGGATGCCCATGGCGGCGTTGGAGTCGTACAGGTTGATCGCCTGCGGGTTGCCGCTCGACTCACGGATGATGTTGCGGAAGATGCCGTCGTAGCTGCCCGGGATGCCGCGCTGGGCCATGATGTCCAGCGCCTGGCGGATCCAGCCGTCGAGGTTGTCGGCGTAGACCGGGGCGGGAGCCGGGGCCGGCTCGGGCGCGGGGGCCGGAGCGGGAGCGGGGGCAGGGGCGGGCATCGGCTCCGGCATGGGGGCCGGGGCCGGGGCGGCGGCGGGGTGCTCACCGGCGGTCGCGAACTTGACCGGCGCGGCCGGAGCGGTGACGGCAGCCAGGGATTCCTTCAGCGCGGCGGGCTGAACCTCACCGCTGGCGGCGCCGGCGGCGGTGAAGATGGAACCGAAGACGCCGACAGCGAGGGCGGCAGCGCCGACGGTGCGAGCAGTGGCAACTGCCTTGCTACGTCTGGCAGGGTCACTCAGAGCAGTCATAACATTCATGGGCATGGCGAATTTGGATTCCTGTTCGGTTTCGGGCTCGCAGGCCTGAAGAAGGCAGCAGCGCACGATCACGCGGGCGTCTCATGACACTCACCCGCACGCTGCGGTCTGTTGTGGTTGCTGTTGTGAAACCCGTTATGGGTCAATGGAATTGGCGCCCTACAGAGAGGACCTCGGAGACGATCACGGCCTTGGGGCCGTGGGCCTCACAGCACTGGCGTGGTGATCACGTTTCGCATATGTGTTCACATCTCCTTGCGCCATTCAGACTTTCGGTCTGTTTCCGACAAGGTCACAGCTTGGTTGCGCAAGGTGAACACAGCCTGAATCAAAAGTTAACAGTGAGTGAATCGACTCGAGAGCCGACTCCTGGACCTGCATCAATACAAGCACTGACCTGGTGATTCAATTGAAACCGCTAAGTGTTTCAGATCACAGAACAATTTCGACCCGAGATCGCGATATACCGATATTTGGCATCTTTTGCGGCGTTTTATCGGCGTTTCGCCCTGCTTTGGTAACGCTTCAGCTAACCACTCTAGTTACCTCAAATCACACACGTCACTTTTGTCACGCGAAATCACGCTAGATAAAGACCCCGCAACGGCGCATACACCCGATTAGGGTCTGACCATGGCATCCATCCGGGTCACCGAGGTGCTCGCGGCCCTGTCCCTCACCACCGACCTGGCCACCGGAATGCCGTTCGAGAAGGGCCTCGCGGTCTGCCTGATCGCCGACGCCGTCGCGGCCCGGCTGCGCCTGGACGAGGCCGAGCGCCGCGTCGTCTTCCACGCCGCCCTGCTCGCGGCCGTCGGCTGCACCAGCCAGGCATCGGAGAACGCCGACGCCTACTTCGACGACATCGCCTTCCAGCAGGCCTTCCACACGCTCGACCCGGGCGACCCGGCCGTCTTCGCCACCCAGCTGCGGTCCTTCGGCGCGTGGGCGCCGCGCGCCCAGCCCGCGCTGGCCCGGCGCTACGCCACCGAGGCTCCCGAGGGCGCGCCGTTCGCGGTCCGTTCGGTCTGCGAGGTCAGCCGGGCGCTGGGACCGCGCCTGGGGCTGCCCGAAGCGGCCGTGCCGGCCCTCACCGAGGTCAAGGAACGCTGGGACGGACTGGGCGCCCCCGACCGGCTCCGCGGGGACCGGCTCTCGCTCGCGGGCCGCATCCTGCACCTGGCCGAACAGGCCGTCCTCGCCTTCCGCGGCCGCGACCGGGCCGCGAGCCTGGCCGAACTGCGGCGCCGGGCCGGCGGGCACCTGGATCCAGACCTGGTGGCCGTCTTCGCCGCCGATCCGGACGCCGTGTGGGGCGTGTTGGATCAGCCGGACCTGCTGACCGCGGTGGTGAGCGCGGAACCGGGGCTGCCCACCGTGATCCGGCCCGAGGAACGCGACCACCTGTGCCGGTCGATGTCGGTGGTGGTGGACCTGAAAGGCCGCTACCTGCTGGGACATTCGGCACACGTGGCCGAAATCGCCGATGCCGCAGGCGAACTCACCGGCCTGCCCGCCGCCGAGCGAGCGAACCTGCGCGCCGCCGCCCTGCTGCACGACCTCGGCCGCGCCGCCGTCCCCAGCTCGATCTGGGATCACCCCGGCCCGGTCGGCCCCGGCGACTGGGAAAGGATTCGGCTGCACAGCTATTGGACCGATCGCGTGCTGCGCCGCTGCCCCGGCCTCACCGATCTGGCGGAGATCGCCGCGGGCCATCACGAGCGCCTCGACGGCAGCGGCTATCACCGCGGCGTGCGCGTCCACGACCAGTCGGCGTCCGCCCGCCTGCTCGCGGCGGCCGACGTGTTCGCCGCCATGACCGAACCGCGCCCGCACCGGCCCGCCCACAAACCCCGCGAGGCCGCCGCCCACCTGTCCGCCGAGGCCGCCGCCGAGCGACTGGACCGCGACGCCTGCGCGGCCGTGGTCGAGGCGGCCGGGCTGCGACCGCCGCGCACCGAATACCCGTGTGGGCTCACCGAACGCGAGGTCGGCGTGCTGCGCCTGGCCGCCCGCGGGCTCTCCAACCGGCTGATCGCCGCCGAACTGGTGGTCTCCGAACGCACCGTGGGCCACCATCTGGCCCACATCTACGACAAGACCGGCCGCCGCACCCGCGCCGGGGCCGCGGTCTTCGCCATGGAGCACGGGCTGCTGCCCGGATAGCGGGCGAGATAGGTCGATCGACCGATGTGGGCGCCTCGTGACGAGCAGCTGAGCCGAGATGTCCTCGCAGGCGGCCGCTTTCACTGCTCCCGACAGCGAACCGCCCGCCGGAACCTCGGTTCCGGCGGGCGGTGACGGATTACGTGCGAACTGCTACACGAGTCCGTCGGTGCTCAGGAAGCCGAGCAGGTCGTGGCGGGTGATGACGCCGACCGGCTTGCCGTCCTCGACGACCATCAGGGCGTCGGTGCTCTCGAGCAGCTTGGTCGCGGCCGAGACCAGTTCGCCCGCACCGATCAGCGGGAAGGCCGGGCTCATGTGCATCGAGACCGGGTCGGTGAGCTTGGCGCGGCCCTCGAAGACGGCCGAGAGCAGATCGCGTTCGGTGACCGAGCCCGCGACCTCGCCGGCCATCACTGGCGGCTCGGCGCCGACGACCGGCATCTGGGAGACGCCGTACTCGCGCAGGATCTCGATGGCGTCGCGCAGGGTCTCCTGCGGGTGGGTGTGCACCAGGTCGGGCAGCTCACCGGACTTGCCGCGCAGCACGTCTCCGACGTGCACCTCGCCGCCGGTGGTGCCGTCCAGGCGCGAGCGCAGGAAGCCGTAGGAGCTCATCCACTGGTCGTTGAAGATCTTGGACAGGTAGCCGCGGCCGCCGTCGGGCAGCAGCACGACCACGACGGCGTCCGGGTCGCGCTCGGCGACCTTGAGCGCCGCGACCACGGCCATGCCGCAGGAGCCGCCGACCAGCAGGCCCTCTTCGCGAGCGAGGCGGCGGGTCATCTCGAAGGAGTCGGCGTCGGAGACGGCGATGATCTCGTCCGGGATGGCCGGGTCGTAGGCGGTGGGCCAGAAGTCCTCGCCGACACCCTCGACCAGGTAGGGGCGGCCGGTGCCGCCGGAGTAGACCGAGCCCTCCGGGTCGGCGCCGACGATCTTGACCTTGCCGCCGGAGATCTCCTTGAGGTACCGGCCGGTGCCGGTGATGGTGCCGCCGGTGCCGACGCCTGCCACGAAGTGGGTGATCTTGCCCTCGGTGTCGCGCCAGATCTCGGGGCCGGTGGTCTCGTAGTGCGATTCCGGGCCGCCCGGGTTGGAGTACTGGTCCGGCTTCCACGCGCCCGGGATCTCGCGGACGAGGCGGTCGGAGACGTTGTAGTAGCTGTCGGGGTCCTCCGGCGCGACCGCGGTCGGGCAGACCACGACCTCGGCGCCGTAGGCGCGCAGCACGTTGCGCTTGTCCTCGCTGACCTTGTCCGGGCAGACGAACACGGTCTTGTAGCCGCGCTGCTGCGCGACCAGGGCCAGGCCCACACCGGTATTGCCGGAGGTCGGTTCGACGATCGTGCCACCGGGCTTCAGCAGCCCGGCCTTCTCGGCGGCGTCGATCATCTTGACGGCGATGCGGTCCTTCGAGCTGCCGCCCGGGTTCAGGTACTCGACCTTCGCCGCCACCAGTCCCGAGTTCGGCCCCACCACGGAGTTCAACCGGACGAGCGGGGTGTTTCCGATCAGATCGACGACATGGTTAGCGATGCGCATACCCCTCATCGTTGCAGAAAGGAGATGCGCGCCTTCGCGCACGTCGGCGATATCACGGTTGCCGGAAATTACGATCGGCCCATGAGGATGCCGACGAGCGTGCTTGCCGCCTCCCTGCTGACCACGTCGGTCAGCCTCACCATGATCATCTCCGCGGCCCCCGCCGAGGCCGCGGTGATCGAATTTCCGCAGGTCCCGAGCTTCTATCACGATGCCATGCTGTGCGGCGGCAACCTGCGATCCTGGGCCGAGACCGACCCGCGGTGGCCGGGCCGGGCCATCCTGAACGTGCAGGCACTGCCGGTCGCCGGGTTCGATCCGGGCGAGTACAGCTTCGCGCCCATGTGTGAGACGACGGCCACCGTCGCCTGGCGCAACATGAACACCGGGGTCGCCGGCGAATATCGAGTTCCCGTGCTGGCCGGGTTCTACGGCAGCGAGCACTACGCGTTGTTCCAGGACACCGGGCCCGGCCACATCGTGGTGACGGTCTACACGGACATGGCGAACATCCCGTCCCACAGCGCCTTCGACGTGCCTGCTTGAGCACTGCGCACCGGCCCGTGAGCGATATCCCACAGTTCAGTGGATGGGATACCGGCATACCGGATGTTTGAGCAGAAACACACCCGTCGTAAATTCGAAGAGGATCACCCCAGCAAAAAAGGAGTCCTCATGGCTGAGGCCGTCATCGTTTCGTACGCCCGCTCGCCGATCGGCCGCGCCGGCAAGGGTTCTCTGGTGAGCATGCGACCGGACGATCTGGCCGCGCAGATGGTGCAGGCCGCCCTGGACAAGGTTCCGGGCCTGGACGTGAGCGATGTCAACGACCTGCTGCTGGGCTGCGGCCAGCCCGCCGGTTACGCCGGTTTCAACATCGCGCGTTCGGTCGCCGTGCAGCTCGGCTACGACTCCCTGCCGGGCGTCACTGTCAACCGCTACTGCTCCTCCTCGCTGATGACCACCCGCATGGCGTTCCACGCCATCAAGGCGGGCGAGGGCGACGTGTTCATCTCCGGCGGTGTCGAGACCGTCTCCAACTTCCCGAAGGGCACCGCGGACGGCTGGCCGGAGAGCCACAACCCGCGCTTCGCCGACGCCGAGGCCCGCACCGCGGCCACCAAGGCCTCCAACGCCACCTGGACCGACCCGCGCGCCGAGGGCCTGCTGCCCGACGTGTACATCGCGATGGGTGAGACCGCGGAGAACGTCGCCACCTTCACCGGCATCTCCCGCGAAGACCAGGACCACTGGGGCGTGCGTTCGCAGAACCGCGCCGAGGAGGCCATCAAGGCCGGCTTCTTCGAGCGTGAGATCACCCCGGTGACCCTGCCCGACGGCACCATCGTCACCACCGACGACGGCCCGCGCGCCGGCACCTCCTACGAGAAGATCTCGCAGCTGAAGCCGGTCTTCCGCGAGAACGGCACCATCACCGCCGGTAACGCCTGTCCGCTGAACGACGGTGCGGCCGCGCTGGTCATCATGTCCGACACCAAGGCCAAGGCGCTGGGCCTGACCCCGCTGGCCCGCGTCGTGGCCACCGGTGTCTCCGGTCTGTCGCCGGAGGTCATGGGTCTGGGTCCGATCGAGGCCGTGCGCAACACCCTGAAGAACGCGAACATGACCATCAACGACCTCGACCTGTACGAGATCAACGAGGCCTTCGCCGTTCAGGTGCTGGGTTCGGCTCGCGAGCTGAACATGGACGTGGACAAGCTGAACGTGTCCGGTGGCGCCATCGCCCTGGGCCACCCGTTCGGTATGACCGGCGCCCGCATCACCGCGACCCTCATCAACAACCTCCAGACCCACGACAAGCAGTTCGGTCTGGAGACCATGTGTGTCGGTGGCGGCCAGGGTATGGCGATGATCATCGAGCGCCTCAGCTGAGACGCTGAACAGCTAGTCCGGGCCGCCCGACCTTTCGAAGGTCGGGCGGCCCGACTCGTTCGAGGGGGTGTGGGGCCGAGGCCGCACACCCCCTCGGTATTACCTGGCAGGTAATCGACTTCGTTCCGGGCAGGCGGAAACATCAAGGGCAGCACAGCAATCCGATCGAGGGAGCTCGAAATGCCCGGTTACGCCATCGCCAATCTGTGGGACGTGGACCTCAACGCCGAAATCGTGGAATACCTGGAGCGCATCGACGCCACGCTGGAACCCTTCGGCGGCAAGTTCCTCGTCCACGGCGGCACCCAGCAGGTCATCGAGGGCCCGGCGAGCGCGATCGCCATCGTCATCGAATTCCCCGACCACCAGGCCGTTCTCGACTGGTACGAGTCGGCCGCCTACCAGGCGATCCTGCCGCTGCGCGTGCGGAACTGCTCCAGCATCGCGATCCTCGCCGACGACTGCGGCGCGGATCACGTCGCCACCGACGTGCTGAAGGAGGTGGTGACCAACGAGTGAAGCTGCTCTCAGGCTTGGCTACACAGCAGTGGGCGGGCACCGGATTCCCGATGCCCGCCCACTCGCGTATTCAGCTGGGTGTCAGCCCTTCCCGGACTACCGGTCCTGGAAGTAGCTCAGCAGCCGCAGGATCTCGAGGTACAGCCAGACCAGCGTGACGGTCAGGCCGAAGGCCACGCCCCAGGCCGCCTTCTCCGGAGCCTGGGCCCGGATGAGCTGGTCGGCGGCGTCGAAGTCGAGCAGGAAGCTGAAGGCCGCGACACCGATGACGACGAGGCTGAAGACGATGGCCAGCGGGCCGCCGTCCCGCAGGCCGAAGCCGCCCGAGGTGAAGAAGCCGGCGACCAGGTTGCCGAGCATGAGCACCAGGATGCCGATCATGGCGCCGACGATCATGCGGGTGAAGCGCGGGGTGACGCGGATCGCGCCGGTCTTGTAGACCACGAGCATGCCGAAGAACACGCCGAAGGTGCCGAGCACCGCCTGCGCGATCAGGCCGGAGCCGCCGACGCCACCGAACTGCACATTGGTGAACAGGAACGAGAACGAGCCCAGCAGCAGGCCTTCCAGCGCCGCGTAGCTGAGCACCAGCGCCGGGTTGTCCTGCTTGCGGCCGAAGGTCATGATCATGGCGAGCGCGAAGCCGCCCAGACCGCCGACGAGCAGGAACAGCATGGCGAGGCCGTGGTTGGCCGAGGTGAGCGCGTAGGACAGGATCGCCGTCAGGGTGACCACGCCGAGGGTGATGCCGGTCTTCTGCACGACATCGTCGATGGTCATCGGGCGGGTGGTGGGTACGGCCGGCTGGTAGGGCTGCTGGTAGCCGCCCGGGTACTGCGGAGGCTGCTGGCCGTACGGGTTGGCGGGGTACTGTCCGGCTCCAGGTGCCGAGCCGAAGCCGGCGTAGCCGCCCTGCTGCGGCTGCAAGTTCCGGAAGACCGGGTTGGATGTGGAGCGCATTTCCGTGCGTCCCTTTCTGGAGTCGCGGCTCACGTCGGTCGTGGCCATTGAAGCTACTCGTCCAACGCGTGGTGGGGGTCCGGAGTTCCCGAACCCCACCAGATCGGACTAAACGGACTTTACCTCAGCTTTACCGAGGGTGCCGTCGATCAAGCCCGGTCAGCCCAGCTGACTCATCACCCGGGTGGCGATGAGCTCCAGGTGATCGAGGTCCGACAGGTCCAGCGTCTGCAGGTACACCCGGCGGGTCCCGGCGATCTCCGCGTAGCGGCCGATCTTGTCGACCACCTCGTCCGGACTGCCCGCCAGACCGTTGGCCTTCAGCTCGTCGACCTCGCGGCCGATGGCGGCCGCGCGGCGCGCCACCTCGGCATCGGTCGCGCCGACGCAGGCGACCAGCGCGTTGGAGAAGATGATGTCCGCGGGCTCGCGGCCGATGTCCTTGGCCGCCTTGCGGACCCGATCGAACTGGTCGGCGCTGGCTTCGGGCGACTGGAAGGGCACGTTGAACTCGGTGGCGTACCGCGCTGCCAGCCGCGGGGTGCGCTTGGCGCCCATGCCGCCGATGATGACCGGGACGCGCGGCTGCACCGGCTTGGGCAGCGCCGGGGAATCGGTGAGCGTGTAGTGCTCGCCCGCGAAGGAGAAGGTCTCCCCCACCGGCGTCGACCACAGACCGGTGACGATGGCCAGCTGCTCTTCGAAGCGCGGGAACTTCGCGGCCGGGAACGGGATGCCGTAGGCGGCGTGCTCGGCCTCGAACCAGCCCGCGCCGAAACCGAATTCGACGCGCCCCTCGGACATGGCGTCGACCTGGGCCACCTCGATGGCGAGCACGCCCGGGTGCCGGAAGGTCGCGGAGGTGACCAGGGTGCCCAGCCGGATGCGACTGGTCTCGCGGGCCAGCCCGGCCAGGGTGATCCAGGCGTCGGTGGGGCCGGGCAGGCCGTCCGCGTCGCCCATCTTCAGGTAGTGGTCGGAGCGGAAGAAGGCGTCGTAGCCGAGGTCCTCGGCGGCCTTGGCGACCGTGCGCAGGGTGTCGTAGGACGCGCCCTGCTGGGGTTCGGTGAAGACTCGAAGATCGATACGTCCCATGAGCCCTATTGTTCGGCTTCGCGCAGACCGCACACCGACCGGGTCACAGTGAATTTGCGATTGCGGCCCATCACATCGGTTTTCCCGACCATGCGCTCCATGACGCTCCGGTAGTTGAGGTGCGTGTTGTAGACCGTCCAGAGCTCGCCGCCGGGGCGCAGTACGCGGCCGGTCTGCTGGAACATCTTGATGGCCGAGCCGGTGTGCACGGCCGCCCCGATGTGGAAGGGCGGATTACACAGCACCAGGTCGGCGCTGTTGTCGGGAGCGCTGGACATGGCGTCGTCGCGCAGCACGGTGACCCGGTCGGCGACGCTGTTGGCGGCGACGGTGGCGCGGGTCGAGGCGATGGCGGCGGCCGACTGATCGGTCGCGGTGACCCGGATGCCGGGGCGGGCCTTGGCCAGGGCGACCGCGAGAATGCCGGTGCCGCAACCCAGATCGATGGCGTCGCGAGCGTCGGGCTTCATCCGCCGCAGGTGGTCGAGCAGGAAGCGGGTGCCGATGTCCAGGCGCGGGCCGGAGAAGGCCGCGCCGTGGGCGACCACCTCCAGGTCCTGCTCGTCGAGGCGGTTGCGCACCGGGAAGCGGGGCTCGCCAACGGGTTTGGGCTCGGCGGCGAGCAGGATGCGGGATTTCTGGCGGCCGCGGCTGGCGCGCACCGAGCCGAAGGATTCGGCCAGCACCTCGTTCATGGCCGGGGTCAGGTACTTGTCGCGGCCACCGGCGAAGACCTCCACCTCGGGCAGCGCGAAACGCGCGATGGCTTCGGCGGTCTCGGCCAGACCGGACAGCGCGCGCGGCAGCCGCCACAGCACCACGCGCACATCGGAGAGGAGGGCCTCGCCCAATTCCCGCGTCGAATAACGATCAGAGAGACCGACAATTCGGGCATTGTTGGCGAGGGCCAATTCACCGGTGAGCAAATCCTGATGCACGCGCACGCCGCGCAGGTCGTGCGCCGCGATCGCGCCGAGGGTCAGCGCCCCGTATCCGTCGTCGATGACCGCTACCCGATGGTCTCCCGCGGCGGCCAGCGAATCAGCGGCGACATCGAGCATGAGCCGGTCAGCGGCATCGACCGCGTACAGGTTCACCGCTTCGACATCCGGATACCGCCGCAAGCGGCGCAATACGTCCTCGACCTCAACCACACCTACAGTGTGCTGGATCATTGCCGGGCTATTCCATTCGGCACGGTCGGTGGCCTTTTCCGTTTATTGCTGACGCCCGGCGCAATTCTGCGATACCGCAAAAAGCATGCCGATCTCCGTCACGCCGAATGGGTTTCCGGATCGGCCGCGCGACCGCGGGGCATGACGGCGGCCGCCCCGATCATGACCACCGCGCTGGCCGCGACGCCCACGAAGACCAGATGCACCGCCGGTGCCAGATCGGCGGCCGCCGGATGGTCGACGTCGCCGAGCCGCGCGTTGACCACCGCGCCGAACACGGCCACCCCCACCGCGCTGCCCAGCGAGCGCGCGAACATGTTGGTGGCCGTCACCACTCCGCGCTCGGACCACTCGCTCTCGGACTGCGCCGCGATCAGGGTCGGCGTGGCCACCAGGCCCATCCCGGTCCCGACGATGAAACAGCCGACCGCCAGTTGCAACAGGCCGGAACCGGCGTCCACCAGCAGCAGCGACGCCGCACCCACGGTGGCGAGCACGGTGCCGATCAGCGCCGTCGACCGGAAACCGATGCGCAGGTACACCTTCCCGGCCTGCGAGGCGGCCAGCGGCCAGCCCAGCGTGAGCGCACCCACGGTGAGTCCGGCGACCAGTGCCCCGGTGCCCAGCACGCCCTGCGCGAAGGTCGGCACATACGAGGTGAGCCCCAGCAGGATCGCACCGACCATCAGCGAGACCAGACTGCTGGCCACCACCACGCGCCGGGTGAAAACCCACAGCGGCAGAATCGGATTCGCGGCCCGCCGTTCCACCAGCGCGAAAGCCACCAGGATCACCGCGCCGCCGCCGAACAGCCCCAGACTCGACGCCGAGCCCCAGGCCCACGCTTGATCACCCTCGAGCAGGGCCAGAATCAGCGCGCCCGCGCCGACCGTCAGCAGTCCGGCCCCGAGGTAATCGATCCGATGACGCTGTCGCGGAGCGCTTTCGGTGAACTTCCGCAGGATCATCCAACCGGCCACGGCCGCCAGCGGCAGGTTGACCAGGAAGATCCACCGCCAGCTGACGTACTCCGAGAACACCCCGCCCAGCAGCGGTCCCACCACCGACGAGGTCGCCCACACGCTGGCCAGGTACGCCTGTACCTTGGCCCGCTCCTGCACGGTGTAGACGTCACCGGCGATGGTCATCGCGATCGGGCTGACCGCTCCGGCGCCGATGCCCTGCACCGCGCGGAACACGATCAGCCCGAGCATGCTGGTGGCGAGCCCGCACAACAGCGACCCGAGCGCGAACACCGCGATGCCGAACAGCATCACCGGTTTCCGTCCGACCATGTCGGCGAGCTTGCCGTAGATCGGGACGGTCACCGCCTGCGCCAGCAGATAGATGCTGAAAAGCCAAGGGAACTGCGCGAACCCGCCGAGCTGATCGGTGATGGTGAGCACCGCGGTCGCGATGACGGTGGAGTCCAGGGCCACCAGCGAGGTCGACAACATGAGCGCCGCGAGGATCGGCCCCCGCTCCGACCGCAACCCGACAGCCGACTTCACATCCGTAGCCGTCACCGGCAACCCCTCTCCGCAACCCAACTCACCATGGAGTCGAACGCGTCGCCCGGGCCTCTATTCCCGCCCCTCCCCCGCCACGCGCGACGAGCGGCCCGGGCCCACGGAGCCGGAGGCTACGAGACGGCGGCCTCCACCCCGCCGTGCCCGGCCGCCGGGAGGCTTCCGGTGGACAGCTGCCCCAGGATGTTGTTCAACAGGCTGGAGATCGACACGTTGGATGAGCCCATGGCGGGAACCTTCTCTCTTCGACGGCATTCCGTTCCCACCGCCGAATCCTGGTTCGGAAGACCCCTGTTTTCATGCCCCTGATTCTGGGGGCATGAACGGAGCCGGCGGCGCTACGAAACGTGGCCCTCCAGCCCGCCGGTCGCTGGACTCGCACGGAACAGTGGAGCGAGCAGAGCCCTGATCAGGGTTTCCAGCAGAGACGCTGCGTTGGATGAACCCATGACGGGAACCTTCTCTCTTCGACGGCACTCCGTTCCGAGCGCCGAATCCTCGTCCGCGCCAAGCATGTCCGCATGACCCGGGGATTCGGTGGGCTCGGATCGTTCGTGGTCAGAGCGAGGCGGATAGGTCTCGCAGGACCGGCAGACTGACCGAGCCCGCGCCGAGGACCTTGTCGTGGAAAGCCTTGATATCGAAGGCGTTTCCGAGGCGTTCGGCGACCTGGGCGCGCTGTCGGCGGATCTCGAGCTGGCCGACCTTGTAGGCGACGGCCTGGGCGGGCATGGCGATGTAGCGGTCGATCTCGACGCGGATCTCCTCGACGCCGACCGGGGCGTTGGCGACCATGAAATCGATGGCCTGCTGCCGGGTCCAGCCCTTGGCGTGCAGGCCGGTGTCGACGGCCAGGCGGCAGGAGCGCCACGAGTCGGCGGCGAGCATGCCGATGCGGGTGAGGTCGTCCGGGTAGAGACCCATCTCGTCGGCGAGGCGCTCGGTGTAGAGGGCCCAGCCTTCGACGAACGCGGTGTTGGAGAACGACATGCGCTGGAAGGACGGGAGGTGGTCGAGCTCGTTGGCGATGGTGAGCTGGAGGTGATGGCCGGGAATCGCCTCGTGGTAGGCGACCGCGGCGGTCTCGTAGCGGTTGCGGGTCTGGGGTTCGCGCAGGTTGACGTAGTACGCGCCGGGCCGGGAACCGTCGGCGGCGGGCGGGAAGTAGTAGGCGGCGGGAGCATCGGCGGCCAGGAAGTCGGGGACCGGGAGGATGTCGCAGGACTCGCGCGGCAGCCGGCCGAACCAGTTCGGCATTTCGGCTTCGGCCGCGGCCAGGCAGGCCCGGGCGTCGGCCATGATGTCGGCCGCGTCCTGATAGCGCAGGGCGGTGCCCGACCGCAGCCGGGCGAAGATGGCCGTCTGGTCGGTGAGACCGAACGCGCGGCCCCCGATCTCCTCGTATTCGACCCGGAGCCCGGCCAATTCGTCGAGGCCGAGCTGGTGGATCTCCTCCGCGCCGAGGTCGGGCAGCGTGGTGTGGCGGCGGAGCAGGCGGCGGTAGATATCCGCGCCGTCGTCACCGAGCCAGCACAGGCCGGGCCGTTCGTCGGGGCGGGCGGCCGGGCGCAGTTCGGTGGCCAGCACCTCGCGATAGGCCGCGAAGGCGGGGCGGATGACGTCGCGGGCGACTTCGGTCAGCTCGGCGCGCCAGGCGGTTTCACCGTCCCAGTCCGCAGGGCCGGCCAGGGTGACGAACGGGTCGTCGGCCAGGTCGGCGGACAGGTAGCCGTCGAGCTGATTGAGCGAACGCTCGATGGTGATGTGCGCGGGCGTGCGGCCGGCGGCGAGCCCGGCCCGGAACCGCTCCACGGCCTGCGCCATCAGCGTGCCGAACTGCCGGTAGCGCTCGACCAGCTGCAGCGCGTTCTCCGGTGCGGGCGCGTTCACCTGCGGAGCCATGGTCAGCATGGCCGAGTGCACGCCGTTCATCTGATCGGAGGCCATCTCGACGGGCCGCCACTCCAGATGCGAGACCGCCGAGGCCAATTCGGTGCGCAGCAGGCTACGGGTGGTGCGATCCTCCTCGCTCAGCCGCCCCGCGTCCAGCGCGTCCACCTCGGCGAGCAGACCTCGCCAGGTACCGAGTAGACGCTCTTCCGCCCCCGCGGAAAGATCCTCGATCCGATCGTCGAATCGCCTGTCCCCCAACAGGGTCGCCTCACTGGGCGCGGACTCCAGCATGGCGTCCCAGTACCGGTCGGCGAGTGCGATGAGCTCCTTGTGCGCTGTGTTCATTTTGCCCTCCGCTACGCTCCGGGCGGGTTCGCGGCCCTGGAGGTCTCGTTCTTCCCTCCCTCCGCTCCTCCGCTTCGCTCCCCCGCTCCGCTCAGTCCAGAACGAGACGGGCCGCGAACCATTATGGTCTTCTTCGACGATCTCAGCGACGCGGTGGAACCGGTATTCGCATCAAATCTTCGGCGATGACGATCTCGCCGTCGAAATGGGCTCGGGCATCGGCCAAATGCTGGTCGAGGGTGCGGTAGCGCTGGGAGTAGTGGGTGAGCACCAGGGTGCGCACCCCGGCCCGGGCCGCGACCTGCGCCGCCTGGCCCGCGGTGAGGTGGCCGTATTCGACGGCCAGTTTCTCGTCGGCGTCGGTGAAGGTGGCCTCGATGACGAGCATGTCCACGCCGCGCGCCAGGTCATGGACGCCGTCGCAGAGCCGGGTGTCCATGACGAACGCGAAACTCTGTCCCGGCCGCGCCTCGCTCACCTCGTCGAGAGTGACGGTGCGACCGCCGATCTCGACCGCACCGCGCCGCTGCAGTTCGCCGACGACCGGCCCCGACAATCCCAGCTCCCGCAGCCGTTCGGGTATGAACCGCAGGCTGTCGGGCTCGTCGAGGCGGTAGCCGAAGGCCTCCACCGGATGGGAGAGCCGGGCCGCCCGCAGGGTGAATCCGGCTCCCGGCGGCGGTAGTTCGCCGGCGTCGGTGATCGGATGCGGATGCAGTTCGACCTGCCGGTTGTGTGCGGAGGAGTCCACGAGCCGCTCGTAGAACACCTCGCCCGAGGCCGGGAAGTAGATGTCCACCGGATGCAGCGCGCCGTCGAGGCTGATCCGGCCCAGCACGCCGGGCAGCCCGAAGCAGTGGTCGCCGTGGAAGTGGGTGACGCAGATGCGGGTGATCCCGCTGGCGGCCACGCCCGCGAAGCTCATCTGCCGCTGGGTGCCCTCCCCCGGGTCGAACAGCAGTCCCTCGCGGTCCCATCGCAACAGGTAGCCGTTGTGATTGCGCTGCTTGGTCGGTACTTGACTGGCTGTCCCGAGGATGACCAGTTCGCGCTGTGACACGGCCGCCAGGCTACCGGCCGCCCCCGTGATCCACGCGGCGGCGAGCCCGGCGCGTCCGATGGCTATACCGACAGGGGGTATCTCGTCAGTGGGTAGTATGTCCGGGTGGTCGAGCAGCGGTCCCCCGGCACCCGGTATCTCCGGGCCTTCGGGCTGCTCGCACTGCTGGCCGGTCTGGTGGCCATGCACGCCCTGGTCCTGGGCATGAGCCACGACGGCATGGATCACGACTCCGGTTCGGCGATGAGCGCACCGGCCGTCATGGCCGAGCACGACGCGCTGCCGCCTGTGGCGGCCATGCCGGTCGCCATGTCCATGGACCGGGCCATGTCCGTGCCGGGCTGCGGCGGCGACTGCGGCAATGGTCACGCCGGAATGCACGGTTGTCTGTTCGTCCTCGCGACACTGCTGCTCGGACTCGGTCTGGCCCTGCTGGCCTGGGTCGGCATCGAACGCCGCGGCAGCCTCGTCTCGGGACCGCGCCACCCGCGCGCGCATCACGCCCGTCCACCCCCGTGGACGGTTCTCTCCCTGGCCGACCTGGCGATTCTGCGGATCTGATGGGCCGCCGCGCCGCGTTACCCCACGCGGACGCGGATTTCGGCATGCCCATTTTCCTGATCGCTCACCAAACCCCAAGGAGTTCAACCATGTTCAGCACGCGTATCAAGCTCGTCCTGATCGCCGGCACCGCCGCCACCGCTCTGATCGCGGCCGGCTGTAGCAGCAACGACAGCGACAGTTCGAAGGCCACGACCACGACGGCGGCCATGGATCACGGCGCCATGCCCGGCATGGATCACGGCAAGACCAGCACGTCGGCGCAGGCGGCGACCCGCAGCGACTTCGACGATGCCGATGTGGCGTTCCTGCAAGGGATGTACCCGCATCACGCACAGGCGGTGGAGATGGCGAAGCTGGTCCCGACCCGCTCGCAGAACCAGCAGCTGATCACCCTGGCCAAGGCCGTGGAGCAGGCGCAGTCGCCGGAGATGCAGCAGATCACCACGCTGCTGCAGAGTTTCGGCAAGCCCGCCCCGTCCGCCGATGTGGGCGGCCACGCGGGCATGGACGGCATGATGACCAAGGATCAGATGACGAAGCTGGAGAGCCTGTCGGGCGCCGAGTTCGACAAGCTGTGGATGCAGATGATGATCGAGCACCACAAGGGCGCGATCACCATGGCGAACACCGAACTGGCGCAAGGCTCCAACGCCGAGTCCAAGGCCATGGCGCAGGCCATCATCACCGCGCAGCAGCAGGAGATCGATCAGATGAACACCATGCTGGCGCAGGGCTGATCGCGCAGGGCTGATCCCAAAACGCGCGAACGGGTGCGCCGGTTTCCGGCGCACCCGGTTTCCCCAGGGGGTGCGGAGGCGAATCCCCTGAGAGTCACATGGCGCGTTCTAGCTGCCGATGACCGCGTTCATGATGGTTCCGGCACTGGTGGCGGTCGCGCCGCCGATCATGGCTCCGGCCACCATCTTCGGTGACTCGAGACCACCGCCGCTCCACTTCTCCCACGCGAACCGGCCGCCGCCGTAGGTGATGGCGGTGACGCCGGAAAGCATGGTGAACCAGGTGAAGTAGCGGACCAGCTTCATCAGCTTGTCCGCCACCGGCGGGGTCTCCGGGGTGGGGTTGCCGATCTGCGCGACAACCGTGGTGTAGGCGTCATGCACGGCGAGGAGCATGCTCACGATCGGTTCCTCTCGGGATGCTGTGACGGTGCTGATGGGCGGAACTTGTGGCACAACTCTCACTATTCAGAGCAATTGAACCGCATTCCATCAGGTGACGTGCGGACGACACACCACCAGCACCGAACCTGAGCACCCGATCAGCTACCGGATTTCGTCTCCGCTGTGTTGAGCAGCGAGTGCCTGCGCCCGTAGGCGAAGTACACGACCATGCCGATCGCCATCCAGATGACGAATCGCAGCCAGGTCTCCACCGACAGGTTGAACATCAGCCAGGCGCAGGCGATCACCGACAGGATCGGGATGAGCGGCACCCACGGCACCGTGAATCCGCGCGGCAGGTCCGGGCGGGTGCGGCGCAGCACGACCACGCCGATGGACACCAGCACGAACGCGAACAGCGTGCCGATATTGACCATTTCCTCGAGCGTGCCGAAGTCCACGAACCCGGCCAGCACCGCGCAGATGACGCCGACGATGGCGGTGATCCGCACCGGGGTGCCCTTGGGGCCGGTGTGGGCGAGCTTGCGCGGCATCAGTCCGTCGCGGGCCATGGCGAACAGCACGCGGGTCTGGCCCAGGAACAGCACCATGACGACGGTGGTCAGACCGGCCAGCGCGCCGATGGAGATGATGTTCTTGGCCCAGGTGACGCCGTGGATGGCGAAAGCCGTTGCGAGCGTGGCGTCGTTGCCCTGCAGGTCCTTGTAGGACACCATGCCGGTGAGCACCAGCGACACCGCCACGTAGAGCACGGTCACGATGGCGAGCGAGCCGAGGATGCCGCGCGGCACATTGCGCTTGGGGTCCTTGGTCTCCTCGGCGGCGGTGGCGACCACGTCGAAGCCGATGAAGGCGAAGAACACGATGGAGGCGGCGGCGAGCAGGCCGTACCAGCCGAAGTGGCTGTTGCCGCCGCCGGTGACCAGCTGGAACAGGGTCTGGTGGATCTTGCTCGCGCCGGAGTCGGCGTTGGGCACCGATTCGGGGATGAACGGCTTCAGGTTCGAGGCCTTGAAGTAGGTGGCGCCGACCACGACCACCAGCGCGATGACGGCGAGCTTGATGGCGACCGCGACCGCGGACACCCGCGAGGACAGCTTGGTGCCCATGGCCAGCAGCACGCCGAGGATGGCGATCAGCAGCACTGCGCCCCAGTCGAATTTGACCGAGCCGAAGTGCCAGATGGCCGACCGCCCGCCCATGACCGTGCCCAGGTACTGCGACCAGCCTTTGGCCACCACCGAGGTGCCGAGCGCGAATTCCAGGATCAGGTCCCAGCCGATGATCCAGGCGACGACCTCGCCGAAGGTGGCGTAGGAGAAGGTGTACGCGCTGCCCGCGACCGGGACGGTGGAGGCGAACTCGGCGTAGCAGAGCGCGGCCAGGCCGCAGGCGACGGCGGCGAAGACGAAGGCCAGGGAGACGGCGGGTCCGGCCATGTTGCCGGCGGTACGCGCGGTGAGGGTGAAGATGCCCGCGCCGACCACGACCGCGACGCCGAAGACCGTGAGGTCCCAGGAGGTCAGGTCCTTGCGGAGTTTGGCGTCGGGATCATCGGTGTCCCGGATCGACTGTTCGACGGATTTGGTCCGGAACAGTCCGCCGCGGCGGGCGGCGGGACCGGCAGCGTCTCGCGGGGAGTCCGATAGCGCCACTGTCTCTCCTAAATCTGGCTTCTCGGCAACAATGCAGTTCTCACCGGTCGGCCACCGCTGGGCTCCTGGTCGGTGCGCCTTCGCTGGTGGCCGGAGTTGTCGGCGTCACACGGAACCGTATCACCAGCTGGTACGTACCAGTTCAGCAACAGACTGGACAACGACAAGATCCGAGCGAGCGTCGCGGCGCCACGCCGAGGACCGTCGGGTCGGATTGCTGTTTCGGTATGGGTTTCGGGGGGCAGGCCGCGGGCGGCGATCCCGACGCGCTGGATCGGGTGCTGTCCGCCGCCCGCGGTGTCCGGGTCCGTCAGATGCCGGGCGACGCGCCGCAAGATCCTGGCCCACGCCCGCTACCCCGAATCCCGCCGCTGGCTGCAACACCGGATCACCGGTTTGCAGTAGCCGATCAGCCGACCGGGCTCGTGCGCAGCAACTGCTCGCCGCAGAAGCGCCGCACCACTTCCTCATCACTGAATTCGGACTCCGGAACTCCCTTTTCGTCATCGACGCGGCAGGTGCTGTGGCCGTCCTTGTCGAAGGTCTGGATGATCTCGGCGACAAACACCAGCGTGGATCCGACGAACTTCTGGAACTCGATGTACTTGTCCGCGGGACCGCTCTTCGACATCGCGGCGATGTAGCCGCTCGCCGTGCGGTCGACTCCGATGCCGAAGATCTTTCCGGCCTCGACGAATTCGAGCTTGTCGGCTTTGGGACGGAAGACGACGTAGGTGGAGTTGCCGACGATCGCGGTGGATACGGGCACGATCAGCTCATCCCGGCCGTCGACGTCCAGATCGGCCAGGTAGGGCTCTGCGGGAATCTCGGTATCGCGGACGTCGAGGGTCTGGAGCACCTTTCCATCACTTCCGGTGACATCGATGGCCGTCCAGGGATTGCCGCCGTGTCCGGCCTTGTGCCGCACGATGAACGAGAGCGCCGCGCTGTCCCGAGAGCTCAGGCGGCAGTCCGGGAGCGGATCGTGCGGCATCGCGCCCGCCCCGGGGATGTCGCCGCACTTCGGCAGATCCGCTACGGCCACCTGCATGGTCGAGGTCGCGGCCGGTTTGGTGGTCGTCTTCCCCACTGCCGGAGTCGAAGTCGAAGTCGACGCCGGCGCCTGCGAGTCCGCGACGGTGTCGCCGGGCCCGCAGGCGGTCAGCAATGTGCATGTCGTGATGGCCAGCAACGGCCAGAGCCTCCCCATGCCAAGGAGACTAACCGGTCATGGGACCAGGACTGCGCGTCCCCGGATGTGTCCGGCGTCCAAGCGGCGCAGGGCTTCCGGGCCGTCGGTGAGGTCGAAGCGCTCGACCTCGAGGTGGATCTTGCCCGCCTGGGCGAGGGCCACGCAGGCGTGCAGGTCGCTGCGGGTGCCGCCCAGCGACTTTCGGACGGTGGCGCCCCAGGGCCAGCCGGGCCCGCCGGCGGGTCCGGCGGTGAGTTCCGGTGCGCCGCCGCCGAGTCCGACCATGCGGTAGGCGCCGTTGGGGGCGACGGTCTCGCAGGCCAGTTTGGCGGTGGCGTCGACGCCGACGAAGTCGAAGACGGCGTCCGCGCCACGCCCGTCGGTCAGGTCGAGGATCTGCTTGGCGGTGTCGCCGCCGGAGAGGATGCCGACTTCCGCGCCGCAGTCGCGGGCCAGGTCCAGCTTGTCCTGGGCCTGGTCGACGGCAATCACGCGCACCCCGGAGATGGCTTGCAGGATCTGCAGGCCCACGTGCCCGAGTCCGCCGATGCCGATGGCGACCGCGGTGCCGCCCGGCCGAAGTGCTTCGCGCGCACCGCGAATGGCGTGATACGCGGTGAGGGCGGCGTCGGCGACGGGGGCGGCCTGCAGGAAGTCGAGGTCGCCGATGGGCACGAAGGTGCTGGCAGGGACGCGCACGTATTCGGCCATGCCGCCGTCCAGAACCAGGCCCGGGGTGGGCGGCATGGCGACGCGACCGGCGGCGAGGCAGACGTTCTCGTTGCCGCTAACGCATTCGCGGCAGGTGCCGCAGGTCCAGAACAGGAAGATGACGCCGCGTTCGCCGATTTCGCGGCCGTTGACGTCGGAGCCGATGGCCTCGATGGTGCCGGCGATCTCGTGGCCGAGGGTGAGCGGGTCCTCGCGCAGCTGGATGGGGAAGTTCACCAACGTCAGGTCGGAGTGGCAGACACCGGCGGCGCCGACCTTGATCAGCAGGTCGGTGGGTCCGATGTCGGGGACCGGGATGTCGTTGATCTGCACTTTTTCCGGGCCGGTCCACTGGAGTGCGCGCATCGTGACTTCCTTGCCTAGACGTTGTGATCTGGCGCACACGGTAGCAGTCGCTTTACAACGTGTCTAGCGAATGACGGAATGTCTACCGATATTCGCCAAACCCTTCCCCAGGCGGGAGACACGTGTCTAGGCTGGCGTCCCATGAGCTCACCGCGGATCGCCATCGTGGGTGCCGGAATCTCCGGGATCTGCATGGCCGTGGCCCTGCAACGCGCCGGTTTCGCCGACTTCACCATCTACGAGAAGGCCGACGACTACGGCGGGACCTGGCGCGACAACAGCTATCCGGGCCTGGTCTGCGATGTGCCGTCGCGGTACTACCAGTTCCGCTTCGCCAAGAATCCCGAATGGACCCACCTGTATTCGGCGGGCCCGGAGATCAAGGACTACCTGGTCGGGGTGGCGCGCGAGCACGGGCTGCACCGCAACACCCGCTTCGGGACCGAGGTGACGGGCGCGGAGTTCGACGGCGACGGCTGGCAGGTCACCACCTCCGACGGGGCCACGGGGCGCTTCGACTTCGTCTTGTGCGCAACGGGTTTCCTGCACCACCCGACCCGGCCCGACATTCCCGGACTGGACGCTTTCGCGGGACCGGTCATGCATTCGGCGCGCTGGCGGCACGACGTGGAGATCACCGGCAAGCGGGTCGGCGTGATCGGCACCGGCTCCACCGGCACCCAGCTGGTGAGCGCGATGGCCGGAAAGGCCTCGGAAGTCGTGTTGTTCCAACGCACTCCGCAGTGGATCCTGCCGACGGTCAACCGGTCCTACACGCGGCTGTCGAAATGGCTGTACAAGCGGGTGCCCGCGCTGGGCGCGGTCCCCTACCTGTTCAACCGGGCGGCCTTCGCGGTGTTCTCGCAGGGGCTGGTGCATCCGGGCCGGGTGCGCAAGCTGATCCAGTGGGTCGTGGAGCGACACCTGAAGACGGTCGAGGATCCCGAACTGCGCGCCAAGCTGACGCCCGACTATCAGGCCATGTGCAAGCGCCTGGTGGTGTCGGATCGCTTCTACCGGACCGTCCAGCGCCCGGATGTCAGGCTGGTGACCGAGGGCATCGACGCGGTCGAGCAGCGTGGCGTGGTCACCGCCGACGGCCGCCTGCACGAGCTCGACATCCTGGTGCTGGCAACGGGATTCGACTCGCACGCCTTCATGCGTCCGATGGCGATCACCGGCGCGTACGGCCGCACCCTGGATCAGGCGTGGGGGGCGGGCCCGCGCGCCTTCGAGGGCGTCATGATGCCGGACTTCCCGAACCTGTTCATGCTGGTCGGCCCGCACAGCCCGTTCGCGAACCACCCGCTGACCGCGGTCGCCGAGGCGCAGTCCACCCGCATCGTCGGCTGGCTGCAGCGCTGGCGGGCAGGCGAATTCACGACCATCGCCCCGACCCATGCCGCCACCGACCGCTACAACGCGCGCATGCGGGCGGCCGCCCCGAGCACGGTGTGGACCACCGGCTGCACCAGCTGGTATCTGGGCAAGGACGGGTTACCCGAGCTGTGGCCGTGGACGCCGGGAGCCTACGAGAAGCTGATTCGCAGCGCCCCCGACACGGTCGATTATCACCTGGACCTACGTGCGGCGAGCCGGAGCTGATGACCGTGGAGAAAACCCTGTGGCGCTTCGTTTCCCGGCTGGTCGGCCACTGGTGGTTCGGCCCGGCCCCCGAATGGGACCGGGTGCGATCCCGCGTCGGCGCGGGCACCACTTTCGCCCGCGCGCCCCGCGGCGTCGCCGTGTCGACCGGACAGCTGGGCGGCATACCGGTCGAAACCCTCACTCCTCGTTCGGCTCCCGCCGATGCGGCGGTGCTGTACCTGCACGGCAGCGGCTATGTGATCGGCATGCCGCGCATGGTCCGCACCCTCACCGGTGCGCTGGCGGCGGCCATGGGCACGAAGGTCCATGCCCTGGACTATCGGCTGGCCCCGGAGCACCCGCATCCGGCGGCCATCGACGACACGCTCGCGGCCTACCGCGCCCTGCTCGCCCAGGGTATTCCGGCCGAACGCATTGCCGTGGTGGGTGATTCGGCGGGCGGCGGCTTGGCCTTGGATCTGGCCATACGGCTACGCGACAAGCATTGGCCGCAGCCCGCAATCCTGGGCCTGATCTGCCCGGTCCTGGATCTGACCGCGAATTCCTCTGCATTCCACTGCGATCCGAGCCGGGAGCCGCTGCTGAACCCGCCGCTGATGGCGCAGTTCATGGACGCCTACCTACCCGGTGTTCCCGAGGACGTGCGCCGTGACCGCTCGCCGCTCTACCGCGACATCACCGATCTACCGCCCATCGTCATGCACTCTGCGGCCGATGATCTGCTGGCGGGAGATGCGCGTCGCTTCGCCGATCTCGCGGCGAAATCGGCCGCGCCCCTGCGGCATCGGGAGTATCCGGGGCTGTGGCACGTCTTCCATGCCATGCCGATGCGGGTCGCGCACGAGGCCGTGGCCGATCTCGCGGCGATGCTCTCCGACCGTCTCTACGGTCACCACCTCGGCCACCGGACGGGTCGCTGACCGTCAGACGAAGGCGCGGCTGACCACCGGGACCACGAATTCCTCCAGCATGGCGCGTTCCTCGGCGTCGTCGCGGCCGGGCGCGGCGAGGAAGGAGACGATGATGCGGGTGAGCCAGCGGGCCAGGCGGCTGCGTTCGGGATCGGTCAGCGCGGTGGGCGCGAACAGGCCCGCCGCAATGGATTCGATGACGTCGGAGTCCTGGCTGATGCGTCCGGCCGCACCGGATTCGCCGGGCCGGAACCAGGCGATGAGCAGGGGTTCGGCCCGGACCGCGCGAATCGAGCCGAGCATGGCGGCGACCACTTTCTCGCCCGGGTCCTCGATGGCGGCGACCTGCTCGAACACGCCGCCCGCGATGCGGCGGGTGGCGCGGTGCACGAAGGCCAGCCGGACGGCCTGCCGGTTCTCGAAGTAGCGGTAGAGGGTCGCGCGGGAGCAGCCGGCCGCCTTGGCGATGTCGCCCATGCCGACGGCGGTGACACCGCGCTCGGCGAACAGCTGTGCGGCGGCGTCGAGGATGCGTTCGGCGGCCAGGTCGGCCCGGCCGTCCGCCAGCCAATCTCGGCTCATGCCCTTCCCTTCGGTGTTCGCGGCCCTGCGGTGTTCACGGGTCCGGCGGCGCCATTGACGCCGAACCCGTTCGCTCACACTCTGCCCGCGCGGCGCGCGGACGGTGCAACCGGGCCGACCCACGTGGTAGGCGGCCCGGTGCGTCTAGGCCTCCGCGCGGAACGGCACGGAGATCGGCCAGCGCACGTAGTTCCCGTGGGCCCACTGCACGGCGTCGAGGTCGACGGTGAAGTCGGGGCAGCGGGACAGCAGTTCCTCGAGCGCGACCCGGGCGACCATGCGGGCGGCGGCCGCACCGAGGCAGTGGTGGTGGCCGTGGCTGAAGGTCATGATGCGCTTGGGGTTGCGGCGCACGTCGAGCTCGCCCGCGGTGGGACCGAATTCGCGTTCGTCGCGATTAGCGGACCCGTAGCACAGCAGCACGCGCCGGCCTTCGGGGATGGTGACACCGTGCAGTTCGATGTCGCGGGTGGCGGTGCGCGCCAGGCCCTGCACCGGGGAGGTCATGCGCAGGAATTCCTCGACCGCGTCGGTGATCAGGGCCGGGTTCTCCACCAGCAGGCGACGCTGTTCGGGGTAGGCGGTGAGCAGTTGCACCGCGCCGCCGAGGTTTCCGGTGGTGGTGTCGTTGCCGCCGGTGATCATGGTGAAGGCGAAGCCGAGCATGGCCAGCAGGCCCTCGTTGTCGCCGTCCTCTCCCAGCCCGGAGGCGAGCAGGTGGGAGATGGTGTCGTCGCCGGGTTCGCGGCGGCGGCGGTCGATGAGTTCGCTGAAGTAGCCGACCATCTCCCCGACCGCGGTGAAGGCGTTCTGGTCGCCCGCGGCCAGTCCGGCTCCGGCGACGGCGCCGCCGACGATGTTCTCGGTCCAGTCGTCGAAGCGGCCCCGGTCCTGTTCCGGCACACCGAGGTAGTGCGCCACCACCATGGTGGGCAGCGGTTTGAACAGTTCCTTGACGATGTCGCCGCCGCCGGCCGCGCGCAGCCGTTCGATGCGCTCGATGACGAAGGCGCGCACCTCGGGTTCGACCGAATTCACCTGGCGGGGCGTGAATCCCGGGGAGACGCGGCGGCGGAAGTCGGTGTGGTCGGGCGGGTCCATGAACACGAACGGCTTGGCGGCGCCGAAGCCGGCCGCCACCAGGTCCACGTAGTCGACGGTGAGTCCGGAGGCCGAGGAGTAGTTCTCGGGTTCGCGGGCGGCCGCGTACACGTCCGCGTGCCGCGTCAGGACGTAGAAGTCGTCGGATTCGCGGCCTTCGGGGACGACCCGGTGGACCGGATCGTGGTCGCGCAGTTGGGAATACATGGGATACGGATTGCGCCAGGTTTCGCCGGATCGCAGTTCGTATCGCACTGTATGAGACGCCGTTGAACTCATGAACCGACGGTAAGACAAAATGCACGATCTGTCTAGAACTCGTTGCAAAGTCGTCCCGATGTACCAGGCGGTCGGATCGAGTTAAAGCACCCGGAAACGCGCCGGACGAACCAGCGGACGACCCGCGTCATCGAGGTGATGCACCAGGTAGGAGCCGGTGGGCAGCGGGCCCAGCCGCGAGACGGCATCGACCACGGACGCCTGCCGCACGGCCGCCACCGGCGTCGCCGCGGCATCCGGGGCATCCTGCTCGGTGACGCCGAGGACCACCTCGTCCCGCGTCACCCCGTTGCCCAGGGCCAGACCGCGCAGCACCGGCGTCGTCGGGACGGCGCCGGTGAAGCCGCCGGGATCGGCGTAGACCGCGAGCCGATGCCCGGCCACCGCCCGCGCCAGGCTGTAGCCGACCAACAGGTCGCGGCCGGGCTCGTACAGGGACCGGTCCAGCAGCAGCCGGTCGAAGGGCGCGGCATCGTCGGCGGTCTTCCCGGGCGCGCCGGTCTCCACGAATCCGCGTACCCGGCACCGGAATCCGGCATCGGAGGACGCTGACACCGACAGGTCGTACCAGCCCGCGCCCGCGGCGTCGCCGTCGCAGGGCATGTCCCGGTGTTCGGTCGCACCCGCGGCGATATCGATGATCCAGGGCCCGTCGTTCCGGTAGGCATTGGCGACCACCTGCACCGAAACAGGCTGCGCCCCAGCGTTCTCGAAGGCCCAGGAGAGCTTGCGCGGCCCGGAGTTCGCGGCCGTGGCGGTGACCCGGAGCCCCGCGCACGGCCCGCCGAGGTCACCGGCGAATCGGCGCTGGAATCCGTCGGGTCCGTACACGGTGTAGTCGTAGTGGCCGTGCACCGCCGGAAAGTCCTGCGAGACCGAGGTTCCGGCGGCGATGTCGAAGCGGGTCGGCGTGTAGTCCGCGGTGAAGGCGTTCGGATGCACCGAACAGTGCACGGCCGCGCTGCCGCCGTTGTCGATGGTCAGGGTGACGCCGCCGTCCGCACCGGCGGCGCAGCGCGCCTGCAGCCGATAGGGCAGCGGCACCCGCGCCCGGCTGCCGGTCTGCTGCTTCGGCATGCGTTGCACGAACGGAAGTGGTTGCGCGACACCGGACATCGACTGATCGGCGCGCGGTGCGGCCTTGGGCAGCACGAAGGTGCGGCGCGATCCGAAGTCGAACAGCGAGGACAGATCGCCGCACATCTGCCGTCGCCACGGGCTGATGTTCGGTTCGGCGACGCCGGTGACCCGCTCCAGGAACTTCAGCACCGAGGTGTGGTCGAACAATTCGGAGCAGACCGCCTGTTTGCTCCACGGCGACACGATGATCGCCGGGGTCCGCGCGCCCAGCCCGACATTGTGGCGGCCGAAGTATTCACCGGGTGTGCCCGGCGGCGGTGTCGGCGGCGGGATGTGGTCGAAGTAGCCGTCGTTCTCGTCGTAATTGAGGATGAAGACGGTCTTGTTCCACACGTCGGGGTGTTCGGCGAGCGCCTCCAGCACCCCGTGGACCAGGGCCTGGCCGTTGCGCGGGCCCATCACCGGATGCTCGCAGTCGACGTAGGGGGCGACGATCCAGGACACCGTGGGCAGTCGTCCGGTCGCCACGTCGGTGCGGAAGGACTCCACCAAGGTGCCGGTGCGCGAACGCAGCAGGCCCTGTTCGACCAGTGCCCGCTGCCCCGCCGACAATTCGTCCATGCCGCGCTTCAGGGCCGCGGCGTACGCGGGTTCGAGACCCGGATCCTTTTCCAGGTCCGCGTAATAGCGGAAGAAGTTCTCGAAGGCGACCCCGCGCCCGCCGTTGGTGTATTTGAGCGCGGTGCGCGCGGCCTCACGGAACGGCAGAAAGAAGTCGAGCGCGTTGTCGGTGTAGTTGTCCCACTCCTGATAGACCCGCCAGCCGATGCCGCGGTCCTGGAGCCGTTCGGCGTAGGTGGTCCAGGGCAGGCCGAAGATGACGTCGTTGACGTAGCGGCCGGCGTCGGGACCGAGCAGGGCGTCGTAGAGGAACAGGTTGCCGGTGCGCGGGCCGACCAGTCCGGCCAGCGCGGCGGCCACAGGCGGCGGGAGCGCGCCGGTGAGGCCGTGCACCAGGCCCAGGACGGCGTCGACGATGCCGGAGACCGGCAGGCTGCGCATCCAGCGCAGTTTCATGTCGTCGGCGAACAGCGAGACCTGCAGGTGCTCCGCGTAATTGTCCAAGGCGAGCGGGTTTTCCACGGTCCCGCTGAACAGGTACATGCGGTTGGGGTCGGTGGGCCCGTTGACCGAGCAGTGATAGCCGTCGAGCACGGTGAACGCCTCGGCGAGCTGGTAGTAGAAGCCCAGGCTGTCCCGGTCGTAGCCGACCATGGTGCCCTCGCCCTTCGCCCTGATCCAGGCGTCGTGGCGGCCTGCGGCGAAAGCGTCGTGGCCGGTGCGGGTTCCGTGGTCGGTGCCGTCGATGTTCTGCAGGGTCGTGGTGTACGGCAGGACGACGCGGCCGCCGTCGGGCTGGTGGAAGACCGAGCGTCCGGTGGACAGTTGTAGCGCGTTCAGGTCGGCATAGCCGCGCACCCCGGGCATGGACCCGTAGTAGTGGTCGAAGGACCGGTTCTCCTGCATCAGGATCACCACGTGCTCGATGCGGTCCCAGCCGCCGGGCGGGGCGGGTTCGGCCCAGGCCTGGGCCAGGCTCGGCGGGAGCAGCGACATCGCTCCGGCCGCACCACCTGCGTGCGCGGCGTGCTTCAGAAAACGCCTCCGATCCATGGCATCCCCTAATGAGCATCGGAACGGCTAATTCGAGGATCGCCGACCGACCTTGGGGATTCGTGGCGGTGAGGGGGCTCACCGATGAAGGGTCAGTTAATCAATGGCTGTGGACTTCGCGGATCGGACATATGGGGTTCATTCCTGTTCAACCGGCGTTGTCATCCGCGCGAACCAGTACGAAGACCAGTTCGGTGTCGCCGATGCGCAGCACCGCTCCGTCGGACAATAACCCGCTGTCCACGACGCGTGCACCATCGACATACACCCCGTTGGAGGAGTGCAGGTCCTTGATCACCCAGGTGTGCCCGTTGTCGATGAGCAGCGCGTGGTGGCGGCTGACCCGGCCGTCGGCCAGCGCGATGTCGTTGTCGGACAGGCGACCGATTCGAGTGGTCGAGCCGACCACCGGGTAGACGTGGCCGGCCCGGTCGCGCAGCAACGCCTGCGGTTCGTGCCAGCTGCGGTCGACGATGGTGGTGGCGCGGGTGGCCGAGGCGGCGGCGACCTGCCGCACGCTGAGCGGGTCCTGACGCAGGATGCGCGATTCCAGCTCCCGGATGCGGTGCCCGGGATCGATGCCGAGTTCTTCGGCGAGGATGCCGCGCAATCGGCGGGCGGCCTCCAGCGCGTCGGACTGCCGGCCGGTCATGTACAGCGCGGTGATCAGCTGTTCCCACAGCGATTCCCGCAGCGGGTGGTCGCGGACCAGCAGGTTCAGTTCGGCGACCACGCCTTCGGCGCGGCCCTGCGCGATATCGGATTCGGCGCGGGCCTCGATGACACCGATGCGCTCGTCGTCGAGGGCGACCGCGTAGGCGTCGGCGAAGCCGAGCCCGCGCAGGTCCGACAGCACCGGGCCGCGCCACTGGGCGAGCGCGTCGGACAGCGCGTCGGTGGCGGCGGCGAAGCGGCCGGCGGCCAGGGCGCGCAGGCCGCTCTCGCGGCGGGTGCGGAAGCGGAACACATCGCAGGCCGCGTCCTCGACGACGATCCGATATCCGGTTCCCATGTGCTGCAGCATGTTCCGGGCGTCGATGCCGCCGTCGCGCAGCGGTTTGCGCAGATTGGAGACGATCGCGTGCAGGCTCACCCGCACGTCGGGCGGCGGATTGTCCTCCCACACCGCGCTGGCCAGGGCGTCCACCGAGACCGGCCGGTTCGCGTTGATGGCCAGGTACGCCAGCACCGCCCGCTGCTTGGGCCCGCCCAGCTGCTGCGCCACCCCGTCGATGGTCAGCTGCACCGGCCCGAGCACCCCCACCCGCGCCCGCACGCCATCCATCGCCGACCTCCCGCCCGGCCCGAGTTCTCGCCCGTCACTGTAACTTTGCACGGCCTGCCCCGCCCATCGACCGATACCGAAATCCTGTCACCGAACTGGTCGGTCCCGGCGCCGATTTCGTTCCATCAGACCGGATACCACGAGCATGCACCACTCGAAAAATCCCCGGAAAGCACCTCGAGCTATCCCGTGAGCCGTGCCAATTCGTGGGCTCAGCGACGTTGCGTCGGCGACCTGGTGAATCATGTTGCGTGTTGCCCATTTCGGGCTGTTGTGTCGCAGGAAAGTTGCCTAACCTCGAACACGTGAGCGAATTCGGGTCGATCTCCACGCCATCCGAAGAGTTAACAGAGACGATGGTGCAGGCTTACCGGTTCGCGCTGGAACCGACGTTCGACCAGGAGCAATCATTGCGGTCCCATTGCGGGGCAGCACGCTTCGCGGCCAACTGGGGTGTTCGAAAGGTTCTGGCCAATTGGGACCAGCGAGCCGCCGAGGCCACCTACGGTGTCCCGGTCGAAGATCTCACCCCATGGATCGATCTGTCGGCCTACAGCTTGCGCAAGGCATGGAACGCAGAGAAGGACAGCATCGCGCCGTGGTGGCGCGAGAACAGCAAAGAGGCCTATGCATCAGGCCTGGCACAGTTGGCCCACGCGTTCGCCAATTACGCCAAGTCCAAGCAGGGAACCCGACCCGGACCGAGGATGGGGCTTCCTCGCCTGAAGAAGAAGCACTCACGGCAATCGTTTACCTTCACCACTGGTTCCTACGGCCTCGGCGACGGGTGCCGTCGGGTGAAGATTCCGCGTGTCGGGTCCGTCCGGACCGGTGAATCGACCCGGAAACTGGCGCGACGCTTGGCGAACGGTACCGCCCGAGTGGGATCGATGACGATATCGCGGCAGGGTCGGCGCTGGTGGGTGTCATTCACGGTCCACGTGATGCGCCATGACCGGCAACCAGCGCAGCCCAATGCTCGGATCGGCGTTGATGTGGGGGTCAAAAACCTCGCCGTCGTCTCCCAGCCGGTGATCGGCGTCACCGATACCGAGGCCAGAGTGCCGAATCCGCGCCACTATCAACGGGTGCAACGGCAGCGACGGCGCCTATCCCGGTCTCGCGCCCGACGACAGGGACCTGACCGGAGGCACGGGGTGTCACCATCGACACGGTGGCTGAAGGCCAACGCCAAGGCATCCCGACTCGAGGCGCGCGTCGCTGAGATTCGCCGCGACGGCCTGCACAAGCTCACAACCGCGTTGGCCGCCCGCTACGGCACAATCGTCGTAGAGGATCTCAATGTCGCCGGAATGTTGAAGAACCGACGGCTGGCGAAACACATCGCCGACGCTGGGTTCAGCGAGTTGCGGCGGCAACTCGCCTACAAGACCCGACGCCACGGCGGCACGCTTGTGGTGGCGAATCGGTTCTATCCCAGTTCCCGAACTTGCTCGTCTCCCTCGTGCAGTGCGGTGAAAGCCAAGCTGGCGCTGTCCGAGCGGGTATTCGTCTGCGATCGGTGCGGTCTCGCGCTCGATCGCGATCTCAACGCCGCCCGGAATCTGGCGGCATTGGCGTCCACGCAGAGTTGCGGCGGGACGGTAAACATGCCCGATGGAAACCGTGTCAGACCCGGTCCGCCGGGCAGCGGTACCGCCACGGGAAGACCCGAAACTGCGGTTACGGGCCAACCCTGTCCGAGTAATCGGGCAGGTCACGGAGCGCCACAACACGCTCCGTGAACGGTGCCTGCACGAGTGCATGCTCGCGCGAATATCGAAGGGCTGAGCGCGGACTACTTGGTGAGGGTGTAGACCTCCACGTTGCCGACGGTGGTGACCGGGTAGTTGTCCTTCACCCAGGCGGTGATCTCGGCGCCGGTGGAGCCGTTGTCGGAGCCCGGGCCGCCCTGCCACTGTCCGCCGGGCTGACCCGGCTGCTGGGTCGGCTGCTGACCCGCCCCGGTCTGGTTCTGCTGACCCGCCCCATTCTGGTTCTGGTGCGGCTGACGCCCCTCGCCGGAATGGTTGCCGCCGGGCTGGGAGTTGTTCGGCTGCCCCTGATTCGGCGTGCCGCCGGACCGGGATTCGTCGTTCTGGCGCTGCCGGACCAGCAGGTAGCCGATCTGGTGGTCGGCCACGTACTGCTGGAACTGGGCCAGGGTCGGCGACGGATCGCGGCCGCTGAAGCCGCCGATCGCGAGCAGCGCCTTGCCGGTGGTCAATTCGAGGGTGCTGACGTCCTGCGCGCCGATCGCGGCCGCCGCCCAGCGTGCGTCACTGCCCTCGACGAGGGCCGCGATCTGTGGATCGGCGACGCCGCCGCCACGCTGGCCGCCGCCGGATTGGCCGGGGCCACCGCCGTTCTGGCCGGGTCCGCCGCGCTGGCTGCGCGCGGGGCCCGCGGTCGGGCTGCCGCCGTTGTGCACGCCGGCGACGGTCTCCAGGGTGTAGGCGGTCGGGCCGAGGAGTCCGGCGAGCAAGGCGAACAGGCCGATGGCGAGCGCGAAGCGCGGCAGCTTCGGGGTGACCCACAGCGTGGCCGCGGCGACGACCGCCAGGGCCACCAGGGTCCAGCGCAGCCACGGGAGCCAGTCGGGGGTGCGGTGCAGGAGCACGAACGACCAGCCGCCGGTGGCCAGAGACATGACCGACAGGGTCGCGCGGGCCGCGACATGGGTTCGGCGCTGCCACAATTGGGTCGCGCCGATACCGAGCACCGCGGCCATGCCGGGCACCAACTCCATCGCGTAGTACGAGTGGAAGCTGCGGCTCATGTAGCTGAGCACGACGGCGGTGACCAGCAGCCAGCCGCCCCACAGCAGCAGACCCGCGCGGACGCGGTCGGTGCGCGGCTGTTTGCGGGTCAGCCACAGTCCCGCGACGAGCGCGATCAGGGCGGCGGGCAGCAGCCACGAGAATTCGGTGGCCAGCTCACCGGAGAACAGGCGGGTGATGCCGGGCTGCGACCCGAATCCGCCGAAGCCGCCACGCATCTGGGACGGATCCGGACCCGCGCCCGGGGTGGGCACGACCGAGGAGGTCGGCAATCCGGTCGGGGTGGGCAGGGCGGACGGCGTCGGCAGCGCCGACGGGGTGGGCCGGGGACCGCCGCCACCGCCGTTGTGATTGCCCAGGATTCGACCCAGACCGTTGTAGTCGACGGCCAGTTCCCACAGGCTGTTGCTGGTGGACCCGCCGATGTACGGCCGGGACCCGGCGGGCCACAGTTCGACCAGCGCCACATACCAGCCCGCGGACAGCACCAGCGCGACGCCGGCGGACACCAATCGCGTGATGCGCGTACGCCATCCGCCCGCACCGGCCACCAGGACCACCAGGGCCAGGCCGGGCAGCACCAGGAACGCCTGCATCATCTTGGCCAGGAAGCCGAAGCCCATGAGCACGCCCGCGCCGGCCAGCCAGCCGGTGCCGGCCGACCAGAAGCGTGCTCCCGCAGCGTCGATGGATCGCACCGTGCAGTAGGCGGCGGCCACCAGCAGCAGGAGCATGAGCGCGTCGGGGTTGTTGAAGCGGAACATCATGGCCGCCACCGGGGTGAGCGCGAGCCCGGCCCCGGCGATGAGCGCGGCGGCCGATCCGGCCCAGCGGCGCACCGCGGCGATGAGCAGCGCCACCGCGGCCACGCCCATGAGGGCCTGCGGTACGAACATCGACCAGGAGTTGAAGCCGAAGACGCGGCCGGACAAGGCCATCACCCACATCGCGGCGGGCGGCTTGTCGACGGTGATGGAGTTCTGCGGATCGAGGGAGGCGAACAGCAGCGCCTTCCAGCTCTGCGTGCCGGACTGGACGGCCGCGCCGTAATAGCCGTTGCCCCAGCCCGCGCTGCCGAGTCCCCAGAGGTAGACGACGGCCGTGCCGATCAGCAGCGCGAGCGTGGCGGGCCGGTCCCAGCGGGGCCGCCCGGGCGGGGCCATCAGCGCCGACCATCTCGCGCGCGTGCCCTCGGGTACCGCCCCGTCACTGTCCCCGGCCGCGTTGCCGCTGCCGGGCAAGGCCGCATCGTCCGCGACGCCGGTGATGGTCGACATGCCACCTGCTTTCTGCTGTACCCGACCGAAATTCCTCTGACCTCGGGGAGCCTAGGCCGCGGGATTTGACCTCACCTTCATGTCGGCTGGGAGTTCCCTGTGAGCGCCCGAACTGCGCAAACCCCTCGAACGGCCGGAAGGGCACCCGCTGTGGCGGGTGCCCTTTCCAGGTGACCGGTAGTGCTGTTCAGTTGCGCGAGCCTCGAGGCTGCTGGGGAGCCTCGAGAATCACGCGGTCGGGAGGGTGAACGCGGCGGTGCGGACCTTCTCGCCGTGCTTGAAATCGAGGAACAAGCGGTAGGTGCCGCGACCGGGAACGGCGGTGTGGAAGGTGACGTCCGGGCCGGGCGCGGTGACGCCGTCGCCGGGCTCGCCGTTCGGGTGCACGTGCACGTAGGCCAGGTCGCCGGCGCGCAGGATCACCAGGTGTCCGTAGGCGGCCAGGTAGGGCTGCAGGTCGGTGACGAGCTCGCCGTCCTTGCGCACGGTCAGGGTGAGCAGCCGGCCTTCGCCCGCCACCAGGTCGCCGTCGAGGGCGACCTCGTAGCCGTCGACGGTGAAGGTGCGCTCGGGCTCCGGCGCGGTGCCGGGCCGGTAGTCGCCGGCGATGGCGAAATCCGCTCCGAGCGTGATGGTCCGGCCCAGGGCGCGCGGCGCGATATCGGTGAAGGCGCGGTAGGCGCCGGCGGCGGGCAGGTTCAGCCGGACCGTCCAGGTGCCGTCGGCCTGCCGCTCGGGGTGCACGTGCCAGAAGCCGGTCAGCTCGCGCTGCACCACGATCAGGTGCAGTTCCTTGTCGTGGATGGCGTCGAACTCGTTGACGGGCAGACCGTCCGGGCCGAGGATGCGGAACCGGAACTCGGTTTCGCCTGTGGCGACGATCTTTTCGGCCAGGTCGAGGGTGTAGCCGTCCTGGGTGACCTGCAGGCCGCCCGGTACGCCGCCGTCGTGTCCGCCGTGCGCATGGGCGGCATGCGCTCCGTGCCCGGCGTGGTCAGCGTGTCCACCGTGCGCGGCGTGGTCGGCATGCTGATCGTGTCCGGCGTGCGACGCGTGGGCGTCATGGGCCGCGTGTGCGGCGTGATCCGCGTGTGCGGCGTGATCGGTGTGCGCGGCGTGGTCGCCGTGGGCCGCGTGGTTGTGGTGTCCGGTGTGCGCCTGGGTGGTCATCTTCTCGCCCCTTCTCAACTGCTTTTACTGCCTTACGGAAGTTCAAGTTAATACCCCTGGGGGGTATCTGCAAGAGAGGTTGTTGTGAACTGGGTCACCGCGATGGCAGCCCCCGCGCCCAGGACCGCTCCGGCAGTTCCCCGGTGGCGTAACGGGCATGGTGTTCTCCGGCGTCACCGTGATGATGTCGGTGACCGCCACCAATTGCCGAGCGGACCCATCATCCGCTGCTGGTCTCCTATGTGACGGCCGGCCTCGGCCACTACGCGGTCGAAACCGGTGATGCCCGAGCGGGTTCGACGTTGTTGCGCACCGCCGCCGGACAGTTGGGGTCCGAGGCGCCCGACTGTGCCGGCGCCTGGATGTCGTCGCTGCTGGCGGTCGCCTACGCCGCGACCGAAGTCGACCGGGAGGAGTCGAATTCCGAAGCCCACCAGGCGGGGAGCCTGCGCATGCTCGACGAGGCGGGGGAATTGCTCGCGGTGTGGGACGGCCTGCCCGCTCGCGGTTATGGCGGTACCGCCGACGTGGTGGCCACCGCCCACGCCCGCGGCCTGCCGGTGACGGTGCTGTGGCCGGAGGGCGCCGAACGACCGTGAGCGGGGCGACCGGGCATCACCAGTGTGCGGTGTGGGTCAGCCAGTCGACCATGAGGCGGGTCGCCTCGGGCAGTTTGGTGATCGCGCAGTGCCCGGTATCGGGGAGCAGGTGTACATCGGTGTCACGGCGGCCCTCGAAGACGAGGGTGTCCGCGCGCGGGATGTGGATGTCGTCCGCGCCGTTCAGCACCAGCATGGGGGCGTTCCGGTCGCGGTCCAGCCACTGTCGCAGGGTGAAGTCGGACATGCGCCGGGTGAGCTCGACATCGGTGGGCTCGGAGTCGAAACCCAAGGCGTTGCCTACGATTCCGCGCATACCGAAGGCCCAGGTGCGGTCCGGGTCGAAGGATCGCTCGACCGGACCGCCCAGCACGATGGCGGCGTCCACCTCGCCGGCCAAGCCGGATCTGGCGGCGTAGTAGCCGCCCATGGAGATGCCCAGATGCGCGACCGGGCCGCCGCCGAGCGTGCGGGCCCGGTCGATGAGCGCGCGGACGACGTCGTAGCCGGTGTCGGCCGAGAGCGGGGCGTTCGTTTCGCCGGTGCCCGGAATGTCGAAGGCCAGCACGCGCAGTCCGGTACGCACCGCCAGGTCGGCGAACAGGGCGTGCAGATCCATTTTCCAGGAGTCGACGCCGCCGGAGGCGATCAGCACCGGGTCGGTCGACGACCATCCGGGCGGCGTCAGCAGGTGCACCGGGACCTCGACGCGGGCGCCCCGATCGGCGGCCTCGACCATGATCCGCTCGAAGTCGATACCGAAATCCGGTGCGGCGAGCAGGTATTGGTCGACCTGCCGGGTCAGTGCGGCGCGCTTGGCGGCATCGGCCAGGGTCGGGAATTTGGCCCAGCCGTAGGCGAGGGCCGCGAGCCGGTGCTCGCCGGCCCGCGCGTACTTCGCACCCAGCCGCGACCATTCGTGGACCCAGCCGCTGGGCGCGTCGGCCCACATATCGGCGATGGCCGCGCGGGCCCCGTCGACATCCGCTGCGGGCAGGCCGGTGCCCACCATCTGCGGGTATCGCTCGACGAAGAGTTCCTGCGGGTCGAGCTTCCAGTGGAACGCCATCCGATCCTCCTACGACTAACGCAATTCATCTTGCGTTAGAGACGGTAGACCCGGCCTCGTTCTAACGCAAGGGGAACTGCGTTAGTCTGATTCCGTGACCGACTCGATTCGCCGCCGCACCGGCGGCCGTTCCGCCCGCGTTCGGCAGGCCGTCCTGGCGGCCACCCTGGAAGCGCTGGCCGACAACGGCTTCGACGAGCTGAGCGTCGGCGCGGTCGCGGCTCGCGCGGGCGTACACGAGACCTCGATCTACCGGCGCTGGAAGACCCGCGACCGGTTGATCCTCGACGCGCTGCTCGAGCACAGCGCGGAGAACCTGCCGGTGCCCGACACCGGATCACTGCGCGGCGATCTCGTCGAGTTCAACCGATCCCTGATGGCGATCGTGGAGTCACCGCTGGGCACCGCGCTCGGGCGGGTCATGGCGGGTGGGGACGACGGTCCGGAATTCGCCGAGGCCCGGGCGGAGTTCTGGCGGACCCGGCTGGCGGCGGGCTGTATCATGCTCGATCGGGCCGTCGCCCGCGGTGAGCTGGCCGCCGCCCCCGATACCTGGCTGGTACTCGAAACCCTCACCGCGCCGGTGCATTTCCGGAAGTTGCTGACCCGCGAACCGTTCGATGACGGTTTCGCCGAGCGGATCGTCGACCTGGTGCTGAACGGATTACCCATGACGTCCCGCGCAAGGACATCGGACTGACCGCGGTGCCGCTGGACCGTTCCGGTCCGAGCGCGGCGTAGGGTCGGTAGCGATCGTTCAGCTATCCCGCAGCCGCACCGCGTGATTCGCCGGTGGGAGAGGACGTAGCAATGTCGACCGGGGAATCCGTGATCGTCGCCGTGGACGAATCGGCCGGTTCCGCCGTGGCCTGGGCCGCCCACACCGCCGCCCTGCACCATGCGCCGCTGCACCTGCTGCGCGTCCTGGAGATCACCCCCGATGAGGGTCTGGGCCTGGGCACCGCCATCACCACCCAGGATTATTCGCAGCTCGAGGAGCACGGCAACTGGGTGCTGCAAACCGCGGCCGCGGAGGCCGCGGAGGCTGCCCCCGGTCTCACCATCACCACGGAACTGGCCACCGGCGCGGTCGTCCCCACCCTCCTGGAGCGCACCCGCCAGGCCCGCATGCTGGTCGGTGGTGCGCGCGGTGGCGGCACCCTGCGCCGCGCCCTGCTCGGCTCGGTCAGTTCGGTGCTGGCGCGTCGCGCCCATTGCCCGTTCGTGGTGGTCCGGGACGGCGTCCCCTTCCCCGTCGACCTGCCGACCCGCCCGATCCTGGTAGGCGTGGACGGCACCAAGATCAGCGAGCCCGCCATCCGAGCTGCCCTCGAAGAGGCATCCGTCCGCGGCGTAGCGGTGATCGCCCTGCACGCCGAAGGCGCCTCCGACGATCCCGAAATGGATGCCCTCGACGACTACGTCCTAGCCGAGTCCCTGGCCGGTTGGCAGGAGCGCTACCCCAACGTCCGCATCGACCGCGAGACCGCCCACGACACCCCCGAGCGTTCCCTGCTCGCCCTCTCCTCCGGCAGCCAACTCCTGGTGGTCGGCACCCGAGGCCGAGGTGGCTTCGCCGGCAAGGTCTTCGGCTCCACCAGCCAGTCCCTCCTCCTCCGGGTCCAAACCCCCATCATGATCGCCCCCACGCCTTAGTCCGCACCGGTCCTGCGGCCGTGGGCATCCGTCAACCGTGCAGGACGGAGGTCACAGCGGTGCCGGCTCGGTCGCCGCGACCCGATCGACCAGCGCCGTCAGCGCTTTCGTCGCGGACGCGGCGGTGGCTCCGATCTCGGCGAGACCACTGGCGGCCAGGGTCTGTTCCATGACCTTGCGGGTCAGTTGCCCGCGCCGGGTCGGGAAGACGAGCACCCGGCGTCGATCGGTGTCGTCCACCTTCCGAAGCACCAGGTTGTCGGCGATCATGGCGTCGATCAGGCGGGTGAGCGTTGCGGCGTTGAGCAGGGTGGCATCGGCCAGTTGTGACATGGACAGTCCGGCACCGCCGGCCACCGCCTCGAGCACATGCCAACGGCCGACCGAGGATTCACCCAGGCAGGTCGCGATCGCCCGGTCCAGTTCCTGTGACGCCCGCCGCACGAGCCGGGCGAGATCGTCCAGGGCGGCCAGGGCGGTGCTATCGTCCACCTCAGCACTGTACAGCGCCGTTCGAATTATTTTCACCTGCAAGTACTACGGTGGTGACTCCCCGTGGCAATCCCGGAATTCCGCGCCCGGCGCGACACCGTGGACATCGCGTTGGTGGTGCCGTTGAGCGGGCCCGCGGGCATGTTCGGGCCGTCCGCCGAGGCATGCGCCGAGCTGGCGCTGGAGGACATCAACGCGGTGGGCGGAATCCTGGACCGACAGGTGCGGCTGCATCCCGTGGACGCCGGCACGCCACTGCCGGAACTGGCCCGGCGGCTCGGCGAAATGGTCGGACGCGGGCAGGTGGACGGAGTCGTAGGCTGGCATCTTTCCGACGCTCGCAAGGTGATAACGCCGCAGACCGCCGGACGTGTGCCCTACGTGTACACCACCTTCTACGAGGGCGGGGAGGATTCCGACGGGGTGTACATGGTCGGGGAGACCCCCGACCAGCAACTGTTTCCGGCACTGCGGTGGATGCGGTCGGAGTACGGGATCAAACGCTGGTGCGTGATCGGCAACGACTATGTCTGGCCGCGGGAAACAGCGCTGGCCACGGTGGAATTCGCCCGCACCACCGATATCGAGGTGATCGGTTCGGCATTCCTGCCGCTCGGCGGGCGCGACTTCGGGGCGGCGCTGCGGCTCATCGCGTCCTCCCCGGCCCAGGGGGTGCTGCTGTTCATGGTGGGCGCGGACTGCGCGGCGTTCAATCGTGCCTTCGCCGCCGCCGGCCTGGACGAGCACCGGGTCCGGCTGTCGATGATGATCGGCGAGGATGTGCTCTACGCCGGTGGCGCGGACAGCTCACACGGATTGTTCACCGCCTCCGGATATTTCGAGAGCGTGGTCTCACAGGAGAGCATGGCCTTCAGCGGAAAGTACGCCGCCCGATTCGGGCCGTCGGCACCGGCGCTGACCAATATCGGCGAATCCTGCTACGAGGGATTGCTGTTGTTCGCCTCGCTGGCGCAACGGGCCCGCAGCCTGGATTTGCGGGCCATCGAGCGGAGCGCGCCGGGGGTCAGCTATCACGGGCCGCGCGGGGAGGTGAGTGTGCGCGGGGCGCACACCACGCAGCCGGTGTATGTGGCGGGAGCCGATCTACTGCACTTCGACGTGCGCGCTCAGCTACCGGGTTGAGATGGGAAAAGCGTGGCGGGCGAAGCACCGTCGGTACGCCCGCCACTCCCGCGCCCGTCAGCTCGAGGCCCGCACCGGGGTCAGGTCGAGATCGGTGGTTCCCACTCCGTCGGCATAGGACGACGACTGGCATTGCTCGGCACACCCCTTGGTGAGGGTGCAGGACAGCGACGATACCGGGCCGCCGTGGAATGGGCAGTCGTGCACCATATCCGGCAGTTCGTATCGCTTCCCGTCCACCACGTCGAGCAGCGTCTGACCGGCCCACAGCGGTTCCTTCTCGATCTCCTCCCGCAGCGGATTCGGCCGGGCCAGATAGTATTTCCCGCCGGTGGCAAGGGCGATGAGCGGCGTCAGCACCACCGCCACCGCGAGCGCCAGATACGGCGACCAAGCCTGCAGGAACGAGCCGAACGCGCCGAAGTAGGCCACGATCGACAGTGCCGACCCGGCGAGCATCGACCCGAATCCGACCGGATTGACCGGATACAGGTAGGCCCGCTTGAACTCGATGAAGGACGGGCTGATCTTCAGAATGCCCTTGTTGATCACCAGATCCGCGACGATCGCCCCGATCCACGCGATGGCCACGTTCGAGTAGAACCCCAGAATCGTGTTCAGGACCGTGAACATGTTGCCGAGCATGAGCGCCAGCGCGATGGCGATGTGCAGCGCCAGCCACACCACCCGCCCCGGATGCACGTGCAGCACCCGGCTGAAGAAGTTGGACCATGACAGCGAGCCCGAATAGGCGTTGGTGACATTGATTTTGATCTGCGAGAGCAGCACCATGATCGTAGCGATGGTCAGCGCGAACGCGTGATTGTGGATGAGCGCACCATAGCTGCCGAGGAACTGCTCGATCGGTTCGGTGGCCCGGGCGAAGCCGACCTCGCCCGCGACGTAGAAGGCCAGGAACGCGCCGCACAGCTGCTTGGCCGCGCCGAGAATCACCCAGCCGGGTCCCGCCGCCAGCACCGCCGACCACCAGCGCCAGGCGGAGGTCTCCGACTTCTCGGGCATGAATCGCAGATAGTCGACCTGTTCGCCGATCTGGGCGATCAGTGAGAGCGCCACGCCCGCACCGGCTCCCACGCCGATGGCGGTCACTCGCGCGGTGCCGCCGTCGCCGGCCCAGGACAGGAAGCCGTCGAAGCCGGACGGATCGCCGACGGCGATGGTGACCAGCGGCGCGGCGAACAGGATCAGCCACAGCGGCTGGGTCCACACCTGGAACTTCGCCAGCGCCGACATGCCGTACAGCACCAGGGGGATGATCACCAGTGAGCCGATCACGTAGCCGAGCGGCAATGGTATGTGGAAGGCCAGCTTCATGGCCTGCGCCATGATCGAACCTTCCAGCGCGAAGAAGATGAAGCAGAAGCTCGCGTAGATGAGGCTGGTCAGCGTGGAGCCGAAGTAGCCGAAACCCGCTCCGCGCGTGAGCAGATCCATGTCCAGGTTGTACTTGGCGGCGTAGTAGGCGATCGGGATGCCGGTCAGGAAGATGGTCACCGCCGCCACCAGGATGGCGATGACGGCACTCGCCGCGCCGTGCGTGACCGCGATGGACGCCCCGATCGAGTAGTCGGCAAGGTAGGCGATGCCGCCCAGGGCCGCGACCGAACAGGCCATCGGACTCCAGCGGCGGAAGGACTTGGGCGCGTAGCGCAGCGAGTAGTCCTCGATATTGTCGCGCGCGGCCCATGTCTGGAACCGCTGCCACCGGGTTGTGCTCATGCTGTCGTTCTCCTCGTTGTCGAGGCCGCCGGGCCTCGGATCCGCAACGAGAACAGACCATAGATCTGATATTTTCAGATGAATATAATCCATATGAAAATTAACGAGCCGGATACCGGGTAAGAATCCTGAAACCGTCAGTTAACTCACTGGTTTCGCCGCAGTGACACCCGCCGCTTCGTATCGTGTTCAACTGAAATAGCTACATATGAAAACAATCTCCGGTCCCGATGCCGGGGAGGACGGAGCGCACGCGTGCCCTGTTACGAGTTCGCCTGCCGCGAGTGCGGCGGCTTCGAACGCATCCATCTCATGGCCGAAGTGCCCGCGGAATCGGCCTGCCCGACCTGCGGGCAACCGGCCCGGCGGCGGGTAGGCGGCGGGACGCTGCTGCACGGCGATTCGCCCGCGATGCGCCTGCTCGACGCCACCGCCCGAACCGCCGCCGAACCGCCGGTGGTGACCGCCCCGCCTTCCGGCAGTCGGCGACGAGTGACCCGAAACCCTTTGCACCGCAAGCTTCCCCGCCCCTGAATCCTTAGGAGGAGTCCATCCATGCCCGAACTGTTGTTCCCGCTCGATTCCGGCAAGAAGTTCGCCGACCAGAAGTTCATCGGCCACAACCGCTGGCATCCCGACGTCCCGGCCGTCGCCACCGTCACGCCCGGCACGGAATTCCGTGTGCACGTCCGGGAGTGGTTCGACGGCGCGATCCGCAACGACGACTCCGCCGACGACATCCGTGACGCCCCGCTGACCACCGTGCACTGCCTGTCCGGCCCGTTCGCCGTCGCCGGGGCAGAGCCCGGCGATCTACTCATCGTCGACATCCTCGATATCGGCCCCATCCCGCAGGAGGATTCGGGCCCGCTGGCCGGTCAAGGCTGGGGCTACACCGGGATCTTCCCGACCGACAACGGCGGCGGCTTCCTCACCGAGCACTTCCCCGACGCCTACAAGGCCATCTGGGATTTCAGCGGCCACACCACGACCTCCCGCCACATCCCCGGCGTGAAGTTCACCGGCATCATGCATCCCGGCCTGATGGGCACCGCCCCCTCGGCTGGCCTGCTGAGCACCTGGAACACCCGCGAAGCCGCCCTCATCGCCACCGATCCCGAGCGCGTCCCCCCGCTCGCCCTGCCGCCCGAACCGCGCGACGCCATCCTCGGCGCGCTGGCCGGAGCGGAATTCGACCGGGTCGCCGCCGAGGCCGCGCGCACCGCCCCGCCCCGCGAGAACGGCGGCAACCAGGACATCAAGAACCTGACCCGCGGCAGCCGCGTCTTCTATCCGGTGTTCGTCCCCGGCGCCAACCTCTCCGTGGGCGATCTGCACTTCTCGCAAGGCGACGGCGAGATAACTTTCTGCGGCGCAATCGAGATGGGCGGATTCATCGACCTGCGCGTGGACCTCATCAAGAACGGCATGCAGCTCTACGGCGTCACCGAGAACGCCGTCTTCCTCCCCGGCAACGAAGGCCCCGTCTACTCCGAATACCTGGCATTCTCCGGCACCTCGGTCACCTTGGACGGCGAACAGCGCTATCTGGATTCCCAGCTGGCCTTCGAACGAGCCTGCCTGCACGCCATCGACTACCTCACCAACTTCGGCTACTCCCGTGCGCAGGCCTACCTCCTGCTGGGCGCCGCCCCCGTCGAAGGCCGCTTCTCCGGCGTGGTCGACATCCCCAATTCCTGCGCCACCGTCTACCTCCCCACCGCCATCTTCGACTTCCCCATCACCCCCACCGCATCCGGCCCCACCAGGATCGACCCCGGCATCGGAGCACCTCGATCCACCCGTTGACCCACGCCCGGCACGCCCGCGTGCCGGGCTCCCCGGGGAGAATCGCCCCCTCTGCGCTACCCGTACGAACGTACGGCTCGGTAGTCTGACCCAGACGCCCCCGTAGCCCAATTGGCAGAGGCAGCGGACTTAAAATCCGCCAAGTGACGGTTCGAGCCCGTCCGGGGGCACCTACGAAACTGCTGACAGAACAAAACTTTCAGCGCCCACAGCTCGGGCGTGTTCACTCTCGGTCCGCAATTCGTCCGCAGCAGCTGCCATCCGAGCCACCAGCACCGCGAACATCCTCCGTGGCGCGCAATTTGTCCCGAATGCTCTGCGGCTGGACGTGCCCGAGCGTTGCGTCCCACGGACGCGGACACGCCTTCCACGACCGACGGACCCGGGGCAATGCTCGCGGCGGTCAGGACTCGGCAGCAGGTTCAGCCGTGATCCGCCTGCGCGGGACGGAGCGATCTTCCCAGATCGGCCGAGGGAGCGACGGTATCGAAAACGGCTGGGTGAGCGGGTCGCGTGAGTCGACATGCCGCTCACACCTCTGCTACCCGAGTGGTTTCGCCGGTGCGCGAAGCATCCCGATGAATGGGATACCCCGTATTTGATTCGGGCAAATAGCTGCTTCTGTGAGACGCGACACCTCACATTCCGGTTCTTCGGCATACCTGAAGTGGCGTTCGCCACGATGAAAGGCATTCCCACCCATGCAAATCCGATCTCTTCGATTGTCCATTGCGCTGATGGCGGCCGCGGTCGCGGCGACAACCGCTACCACCGGCGTCGCGTCCGCCGATCTCGACTTCGGAAGCTCCGGAGGCAACTCCGGCAGCAGCGGCGGCATCGGCGCAGGCGAAATGGTCATCACCCTGGTGCGCCATGCCGAGTCATTCGGTAACACCTCCGGCCTGATCGACACCAAGGTGCCCGGACCCGACCTGACCCCGCGCGGCCGGACACAGGCAGACAACCTGGCCACCCAGCTGGCCGACAAGAAGTACGACTGCGCCTTCGCGTCCAACATGGTGCGTACCGAGCAGACTGCGGCACCGACCGTCGCCAAGCGCAACCTGAGCCTCAACATTCAGCCCGGTTTCCGGGAGATCGAGGCAGGCCAGTACGAAGGCACCCCTGAGGCCCAGGCGATGTCCGGGTACCTCCAGGCGCCGATCAAGTGGCTCTCCGGCGACCTGAACGCACGGATTCCAGGCTCCATCGACGGCAACGAGTTCGACGGCCGCGTCGATCAGGCGCTGGTCGATGTGCAGCGCGCAGGCTGCGCCAACCCGGTGATCTTCTCGCACGGCGGCACCATCATGTTCTGGGCCATGATGAACGCCGGCAACGCCGACAAGAGCAAGCTCGGCACCGATCCGATGCGCAACGGCGGCCACGTCGTCCTCAAGGGCAACCCGCAGAAGGGCTGGACGATCGTCGAGTGGGTCGGCCACCCGGACCTCGGCTGATTCACCCTTCCGCGCCCCGGATGTCACCGACACGATCGATGGCACCGGGGCGCAGTTGTATCTCAGTCCAGGAGCCCGCGCCGGAAGACCCGGTGGTCAGTCGCGGCAACCCGGCGTGGTCGTGAGATGCCATGCGGTCGGGGAGATTTCGGCGGCGAGCTCGTGAGTCAGGGCGCCGGTCGCGACCAGGCGGTCGACGACGTGTTGCTGGCGGCTCGCCGCCAAGTCCGGGCGGGTCAGCGGGTCGTAGTTACTGGGGGCCTGCGGCAGCCCGGCCAGCAGCGTGGCCTGGGACCAGCTCAATCGGTCCGGCGGCACCCCGAAGTAGCCGCAGGAAGCGTCCTGCAGGCCGTAGAAGCCGTGACCGAAATAGGTGACGTCGGCATACATCCGGAGGATCTGGGACTTGGAGTAGGCGGTGTCGAGCTTGACGCCGAGCAGCAGCTGTTCGGGGGCGCCCGCCAGGGGATGGTCGCCGTGGAAATACAGCATCTTGATCAGCTGCTTGTCCAACGTCGACCCGCCGCTCTCCTGGGAAGCGAGTAGGCCGAGGCCGCCGCGCACCATACCGAGGATGTCGATGCCATGATGCCGATAGAAACGGCTGTCCTCGGTGGCCAGTAGCGCTGTCTCGAACCGCGCCGGCACCGAATCGGGCAGCAGCGCCGAATGCCGTTCCGCCGCCAGATCCCGGACCCGCTGATCGGCGTCGGCAATCGACGGGGTGAGCGCCCACCCGGCAGCCGACACGACCCCGAGCACCAACAACACGACCATGAGCGCTTTCCCCAACCGACGCAGCCGATGACGGCGCCGGGGCTGGCTGGATTCCATAACCAGTGACCCTAGGCAGCGCGGGTGGAGATGCTTTGCGCTGAATGTAGAGATTCTGTGCGGATCCGCTCAGTAGGTTCTGAGTTGTCCGCCTTTGGGATTCAGCATGGATTCGTGAGTCAGTCGTGCGGCGGAACCGAATTCCATGGGTTTGTGCCCGGTATCCCACTTCACGGACTGCACCACCTTCCGGTCTTTCAGGAAGACGTAGTACCCGGAAGGCACCGGATCGGAAGCACCGAACCTGGGTGGTAGACCCGCCCAGCAAGTACCCGGTGGGGTCTCGGCCCACTTGTTCATCAGGTCATCCTCATGAGCTGCGGAAGCATCGATCACCGCGTCCCAGTCATCGGACCAGCCGGCTGCGCGCGTGACCGTCCCGAAGCTGATGGCTTGCTGTCCGCCGCTGGCCGTTCTGATCGCGTCCGTCAGCGCCTTACTCGAACCGAGCGGCTGCGGTTCCTGGCTGAGGCGGATTTCGGATGGACACCTTTCCGCGTAGGACTGGTGTTCGGCGGCACACCCGGCCAGCAGTGGAACCGCCAGCAGGCCGACAACGATCAGGGCTGGTCTCAATTACCTCGCACTCACTTTCCTGGAAGTGGGATATCGATGGCCGGAGGACTCGTGATCTGGTCCCAAGGAACCGTATTACTCCAGGCGATCTGGGCGGGAGCACCGTCCCCGTTGGGGCTGTGGATGACGATGGCGTCGCCGTGGTCGACCGCGGCGACGACCGCTGTTTTCAGATCGTCCTTCGATGCGTCCATATTCGCGAGACCGATCTGACGGCCGAGTTCATTGTTCTTGAGGTCCATCGCCTCTCGTTGTGGACCGTTTCCGCCGACGCCTTCATGGGCGCTGGCGTACTTCTGCGCCCAGTCGGAACCGAACTCCTGTGTCATACGCGCGTTCCAGTAGGCATGCCGGGCCGCGTCCCCATGACCGTCATCCTTCGAGCCGTCATATGCCGCGGTGTACTTGTTGTCTTTCCCGAACGCCTCGGCCTCGTCCTTGATGTCGTTGAACTTCATGTAGTTCATTGGATTACCGCCGTGCAGCGGGTTGCAGAGTTCATCCATCGCGGCCTTTTCCTCGACCGTCATCTCCACCGGCTGCATGTCGGGCTTGTACATCCTGATCAGGTTCAGCAGGGTCGAATCCGGCCAGACAACGATGTCGGACTTCGTCGTGTCCACCTGGTATTTCTGGAGAATGTCCCGGAGCGCGGCGTCCTCCGGAATACCGGCCAGCGCCAATTTGACGTCATCGGACACGTGCTCGAGTTGCGTGGCCAGGTTGCGCGCGCCGATCTTGTCGGTTTCCTGCACATCCCAGAACGCCTGCTTGAGATTCGCGCCCAGGCTGAGGCAAGCGGCGGTCTTCCAGGCGACGGAAGCCGGATTGCCCCAAGCCTTTTTGATCGTCTCCCAGTTCGAGTCGTAGGACTTCACGTCACCGGTCTCGTCGTCGTAGAAGAGATTCCACTCCGAGTCTTTGACGTCGTCCACAACCGACTGCAAACTCTTGATATCCGATTGCAGTGCGGCAGTGGTGGTGTCGATCTGCTTGTGGATGGCATCGAGGACGTCACCGGTGGTGATCGCCTCGTTCTTCAACTTGGTCGACATGGTGCGGGCGGCACTGCCGGCCGCGTCGCCGAAATAGGAGTCGGAACCCTGAATCGCCTTGTCGGCGTTGAGGGATTCGGCTTCGAGGGTGATACCGGCGTTCATCGCGTCCGCGCCAGCGAAGCGTGCCGAATCGAGCTTCCACCCGAGCACCGTGGAGATGGTGATCTTCTCGCCGCTCATTTGATCCCCTTGAAGCCGGCCACATTCGCCTCTTCCATCCCATCGACCGTGCCGGCCGCGTTATCGGTCAGGGTCGCGAACTGGTCGAGCCTGCCTTGATGGAGCGTCACCGCCCGATCCATCGCCTGGAGTACCAACTGGACGTCTTTCGCGAAGGCGGAGAACGGCATCGCACCGAGAGCGGCGTCACGGTTGTGCTCGCCGATCGGGCTCAGTTTGCCGATCGCACCGGCATGGGTGCGGGAATCGGTCGCGAGCGTGCGCAACTTTTCGGGATCGAAGGCAATCATGTCTACAGTCCCACCAACAGCTTTCGCTTCATGACTCCCCCAGAACTGGCCATAGTGCTGCCAAATAGTAGCGGCCGGTTTGTACTGAGAACAATCAGGCGCTCGGTGTCGGTACAGTGTCGAGCAGTCGGGGGGAGACAGCCCGGCATGGACGATCCGGATGAAGGGGTGCGGAGCACGTGGACCAGCGTCGCGCGCGGGCCGAGAAGATCGACGAGGCCATCGGGGTGGTCCGAGCCCAGGCTCGCGCCGCGGACCGAAGCATGGCGATCGAGGTGGATGCCTACGGGCAGATCACCCAGATCAGGCTGGCGCCGCACGCCGCCGCCGAGGGCACCCAGCAGCTCGAGCGGACCATCATCGAGCAGTACCGAGCGGCGCGCGCCGATGCGGAAGCGCAGGCACACAAGGTGTACGAACAGTTCCTTCGAAACGAGAAGAAGGAAGCCGCACCGGCAACGCCGCAACCCGAATGGGCCGATCCGGACGATGTGCAGCCGGTCAGGCTCTGGACCGACACTCGGTAGTGAACCGAAACGCCCCAGGCGAATCCCGTCGTAGTTGACCGTGGAACCCGGGTTGGCCACTCGGGGGTGGGTATCGTGCGGCCATGGAATTGCGGCAGCTCGAGTACTTCGTGGCGGTTGCTCGGGAGCGGCACTTCGGGCGGGCGGCAGAGCGGTTGCATATCGGGCAGCCGGCGATCAGTCAGCAGATTCGGCGGCTGGAGCGGGAGCTCGGGGTGGAGTTGCTGGATCGGTCGCCGCGGCACGTGCGGTTGACGGCGGCTGGGGAGAGTTTTCTGCCGGAGGCGGAGGCGGTGTTGGGGGCGATGGTGCGGGCGCGGGAGGCAGTTGCGGCGCATACGGCTGCGCGCACCGCGACGTTGCGGATCGGGACCAGTGCGGGGCTGGGGGCGCATTTGGAGCGGGTGCTGGATGAATTGGCGGCTGTGGCACCGGATTTGGCTGTCGAGTTGATTTCGGTGCCGACTCGGGTGCGGCTCGAGCAGGTGGTGGCCGGGGAGCTCGAGGCCGCGTTTCTGCGGGGCGGATCGGATCCGGCATCGCTGCCGCAGCAGCCGGCGCTGCGATTCACCCCGGTTTGGCACGATCCGCTGGTGGCGGTGTTGCCCGCTCGACATCCGTTGGCGCAGAACGAAACCGTGGCGATGGCCGATCTGGCCACGCTGCCGTTGCGGCTGGTGCATCGGCGGGACAATCCGGTGCTGGTCGATCTGATCGTCGGCGCCTTTCATGAGGCGGGTGTGGAGCCGATGCCGGGGGCGAACTCGGCGAATCTCGCGGACACGCTGACCGCGATCGGCGCGGGGCCGGCGAGCTGGACCGTCGTCTACGCCTCGCATGCCGTTCGCCTGCACACCGGCCGTGTCGTCTTCCGGCCGTTCCGCGCGCCGGCCGAGCTGTCGTTGACGACCTATCTGGCGACCAGGCGCGAGGACCCCACCGGGCAACTCGAACTGCTGCGCAGAGCCTGCCGGGGGCACGATCACGAATCGTGATCGCTATCGGTCCGGACTGCGCCTGGTTCGGGTTCCATGATCACGATTTACTTCATATGTGCAGGTGAGCGGCCCGGAATCGCCGGGAAGCCGCCGCATCATCACAGGAGTCGATCATGCCCAACGTCACCATTCAGCAGCTGCCCAAGACCCCGGAACTGAAGCGCGCCCTGATCGCCAAGATCACCGATGCCTTCGTCGACGCCTATCAGATCCCGGCCGAGACGGTGCACGTCTGGTTCGACGAGCACCCGGCCGACGCCTACGGAGTCGCCGGGAAGCTCATCGCCGACCGCTGAGCCGCCGGACAGTCGCATCGAGCGAAACAGGAAGAGCCTGAGATGGATCGCAACGAACTCGGAGCACAGGAGTACGCGGCGCTGATCGGCGCCGCACCGGAGCAGGCGTTGGCGGAGGTCGCGCGGCGGTCGCCGCAGATGTACGAGGCGGTCGTCGGCGGAGCGTTCGGCGGAGCGCTCGCGCACGCCGAACTGGGCCGCGCGGCAAGGGAAATCGCCACGGTGGCGATCACCGCCACCCTCGGCGGGGCCGAACGGCAACTCGCCAGCCACACCCGGGCGGCGCTGCACAACGGGGTGGCGCCGTCGGAGTTGCTGGCGTTGGCCGAACATGTCTCGGTGTACGCGGGATTTCCGCGGGCACTGAACGCGCTCACCGTCATCGACGAGGTGCTCACCGAGCAGGGCGTCGCGCGCCCAGTGCCGTTGCGCCGCATCACCGTTCGCGACCACGAGACGGTTGTGGCGCAGCGCGGTGAGAGCGGGCCCGCGGTGGTGCTGGTGCACGCCCTCGGCCTGGACTGGCGGATGTGGGAGGCGGTGATGGAGGAACTCGCTGTCGGCCGAAGGGTTTTCGCGTACGACATTCGTGGCCACGGTGCCGCGGCCGGTTCGCCGAGCCCCTTCACCATGGCCGACGCCGGCGCGGACCTCATCGCCGTGCTCGACGCGCTCGGGCTGGACCGCGCCCACGTGGTCGGCCTGTCCTACGGCGGGGGGATCGCACAGACCGCGGCGGTGGCGCACCCGGAACGATTCGAATCGCTCGCCCTGCTGGCCACCACCGACTACCCGTTCGACGCGTTCGAATCGCGGGCGAGGTCCGGTGCGGTCGACGGCATGGAGGCGCAGGTGGTGCCGTCGCTGACGCGCTGGTTCACCCCGGCCGCGCTGGCGGTCAACGGCTGGAGCGTCCGCTACGCCCGCGAACGCGTCCTGCGCGGCAACCCGGCCGATTGGGCCGCCGCCTGGCGCGCGTTCATCGGCTTGGACGTGCAGGGCCGCCTCACCGAATTCCCTTCCCCGGTACTGGTTCTCGCGGGCACCGCGGATGCCTCGACGACCCCCGCCATCATGAGCGGCATCGCCGAGCGAATCCCCGGGGCAACCTATCGGGAGCTACCCGGCACCCCGCACATGCAGACCCTGGAGCAGCCCGGCCTGGTCGCCGCCGCCCTCACCGAATTCCTTCCCCTGCGCTGACCCTGCGGCGCGCCGACACGGGATACCGTCCCCAGGGTGACCCACGACAAGACCGTGTCGCCGCGAGTCGTAGCCACCGACACGCATCGGAGCATCGAGGATCCGTCCGAGGACGCGCTGCACGACCTGTTGGCGGACATGAACCTGAGTGTTCCGTTCGTTATCGTCGACCGGTTCGACAGTTCTGAACCGGGCGACCACTTCATTCAGGTTCACCTCGACGAGGCCGTGGATCCGCAACGGGGCCACGGCTATATCGTCGAGTTCCGCGCCGGTGGACCGAATGCCCACTTCCGCGCCGCGGTCAGTGATGGCGCACCGTGGGGCGCCGTCAGCTCGCCCGCATTCGACACCGTGGTGAATGTCATCCAGGACTGGACATTCGGACGCGACGGCTGGCGCACGGCACTGAGTTGGGAGCGACTCGAGTTCGACGAGTGACGACCGCCGGACGCTTTACTCGGATGGCTTCGGGGACAAGGCATCGCGGAGCACGTTCTTCTGGACCTTCCCCGTGGCGGTCGTAGGTAGCGCATCGAGAAATACGACTCGGGTGGGAGTCTTGAAGCCGGCCAGCCGTTGCCGTGCGAAGGCGATGACCGCGTCGGCGGTGACCTTCGCGCGATCGTCCGGAACGATGTACGCCACGGGCGTCTCGCCCCATTTCTCGTGGGGCGCACCCACTACCGCCACGGCGCGGATGCCCGGCATCGCCGAGATCGCGAGTTCGACTTCCCGGGAGTAGACGTTCTCGCCTCCGCTGATGAGCATGTCCTTCTTCCGGTCGACCAGGGTGATGAACCCTTCCGCATCGGCGAAACCCATATCGCCGCTGTGGAACCAGCCGTCGCGCAGTGCGCGGGCCGACTCCTCCGGTCGCATCCAGTAGCCGGCGAACACGTTGTCGGCGCGGACCAGCAGTTCGCCGACCGTGCCTATCGGAACATCGCGGTCGGCGTCGTCGACGAGCCTGGTTTCGATGCCGAACAAGGGGCGCCCGATCGAGCCGGCCTTCTCCCGGACGTACTCGGAATCGAGCAGCGCCACCGAGGGCGAGCATTCCGTCATCCCGAACCCTTCGCGGAACGGAATGCCGCTGCGGGCAAGGAAATCCAGGACCGGGCGCGGTGCGGGTGCACCGGAGGTGAGCGCGCAAGTCAGGGAGGACAGGTCGTAGCGTTCGAGATCGGGCACCTCCATCACGGCCTGCCACATGGTCGGCACCAGCAACAACTGTGTCGCTCGCTCGGCTTCGACCGCGGCGAGGACCGCCGCCGGATCGAACGACGGCATGATCACGTTGCGGGCTCCGACATAGATGAAGGGCAACGTGTAGAGCCCCAGACCTCCGATATGGAACATCGGCAGTGCCGTGACGGTGACGTCACACGCCCGAAGACCGAAGGCCGAGACGACCGCGGCCGCGTTCGCCCGAAGATTCTCGTGCGTGATCATCGCCCCCTTGGGGCGGCCGGTGGTCCCGGACGTGTACATGATCACCGCGACGTCATGTCGCGCGGCGATCGGCGTCACCGGTGTCGGATCGGCGGTGTCCAGCAGCGCGGCGTAGTCATCGCCCAGCGCGACGATCTCCCGGACGTAGGTGCCCGGTTCCTGTGCGGCGCGCTGGGCCGCGGGGAATGCAGGATGGGCGAACAGCAGATTCGCTCCGAGATCGCCCAGCACGTAGGCCATCTCGGGCGCGGTCAGGCGCACGTTGATCGGCGTGAAGATCGCGCCGAGCTTCGCGGCGGCGAACAGGATCTCCAGGCACTCGACCGACGTGGGCACCACTGCGGCGATGCGATCGCCGCGCCGGATGCCGAAGCGATCCCTGAGCTGGTTGGCCAACCGGTTGGTGCGGTCATCGAACTCGCGGTAGGTCCACGAGCGATCCTCGGACACGAACGCGATCTTCTCGCCGCCGAGTTGCGCCCGCCGGGTGGCCCAGTCACCGATTCCCTGCATTCCTCGACTCCTTCGACTCGTTGCTGACCGGCGCGCTCAGCCGACCTTGGCGGTGACGCGATCCAGGATCGCCGCGAAATCCACTCCGCGAGGCAGGGTTCCGTAGACGCTGCCCCGGTCACCGTCGAGCCTGGTGGCGATGAACGCGTCCGCCACCGCCTGGTTGCCGGACCGAACCAGCAGCGACGCTTGCAGCACCAGCGCCATCCGCTCGATCACCCGGCGCGCCAGCACTTCCGCGTCCGCGAGATCGGTCAACTGGCTCCGGATCTCGTTCACCGCGCGCTCGATACTCGGCTCGGGTCCGGCGAGCGCGACTTCGGCGAAGAAGGCGTCGACCGTGTGCGGGTTCTTGCCCATCGCCCGCAGCACGTCGAGAGCCGCGACATTGCCGCTGCCCTCCCAGATTCCATTGAGTGGGGACTCCCGGAACAAGCGCGGCATCTGCGACTCCTCGATGAACCCGTTGCCGCCGAAACACTCCATCGCCTCGGCCGCGTGCGCGGGCCACCGCTTGCACACCCAGTACTTGCCGACCGCCAGCGCCAACCGCAGGAAGGTCGATTCCGCCTGGTCTCCGCGCACGGCCCGGTCGTGGGCGCCGGCGAGGCGCATCATCAGCAGCGTCGCCGCTTCCGACTCGACCGCGAGGTCCGCCAGCACATTTCGCATCAACGGCTGATCGATCAGATACGCGCCGAACGCCTTCCGGTGCGTGGCGTGGTGCGCGGCCTGGACGACTCCGCGGCGCATGCCCGACGCGGCCCCGATCAGGCAGTCGAGCCGAGTCATGTTGACCATCTTGATGATCGTCGGCACGCCGCGGCCTTCGTCGCCGATCCGCCAGGCGAGGGCGTTCTCGTATTCGATCTCCGCTGACGGGTTCGACCGATTGCCCAGCTTGTCCTTCAGGCGCATGAGGCGAACGTTGTTGCGGGTGCCGTCCGCGAGCACGCGCGGCACCAGGAAACAGGTGACCCCTGCGTCCGTCTGCGCCAGAACCAGGAAGAGGTCCGCCATGGTCGCCGAGGTGAACCACTTGTGGCCGACGATCCGGTACGTCCCGTCCGGCTGCGCGATGGCGCGGGTGGTGTTGGCGCGAATGTCGGAGCCGCCCTGCTTCTCGGTCATCGACATCGTCGCCAGCAGGCCGGGCTTGTCGAGCGGGGTCCGCAGACCTCCCTCGTAGTGCGAATTCGACAGCAGTGGTTCGTAGATCGCCGCCAGGTCGGGGGCCTCGCGCAGCGCGGGCACCGCGGCGTAGGTCGCCGAGATCGGGCAGGTGTGCCCGGCCTCGACATTGCTCCAGACGTAGAACTTCGCGGCGCGGGCCACATGGCTGCCCGTTCGTGGATCGCTCCAGGGCGCGCCGTGCAGGCCGTTGGCGACCGCCGCGGACATCAGTTCATGCCAGGCGGGATGGAATTCGAGGTCGTCGATGCGGTGCCCGAACCGGTCGTAGGGCCGCAGGACCGGCGGATTCTCATTGGCGACCCGCCCCCATTCCTGGACCTGTTCGGTGCCGGCGAGCCGCCCGAGCCGCTCGACATCGCCGACTGCCCACCCGGCTCCCTCGCGGACCAGACCGTCGAGCAGGGTCGCGTCGTCCGCGACATTGTGGCCGTAGAGCGGTACGGACTGGTTGAACACCTCGTGTGTCTGCATGACTGCCTCCTTCGACTGCCAATTCGGACATTACGTTTTCCGAACAGTCGAAGTCAATAAGTAATATTCGGTCAGTTGGCGTGCCCCACCTCCGGGATCGACACGAACTCGTCCTGGTAGGCGACCCAGACCTGATGCAGCCGATCCGCCGTCCACGGCTCCGGCCAAAGCTGTTGCGGCAGTACAGGATCGGTGAGCAAGTGCCGGACAATCGCGGTCGCGACGGTGAAACGGTCGACCGGACTCTCGGCCCGTTCGATCAGGTCGAGCAGCCTGCGCGACTGCGCTTCCCAGGCGGGCAGATCCCACAGCAGATCCAGCAGTTCCCTGTCGGGTCGCCCGGGCCGGCCGACGAAGATCTCCACGGGCGCGTTCCCGAGCTCGAGCGCCCGGGTCAGATTGGCGGGCCGCAACCAGACGCCCTCACGCAGTTCCGCCAGGCGAAGTCGGGCCAGCCGGGCCCGGAGGGCCGCACGTTCCGCCGGATCGCGCCCGGTGCCCGACACCACGACCATCTCCCAGTCGCCGTGCCACGCCCGGGTCCCCTGCTCGACCTCGTGTAGCACCCGCTGACGGCGTTCGCGCAGTGGTTCACTCAGCAGAAAGCCATCCCGGGTGCGGGTCAGATCACCGCCGGAAACCATGCGGCTCAAGGCAACCCGGGCGGCGGATTCCTTGATGCCGAAAGCACCGGCCGCCCGCACCACCTGCGCCGGCGTCGGCCGCGCCGGATGATTGCTCACCAGCAGACTGAGAATCACCCCGCGCGCGGTCAGCCGCGGGATATAGGTCTCCAAGTCCAGACGCGCGGAATCGGTCGCGTCAGCCACGTCCCATGTACTCCTCACTTCGCGGCAGAGCGACGTCAACCGCGACTCTGCTCCCTTCGAGCGTCCCTCAACGGTAGAGAAACCCCGGCAACGCCACCGTGGCGGTCCAGTCTCCGCCCATCGATCGACATCGATTCCCGTGGGAGTGGAACAGTCACGGCATTGAGTTGGGAGCAACGCGACTTCGACGCGTGAGCACCCCGAAATGGCCGGGAAGAACGAACCACGCGCCCGTACGGGCCGTGGAATCAGCACAGATCATGCGACGGGTGCGGGCGTAAAATCGACTCGGGCGTGAGGCCCTTTTCTACATGCTGTCCGAAGTAAGCGTCACCGCTGAACCGAGAGCTTTCCCCAACGTATTGATCCGACGGCACCTGCCATGGGAGAGGCAACCATGCTGCTCGATCACGTGAGGCAGAACATCGCGGTTTTCCGCCGGAAACCTTCTCTCCTCGACCTTTTCGCGGCCAGGACCGGTTCGCGTTGCCGCCCAACCGATCACCACACCGGCAGATAGGTACCGACCATGTCCGAGTGGAACGAAGTCGACAAGAGCCCGGCGACCCGGGCAATCGCGGTCGGGTCAATTCACGAATTCAACGAGTGAAACATGGATACTTCCTTCCATGCGGTTCCCGAACCGACGGCTGCAAGACACTCGACCCGCAGGGCGCCGATGAGCCCCGCGGGTGCTCGGCGGCCGCGCAACGAGAACGGCATCTACACCCATCGCCGGATCGTCGAGGCCACCCTGGACGTGCTGGCGAGCCGGGGTTGGGGGCATGCCAGTGTCGCTGAGGTCGCCGAGCGGGCGGGGGTTACCCGCGGGGCGGTGCAGCATCATTTCAAGGACCGGGACGGGATGCTGACCGCGGCGGTGCAGCACATCATGGACCAGCGGATCAGCCGGATCGAGGCGCTGCGGCACGTCGGCCGCGCCCCCGGCGATCACACGCGGGCCATCGTCCGCCACGCCGTCGAGATGCATCAGGGTCCGGCGTTCACCGCCGCCCTGCAACTGTGCATGGCGGCTGCCGACGACCCGGTGCTGCGGCCCCGGGTCGCGGCGATGGAGCTCGAGGTGGGCGCGCGCGGGTTCTGGGCGCTGATCGAACTGCTGCAACTCGACGGCAACGACCCGAAGGTGCGCGCCACCGTGCAGGCCTTCCTGGACTCCGCGCGCGGCCTCGGCCTGGCGGGCATCCTGAACGACGATGCCGGCCGCCGCACGGATGTCGCCGACCGCTGGGCCGAAATGCTCGCCGAACTCCGCTGACCCGGGTGTAGGGCGAATCTCACAATGTCCGCCCAGCTGAGAGTGGGTGACGGGCGGTCCGGGAAGATGGTGCCCGAGTAACTCGAGTACAAGGGAGATTTCGAACGTGGAACGCATTGGCGTGATCGGTGGCGGCACGATGGGTGCGGGTATCGCCGAGGTGGCTGCCCGCGCGGGCGGGTCGGTCCTGATCCTGGAACGCGACACGGCGGCGGCCGACGCCGCGGTGGAGCGCATCGAGAAGTCGCTGGCGCGCGCGGTGAAGTCGGGCCGGCTCGAGCAGGCCGCCTCCGACGAGGCCCGTGCCCGCATCGCCCTGACCACCTCGATCGACGATTTCGCCGATCGTGAGCTGGTCATCGAGGCCGCGCCGGAGATCGAGTCGCTCAAGGCCGACTTCTTCACCAAGCTCGACGGCATCGTCTCCCCCGAGACCATCCTGGCCACCAACACCTCCTCGATCCCGGTGATCCGGCTGGCCAACGCCACCGCCCACCCGGAGCGCGTGGTCGGCGTCCACTTCTTCAACCCGGTGCCGGTGCTGCCGCTGGTCGAGATCGTGGTCACGCTCAAGACCGACCGCACCGTCGTCGACAAGGTGACCGCCTACGCCCGCGAGGTGCTGGGCAAGCGCACCATCGAGTCCAAGGACCAGGCGGGCTTCATCGTCAACGCCCTGCTGATCCCGTACCTGTGCAGCGCGATCCGGATGTTCGAGACCGGTTTCGCCAGCGCCGAGGACATCGACGAGGGCATGGTCAGCGGTTGCGCGCACCCGATGGGCCCGCTGCGCCTGTGCGACACCGTCGGTCTCGACGTCACCCTCGCCGTCGCCGAATCCCTCTTCGCCGAATTCGGCGAGGCCCAGTACGCGCCGCCGGTGCTGCTGCGCCGCATGGTCGACGCGGGTTACCTGGGTCGCAAGACCGGTCGCGGTTTCTACACCTACTGACACAACCGAATTCGGCCGCCCGCACGCGAAGCGCGGGCGGCTGTTTCGTTTTCCGGCGGCGTTTCCTCGCGCGTCGCGGCATGAACTTGTCAAATGTCCAGCACGGTTGGTTCGGTTTGCACTACTGTCACCCGCGATGCGCCGCTGATTTCCTGAAATATGGTGCAGGAAGCAGTGAATCGGTTCCGGACCAGCAAGGACACACCGTGTACGCACGCAGCCTCGTCACCGCCCTCGGCGCACTCGCCGCCGCCATCACCCTCACCACCGGTACCGCGCAGGCCCTGCCCGTCCTGTCGGTGGACAGCGCCCGGGAAACCAACGGCAATGCCATGATCGCGGTGTCGTACGTCTGCACCGGACCCGCGGCGGCGCTGTCGGTGACCGTGCGGGCGACGCCCTATCTGGGGACCGGCGTGAACGGCAGTTCACTGGCTCCGGTCAGCTGCACCGGGCAGACGCAACAGGCCACCGTCACGGTCAATCCGGTTCAGATCTTCGGGGAATCGGCGAAGTTCCAGTCGGGGTCGGTCACCGACGTGACCGTCACCGTCATCGACCTCACGCTGAATTCGCTGCTCTGCACCACCAAGAAGCGGATCGACCACCTCGGCTGACAGCGGACCGGTCGTCAGTACTTAACGACGACAGATTCCCGGTCGCCGCCATCTTCATAACGTTGTCCTCATCAAGTTCAGACGAACCGAGGAGAACGACATGAGCGACATCACCGAACTGGTCCAGCGCTACCTGACCGCGTGGAACACCACCGACGCCGGCACCCGCGCCGCCCTGGTGGCCGAATTGTTCACCGAGGACGCCGAATACACCGATCCGCTGGTGTCGGTGCGCGGGCACGCCGGGCTGGACGCCACCATCGCCGCGGTGCAGGCGCAGTTCGCGGGGCTCGAGTTCCGGCTCGGCGGGGCCGTCGACGCCAACCACCACATCGCCCGTTTCACCTGGCACCTGGGCGCTCCCGGCGCGGAGCCGCTGGTGATCGGGTTCGACGTCGCCGCCCTCGCCGCGGACGGGCGCATCGAGCGGGTCTACGGCTTCCTCGACCAGGTGCCCGCCGGACTCTGACGCCAGATCGGCCGGGCGGGCAGTGATCCCGCCCGGCCATTCACCGAAACTTCGGTACGACAAGGGGATTCCCATGTTCTTCACCACCCCGACCGACGGCACCACCCTCGCCTACGAGGACTACGGCACCGGCACCCCGATCGTGTTCGTGGCGGGCTGGTCACTGCCCACCGACATGTGGGAGCGCCAGACGCCGTTCTTCCTGGAGCAGGGCTACCGCTGCGTCCTGCTGGATCGCCGCGGCCACGGCCGCTCCGACCGCCCGTCGGCCGGCTACGACACCGACACCCGGGCCGACGACCTCGCCGCGCTCATCGAACACCTGGATCTGCGGGACGCGATCCTGGTCGCCCACTCCACCGGCGGCGCCGAGGTGGTCCGCTACCTGGCTCGCCACGGCGCGGACCGGGTTTCGCGAATCGCCCTGCTGGGAGCCGCGATTCCGTTCATGCGGCAGACCGAGGACAACCCGATCGGCGTCCCGGACGAACTCATCGACGCCACCCTGGCCGACCTGCGCGCCGACCGCGCCCAGTGGCTGGCCGACCGGGCGCAGGGCTACTACGCCACCCACCTGGGCACCCGGGTGTCACCCGCGACGATCGACATCGAGATGCGCCGCAGCATGAGCTGCTCCCCTATCGCCGCGCTCGAGATCCAGCGCCTGGCCTTCCGCACCGACCACCGCGCCGATGTCGCGGCGGTGCCGGTCCCGATGTTGTTGCTGCACGGCGTCGCCGACCAGTCGATCCCGATCGACCTCAGCAGCCGGCAGACCGTGAAATTGGCCCCCGACGCCGAATTGAAGGAGTACCCGAACGCCGGGCACGGGCTCTACCAGAGCCACGCCGACCGGGTGAACGCCGACATTCTCGCCTTCATCAAGGCGTGATGGGTCAATGCAGCTGCGTGGCAATGTCCTTCAGATCGCCTCGGGACGTGACGCCGAGCTTCGGGTACGCCTTGTACAGGTGGTAGCCGACGGTGCGATGACTCAGGAACAGCTGGGCGGCGATGTCGCGATTGGACAGACCCTGCGCGGCCAGGCGGACGATCTGCAATTCCTGCGGGGTCAGGCCGGTGGCGGTGGCGGACGTCCCGGCCGGATCGGCGGCCGGGGCGCCGGCCGCCGACAGTTCGTGGCGAGCCCGCTCGGCCCACGGCCGCAACTCCAGGCGGTCGAAGACTTCCATGGCCTCGTTGAGTTGATTACGCGCCTCGGATTTGCGGCGGGCCCGGCGCAGCCATTCGCCGTACAGCAGTGCGGTGCGCGCGAATTCGATGGGGCGGGCTTCCCGATCGTGGATCTCGAGGGCGCGCGAGTACAGGTCTTCGGCCCGCTCGTCGTCGAGCAGCGCGCGGCAGCGCAGTACGAGGGCATCGGCCCACGGCTGACCCACCGATTCCGCCCAGCCCGTGAATTTCGCGAAGGGTGCGGCGGCGCGTTCCGGCGCGCCGATCCGGACCGCCGCCTCGACCAGGTCGGGAATCGCCCGGGTAGCGCAGATGTGGTGCGTGAAGGGCACTTTCGTCAACCGCTCGAAGCGCGAGAGGGCGGACTCCGCGCGCCCGGCCCCCAGATCCAGCAGCCCCAGCGACCAATGCGCCCAGGGTGCGCCGGGCGCGATGGCTCCCGGGGTGTCCCCGGCCAGGCCCAGTCCGGCGTGCGCGCGGCATTCGGCTTCCTCACCGCGTAGGGCGTCCAGATGCGCCAGCACACTGCTGAGTTGGCGCACCCACTGCTGCTGGCCGGTATCGCGGGCGAGGTCGCGGGCTTCGACGGTGGCGGTGCGCGCATCGGTGAGCCGGCCGGTGAAGATGTCGGCTTCGGCGGCGAAGAACAGCACGGTCGGCAGGCGGCCGGCCGCACCGGCCGCGCGATGCCGGGCATCCAGGGCCACGGCCAGCTCGAAGGCGGGACCGTCCTGTCCGCGCGCCAGCGCCACACCGCAGAGAATCAGCAGGACCTGATCGGAAACCGCGCCGCGGAAATCGATCTCGGCGAGCGTGTCCCGCAGCGCGAGCGGTCGGCCCGGGCCGCTGTCGAACAGGCGGCCGAGGAACCGCACCGCGGGTGTCAGCGCGGGTTCGTCCGCCAGCGGCAGGTCCGCGAGACGTTTCAGCACGTCGGTCAGTTCGGGTTCGCCGAGATACCACCCGGTGTGGAGGGCTTGCACCAGCATTCCGGCGGCCTGCTGCGGCGCGGCGGCGGCGATGCTCGTGGCCGCGTCGACCAGCAGCCGATGCGCCTCGGGGAACTCGCCCTGCCAGAACGTGGCCAGCGCCCGCACCTGAGAAAGATTGGCGCGCAGCGACTCCGAACTCACCTCGCGAGCGGTGCGCCGGGCCAGGTCCGCGGCCCGCTCCAGATCGCCGGATTCCAGCGCGGCCTGGGCGGCCAGGGCCTGGCGGCGGGTGCGGTCCTCGGGGCGGTCGCTGAGCCGGGCCGCGCGATCGTAGGCGGCGGCCGCGGCGGTGTGCCCGCCGCGCTCGCGGGCTCGAATCGCGGTGCGCTCCAGGGCATCCGCGACCTCGGCGTCGGGGCCGAGGGCCGCGGCGGCCAGGTGCCAGGCTCGGCGATCTGCCTGTTCGGGGGTGTCGAGCGCGGCGGCCAGGGCGCGGTGCGCGGCCAGACGCTGGGTCAGCGGGGCGCGCTGGTAGACGGCGGCGCGAATCAGGGGGTGGCGGAACGTGATCGACAGGTCGGGGCCGGTCGACGGGCGCAGCAGGTCCGCCGCCTCGGCGGGGGCCAGGTCGTCGAGGCCCGCGCCCAGGCTCGCCGCCGCGCGCAGCACGATCGCGGGTGAACCGGATTCGTCGATGGCGAGGACCGTCATCAGGGTTCGGGTGGCTTCGGGCAGCCGGCTGATCCGGCCGTGGAAGGCCAGCCGCAGCCGATCGGTCAGCGGCAGCGCGCCCGCGGCGAGGTCGGGTGTGGCCTCGGCGGCCATGGCGAGCGGCAGTTCCCGCAGCGCGAGGGGATTGCCGCCCGATTCGGCGAGCAGGCGGTAGCGCACGGCCGGGCTGAGCGCATGCCCTGCGAGCGAATACTCGTCGAGCAGTGCGGCCGCCGCCTCGGGCGACAGGCCGGTCAGTCGCTGTTCGGGTAGGCCGGTCGCCTCGAACGCGCCCTCACCGTCCCGAACGCCGAACAACATGACCACGCCCTCGGCCCGCAGTCGCCGCGCGGCGAACAGCAGCGCGTCCCGCGAGGCCCGGTCCAGCCATTGCGCGTCATCGACGACGACCAGCAGTCCGGAACCGTCCGCGTACTCGGTGAGCAGCGACAGCACCGCCAGCCCGGTGAGCATGGGTTCGCGGCCGCCCGGGCCGAGCCCGAGCGCGGCCGACAATGCCGCACGCTGGGGTTCCGGCAGGACGGGTAGCCGGTCGAGGGCCGGGGCCAGCAGTAGTTGCAGTCCGGCGAACGGCAATTCGGATTCGGCCTCCAGCCCGGCGCCGCGCAGCACCCGCAACCCCTCCGCGTGCCGGGCGGCGAACTCCAGCAGGGCCGTCTTGCCGATCCCGGCCTCGCCGCGCAGCACCAGGACCGCGCTGCGGCCGGCACGAGCGCCGTCGATCAGGGCTTCCAGGGTCTCCTGTTGCGGCTCGCGGCCACGCAGCGACGGAAACTGTTCGGCCACGGTCGTTCTCACACCGTCCATCATGGCCGGTCCCGGAACGGGCGCTGCCACGTGCGCGATCGAGCGAAATCGTGACCTGCCTCACTCGAGAATCTTGCGAAACTTCATAATCCCTGATAAGCGCATGTTTTCTCCCCCGGACACCGTGCCGGGTCACCCGATAATCGGATGAATTCTGTCGGACCCCGCCGGAATACTGATGCCCGACCGATGAGTTGAGCGATCCGTACCCGTCTGCATCGATGTGGCGTTCGGACGGCGATCACCGATTCCGCGGGCCACACCCCTCGACGACGATCACCCCCGGAGGTTTACCGATGCCCGCCGACCCAGCCGCGAGCTCGACCAAGCAGCGGACGCCAACGGTCATCCGGTTGCTGGTGCTCGCCACGTTCACGGTCATCCTGAACGAGACCATCATGATCAACGCGATTCCGCGGCTCATGACGGATCTCCATGTGACCGAGCGGTCCGCGCAGTGGGTGTCCACCGCGTTCATGCTCACCATGGCGGCGGTCATTCCGGTGACCGGCTGGTTCCTGCAGCGGGTCACCACCCGCCGCGCCTACGCGATCGCCATGGGCGTGTTCCTGGTCGGCACCGCGCTGGCCGCGGTCGCGCCGTCCTTCGCCGTGCTGCTGATCGGCCGCGTGATCCAGGCCGGCGGCACCGCGGTGATGATGCCGCTGCTGATGACCACCCTGATGACGGTGGTCCCGGAGCAGGATCGCGGCCGGGTGATGGGCAATGTCACGCTGGCCATCTCGGTGGCCCCCGCCATGGGACCGGTCATTTCCGGTCTGGTGCTGCAGGTCGGTTCGTGGCGCTGGCTGTTCGCGCTGGTGCTGCCGATCGCCGGTGCGGTGACCGCGTTCGGCCTGCGCAAGCTGGAGAATGTCGGTGAGCCGCAGACCGGTTCGATCGACTGGTTCAGTGTGGCGTTCGCGGGCTTCGGCTTCGGTGGTCTGGTGTACGGCCTGAGCAAGTTCGGTTCCGGCAGTGCCGCCACCCCGGCGCTGTACGTGGCCGGCGGCCTGATCCTGGTCGGCGTCTTCGTGTTCCGTCAGATCTCGCTGCAGCGCACCGGCACCCCGCTGCTGGATCTGCGCATCCTGCTGTCGGCCACCTACTCCAAGGCGCTGGTCCTGATGGCCGTGGCGTTCCTGGCCATGATGGGCTCGATGATCCTGCTGCCCCTGTACCTGCAGAACCTGCGCGGCCTGAGCCCGCTGCAGACCGGTCTGCTGGTCATGCCCGGCGGTCTGGCCATGGGTCTGCTCGGCCCCACCGTGGGCAAGATCTTCGACCGTTTCGGCGGCCGAGTCCTGGTGATCCCCGGCTCGATCGGCATCACCGCCGCCCTGGTCGGCTTCACCCAGCTCTCCCTGACCATCCCCTACGCGGTCCTGGTCGCCCTGCACATCCTGCTGATGGTGTCGCTGGCCGCCGCCTTCACACCGGTGTTCACCCTGGGCCTGGGCGCGCTGCCGATGCACCTCTACTCCCACGGCAGTTCCATGCTCGGCACCCTCCAGCAGGTGGCCGCCGCCTTCGGCACCGCCCTGGTCGTCACCGTCATGACCTCCCGCGCCACCCACCTGGTCGACGCCGGCGAGAACCCCCTCAACGCCCACCTCGACGGCATGCGCCTGGCCTTCCTGGTCTCGGCGGCCCTCGCGGTGATCGTCATCGTCATGGCGGTCCTGCTCCCCAACCGCTCCGACGCCCCGGCACACGGCGAGTCGGTCCCGGACACCCTGGACGAGCTCGACGCCCCGGAGCTGGTCAAGGACTGACCTCCGAACAGTCGAAAGCGCCCATGGCCCGAAGGCCATGGGCGCTTTCGCGTTTCAGCGGCGGGTCAGCGCACCGTGATCAGTGCACGCCCTCCATGTGGCGGCTGATCCAGGGGGCGATGGACCAGACGATGGCGCCGACGATCATGGCGATCAGGCCGGTGATGCCGAAGTAGGCGAGTTCGTGGGAGGGGTCGTAGTACTTGGCGAGGACGCCGGACATGGAGGTGCCGATGCCTACGGAGAAGAAGTAGAGGGCCATCATCTGGGCTCGGAAGGCGTTGGGGGCCAGCTTGGTGGTGACCGAGAGGCCGATCGGGGAGAGCATGAGTTCCGAGATCGCGAAGGCGCCGAGGATGAAGAAGACGATGACGAACGAGACCGATTTGCCTTCGGTGCCGGAGAAGAGGGTGAACAGCAGGAAGGCCGCGCCCATGCCGATCACGCCGAGCGCGAACTTGCGCGGGGTGCTGGGGGCGCGGTTGCCCAGGCGGGTCCACATGATGGCGAACAGCGGCGACAGGGCGATGATCCACACCGGCTCCATCGAGCCGATCCAGTTCGAGGGCGCGGTCCAGCCGAAGATGGACCAGGTCATGCGCTTGTCGGAGTAGGCCGACAGCACGGTGAAGATCTGCTGGAACAGCGACCAGAACACCGCGTTCGCGACGAACAGCGGCATGTACGCGCGCACCCGGGTGCGTTCCACCGCGGTGACCTTGTCGCTGGTCAGCATGATCGCGAAGTAGGCGATCGAGGCCACGGCGATCACGCCGGTGGTGACGTTGGGCAGGTTCGACAGCGTCACCAGCTTGGTCACCGCGGCGATCGCGACCACCACGACGAAAGCGGCGAGGGCGGCGATCACCTTCGGGATCTCGGTGCGCGGCAACGGGTTCGGCACATCACGCCCGTGCTCGCCGAGGTTCTTGCGGAAGACGACGTACTGGGTCAGGCCGATCGCCATACCGATCGCGGCGGCGCCGAAGCCGTAGTGGAAGCCGACGTGATCCTGCAGCACACCGGTGATCAGCGGACCGGCGAAGGCGCCCAGGTTGATGCCGAGATAGAACAGCGTGAAACCGCCGTCCGCGCGCGGGTCGTCCTTGTCGTAAAGGGTGCCCAGCAGCGAGGAGGCGTTCGCCTTCAACCCGCCCGAACCGAGCGCGACCAGCACCAGACCGACGCCGACACCGGTCAGGCCGGGCAGGATCGCCAGTGCGATGTGACCGGCCATGACGATGACGCCGCCGTAGAAGACGGTGCGTTCGGAGCCGAGCAGCCGGTCGGCCACCCACGCGCCGAGCACGGTCGACAGGTAGACCAGACCGCCGTACGCGCCGACGATGCCGAGCGCGGTCGGCTCGGCCATGCCCAGGCCGCCGTCGCCGGCCGAGTAGTACAGGTAGTAGCCGAGAATCGTGAGCATCCCGTAGAACGAGAACCGTTCCCACAACTCGACGCCGAACAGATTCGCGATACCGATGGGATGGCCGAACAGGGTGCGTTCAGTGGCCGGTTTCGCGTCGTGAGCTACTCCTGACATACCCGAGACCCTCCCATATGGGGCAATCTGACAGCAACCTCAGGGGTTAACCTATGTCACATTTTCCCAGGGGATGTACGTGCTGATCCGGGCATCGGACAAATGGTCTCGAATGCGCTCGATGAATGGCCTTATCAGGCAATCGAAAGCGCGATGCCGTCCAGGATGTCGTGCTCACTGACGATCAGCTCACCGATTCCGGCGCGCCGGGCCAGCTCGTCGGCCAGCACCTCAGCAACAACCGCGCCACCGCCGATCACATCGACCCGGCCCGGATGCATCGGCCCGAGCGCGGCCCGCTGATCGTGGTTCATGCCGATCAGCCGATCGCACACCGCGCGCAGTTCCGACAGCGGCAGCCGGGTGAGATGCACCCGCTCCGAATCGTATTCGGGCAGATCCAGCGCGACGGCCGCGATGGTGGTCATGGTTCCGGCCACGCCCACCCAGGTGTGCGCCCGCTCCACCGGCACCACGCCGAAGGCCTGCGCCAGCCGCTCGGAGGCGAAGAAGCGCGCGGCCGCGACCTCCTCGCGGGTGGGCGGATTGCCGTGCAGGCAGCGCTCGGTGATGCGCACGCAGCCGATGTCGGCGGAGTAGGCCGACTGCACGCCGTTGGCGTCGCCCAGCACCACCTCGGTGGACCCGCCACCGAGATCGACGACCACGAAAGGACCGGCGGCGCTGGACAGTTCCCCGACCGCGCCCGCGAACGACAGACGGGCCTCCTCGTCACCGGTGATGACCTCGGCCTGCGCCCCGGCCACCACCCGGCCCAGCTCCTCGCCGGTCATGGTGAAGAAGTCCTCGCGGTTGGACGCGTCGCGGGTGGCCGAGGTGGCGACCATGCGCACCCGCGTCACGCCGTATTTCAGCATCAGGTCCACGTAGTCGCGCAACGCCACCCGAGTGCGTTCGATCGCTTCGGGGTTCAGCGCGCCGGTGGCGTCCACGCCCTGGCCCAGTCGCACGATCCGCATCTCCCGATGCACATCGGTCAGCCGGGGCGCGCCCGCGTCGTCGTGGGTGGCGTCGGCGATCAGCAGGCGAATGGAGTTGGTGCCGCAGTCGATCGCCGCGATCCGCTCGTGCCCGGCGGCCGTCGGGCGGCCGTCCGTCGCCGAGCTCTGGGCGAATTCCGCGTTGCTCATCACTGACCTCTGAATTCGACTGGTTCTGAACAGATCTCGCCGGACCCGGGGTCAGGCCTCGCCGGTCTCCGAATCGGTGCGGTACTGCTCGTATTTCGGCCAGTCGGCGGGGATGGCGGTGCCGCGCAGGCCGTGTTCGGCGGCCAGGGCGACGGCCTCGTCACCGAGGGTGTTGAGGCCCGGGCCCTTGGCCAGGGAGTGGGCGATCAGGACGTGCAGGCACTTCACCCGGTCGGGCATGCCGCCGCCGGCGAAGTCGGTGCCCAGGTCCTCGATGGCGTTGCGCTCGGACAGGTAGCTGTCGTAGGCGGCGCGGTAGGCGGCGGCCAGTTCCGGATCGCGGGTGAGGCGTTCGGACATGTCGCGCATCAGGCCGGTGGTCTCGAGCCGGCTCGCCTCGGCGGTGAGGCGCGGGTCGGTCAGGTAGTAGAGCGTCGGGAAGGGGGTGCCGTCGGGCAGCTTGGGCGCGGTCTTCACGACCGCGGGCAGGCCGTCGGGGGTGTGGTACGCGATGGCGAGCACGCCGCGCGGAGCCCGGCCCAGTTGCTCGGCGACGATCGCGAGATCGCGCTCGCTGGGTTCGTTCTCGGCTGCGGTCACCTGGGGGGTCCTTCCTCGGACGGTACTGCGGGCGGCGGGGGCGCCGGGGCGGGTGGGGCGGGGGCGGGCGCGGCGACGACGGGTTGCGGCGACGAAATGCTGTGCCACACCTGCGTGTACCAGGGGTCGGGCTGCCGCGGTTTGGCGGGCTGGGTCGGGATGGCCGGTTGCTCGATCTCGGGGATCTGCACGATGTAGGGGGTGTCCCCCGGCATCACCAGGCGCAGCCGGTCCCGGGCCTCGGCCTTGATGTAGTTCGGATCCTGTTGCTGGGCACGGCGATCACGCAGCACCGTGACGTCCTCTTCCAGCTGACGATGCTGGGTGGCCAGTTCGGCGGCGTCGGCGCGCTGGGTGAAGTACGTGCGCAGCGGCACCGCCAGGGTGAGCGCGAGGCCCGCCAGCACCGCGGCCAGCAGGACCGCGCGGCCGGTGGACAGGCCGAGGATCTTGCGTTCGTGCCGTTCGGCTTTGGCAGCCGCGGCGCGGCGCTTGGCGGTCCCCTGCCCGGCCGTGGCGCGAGCCTTGGCCGCGGTTTTCGGGACCGCGCCGGACTTCGATGCGGCGGTGGCGGTTTCGGCCCGCTTCCCGCCCGAGGTGGTCTTGGACCTGGCGGATCGCGACGGGCGCCGGTCACTTCGTCCTGCCGGACTGGTACCGCGCACCCGTCGCTCCGTCATCTCACACCTCGAAACTCAGCTGATCGTTGGAATTCTCAGCCTTCGACTATGTCAGCCTTCGAACGCGAAACGCGGGAAGGCCGCGTCACCGGCGTAGCGCGCCGAGTCGCCCAGGGCGTCCTCGATGCGCAGCAGCTGGTTGTACTTGGCGACACGCTCGGAGCGGGCCGGGGCGCCGGTCTTGATCTGACCGGAGCCGACGGCCACGGCCAGGTCGGCGATGGTGGTGTCCTCGGTCTCGCCGGACCGGTGGCTCATCATCGTCTTGTAGCCGTTGCGGTGGGCCAGCTCGACCGCGTCCAGGGTCTCGGTCAGGGTGCCGATCTGGTTGACCTTCACCAGCAGCGCGTTGGCCGCGCCCTTGGCGATGCCCTCTTCCAGGCGGTCCGGATTGGTGACGAACAGGTCGTCGCCGACCAGCTGCACCTTGTCGCCGATCTGGTCGGTCAGGGCGACCCAGCCGTCCCAGTCGTCCTCGGACAGCGGGTCCTCGATCGAGACGATCGGGTAGTTGCCGAGCAGGCCGGCGTAGAAGTCCGACATCTCAGCCGCGGTGTGCAGCTTGCCCTCGAACTTGTAACCCTCACCGGTGGTGTAGAACTCGGTGGCGGCCACGTCGAGCGCCAGCGCGATCTCGCTGCCCAGCTTGAAACCGGCCTTCTCGATCGCCGAGGCGATCAGGTCCAGGGCGGCACGGGTGTTGGCGACCGACGGCGCGAAACCGCCCTCGTCGCCCAGGCCGGTGGACAGGCCCTGAGCCTTCAGCACCGACTTCAGCGTGTGGTAGACCTCCGCGCCCCAGCGCAGCGACTCCTTGAAGGTGGCCGCGCCGATGGGGGCGATCATGAATTCCTGGACGTCGACGCCGGAGTCGGCGTGCGCGCCACCGTTGAGGATGTTCATCATCGGAACCGGCAGCACGTGGGCGTTCGGGCCGCCGACGTAGCGGAACAGTTCCAGGCCCGAGGACTCGGCGGCGGCGCGGGCCACCGCCAGCGACACGCCCAGCAGGGCGTTCGCGCCCAGGCGCGACTTGTCCGGGGTGCCATCCAGATCCAGCAGGGTCTGGTCGACGGTGCGCTGCTCGACGGCGTCGAGACCGATCACGGCCGGGGCGATCTCGTCGAGGACGCCCTCGACGGCCTTCTGCACACCCTTGCCCTGGTAGCGGTCGCCACCGTCACGCAGCTCCACGGCCTCGTGCTCACCGGTGGACGCGCCGGAGGGCACGGCCGCGCGGGTGAGGGTGCCGTCGTCGAGAGCGATCTCGACCTCGACAGTGGGGTTGCCACGAGAATCCAGGATCTCGCGAGCTCCGACCTGTTCGATGATGGCCACGAAACGACACTCCTTCGGCTGCTGACTCGGCAGGTCGCACGGCTGTCGCCGTACTGCCGAAAAGCCTAGCAGTGCGCAATTGACCCGCCGGGCCTCACTCCGGGACAGATCAGACGGTGCGTCCCACGCTGTAGGCGGCGGCTCGATACCGGACGGTATTCATGTAGCTGGTGGATTGGTTGTAGGTCAGCAGGGCCTGTTGCCAGCCGGGGGCGGCGGTGAGGTCCCCGCCCATGGCGCAGAGGTAACGGGCGGCGGTCAGGGCCGCGTCGTCGATGTTGTCGGGGTCGATCTTGCCGTCGCCGTTGGCGTCCACGCCCCAGCGCTTCCAGGTCTCGGGGATGAACTGGAAGGGACCCATCGCGCGGACGTAGACCGGGTTCGCCTCGGTGGAACTCACGTCGAGGATGCGGGCGCGGCCCGGCGAACCGTCCAACGCCAGTCCGCGAATCGGGGGCGAGACGGTGCCGTCGTCGGCGATGCTCGAGCCGGCGTGCGATCCGTGCTGACTCTCCACGCTCGCGATGCCGGCCAGCGTCGTCCATCCGATGCCGCATTCCGGCTTGGATCGGGCCATCACCGCGGCCGCGTAACCGTAGGCCTCGAGCGCGAGCACCGGGATGCCGGTCGACCCGCGCTGTTCCTTCGCCCAGTCGTGCAGCTGAATTGCGGTGCGGCCGGGCGCATCCAGGTCGATCGCGGGGATCGGGGCGCCCGCGCCCGGCGGCATGTCGTCGGGCACGGGCGTGAGATGGGTTGTCCCGCAACCGGTCAGCAGGACGAGAGCGACGGCCGTGCCCACCAGGCCGGCGCGGCTCAGCGGGGCCCGGAGGCCGGCCATTCGGATACGCACACCGTTCATCATCCAGATGGATCGGGGCGGAGGCGAGAAACGTCAACGCGGTTCGCGGGAACGAAGCCGATTCGATTACCCCCCGCGCGGGAATCCTATACCTGTTCGCTATTTCTACGACACACCCTTAGGTAAGCCTTGCCAAATTAATGCGGGGGCAATACCGTCATCGGTCGAGCCGAGATCACCATGCCACCGCCCACGCCAGGAAGGCCCTTCCCTTGGTGAAAAGCGTTCTCTCCGAACGTAATATGCTCCACCCAGAAAAGCTCGACCCGATCGAACGGCGCGACCTGCCGGAATCCGCGACCCGAGCCATCCACTACCTTGCCGCTGAGATCGCCGTCACAGTGGGTGCCACGCCCGAGATCGCAGCCACCCTCTCGCATCCGGTCCTGTTGCGCCACATCGATGCCAAATACGGCAGGTTGCCCGACGTGGTGCACGAGGCCATGCGCCCGCCCACCACCGCGGCCGGCGTCGCGGTGATCAGCCGGCTACCGGTCGTCGAGGACGCGCTCGGACCGACCCCGTTCAACTGGGAGGAGGCCGCCGCCTGGGCCGGAGACCGGGCGCGGCGGTCCACCTCGCTCGAACTCGACATCGCGCTGCTGCTGCTGGCGCGCTGCGCCGGTGAACCGTTCGGCTGGCAGGGCCAGCAGGCCGGGCGGCTGGTCAACAACATCCTGCCGACCCCCGGGCACGAACACGAACAGTCGGGGTCCAGCAGCACCACGCTGCTCAGCCCGCACACCGAGGACGCCTTCCATCCCGGACGCGCCAATCTGCTGATGCTCGGCTGCCTGCGCAATCCGGACCGGGTCGCGACCACGGTGTCCTCCATCCGGCAGGTGGAACTCGACGCGGCGCAATGGAAGCTGCTGCGCACCGCCCGGCTGCCGATCCTGCCCGACATCTCCTACGGCGACGACTTCGACGACTCGACCGCGCCGTCCGTCCCCACCGTCGGCGCCGACCCCGACGGACCGACACTGCGTTTCGACCCCGCCTATACCCCGATCGACCGCGCCGACGACCAATTCCGCTGTGCCTACCAACATTTGGCCGGTGAACTGGAAAGGGTGAGTCGCACCACCGCTTTGGCTCCCGGCGAGCTACTGCTGGTGGACAATGATGTGGTGGTGCACGGGCGGGTGCCGTTCACCCCGCGCTACGACGGCACCGACCGCTGGCTCAAGCGAGTCAACATCCGCCTGCCGCAACGCCGTCGCGCGGTCGGCGAATCCGCCGAGGACGGCTACGGCCAGCGCGTCGTAGCACCCTTCAGCACGACCCGAGGACAGCACCCGTGAACTACCGCCCCACCCCGCTCCGAGTACTCAGCCGCAGCGATCTCGCGGACGTCCCGATCAGCCCGGCCGAGGTGGTGCGCGCGGTCGAGGACGCGTATCTCGCACTGGCGGGCGGTGATTCGGACAACCCGCGCAAGCTCAGCGTTGCGCACCCCGACGGCTGGTCGGTCGCGTACGCCATGCTGGGGCGCGACGGCCGGCGCCGGGTGGTGGCGATGAAGACCAGCTACAAGTTCGATCCACACCACGACCGCTCCAACAAGAAGTACTTCACCACCATCTCCCTCTACGACGACGCCACCGGCTCGCCCATCGCGCTGATGGATTGCGCCCGGGTCGGCGCGCTGCGCACACCGGCGGTCTCGGCCCTGCTGGTGCGCGAATGCGTTCGGCCCGGAGCGCGCAGCGCACTGCTGATCGGCACCGGCACCCAGGGCCGCAACGCGCTGCCCCACCTATTGGCGGCGAACCCGAACCTGAACCGGCTGATGCTCTTCGGCACCCACCCCGACGGGCTGGCTGCCGTGCATCAGCAACTGCTGCACCATCATCCGCACGCGGAACTGGAGATCGTGAGCGAACCGAACGCGGCCGCGCGCGACGCGGACGTCATCCTGGCCACCGCGGGCCCGGGCACCCGGGTCGCCATCGAGGCCGCGGATCTGGCGCCCGGCTCGACCGTGGTGCTGGTCGGCTACGGCCTGGCGCCGTCCACCCTGGTCGAGGCCGATCGTGTGATCGCCACCAGCGCCGAGCAGATGGCCCTGACCGGAACCGACATGGCGGGCCCGGACGGCCGACTACGCGGGGTCGACGCCGAGCTACCCCAGATTCTGGGTCATCGGGCCGTCGGCCGGAGCAATGACGACGAACGGATTTTCGTCTACAACAGCGGCTTGGTGTTGACCGATATCGCGGTCGCGCACGCGCTGGCCAATCGCGCGATCGCCGAAGGGCGCGGCACCGAGGTTTCGCTCTGGGATTGACCTGCCCGGCTTAATCGAACGGATTCGCGAAAGAAATCCGGCCGAAACGGCTATTTCGGACATTGGTCAAAACCATTACCCACTCATCATTTGAGTCTAGATTCGCACTGACACGGTCATGCATGTTGGCTATCACCGCCCTCACGCCACTGAAAGGGAAGATGGAGCACCACGCGGAAGCCGCCCCCTCCACTATCGACACCCCCGTTCGCACGATCGACACCCCCGCTCGCGACATCGGCGAGATAACCGCGGCGCCGATGCCGGCCCACCGGCTCGAATGGGAGAACCGGCTGCTGGACGGTGACGCGCTGCAGAAGATCGCGACCGAGGTCGACGGACCATTTCACGTCATGTATCCGGCGCGGATCATCGAGAACATCCAGGCATTTCGAACCGTATTCAGCAACAGCGGATTGACGGGGTCCATCTACTACGGCAAGAAGGCCAACAAATCCCCGTGTGTCATCGCCGCCTGCCTCGCGGCCGGTGCGGGCGTCGACGTCGCGAGCGTCGGTGAGCTGAAGAGCGCCCGAGCCGGAGGCATCGCCGGAGCGGATCTGATGGTGACCGGACCCGCCAAATCCGATCAGCTGCTGGCGCTGGCCGCACGAGAGAACGCCGTGATCGCCATCGACACCGCGGCCGAACTCGACCGACTCGCCACCATCGACAGGTCCGCCCGCATCGTGCTGCGGGTCCTGCCGGATGGTTCCAGCAGCCGCTTCGGAATGACGGAGACCGAGCTCGACGACGCCGTCCGGCTCGCCGCGCGGGCGTCGATTCGCATGGAGGGGTTCAGCTTTCATCTCGGCGGCTACAACGCGGCCGCCCGGGCGGACCAGGCCGCCAAGCTGATCGAGAAGTGCGTCGCCGCCCGCGACCTCGGCCATCCCGCCGCCACCATCTCGATCGGCGGCGGCTTCGGCGTGGACTACGTTCCCGAGGACGCCTGGAAAACCTTTTGCGCGCAGGCGAATCCGATGTGGTTCCACGGCTGTCGCGAACCCAAGGTCGACTCCTATTACCCCTATCACTTCCCGGTCCCAGGACCGGGCATGCTCGCCGCCGTCCTGCGCCACGGCAACCTGACAGAAAGGCTCCGGGCTGCCGGAATTCGGCTGGCGGTCGAGCCCGGACGCGCGCTCCTCGACGGTGCGGGCAGCACGGTATTCCGGATCCAGGGCGTCAAAACTCGTATCGCGCACGGTCAGCCCTACGACATCCTCACCGTCAACGGCAGCAGCCTCAGCCTGTCCGAACAATGGTTCGACAGCGAGTATCTGCCCGATCCCGTGCTGTGGCCGAAACGCCCGGGCGACGTCACTCCGACCTGCGTCGGCGGCTCGACTTGCCTCGAAGAAGACATGCTCAGTTGGCGTCGAATCCCGTTTCCGCGGCCTGCGACCACCGAGGATCTGCTGATTTACCCGAATACCGCCGGTTATCAGATGGACAGCAACGAGTCGCCATTCCACGAGTTACCCATTCCGCCGAAGGTAGTCTTGCGAAGCTCGCCGGATGGACGACAATTCGATTGGAACCTCGACACCGACGACTTCACCATCTGAACGGTTCGCGCTCACCGCCCGCTCCACGCTCCATCGAACTTTCCCGAGGAGAAATACTCGATGCCGGTTATCGCCAGGCGCGTGTCCGAGCTCATCGGACGGACACCGTTGTTCGAGCTGGCCGTCAGCCCGATCACGGGGACGCGGCTGTTCCTCAAGCTCGAGACCATGAACCCGACGGGGACCGCCAAGATCCGGATGGCCCGGGCCATGGTGCTGGACGCGGAACGGCGCGGGCTGCTGCGGCCGGGCGGGCACATCGTCGAATCGACCTCCGGGAACACGGGTTTGGGGCTGGCGGTGGTGGCGCGCGAACGCGGGTACCGGTTCACCGCGGTGGTCGACAATCACGCCTGCAAGGCCAAGTTGAACGCGATGCGGGCGATGGGCACGGTGCTCGAATTCGTGTCCGACGACGGTGACGACGGGCTGTCGACCTCCGCGCGCGAGGAGCGTGCGGCGGAGCTGGCCGCGGAGCTGGGCGCGTACTTCCCGGCGCAGCACGCCAATCCCGCCAATGGCGTCGGATATGTCGCGCTGGCCGGGGAATTGGTGGCCGACCTCGGCCATGTCGACGTGCTGGTGGCGGCGGTGGGGACCGGCGGATCGCTGTTCGGGACCGCGCGGGGGCTGCGGGAGAAGGGTTGCGATCCGCGGTTGATCGGGGTCGAGCCGGAGGGGTCGATCGCCTTCGGCGGGCCCGGGCACGACTACTGGCAGTCCGGCACCGGTACGCCGATCGGCGCGGAACCCGGGGTGCACGTGGATCAGGATCTGCACCTGATCGAGGAGCGGGACCGGGTGAAGGTCTCCGACGTGGACGCCTTCGCCACCACCCGGGCGCTGGCCTCGGAACTGGGGCTGTTGATCGGCGGATCCTCCGGCAGCTCGGTGTACGCGGCGCTCACCCGGATCGACGAATTCCCGTGCCATTCCACCGTTCTCGTGATCATCAACGATGACGGCGAGAAGTACCTGGACACCGTCTTCGACGACGAGTGGATGGCCGACCGCGACCTGCTCGACGTCGAACGCGAGGCCGAGATCGCGCGGCTGCTCGCCGCCCACCGGCCCGCGTCCCGCCCCGACCCGCGCGAGCGCGCGGCCCTGCGCCACCTGCACTACGCGCTGCCCGACGACTACGCGGTCCAGAACGGCCTCACCGGACGGCCGCTGCGCGAGTACGCCGATGCGAAGGTCCCCGAGGCCACGCTGATCCACCAGCTGGAGCTGGTCGACATGCCCGCGCACGAGATCGGGGAACTGCTCGCCGCCGGCGGCGACGGCCTGGTCTGCCTGGCCCTCGACAAGTACCGGCAGCGGCTCGAGGACCAGGCCGCCATGCTCGCGCAACTGATCGCGAAAATGCGCGGCGCCACCCCCGAACCGCCCGCCACTCACACCATCCTGATGCCGGACGCGACGCCCGCCACGGATTCCACGTCCGCGGACGGAGCTGCCGCGAAATGATCGGGGCGCTTCGGCAATCCGATGGGCGGCAGTTGACGTCGCTGGCCACGCCCATCGCCTTGACTCAGCTCGCCCAGGTGGCGGTGTCCACCACCAATATCGCGTTGATGGGGACGCTCGGGGTGCGGCAGGTGGCTGCGGGCGGGCTGGCGCTGGTGTTGTTCAACCAGATCCGGACCATGTGCGTCGGGCTGATCACCGGGACCGGCAATCAGGTCGCGACCGTGGTGAGCCGGGCCGAGAAGCAGGGGCGGCGGGGTGAGGGACAGGTCCGGGCCGTGGTGCGGTCGAGTTTTCTGATCGCCACGATCGCCGGATTGCTCGGCGGCGCACTGCTGATCGGGCTGGGGTGGGCATTGCGGTGGCTCGGGCAGGACGCCGCGGTGCTGGCGCAGGCGCGGCCGATGATGGTGGCGCTGGCCCCGGGACTGCTGCCGTGCCTGTGGTTCCAGGTGTTGCGGCAGTACACGGTCGGGATGCAGCGGCCGCAGGCGCTGCTGCTGGTGACGCTCGGGTCGGTGGCGTTGAATCTGGCCCTGGCACTGACGTTCATGCACGGCTGGGCCGGGCTGCCGGAGCTGGGATTGACCGGGATCGGCGTGGCCACCTCGCTGGTCTTCCTGATCACCTTCGGGGTGTTCTGGGCGATGGTGCGGCGGGATCCGAAACTCGGTGCGACACTGCCGGTTCGGATGTGGCCGGTGCACGCGGCGACGGTGTGGGAGGAACTGCGGCTGGGGACGCCGATCGCACTCACCTACGGGTCCGAAGCGGGCATGTTCTCGGTGCTGGCGCTGGTGATGGGAAGTCTCGGGGCGGCGGCGCTGGCGGCGCACAATGTCGTCTATCAGATCGTGTACATCGTGTTCCAGGTGGCGATCGGGCTCTCGCACGGCGCGTCGATTCTGGTGAGCAAAGCGGTAGCGCGTGACGAGTACGTGCACGCGCGCTCGGTGGCGTGGCTGGCTTTGCGGTACGCGGGACTGGTCGCGGCGCTCACCGGGCTCGCGTACGCGCTGGTGCCGGACTGGGTGTCGAAGCCGTTTCTGGCCGACAGCGATGCCGCGACCGTGTCGACGGCGCACACCCTGCTGTTGATCGCGATCGTGCTGCAGTTCTTCGACGCCGCCCAGAACATCGGGGTCGGTTTGCTGCGCGGGCTCAAGGACACCAAGGCCGGGTTCCGGCTGTCCCTGGTGGGCTACTGGGGTGTGGGATTGCCCACGGCGCTACTGCTTGCCTTCCCGGCCAACTTGGGGGCGGCGGGCGTCTGGTGGGGGCTGACGGCCGGACTGGCGACTACCGCTGCCCTGATGCTGCGCCGGTATTTCCACCTGCTGCACGTGCGTGAGCAGGAACATCCGCGAGTGCTGGCCGGTAGCCTCGGACATTAGGCCGACATCCAAATCTCACCTTTCCGCAAGCATGCCGTCACCGTGCGCGGGCAACCTGAAGGAAACGGCTTTCGCTATTCTGGCGACGCAAACACAGATGCCGGGGAGGCTATCCGTGCACATCTCGCGAGTCGCCGAGTACGCCAGGGCGGACCATGTCCTGTTCCACTTCAGCGACACCCACCTGATCGCCGCCGACAGCGACCTGTACGACGCCGTCGACGCCGAGGCGCGACTGTCCGCGCTGCTCGGTCAGGCCGAGGCCAGTCGCATCGCCCCGACCGCCATCATCTTCACCGGCGACCTCACCGACAGAGGCGAGCCGGGCGCGTACCGCAAGCTGCGGGACCTGGTGGAGCCGTGGGCCGAACGCATCGGCGCGCCCGTCGTGTGGGTCGCGGGCAACCACGACGAGCGCGGCACCCTGCGCGCGCAGCTGCTCGACGAAGCTCCGTCCGCGGCGCCGTTCGACGTGGTCCACATGTTCGACGGTCTGCGCGTCATCGCACTCGACACCACCGTTCCCGGGCACCACTGGGGTGAGATCACCGACGACCAATTGGCCTGGCTCCGAGACGTTCTCGCCGAACCGGCCCCCTTCGGCACCGTCCTGGCCATGCACCACCCGCCCATCCCCTGCGTGCAGGACCTGGCCGTGCTGGTGGAACTGCGCGATCAGCGCCGCCTCGCCGATGTCCTCGACGGCACCGACGTGCGCGCCATTCTCGCCGGGCACCTGCACCTTTCGAGCACCGCCACCTTCGCGGGCATCCCCGTCTCGGTGGCCTCGGCCACCTGCTACAGCCAGGACATGGCGGTCGCCGAGGGCGGCCAGCGCGGCCGCGACGGCGCGCAGGCGTTCAACTACGTGCACATCTACCCCGACACCATCGTGCATTCGGTGGTGCCGATCGGCCACGGCCCGACCGTCGGTCAGCCCGCCGATCCCGAGCAGGCGGCGGCCAAGCTCGCGGACGCCGGGATCGTGATCCCGCCCGCGGCACGCATCCCCCACGTCCTGCGCCGCCGGACCGAGGCTCCCGAGTCGGACGGCAAGACCGTGCCGTGAACATGCGGCATCGAGTGAAACAGCTTTAGCGAATTCATAGCTACCCTTCCAAAGGCGGTGCGCCAGTGCCCGTCCGAGCGAATGGAGTGGCCTTGAACTACGCGGCAGATCCTTCGAAACCCGACCTGCCTCGGGCTGCTCGCCGCAGGGCACGCGCCCTGGCATCGCGCTCGCTGGTGTTGACCAGCGTGGCGCTGACGGTGGCGGGCGGAATGTTGTCAGCCTGTTCATCTTTCAGCGATTCCGGTGGATCGTCGACGGCCGGCACGTCCGGCGCTACCGACGCGAAGTCCGTGGCGACGGATGCCTACGTCTTCGGCTATCCGCTGGTGCTGATGGATGCGACCCATCAGCAGAGCCTCATCTCCACGCCGAACAACCGGTGGGTGGCCGTGCCGCCGCTGGATCCGACCATCAACGCCGTCGTCGATCCGAATGTCGACACCATCTACACCTCGGCGTGGGTGGATCTGAAGCGCGAGCCGGTCGTGGTGGAGATCCCCGAGATCACCGATCGGTACTGGCTCATGCAGGTGCTCGACGCGTGGAGCAATACCGTGGGCGACCCCTCCAGCATCGATCCCAAGGACGGCAAGCAGAACGGTGGGCACACCTACGCGTTGACCGGGCCGAACTTCTCGGGCACCGTGCCCGAGGGGATGACGCGGGTGCCCATCACCACCAATACCGCGTGGCTGATCGACCGCACCGAGTACCACGACGAGGCCGACATCGCGAATGCGCAAGCCGCACAAGGCCAGATGAGGATGGCGACGCTGAGCGAATGGGAAAGCGGGGAACGGCCCACCCCGCTGGGCAATCCGCCGATCAACAGTGCGGTTCCGCCGCCGGGCGCCGTGGCCAAGATGAACGGGCCGGCATTCTTCGGCAAACTCAACGCACTCATGGTCGACAATCCGCCCGCCGCCGACGACGCACCCGCGATGAAGCGGTTCGCCGGCATCGGGGTCACGCCCGGCGGCACGGTCGACTCGGCTCTGGCCGCGGACCTCAGCGCCGGGGTGCAGGCGGGCAAGGATCAGATCACCGGCTACAAGAACCCGGGCGCCAAGAACGAGAACGGCTGGGCCTTCAACACCAATCAGGGCGCCTACGGCACCGACTACCCGTTGCGGGCCTACACCGCTCGGGGCGCGCTGGGCGAGAACCTGCCCAAGGACGCCGTCTACCCGACCGTGGAGATCGACGCCGGAACCCCCGACGCGCCCAAGCGGTACGTCATGAAGTTCGCGGCCGGAAAGACCCCGCCGGTCAAGGGATTCTGGTCGTTGACGGCCTACACGCCGGAGGGCTACCTGGTCCCCAACCCGGCCGGGATCTATTCCGTCGGCCATCAGGTGCCGGTAGTCCCCGGCCCCGACGGTTCGGTCGAACTGGTGATTCAAGCGGCCGATCCGGGACCCGCGGTCCCGCACGGCAATTGGCTGCCGATCTCCGAGTCGGGCAAGGGCCGACTGATGATTCGCCTCTACGCCGCCGATCCGCAGGCGCTCGACGGCACCTGGCAGTTGCCCGCGGTCACCCAGGTCAGCTGACGTTGGCGATTCTCACATCGGCCTTCCGGGGCCGTTGTAGGAACCGCGAACCTCCCCGTAAGCAGTACTGACGCTCATGGTCATCGCTCTACCTTCTGCATCCAGGTTCGGGCAGCGAAGCCCGGCACCTGCAGGAAGGACATCAGATGACCACGAGCACACGGATACTGGCGCGCGTCGCCGCGGCGATCATGACCGCGGCGACGCTGGCCGGGCCGGCCGGAATTCACTCGGTGGAGGCCCAGGCCCAAACCCCGCCCACGATCCAGAATCTCGTCGACGCCATCAATTCCGGCGTGAAGACCGCCGGGAAGGCTCTCGCGGACACCGGCATCTCCAGCGCGCCGCATTCCACCATCCCCTCGGGCAACGGCCCGCAGATGACCGACGCCCTGGCCGCGTTCACCTTCTCGCTCGCCAACGAGAACATGGCCCCCGCCGGAGCGAACGACTGGAACTGCAAGCCCACTGCCGCGCATCCGGAACCGGTGGTGCTGCTGCACGGTTCGTGGATGAACGCCTACGACGGCTTCGCCTACATGTCACCGCAGATCAAACAGGCCGGATTCTGCGTGTACGCACTGAATTACGGCCAGGAGGGGCTGGTCCGGCAGGGCGGCCTGGGCGCGCTGGTGCCCGGCGTCAACGGCGTTGCCCCCATGGAGGATTCGGCCGCGCAGGTCGCGACCTTCGTCGACAAGGTGCTCGCCTCGACCGGCGCGCACAAGGTGAACATCGTCGGCCACTCGCAGGGCGGCCCCGTCGCCGACCAGTACCTGAAGTTCGGCGGCGGCGCGGCCAAGGTCGACCAGCTGATCACCTTCGGCGCCACCCACCACGGCACCACCCTCGACGGCATCGCCACCCTGGGCCGCCACCTGACCGACATGGGTTTCAACGCACTGGGTTTCAGCCAACTCCTGGTCGGCGAGGGCCTGATCGAACAGGTGGCCGGATCCAAGTTCTACACGACCCTCGACGCCGCCGGTGACACCGTCGCGGGCGTGCACTACACCAGCGTCGCCACCACCCACGACGAGATCTCCACCCCCTACGACGCCACCTTCCTCACCGCGGGCCCCGGCGCGACGGTCACCAACGTGACCCTCCAGGACGGCTGCCCCATCGACCTCTCCGACCACCTGTCGATGATGTACTCCAAACGCGCCGTCTCCATCGCCCTCCGCGCCCTCGACCCCTCCGGCCACCCCAACCTGACCTGCGCCTTCAACCCCTACGCGCTCTGACCCCCACCCGGGTTCGGCGCATGAGGTGCCGCCGGACCCGGGATCCGTCGTTACGGGGTGGGGCGGGGCCATTCGATGTGGGTGGGCTGGGTGGGGTTGTCGTTGGTGGAGTAGTCGGGGCCGGGGTTGAAGAAGCTCCAGAGGACGCCGAGGATCAGGATTATCCAGAGGAGGACCTTGGCTGCCTGGGAGACGAGGAGGGGGCGGGTGGGGGAAGCCGCGGGTGGGGGGAGTTCGCCGGGGGCCGGGGCGGGGCCGTCGCCGAAGACTTGGGAGAGGTAGGTGGGGGTGAGCATGGCCCAGTAGGCGTCGGTGCGGAGTTGGCTGCGCAGGACGGCGGCGGTGGCCTGGAAGACGGCGGCGGGCATGCGGCCGGTGATCAGCAGGATCAGCCAGAAGATGGGGGCGATCACCATCCAGCCGGTGGACAGCCAGCTGGTCAGGATGAGGATCGGGAGCGCCAGGAAGAAGCGGAACAGGACGGCCCAGCGGTTCAGGCGGGTGGGGGCCGGGAACTGCACGCGCAGCGGGTAATTCGCGTCGACCTCGAAGTTGAACGGCGGGTACTCGTCGACCAGCAGGTAGGTGTAGCCGAAGACGCGCATCGTGTAGGCGAGAGTGCCGCGCAGGAAGTCGGCGCACCAGATCGGGAGGGCGCCGGTGAACAGTGCGCCGAACCAGCCGAGCACCGCGACCACCCCGGACGCCAAGCCCACCAGAATCAGGACCAGCAGGTGCGGGATGGCCAGGATCGCGCGCAGCAGGACCGTCCAGCGCCGCTGCTGCGCGGGCGGGAAGACATCGAGGTCGACGATGGGCATCGACGGCTGGAACGCCGGCGGATTCATCGGCGGCATCGGCGGCGGGTATTCGACCATGGCACACCCTCGCTTCCGGGTCCGGACAGACGGGAAAAAGGAGTTTCCCGATCAGCGTCCCACAAGAACTAAGGAGCGCACCGAGGGCGCGCTCCACGAATTCAGGACTATGGAAACGGTTCCGCGGAAATTCAGTCGATCTTGACGCCGAGGCCGTAATCGAGGGTGTTGTGACCGGGCGAAGTCACGACGAGCTCGTAGGAACCATTGACCGGCAGCGTGACCCGCGCCCACTGCTGCTGGTTGGCCAAGGTGCCGGTCGGGCCCTTGATGGTGACCACGGTGTCCGACCAGTACGGGGCGGCGCTGATGATCATCGTCTGCCCACCCCGGGCGTCCAGCCGGTAGGTGTCGCTACCGAACCCCTGGATGTGACCGCTGACGAAGGCATTGTCGGTGCCGTAGGCGAAGTGGATCTGGCGCGCGCTGTCCGCGGCGGCGGAGCCCGCACCCAGCACGGTGGCGGCGGTCGTGGCGGCGGCGAGAACGGTGGCGGCGAAGAATTTCTTGTTCATGCCATTGATGGTCGGCGGCGCCACCAATCAGATTCCAACCAAGAACTATCGGTCGAATTCGCCGTTGGCGACACCCTTTTTGAAGGCGTCCCATTCGGCAGCGGTGTACTCGAGGGTGATGCCCTCGGCGCTGGCGAGGGTCGCGCTGCCGTCGGGGAAGACCTTGACGGACAGTTGATCTCCGATGTCGCCCGAGACGCCGCTCGAGGCCAGATCGAGGAAGGCAGGCCAGAGCTTCGGACCAACCGCGAGCATCGGCTCGGTCCGAGCGAGGCCGCTGTACTTGCTGTCTCGGATGAATGCTGCGTCGGCGTGGTGGGCGACCTCGACGCAGGTACCCTCCGAACCGCTGAAACTGGATCTGAAAAACCGGTCACTCACGGAGCAACCCTAGCTGCGGCTTGCAACCTGCTTGATCAGCTCGATCGACCGCTCACGATCGAGAGCGTGCGATTGGATCTGACTGAAGAGATAGTCGAGTGCGGTAACCCGTTTGGGGTCATCGACGACTTCGAAGTAGGCAGCCGACTCAGCCCAGCCCAGCATGGGAAGGCGGGCGCTCTTGAAGTCCAAGAGGTGGAAGGTCGCGGAGTTGAGACTCGCGATGGCGCCACCCGCCTCGTACGGAACGATGCGGATTTCGATAGTGCCCGGATACCTCTCCGCCATCGAGATCAAGTGCTGCAGTTGCCTACTGCGCACGTCATCGTCGCCGACCTTGTACATCAGAGCAGCCTGCCCGATGACGACCGAGAATTCGACAGGGTCGGGTGCGGTGAGCAGACGCTGCCGTTGCAACCGCGCGCTGACACGTTGCTCGACCTCGGTCGGCCGGTAGGTAGTGACTCGCGACTTCATGAGAACACGGATGTAGTCCTCGGTCTGGAGAAGCCCTGGTATCAGGGTGCTTTCGAAGCTGCGGATGTTCTGCGCACCAGTCTCCAACCCGTAGAACCGCATCAGCTGCTCATTGAACAGGGCGGAATACTCAGCGAACGGATGTCGACCTTTCGCGATGTCGCGCAGTGCATGCAACTCCTCCCGCTCCTCGGCATCGAACTCGAGCAGACTGAGAAGGTCCTTCAACTTGTCCTCGGCCAGTGTGCCGCGTCCACGGTTGAGTGCCGACCAGTACTGCTGACTGACATCGAGCGCCTTCACGATCGTGCTCGTCTTCAGCCCTTGATCGTCAGCCCGACTCCGGATGCGCAGCATCAACTCCCAGTTCGCGACGGTAGGAGACATGCCAGTCATCTCGATCCTTCCTGCGAAGAAGTCGCCAACACCGTATAGCACCGAGCAGGCCTGAAGGGGCGCTTCACAGCCTTGCCACGTTGTAACAACCAAGGTAACGTGTGATGTGCACAACAGAGCGCCCGTCGGGGCGCCGGTCTAAGAACCCAAGATCTGCAAGCGCATTCAGCGAGGGGCTGGCGTAATGCTTTGGGACATTTGGCTTTTACTTCTGATTATTGTCACCGGGTCGTCCTTGCTGGGCATCGCGCGGTGGGGGTTCTCCGACGCGCGAACTGTCACACCGGGCGACTCGGCGCTGGTCAGCGGGGGTTTTCCCTGCGTACCGCTACGTAACCGCCACCGGGTCCACGGTAGGCATCGCGCGTGGTGAACGACCTTCCTTCTTCCTTCTCCTGATTCGGAGTCGATGATGACCAATCCCTATTTCGCGCCCGCCGATCCGCCGGTGCGCAACCAGGCCGCTGCGCGGCACGACCACTCCACCGACGATGTCCCGGAGGCGCACACGTTCCCCGATCGCGAGGTCGATGCGCCGCCGGGTGCGGAGCAGGAAGGGCGGGGAGCATGATCTGGCTGCCCGACTGGGTGAAAGTCGGTGCCCCGGTGCGGTTTCGGATGACCGGCCGCGATGATGCGGAATGCATCATCACGGCCGTCACGTCGACCGGGCGGGTGACGCTCTGCAATGGCGAGTGCTTCTCCCCCACCCACCTGACACCCGGAACGCGCGATGCCGCGCGCTACTTCGAGAAGCTCAACCGGCTGTCAGGGGTGACGAAATCCGTTCGTAAGGCGTGACTCCGAGTGGGTCAGGCCGCGCCGGATTCGAAAGCGGTCATGGTGCCCGCGACGGTGTCCGGTTTCTCCCAGGGGGCCGGTTCGGGGAAGTAGGTTTCGAGGAATTCCGAGACCGCGCGCACCCGTTCGGCCTCCGGGACCTCCGGGAAACTGCCGTCGTTCAAGCAGAAGAAATCGACATTGCGGCGTTTGGCCAAGCCGTCGAGCAGGGCCAGGCCGGTGTACATGGTGGTGTCGACGTAGCGCATCTTGGCGGCTTCCTGCGGCACCGCGCGGCCGGTGAGCAGGGCGTAGTAGTGGTAGAGGGAATTGGTGACCGAGATGTCGGTGGCGGCGCGGAAACGGCTGGCGCGGGTGCGGGCGAAGTCCTCGGCGAAGACCTGTTCCATTTCCAGCAGCACGCTGCGGCGTAGGGGAACCGGGGTGTGCTCGAGGTGCCGGGTGATGACATGGCCGAAGCGCTGGGTCAGCAGGGCGCGATTGACGCGGGCCGCGTTCTCGAAACCGCTGCGGCGCTCGTTGTTCGCGCCCGGTCCGACGCGGGTGCCCGCCTCGATGTAGCGGCTGATGCCCGCGGGGGTGAAGAACATGGACGGGCGCACCGGGCGGGCGAAGAACATGTCGTCGTTGGAGTAGAGGAAATGCTCCGACAATCCTTCGATGTGCTGCAATTGGCATTCCACCGCATGGGAATTGAAGATCGGCAGGCCGCTGACATCCGGGAAATGGTCGACGGCGCGAACAATGGTGACCTTCGGATCGTCGGCCAGCCAGTCCGGGATCCGGGAATCGGTGGCGATGAAGATGCGGCGGATCCACGGGGCGTTCTTGTGCACCGAGCGCAGCGCGTAGCGCAGTTCGTCGATCTGGCGGATGCGGGCATCCGCGTCGTCACCCTCGCCGACCACCACCTGCGCCAGCATTCCGGCACGGCGAGCACGGAATTCGGGATCGGTGCCGTCCACCCAGGAGAACACCAGGTCGATGTCGAAACCGACATCGGTGGGATGCGGGGTGAACATGCCGTCCAGGGTGGGCCAGCTGGTGTCGTACAGCAGCACGGTGGACGGTTCCACATCGGCGACGTCGAAAACCATGCGGGTCAGGGCATTCGGGCGCGGGCATTCCACGGTGTCGCCGTGGTACTCCCACAGCTCCAGTTCCACGTGGTGGGCCGGGTCCAGGTCGCGGCCGAGCCGGAAGACATTGTGCGGCTTCTCATTGCAGGTGAAGCCGGCGACCATGGCGGCCCCGAGCACCCGCCTGAGCGCGGTCCGGTGGCCGCTGTCCACGGCCAGCACCAACCGGTGGTCGGCGTCGCGCACCAGCAGGAAGGGGACGTCCGCGGCGGTCAGCTCGGCGCGCAGGTAGCGCAGATCTTCGAGAACCGCCTCGGATACCGCCAAATTCGCCACTGTCGCGCGCCCCATCATCTCCACCATCTCCGGCTGCTGCCCCGCACCCATGTCCACCATCAACGTCTCCGCTCTCTTCGCGCTGTTCACCTCACGTCTTGCGGCACCACGCCGGCACGGCCGGGTACCGGTCCCGGGACACGCACGGGCCGGCGTACGCCGTGAAATCTGTTGTGCAGTCAGAAGAACGGAGCGGACGGGCGGTACCGGGTGTGTTTCCACGGGCGAAATTCACCGGGCGGTCATCGGCCGGCTACTCGCGTGACCTCGTCGAGTCGAGGGACTGTAACGAATGATGCAACCGTTATCGCTTCTCGTCAATCCGTTTCCCCGCAGGTCCAGAGGTGTTTTCACAGTCGTAACGGGCGAAACACTCAAATCCGGCACGCCCGGGGTGCGATTCGGACGCCAGCGAGCCAGTGCGGCAACGGCATACACTTGCGGGCAGCACAGCCCAGCCCGCTGTGCGGTACCCGATGGTGAGGGGACACAGATGGTAGCCGACGCGCGGGAACGTCAGGAGCCCTCGACGGACATGCAGCCGGAGCATCCCGAACTGGACGTTCTACCCGAATGGCCGCAGGACACCATCGCCGTCCTGGTCACCACCGATCCCGCGCCGCACGCCATCCCCGTCTCCTGGCCGGTGCGCGCCGGCGACCGGCGAATCCTGCTCAGCCTCAAATCCGATCGCGGCTCGCTGGCGCGGCTGCGGGAACGGCCCGAGCTGGCGCTGCTGATCCTGGGCGGCGGCAATGTGGCCCTGTGCGCCCGCGGCACCGGCAAGGTCATCGCCGATCCGCTGCCCGGCGCGGACGACTACGTGGCCGTCGAATTGACCGTCGACGTCATCGACGACCACCGGCAATCGGCATTCGCGGTCGCCTCCGGAATTCAGCGCACCGTCCTCGACGACACCGAACTACGCTATCTGAGGAATCGGGTCGCGACGCTCGAAGCAATGGCGGCCGAACGCAACTGAGTATCGAAGGAGATCGTGTGTCTGTCAGCTTGGCCAAGGGCGGAAATGTCTCGCTGTCCAAACAGGCCCCGAACCTGACCAAGGTCGCGGTGGCGCTGGGCTGGGACGTTCGCACCACCACCGGCGCGGATTATGACCTCGACGCCAGCGCCATGGCCTGCGGGCCCAATCAGCGGGTGCTGTCGGACGCGCACTTCATCTTCTACAACAACCTGCGCTCCCCCGAAGGCACCATCGAGCACACCGGCGACAACCTCACCGGCGCGGGCGACGGCGACGACGAGGTGATCAATGTCGACCTGGCCGCCATGCCGCCGACCATCACCAACATCTTCTTCCCCGTCTCCATCCACGAGGCCGACGTCCGCCGCCAGTCCTTCGGCCAGGTCCGCAACGCCTACATCCGGGTGATCGACGCCGTCACCAGCGCCGAGCTGGCCCGCTTCGACCTCACCGAGGACGCCTCCACCGAAACCGCCATGGTCTTCGGCGAGCTCTACCGCCACGGCCCCGAATGGAAGTTCCGCGCCATCGGCCAGGGCTACGCCTCCGGCCTGGCCGGCATCGCCCGCGACTACGGCGTGAACGTGTGATCGTCGCCTTCTCGGTCACCCCGATGGGCGTCGGCGCGGACGTGGGCCGCGCCGTCGCCGAGGCCGTCCGGATCGTGCGCGCCAGCGGCCTGCCCAACGAGACCAATTCCATGTTCACCACCCTCGAGGGTGAATGGGACGAGGTGATGGCCGTGGTCAAACAGGCCACCGACGCCATCACGGCGGTCGCACCGCGCTGCAGCCTGGTGCTCAAGGCCGATATCCGGCCCGGCGTCACCGATGCGATGACCGCCAAGGTCGACACGGTCGAGCGCTACCTCGCCGAGGAATGAACGGGCTCGGTCAGGAGATGCGCTGACGCAGCCAGGTGGGGATCTCGTCGCCGGCTCGCGGGTAGGTGGCGAGCTCGCGGCGGCAGTCGTCGGGCTCGGGGACCGGGAGCCAGTCGGGGATGTCCTTGAAGGACAGGGTGAATTGGGCCTTGGTGGAACCGGCCCGCAGCAGCACCTGGCCGCTGAGCCAGGTGCCGGTCATCGGGTCGTGACAGACTTCCTTGAGACGGTTGAGGAGCATGAGCACCTCCTCGGACGGGGGTAGCTCCTCGGCGGGCTCGGGGGCGGCGGCGCCGGACAATTCCAGTTGCAGACCCGCGTGACCGTCATCGCCCACCAGCGAGAACCACAGGACGGCCAGCGTCCAGTCCGCGGGTAGCTCGTCGGTGAGAGCGCCGACCAAGGCGCTCTCCACCATGTCGCGATCGGCCGAACGCGGGGCGCCGGGCGGCTCGGCCGGGACGGGGGCGTCCTCGACGGGACGCACCACCAACGCCGGACAGTGATCGCGCATGACCTCCACGACCGCCGGCACCGAGACCGGCAGCCGCTCGGCGACGATGTAGAGCGGACGGTCCGGGTGGCGGCGCGCGGTCGCATCACCGAGAGCTTCGACGCGGTGCCGGAATTCGCCGGGATCATGCAGCACCACTTCGGCGAAGACCTCCGCGCGACCGCCCTTGCGCAGCCGGCCGATACGCAGCCGGACCCGATCCACCTCGCTCCAAGCCACATGCGGGAAGCCACGATAGGTGAAACCCTGATCGGTGAGCAGCAACGTCGGCTGCGGGCGGAACAGTTCGTCGAGCATGGCGTACACCCCGAAACCGAACACCGCCATGAGGATCCCGGCCACGAACCGCATCACCGGGTGTTCATCGGCGTTGAACACCACGAAACCCGGTAGCACGGTCATCACCAGGAAAAAGACCAACGCGGCGATCGCACCCGTTCTCGGCGGGTAGTACTCGGTGATCGATTCGCGCCCCGAAGCATGCACCCCTGTGACGCTAGCGGAAACGAGCCCGAGGCAACACCGCCGTTATCGTCCGGCATCGCCACCGCTATGCCGAATTTGCCGCGAATCACCGTGATTCGAAGCCCATCCGACGGCGAGTCAGGAACGCGGCCAGTACCGATGCCAGTCCGCCGCGGTCAGCGCGTCGCGCGTGCCCCGATCGATTTCCGCCGCATCCTCGGCCGATCGCACGGCGGCGGCGAAGGCGAGCGTGGCCTGGCGCAACCGCTCCTCGGCGCTACCCGGCCCACCGAGCTCCACCACCCGCAAGGCGGCCGGAACCAGATCCTCCGGCAAACCCGCCTTGATCCCGCGCGAGCGAACCTTCTCCGCCAGGGCCAGCGCCGGCTGCGCCATGGCGATACCGTCCAGGCAGGAACGTCGCGCCTTCTCAGCGGATTTCCGCTCCTCCCAAGCCTTTTCCTGGGCCGCGATCTTGTCCGCGACGGTCGCGTCCGGATCCGTGAAGGGAGCGTCCGGCTCGGTGTCGCCGGGGCTCAGGTGCGGGCTGCGGTGCACCAGCTTGGCCACCAGCGCCGCCGCCACCTCCGCGACCGTGAATTCGCCTGCGGCCTCGGCGATCCGGGAGTGGAACAGCACCTGCAACAGCAGATCGCCGAGCTCCTCCTTGATCGTCTCGGCATCCTCGTCACCGATGGCGTCGAGCAGCTCGTAGGTCTCCTCCAGCAGGTAGGGGCGCAGCGAATCGTGGGTCTGCGTCACCTCCCAGCCGCCGAAGTTCCACAGCCGATCCATCACATCGACGGCCTCGGCCAGCGCCGCCGTCATCCGCGCGAGGTCCGCGGTGGACTCGGGCCTCATCGCGGGGCCATCACCTCGGCGGGCACCCGGACATCCACCGCGCCGGGCGCCTTTCCGTCCAGCGCCAGCAGCAGATCCGCCACGAACTGCAACACCTGCACATCGCGGACCCGCGCCGCGCCGACACTGTCCTCGACGCGCGGCAACGGCAACTGCACGATGCCGGTTGCCGCCCGATAGGTGGCATTCGGGTAGAGCCGCTTGAGCCGCAGCTGCTTGGAATCGGGCAGCTGCAACGGCGACACCTTCACCGTGGTGCCGGTGACACCGATCTCGGCGATCGAATACGCGCGCGCCAGCAACCGCAGCTTGGCCACCGACACCAGCCGACCCACCTCCACCGGCAACGGCCCGTACCGGTCCACCAGCTCCTCGACCACCGCCGACAGACCCGAATCATCCTGGGCGGCAGCGAGTTTGCGATACGCCTCCAGGCGCAGCCGATCGGAGGTGATGTAGTCCGGCGGGATGTGCGCGTCCACCGGCAGGTCGATGCGGACCTCCCGGACCTCCTCGTCCACCGAGATCGGGCGGCCGTCCGCGGCGGCGCGATACGCCTCCACCGCCTCCCCGACCAAGCGCACGTAGAGATCGAAGCCGACGCCCGCGACATGGCCGGACTGCTCCGCGCCCAGCACATTGCCCGCGCCGCGAATCTCCAAGTCCTTCATGGCCACCGCCATACCCGCACCCAGATCCGAGTTCTGCGAAATGGTGGCGAGCCGGTCGTAGGCGGTCTCGGTGAGCGGCTTCTCCGGCGGATACAGGAAGTAGGCGTAGCCGCGCTCCCGCGACCGGCCGACACGACCGCGCAACTGGTGCAGCTGCGACAGGCCCAGCGCGTCCGCGCGTTCCACCAGCAGGGTGTTGGCATTGGAGATGTCGAGACCGGTCTCGATGATGGTGGTGCACACCAGCACATCGAACTCGCGCTCCCAGAAGCCCTGCACGGTCTTCTCGAGCATGTCCTCGTTCATCTGCCCGTGCGCCACCACGACCCTCGCCTCCGGCACCAGATCGCGAATCCGCTTGGCCGCCTTGTCGATCGACGACACCCGGTTGTGCACGTAGAACACCTGGCCGTCACGCAACAGCTCACGGCGGACGGCCGCGGCCACCTGCTTGTCGTTGTACGCGCCCACATAGGTCAGCACCGGATGCCGTTCCTCGGGCGGGGTGAGGATGGTCGACATCTCACGAATACCGGCCAGCGACATCTCCAGGGTGCGCGGAATCGGCGTGGCGGACATGGTCAGCACATCCACGTGCGTGCGCAACGCCTTGATGTGCTCCTTGTGCTCGACGCCGAAGCGCTGCTCCTCGTCGACGATGACCAGGCCCAGATCCTTCCAGCGCACACCCGTCTGCAACAGGCGGTGGGTGCCCACCACGATGTCGACATCCTTGGTGGTCATGCCCTCCAGGATCTCCCGCGACTCGGCCGCATCGGTGAAGCGGGACAAGCCCTTCACCACCACCGGGAATCCGGCCATGCGATCGGTGAAGGTCTGCAGATGCTGTTGCGCCAGCAGCGTGGTCGGCACCAGCACCGCCACCTGCTTGCCGTCCTGCACCGCCTTGAACGCGGCGCGCACCGCGATCTCGGTCTTGCCGTAGCCCACGTCACCACAGATGACGCGGTCCATCGGGACCGCCTTCTCCATATCGGATTTCACCTCGGCGATGGCCGAGAGCTGATCGACGGTCTCGGTGAACGCGAACGCGTCCTCCATCTCCTGCTGCCACGGGGTGTCCGGGGCGAAGGCGTGACCGGGCGCGGCCTGGCGGGCCGCGTAGAGCTGCACCAGCTCGGTGGCGATCTCGCGAACCGCCTTGCGCGCCTTGCGTTTGGTATTGGCCCAGTCCGAACCGCCGAGCTTGGACAGCGCGGGCATCTCGCCGCCGACATACCGCGACAGCTGATCCAGCGCGTCCATCGGCACGAACAGCCGGTCCCCCGGCTGGCCACGCTTACCGGGCGCGTACTCGATGACCAGGTACTCGCGGCGCGCACCGCCGATGGTGCGCTCGATCATCTCCACGAAACGGCCGATGCCGTGCTGATCGTGCACCACCATGTCACCGGCGGTCAGGGCCAGCGGATCGACCTGATTGCGACGCTTGGCGGGCAGCTTCTTGCCCTCACCGGGCGCGGTGACCCGGTTGCCGGTGAGATCGGATTCGGCGATCACCACCAGCTTGGCGTCGTCGAACACCACGCCGTCGTGCAGCGAACCGCACAGCACCCCGACCAGTCCGCGCACCGGCTCGGCCCCGGCCTCCAACGTCGCGGCCGGCACCTCGGCATCGGCGAGACGTTCCAGAATGCGTTGCGCCGTACCGTGTCCCGCCACCACGATGACCGCGCGGCCGCCGGTCGCGACATGCGCGCGCAGCGAGGCGAAGATGGTGGCCACCAGCTCCTCGGAACCGCGCGCGGACGCGGCGGCCAGCACCGGCAACACGATCTCGTCCGGGGCGTCGGCGGCCAGCGGGCTCAACGTCCACCACGGCAGCCCGCGGCGATCGGCGTCGGCGTGCACCACATCCAGGCCCCGGTACCCCGAGGCGGCCAGATCCAGACCGTGCGCGCCCAGCGGCGCGGCCCCGCCGAAGGAGGCGGCCGTCCACGACGCCTCCAGGAATTCCTGCCCGGTCCGCACCAGATCGGCGGCGCGGGTGCGCACCTTCTCCGGATCACACAGCAGCACATGGGTTTCCGCGGGCAGCGCGTCCACCAGCAGCTGCAGCTCGCCGGGCTGCAACACCGGCAGCAGCGCCTCCATGCCCTCCACCGGGATGCCCTGGGCGATCTTCTCCAGCATCTCCACCAGCGCGGCGTCGGCCGCATTGTCGGCGGCCACCTGGGCCGCGCGCTCGCGCAGGGCGGTGGTCAGCAGCAGTTCGCGGCACGGCGGCGCGACCACCAGATCGATCGGCACCTCGTGGATGGAGCGCTGATCCTGCACCGAGAAGGCGCGCAGCTCGGAGACCTCGTCACCCCAGAACTCCACGCGCACCGGATGATCCGCGGTGGGCGGAAACAGATCCAGAATGCCGCCGCGGACCGCGAACTCGCCGCGCTTGCCGACCATGTCGACCCGCTCGTAGGCGAATTCCACCAGCCGCGTGAGCAATTCGTCGAAATCGAACTCGGCGCCGGGCCGCAGCACGATCGGCTCGACCTCCCCGAGCCCGGCCGCCATCGGCTGCATGAGCGAGCGCACGGTGGTGACCACCACCCGCAGCGGACCCGTCACCCCCGGATCCTCCGGATGCGCCAGCCGCCGCAGCACCTGCATCCGCCGGCCCACGGTGTCCGCGCCCGGCGAGAGCCGCTCGTGCGGCAGCGTCTCCCACGACGGGAACAACGCCACCGAATCGCCCAGCATCTCGGTCAGCTCTGCGGTCAGATCATCGGCCTCACGCCCGGTGGCGGTCACCACCAGCAGCGGGCGCTGCCCGGCGATGGTCGTCGCCACGAAGGGCCGCACCGCCGAGGGCGCGACCAGCCTGGCGGAATCCCGCCCGATCAGGCTCGCGACCTGCTCCAACGCGGCGTCGGCACCGGCCGCCGCGGCCAGTCCCGACAGAGGCGGACGATCGGTGGTCATGGGGAAGACTCCTCGGCGCAGATCAGCGTTTCAGAACGGCCAACCGAGTCTAGTCACCCGCGGTGACAGGTCCGATCGCAGCCTTATTGCACGTAGCGGCGGAGACGGCGGGCGGCGAACTCACGGAAGTAGGCGACCTTCTCCTGCGGGACGATGCTCGGCAGCAAGAAATACCAGGCGCGCTCCATGCGGGTCGCCATCTGATCGATCGAGTCGGTGCTGACGGCGACGATGTGGACGCCGGTGGTCATCTCCTGCAGGAGCATGCCGATGGTGTCGGGATCGAGGTCGGCCTCGAGGTCACCCTGGGTGATCGCGCGTTCGGCGAGCAACCGGTGCGTCTCACCCCACGTCTTGGCGATATTGTCGCCCGTCGCGCCGCGGTAGTCGCCGATCTGATGGGTGAGCTTGAGCATCGCGCCGACCATGGGATCGTTCATGGTGAGATCGGCGACCACGTAGGTGATCCCGATGCACGCCTCCAACGCCGGCACCCGCGGATCGAAGAAACCCTGGCATGCGCTGATCAGTCGCTCGTTGCCCTGATCGACGACCGCGGCGCGCCAGTTCTTCCTTGGAGCCGAAGTGAAAGTACAAGGCGCCCTTGGTCACATTCGACTGCGCGATGATCTCGGACAGGGACGCGTTCGCGTAGCCCAGTCGCAGAAAGACATCGGCAGCGCCCGCGAGCACGGAATCGCGAGTGATCTCCGCACGCGCTTGCCTAGCCATCAGATCCGCCCGTCATCAAACCAGCCATCCTGAAGTAGACCGCCATCCCGAAGTTGACCGACATCACAGTTCGAACAGCACTCGAAGGATGGGTGAACCGTACCACCCGGCTGCGTGCTGCCAGCCGATTCGAGCATTCGACCCGTCCTCCTTCGCAATTCGCTGGTTAACTGTCCAGTTCTGCCCCGCTACAGCAGACATATCAGACCAAAATTCAGACCGCAGGGTTCTATAACCCCTTGCCGCTCGGCCATTCCGACGCCAGCTTGGGCTCCGCCTCCAAATGCGTGAGCCCGTTCCAGCACAGGTTCACCAGATGCGCGGCCACCACTTCCTTCGACGGCTGGCGCTCGTCCAGCCACCAGGTCGCCGCCGTCGCAACCATTCCCACCAGTGCCTGTCCGTAGAGCGTCGCGAGCGTCGGATCCAGGCCACGACGTTCGAAATCCCCGGCGAGAATATGCGCCACCTGATTCACCGCTTCGTTGAGCAGACTCGAATAGGTGCCCTCCGCCGCCGACACCGGCTGATCACGCATCAGGATCCGGAAACCGTCGGTGCGCTCCTCCATATAAGTGAGCAACGCCAGCGCCACCTGCTCCAGCCGCACCCGCGAACGATTCTGCTTGAGCGAGGAGGTGATCATCTCGAGCAATGTCGACATCTCCCGGTCGACCACGACGGCGTACAAGCCTTCCTTACCGCCGAAGTGCTCGTACACCACCGGTTTCGACACCTGCGCCCGCGCCGCGATCTCCTCGATCGAGGTCGCGTCGTACCCGCGCTCGGCGAACAACGCCCGGCCGATCTCGATGAGCTGCTGTCGGCGCTGGGTGCCGGTCATGCGCGCCCGCGCCGGCCTGGAACCCTCGCCCGCCGTCATCGCTCACCTGCCCCTTTCGCCCTGCCCGCGAGCACCTTTGCCAGCGTGCACGGCCCGCGCCCACCGCGGTGCGGTAGGTAGCCTATCGACTGACACGTAAGACACTGTGTAAGCGGTTCGACGTGGAGGCGTACTTCATGCGAGGATCAGACCCGCATGACGCTGCAATCCGCCGTGGTGTAATGGCAGCACAACTGATTTTGGTTCAGTTTGTCCAGGTTCGAGTCCTGGCGGCGGAGCTCGCGCGCAGGGTCGCTATGGTTGGCCCCGCACAACCTGACTCAGCACACGATGACTGGCAGCCGAGGGAGATCCATGCCACAGGAGACCGCCGTCGTCGTTCTCGCAGCCGGAGCCGGAACCCGAATGCGGTCCAAGACCCCCAAGGTGTTGCACCCGCTGGCCGGCCGAAGCATGCTCGCGCACGCGTTGCATGCCGCGCACGAGATCGACCCGACGTCGCTCATCACCGTGATCGGTCACGACCGCGAACAGGTCGGCGACGCGGTCGGCAAGGTGGGAGCCGAGCTGGGCCGCCCGATCACCCTGGCGGTACAGAACGAGCAGCGCGGCACCGGCCACGCCGTGCAATGCGCGCTCACCTCGCTGCCCGACGATTTCTCCGGCGACGTCCTCGTCACCTACGCCGACGTGCCGCTGCTCGACGGGCACACCCTGCACGCGCTGCTCGACGAGCACCGCAGCTACTCCGACGGATCCGCCGCCACCGTACTGACTTTCGTGCCCGAGGACCCCAACGGCTACGGCCGCATCGTCCGCGACGACGAGGGTCGCGTGATGGAGATCGTCGAGCACGCCGACGCCACCCCGGCACAGGCCGCCATCACCGAGGTCAACTCCGGCGTCTACGTCTTCGACGCGGCCGTGCTGCGAATCATGATCTCGCGTATCGACACCGCCAACGCCCGCCACGAGCTGTACCTCACCGACGTGCTCAAGCTGGCCCGCGAGGCCGGGCACCCGGTGCACGGCGCGCGCCTGGTCGATTCCGCCAAGGTCACCGGCGTGAACGACCGCGTGCAGCTGGCCGGCGCGGCCAAGACGCTCAACCGCTACATCCTGGAACGGCACATGCGCGCCGGGGTCACCATCATCGATCCGGGCAGCACCTGGATCGACGGCAATGTGGTGATCGGCCGCGACTGCGTGATCCGCCCGGGCGTACAGCTGTTGGGCGACACCGTGATCGGCGAGGACGCCGAGATCGGACCCGACTGCACCCTCACCGACATGACCATCGGCGACGGCGCGAAGGTGGTGCGCACGCACGGCGAGAAGTCCAGCATCGGACCGGGCGCGACCGTCGGCCCCTTCGCCTACCTGCGCCCCGGCACCTCGCTCGGCGCCGAAGGCAAGATCGGCGGCTTCGTCGAGACCAAGAACGCGACCATCGGCGCGCACTCCAAGGTCCCGCACCTCACCTATGTGGGCGACGCCACCATCGGCGAGCACAGCAATATCGGCGCATCCAGCGTTTTCGTCAATTACGACGGCGTCAAGAAGCACCACACCACCGTCGGCTCGCATGTGCGGACCGGTAGCGACACCATGTTCGTCGCCCCGATCACCGTCGGTGACGGCGCCTACTCGGCGGCGGGTACTGTACTGCGCAGAAGTGTTCCTCCGGGAGCGCTCGCGGTATCGGGTGGAGCACAGCGCAATCTCGAGGGCTGGGTGCAGCGCAATCGCCCCGGCACCGATGCCGCCCGCGCGGCCGAAGCGGCTCTCGCGGCGATCCCGGAAGAGCCCGGAACCACCGAGAAAACCAACGAGCAAAAGGATGGCGAACGTCAGTGACCGCGTTCTCTACCGATAACCAGAAGAATCTGATGCTGTTCTCGGGACGCGCTCATCCTGAGCTCGCCGAGGCGGTGGCCAAGGAACTCAACGTTCACGTCACCCCCCAGACCGCCCGCGACTTCGCGAACGGCGAGACCTTCGTCCGGTTCGAGGAATCGGTCCGCGGCTCCGACGCCTTCGTGCTGCAGAGCTTCCCGGCCCCGCTGAACCAGTGGGTCATGGAGCACCTGATCATGATCGACGCGCTCAAGCGCGGTTCGGCCAAGCGCATCACCTCGGTGCTGCCGTTCTACCCCTATGCCCGCCAGGACAAGAAGCACCGCGGCCGCGAGCCCATCTCGGCCCGCCTGATCGCGGACCTGCTCAAGACCGCGGGCGTGGACCGGATCATCACCATCGACCTGCACACCGATCAGATCCAGGGCTTCTTCGACGGCCCGGTCGATCACATGCACGCGCAGGTGCAGCTGGCCGAGCACATCCGCAACAACTACGACCTGTCCAACATCACGGTCGTCTCCCCCGACGCCGGCCGCGTGAAGGTCGCCGAGAAGTGGGCCAACTCGCTCGCGGACGCGCCGATGGCGTTCATCCACAAGACCCGCGACCCGCTGGTCCCCAACCAGACCGTCTCCAACCGCGTGGTCGGTGAGGTCGAGGGCCGCACCTGCATCCTGATCGACGACATGATCGACACCGGTGGCACCATCGCCGGCGCGGTCAAGGTGCTCAAGCAGGCCGGCGCGGGCGACGTGGTCATCGCCGCCACCCACGGCATCCTGTCCGACCCGGCCGCCGAGCGTCTCGCCAACTGCGGGGCCAAGGAGGTTGTGGTGACCAACACCCTGCCGATCGACGAGTCGAAGAAGTTCCCGACGCTGACCGTGCTCTCGATCGCGCCGCTGCTGGCGCAGACCATCCGCGAGGTCTTCGAGAACGGCTCCGTCACCGGTCTTTTCAACGGCAACGCGTAGCCGGCCCCGAATCCACCGAGCGCGCCCCTCCCACCCGGGAGGGGCGCGCTCGTTGCATTGGGGCGGCAAGCGTGTCCGTTTCAGGCGGCAGGCGGTAGCGTTAGGTCGGACGTACGGTTTGCTACTGGTGCGCAGACAGCGCGGAGAGGTGGTGCCGCATGGCCGACCGGCCCGACGAGGACGACGCCCGCCTGATGGACGAGGTCTTCGACACCGACCAGGTCTTCGACAGCGATGTCGACAACCTCGACTACGACCTGGGTGACGACGACCAGGAAGACGAGATCCGCGAATACCAGCGGTTCATCACCGACCCACCCTCCGACCTCGTCATCCGCAATCGCGAGAACGACAACGACGGCCGCCTCGGCATCAGCGACGAACTCGACCAGGAGTGGACCCGCCGCCGCCAACGCGAGGAATTCGAGATCGAGGACAACCGGCCCGCGGAGGTCGCCGCCATGGAAATCATCGAAGAGCTCGAGGACTAGGGCGGGCGCGCCCGGCTCCCGGCCATCACGGACACTCGATCCATGACCGCATTCACCGGATTCCCGCTCGCCGGACTCGACTTCTACGAGGACCTGGAAGCAGACAATTCCAAGACCTTCTGGAATGCCCACAAGACCGTGTGGGAGGAATCCGTCCGGGATCCGATGAAGGCCTTGGTCGCCGACCTGGAAGCGGACTTCGGCACGGCCAAGATCTTCCGGCCCTACCGCGACGTCCGCTTCGCCAAGGACAAGTCGCCGTACAAGAACCATCAGGGCGCGGTGGTGTACAGCGCCCAATACTCCGGCTGGTACGTGCAGATCGGCGCGGCCGGACTCCGGGTCGCCGGCGGCCTGTACGCCGCCGAAGCCGCCCAGCTCACCGCGCTGCGAGCCGCCATCGACGACGAGGTGCGCGGCGCCGAACTGGAAGCGCTGATCGCCCGGCTGATCGCCGACGGGTACGCCATCGGCGGGGACAAACTCGCGACCAAACCCAAGGGCTACGACATCGACCACCCGCGCATCGAATTGCTGCGGCACAAATCCCTCACCGCCGGAAAGGATTTCGGCGCACCCAAGTGGCTGCCCACCCCGCGCGCCGCCCGCGAGATCCGGGCGGCGTGGGAGCAGATGCGGCCGCTCATCGAATGGCTGGCCGCGGTGACGGCCCAGAAGTAGCCGCCACCGCGCGCCCGGCTACCGGCGTTCGGCGAGCACCAAAGCGAAACGCTGGTCCGGATCGGTCCAGACGTGCTCGGCGCGGAAACCGGCCGCGTCCAGCTCGCTTTCGAGCACCTCGCGGCGGAACTTCGCCGAGATCTCGGTGCGCAGCTGCTCGCCCCGCGCGAAGTCGACGGTCAGGTCGAGTTCGGGAATGCGGACCGTCATTGCCTCGGTGGCCTCGAGCCGCATCTCGATCCACTCCCGCTCGGCGTCCCACACCGCGACGTGCGCGAACTTCTCCGGCTCGAAGTCCGCGCCCAGGCGGGCGTTGAGGACATGCAGCACATTGCGATTGAACTCCGCGGTCACCCCCGCGGCGTCGTCGTAGGCCGGAACCAGCACCGCCGGATCGATGACCAGGCCCGCGCCGAGCAGCAACTGCTCACCGGGTTCCAGCACATCGCGGATGCCGCGCAGGAATTCGGCGCGCTCGGCGGGCACCAGATTGCCGATGGTGCCGCCCAGGAACGCGACCATGCGCCGGCCGCCGCCCGGCAGATTGTCCAGGGTGGCGGTGAAGTCGCTGACCACGCCGTGCACGCCCAGCCCCGGGAACTCCGCCGCCACCTCGTCCGCGGCCATGCGCAAGGCCGAGATCGAAACATCCTGGGGCACATAGCTCTTCAATGGGCCAGCCGCGGTCAGCGCGTTCAGCAGCAGCCGGGTCTTGGCCGCCGATCCCGCCCCGAGCTCGACCAGCACCTCGGCCCCCGCGATCCGGGCGATCTCGCCGACCACCCGTTCCAGCAGCGCCCGCTCGGTCCGGGTCGGGTAGTACTCCGGCAGTTCGGTGATCTTCTCGAACAGCTCGCTGCCGCGCGCATCGTAGAACCACTTGGGCGGCAGCCACTTCGGCTCCGCCGTCAACCCGCGCCGCACGTCCTCGCGCAACGCGGTCGTCAAATCCTCGTCGGTCAGATGGATTTCCACCGTAGCCGTAGTCATGAACCAGCCCTTCCGATCTCGATATCCAGTGGTTCCACCGACACCCGTCCGTCGCGCACCCGCACCAGCCGCCGGTCCTCGACCGGCCGCCAGCGCGGATCGGCATCGAACGGTTCGGAGGCGACCACCACGAATCCATCGCCTTCCAACACCGACAACGCGTGATGCCACGTCGTGGCCCACACCCCGGATCCATTCCCCAGCAACAGATTCAACCGCGCCCGCGGCGACCGCTGCAGCACCGCGCCCACCACCATCCGCAACGCCGCCCCCGGCTCCGTCCCGACCTCGAGCACGCCGCGCAGAATCACCCAGAGCGCAGCCGAATCCGTCAGCGCCTCGGCGTCGAGCAGTGACGCCGACCCGAATTCGGCGGCGACGGCGGTCAATACGCCGCGCCACTCCGGAATCGCGCCGTTGTGGCTGAACGCCCAGCCGCCGTGCAGGAACGGCGCGCACGCGGCCCGCTCGACCGGCATGCCCGCGGTGGCGGAACGGATCGCCGCGAGCACCGCGGCGGAACGGATCTGCGGAAGCACCTCGTCCACGGCCGGATCGGTCCAGATCGGGACGTGATTGCGGTATCGACTCGCCACCGGACCCGTTGGCGCGGGCGAGGTTTCGGTGGGATCACCGGCCGCGCCGCCGTGCCAGATGACACCGGGGCCGTGGTCGAGGGCAGCGGCGTCGGGGTGATGCCACCAGGCGACGCCGAAACCGTCGGCATTGATGGTGCCGCCGCCACGCATCTCCCGCGGCGCCCACGACTGGGTGCGCAGCGAGTGCGGGCCCTGGGTGAGCAGGGAGCCGACCGGGGTCGGCGGACCCACGTAGGCCAGGTGACGGCACATCAGCGTTCGTCCGATCGCAGATCTCTGGCCAGCCGGAAGCCGGCGAAGATCTGACGGCGGATGGGGTGATCCCAGTTGCGGAAGGTGCCCCGGCAGGCGACCTGGTCGGCGCCGAAGGAACCGCCGCGCAGCACCCGGTAGTCGCCGCCGAAGAAGACCTCGGAGTATTCGCGGTAGGGGAACGCCCGGAACCCGGGGTACGCCTCGAACCCGGAAGACGTCCACTCCCACACGTCACCGATCAACTGGTGCACACCGGCCGGTGACGCACCGGCGGGATACGCGCCGACATCGGCCGGTTCCAGGTGGTGCTGACCGAGATTCGCCAGCGCCTCGGTGGGATCGCCATCGCCCCAGGGGAATCGGCGCGACCGCCCCGACTCCGGGTCGAACCGGGCGGCCTTCTCCCACTCCGCCTCCGTGGGCAGGCGCTTACCCGCCCAGCGGGCGTACGCCTCGGCCTCGAACCAGCACACGTGCACCACCGGCTGCTGGGCACGCAACGGCTGCATGACCCCGAAAACCCGCCGCCACCAGCGACCTCCGCCGTCCTGCTCCCAGAACTGGGGAGCGGTCAGCCCGGCGTCCACCCGGTGTGCCCAGCCGCGCTCGGACCACAGTTCGGGCCGCTCGTACCCGCCGTCGTCGACGAACGCGAGGTACTGCTCATTGGTGATCGGCGCGGCGTCGATGGCGAACCCGTCCACGTGGACGGGGTGTGCGGGTCGCTCGTTGTCCAGCGCCCACGGATCGGAGTCGGTGCCCATGGTGAATTCGCCTGCGGGAAAGACGACTTCACCGGTGACCGCCACCCGCGCGGCGGGGGTGGGCGGCGCGGACAGCACCGCCTCGCCGACGCGCAGCTGATGGGTGGCGAGCATGGTCTCGTCGTGCTGCTGCTCGTGCTGGGCGATCATGCCGAAGGCGAACCCGTCGCGGACCAGATCCCGGCCGTGTAATGGGCTGCGGTCCAGCACATCCCACACCTTGTCCCGCACCGTGCCGACATAGTCGCGGGCCTGGGCCGGATCCAGCAGCGGCAGCGCGGGCCGGTCGGCGCGCGCGTGTTTGAAGGCGTCGTAGAGCTGATCGATGTCCTGCCGCACCGGTTCCCGGCCGCCGACATCGCGCACCAGCCACAGTTCTTCCTGGTTGCCGATGTGCGCGAGGTCCCACACCAGCGGACTCATCAAACGCGAATGCTGGGCCACCAGTTCGGCCTCGTCGAGGCATTCGGTCAGGCCGATGGTGCGCCGCCGCGCCCGTTCGAGGGCCTCGGCGATGCGGCCGCGCAGCGCCTCGGCCTCGGACCGGTCCGTCCCCGGCAGATGCTGAACAGTCATGAGAGAACTCCCGATTCGTGGCTCAGTCGGTTCGACTGAGAGGTCATGCGCCGCCATCGTCTTCGCGGCCGGTGGGCATCAGACCGCGACGACATCGTTCGGTGGCGGCGGCCAATTCGGCGGCGGCCGTGGGCGTCGCGGCGTGCGCGGTGGCCAGGTCGAGCAGCGCGACCGCGGCGGCCCGCAGGTCCGGATCGGCCAGACCGCACCGCGCGGCCTCGGACCAGCGGTCGGCGGTGCCGGCGGCCAGAGCCGTTGCCTCGGTGATGGTTCCGGGATCCGAGAGCAGTGCGTCGATGGCGTACACCGGCACCGACCAGTCGTCGCCGGGCTGCGCGTCGAGATAGCGGACCTCGAGGTGTCCGGCGGCGCGCACCGGCGGGAACAGGGTGGTGAGGTGATAGTCCAGATCCGAACGGTCCGGACGGCGGCCGATCTCCTCGTCCAGCGCGCCACACAGCCAGTCGGCGAAGGTGGCGCCGGGCGGGGCCGACCAGTCGGCGGCCTGCGGGTCCGCCGACCGCACGCACAGCAGCGGCACGTCGAGCGCCCAGCGCGCGTATCCCGTGATCGGATCGGCCCAGTCCTGCACAGGGGGCCTGGTACGCAGCGGATCGAGCCGCTGCCAGGCCCGCATGCGCTGGGAGGCCCAGACACCCGGGGGTGCGGTGTGCAGGCCGGGAGAGCGCGCGAAGGCGGCCAGCAAGGCGGGTCCCACCGCGTGCAGCACCCGCCAGCGGGCGGCGATCTCGGCGGGATCGGCGCCCGCGTCGACGCTGACCTGGGTGGCGGCGGTATTGCACATCATGAGCGCGCCGAACGGCCCCAGCGCGGCGAAGGACCGTTCCATAGCTTGGTACCTCGGCAGGCCCAGGACACGCAACGGCTGCCGGACCGCGTCGGCGGCGGCGGAGAGGGTGCGGATTCCGCGGGATTCGAGCAGCTCCCGCAGGCTGGTCGTGTCTGCCCGTAAGCGCTCGCACAATTCGGCGGCGGTGCCGAACGGGGCGCTGGACAATTCGATCTGACCGCCGGGCTCGAGGGTGACCCGGCTGCCGCCCGGCAACGGATCGGCCGGGGAATCGGGGGAAATGGACCGTGGCGCGTACGGCCCCAGGGCGTCGGCGAGGACCGTGAGGTCCGGACGCGAATTCGTTGCCGAAAGTTCACCTTGCGCGGTGAGCCACTCCAGTTCGGCGCCGATGAGCAGCGGTGGGCCCTGTTTGAAACAGACTTTTCCGACATAAGCCTCGGCGGCGGCGCGTGAGGAGAACTCGCCGCCGGGCTCCGAGACATCCAGGCCACTGCGCAGCACATCGGCGGGTGACGCTGTGACAGCCATTGCCAACCTCCGTCGGATGCGGTCGCCGTGGGGGGATCGGAACGGCGACCAAACCAGAGTAGCGATCCACTGTGACAAGAAATCTGACGAAATGGAGAACGCGACAACCTATATGGTCGATTCCATGCTGGATATCGCTGGATTACGGGCCGATACACCCGGTTGTGAAAACCGAGTGTTTCTCGACAGTGCGGGTTCCTCGCTGCCCCCGCGCGCGGTCGTCGAAACCACCATCGCACACCTGCGCCGCGAGGCCGAGATCGGTGGCTATCGCGCGGCCAACGAGCGCCTCGACGACCTGCACGGCGTCCGAACCGCGATCGCCGAGCTGATCAACGCCGACCCGGCCGCACTCGCCTTCAGCGACAGCGCCAGCCGCTCCTGGAGCGACTTCTTCTACTCGGTCCCGCTGGCCCCCGGCGACCGCATCCTGATCTCCGGCGCCGACTACGGCAGCAACGCGATCGCGGCGCTGCAGCGCGCCCGCCGGACCGGCGCCGTCGTGGAGGCCATCCCCGCCGACGGCAGCGGGCAACTCGACCTCGACGCGCTCGCCGCCATGGTCGACGAACGCGTGAAACTCGTGTCGCTGGTACATGTTCCGACCAACGGCGGTCTGGTCAACCCCGTCGCCGAGGCCACCCGCATCGCGCACCGGGTGGGCGCGCTGGTGGTGCTCGACGCCTGCCAGTCCGCCGGACAACTGCCCCTCGACGTCGCCGAACTCGAAGTGGACGCACTGTCCGCGACCGGCCGCAAATGGCTGCGCGGCCCGCGCGGCACCGGATTCCTGTACGTGCGACCAGAATTGGCGCGCAGCCTGGAACCCGGCCGCCTGGATCTGCGCAGCGCCGAATGGACCGCCCCCGGCGACTACGTGCTCTCCCCCGACGCCGGCCGCTTCGAATTCTGGGAATGTTCGGTCGCGACCCGGCTGGGCCTGGGCACGGCCGTGCGCTACCTGCTCGACCTGGGCCCGGCCGCCGTCTACGCGGCCATCGCCGAACGCGCCGAGTACCTGCGCAAGGCGTTGCAGGAGCTGCCCGGGGTGGAGGTACGCGACCGGGGCATCCAGCACGCGGGCATCGTGTCCTTCACCGTGGCCGGGCAGGAGCCGATCCAGGTGCGCGACCGGCTGGCCGCCGCCGACATCACCGTGACGGTGAGCCACCGCAGCTCCACTCTGCTGGATATGTCGGCCCGGGAACTGAACTCGGTGGTGCGGGCCTCCCCGCACTGCTTCGTCAGCTTCGAGGACCTGGATCGATTCGTCGGAGCCGTTCGAACCCTCGCGTAGGCGATCAGAACTTCACATAGCGGACCGGATCACCCCGAAACGGTTAACAGCGCCCTTCCGACACGGGATATTTGAATGCTGGTCCGGCATTCGAGGAGTCCTGCGTGAGTCGCTTCACCGACGAGATGTATGCCACCGCCCGCGTTTCACACCGCGGCCTGGTGACCGGAGAACCCGATGCGCCACTACGGCAGAGCTGGGGCGAGATCCACGACATCGCACGCCGCATGGCGGGCGGGCTGGCGGCCGCCGGCATCGGCCCCGGCGACGCGGTAGGCGTGCTGGCCGGCATGCCGGTCGACATCGCACCGGCCTGCCAGGCCGCGTGGATGCGCGGCGCGTCGATCACCATGCTGCACCAGCCCACACCGCGCACCGATCTGCAGGTGTGGGCGCACGACACCGAGACCGTGCTGGGCATGATCGAAGCCCGCGCGGTCATCCTGGGCGCACCGTTCGAGATCGCGGAACCCCTACTGCGCGAACGCGGCATCGAGGTGGTCACCCTCGACACCATGCGCGCGGGCGCCCCGATCGACCCGGTCCCGACCGGCGAGGACGATATCGCCCTGCAGCAGTTGACATCCGGCTCCACCGGCTCGCCCAAGGCGGTGCGGATCACGCACGGGAACTTCTTCGTCAACGCCTACGCCATGTTCGACCGGGTGAAGTTCCAGCTCGACGACGACGTGATGGTCAGCTGGCTGCCGCTGTTCCACGACATGGGCATGGTCGGATTCCTCAGCGTTCCGATGCAATTCGGCGCCGAAGTGGTCTGCGTGACCCCGCTGGACTTCCTGGCCCGGCCCATCCTGTGGGCCGAGCTGATCTCGAAGTACCGCGGAACCGTCACCGCCGCACCGAATTTCGCCTACTCGCTGCTGGCCCGGCGATTACGGAACGCCGACGACGGGTCCCTCGACCTGAGCAGCGTGCGCTACATGTGGAACGGCGCGGAGCCCGTCGACGCCGACACCATGGACACGCTCGCCGAGGCCGGAAAACGCTTCGGCCTCAACCCGATGGCCCTCACCCCCGTCTACGGCATGGCCGAGACCACCCTCGCGGTCTCGATCCCGGACCCGGGACTGGGCCAGATCCTCGACACCGTCGACGCCGACCTGCTCGAGGCCCTCGGCAAGGCGGTGCCGGTCCGCGATCCCGAACACCATCACGGCGGGATCCGCCGGCTGCCCACCCTGGGCTACCTGGTCGACAATCTCGAGGGCCGGGTGGTCGACGCCGAACGCCGGTCACTGCCCCCGCGCAGCGTCGGGGTCATCGAATTACGCGGCCCCGCGGTGACTTCCGGCTATGTCACCGTCGAGGGCTTCCGCCCCGCCCAGGACGGCGAAGGCTGGCTCGACACCGGCGACATCGGCTACCTCACCGAGGAGGGCCTGGTGGTGGTCTGCGGCCGGATCAAGGACGTCATCATCATGGCCGGCCGCAATATCTACCCCACCGACATCGAGCGAGCCGCCTTGCGCGTCAAGGGCGTTCGGCCCGGCAACGCGGTGGCGGTCCGGCTCGACGCGGGCCAGAAGCGCGAAAGCTTCGCCGTAGTGGTGGAATCCAATGATCATCAGGACCCGGACGAGGTGCGCCGCATCGAGCACGACATCGTGCACGCGGTGTTCTCGGAGGTGGGGGTGCGCCCGCGCAGCGTCACCGTGCTGGGTCCCGGCGCATTGCCCAAGACCTCCTCCGGCAAGCTGCGCCGCTCGGCGACGGCCACCACCTTGTCCTGACGGACTGCAGGGCCCCGGGGAACGCGGGGCCTCAGGGAATGAAGGCCCTGGGGCTCAGTGCAATTGGTTCTGCGCGGTTTCCAGGCCCACGCGCAGCAGCAGCTCGACCGCGTCCGCGGTCTGCTCGACGATCACCGGAACCTCTTTGCGCTCCGGCGCGGAGAACGGCTTCAGCACGTAATCGGCGGGATCCTGACGGCCCGGCGGACGGCCGATGCCGAAGCGGACGCGCAGATAGTCCTTGGTGGTGAGGGCCTGCGAGATCGAACGCAGCCCGTTGTGCCCGCCCTCGCCGCCGCCGCGCTTGAGGCGGATCTGGCCGAAGGGGAGGTCGAGTTCGTCGTGCACGACGATCACCTCGGTGGCGGGCACGGAGAAGAATTTGGCCAGCGCCGCGACGGGCCGCCCGGACAGGTTCATGTAGGTACGCGGCTTGGCCAGCAGCACCTTACGCCCGTCCAGGCGCGCCTCGAGCAGATCCGCGCCGGACTTCTTGTGCACGGTGAAACGACCGCCGACCCGCTCCGCGAGCAGGTCGGCGACCAGGAAACCGACATTGTGCCGGGTGCGCTCGTACTCGGATCCGGGATTACCCAGACCGATCACGAGCGCGGGCCCGGCCGTTGCCTCGGTCATCGAGAACCGTTGCGGGAGTAGGGAGTTACTCCGCGGCGGCCTCTTCGGCGGCGGCCTCTTCGGCCTCGGCGGCGGCGGCCGGGGCGGCGATGACGTTGAGGACCAGGGCCTCCGGGTCACCGGCGAGGGTGACGCCCTTCGGCAGCTCGATGCCGCCGGCGAGGATCTGGGTGCCGGCCTCGACGCCCTCGATCGAGACCTCGATGGACTCGGGGATGTGCAGGGCCTCGGCCTCGATGGAGAGGGTGGTGGCGTCCTGGGTGACCAGGGTGCCGGAGGCGGCCTCGCCGACGATGGCGACGTTCACGTCGGCGGTGACCTTCTCGCCACGACGCACGATCAGCAGGTCGGCGTGCTCGATGTAGCGGCGGATCGGGTGAACGACGACCGACTTGGTCAGCGCCAGCTGCTTCTTGCCGTTGATGTCCAGCTCGAGGACGGCGTTGGTGCCGTGCTCACGCAGGATGGCGGCGAACGCGCGGGCGCTCACGGACAGGTGCTGCGGCTCCTCGTTGTGGCCGTAGAGCACGGCGGGGACATTGCCGTCGCGGCGGGTACGGCGGGCGGCACCCTTACCGAACTCGGTACGTACGGTGGCTTCGAGAAGGTTGGCGTCGGACATGACTGTCTACTCCCTACGGCTCGTCCGGCTGTAATGTCAGCGTGTCGCCAGGCGACGTGGGCCGCCCTGGCGAAGTGGTTGGTCTGCTCATCGGCGAAGACCAACATGGACGGCCGAAATAGGCCGAGCCGCGTCGATCACGGTGGACAACTGGGTGCCACACCCTCGCCGAGACAACCTGAAGACTTTAACACGCTGCCGGAAGGCACTTGCCGCACCCCCTCGGCGACCGCATTTTCCGCTCTTGTCCCCGGCAATTTGACACACTAGTATTTCGCATCACTCAGCGCCGCCGCCATCGATCCGAACCCCTCCCTGGTACCGGGCAATTCGATGAGCACGCTGGGTAGCTTGGCTCCTGAGTTAGGAAAACGCTTGATGAAGAACATCCGCCGCATCGGCCTCAGCGCCGCGGGCATCGCCGCCGTCTCCGCCGCAGTCGCCCTGACCGCGCCGTTCGCAGCCGCCACCAACAACGACTGCCCGCCCCCGCCGACCCACACCACCACCCCGCCGCCGCCGGCCACCACCCCGGCCAAGCCCAGCACCCTGCCGGACCTCGGCGGGCTCTTCAAGGGTCTGGGCTCCGGCTCCGCGGGCGGCGCCACCGCCAACGGCACGGGTGCTTCCGTTTCCTGATAAAAACCCCGGTTTTGGTAGCGGGGATTCCTTTCCGGTGCTAGGCACTTTGATCGACACGCTGAATAGCGTGTCTCCTGAGTGAGGAACAGAGATCTATGACCAACATCCGCAAGGCCGGCCTGAGCGCCGCGGGCTTCGCAGCCATCTCCGCCACCATCGCCATCGCCGCTCCGTTCGCCACCGCGGACACCACCGTCAACGGTCTGACCGTGTCGGGTAGCGGCTACACCGTGGGCCAGACGTACACCATCACCGTCGTCACCGGCTCGCCCAGCGTCAGCGCGAACGTCTTCGACACCACCGGGTCGAGCACCGTGTCCATCGGCACCGCTACCCCGGCCTCCGGCACCGCCACCACGGCCGCCATCAACTGGACTCCGACGTCGGCGGGTACCCACCACATCACGGTCACCCTCAACGGCGCCGGCCAGTCCGTCGCCGTCGGCCCGGTGGACATCACCGTCTCCGCCACCGCCGCCAGTGACAGCGGCCTCGACACGGGCAGCGCCGCGGGCCTGCTCAAGTCCCTCGGCATCACCGGCTCCAGCGCCAACGCGCGCGTGAGCTGAGACGAACAGCGCAACGGCCGGTGGTCCGGAATCCCGATCGGATTCCGCACCACCGGCCGTTCTCGTCTCAGGCGGCCTGCTGCTTGAAAGTGGTTGCGTAGCAATCGACGTACGGGCGGCCGGAACGACTGACGATATCGGCCATCAGCTCGTCGGTGGCGCGGCGCACGGCTTGCTGACCGGCGGGCAGGAAGTAGCGCGGGTGGCCGAAGGAGATGTGCACCTTGGCGGGGCGCAGGAAACGCCCATCCCGCGGATTCACCCGATCGGTCCCCGACAGCACCACCGGAATCACCGGAGCTCCGGTCTGCATGGCCACCCGGATCACGCCGGTCCGACCCCGATACACCCGGCCGTCGGGCGAGCGCGTCCCCTCCGGGTGAATGCCCCAGACGCCGCCCGACTCCAGAATGCGCACCGCCGCCGCGAGCGAATCCGAGCCCGCGCTGCCCCCGGTGCGGTCCACCGGCACCTGACCGGTGGCGTTCATGACGAAGCGATTGACCCGCCCGCGCCAGCCGCCCTCGGTGAAGTACTCCTGCTTGGCGATGAAGGTGACCCGGCGGCGCAGCACCAGGCACAGGTAGAGCGAATCCACCACGGCGAGGTGGTTGGCCGCGATGATCAGCGGGCCATTCTTCGGAACATGGTGCAGCCCTTCGATCCTGGGCCGCCCGAGCAGCCGCAGCACCGGCCCCACCACGATGTGTTTCAGGAGCCAGTACCACATGGAGATCCACCCAACTCTCGGGAATTCGACGGCTGCGTAGACAGTGTCTACGCATTCTTTTGTACCGGACCACGTAGACACTGTCTACGAATACGGGAGAATGTGACCCATGACTTCGGCCGAGCCACTGCGCGAACGACTGGTGACCGCGGGCGTCACCATGCTCGAGGACATCGGCGCCCGCGAGCTCGGGCTGCGGGCCATCGCCCGCGAGGCCGGGGTCTCACACGGCGCGCCCCGGCGCTACTTCCCCACCCACAACGCGCTGCTGGCGGCGATCGCCGCGCACGGCTACGCGGACCTGCGCGCGGAAATCGATGCGGCACAAGGTGATACCGCCTTCGAACGAGTCCGCCGCACCTGCCTCATCTATATCCGCTTCGCCACCGCGCGCCCGGAGATGTTCACCCTCATGTTCCGCCACGACCTGCTCGAAGGCGCGGGTGAGAACCTGCGGGCCAACTGGACACTGCCGCTGTTCACGCGCTGGCGGGAACTGGTCGCCGACTGCGGCGGCACCGACGCGGACGAGCGGGCCCTGAGCCTGTGGACCCACCTGCACGGCATCGCGGTGGTGGTCGCGAACCGCAGTATCGAGGCGGTCGCACCCGGTACCGATATCGAAGCGCTGGTCGCACGGGCCGTCGCCCGGCATCTCGCACCGCACCCGGGCTGACCACCCGTTCGACCACCACCCGGGGCCGGACCGGCCGGTCGGGGCGCGGGGCCGGTCGCGTACCCTGGTGCGGTTGCCTCGTCCGCACGAAGGAGTCCCCCGCCGTGAGTTCCCCGACTGCCAGCGCGTCCTCAGCTACCGCCGGTCGGCTGGCCGGTGAGGCGGCGCGGCGGCGCACCTTCGCGGTGATCTCCCACCCCGACGCGGGTAAATCCACGCTGACCGAAGCCCTCGCGCTGCACGCCAAGGTGATCTCCGAGGCCGGCGCCATCCACGGCAAGGCGGGCCGCAAGTCCACCGTCTCCGACTGGATGGAGATGGAGAAGGCCCGCGGCATCTCGGTCAGCTCCACCGCGCTGCAGTTCGAATACGGCGACTGCGTCATCAACCTGGTCGACACCCCCGGCCACTCCGACTTCTCCGAGGACACCTACCGCGTGCTCACCGCGGTCGACGCCGCGGTCATGCTCATCGACGCCGCCAAGGGCCTGGAACCGCAGACCCTCAAGCTCTTCCAGGTCGCGCGCGACCGCGGCATCCCGGTCATCACCGTCATCAACAAGTGGGACCGCCCGGGCCAGGCGCCGCTGGAACTGCTCGACGAGATCGTCGACCGCATCGGCCTCACCCCCACCCCGCTGTTCCTGCCCGTCGGCATCGCCGGCGACTTCCGCGGCCTGCTGCGCCGCGGCGAGGAAGGCGCGGCCACCGAATACATCCACTTCACCCGCACCGCCGGCGGCGCGACCATCGCCCCGGAGGAGAGCTACACCCCCGAGCAGGCCGCCGAACGCGAGGGCGACGTGTGGAGCACCGCCGCCGAGGAGAGCGAACTGCTCTCCGCCGCCGGGCAGGACCACGATCAGGAACTGTTCCTGGCCGGGCACACCTCGCCGGTCATCTACGCCTCCGCCATGCTGAATTTCGGTGTGCGCCAACTGCTGGAGACCCTCGTCGAACTCGCGCCGCCGCCGCGCGGACGCAAGGACATCAAGGGCGAACCGCGCGACACCACCGCGCCGTTCAGCGCCGTCATCTTCAAGGTGCAGGCGGGCATGGACACCGCCCACCGCGACCGGCTGGCGTTCATGCGCATCGTCTCCGGCGAATTCGAGCGCGGCATGGTGGTGACCCACGCCCAGACCGGGCGGCCCTTCGCCACCAAGTACGCGCTCACCGTCTTCGGCCGCGAGCGCACCACCGTCGACACCGCCTACCCGGGTGACGTGGTCGGTCTGGTCAACGCGACCGCGCTCGCGCCGGGCCACACGCTGTTCGTGGACAAGAAGGTCGAGTTCCCGCCGATCCCGTCCTTCGCGCCCGAGCATTTCGCCTCGCTGCGCGCCAAGACCGCGGACAAGTACAAGCAGTTCCGCAAGGCCATGGATCAGCTCGACTCCGAGGGCGTGGTGCAGGTGCTGCGCAATGACGCCCGCGGCGACCAGTCGCCGGTGCTGGCCGCGGTCGGCCCCATGCAGTTCGAAGTCGTCACGGCCCGAATGCAATCCGAGTTCAATGTCGAGACCCAGCTCGACCACCTGCCCTACCAGCTGGCCCGGCGCACCGACGCCGAATCGGCCGAGGAGCTGAGCCGGCAACGTGGCGTCGAGGTGTTCACCCGGTCCGACGGCGCGCTGCTCGCCCTGTTCAGCGACAAATGGCGGCTGCAGTACATCGTCAAGGAAATGCCGAAGCTGACCCTCGAACTACTGGTCGCCGGAACGGAATAGGGCCCGGGCGGGTCAGCCCAGCGTGCCGGAGCCGTCCGAGCTGGGCTCGGTGCGAGGCGTGTCGGCCGGATCGCGGGCGATCAGCCCCCAGCGGCTGGACGTCAGGCGCAGGCTGGGCAGATCCGAGAGCGATAGCACCACCTCGTAGGTGCGTTCGTAGCCGGTATGCGCGATGCGCCAGTGCCCGTCGTCGCAACGCACGTACTTGTCGGTGTAGAAGGCCGCGCCGCGTAACAGCATGTTGTGACCCGGGATCAACACGGTGTCGGCCAGGTACCAGGTGCCGGTCGCCTCATCGCCGTCGACATCGATTTCCGGGTGGTCGCAGCGGTGTTCGGTGATGACGTGCGGGCCCAGCGTATTGCGCATGAAGGCCAGGAAGGCGTCGCGCGATTCGAACTGGAGGTACTCGCTGTAGGTGGCGGTGGCCTCCGGAATCATGGTGTCGGCGAACTCCTCCCACGCCTTGGTGTCCAAGGCGCGCAGGTAACGGAACTTCAGCCGGCTGATCGCCGCGACGGCATCGGAATCCATAAGATCCACAATCCCATCAGGTGTCACAAACCTTCAGGAATCGGCACAGATCTGTATCGGATCGCTATCAGTCCGGAACGTTGGGCGTTCGGGGGCGTGGGCCCCCGATCACACCCGAGCGTTCCGGCGTCAGTTGTTGATGGAGAAGCAGGTGTTGCAGAAGTCCTCGCCGAACTCGGTCAGGCGCAGGCTCTTTCGCACGATCTTGGGCACTCGGCCCGCCTTCTTCAGCGCCTGCTCGACGACGGGCTGGACCTCAAGCACCATGTATCGCGACAAAACGACCGGATCCTCCGAGGTCATGGTGAGACCGAGGCGATTCAGATTGATCAGGTAGTTGCGCGCACGGTCCGGGTAGCGGACGCCGGACTGCTCCGGAACCGAGGTCAGATCCCCCGCGACCAGCTCCGATCCGATACCCAACGGCCGATTGGTACGCACGTCCACCGACGGCTGCGGGCCCTGCAAGGCCATGAAACGCAGGATGCGAGCTTCGTCGGGGGCGAGCTGATCGAGGATGCGGTCGTAGGCCGGGTGCACGTCCTCGGTGAAGTAGACATCGGCGGACCGGGCCAGCAGCGCGTCCCCGCGGCGGCGCAGATCATCGGTCGTGGCCGAACGCACCAGACCACTGCCATTGGCGATGGCCTGCTGCGGCGCGCCCATGGGAGTCGGTACGTAACTGACGATCTCGCGCACCGAACCCTCGGTGACGCCGAGCGCGCTGCGCGCGATGGACCGCAGCGCCGCCCCCGTGCGCTCGGCGATATCGGCGGACGACTCGCCGTCCAGCGCGGCCTGGGTGATCTGCTTGGTGATCTCGTAGCTGGTGCCGACCGCCCACTCGGTTCCCCGCACCGCGGTGCCGACGGCCAGGCCGGCGGCCCGGAAAGCCCCGCGGATCAGGCGGGCCTCATTGCTGATCTGCCGCTGCTCCACATCGGAACTGCGTTCCACGGCACGAGGTCCCGGACGGGTCACGTCCTGCCCCGGGATCCTGTCTTCCGCCACGTCCATCTCCGAATATCGCCAGGTGAACACAATCGTCCACAGATTATTGCCCCCGACGGACCTGCGGGCACGTTGAACCCGTGAGCCCGACGAAGGTTACCCCAGTCCACGTCCGCCGAGTAACGACGCACATGACCCCCAACACGAACGATGAAAGAACGATATGGATGTGGTCCCCGCCATTCTCGTGGTCCCATCAAGACAGAGGAACATCGAGCCCGCGCAGTGTGACCGAGATCTCCGACCCAGACACTCTGCGGCTGGACTCACTTCCTGAATAGCCAGTAAGGTCCAGACCGCCGATGGGGTAGTCAACGCCGACGGCGGTGCGTTGCGGGTCGGCAGGAGGGTGTCGCGTGCTAGAGAGTGTCTTCGGGGTGCGTCCGACCCTCCTATTGGAATTGATCACGATTCCACTGTTCACGGGCGTGATCGGCTATATCACCAACTGGACCGGCGTGCTCATGTTGTTCAAGCCGGTCCGCTTCCACGGATTCCGGCTGCCCGGGCTGGCCACCGTGTTTCCTTTGCTGCCCAAGCGGATTCAGGTGCTCCCGCTGCTGCAGTACGACGGGCGCTTCGGCTGGCAGGGGATCGTGCCGTCGCGTGCGGACAAGATGGCCAGCATCGCGGTCGACAAAGGATTGGCGAAACTCGGGAGTGTCGCGGATTTCTATCGCGAACTCGAACCGGACAAGCTCGCTGAACATTTTGTTGAAATTGCCGATCTTCAGATTCGCGACATTGTCGAGGACATCCTCAAACGCGAACACCCGCAGCTCTGGTACAACCTGCCCACGGGCGTGCGGGAGATGGTCCACAGCCGCGTGAAGGAACAGTTGCCGGATATTCTCCGGGAACTCACCGATGAACTCGGCAAGAACATCGATCAGCTGCTGGACGTCAAGTCCATGACCATCCGCTACTTCCAGGCGCGGCCGCAGATGCTGAATTCGGTCTTCCAGGTGCTCGGTGCCAAGGAACTGCGATTCATGCAGAACTTCGGCTTCTACTTCGGCGCGCCCATGGGCCTGGTGCTGGTCGGCGTCCTGCACTGGACGCACTGGTCGTCGCTGGTCGTGCTGCCCGTCGGCGGGGTGATCATCGGCTGGGTGGTCAACTGGATCGGCATCAACCTGATCTTCGAACCGGCCTACCCGAAGTGGTGGTGCCCGTGGCGGCAGGGCCTGCTGATCAAACGGCAGGACGAGATCACCGAGGGCTACGCGGCGCTGGTGGCCAGCGAGATCATGACCGTCGCCAATATCGGCGACGAGCTGCTCAACGGGCCGCGCGCCGACCGCACCATGCAGATGCTCACCGACACCCTCAAGCCCGCGGCCGACCGGGCGCTCGGCCCGGCCCGATCCGTGGTCCGATTCGCCATGGGCGGGCGCGAATACGACTCGCTGCAGGACACCCTCACCTCCGAGGCCATGACCATCGCGCCCATCGCCTTCGCCGACCCGGCGTTCAACGCGCAGCAGGGCCGGCAGGTGCAGGAGTACATCGCCAAACAAATGTCGGCGCTGCCCCCGCCCGAGTTCGTGGACATGCTGCGATCGGCCATCAAACAGGATGAATGGCTCTTGTTCGTCCATGGCGGCGTGCTGGGGCTCTTCGCCGGTTACGCTCACCTCCTGATCTTCGGAACAGGAGTCGCTACCACATGGATATGACCGAATCCTCCTCTGGCGAGGACGATCCCGCCGATCCCGGCACCGACATCGCCGTTCGCGAGACCGCTCCGCTGCCGGTGCATCCGGGCGAGCGACGGGGTTCGGCCGGGCCGGTCCGCGCCGCCACGGGAGTGGTTCGGGTGGCCATGTCGGCGGCGGTCGAAGCCAGTTTCTGGAGCCTGCACACCGCGCTCGGGGTGACCTCGGTGGTGCTGCGCGGCAGCATGGCCGGGCAGCCGCCGCGCGAGATCCTCTCCGACGCCGGCGCCCAGGTCCGGCATTCGGTCCGGCAGGCGCTCGGCGTGCCCGTCCCCGAGAACCTGGACGCCACCGCCGATTCCGGCCACACCGCGCTGCTGCGGGCTCGCGGCGCGGAACTGCTGCGCCGCTCCGCGGACTTCCACGCCGAGGACGACACTCACCACCACACCGCCTACGCCCGCATCCTGAGCGAGCTCGCGCCCGACGAGGCGCGCGTCGTCCGGCACCTGTACCTGGACGGTCCGCAGCCCGCGGTCGAGGTGAAGACCGGGCGCAGTTCCTACCGCGGCGTCTTCAACCTGCTCGGCGAGGACGCGGCCCTGCGCTACCCGAACCGGATCGACGCGTACCTGGCCAACCTGGATCGCCTCGGCCTGATCGACGTGACCCGCGAGGCGCTGGGCAACCCGAACCGGTACCAGCTGCTCGAGGCCATGCCGGACGTGCGGCGACTGCTCAAGCGCGCCGGCTTCGGCACCAAGGTCCTGTACCGGACCATCGAATTGACTTCGTTCGGCGCGGGATTCGTGCGCACCTGCCTGCCGGTGCCCTCTCTCGACTCCCCCGCCTCCCCGGGACTTCAGCGGGCGGCCGGAGAGCCGTAGCACGCCACGCACCCGCACTGACGTCGGACACCGAACCGATTCCGGGCGTACCCGGCGAGTTACCCCGACCGTTGCGAAATCAGTTGCCGCCTCCGCATACGAAGAAACCGCAGCGGGCGTGACATGGTCGGCGCCCGCCGAAGGATCTCGCTCGAGCGTCGTCGCTGATCCAGCTCAGCCCTCGGCCAGTTCGAACCAGCGTTCCTCGGTGGCTTCCTTCTCCGCCTGCACCTGCTTGAGTTCGGTGCCGAGCTTGACCAGCTTGTCGGGCTCGGTGGCCGCCTCTGCCAAAGCCGCGTGCAGCTTGGCCTCACGTTCGGTGAGCTTCTCCAAGGCGCGTTCCAGCTTGGCCAGTTCCTTACGCGCCGCGCGGTAGGCGGCCGAATCCGTCGCCGGGGCAGCGGAATTCGCGGCGGCCGGGGCGGTGGAGCGGCCCGCGGCGGACGTAGCGCCACCGCTGAGCGCGGCACGCTTGCGCAGGTACTCCTCGATGCCGCCGGGCAGGTTGGTGAGCTTGCCGTCGCCGAACAGCGCCCAGGTGCTGTCGCAGATACGCTCGATCAGGTAGCGGTCGTGGGAGATCACCACCATGGTTCCGGCCCAGCCGTCGAGCATGTCCTCGAGCTGCTGCAGCGTGTCGATGTCGAGGTCGTTGGTGGGCTCGTCGAGCAGCAGCACGTTGGGTTCGGCCATCAGGATGCGGGTCAGCTGCAGGCGGCGGCGCTCACCACCGGACAGGTCACCGACCGGGGTGCGCTGCTTGGCGGGTGTGAAACCGAGCCGCTCGGCCAGCTGACCGGCGCTGATCTCCTTGTCGCCCAGCATCATTCGCTGCGCCACGTCCTGCACGGCCTCCAGCACGCGCATATCGAGGGGCAGGTCGTCGAGTTCCTGGCGCAGCCAGCCGATCTTGACGGTCTGACCCTGGATCCGCTTGCCGGACTGCAGTTCCCGCTCCCCGGCCAGCGCCCGCAGCAGCGTGGTCTTGCCCGAACCGTTCACGCCGACCAGACCCACCCGCTCACCGGGGGCGAGCCGCCAGGTCAGGTCGGTGACCAGTTCCCGGCCGTCCGGGATGGCGAGGGTGGCGTCCTCGAGTTCGATCACCACGCGGCCCAGCCGCTTGCGCGCGAAGGAGGCCAGCTCCACGGTGTCGCGCGGGGCGGGGACATTGGCGATCAGGGCCTCCGCGGCCTCGATCCGGTAGCGCGGCTTGGAGGTTCGGGCCGGCGCGCCGCGACGCAGCCAGGCGAGTTCCTTGCGGGCCAGGTTCTGGCGGCGGGCCTCGGAGGCGTCGGCCTGCCGGACACGCTCGGCGCGGGCGAAGATCCAGTCGTTGTAACCGCCGTCGTAGGTCTCGACCCGGCCGCCCTGCACCTCCCAGGTGCGGGTGGCCACGGTGTCGAGGAACCAGCGGTCGTGGGTGACGACCACCAGCGCGCTGCGGCGTTCGGTCAGGTGCTCGGCGAGCCACTGCACGCCCTCGACGTCGAGGTGGTTGGTGGGCTCGTCGAGGACCAGCAGGTCCAGGTCACGGACCAGCGCGGCGGCCAGGGCGGTGCGGCGGCGCTCACCACCGGAGAGACCGGCGACCGGGGTGTCCATGCCGAGGTCGGCGATGCCGATGCCCTCGACCACGGAACGGATGCGCGGGTTCGAGGCCCATTCGTGCTCGGCCACACCGTCGGTGCGCTGGTCCTCGGCCAAACCCGCGAGAACGACCTCGCCGACCGTCGCGCCCTCGGGCAGGACGCCACGCTGGGTGACCACCGCCATGCGCAGGAAGCCGACCCGGCTCACGCGACCCGAATCAGGCTCCTCCAGACCCGTCAGCACCTCCAGCAGCGTCGTCTTACCGCCACCGTTCATGCCGACGACGCCGATCCGCTCCCCTTCTTGAACCCCGAGGCTCACCTTGTCGAGCAGCGGCTTGATGCCGAAGCTCTTACTGACGGCTTCAAGGTTGATCAGGTTGGCCACGGGATCCTCTGCGTCGGTCGATTGCTTGCCCCGGGCAAGCCTACCGAGCAGCCGGGACCGCCCCGCGCTCAGCGCTTGGCGGCATCCGGCGGATCGGTGATCCGGCGCGCGCCCGGGACCGGGCCGTGGGCGGTGCGGACGCTGCGGGACACCCCCGCGCCCGCTAGTTCGGCGGCGACGGTGACCGCGGCCTCCTCGCTTTCGCAGAGGAAAGCGCAGGTCGGGCCGGAGCCGGAGACGATGCCCGCGAGGGCTCCCGCGCCGACGCCCGCGCGCAGGGTGCGACGCAGCTCAGGCTTCAGTGACAGCGCGGCGGCCTGGAGATCGTTGCCGAGCAGCGGGGCGAGCTGCGTCGCCTCACCGGAGGCCAGGGCCTGGAGCAGGTCCTCCGGGCTGCCGAGCCGTGGCGGGTCGCCGGCCTCGCGCAGGCGGTCGAGTTCCTTGAACACGGCCGGGGTGGACAGGCCGTCCTTGGCCAGTGCCAGCACCCAGTGAAAGGTGTTGCGGGACAGGACGGGAAGCAGTTTCTCGCCGCGGCCGCGGCCCAGGGCGGTGCCGCCGTGCAGGGAGAAGGGGATGTCGCTGCCGAGTTCGGCTGCGATATCGGACAATTCGGCGCGGCCGAGGCCGAGTTCCCACAGGTCGTTCAGCCCGACCAGGGCCGCCGCGCAGTCCGCGCTGCCCCCGGCCATGCCGCCCGCCACCGGAATGCCCTTGCTGATCGCGAAGTCCACCAGGGGTGCGCGGCCGCCCAGGTCGGCCAGTTTCACCGCCGCCTGCCAGACCAGGTTGCCGCGGTCGGTGGGCACGTCCTCGGCGCCTTCGCCGGTGACCTTCACGCGCAGGGTGGTGGACGGCGTGATGTGGACGTCGTCGCTGAGCGACAACGCCTGGAACACGGTGACCAGGTCGTGGTAGCCGTCCTCACGCAGGTCGCCCACTCCGAGGTGCAGGTTCACCTTCGCGGGCGCGCGCACGACGACGGGGCTGGGCACAACTGAGAGCACGGGCACAGCCTAGTCGACAGATTTCCCGCTCGAGTACTTGCGCCAGGTACCCATGGGGGGTATGTTTCCAGATGTCGGGGATACCCCCTCACCGTATGAGAAGCGACCGAAGGAGACCACCATGGCCACCAGCACCTACACCGTCACCGGAATGACCTGCGGCCACTGCGTCGGTTCGGTGCAGAAGGAGATCGGCAAGATCGACGGCGTCACCAGCGTCGATGTCGACCTCGCCAGCGGCCGGGTCCAGATCGAGTCGGCCGCGCCGCTCACCGACGCCGACGTGATCGCCGCCGTCGACGAAGCGGGTTACGAGGTGGCCAGGTGAACGATCGACTGAAGTTCGCCGCCTTCGGTGGCGGACTGGTCGTCTTGTTCGGAGCCGCGCTCGGCATCGGCGCCCTGGTGGGCGACCGATCCGGCGCGGCCTCGGCCGAGACCACCGAGCACTCCCAGCACGACACCGCCGCCGCGCCCACCGGACTCCAGGACAGCCGCTCCGGCTACACCCTCGGTGAGATCAGCGCCCCGGCCACCCCCGATCAGCAAGGCGCACTGCGCTTCCGGATCACCGGCCCGCAGGGCACCGTCACCCGATACGACAACCTCCACGACAAGGACCTGCACCTGATCGTGGTCCGCTCCGATGCCAGCCAGTTCCGGCACGTGCATCCCACCCGGGCCGCCGACGGCACCTGGTCACTGGACTGGAAGTGGGCCGCGCCCGGCAGCTACCGGGTGTTCGCCGACTTCTCCCCCACCGGCGGGCCCGGCGAACTGGTGCTCAGCCGCACCGTCGCGGTCGCGGGCAACGTGACGGACAAGCCGCTACCGCCGGTCTCGCGGACCGCCGACGTGGACGGCTACCGGGTCACCCTGACCGGCGACCTGAACACCGCGGGCAGCGAACTGAACTTCACCATCACCCGCGACGGCAAGCCGGTGACCGACCTGCAGCCCTACCTCGGCGCGTACGCTCACCTGGTAGCCCTGCGGGCCACGGACCTGGCCTACCTGCACGTCCACCCCGAAGGGGAAGTCGGCAAGACCGCGCCCGGCCCCGGCGTCGCGTTCCACGCGCAAGCGCCCAGCGACGGCGCCTACCGCCTGTACCTGGACTTCCAGCACGGCGGCACGGTCCACACCGCGGAATTCACCAGCGAAACATCCACCGCCGCACCCGCTTCGGGTGCGCCCGCACAGCACGGAGGAGGTCACTCATGAGCGCGCCCGCACCCGAGCGTTCGATCGAACTCGATATCGGTGGGATGACCTGCGCCTCCTGCGCGGCCCGGATCGAGAAGAAACTCAACCGGATGGACGGCGTCACCGCCTCCGTCAACTACGCGACCGAGAAGGCGAAGGTCAGCTTTCCCGAATCGGTGAGCACCGACGATCTCATCGCCAAGGTCGTCGACACCGGCTACACCGCGGCCGTGCACCACACCGAACCGGTGAAAACCGAGGCGGGCGCGGCCGAGCCGGGGCCGTCGGCGGCGGATCTGTTGCGGCACAAGCTGCTGGTGACGCTCGCGCTGGCGGTGCCCGTGGTCGCCATGGGCATGTTCCCGGTGTTCCAGTTCACCAACTGGCAGTGGCTCTCGCTCACCCTGACCGCGCCCATCGTGGTCTGGAGCGCCTCGCAATTCCACCGGGCCGCCTGGGTGAACGCCAAACACGGCGCGGCCACCATGGACACGCTGATCTCGCTGGGCACCCTCGCCGCTTTCAGCTGGTCGGTGTACGCCCTGTTCTGGGGCAACGCCGGCATGCCCGGTATGAAGCACCCGTTCAGTTTCGCCATCGAGCGCGGTGATTCGTCCTCGGCGCTGTACTTCGAGGTCGCCGCAACGTTGGTCACAGCGATCCTCGCGGGACGCTACTTCGAGGTGCGGTCCAAGGAGAAGGCCGGATCCGCGCTGCGCGCCCTGCTGGAACTCGGCGCAAAGGATGTGTCGGTGCTGCGCGGCGGGGTCGAAACCCGCATTCCCACCGCCGAACTGCGGGTCGGCGAGGAATTCCTGGTCCGGCCCGGCGAGAAGGTCGCCACCGACGGTGTTGTGGTGAGCGGTAATTCGGCGCTCGACATGAGCATGCTGACCGGCGAATCCGTGCCCGTCGAAGCCGGTCCCGGCGACCAGGTGGTCGGCGCGACCGTGAACGCGGGCGGACTGCTGACCGTGCGCGCCACCCGCGTCGGCGCGGACACCCAACTGGCGCAGATGGCTTCACTGGTCGAGGACGCGCAGAACGGCAAAGCGCCCGTGCAGCGGCTCGCCGATCGGGTGGCGGGCGTGTTCGTGCCGATCGTCATCGCGATCGCGGTGGCGGCGCTGGGCTTCTGGCTCGGCACCGGCTCGGCCGTGGCGACCGCGTTCGGGGCGGCCGTCGCGGTGCTGATCATCGCCTGCCCGTGCGCCCTCGGACTGGCCACGCCCACCGCGCTGCTGGTCGGCACCGGGCGCGGCGCGCAGCTGGGGATCCTGATCAAGGGCCCGCAGGTGCTGGAATCGACCCGGCGCATCGACACCGTGGTGCTGGACAAGACCGGCACCGTCACCACCGGCAAAATGACGCTGGCGGAAGCGATTCCGGCGGGCGGCGTGGCGGTCGACGAACTGTTGTCGGTGGCCGCGGCCGTCGAGCACGGCTCCGAGCACCCGGTCGCCAAGGCCGTGGTCGCCGGTGCGGCCGAGCGCGGACTCGACACCGAACGGGTGGAGCAGTTCGTCAGCCACGGCGGCAAGGGCGTACAGGGTCTGGTCGGCGAACGCGCGGTGGTGATCGGGCGCAGCGAGCTGATGGCGGACTGGTCGGTCGATGTGCCGGAATCCCTGGCGGACGCCAAGACTCGCGCCGAACAGGCCGGTCAGACCGCCATCGTGGTGGCGTGGGACGGCAAGGCGCGCGGCGTGCTGGTCATCGCCGACGCCGTGAAACCCACCAGCGCCCAGGCGATCTCGGAGATGAAGGCGCTCGGCCTCACCCCCGTGCTGCTGACCGGCGACAATGCCGCCACCGCGCGCACCGTCGCCGATCAGGTGGGCATCTCGGAGGTCATCGCCGAGGTGCTGCCCAGCGACAAGCTCGACGTGGTGAAGCAGCTGCAGGATCAGGGCAAGGTGGTCGCCATGGTCGGCGACGGCGTCAACGACGCGGCCGCCCTGGCCCAGGCCGACCTCGGCCTGGCCATGGGCACCGGCACCGACGTCGCCATCCAGGCCGCCGACCTCACCCTGGTCCGCGACGACCTGCGGGCCGTACCCACCTCGATCAAGCTGTCCCGCGCCACCCTCCGCACCATCAAGGGCAACCTGTTCTGGGCCTTCGGCTACAACGTGGCAGCGATCCCGCTCGCCGCCGCCGGCCTGCTGAACCCGATGCTCGCCGGTGCCGCCATGGCTCTGTCCAGCGTCTTCGTGGTCAGCAACAGCCTGCGCCTGCGCCGCTTCCGCGGATGAGGCACCGCGAAAGGGCCGCTCGAATCGTGTGATTCGAGCGGCCTTTTCGCATGGACGGAGAACCTGCGCAGGCGAGCCGCGACCGCCGCTCCAGCACTCCGGGGCGTCGCCTACGGACGCGCGGCGCTCGGCTCTCCGACGTACGGGGCATCGTCCCTCCCCGGCGCGCGGCATCGTGTTGAATGTCGGGTGACCACCGCCGCCCCCTCTCGAGGAGCTTCGTTGACCACCATCGCCGAATACCTGGCCGCCGCCCAGATCCAGGCCGCACCGGTCGACCCCGCGGCCCCCGGCGCGCCGAAGGTCACCGTCGGCATCCCCGAAGGCTGGCAGCAGGTGCCCCCGCAGATGTTCCCCGGCTCCTACGGCGTCTGGACCCAGCCCCCCGCGAACGGCTGGGCCGACAACGCCGTCCTCCTGGTCGCCACCTTCACCCCCGCCGTCGACCCGGCCGAACTCCTCTCCCACGCCTTCGCCGACGCCCGCCAGCTCCCCGCCTGGCAGGACATCGACACCGACACCGCCGACTTCGACGGCCTCCCCTCCGCCGCCATCACCGGCACCTACGAAGTCCAGAACCTCACCCTCTGGGCCTACAACCGCTACATCATCGTCAACTCCGACTCGGCCCAATACCTGGTCCAACTCACCATCACCACCCGCAACGACAGCGACGGCACCGCCCCCACCACCATCCTCGAAGGCTTGTCCATCTCCGCCTGAGCGCCCACGCCGGCACCGCGCGCTCGCGATGCGGGCGCGCGGATTCCGCTGATGTCGCTGTGTCAGTGGGCGTGTCAGGCGGGTGTCAGGGAGCTGTCAGGCGGTGCGGCGACAGTTGGTACATCGAACAGCTCGACCGGAACGGTTCCGGGAGAGCCGATTACCGAGATGAGGAGCAATCATCATGACTGTCACCCTGACCGACCAGGACAAGGCCACCCTGCGCAACGCCGCCTACGGTGCTGTCTCGCTGATGGCCGCCGCCGATCGCGCACCGCACAAGGCGTCCACCAACGGCACCATCGCGCTGTCCTCGGCGACCGGTCTGGTCGGGCATGTGCTGACCGCGAAGTCGCGCGACATCCAGCTGAAGGGCAAGACGGTCGCCGACCTGGCCGACCAGGTGCTGCCGACGCTGACCGCGGCCATGACCCTGCTGCGCGAACAGGATCCGGCCGAGGCCGACAACTTCCGCGCCACCATCCAGGTCGCCATCGAGTCGGCGGCGGGTGCCGAGCCCTCCCCGACCTCCGCGGAGATGGCTCGCAAGATCACCTCGGCGCTCGACGCCGCCTGACGCTAGGCGGTGGATTTCGAGGCTGTGATCACCTCGTGCCGGCGCTGCTCGAGTTCGATGAATCCGTCGATCAAGGTCGTGTAGACCCGCTCGACGAGCTCCGGCTCCACGCCGTGAGTGATCGCCAGTTCATTCAGGCGAACCATCATCCGAGCGCGCCGGTCCGGGGCCCGCACCTCTTGCGGATTGCGCTTGAACGCGGCCGCCCGCATCACCAATTGCTGTCGCGCACCGAGCAATTCGACGATTCGCGCGTCGATGGCGTCGATCTCGCCGCGAATTTCCTCCAGAGCCATGAACCTCGATCCTTCCGATTCGAGGCCACCGCGGCGCACCAACCGAGCACCGCGTGACGGATCGGCTGCCACACCCGGCGGCCGATACACATGCGCAAATCAGGGCCGCCGAACTCCCGGCCACCACCACGACTGCGCCATCAACATCACTCCGCCATCAAACCACAGCGCCGATGCGATTGCCCCGCAACGGTTGCCGACACCCTGCACCGAACCCGAACCACTTCCGCTCCGCAGCGCCAACCAGCCAGTAGATTCCACCCCATGCCCCTGGGACACCTCGGCGTCAACGTCACCGATCTCGCTGCGGCACGCCACTACTACGACCAGCTGATGCCCCTGGTCGGCTACGACAAACTGCTCGCCGACGACACCCAGTTCGCCTACTGGCCCGCCAACCGCAAGCCCGGCACCTACATCTTCTTCTACCCGTCCCCCGAACCCGGCTACTCCCGCGACCACGCCGGTCTCCAACACCTGGCCTTCATCGTCCCCACCCGCGCCGACGTCGACCGAGTCCACGAATGGGCATCGGCCAACGAAGACGAAATCATCCACACCCCACAACACTTCCCGCAATACCCGCCGCCCTACTACGCCACCTTCTGGACCGGCTACGACGGCGTGATGCTGGAAGCGGTGTGCCACAGGGATTCTTAAGAATCCGGTAAGCGGGGGCGGAGAGACTTCGGGTCGATTCAGTCGCCTAGCGGATAGAAGGACCATGGCTCAGTTGGAAGACACACGCGGCACCGGCTGGGCGGTTGTCGGGGGGATCATCGGTGCGATAGCGGGATTCGTTTATCCGGGGTCGATGATCGTGTTGCAGCGGGTTGTCGGGATCACCGATCCCGGGCGGCCGAGCATCGTCACCCCAGACGGGCCTGTCGAGTACGGGGTGGGCACGGTTGGGTATTGGGCGAGCTGGATCGTGACGTTCGGGCTGATCCTCGCGATCGGTATCGCGTCCTCGAGAGGTGGACGACCGCGCGAGTTCGCGACTCCCGCCACGCTGGCGTTCGCCGTCATCGCGGTACCGATCTCGCTGCTGTTCATCGCGTTCGACTTCGGTGGCGCGCCGCACCCGAGTTGATCGGGCAGCCTCCCGGTCGACGGGGCCGGGGCGGCGCAGGCTGTGGAGGTAGCCGGCGAATCCGCACTGTCTGATAAGCGCAGCCGATGGCGCAAATGTGATTTGTCGCATTTGCGCCAAATAGGGGCTGCGGCAGACGGGTCTCGGAGCCCGGAGACGGGGATCGGATACGGCGACGGGAATCCTCGGCGGGGACCTCACCGCAGGATCGTTCGGCGTGGTCAGAACAGGTTCCAGGGTGTTGCTGGCCGAGTGCTGAAGTGGGTCATCCGGGTGCGCGTGGACCCCGGCCGAGCACCCCCGGTGGGCGACCACGCGGGCCGGGTTGCCTAGGAGGGCACGGCAAGCCCCTGAAAGTTCGGGGCGACTGCGAGGGGGGTTTGCGGATATTCTGCTGCGTGATCGACGCCCGGCATTGCCGACTTTCGGTGTTGCCGGGCGTTTTCGTGTTCCTGGGAGGGAATCAGTGTCAACCACCGATGTAGCCCCTGAGCTGGTCGCCGTCGAACCGGCCGCCGATCGGGTGCAGCCGTTCGCTTGGAAGGGCGTGCTGGCGGTCTCGCTGGGGTTCGCCGTCGTGCTCGGCATTCCCGCGGCGCGGATCAACTACTTCGGCGACGAGCTGTACTTCCTGGCCGCCGGGCGACGCCTGGCGTGGGCCTACCCCGACCAGGGACCGCTGGCCCCGTTCGTCGCGCATCTGATGGATCTGATCGCGCCGGGTTCGGTACTGGCGCTGCGCATTCCGGCGCTGCTGCTGATGGCCGCCGCCGCGGTCGTGGCCGCCGCCACCGCGCGGGAGCTGGGCGCGGGCGCCCGCTATCAGGTGCTGGCCGCGCTGGCCTACGCGGTGTCACCGCTGGCGTTCAACCAGATGCAGCTGATCACGCTGACCTTCGACATTCCCCTGCAGGCGGCCATCATCTGGCTGCTGATCCGCTGGGTGCGGACCCGGCAGGACTGGCTGCTGATCGTCGCGGGTGTGGCCGCCGCGCTCGCGTTCCAGGCCAAGTGGATGATGCCCGGCGTGTGGGCGCTGCTGGGTCTGGGCGTGCTGATCGCCGGACCGCGCGAACTGCTGCGCCGCCCCGCGCTGTACGTGGGCACCTTGATCCTCGCGGTGTCGATGATTCCCGGCATCGTGTGGCAGGTGCAGCACGGCTGGGTGGAATCCCAGATGACCGAGATCATCGCCCAGGAGCAGTACGCCGCCAACACCGGACCGCTGATCTGCGCCATCGAGATCGCCTTCCAGTGCGGTCTGATCGGCGGCCTGCTGAGCATCTTCGGCCTGTGGGGCCTGACCCGGCTGGAGGCGTTGCGCCCCTACCGTTTCGCCCTGATCGCGGGCCTGGGCCTGCTGGTGATCGTGCTCGTCGAGAACGGCCGCTCCTACTATGTCGCCGGCTTCTGGCCGGCGCTGATCGGCGCGGGCGCGTTCGCGCTGAGCACGGTCGAGGCGCGGCGCCGGATCCGCACGGCGGTCAACGCCCTCGCGGTGGTGTCGGCGGTGCTGTACACGGCGTGGATGTGCTCGATCCCGGTGCCGTACAGCTGGGAATGGGCGCGCGACTTCACCGGCATCGACAAGCCGATCACCGACCAGGCGCAGTACTGGCAGCGTGAATCACTGACCGGCCCGGCCGGCTACGAGACCTTCACCAAGGCCGTCGCCGACGCGGTCGCCGGACTGCCGGAAGCCGAGCGCAAGAACACCGCCGTGGTCGGCGCCGCCTACGTGCAGGCCAGCGCCCTGGAGGAATTCGGCCGCGACTACAACCTGCCCCCGGTGTTCAGCCCCAACCGCGGGTTCGGCTACTTCGGCCCGCCGTCTGACTCCTACCGCACCATCGTCTACCTCTCGGTGGACGGCGTCGGCGACAAGGACTTCCTGGCCCAGTTCGAGTCCACCACCGTGGTCACCAAGATCAACGACCCGAACGGCCTGCCCGGCCTGGAACGCCTGATGACCGTCTACGTGTGCCGCGAACCCAAGCACCCGTGGGCCGATGTCTGGTCGGGCCTGCAGACTCTCACCTTCCCCAGCGGAATCTGAGAGCCCCGGACTCGGCCCGGCTGAGGAGCTTCAGCCTTGTTGAGCCAGACGGACGAAAGCGGCGGTATCGAGCGTCTCACCGCGCGCGGTGGGCGCGATACCGGCCGCGGTGAGCCGGTTCTCGGCCTCGGCCGCCGACCCCGCCCACCCGGCAAGCGCCGCGCGCAGCGTCTTGCGCCGCTGCGCGAAGGCCGCGTCCACGACCGCGAACACCCGCTGCCGGAAGGCCTCGTCCTGCGGCCACGGCGCTTCGTCGAAGCGATCGATGCGCACCAGCCCCGACTCGACCTGCGGCACCGGCCAGAAGATCTGGCGGCCGACGGTTCCGGCGCGGCGCACATTGCCGTAGAAGCCCGCCTTCACACTCGGCACCCCGTAGATGCGGCCGCCGGGCGTGGCCGCGAGCCGGTCGGCGACCTCGAGCTGCACCATGATCAGAGTCGTTCGGATGCTGGGGAATTCGGCCAGCAGATGCAGCAGCACCGGGACGGCCACGTTGTAGGGCAGGTTGGCGACCAGCGCGGTCGGCTCGGCGGGGAAGTCGGCGTGGGTGACCTTCATGGCGTCCATCGGCACGACCGTCAGGCGATCGGCGAGTTCCGGGGCGCGGGCGGCGACCGTCTGCGGCAGATTGGCCGCGAGCGTCGGATCGATCTCGACCGCGACGACCCGCTCGACCACATCGAGCAGGGCCAGGGTCAGCGAGCCCAGCCCGGGCCCGACCTCGAGCACGGTGTCGTCGCGACTGACGCCCGCGGTGGCGACGATGCGGCGCATGGTGTTGGCGTCGTGCACGAAATTCTGCCCGAGCTGCTTGGTGGGGCGGACCCCGAATCGCTCGGCCAGCTCACGCACTTCGGCGGGGCCCAGCAGGGCGGCTTTTCCACGACCGGCGACTTCGGGTTCGGACATTCTGGAAAACCTATCAAGCTGCGCGGATCACTCGCACCGACACCCCGGTCAGGACACGGTCGGGGCGGCGAAGACACGGTCGGTGAAGGCGTCCATGGCCGCCCACATCTGGGGGTTGAGCTCGGTGTGACCGCCGGTCCCGACCACCGTCTCGAACCCGACACCATTCGCGGCGAGTTGCGCCGCGAGGGCGGCGTGCAGCGGCGACGGGACGGTAATGTCCGTGGCGTTGAGCAGCAACAGGATCGGCGCGTCGTAGCCGCGGGTTGCCACGGTCATGTAGTCGCGCAGCACGGCGGGGAAGGGCCCCTCCGAGAGCGGCCGGGACAGCACGGACCCGGGCGCGATACCCGCCATGCGATCGGTGAGCTCACCGAGGCAGTCATATTGGACGCTGTCGAGCAGTTGCCGCCCGAAGTCGGTGAGATAGCTGTCGACCTGCGCGTCCGGCCGGGCCGCGCGCATCCCGATCATGATCGACACGAAGAAGGCGTCGACATCCTGTCCCGCCTGCCCCGGCAGGGCCGGTACCCAGGGACCGGCGATCGGCAGCACCTTCTCCACATCGGAGGCGGGGTCGATGGCGATGGTGCCGCGGAAGTCCAGCTCGGGCGCGGTCCGCACCTGATAGCTCGAACTGCCCAGTGCCGCATGCCCGCCCTGCGAGGCGCCGCTCACCGCCCAGGTCCGCGACAGTTCGGGCCGGGCCGCCCGGGCGGCCTTGACCAGGTCGATGGTGGCGCCCGCCTCGGTGCTCAGTTCCAGGTACGGGTGCGGGCCGGTGTCGAAGACGCCGAGCCCCAGGTAGTCGGGTGCGACGACCGCGTAGCCCTTGGCGAGGAAGAAGCGCATGATCGCGTCCTCCTCGCGGCGGCGGTAGGGCCGCACCTCGCGTTCCGGGTCGGCCTGGCAGCCGCAGCGCGGACCCAGGCCGGTGGTGCCGTGATCCCACGCCATGATCGGCCAGCCCCCGGCGGGCGGCTGCCCGGCGGGCACGAACAGCGCGCCGCTGGCCCGCACCGGTTCGCCGGTGGATCGGGTGGTCCAGTATTCGACCGCGGCCCCGCCCCACAGCTGGTGCCAGCCGTCGGGCTGCGCGGTGGCGGTGATGAGACTGCCCGCGGCCCAGTCGCTTCCGTCCGGCGTCGCGGTGGCGGGGTGCGGCTGGACGACCGGCGCGCTCAGCAGACCGCCGAGGGCCAGCGCGGTGACGGCGAGGGTTCGAGCAAACGCGCGCATGGATCCTCCGGAGAAGGGGCGGCGAGCTGGATCGCCGCAGTCTATCCACCGGGTTCGCCAAACATTTGCCTGTTCATCCGTACGGCGTGGCGGCTGCGCGCGTCGGACCAAAAACGCCCTGTCTCACGGCTTTTCAGCCCACCCCCGGGTAGCGTCGCCACCCGGCAACCACGACCTTGGAGGAGAGTTGATGCCCGCTCGGCGGATTCGACGGTTCGTTCTGGGCGCGACGCTGGTGACCGCGGCCGCGACCCTGCCCGCGGGCCCGGTGCACGCGGAATCCCCGGTGCCGGACCGGTTCACTCATCAGACGCCGAACTGGCAGTCGTGCAATGACAAGGTCCTGGACAAGGCGGGCGCGCAGTGCGCGAGCGTGGTCGTCCCGCTCGACTACGCCAACCCCGGCGGCCGCACCCTGACCCTGGGCATCTCCCGCGTCACTGCCACCGATCCGGAGCGCCGCCGCGGCATCCTGCTGACCAATCCGGGCGGTCCGGGCGGCCAGGGCCTGCGCATGCCGGCCAACTACCTGACGAACCTGTCCCCCGACGTGCGCGCCCAGTACGACATCATCGGCATGGACCCGCGCGGAATCGGCCGCTCCGACAAGGTCAATTGCACGATTCCGGTGCCCACCATCCTGTTCTCGGCCGGCTTCGACCTGCTCGGCTTCGCCCGCGACAGCACGGTCGCCGCCGGACTGGCGAGCGCGTGCGTGGCCACCGACCCGGAGAAGCTCCGGTACATCACCACCCGCAACACGGCCCGCGACATGGACGTCATCCGGAGCGTGCTGGGCGAGCAGAAGATCAACTTCTTCGGCGCCTCCTACGGCACCTACCTGGGCGCGGTCTACACGCAGCTGTTCGGCGACCGCGTCGACCGCATGGTCCTCGACTCCCCCATCGACCCGGACCGCTACTACATCGGCCTCTATCAGGACATGGGCCCGATCAACGAGTGGGCCCTCGACGACTGGGCGACCTGGGCGGCCCGCCACGACGACCTCTACCACTTCGGCACCACCCCCGAGCAGGTGCGCGCCTGGGTCGAGGACCTGATCCGCCGGTCCGCCGGCCACGAGATCTACGGCAGCGGGTTCCTCGTCGACGAGCACACCATCCCGATGATTCTGGTTGCGCTGCTGCCGAATCCGCAGTTCAACCCGAATCTCGCCGAGATCCTCACCATGGTGGCCAGCGGCGTCGCGGGCGGTCCGATCGACATGGACGCCCTGCAGTCCCGGATTTTCTCGGTGGTGCCGCTGGACGCCTCCGCCATGGCCGCCATCATGTGCGGCGACAAGGCGGCGCCGCGCGATCCCGCCTGGTACTACAAGAATGTCGAGGCCACCCGCGCCAGCCAGCCGGTGTTCGGGGCCTTCGCCAACAACATCACCGCCTGCGCCTTCTGGCCGGACCCGGTGGAGGCGCCCACCGAGATCGGCAACGACACCCCGGTGCTGATGCTGGCCAATGTCCACGACACCCGCACCGCCTACGCGGAAGGCCTTGCGCTGCACGCGAAGATGCCGCAGTCACGTCTGGTCACGTTGGCGGACACCAGGATTCACGCGTCATTCCGCGACGATCTGAGCCCGTGCGTGAACGACACCGTGAACACCTATCTGGCCACCGGCGTGCGCCCGGCCGCGGACCTGACCTGCGAGCCCGACTTCAACTGGTTCCCGAAGTAGGCGGTCCGGGCCGGGCGAACCGGCTCAGGGCAGGGTGGGCGTGGCCAGGATGCGATCGGTGAACGCGCCGATCGCGTCCCACATGGCCGGGTTCAGCTGAGTGTGGGTGCCGGTGCCGACCACGGTCTGGAAGTCGACCCGGTTGGCGGCGAACTGGGCGGCCAGCGCGGCGTGCAGCGGGGACGGCACGGTGGTGTCGGTGGCGTTGACCAGCAACAGGATCGGCGCGTCGTAGCCGTTGACGGGCACGGTCATGTACTCGTTCATGGCGGTCTGGAAGGCCGGATCGTTGAGCGGCCGCGACAGCATGTCGCCGATGCCCATGCCCTCGACCTGCTTCATGATGTCGACGAAGCACAGGCTCTGCGACTCGTCGAGGGCCTGGCGGCCGCGCGGGGTGAGGAAGCTGTCGATGTTCGCCTCCGGGTGGGTGGCGCGCATCCCGGCCAGCATGCTGACCACGAAGCCGTTGACCGCGGTCCCGGCCTGGCCCGGAATCTCGGGCACCCAGGGGCCGACGAACGGGGTGATCTTCTCCAGATCCGATTCCGGGTCGACGGTGATGGTGCCGCGGAAGTCGAGATCCGGTGCGGCGGAAGCCTGCAGGTGCGCGGTGCCCAGCGCCGCCTGACCGCCCTGCGAGAAGCCGGTGACCGCCCAGGTGCGCGACAGCGACGGCGTGGCGGCGCGCGCGGCCTTCAGCAGGTCGATGGTCGAGCCCGCCTCGGTGCTGATCTCCAGGTACGGGTGCGGGCCGGTGTCGAAGCGGCCCAGGCCGAGGTAGTCGGGGGCGACCACGGCGAAGCCCTTGTTCACCAGGTACTGCAGGAAACGCTCTTCGGTGGGGCGGAAGATGTGGCCGGTGTCGGTCTGGCCGCCGCAGCCCGGTCCCATTCCGGAGGTGCCGTGGTCGTAGGCCATGACCGGCCAGCCGCCTTCGGGCGCGGGGCCGGGCGGGACGAACAGGGCGCCGCTGGCCTGGACCGGTTCACCGTTGGAGCGGGTGGTCCAGTAGTCGATGATGGTGCCGTTCGACAGGCCGCGGAAGCCGTCGGACGCGGGGGTGGTGGCGAAAGCCGTGCCCGGGTCGGCGTGTGCCGGTCCGCCCGGAATCACCAGCAGGGCACCGGCTGCCGCCAGGGCCGCCGTGCACGCGCGAGTACGCCAACCAACCGAACGCATGAATCCTCCGTCAAGTCCCGACCCAATTACCGATCACATACGGGCAGAGAGTTTATCTACTGGACTGTCGTTCAAATGTGAGAACTCTCTGGCAGACAGCCGACTCGCCATTCGAAAACGCCGGCCATTGACGCGCCTTGAAACTTGTTCTAATTTCTCGCCATGTCGAGCAGATACGAAGGCCGTCGAGTCATTGTCACCGGAGCGGGATCGGGCATCGGCCAGGGCGTGGCCCTGCGCTTGCTCTCCGAGGGCGCACAGCTGGTCGCCGCCGATGTGAACGCGGCCGGACTGGCCGCCACCGTCGACGCCGTCCCCGCCGCGCAGCGTGAGCGCCTGCGCACCCTCACCCTGGATATCTCGGACCCGGAATCGGTCGGCGCCGTCACCGCCGAAGCCCTCGAATTCCTCGGCGGCCTGGACGTTCTCGTCAATGCCGCGGGCATTCTGCGGGCCGCCCACACCCATGAAATGCCGCTCGAGGACTGGAACAAGGTCATCTCGGTCAACCTGACCGGCACCTTCCTGATGATCCAGTCGGCCCTGCCCGCGTTGATCGAATCCGGGCACGGCGTGATCGTGAACTTCTCCTCCACCTCGGCGTTCGGCTCCAACCCGTACATGGCCGCGTACTCGGCGTCGAAGGCCGGCGTGAACGCGCTGACCCACTCCATCGCGCTGGAATACGTGAAGAAGGGCCTGCGCGCGGTCAATATCGTGCCCGGCGGCATCAGCACCGGCATCACCTCGGGCCTGGCGCTGCCGCCCGACGCGGACTGGACACTGATGGCCCGGCTGCCCGGCTGGATCGAGGGCGGCGCGCTGGGCAAGCCGGAGGACATCGCGGGCGTGGTCGCGATGGCCGCCTCCGACGACGGCCGCTACATGACCGGCACCGAGCTCCGCGTCGACGGCGGCGCGCTGATGTAGCCGTCGGCGATTTTCAATCGGGACCAGTCGGTACGGAGTTAGGCTGGCAAGCACTTCATAACCACGATCAGCGGACCCGGACGGAGAGTCATGGGAAACCGGCGGAGTTTCGGAGTGCTTGTCGCGACCGTGGGGTTGGTGGTCGCGGCGGGATGCGAGTCCTCGAAGGACTCGAGCGGGTCGAAAGAATCATCGAGCAGATCCCCGGACTCGAACGGATCCACGGAACCGGCGTACGCCGCGACGCTGCGTCCCATCATCACGAAGTTGATGAAGGACAACGTGATTCCGGGCGCGGTCGTGATGATCACCTCGCCCAAGGAAGGAAACTGGAAGGCCGCCTTCGGGACCGGCACCCTGGGCAAGGACGATCCGATAAAGGTCGACGACCACTTCCGGATCGGCAGCAATACCAAGACCATGACGGTCACCGTGCTGATGCAGCTCGCCCAGGAGGGCAAGCTCTCGCTCGACGACCCGATCGACAAACACTGGCCCGGCGTACCGAACGGCGACCGGATCACCCTGGCCCAGCTCGCCGAAATGCGCAGCGGCCTCTACAGCTACACCTTCGACTACGACTTCAGCGCCGCGGTCGACAAGGACCCGAAGAAGGTGTGGAAGCCCGAAGAGCTGCTGGCCATCGCGTTCGCGCACCCGATCCAATTCCAGCCGGGCGAGAAGTTCGAGTACTGCAACACCAACACCATCCTGCTCGGTCTGGTCATCGAGAAGGTCACGAAAATGCCCGTGGCCGAGGCCTTCCGGCAACGCATCTTCGAACCGCTCGGACTGAAGAACACGTCGTTCCCGGCGGTGACCGACTCCTCGATCCCCGATCCGCATCCGCAGGGCTACACCTTCGGCACCATGGTCTCCACCATCAACACCTACGAACTGCCGCCGGATCAGCAGGCCGCGGCGCTGGCGGGCACCCTGCAACCGACCGACTCGACCACCTCGAGCCCGTCCTGGGCCTGGACCGCGGGCGCCGCGATCTCGACGGTCGACGACATGACCACGTTCACCAAGGCCCTCGTCGAAGGCAAACTGCTCGACGCCAAGTTCCAGAAGCTGCGGATGGACAGCATCCAGCCGATCGATCCGGCCAATCCGGCGGTGGCCGGTTACGGCCTGGGCCTGGTGCGATTCGGTGAGCATCAGTTCGGGCACGACGGCCAGCTGCCGGGCTTCATGACCTATATGGCGTCCGACCCGGACTCCGGGCTCACCATCGTGGTCGCCACCAATCTGGCGGCGGTCCCCTCCGGCGAAGGATCGGCCCTGGTCCTGGTCAAGAACATGCTGCCGGTGTTCTACGGCGCCAATGCCGTGCCCGGAAACGATCCGGCGCAACGCAATTCGGGCACCGAAACCACCACACCCGCCTCGCCGACCGAGTCGACGCCGTGGACCACGACACCGCGGTAATCGTCGCCGGCGCCGGACCCGTCGGCCTGACCGCGGCCATCGAACTGTGCCGCCGGGGTGTGCCGTGCCGGATCCTCGATCCGCTGCTCGAACCGCCGCCCTACGCGAAGGCCGTCGGCATCCAGCCGCGCGCGCTCGAGGTGTTCGAGCAGATGGGGGTACTGCGCCAAATCCTGGACGCCGCAATCCCTTTGCGCGGACAGCTGGGCTACGTCAACGGCCGGCCGGCCGCCACGATGCAGCTGACGCTCCCACCGGACGTGCCGTTCGGATTCGTCGGCCTGCCCCAGTACGAGACCGAGCGGATCCTGCGGGACCGCCTCACCACGCTGGGCGGCGTCATCGAACGCGGTACGCGGGTAACGGGTTTCGAGCAGGACCCCGACGGGGTCACCGTGCTGCTGGAGAACGGCGCCGGGGCACGACCGCGCGCGTGCGCTATCTGGTCGGCTGCGACGGCGCGCACAGCACGGTGCGCAAGACACTGGGCCTGTCGTTCGAAGGGGCCGCGTTCGCCGAGCAGTACATGCTCGGCGATGTGGAACTCGGGTGGTCGATGCCGCGCGGGTACAACATTCGCGCGAGTCGTCACGTCGACGGCGTCGTCGACGACGTGCTGGTCTGCATCCCGCTGCCCGGCCTGCACCGGTACCGCATCTCCATGCTGCTGCCCGACGGCCACGCGCCCGACCCGACGGTCGATGGCGTCGAGCACGGCTTCAGCACCGGCTGGACGCCCGAGCTATCGGATCTGCAGGCCGTCGTCGACCGGCTCGCCCCCGAACCGGCGCAGGTGTCGCACCTGCGCTGGTCCTCGGTGTTCCGGATCAGCCATCGGATCGTCGACTCCTACAGTCGCGGAAGGGTTTTCGTGGCGGGCGACGCCGCCCACATCCACCCGCCGACCGGTGCGCAGGGCATGAACACCGGCATCCAGGACGCCCACAACCTGGCCTGGAAACTGGCGCTGGCCTGCGCCGGCGACGCCGCGCCCGGACTGCTCGACTCCTATGACGCCGAACGCCGCCCTGTCGGCGAGGAGGTAGTCGGCCGCACGGTGCGCAGCGCCCGCGAAGGCATCGGGGCGGATTCCACCGACCCCGACTACGTCCTGCGCCGGGAGGCCCAGCTGCTCATCGACTACGCGGGCAGTCCGATCGTGGCGGCGGCCCCGGCCGGCGAGCCCGCCCCGCGGTCCGGCGCCCGCGCCCCCGACGCCCGCGGGCTGACCCGCGACGCGGTCGCGTTCGAATTCCGGCTGCTCCCACTGCTGGACGGGATCGACCACACGCTGCTGCTGTACGCGGGCGACGCCACCACCGAATCCGATCTGCGCGAACTGGAACAGTTGGCCACCACCGCGATCGAGGCCGCGCACTGCCGGCTGAACATCTATCTGATCGCCACCCCACAAGCCGCGGCGGACGTGACCACCCTCCCGGTGATCCGCGACAGCGCAGGCGAATTCGCGCGCGCCTACCGCGCGGACCATCGGTCGGTGTTCGTGGTTCGGCCCGACGGCTACCTGGGCTTCGCCCGGCGGGCGGCCGCCACCGAGGACCTGATCGGCTACCTCGAAGCCACTTTCCGCTGACCCGCCACGCATATCGCGCATCGATTCCTGATAACAGCCTGCCATGTAGGACCGACATCCCGGTGACAGCTCATTGTCCACGCTCGCCGGACAGCCGTTCCACCGATCGATGTGGCGTCCGGGCCGATGAGGGGTCCGGACTAGCCGATGCCGAGCCGGGAGGTGCAGGCGGGCCAGGCGCCCCAGCCCTGCCGGGCGCGCGTCACTTCGGCGATGGCGATCTGTTCCTCGCGCGTCGCCAGGTCGGCGCGGGGCGCGTAGCGAGTACCGCCCTGACGTTCCCACGTGCCCTGGTCGAACTGGATGCCGCCGTAGTAGCCGTTGCCGGTGTTGATCGCCCAGTTGCCGTTGGATTCGCAGCCGGCCAGGGCGTCCCAGGTGTGGCCGTCGCGGACCTCCGGGACCTCGGTGCCGGGCTTGGCGCCGCGGCGCACGGTCTTGGGCTGAGCGGGGACGATCACGGTGGATTTGATCGGATCCTTGGCCGCCTCTTGGCCGTTCACGATGGAGACCGCGAAAGTCACGTCCTGCGTGCCGGGTACGCCCGGGTTCTCGACGATCGTGCGGCTCATATTGAGCGTCACGTCGTCGATGGTGTTCTCCGGCGGATCCAGCGGCACCCGCTCGGTGCGGTTCTGCACGATCTTGCGGGTGACGGTGATCTTCATGCCCTCGGTCAGCGGGGTGTTCGGGGCCGGGACCACGAAGTCCTGATTGACCAGGGGCCGGCCCTGCACCTCGAGCAGCTGACCGACGGTCGGCGCGGCCAGCCGGACCAGGGAGGCGGGCACGCCGTTGTCGCTCAACTCGACCGTGTGCGGGTTGGTGATGAGCAGTTGCGCGCCCTCGAGCGGCAGCGGGGTCGGGCGGGCGGGCGAGGTGTAGACGTCGCCGGGCAGGTTCAGTTTGACGACGGCCTCGGCCACGGTGAGCGCGGTGGTCCACGCCTTGGACGGGGTGCCGTCGACGATCAGCGACACCTCGCGGGCGCGGTTGAGCGTGATGGTGGCGCCGTCGCCGATATGCGAGCCGGCCGACGGGGATACGTCGTCGCGGCCGGTGATGCCGTAGCCGGCGTCGGCGAGCGCGCCGCGCACATCACCGCGCATGGTGGATTCGACGAAGTTCTTGCCGTCGACGACGAATGTCACCTGCTTCTTGCTCATGATGGCGACACCGGCGCCGACGATGAGCGTGACGAGCATCGCCGCGATGGCCCCGTACAACATCGGGGAACGCGACGAGTTGATCTTCGCCAAAGCGTGCATCGGAAATCCCGGCATGGTCACAATACGATAACGAGGGGGTCAGGGAATCACAACCACTCGCGGCGGAACTGCGGGAACGACGGTGACGACCCGATATCGGACCGCAGGTGGATCACGATCGCGGCAGATCATAGTGAGCCGAACCACATCGATTCAACTCGTGCCGTACGCAACGCAGGAATGGTGCGAACACGAAAAAAGGTGCGGCGACCGCGTTTCCGCGGCCGCGCTCAGATTCCGTAAACCCGCCGCGCGTTCGCCGTGGTGATCTTGGCCAGCTGCACCGGATCCTGTTCCCGCAGTTCCGCCAGCGCGCGCAGCGTGTACGGCAGCATGTACGACTCGTTCGGCGCACCCCGGAACGGGTGCGGGGTGAGGAACGGCGCGTCGGTCTCCACCAGAATCAGTTCGTCCGGAACGAGTCTCGCGGCCTCACGCAATTCGTGCGCGTTCTTGAAACTGACGGTGCCCGAGAAACTCAGCACGAAGCCCTCTTCCACGCAGGCCATCGCCATGTTCGCGTCCGAGGAGAAGCAGTGGAAGATCACCTCGTCCGGGGCGCCCTCGTCGATCAGCACCGCGAGCAGGTCGTGGTCGGCCTCGCGGTTGTGGATCATCAGCGGCTTGCCCAGCCGCTTGGCCAGGTCGATGTGCCAGCGGAAACCCTCGACCTGTTCCTCGATGCCGGCGCAGCCCTCGAGCTTGCCCGGCCAGTAGTAGTCCAGACCGGTCTCCCCCACCGCGACCACGCGCGGATCCGCGGCCAGCCGCTCGAGCTCGGCCTTGGCGGCGTCGTCGAGGTGGTTGGCGCGGGTCGGATGCAGCGCGACCGCCGCGTACACGCGGTCGTCCCAGTTGGCGGCCTGGACCGCGAAACGGGCGGCCTCCAGATCGTCGGCGACCGTCACCAACTCCCGTACGCCCACCGCTCGGGCCCGGTCCACCAGCGCCGCAACCGATTCCGGATCGGTCGCCCCGCAGGCGTCGATGTGGGTGTGCGCGTCGATCAGCGGCGACAGCGGCTCGGGCGGCTCGGGCGCAGGTCGGCGGCTACTCATGGACGGGGATATTCACGCGAGCGACGAAGGACACGCAGATAGAGTAGACACACCATGAGCGCATCCGATCGCCCCGCCTTTTACGTCACCACGGCCATCGCGTACCCGAACGGCGCACCGCACATCGGGCACGCCTACGAGTACATCTCCTCCGATGCCCTGGCCCGCTTCAAACGGCTGGACGGCTTCGATGTGTTCTACATGACCGGCACCGACGAGCACGGCCAGAAGGTGCAGCAGGCCGCCAAGGCCGCCGGTCTCTCCGAGCAGGAGTACGCCTCGCGCAACTCCGACGTCTTCGAGAACATGGACAAAGTGCTCGACATCTCGTTCGACCGTTTCATCCGCACCACCGACGAGGACCACCTCGCCGCGGCGGTCGCGCTGTGGGAGCGGATGGTCGAGGCCGGGGACATCTACCTCGACACCTACGGCGGCTGGTACTCGGTCCGCGACGAGGCGTTCTACACCGAGGAGGAGACCACCGTCCTCGAGGACGGGACCCGCATCTCCACCGACACCAAGACCCCGGTGGAGTGGACCGAGGAGTCGAACTACTTCTTCCGCCTGGCCAAATACCAGGACAAGCTGCTCGAGCTGTACGAGACCCAGCCGGAATTCATCGCGCCCGCGACCCGCCGCAACGAGATCGTCTCCTACGTGAAGTCCGGGCTGAAGGATCTGTCCATCTCCCGCACCACCTTCGACTGGGGCGTCCCGGTGCCCGGCCACCCCGATCACGTCATGTACGTGTGGGTGGACGCGCTCACCAACTACCTGACCGGTGCGGGCTTCCCCGACACCTCGTCCGCGTCGTTCCAGCGCTTCTGGCCCGCGGACCTGCACATCATCGGCAAGGACATCTCGAAGTTCCACACCGTGTACTGGCCCGCGTTCCTGATGAGCGCCGGAATCGAGCTCCCCAAGCGAGTTTTCGTGCACGGCTTCGTCACCTACAAGGGCGAGAAGATGTCCAAGTCGGTCGGCAATGTGGTCGATCCGATGGAGCTGGTGGAGACCTACGGCCTGGACTCCGTCCGATTCTTCCTGCTGCGGGAGATCTCCTACGGCCAGGACGGCTCCTACAGCGAGGAGGCGATCGTCGGTCGCATCAACTCCGACCTGGCCAACGAGTACGGCAACCTGGCCCAGCGCTGCCTGAAGATGGTGGGCCGCGACTTCGCCGGCGTGGTGCCCACCCCGGGCGACTTCACCGAGGACGACAAGGCCCTGCTGGACCGGGCGAACGGCCTGCTGGAGAAGGTGCGCGGCGAATTCGACCAGCAGCAGATCCATCTCGGCCTGGAACAGCTGTGGCTCACCCTCGGCGAGACCAACCGCTACTTCTCCGCCCAGGCCCCGTGGACGCTGGCCAAGTCGGGCACCCCCGAGGACGTGGCCCGCGAGGCGACCGTCCTCTACGTGACCATGGAAGTGCTGCGCGTGGTGTCCATCCTGGTACAGCCGGTCATCCCGGCCTCCGCGGGCAAGATCCTCGACCTGCTCGGCGTCACCGACCGCGCCTTCACCGACATCGCCACCCCGCTCGTCCCGGGCACGGCCCTGCCGGAGCCGGAAGTGGTCTTCCCGAAGTACGTGACCCCCAAGCAGTAGCGAGATCCGGTGCCGCCCGCCCCCCTTCGGCGGGCGGTCACCGAGTCGTCACACCCGTTCCACCACGGGTGGAGATTCCCCTCCGAACTCCACCGGCACTGGACGGGAATGCCGCGCTAAACGCAAAACTGCCCGATCCGAAGCACGGGCATCGGACCGGGCAGCAGCAGTTTGATCTCGCCGATCAAGCATCCGACCCGTGGCGCCAACGGTCAACCCGCGGAGGTGGCACGAATTGGGGCACTCACGCTCGGGGTCGGGTCGGCGCGGGGCGTGAGCACGAACAACTGGTAGGGGCAGTTGTCGGGATGCCAGGCGTTGTAGGAGCGCATGGTCAACGCCAGCTGCCCGCCGGTCTCGGGGTCGCGGACCAGCACCAGCGAATCGTTGAACTCGTCCTCGCTGAGATCGGTGGTCCAGAAGCGCTCGAATTCCGGATTCACCCGACACGTTTCGATGATCTGCGCGAGCCGCTCCGGATTCACCGTGCCGGGCGCGTTCACCCGCAGGATGAACAGCAGCCGATGCACGATCAGCTCCCAGTTGATCAGCACCTCCCTCGCGATGGGCTCGGTCATCATCTGCTCGATGACATTCGCCGGCCGCTCCGCATCGGCATGGGTGGGCAGCAGCCACGGAAAAGCTTCCCGCGCGGCCTGATTCGCCGCGAGAATCTCGTACTCCGGCGTCCGGTGATAGAACGCCGGAAACGGCAACGCCTCCAGATGCTCGATATCCTCGGCCCGCAACGCCGGCGGCCACACCCCGGCCTCGACCGCCGACGCCATCGGCAGGGCCAGCGAAGCCATCTTGCGCAACAGCCACGGCGGCGCGTCCATGGCCCGCGACCAGTCCGCCAGCCGATCCGGCGTCATGGCGCGCTCACCATTCTCGAGCTTGCGATACAACGACAGGCTCACGAACATGCGCCGCGCGACATCGTCCTGGGTCAGACCCAGATGCTCACGCCGGTAACGCATGAACATTCCGAGCATGGGTTGTTCCGGGACGGGCCCGATCTCACCGAAAACCAACAGTCCACCTCCTCTGGTCGGGGTCAATCGATTGCGAACGGGTCGACGCTGGGGGTACCGGGGTCGCGGGGCGTGAGTATGAAGAGCTGGTAATCGCAATTCTGCGGGAGGGAAGCATTGTAGGAGCGCATGGTGAGGCTGATGATCTCGCCGGTTTCCGGATTGCGGACCTGGACCAGAGAGTCGTTGAACAGCTCCTCGTCCATCGGCGTGTTCCACATGCGCTCGAATTCCGGATTCACACTGCAGGTCTCGATGATCTGCGCGAGCCGCTCGGGGGCGATGATCCCGGGTGTGATGACGCGCAGCCCGTACACGAGCCGATGCACGATGGTCTCCCAGTTGACCAGCAGCTCGCGCAGCTCGGGCACCGTCAGCATCTGCTCGATGACGTTCACGGGACGTTCGGCGTCGGGGTTCGCGGGCGCCAGCCACGGAAACGCCCCGGTCGCCGCCGGATTGGCCGCGAGCACATCGTATTCCGGAAAGCGGTGGAAGTACGCCGGGAACGGCAGCGCGTACAGATGGTCGAGGTCCTCCTGTCGCAGCGCGGGCGGCCAGGCCCCGCGAGCCAGCGTCATGATCCTCGGCACGGCCAGCGTGACCATCTTCTCGACCATCCAGCGCGGAACCTCGGTGGCCACACACCAGTCCGCGAGCCGCTCCGGAGACAGCGCGCGGTCGCCGTTCTCCAGCTTCCGATAGAGGGAGACGCTGATGAACATGCGCCGCGCGATCTCGTCCTGAGTGATGCCCAGCGTCTCACGCCGATATCGCAAGTACATCGCGACCAACGACTGTTCGGGATGCGGGTGGGGCCCGTCGATCACCACGATCCACCTCCGAATTCATTGCGTCCGAAAATCCAGCCGATCGGACGGCCAGCGAGCGTCATGCGCGCGCGAAAGGATCGACGGTGCGGGTGCCGGGCGCCCGCGGTGTGAGCATGAACAGCTGGTAGGCGCATTCCTGGGGGTGATACGGGTTATAGGCGCGCATGGTCAGGGCCACAGGTTCGGCGGATTCCGGGTTGCGGACCAGCATGAGCGAATCGTTGTACAGGTCCTCGTCCATCGAGGTGTTCCACATGCGCTCGAATTCCGGATTCACACTGCAGGTCTCGATGATCTGCGCGAGCCGCTCGGGGGCGACGACGCCCGGCGAGAAGACTCGCAGGCTGTACACCAGCCTGTGGACGATGGTGTTCCAGTTGACCAGCAGTTCGCGGGCCTCGGGCACGGTCATCATCTGTTCGATGACGTTCACCGGGCGCTCTGTATTCGGGGCGGCCGGGGCCAGCCAGGGAAACATGCCGTTCGCCACCGGATTGGCCGCCAGCACCTCGTATTCGGGGAAGCGGTGGTAATAGGCTGGAAAGGGAAGCGCATTCAGATGCTCGATGTCCTCCCGGCGCAGCATCGGGGGCCAGACTCCGCGCGTCACGGTCGAGATTTTCGGCATCGTGAGCGAGACCATTTTCTCGAGCATCCAGCTCGGCGCGTCGACGGCCGCGCACCAGTCCTCGAGTCGCTCGGCGGTCATCGCACGCTCCCCGCTCTCGAGTTTGCGGTAGAGCGAAACGCTGACGAACATGCGCCGTGCGGTGTCCTCCTGTGTCAGGCCGAGCGTCTCACGTCGATGCCGCATGTACATCCCGAGCAAGGGTTGTCCGGGAATCCCGTCGAATGCTTCGAGCACCTGTCTGCCTATCTTCCTCAATCCTCGGCCAGGATACGGTCCACCGCAGGTCACAGTGACATGGGTACCGGCGGAGAGGTTGTGGGCGGGGGAATTGATGGCACGTGACATCAATCCCGGGACGGGGGGTTGTCGGCTATCCGTCGATAATAAGGATTCTGAAGTGGATGCTGTTCAGTAGGGAGTGTGGATGCGCGACCGGTTTGTCCCGAACGCTGGATTGACGCGCACGCATTTCGATCAGCGACATCGGGCGGCGCGGGATGCGGTGCTGACATCGCAGCGGGGGCGACTGATCGAGGCGATGGTGGAATGCGTTGAGGCCAAGGGGTATCACGCGATCACGTTGACCGATATCGTGGCGCGGGCGCGGGTTTCGCGGAGCACGTTCTACGAGCATTTCACCAACAAGGAACAGTGCTTCATCGAGGCGGTGCGGACCGCCTCGGACATCATGGCCACCCGGATAGTGGATGAGCTCGGGCAGTTGCCGATCGACGCGGGCGCGCACGAACGGATCGAGTCCATCGTGGTGACGTTCTGCGAAACCGTGGCGTCCGAGCCGGATTTCGCGCGGCTCATGCTGGTCGAGGCGTTCAAGGTGGATCAGGAGTCGGTGGCGCTGCGGGATCTGTCGGTGGATCGGTTCGCGGATCTGTACCGGGCCTTCTACGCCGAGGCGCGGGTGACCGATCCGAGCCTGCCGGTGATCGCCGACGAGCTGTTCGCGCTGATCCCGGACGCGATCGGGGAACGCACGCGGCGGGTCATCGTCGCCGACGGGGCGCATCGGGTGCCCGAATTGGCGCCGCTGTTCGTGGAATTCGTGAACGCGGTATTAGGGCTGCCCGCACGTTCCGACGCGTGAACTCACTCACAGCGAGGGCCCCGTCCTGCCATATCCAGGCCATGCCGAAGGCGCATGACCGAGGATAGCCGGATGTTCACTTGCATTGCCGGAGAAGGTCAAACCCCCATTTCAGTGCAACCTTGGCGGGGCTGGCTGCGCGAGGGCTTTTTCTGTCACTGTTCGTAACAGTAAGCGACTGTTCACCTCTCGCCTCGGACGGTTACACGGAACGCGACAGTTCCCCAAGCCAGTTACCGTCGGGTAGCCTCAGCGCATCCGAGCTTGACGATCACAGTCGATCACCTTCCCCCCCAATGCTTTTCAGCCTCCCCAGTTTCAGGAGTCCCCTGTGCCGCAATCTCGATTCGAAGCAATCGGCGCCTATCTACCCGAGAACCGGGTCACCACAGCAGAACTCGTCGCGCGATTGAAGGAGGCTCCCGAATTCGATCTCGAACGAATCACGGGAGTCAAGGAACGACGATTCCGCGATACCCGCCCGGAGAGCCGCGAGGATTCCTTCGCGCTCGCCATGAAGGCCGTCGAGGACTGTCTTTCCAGGTCGTCCTATGCCGCGGGCGATCTCGACATCATCATCTCCACCTCCATCACCCGCAGCATGCACGGCACCAAGATGTACATGGAGCCGTCCTTCGCCGGGGCCATCGGCCGCGCCATCGGGGCGCGCGAGGATGTCATCGCCTTCGATCTCTCGAATGCCTGCGCGGGCATGATGAGCGGCGTCTACATTCTCGACCGGATGATTCGCAGTGGCGCGGTGAAACGCGGCATCGTGGTCAGCGGTGAGGCGATCACGCCGATCGCGGAAACCGCCGTGCACGAGATCGCCAGCAAATACGATCTGCAATTCGCGTCGCTGACCGTCGGCGATTCCGGCGCGGCCGTGGTGCTGGACGAAGCCGTCGACGACAACGACAAGATCCACTACATCGAACTCACCACCGCGTCGGAGTTCTCCCACCTCTGTCTGGGCATGCCGAGCGACAAATCCAACGGCGTCGCGCTGTACACCGACAACCGGAAGATGCACAACGAGGCCCGGTTCCTGCTGTGGACCGACACCCAGCGCAATTTCATGGAGGCGCGGGGCATCACCTTCGCCGACGAGGGCTTCGATTACATCATCCACCACCAGTTCGGCGCGGCCGCGATCCCGTTCATGAACGCCATCGCCGAACGCGAGTTCGGCCACCCCATGCCGCCGGACCTCAATGTCATCGAGAAGTACGGAAACACTTCCAGCACTTCACATTTCATCGTGCTGCACGATCAGCTGAGCCAGCAGAACCTGGCCGCCGGTTCGAAGATCCTGATGATCCCGGCGGCGTCCGGCGTCGTCGGCGGGTTCCTGTCCACCACCATCTCGTCGCTGAAGGTCTGAGGTCCTGCCATGGGTGTGCGCATCAAATCCACCGGAATCGCCCGGGACGCCGATACTTTCAGCATCGTGGAGCTCAGCGGCCGGGCCGCGCGGCGGGCCATGGAAGCCGCCGGCGTCGAGCCCGGCCGGGTCGGGGTCATGATCAACGCGGGCATCTTCCGCGACAGCAATACCGTGGAGCCGGCCGTGTCGGCGCTGATCCAGAAGGCCGCGGGCATCGGGCTCGACTACGTGAAGGAGGACCCGCGGTCCTTCTCCTTCGACCTGATGAACGCCGGCACCAGCGTGCTGAACGCGGTGCAGGTGGCGCAGGCGGTGCTGGCCACCGGTAGCGCCGAGCACGTGCTGATCGTGTCGGGTGACACCCACCCGTCGCTGACCCGCGCCGCCGCCGACGACGAATTCCCTTACGCCACCGCCGGTGCCGCGCTGCTGCTGGAGCAGACCGGTGAGCCGGAGGGCTTCGGTCAGGTCCACACCCGCGCCGCCGCGGGCACGCCGGGCCTGGAGTCGTACGTGGACGTCGAGACCATGGGCGACCGCGGCCGCGGCCTGATGACGGTCGAGCGCGAGCCGGACTACCTGGACCGCCTGCTGGCCGTCGCCGCCGACGCCGCCCGCGCCGCCTTGGCGGGCAGCGACATCGACGAGACCACCGTCGCCCTGATCGCGGCCACCCCGAGCGCCGACTTCCCGGCCCGGCTGGCCGACGAGCTCGGGCTCGCGCCGGACGCGGTGTTCACCCCGGACCTGTCCCAGGGCGACCCGCACACCGCCGCGCTGACCCTCGCGTATGACGCTGCCGCACAAGCTGATTCGCTCACCGGTTACCGCGACGTCCTGTTCGTGGCGGCGGGCGCGGGCCCCTCGGCCGCCGCGGTCGTCTACCGCCTACCCGCCACCGTCGGGGCCGCGGCGTGACGACCGCGACCTATTGGCAGGCCATCGACCGCTTCCGCGCGGTGGTGGCCGCCGATCCGGACCGTGAGGCGGTGATCTACCCCGCGGGGAAGACCGCCTCCGGCCTGCCGGACTACCGCCACCTCACCTACCGCGAGCTCGACGAGTGGTCCGACACCATCGGCCTGCACCTGACCGCGGCCGGGGTGGGCCGCGGCACCCGCACCATCGTGCTGGTGCTGCCCAGCCCGGAGCTGTACGCGATCATGCTGGGGCTGTTGAAGATCGGCGCCATTCCGGTCGTCATCGATCCGGGCATGGGTGTGCGCAAGATGCTGAACTGCCTGCGCGCCGCGAACGCCGAAGCGTTCATCGGCATCCCGCAGGCGCACGCGGCGCGGGTGCTGTTCGCCAAGTACTTCCGCAATGTGCGGGTGACGCTCACCGTCGGCCCGCGCTGGTTCTGGGGCGGACCCACGCTGCGCAGCTGGGACGCCCCCGCCACGGCGAGCCGGTTCGGCACCCGATTCCGCGCCGACGCCGCCGGTCCGGCCGCCGCGAAAGTCGCGGCGCGGCTGGAGGAACTGCTCGCCACCGTGGCCGACGCCCGCCGGCCCGCGGGCGAGCACCGCGCCCCGTTCGACGCCTTCACCCTGCGGGAGCGGGTGCCCGCGCCCGCCGACGAGGTGCTGCTCATCGCCTACACCACCGGCAGCACCGGCCCCGCCAAGGCCGTGGAGATGACGCACGGCAATCTCAGCGCCATGGTCGAACAGGTGCACGCCGCGCGGGGGCACGTGGAGCCGGGCACCTCGCTGATCACGCTGCCGCTGGTGGGCATTCTCGACATGCTGCTCGGATCCCGGTGCGTGCTGCCGCCGTTGGTGCCCAGCAAGGTCGGCTCCACCGAGCCTGCGCACGTGGTCGACGCGATCAACCGGTTCGGGGTGAAGACCATGTTCGCCTCCCCCGCCGTGCTGATCCCGCTGCTGCGGCACCTGGAGACGCACAAGACGCCGGTGCCCACGCTGCACAGCATCTTCTCCGGCGGCGCGCCCGTCCCCGATCACTGCATCGCCGGACTGCGGCGAGTGCTGGCCGAGGACGCGGAGGTGTACGCCGGATACGGCTCCACCGAGGCGCTGCCGATGTCCACCATCGAATCGCGGGAGCTGCTCGGCGGTTTGGCCGAGCGCGCCCGCCTGGGTGACGGGACCTGCGTCGGGCGGCCCGCCGAGGGCGTGAGCGCGCGGCTGGTCGCGATCACCGACGACCCGATCCCGACCTGGGCGCACGCCGAGGCCCGCTCGACCGAGCTGGCCGCCACCCGCGGCATCGGCGAACTGGTGGTGTCCGGGCCGAACGTGAGCACCCGCTACTACTGGCCGGAGTCGGCGAACACGGCGGGCAAGATCCACGACGGCGACACCGTGTGGCATCGCACCGGCGACCTGGCCTGGATCGACAGCGAGGACCGGATCTGGTTCTGCGGACGCAAGAGCCAGCGCCTGCAGACCGCCGCCGGGCCGATGTTCTCGGTGCAGGTCGAGCAGGTCTTCAACACCGTGCCCGACGTGGTGCGCACCGCGCTGGTCGGAGTGGGCCCGCGCGGCGCGCAACGCCCGGTGCTCTGTGTGGAGGCCGCGCCGGAGGCGAACACCGCCGCCCTGCTGGTCCGGCTGCGCGAGCGCGCCACCCAATTCGAGGTCACCGCACCGGTTTCCACGTTCCTGTTCCACCCGAAGTTCCCGGTCGACATCCGACACAATGCCAAGATCGGCCGCGAACAGCTCGCGATCTGGGCGGCGGAGCGGCTCGGAAAGGACGAACGACGATGAAGGTGCTCGCACTACGGGCGATTCCGGTCCTGGGCTGGCTGTACCTGGCCGTGGGCGTACTGCTGGCGGCGGGCGATCGCGCGCCGGCGAACCGGCTGCTGCGGGCGGTGTTCTGGATCGACGCGTTCCTCAGCGTCGTCGTGCACGCCGCCCAGATCCCGGCCGCCCTGCGCGCCACCACGGACACCGGGCATTCGCCGGTCAAGACCGCGGCCATGACCCAGATCTTCGGAATCACCTGGTGGAAGACACAGGAGGCGGCATGAAGGCGCTGGTTACAGGGGCGTCGGGGTTCCTGGGCGGGGCGATCGTGCGCCGCCTGGTCCGCGACGGCGACTACGAGGTGGCCATTCTGGCCCGGCCCACCAGCGACCTGCGCGACCTGGCGGAGGTGATCGACCGGGTCGAGGTCGTCACCGGCGATCTCACCGACGCGGCCTCCCTCGACCGCGCCACCAAGGGCGTGGACGTGGTGTTCCACAGCGCCGCCCGGGTGGACGATCGCGGCACCCGCGCCCAGTTCGTGGCCGAGAACGTCACGGCCACCGAGAATCTGCTGCGGGCGGCACAACGCAACGGGGCCGCGCGCTTCGTGTTCATTTCCAGCCCGAGCGCCCTGATGGACCGGGACGGCGGCGATCAGATCGACATCGACGAATCGGTGCCGTATCCGAGCCGCTACCTGAACCACTACTCCGAGACCAAGGCCGCGGCCGAACGCCTCGTCCTGGCCTCGAACACACCCGAATTCAGCACCTGCGCGCTGCGGCCGCGCGCCATCTGGGGCGCGGGCGACCGGTCCGGGCCGATCGTGCGGCTGCTGGGCCGCGCGGGCGAGGGCACGCTGCCGGATCTGTCCTACGGCCGGCAGGTGTACGCCTCGCTGTGCCACGTGGACAATATCGCCGAGGCGTGCGTGCTGGCCGCGCGCAGCGAACAGGCCGGCGGCAAGGCGTATTTCATCGCCGACGCCGAGCGGACCGACGTGTGGGGCTTCCTGGGCGAGGTGGCGGCCGGTCTCGGCTACCCGAAGCCGACCCGCCGGCCGAACCCGCGGGTGCTGGCCGCGATCGTGGCCGCCATCGAAACCGTGTGGCGCATACCGTTCGTCGCCGTCCGATGGTCGCCGCCGCTGTCGCGGTATGTGGTGGCCCTGATGACCCGCACCGCCACCTACGACACCACCGCCGCCACCAGGGATCTGGGCTACCACCCGATCGTGGACCGCGACACCGGACTGGCCGGATTCCTGACCTGGCTCGAAAGCCAGGGCGGCGCAGTCGCATTGAACGAACAGATCTAGGCAGGTAGGCACATGTTCCGCCGTCCCATCTCCCCCACCGAACTCATCTACTTCCCCATGCGGGATCTGGCTCCGCCGTTCCTGATGCAGCTGGTGGTGGAGGGCACGGGCAGCATCGACCCGGAGGCCTTGCGGCGCGCGGTCGCCACCGCCGCCGACGCGAATCCGGGCGCGCGCCTGGTCCGCGACGGCAAGCAGTGGGTGGACAGCGGGGTCGCGCCCGGTGTGCGGGTGGTGGATCACGCGCTGCAATACCCGGCGCTGGAAGCGGATCCGGTGCTCACCAGCCCGATCGGGCCGACCCCGGACGCCACGGTGGAGGTGCTGCTGCTCACCGCCGCCCCCACCACCCTGATCTTCCGGGTCTTCCACGGCGTCATGGACGGCATGGGCATGGTCATGTGGGCCACCGATGTGCTGCGCGTGCTGCGCGGCGAGGACCCGGTGGGCGCCCCCGACCCGATCGCCGACGCCGAGCTGGTGCGCCGGATCGGCGCGCCCGGCCGGCCCACCCTGATGCTGCCGCGCTTCCGTTCGGCCACTGGGCACGGCCGCCAGGATCCCGGCGAGCACCGGCACCTGTTGCGCACCCGCACGATTCACGCCACCGGTCCCGGCGCGCTCATGCGGGTGGCGGCGATGCTGGCCGACGAGGGCGGCCCGGTGTCGCGCATCATGATCCCGGTCGACATCCGCCGCCACGACCCGGAACTGCGGTCGACGGCGAACCTGGCGCTGCCGCTGTTCCTGGATGTGCGGCCGGGAATGGATTGGAAGCAGCTCAACGAGATCAAACGCGCTGGGCTGCAGGAGAACCGCGAACTCAACCAGATGGACAACGGCGGACTCAAATACCTGCCGCAGGCCGCCGGACGCGGACTGCTGCGCACGCTGAACCTGCTGGGCGCCCGCACCGGCCGGAACCTGGCCTCCGCCACCGTCTCCCACATGGGCCGCTACGACCTCGACGCGCTCGCGGTGCCCGGCTTCACCCCCACCGCGATCAAGGTGATGCCCCAGCACAGCGTGGCCATGCCGCTCCTCATGGGCATGACCGAATGCGGCGGCCGCACCGAACTCACCGTCTCCGTCCGCAACGGCCGCGGCGTGCCCGAACGCCTGGACGCCCTGCTCGATCGCATCGTCCGGACCCTGGAAACCGAACTCGCCCCCGAGAATTCGACCGCCGGTCGCTAGTCCTCCGGTTCCGTCACTCGCGCACTACAGGATCGGAGCGCTCATGACCGCCATCGATGACGCCACCGAGGCGACCGGCAATTCCACGGAGGTCAGCCCTTCCGAACCCGCGACATCGCGCGGGGTGGTGGCGGCGTGGGCTCGGGTGGTCGTGGCCCGGCCGAAGACCGTGCTGGTGGTCGCGGTGTTGTTCGCATTGGCGTGCGGGTTGTTCGCGGCCGGGCTGCAGCAGCGGGTGAGTTCGGCCGGGTTCGTGGTGCCGCACGGGGAATCGACCGAGGTGGACGGGTGGGTCAGTGAGCGGCTGGGGCCGCAGAATCCGGATGTGATCGCGGTGTACACCGCGCCGGAGGGGCAGTCGCTGGCCGATATCGGGCCGCGGGTGACGGCGGCGATCGCGGCGGTCGACCCGGCCTTGCTGCAGCGACCGGTCGAAAGCTATTGGAACAGTGCGCGATCGCCGTATCTGCGGTCCGCCGACGGGCGCCAGGCCGTCGCGGTCGTGTTCTCGGCGGGTGACGACAATCAGCGGGTCGCCGAATATCCGAAAATTGCTGCCGCACTGCGGGTTCCGGGACTCGATACGAAACTGACCGGGTACAGCGCGCTCGCCGACACCATCAGCGAGCAGTCGCGGCACGATCTGGTGCTGGCCGAATCCATTTCGATCCCACTCACCGCCCTGGTGCTGGTGCTCGTGTTCGGCGGCGTGGTGGCGGCCGCGCTTCCGGTGCTGATCGGCACACTCGCGGTGGTGGGGGCGCTCGGCGCGGTCGGGCTCATCGCGCGGCTCACCGAAGTGAGCATCTTCGCCATGAACGTGGTGTCGCTGCTGGGTCTCGGATTGGCCATCGACTACGGGCTTTTCATCGTCGGTCGCTTCCGCGAGGAGCTCGCGAACGGGAGCACGACCGAGGCCGCGGTGACCCGCACGCTGGCGACCGCCGGACGCACGGTGCTGTTCTCGGCGCTGCTGCTGATGTGCGCGTTCGCCGGAACCTTCGTCTTCCCGCTCGCGGTGCTGCGCTCGCTCGGCATCGGGGCGATCGCGGCGGTCGGGCTCGCGGCCGCGCTGTCGGTGACCGCGCTGCCCGCCCTGCTCGCGCTGCTCGGGCCGCGCATCGGCAAGTGGAGTTGGCGCGCGGACGCCTTCGACCGCTCCGAGGCACGGGCGCAACGATTCTGGGGTGCGGTGGTCACCGCGGTGCTGCGACGCCCGGGCACGATCGCCATCGCCGTCGGCGCGATCCTGCTGGTCCTGGCCGCACCCCTCACCGGTGTCCGGCTCGGCGACATCGACCACACCGCCCTGCCCGCGGGCAACGAGACCCGGGTCGCGGTCGAGGAATTGACGGCACACTTCCCCGCCGCGAACAGCGGCGCGACCATCCTGGTCCGCCAAACCGACGGCAGCGCACCGACTCCGGCGGCGATCAGCCGGGCGCTGCGGGAGATCGGCGGGGTCCCCGGGGTCCGCCAGGCGACCGCGCTCGACACCCGCGACAACACCACCATCGTGCACGCCGCGCTCGCCGCACCGGACCGCTCACCGCGAGCCCAGGACATCGTGCGGGACCTGCGCGCCCTGCACCCGGACGGGCTCGACCTGCGTGTGGGCGGGGAGAGCGCCACCACCGTCGACAGCATCACCGCCGTCCTGGACCGGCTGCCGCTGATGATCGCGGTGATGGTGGCGGTCACCCTGCTCATGCTGGCCGTCGCGTTCCGATCGATCGTGCTGCCGCTCAAGGCCGTGCTCATGGCCTTCCTCAGCCTGGCCGCCACCTTCGGCGTGCTGACCTGGATCTTCGATCAGGGGCATCTGGCCGGCGCGCTGCAGGTCAGCGTCGGTCCGCTCTCCGCCGGGATGCTGGTCCTGATCATCGCCGTCGTCTTCGGGCTCTCCACCGACTACGAGGTGTTCCTGCTGTCGCGGATGGTGGAGGCGCACGACGCGGGCGCGGACACGGAGGAATCGGTGCGCATCGGCACGGTGCAGACCGCCCGCGTGATCACCGCCGCGGCAACCCTATTGGTGCTGATCACCGGCGCGTTCACGCTCTCGCCACTCACCCCCATGCGTTTCCTGGGCCTCGGCATGGTGATCGCCCTGATCATCGACGCCACCCTGGTCCGCATGCTGCTGGTACCCGCACTGGTCAAGCTGATGGGGCCCGCCAACTGGTGGGCCCCGCGAACCTGATGTCCGCTACTTGCTGCTGCCGGACGAGGAACCGCTGGGCAGCCGCGGGAATCGCAAGGGAGAGTCGGGGATTCCGGCGCCGTCGGTGCCCTGGCCGTCCTTCGCGTAACTGCTCTGTCCCGGCGGTGCGTTCAGGGTGTTGAGGTAGCTCAATCCGCTGTTCCAGCCCCCGACCAGGCCGGCCAGGATGGTGCCGCCGAGTCCACCGGTGGCGGCGAATATCCCGATGATCGGCAATCCCGTCACCAGGCAGCCCACCGCGATAACCGCGCACGTCGCCACCGCGACGACCGCACCGACGATGGCTCCGGCGGCCGCGCCCGCGAGCGGCCCCAGCGCCAGCGCCGTGCCGAAGTTGCCCAGGCTGTCGTTGGCGGCGAGCTGATTCTCCAGCGGCGATGCGATCGGCTGCGCGCTCGCCAGATCGGGGGCGAGGTCCAGGGTTCGACCGCCAGCCGAGATGTCGTGCCGGATGTCGTATCGGATTCCGTTGAGGGCGAAGGCAAGTGGCAGCTGCCCGACGACCTGCCCGGCAGCGTCGGAAACGACGATGGATCCGCCATCGGCGGCCGGCGCGAAGGTGCCCGCGTCGATCGTGGTGACGACCCGCTCCGCGGACACCTCGCTGCGGTACCCGACCACGGCCGGTTTCGCCGGGTCGGCCACAGCTGGTTGCATCACCGCTGCCGACGCCGACAGCAACGATCCAGCCGCGACGGTGACGATGGCAGCCTTGCGGATCATCACTGTCCGGCCTCCGGCTGTTCGGGGGCCGGCTTCGCCAGCCCCGGCAGCTGAGACGCGTACTGGCTCTGCCCGGGAGCGGCCTGCATCGTGGAGTAGTAGTTCCACAGTCCCTGCAGCAGTCCGGGAGCGCCGCCCAACGCCAGACCGACGACTCCGCCCGCCGCGCCCATCATCGACATCAACGGCGCCACCGTCAGCACACAGCCGATGCTGAGAACCAGGCACGAGGCCCCGGCGATAGCGAGTCCGGCACCGACACCGATCACCGCGCCGACGATCGTCCCGACCAGCGTGCCGGTGGACAAACCGAAGCCGACCGAGTTCATCAAATCGTTCATGGCCAGCTGGTTTTCCAGGGGCGAGGCGACCGGGCGCACCGCCGGCCCGCCGGTATTCGCCGGCAGCTGCGGCGTCAGCCGCAATGTGTGGCCATCGGCCGAGATCTGGGTGGCGATCGGGTAGCGCTGTCCGTCGAGAACGTAGGCCGTGGGTGTCGAATCGATCGTTGCGCCCGACGAGTTGTGCAGCGAGATCGTCTCGGTGTCCGTGTCCTGCACGAACTTTCCGTCCCCGACGGTCGCGACAACACTGTCGCCGACGATCGCCCCCTGATAGTGCGTCGAATCCACAGGGGCGGTGGACCCCGGCGACGCGGTGGCGTTACCGGACGCGGCGACTCCGGCAGTCGCCATCACGGCGGCGATCACCACCGGACTCATTCGCCTGTAGAGCTTCATCTTGATCCTCATTCATTCCGATTTTGATTAGGCGGTTGAGAAAATCGCACGACCGTAGACAGCAGATACTGGGATGCGCAGCGCCTAATCGGCTGCGCGTTCGAAGTCGCGCCGATGACGTAGATTACATAAAGGTCGGCGAATTGGGGAGACTTCGGAAAGGATCGGGAGAATCAATTTCGGGCGAGAATTTTCAGAAACACGAATAGGTGCCGATTGGCATATCCGCCAGCCGACACCAATTGTTTGACATGCAATTGCAAGAAGAGTTCCGAGTTCAGTTATCGAGGTGCGCCAAGAGCACCTTGCGCACCGCATGCCAGTCAGCGAGCCGTTCTTCGATAGACATGCCGCGAAGAGCTTGAGCCCGAGAGCCTTCGAGAATCAGCCGGATAACCCTGAACAGATCGTCAGGATCGCCGGATTCATCCGCCACCGACGGTCGAATGGTTTCCACCATCCGGTCGAATCGTTCGGCGAAATACGCATGCGCGGGATGGAAAGGATCCTGGGCTTCCGCCTCCAGCGCATCGAAGTTGTTCGACTCCTGAGCACGCGAGCTGTAGTAGTCGACCCCCGCGTCGAGCAGTGCCAGCAACCCTTTGCCGCCGGCTTGGTCGAATACAGCGGCCAAATCCGTCCTGTCGCGCTCATCGAGTACCGCGGCCAGCAAGGATTGCATGTCGGGGAAGTAGTGCATCAGCCCCGGCGCGGACATGCCGCAGCGGCGTGCGAGCTCACGGATCGACAACGCCCGAATCCCCTGTTCGGCGATGGTCTGGCGGGCAACGGCCAGAATCTCCAGACGCCGAGCTTCCGGCGTCATCCGTTTGGCCACAATTGCCCTCCTCGTTGCGATGCGGGTCCGATCACCCTTATGCTCACACTATCTTACACGTGTTAGATAGTGAAGAGGAGCAGCCTTGATCATTCCGAAGACATACGAAAACCGGCCTGGCACCGGCCGGTTCGTGCTGGCGGACGGCATGACCGTGGCGGTGGATTCACCCGAACTCCGCGCTGTCGCCGAGGGCTTCGCGAACGAGCTTCGGACCGATACCGGTATCCGACTGCACGTGACGGTGGATCCCGTACCCTCGGCGGCGCTGTGTGTGCGGCTCGGCGACCTCGGACTCGACGATCTGCCCCGGTCCCGGGGAGGCCGCGCCGATGGCTCGGACTCCGCGGACGAAAGGCACGGGCTGCAGATCGACGAGAATGGCGTGACGGTCTGGGGCCCCGGCCCAGAAGCCGTTTACCGAGGGTTGACGTCACTTCGCCAACTGGCCGCGATCACTTTGACCGAAGGGGCTGCCCACATCCCGACGGTGTCGATCCGCGATGTGCCCGACTACTCGTGGCGGGGGCTGACCCTCGACGTGGCCCGGACATTCCACGACGTGGACACCGTGAAACGGGTCATCGACATGTTGGCGCTCTACAAGTTCAACGTGCTGCACCTGCACTTGACCGACGACCAAGGCTGGCGGTTCGACGTTCCCGGGTGGCCGCAACTCCTTACGGTCGGAGCCGCCGGAGCCGCGGAAGACCGTCCGGGCGGCTACTACACGCGGGCGGACATCGCCGAGCTGGTCGAATACGCCGCGGACCGCTTCGTGACCGTGGTGCCCGAGGTCGATATGCCAGGTCACAGCGCAGCCGCAATTCGTTCGTATCCCGAATTGGGGCCGGCGCCGGAAAATCACAGCGGCGCGGTCTATCTCGACCCGACGGCAGACCGAGCGTGGCTGTTCGTCGAGGACGTGGTGGCGGTACTGGCCCACCAGTTCAAGACCTCGGCGTTCATTCACATCGGTGGAGACGAAGCGTTCGGCATGCCGGCCGAGGCTCACATCGCGTTTCTCGAGTCAGCCGCGGCGATTGTCCGAGAGCAGGGCAAGGCTGTCATCGGCTGGCAGGAGATGGCTCGCACCAATGTCTCCTCGAGAGAAACCGTGCAATATTGGATGAGCCTGTCCGAGGTGGACGCGATGCTCGGGTCACAACGGCTGGAAGAACTCATCCCCGCGGAATTCGTCGATGTGGTGCGCGAGAACTTGGAGCGCGGCCGGACCGATCTGCATCGAGCACTCGCCTTGGGGGCGAACATCATCGCGTCGCCGACGTCCCGCTACTACCTGGACCGCCCGTTCGCGGATTCGGCCCTGAACCCGAGCCACGAACAGGCTCGAAGCCGTCTCGGGATGGCCGCCTATACGCCGACCTCGATCGAGGACGGGGTGAATTGGGACATCGAAGACGAGCTGCCCGGTGTCGATCCGGACACCCAGCTGGTTGGATTCGAGGCCGCCGCATGGTGTGAAACGGTCACCGGGCGGGAGGATTTGGAGCTCCTGCTGCTGCCGCGACTGGCCGGCGTGGGTGAACGATCCTGGCGCGCCCGCACCAGAACGGACTGGCCCGATTACCGGCAGCGGCTCGCCGCTCATTCGAGCGTGTGGAATGCCCGGGGATGGAACTGGTTCACGGCGTCATCGGTGCCCTGGATCGACGCACCGGGCAATAGCTGAGGGGCGATATTCGAGAAAAACTCGAATTCACGGCTTTCAATCCCCTCTCGTGCCATAATTCGCTCACTCAACTCATCTGGTAGTTGAGTTCGTCGAGACGACATGAGCGCGTTCAATTCCGCCATTTCCGGTGTGACCATCCCGTTCGCTGCTCGCATTGCGTGATGTCACGCGTTTGTCGTCAGTTGAATTCCCGAAAGGGGTTGGTATGTCCACAACTCCCACTGTCGAGCCCAGAGCCCGAGCCTTCATCGCAGTGGTGCTGATCGTGTTGTTCAGCGAGCTCGCACCGATCCAAACGCTGATGGCCGCAGCCGCTTTGGACAAGATCGCGGCCGCCTTCCCGGACAGCGGCACGAATTCCGCCTGGACCATCATCGTGTCCGGTCTCATCGGAGCCGCCGCGGCACCGCTGATCGGCAAGATCGGCGACAGCTGGGGCCGCAAGCGGACTTTCGTGGCCTGCGGCGCGCTCTTCGCGGCGGGGTCTCTGGTCTGCGCGTTGGCCGGCGGCTGGGCGGTCTTCCTGTTCGGCCGCTGCCTGCAATCCTTCGCGGTCGCGGGTGCGGTCATTGCCTACGGGCTGGTCCGAGATCTGCTGCCGCACAAGGACACCGCGCTCGGGTTCGGTGCGATCGCCGCCGGATCCGGGTTCGCCACGGCCGCAGCGCCGCTGGCCGTCTGGCTCAATGGCACGCACGGCTGGAGCGCGGCATTCTGGCTGTCGCCGGCGTTCGCACTGGTGCTGATCCCGTTGATCGTGGTGGCCGTGCCAAGTTCGAAACCCGTTGCGCGCCAGCGTCTCGGCCTCACCGATGCCGTCCTGGTCACAGTAGGCGCCGCACTGGTGATGGTCTATGTCGACCGGGGACAGGACTGGGGCTGGACCAGACCCGCGAGCCTGGCTTGGTTGGTCGGCGGGCTGGCATTGCTGGTCCTGTTCGCCCTCGTGCAGCCGCGGCTGAACGCGCCGCTGATCGATCCTCCCGTGTTGCGCCGGCCCCGCTTCGGCCTGCTGCTCGCGGTGGGACTGCTCGCCTCGTGCACGATCGGTGTCCAGACCTACGCGATCACCTACATGGCCCGCACGCCCAGCCCGGCCGAGATCGAAAACAGCATTGTCGCAGGAACACTCGCAAAGATCGCGCAGGCCAGCGGAATGGTTCTACCGCCCGAAGCCGTCGTGGTGAGCCTGGTCCCGGGATTCAGTTACAGCAGTGGCTTCACCACGCACGAGTACGGCCTGCGAATCGCGCTGCTGCAGGGCATCGTCACGATTGTCTTCGGCGTGATCGGCGCGATCGTGGCGCGTCGGCTCGGCGCCCGGATCCCACTGTTGTCCGCCGCGGTGCTGTTCGTAGCGATCGCGCTGGTCGAGGCTGCCGGATCGCACACCTGGGACATTCTCACCCTCACCAACGCGGCCTTCGGGCTCGCGCTCGGCTTCTTCTACACGGCCGCAGCGGTTCTCGTCGCCGAGACGGTGCCGCGCGAACAGACCGGCGCTGGCTTCGGCATCTTCACCTTGGTCCAGGGTGTGGGTACGGCGATCGGTGTCGCTGTTGTCATCGCCTCCGCAGCGGCGCATCCGATGGCGGCCAGTGTGCGTGTCCCCGGAATGCCGCCCCTGCCCAGCCCGGTTCCCGGGGTGTTCGCCGACCGCGGCTTCGAGTTGGGATTCTGGTTCGCTACCGCGACCGCGCTCGGCGCATTGGTCCTGTCGTTGCTGGTCCGACCCTCCCGATCCCCACTCGGCACCGGCAGGAACTCCGATTCCGAAAACCGAGACCTCACACCGGAGAAGAGATGAATCACCCCTTGCCCGCCGATTCGCCCGATCTGGAAGCGCATCTGACCGCGCTGCTGGACAAGCTGACGACGCAACAGAAAGTGCGGCTCCTGAGCGGCGAATCGGCCTGGTCGCTACCCGCCGAGCCCGCCATCGGGTTGCGGTCGATCGTCATGTCGGACGGTCCCTCCGGCGTCCGCGGTGTGTCGATGGACGACCGGGACCCCTCGGCCAGTCTGCCTTCGGCCACCGCGGTCGCCTCGACCTGGGACCTGGACCTCGTGGACCGGCTCGGTGCGCTGATCGCGGCCGAAGCTCGCGCGAAGAATGTCGACATCGTGCTCGGGCCCACGGTGAATCTGCATCGAACACCGCGTGGTGGAAGGCATTTCGAGGCGTTCAGTGAGGATCCGTGGCTCTCGGGCCGGATCGGCGCCGCCTATGTCGCGGCGGTGCAGGCGCACGGTGTGGGCGCCACCGCCAAGCACTATGTCGCCAACGACAGTGAGACCGAGCGGCTCACCGTGGACGCACGGGTGGACGAGCGCACCTTGCGCGAGGTGTATCTGGCGCCCTTCGAGCGGATGGTCGTCGAGGGTGACGCGTGGCTGGTCATGTCCTCCTACAACCAGGTCAACGGCGCCACCATGAGCGCGAATCCGCTGCTGCGCAGACCGCTCAAGGACGAGTGGGGTTTCGACGGCGCGGTCGTCTCGGACTGGACCGCGGTCCGCGACACCGTCGAGTCGGCCGCCTCCGGTCAGGATCTGGTCATGCCCGGCCCCGACACTCCGTGGGGTGACGCACTGGTCGAGGCGATCCGAGCCGGAAAGGTCGACCCGGCCGCCGTCGACGACAAGGCGCTGCGGTTGCTGCGGCTGGCCGCCCGGGTCGGGGCACTGGATTCCGTTGCGCCGGTGGCCACTCCGCCCACGCCGTGGCAGCGCGATGACATCCGGTCGCTGCTGCGGCAGGTCGCCGCGGACGCCATGGTGCTGGTGCGCAACGACGGCGTCCTGCCGATCGCCGCGGACACCGCACCTCGGCTCGCGGTCATCGGCCACCATGCTCGCCGGGGCCGCAATCAGGGCGGCGGCTCGGCCATGGTCTTCCCGGAGACGGTGGTCTCACCACTGGAGGGCCTGCGCGAGCGCTTCGGCGCCGACCGCGTCACCTACGCGCCCGGTCTGGTGCCCAGCGCTGAACTGGCCCCTTTCGAACGGGGTACGGTCACCGACCCGGTCACCGGCGGACCGGGCATCCGGGTACGCCATCTGGACTCGCAAGGCACACCGTTCGCCGAGGAGGTCTTCCCGTCCGGCCGATTCGGCTGGCTCGGCGACGAACGGCTCGCCCGAACCGCGACCCTGCAGATCACCGCCCACTACACCCCGGACCGCGCCGGCCATCACCGGCTCGGCTTCGCGGGCATCGGCCGCCACACGTTCCGGATCGACGACCGCGTGCTCAGCACCGGCCCGGTCGCGGCGGACAGCGACGATGTCCTGCAAGCGATTCTGAATCCGCCGTCGCGGGCCTTCGATGTCGAACTCGAGGCCGGGCGGCCGGTCGAGATCACCCTCGAGTTCCAGCCCGATCTGCCCGGCGGCTTCCCGCTCGCGCGGCTCGCACTCGGCACCGAGGACGTATTCGGCACGCCCGCGGAGGAATTGGCGCGGGCCGAAGCACTGGCCGCGGCCGCCGATATCGCGATCGTGGTCGTCGGCACCACCGAGACCATCGAATCCGAGGGCCTCGACCGGCCCACTCTCGCCCTGCCCGAGGGCCAGGACGAGCTGGTGCGCCGGGTGCTCGCCGCCAACCCCCGCACGGTCGTGGTGGTGAATTCCGGTGGCCCGGTGCTGATGCCGTGGCTGCGGGACGTTCCGGCGACTCTCCTCGCCTGGTTCCCGGGCCAGGAATTCGGCGCGGCGCTGGCCGATGTCCTCAGCGGCGACCGCGAACCCGGCGGCCGCATCCCCACCACCTGGCCGGCCGCCGAGGCCGACGTGCCGGTCTGGCGGGTGGAGCCGGTCGACGGGCGACTCGAATACACCGAGGGCATCCACGTCGGCTACCGAGAGTGGTTGCGCCGCAACGCTGTCGGCGGTCCCGCACCGGCCATCCCGTTCGGGCACGGGCTGGGCTACACCACCTGGGAGATCGCGAAACCGGCCGTCGAGACGGCGAGCGACGGCTCGGCCACCCTCACCGTCGACGTCACCAATACCGGATCGCGACGCGGGAAACATGTTGTGCAGGCGTATCTTTCGCGTACCACATCGTCGGCGATCGATCGCCCCGCATGCTGGCTCGCCGGCTACGCACCGGTGCACGCGGAACCGGGCGCGACCGTGACCGCCCGGATCGGTATCGAACCCCGCTCCTTCGAGCACTGGTCGATCGACGAGCACGCATGGATCCGGGAACCCGGCACGTTCAGCATCCGAGTCGGCGCCGGCGTGGCCGAGCTCGGGGCAGCGGTGGACATCCCCGCCCCGCGCGACTGATCCGATCTCGCGGGAAGGCAGACACCGCCGACCACTGGGCAGAATGAATTTCAGTTTTGCCTTCCCGCGAGGTCAGGGCGCTGCTAACCTGGATCTCGCCACTAGAATTCATTTCAGTTCAGTTCCGGAGGTCCCGTGACTGCCTCAGCCCTCGCAGCTTCACACCCCCAGAGTGCACAGCTCCCGCCCTCGATGATCGAGCGGATGAGCCTGATCCTCGACACGTTCCCCTACCGCACCAGCCGCCTGACCCTCGACGATGTCGCCCGAGCCACCCGGCTGCCTCGCTCCACCGCCCACCGGATCATCGAACAGATGGTCCGAGTCCGGTGGCTCGATCGCACCAACTCGGGCTACAGCCTGGGACCACGGGCGCTGCAGGTCGGCAGCAACGACGACACCAACGCCCTCAGATCAGCGGCCGCGCCGTTGCTGCACGCCTTGATGCTGCGCACGGGTATGACAGTGCACCTGGCAACCCTCGACAACGGGCAGGTGTGGTTCCTCGACAAGATGGGTGGCCACTCCGCCACCAGCGTGCCCTCACGGGTCGGTGCGACAGCACCCGCGCACGCGACGGCGCTCGGCAAAGCAATGTTGGCCTGGCTCATGCCCGAAGAAGTGGACCGACGCGTCGCCGGCGCGATGACCCGGTCGACCGCGCGCACCATCACCGATATCAACCTGCTGCACAAGCAACTCGGCGCCGTCCGCGACCGAAACGGCATCGCGTTCGAGCGCGGAGAATGCTTCGACGACATCGCCTGCACCGCTGTCGCTATCCGCACCCCTCTCAACAGCACGATCGGCGCGATCTCGTTGACCGGCAAAGGCGACGTGCAACTCGACCGAGTCGCGCCACTGGTGCTCGCTATTGCCCGACAGGTCAACGCCGCGATCTTCCCCCAACCTTGATTCGTGCATCTTCCGACATCGAGGGTTCGCTGATGCCCAGCCAGTTCGGTCGGCGATTGAACGCCCTGTTCGACCAGTGGGCGCGACAGCACCAGGAGCGGTTGACCAATCATCGGTTGGTTACCGAGCTCCACCGTCGCGGCTTCTCGGTATCCGAACCGTATGTGTCCCAACTGCGCCGCGGTCGCCGCTCTCATCCCTCATTCGCGCTGACAGCCGCACTGGCCGACTTCTTCGGCGTCGACCCGGACTACTTCGGCGACGGCGCGATGCACTGCGACGCAACGAAAAACAACGCTGTCATCGCCGATATCCACGACGATGCGCTACGGCAACTATTGAGCACGGCCACCGAGCTGTCGACCGACTCCCTCGACTACTTGATCGTGCTCGCCGCCCGGTTGCGCCGCGTCGAGAACCTGCTCTGAGGCGCCGGACGGCGAGGTCATCGAGTCTTGACCGGAAGGATCGCCAGGGCGCCGAGGCCGGCCACCAGCGCCACCACCGGATACAGCGTGCCGTAGCCGTGGGAGGCCGTGACGATCGCCGCGGCCGCCATCGGCGCGAAGGTGCTCGGCAGGGTGGAGGCGATATTGATGATGCCGAGATCCTTTGCGGCACTGTCGGCGTCGGGAAGCACCTGGGTGACCAAGGCTTGATCGACGGCGAGGAAGGCGCCGAATCCGATCGTCAGCACCACGGTGGATCCGATCAACCCACCCACGGTCGGAGCCCAGATCGGGAGCAGCGCCGAGGCCGCGATGATGATGCCGCCGGCGAGAACGATGGGTTTGCGTCGTCCGATTCGGTCGGAGAGCGGTCCCGCGATGCCGAGGGCCAGGAGAAATCCGGGCAAGCTGACCAGACTGATCATCGGGGTGAGATGCGTGGCTTCGGTGAGCGTCAGGCCGACGTAGTCCTGGGCGATATAGAGCTGGTAGGTCAGCACCATGTAGTAGCCGCCGCAGATCAGGAACCGGCCGAGAAACACCCAGAAGAAGTCGGGATGGCGTCTGGGGTCGACCCAGAACATCTGCAGCACAGTGGCGACCGAAAGCGGGGGTCGGCTGGTGTTTCGATTGTCGGCGTCCGGGTTCGCCATCAGGAATCCGAGCGCGAAGACGAGGGTGATGGTGGCGACAACGGTGTATCCCAAGGGGATTCGGGTGGCGAAGCTCGCCCCGATCACCGGCCCGAGGATCGCCGCGATCACCGTTCCGAGGCCGGCCAGGGTCGAATAGCGGCCGCGGCGATCCACCGGCACCCGGTCCGGCTGGATCGCGGTGAGCGGGCCACCGAAGGTGTTGAAGCCCAGGTAGGCGATGCTCGCGGTGATCAGCAGCATCGCGACCGACGTGGACGACCCGGCCGCGATCAGACCCAGGAATCCGAGCACCGCGCCGGCCAGCATCCACGGCGATCGGGCTCCGAACCGAGTCCGCGTGCGGTCGGACAAGACGCCCACCACCGGTTGCGTGAGCACCGAGACGGTCGCGACGACCGCGTTGACCAGTGCGAGCTGCTGCACTTTGTGGTCGGGGTCCATCGACTGAACCTGCAGCGCGGCAAAGTATCCGACGGACCCGAAGCACAATTGCGGGCAGACATGCGCGAACGGAGCGCTGAGGAACAAGCGCCGCAGGGAACGGTCGGCGATCGGGCGACCCACCTGGGACGGCGGAGGGCTGGCGTCGGTCGAGGTGGCTGAGGCCATCGGATGTCCTTGGGGCGCTTGTCGATAGCGGATGAGGGTTCGAGGGCGAAGCGGCCGCTACGCCATGAAGGCGGCGCCGCCGTCCACGCTGATGGTGGTCCCGGTGACGTAGCTCGCGTCCGGTCCGGCCAGGTAGACCACGGCTCGGCCGATGTCGTTCTCGGCATGGCCGAGGCGGGGGATCGACAGGTTGGCGAGGATGTTGTCGAGCTGTCCCGGGTGCTTCTCGAATTCGGCTGCGGCAGAGTCGGACAGCACGAACGGGCAGATGGCGTTCACGGTGATGCCGGATCGGCCCCACTCGCGCGCGGCGGCGCGGGTGATGCCCGCGATCGCGGATTTCGCCGCGATGTAGGTGACGAAGTTCGGAATCGCGGTCACTTCGGAGCCGGATCGGAGGTTGATGATTCTGCCTCCGTCGACGAGGTGCGGATAGCAGGCGCGCATGAAGTACAGGGTGGCCATCGGGCCGGTACTCATCGCCAGTTCGATGTCCTTGTCGCTGGTTTCGGTCAGCGGCACGAGTGCGGACGCCATGGCGTTGTTGACGAGAATGTCGACGGTCCCGAACTTGGTGACCACCTCGTCGACGAATGCATTGACCTGGGAACTGTCCCGGATGTCGCAGATCTTGGCGAGTACGTTCTCAGCGCCGAGTTCAGCGACCAGGTCGTCGGCCGGTTTGATATCGGGAATTGCCACGCGGGCTCCCGCATGTGCGAGGGCGAGCGCGATACCGCGACCCACTCCCCCGGCCGCTCCGGTGACGATCGCGACTTTGCCGTTCAGTGTTTGCATATGCCTTCTCATTTCTTGTTGTTGCCGAGAACGAGGCCGCTGGTCGGCACGCCCGTGCCCGCGGTGACCAGGACGCTGGAGAGGTCCGGCGGCTGGTTCACCGCTGTTCCCCGGACCAGGCGCACCGCCTCCGCGATGCCGTTCATTCCATGCAGGTACGCCTCACCCAGCTGACCGCCGTGAGTGTTCAAAGGCTGTGGGCCGCCCGGGTCGAGGTGGCCGTCGGCGAGGAGATGGCGCGCTTCGCCGCGGCCGCAGAAGCCGAGCTCCTCGAGTTGCGGTAGCACCAGGGGCGTGAAGTGGTCGTAGAGAATGACCGCTCCCATGTCGCGCGGCCCGAGCCCGCTCTGTTTCCACAGCTGCCGCCCGACCACTCCCATCTCGGGAATGCCGGAGATCGAGGGCCGGTAGTAGGAGGTCATCATGAGCTGGTCGTCGCCGGCGCCCTGGGCCGCACCGAGCACGTAGGCCGGCGGATGCCGCAGGTCACGTGCCCGTTCCGCGGACACGACAACCAGGGCCTGGGCGCCGTCGGTTTCCTGACAGCAGTCCAGCAGGTGCAGAGGTTCGGCGATCCACCGCGAGTTCTGGTGGTCCTCGAGCGTGATCGGGCGACCGTGAAACCAGGCCTGTGGATTCGTTGCCGCGTGCGCGCGATCGATGACCGCGACGCGACCGAAATCCGCACTCGTCGCGCCGTATTCGTGCATATAGCGGCGAGCGAACATCGCCACCCACTGCGCCGGGGTGGACAGACCATAGGGGGTCATCCACGAGTAACTCGCGCGGTCGGCGCTGGTGTCCATGGGCCGGTCGGCCTGCCCCAAACCGTAACGCTCACCGGAACGTTCGTTGAATGCGCGCCAGCACACGACGACCTCGGCCAGCCCGGCGACGATCGCCGCGACCGCATGGGCGACGGTGCCGCAGGCCGCGCCACCGCCGTGCCCGACCCGGGAGAAGAACGACAGGTCGCCGATGCCGACATTGCGGGCGACGTGATTCTCGGACGAGGACTCGGCGGTGAATGTCACCATGCCGTCGACATCGCCCGGGGTCAGCCCCGCGTCGGCGATGGCGGCCGTGACCGCCTCGCAGGCCAGCTGCAGCTCACTGCGCCCGGACGCCTTGGAGAATTCGGTGGCCCCGATGCCGGCGATCGCCGCCGCACCGGTGAGGGATGGGCTCATCGTTCACTTCCGAGTAGTTCGCCGAGTTCCTGCAGGACGGCTTCGGGTCCGCCGAAGGTGGCGGCGAGTTGTTTGCCCCACAGGAAGTGGCGGTGGACGGGGTAATCGGTGTCGACTCCGATGCCGCCGTGGACATGCTGGACACGGTGCACGACATCGAGCCCGGCCTGCCCGCACCACCAGGCGGCGACCAATGCCGCTCTGTCCGCGTCGTTTTCGTCGATGTCACAGGTGAGGGCCTGCCACAGGGTCAGGCGCATGGCGTCGACGTCGGTCCAGCAGTCGGCCAGCTGATGCTGCACGGATTGAAACGAGCCGATGGAGCGGCCGAACTGGCGGCGGTCGCGGACATAGTCGGCGGCCAGGCGCAGCGCGCCGTCGGCGACACCCACCTGCAGTGCGGCCACCGCCAGCCGCGACCAGCGCACCACCTCGGTCAACGCCTGCCTACCGCCGACCCGCAGTGCCGGTGCCGACTCGAGCACCAGATCCTGCGCGCGGTCGAGATCGGTCGTCGGCGCGGGTTCCCAGGCCACGTCGTGGTTCGTCACCAGATACAGGCCCGGGCCGTCGTCGGCGACGGCGGAGACGAGCACGAAATCGACGCCCTCGGGTGTCGGGACCGCGGCCTTGATACCCGACAGTCGCCATGTGCCCGAACCACTTCCGCCTTCTGCGGGGGTGGCTCGGCACGTCGGTGCGGTCGCGGCGACGCTGCCGTACTCCTCGAGCGCGACCGTCAGTCGGACGGCGCCGTCGGCTATGCCGGTGAGTACGTCGCCGCTCGCGTGGCGGGCCAGCGCCGAGGCGGCCACGATGTGTGGCCAGACCGGGGCCGCCGAGACGGTCCTGCCCTGTTCTTCGAGCAGCACGCAGGCAGCGTCCAAACCCAGTCCGGCACCGCCGTGCTCGTCGGGGAGGGCCAAGCCGAGCAGTCCGGTACGGCCGAGTTCGGTCCACTTGGTGTCGGAATCGCCGAGCGACGAGAACACGCGAGCGGCCAGCGCTCGGACTTCGAGCAGTTCATCGGTGAGTCGGAAGTCCATCAGCGTTCCTCGGTAGTGGCCGGTCCGAAGACCGGCAGGCTCAGCTCGGAATCGGCGTCGAACCAGCGGAGGGTCAGCGGCATGCCGATTTCGAGGTCGGCGACGGCGACGTCGGTGAGATCGGTGATCAGCCGGGTTCCCTCTTCGAGCTCGACGAGCCCCACGATCAGCGGGTAGTCGAAGGCGGGGTGGCGGGGATGGTGTGCAACGACCCAGGAATAGAGGGTGGCCCGGCCGGTGGCCTGCACGGTGTCCCAGTCGAAGGACTGACACCGCGGGCATTGGGGACCGGGTGGGTGCCGAAGTGTCCGGCACGCGGCACAGCGTTGCACCACAAGTTGATGGCGGCGTGCGGCTTCGAACCAGAACTGGTTGTCCAGGTTGATCGCCGGCCGCGGGCGGAGCTCGCGGACTTCCGCTCCGGCGCCGTCGGAGAACTCGTGGTTCATCGCGCACCTCGGGGCAGGCCCAGGGCGCCGGTGGCGACCATGTCGCGCAGGACATCGTTGACGCCACCACCGAAGGTGTTGACGATGCCCTGCCGGGACAGCTGTTCGACCTGTCCGTGCAACGCGGCCCGGGCCGCCTCGGAGCGGAGCCGTCCACCGGCGCCGAGCACGAAGCTCATCGACCGCTGCAGGTCGATATGGGTTTCGGTGCCGTAAACCTTTGCGGCGGCGGCCTTCTCGGGACTCAGAGTGCCGTCCCCGACCTCGGCGGCGAGCCGATGATTCATCAGCCGCATCGCTTCCAGCCGCGCATGGGTGCGCGCGAATTCGCGCCGCACCCAAGGCTGTTCGACCGCGCCGGTGTCCCGGGCCCAGGCGAGCGTCTCCTCCCACAGCTGGATCATCCGGCCACCCAGGGCGGCCAGCGCCACCCGTTCGTGGTTGAGCTGGGTGGTGATCAGCCGCCAGCCGCCGTTGACCTCACCCACCACGTCGGACGCGGGGACACGGATGCCGGAGTAATAGGTGGCGGTCACGGTCATGCCGCCGACGGTGTTGATCGGGGTCCAGGAGTAGCCCGGATCATCGCAGGGCACGATCAGGATCGAGATGCCTTGATGCTTGGGGGCTTCGGGGTCGGTGCGGCAGGCCAGCCACACGTAGTCGGCGGTATTGCCGCCGGTGGTGAAGATCTTGGCGCCGTCGACGACGAACCCGTCACCGTCGGCGACCGCGCGCGTCCGCAGGGACGCGAGGTCGGTTCCCGCCTCGGATTCGGTGTAGCCGATCGCGAACACGATCTCGCCGCTGAGCATGCCCGGCAGGAACCTGGCCTTCTGCTCCTCGGTGCCGTACTGCATGAGGGCCGGGCCCACGGTATTGATGGTGACCAGGGGGAACGGCACTCCCGCGCGCTGAATTTCGTCGTAGAAGATAAACTGTTCCTCGGCGGTCAACCCGCGGCCGCCGTACTCCGGCGGCCACCCGACGCCGAGCCAGCCGTCCCGGCCGAGCATGCGGGTCACCTCACGGAAGCGCGGCCCGCCGGCGCCGGCCTCGGCCACCTCCCGACGTTGCGCCGGGGGCAGGAGTCGGGCGAAATACTCGCGCAGCTCTCTGCGTAGGGCCCTCTGCTGGGTCGTCTCTCGCAGATCCATGGGTCGTCATTCTGCTGTCGAGACGAGAACCAGCAACCGGCCCTTCTGCTCACCGGGACAAGGCATTCGGTGCGTGACGGGCGGTCGTGGACCGTCAGCGAACGCCAGACAGGGCGGCGTCGTCGATGGTCTATCGACGACGCCGCCCGAGGCGGTTCGGTGTGGAATTTGTCGGCAGAAAACCTACTGTGGCGTGTTCGTGCCCAAGGATTTGGCGAGACGGGGGGCGTTGATCAAAATCCCCAGGAGTCGGTCGGTTTCGGTGTGCGGGGCCGAGGCCAGCCAGGCGATCACGCGGCCCGAGGCGTCCGGGGGCGCCCCGGTGAAGCCGCTGGCCTTGATATCGGCGGTGCCGCCCCGGGCGGCGCCCGATTCGGTGATGACGAATCCGGGCTCGATATTGAACGCGCGGATCCCGTCGCCGCGGTGCTCGGCGTTGACCGCGCCGGCCAGGCGACCGAAACCCGCCTTCGCCGCCGAATAGCCCAGGCCCCAACCTCCTTCGCCGGGTGGGGCCGGCGGATCGACGACGGCCGAGCCCGAACACAGGTTGACGATCGTGCCGCCGCCGGTGTCGATCATCGCCGGCAGCAGCGCCTGGGTCAGGCGGATCTGCTCGATGAGATTGGCTTCCAGCGACTCCCGCAGATCATCGAGATCCAGCTCGAGGAACCGGGCGTGCGGCTTGTGCAGAATGGCGTTGTTGACCACCAGGTTCGGGGCTCCCCAGCGGTCCAGCAACTCCGCTGCCGCCGCGGTCACCGAGGCCGGATCCGCCAGGTCCATCCGCAGCGGCAACGCGCGCGCTCCCAGCGCCTCGATCTCGGCGCGGGTGGTGGCCAGACTGCCCGGCACTCCGAAGCTGACTTCCCCTTCCCGAGTAGTGCGGGCCGGCACGGTCCCTTCGCCTTCCACCACGGTGCGCGCGGTGAAGGCGACATCGAATCCGGAGCCCGCCAGCACCAGCGCGGTGGCGCGGCCGATACCTCGGCTGGCGCCGGTCACGAGTGCGGTGGGACGAGACGAAGACATGTGTGAAGCTCCTCGGGACAAGTGGAGACGAACGTCGTTGGGCGGCAGCCGATCACCGGTGCTGCCGGGGCGCAGGTTCGGCGACGACTACCTCGTCGGGCCCGGCGCCCGCATCGCCGCCACCGACCGGGATTCGATGAATGCCACATGCAGGCGGCGACGTGCGAACAACCAGCCGGCGGAGGTACTGCGGTAGAGGTCGCGGTAGATGATGTGCCAGACCAGGTCGACGTCCTTGCCGTGGCGCCGGGTGAGGTGATGGGCGGTGCACGTGACCCGCCCGACGGCCGTTGCCGCGGTGGGCCCGGGATCGAAGACGGCGCCCACGATCGCATGGAACGTCACCGGCACCGCGGCCACGGCGAGCAGTGCCGCGGTCACCGCGTCGATCCCGGTATGGGAGACGACCGGGTCGAGAGCGGCCGGCGGATTCGGCAGTTCCAGCACCCCGTCGCCGGTGAAAAGTGCTGCTGCCCTGGCAATATCACGCTCATCGATCGCTTCCGCGTAGCGGTGGACGAGGTCCTGCAGAGCGATTCGGTCATGAATGGTCAGCGCGGTCATGACAGGCCCAGCCGTTGCGCGCAGGCCGACAGCTCGTCCATCGCCTGGTCCAGATCCGCCGTCGGGGTCGTGGCCAGCAGGATCCGATCGGCGCCCTGTTCGGCCAGGCGGCCGGCCCGGTCGAGGTCGATACGGGCGACCATGTGGCCCAGCGACAGCTCCAGCTCCGCAGGGTCGCGATCAGCCCGGATCGCTTCCTCGTGCATCAGCGCGACCAGCGCGGCCAACTGGTCGCCGGTGACTCCCAGTGGTTGCAGCCCGGCGCCGTATCGTCCCGCGCGCCGCGCGGCGGCCTTGGTGTGGCCGCCGACGTGAATCGGCACACCGCCGGCCCGGACCGGCTTCGGGTAGCACATCGCCGATCGGAAGCTGAAGAACTCACCCTTGTGGTCGACGCCGGTCTCGCCGGTCTCGGCCCACAATTTGGCGAGCACCTCCAGTTGCTCGTCGGCCCGTCGACCGCGGGCCTCGAAGGGGGCTCCGCAGGCCTCGATCTCCTCCTTCATCCACCCCATGCCGATGCCGACCCGCAGCCGCCCGTTCGACAACCGATCGAGGGTGGCCAGCCGCTTGGCCAGCACCACGGGATGGTGATTGGGCAGCACGAGCACGCCGGTCGCCAAGCCGAGCGTCGTGGTCTGGCCCGCCAGAAACGCCAGCAGTTCGAGGGGATCGGGAATATCGCAGTCGTCGGGAAGCTCCATCTTTCCCGACGACGCGTACGGATAGACGCTGGAGTAGTGGCTCATCACGACGGCGTGCTCGATGGCGACCAGAGACTCGAAGCCACACGCTTCCACATGCTTGGCGAAGCCGGAGATCCAAGCGGGATCGGCGCTGGTGCCCGCGGCAGCAGGGGCGATGATCGCGTATTTCATGCTCGGCGATGCTACGGAGCCGCGCGGCACCGCAAGTGGAAGGTTTTCGGTGAGCGAGACATCGCCGGTGGGGCGATCATCACGCCAGTTCCTCGATACCGCTGAGCAGCTTGCGGCACGCCACCCGGGTGTCCTCCTCGGCCTGCTCGGCGGTGATGTGGTGGTTCAGCGCCGCGTTGAGCACCCCGTACCAGGCCGCCTCGGTGATGCGCACCAGGCGGACCTGGGCGTCGCTGGCGTCTTCGACCCCCAGCAGCTGGGTGATCAAGCCGCTGAAGCGGTTGGTCACCACGCCGCCGGCCTGGGCGACGGCGGCGAGATTCGACTGCAGCATCGCGTGCGCGAGCAACGGTCGCGACAGCAGCTCGCGGCCGCCTTCGACGAGCAGATCGCTGACCGCCTGCACCCGGTCGACGCCGGGGCCGGGCAGCGGGGTGCGCTCGGCGAGATGCTTCACGCGGTCGGACAACAGTGCGTTGAACAGGTGTGTCTTGGACGGGAAATAGCGGTACAGCGTGGCGATCGCCACCCCGGCGTCCTTGGCGACGTCGTGCATCTGGACCCGTTCCAAGCCCTTTTCGGCCCCGTGGTGCGCCGCGGCACGCAGGATCGCCTGACGACGCGACTCCTGTTCGGGTGAACTCGGCTGGGCCGGAAGCCGGTCCTCGGCGATGCGTGGCACAGCGTCCCTCCGTGTGTGATGTCTGGCCGTCGTTGTCGTCTCAGCCCAAAATTACCCGCCGCCGAGCCCGACCGACCGTGCCATGGTGCCTCTCAGCGCTCACCTGCCCGGGTGACGATTCCGGTCAGCGGAAGCGCGAACCCCAGACCGGTCAGGGCCGCAGTCGCACCGGCAGCGCGGTGAGTCCGCGCACGATCAGCGACTTGCGCCACGACAACTGCGCGCCCGCGGCCAACTCCAGGTCCGGATAGGTCGCGAGCAGGCGGGTCAGGGCGACACCGCCCTCCATTCGGGCCAGCGGCGCACCGACACACCGGTGGATGCCGTGACCGAAGGCGAGATGGTTCTTGTCGGCGCGGTCCAGGTCCACCCGGTGCGGGTCGGGGAAGCGGGCCGGGTCGCGGTCGGCGGCGGCCATCGACACCAGAACCCGTTGCCCCGCCGGGATTTCGACGCCGGCCAGCATCACCGGAGCCGTGGTGTAGCGGAAGGTGCCCTCGCTCGCGGGCGCTTCGAAACGCAGCACCTCCTCCACGAAATCCGGGACGCGGCCGGGATCGGCGGCCAGCGTCGCGCGAACCGCGGTGTCGGTCAACAGGATCGCGACGGCGTTGGAGATGAGGTTGACGGTGGTCTCGAAACCCGCGACCAGCAGCAGGAACACCATGCTGATCAGCTCGGCGTGCGAGAGCCGGTCGCCGTCCTCGCTGACCGAGATCAGTTCGGAGAGCAGGTCTTCGGCGGGGGTCTCGCGCTTGGCCCGGATCAGCGCGTCGATGTAGGCGACGAATCGCTGGGCCGCCGCGCCGCGCGCCGCGGCCGGCTCGTCATCGTTCACCAGCGTCGTGGACCAGGCCCGGAAGTTGTCGCGTTCCTCGTTCGGGACGCCGAGCAGTTCACAGATGACCAGCATGGGCAGCGGGAACGCGTAGCGGTCCAGCAGATCCTGGCCGGTGGCGGCGTCCGCGGCCAGGTCCGCCAGCAGGGCATCGGCCAATTCGCCGATGCGCGGGGCGAGTTCGCGCACGGCGCGGCCGCTGAACGCGCGATTGACCAGGGTGCGCAGCCGGGTGTGCGTCGGCGGGTCATAGAACAGCATCATGTCGCCGAACATGGCCGCGCCCGCGGCGTCACCGCCGAGCGCGGCCCGCGCGCCCTCCGACTTGAGGGCCTTGCTGATCGCGGGGTCCAGGAACGCGGCCTTGGCCGCCTCGAAATCGGTGATCAGCCAACCGGTTCCGCCGTCCGGGAAGCGTACGAAATGCGCGGGCCCGCGCTCACGCAGCAGGTCGTACGCGGCGTGCGGGTGCTGATAGAAGTCCTCGGTCAGCTCGAATGGCTCCCGCGCCAATTCGCTTGCCGGAGCGGCTGTCTCATGCACCATGATCGGGGACTGTAACAGCGGCGGCCCGCCCCGGCGCGGCATCGGCCCACCCTGTTCAGTGGGCCCACTCGCCGGACAACCGCTATTCGGCGGAGCGCGCCGCGAGCACCGCGTCGTAGAGCTCGCGACGCGAGGCGCCGGTGGCGGCGGACACCTCCGCGCAGGCGTCCTTCAGGCGCAGACCCGACGCGATCAGCGCCTCGACCTGGCCGACCAGATCGGCGGGCGCGGCCGAAACCGGCTGCGCGCCTTCGAGAACGACGGTGATCTCACCGCGCGCGCCCTCGACCGCCCAGGCCGCCAGCTCCGACAGGGTGCCGCGCACGACCTCCTCGTAGGTCTTGGTGAGCTCCCGGCAGACCGCGGCGCGCCGGTTCGGGCCCAGCACCTCGACCGCGTCCGCCAGGCAGTCGGCGAGCCGGTGCGGGGCCTCGAAGAACACCACCGCGCGGGCTTCCGAGGTCAGCGTGCGCAGCCACTCCTTGCGCTGACCGGATTTACGCGGCGGGAAACCGTCGAAGCAGAAGCGTTCGACGGGCAGACCGGACAACGCCAGCGCGGTGGTCACCGCGGACGGGCCCGGCAGGCAGGTGATCGGCAGATCGCGTTCCACGCACGCGGCCACCATCCGATAGCCCGGATCGCTGACCGACGGCATCCCCGCGTCGGTGACCAGCAGGACGGTCTTCCCGGCCGCGATCTCCTCGAGCAGCATGGGAATCCGCGCGGTCTCCACGTGGTCGTAGAAACTCACCACCCGGCCCGAGATCTCGAGGTCCAGGGCCTTGGCGAGCGACCGCGTCCGCCGGGTGTCCTCCGCGGCCACGATGTCCGCCGTGGACAGCGCGTCCCGCAGCCGCTGCGAGGCGTCGCCGATATCCCCCATCGGCGTCGCCGCCAGAACCAGCCGACCGGGCGCACCGGCGTCGGCGCTCATCTGTTCCGCTGTTCCATTCCGAGACACCTGCCGAACCTACCGGCGCGGGCGCGGGAACCGGCCCCGAGGGTCGCCCCGGAGTGGCGGTGGCTCACCGGGGCGGGACTCGGGGGCCCGGCTCGCTTACGATCGACGGCGTGACCCAGGTAACCGACGTGCGACCCGCAGCGGTGGAGGCGGAGACGGCGGCGCTGTCGAGTCCGGCCCCGCTGGTCCCCTCACCCGACTTCGGGCCCACGGACTGGGCGCGCGGCTGGGTGGTCACGCTGTTCCTCACCGCGATCGCCGCCGTCACCCGGTTCCTGCTGCTGAACTATCCGACCGACCTGCACACGCCGGTCTTCGACGAGAAGCACTACGCGCCGCAGGGCTGGCAGGTACTCACCGGCGGCGGCATCGAGGACAACCCCGGCTACGGGCTGGTGGTGCACCCGCCGGTCGGCAAGCAGATGATCGCGCTCGGCGAGGCCCTCTTCGGATACAGCCCCTGGGGCTGGCGGTTCACGGCCGCGGTCTCCGGAACCCTGCTGGTGCTGCTGGTGATCCGCATCGTGCGGCGGATGACGCGGTCCACGCTGATCGGCGCGTTCGCCGGCATCCTGCTGATCTGCGACGGACTCACCTTCGTGTCCTCCCGCATCGGCATGCTCGACATCTTCCAGGCGCTGTTCGTCACCGCGGCCTTCGGCTGCCTGGTGGTGGACCGTGACGACATTCGCGCGCGCATGGCACGGGTGGCGGCCGAGGGCCGCATCGACGACACCGAGTTCGGGCCACGATTCGGGGTGCGCTGGTGGCGGTTCGGGGCGGGCCTGATGCTCGGGCTGGCCTGCGGCACCAAATGGTCCGGCGCGTACTGGATCGTCGGGTTCGCCGCGCTCTCGCTGGCCTTCGACCTCGCGGCCCGCCGCGGCTACCGGGTGCGTCGGCCCTGGGCCGGGGTCCGGGTCCGCGATCTGGGGCCGACCGTCTACGCGCTCGTCGTCATCCCCGTGTTCGTCTACCTGCTGTCCTTCTGGGGCTGGTTCGCCAGCGAGACCAGTTACGACCGGTACGCGGTCGGGTCGCGGGTCGGGCGCGGCGGCGACTTCTCCTGGGTGCCCGGCGCGCTGCGCGGACTCTGGTACTACGGCGGCGAAGTCCTCAACTTCCACAAGGAACTCACCAACTCGGCGGGCAATCACCATCCGTGGGAATCCAAGCCGTGGACCTGGCCCATGGGCCTGCGGCCGATGCTCTACTACTACGCCGACAGCGACGTGAAGGGCTGCGGTCAGGCCGCCTGCGTCAAGGCCGTCATGGCGATCGGCACGCCCGCGCTGTGGTGGGTCGCGTTCCCCATGCTGGGCTGGGCGCTGTGGCGCAGCGCGGTACGACGCGACTGGCGCTACGCCGCCGTCCTGGTCGGGTACGGGGCGGGCATCCTGCCCTGGTTCCTGGACCTGGACCGGCAGATGTACTTCTTCTACGCGGTGCCGCTGGCCCCGTTCCTGGCCATGGGCGTGGCGCTCGCCCTCGGCGACATCCTCGGCCACGCCCCGCCCAGCGGACGCCGGCTCTCCGGCGCGCCGGGCTGGCAGCCGGCCACCCCGCCCAGTGAACGACAAGGGTTGGGGCTCTTGCTGGTCTGCCTCTACCTGGCGCTGGTCATCGCCAATTTCATCTGGCTGTGGCCGATCCTGACGGGCATGCCCATCACGCCGGGCAACTGGCACGACCACCTGTGGCTGCCCAGCTGGCGATAAGGCTATGACGCCGTATCGGTTTCACCGAGTGCGGCGTGCAGGTAGCGCTCGGCGGCACCGTCGTCGAGACCCAGGCGCCTGATCACCGCCACGTACTCGGTGGCGGCGCGGCCGGCCAGGTCGCGGGTCGGGTCGCCCGAGGACGCGATGAAAGAGCCCAGCCGCCCGCGGGTTTCGAGCATGCCATCCTGCTCCAGCTCGCGGTAGGCGCGCGCCACCGTGTTCGGGGCCAGCTTCAGCGCCGCCGCCAGCGCCCGGACCGTGGGGATCTTGGTCCCGGCGGCCAGCTCGCCGGAGCGCACCCGGGCGATGATGCCCTGGCGCAGCTGCTCATACGGCGGGACCGTCGAGTGGTGGTCGACCGGGATGTCCAGCATGGCTTCATCACACCTCGTCACGCGACAACGGGCAGGACAGGCAGCGCGGACCGCCACGGCCGGAACCCAACTCGGAGCCGGGGATGCGCAGCACCTCGATTCCGGCGTCTTCGAGCCGCGCATTGGTGTTCTCATTGCGTTCGTAGGCCACCACCACGCCGGGGGCCAGCGCGAGGGTGTTGTTGCCGTCGTCCCACTGCTCCCGTTCGGCGGTGACGCCGTCCAGACCGGTGTCGACCACCCGCAGCTTGCCGATGCCCATGGCCTCGGCCGCCACCCGCAGGAACGGATCGGGACCGGAGATACTCACCCCGTGCCCCTCCTCCCGGCGAATGGTGAAGGCGCACAACTCATCCTGAATGGCCGGATACATGACCACCGCGTCGACGTCGACCATGGTGCAGACGGTGTCGAGATGCATGGTCGCACGGGTCTGGGCGATCGGCACGACGAGCACGGTGTGCGCCAGATCGTCCTCGAACAGACTGCGCGCCAACGCTTCCGCACCGGCGGCCGTGGTGCGCTCGCCCACCCCGACCGCCACCACGCCGGGAGCCAGCAGCAGTACGTCACCGCCCTCGATGGGGGCGGTGTGGGATTCGTAGGCCCGGCGCACGCCCAGGAAGCGCGGGTGGAAGGCGTAAATCAGGTCGGTGAGCGAGGTTTCGCGGGCCCGCGCGGGCAGCGCCAGCGAGGTGATGGCCACCCGGGGGCCGACCCAGAACGACGAATCGCGCGTGAACAGCAGGTTCGGCAGCGGGTCGATGACGAAATCGTGCCCGTGGTGCATGCGCCGCACCAGCGAGGTGGCGTCCTGACCGAACGGCAGTTCGTCGAATGTCATGCCGGACATGAGGATCTGCGCCAGTTCCGGCGCGGGCACCCGGCGCAGGTGGGCGGCCAGCTCGTCGGCCAGCGTGTGACCGAGGCGGCGCGCGTCGACCGCGCCGGAAATGCCCTGTATCCGTGCCGCGCCGCTGCCCTGGATCGTCTCGGTCAGCACATCGGCCAGCAGCAGCACCTCGACCCCGCGCCCGCGCAGCACATCGGCGAAGATGTCGTGCTCCTGCTGGGCGCGCTCCACCCAGGGAATGGCGTCGAACAGCAGCTGGTCGTTATTGCGCGGGGTGAGCCTGCGCAGCTCATCGCCCGGGCGGTGCAACAGCACCGTGCGCAACGCCCCGACCTCCGAGGTCACGGAAAACGGTCGCGCCGTGGGTGCGGCCTTTGTTCCCATGACACGACGGTAGTTGCCCGCGGCGCGGATGGCATGCAATTCGACCCTGGGAAAACCTCGAGTCGCCCCGGCCGGCTGGACTCGCGACCACCGGAAACCTGGAGTAATGTTCAGGTATGCAGACCGCGTCGTGGCAGGCGAAGGAGCTGACTCCCGGTCAGCTCGCGCAACGAGCCGGAGTTTCGGTGTCCGCCTTGCACTTCTACGAACGGGAGGGCCTCATCAGCGCCCGCCGGACCAGCGGCAATCAACGCCGCTACTCCCGCGAAACGCTGCGCCGGGTCGCTTTCATCCGCATCTCCCAGCGAGTCGGCATTCCGCTCGCCGAGATCCGCCGCGCCCTCGACAACCTGCCCGACGGCCGCAACCCCAGCCGCCGCGACTGGGAGACCCTGTCCACCACCTGGCGCGCCGACCTCGACGACCGCATCGAACAGCTGGTCCGGCTGCGCGACAACCTCACCGGCTGCATCGGCTGCGGCTGCCTGTCGCTGGGCGTCTGCAAGATCTTCAACGCCCACGACCACCTCGGCGACGAGGGACCGGGCGCGCGCGTGCTGGACACGCACGCCGCCGAGAACTGCGCCAAGCCAGGCGTCTGCGAGCCCACGGCCGATCCGGCCTGACACCGCGAGTCACTCCGTCGCGCGCGCACCCGTCACTTCGGCGGGCTGCTGGCCGGAATTCGGCTGCGGCCGGGGCAGGAACGTGGTGAACAGGTCGTTCGCGCGGCGCATGACGAACTCGTAGGGCCAGGCGAACTTGCGCGCCCACCAGTAGCCGAACCGGATGTCGAACTGGGTGTGGATCAGGTAGGTGCCCTTCTCCACGCCGCGCAGGATCGTCTCGGCCACGTCGTCGGGCGATTTGGCGTGGCGGCGGAAGCGCTTGATCCAGGCCTGGATTCGCGGGTCCTCGCGGTCCACGCCGACAATGTCCACGGTCTGCACCAGCGGCGTGTCCACCGCGCCCGGCACCACCAGGTGGACGTTGATGTCGTGGCGGGCCAGATCGAAGCGCAGCACCTCCGAGACGCCGCGCAGACCGAACTTGCTGGCGCTGTACGCGGCGTGCCACGGCAGGGCCAGCAGACCGGCAGCCGAGGACACGTTGACCAGCGCGCCGCCCCGCTTCGCCGCGACCATGGGCGGCACGAAGTTCTCGATCACGTGGATGGGACCCATCAGGTTCACGTCCACCATGCGCTTCCAGTGGCGGTGCTCGAGATTCTCGACGGTGCCCCAGACGGAGACGCCGGCGATGTTCATCACCACGTCCATCGGACCGAGCTGCTCGTGCACCTGCTCGGCGAAGGCGGTGACGGCGTCGTAGTCGCTGACGTCGAGGGCAAGGGCCAGCTCCACGGTGCCGCCGGCGGAACGGATGGATTCGACGGTCGCGTCCAGGCCCTCGGCGTTCACGTCGGTGAGCACCAGCCGGGCGCCCTTGCGGGCGGCGGCCAGGGCCGTCGCCCGGCCGATGCCGCTGGCCGCGCCGGTAATCAATGTCTTCTTGCCACTCAGGCCACGATCACGCACGCCGATCCATCCCTCACTTCGACAGCCCTGTCAGAACCGCACGCTACAACACGAACAATAGTGTTCGCGAGTCGTACGAGTACCGGTTCCGACCCGATTTCCTGGAGGTTCGGATAATTTTCGGAGGCGGTCAGTTCGGGCCGGGCAGTACCGACCGGCTGGTCCCCGGCAGGTCCAGATCCAGCGCGATCCGGCCCGCCGCCAGATGCTCCTCGACCTCCTCGGCCGGCATCGGCCGCGCGATCAGGAAGCCCTGAGCGCGATAGCAGCCCAGCGCCACCAGCGTGCGCGCCGCCACCGTCGTCTCCACACCCTCGCCGACCACCCCGAGGCCGAACGAACCCGCGAGCCCCACAATCGATTTCACGATCGCCAGATCGTCCGCGCTGGCGCCCAGCCGCTGCACGAACCCGCGGTCGATCTTCACCGCGTCCACCGGCAGCGCCTTCAGATGCGACAGCGACGAATACCCGGTCCCGAAGTCGTCGATCGCGATCTGCACGCCCATCCGCTTGAGCCCGCGCAACGTCACCTGCGTGCGCGCGAGATCCTGCACCACAACATGTTCGGTGATCTCCAGGCACACCGACGACCCGTCGATCCCGTACCGCCGCAGAATCCCCTCCATGGTCTCCACGAAGTCCAGCGAAACCAGCTGCACCGGAGACACATTGATCCGGATCACCACATTCGACGCCAGCCCCCGCCGCCGCCACAACGCGAACTGCTCACTGGCCGTACGGATCACCCACCGCCCCAGCTCACCCGCCAGATTGGTAGCCTCCGCCACCCCCACGAACGCACCCGGCGGCAACAACCCACGCGTCGGATGCTGCCACCGCACCAACGCCTCCAACGCGACGACCCGCCCCGTGCGCAAATCCACCTCGGGCTGATAGTGCAACACCAGCGACCCGTCGGACACCGCACTACGCAGGTTCAACTCCACATCGTCCTGCAGCTCGAACTGCGCCCGCATGGCGTCGGTGAACACCGCGACGCCGTTGCCACCGCTGGACTTGGCGGAGAGCAGGGCATGGTCGGCGCGCCGCAACGCGTCCGCGACCGTGGTCTCCCCCGGAATCCCCAGCGCCACGCCGACGCTGGCGCCGCGACTGACGGTCTCCTCCCCCACCGTCACGCGCCGGGCGATGAGCTGCTGAATCCGCGTCGCCGCGAGTCCCGCGGCCTCCGCGTCCATCGGCTTGGCGGGCACGATCACGAACTCGTCGCCCCCGAGCCGGGCGATCATGTCGTCCGGATCCAGATTCTCGCGCAGCCGGGTCGCGAGCGTGCGAATGAAATTGTCCCCGGCGGTGTGCCCGAGAAAGTCGTTGAGCGCCTTGAGTCGATCCAGATCCAGGAAGAACGCCGCTACCGGCCCCGGCCGGCCCGATCTGAGCCGATCCTCCATGTGCTCGAGCAAGGACCGCCGATTGGCCAGCCCGGTCAGGTCGTCGTGCATGGCGATGAACCGCAACCGCTCCTCGGCCACCACGCGCGCCTGCAACTGCGCGAACAGCGCGGCGATCGCCTTGAGCACATTGAGTTCCCGGGTGCTCCACTCCCGGTCACCCGCCTTGATGAAGCCCAGGATGCCGGTGGGTTCGCCACGCGACACCAGCGGCACGGCCGCGACCGACACCGAGTCGATCCCGGTGGCCTCTTGAATCAGGGTCTGGTAGTCGGCGAACTCGGGGATCGGTCGGATGATGATCGGCTCGGTGGTGTGGGACAACTGGGCCAGCGCCGATTGCGGATCATCGAGATGCGCCACCTGTAGCAGGTCGTCGTCCTCGCTGGGGGGTCGCTTCGGCCATTCGGCCACCAGCACCGAGACCCGCCGGACCTGATCGGTGAAACGCAGGAAGCTGAAATCGACGTCGAAGTGCTCGACCAGCCACGACAGCACCTGTTCACTGGCGGCCGCCATGGTGGTGGCATCGACCGCCATCAACTCGGAGGCAACCTGGGTCACCAATGAGTCGAGCGTTCGCCGGGGCACCTTAGTCTCCGATCTCACTCGCCGCGGGCGTCGCATCGGGTATGGGAAGCCGTCTGCTTCGAACCGTTGGCTCGGCCGCGTAGCCGAGACGCAGAATCGATGCCATCGTTCCTGTGCTCGGCACTCCCATCAGGTCCACGAAGCGGCCCTGAAGTGACGCTAGTGTATCGGCGAACTCCGGGGAAACCGCTCTCAGTTCCTCGGGGCGTCGTGCGAACAGGAAGAGCGGGGAGACGGGCTGCACGGCCAATCCGTGGCGTTCGGCGGCGATCCAGACCCGCTGCAGCGCCTCGCCGGCACGTGCGTAGGCCGCCAATTCGGCCGGATCACCGGGGGCCGGGGCGGGGAAGGTCAGCACCGCCACCGCCGAACTCGACCGGACTTTGTCCCTGGTGCCCTCGACCAGCGCAATCCCGCCCGCCCAGGAGCGCAGCAATGCCATGACGTCGGCGCGGCGGGCGATCTCGAGCTTGGCCAGCTCGTCCGGCGCCAAGTCCAGCGTGCGCAGGTCCATGCCGGTCCGCAGATCGTCACCCGGCCAGCGCAGCTCGGCCATCATCTCGGTGTGCATCGCCGGAGTCAGGTATCGGGCGCGCTCGGACTCGGCGAGCACCTCGGCGGCCTCGGCGACACTCTCGACATCATCGACCCAGCGGAACTCGGCATTCGCACGCCGGGCGGTCTCGGCCAGCTCCGACATCACTGCCGTCGGCACGGGCACACCGGTACCGTCGCGGCGATTGGTGTGCCGGGCGAGCAGAGCGTGATAGTCACCGCGCAGTTCCGAATCGGCGCCGGTCCCCATGCGCAGCACCGCGGAAAGCAGGTCGGGCCCGCCGGTGTGCAGCTCGCTGTCGCCCAGCATTCCCTGGGCCGCAGCCGCGACACGGGCGTTGTACAACGCCGCGCCGACCGCCAGCGCACTGCCGCGGTACCCGATATCCATCATCGAAGAGCGTTCGGGCGCAAGGGAAATCGTCATCGAGGTGGAGTCCGCACGCAGTCTCCACGGCTGCGCGTTGCCGCCGGAGGGCGCACGCTGGGCACAGGCCAGGATCGCCGCGATGCCCGACTCGGGCAACGAATCCTCGGCCTCTTCCTCGGGCCACACCAGATCCTCGACCGGCGCCGGTTCGGCGATCTCGTCCAGCGAGCGGTCGACATCCACCCGGGTACGCCCCGAAGGCAGCTTCAGGCCGAGCCCGATCCGGCGCACCGCGGTCGCGACGCTCGCACCGCCCAGCAGCACCTCCGAGCCGAGCTGCGGCCAACTGTTGAGGGTCTCACCGACCTCCACCATGCTGGCCGCGAGCTTGTCGGACAGCCTGGCGCCGTCCAGGATTCGGATGACGTGCGGCGCCTTGTCGCGAGTGGACAGTCCGCGCAGCTCAGCGGCCCGGGTATGGCCGAGCATGCCGTGGAAGGGCAGTCGCGCCGGGTCCAGATCGAACCGCTCCACGTCGAGTAGCCCACGATCGTTGGACTGCATGATCAGTGGCATGCGATGCCGGCGGGCGGCCTCACGCACGGCCAGTTTGATGTCGAGCGAGTCGCATTCCTCGACCACGATCGACAGATCGGTCAGGAAATCGTCCAGATTGTGGTCGGCGACTCCCGCCTCGTACACCTCGACCGGCAGATAGGGGTCGAGTTCGGCGATGCGCCGGGCGGTGACCACCGCCTTGTTCCGTCCGATATCGAAGACCGATCCGGGGATGCGATTGAGGTTCGACAGTTCGATGGTGTCGAAGTCGGCGAGCCGCAGCCGGCCGCAGATGCCTTCCAGCGCCAGCGTGTACGCCACCGCATGGCCGACGCTCTGCCCGACCACGCCGATGCTCAGTTCGGACAGCCTGGATTGCTCATGGCGGGTGAGATGGTTGCGATTACGGTCCAGCCGCAGCGCCCGTAGCAATTGCGGACCGGGCAGCGCAATTACAGCACGGCGCCAGGGATAATGAATCCAGCGATCAGATTCGGACCCTTCCGACAATTCCGGCGGATCGAGCAGTCCTGCGAATTCCGAACGCAGCAAATCGCGCAAATCGGTAAATTCAATTGTGGGGTCTGCGCGCAATCTTCCGAGTTTCGCGGCGTCGACCGAATCGAATTCATCGAGCAAGAGCGGCCGATATTCACCGACCGCCGGGAAATCGCCGCTCATGCCTGGGCCAGTCTCTCGCCGCCGGTCCAATCCACGGGCCCACTGGCGTACAGTTCGGCGAGTTCGGACTCCACCCGGCGAACCTGCTCGGGCGTGCCGCGCTCCCGGTAGTTCTCCATGTCCCACCACACGGGGTGGGTGATGTAGCGATCGTTCGGATAGCCCGAGGACGGAACCCACCACACCACGGCCATACCGGTCGTTCGGTAGCGATCGATCACGTGCGACGGCGCGATGCCCGTCGAATACCGAGCGCCCAGCAGCACGGTGCTCTGCACGATCGCCCGCGCGACCCAGTCGGCCAGCGCGTGCCGATGCTCGGCGTCCGGGGCCACCCAACCTGTCTTGGATTCGATGACGCCATCGGGAATCTGGTCAGCGACGAGCTTGCGAAAGGCCGCGTCACCCGCCCGGCCCGCCCAGCTTCGGACCGCATGCACCTGGTCGACATGCTGATGCGGACCTTCGGCACGCACGCCCGCGACCACGCGTCCGTCGGAGTCCAGCGCCACACAGAACAGGGCGGTGGTGGAACCGTCCAGCCAGGCGTCGTATTCGACGGCCTCCTCGGCTCCGTAGTGCCGGTAGACCGCGAGCGCGCCGGCCAGGTACTCACGCCACAACCGCGGATCCGCGTGCGGCGGGCCGATCAGAATCGTGTATCCGGACTGCGTATCCGCGCACCGGAGCATCCCGCTACCAGGGCTTTCCGTCGGGGCAAGCGCGATCGGTTCGACAGCCATATAGTTCCGCTCCACTAATGCACTTACTTCGCGCAACCCTCTTGCGTATCCCACCGGGTACGGTCGTGCTTCAGCCGGGCCCGGCTGAGGCACCTAGGGGAGTATCCGCCAGCCAACTGAAATTGTCCAGGCATCCGGCTAATCCCCCGAAATCCAAACGCATCTCCAGAAATCAATGCTGGTCAAACCATTGCTATCAGTCATGAAAACCCACAACAAGACCGGTTGGTTCTCGATCAGTTAACAATTAGCTATCACACCAGGATGGAGATGAAGAGCTCCAGTTCAGCCGGACCGTGCCAGATCTCGATCTCCTCGCGGAAGGCGCGGGTGATCTCGGCGGAGGCGGTGGCGTCGTCGACCTGGGCCCAGACGTCCTCGACGGGGTCGTGGTAGTCGCCGTTGGGGCGGAAGCGGGCGTAGACGCCCTTGGGGACGCGGATGAGGATGTCGCCGATGGGGGCTTCGTCGGGGCCGGGGTATTCGTAGGAGACCAGGACGTTGTAGTTGCCGGCGGGGTCGGGGACGTAGACGGTGGCGAGGGGACGCTCGACCTCGTCGCGGTCGCGCAGACGGTCGCGCAGGAATTCGATGAGCTCGCTGTTGGAGACCTTGAAGCTGGGGCGCACCCGCGGGACCACCAGGCCGCCGTACACACCGCCGGAGCGGACCACGATCGAATAGGTCATGACGGCTCGACCGCCAGATACAAATCGATCTTGTACGCGTGCGGGTAGGTCTCGAAATCGCCGGTGTGAATGCGCTTGATCTGGTTGTGCTCCTCGGCATAGGCGATCTGCGTCCACAGGTCGGTCATCACCTGCGGGAAATTGCCGATCGAGGAGAAGCGGGCGTAGGTGCCGCGGGGCAGGCGGGCCACCAGATGGCCGCGGGTCACCTCGTCGAGGGAGCTGCACTGGTAGCCGACGATCTGGGTGTTGTAGGTGCCCAGTTCCGCCGCGTAGTCGGTGTAGGCCGAGGCCAGTGGGCCACCGAGGTCCTGGTGCAGGACGGCGGCCCAGGCCACCTCCAGGTCGTGGTCACGCAGTTCACCGAGGGCGCGTTTGGGACTGCGCACCGGTAAACCGGCGACCCAGGTCTCGTCCCGCTCGACGATCTCGAACTGCATTGGAAGGAACTCTCTCGAGGTGTGATTCACAGCTGGTGGGCCAAGCCTTCGCCATGCTATCAATCGCGGCGGGGCGTGCCGGGCGACACGACAGAGCCGCACGGCTCACCGGGCCGCGGGGTCGTCCTGGCGGCGGCGGTGCGGGCGGGCCATGGGTGCGTGCCAGTGCCGATACAGCGCGATCAGGCGCAGCGCGACCGCCCCGGCACCGGCCAAACCGCCTGTCCAGTAGGTGTATTGGCCGTAGTGCAGCAGGGTCGCCGTGACCGCGGAACCGAGCAGCGCGGGCACCGCGTAGAGCTCCCCGTCACTCAGCACGCTCGGTGTGACCCCGGCCAGCACATCGCGGATCACACCCCCGCCGACCGCGGTCACCAGACCCAGCGCGGCCGCCGAGGTGGCCGACATGCCGTACTGGAAGGCGGTGACCGTGCCGGTCACACAGAAGATGCCGAGCCCGACCGCGTCGGCGATATTGAGCGGGGTGCGGGTCAGCCGGACCGGCGGGTGCCAGAAGAAGATGAGGATCGCGGCCAGCAGCGCCGTCCCGGCGTAGGAGAGGTCGACGAAGGCGCGCGGCGGGGTGCGGCCGATCACCAGATCGCGGATGACGCCGCCACCGGTCGCGGTGGCGATCGCCAGCGCCGCGATGCCGACCACATCGAAGCGGCGGCGCACCGCGAGCAGCGCGCCCGAGACGCCGAATGCGAACACTCCCATCAGGTTTCCCGCGCTCTGCGCCGCATCGGCGGCGGTGCCGAGTTCGACGAGATCACTCATTGCACGCCCGGTTCCCTTCCTAGATCGCTAACTCTCGGCTAACGGCGCCCAGTATGCCCGGTACGCCATGCCGCCGCGCAGCCGCACGGTGTGGGCTCGGCTGTGGTTGAGTCTCCTGGTGTGCCGCACAATTGCCCAGCTCGATGCGGAACTGATCGCCTGCCGCGCCTGCCCGCGCCTGGTGGCGTGGCGCGAACAGGTCGCACACGAGAAACGCGCCGCGTTCAGTGACGAGAATTACTGGGGCAAGCCGGTTCCCGGCCTCGGTCCGGCCGACGCCCGGCTGCTGCTGATCGGTCTCGCGCCCGCCGCGCACGGCGGTAACCGCACCGGCCGCATGTTCACCGGCGACCGCAGCGGCGATTTCCTCATCGCCGCCATGCACGCCGCCGGCCTGGCCAACCAGCCCACCAGCGTCTCCGCCGACGACGGGCTGCGTTTGCTGGGAACTCGCGTGACCGCGCCCGTCCACTGCGCCCCGCCCGGCAACAAGCCCACCACCGTGGAACGCGACACCTGCCGTCGCTGGCTGACCACCGAACTGACCCTGCTCGCTCCCACGCTGCGCGCGATCGTCGTGCTCGGCGGCTGGGGTTGGCAGGCGGCGCTGCCCGCCCTGTCCGAATCCGGCTGGGAGATCCCCACACCCAAGCCCCGATTCGGTCACGGCGCCCACGTCGAACTGGCCCCGGCGGCCCAGGGGCATTCCCCCGTGCACCTGTTCGGCGCCTATCACCCCTCGCAGCAGAACACCTTCACCGGCCGCCTCACCCCCGCCATGCTCGAGCAGGTCCTGCGCGACGCCGCCCGCGCCGCGGGCCTGCCCTGACCCGTCGGCAGTGGCGGGGCCGACCCCGGCGCACCGGTTACGATACGGACGTGAGCAGGGCCGATGACGAATCCGGGCGCGACGGCGCCACTTCCGGCGGGGGTGGCGTGACCGGTGTCCGGACGCGGCGGCGGGCCGAGACGCGGCAGCGGCTGCTGGATGCGGCCTTCGAGGCGTTCGCCGAGGAAGGTTTCGGCCGGTGCTCGGTCGAGCAGGTGTGTGATCGGGCGGGCTTCACGCGCGGCGCGTTCTACTCGAATTTCACCTCGTTGGAGGAGCTGTTTCTCGCGATGTGGGAGCAGCGTTCGGCGCTGATGCTGGACGAGGCCGCGGCGGTGCTCGACGCGCCGGGCAGTGTGGCGGCGGATCCGCGGCGCGCGGTCGAGCAGGTGCTCACGGCAGTTCCGGTGGACGACAAATGGTTTCGGATCACCTCGGAATTCACCGCGCACGCGCTGCGCAATCCGGCGTTGCGGCAGGTGATGGTCGCGCGTGAGGAGGCGATCGCGGCGGCGCTCACACCGGTGGTGGTGGCGCTGCTGGGACGCAACGGCCGGCGGGTGCCGGATCCGGCGGCGCTGGGGCGGGCGCTGGTCGCCGTGCACGACGGGACACTGGGCCAGTGTCTGCTGGAGCCGGACAACGCCGCGGTCCTCGACTACCGGATCGACCTGTTCCTGCGCGTTCTCGACTCCTACAGCGAACCTGTCTAGTCCGGCCCGGCCAGGGTGGCGCGTAGCGCGTGCACGCTCTCGTCCCGGAAGTCCGGGAGGCGGTGTTCGATGGCGTGCAGGATGTCGATGGCGCGGTCGGATCGCTCCCAGAACCGGAGTTTGGCGATGAGCCGGTCGTCGAACGGTTGCCCGCGGAATTCCTGCACCTGTCGAACAAATTCGGGGCCGGCCCCGGTCCACAGGTAACACAGGTCGTAGTCGGGGTCGCCGATCCGGACGTCACCGAAATCGATCACCCCGGTGATGCGGTCGCCGGTGACGAGCAGATGGTCGACGCTCACATCGGCGTGAATCAGCATCGGCTCGTATTCGAAATTCCGGTCGGTGGACAGAAATTCATCCCACAAATCCAGGAGCCGCTGCCCGTCCGCCGCTGGCAGCAACGGAATCACCTGTGCTCGAACCAACTCCAGATCGCTCGCGAATTCCCGCCGCGTATCCCAGTCCGCCACTTCCACTTCCCGTGCGCGCCGCACCGGAAACGCGTGCACGGCGTCCACGAATTCCGCCACGGTCCGCGCCGTCTCCGCCCGCCGCGACAACCCGCGCCGCCGCCACTCGTCCGCGCTCAACACCTCCCCCGGCACCTCCGGATACACGCAGCACTCCCCCGGTCCGAGCGGATTCGGCGCCGTGAACAGGAACCGCGGTATCGCCACCCCCACCCGCAACTCCGGCAACAGCCGCGCCTCCACCCGCACCCCCACCGCCCCGTCCGCCCCCTTCGGCATCCGCACCACATACCGCCCGCTCCTGTCCACTGCGGACACGGCAACACTGTCCTGCCCCTCCCCCAGCAACCGCAGCTCCGCCCACCCCAACTCCGGCCGCCCCGACCCGGCCAGCATCCTCCGCACCGGCCCCTCCCACGCCCCCACCCGAGAATGCCCGCTCATGTCCACCCACCCATCCTAGAAAACCACCCCCAACCAGCCGATTCGTCGACTCCCCATCCCACCTGCTAAAGTTCTCCGAGCGCGGATCGGAAACGATCAACGCGGGGCTATAGCGCAGTTGGTAGCGCGTCTCGTTCGCATCGAGAAGGTCAGGGGTTCGATTCCCCTTAGCTCCACAATCAAAGGGCCTGATCCTCACAGAGGATCGGGCCCTTTGTCGTTCCTACCTGTGCGCGCTCGGACTACCTGTTGACGCTGTCGGCGAGGCCGAGCCGGAAGTCCATCAACGCCTGTGGTGTGGAGGGAGCGAACGCGTAGTACCGCAATCCGTCCGGAGTCTCGGCAACCGTCCGCACCACCGCCTGAGTGAGCTTCACGATCTCTTCGGCAGCAGCAGGGCCGGGCGGAAAGTCTCGAAACTCGAGCTCGTCACCATTCTTGGTCTCCACCCGGCTGCGCGTGGCTTCGAACCAGCCCTGGGCGGCGAGTATCTGCTCGTCCGCCGAAACGATGACCCAGATGATCGAGGTTGCGTGGGGATGGAGTACCGGCATGTCGGCCGCGAGTGAAGTGAAGAGCCGCTGCACATTTCGATCGAAGGACTCCCAGTCGGTGACCTTCCGATCCGGCGGGAACCACATTCCGTCGAGATCAGCGCGGCTGGAGGTGTGGTCCGGGCGGATCCGCCACAGATCCGACGGTTCCCAGCGCTCGTCCCACTTGGCGTTGGAATACTCCTCGTTCTCCTTGGCCTCGGTTGGGTAGAGATCCACTTCGACCCCCAACAGCGCACTCCGGGACAGGGTCAGCGTCGTCGTATTCCCTCGCCAGGTAGCGAACGCTTTGGGGCCGCCCACATACGACGGCGTGCCGAGTATTCGAACGCATCGGCCAACAGATCCGAATACGCCAGGTCCAAGACTTCCTCGGGCAGATCTGCCGTCAGCCACATGGCCTCGAACTCGCCGTAGCCGTAACGGCGCTGATAATCCGAGGTGCGAAAGGCGTAGAGGGACGCAGTGCCGGAGCCGCCCTTGACCGTCCCCGACTCGTCGTTCTCCCCCTCGCGCCCCCACTCGACCGCATCGAAGACGCGGTCCACATCCGTACGCGTCCAGCTGCCCGGATCGATCCGCGCAAGCACCGCGACAGCGGCGACCGTGTCGGTCCATTCCACCGAGGTAGTGAACTCTGCGATCGCCCGGCGTTCGATGTCAGCCAAGCGCATCTGCTCGGCTGGATTGATCAGCCACAACTCGACGGACCGCGCGGCGGCTACCACTCCGACGACGACATTCGGAAAGGTCCAACTCGCACCAATCTCCCCAGCTACTCGCACACCGGTCGGCGCGCCCCACAGCTTCCACAACTCGGTGCCCACCTCGAAAAAAACGATCGGCAGCCACGCTCGATCATCGGCCTCGTCCAGACCGCTCGCCTGCGCGACCGTCACCACGATGTAGTCCACCCGATCGGTGCCCGAAACCCGGACATCATCCCTTGGCTGGACACGAAACCCCTCGACGCCAGAACGCGTCCATACCCACTCGAACCCCCTTGCAGCCTCGGCAATCTCAGCCACAAATGAACGATCAACTCGGCTATCCAACCCCATTCCTCAACGGTAGCGAGCTGCGCCGACAGACGGGTTCGCACCGAGACCCCCTGGCCCCTATACGTTTGCGGTGGTCGGCAACCGCTCGCTGCCGCAGCCGAGCACCCTACGCGGTGCGTGGCACGCGGGCGGGCTTGGGTTGGGTTGGGCGATACCATCACCGGATGACTTTTGTAATGCGTTCTGCCATAAGCTCTCTCGCTATTGCGGTGGTCAGTCTCGGTGCGCCGGTTGCTTCGGCGCTGCCTACCGGGTCGTTCGGTGCCGGGGATGGACGGCAGGTGGTGATCGTCGACGGGACGCTGGAACTCAGCGATCTGGACTCGTGCTGGGCCAGCGGGTTCCCACGCGATATCCGGTTCGAGAATCGAAGCTCGCGTGACTTCCTGGTGTTCGCGTCGAAGGACTGCAGCGGCGACCCTGTCGCGACCGTGGCGGCCGGCACCTCCGCTAGCTATTACGGCTGGTCGGCGGTCGCGGCCAGGTAGTACCCGCCCGCAATCAACACGACGGACCGCCCGTGGCCTCGGCAGAGATCACGGGCGGTTCTGCGTTTCGCGGGGCCCATCGGATCGCAGTGTCAGCCGTTGTCATGATGAGGTGTTCTGATTCGCGAACGCGCTGGTGCCGGCGGTTGCCAGCATCACGCCGTGGGACTCGACCAACCATTTGCCGCATACGCAGCGGAGATAGCGGACGCTGCCGTGGGCGGAGACGACAGTGGGTGTCGGCCAGGAACATTCGGGGCAGGTGGCGCACATGCCTTCACCTTGATGTAATGGTTCAGTGCACTTCAACCCTTACGGTGGTGTAGCCGCCGAGCTGGCCGTCCGACTGGTGAACGCGGCACCGGACGAAGATCTCGGACGTCTGCTCGCCGAGATCGGCTACAAGCCGATCGGCGTGATCGATGCACGACAGGATGCCGAATTGCGACGGTGGATACGCGAACTCGATGCGGTATTCCGCGATCCCTCCGTCGAGCGGCTCAACGTGCTGCTGGCCAAAACCACTGGCCGCCCATACATTTCGGTGCACGACGGCCGCGCCCCTCACCTGCACTACTCCGAGGAAACAGCCCCGGTGGACGAACGGGTGAAGGCCTACACCGCATTCGGTCTCGCGACATTGTTCTGCGAGGCCCCGACCCGCATCGGCCGATGCGCCCGCGCCGGATGCGACACCGTCTTCGTCGACACCTCCCGAAACGGCAAGCGCCGCTTCTGCACCACCCAATGCTCGACCCGGGTGCACGTGGCCGAGCATCGCCGACGCACCGCGAGGTGACCTGAAGGCAGCGGACTGGGAACAGACCGCTTGCGTAGCTGCGAGGTGACTGTCTTCCGACACTCGACGGCAGAGCTGTAAGGCAATGCCGTTTGGCTGTGAAACTATGATTTCGAGTGGATCCACAGAATTTTGTTGCCAAGACTTTGGGCTGGTCAGCAGCTGAATCCGGGCGGATTTGGATGGCGGTCCCAGACGGAGGGCGCAACAAAAGCGGGTGTCTGCCCGATAGCCATCGGAACGTCTCGATTCGTAGCTCTGCATGCAACGCGAACTGAAGGGGTGTCATGCGAAGGTCTTTGGGTGTTGTCGCGCGAGTTGCGGCCGCGAGCATTACGGGATTGGGATTCGTCGCTGTAATCGGATCGGGCAGCGCACAGGCTGCGCCGCAGGACTGCAGCGTGACGAAAGGAATGTTCGACGCGTCGGCGGTGTGCGCGCCCGACGGCGGCTCGAACTATGTGCTCCACCTGGACTGCGTCGGCCTCTACGCCAGCGGACCGTTCCCGCTGTACGCCATCGGCCCCTACAAGGTGCTGAGCTATCCGTTCACGCCGTCGGGTGATCGAGTGTCCGCGGGTTGCACCGGGATGGGTCCCGGCGTCTTCGCCGTGGCGACGAACGCCTACGTCGAGATCTACAACCCTTAGCGCACACGAGAAAGGGCCGGTCCGCGGTGCGGACCGGCCCTTTCGTCTGTCAATCCTGACGGCGTGGAATGCCTTCGCGGAGAAAGTCTTCGACGGTGGCGAACGCATGGGCGGTGAGCCAGAGGCGCAGCAGGTGGCGGCGGCGGGCCGGATCTTCGTGGTCGGTGTATGCCTCGCGACTGTGCAGGATCTTGGCGTTGTTGAGGATTTGGACGTCGCCGGGGGCGAACTCCATGGGGAGGTAGAAAGCGGGGTCGTTGGCGGTGTCCTCCAGCATGCGCATGGCTTCGAGCTGCTGCGCGGTCAGAGGCGGGACCCCCGGGTGGCGTTGGGCATCTCGGATGTACCAGCCGATGTAGAAGATTCGGGGTGTGCCGTCGATGTCGTGGATGGCCGGGAGCGTGAAATACGGTGTCTCACCGGGTGATTGCTCATCATTGCGGTCCCAATGGAAGGGTTGGCGCAGAACCTCGATGAGGTCCGGGCGGTGGCTGAGAATGTGGTTGTAGACGGCGAGGGAGCTGGCGATGCGGCTTTCGCCACCGGATCTCGCGGTCTCGAGGCACAGCAGTCCGACCAGGTCGGAGCCGTCGGTGTGGAAGTCCTGACGCTGATTCGTCGTGTAGAGGCGCACGGCGGGCCCCGTGCGCGGAACGCGTTCGTCGCGGACGTGGCCGAGGAGATCACCGGCGGCGTTCTGGCTGACCGGGGTACCCAGATGCAAGCCGAGACCGACATAGGCGAGTTCGGTTTCGGCGTCGGTGAGCAGGTCGATGGGGAACCGGCGGATGAGGACGAACGCGCGGCCCTGGGACAGGGTGAGCGCCCAATCCTGCAGCAGCTCAGCCAGTCCGGGCAGCGAGAAGTCCTCACGGCGCAAGGTCCCGGCGGTCAGGCCGGCGGCGGTGGCCGCGTGGGCGGCGGCGGCGATCTCCTCGCGCTGGGTGTCGGTGAGGACCGTCGCCCATTCGGCGGGATCGGTGAAGTCCGCGCCACGCCACGCCGCGGGTGACCGCACGGGATCGGCATCGGTCATCGCGTTTGGTCCTGACCGGGATCGAGCAGTTCCTTGACGAGTTGTTCCACCCGCGTCCGGATTTCGTCGCGAATGGGCCGCACGGCGTCGACCCCCTTGCCCGCGGGATCGTCGAGGGTCCAGTCGCGGTAGTCGACGCCGGGGAAATACGGGCAGGTGTCGCCGCAGCCCATGGTGATGACGACGGTCGAGGTTTGGACGGTGTCGGGGGTGAGGACCTTCGGCGTCTGCGCGATGATGTCGATGCCGAGTTCGGCCATCGCGGCCACCGCCGACGGGTTGATGGTTTCGGCGGGCGCGGTTCCGGCGGAACGCACTTCGATGGCGTCACCGGCGAGGTGGGCGAGGAAGCCCTGCGCCATTTGCGAGCGGCCGGCGTTGTGGACGCAGACGAACAGCACACTGGGTTTCGCGCTCATCAGCGGGCACGACCTTTCAGGCGGGGTTGGGGGTGACGATGTTCTCGGCCGGGACGGGGCCGGGATACAGCAACCCGATCAGGGTGAATCCGAGTGCGGCACCGAGGACTTGGGCGGCGATGAAGGCGGGGGCGGATGCGGGGGCGATACCGGCGAAGGTGTCGGAGAAGATTCGTCCCGTCGTGACCGCCGGGTTGGCAAAGCTGGTGGAGCTGGTGAACCAGTACGCCGAGCCGATGTAGGCGGCGACAGCGACGGCCGAGAGCGCGGCTCGGCCGGTGCGGGCGAGTGCGAAGATCACCGCGATCAGGCCGGCGGTGGCCACCACCTCACCGACCAGGTGACCGGAGGTGACGCGGTGGTGGCCGGAGATCTGGACGGCGGGCAGGTCGAACATGATGTTGGCCAGCACCGAGCCGGCGATCCCGCCGAGCACCTGCGCGCTGATGTAGGCGGCCAGGTCAGGGATGGTCAATCCGGTGCCGGTGCGGCGGCCCGCCCACCAATCCGCCACCGAGACAACGGGATTGAAATGCGCGCCGGAGACCGGGCCGAGGGTCAGGATCAGGATCCCGAGACCGAACACCGTGGCCGTCGAGTTCTCCAGCAACTGGAGTCCGACATCGTGCGCCGACAGTTGCTGGGCCGCGATGCCGGAGCCGACGACCACGCACACCAGCAGTGCGGTGCCGATGAACTCGGCCAGCAGCCGGCGTCCCAGCAGGCTCATCGGGTGACCGCCTCGGGCAGCGTGATGTCGAGCAGCGCCGACAGCTGACGCAGGGCGGCGTGCTCGACCCGGTAGTACACCCAGGACCCGCGCCGCTCGCTCGACAGCAGCCCGGCCTCGCGCAGCACCTTCAGGTGGTGGGAGATGGTGGGTTGCGAGACATCGAAGCCGGCGGAGAGGTCGCACACGCAGGCCTCCTGCCCGGCGTGGCTGGCGACGAGCGACAGCAGCCGGAGCCGGACCGGGTCCGACAGCGCCTTGAAGACCGCGGCCAGGTCCGTGGCGGCCTGCGGTGTCAAGGGTTGGCGGGCCAAGGGCGTGACCTCACATGCGGGTGAGGTCACGCCCAGCAGCGGCAGTTCTTGTTTCGACACTGATCGATATTGATGGATATCGAATCCGTTGGCAAGCGGATGTCGGGTGAACGAATCCGCTGCTCAGCCGCAGCAGGACGCACCCGAGGCCACCGCGTCGGCCTTGGCGGAGCTGCCGCAGCACGCACCCTCGGCGGCGGCTTCCTCGGCGGTGCCGCAGCAGATCGCCATGGCCTGTGCGTCGTCGGCGGTCTCGCCGGAGGCCGATACCGGTGCGGTACCGAAGGTTTCACTGTCGGCCAGAACGGTGTAGACCTCCCAGCGCTCGGCATCGGGCGCGGTCACCCACACCTTGTCCTGGGTGGCGAAGCAACAGGTGGTCGCGATCTGCTCCTCGGTGAACATGCCCGCGGCCGACAGCCGGGCGATCTCGCCGTGCACCTGGTCGCTGGATTCGACCTCGACGCCAAGGTGATTGAGGCTGCCGCCCTGACCGGGGTTCTCGATCAGCACCAGCTTGAGCGGGGGCTCCGCGATCGCGAAGTTGGCGTACCCCGGCTTGCGCTTGGCCGGTTCGACCTTGAACAGCGTCGAGTAGAACGCGACCGCCTGATCGAGGTCATCGACATTGAGGGCGAGCTGAACACGGGACATGAGACCGTACCTCCACTTGTGAGACATATATCAAAGAACTGGCAACCCCGAGTCTGCGCCACATTTTCGACATATGTCAAGAAGGTTGGTACGGTGGATTCATGCCCAAGGCGCTGCCCGTGATCGACATGTCCGCCCCGGTCTGCTGCACACCCGTCGCGGCCGGACCGATCGACGACGCCGCCGCCCTCGCAATCGCCCTGCGGCTCAAGGCCATTGCCGACCCGGTGCGAGTGAAGCTGCTGTCCCTGCTGCTCACCGACCCCACCGGGGCGCGGAATACCGGTGAGCTGGCCGAGGCCGTCGGCCTCGCCGAATCGACCGTCAGCCACCACCTCGGCCAGCTCAAGAAGGCCGGACTCGTCGAATCCGAACGCCGCGGCATGAACACCTACCACCGCGCCCTGCGCGACGCGCTCTCGGCGTTGTGCCTGGTCCTCGACCCGAACTGCTGCCGCTGAACACCCGCTACGACCACTGCCCGGGCTGAATCACATCGGTCCAGTGCGGCGGCCAGGTGGCGAGCGCGATGATCACCATGATGGCCAAATGCACTGGGGCGGCGGTGCTTTCCTTGGGGCCGTGGTGATTGATGATGTGGGTGACCACGGCGCCGGTCAGCACCAGGATCAAGAGTGCGGCGGCGAGGAATCTGGCCTCGTGGAACGGGATCACCAGCAGCAGCGCGCAAACGCCTTCGATGCCGCCGACGACGAAACGGGACCAGGCGGGCCAGCCCCACTCCGGGAACTTGATCGAGTAGGCGGGCCCGAAGAAGGTGGGGCCGGGCCAGAACTTTGTGATCGCGCCCATCGAGAACTCGAGGGCGAGGAACCAGAGGAAAGCGGTGGCGACCCATCCGGGCCAGGTGTGTGCGATGGTCATGCCTCCATGACCGACCGCACGGCCCGGTTGTGACACGGACAGGCGCGGTAAATAACGAATTCTCGTGATGTGGGGGCAGGGGCTTTACCGGAAACATTCATGTCATGAGCAGCACAGAGATTCGCAACTCCCGCCCCACCGTCCTCGTCACCGGCGCCACCGGCGCGGTCGGCCGGCACCTGGTCACCACCCTCCTCGCCCGCGGCGCCACAGTCCGCGCGCTGACCAGAAAGCCCGAGGACGCGAACCTGCCCGCAGCGGTCGAGGTCGTCGCCGGCGACCTCACCGACGCCGGAACGCTCGGCGCGCAGGTCTTCGACGGCGTCGATGCCGTGTTCGTCTTCCCCACCCGCGGGATCGAGGTCTTCCTCGACGCGGCCGTCGCCGCCGGGGTCCAGCGCTTCACCGTGCTGTCCTCGCTGGCCGCGGCCATGGAGTTCCCCCGCGACCGGGGCTCGGCCAGCCAGCTGCACCACAGCGCCATCGAAGCGGCCGTGACCGAACGCACCGGCGGGTGGACGATCCTGCGCCCCGGCACTTTTGCCAACAACCTGCTCGAATGGCGTTGGCAGATCAGCTCGGGCGCGCCGATCCGCGCCCCGTACCTGGGGTCCGCGCAGGCTCCGATCCACGAATTCGACGTTGCCGAGGCCGCCGCCGAAACCCTGCTGTCCGATGACTACACCGGGCGGATCATCCCGATCACCGGCCCGCAGGCGCTGACCCGCGCCGAGCAGGTCGCCACGCTGGCCGCCGCGCTGGGCCGGGAGATTCCGCTGATCGAGATCACCGCCGACGAATTCCGCGCCGAGACTTCGCAATTCATCCCCGAGCCGATCATGAAGATGCTGCTGGACTACTGGTCCGACACCCTCACCACCCCCGACCGGGTGCGCCCCGCGACCGTCGTCACCGGCAAGCCCGGACGCCCGCTGTCCGAGTGGGCCGCCGACCACCGCGCCGACTTCGGCGCCTGACCACTCCCCCGAAAACCGACCCCCGGCAGTCCGACTGCCGGGGGTTTCGGTGTTATCCGCCCGCCCTGCGGCGGAAGGTGCGCTTGCCTCCCGCCTGCGCGTGGGTGCCACGCACCTTGGCGGCATTCTGACCGGCCCCACCGGCGGTGGCGTGACCGTTCTTGCGTTCGAGCGCTTCCCGGAACTTCCGTTTCGTGGCTTCCGCAGGCGTTTCCGCCGCGTCGTTCTCTAGATCCTTCTGGACTTCCGGTTCATCGGCCATCCCGCTAGCCTGCCACCTCCGAGCCCCGCCGTGCGCCAGTGCGGTCGCCACGGCCGGATCCGGTCCGGATCAGTCGGCCATCTTCTCGAAAGTGCCGGGCTCGTAGGAGCCGCCCTTGGTCTTGGTGATGACCCCTAGGCGGTTGGCGGCGTTGATCAAGGCGATGGCGTAGACCAGGGCCGCCGCTTCGTCCTCGTCGTAGTGCTTGCGGACCAGGGACCAGGTTTCGTCGGAGACGCCGGGGCTCGCGTCGGCCAGCCGCGTGCCCTCTTCGGTGAGGGCCAGGGCGGCCTGTTCGGGCTCGGTGAACACGGTGGATTCGCGCCAGGTGGCCACCAGATTGATGCGGACGGCCGGTTCGCCGGCGGCGGCCAATTCCTTGGTGTGCGCGTCCACGCAGAAGCCGCAGCCGTTGATCTGGCTGGCCCGCAACTCGACCAGTTCGAGCAGCGATTTCGGCAAGCCGGTCTGCTGGACGGCCACACCCACACTCGCGAAGCGCTTGCCGAGCTTGGCGCCGACGGCGTTGGCGTACAGGTTGATTCGGGGTTCCATGCTGTCATTCATGGCCATAAGACGCCGGAAGTCGCGGCGGCGTGACAGCCCGACGAAAAAAGCACCGCCCGGCATCCGGAGATGACGCGGGCGGCGGGGTCGCGCGGAACTACTTCGGTTCCGGGTGGGTGGTGGGGGTGTGGATGATGTCGAAGTAGACGGACTTGTCGTTGGCGTCGGGGTAGACGCGGTAGGTGAATTCCTTGTCGTTCAAGGTGACGATGTCGGTGACGCGGCGGAACTTCTCCTGTCCCGCATCGTCTTTCGCGACGATGGTGCGGGTCTTGCCGTCGGCGGGGACGGACCAGTCGCCGTGCATCTTCGGGGTGTCGTCGAGGTTGAACATGGTGAAGGTGCCGTCGGGCTTGAAGTAGGCGAAGCCGACGTAGTTCTTGACGTTGTCGTCGGTCAGCGGCACCTGGTTGCCGTGCGCGTCGGTGGCCGAGGTGGTCTCCCACGCGATCGAGGACAGCAGGGCCGCCGGGGAGCCGGGCGGGATCGCCATCGTGGAGGAGGTGACCGCCGAGGTTGTGGCGGCGGCCCGGGCGGAGGTGGTGTCGGAGCTGGAATTGTCGTTGCTGCTGCACGCACCGAGCGCGCCGACCGCCGCGAGGGCCACGGTAAGAGTCACGATCTTCTTCGTCATCTCCATACCTGTCATCCGGCTCACTCTAGTTATCGGGCAGCAAGTTTTCGGTCAAGAAGGTGCGGTTTGCCCGTTCCAGCCAACCCTCGTTTCCGTCGCTCACGGATATTGCGAGCCCGGTCACAGCTGTGGCACAGTGATCCCGGCAATATTGAGACTAGGCAGTCTCACAAATGGGGATTCAGGGTGAGGAAGTGGGTCGATGAAGACCAGGCGACTGACCGGGCGGCTCGTACGCATCGGGACGGTGTCCATCACGGCACTGGTGGCGGCGGCATTCACGGTGGGGCCGGCGCAAGCCGATCCGGCCGATCCGGCACTGCCCCCGATCGCACCGGCGCAGGTGCTGCCACTACCCCCGGAACTCGATCCGGGCTTCTACAACCCGCCCGCGAACGTGGTGGCGGCCGCCGCGCCGGGCGAGATCATCGCGGCCCGGCAGGTCAACCTCGGCAACTTCGGGCTGATCCCACTCAACGTGGACGCCTGGCAGGTGTCCTACCGCTCCAACGACGGTCGTGATGCGGCGATCCCGGCGGTGGCCACGCTGATCAAGCCGCGCGGCACGTCGCCGACCCCGCGCAAACTGCTCTCGGTGCAGATCGCCGAGGACTCCACCCAGGGCTACTGCAGCCCTTCCTATGCGCTGCAACACCTTTCGGCCGCGCCGTTCCTCGGTCAGATCGTCGCCCCCGCCGAATTCCTGTTCGCGCAGTCCGCGCTGCAGAAGGGCTACGCGGTGGTGATCCCCGATCACGAGGGCCCGAATTCGGCGTACGCGGCGGGCCCGCTGGGCGGCCGGATCACCCTGGACGGCATTCGCGCCGCCACCGGCTTCGCGCCGCTCGGGGTCGGGGCGGGCACGCCGGTCGCGATGTACGGCTATTCGGGCGGCTCCATGCCCACCATGCATGCCGCCGAGATGCGCAAAACCTATGCGCCGGAACTGAATATCGTGGGCGCCGCCTCCGGTGGCACCGGCGCCGATCTGGGCGCGACCCTGCTGATGGCCAACAATCAGGCCACCGCGGGCCTGGTACTGGGCGCGGTGCTGGGCCTCTCCCGCGAGTACCCGGACTTCAATGCCTTGCTGGACCAGAAGCTGAATCCGCTCGGGCAGCTGCTGCGCACCGTGAAAGCGCCGTTCTGCGTGCAGTATCAGACCGCGCTGCTGCCGTTCCTGAACATCACGGGCATGATCGACTCCCCCGACCCGCTGCGGGAACCCGCCGTCCAGGCCATGCTCGAGGACACCCGCCTGGGTAAAAGCCTGCCGGACATGCCGCTGTTCGTGTGGCATTCGCGCTGGGACGAGATCCTCCCACTGCCGTCCACCGATCAGCTGGTCGACACCTACTGCGCCCAGCCCGGCGCGCAGGTCACCTACACCCGGGACTGGTCCAGCGAGCACATCGTCGCCGAAGTCAGCGGCGGACCCGCCGCGCTCATGTGGCTGTTCGACCGCCTCGACGGCCTGGCCGCGCAGCCGGGCTGCTCCACCACCGACATGCCCTCCATGCTCGGCACGCCGGGTGAGCTGCAAACCCTGGGCGACACCCTGGGTGAGACGCTCGCCTCATTCTTCGGCAAGCCCATCGGCGCCTGACCAGGCAATTCGGGTCATGGTGCGATAACGAATCGTTCGCCGAAGTAACACTCGGATCTCCGCTTACGACGTCCACGGTGGTAGACGGCCCGGTCAGGTACGGGGCCTGACAGTTCACTTGTCGGGGTGAGATGGGGATTCGGGCATGGATATTCGCGGGTTTGCGAAACGACATCGGATCGCGTCGGCGGTCGCCGCGCCTGCGGTACTGGGCGTAGCGGCCGCGGTCGCGGCCACCTACGCGCTGACGGGGCCGGACACGAGGACCGCCGATCCGGCGCTGACCTCGTCGGTCACCGAATGCCATGACATGGTGACCATCTCGGTGGCCGGCCGCAACGACTCACCGCAGTCCGGCACCACCAAGATGCTGGTCGACGCGAACGGCAACGAACTTCCCGCCGCCCTGTCCGACGATTACCAGAGCCACTGGGTGGACCCGGTGGTGAACGCTCCGGGCGGATCGGTCGACTCGAATTCGTATTCGGCCATTTACATCTCCTACCCCGCGAATCTGAACAGCTACGAGGACGCCGTGAATACCGGTGTCGCCAATGCCGAGCAGGTCATGCGGGATATCTCGGCGGCCTGCCCCAACACCAAGTACGCCATTGTCGGCTATTCCGAAGGCGCGGACGTGGTGCGCCGGGTCGCGATGCAGATCGGTCACCAGACCGCGGGCGCGGACGGCAAATACGGGATCGTCGACCCGGGCAATGTCGCGGGCGTGGTCATTCTCGCCGACGCGGGACGTACGGCCGGCGACGGCCCGTTCCCGGGCGCGAAGGACGTCAGCCACCCCGACAACTTCAACCAGGGCTATCAGACCGGCAAGCAGATCGCGGGCGGGCAGGGCGCGCTGCCCGACCAGGCCGGTGACTTCGGCTCGCTGAACGGCCGGATCGCCTCCTTCTGCTCCGACGGCGACCTCACCTGCGCCGCGCCGAAGAACATCTCGCTGCTGCAGCTCGCCATCAATGTCGGCCGCCAGATCAATGCCGACCAGATGCAGAACGAGGGCCTCAACCCGACCACCGGCATCGATGTGGCGGTCGTGCTGGGCAAGATCGCGGGCAACGCGTTCGCCGACATCGCGCACAACCCGGGCTGGTGGACCAGCAAGGAGACCTTCCTCGACGTGCTGCTCAAGGTGTCGCAGCCGGGCTACCAGCCGAATCAGCAGAACGCGACCCCGGTGGCCGCGGACAATATCGCCGCCGAGAACATGTCGCCGCTGGCGTACCTGCCGCAGAAGGTCTTCAACGAGGTCATCGGCCTGATCACCACCAACCAGAACACCATCCCGGTGGTGATGAACGATCCGTACAACCTGACCCTGGGCCCGAACGGCACCGGCCACCACTTCGACTACTGGCACGACTCCAACCCGGACAACGGCAAGCCCGTCAGCTCCGCGGAGTACGCCGCCGCCTGGCTCACCGAACTGGCCAAGCAGGCCCAGGCCCACCAGCTCGACCCGAAGACGCTGACCTCGACGACGACCACCACCACGGCCACCACGTCGAAGGCGCCGGCCGCGCTGGCCGCCGCCCCGCAGTCCGGCGAACCCGGAACCACCACTCCCGCAACCGGTTCCACGACCACCACCAGCGGCCAGGCCCCGGCGGCCGCCACCACGACGCCGCCGGCCACCACCACGGCCGCCCCGGACACCACGACGCCGCCGGTCACCACCACCCCGCCGGTCACCACGACCACGGTCCCGACCACGACCCCGGCCGTCACCACGACCACGGCGCCGCCGACCACGACACCGACGCACTGATAGACGAAAGAACAACGCGCCCCGGCATCCACGGATACCGGGGCGCGTTGCGTTTCCGAGCAGTCGGCGGAACTCAGCGAATCGTGAACCAGACCAAGCTGCCCAGTCCGGCGACCAGACAGTAGATGGCGAACGGGGTCAGGGTCTTGGTCTCGAAGTACGCGGTCAGGAACTTGACCGAGATGTAGGAGAGCACACCCGCGACCACACTGCCCGCCAGCGCCGGGCCGAGGATGGCGTGGTTCTCGTGCTTGAACAGCTCCGGCATCTTCAGCACACCGGCCGCCAGGATGACCGGGGTGGCCAGCAGGAAGGCGAAGCGGGCCGCATCCTCGTGGCGCATGCCCTTGAACAGGCCCGCCACGATGGTGCTGCCGGAGCGGCTGATGCCGGGGAAGAGCGCCGCGATCTGGGCGGCGCCGATGAGGGTGACGTCGCGCATGCTCAAGCGGGACAGGCGCACATCCGAGGCGCGGTCCGGGTCGGTCGTGGGCAGCACGATGGTGTCCTCCATGGACAGGTCCGTGGTGCGCCCGGTCGGGCTGGCGAAGGCGAGCTCCGGCTCGGGCTCGCGCTTGCGCATGATCTCGGCGGACAGCAGCACGAAACCGTTGATCGCCAGGAAGATCGAGGTGGGCACCGGGGTGCCGAGATAGTGGCGGACGATCTTCTCCAGCAGCAGTCCGGCCACGCCGACCGGGATCGTCGCGATCACCAGCAGCACGCCCAATCTCGCTTCCGGCGTACGGATCTGGCGAGTCAGCGCCACGTCCCACAGGCCGCGCAGGATGCGCACCCAGTCCCGCCAGAAGAAGATCACCAGGGCGGCGGCGGTGGCGACGTGCATGGCCACCAGCAGCGCCAGGTACGGGGAATCCTTGGCGGACATGCTCAGATCGTCGGCCCACTTGCCGCCGACCCAGGCCGGCAGCAGGATGCTGTGCCCCAGGCTCGAGACGGGGAAGAGCTCGCTCACTCCTTGCAGTGCGCCGACGATGATGGATTCCAGGTAACTGATGGCCATTCGAATTCCTGTCGGGGGGCGGTGCGGGGATCCGAACACCCCGGGTCCCGCCGGGGCAGCTCGCCTGGCGAGGCTACTCGATCCGGCGGGGTGACGCGCACCCGCGCCGGAGGCGGACTCCGGGACGCAATCCAATTGCGCGGCGGGGAGACCGGCTGCGTGGAATACTTCCGCGATATGCAGTACAGGGGATTCGACAATCCCGATGTCGGCGAGGACCCCGAGTTAGCTCAGGCCCGCATCTTCCGCGAGGAATTGGAAAGACATGTTGTCAAACTGACGCGGCGATTACAGACCGCGCCCACCCCCGAAGACCGGCAAACGATCAATGCCGAACTTTCCACGGTGCGCCGGTATCTCGATCGCATTCACCGCAGATTCCCGGGCATGGCTCACTGATCGAGCCGCGCACGCCAGTGTTCGGCGGAGCGGACCATATCCAGGCCGACCCGCTCGAGATATTCGCCCACGCCCAGCAGTCGCAGTCCGGCGGGTGTGGTCGCGCCGAGCGTGCCGGCGCCGTGCCGGGCCTGGGCCGCCAAGCGCTGATTGGCCTGCGCCTCGGCGAGAGTGGTGCGATACCAAGCGGATTCGTCGATCACGTAGCGGTCGCGGCGGCTGCCCGCATCGCGATCGCGGCGGATCAGCGCCCGCTCCTCGAGCTGGCCGACCGCCGCGGACACCGTGGCCGGGCTCACCCGCAGCTGCGCCACCAGCTCGGCGGCGGTCAGGCTGCCCGAGTCCGCGGCGTACAGGCGGGCCAGTACCGCCGCGGCCATGCGCGGCATTCCCGACCGCGCCAGCAGCGTCGCGAACCGGTCGCTGAACTCGGCCAGCAGCATCGGATCACGACCGTATTCGTCTACGCCCGAAGGCTTCTCGGCGGGCTTGGGGCGCGGCAGGTGGCGCCGGGAGCGAACGGCGGTGGCGGCCTGGGCCAGCTCGGCACGGTAGCGGCCGGGTCCGCCGTTGCGGGTCACCTCGCGACTGACGGTGGAGGTCGGCCGGGCCAGCCGGCGGGCGATCTCGGCATAGCCGAGACCCCGGGCCAGACCCGCGGCGATGAGGCGGCGATCATCCTGGCTGAGTCTTCCTCCGGGCACGGAGCGGCTCCTTAATCAGAGGCCGCCGAGGCGGCGTGGCTCCACCCTATTGCAACACAAACCCCGCCGGAGCGGCATCGTAAATGATCATCGTGATCCGCGAAATCCTGTGCCGCACTTGCGTTATCAGGATCGTGACGGCATTCGGTCGTCGACCCTGTTGGGAACGCAAAGTAGCGTTCGCCGATAGTCGAACAGCGTCCGCTTCACAATCCGGTCAGGTCGGCCAGCACCGTGAAGTCCATGACGTCCGCGCCCGCCAGGAAGACCGGCTGCGTGGTGTGCGCCCCGCGCACCCGCACCTCACCGCGCGGGCCCCCGTAACTCACCTTCGCCGCGCCGCGTTCGATCAGCCGCACGTCCAGACTGCGCGCCGACTCCGCCAGCGAGGCGAACAACAACAGGCCCTCGTAACAGGATTCGCCGATATTGTTCAGTGCCGGAGCCAATTGACCGAACCGGGCGGTGTAGCGGCTGCCGAAGGCCATGCCCGCACCGGAGACCAGGCTCTCGAAATAGCCACAGGCCGTGAACAATCCGCGCGCGCTGTCGGGGCCGCCCGCGTAGAGCACATCCTCCCCGATCATCATGCTCAGCCGCACCCGGTCGTAGTCGAGACCCGCCGCCGCGAACGCGCGATTGAAGGCGGCACAGTCCGCGCCGACCATGAACAACAGCACCCCCTCGGCGGGCGACCGGCGAATCAGGTCCAGGGCGGCGGAGAAATCCCGGCCGCCCAGCGGCACGAACACCTCACCGACCACGTCGATATCCGTCGAATCGGTGAATTCCCAAGTGGCCCTTGCCGTTTCGCGAGGCCACACGTAGTCGTTGCCGACGATGCACCAGCGCCGCACCCCCAATTCGGCGCGGAACCAGCGCAGCGCGGGGAACAGCTGCTGGTCCGGGGTCTCCCCCACCATGTAGACGCCGTCGGAATCCTCGCCGCCCTCGTAGAAGGTGGTGTAGATGTAGGGCACCCGGCCCGCGGTGTACGGCGTGATCGCCTTGCGGGCATTGGACAGGTGCCACCCGACCACGCCGTCGATCATGCCCCGGCTCACCATCCGGTCGATCTGGGCGGCCAGCACCGGCGGCGGCGCGCCCGCGTCGACCGGGTGCAGCCGCACCGGACGACCCAGAATCCCGCCGACCGCGTTGATATCCTCGACCGCCAGCGTCGCGCACGCCTCGCACGAAGGCCCGAAAATACCGGCCGAACCGCTCATCGGGACGACCAGAGCGAGGTCCACCGTGGCCCGGCGCGAACGGAACCGCCGTAGCGTCATCGGTGATCACCGCCGTCCGTGCCTCGATGGATCCGCCCACGCGCCCACCCGGGACCGCGCGGCACAAGACGAAGAGGCACGATAGCACCGTGAACAGTCCTGACGCGCGCGAGCTCATGCTGCTCGCCGGTGAGCGCACCATCGCCGAACGCGGGCCGCACGTGGCCCTGCGCGATATCGCGGTGGCGGCGGGACAGCGCAACAACTCCGCGGTCCACTATCACTTCGGCTCCCGGGACGGGCTCATCGCCGCCATCATCGAACGGCATCAGCCCGCGCTGGAAACCCGTCGTACCGAACTGCTCGCCGAACACGAGGCCTCAGGCGCACCCGACAGCGTGTCCGCGCTGGTCGCCATCCTGGTGCGACCCATGTTCGACGTGCCCTACGCGGAGGGATCGACGCACTACGCGCGATTCCTGGAGCAGGCCCGCGCCCATCCCGCGGTCACCGGGCCCAATCTGAACGAAAAGCGTTGGCAGACAACAAGAGTGCTGGTCGCCCGGCTGTATCACGCACTGGCGGAACTGACTCCGGCGCAGCGCCGCTACCGGCTACAGGCCATGACCACGGTGATGTTCGCCCTGCTCGCCGACTACGAGCGGTTCGCCCAGCCCGACGAGGGCGAGCGAAACGACGCGCGGGAAAGCATCCTCGCGATGATCGTCGGCCTGCTCAGTGAACCGGTACGCGCCGGCGATCATGGCGCGGCCGTGCGGGCGTCCGGATCGAACCCGCCGGGGATCTCGTAGACCACGCCGTCGAAGGTGACGCCGAACCGCCGTCCGGCCGAGAAGCCTTGTCCGCCACGGCCGTACTGCCAAAGCCACTGTCGCCGATTTCCTGACGCTCATATCGTCCTCGCACCATCGGTCGATCACGACAATCTGATGTGTCACGAATGAGAGCTGCGGCCCACTCACTGGAAACGACGCGCTCCGGTGACCGGCATATTCGACAGCGGTGAGACCTTCACACCCGAACCGTAGTCGCTGGCGTGAATGACCTTCCCATCACCGAGATACATCGCCGAGTGTCCACCACCGTAGTAGGACACCAGATCTCCGGGTTCCAATTCGTCCAGCGTCACCGGGGTTCCGGCCGACAGTTGTGAGTAGCTCGTGCGCGGCACCTCGACACCCGCCTCCCGATACGACCACTGCACGAAACCGGAGCAGTCGAAGGAGTCGGGGCCGTTGCCGCCCGCGCGGTAATCCGCGCCGATTTTGGTGCGGGCCGCGTCCACCGCGCGCTGCCCGGCGGTCTTCGGCATAGCCGCGGGCACCGGAGTGCGGAAGGGAGCCACGGCGGAATCGGTCACGCCGGGGATCCCGGACAGCGGGGGCAGACTCGCGGGCACCGCGAAGGTACCGAGACCGGCCACCACCACCGAGCGCGATTCCGGAGCCGGAGTCGCGGCGGTCGGGTACAGCGGCTGCGGAGCGAGCGACAGCGCGGACACCGGGTCCGGCAGCGGGTAGGCCGGGGGGATGGCGATGTGTCCCGGAGCCACGACCATGCGCGGGGCGCCGGTCTCGCCGTTCACGGATTCCGGCGCGGGAGCGATGATTCCGACCGCGGGGGTCGGGACTCCGATGGCGGGGCCCGGAATGGTGACCGCCGGGGCAGGGATGCCGATCGCGGGGACCGGGATGTCGACCGCCGGGGCAGGATGGCCGATCGCGGGGGTCGGGATGTCGACCGCGGGAGCAGGAATGTCGACCGCGGGGGCCGCCAAGCCGAAGGGGGCGGCAATCTCGTTGGGAATCTCGAACTCCCCGACTCCGGGGATGTGCACCGGCGCTGCGTGCGCCTGGCCCGCCGTGAACAGCAGGGCCGCTCCAACGGCTGCCGCGCCGAGGACTCCTGTCGCCAGGGTCCGCAGGCTCAGCCGCGGAAGTAATCGAACCTTCTGTCTATCACCGTTTGTTTCCATGAGCGGTCGTCCTCCGATTCTTGCCGTGAAAGGCATTCGGTTTCCGTCCATCACGCGAAATTTCGGTACTGCCAGCAGATCCGAGATCGCATATTTCGCCGGAAGGCGAGGGAGTGCAACGAATGACATGCATGTTGTTCATTACGAAACGGTAACCATTGACGGCTGTGTCCAATTGGACACAGCCGTTTTCCACCAATTCGACACCCCCACGCGAGCCTTCACGGGCACGTCCCGCGCGCGTGTGAGACTGATCGAGGAAGCTGCCCTCCCCATCAACAGGAGGTTGATCGATGACCAAAACCGCTGCGCTACCCAATCTTCCCGAGCCCCTGGTAGTCACACTCGGGAATCTCAAAGGAGGCGTGGGCAAGACGACTTCGGCCTTCTTCCTCGCCTCGTATTTCGCTACCGCGCACGAACTTCGAGTACTCGTGATCGACGCCGACCCGCTCAGCCAGACCGGATACTCCTGGTATCGGCGACTACAGAAAGCCGAGATCGACATACCCTTCGAATTACTCGCCTTCCCCTCCCGGCACGTCAACGACTGCATCACCGACAACGCCGCGAACTACGACGTGATCATCGTCGACGCCGGCGGTGAATCCGCCGACATCTTCAAGGCCGCCGTGCCCGTCAGCGACGAACTCATCCTCGTCACCAGCGTCAGCCCCTCGGAGGTCAAGCGCGTACCCAGTACCTACCGCGCCGCCGAAGAGGCCGCGGCCGAATACGAGAAGGCCATCCGGGTGCGAGTGCTCATGACCAAGGTTCCGGTCACCATGAAGAACGGCGTCAACGTGTCCACCGAATACCGAACGCAGCGTGGCAATCTCGAGGACGCCGGCTACGACGTCTTCGACTCCTACGTGAGCGCCTGGAAATGGTATCGGGAGGCCGCCGACGGCGAAGTCGGCGACGGCGCCGAGAACCCGATCGAAGACCTCGGCGAATACCGGGCCGTCGGCGACGAACTGGTGCGCGCCTACCTCGACGCCGACCAGGACGCCCGCATTCCGGCGGAGGTGTCGGCCTGATGCCACCGCAGCGCCGCAAGACCTCGATCGGCGGCGGCCTCGGCCGCAACCCGCTCTCCGACGAGGCCGAGCACACTCCCCCGGTCTCCCCGCTGCGCGACGCCAAATGGCCGCGCACACCGAAATTGTCGCAGGCCGCCACCACGGTCCTGATGGCTCCCGGCACGCCCGCGCCGCCACCGGCCGAACCGGCGACCGCCACCGCGACCGCCACCCGGAAGCCGGAGACGATCACCGCGGAGCCGGTGGTCGTCACCCCGGAGCCGAGGGCCGTCACGCCGCCGCCGAAGGCCGCGCCCGCGGCACCGGCGGCCGCCCCCTCGAGACCGGCGGCCCCGGCGCCCGCCACCTCCCCGGCACCGGCAGCAGTCGCCCCGGCCGCCGCGGCGGTCGAATCCGCGGCCCCCGCACCGGGACCCGGCGTGCTCGACATGCCGCTGCCCACCGCGGGCGGCGAAGGTCCGCTGAGCCGGACCGAGACCGATCAGCTCGAGGTGTGCGAATCCTCCATCGACGCACTGCGGGTCGCCTTCTGGACCGCCGGGCGCGCCCTGCAGATCGTCCGCGACGGCCGGCTCTACCGCGCAGACCACGCCACCTTCGACGAGTACGTGGAGAAGCGGTGGGACATGCAACGGTCCTACGCGCACAAGCTGATCCGGGCCTGGCCGCTGGCCGCCCGCCTGCATCCGGTCGCACCGGCCCTCAACGAGGGACAGATCCGGGAACTGCTGCCGGTGGCCGCGGCCTACGGTGAGGACGCGGCCGTCACCGTCTACACCACGCTGGCCGCCGACGTGAAGGTCACCGCGGGCAAGCTCCGCGAAGCCGTCGCGGTGCTGCCCGACGACTACGACGAAGGCGCGGTCGTGCAGCGGCTGCGCGCGTGGCTGCGCGGGGACCTGACCGAGGAACAGCCGGCCACCGCCGACGTGTTCAGCTCGGTCGAATCGCGGCTCGCCGCACTCACCCAGAAGGTGGTCAAGGGGTCCGGCGATCATCCGGTCGCGGCGCGCGAATTCGCGGCCAAACTCCGGACTCTCGCCGAACTCATCGAGCGGCAGATTCCGGCAGCGGGACGAACGCCGGACGCCGGATAGCTCGCGACAGCACCCGCCGAAAGGGCTCGCCGAAAGGCGAGCCCTTTCGCTGTAATAGGGAAAGCCTATTCACCAAGCGGTGAACAACTCTCGTAACTCTCAGGGGCTTTGCCCCCGAACCCCCGGCAACGCTTGGAGTGTTGGCCCCCAGACCCCCCATAGCCCGCAGAGCCCGCCGCAGACCCCCCAATAGCTCGCAGAGCCCGCCCTACACCCCCGACAAGCTTTCGGAGCGCCCTACGGCCCGATCCACGCGCCCGCTGCATCCGATCCGGTCCCGGAATGCGAGAGGGGCTCCCCGATTGCTCGGGGAGCCCCTCTCGGTTGGTCCGGGGTTATTCGCCTACGGCGCGGCGTTCGCGGGCGCTGGTGGCGCGCTGGCGGGTGGCACGGGCCTCAGCAGCATCGAAGAGGTCGAGGTGCTCGAAGCACGGGTCCTCGTCGTCGGATTCGACCAGGACGGCGCGGCGGAGCTGGGTGCGGGTCTGGTCGCGGTCCGGGCGGGGGCGTTCGCGGGTGTCGCGCTGCTCCTCGGCGTCCTCGTCGGACTCGGTGAGCTTGCGGTTCGCGCGGGCGGCGCGGCGGCGGCGGATGTCCTCCTCGACGCGTACCTGCTTGCGTAGGTAGGCCAGATAGGCCACCAGCACGGTGCCGGACAGCGCCGACAGCCACCACAGGATCGAGGAGATGGCCAGGCCGGAGGCCGCGAACAGCAGCACGGCCAGCACCAGGCCCAGCACGGCGCGCTGCCGGAAGGTGTAGCGGGCCGCGCGGGCGACGGCGTCGGCCTCGGGGTCGAATCCGCCCCGGCCGCGCCGGGAGGGCACGAAATCCTCGTCCTCGTCGTCGGATTCGGGTTCCGGCTCCGGTTCCGGCGCGCGGAGGGCGGGCGCGCGGGAGACCCGCTTACGCGGCTCGGGTGCGTCCTCGGTCTCGGCGGTCTCGGATTCGGGTTCGTCCGTGGCGGTTTCGGGGTCGGTCTCGGATTCCGCTGCGGCGGGCTCGGATTCGGCGGCGGTGTCCGCCTCCTGGTCCTCGTCTTCGGTGTCGGCCGAAGCCGGCTCCGGCTCCGGTGTTTCGGCGCTCGCCGCGACGATGTCGGCGGAGGCGGTATCGGGCGGCTCCGCGGCGGCGGTGGTGGCCTCGGGTTCGGCGATGGTTGCCCGGTCCTCGGTGCCGACTTCCTTCACGTCCGGTGCAGCGGGGCTGTCGTCCGATCTGGTCATCCGATCCTCCGGATCCTCGCTCGGGTGAAGCTTTCTGCGAACCGGCACGTAGTCCGGGTCGGTGTCATGTCCGGTCGCCGGACCTTTCCTGGTGCGTCGCTTGGCACCACCGCGATGCAACACTCGTGTCGAGAGGGCGGCGTCGGTGTGCTGCCGGATGCGGGGATGGCGATTGGCCAGCATCGGGAATAGCACGAAGACCCAGAGCACCACCAAGCCGATCCACAAGATCGAATTCGGCATTGGCCCTTACACCTCCGTCCCGCCCTGTTGTCTGTCCCTTCTGATCGGAAAACAGACGCACCACCGACGTGCGTAGGTTAATTCCACACCCCAGGCATTCCCCTCAGGCGCGCCGACCACACACGCAACACTAGTCACACGATTTCGGTCGCGAAAACTTCTACACGCCGCGCTCAGCGAGTTATCAGGCTTTGGTGGCGCGCCCCGCGCGAATCAGCCTGTCCACCACGGTCCCCGAGACCTCCTCCACGGTCATCCCGACCAGCAGATGATCCCGCCACGCGCCGTCCACGTCCAGGTAGCGCTGCAGCATGCCCTCCTCGCGGAACCCGACATTGCGCAGAACCGCCTGACTGGCAAGGTTTTCCGGACGCACCGTGGCCTCCACCCGGTGCAGCCCGACCTCACCGAAGCAGTGATCCAGACCCAGCGCCAGCGCCGCGGTGGCCACCCCCTGCCCGGCCAGCTCGCTCGACACCCAGTAACCGATCCACGCCGAACGCAATGCGCCGCGCACGATATTGCCCACCGTCAACTGCCCGCTGAACACGCCGTCCACCTCGATGACGAACGGAATCATGACGCCACGCCGGGCCTCGGCCTTCAACGCCGACCACAGCGCGGGCCAATTGCTCGAATGGTTGCGCGCCTCCCACGGGCCGCGACCGGTGGGCTCCCACTTCTCCAGATAGTCCTTGTCCCGGACCCGGATCCGGCCCCACGCCGAGGCGTCACGCAACCGGATCGGCCGCAACGTGACCGTGCCCGCGGCGACCCGGACCGGCCCCAGATGCGCAGGCCAGCCCGGATGCTGAGCCGCACGGAAGACGTTCACGCTGTACCCACTCGCCATGTCCGGGGGCCCTGCGTGGTTACGCAAGCTGCCTCCTTCGTGCCCTGACCGCACATGCCGGGCCTCACCCACGCTGCGCAAGGAACGCAACCTGCACCTCGTCACCGGTACGCACCTCGGTGATGTCGGGATCGATGACGATGAGGCTGTTGGCCTCCGCCATGGTCGCCAGCAGGTGCGAGGACGCGCCGTTCGGGCCGCCCAACGGCTGCACCAGATAGTCACCGGTCTGCTCGTCACGCATGAGCTGCGCGCGCAGATAACCGCGGCGGCCCGGAATCGAAGCGATCGGCAGAATGGTGCGCGCCCGCACCATCCGCCGCATGGGATGGCGGCGGCCCAGCGCGATCCGGATCAACGGCCGCACCATGACCTCGAAAACCACCAGCGCGCCAACCGGATTCGAGGGCAGCAGGAAGGTCGGCACCTCGTCGCGACCCAGCAGGCCGAAACCCTGCACCGAACCCGGATGCATCGCCACCCGGGTGATCTCCAGCTCGCCCAGGCCCTCCAGGGCCTCACGCACCTGCTCGGAGGCCCAGCCGCCGACCGCGCCCGCGATCACCACCACCTCGGAGCGAACCAGCTGGCCCTCCACCACATCTCGCAGCCGCTTCGGATCGGCGCTCACGATGCCGACCCGATTCACGTCCGCGCCCGCGTCGCGCGCGGCGGCGGCCAAGGCGTAGGAGTTCACGTCGTAGACCTGGCCCGGTCCCGGCGTGCGATCGATATCGACCAGCTCGCCGCCCACCGACAGCACCGACAACCGGGGCCGCGGATGCACCAGCACCTTGTCCTTGCCGACCGCGGCCAGCAGGCCCACCTGCGCGGGACCGATGATGGTGCCCGCGCGCACGGCCAGATCACCGGGCTGCACGTCGTCACCGATACGGCGCACGTAGTCGCCCGAGCGGACCGCCTCGTAGACCTTCACCCGGGCACGGCCGCCGTCGGTGTTCTCCAGCGGCAGGACGGCGTCGGCCAGCGTCGGCAGCGGCGCACCGGTGTCCACCCGCACGGTCTGGCGGGGCTGCAGACGGATCGGCTGACGCGAACCGGCCGCCACCTCACCCACCACCGGCAGGCTCAGGTGCACCGAATTGCCATCCTCGTCACGGATATTCGCGCCGGCGCCGGCCACATCCACACTGCGCACGGCGTATCCGTCGATGGCGGCCTGATCGAAGCCCGGCAGCGGGCGCTCGGTGACCACGTCCTCGGCGCACAGCAGTCCCTGTGCCTCGCTGATCGCGACCCGGACGGGCCGTGGGGCCACAGCCGCTGCGGTCACCTTGATCTGCTGATCCTCAACCGAGCGCATGCCGCCCTTCCGTTGTCGCGCCTGCTCGTCGCCTCATTCGCATGTGGTCAGCTGCGGATTCCAGTCCGGACCGAGCCGGTGCTCGAGCCACTCGCGCAGGGCGGGACCGTATTCCTCGCGTTCCAGAGCGAAATCGACCGCAGCACGAAGATAACCGCCCGGGTTGCCCAGATCGTGCCGCGACCCACGATGGACCACGACATGAACCGGGTGACCCTCGGCGATCAGCAACGCGATCGCGTCGGTCAGCTGCAATTCGCCGCCCGCACCGGGCGTGATGCGGCGCAGCGCGTCGAAGATGGCGCGGTCCAACAGGTATCGCCCGGCCGCGGTGAAGGTCGACGGCGCCTCGTGGACGGCCGGCTTCTCCACCATGCCGCGCACCTTGAGCACGTCGCACGGGCTGTCGGGCAGCTCCTCGACGTCGAAGACGCCGTAGGCGCTGACCTCTTCCTTCGGCACGTCGATGGCGCACAGCACCGAACCGCCGTAGGTGTTGCGCACGTCGGCCATCAGCTCCAGCACGCCGCCGGGCAGCACCAGGTCATCGGGCAGCAGCACCGCGATCGCGGTCTCGTCCGCGTCGAGCACCGATTCCGCCTGCGCCACCGCGTGACCCAGGCCCAACGGCTCCTCCTGCACCACCGAGGTGACGTCGAGCAGGGCGGGGGCCTTGCGCACCTTCTCCAGCAGATGGAACTTGCCGCGCTCGGCGAGGGTGCTCTCCAGCACCAGGTCCTCGACGAAATGCGCGACCACGCCGTCTTTTCCGGGCGAGGTCACGATCACCAGCCGATTGGCGCCGGACTCCGCGGCCTCGGCGGCGACCAATTCGATGCCCGGGGTGTCGACCACCGGCAGCAACTCCTTGGGGACCGTCTTGGTCGCGGGCAGGAACCTGGTGCCGAGCCCCGCCGCGGGAACCACCGCGGTGCGGAAGCACGACTCGGTTCCGCCGCCATTCGCTGTCATGAATTTCACCCTATCCATCCGTCACATGCCCGAGAGCGGCTCGTGGCCGCCTCGATATCCCCGAGAGCCTAAGGGGCGGGGGCGGCGCGAGCGCACCGAACGCCGGAGCGCGGCCATTCCCACCGACCGACCCGTTCTTTTCATTTGGCGTTCGCCGCACTGTGACCTCCCTCGTACCCAGCGGTTGTTGACTGACACCCATGACCGATGGTGAGGATTCCCACAACTCCGATTCCACGCCGGACCAGCCCGCCGCGCCCGCCGCGAGCTCCCCCGACGCAACCAACCGGCTCAGCCGCCGCCGCTTGTTCGGCGCCTCCGCGGTCGCGGGCCTGGCCGGACTCGCCGCCGGCGCGGGCGGCGCGGTCGCGCTGCGGAACACCGGATCGACCGCGACCGCCTGGCCCCGCTCCGCCGAACTCGTCGTCTCCCCCGACCGCGCCGCCGCGCCCCGGGTCTCCGGACTGCACCTGCAATTCGGGTCCGACGCCGCCCGCGAGGTCGTCGTCACCTGGCACACCACCGGCTCGGTCACCGCGCCCACCGTCCGCTACGGCACCGCCGACGCCGGATTCGGGACCACCGTGACCGCGCAGACCCGCACCTACCGGGATGCCAAGTCCGGCATCGAGATCCAGGCCCACCACGCCCGCCTCACCGGACTGTCCCCCGACACCGACTACGTCTACGCCGCCGGGCACGACGGCGCACCGCCGGAACTCGGCACCATCCGCACCGCACCCGCGGGCCGCGCCAAGTTCCGGTTCACCAGCTTCGGCGACCAGGGCACCCCGACCGTCGGCAAGATCGTCGACGGCAAGGCCGTCAACGACAACCTCGGCTCCCAGTACGCCGGGGACGTCACCTCCGCGGTCGAATCGCTGGCCCCGCTGTTCAACCTGGTCAACGGCGACCTCTGCTACGCCAATATCGCCACCGACCGCATCCGCACCTGGAACGACTGGTGGGCCAACAACTCTCGCTCCGCCCGCTACCGGCCCTGGATGCCCGCGCCCGGCAACCACGAGAACGAACTCGGCAACGGCGACATCGGCTACGCGGCGTTCCAGACCTACTTCACCGTCCCCGACGCCGGCGCCGAGGACCACGCCAAGGGCCTCTGGTACTCCTTCACCGTCGGCGGCATGCGCGTGATCGCCGTCGCCAACGACGACATCTGCCTGCAGGACGGCGGCAACAGCTACGTCAAGGGCTACTCCGGCGGCGCCCAGAAACGCTGGCTGGAGAGCGAACTCGCGAAAGCCCGCGCCGACCGGGGCATCGACTGGGTGGTGGTGTTCATGCACCAGGTCGCCATCTCCTCGGCCGACAAGTTCAACGGCGCCGACCTGGGCATCCGCCAGGACTGGCTGCCACTGTTCGACAAGTACCAGGTCGACCTGGTGCTGTGCGGGCACGAACACCATTACGAGCGTTCACATCCCGTGCGCGGCGTGACCGGCTCGGAGACGCTGACCCCCAAGCCCGCCGACACCCGCAAGGACGTCGTCGACACCGGCAAGGGCACCGTGCACCTGGTGATCGGGGGCGGCGGCACCTCCGCACCGTCCAATCAGCTGTTCTTCCCCGGCGACAAGTGCCGGGTCATCACCGCCGTGGGCGCGCCGGACCCGGCCACCGGCAAGAAGACCCCGGTCTACGTGCTCGAGGACGCGCCCTGGTCGGCGTTCAAGGACGCCGAACACCCGTACGGCTTCTGCGCTTTCGACGTCGACCCCGGCACCCCCGGCGGGAACACCACCATCAAAGGCACCTACTACGCCCTGACCGGGCCGACGAGCGAACTGAAGGCCGTCGACACCTTCACCCTCACCCGGCCGCGTTCGGATCGCTGAAACCCGGCCGTCCTAGGGTGGGAGCGTGACGGACGAACGGGACAAGACGGCGTGGCGCGCGGACATCCTCGCGCGCCGCAAGGCCCTGCCCGCCGAGGTCCGCGAGCGCGAGGCGACCGCCCTCGCCGCGGCCGCGGGCGAGCTGGTGGCAGCGGTCGCCGAGCCCGGGCAGGCGACGGGGACGGCCGACGGGACGACGTGGGTGTGCGCCTATGTGCCCGTCGGCGGCGAGCCCGGTTCACTCGCCCTGCTCGACGCGTTGCGGGCGGGCGGGGCGCGGGTGCTGCTCCCGGTCACCGGCGAGCCGGGTCCCCTGGAATGGGCCGAGTACACCGGACCGGAGGGCTTACGACGCGGCCGGTTCGGGCTGCGCGAACCGATAGGCGACCCGGTCGTGAATGGGATCGCGATGGCCGCGGCGATTCTGGTGCCGGCCCTGGCGGTGGATCGGCGCGGGGTCCGATTGGGACGCGGAGCCGGTTATTACGATCGGAGTTTGAGCGCCTCTCGCGCCGATGCGCGATTGATCGCGGTGGTGCGCGACGAGGAACTCGTGGACCGTTTGCCGGAGGAGTCGCACGACCATCGAATGGGGTGGGCACTGACCCCGTTGGGCGGGCTGCGACAGCTCGAAGATCGGGCCGGGAATTGACACCCGATTGGCAGCGTTGGCACTGCCAGCTGTAGAGTGCTAATTCGACGAAGAGCGTGGAGGTTTCCCGATGCCTACTTACTCGTATGCATGCACCGAGTGCGACAACAAGTTCGACATCGTGCAGTCCTTCTCCGAAGACGCACTGACCACGTGTGACCGCTGCAACGGGAAGCTGCGCAAGCTGTTCAACTCCGTCGGCATCGTCTTCAAGGGCAGCGGCTTCTACCGCACCGACAGCCGCAACGGCTCCACCTCCGCCGAACCGGCCAAGCCGTCGTCCTCTTCGTCGGACAGCGGGACCAGCTCCACTCCGTCCGCTTCGGCCGCGCCGAGCACCTCGACCTCGTCGTCGACCAGCGGTTCGAGCACCTCCGCCGCCTGATCCGAGCTCTCCACGAGCTCGTTATCCACATACCGAGAGTTATCCACAGCCCGGGTTCCGCCCGGGCGTTTCGGTGCCGGGGCGACCGTACGCTGCCCCCATGACGCGACCGTATCGAGCACTGCTGCACGAGTTCCGTAGCCGCCTGGCCTGGGCGGACACGGTGCTACTGCGGCGGGCCGGGGCGGTCGCGTTGCTCGTCGCGGCGGGCTTCCTGGCGGTCCGCGCCGACCCCGCCGCGGGCCGGACGCCGGTGCTGGTGGCCGCGCGGGAGCTGGCACCGGGGCAGGTGCTCGGCGACGACGATGTGCGACCGGCCGCTCGCGAGACCGCGACCTTGCCCGCGGGTGCGGTCCGCGACGCCGCCCGGCTGCGCGGCGCCACCCTCGCCGCGGCGCTGACCGAGGGCGAGATCGTCACCGACGTCCGAGTGCTGGGCCCGCGGCTGGCCGCCGTGGCCGCCCACTCCCCCGATGCGCGCATAGTCCCGATTCGCTTGGCGGACAACGCCGTCGCCGAGATCCTGCGCACCGGCGACCGGGTGGACCTGGTGGCCGGCGAGGACTCCGGGGGCAACGGCCGCCCGGCCCGGCTACTCGCCGCCGACGCGGCCGTGGTGCTGGTGCCCGGAGCCGACGGCTCCCGCGGGCGCACGGACCGAGTCGTGCTGGTGGCATTGGATTCCCGGCGCGCGACCCAGGTGGCGGCCACTTCCCTCCGGACGGCGCTCACGGTCGTGCTCCACTGAACCGGCGTGCCGGTGCGGCGGCCGCGCGGCTCACGCCGCTAGCATCGCCGTACACCCCCTATAACTCTGCGTTCGATCCCTCAGGTAGAGGAGTTTCGGCAATGCTCAAGGGTTTCAAAGACTTTCTGATGCGCGGCAATATCGTCGATCTGGCCGTGGCCGTGGTCATGGGTACGGCCTTCGTCGCGGTCGTCACCGCCTTCACCGACGGCATCATCACGCCGTTGCTGGCGGTGTTCGGCGGCACCAATCAGCTCGGTCTGGGCTTCCAGCTGATCGCCGACAAACCGGCCACCTTCATCGCCATCGGGCCGATCATCACCGCGGGCATCGACTTCCTGATCATCGCGGCCCTGCTCTACTTCATCCTGGTGGTGCCGGCCAAGAAGGCCAAGAAGATGATGGGCGTCGAGGACGACGACGCACTCACCGACAACGAACTGCTGCACCAGATCCGGGATCTGCTCGCCGAGCGCACCTCCGACCCGCAGCGGTGAACTCCGCAGTGCGGCACGGCAAACGGACCCGGCGCGAAAAGCGCCGGGTCCGTTGGTATTACACCGGGGTGTAGATCAGCCGATGCTGAAGGGCTGGCCCCACAGGGTGATCCAGCTGATCACGTTGTCGGTCTCGACCTCGACGTTGACGAAGGCACGCGCCTGGGCGTAGCCGCCGCAGCCGTTCAGGCCGATGGTCTCGTCGGACCAGGTCACCGAACCGTCGGAGCCGTTGAACTTGTTCTTGGTCTTGTGCGATTCCTTGCCGTAGTCGTCCGGCATTTCGCGGTCCAGGACGTAGAACGACTTGGCCTGGCCCGGACCCAGCGTCAGGTTGGCGCCGGAGGTGACGCCGCCCGTCGGGGTGGCGTTGCCACTGCTGTCCCAGCTCGCACCGCCGGTCGCGCCACCGCTGACGTTGCCGCCGTCGATGGTGACCTGGCAACCCACGACGTAGCCGGGGTAGATGTTGCCGCCGGTGGCGGTGGTGTCACCGTCGATGTGGACCTGCGCCGAGGCCGAGACCCAGGCGTTGCGGTGCACGGGGGTGGCGCCCATCGACGGGCTGATGTTGGCGGACTCGCCGACCAGCTTCACCGTCACCACGGTGCCGTCGGACAGGGTCTGGGTGATTTCGCCGCCCGGCAGCGGCACGAAGGTATCGGCGTTGGCCGCACCGGTGGAGAACAGGCCAAGGGCTGCGGCGGCGACGGCACCAACACCGGCCACCCGCACCGCGGTCTTACGGATGTTCATTTCTGGTTGTCCCTCAGGTTTTGATTCGCTTGCGCGAGAAAGGATTTGGCGGGCGGTGACCACTTAGCCGATGCTGAACGGCTGGCCGTAGAGGGTGGTCTTCGAGTAGTGGTCGCCGATGACCTCGACAACCGTGTACGCACGCGCCTGGGCGTAGCCCGCGCAGCCCTGAATCTGGATCTCGGCGTCGCGGTACTCGACCGAGTAGGTGCCCGCCTTGGTGATGTCCTTGTAGTCGATCTGCACGAACGCAACCTGGCCGGGGCCGAGGTTGACGCCGATCGAGCCACCGATGTTCGCGCTGTCGAGGTTGATGCTGCCGGAGACACCGGCGGAGATCGCATCCTCACCGATCGAGATCTGGCAGCCGACGATGTAGCCGGTGTTGATCTGCGACGAGCCGTGAGTCGACGAGGCGTTCGAGCCGGGGATGCCGGCCGGGCCGTTGTTGGGACCGACTGTGCCGTCCGGGGTTTCGGTGACAACCGCGGAGGCGGCGCCGCTCACCCACACCGTACGGCCGGCACCGTTGGCAGCGAGCGACGGCGACACGATGGCGTGTTCGCTCGTCCGAGTGATGGTGACGGTGCCCGCCGGGTTCACCTTCTGGCCGTCCGGCAACGGCACGAAGGTGTCGGCATTAGCGGCACCAGTGGAAAAAAGGCCGATGGCCACGGCCGCAGCCGCGCCGATGCCCGCGAAACGGGCCGCGGTACGCAGACCGTGGGAGCGCTTCTCGCTCATACTTCCCCTCATCAGGTTTCTTGCGGTCAACCTCGACCACCGAGGTTGAAATGGGACTCTTGCGAATCCCCGGTTGAGTTTGTCGCCACATTGTTGCCACTGTGTTACTCGTTACAAATTCTTTTCACGTAGCGACGCAGGGCACTTTACATCACAGCTGTGACCTCTGAGACGTGAGCGAACAGGATCGGTCACTCGCCCACACAAACCCGCAGGTATCCCGAGAAAGTCGCGGATAGCAAAAGGGGCCCGGTGCTAATCGCACCGGGCCCCTTGGGATTCCGCTGAGCGGAAACTGATCAGCCGAGACTGAAGGGCTGACCCCACAGCGTGTAGGCGGTGATCACATGGTCGGTCTCGACCTGAACCGCGATGAAGGAACGCGCCTGCGCGTAGCCGCCGCAGCCGTTCAGGTTGATGGTCTCGTCGGACCACGTCACCGAACCGGAGTTACCCGAGAACTTGTTGCGCTTGTAGTGCGCCTCGCTGCCGAAATCGTCCGGCGCTTCCTGATCGAGGACGTAGAACGCCTGCGACTGGCCCGGACCCAGGGTCAGGTTGCCGCCGACATTCGCACCGGCCGACGGGCTGGTGCCGTCGTAGTTGGCGCCCGCGCTCGGACCGCCGTTGGCGCCGCCGCCGGAGATGTTGACCTGGCAGCCGACCACGTAACCGGGGACGATCTTGCCGCCGACATTGCCGTTGGTGCCCGACAGCTGCACCTGCGCGCTGCCCGAAACCCAGGCATTGCGGTGCAGCGGGGTGGCGCCCATCGACGGGTTGATGTTGGCCGATTCGCCGGTCATCGAGATGGTCACGACGGTGCCGTCGTCCATGGTCTCGGTGATGGAGCCGCCCGGCAGCGGAATGAAGGTGTCGGCATTGGCCGCACCGGTCGAGAACAGGCCCAGGGCGGCGGTGGCGACGGCGCCGATCCCGGCGGCCCGCGCCATCGTCTTGCGAACGTTCATGATGATTTCCCTCTGGGGTCGAATTCGCTTACGCGAGAGATGAATCGGGTGTCTGACCACGCGTCAGCCGAGGCTGAACGGCTGCCCGTAGAGGGTGGTCTTCGAGTAGTGGTCACCGATGATCTCGACCACGGTGTAGGCGCGCGCCTGGGCGTAGCCCGCGCAGCCCTGCACGTCGACCGGCACATCCTTGTAATCGATCGAGTAGGTGCCCGCCTCGAGGATGTCCTTCGAGTTGATCTGCAGGAACGTCACCTGGCCGGGGCCCAGGTTCACGCCGATGGAGCCACCGGCATTGGCGCCGGTGATGCTCACGCCGCCGGAGATGCCGGCGGAGATGGCGTTGTCGGCGATGTTCACCTGGCATCCGATGATGTAGCCGGTGTTGACCTGCGACGCGCCATGGGTGGAGGAGTTGTTGGAGCCCGGAGCGTTGGTGGGGCCGTTGTTCGGGCCGACGGTGCCCGCGGGGGTGTCGGTGACGTCGGCGGCGACCTTGCCCGAGAGCCAGGCGGTGCGGCCCGCGCCGTTCGCCGACAGCGACGGCGAGATTACGGCGTGCTCGCCGATTCGCTTGATGGTCACGCCCGGCCCAACCTTCTGACCGTCCGGCAACGGTACGAAGGTGTCGGCGTTGGCGGCGCCGGTCGACAGCAGGCCGAAAGCCACGGAGGCGGCTGCGCCGATACCCGCGACACGCGCGGCCCGACGCAAACCGGCGGTCCGGTTCTCGCTCATTGTTCCCTCATCAGTTTTTTTGCGGACAACCCCGACCACCGGGGCTGAAGAGAGCCACTACGGCACAGAACTCGGCAGGAGCAACTATCAAGCGCGCTGCTCATATTCTTTACAGCCGTAGCTTTGTTGACCCCAAGGAGATTTTAGCCACAACAGTTACCGTTTGGCAACAATAAGATAACAGACGCGCCTAATCACAGCTTCCGAGCTATGGCTAATTCTCGGCAGCCGTGATGTAAAGCGGATCTCAACCGTGATGGGGCGGCTTCTGCGCGCGCAGCCAATCATCGGAGGACTGAACGGAATCCGGCTCGGGAGTGCGCTCGTCCGCGGTCGTGGACGGCAGCTCGTCACCGAAGATGCGCGCGAGCCGGGCGCGTTCGGCGGGGGTCAAACGACGAGACCCCGCCCGGCGCTCGGCCGGACGGGGTGACTCGGAGGAATCAGGCGATCCCGAGGGATCAGGAGACTGCCCGGCGTCGGTCATTCCGACAGACCGGACAATTCATCGATGACTTTGCTCGCCAGCGGGCCCAGGGTGGCCATGCCGTCCCGGACCGCGGCCCGCGAGCCCGGCAGGTTCACCACCAGCGTGCTGCCCGACACCCCGGCCAGACCGCGCGACAGGCCCGCGTCCAGCGAACCCGAGGCCAGCCCGGAGGAGCGCAGCGCCTCGCTGATCCCCGGCAGCACCCGGTCCAGCACCTCCTCGGTGGCCTCCGGGGTCACGTCACGCGGGGACATGCCGGTGCCGCCGACCGAGATGACCAGATCGACACCGCCGATCACCGCGGTATTGAGCGCATTGCGGATCTCCACCTCGTCGGCCGCCACCGACACCGACGCGTCCACCAGGAACCCGGCCTCGGTGAGTAGCTCGGTGACCAGCGGCCCCAGCGAGTCCACGCCGCCATGGGCGGTTCGATCGTCGACGACCACGACAAGAGCACGGCCCGCCACAGCGGCATCGATTTCCATGGTGCTCACCGTAGCGCCCTTGTCCGACAACAGCTCCCATCCCCCATCGGAGGTGACACGGATCGCCGGTACCGGTTCTCTACCATTGACACGGTTGCTCATCGTCCGCCCTCCGCGGCTGCCTCGCCGAGGGTGACCTCGACGGTCTTGGGGTTCTTCCCCTGGTCGTCGGTGTAGGTCACCTTGACCTTGTCGCCGGGCCGGTGCGAACGCACGCCGGCGATCAGCGAATTACCCGAATCCACGACCTGGTCGTCGATTTTCGTGATGATCGCGTTCTTCGGAATGCCCGCCTTGGCGGCCGGGCCGTCGGGCGACACGTCCATCACCCGCGCGCCGTTCACGTCGTCCTGTGCCCGCACGGTGATGCCGATCTGGGCGTAGGTGGCCTTGCCGTTCTTGATCAGCTCGTCGGCCACCCGGCGCGCGGTGTCCACCGGAATCGCGAAACCGAGCCCGATCGAGCCGCTCTGCGCACCCGCCGACTCGGCGGTGCCCATGGTGGCGATGGCGGTATTGATGCCGACCAGCTTGCCGTTCATGTCGACCAGCGCACCACCGGAATTACCCGGGTTGATGGCCGCGTCGGTCTGGATCGCGTCGATGACCGTGCCCTGGGAGCCCGGCTCACCGCTGGTGGACACCGGGCGGTTGAGCGAGGAGACGATGCCGCTGGTCACCGTGCCCGCCAGGCCCAGCGGCGAACCGATCGCCACCACGCCCTGACCCACCTGCAGATTGCCCGACTGACCCAGCTCGATCGGCTTCAGATCCGACTTGCCGGTGACCCGGATGACCGCGACGTCGGAGACCGGATCCGCGCCCACCACCGTGGCGGGAGCGGTCGAGCCGTCGCTGAACGCCACATCCATCTTGGCGTTCGGGCCCGCGCCGCTGACCACGTGATTGTTGGTGAGGATCAGACCGTCCGAGGACAGGATCACGCCGGAGCCCTCGCCCTCGGCCTTCGAGCCCGCGACCCGGATCATGACGACGCTGGGCAGCACCTTCTGCGCCACCGCCTGCACCGAACCCTCCGGCGCGGGCGCCGCCTTGCCCTTGCCCGCGGGCTGATCCAGGGCGTTGCTCACCGAGCCGTGGTCGCGGTCGTGGGTGGCCAGCGCGCCCACCGCGCCGCCGATGCCGCCGCTGAGCAGCGCCAGCACCACCGCGCCGGCGACCAGCCCGGCCTTGCCGGACCGCTTCGGCCCGGGCGCGCCCCCGTAGGACAGCCCCGGGTCGCCCGGCAGCCCGGGCCCGCCCGGACCTCCGGGCATGCCCGGCAGCACCTGGGTCGGATGCTGTCCGGTCGCATACGCCGGGTGCTGTCCAGTGGCGTAGGCCGGATACGAGCCGGTCGGGTACCCGGGCTGCTGCCCGGACCCGAACTGCTGCGAATAGGGCTGTGCCCCGCCGAAAGCCGCGCCGTAGGCCGGACTGCCTTGCGGCGCACCGTGACCCGCGCCCGGCAGCACCTGGGTGGCCGGGTCGACCGCACCCGAACCCGGTTGCCCCGCAACGCCGTACGCCGTCCCGCCCGGTCCGCCGAAGGCCGGTGCGGAGCCGGCGGGCGACTGCGGTCCGGGGGCCGCGGGGCCGCCGCTCTGGGCGTAGGAGGCGCCGCCGGAGAAGGACTGAGCCGCACCGAAACCAGGGGCGCTCGGCGCGGGACCGGCGGCCTGGCCCGGGTGCGCCGGTGGCGCGAATCCGCCGGAAGCGGGAGCCGACCCGGCCGTACCCGGCGCCGCGGGGGCCGCGAAGCCGTTGAAGGTCTCGGCCTCAGGGGCGGCCGACCCGGCGGGATCCCGCTGGGGCAGGCCGGACGCCGGGCCGGCGGGCCCGGGGGCCGCGCTGTCGGACGCGGCGTGGCCTTCGGGCTCGGGGCCTCGCTGGTTCGAATCCTCGGTCATTTCTCGTTTTCTCCTCGAGTCTCGTCGCCAAGCCTGGCGGGAACGACTGAGAGTGGACTGAGACCGTGCTTGCTTTTCGCCGAGCTTTCCGGATTCAGTTGTCCGCCTCGGCGGGCAGGGGCGGGGCGGTTTCTCCAGGCAGGACGATACGGATCAACGCGCCCCCTCGGTCGGAACTGTCGATGTTGATGGTGCCACCGTGTTTGGTCACCACCTGTTTGACGATGGCCAAGCCGAGCCCCGAACCGGGCATCGAGCGCGAGGCGGTGGTCCGATAGAAGCGCTCGAAGACCAGCTCCCGTTCGGCGGGCGGGATGCCGGGCCCTGCGTCGTCGACGGCGAACTCGAGCAGTCCGCGCCCGTTCTCGCGCATGGTGACGAACACCTTCGCGCCCGCCGGGCTCCACTTGGCGGCGTTGTCGAGGACGTTGAGCAGGGCGCGTTCCAGGCCGGGTTCGTCGCCGTAGACGAACCAGGGCCGCAGCTGGACGTCGAAGTCGATTCCGGTGCGCCGCCGCCGGACTCGTTCCAGCGCGCGTTCGGCGATGTCGCCGAGGTCGATGCGCTCGTACACGGTCTCGGGGGCGTCCTCGCGGGCCAGGTCGACCAGATCGCCGACCAGCGTGGACAACTCCTCGATCTGGGCCATCACGTCCGAGCGCAGTTCGGCCATGTCCTCGTCGGGGATGCGAGGCGCGCCCGGCCGGGAGGAGGCGATGAGCAGTTCCATATTGGTGCGCAAAGACGTCAGTGGCGTCTTCAGCTCATGGCCGGCGTCGGCCACCAGCCGACGCTGCCGCTCCCGGGATTCGCCGAGTGCGCGCAGCATGGTGTTGAAACTCTCGGTGAGCCGGGCGAGTTCGTCGTCGCCGGTGACCGGAATGGGGGTGAGGTCGTCGGTGCGGGCGATGCGTTCGGTGGCGGCGGTGAGCCGGGCGATGGGCCGCAACCCGGTGCGGCCCACGGTGGTTCCGGCGGCCGCGGCCACGATCACCCCGCAGCCGCCGACCACGAACAGCAGCCAGGCCAGCCGGTCGAGCACTTCCTTGGTGGGTTGCAGCCGCTGCGACACCACCAGGGTGGACCCGGAATGCGTGCGGCGGGCCAGCACTCGCTGGTCGTCCACGGTGCGCAGGGAGAAGCCGATCTCGCCGCGGGCCACCTGACGTTCCTGCGGGCCGATCGGCGGGATCGTGGTCTGCGGCGGCACGTACTGCGACTGGTCGGCGAAGACCAGGGCCACCCCGACGTCACTGGAGTACAGCCCCGCGAACACCAGCGACTGGAAGCCGAGGCTGTCGAGGTTGTTGTCGATCATCACCGAGGCGCGGGCCCGCAGTTGCGAATCCACGTCCGCGTACAGCGAACGGGCCACCATGGCGTAGGCGGCGATGGAGGTGAAGGCGACGGCCACGGCCACCACCGAGGCGGCCAGCAGCGTGACCCGCCAGCGCAGTGACACCGAACGGGTCAGCGGCATCGGCGGCCGGAGTCCGTCCGCGTCCGTCTTCGACCCGAGGCCGGCGACCACCGTCCGCCGGGGAACGGTTCTACCCACGAGCGCCCTTCCTACGGAGGGGTCTCGCGCAGCACGTAGCCGACGCCGCGCACGGTGTGGATGAGCCGCGGTTCGCCGTCGGCCTCGGTCTTGCGACGCAGGTAGCCGATGTACACCTCGAGTGCGTTGCCGGAGGTGGGGAAGTCGTAGCCCCACACCTCCTCCAGGATGCGGCTGCGGGTGAGTACCCGGCGCGGGTTGGCCATCAACATCTCCAACAGCGAGAACTCGGTGCGGGTGAGGCTGATCGGACGTTCGCCGCGGGTGACCTCGCGGGTGACGGGGTCGAGCGAGAGGTCGGCGAAGGACATCGCCTCCGAGGAGGCGTCGCCCTGGTCGATGGTGGTGCGGCGGAGCAGGGCGCGCAGCCGGGCCAGCAGCTCCTCGAGCGCGAAGGGCTTGGGTAGGTAGTCGTCGGCGCCGGCGTCCAGGCCGGCCACCCGCTCGGATACCGAATCGCGTGCGGTGAGTACCAGAATCGGCAGATCGTCGCCGGTGCTGCGCAGGCGGCGGCACACCTCGAGGCCGTCGAGGCGGGGCATCATGACGTCCAGGACGAGGGCGTCGGGTCGCTGACCGGCGGTCTTCTCCAAGGCGTCCAGACCGTCGACGGCGAGGTCGACGGTGTACCCGTTGAAGGTCAGCGAGCGACGCAGCGATTCACGAACCGCGCGGTCGTCGTCGACTACCAGAATGCGCATGGCAATCAGTCTGCCCACAACGACTGAGAGGTGACTGAGAAGGGCGCCTCCGACACGCCGAGCGGGTGAGGCAGATGACCTGCGTGTTTTGTGGACCCCCAATGCTGAGTGGTTGCAGTGTCACCCTTTTCGACGCGAAACCCGTTGTGGCAAGCCCGCATTCGGAGGCTTATACATGAGGTCGCCCGAATTGCCGTTACTCAGCTCACGCGGTATGTTGCAGGCCGGAAAAGAAGACCCTTAGTTGGTTCTGCGCGGGTTAGACCCCAAAGCCGTACAACCGCATACGTACCCGGGGGTCAATCGTGAAAGCGGAGGCGACGGAAGCGGGATGGAAGCAGCACCCCGGTCGTGGCAATTCAGCCTGTCCAACTGGCCCGTTACCCGCAAGGTCGGCATCGTGCTGGTGCTCCCGGTGCTCCTCGCCGCGACCTTCGCGGTACTGCGCATCAACAGCGAATTGCAGACCATCTCCAAACTGAGCGCGGCCTCGGAGCAGATGGACGTGCTCCGCCCCACGGTCAAATTCCTCACCAGCACCAACGAACTCGCGGTCGCCGCCATCGTCGGCGGCAACCAGGACGTGGACGCCGACCTCGACGCCGCCACCGCCAAATTCGACCAGGCCCAGGCCGAGCTCGAGACCGCCCTCAAGTCCTCCAACGCCGACCCCGGCGTCGTCAAGGAACTGAGCACCGCCGTCGCGGTGTCGAAGACCATGCGCAACAGCCTGCGCACCAGCTCCCCCCAGACCATCGGCGATCAGGCCGACGAGGTGCAGACCCGGGCGCAGAACGCGCTCGCCGGCGCGCCCACCATCGGCGACCTGCGGGTGCAGCAGTCCTTCCTGCAGTTCGGTGCGGCGCTGACCTCCTCGCGCCTGCTCACCCAGGAACGCATCATGCTGGCCGCGCCCGGCGCGGCCGCCAACCCCGCGCTGCGGACCAAGCTGCTCACCGCCATCGGCGCCGAGATCACCATGATCGAGGTGTACCGCGGCATGGCGCCCGACGCCGCCCAGAACGCCAACGTGCTCCGCGACAACGCCGGCGCGCGTGTCGGCATCCTGATGCAGAACGTGCCCGACCCGGGCAACCTGCCCGCCATGCAGGACTCGCTGCGCGCCAGCGCGGACGCCTACAGCAACGAGACCGCCAGCGTCGCGAACTCGATGGACTCCAAGCTGTCCCAGCTGACCACCGAGGCCCGCAACAACGTGCTGCGCGATACCTCGGTCGTGATCGGCATGCTGCTGGCCGGTCTGGCGCTCGCCCTGATCGTGGCGCGCTCGCTGGTCGTCCCGGTCCGCCGCCTGCGGCGAGATGCCCTGCAGGTGGCCCACATCGACCTGCCCCAGGAGCTCGAGGTGGTGCGCGCCGGCGGCGCGACCCCGGAGATCTCGCCGGTCGACGTGCACACCACCGAGGAGATCGGGCAGCTGGCCCGAGCCGTCGACGACATCCACTCCCAGGCCCTCCACCTGGCCGCCGAACAGGCGCGACTGCGCCTGCAGATCGGCAACATGTTCGAAACCCTCTCGCGCCGCAGCCAATCCCTGGTGGAGCAGCAGCTGTCGCTGATCGAGGAACTCGAGCGCGACGAGGACGACTCCGAGCGTCTGCAGTCGCTGTTCCGCCTCGACCACCTCGCCACCCGCATGCGCCGCAACGGCGACAACCTGCTGGTGCTGGCCGGAACCGCGCTGCGGCGTGGACATCTCGCGCCGGTGCCGCTGTCGGACATGCTGTGGTCCTCGGTCTCCCAGGTGGAGGACTATCAGCGCGTCGAGATCGGCACCGTGCCCGACGGCATCGTCGCCGGTGAGCCGGCCGTCGACATCGAGCACCTGCTGGCCGAGCTGATCGACAACGCGCTGCGCTACTCCCCGCCCACCACCCCGGTGGCGGTGTCGGTGGCGCGCGCGGTGGACGGCGGCTACCTGATCGAGATCACCGACCGTGGCCTCGGCATGAACGCCGAGGACCTGCAGGGCATCAACGACCGCCTGGCCTCCGGTGGCGAGGTCAATGTCGAGACCGCCCGCCGGATGGGTCTTTTCGTCGTCGGCCGCCTGGCCAAGCGGCACCACATCACGGTGAGCCTGCGCCGCACCTCGGCCATGGTGCAGCAGCCGGGGATCACCGCCAGCGTGCACCTGCCGGGCAGCCTGGTCTCGCCCGCGCCGGAACGCGTCGGCGACCCGACCGGTCAGTTCCCGGTGGCGTCCGCACTGCCGATGCCCCCGGCCGCGCTGGCCTCGGGCCCGATCCCGGCCGCCGCCCTGCTCTCCGGTCCGATCCCGGCCGACGCCGGCCAGCTCCCGATGGGACCCGGCCAGATTCCGATGCCCGCCGGGCCGCCCACCGGTCCGAACCCCGTGGTCAACCCGCCGCGGCTGACGCCGGTACCGAATCTGCCCGAACCCGCCGCGACCACCACCGGACGCTTCGGGACCACCAGTTCGGGTCTGCCGCAGCGCAGGCCGGGCGCCGACACCGGCGAGCACCCGATCGTCCCCGCGTACACCGAACCGCCACAGCCGCAGGATCGCTTCTCCGACGGTTTCACCGACGCCTTCACCGCCGACGACGCTCGCGCGTACGGTGCGAGCGCGGCGCGACCGGAACCGGCCGCGCACATGAACTTCTGGGGCGAGGCCGGGACTCCCGAAACCCCGGCCGACCCGCACACCACGGTTCCCGACCAGGTCATGGCGCCCGAACCGATGGCGCCGGAACCGGTCACGCACACCCCCGAACCGATCGCCCCGGCGCCGCAACCGATCGCGCAGCTGCCCCAGCGGGTCGTTCCGCTGCCCGAGCGCGTCGTGCAGATTCCCGAACGCGTGGTGCCGGTCCCCGAGCCGGTCGCGCAGCTGCCCGAACCGACCGCCCCGATCACCCACGGCCGCAACGGCGGCAACGGCTACGGCCAGAACCCGAACGGCCCCGACACCGGCAGCTACTTCGGCAACGGATTCAGCGCCTTCGGTGACAACGACCGTCCCACGGTCCCCGACGGCGCCATCGACGGCAACGACCACGCCGAGAACGTCATTCACGGCAACGACGCCGCCCCCGCCGGGAACCGCCCGGCCGCCCCGCAGACCGGCCTGCGTCCGGTCGAGGGCGCTCCGACCCCGATCTATCAGCGCATGGTCTCCGAGTGGCTGGTGGAACCGGCCGACGGACAGCAGACCGGCGCCGCCTGGTCGTCGAGTTCGGACCTCGGCTGGGCCGCGGCCGAAGACGCGGCCAACCCGACCACAACCAGTCGTACCGAAGGCGGCCTGCCGATTCGGCGGCCCGGCGCCCAGCTGGTGCCGGGCGCGGTCGCCCAGGAGGACGACGGTTCCGGCCGCGACCCGGAAGAGATCCGCAACAGCCTCAGCAGGCATCTCAGCGGCGTCCACTCCGGGCGGGCCGACTCCCAGTACAACGACGGAGGGCATGCATGACCGACACCCAGAGCACCAAAACCGATGAGAATCTGAACTGGCTGGTCACCCGCTTCACCAAGGAAGTGCCGGGTGTCTCGCACGCCGTCCTGGTCTCCGCGGACGGTCTGCTGCAGGCCACCAGCCCGCACCTGCCCTCCGATCGCGGTGAGCAGCTGGCCGCGGTGACCGCCGGTCTGGCCAGCCTGTCCGCCGGCGCCGCACAGCTTTTCGAGGGCGGCAAGGTGATGCAGTCCATCGTGGAGATGCAGCGTGGCTACCTGCTGGTCATGAGTGTCGGCAACGGCTCGCACCTGGCGGTGCTGGCCAACAAGCAGCACGACATCGGCCGCATCGGATACGAGATGGCCCTCCTGGTCGACCGGGTCGGGTCCGTCGTCTCGGCCACCGCCCGCACTGCCTAGATGAGCCGAACATGACGAATCCCCACGGCGGCAACCGGCCACCGACCACCCGAGTTCGCCCCTACGCGTTGACCTCCGGCCGTACCGAGCCGGCGGTGGAGCTACCGCTGGAAGCGGTCGTCGAAACCCTGTCCTACACCGCCCACTTCGACTGGCCCGCCGGCGACGTGCGCACCGAAATCCTGCGGCTGGGCACCGCGCGACTCTCGGTCGCCGAGATCGCGGCGCACCTGGGCCGGCCGCTGGGCATGGTCCGGGTCGTCATCGGCGACCTGGTGGTCGCCGGAACCCTGCGTGTGCATTCGACTTTGAGCGATCAGGCGACCTTCGACGAGCGCCGGTCCCTGATGGAGAGGACCCTGCATGGACTCCGCGCCCTATAACGGCGGAGGCTACCCCGCCGGCCCGCACGGGGGTCCGGCGTATACGACCGGTCAGTTCCCGAACCCGGCCCTGCAGATCCCGCAGCGGCTGGGCGACGAGGCGCGCACCGCGTCGACCAAGATCGTCGTGGCGGGCGGGTTCGGCGCGGGCAAGACCACCTTCGTGGGCGCCGTCTCCGAGATCGTGCCGCTGCGCACCGAGGCCATGGTGACCGGCTACTCGGACGGGGTCGACGACCTCGCCGCCACGCCGGGCAAGGAAACCACCACCGTGGCCATGGATTTCGGGCGCATCATCCTGCCCGGCAACCTGGTGCTGTACCTGTTCGGCACGCCCGGGCAGCGACGGTTCTGGTTCATGTGGGACGACCTGATCAAGGGCGCCATCGGCGCCGTGGTGCTGGTCGACACCCGCCGGATCGAGGACAGCTTCGCGGCCGTCGACTTCTTCGAAGCCAAGTCGCTGCCGTTCCTGATCGCGGTCAACCGCTTCCCGGACGCGCCGCGCTTCCCGGTCGCCGAACTGCGTGAGGCGCTCAGCGTCCGCGATGGCGTGCCGATCGTGGACATCGACGCGCGCGACCCGGCCGAGGTACGCCGCTCGCTGGCCGCCGTCACCGAGTACGCGATCGAAAGGCTGATGGCCGCGCAACGCGAAACCGCGCAGCAGGGTTAGCGTTCGCCGATCCGGGTTCGGATGTACGAAGACAGGGGTGTCTGGATGATCTACTTCTCGATGGGCTACTGGGTCCTCGCGCTGGCCGTGATCGTGTCGTTCGCGGGAGCCGCCTGCGGCCTGGCCTGCATCCGGCAGTCCGCCAAGTCGGTGACCCAGAAGTTCCGGATGGTGTGGCTGTTCGTGGCGGCGGTGTCGGTCGGCGGCGTCGGCGTCGCGATGCCGGTCTTCGTCTCGATGCTCGGCTTCGACGTGCGCGGCACCCAGCTGCGCTACGACAACCTGTCGATCACGCTGTTCTCGGTGCTGTCGGCGATCACGGTGTTCCTGGCACTGCTCATCACCGGCAAGACGCTGGTCTGGTGGCGGCTGCTGGTCGCGGCGGCCGTGATGGCCTTCGGGTTCGGCGACGTGCACCAGCTGCTGCTGGGCGCCTTGCGGATCCAGGGCACCGTCGACCGCAGCCTGGTGTCCACCGTCGCGGTGTACGTGATCGCGTTCGTGCTCTCGGCGCTCACCCTGTGGTTCAGCCTGTGGGTCGGCTCGGTGCCGATGGTGCTGGTCGGCGCGGTGCTGTACGCCGTCATGGTGACCGGCATGCACTACGCCGGACTGACCGGCCTGCAGGTGCACGTCGACCCGAACGCGCCCGCGCCGCACGGGAACGTGCTGTTCACCTTCTTCGTGCCGTTCTTCATCATCGGCACGCTCTCGCTGGCGATTCCGATCACCGCCATCCTGGTCGCCCCCGACCGGCGCGAGGCGCGGACCCCGAGCCGCACCCCCGAGCCGGCGGACGTGCACAGCACTTCGCTGCAGGCGGCCTCGCAGCACGCCGCGACGCAGCCGGGTGCGCGACGGCCGGAATCGGTGCTCTGAGCGGACCTACCGCGGGACTTCCCGGGGATCGAGCAGACCGAACAACTCGCCCTGCGGCGCGGCCATGATCGCCATCCGCCCGAACGGTCCGTCGGTGGCGGACATGAGCACCGTCGCCCCCAGCTCCACGGCGCGAGTCAGGCCGGAATCGATGTCCTCGAACTGGAACCAGGTCAGCCAGTAGGGCTGGGCCGCGGCGACGCCGTTCACACTGTCGTCGTTGATGCCGCCGACCGAGCCGGTCCCGCCGGGCGGGGTGAAGGTGGCGTATCGCGTTGCCTCGTCGTCGAATTCGGCGAAGGTGAAGTCGAAGACCTCCGCGTAGAAGGACTTGGCGGCCGCGAAATCGCCGGTGTGCAAGTCGTTCCAGACGTAGGCGCCGTGCTCGTTGTACACCGCCGCGCCGTCGTGGGCGCGCGCCTCCCACACCGCGAACGCCGCGCCGGAGGCGTCGGCGGCCACGAACATGCGGCCGAATTCCATCACGTCGAAGGCGGGTACCAGCAGCCGGCCGCCCGCGGCGATCACCTCCTGAGCGCACTTGTCGGCGTCGGTCACCGCGAAATACGTGGTCCACACCGACGGCACCCCGGCCTCGGGTTTCGGGCCGATCCCCGCCACCGCCCGGTCGTCGCGCAGCGCCATCAGGTATCCCCCGGCGTCCTCCCCGCCGCCTTGAACGTCCCAGCCGAACAGGCCGGCGTAGAACTCGCCGGCCCCGGCCGGATCGTCGACCTGGCAGTCGACCCAGCACGGTGTTCCCGGCGGCCAGGCCCCGTCGCGTACAGGCATCGGCATTCCTTTTCCGCCTCTCCGCGACTTCAGCGCCCGGCTGAGAGCCGTTGAGAGGCATGCATGCGAAGTGAAGTTGAGAGCCAACCCGATTCTGGACGTTCCCGACGAGTTACCCCGATCGCACGAGATCAGTTGTCACGTTGGCCATGGCCGACCAGTCAACCACCGCATTCCGCCCATTTCCGCGTGTCCGTCGAATTACAGTGGGAGTCATGCGTTTCGGGCTGGACTACGCCGCAGGTCGGCCCGCGCCGAGTGCGATCACGGCCAACGGCTACGACTTCGTGGTTCGCTATCTGTCCGATGGCGGGCCCAGCCTGCCGGGCAAGTTGCTCACCCCCGCCGAAGCGGATGACCTGCGCGCACACGGGATTTCCATCGTCGCCAACTGGGAGACCACCGCCGCCCGCATGCTCGACGGCTACGGTGCGGGCGTGACCGACGCGCGCGCGGCGCTGGCGCAGGTGCTGCGTTGCGGCGGGCGGGCCGATCGGCCCATCTACTTCTCCGCCGATTTCGACGCGACGCCGCAGCAGCAGGTGCCGATCGACGCCTACCTGGACGGCGCGGCCAGTGTCCTCGGGCGCTCGAATGTCGGTATCTACGGCGGGTATTGGCCGGTGAGCCGGGCGCTGGACGGCGGGACGGCGACCTGGGCGTGGCAGACGGTGGCCTGGTCCGGCGGCCGGGTCGATCCGCGGATCGCGATCTATCAGAACGGCGAGCAGGTCACCATCGACGGCGTGGAATGCGACGTGAATCAAACCGACCGAATGGATTTCGGTCAGTGGGATGCAGAAACGGAGGAACCCGACTTGACACCCGAACAGGACGCGGCATTGCGCGACATCCAGATCCAGCTGCGCGGACCCGGCCTCAACGGCTGGCCCCAGCTGGGCACCGATGCCCAGGGTCGCAACCGGACGGTGGTCGACGGGCTGGCGGCCGCGCTCGCGCGGATCGACGAACTGCGCACCGAGATCAGTGATCTGGAGGCCACCACCGCCGAACTGAAGGCGGAGTTGGACCGGGTATCGGGCAAGCAGCGCTGGCCGTTCCCGTTCTCGCTCGTCGAGGGTCCGGCCACCGCCTTCGCCGATCAGCTGGCAAAACTGGAGCAGTTGCTGCCGGATGTGCCGTTGCCCGGCTGGGGAACCGGACCGAACGGACATTCCGATAGTCCGGCCGCGAGTGGACAAGCGCCGGCGGGCAGCGTTTCGAAAGCCGTATCCGACAACTGAATTGGGCGATTTGCCGGAATCTCTTCCGTCGGCGACAAGCCCGAAACCGCCTCTGAAGTGGCGATGAGCGGGTTCTTCTGTAATCAGAAGAACCCGCCCTCAAGGCACGAGAATACCGGCACCAGGCCACGAGTTCACAACTTTAGGAAGACTTTTTCGCACCCTCGCGAAAACCACACAGGTGATTCACACCGTCGCAACACCCCGGTAGATCCCTGGCGAGACAGCAACTTCAAGGCTAGTGTCTGCCTCGTCCGTTCTCTTGCTCAGTTCCAAACGAAGGAGGCTCTCGTGGCCGTCAACGTGGTACTCGACAAAGCTCTCGACAAGGCCTACGAATCCAAGTCTCTCGACGACATCCTGGCCGCCCCGCCGTCGGCGCTGGCCGGACTCACCGAGAAGCACGACGCCCAGCTGCTCGAGGCGCTCGGTGTGAAGACCATCGCCGATCTCGGCAAGAACAAGTACTTCCGCCTCGCCGCCACCCTGGTGGACCTGGCCGCGAAGGAAGGCTGACCGGAACCGGGGGCGACCCCGGACCGGCAGCGGGGAGGTTCGGGGGCCAAGCCCCCGAACCCCCTCGAAACTCAGAGTTTCCCGAGATCGATCAGCCCGCGTTCGACGGCTCGCACCAGCCTCCGCGGCACCATCCGCACCACTCCCCCGACCGTGACCGGCACCAGATCCAGCGGGCTCGCCTTCCACTGCGAGCGGCGGCTGTGCGTATTCGCGCGCGACATCCTGCGCTTCGGAACGGCCATTATCGGTTCTCCTCACTTGTCGTCGAACTCTGATTGCCCCGCACCCGCGCCTCGCCCGAACGGGGTGTGTCACACGGTTCCTCGTGCTGATCGCCGAACGGGTCGGACCACAGCGCGACCCGCTCCGGCGCGAAACGCAGCTGCCGCAATTCGTCCTCGTCCACCAGCGCCCAGTGCAGCGCCGCGCGGATCTCGTCCGGATCGGCGTCGGCGACCAGGATGACCAGCGAGGTGTGACGGTCGCCGAACTGCTCGTGCCAGCGCAGCGAGGCCAGCGCGCGGCGCTCCGGATCCACCTCCGCCAACTCGCGGGATGTCATGGCCGCCAGCCACTTACCGGCGCCGCCGACCCGCAGCCCACCGCCCGCCGATTCCAGCCACACCACCTCGTCGGACTGGGTGGCCAGCCAGGCCCGGCCGCGCGCGCTCACCACGCCGTCCAGCAGCACATCGATGGCCGAATGTAGTCGATCGGGGTGAAAGGGGCGGTCGGTGGCGAATTCCACCAGCGCCACACCGGAATCCGATTCCAGCGGGGGCGCACCGGCCAGCAGCGAGGCGTGGGGGTCGAACCCGGCGCCGCGGCGCGCGTCCGCGGGCACCCGGCGCAGCAGCCAGGTCAGATCGTCGACATCCAGCGTGGCGGGATCGGCCACCCAGCTGATGGGCGCGCGCGGGGCCAGCCGCACCAGCACGGCATTGGTGCGCTCGCGGTCCACCAGATCGGCTCCGGCATCGAAAACCAACAGGGCATCGGCGAATTCGGCCTGGCCGACGGCCAGCTGGGCCACGGTGCGCTCGTCCTCGGCGGTGGCGTGGCCGCGCTCGGCGATCGTCTCGTCGCCGGTGGCGTCGGCCAGCCAGTCACGGGCGTCGATACAGGTGAGCACGGAATCGATGCGCACATCGCGCCCGGCCGGGCCGTCGGCGCGATCGGCCACACCGGCCACCGGCACGTCATCGATGGCCTGGCACACCGCTTCCGCCTCGAAGGCCGGATCCAGTGCGAGCACGATGCGCCGCACCGAATCCCGCGCGGCCAGCAGGCACAGGTAGGGCAGCAGGTCGGCGCGCAGGGTGCAGGAGACGCAGCCGTGCGCGAGTTCCAGCACGGTGACGGTCTCGCGCCCGTCGAGGCGGACCGTCCGGCGCACCACGCCCTCGCGTAGCTCACTCAGGTCGTGCCGCACCACGACGGTGCCGGGCTTCTCGCCCAGCAGGCGGGCCGCCTGTTCGACGCCGTCGGCCGCGCGTCCGGGGAGCCCCGCGAGGACGAGCACAGGCTTGCGTTGGGACGCCACCGGTCCCCCTTTCGACAATGATTTTCAATTACCGAGGAGTGAGGGTACCTTGGAATACGTTCGTTGTCGAAAACGGTTGTCATAACCATTGAACCCCGGAAGGGAGTGCCCATGTCGGCCATCTGCCAGGTCACCGGCCGCAAGCCGGGCTTCGGCAAGTCCGTATCGCACTCGCACAAGCGGACCAACCGGCGCTGGGACCCCAATATCCAGCGCAAGACCTACTACCTGCCCAGCGAAGGCCGGCGCATCACGCTGACCGTCTCCACCAAGGGGATCAAGACCATCGACCGCGACGGCATCGAAGCGGTCGTCACCCGGCTGCGCGCCCGCGGCCAGAAGATCTGAAAGGCAACAGATGGCCTCCAAATCCACCGACATCCGGCCCGTCATCAAGCTGAAGTCCACCGCCGGAACCGGATACACCTACGTCACCCGCAAGAACAAGCGCAACGACCCCGATCGCATGGTTCTGAAGAAATACGACCCGGTCGTCCGCAAGCACGTCGACTTCCGCGAGGACCGCTGACATGGCGAAGAAGTCCAAGATCGCCAAGAACGAACAGCGCAAACTGATCGTGGCCCGCTGGGCCGAACGGCGCGCGGAACTCAAGGAGATCATCCGCAAACCGACCAGCGGCGACGCGGAACGGGCGGCCGCACAGACCGCCTTACAGCAGCTGCCGCGCGATGCCAGTCCGGTACGATTGCGCAATCGGGACGCCGCGGACGGACGCCCACGCGGCCATCTCCGCAAGTTCGGTCTCTCGCGTGTGCGCGTTCGCGCGATGGCCCATCGAGGAGAGCTGCCCGGTGTGCACAAATCGAGTTGGTAAGCATCCACGATTCGTGAGTGAGGAACGCTGACATGGCAGTGAAGCGAGCACCGTCGAAGAAGACGCGGGCCGAGCAAGCCCGCCGCCCGAAGAAGAACCCCCTCATCGCGGCCGGTGTCGAGACCGTCGACTACAAGGATGTGAACCTGCTCCGCACGTTCATCTCCGACCGCGGCAAGATCCGCAGCCGCCGCGTCACCGGGCTCACCCCGCAACAGCAGCGTCAGGTCGCCGTCGCCGTCAAGAACGCGCGCGAAATGGCGCTACTGCCCTTCACCAGCCGGTAGTTGTCGGCTCGGTAGGACGAAAACGCAAGAGGCTCCGATGCTTTCGCATCGGAGCCTCTGCTGTTGTCTCGAAAACCTGGGCGGCGCCTCGATTTACGGGATGGTCAGGACCTGACCGGGGTTGATGGCGTCCGGGTTGTCGATACCGGAGGCGTTGGCGATCTCCTGGTAGCGGTTGCCGTCGCCGTAGAAGCGCTCGGCGATGGCCCACAGGGTGTCACCCGGCTCGACGGTGTAGGTCTGGGCGGCCGGCGGCGGCGGGGGCACGTCCTCGACCGCGGCGGCCTGGGTCTGGACCGGCTCCGGAGCGGGCAGCGGGTTGTCGGTGTTGGTGCCCGACGACCACAGCGAGCCGCCGTCGGAGCCGTACAGCACGACATTGCGGTCGGCCTGGACGACCAGACGGTCCGCGCTCTTGCCATTGGTCTCGGTGGACCAGGCGGCGCCGTCCTCCTTGTAGAGGACGAAGTTGCCGTCATCCTGCAGGGTCGCCTTCACGACGCCCTGACCGTTGGTGCCGGAAGCCCATTCGACCTTGCCGCTCGGGTCGGACAGCACCAGGTTGCCATCATCTTGCAGAGTCAGGGTGTAAGCGCCGCCTTGCAGCGACTGACCACGACCGAGTTCTTCGCCAACCTTCAACGAGTCGCCCACGGTGCGTCCTTTCGGGAGGGGGGAACATGAGATAAGCCGATGTCGCGGAACTGCATTCGCACATCTGGTGACGACAGTACCGAGTCCGCCCCCGTCACCGCATCGTTACGCGCCGGTTCTGCGAAGATTTCGGCGTGTCTTCGCCAGAAATTCGCCAGCGGGACGTAACCGGCGCTCCGAACCGGAGGCCCGAGCGCGGGACATTAGGGTGTCAGCCATGTACGGGACACGGGGACGCCGCCTGATCGCTGCCGCCGCAGCCACGCTGATCGGGCTCACCATCACCGCCTGCGGGAACTCCGACAACGGCGGCGGATCGACGACCAGCACCGGCGCGACCAGCACCACCGCCACACCCACCGAAGCTCGAGACGGACAAACGGGACGGGCTTTCACCGCCGACCCGAGCATCGTCAGCCCGCACGGCATTCCGTTCGACAGCTGGACCCGCATCGCCCCCGACAAGATCGCCGTCAACTTCCAGACCGGCTCCCCCGAATGCTACGGCGTGGACGCGAGCGTCACCGAGACCTCGACCACCGTCACCGTCGACCTGAAATCGGGCACCAGACCCGACGCGGTGGGCAAGATGTGCACCATGATCGCTGTCTTCGGCAACCTCGAGATACCGCTGAAAGCCCCACTCGGTGACCGGAAAGTATTGAGCGCCAACTGATCCCGAATACGCGACAGGGCCCGGACCGCGATGCGATCCGGGCCCTGTCCCGATTACGTGATACCGCTACCGCGGCGCCGCTCAGTGCGCGAAGTGCCGAGACCCGGTGAGGTACAAGGTGACTCCAGCCTCACGGCACAGCTCGATGGTGTCCTTGTCGCGGATCGAACCACCCGGGTGCACGATGGCGCGCACGCCCGCGGCGACCAGGATCTGCGGCCCGTCCGAGAACGGGAAGAACGCGTCGGACGCGGCCACCGCGCCCTTGGCGCGCTCACCGGCCCGCTCCACCGCCAGCTTGCAGGAATCGACCCGGTTCACCTGGCCCATACCGACACCCACGGCCGCACCCTCGTCGGCCAGCAGGATCGCGTTGGACTTCACGGCACGGCAAGCACGCCAAGCGAATTCGAGATCACGCAGGGTGGCCTCGTCGGCAGCCTCACCGGCGGCCAGGGTCCAGTTCGCCGCGCTGTCGCCCTCGGCGTCGAGGATGTCGCGGTCCTGCAGCAGCACGCCGCCGCTGACCGGACGCAGCTCCGCGCCCTTGCGCTGGGCCGGCTCGGCCACCAGTACACGCACGTTCTTCTTGCGCGCCAGCACCTCGACCGCGCCGTCGGCGTAGGACGGGGCCACGATGACCTCGGTGAAGATCTCGGCGACCTGCTCGGCCATCTCGACCGAGACCTCACGGTTGGCCGCGATCACGCCGCCGTACGCGGAGACCGGGTCGGTGGCGTGCGCCTTGCGGTGCGCCTCGGCGATATCCGCGCCCACCGCGATGCCGCACGGGTTGGCGTGCTTGATGACCGCCACGGCCGGGGCGTCGAAGTCGTAGGCGGCGCGCCAGGCGGCGTCGGCGTCGGTGTAGTTGTTGTACGACATCTCCTTGCCGTGCAACTGCTTCGCCTGCGCCAGCCCCTGCGGGCCACCCTGGTTGGTGTACAGCGCCGCGGCCTGATGCGGGTTCTCGCCGTAACGCAGCACGTCCTCGCGCTGCCAGGTGCCGCCGATCCACTCCGGGAACTGCTGCGCGGCATCGGATTCCGGCGCCACAGCCGGGACCGCGACACTGGTCATCCAGCTCGCGACGGCCACATCGTAGGTGGCGGTGTGCTGGAAAGCCTTGGCGGCCAGGGCGGTCCGCTCGGCGAGGGTGAAACCACCCTGCTGCACGGCGGCGATCGCCTCGGCGTAGTCACCGGTGTTGACGACCACGGCCACCGAGGGGTGGTTCTTGGCGGCGGCGCGCACCATGGACGGGCCGCCGATGTCGATCTGCTCGACGCACTCGTCGACGCTCGCGCCCGACGCCACGGTCTGGGTGAACGGGTACAGGTTCACCACGACGAGCTGGAAGGCCTCGACACCCAGCTCGACGAGCTGGTCGACGTGCTCTTCCTTGCGGGTGTCGGCCAGGATGCCGGCGTGCACGCGCGGGTGCAGCGTCTTGACCCGGCCGTCCAGGGTCTCCGGGAAACCGGTCAGGTCTTCGACTTTGGTGACCGGGATGCCGGCGTCGGCGATCTTGCCGGCGGTCGAGCCGGTCGACACCAGCTCCACACCGGCCTGGTGCAGACCGGTAGCCAGTTCGATCAGACCGGTCTTGTCGTAGACGCTTACGAGGGCCCGCTTGATCGGCTTGCGTTCACTCACCGGAGAACTCGCTCATCTGGGATAACTGCCTTTCGTCCATCGGAGACAATGCCTCGGGTAGCGACAGCGGCGACGGTCTCCGCCAGCAGCCGGCGCTCCACGACCTTGATGCGCTCGTGCAGGGTCGCCTCGTCGTCATCGGGCAGCACGGTGACCGCCTCCTGCGCCAGGATCGGCCCGGTATCGATGCCCGAATCGACCAGGTGCACGGTCGAACCGGTCACCCGCACGCCGTACGCGAGCGCGTCCCGCACCCCGTGCGCCCCCGGGAACGCGGGCAGCAACGCGGGATGGGTGTTGATGATGCGACCGCCGAAACGGTCCATGAACGCGGGACCCAGAATCTTCATGAAACCCGCCGACACCACCAGATCGGGTTCGAAAGCGGCCACGATCTCGGTCAACGCCAGATCCCACTCGGCGCGATCGGCGAACTCACCCAGCGCGACCTTGAACGACGACACGTCGAAGGCCTCGGCATGCTCGGTGGCGGCGCAATCGCGATCCACCCCGACGGCGACCACCTGCGCCGGATAACCCGGCTGCCGGGTCGCTTCCAGCAGAGAACGCAGCAGAGACCCGGTGCCGGAGGCGAGCACCACGACGGACGCGGGTGCGGTCGGCGGCAACATCGGGGCGGGCGTGGACGTCAGCGCACTACTCCCTGTCGATCGGAGCGGGAAGGGGACAGCGGGAAACTATCCGCCGCCAACAGCCTAACGACCGTGCCCCCGCTACTTGTCCGGCAGGTCTCCCTCTACCACTTCGGCGTCGACGATGTCGGGGTTGTCGACGGATTTCACACCGGCCACGGGCTCGTCGCCGTCCTGGTCGTCGACCAGTTCCGCTACCAAGGCGCCGTCGAGGTCCTCGTCGTCGTACCAGCCGCTCTCGGCGTGCGGCTCGTCCTCGGCGGGGTCCTCGTCGTCGAGTTCGTCGTCGTGGTCGTCGTACTCGTCGTCGTAGTCATCGTCGTCGTACTCGTCGTCCGCGTAGTCGTAGCCGTCGTCCGGGTAGTCCTCGTACTCGTACTCGTCGTCCTCGTAGTCGTCGTAGGCGACGGCGGGCACCGCGGCCGGGCCGCCGAACCGGCGGGCGCCCAGCATGCCGACATAGCCGGCGACCGCGAGCCAGACGAACACCAGCGCCGCGCCCAGCACGGTCGGCGCGATCCGGCCGAAGGTGCCGAGCTCGCCCCCGGCGACAGCGCCGAGCAGCGCCATCGCGACGGCCGCGACACCGGCGGCGGTCAGCGTCGCCCAGGGCGCGGCAGCCCGATCATGGGAGGAGCGGCCGCATTCCAGGCCCGACAGCACCCCGATCGCGGCGGGCACCAGCAGCAGCGCCAGCCACCACAACGCCACCGGGCCCGCGGGCACCGCGGCCGCCACCGGCACCGCGGGCACCGGCGCGCCCTCGATCCCGAACAGGCTCAACGAGCCCGGGCCGATCTCGACCTGGCCGCCCACCAGCACGCTCACCCCGTCGACCACGACATTCGGCAGGTAGGCCAGCGACAGCAGACTCAAACCCAATGCGCCGGAGATGCTTCCGGCGGCCGCGTGATAGGTGTCGCCGATCCGGGACCAGTGCAGCAGGAACGACACCACCGCCACCAGGGCCGAGGCCGCCAGCAGCCGGCCCACCGCCCGCGCACCGGCCCGGGCCCCGGGAACCACCCAGTCCGGCAGCGGAATCGGCAGCAGGTCGGCGAACTCGCGCCAACGCCGCGACCCGATGCCCGCCACCGCCGCCAGCAGATTCAGCCAGGCCACCCAGGCGAACGCGGCGAGCGTGTCCGGCGGCTGCAGCGGCACCAGGGCCGCCGCGTCCTCGGCCACGGCCAGGCAGACCGCGGTGATCAGCAGCGGGCCGCCCACGGCGGCGCCGACCACCCAGCCCAGATCGTTGATCTCGCAGTCGGAGTCGGCGGCCTGCGCGCTGTCGCGGGCCACCAGCCACAGCATCAGCAGGGTCGGCAGCAGCGGCCACAGCCCGATCCCGGTCTTGCCGATCACCAGCGGAACCTGATGCACCGCAAGCCAGCTCGCCGCGATCGCACCGGACGACCCGCCCGTGCCGCCGCCCGCCGCGAACAGGGTGGCGTACACCAGGATGAAGATGATCAGCAGCGTGATGGCCGACGCCCGGGCCGCGACCAGCATCAGGACCCGTGCGAATTCCGGCGTCAGCGAGCCGAATCCACCGCCGCCGCCCCCGCCCCGCTGCCGCGGCGGCGACCGTCGCGGCGCCCGCAGATCGGGGTCGCTCAGGCGAGCCAGGGCAGTTCTCGGGGCACTCATGGACAACCAGCGTGGCAGCATCTCGGAAACCGTAGGGTCAGGCGCGCCGGGCGGCCGGCGCGCGAGCAAAGAGAACGGCCCCCGGTCAGATACCGGAGGCCGCCCTGTGACGCGAAAGGACTACTTGTCGTCCTGGCCCGGACGGAAGGCGCGGGTGGCGTCCGCCGCCGGATCCGCCGCCTGCTCACCGCCGAACGGCTGCGCCGGACGCTGCGCCTGACCACCGAAATGCTGGGTGGCGTCGGCACTGCCGGCCGGCTGCTGCGGAGCGCCGTACGGCGACTGCTGACCGAAACCCGGCTGCTGCGGCTGCTGACCGTAGGACGGCTGCTGCTGACCGTAGGTCGGCTGCGAACCGGTGCCGTACCCCGCGGGCTGCTGACCGTACCCGGCCGGCTGACCGTAGGACGGCTGCTGACCGTAGGACGGCTGCGCGGGCTGCGGCGCGCTCGGCTGACCGAACGACTGCGGCGGCTGCTGACCGTAACCGCCCTGCTGACCGAACGACTGCTGCTGGTACTGCCCGCCGGTCGTGCTGAACGGCTGCTGACCGTAACCGCCCTGCGGCGCGGCCGGTTTCGGCTCCGGCGCCTTCACGATGCCGGCCTCGAACAGCAGCGCCAGCACGGCCACCACGGCCTGCACGAACGACAGGAACAGGATCACCCAGCCGCCCCACTTCAGCGTCATGCTGTCGCCGAGGTTGAACGAGCCGAACAGGATGCCCAGGAACGCGCCGAGCGAAGCCGCCGCCACCAGACCGGTATTGCCACTCTGCTTGGGCAGCAGGGATAGACCCGCCACCAGGCCCGCGATCAGCAGGATGGTCACCAGCGCCGCGGAACCCGCGCTCTCGAACAGGCTGAAGGTGGCGTCACCGCCGACCCGGGTGTTGCCGATCTCGACGGCCTTGGTGCCGACATAGGGCGCGAAGCCCAGCAGGAAGTTGATGACGCCGAGCGCCGCGACGCCCACGGTGAGGAAGAAAGGCAGTCCCTTGCCCGCGATGGGCGAGGTCCCCGAACCGGCTGCGGGAGCGCCCGCGCCGAATCCGGATCCGGAGGAAGGCGTCGGCTGGGGCGCGTTGTATCCCGAGCCCCCGGTCGGGTAAGCCATGTCGTCGTCTCCTATCGAGTCGTTCACGAACCTCCACCGACGCTACTGCACCGCACGGCCGGTGGCAGCATCTACCACCACCCGTGCCCTTACCGCAATAGCTGAATCGGCGCAGGACCCGGCCGCTTTACCCGCCGCCCCGGCCCGCAAACACCCGCCGCACGACTGATTGCTCACATTCCTGTGAATCACGAAGGCCGCCTGTCGAATTCGACAGGCGGCCTTCGTTGTCAGCCATTCGGGCGGGCAGCACCCGCCCGAAATCCTTGCCCTGTGCCCCGCTGTCGTCAGACAGCGGGGCACGAGAACATCAGGCGCTGATGGAAGCCTTCTCCAGGATCTCGCGCGCCAGGGCGGCGGTCTCGGACGGGGTCTTGCCGACCTTCACGCCCGCGGCCTCGAGGGCCTCCTTCTTGCCCTGGGCGGTGCCCGCACCGTCGGAGACGATGGCGCCGGCGTGGCCCATGGTCTTGCCCTCCGGCGCGGTGAAGCCCGCGACGTAGCCGACGACCGGCTTGGTGACGTTGGCCTGGATGTAGGCCGCCGCGCGCTCCTCGGCGTCGCCGCCGATCTCGCCGATCATGACGATGAGCTTGGTCTCGGGGTCCTTCTCGAACGCCTCGATGGCGTCGATGTGGGTGGTGCCGATGACCGGGTCACCGCCGATGCCGATGGCGGTGGAGAAACCGAAGTCCCGCAGCTCGAACATCATCTGGTAGGTCAGGGTGCCCGACTTGGAGACCAGGCCGATCGGACCCTTGCCCGAGATGGTGGCCGGGGTGATGCCGACCAGCGACTCACCCGGGGTGATGATGCCGGGGCAGTTCGGGCCGATGATGCGGGTCTTCTGACCCTTCTCCACGTTGTAGGCCCACGCGTAGGCGGAGTCCTGCACCGGGATGCCCTCGGTGATGACCACGAGCAGCGGGATCTCCGCGTCGATGGCCTCGATGATGGCGTCCTTCGAGAAGGCCGGCGGCACGAAGGCGATCGAGGTGTCGGCCCCGGTCTTCTCCATGGCCTCGGCGACGGTCGCGAAGACCGGCAGCTCGATGTCGTTGCCGTCCTTGTCGACGTGCTTGACGGTGGTGCCGGCCTTGCGGGCGTTCACGCCGCCGACGACCTGGGTGCCCGCCTTCAGCATCAGCGCGGTGTGCTTGGTGCCCTCGCCGCCGGTGATGCCCTGGACGATGACCTTGTTGTCCTTGTTCAGGAAGATAGACATTTTGGTTCGAGTCCTTACTTGGCCGCAGCCAGCTCGGCGGCCTTGTCGGCGCCTTCGTCCATGGTCTGAGCGAGGGTCACCAGCGGGTGGTTGAAGTCGGCGAGGATCTTGCGGCCCTCTTCGACCTTGTTGCCGTCCAGACGGACGACCAGCGGCTTGTTGGCCTCGGCGCCCAGGGTGTTGAGCGCGCCGACGATGCCGTTCGCGACCGCGTCACACGCGGTGATACCACCGAAGACGTTCACGAACACGGACTTGACCTGCGCGTCGTTCAGGATGACGTCGAGACCGGCGGCCATGACGGCAGCCGAGGCGCCGCCACCGATGTCGAGGAAGTTGGCGGGCTTCACGCCACCGTGGTTCTCGCCGGCGTAGGCGACGACGTCGAGGGTCGACATGACCAGACCCGCGCCGTTGCCGATGATGCCGACCTCACCGTCGAGCTTGACGTAGTTGAGGTCGTTCTCCTTGGCCTTGAGCTCGAGCGGGTCGGTGGCGTCGATGTCCGCGAACTCGGCGTGGTCGGGGTGGCGGAACTCGGCGTTCTCGTCCAGGGTGACCTTGCCGTCGAGGGCCAGGATCTCGTTGTCGGGGGTGCGAACCAGCGGGTTCACCTCGACCAGGGTCGCGTCTTCCTTGATGAAGACCTCCCACAGCGCCTGAATGGTCACCGCGGCCGCGTCCAGGATGTCGGCGGGCAGGTGGCCCTGCTCGGCGATGGAACGGGCGAACGCCAGGTCGACACCCTTGACGGCGTCGACGGCGACCTTGGCCAGACGGTCCGGCTTGGTGGCAGCCACTTCCTCGATCTCCATGCCGCCCTCGACCGAGCACATGGCCAGGTAGGTGCGGTTGGAACGGTCGAGCAGGAAGGAGATGTAGTACTCCGAGGCGATGTCCTTGGCCTCGGCAACCAGGATCTTCTTGGTGACGTGGCCCTTGATGTCCAGGCCCAGGATGTTGTTGGCGTGGGTGAAGGCGTCATCCGGGGTCGCGGCGTACTTCACGCCACCGGCCTTGCCGCGGCCACCGACTTTGACCTGCGACTTGATCATCACCGGCTTGCCGAGTTCGGTCGCGATCGCACGCGCGTCCTCGGCGGAGTCCGTGACGCGGCCCTCCGACGAAGGCACTCCGTGCTTCACGAAGAGTTCCTTCGCCTGATATTCGAAGAGATCCATGTACTCACCGTCTCGTCTGCGTTGTTGTGACAACGTCTTGGTTGGCGGCCCGTCGTCGACCCCTCGGCGACTGTTTGCAGGTCGCGCGGGAGGGTCAGCGGGGTCGGCTCGGACTCTAATCAGTCACACGGAGCGAAAATCAGCCGCATACAGCCTAAGTGGCGCAGGTCACGGTACTGTCTCCGCGCCCCTAAAACCCCTCGTCAATGCTACTGGCGGGTAGCTTGTTGGCCCGGCGCCAGGTGGGGCCAGCGAATCCCGGAGAGTGACACTGGCTACTACGCAGCGTCGTCGACAAACCTCACTCGGTTACCCGGAGCACAGTGAGCGCATTCCGGCGTCACACGTGATCAATGTCACAGCAGTGTGTCGAACGGGGTCCATCGCTTGCTGAGCCGCAATCGTTTCGTTACCGTCGTTGCGTTCGATGTCACAACCCGGTCACGGACAGGAGGACGGCAGGCTTTGAGCGACGGCTCGTTCCCTTCGCAGCACCGGCCCCGCCGCGGCCATCGCTATCGCGAGGACGCGGATAACCCCGGCGGCGCAACGACATTCGATTCCCCGAACACCACCGGCACGGTCGCCCACGGCGACTGGGACGCCACCCAGGCGTGGAACGGCGGCTCCCGCTGGGAGCAGCCCGCCCAGCAGTGGGAGCAGCAGACCCAGTGGGATCCGCAGGCACAGTGGCAGTCCGACGCCGACTGGAACGGCGCCCAGCAGTGGGGTGAACCCCAGCAGCAGTGGGGCGAGTCCCCGCAGTGGCAGGCCGAACCGGCCGAGTGGCAGCCCGAGCCGAACTGGGACTACAACGCCCAGACCACGGTGAACGGCTGGGCCGCACCGAATCCGAGCGATTGGGCCGCGCAGTCGCGGACCAACTGGGATGCGAGCGCGGACCCGACCCCCTCCGACGAATACCGACCGGTCTACACCTTCAAGACCGCGTCCGGCGAGAAGCTCCAGTTCTCCGGTGACGGCGCCCGTGTCGATCACGGTGCGCTCGACGACTATTCGGACGACGAGCCGCGCCCCACCCGCTCCGGCGGCAAGCGCCGCGCCGGCGGCTCGCACCGCCTACCCGCCCCGCCCTCCGCGCTCAAAGGCCGTGCGGCCGTGGTCGCGGTCGCGGCCGGTGCGGTCGTGGCGGCCGGACAGGCCACCGTCGAAGCCGCGAGCCACGACACCAGCAATGTCGACTACCAGGCCGCCAACCAGGTCAAGGAAGTCGCGGCCACCTCGGTGGTCGGCGACGGCGCGCCCGGCGCCCCGCAGGTCCTGAACCCGAACGCACCGGCGAACCTGGATCAGTTCAACGACATTCTGGCCAAGGGCAAGCAGTTCGCCGCCGACATGGCCAACCAGGAGGCGTCGAAGTACCGGCCGCTGTGGACCAAGTTCACCGCCGCGGGCACCTTCACCTCCGGCTTCGGCATCCGCTGGGGCGTCGCGCATCAGGGTGTCGACATCGCCGCCCCGATCGGCACCCCGATCTACGCGGTCGCCGACGGCACCGTGCTCGAGGCCGGTCCCGCTTCGGGTTTCGGTATGTGGGTCCGCCTGCTGCACGACGACGGCACGGTCACCATCTACGGCCACATCGACACCGCGACGGTCTCCCAGGGCCAGCGCGTGATGGCCGGCGATCAGATCGCCACGGTCGGCAATCGCGGCTTCTCCACCGGCCCGCACTGCCACTTCGAGGTCTGGCTGAACGGCGTCGACAAGATCGACCCGCTGCCCTGGCTCGCCTCCCGCGGCATCTCCCTGGGCCCTGAGAGGGACTGACACCCCCGAATACAGCGAAAGGCGCGTTCCCCTCTCGGGACGCGCCTTTCTCGTTCTGGCGGGCCGATGCGGGCCCGTTGCGTCACCGGCGGTTCGTGCGGTACCAGCGGATCAGCGCGTCGGTCGAGGAGTCCGCTTGTGGGGCGGGCGCTTCCGCGGCGGTGAGCAGCGGGGCCAGCTCCAGCGCCTGCTGCTTGCCCAACTCGACGCCCCATTGGTCGAAGCTGTCGATGCCCCAGATCGCGCCCTCGGTGAAGACCTGGTGTTCGTAGAGGGCGATCAGCTGGCCGAGCACCGACGGGGTGAGCTGGGGCGCGAGGATGGCCGTGGAGGGGCGGTTGCCGGGCATCACCTTGTGCGGCACCAGGTTCGGGGCGGTGCCCTCGGCGGCGATCTCCTCGGCGGTCTTGCCGAAGGCCAGCACCTTGGTCTGGGCGAACAGGTTGCTCATCAGGATGTCGTGCATGCTGCCGGTGCCGTCCATGGTGGGCAGATCGTCGGTGGGACGGGCGAATCCGATGAAGTCGGCGGGCACCAGCCGGGTGCCCTGGTGCAGCAGCTGGTAGAAGGCGTGCTGGCCGTTGGTGCCGGGCTCGCCCCAGAAGATCTCACCGGTGGAGGTGGTGACCGGGGTGCCGTCGGCGCGTACGGATTTGCCGTTGGACTCCATGGTCAGCTGCTGCAGGTAGGCCGGGAAGCGGGCCAGGTCGTTGGCGTAGGGCAGCACGGCGCGGGACTGCGCGCCGAAGAAGTTCGAGTACCAGACGCCGAGCAGGCCGAGCAGGGCCGGCGCGTTCTCGGCGAGCGGCGCCTGCCTGAAATGCTCGTCCACCGTGTGCATTCCGGCCAGGAACTCCGCGAACCGTTCCTTGCCGATGACGGCCATGACCGAGAGTCCGATGGCCGAGTCCACCGAGTAGCGGCCGCCGACCCAGTCCCAGAAGCCGAACATGTGGGCGGTGTCGATGCCGAACTCGGACACCCGCTGCGCGTGCGTGGACACCGCGACGAAGTGCTTGGCGACCGCGGCCTCGCCGAGCGCGGCCACCAGCCAGCGGCGGGCCGCGGTGGCGTTGGTGAGCGTCTCCAGGGTGGAGAAGGTCTTGGAGGCGACGATGAACAGCGTCGTGGCCGGGTCGAGGCCGTCGAGCTTCGAAACCAGGTCCGCCGGATCGACATTGGAGACGAAGCGGGCGGCGATGCCGGCGTCGGCGTAGTGCCGCAGCGCCAGGTACACCATGGCCGGGCCGAGGTCGGAGCCGCCGATGCCGATGTTCACCACGGTGGTGATGCGTTCGCCGGTCGCGCCGCGCCACTGCCCGGAGCGCACGTCGTCGGTGAACGCGCCCATCCGCTCGAGCACGTCCTGCACCTCGGGGACGACGTCCTCGCCGTCCATGTCGATGTGCCCGCCGGCGGGTACCCGCAGCGCCACGTGCCCGACCGCGCGGTCCTCGGAGGTGTTGATCCGGTCGCCCGCGAACATGGCGTCGCGGCGCCGCTCCACCCCGGCCGTCTCCGCCAATTCGACCAGCAGATCCAGGGTTTCGCGGGTCACCCGGTGTTTGGAGTAGTCGATATGCAGGTCACCGACCCGCACGATCAGCTCCCGGCCGCGCTCGGGATCCTCGGCGAAGAACTCGCGCAGGTGCCGCGACGCCAGAGAGGAGTGGTGATCGTGCAGTTTCCGCCAGACCGCCGACGCGGTGATGTCGCTGCTCACTCCCGGGAGGTTACAACGTCCACATTGCGACTCGCAGGTAACAGCGGCTAATCCCGGGGGTTCGCGCAGCGCGGAGTGAAATTCGAACGCGAGGCATAGGCTGGCGGACATGGTGTCTGAGACTGAGCTCCTGTCGTCCATTCCCACACAGCTCTGGATCGGCGGGCCGGTGAACGCCACCGGCGGCGCGACGTTCCCGGTCCACAATCCGGCGACCGGCGAGGTCATCGCCCAGGTCGCCGACGCGACCCCCGAGGACGCCATGCGCGCCCTCGACGCGGCCGCGGCCGTGCAGGCCGAGTGGGCCGCGACCCCGGCCCGGCAGCGTGGCGAGATCCTGCGCGCGGTCTTCGAGGCGATCACCTCGCGGGCCGAGGAATTCGCGCTGTTGATGACCCTGGAAATGGGTAAAGCCCTGCCGGAGAGCCGCAATGAGGTGCGCTACGGCGCGGAGTTCTTCCGCTGGTTCTCGGAGGAGGCGGTGCGGGTGCACGGCCGCTACCAGCCCGCCCCGGGCGGGGTCGGGCGAATCCTGGTGCACAAGCAGCCGGTCGGGCCGTGCCTGGCCATCACGCCGTGGAACTTCCCGCTGGCCATGGGAACTCGCAAGATCGGCCCGGCGCTGGCGGCCGGGTGCACGATGATCGTGAAGCCCGCGGGCGAGACCCCGCTGACCATGCTGCTGCTGGCTCAGCTGTGCAGTGCGGCCGGGCTGCCCGACGGCGTGCTGTCGGTGATCACCACCTCGCGTTCGAGCGCGGTCACCGCGCCGCTGTTGAACGATCCGCGACTGCGCAAGCTGACCTTCACCGGGTCCACCCCGGTCGGCAAGAAGCTGGTCGAGCAGTCCGCGCACGGTCTGCTGCGCACCTCGATGGAGTTGGGCGGCAACGCGCCCTTCGTGGTCTTCGACGACGCCGATCTGGATGCCGCCGTGCAGGGCGCGGTGCTGGCGAAGCTGCGCAACGGCGGGGAGGCGTGCACCGCAGCCAACCGCTTCCACGTCCAGAATTCGGTTCGCCAGGAATTCACCGACAAGCTGGTGGCGGCCATGGCCGAGTACCGGCTGGGCAATGGCGTGGACCCGGATACCACGCTGGGCCCGCTGATCAACGAGAACCAGCTCGACACCGTGAGCGATCTGGTGGACGACGCGGTGGCGGCGGGCGCGCAGGTGAAGCTGGGCGGCAAGGCGCCGGGCGGCGCGGGCTGGTTCTATCCGGCCACCGTGCTCACCGATGTCCCGGCGCACGCTCGGATCCTGCGTGAGGAGGTGTTCGGACCGGTCGCCCCGATCGTCGGTTTCGATACCGAGGCCGAGGGCCTGGCCGCCGCCAACAACACCGAATTCGGCCTGGTCGCATACGTTTACACGCGGAGTCTGGACCGGGCGTTGCGGGTCGCCGAGGGTTTGGAGACCGGCATGGTCGGCGTGAATCGCGGTGTCATCTCCGACCCGGCCGCGCCCTTCGGCGGCGTGAAGGAATCCGGTTTCGGCCGGGAGGGCGGCTACGAGGGCATCGAGGAGTACCTCGACACGAAGTACATCGCCCTGCCCTAGGAATGAAAGAACCGCCCCGGGGTCGAAACACCCGGGGCGGCCTGGGGCTGCTGCATCCGTGGCTCCGCATGCAGCGTGGCTCGGTGTGGTGGCCGCGCGGAACGGCACCGCTCGTTGTATCGGATCGAGCGGTGCTCGTCGTTAACAGGGAAGTGTCAGTGGCCCAGCCGGCCGCGGCCCAGGCGCAGCAGGAGCATGGCGAGGGTGTGGCCTTCCTGGCCGAGCTCGCTGAAACGTTCGAGTACCTTCATCTCGCGGGAGTGGACGAGCTTGGGCCCGCCGTTCGCCATTCGGGTCCGTCCGATGATGCGCGAGACCTCGGTGCGGCGCTTGATGGCGGCGAGGATCTCGGCGTCCAGCTTGTCGATTTCCAAACGCAGCTTGTCGATCTCTGCCTCGGTGGGCAGGGCGGAGTCCGAGCCAGTGGCAGACTCGGAATGTCCCGTCGTCGAGATGCTCATACTTTCAACTCCTCGTGGTCCAGAACGTCGATCGGTGGGTGGACCCATCCTGTTACCGATCGGTTCTTCACCAAGAATCAGACCTGTCGGCCATACATTGTCCCCCCTGGCAAGAATTGGTCTCCCCGGGATGGGGGTCAGGTGCGGTGCGTGTCGGTGCTCAAGTGCAATGCGTCACCTTCGACCCGGTCATGGGACGAGTCTGCCACGGCGAGGTACCTGAGCAAAACGGGTACATTTATGAATCTCCTGAGTTTCCTTCTGTCACTCGGTTCACCGGAAATTCGCCGGACCGGCACTAATCGGACACCTGTGCGATCCGGCCCAGCGGCTGTCGGTGCGCGCCGGTAGCGTGGATGGGCGATGAATACGACGGTGGCAAAGGGCGAGCAGAAGACCGAGCAGGCGCGGCGAGACGGAGCGTTGCTCGAGGGTTTGAATCCACAACAGCGCGCCGCGGTGATGCACACCGGCACCCCGCTGCTGATCGTGGCGGGAGCCGGTTCGGGCAAGACCGCGGTCCTGACCCGTCGTATCGCCTATCTGCTGGACGCGCGCGGCGTGCGGCCCAGCGAGATCCTGGCCATCACCTTCACCAACAAGGCCGCCGCCGAGATGCGGGAACGCGTCGCCGGGCTGGTCGGCCCGCGCGCGGCGGGCATGTGGGTGTCCACCTTCCACTCCAGCTGCGTGCGGATCCTGCGCACCCAGGCGTCGCTGTTGCAGGGGATGAACTCCAACTTCTCCATCTACGACGCCGATGACTCGCGCCGGCTGCTGGGCATGATCCTGCGCGATTTCGAGATCGACGCGAAGAAGTATTCGCCGCGCCTGCTGTCCACCGCCATCTCGAATCTCAAGAACGAGCTCGTCGACGCCGCGCAGGCGGCGGCCGACGCCGAGACCGAGGACAGCGAGCTGCCGCGCATCGTGGCCCGGGTGTACGGCGAGTATCAGCGGCGGCTGCGCGCGGCCAACGCCTTCGACTTCGACGATCTGATCGGCGAGACGGTGTCGGTGCTGCAACGGCATCCGCAGGTGGCCGAGTACTACCGGCGGCGCTTCCGGCACGTGCTGGTCGACGAGTACCAGGACACCAACCACGCGCAGTACACGCTGGTGCGTGAGCTGGTGGGCCATCACCGGGGCGGGGTGTGGGGCGATGACCCCGACACCGGCTCGGAGCACCGGGTGCCGCCCTCGGAGTTGTGCGTGGTGGGTGACGCGGATCAGTCGATCTACGCCTTCCGCGGCGCCACCATCCGCAATATCGAGGAGTTCGAGCGCGACTTCCCGGACGCGGAAACCATTCTGCTGGAACAGAACTACCGCTCCACCCAGCACATTCTGACTGCGGCCAACGCGGTCATCGCCCGCAACGAGGGCCGCCGCGACAAGAAGCTGTGGACCGATCAGGGCGACGGCGATCTCATCGTCGGCTACGTGGCCGACAACGAGCACGACGAGGCCTCGTTCGTGGCCCGCGAGATCGACCGGCTGGTCGATCAGGGCGACGCGAACTACGCGGATGTGGCGGTCTTCTACCGCACCAACAACAATTCGCGCGCGCTGGAAGAGATCTTCATCCGGATGGGCCTGCCCTACAAGGTGGTCGGCGGCGTGCGCTTCTACGAGCGCAAGGAAGTCCGCGACATCGTGGCCTACCTGCGGGTGCTGGAGAATCCGGACGACGCGGTGAGCCTGCGCCGGGTGCTCAACACCCCGCGCCGCGGCATCGGCGATCGCGCGGAGGCGTGCGTGGCCGTGCACGCCGAGCAGCGGAACATCGGTTTCGCGCAGGCGCTGCGGGACGCCGCAGCGGGCAAGGTAGCCCTGCTGAATTCCCGTTCGCAGAAGGCTATTTCGGGATTCCTGGAGCTGCTGGAGGAGATCCGGGCGGCCGGGGCGCAAGCCGATATGGACTTCCCCGACGTGGGTTCGATCGTCGAGGCGGTGCTGGATCGCACCGGGTACCGGGCCGAGCTGGAGGCCTCCGACGATCCGCAGGACGGCGCCCGCCTGGACAACCTCAACGAATTGGTGAGCGTCGCACGGGAATTCAGTTCCGAGGCGCGCAACAATGTGGAGGCCGCGCGGGACGAGGGCCTGGTGCCCGAGCAGGCCGAGGGCGAGCCGGAGCCGGGTTCGCTGGCGGCGTTCCTGGAGCGCGTCTCCCTGGTGGCCGATGCCGATCAGATTCCCGAAGAGGGTTCCGGCGTGGTCACCATGATGACCCTGCACACCGCCAAGGGCCTGGAGTTCCCGGTGGTCTTCGTGACCGGCTGGGAGGACGGCCAGTTCCCGCACATGCGCGCGCTGGGCGATCCCGCTGAACTGCAGGAGGAGCGCCGGCTGGCCTACGTCGGCATCACTCGCGCCCGCAAGCGCCTGTACCTGACCCGCGCGGTGGTCCGCTCGGGTTGGGGGCAGCCGGTGTCGAATCCGGAATCCCGCTTCCTGCAGGAGATTCCGGGACATCTGATGGACTGGCAGCGGCTGGAGCCCGCGCCGTCGCAGACCTCTCGCGGGTTCCGCCGGCGCGGCGAAGACGATGGCCTGGAACGGGATTGGACCCGCGGCGACGGCTGGTCGGACACCCGCCCCGGTCTGCGTGACCGTGGTGAGCGGCGTCCGGCCCCCGCCGCGGCCGGGGCCGGGGCCAAGCGCAACAACAGCGGTCTGGTGCTCGCGGTGGGCGATCGTGTCAACGACGACAAGTACGGCCTGGGCCGGGTCATCGCCGCGGAGGGTTTCGGTGCGCTGGCCACGGTCACCATCGATTTCGGCACCGCGGGCAAGATCCGGCTGATCCCCTCCTACAGCCGGACCCTGACCAAGCTCTAGCTGGTGTGGCGGCTGAGGACGTCGTAGGCGCGGACGGCGTCCTCGGGGAAGACCAGGATCCGGAAGTGGTCCTTCAGGTTTCGCCACCGGTGGATGCGCGCCGGGCCGAGGGTGGCGCGCACCCCGTGGGTGTGCAGTAGTTGCCGCACGGCCCGCGCGGACTGCATGTCGTAGGCGGTGGCGGCGGCCACCAGCAGCCCGTATTCCCCGTCGTCGGTGCGTGTCCGGAGTTTCATCCTCGACTCCCGTTGTCCTGCTTCGCTTTCAGCACCATCAGCTGCGCGCGCTCCTCATGATGACTCGAGGCGGTGAGAGCCTCGCGCTCGGCGGCCGGATCCGCCGCCAGAAACCCGCCGGCGCCGGGTTTGCCCGCGGCCCCGAGCTTGCTCATCTTCTTCGGGACCGGCGCACCCTGGTATTCGGCGGCCCCCAGCGACTGATGCACCTCGATGTATTCGCCGTGCGGCAGCCGTTTGACGATCCCGGTCTCGATCCCGCGTTCCAGCACCGCCCGGTCACCGCGCTGCAGTCCCAGGCAGAACCGGTAGGCGACGGTGTAGGCCAGCGGCGGCGCCAGCAGCAGGGCGATCCGGAAGAACCAGGTGGTCGCGTTGAGCGAGACCGAGAATTTCAGCGCGATGATGTCGTTCACGCAGGCGAAGGTGAGCATCAGGTAGAAGGCGATGGCCATGGCCCCGATTCCGGTGCGCACCGGCACGTCTCGGGGCCGCTGCAGCAGATTGTGGTGCGCGGTGTCGCCGGTGAGCCGCTTCTCGATCCACGGGTAGAGCGGGATCACCGCCAGCACCAGGCCCATCACCACGGCCACCCAGAACGCGGCGGGAATGGTGTAGCCGCCCAGGTAGATCTCCCAGGGCGGCATGAGCCGGGCCAGGCCGTCGGTCCACATCATGTAGAAGTCGGGCTGGGAGCCGGCCGACACCTGGGCGGGGTTGTAGGGCCCCAGGTTCCAGATCGGGTTGATCTGGAACAGGCCGCCCAGGAGCGCGACGGTGGCGAGGGTGAAGGCGAAGAACGCGCCCTGGTCCAGGGAGAACACCGGAACGATGCGCGCCCCCACCACGTTTCGCTCGGTGCGGGCGGGTCCGGGGAACTGGGTGTGCTTCTGGTACCAGACCAGGGCGATGTGCGCGCCGATCAGCGCCAGCATGATGCCAGGGAACAGCAGTACGTGGGTGATGTAGAGGCGCGGGATCAGTACGGTGCCGGGGAATTCGCCGCCGAACAGGAAGAAGTGGGTCCAGGTGCCGATGACCGGGACGGCCATGGTGATGCCGCCCAGGGGTGAGCGCAGGCCGGTGCCGGAGAGCAGGTCGTCGGGCAGCGAGTAGCCGAAGTAGCCCTCGAACATGGCCAGGATCAACAGGATCGCGCCGATCACCCAGGTGGCTTCGCGGGGTTTGCGGAAGGCGCCGGTGAAGAACACCCGGAACAGGTGGATGATCATCGACGCCGCGAACAGCAGAGCCGCCCAGTGGTGGACCTGCCGGACGAACAGTCCGCCGCGCACGTCGAAGGAGATGTCGAGAACGCTGCGGTAGGCGGCGGACATGCGGACGCCGCGCAGCGGCTGGTACACGCCGTTGTAGGTGACCTCGGTCATGGAGGGTTCGAAGTACAGGGTCAGGTAGACGCCGGACAGCAGCAGGATGATGAAGCTGTAGAGCGCGATCTCCCCGAGCAGGAACGACCAGTGCGTCGGGAACACCTTGTTGATGGAGCGTTTCAGGCCCGCGGCGAGGTGATACCGCTGGTCGGCGGCATCGGCGCGGTTCGCGGTGGCGGTCATGACCATGAGACGCCGGCGGGCCCGGAAACGTGACATCCGATTACGACAGATTGTCGTAGATCACAGTCGCCCGGTTGCCCGGGCCGCGGCTACCGCGGCAGCAGGTTCGACAGGGCTTCGTCGAGGGTCGGGTAGCGGAAGCGGAACCCGTTGTGCCGCAGCACTTCCGAGGTGGCGTGCCGTCCGGTCAGGCCGAGCGCCGGGTCGGTGCGCAGCAGCACCGCGCCGACGGTCAGGGCGGCCGCGGGGGTGGGCGGCGACCACGGGCGGCGCAGTTGCCGGCGCAGGGTGGCCATCAGTTCCTTGTTGCGTACGGGGAAGTCGGTGGCCGCGACCACCACGCCGTTGGGCAGCGCGACCCGGGGGTCCAGGCCCAGGCCCGCGCGCACGATGGCCAGCCAGTCCTCGAAGTGGATCCAGCTGAACCACTGTCGTCCGTTGCCGACGCTGCCACCCAGGCCCGCCTTGGTCAGCTGGGCCAGGCGTTTCAGCGCGGGGGCGTCCGGGTCCAGGACGATCGAGGTGCGCAGGACGATCCGATGCGTGGCGTTGGCCCCGTCGAAGGCGGCCTCCCAGGGCGCGGCCACGCCGGTCATCTGCGGCAGGCCGGGTTCGGGCAGCGGGGTGCCCTCGACGCACCGGATCTCCCCCGCGTCGGCCCAGATGGCGGTGGTACTCGCCTGGATCCAGTAGTCGATCGGCCGGTCCAGCGCCTTCGAAGCCTCCACCAGCGCCCGGGTCGAATCCACCCGGCTGCGGCGCAATTCGGCGATATTGCCGGCGGTGGGGCGGCAGTCGACGAGCTTGCCCGCGAGGTTGACGACCGCGGTACGGCCCGGGTTGCGCAGGGCGTCGGCCCACGCGCCGACGCCGCGGCCGTCCCATTCGTATTGCGGGTAGGGCAGTTCCGGCAGGGTGCGCCGAGTGAGGATGACGACCCGCTGCCCGCGGCAGGCGAGGTCGGCGGCCAGGATGCGGCCCAGTGCGCCGGTGCCGCCGGCGATCACGATGGTGAGCGCGTCCTCGGCGGGGCGCAGTCCGGCCAGTTGCGCCAGCCGCGTGAAGCAGGTGTGGGCGTCGGTCTCGAGCAGGTCGCCGACGACCTTGCGCATGACCGCGGCCGACGGCCCGCTGAAGGTGAGCTGCTGACCGAGTTCGGTGCCGCCGTCGCGCGGGGTCAGCACCCAGCGCATCCGCATGGTCCCCGCGGGTTCGGGCTGTTCGAGGGTGATCTCGCGATCGGGCACGAAGGTCGAGAGCACGAACGGTTTCGCGAGCCTGTCGTGCACGGCACCGGTGACGCGCCCGCGCGGCAGGTAGTCACCGCTGACGCCCGCGGCGGGCGCGCCGTGCAGGGTCAGCGCGGCGACAGCGGGATTCCATTCCGGCAGGCGAGCCGGATCCCCGAGCACGGTCCACAGCTGCTGCGGCGGCAGGGCGATCCACTGGCTGTACGTCGTTGTACGAGGCATGCTTCGACGCTATTACCGCAGGGCCCCGGCCGGAAGCGTGGCCTTCGTTGCAGCCCGCGCGTCGCGTCGCTGCCGGCTTTCCACAGGCGGGTGAGGTAGCGGCCTAGGCTCGGGCCATGAGCGATCCGATCTGGCCCCGCGGCGTCTCCGCTCCGGCGGCGCGGGCCCTCGCCGCCGCCGGGTATCGCAGTCTGGAGCAGCTGGCCGGGGTGCGGGAGCGCGAGCTACTGGCCTTGCACGGTATGGGCCCGAAGGCGATTCGGGTGTTGCGCGAGGCCCTGGTTCGCCCAGGGCCTCGACTTCGGCTGATCCGCGTCAGTCGACGTAGGCGCGCTGGATGATGGACTCGACGTCCACGCCGGCGGGCAGGGTGCCGAAGGCGATGCCCCAGTCACCGCCGAACCTGGTCCGGCAGAAGGCGTCCGCGACGGCCGGGTGGCCGTGCCGCACCAGTTGCGCGCCCTGCAGCACCAGCGCCATCAGCTCCACCACGCGGCGGGCGCGGTATTCGATGTCGGCGAAGTCGGTGAGCTCCTTGCCGATTCGGTCGATCGCTTCGTCGAGGTGGCGGTTGCCGCCGCGCGCGAGGTTCACCTCGTTGAAGAAGGCTTCGACGGTCTCGGGCTGACGTCCCATGGCGCGCAACGCGTCCAGCGCCGCCACATTGCCCGAGCCTTCCCAGATGGACATGAGTGGGGCTTCGCGGTACAGCCGCGGCATGCCGGATTCCTCGGCGTATCCGTTGCCGCCGAAGCATTCCAGCGCTTCGGCCGCGTGCGCGGGGGCACGCTTGCACACCCAGTACTTGGTGACCGCGAGCGCGATGCGGCGCAGCGCCGCCTCGGCGGGGTCGCTGTCGGCGCGGTCGGTGGCGCCGGCCAGGCGCATCATGACGGTGGTGGCGGCGTCGGACTCGATCACCAGGTCGGCCAGCACGTTTCGCATGGCGGGCTGATCGACGAGCTTCTTGCCGAACACTTCCCGGTGGCGCGCGTGGTGGGTGGCGAACACGACCCCGGCGCGCATGCCGGTGGCCGAACCGATCACGCAGTCCAGGCGGGTCATGTTGACCATTTCGATGATGGTCTTCACGCCGGCGCCCTCCGCGCCGACCAGCCAGCCGATGGCGTTCTCGTACTCCAGTTCCGAGGAGGCGTTGGACTTGTTGCCCAGCTTGTCCTTGAGTCGCTGGATGCGCAGTGCGTTGCGGGTGCCGTCGGGCAGTACCCGGGGCAGCATGAAGCAGGACAGTCCGCCCGGCGCCTGGGCGAGGGTCAGGAACATGTCGCCCATGGGGTGCGAGGTGAACCATTTGTGGCCGACGATGCGGTAGGTGCCGTCGGGCAGCGGGGTGGCGGTGGTGGTGTTGGCGCGGACGTCGGAGCCGCCCTGCTTCTCGGTCATCGACATGCCCGCGATGAGTCCGGCCTTGGTGGACGGTTCGCGCAGGCCGAAGTCGTAGACGCGGGAGGCGAGCAGCGGCTCGAAGGTGGCGGCGAGTTCGGGATTGTGGCGCAGCGCGGGCACCACGGCGTAGGTCATGGAGATCGGGCACATGTGCCCGGCGTCGGCGATGCCCCAGGTGTAGAACTTGGCCGCGCGGGCGGTGTGCGCGCCGGGACGGTCGTCCTGCCAGGGCGCGCCGTGCAGCCCGTGCGTCACCGCGACGTCCATCAGGTTGTGCCAGTACGGGTGGAATTCCACCTCGTCGATGCGGTGGCCGTAGCGGTCGTGGGTGTGCAGGACGGGCGGGTACTCGTTGGCGACGCGGCCCCACTCCTGGGCTTCCGTCCCGCCCGCGAGGATGCCCAGTTCCCGCACTTCGGCTTCGGCCCAGCCCGCGCCTTCCCGGTGCAGGCTCTCGATCAGCGCGGGATTGCGGGAGTTGTCGAACGGGGCGATCGGCGGCACCTGGTTGAAGACGTCGTGCGTGTGCATTGCGGGTGACTCCTATTCGTGGGGGACGCCGAGGCTTTCGGGGGGAACGCCGAGGGCGCGCAGGGCGAAGGCGACCAGTTCCGGCAGCACCGATTCGCTCTGGAGTTGTTCGGACAGCGGGCCGACCAGCACTTCGCCGATGGCCCCGACCAGCGCGGTGGCGGAGGTGCGCGGATCCTGCGGCGGCAGTTGACCATCGGCGATGCCGTCGGCGATCGCGGACACGTAGGTTTCGGCGAAGGCCCGGCGGAAGCGCAGGCGTTCGGCGTCGACGACCGTGTCCACGGGTTCGGCGAGCAGCACGTAGGCGAGCTTGGGGTTCTTGAGGGCGCGGCCGGCGAAGGTCTCGACGGCGGCGGTGACCCGGTCCGGCGCGGTACGGCCCGCCCCCGCCGCCCCGGCCGCGCGAACCGCGTCGACCTCGCGGGTGACGACTTCGCGGAAGACGGCGGTGACGAGTTCGGCCTTGCCGCTGAAGTTCTTGTAGACGGTGCCGGTGGCGACTCCGGCCTCGGCGGCGACCGCTGCCATGGACAGTCCGGTGAAGCCGTCGCGGGACAGCACGGTCATGGCGGCGCGCACGATCGACCCGGATTGAGCATCCAGACGTGCCTGGACAGCGGGTGTTCTCCGGTAGGCCATACAAGAAGTGAACCACCGATTCATTTCTTGACGCAACCCCCGGTTTACGGCGTAACGTCGGGTTCGTGACAGTACGAGTGGAGCGCAACGGCCCTGTCTACACCGTGATCCTGCACCGCCCGGGAGCCCGCAACGCGGTCGACGGACCCACGGCGAAAGCCCTCGCCGACGCCTTCCGCGACTTCGACGCCGACCCCACCGCGGCGGTGGCCGTGCTGTGGGGCGAAGGCGGCACCTTCTGCGCCGGCGCCGACCTCAAAGCGCTGGGCACCGAACGCTCCAACCAGGTCACCGAGGACGGCGACGGCCCCATGGGACCGACCCGGATGAAGCTGTCCAAGCCCGTCATCGCCGCCGTCTCCGGCTACGCGGTGGCGGGCGGCATCGAGCTGGCGCTGTGGTGCGATCTGCGAATCGCGGAGCAGGACAGCACCTTCGGCGTCTTCTGCCGCCGCTGGGGCGTGCCGCTCATCGATGGCGGCACGGTGCGGCTGCCGCGCGTCATCGGCGAGGGCCGCGCCATGGACCTGATCCTCACCGGCCGCGCGGTCGGCGCGACCGAGGCATTGCAGATCGGCCTGGTGAACCGGGTGGTGCCGAATGGCGAATCCCGGCGCGCCGCAGAGGAACTCGCGCTCGAACTGGCGGCGCTGCCGCAGACCTGCCTGCGCTCGGACCGGATGTCGGTGCTGGAGCAGGACGGTCTCGAGGAGCCCGAGGCGATCGCCAACGAACTGCGGCACGGGATGAAGGCGCTGATGGACGGGGCCCTGGATGGTGCGCAGCGTTTCGCGGCGGGTGCGGGCCGGCACGGCAGCAGCGCCTGACGCACCGGACGACGGCGGGCGCGGGACAGCGATCGGCGGCGACCTGGACGGTCGCGCCGGTGAGGTCGGCATCGCTCGGCACGGGCGGCGGCATCGCTCGGCACGGGCGGCGGCATCGCTCGGCACGGGCGGCGGCATCGCTCGGTGCGGACGGGCAGCACCGCTCGGTGCGGACGGGCAGCATGGGGTGCGCGGAAGCCCCGTATACGCCCGGCAGCGCGCTGCCGGACCGATCGGTACGCTAGCCGTTCGATGAATCGGCTGAGCGTGCTGGACGAGATCTTCCTGCGGTCGCATCGGGGCCTCGGAACCCCGATCGTCCTGCAGGGACTCTGGCGTACCGCCGAACCGGTGCATCCGGCGCTGCTGTGGCGGGTTCACCGGGATCTGCGCACCGGGCCGCTCGGCCGCCGGGTGGTGCGCTCGCGGGTGCCCGGGGCGCGCCCGCGCTGGCAGCCCAACGAGTCCGCGTACCCGTTCACCATGACGACCGATCCGATTCCGGCCGGCACGATGCTGGACTGGGCCGACCGCCAAGGCGACGACCTCAACCCGGAGACCGGGCCCGGCTGGCGACTCTCGGCGGCGCGGCTCGACGACGGCGGCTGCGTGGTCGCGCTGACCTGCTCGCATGCCCTGGCCGACGGCCGCGCCCTGACCCTGGCCATCGACAACGCGCTGTCCGGTATCCCGCTCGCGGCGCCCGTGACGGGGCATTCGGATTGGGCCGACGCGCGCAGCATGTGGGCGACGGTGCTGGGCGGGACCGCCCGCGCGCTGCGCCGCGGCATCCCGGAGCGTCCGGCGCCGGTCGCGCATCGAAAGACGCTCGCGGGCAACGGGAAATCGAAGCGGCCGACGGTTGCGGCCAGCCGCGCGACCGCCTTCCAGATTCCGGCCCGCGACTGGAATCGCGTCGCGGTCGCGCACCAGGGCACCGCCAACAGCCTGTTCGTGCACCTGATCGCGAAGATGTTGTGGGCCAGTGGATTCACCGCCGACACCATCGCCGCCAGCCTGCCCGTCGACACCCGCGACGAACCTCGGGTGGACAACGACATGTCGATGACCGAGATCGCCATCACCCGCGACGACACCCCGGCGTCGCTGCGGCGCAAGGCCCGCGCGGCCTACGAGCACCGCATGACCAGCCCCGGCGGCATCCCCGAGGAACTGCTCCAGGTCGTGCCCGACCGGTTGGCGTATCGGCTGGCCAAGGGCGCGGGCGAGCGGGACATCCTGTGCTCCAACATCGGAAACCTCCCGGAGTCCCTGCTGGCGCTGGGGCCGCACGCCTGCACCGGGGTGGCGGCGCGCGCCATCCACCCGGGATTGCGGCTCGACGCGCTGCCGCGCACCCGGCTGTCCGGGTATCTGACCCGCATCGCCGACACCTACACGCTGTCGCTGGTCGGCCTCGACCCGGACGCCGTCCCGACCTCGGCCGCGCTCACGGCGCTGGCCGAGGCGGAACTGTCCGCGCTCGGCCTGCCGCACACCCGGTGGTGACCGCCGCTCAGGTCAGGGCGGGAATCCGAACCCCTTGCCAGGCCACGCGTTTGGCGCCCTCCGGATCGAATTCGACGCGACCGGGCGAATCCATGATCATGGTGGCCCGCCGCTCCTCGGTGTAGGCGGGCCAGTTCGGCAGCGGGCTCCCGGTGCGCGCGAAGGCCAGCCAGTTGTCCTGGAACTGGCGTGACACCGCACGGAATCCGCGATGCCCGCCCAGCGCCGTCATGGCCCGGCCGACCACCGAGTCGACCGCGCCGAACACCGGGACCAGGTCCAGGGCGTGGGTCGCACCGAACCCGCTCAATTGCAGTGCGCGCGGCGCGAAGTCGTAGCGGTACGCGTAGGTGGGCGCGAACCGGCTGTGCGCCTCCATGACTCGGACCGAGGGCCGCCAGAAGGTGAAGTCGCCGCCCATCCGGACGGTGGCCTTCCGGCCGGGGAAGCCGGGATAGGCCGCGGCCACCCGGGATTCGACGGCGGCGCCGTATTCGCTGAGCCGCTCGTGCAGGCGTTCCTCCGAGGTCGGCATGGCCCGGCCCAGCTTGGTGAAGATGGGGCCCTCGTCGTCGGTGCCCAGGGTCTGGTCGACGTGGTGCAGCAGCCAGCGCATGCGGTCGGGGGTGGTGGGCAGGGTGTCGTCGAGGCGCACGAACAGGGTGGCCTCGTCGCGGTTGGTGCCCAGGATCAGCGGCACCCGATGCGCGGTGCCGTTGACGAACGCGGAGACCGGCGCGACGGGCAGGAAGTCGCCGTCCACCGTCGGGGCCACCGGGAACAGGCCCGGCTGTTCGTGCATGACGCGGGCCAGCGCGTGGTCGACTCCCTTGCGAATGTCGTTGGCGGGGGCCGTGCTCAGCGCTTGCGCCGCGTCCGCCGGGTCGATGCCCATCCGGTCGAGGCAGCGCCGGGCGAACAGGCGGGCCTCGGCCTGGCTGGGCGCCCAGTCCGCGGGCGCGCTCTGCGCGATGCCGCGATGGAACAGTCCGGCCGCGGCGGGTGTGGCCATCAGCGACAGCACCGCGTGCGCGCCGGCCGATTCGCCGAAGATGGTGACATTGTTCGGGTCGCCGCCGAAGGCCGCGATATTGCGCTGCACCCATTCCAGGGCCGCGACCTGGTCGCGCAGTCCCAGGTTGGAATCGAATTGCCGGTCGGGCGTGGAGTATTCGCCGAAGTCGACGTAGCCGAACGCGCCGAGCCGGTAGTTGACCGACACCACGACGACGTCGCCGCGCGCCGCCAGCCGCGCCCCGGAATACAGGCGCAGGGCGGAGGTTCCGACCATGTAGCCGCCGCCGTGGATGAACACCATCACCGGCCGTGGCGCGGCCGAGGGCGTATTCGGCGCGGCCACATTCAGGGTGAGGCAGTCCTCCCCCGTCGGCTGCACCTGTCGCGGCCCGAGCCGGGCGCCTTCACGCTGTTGCATTGCGGCGTAACCGAAGTCGGTCGCCTCGCGCACTCCGCTCCACGGCTGGACCGGTTGCGGCGCACGAAAACGCCACTCCCCGACCGGAGCCGCCGCGAAGGGAATGGACCGCCAGCGCGAAACGCGGCGGCCACGGATTCCGCGAACCACCCCGTCCGCGGTCGTGATGTCTGTCGTTGCCACCATTGAAAAAGGGTAAACCGAACTCGGGGGACCTCCCAGGGCCTTACCGGCCCCGAATCCCACGGGCACCAGGCCTTGCCCCTCCGCCGATTCCCTTGCACCGCGTGCCCGGCTCGGTCCGGCCGGCCGCGCCGGCACGCCGGTCCCGACCTGGGCCGGACACAGATTCGGGGCCGCTCGGTGTGGGCGGCCCCGGCCTGCGGGTGCTGGGGTTGCTACTGCAGATAGCCCTCGACCTGGCGAGGGGAGCTGGGCTGGGCCTCGTCGGGGTTGCGGCCCTGGTCGAGGCGGGCGCGGCGCTGACGGAGCAGGTCCCAGCACTGGTCGAGTTGGACCTCGATATCGGCGAGCTGGCGGCGTTCGGCCTCCGGGTCGAGTTCGCCGCCGGTGGTCTGGGCGCGCAGCTCATGCTCACGATCCACGAGTTCCTTGATACGCGCGTGGATGTCCTTTTCGGTCATGCGGTCCACTGTACGACCCGGGCCAGCGCGGACCCGGCCGACCGGACCGCGCCGGGCAGGTCCGCCGCAGGTAGGGCGGCGTATCCGAGGGCGATGCCGAAGGTGCGCCGGGGGCCGACGTGGTGGCGGGCCAGCCCGTCCAGGTAGACGCCGTTCGCGCGGGCGGCGGCGATCGCGCGATCCTCCTGGTCCGCGGTCGCGAGCGGGAGGAAGACGTGCGAGCCCGCGTCGTCGCCGCGCACCTCCAGGCCGTGGCGGCCCAGCTCCGCCAGCACCAGGGCGCGCCGGGCGGGCATGTCGCGGCGCAGGCGGCGCAGATGCCGGGCGAGATCGCCGTTGCGGGCCAGTTCGGCGACCACCTGCTGCCCGGCGGGCGCCGGGCTGGTGCCGGTGAGTTCGCGATACGCGAGCACGGCCTCGGCGACGGCCGGATCCGCCACCAGCCAGCCGATCCCGAGCGTGGGGGTGAGGATCTTGCTGGTGGTGCCCAGGTGCACGACCCGGTCCGGGGCGAGGGTGGCCAGCAGCGGCAAAGGCGCGGTGTCGTAGCGCAATTCGCCGTCGTAGTCGTCCTCGATCACGAGTGCGCCGGTGCGCCGCGCGAACTCGACCAGCTCGACCCGCCGGGCGGCGGGCATGCGCGCGCCGATCGGGAACTGGTGCGCGGGCGTGCAATACACCATGCGGGCGGTCTCGGGCAGCAGGTCCACCCGCAGTCCCTCGGCGTCGACCGGCACCGGTGCCAGCCGCGCGCCCGCCGCCCGGAACGCCCCGGCCGCCCGTTGATATCCGGGGTCCTCGATCGCCACCACGTCGCCGGGGCGCAGCAGCGCCGTCGCCAGTTCGCCTGCCGCCGCGCTGGTTCCGGCGGTGGCGAGCACCGCCGTCCCGCTGCCCGCGCCCAATCCCCGATGCCGCAGCAGATGCTCGACGACGGCGTCCCGGTACGCCGCCTCCCCGCGCCGGTCCCGCCGGATCAGGGGTGGCCGGTCGGAGGCGGCCCGCCAGGCGCGCCGCCAGGCGGCGGGGTCGATGGTCTCGATGGACGGCGCGCCCGAGCCCAGGTCCAGTAGTCCCGCGAGCGGGTCGACCCGTTGCGGCCCGGCGGTCTGCGCGTCCACCGGTGGGGGCGTGGCGGTCAGGTAGGTGCCCGACCCGTGCCGCCCGTCCAGCCAGCCTTCCGCGTGCAGCTGGTCGTAGGCGGCGGTGACCACGGTCCGGCTCACCCCGAGCCGTTGCGCCAGGTCGCGGGACGACGGCAGCCGGTCGCCCCCGCGCAGTGCGCCGCTGGTCGCGGCCCGCCGCAGCCCGTCGGCCACCTGCGCGGCGAGCGGCACCCGCCCGTCCCGCTCGATGGCGAACGGGAGGTCGTCGTCGACCAGGCGATTCGCTCGCAAGTGGACTCCTGGGTATTCGGCAACCGGTTGATGTCAGGATGCCACTCGACGCCGCCGGACCTGGGACCAGAGGGCGTAGAGCAGGAAGCCGATCGCCGCGCTGGTGATCGCGTAGATCGTCATGTGCCGGACGCAGTCGTAAAGGCTCACCCGTGCGATCGGATCGGTGCGCGCGTAGAGCGCGGTGAGCGCCGCGACCCTGGCCAGCGCGCCGATAACCCACGCGCGCAAGGGATCCGGGTCGATGGGCCGAGCGCGGCGGTACCACGCGATAGCGTAGCCCGCGAGCAGGAGCATGCCGCCGATCGACGAGACGTAACCGATCACGTTGTACACCCGGTGCGGCCCGATCACCGACTCCCGCAACAGCTCCCAATGCTGCACCGCGATACCGTCGGTGTGGGTGAATTCGTCCCAGGCCAGGTGGGTGACCGCGCCGATCACGAGTGCCGCCACGGCAGTCGCCACCCGTGGCCGGCTGATGGCGATGGCCTTGCCGAGCATTCCCGACACCGTGCCGCGCAGCATCGCGCCGACGGCGACCAGGATCGCCCCGAGCAGCGCGTCGACCGGCAGGCCCGGCAGCGAATGCGTCAGCGATCCATCCACACCCGTCCACAGGTAGTACGGCAGGTCCGGCGCGATGCTCCCGGCGACCAGTCCCGGAAACCACAGCACCCGCCGCAGTGGCAGGACGGCCGACGGATGCGCGAGTGTGAACGGCACGAATTCCCCCAAGTGGTCCACTGATCTTCCGCGGAATTGGCTATTCAGCAATGCCAATTCCCGGCCGAAACTGGTCACATGAGTGAGACAGCGTCGACCCGGACCCCATTGTCACCCACGCCGCGCAGCAGCCTCACCCGCGCCAAGGAGCGGGGCCGCACCGACCGCGCCGACCTGGAAGCCATCCTCGACGCCGGTCTCATCTGCCACCTGGGTGTCCTGATGCACGGCGCGCCCGTGGTCATCCCCACCATCTACGGCCGCGACGGCGACACCCTGTACCTGCACGGCTCCACCGGCGCCGGCAACCTGCGCACCGCCATGACCGGCGATGTCTCGCTGACCGTCACCCACGTCGACGGCATCGTCTACGCCCGCTCCGCCATGCACTTCTCGATGAACTACCGCTCCGCCGTAATCCACGCCCGCCCAACCGAACTGACCGACCCGGCCGAACGCATGCACGCCCTGCGCGTCATCGTCGACCAGGCCGCCCCCGGCGCGTGGGACACGGTCCGCTCCCCCGACAAGAAGGAAATGGCCGCCACCCTGGTCCTGGCCCTCGACCTCACCGAGGCCTCGGTCAAGATCCGCACCGGCGGCCCCCGCGACACCCCCGAGGACATCGCGACCGGCGGCGTCTGGGCGGGCGTCCTCCCCCTGCGCCAGGTCTTCGACGCCCCCATCCCCGCAGCCGATCTGGATGCGGGAGTGGAGGTTCCGGCGTACGTGCTGGATCGCTGCACCGAGGTGACGGCCTCGGTCTGAGGCCGGGCGCTACTTCAGGAGGCGGGACATGCGGCGGTCGGCGAGGATCTTGCCGGCGGTTTGGCAGGTGGGGCAGTACTGGAAGGACTTGTCCGCGTAGGAGACTTCGCGGACGGTGTCGCCGCAGACGGGGCAGGGCAGGCCGGTGCGGGCGTGAACCTGGAAGCCGGAACGCTTTTCGCCCTTGAGGCGGGCGGCGTCCTGGCCGACGGAGCGTTCGATGGCGTCGGAGAGGGTGGCGCGCATGGCGTTGTAGAGGCGCGACACCTGCCGGGCGTCCAGGGTGCCGGAGTTGGCGAACGGCGAAAGTTTTGCGGTGTGCAGGATTTCGTCGGAGTAGGCGTTGCCGATGCCGGCCAGCAGGGTCTGGTCGGTGAGGGCGTTCTTGACGCGCTGGGAGGTGCCGCCGAGGATTTCGGCGAATTCGGGTTCGCCGACCGCGAGGGCGTCGGGGCCCAGGCGGGCGATGCCGGGCACCGAGAGCGGGTCGGCCGTAACCCACACGGCCAGGCGCTTCTTGGTGCCCGCCTCGGTGAGATCGAAGGCGGGCGTGGCTCCTTCGGGGGTGAAGAAGTGCACGCGCAGGGCGAGCGGGCCCTTACCGGGCTTGGGCGGGTTGGCCCCGGGCTCGTCGATCCAACGCAACCAGCCGCCGCGCGACAGGTGAGTGATCAACCACAGCCCGTCGCAATCCATTCCGAGGTGCTTGCCCCAGTGCCCCACCCCGGTCACGTCGCGCCCGGACAGCGCGGTCGCCGGCGGATCGAAGGTCTTCAGAACACTCAGCGCGGCCACGTCGACACGCCCGACCACGGCCCCCACCGCATGCTCGACCAGAAACTGTTCGAGCGCCACTATCTCCGGTAGTTCGGGCAACGGATCTCCTCCAATCCCCGAGGCATCCACCCGGAAGCCTGCGACCTGGATGATCGGCCTCCACCCTAACCCCGGCCCCCGACACCCGAGCGGATCAGCGCGCGGGGTAGGACCCGTGGAACACGGTGCGGCCGAGCGGTCGACGACCCGGATGCCGCCGAGTCTCCGCGGCGTACCCGACCGACATGAGCAGCGCGATCGCCAGGTCCGGGCGGTCCTCGATGCCGATCACCTTCTTCACCCGGTCCTCGTCCCACCCGTTCATCGGCGAGGTGGCGAGGCCGAGCTCGGTGGCGGCCAGCATGACGTAGCTCGCGGCGATCATGGCGTCCTTCACCGCGTATTCGCGCAGCAGCCCGCGGTCGGCCAGGTCCTGCTGGAATGCGGTGGAGGCGGCGGCGAATCCGCTGCTGAACTCCTCGGTCCAGGCGTGCGTGCCGCGGGCCAGTTCGAAGATGTCGGACCGATCGGCGCGCCAGGCCTGCGGTTCGGCGACGAAGACCAGCATGACGGGGGCCTCCGCGGGCTGCGGCTGGCCGCCGGTGGCCCAGGTCAGGCCCTCACGCCCGGCCGGGTCGGTCACCACGACCAGCGACCGGTCCTGGAGGTTCCAGCTGGAGGGCGCTTCCATGGCGAGCTCGAGCAGGGTGTCGAGGGTGGCCGCCGGCACCGGGTCGGGGCGGTAGTGGCGGACGGTGCGGCGGGTGCGGATCGCGTCGGCGACGCTCATCGATGTCATGCCACTAACTATTGGAGAGTGACTCTCTATTGGGAAGAAGGCACTAATTAGTGCGCTACTCTCCTGGAGGTGACGATCGTGGAATCCTCCGGCCTCCCCGCCGACGTCTACTCCCCCAAATGCCCCACCCGGCAGGTGCTCGACCACATCGCGGGCAAATGGACCGTCCTGGTCATCGATTCACTGCTGGACGAGGGCACGATGCGCTACACCGAGTTGTCCCGCCGCATCGGCGGCGTCTCCCAGAAGATGCTCACCCAAACCCTGCGCAGCCTGGAGACCGACGGATTCCTCACCCGCACCGTGCACCCCACCATCCCGCCCCGCGTCGAATACGAACTCACCGACCTGGGCCGCAGCCTCGCCGAACCCATTGCGGCGCTGCGCCACTGGACCGAGTCCCACATCAACGACATCGAGCGGGCGCGCGCCGCGGCCGGGAACTGAGCACGCGCTAGAGCGAGCGGCGCAGCAGGTAGATGTCCATGATCCAGCCCTTGGCCTCGCGGAGGGCGGCGCGGCGGCGGGTGATGCGGTTCTCGACGACGCGCAGCGGGCCTTCGATGACGATCTCGTCGGGCATGCCGAGGTAGGCGCCCCACCAGATGTAGATGTCGTCGCCGGGGAGTTGGGTGAAGGAGCATTCGCCGTCGAGCATCACCAGGGTGGACTGGCCGTCGGCGAGGCCCTCGTCGCGCAGGCGGCGGCCGGTGGTGATGTGCAGGGGTTCGCCGATTTCGTGCAGCACGGTGCGGTGGGCGGCGGCCAGGGCCTGGATGCTGGTGATGCCGGGGATGACGTCGTAGTCGAAGCGGAGGTTGCCGCGTTCGAGCACCCGTTCCACGATGCGCAGGGTGCTGTCGTAGAGCGACGGGTCGCCCCAGACGAGAATGCCGCCGACGCCGTCGGTTTCGGCGAAGGCCCGCTCCAGCAGTTCGGCGCGCGCCTCGTGCCAGTCGGCGACCGCGCCCTGGTAGGCGGCGTCGGCGCGGCGGGCGGGGACGGTCCGGTCGCGCGGCGGGTCGGTGATCTCGACGATCGTGTGCGGCTGCTGCACGTGTTCGGCCAGGATGGCGGCGCGCACATCCGTCAGCTCCTGCTTCTCGGCCCCCTTGCCGATCAGAAAGAACACGTCTACCTGGCGCATCGCCTTGATGGCCTGCACCGTCACCTGGTCCGGGTCCCCCGCCCCGATTCCGATCACAAACAGTTTTCGCACGATGCGTAAGCTTGCCAGGCGTGGAGAGCGCCCGAGATACCCAGTACGAGGACCTGCTCCGACTGGTGCTGGAATCCGGCACCCCGAAGGCGGATCGCACCGGCACCGGCACACGCAGCATCTTCGGACATCAGCTGCGCTACGACCTGTCGCAGGGCTTCCCGCTGATCACCACCAAGAAGGTGCATCTCAAGTCGATCGTCTACGAGTTGCTGTGGTTCCTGCGCGGTGATTCCAACGTGAGCTGGCTGCACGAGCACGGCGTCACCATTTGGGACGAATGGGCCGACGAGCAGGGCGAACTGGGCCCGGTCTACGGCGTGCAGTGGCGGTCCTGGCCGTCCCCGGACGGCACCCACATCGATCAGATCTCGCAGGTGCTGCAGACACTGCGCACCGACCCGGATTCACGCCGCATCATCGTGTCGGCGTGGAATGTGGCCGAGCTGGACCGGATGGCGCTCGCGCCGTGCCACGCCTTCTTCCAGTTCTATGTGGCCGACGGCAAGCTGTCGTGCCAGCTGTATCAGCGCAGCGCCGACCTGTTCCTGGGGGTGCCGTTCAATATCGCCAGCTACGCGCTGCTGACCCTGATGGTGGCGCAGCAGACCGAGCTGCAGCCGGGCGAGTTCATCTGGACCGGCGGCGACGTGCACATCTACGACAATCACGTGAACCAGGTGCGCGAGCAGCTGAGCCGCGAGCCCTACCCGTTCCCGGCACTGCATCTGCGGCCGGCGCCCTCGCTGTTCGACTACGCGTACGAGGACGTGGAAATTCAGGGCTACCAGCATCATCCGGCGATCAAGGCGCCGGTGGCGGTGTGAGTACGGGAGTGATCGCGGCGTGAGCAGGACCGTCGGCCTGATCTGGGCGCAGACGACGCAGGGAATCATCGGGCGGGACAACACGATTCCGTGGCGCGTGCCCGAGGACATGGCGCATTTCAAGGACGTGACCTTCGGGCATCCGGTGGTGATGGGCCGGAAGACGTGGGATTCGCTGCCCGCGCGTTTCCGGCCGCTGGACGGGCGCCGCAATATCGTCGTGACCCGGCAGCCGGACTGGTCGGTGGACGGCGCCGAGCGCGCGGGTTCCCTGGACGAGGCCCTGGACATGACGGCCGGGAAGTCGGTGTGGATCATGGGTGGCGGCGAGATCTATCGCGCCGCAATGCCTTTCGCGACCGAGTTGATCGTCACCGAGATCGACGCGGAGATCGACGGCGACACCAGGGCCCCCGCGATCGACCGGCAGTGGCGGGCCGAGGCAGCGGATTGGCGCGAGTCCTCGACGGGTCTGCGCTATCGCTTCCGCCGTTATACGCGGCCCGTCGTATAACGCGACCATTCCTCGTCCGGCAATTCCTGCACACACCGCCTCGAAACCGCCGAGCCGCCCGGGTGTGTCCGGCATACTCAGCGATACTCCGGCGAAAGGCAGTCCATGGACAAGAAGTCGCTGACCGCGGTTGCTCGCCAGCAGCTGAAGCTGGCCGCGACCGCCTCGAGCGGGCGCAGCTCGTCGACCATCTACGGTGGCCACGCGCACAGCCTGCGGCAGACCGTGATCGCGCTGACAGCCGGACAGACGCTGGCCGAGCACGAGAATCCGGGCGAGGCGACGCTGGTCGTGATCAGCGGTGTGCTCGTGCTGATCAGTGGCGCCAACGAGTGGAAGGGCTCGGCGGGTGACCTGATCGTCATTCCGAATGCCCGGCACAGTGTGAAAGCCATCGATGACGTGGCGTTTCTGCTGACCGTCGCCAAGTAGCCGGCGGGGCCGGGAGCCTGACACGGCCGTACCGGAAGGGTGGGTGCTCGGCGGCCTCGCCTAGGCTGGGCCCCATGGGTGAGCCACAGTCGATCCTCGACCCGCTGACACCGGCTGCCATGTTCCTCGTCGTCACGATCGACGAGGGTGGCGAGGCGGTGGCGCGGGATTTGCTCGCAGATCTGCCCGGGTTGCGCCGTTCGGTCGGCTTCCGGGTCCCCGGTTCCGGCCTCACGTGCATCACGAGCATCGGATCCGCCGCCTGGGACCGATTATTCGCGGGGCCGAAACCCGCACAGCTGCACGAGTTTCCGGGTTTCGCGGGTGAGAAGCATCAGGCCCCGGCCACGCCCGGAGATCTGTTGTTCCACCTCAAGGCCGAAACCCAGGACGCCTGTTTCGAATTGGCGATGAAGCTCGCCGAACGGCTGGCCGGGGCGGGCACCATCGTGGATCAGACGGTGGGCTTCCGCTATTTCGAGCAGCGCGATCTGCTCGGTTTCGTGGACGGCACCGAGAATCCGGAGGGTCAGCTCGCCGTCACCGCCGCGCTGGTGGGTGACGAGGATCCCGAATTCACCGGTGGCAGTTATGTGATCGTGCAGAAGTACCTGCACGACCTGGATTCGTGGAAGGCGCTCTCGACCACCGAGCAGGAAAAGGTGATCGGGCGAACGAAACTCGACGACTACGAGCTCGACGAGGCCGAGCAGCCCGCGAATTCCCATGTTGCCGTGAACGATCAGGCGGTCAGCGGCAATATCGTGCGCGCCAATATGCCGTTCGGCTCGGTTCAGGACGGCGAGTTCGGCACCTATTACATCGCCTACGCCGACGATCCGGCGGTGACCGAGACCATGCTGACCCGCATGTTCCTGGGCAGCGCGGACGCCGCCTACGACCGCATCCTGGATTTCTCCACCGCCGTCACCGGCACCTCCTTCTTCACCCCGCCCGTGGCGTTCTTCGACGCACTGCCCGACGCGCCCGCCCCGGCGGTCGCGGCGGCCGGCGCGCCGGAATCCGATGGCGGCGGGACCGAAAGCGGCTCGCTGGGAATCGGCGCGCTGCGAAATCGTTGAGTACCTACGAAATCGTCGAACCGAACGGAGCTGACGGATGAACAACCTGCATCGCGAACTCGCGCCGATCACCGCGGAGGCCTGGAAGGCCATCGAGGAGGAGGCGACGCGAACCTTCAAGCGGCACATCGCCGGTCGTCGGGTCGTCGACCTGTCCGGGCCGCACGGCGTCGACTATTCCGCGGTGGGCACCGGCCGCACCACGGCGATCGAGTCCCCCGGCGACGGCGTGCAGGCGCGGCGGCGCGCGGTGGTTCCGCTGGTCGAGTTGCGGGTGCCGTTCGCGCTCTCGCGCGCGGAGCTCGATACGGTGGAGCGCGGCGCACAGGACGCCGATCTGGACCCGGTGAAGGCGGCGGCCAAGAAGATCGCGTTCGCCGAGGACCGGGCGATTTTCGAGGGCTATCCGGCGGCCGGGATCACCGGTATCCGTTCGGCCACGTCGTGCGAGCCGGTGAAGCTGCCCGGCGACCCGCGGCTGGCCCCGGAAGCGGTGGCGCAGGCGTTGAGCAAGCTGCGGCTGGCCGGTGTGGACGGACCGTATTCGGTGCTGCTGTCGGCGGATCTGTACACGGCGGTGAGCGAGACCTCCGACCACGGCCACCCGATCCGCACCCACATCGAGCGGCTCATCGACGGCGACATCATCTGGGCCCCGGCCATCGACGGCGCGTTCGTGTTGTCCACGCGCGGCGGCGATTTCGACCTGCAGGTGGGTCAGGACCTGTCCATCGGCTATCTCGCCCACGATGCCGAGACGGTGCAGCTGTACTTCCAGGAGAGCCTGACGTTCCTGGTGTACACAGCGGAGGCGGCGGTCGCGCTGGAGGCGTGATCAGTTGATCCGGAAGCGGTTTCGATACTCCGTCGGCGTCGTGTCCAGCGTGCGCCGGAAGGCCCGGGTGAGGGTGTCGGTGGTGTTGAAGCCGCTCAGGGTCGCCACCCGTTCCAGCGTGTGGTCGGTGGTCTCGAGCTGATTGCGGGCGAATTCGACGCGGGCGGACTCGATGTAGGCCGCCGGCGTGGTGCCGAGGTCGGTCTTGAAAATGCGGGTCAGCTGTCGTTCGCTGACGTGCGCCCGCGCGGCCAGGTCGGCGACGGTGAGCGGTTCGGCCAGGTGCCGGGTGATGTGGTGGCGCAGGTCGTCGATGCGCCGGGTGGTCGAGATCGGTTCGAGTGACACGCTGAATTGACTCTGTCCGCTGGGCCTTTTCAGGAACATGACGAGCTGCCGCGCGACCCGCAGCGCGAGCGCGTCGCCGAAATCGTCGGCGACCAGCGCGAGGGCCAGATCCAGGCAGGCGGTGAGTCCCGCACCGGTCCAGACGTTCTCGTCGCGGATGAAGATCGGATCCGCGTCGACGTCGACGGCCGGATGCTCGGCCGCCAGCTGCTGCGCGGTCGACCAGTGGGTGGTGGCCCGCTTGCCGTCGAGGAGTCCGGCGTCGGCGAGGATGTGCGCGCCGACGCAGACCGAGGCGACCCGCCGCGTCCGGGCTGCGAGCTCGCGCACCCGCGCGACCACGGCCGGGTCGCTGAGCGCCCGCACCCGGCCGTCGCCGTCCACCTCGACCGAGCCCGGCACCACGAGCGTGTCGATCCGGCGGCCGGCGAGCTCGGCGAAGGTGAGTTCGGGCAGTACCCGCACCCCGGCGGAGGTGGTCACCGGGTCGAGGGTCTCGGCGGCCAGCGCCACGTGATATCCGGTGGCCCCGTTCATCTCTCGTTGCAGCAGTGCGAAGACTTCCGGCGGCCCGGTGACGTCGAGCAGGTCGACGCGATCGAACAGCACGATGACCACGAAGCGTTCGACGGTTTCCACGGCTGGTCGTCCCTCCCACCACGATGTCCGGATCTGCAGGTTACATGACATTTCCGACACGACCGCGGGCCCATAGCGTGGAAAACGTCCACCGCACCGGGCGGTCCGGACCCCGCACCTTCGGAGGAATCCCCATGTCCGCACAGACTTTGCGCGACCTCAGCGGCCTCGATCAGACCGCCGCCACCCTGGCCGACGCGACCCTGATCCTGGTCGACTACCAGAACACCTACATCCGCGGCGTCATGGAGCTGACCGGCTGGGAGCCCGCCCTCGACGCCGCCGCCGACCTGCTGGCCCGCGCCCGTCGCGCCGGTGCGCCGGTCATTCACGTCGTCAACGACGGCGGCCCGGGAACCCCGTACGACATCACCGCCGAGATCGGCCGCATCCATCCCCGCGTCGCGCCCATCGAGGGCGAACCCGTTGTGGTGAAGCAGGTTCCGAACGGCTTCGTCGGCACCGATCTCGCCGACCGGGTGGACGCCGCGGGCCGCGACCGGCTCGTCATCGCCGGTTTCATGACCCACATGTGCGTCGCCTTCACCGCCCAGGGCGCGTTCCTGCGCGGCGATCACGTGACCGTGGTCGCCGACGCCTGCGCCACCCGCCCGTTGAAGTCCGCGGTCGGCGAGGTGAGCGCCGCGCAGCTGCACGACAGCGCCCTGGCCACGGTGGCCGACCTCTTCGGTGTGGTCGTGGCCTCCGCCGCCGACCTGAACTGAGCGAGGATCAGGGCTGGCGGGGCATGGCCCGGCTGGTGTGCAGGTAGCGGGCGGCGGCGTGGCCGTCACCGTCGATCAAGCCGTAGACGGCGTGGCGGCCGCGGATCGGATGGGCGGCGATCAGGGCGTCGGGGCGCAGGTGCAGCAGTTCGATGCGGTCCGGGACGGAGACCAGGGCCGCCTCGGGGGTGAGCGGGATCGTGGAGAGCCAGGCGCGGCCGTCGGGGTCGACGTCGATGGCGTGCTCGTACATGGCCGAGCGGTAGCGCCCGCTGACCAGTGCGGCGTCGACCGGTTCGGGCCGGGCGGGCGGTACGGCGCGGGCGGGCAGCCGGACGCCCGCGTGCTCCCACAGCAGGTCGTCGACCAGGTCCCGGTAGAGCGCGAAAGCGTTGCCGCCGTTGGCCAGCACGGTGATCGCGACCCCGGCGGCGGGTGCGATGCGCAGGAAGGCGTTCTGGCCGATGGTGCTGCCGTCGTGCCCGAACACGCCGCTTCCGGCCGGATCGAACAGCTGCCAGCCCGCACCCCAGTGCGTGCCGTATCCGATGTCGGGCACCTCGACCTGTGGCCGGGTCATCTCCCGGACCAGGGCTTCGGGGAGCAGCGCGACACCGTCGGCGGTGCGGCCGCCGGACAGGTGCAGCCGGGCGAAGCCGAGCAGGTCGCGCGCGGACATCGCGAGCCGGGCGCCGGCGGGGGCGTTGGAGGCCGGTAGCGCCCACACCGGTGCGGGCTGGGGTCCGGTCTCCGGCGCGAATCCGGTGTGCCCGACAGCGGCTCGGAACAGGATGGCCGCGTCGGCGTCGGTGGCGACCCGGGTCAGCCCGAGCGGTGCCACCAGTCGTTCGCGCAGTACCGCGTCGAAAGGCTTGCCGCGCAGCACTTCCAGGAGTCGGCCGAGCACGACGTAGCCGCTGTTGCAGTAGGAGAACATCGCGCCGGGCCGGTGCACCTGTCGGGCGTCGGCGATGGCGGGCAGGAACTTCTCGACCGCGTCGGCGCCGCGCCCGGTGTCGAGGAACAGGTCGCCGTCGATGCCGGAGGTGTGGGACAGCAACTGCCGGATGGTGATCGCCGCGGTGGCCGTCTCGTCGCGCACCCGGAATTCGGGCAGGTAGCGGCGCACCGGGGCGTCGAGGTCGATCAGTGTCTCGGCGGCGAGCTGCATGATCAGGGTCGCGGTCCAGGCCTTGGTGACCGAGCCGATCTGGAACACCGAATCCGTGGTCGCCACAACGCCTGTCGCGGTGTTCAGCACTCCGGCCGCCGCGTCGTGGATGCGGCCGCCGGTCAGCACCGCCACTTGCGCGCCGGGGACTCCGTGCTCCTCGATCAGGTCGGTCAGTCGGCGCTCGAGGTCGGTGTGGGGCATGCGTGACTCCTTCGGGCGGTCCGGGACCACCGGCGCCCGGCGCGTTGTGGCGGGCACCGTAGGTTAGGTCGATCGGGCCGTCGGTGTCGAGATCGGCGGGGAGTCGGCGCGGACGAGACGGCACGGGTACGGTGACCCGCAGTCGACGGCGGGAGGTGTGGAGCGATGGTGCGGGCGGGCGTGGTACCCGGGCGGCGGATTGCCGGTTACTTGGCGGCGGGCGTGTTCGCGGTGGCCGTCGTGTGCGCGGGGACGGTCGGCGCGTTCGGGTTGAATCGGGTGTTCACCGGCCTGTTCTTCGGGGCGGCCGCCGCGGTCGCGCTGTTGTTCGCGCTGTTCGGGCGCGACGGCGTGGAATTGACCGAGGACGCGATCGTGCTGCGGACGCCGTGGGCGCGCTCGACGGTGGCGTGGCAGCGGGTGGTGGCGGGCCGATTCGCGCTGGACGAGTCCGGCCGCTGGACGCTCGCGCTGGATCTGAACGGCGGCGACGAGCCGCATCAGGAGCTGGTGCTGCTGTCCGTCCCGCCGGTGCGGCGCCCCGTCGCGAACGCCTATGACCTGCGTAAACGTGAGCAGGTCAACGAGATTCGTACGATGCTGCGGCACAAGCGGATTCCGGTGACGATTCTCCCGGAGATCGCCGAAGCCCTTCAGCGCCATTGGAAGATCGCCCCGCCCGCCCGCTGATTCCGCGGCTCTCACCTAGGGGATGTCCCCTAGACAACGACGACCACAGGCCGATGCGGCCGCACCCGCCGCCGCCCGAGAATCGTTGGTGTGGCCGGTGATCGCAGCGTTCTCTCTGGAACCTCACAGCCACGGCGGATCGGGCGCACAGCAGCGGGTGTGAGGGTGATGAACGTGGCGTTGAGCGTTGTGGCGGAGGACTACCGCCGATACGGATGGACGATCGAGGCGACGGGCGATGGCGTCGACTTGATCACCGACGAGCGGATCGCGGCCATCGAACTCTCCGGTTCCGCCGCCGCGGGCGTGCGCCGATACCTGCGGGCCAACAACCTGTCCGGCCCGGTGATCGAGGTCCCGGGGACGCAGCGGCGGGAGATCCATCTGGTCACCGGGGTGGCCAAGGCCGCCCGGGCGATCGAGGGCCTGCGCGCCGCGGGCGCGATCGTCCACACCGGCGGCGCGCGGGTGCCGCTCCCGGACGCGCGGCGCGCGACCGCCTGGGGCGTGATGCCGCGCGAGGCGCGCTGGGTGCCACCGGTCGTCGCACTCGCCGCCGCCGTGCGGGCCGTGGCCGCCCTCGACCGCAAGCGGCTCGGACGCGTGGCCTGCTGACCCGCCGCGCCCGGCCCTGGCTAGGGTGAGCGGGTGATTCGAACCGCGGCCTTGGCGCACATCCGGGATCGCCGCATGCTGCAGACCAGGTCCGGCGGCAAGAGCGTCTTCTACATGGCGGGCGGCAAGATCGATCCGGGCGAGACCCCGGAGATGGCCCTGCACAGGGAGATTCGCGAGGAGCTCGGCGTCGGTACGGCCGGTGTCAGCGAGCTGGGCGTGTTCGAGGCCGAGGCGTACGGGCACGCGCCGGGCACCCGCTTGCACATGACCTGTTTCCTCGGCGAGCTCACCGAGGAGCCGCGCGCCTCCGGCGAGATCGCCGAGCTGCGCTGGTTCACCCTCGCCGAATACGCGGCCATGGACGAGGTCGCGCCCGGCTCCCTACTGGTCTTCCAGCGACTGCACGCCCTCGGCCTGATCGACTGACCCGACGCTCATCGGGTCGCTGTCGCGGCGGTCAGTTGTCCTGCCCCTCCGCGGTTTCGGCAGCATCCTCGGCGGGTGTCCCGGTGTAGGGCCGGTTCGGGATGCGGCTGGCCGAGGCCAGGCCGACCAGCAGGATCAGAGCGGCGGCGAGCAGGGTGGTGCGGGTGGAGTCGGTGAAGGCGCGGCTCAGCGCATCCACGATGGCCGGGCCCGCGCCGTGCTCACGGACCCCCGGGATGGCGCCACCGGCCGACTCGCGGGTGGCGGTGGCGAGGGTGTCGGCCGCCTTCGACGGCAGGTCGGGGACCTTCGCGAGCCGGTTGGTCAGGTCGTGCGCCAGCGCTCCGGACAGCAGCGCACCGATGACCGCGGTACCGAACGCCGAGCCGACCTGCCGCACGGTGCTCTGGGTGGCCGAACCCTGGCCGGAATTCTGCGGCGGCACATCGGCGAGCACCACCCCGGTCAGCTGGGCCGAGGCCAGCCCGAGCCCGATGCCGTAGCCGATCAGCAGCACCGCCAGCCACCAGCCGGAGATGTGCGGGGAGACGAACAGTGCGGCCAGCGCCACGGCGACGGCCTCGAAGGCCAGGCCCAGCTGCACCACTCGCACCGGCCCGTACCGCCGGACGATGCCCTCGGCGATGCCCGCGGCCAGGAACGCGCCGACGGCCATGGCGGCCAGGACGTAGCCCGCGCCGAGGGTGGAGAGCCCGAGCACGTTCACCATGAACAGCGGCAGCACGAACAGCAGACCGAATTCGCCCAGCGCCACCAGGAACGCGGTGATGTTGCCCCAGCGGAAGCTGGGGATCTTGAACAGCGCCGGGTCCAGCAGCGCGGAGCGGCCGAGCAGATTGCGATGCTGCTCCCAGCGCACGAACAGGTACAGCGCCAGGGCGCCGAGCGCCAGCAGCACCGGGATCGGCGAGATCGGCGCGGTGGCCGGCCAGTGCCGGCCCGCGATCGGGAACTCCCGCAGCGGCTTCCACCAGCCGTAGGTCTGGCCTTCGATGAGCGCGAACACCAGCAGCGCGAAACCGATTGCGCTGAGCAGGAACCCGTCGACGTCCAGTCCGGGCGCGTTCTTGCCGGCCCGGGTCTCGGGCACGAACAGCACCAGTCCGATCAGCACCAGCACACCGAGCGGGATGTTCACCAGGAAGATCCACGGCCAGGTGAAGTAGGTGGTGAGCCAACCACCGAGCAGCGGGCCGATGGCCGCGACACCGGAGATGACCGAGCCCCACACCGCGAAGGCGATGGTCCGGTCGCGTCCCCGGAAGATCGCGTTCATGGTGGCCAGCGTGCCGGGCATGACGCCGGCCGCGCCGACGCCCTGGATGACGCGGCCGAGGATGAGCGGTGCGGCACCGTGTGCCCGCGCGGCCAGGATGCTGCCGACCAGGAAGATGACGACGCCGACGGCGAACATGGTGCGCCGGCCGAGCCGGTCGCCGAGCCGCCCGCTGGTGATCAACAGCGCGGCCAGCACGACCGCGTAGATGCTGTTGATCCATTGCGCCTGAGTGAAACTCAGCTGGAGCTGGTCGATGAGGACCGGCAGCGAGACCGAGACGATGGTGCCGTCGAGCACCACCATGGACAGTCCGAGCGCCAGCACTCCGAGGGTGATCCACTTCTTGCGCCCCAGATCGGGCTGGGTTTCCGTCATGCGTCGCTCCCGCCGCTGAACAGTCGTCCGAAGACGCCGATGTTCCGGTTAGCTACCAATGCGCGATTTGTCCGTTTGTCAGTGTAGGCCGAGGTGACTGGACAGCTGAACATTTGCCGGTCATCAACCCCGGGACGGCGGCGAATGGAATCGGATAACTTGGAAATCGTGTCGATGATGAAGGGTTCCAACGTTCCCGTGCCGGTCCCCGAGGTTCGGATCGAACTGGGGTGGCAAGCGGGACCCGGGGTCCCCGACGCCGATGCCTCCGCGCTGCTGCTGGCCGGCGGGCGGGTCCGCTCGGACGCCGATTTCGTCTTCTACAACCAGCCGCTGCACGCCTCGGGGGCGGTCCGCCACCACGGCAAGCAGGCGGGCGCGACGGTGGTGGACGCCTTGTCGGTGGACCTGCCCCGGGTGGAGCCGCAGATCGACAGCATCGTGCTGGCAGCCTCCGCCGACGGTGGCACCTTCGCCCAATTCCGCGGCCTGCACGTGCGTTTGGTGGATGCGGGCGGCCGCGAGCTGGCCCGCTTCGACAGCACCGACGCCACCTCCGAGACCGCGTTCGTGCTGGGCGAGCTGTACCGCCGCGACGGCGGCTGGAAGTTCCGCGCGGTCGGCCAGGGCTACGCCTCCGGACTCGCGGGACTGGCAACCGATTACGGCATCACGGTCGACGAAGCGCCCGCGCCGCAGCCGATTCCGCCCCAGCCGGTAGCGCCGCCGCCCGCCCCGCAGCAACAGTTCGCGCCGCCGCCCCCGCCTCAGCAGCAATTCACACCGCCTCCTCCCCCGCAGCAATTCACCCCACAGCCGCAGCAGCAGTTCACACCTCCGCCACCGCCGCAGCAGTTCACGCCGCCGCAGCCATTCCTGCCGCCGCCCGCTCCCCCGCAGCAGCAGTTCGCACCCCCGCCGCCGAGCCAGCCGTTCACGCCCCCGCCCGCGCCGCCGCAGCAATTCGCCCCACCGCAGCAGTTCGCCGCCGCGCCGCCGCCCACGCCCCCGCAGCGGGTGAATCTGGCCAAGATCTCGCTGACCAAGGAAGCCCCGGCGGTCTCGCTCACCAAGCAGGGCGTGACCGGCGGCGTCATGCGGGTGAACCTGAACTGGTCGGTCCCGAGTTCGGGTGGTCTGTTCGGGCGCAAGCGCGCCCAGGGCGGCCTGGACCTGGATCTGTGCGCGTTCTGGGAGCTGACCGACGGCTCGCGCGGGTGTGTGAGCGCGCTGGACACCTTCGGCAATCTCACCAAACCGCCGTTCATCGCACTCGATCAGGACGACCGGACCGGCAGCAGTGCGGCGGGCGAGAACCTATCCATCAATCTCGACCACACAGCGGCGTTCCGCCGGATCCTGGTGTTCGCCTCGATCTACGAGGGCGCGCAGGATTTCCGCGGCGTGCACGCCACCGCGACCCTGTTCCCGCGCGATGCGCCGCCGATCGAGATGGAAGTCGGCGGCTGCCAGGACGATTCGCGCGAGATGGTGCTCGCGCTGATCGAGAATGTGAGCGGCGAGCTGGTGGTGCGCCGCGAGGGCCGGTTCGTGCGGCCGCCGGAGGGCCGCCGGTTCTGGGGCAAGATGGCGGTGGATCAGGCCTACGGGTGGGGCCTGAAGTGGGGCACCTCGAAGGGCAAGTCCTGATTCGTCAGCTCTGGGTCGAGGCGGCCTGGCGCGCCAGTTCGAGTGCGGCGAGCCGGGTCTCGGCCAGCGGTTCGGTCCAGCAGAGCAGCCGCAGGATGGCGTCGGGGATCAGTTGTTCGGCGTACTCGGGGGCCGCGCCCTCGTCGGAGCGCATATTGATGACCGACTCCACCAGCCGGAACGGCAGTCGTTCGGCGCCGGCCACCGCGCCCGTCCCGACTTCGGCGATGACGGCGGCGGCCAGCGTCTCGTAGTGGCCGCGCAGCTCGTCGCGCCGCTCCCGGAAGCGGGCGAAGCGTTCGCTGCGCAGCTCCGGTAGCAGGTACAGCGCACCGAGATTCCAGCGGCTGGCACACAACTGGCTGACGTCGAACCAGGCCAGCGCGTAGAGCCGCAGCACCGCCGGTTCGGCCCGTTCGGCCAGCGTGCCCGCCAATTCCAGTGGTGCGGTGACCGTTTCGGCGAGCAGCGCGTCGAGGATGTCGTCCTTGGCGGCGAAGTGGTGGTAGAGCGAGGCCTGCCGGATGCCGACGGCGTCGGCGACGGCCCGCGTGGAGGTATTGCCGTAGCCGTGGCTGGTGAACAATTCGGCGGCGGCGTCGAGGATTTCGGCACGCGGCGTCTGGCCTGCGCGCCGGCGCGGTTCGAGGCGGGGACGACCGGGTCCGAGTTGGGTCACGGAGTTCATTCTGTCCTACCGATCGCTCGACCAGGCGGGTGAGTTTCCTGTCACTTGATAGAAATACCGGCAACGCAGAAGTTACGGCGGGCCACCCATCCGATACATCGGCGTCACCGGCGGAGCGATCGCAAGCGGAAAACTTTCAAGCGATAGATATTCGCCTCGGGAAAGACTCACCGCCATGGTTGCCTCCGCCGAAGCCATCACCCCCGACCGCCCGACCAGCCTCGATACCAGCGACGACAGCGCCGATCTGGCACGCTTCGGCTATCAGCCGGTGCTGCACCGCAAGCTCGGCCGCTTCGCCTCCTTCGCCGCGGGCTTCTCCTTCGTCTCCATCCTCACCACCATCTTCCAGTTCTTCGGCTTCGGCTACTCCTTCGGAGGCGCGGCGTTCTTCTGGACCTGGCCGCTGGTCTTCGCGGGCCAGTTCCTGGTGGCGCTGAACTTCGCGGAACTGGCCGCCCGCTACCCGATCTCGGGCTGCATCTATCAGTGGTCGCGCCGGCTGGCCGGAGAGGTGGTGGGCTGGTTCGCGGGCTGGATGATGATCATCGCCCAGATCGTCACCGCCGCGGCCGCCGCCATCGCGTTGCAGGTGGTGTTGCCGACCATCTGGTCCGGCTTCCAGCTCATCGGCACCGATACCGATCTCACCTCCCGTGACGGGGCCTCGAACGCGGTGCTGCTGGGCAGCGTGCTGCTGGTCGTCACCACCCTGATCAACGTGGTCGGCATCGACTGGATGGCGCGGATCAACTCGCTGGGCGTGACCATCGAGATCATCGGCGTGATCGCGGTGATCGCGGTGTTCTTCACCCACACCGACCGCGGGCCGGGCGTGGTCACCCACACCGATCAGGCCGCGACCGGACCGTATTGGGCCGCCTTCCTGGCCTCGGGCCTGATGGCCGCCTACGTCATGGTCGGATTCGACTCCGCCGGTGAGCTTTCCGAGGAGACCCGGAACCCGCGCCACGTCGCGCCGCGCACCATCCTGTCCGCGCTGGCCGTGTCGGCGCTGGGCGGCGGGCTGATCCTGCTGGGCGCGCTGATGGCCGCCCCGAGCCTGACCGACGGCTCCCTGGCGAGCGGCGGCCTGGCGTACGTGATCGAGGCCAAGCTGTCCACCACGCCCGGCAAGGTGGTGCTGGCCTGCGTGGCCTGCGCGATCACCGTGTGCACCTTGGCGATTCAGACCGCGGGTTCGCGGCTGCTGTTCTCCATGGCCCGCGACGGCCGCCTGCCCTTCTCCAAGCAGCTCTCGACCGTGCACCCCCGCTTCGGCACCCCGGTGTGGCCCGCTGTCGCGATCGGCGTGCTCGGCATCGGCCTGCTGGTGCTGAACCTGGGCAACGCGGCCATCTTCGCGACCCTGGCCAGTGTCTGCATCGTCATGCTCTACATCGCGTACCTGCTGGTCACGGTGCCGCTGCTGCGGCGCCGGATCAAGGGCTGGCCCGCCGACGTGGCCGGTGACGCCGCGGGCACCAAGCTGTTCACGCTGGGCCGCTACGGCATCGCGATCAACGCGCTGGCCGTGGTGTGGGGTCTCGCGATGGCGGTGAACCTGGCCTGGCCGCGCAGCGCCGTCTACACCCCGAACGGCGGCGGCTGGTGGATGCTCTGGGCCGCACCGCTGTTCGTGCTGGCCACGGTGGCGGTGGGGGCGGTGGTGCACCGGCTGATGACGCCCGCGCGCGGCGTCACCGCCGAGGCCGTCCCCCAGATCGCCTGAGCAGGCGGGCATTCCGATGCTCACGCCGGCACCCGACCCACGACTGCACGGGCGACCGGAACTGGCCCTGCTGCTCGAAGACCTGCTGCGCCGCGCATACCGCCGGTGGCGCGAGCGGCGTGTCGACAGTGGCCGGATTTCCGGCGACCCCCGAGGAACGGAGTAGCAATGACCACAGCCAACACCACGGGGGCGCGGGACCACGCCCGCGCCCAGGCGGCGGCCGCCATCGGCGACGGGCCCGAGCGGCCCGCCGCTGTGGACGCCACCAGCATCACCTTCGCCCAGCGGATTCCGGCGGGCGGGTACGCGAATGTCGTGCTGGCCCGGGGCACCCGGGTGCGGTTGTCCGACCCGGACGGCGGGGCGTGCGCGCACCTGCTGCTCCTGCGGGCCGAATCGCCGTGGGAGCGACTGAATGTCGCGGATACGGTGAAGGTGCCGTGGCAGGCGTACCTCGGTGCGGGTCATCCGCTGCTGTCGGATCAGGGCCGGGTGCTGGCCACGGTGCTGACGGACACCTCGGGCCATCACGACACGCTGTGCGGACCCTCGCCCGCGGCCCGCCAGGGCTTGCGGATGGCCGGGGTCAAGCAGGGTCTCGAACCCCGCGATATCGGGCCGACGGTGTCGTTCTTCCGCGGAGTGCGCGTGGAATCCGATGGTGCGCTGACGATTACGGGCGGCTCGGGAGCGGGTGCGGCGGTCGAACTGCTCGTCCACCTGCCGGTGACGCTGCTGGTCGCCAATGCCGAACACCCGCTGGACCCCACGCCGGTGACCCCGCTGGACCTGGTGGCCTGGTCCGCGCCCGGGGACCTGGCCCTGTCCCCCAACTCGGATCCGGAATACCTGCGCGCGGTGGAGAACACCGAACAGGATTGGCACGCACGCACGCTGGAGGCACGCGCATGAGCATCACCACCACTCGCACGGTCGTCCGCGACGAGACGGTCCCCGCCCGCGCCCCCTGGTCGGCCGTCGTTCGCGCCGGGGAGCAGCTCGAGATCATCGACCTGCACGGCAATCAGGCCGTGGACTGCCTGCTCTACAACGCCGCCGATCACACCGACCGCTACAGCGCCCAGGCCACCGTCACCGCCCAGCGCAATATCTTCCTGGGCGCCGGCAGCGTCCTGCTGACCGAGTCGGGCGCCGCGCTGATGACGGTGACCGCCGACGAGGTCGGCAATCACGACACCGTGGCGGGCGCGTGCTCGCAGGAATCCAACACCCTGCGCTACGGCCACCACACCCGCCACCAGCATGCCTGCGTGGAGAACTTCCTGGCCGAGGGCCTGAAGTGGGGCTTGGGCAAGCGGGATCTGGTCTCGAACATCAACTGGTTCATGAATGTCCCGGTCGAGGCGGACGGGACGCTCGGCATCGTGGACGGCCTGTCCGCGCCGGGCAAGACCATCACCCTGCGCGCCGAGATCGACACCCTGGTGCTGGTCTCGAACTGCCCGCAGATCAACAACCCCTGCAATGGCTTCGATCCGACCCCGGTGCGCATGGTGGTGACCCGATGACCGCCGTGCTGCCCGATCTCGCGGTGACCGAGAACCCCTCCCCCGCACCGGTTTTCCGGGTCATCCGCCCGGGCATGCAGACCACCGTGCAGGACTGGCCCGGCCGGGTCGGCTACTGGCACGTGGGCGTGCCCCCGTCGGGTCCCATGGACGACCTGTCGTTCCGGCTGGGCAATCGGGCCCTCGGGAACGCGGAGGGCGCAGCCGGGCTGGAGTGCACCCTCGGCGGCCCGGCTCTGCGCTTCGACGCCGCCACCTGGGTATGCGTCACGGGCGCACCGGTCCCGGTGACCGTGAACGGCCACCCGGTGCGGCAGTGGCGCAGCGTGCTGGTGCCCGCCGGCGGAACCCTGGATGTGGGCATGGTGCGCGGGCCCGGCATGCGGTGCTACATCCTGGCGGCGGGCGGCATCGAGGTGCCCGAATACCTGGGCAGCCGTTCGACTTTCACGCTCGGCAAGTTCGGCGGCGGCACGGGTCGCGCGCTGGCGGCCGGGGACGAGTTCGAGCTCGGCCCGGCGGGCCGGGTGACGTCCGGGGTGACCGGTGACGATCAGCCCGTCCTGACCCGGCGCTGGGAACTGGCGGTCACCGAGGGACCGCACGGCGCGCCGGAGTTCTTCACCCGCAACGACTTCGACACCATCATCGGCACCGACTACGAGGTGCATTTCAACTCCGATCGGACCGGCGTGCGGCTGGTCGGACCGAAGCCGCAGTGGGCGCGGCAGGACGGCGGCGAGGCAGGACTGCATCCCTCCAACATTCACGACACCGCGTATTCCGTCGGCGCCCTGGACTTCACCGGTGACACCCCGATCCTGCTCGGCCCCGATGGCCCCAGCCTGGGCGGGTTCGTCTGCCCGGTCACCGTGGTCGCGGCGGACCGCTGGAAGCTGGGCCAGCTGACCCCGGGCGACAGCGTGCGGTTCGTGCCGGTGCGCGCGGATCGCGCCGCCTCCCTGCGCGAACTCGGGGCGGAGCGCCGGGCGGGCTGGCCGATCGTCCTGTCCAACGGCGGCGACGGCGACGACGGCGTGCTGGCTCGCCGCGACGGAGCCGACACCGGCGTCACCTACCGGCGTGCGGGCAATGACGGGCTGCTCGTCGAATACGGCGACATGACTTTGGATCTGGAGCTGCGCGCCCGCGTGCACGCCCTGCACCAGGCGCTGCTGGAACGCGCCGAACCGGGCATCACCGAACTGACGCCCGGCGTCCGGTCGCTGCAGGTGCGCAATGACCCCGATCGCCTGCCCACCCGCAAACTGCTGGACCTGCTGGCGGAGGTGGAGGCCGAGCTGCCGTCCGCCGACCAGCTGGTGGTCCCCAGCCGCACGGTGCGGCTCCCGCTGTCCTGGGACGATCCGTCCACCCGGGAGGCCATCACCCGCTACATGCACGGTGTCCGCGCCGACGCCCCGTGGTGCCCGTGGAATATCGAGTTCATCCGCCGGATGAACGGATTGGCCTCCGTGGACGAGGTTTTCGACACCGTGTTCGCCGCCGAATACCTGGTCCTCGGCCTCGGCGACGTCTACCTGGGCGCACCCGTCGCCACCCCGACCGACCCGCGGCACCGGCTGGTCACCACCAAATACAACCCGGCCCGCACCTGGACGCCGGAGAACGCGGTCGGCATCGGCGGCGCGTACCTGTGCATCTACGGCATGGAGGGGCCCGGCGGTTATCAGTTCGTCGGCCGCACCACCCAGGTGTGGAACCACCGCTCCACCGGTCTCGGCGAAGACCCGTGGCTGCTGCGCTATTTCGACCGCATCAGCTGGTATCCGGTGAGCGGCGAGGAGCTGCTGGACCTGCGCGCCGACACCGCCGCGGGCCGTGGGCGACTACTGGCGGAGGACGGCGAGTTCCGGCTCGTGGACTACCGGAAGTTCCTGGCCGACAACGCCGCCCCGATCGCCGAGTTCCGCGCCCGCCAAGCCGAGGCCTTCACCACTGAACGCAATTCCTGGCGCGAGGCGGGCGAACTCGCCGAAACCCCGTGACCCGGCACCGCCGGCCACTCCCGCGGCGGGTGCCGACACCGACACGCATCTCGCCGCACAACTGCCCCGACCCTCTCGAGGAGCTCACATGACCACGTGGATCCACCGACGTGACGAAGCCGAGGTGGACGCCGAAATCGCCTCCGCCACCGGACCGCTGGCCGGGCTGCGGCTGGCCGTCAAGGACAATGTGGACGTCGCCGGGCTGCCGACCACTGCGGCCTGCCCCGACTTCGCGTATACGCCCGATCGCGATGCGCCCGCCGTGGCGGCGCTCCGCGCGGCCGGTGCGGTGGTGGCCGGCAAGACCAACCTCGACCAGTTCGCGACCGGACTGGTGGGAACCCGCTCGCCCTACGGCGTCGTCGAGAACGCGCTGCGGCCCGGATATGTCTCGGGCGGTTCTAGTTCCGGCTCAGCCGTGGCGGTGGCGAACGGGGAGGCCGATATCGCCATCGGCACCGATACCGCGGGTTCCGGGCGCGTCCCGGCGGCGCTGCACGGGCTGGTCGGCATCAAACCGACGGTAGGCGTGATCTCCACCGAGGGCGTGGTGCCCGCTTGCCGGTCCTACGACTGTGTGACGATCTTCGCCGCCGACCTGCGGACCGCCGATCGGGCCATGGGTGCGATGGCCGCCGGCGCCCCGGGCCGCCCGTGGCCCGCCGACGCTCGGCTGGCCGCACCCCCGCAGCCGGTGGTGGCGATCTTCAGCGAGCTGCCGGATCTGGATGCGCAGTGGCACACGGCTTTCGAACGTACAGTTGCTCGGCTCCGGGATCTGGGCGCGTCCATCGTCGAGATCGACGCGACTCCGTTTCTGGCGGCCGCGAAACTCCTGTACGGCGGAGCGCTGGTGGCGGAGCGCTACGCGGCCGTCGGCGAGTTCGTCGACGCGCACCCCGAATCCGTCGACCCCACAGTCGGTTCCATCATCCGCGCCGCGCGGGATCTCCCCGCCCACCAGCTGGTCACGGACCTGGCCGCACTGGAACGCCTGCGTGCCACCGCCATGGCGAGCCTGGCCGGTGTCGACGCCCTGCTGACGCCGACCACACCGACACACCCGACCATCGCCGAGGTCGCCGCCGACCCCATCGCCGTCAATTCCCGGCTGGGCACGTACACGAACTTCTGCAACCTCTTCGACCTGTGCGCGGTGGCTGTTCCGACCGACGAGCCGCATTTCGGTGTGACCGTGCTGGCCCGCGCGTTCGAGGACGCCGTCGCCATCGATATCGCCGCCCTGATCACCGGGACGGAGTTCGAGGATTCCTGCTGGCCTGCGACCGTCGCGCCGACGCAAAACCTGGTCGTCTTCGGTGCGCACCTGCGCGGTCAGCCCCTCGAGCATCAGCTGACCACACTCGGGGCCCGCTGGCACGGCCCGGTCGAGACCGCCCCGCACTATCGTCTCGGCGCGCTCGATACGGTTCCGCCCAAACCGGCCGTCACCCGCGTCCCCGCCACCGAATCCGGTGTCGCCGTGGCCGGGGAGCGGTGGTTGCTCTCCCCCGCCGCCCTCGGCCGCTTCCTCGCGAGTCTGCCCGCCCCGATGCAGCTCGGTGCCGTCGAACTGGCCGACGGCACCTGGCACACCGGATTCGGCTGCGCCGGGGCAGCCGCCGAATCCGCCAAGGACATCAGCGAATACGGCGGCTGGAAGGCGGCGCTGGCGGCCGGGGCGGCCGGCTGAATCCAGCGGAGCCGTCGGCGCAATCAGCCAGGGTGGCCGTCTGGATCAACCGGAGTCGCTGGGAGTCAGTTCTGCCAGAGCGCGGCGATGCGGTCGGAGTCCGACTTTCCTTGGGCACGACCGGCTTCCAGTGACGGAACGCGGGTGGCGGTGTCGAGGGGGTTGAGTCCGAAGGCGGCGACGGCCGCCTCGTCGGGCGCGATCACCTCGACGCGCGCGCCGGCCGCGACCAGTCCCGCCACCTGCGCCTCGAGCTCCTCGTCCGGCATCGGCGCGATCACCAGGACCCGCGCGTAGCCGGTGGCCAGGTCGGCGTTCACCGAGGTCCGGACGCCGCCATCGGTGTAGCGGACGCCGTCGATGGTGGCGCACGGCCACACCATGGGGACGGCCGAGCTGGCGGTCACCGCGTCGACCAGCGGGACGCCGGAGTCCTTGTCGAAGATCCGCGGTTCACCGGTCTCGGCGTTCACCGCCGTGATCCGCAGCTTTCGTGCGGGCCACTCGTGCACGGGTAGCCGGGTCTCGATGACGGCCCGGCGCTCGGGCTCGGAAACGGTCTCGGCGCTCAGGGCCAGCGCCCCGATCCGCTGCCGCCGCTCGGGCGAATCGCCCTGCGTCTCTTCGATGATCGCCGTCATCGTCTCCCACAGTCCGGCGAACTTCTCCATCGACGGCACGATCTCCCGGCTCTGCACGGCCGGATCCACCTGTCGCCTGACCAGTTCCGCGATCCCGACCCCACTGCTCACCTGTGCGGCCACGTTCGACCCCGCCGAGGTGCCGAGCAGCAGGTCGGCCCCGGTCACATCCACGCCCGCATCGGCCAGCCCCGCGACGATCCCGGTCGCCCAGGAAATCCCCGCCACTCCACCGCCGCCGATGACCAGCGCACGTTCCGTCGTCATTCCGCTCCCGCTTTCTCACTGCCGTGAAACACACCCTGCGGTTCGAAAACTACCGGCTGTCCGGCCAATTCGATGGATGTAGGACCGAGTTCGCCGCCGCCGAGGCCGTGACCACCATGGGCGATCGATCAGTCCGAGATCTGGGTGGCCTCGGCGTTGGTGGCGTCGCGGATGACACGCAGGCTCGCGGTGAGGTCTTCGAGCTGGGCGGGGGTCAGCAGGCCGGTGAACCAGCGATCCACGTCGGCGAGGTAGGCGGGCAGGACCCGCGCCACGCGAGTAGCCCCGGCGGCGGTCAGGACGGCGTAGGAGCTGCGGCGGTCGGCCGGGTCGGCCTCGCGGCGGACGAAGCCGTTGCGTTCCAGGCGGTCCACCAGGCGGGTGACGCCACTGGTGGACAGGCTGGTCTGGGCGGCCAGGTCGGTCATCCGCAGTTTGCGTCCGGGCGAGCGACTCAGACGCATCAGGGCATTCAGGTCGAGACCGGAGAGTCCATTGCGCTTCCAGGTCTCCTCGAGCTTCGCGAGGAGCCCGGCGTGGGCCTCGTAGAGCAGACCGATGGAGGTCAGCCGGGGGTCGTCGAAGAGTTGCTTGGGATCCACACCCACCAGCGTAAACCAGACGTTTTCGATGCGGATAGTTGACACGCGGAACATTTGGGATATCTTGTTGTCAGCGCAATATTCCGCACCGCAACTAAATGGAGGTTCTCATGACGACACAGCACTGGACAGCGGGATACCGTGCGCCGCTGGTGAATCCGGCCGAAGCGATCAAGCTGGCCGAGCCGCGCACCTTCGCCGACCAGACGGTCCGGCAGGTGGTGCGGGTGGCCGGCGGCGGCTCGGCGCTGCGGGTGGTTCTCACCAACCGGTACGGCACGGAGGAGCTGGTGATCGGCGCGGCCCGGATCGCGGTGCGCAAGATGGGCGGCGAGATCGTGGCCGAGACGGATAAGGAGGTGCGGTTCGCGGAGTCTGCATCCGTCCGGATCCCGGCGGGCGCCGATCTCGTCAGCGATCCGGTCGAACTGCCGGTCGAGGCCGGAACCGAGCTGGCGTTGAGCGTGTACCTGCCGGAGTCGGCGACGCCCGCCTTCTCCCAGTTCCCCATGGACAGCAGCTGGATCAGCACCGGCGATCGGACGGGCGACGCTGCACCGTCCGATGCCGAGGAGACCGCGTCGCGGTTCTTCCTCACCGGAATCGACGTCGCTGTCGACTCCGACGCTCCGGTGCTGGTGGCCTTCGGCGACTCGTGGTTCGAGGGCTTCGGCTCCACCCACGCCGGCAACCGGCGCTCGGTGGACGTCGTCAACGAGCGGCTGACCGCCGGATGGGCGGTCAACCAGGGCATCGGCGGCAACCGGCTGCTCACCGACGAGATCGGCGAGCACGGCCTGGCCCGGTTCGAGCGCGACGTCCTGTCGGTGCCGGGCGTGACGGCCGTGTGGGTCAACTTCGGCATCAACGACCTGATCCTGGCCGGCACCGCGACCGCCGACGACCTGATCGCCGGGTTCACCGCCCTGGCCGCCCGGGCCCACGCGGCCGGACTTCCGGTGTACGCCAACACCATCGGGCCGTTCGCCGGGGCGATCTACCCGGGCCTGTCCCTGGCGGAGGGCATTCCGGTGCGCAATGCCGTGAACGCCTGGCTGCGCTCGACCGACGTGTTCGACGCGGTCTTCGATGTGGCCGCCGCGGTGGCGGATCCGGCGCGACCGGACTTCATCCGGCCCGAATTCGACAGTGACGGTATGCATCTCAACGACCAGGGTGCGCGGGCGATGGCGGGGGCGGTGGATCTCACCGTGCTGCCGGAAGCATTTCAGGGCAACCGCGGTCCGGCGGCCTGATCCTGCCGGAGTCCGGCGGCCCACAGGTCGTCGGCGACGTCCCGACCGAGCCGGACGCCACCGATGTGCTGCGACAGGTCCGCGCGACCGCGCCCAGCGGTGGCGCCGCAGTCGAGTTCTCCGGAGACGAAACCCAGTCCGTCGGTGAGGGTGTCGGGGCCCTCGGCGGCGACGTCGTAGTAGCGGCGGATGGTTTGGAAGGCCGCACCACCGAAGGCGGCGTGCGCCGAGGGGTAGGACGGATCGTCCTGGCACAGGATCGCGGCGTCCGCGAGGGCAGTGTTGACCAGGGCGAACAGCCGGGCGTTCTGTTCCACATCATTGCGCTGGGTGACAGCGAACTCGCGGGTGATCAGGTTGTACAGCGACGGGGAACCGAGCTGCCCGGACCCGTCGCAGGCGTGGAACAAGGAGCTGGGATCGCCGGCCCGCGGCGGCGGATCCGCGGTGTAGCGCTTGGTGACCGCGAAGCAGCCGGGGCCGGGATCCCCGGCGCGGTCCTTCAGGATCGCTCGGGCGACGGTCTGGCCCTGGCTGCCACCACTGCGGGTTCCCGGCCCGCGCAGTCCCGCTGTGCGCAAAGCCTTGTCGAGCCGGGTGGTCTGGGCGGGGTAGAGCGCGGACAGGGTGGTGTGGGCGGCGACCGCGATGGCGGCGTCGGGCAGGGCGCCGGCGGCCGCCACCGGTGGCGCGGTCAGCCAGGTGCCGTGCGGTGCACCGAAAATGCTGAAGATGGCGTCGTGCATGGCCAGGTGCACGATGGCCAGGGCGCGGGACCTGCCGATCGGACCGCGGGGTCGCGGTTCCACGGGTTCGATCTCGGTGTGCGCCTTGCGGTCCGACTCCAGCGCCACCGCGTTCCAATACAGGATTTGATCCACTTTTCGCTGTCTCCCAGTGATTCGAGCCTGGGATCCAGCCTGCGGATCGCGTGTCCGGATTGCCGCAGTAGTGCGCTACCCGATTTCGGGAGTGTGATCGGTCCCGGTGCGAGTAGCGGCGGGTCAGCGCGGCTTCACCTCGGCCAGCAGTTCGGGGCCCCGGGCCGCCAATCGGGTGGTCGCCAATCGGATTCCGAGGAGCGCGGCGAAAATGCCGAGCAGCACGCCGATCGGCAGCGCGGCCCATTGGATCAGCGGATTGTGCAGGGCCGCACCGATTCCCAGGATCGCCAGCACGGGGGCCGTGGCCAGCAACTGGACCACGCCGACCGCCAACTGCATGAGCATCTTCATGCAGCCGGGGTTGCCGGTGCCGGCGAAGGGGTTGCCGCGCTGCGGCGGCAGCGCGAAGGCGGCATGCGTGGACAGGTACACCACGGCCCCCATACCCACGCCGAACAGCACCGGAAGTGTCGACAGCGCCCAGGGATAGAGCTGGGTCCGCCCCAGCGCGCCGGGCAGGATGAGGGTCGCGAGCAGTGCGAGGGGTGCGACCAGCAGCGCCCAGGCGTAGGCCCGGCCGCGCACGTCCGCGCGTGCCGCGCCGGGCGTCACCAGCGTTTGCCAGACCGCGGTGCCGTCGAATCCGTACAGGTTGGTGCTGGACATGGTGGCCAGCCACACCACGAAAGCGCCGGAGAACGGGATGGTTCCGCTACCGCCGGCGCGGACGGACAGGAAGATCGGCAGTACGAAGCCGATGATCAGCAGCGGGATCAGGGCGGCGCGGCGGCGGCCGTCGCGCCACCAGGTGCGGAGTTCCTTGGCGACCACCACGCCGACCGGGGTGGTGGGCAGGAAGCGGTCGAGCAGCCCGCCGCCGCTGTCGAGCACCTGGCTCTCCGGGGCGGCCGGGGTGGTGAGGCGACGTTCCAGCAGGACCGCCCACGACTGCCACAGCACCAGGGACAGCAGCGCCAGACCCAGCAGCGGCACCAGTGCGAGCAGGTAGTTGCCGCGAGCGGCGGCTTCGACCGCGTACGGAGCCCAGCCCGAGGGCACGGAACGCAACGCGACCGACAGGCCGCCGTGGTCGCCGTCCAGCTTCGGGCCGATCGTCGAGATCAGCAGGTTGAGTGGGTAATACGCCAAGCCGATGAGCGCCGCGAACAGCACGCCGAGATCCTTGCCGCGCCGCGAGCGCATGGCCGCGCCCAGCCAGGCCACCACCGTGCGGGCCAGCAGCACCACGAACACGAGCTGCAGCACCACCCCGAGGGCCGCGATTATCGTTGCGCCCCAACCGATCTGCGCGGCGAGCAGGACCAGTCCACCGAAGGCGATCAGGTTGACGATGGGTGCGGGTCCCACGAAGGCGGCGGCTCCGAGCCCGTAGGCCAGTTGCCGGGGTGGCAACGGCAGCAACCGGAATTGTTCGGGTTGCAGGGTTTCGTCGCTGCTACCGGTGAGGACCGGCCCGCAGATCCAGCCCAGCGTCCACGCCCCGTACAGCGCGGCCGCGATGGTCACTCCCCCGTGCACGGTCTCGTGCGCGGTGGCGATGATCAGTGCGGTGGCGATCGCCGCCAGCACCCCGAACAGCGTGCCGAGCCAGAAGTTCAGGGCCGCACGGCCTTCCCGCATGCTGCGCGCGGTGATGCGCAGCCGCATCCGGATCAGGACGCCAACCACGACAGCCCCTCCTCGCCGCCGACGCGTCCGCCGACGAGCCGCACGAACGCCTCCTCGAGGGTCCCGTCGCCGCGCACCTCGGCGAGCGTCCCGCCCGCCACCACGCGGCCCCGGCTGATCACGGCCACCCGATCGCAGATCGATTCCACCAGTGCCATCACATGACTGGACAGCACCACCGACCCGCCCGCGGCCACGAACCGCTGCAGGATCGTCCGAATGGTCCCCGCCGACACCGGATCCACCGCCTCGAACGGCTCGTCCAGCACCAGCAGCTTCGGCGCGTGCAACAACGCGGTGGCCAGCCCGATCTTCTTCCGCATACCGGCCGAATAATCCACCACCACAGTGTTTTCCGCGCCGTCCAGCTCGAGCACATGCAGCAGCTCGTCGGCCCGCCCCACCACGGTCGCCTTGTCCATCCCGCGCAGCAACCCGGTGAAGTTCAACAGTTCCCGCCCGGTGAGCCGCTCCGGCAGCGCCAACCCATCCGGCAGCACCCCGACCACGCTCTTCGCCTTGACCGGATCCGCCCACACTTCGTGCCCGAAGATCCGCGCCGCCCCATGATCGGGCCGCAACAATCCCACCGCCATGGACAAGGTGGTGGTCTTACCCGCGCCATTCGGCCCGACCAGCCCGAAGAAGGATCCCGGCGGCACGGCCAGGCTCACCCCCTCGACCACCCAGGGTCCCCCGAACTTCTTGTACAGCCCATCCAGCTCGAGCGCCAACTGCCCATCGGTGGTCACAGCCCCTCCTTCGAGCGCCCCCACGGCGCACAGCCCACGATACGGTCGAACCCGCTGTTCAACGAGTTATCGCGATCCAGCTCCCCCATGCAACCTGTGCCGGCCGGCGCCGATGTCGATCAGTCCTTCCCTTGGCGGAAACTGAGTAGGGATCTGCGCAGACCGCTGAACGCGTAGGCGGCCGCCCACACCGAAATCACAATGAGGACAACGAACATCGGTAGCCAGCTGCTCGTATTGTGATCAACGCTCCACCAGACCGCCGTAAACAGAATCGCGCTGACAAACAGCAGGATGTCGCGCAAGCCGCCGCGATAGGAGGCGGCCGCTCTGCGCAGTGGCCGGTATCGATTGACGGTCGCGACCAAGTCGTCGATGCGACTGTCGATGCTCCGTTGGAGCTCGGCGCGCCGTTCGACCTCCTCCGGAGGTATGCGGTCCAGTAGTTCCATATCCTGCTTGATCGTCTTGCGGACGTCCGGGCCCTTCAGATATCCCGCGGCCGCACCGAGAGCCAATCCACCAGCGATGGGTGCGATCCCCACGGCAAGGTCAACCAGAGCGGGCATGCTTGCGTCTCCTCAGCCACCCAATCGATATCGCGGCATCGCCGAACCTACGAATGAGGTCCTCAGCCCCTACCAGACTCTGCCCGATCAGAGCTAACCTCAATTATCGTCCTTTTCTGATCATGCGGAAAAGGATGCGGCTTCGGTCTCAGTATGCGTACCGGAGCCCGCCAGGTCGACGTGGTCGTGACAGTGCCTGGCGCCGGGCCATTCCGTACAGGCTCTGGTTCGGCAATCTTCATCGTGTGGCTATCGCTCGCCATGCAGGACCATGACAACTGGTCGGGGTGGGCGGCGAAGCGAACGACAGCAGTCGAACCAAGGTCTGCGGTCGCCGATTTCGCCACTCAATCACCACAAGGAACAAACATGTCCAGCAAACTAATCAAGTTCGTGGCCGCAACCGCTATCGCCTTGCCGCTCGGCGCTATCGCAGCTCCGGTAGCTTCGGCCGCCCCCAGTGCGACTTCGACATCGACCGCGGTTACCCCAGTCGATGGATCACTCGCCATCTGCTTCCCCCTGGGCAGTGTGGTCTGGTGCATCTGAGACCACTGTCTGACGTCTGAGTACGGTTGGAAAGGGGCTGCCAGGATACTGTGACACCCCCGCCCCTACCTGGGGCTGGGGCTTCGACAATTCAGCGACCGTCGAACGGTAATACGCCTTCTCGCCATGTTTCCGTTCCTCGGACGTCAGGAGCGTGCGGCCACCACCTCGGTCGCCACCTCGAGGAAGTTCGGGTCGGTGACGGCCGGGACCAGGATGAACTCGTCGCACCCGGCCTGCTCGGCGCCATCGAGAATGTCGGCGAGCACCTCGGGACTCGATGCCCGCGCCGAGGTGGCGACCATCTCGGCCAGCTTCGGTCCGAGGAAGCCGAGGTAGTGAGCGGTGAAGGAGCGCAACGCTTCTGATGCGTCGGTGACGCCCAGGGCGGTGAAGCAGCCGCTCACCTTGCGCGGGGTCGTCACCCGACCGGCCTCGGCCCAGCAACGGTCCGCGAGCTCGCTTGCTTTGGCGATTTCGTCGGCGTCGCCCGCGACGCTGAAGCCGGAGATGCCGTCGGCCCACCGCGCCGCCCGGCGCATCGCCTTCGGACCCATCGCACCGGCGAGGATGATCGGTCCACCCGGCTGCACGCATGCCGGCCCGACCGGGTCCGCGCCGTCGAACGGCGGCTTGCCGTCGAGCAGCGCTTTCAGCTCGGCGACCTTGTCATCGAGCTGCTGGTGCCGTCGCGTGAAATCGGCGCCGAGAGCGCGGTAATCGTGCTCGCGACCGCCGACGCCGACGGCCACCTCGAGGCGGCCGTTCGCGAGTTGGTCGAGCGTGCCGATCTGCTGGGCGACCATCGCCACCGGGTGCTGTGGAAGCACAAAGAGATTCGCCAAAACCTGCACCCGCTCCGTCACCGCCGCGCAGGCGCCCAGCGTCGCGACCATCTCCGGATTCGAAAACGTCACCCGCTCCCCCACCGAGACGCTCGAGAACGGGCCCGCGTCGATTCGCCGGGCCCAGTCGAGCGTCGTACCCGGTCCGTACCCGGGAGCCATCTGCGGAAGCGCAACACCGATCTTCATGTGGTGACCTTCTCACACCCACGCGACCATGCGTCAACTAGTAGTTGACGATTTACTTCAAGTCAACTACTAGTTGACGATATGGCGATGGTTCGTGGATGGCTTTCGCCGACAACACATCGACCCAGGAGTCGCGATGGAAGCTTTCGAAAGCGCTGCACCCCGGTATGCCGAGGCATCGGGCAGGCGAGCGCTGATCGTCGGTGCCGGTATCGCCGGTTTGGCTGCCGCGTTGCGACTGCATCAGCAAGGCTGGGACGTGGTGGTGGTCGAACGCGCGCCGAGCCGTCGCAGCAGCGGTTACCTACTGAACCTGCACGGCCCCGGATATGCCGCCGCCGAGCGGCTCGGGCTGGTACCGGCGCTGACTCGGCGTGATATCGGGTTCTTCACCTCGGTGCTCGTCCACGCGGATGGCCGCGAAAAGCTCAGGATCCCAGCCGATGTCACCGAGGCCGCTGTCGGGAAACGGGCACTGAGCTTGTTCCGCGGCGACTTGGAGTCCGCACTGTACGACGCCGTGGCCGACTTCGCCGATATTCGTTTCGGCACCACCCTGCAGGCAATAGCCCAGGCCCCCGGGGAAGTCGTGGTCACCCTCGACGACGGCACCCGCCTGCACGGAGAACTCCTCGTCGGCGCCGACGGCGTGCACTCCCGAGTCCGCGAGCTCGTATTCGGCGCCGAGCCAGAATATTTCGTAGACCTGGGCCACATGGTCGGCGCATTCCCGCTGCAAACCGTTCCCGAACACATTCCCGAAGGCCTCGGCACCACCTATATCGGCCCCGGCCGCACGGCCGCGGTGATGAACCTGGGACCGGAACGGTCTTCGGCATTCTTCACTTACCGTTCCCCCGACCCGCAGGCCGAACTTAGTCTCGACGCCGGTCCCGCCCTTACCCGAGCGTTCGGGGATCTCGGAGGCGGTGTCGCCGAAGCCCTCCACCAATTCGACCCCGCCACCGTCTATTTCGACTCGGTCGGCCAAATCGTGATGGACCGCTGGAGCCGCGACCGAGTCGTTCTGCTCGGCGACGCAGCCTGGTGCGTAACGGTATTCGCCGGCTACGGCGCCGCCCTCGCCCTCGACGGCGCCGACCGGCTCGGCACCACGCTAGCGGCACACGGCGACGACATTCCCGCCGCCCTCGACGCCTGGGAAACGTCATTGCGCCCGGAAGTACACAAACGACAAGCACTGGCCCGGAAAGGAATCAGCCGATTCGCCCCGCCATCACGCACACACGTGTGGGCGGGTGAACTCATGCTCCGCGCCATCCAACTCCCCGGCATCCGCACCCTGGTCCGACGCTCCATCCAACGAGCCAACAACTGATCACGCACGCCCTGGAATGCCGCACACCGCACTGACCGAACCGGCCGGTGTGGGGCGCCTCCTGATAACAGGGTGCCAGCTAACCTTGCTCCGGGAGAACTACGAAGCAGGAGTTCACAATTGGCCGCAATTGCCGCCGGCAGACGTCATTCGGTCGGTCGCCGCTCAGACGGTGGCGTCATCGCGGCGGGCCATGGCGCGGCTGGGGAGTGCGACGTGCACGAATGGCGAGACGTTATCGCCGTGGCGGCGGGCAACGTGCACACCGCCGCGAACACTGGCAGATCGCATACTGTCGGCCTCCGAGTAGACGGAACCGTGGTGGCAACGGGCTGGAACGGTGACGGGCAGTGCGAGGTGCGAGATTGGAGCGATATCACCGCCATCTCTGCAGGCTGGCGCCGCACGCTCGGCATACGCGTGAACGGCACCGTGGTGTTCGCTGGACGAAACGTCGAGCAACAGTGCGAAGTCGGGGATTGGCGTGAGATCGTCGCGCTCGGATGCGGCGACTGGCACTCTGTCGGAGTCCGGGCAGACGGAACCGCGGTCGCCGTCGGCAACAACCGCGGGGGACAGTGCAATGTCGGTGAGTGGCGCGGCCTGGCCGACATCACGGCGGGGTACCTGCACACGGTTGGACTCAGAGCCGATGGCACGGTGGTCGCGGCGGGGCGCCGCGCATCAGGCGCGCGCGATGTCGACGAGTGGGCCGACATCACCTCGGTGGCTGCAGGGAGCTACCACACCGTCGGCCTGCTCGCGAGCGGCACGGTCCTTGCGGTAGGGGACAACACGCAAGGCCAGTGCGACGTTCGCGGGTGGCATGACATCGTCGCCATCGCGGCGGGATCGACCCACACCCTAGGACTCCGCGTCGACGGCACAGTCGTCGCGGCAGGGAACGATGCGGACGGACAATGCGATGTCGATCGGTGGCAAAGCGTTCAATCGCCTGGGTGACGGCGTTCCATTCGCGGACCGGTCTCCTACGTACGGAACAGGTTCCTGCCAACGTCCTATAACGCCGAGTGTGGTGCCGCCGCAACGGCGATACTTCATTGCTCGCCGACCGGGCCTGCGTCTACGGTCGTCCGCGTGCAGCGCACTGTCACCATCGGCGACATTCGCCGGGCAATTGGCCCTTGAATCGACTGGTCTCCAGCCGCCAATAATTTGGGATGCCTCCCTCCGCATAGAGGTCCGGCTTTATCCGGCGATCCATCGCGGCCGTTGAGCGAGAGACCACCTCGACCGCCAGTTGGATCTGGGCCGCGGAGATGCCGTGGGCATCCAAGGGAATGTTGCCGATTCCGACGACGAGGTCTGGGATCGGTTCGTCCTCGCCGATCAGGACTCCGACTCCGGGAGCACGAAACTCCCCTCTGGTACGGCAATTTCGAGAATGCTGCCCAGTCTCATGACAAGCAGATGACTCGCCGGTGACGAACGGTTGGGCGTTCGTCACCGGCGAGTTGCCGCTAGCTGGGGATGATGCGGATTTCGTCGCCCGCTTCGTCGGTCGGGTCGCCCTCGGCGGTGAACCAGTGGGTTACTTCGCCGTCTTCCAGGTCGGCGGGGATGTCGCCGGTGGGGAGGACGGAGAGGGCGCCTGCCGTGGCGGACGAGAGGAACTCGTCGATGGCGGCGGGGCCGGTGGAGGCGGTGGTGTACGTCGTCGACTCGTAGTCGATTTCGTTGTCCGTGCGCAGGGTGGTGGCACGGTCCAGGGCCTCGGACTGGGTGAGGGTGGTCCAGGTTTCGGCGTGGCGGTAGACGAAGGCGGGGTCGGTTTCGGACAAGGGGCGGACTCGGTCGGTGTAGGAGACCGGGTGGGCGGGGCGGGCGGCCAGGTCGGCTTGGACCTTCGGGTCCGAGGGGACCAGCCAGCGGACGGAGCTGGCGGCCGGTTCCAGGGTGATGCCGAAACCTGCTCCGGCGGCGAGGATGTCGCCGAAGGAGTGGGTGTCGGCGAACAGCGCCGCGGCGCCGGCCTTCTGGATGGCCCAGACCGCGACCACCGCGTCGACCGAGTGCGGGAGGGCGACGGCGACGATGTCGCCGGGGCCCGCGCCGCGGTCGATGAGCAGACGCGCCAGCTGGGAGCTGCGACGGTCCAGGACGTGGTAGGCGATCTCCTCGCCGCCGGACAGCAGGGCGGGCGCCTGCGGGTCCTCCTCCACGACCTCGGCCAGCACGTTGGCCACGGTCGCGGTGCCCACGCGGGCCGCGTCGGCCGCCGAATCCGCCGGGGTGACGGCGCTTTCGGCGAGGATGCGGGCGCGTTCCCCGGCATCGAGGATGTCGATGTCGCCGACCAGGCTGTCCGGATCGCCGACCAGGGCGTCGAGGATGCGGTTGAAGCGGGCGGCCAGCGTCACGACCTCGTCGGCGGTGAAGCGGCTGGCGAGGTAGCGCATCGAGATGTCGATGGTCTCGCCGGCCATGATCACCAGGCTCATCGGGTAGTGGGTGTTGTCGTTGATACCCACACCGGTCACCGACATGCCGTCGATGGAGCTGGCCGCGGCGATCGCGTCCTTGTCGACCGGGTAGGACTCGAACGCCATCATGGTGTCGAATTCGGCTCCGGCACCGGCCAACTGCAGGATCTCGGTCAGGCCGATGTGGTGGTGCTCGAGCAGGTCGGCCTGATCGTGCTGGACGCGCTGCAGCAGCCCGCCGATGGTCAGGCGGTCATCGACGCGGATGCGCACCGGCACCGTGTTGATGAACAGACCCACCATGGCCTCCACGCCGGGCAGATCGCCCGGGCGGCCGGAGACGGTCGCGCCGAACACCACGTCGCTGCGCCCGGTGAGGCGGCCGATCAGCACCGCCCAGGAGGTCTGGACCAGCGTGTTCAGCGTGACGTTGAGTTCCCCGGCGCGCTTGCTGAGCGCGCGGGTGCGTTCGGCGTCGATGTCGACGGTGTAGCGGCCGATCTCGTAGGTCTCGTCGCGGGTCGCGGCCGGCGCGAGCTGGGTGGGCTCGCTGACCCCGGCCAGGGCGCGCTTCCACGCCTCGATCGACTCGTCCCGGTTCCGTCCGGCCAGCCAGGCCAGGTAGTTCCGGAACGACGGCACCCGCGGCAGCACCGACATGTCGCCACGCACCGCGTACAGCACCAGCAGGTCCTGCATGAGCAGCGGCATGGACCAGCCGTCCACCAGGATGTGGTGGGTGGTGATGACCAGGTGCACCAGGTCGTCGCTGATCCGGAACACGTTGAACCGCATGAGCGGAGCGGCGGACAGATCGAAGTGATCGGCGCGATCGGCCTCGATCATCTCCCGCATCCGCGGATTGCGTTCGGCCTCCGGCAGTTCCGTCAGGTCGATGACATGGAACGGCGCCTCGACGCGATCCAGCACCACCTGGTGGGCCTGACCGTCGGCGTCGGTGACGAACGCGGTCCGCAGGCTCGGGTATCGGTCGAGGATGGCCTGCGCGGCCACCTTCAAACGATCCACATCCACCACACCGCTCAGGTCGAGCACGGTCTGAATGGTGTAGACGTCCACCGTGTTCTGGGTGAGCAGCGCGTGGAACAGCAGACCCGACTGCAGCGGCGAGAGCGGCCACACGTCGGCGAGCGCCGGGTAGGCGCGCTCCCACACCTCGATGTCGGACTGTTCCACCCGCACCAGCGACAGGTCGGACGGCGTGAAGCCGCCGGCCTCGGGACGCTCGGCGTGCGCGGCCAGCGCGGTCAGCGCCGCCACGAACAGGTCGGCGAACTCCTGCACCCGTTCCCGCTCGAGCAGCCCGCGCGGGTAGGAGAAGGCCGCGCCCAGCTGCGGGCCGTCCTCGCCGTCGGTGACGATGGCGTTGATGTCGAGGGTGGCGTTGGCGGGCATGTCGGCGTCCATGTCGCCGTCGAGACGGCCCAGGTCGTCGACCGGGACCCAGCCGATGTCGGCCATGCCTTCGGGCGCCTCGCCCGCGGACATGCGGCCCAGGTAGTTGAAGCTGATCTGGCCGACATCCCGCAGCTGCGTGGATGTCTCGGGGTTGAGATGGCGCAGCATGCCCCAGCCCAGACCCTTGTCGGGCATGGTCAGCAACTGTTCCTTGACCGATTTCACGATGTCGCCGAGGGCGTTTCCGCCCGCGAACGCCTCGGTGAGGTCGGCGCCGTGCAGGTCCAGGCGCACCGGGAAGGCGGCCGTGAACCAGCCGACCGTACGCGAAAGATCCGCGCCCGGAACGACTTCCTCTTCACGGCCGTGGCCCTCGAGCTTGATCAGCGCCGAGCCGCCGGTGGTCTCCCCGCGCCAGCGCGCGACCGCCATGGCCAGCGCCGACAGCAGACCGTCGTTCACGCCGCCGCGGTACAGGCCCGGGATGGCGGTGAGCACGGCGTCGGTGACGGAGGCCGGAACACTGACCTCGATCCGCTCGACGGTATCGAAGGTGTCGATCGTCGGGTCGAAGGCCCGCGAACCCAGCTGCGGGTCCGGGGTTTCGGTGACGCGCTGCCAGAACGGCAGTTCCGCGACCCGCTGCTCGCTGCGCGATTCCTCGACCAGGGCGTGCGCCCAGCGCCGCAGGGAGGTGCCGGTCTCGGGCAGCGCGATCGGCTGCTCGAAGGCCACCTGCGACCAGGCCAGACCCAGGTCCGGGATCAGGATGCGCCAGGAGACGCCGTCCACGACCATGTGGTGCGCGACGATGAGCAGCACGTCGCGGCGGACGCGCGCCTCGTCGGAACCTTCGGGGGCGAAGGCGAACCAGACGAACTGCACCATGGCGGCGTTCGCCGGATCCAGTCGGCCCAGGGCGGCGTCGAATTCGATGCTGCCGACGCGGGTCAGCTCCTCGTCGGAGATGTCCGCGGCCAGTTCGACCCGGTGCACCAGCGCGTCGACGTCGACGGCTCCACGCGGCAGGGCCTCGAATTCGAAGCCCTCCGAAGCGTTCCCGCGCAACCGCGAGCGCAGCACATCGTGGTGGTCGAACAGGGCCGAGATGGCCCCGACGAGCACCGGCCGGGTGATGCCGTCCGGCAGTCGCAGCGGCATGGTCTGCGAGAACCGTTCGTAGGACGAACCGCTCGACAGAATCGCGTGCATGATCGGCGTCAGCGGAATGTCGCCGACTCCGCCGCCGGGCAGTTCGGCCAGCTTCTCCTGCGCGGTGTCGCCGCCGAGGGTGGCCACTTCGGCCAGTCCGGCGACGGTGCGCTGCTCGAACACGTCGCGCGGCGAGAACTTGATGCCGCGCGCCTTGGCCCGCGACACCAGCTGGATGGACAGGATCGAATCACCGCCGAGGGCGAAGAACGAGTCGTCCACACCCACCTGTTCGACGCCGAGCACGTCGGCGAAGACCTCGGCCAGCGCCGCTTCCATTTCGGTGACCGGAGCGCGGAAGTCGCGCGCGGTGAACACCGGCTCGGGCAGCGCCCGGCGATCCAGCTTGCCGACCGGGGTCAGCGGGATGGCGTCCAGGACCGTGATGGCGGTCGGCACCATGTATTCCGGCAGACGGCCCGAGACGTGCTCGGTCAGCGCCGGAATGTCGATGCTGCGACCCGCGACCGGGAGCACGTAGGCCGCCAGGATGGTGGCCCCCGCCTCGGTCTTGTGACCGACGGTGACCGCGAAGTCGACCGTCTCGTGCGAGGCCAGCGCCGCGTCGATCTCACCGAGCTCGATACGGAAACCGCGCACCTTCACCTGGAAGTCGTTGCGGCCCACGTATTCGACCAGGCCGTCCGGGGTCCAGCGGACCACGTCACCGGAGCGGTACATGCGCTCGCCCGCCACGAACGGGTTGGCGACGAACCGCTCGGCGCTCAGGCCCGGGCGGTCGTGGTAGCCGCGGGAGAGCTGAATACCGGACAGGTACAGCTCACCGGCGACGCCGACCGGCACCGGCCGCAGTCGCGCGTCCAGGATCAGCGCCTGCATGCCGCGGATCGGACCACCGATGGTGACCAGCTCGCCCGGCGTCAGCGCATCGCTGATGTTGGTCATGATCGTGGTCTCGGTGGGGCCGTAACCGTTGTGGAACGCACGAATCGTGCGGTTCTCCAACGGAATCGCCCACTTCTCGACCAGATCGGCCGGGACGGCTTCACCACCGGCGACCAGCACCCGCAGCGAGTCCAGACCCTTCGGATCCAGGGTGGCGAGCGCGGCCGGGGTGATGAAGGCGTGCGTGGCCCGCTCGCGCTTGATCAGTTCGGCCAGTTCGTCGCCGCCGTAGACGCCCGGCGGGACCACCACGAGGGTGCCGCCCGCGCCGATGGCGAGCAGGTACTCCAGCACCGACGCGTCGAACGACGGCGACGCGAAGTGCAGTGCGCGCGAACCGGAGTCGAGGTGGTACCGGACGATCTGCTCGGTCGAGAAGTTGGCCAGACCGGCGTGCGTCACCACGACGCCCTTGGGCATGCCCGTGGTGCCGGAGGTGTAGATCACGTACGCGACGTGCTCGGGACGAACCTGTCCCCAGCGTTCGGCGTCGGTGACGGGTTCGGGCGAGTGCGAGGCGATCTCGGCGTGCACCATCGGGTCGTCGAGCGAGATCCAGCCGGCCAGGCTCGCGACCGGCGGCAGTCCCTCGAGTTCGGCGTCGATGGTCAGGCCGAGCACCGCGCCGGAGTCGTTCACCATGTGCGCGATGCGGTCCGCCGGGTAGGACGGATCGACCGGCACGAACGCCGCGCCCGACTTGGCGACGGCCCAGATGGCCAGCACCGATTCGAAGGAGCGCCGGATGGCCACGGCGACCCGGGTTTCCGGGCCGGCGCCGCGTTCGATGAGCACCCGCGCCAGGCGCGAGGAGGCCGCGTCGAGTTCGGCGTAGCCCAGGGCCTGACCGTCGAAGACGACGGCCTCGCCGACCGGGTTGTTGGCCACGGCCTCGGCGAGCAGTTCGGGCAGGGTGCGCGGCGTGATGGCCGGACCGCCGGTGCGGGCGATCAGGTCGGCCCGCTCGTCGGCGGCCAGGATCTCCAGGTCGCCGACGGCCTTGCGGGGCGCGGAAACGATCTCGGTGAGCAGGCGGACGAACCGCTGCGCGAAGCCCTCGACGGTCTCCTGGTCGAACAGGTCACGGGCGTAACCGAATTCGGCGTACATGCCCGCGTCCGCGTCGGCCGGGGCCTCGGTCAGGGTGAGCATGAGGTCGAACTTGGCGATCTCGTTCTCGAAGTCGACCGCGGCGGCCTTCAGGCCGGGCAGCTCGAAGGAGCCGCCGGGCAGGTTCTCGAACGACAGCGCCACCTGGAACAGCGGGTGCCGCGCGGTGGAGCGTTCCGGGTTGAGCAGTTCGACGAGCCGCTCGAACGGAATGTCGGCGTGCGCGAACGCCGCCAGATCACTGTCCTTGTTGGCGGCGAGCAGCTCGGTGAAGCCGGTCTGCCCGGTCACCTCGGTGCGCAGCACCAGGGTGTTGACGAACATGCCGATCAGGTCGTCCAGCTCGGCTTCGCCACGGCCCGCGATGGGCGCGCCGATGGCGATGTCGGTGGTGCCGGACAGGCGCGCCAGGAACACCGCGAGCGCGGTGTGCACGACCATGAACATGGTCGCGTTGTTGGTGCGCGCGATCTGCTGCAGGCCGCGGTGCAGGTCGTTGGAGATCGGGAACAGCACCCGGCCGCCGCGGAAGGTCTGCGCGTTGGGGCGCGGTCGATCCGAGGGCAGGTTCAGCTCGTCGGGCAGATCCGCCAGTGCGGTGCGCCAGAATTCGGCCTGCGCGGAGACGAGGCTGGTCGGGTCGTCCTCGGAGCCGAGCACCTCGCGCTGCCAGAGCGAGAAGTCCGCGTACTGCACCGGCAGCGGGGCCCAGCCGGGCTGCACGCCGGCGGCGCGGGCGGCGTAGGCCACCATGACGTCGCGGGTGAGCGGGCCCATGGACCAGCCGTCGGCGGCGATGTGGTGGGTGACGAAGACGAGCACGTGCTCGATCCCGGCGGCGGCGCCGCCCATGGATTCCGTGGAACCTTCCACGCGGAACAGCTTGGCGTGCAACGGAACCTCGGTGGTGACGTCGAAGCCGGTGGTGACGAGAGCGGCGATCCGCTCCATCACCGACTCGGCCGTGACGATGACCGGCCGCAGATCCGGCATGGCCTGCGAGGCGGTCACGATCACCTGTGCGGCAGCGCCGTCCACCTGCGGGTAGATGGTGCGCAGCGTCTCGTGGCGGCCGATCACGTCGGCCACGGCCTCGCGCAGCGCGTCCACATCCAGCGCACCGGTCAGGCGCACGGCCACCGGCACGTTGTAGGCGGCCGAGGCGGTGTCGAACTGGTTGAGGAACCACATGCGCTGCTGCGCCAGCGACAGCGGCACGGTCTCCGGTCGCGGTCCGGCGGTGAGCGCCTTGCGATCTCCCGCTCCGGCGTGCTGCTCGACCTTGGCGGCCAGGCCGGCGACGGTCGACGCCTCGAACACGGCGCGCACCGGCACCCGCGCGTCCAGGGCCGCGCCGATGCGGGCGGCGACCTGGGTGGCGAGCAGCGAGTTGCCGCCGAGGGCGAAGAAGTCGTCGTCCGCGCCGACGCGTTCGATACCGAGCACCTCGGCGATGACGCCCGCCACGATCTCCTCGATCGGGGTGGACGGCGCGCGGAAGGCGGTGGTCTCGAACTCGGGCTCGGGCAATGCCTTCCGGTCGAGCTTGCCGTTCACGTTGAGCGGCAGGGCGTCGAGGACGACGAAGGCCGAGGGCACCATGTACGACGGCAGACCGGCCGAGAGCGCCGACTTCACCAGCGGCACATCGACACCCGAGCCGGACGGCACCAGGTAGGCGACCAGGCGGTCACCGGTCTTGGCGTCCTGCTTGGCCAGCACCGCGGTCTGCGCGATCTCCGGCAGCGCCAGCAGCGCGGCCTCGATCTCGCCGAGCTCGATGCGGAAGCCGCGGATCTTCACCTGGAAGTCGGTGCGGCCCCGGTATTCCAGCTCCCCGTTGTCCGACCAGGCGACGAGGTCGCCGGTGCGGTACATGCGCTCGCCGACGGCGAACGGGTTGGCCACGAAGCGATCCGCGGTCAGGTCCGGTCGCGCGAAGTAGCCGCGGGCCAGCTGCGTGCCGGCCAGGTAGAGCTCGCCGGAGACACCGTCGGGCACCGGGTTCAGGCGCGCATCGAGCACGTAGACCCGCGAGTTCCATTCCGGCGCACCGATGGACACCGAACCGCTGTCGGCGTCGGTGACCTGGTGGCTGGTGATGGACACCGCGGCCTCGGTCGGTCCGTACAGGTTGAACAGTCGACTTTGCCGGTTCAACGCGCGGAAGCGCTGGGCCACGGCGGCGGGCAGCGCCTCACCGATGGCCAGCACCCGGCGCAGCGCGTCGTTCAGCGTGCCGTCACCCGCGGTGAGCAGCGCGTCCAGCATGGACGGCACCACGTGCAGGGTGGTGACCCGCTCGCGGGCCATCAACTCGTTGAGGTACGCCGGATCGCGGTGGCCGTCGGCCGCGGCGATCACCAGGCGGCCACCGGTGACGGCGGCCGACCAGAACTCCCAGACCGAGAGGTCGAAGGTGGCGGCGGTCTTGAGCAGGACGGCGTCGTCCGCGTCGAGCCCGAACTCCGCTGCCTTCCACTGCAACTGGTTGGCGATGGCCACGTGCGGCAGCGCCACGCCCTTCGGGCGACCGGTGGAACCGGAGGTGAAGATGACGTAGGCCGTGTGCTCCGGGCGGAGCGGGGCGACCCGCTCGGCGTCGGTGACCGGGCCGAGGTTCGCGGCGGCCGCGAGCTCGTCCATCCGCACCAGTGGCGCGACCTCGGTCGAGAACTCCGCGGCGGCGTTGGTCAGCACGCACACCGGAGCGGCGGTTTCCAGGATGTACCCGGTCCGCTCGGCGGGCTGGTCGGGGTCGACCGGCACGTAAGCGCCACCGGCGACCGAGACCGCGTACATGGCCACGATCAGGTCGACCGAGCGCCGCAACGCCAGCGCGACCCGCGCCTCGGGGCCGACACCCATCGAGATCAGGTGGCGGGCCAGGCCGTTGACCCGCGCGCCGAGCTCGGCGTAGGTCAGGGTCTCGCCGTCGGGCCCGATCAGCGCGATGGCGGTCGGCTTGGCCGCGACGGTCGCGGCGAGCATCGACGCCAGCGTCGCGGTCGAATCCACCTGGTGCGCCGTGTCATTGCGCCGGTCCAGGATCTCGGCCCGCTCGGCGGCGGCCAGGATCTCGATCGCGCCGACCGCGATCCGCGGCGCGGCCACGATCTCGCGCAGCAGGGCCACGAAGCGATCGGCGAAGCCGACCACGGTCTCCCGGTCGAAGATGTCGGTCGCGTAGGTCAGGATGCCGGTGATGCCGTCGGCCGCGCCGTCGTCGCCGTACAGGTCGGAGACGATCAGGTGCAGGTCGAACTGCGACAGCTCGGTGTCCACGTCCAGGCCGGACACGCTCAGGCCCGGGAGTTCCAGGGTGGAGCGGGTCAGGTTCTGGAAGGACAGACCCACCTGGAACAGCGGGTGCCGCGCGGTCGAGCGGGCCGGGTTGAGCACCTCGACGAGGCGCTCGAACGGCACGTCGGCATTGGCGTAGGCCTGGATGTCGGTCTCGCGCTGCCGGGCCAGCAGGGCGTTGAACGCCTCGCCGCCGTCGACCTCGGTGCGGAACACCAAGGTGTTGACGAACATACCGATCAGGTCGTCGAGGACAGCCTCGCCACGACCGGCCATCGGGGTGCCGATGGCGATGTCGTTCGAGCCGGACAAACGCGAGAGCAGCACCGCGAGGGCGGTGTGCACGACCATGAACAGCGTCGCGCCCTCGGTGCGCGCCAGATCGACCAGACCGCCGTGTAGCTCGGCGTCGATCCGGATGTCGATCTTGCCGCCGGCGAAGGACTGCACCGCCGGCCGCGGCCGGTCGACCGGCAGGTCCAGCTGGTCGGGCAGCCCGGCCAGCGCCTGCTGCCAGTAGGCGACCTGCTTGGCGGCCAGCGAGTCCGCGTCGTTCTCGTCACCGAGCAGTTCGCGCTGCCAGATGGAGTAGTCCGCGTACTGCACCGCGAGCGGGGTCCAGCCCGGATCCTGCTTGATGGAGCGCGCCGCGTAGGCGGTCATCAGGTCGCGGGTCAGCGGGGCCACCGAGGAGCCGTCACCGGAGATGTGGTGAATGACCAGGGCGAGCACGTATTCCGCGCTCACCGGGGCGTTCGGGTCCACGGCCGGGTACTGGCCGGTCGGGGCGATGTCGGCGAAGTCGAAGGTGTAGGCCGCCGCGTGCGCGGCCGCCTCGGACTCGACGACCGGAGCCGCCGCGTCGCCCTCGATCTTGAACAGCGCCACCTTGATCGGCACCTCGACGGTGACGTCGAAGGCGGTGGAGGTCAGTTCCACCACCGCGCCGACGACCTCGTCGGCGGTCACGGTGCGCACCGCGAGCTCGGGCACGGCCTGCGCCGGCGGCAGGATGACCTGCACCGGGCCCTGCTCGGTCTGCGGGTAGATGGTCCGCAGGATCTCGTGGCGGGCAACCACATCCGCGATGGCCGCGCGCAGCGCGTCCTCGTCGAGCGCGCCGGACAGGCGCACCGCGACCGGCACGTTGTAGGCGGCCGAGGCGGTGTCGAAGCGGTTGAGGAACCACATGCGCTGCTGCGCCAGCGACAGCGGAATGTTCTCCGGTCGCGGTGCGGCGGTCAGCGCCTTGCGGCCACCGGCCCCGGCGTCGCGTTCCACCCGGGCCGCGAGCGCGGCAACCGTGGAGGCCTCGAACAGCATTCGCACCGGCACCCGGGTGTTGAGCGCCTCGCCGAGGCGGGCCGCGACCTGGGTGGCGAGCAGCGAGTTGCCGCCCCACTGGAAGAAGTCGTCGTCCAGGCCGATGCGACCGGATTCGACGCGCAGCACCTCGGCGAACACGCCGGCCACGATCTGCTCGATCGGGCTGACGGGGGCGCGGAAGACCGTCTTCTCGAAGGTGGGTTCGGGCAGTTCCTTGCGGTCCAGCTTGCCGTTGGCGTTGAGCGGCAACGCGTTCAGCGGCATGAAGACCGACGGGATCATGTACGACGGCAGCTCGGCGGCCAGCGCCGACTGCAGCGCCTGCTTGTCCGGCTCACCGTCGGCGCCGACCACGTAGGCCACCAGGCGGTCGCCCAGCACCGGGTCGGTGTGCGCGACCACGGCGGCGGAGGCGATGGAATCCAGGCGCAGCAGCGCGGATTCGATATCGCCGAGCTCGATGCGGAAGCCGCGGATCTTCACCTGGAAGTCGGTGCGGCCCCGGTACTCGAGTTCGCCGTTCGCCTGCCAGGCGACCAGGTCACCGGTGCGGTACATGCGGGAACCGTTGTCGGCGAACGGGTTCGCGACGAACCGGTCCGAGGTGAGGTCCGGGCGGCCGAAGTAGCCGCGCGCCAGCTGCGCACCGGCCAGGTAGAGCTCGCCGGACACGCCGACCGGCACCGGCCGCAGGCGCGAATCCAGCACGAACACCTGGGAGTTCCATTCGGGCGAGCCGATGGACACCGACAGCTCGTCGCGCGCGGTGACCCGGTGGTTGGTGATGGACACCGCGGCCTCGGTCGGGCCGTACAGGTTGAACAGCTCGGTGCGCGGACGCTCCCGCAGCACGCGCTGCGCGAGCGGGCCGGGCAGCGCCTCACCGATGGCCAGGATCCGCCACAGCGAGTCCGGCAGCCCGTCGGTGAGCAGCGCGTCCAGCATCGACGGCACCACGTGCAGGGTGGTCACCCATTCGCGGGCCATCAGCTCGTTCAGGTACGCCGGGTCCTTGTGGCCGTCCGGCGCGGCGATGACCATGCGGCCACCGCAGGCCGCCGCGGACCAGAATTCCCAGACCGAGAGGTCGAAGGTGGCGGCGGTCTTGAGCAGCACCGCGTCGGCCGGGTCGAGGCCGAATTCGGTGACCTTCCACAGCAGCTGGTTCACGACCGCGCCGTGCGGCAGCGCCACACCCTTGGGGCGGCCGGTGGAGCCGGAGGTGAAGATGACGTACGCCGTGTTGGCGGCGGTCAGCATCCGGACCCGGTCGGCGTCGGCGATCGGCTTGGCCGAGTGCGCGGACAGGTCCAGCTCGTCGATGCGCAGCACCTCGGCCAGCTCGGTCTCGAAACCGACCGCGGCCGTGGTGAGTACGGCCTTGGGGGCGGCCGTCTCCAGGATGTAGCCGACGCGCTCGGCGGGCTGGTCCGGATCGATCGGCACGTACGCGGCTCCGGCCTTGGCGACCGCGTACATGGCGACGACCAGGTCGGTGGAGCGGCGAATGGCCAGGGCCACCCGGTCTTCGGTGCCGATGCCGCGCGCGATGAGCTCGCGGGCGAGCTGGTTCACGCGGGCGTCGAGCTCGGCGTAGGTGAGGTTCTCCACGCCGTCGGCGGTGTCGGCGACGATGGCCACGGCCTTCGGGTCCTCGGCCACCGAGCGGTCGAGCAGCGAGACCAGGGTGGCCGCGGAGCCGCCGTCCATGACCGCGTCCACATCCTGCGCGGTGTTGTTCCAGCGCTGCAGGATTCGCGCGTTCTCGTCGGCGTCGAGCAGGTCGATGTCACCGACGGCGACGGTGGTGTCGGCCAGGATGGCGTCCAGCACCCGCACGAACCGGTCGGCGAACGCCCGCACGGTCGATTCGTCGAACAGGTCGACGGCGTAACCGAATTCGGTGAGGATCTCGGCCGGGGTGCCGTCCTCGGTGTAGCGGTCGTAGAGGGTGACGTGCAGGTCGGTCTTGGCCAGCTGCGAGTCGAAGTCGACCGCGGCCACGTGCAGGCCCGGCAGTTCGAAGGCGGTCTCGGCCAGGTTCTGGAACGAGAGGCCCACCTGGAACAGCGGGTTGCGCGCGGTGGAGCGGACCGGGTTGAGCACCTCGACCAGGCGCTCGAACGGCACGTCGGCGTTGGCGAAGGCTTCCAGGTCGCGTTCGCGGACCTCGGAGAGCAGGTCGGCGAAGCTCGCGTTGCCGTCGACCTGGGTGCGGAACACCAGGGTGTTGACGAACATGCCGATCAGGTCGTCGAGTTCGCGTTCACCGCGGCCCGCGATCGGGGTGCCGACCGCGATGTCGTCGGTGCCCGAGAGCCGCGCCAGCAGCACCGCGAGGGCGGCGTGCACGACCATGAACAGCGAGGCGTTGTTGGCGCGCGCCAGCTCGTGCAGCTTGGCGTGGCGTTCGGCGTCGATGTCGAAGCGCAGCGCCTTGCCGTGGAACGACTGCGCCGGGGGACGCGGCCGGTCGGTGGGCAGCTCCAGCTGGTCCGGCAGCGCGGACAGCGCACGGGTCCAGTAGGAGACCTGCTTGGCGGCCAGGGATTCGGCGTCGTCCTCGGCGCCGAGCACCTCGCGCTGCCACAGCGCGTAGTCGGCGTACTGCACCGGCAGCGGCTGCCACTGCGGCACATCGCCGTTCACCCGGGCCACATAGGCGGCCATGATGTCGCGCGCCATCGGGCCCATGGAGGAACCGTCGGCGGAGACGTGGTGGACGGTGAAGGCCAGCACATGCTGGGTGGTGGCGCTGTCGGCGATCCGGAACATCTTGACCGCCAGCGGCACCTCGACGGTGACGTCGAAGGTGGTCATGGCGAATTCGATGATCTTGCCGAGCAGGTCGGCCTCGGTGACGTCCTCGGGCACCAGCGTCAGGTCGGTCTGCGCGGCGGGCAGGATCACCTGGTGCGGGCCCTCGGCCGCGCGCGGGTAGACCGTGCGCAGCACCTCGTGGCGGGCGATCACATCGCCGATGGCCTGCTTCATGGCGTACAGGTCCAGCGCGCCGGTGAAGCGGACCGCCAGCGGAATGTTGTCGACCGCGGAGGTGGTGGTGTCGAACTGGTTGAGGAACCAGTAGCGCTGCTGCGCCGGGGACAGCGGCAGGTGCGCGGGCCGCTCACCGGCGACCAGGCTCGGGCGACGGCCCGAACCGGCATTGCGCTCCACGCGGGCGGCCAGGGCCGCGACGGTGGAGGCCTCGAACAGATCGCGCACCGCCAGCTGGGTGTCCAGGGCCGCGCCGAGGCGGGCGGTGACCTGGGTGGCGATCAGCGAGTTGCCGCCGAGCTCGAAGAAGTCGTCGTCGACGCCGACCCGTCCGACGCCGAGGACGTCGGAGAAGGTGCCCGCCACGATCTCCTCGATCGGGGTGGACGGGGCGCGGAAGACCTTGGCCTCGAAGACCGGCGTGGGCAGCTGCTTGCGATCCAGCTTGCCGGAGGCGTTGAGCGGGAAGGCGTCCAGCACCACGAAGGCGGCCGGGACCATGTAGCCGGGCAGGCCGTCCTGGAGCTCGGCGCGCACGGCGTCGAGGTCGACGGTGTGGCCGGCGGTCGGGATGACGTAGCCGACCAACTGCTCGCCGAGGCGCTCGTCGCCGCGCACCACGACCACCGACTGGGCGATGGAGTCGATGGCGGTGAGGGCGGCCTCGATCTCGCCGAGCTCGATGCGCAGACCGCGCAGCTTGACCTGGAAGTCGGTGCGGCCCAGGTATTCCAGCTCGCCGCGCGGCGTCCACTTCACCAGGTCGCCGGTGCGGTACATGCGCTCGCCGGCGTGGAACGGGTCGGCGACGAAGCGGTCGGCGGTCAGCTCGGGGCGGGCCACGTAGCCGCGCGCCAGCTGCACGCCCGCGAGGTACAGCTCACCCGCGACACCCGGGGCGACCGGGTGCAGACGCGAATCCAGCACGTACACACGGGTGTTGAAGACCGGGGCGCCGATCGGCACCGACAGCGTGTCGGCGTCGTCAACCTCGTGGTAAGTGACGTCGACGGCCGCTTCGGTCGGGCCGTACAGGTTGTGCAGGCGGGCGCCGGTGAGCTCGCGCAGCTTCTGCGCGGTCGGCGCCGGCAGCGCCTCACCGGAAGCGAAGACCTGGTGCAGCGAGGTGCACTGCGCGGCCTTCTCCTCGGCCACGAACACCGACATCATCGATGGCACGAAGTGCGCGGTGGTGACACCGGTCTCGATGATCAGGTCGGCCAGGTAGCCGGGGTCGCGGTGGCCGTCCGGCTTGGCGATGACCAGCGACGCGCCGATCTGCAAGGGCCAGAAGAATTCCCACACCGACACGTCGAAGGTGGCGGGGGTCTTCTGCAACACCACATCGTCGTCGAACAGGCCGTACTCGGTCTGCATCCACACCAGGCGGTTGACGATGGCGGTGTGGCTGACCGCCACGCCCTTCGGCCGGCCGGTGGAGCCCGACGTGAAGATCACGTACGCGACATCGTCGCCACGCAGCGGGGCGACGCGGTCGGCGTCGGTGATCGGGGCGTCGGAGTAGCCGGACAGGTCCAGTTCGTCGATCAGCAGTGTGCGCGTGGTGGTTTCGAACTCGTCGCGCGCGGTACTGAGCACGCACACGGGCCGTGCGGTGTCGAGCACGTACTGGTTGCGCTCGGCCGGGTGGTCGGGGTCCAGCGGCACGTACGCGCCACCGGCGACCGTGACGGCGTACATGCCGATCAGCAGGTCGAAGGAGCGGCGCATGCCCAGGGCCACATAGGAATCCGGGCCGACGCCCTCGGCGATGAGGTGGCGGGCCAGCTTGTGCACGCGGGCGGCGAACTCACCGTAAGACAGCTGTGTAGGAATTTCCGGGCTCTGCCCGGGCGTCCCCTCGAAAACCAGGGCGGTGAGGTTCGGAGTGTTCTTGGCCTGGTTCTCGAACATCGATGCCAGGGTGACCTCGGCGACGATCTTCTTGCCGCCCAAGGCGACGCGCTTGACGTCGTATTCGGTGGCGTTCCAGGACCGCAGCACCTGGCGGCGCTCGGCCGCGTTCAACAGCTCGATATCGCCGACCAGCGCGGTCGGCTCGGCGACCACGGCCGACAGCAGGCGCACCAGGCGCTCACCGAACCCGGCGATGGTGCCCGCGTCGAACATGTCGGTGGCGTAGGCGAATTCGGCGGTCATGCCTTCACCGTCGACCCGGTCGGTCAAGTTCAGGTGCAGGTCGAACTTGGCGGTGACCACGTCCAGCGGCACGCCCGCCACTTCCAGGCCCGGCAGCGCGAATTTCGCCTCTCCGGTGTTCTGGAACGACAACATGACCTGGAACAGCGGGTGGCGGGCCTGCGAGCGGGCCGGGTTGAGGATCTCCACCAGGCGCTCGAACGGCAGGTCGGCGTGACCGAAGGCGGCCAGGTCGCTGTCCTTGGTGCGGGCCAGCAGCTCGGTGAACTTCTCCCCCGAGTCGACGCCGGTGCGCAGCACCAGGGTGTTGACGAACATGCCGATGGCGTCGTCGAGCACCTGCTCGCCACGGCCGGCGACCGCGGTGCCGATGGCGATGTCGTCGCCGCCGGACAGTCGCGCCAGCAGGGCCGCGAAGGCCGCGTGCACGACCATGAACAGCGAGGCGCCGTGCTGACGGGCCAGGCTCTCGAGACCGGCCAGCAATTCGGCGTCGATCGCGAACTCGTGCACGCCACCGGCATTGGAGGCGACGGCCGGGCGCGGGCGGTCCGAGGGCAGGTCGATCTGGTCGGGCAGGCCCGCCAGGTCGTTGCTCCAGTAGGCCACCTGCTGCGAGATCAGCGAGTCGGCGTCGTCCTCGGAGCCGAGGGTCTCACGCTGCCAGAGCGCGAAGTCGGCGTACTGGACGGGCAGCGGCGCCCACTGCGGCGCATCGCCATTGGCGCGCGCGGCATAGGCGAGCATGACGTCGCGGGCCAGCGGGCGCACCGACCAGCCGTCACCGGAGATGTGGTGGACCACGAAAACCAGCACGTGCGTGGGCACTCCGGCGTCCGAGACCCGGAACAGTCCGGCGCGCACCGGGGCCGCGGCGGTCACGTCGAAGCCGGTGAGCACCAGTTCGGCGATGCGCTCGCGCAACTCGGCCTCGGCCACCTCGATCGGGGCCAGGCCGGTGCCGCCGCCGTGGATGCCGGCATTGGCGGCCGAGTCCAGGCGGACCTGGTCGGCGGGCAGGATGACCTGCACGCCACGGCCTTCGGCGTTCTCCGGGTAGATGGTACGCAGCACCTCGTGACGCTCGAGCACATCGCCGACGGCGGCCAGCAGGGCCGCGGTGTCGAGGTCGCCGGTCAGGCGCACGGCCAGCGGGATGTTGTTGACGGCCGAGGCGGTGTCGAAGCGGTTCAGGAACCACATGCGCTGCTGCGCCAGCGACAGCGGGATCTCGTCGGGCCGGGCCTGCGCGACCAGGGCGCGGCGACCGCCGGTGCCCGCCTGCGCCTCGACGCGGGCCGCGAGGGCGGCGACGGTCGGGGCGTCGAAGAGGGTACGGACGGGGACACGGGTGTCGAGGGCCGCGCCGAGGCGGGCGACGACCTGGGTGGCGATCAGCGAGTTGCCGCCGAGCTCGAAGAAGTCGTCGTCGGCGCCGACCGGGTTCTCCAGTCCGAGGACCTCGGCGAACACGCTCGCCACGATCTCCTCGGCCCGCGTTTCGGCGGCCCGGAATTCGCGGGCGGCGAACTCGGGCTCGGGCAGGGCGCGGCGGTCCAGCTTGCCGTTGGCGCTGAGCGGGAACGCGCCCATGGCCACGAACGCGGCCGGAACCATGTAGGACGGCAGCAGACCCGAGAGGTGCTCGCGCAGCGCCTCGGTGTCGACGGCGTCCGCGTCCAGCGCGACCGGTTCGGTGGTCGGCGCGGCGGCCGGGACCACGTAGGCGACCAGGGCGTCGCCGGTGCGGGCGTCGGAGCGCAGCACCACGACGGCCTGGGTAACCGAGTCGTGCGCGGTGAGCCCGGCCTCGATCTCGCCGAGCTCGATGCGCAGACCGCGCAGCTTCACCTGGAAGTCGGTGCGGCCGATGTACTCCAGCTCGCCGTCCGCGGTCCAGGTGACCAGGTCACCGGTGCGGTACATGCGCTTGCCGGGGGTGAAGGGGTTGGCGACGAAGCGGTCCGCCGACAGGTCGGGGCGCGCCACGTAGCCGCGGGCCAGCTGCACGCCGGCCAGGTAGAGCTCGCCCGCCATGCCCGGCGCGACCGGGTGCAGGCGCGCATCGAGCACGTACACCTGGGTGTTGAACACCGGGCGGCCGATCGGCACGGTCTCGGTGTCGGCGTCGACCACCTCGTGATAGGTCACGTCGACGGCCGCTTCGGTCGGGCCGTACAGGTTGTGCAGGTCGGCACCGGTGACCCGGCGCAACTGCTGCGCGGTGGTGGCGGGCAGGGCCTCACCGGAGGCGAACACCGAACGCAGGCTGGTGCATTCGGCCGCCGCGGGCTCCGCGACGAACACGGCCATCATCGACGGCACGAAGTGCGCGGTCGTGATGCCTTCGCGGGCAATGGTTTCGGCCAGGTAGACCGGATCCCGGTGCCCGTCGGGCTTGGCCACGACCAGCTTCGCGCCGATCTGCAACGGCCAGAAGAACTCCCAGACCGACACGTCGAAGGTGGCCGGGGTCTTCTGGAAGACCACGTCATCGGCGGTCAGGTCGTACTCGGCCTGCATCCAGATCAAGCGGTTGACGATCGCCGAGTGCGGCACGGCCACACCCTTCGGGCGACCGGTCGAACCGGAAGTGAAGATCACGTACGCGGTGTTGGAAGCCTGGAGCGGCGCACGACGATCCGCGTCGGTCAGCGACGCGATGGAGTAGTCCGACAGGTCTGCCGTGTCCACGGCGATCGTCGGCACGCTCGCATGCGTGAAGCCGTCGCGCTGGGTGGTCAGCACGCACACCGGCTGTGCCGTCTCGAGCACGTAGTCGATGCGGTCGGCGGGCTGGTCCAGGTCCAGCGGCACGTACGCGCCACCGGCCTCGATGACCGCGTACATGGCGACGACCAGGTCCAGCGAACGGCGAATGCCCAGGGCCACCAGGCTTTCCGGGCCGACTCCGATGTCGACGAGCTTGCGGGCGAGCTGGTGCACGCGGCCCGCGAACTCGGCGTAGGACAGACTTGTCCCCTCGAAGCTGACCGCGGTCGCGGCGGGGGTCCGCACGGCCTGCGCTTCGAACAGCGCGACCAGCGTCTCGCCCGAGTCGCCGGAGGCGCTGCGCACGACCTCGCCGGCGGCGGTGTCCTCGGCCGACAGAGTGCCCGAAGTCAGTTCCGCGAGTACGGAATCGACGTCGGCGGTGGTCCGGTTCCAGTCGCGCAGCACGCGGGTGCGCTCGCCGCCGACCAGCAGGTCGATATCGCCCACGGCCCGGTCCGGCTGGGCCGCGACAGCCTTCAGCAGCCGGTCGAACCGGTCGGCGAAGCGCTCCATGGTGGCCGCGTCGAACAGGTCGGTGGCGTAGATGAGTTCGGCGGTGATGCCGGACTCCGGGGTCGCGTTCTCGGTCAGCACCAGCTGCAGGTCGAACTTGGCGGTGTCGATCGGGAGGTCGACGGCGCTGACGGTCAGACCGGGCAGCTCCAGTTCGGTGATGCCGGTGTTCTGGAACGACAGCATGACCTGGAACAGCGGGTGGCGGGCCTGCGAGCGGGCCGGGTTGAGGATCTCCACCAGGCGCTCGAACGGCAGGTCGGCGTGGCCGAAGGCCTGAATGTCGGTGCCGCGCACCGCGTCCAGGAGTTCGGCGAAGCCGCGGCCGCCGTCCACCTCGGTGCGCAGCACCAGGGTGTTGACGAACATGCCGATCAGGTCGTCGAGGGCGCGTTCACCGCGACCGGCGACCGGGGTGCCGATCGCGATATCGGACTCACCGGACAGGCGCGACAGCAGCACGGCCAAGGCCGAGTGCATGACCATGAACATGGTGGTGCCACGGCTGCGGGCGAGTTCGGCCAGCGCCGACTGGGTCCCGGCGTCGATGTCGAACACGTGCGTCGCACCGCGGCCGGTGGCCACGGCCGGACGCGGCCGGTCGGACGGCAGGTCCAGCTGGTCGGGCAGGCCGCGCAGCGAGTCGCGCCAGTACGAGATCTGCTGGGAGATCACCGAATCGGCGTCGCGCTCGTCGCCGAGCACCTCGCGCTGCCACAGCGCGTAGTCGGCGTACTGGACGTCGAGTACCTGCCAGCCGGGTTCGCCGCCCTCGACGCGAGCGCCGTAGGCGGTCATGACATCCCGGGTGAGCGGGCCCATGGAGAAACCGTCGGCGGAGATGTGGTGCACCACCAGTGCGAGCACGTGCTCGGTGGGGCTGACCTCGAACAGTCGCGCCCGGAACGGCACGTCCACGGTGACGTCGAAGGCGGTCAGCACCAGCTCCGAGAGTGCCTGCGGCAGGGTGGCTTCGGAGACCTCGACCGGGGTCAGGTCGGGGATGACCTGGCCGGTGGGGACGATCTCCTGGAACGCCTGGCCGTCGATCTCGGGGTAGCGGGTGCGCAGCGACTCGTGCCGCGCCAGCACGTCGGCGACAGCGATCTGCAGGGCCTGGCGGTCCACCAGACCCGACAGGCGCACGGCCGCCGGGATGTTGTCCACGGCCGATTCGGGATCGAACCGGTTGAGGAACCACATGCGCTGCTGAGCCAGCGACAGCGGCAGCCGCTCGGGCCGCTCCTGCGCCACCAACGCCTGGCGGGTGCCGGAGCCGGAATGGGTTTCGGCCCTGGCCGCCAGCGCGGCCACGGTCGAGGCCTCGAAGATCTCGCGCACGCCCAGCTGGGTGTCCAGCGCGGCCGACAGGCGCGCCGCCACCTGGGTGGCGATCAGCGAGTTGCCGCCGAGGGCGAAGAAGTCGTCGTCGAGACCGACGCGCTCCAGGCCGAGGATCTCACCGAACACGCCGGCGACGATCTGCTCGATCGGGGTGACCGGTGCGCGGAACACCGCGGCCTCGAACACCGGCGCGGGCAGGGCCTTGCGGTCCAGCTTGCCGGAGGCGTTAAGCGAGAACTCGTCGAGCACCATCAGGATCGACGGCACCATGTAGGACGGCACGCTGTCGCCGATCTCGGCGCGCACCGCGTCCACGTCGACGGTGCGGCCCGGCGCGGCGATGACATAGCCGACCAGCTGGTCACCGGCGTGCGGGTCGTTGCGCACCACGACCACCGACTGCGCGATGGCGTCCAGGGCGGTGAGCGCGGACTCGATCTCGCCGAGCTCGATGCGCAGACCGCGCAGCTTCACCTGGAAGTCGGTGCGGCCGATGTAGTCGAGTTCGCCGTCCGCGGTCCAGGTGACGAGGTCACCGGTGCGGTACATGCGCTCGCCGTCCCCGAAGGGGTTGGCCACGAAGCGATCCGAGGACAGGTCCGGGCGCGCCACGTAGCCGCGGGCCAGCTGCTCGCCCGCCAGATAGAGCTCACCCGCGACGCCGACCGGAACCGGCCGCAGGCGCGAATCCAGCACGTACACCTGGGTGTTGAACACCGGGCGGCCGATCGGCACGGTATCGATGTCGGCGTCGACCACCTGGTGGTAGGTGACGTCGACCGCGGCCTCGGTCGGGCCGTACAGGTTGTGCAGCTCCGCGCCGGTCAGCGCGCGCAGCTTGTGCGACGGCTTGGGCGCGAGCGCCTCACCGGAGGCGAAGACCATGCGCAGGCCGGTGCAGCGCGCGGCCGCTTCCTCGGCCACGAAGACCGCCAGCATGGACGGCACGAAGTGGGTGACCGTCACGCCTTCGCGGGCGATGAGGTCGGCGAGATAGGCCGGGTCGCGGTGACCCTCGGGCTTGGCCACGACCAGCTTGGCGCCGATCTGCAAGGGCCAGAAGAACTCCCACACCGACACGTCGAAGGTCGCGGGGGTCTTCTGCAACACCACGTCGTCGGCGGTCAGGCCGTACTCGGCCTGCATCCAGACGAGACGGTTCACGATCGCCGAGTGCGGCACGGCCACACCCTTCGGGCGACCGGTCGAACCGGAGGTGAAGATCACGTACGCGGTGTTCGAATCCCGCAGCGGCACCCGGCGATCGGCGTCGGTCAGCGGGGCGGCCGAGTAGCTCGACAGCTCCAGCTTGTCGATCCGCACCTGCGCGGTGTCGACCGGCAGATCCTCACCGGAGGTCAGCACCGTGACCGGGTCGGCGGTCTCGAGGATGTACTCGGTGCGCTCGGCCGGGTGGTCCGGATCCAGCGGCACGTAGGCGGCGCCGGTGACGGCGACGGCGTACATGCCGACGACCAGATCCAGCGAGCGGCGCATACCCAGCGCCACGAACGATTCCGAGCCCACGCCGCGCTCGATGAGCCAGCGGGCCAGGCGGTGCACCCGCTCGGAGAACTCGGCGTAGGACAGACTCGTCCCCTCGAACGCGACCGCGGTCGCGTCGGGGGTGCGCTCGACCTGCGCCTCGAACATGGCGACCAGGGTCGCGGTCTCGGCCTTGTGCTCGGTGAGCACGGCCTCGACGTCGAAGGCGGTGTCGTTCCAGGTCTCGACGACCTGGGTGCGCTCGGCGGCGTCGACCAGCTCGATATCGCCGACGGCCGCTGCGGGATCGGTGGTGATGGCGGTGAGCACCCGGATCAGGCGGTCGGCGATCCGGTGGACGGTGTCCTCGTCGAACAGGTCGCGCAGGTAGCCGGCGCGGATGCGCAGGCGGGTGTCGAGCTGCGCGATCAGGGTCAGCGGGTAGTGAGTGGCGTCGGCGGCGTCCAGGCCGGTGACGGCCATGCCGTCGATATCGGCGGCCTGGGACCGGATGCCTTCGGCGTCGACGGGATAGGACTCGAAGACCACCAGCGTGTCGAAGAGTCCGCCGATGCCCGCGGCGGTCTGGATGTCGGCCAGGCCCACGTAGTGGTGGTCGAGCAGGTCGGCCTGCTCGCCCTGGGTGCGGGTGAGCAGCGTGCTGGCCGGCTCGGCCGGGTCGAAGGCGACCCGCACCGGGACGGTGTTGATGAACAGACCCACCATGGACTCGACGCCCGAGAGCTGGGCCGGGCGGCCGGACACGGTGGTACCGAACAGCACGTCCTCGCGGCCGGTGAGGCGGCCGAGCAGGATGCCCCAGGCGACCTGGAGCACGGTGTTCGGGGTGACGCCGAGTTCGGCGGCCAGCCCGGTCAGGCGCGCGGTGGCGGCCTCGTCCAGGTCGAAGAAGTACTCGCCGGACAGGGCAGTGATCTCGCGGCCGGTGTCGGGGCGGGTGAGCAGGGTCGGCTCGGACACCCCGCGCAGCGAGGTCTGCCAGGCGGTCAGCGAGGCCGAACGGTCCTGCTGGGCAACCCATTCCAGGAAGTAGCGGTAGGACCGCACCGGCGGCAGCACCGCGGTGTCGGAGTGCGTGGCGTAGAGCACCAGCAGGTCCTGCATGAGCAGCGGCATGGACCAGCCGTCGAGCAGGATGTGGTGGTTGGCCACGGCCAGCTGGTAGCTGTGCGTGTCGGTCCGCACCAGGGTGTAGCGGATGAGCGGCGGCGCGGTCAGGTCGAAGCGCTCGACCCGGTCGGCGGCCAGGATCTCCGCGGCCCGCGCGGCGCGGGCGTCCGCTTCGGCGATGTCGGTGAGGTCGTGGTTGGTCCACGCCACCTTCACACCGTCGATGACGACCTGCACGGGAACGCCGGAGGCGTCGTTCACGTAGGCGGTGCGCAGGATTTCGTGGCGGTCGAGCAGGGCCTGCGCGGCCGCGCGCAAGCGGTCGGCGTCGACGCGGCCCTCGAGGGTGAGCACCGCCTGCGCGGTGTACACATCCACCGAGGTGGCGGCGAGCTGCGCGTGGAAGAGCAGACCGGCCTGCAGCGCGGACAGCGGCCACACCTGGTGCAGCGCGCCGTAGCGCTTCTCCCAGCCGTCGATGTCGCGCTGAGTGACGCGGACCAGGCCGAAGTCGGACGGGGTGTGCCCGCCCTTGGCCGAATCGGCGTGCGCGGCAACGGCTTCCAGCGCGGATACCCACAGGGCGGCGAACTCGGCGATCTCGGTGGCCGAGATCAGCGTGCTCGGGTAACCGATCTGCGCGGTCAGCTTGTCGCCGGCCACGATGGCGTTGATGTCGATCGGGGCCATGGCGGGCATGTCGGCGTCGTAGGAGCCCGCCAGCTCCGCCAGGTCGGCCGCCGGGATCCAGCCGAAGCCGCGCAGCGCCTCGGGCACGTCGCCCTCGTTGACCCGGCCCAGGTAGTTGAAGCTGACCTGGCCCGGCAGCTGCTTGGGCAGCTGGGCAGCGGTGTCGGAGTTCATGTAGCGCAGCAGGCCGTAACCGATGCCCTTGTCCGGCACCGAGAGCAGCTGCTCCTTGACGGTCTTGATGGCCCGGCCCATGGCCGCGCCGCCGGTGAGGGCGGCGTCCACATCGATGCCCGAGAGATCGAAGCGCACCGGGAAGATGGCGGTGAACCAGCCGACCGTGCGCGACAGGTCGGCGCCGGGCACGACCTCTTCCTCGCGGCCGTGGCCTTCCAGGCGGACGAGGGCAGACTTCTCCCCCAGACCCTTGCCGGCGCGGAACTTGGCCACCGCCAACGCGAGCGCGGTCAGCAGACCGTCGTTCACGCCGCCGTGGAACAGCGCGGGCACGGTAGTCAGCAGCGAGCGGGTGGCCTCGGCCGACAGCTCGACACGGTGCTTGACGATGGTCGCGGTGACGTCCACGGCCGGGTCCATGGCGCGCTCGGTGAGCAGCGGGTCCGGGCCCTCGACGACGTCGCGCCAGAACGCGAGTTCGGCGACGCGCTCGTCGGTGGCGGCTTCACGCTCGAGGGCGTGCGCCCAGGTGCGCATGCTGGTGGCGGGGGCGACCAGCTCGGGGGTCTGTCCGGCGGACAGCTGGCCCCAGGCGGCGACGAAGTCCGGCACCAGGATTCGCCAGGTGACGCCGTCGACCACCAGGTGGTGACCGGCGACGATCAGGCGGCCCGCCCGGCTGCTGTCGGAGGGCTCCAGCCACACGAACCGGATGACCTGGCCCGCAGCCGGATCCAGCTTGTCGAGCGTGGCATCCAGTGCGGCCGTGGCGATCTCGAACAGCTGCGCGTCGGTGGCGGCGGCGTCGAACTCGGTGCGGTCGATCAGCGAATCCGCGTCGATGGTTCCGGGAGCGGCGGTTTCGACGATCCAGTCCGCGTCCGGCACCCGGCGCAGGCGCGCCCGCAGCATGTCGTGGCGGTCGATGACCGCGCCGACGGTGGCGGCGATGCCCGCGCGGTCGATGCCGATCGGCAGTTCCAGCGCCATGGTCTGGTTGAAGCGGCCGAACTCGCCCGGCCGTCCCGCCATGAACCGCACCACCGGGGTCAGCGGCATGACACCCACGCCGCCACCCGGGAGCTCGGTCAGCTGCGGGGCCGAATCGCCCTGGCCGTCCACGGACACCGTGGCGATCGCGGCCAGGCCGGACACGGTGCGCTGCTCGAACACGTCGCGCGGCGAGAACACCACGCCGCGCGCCTTGGCCCGCGACACCAGCTGGATGGAGACGATGGAGTCACCGCCGAGGGCGAAGAACGAGTCGTCGATACCGACCCGCTCCAGGCCCAGCACCTCGGCGAACACCTCGGCGATGGTCTGCTCGAGGGTGTTGCGGGCGGCCCGGAAGACCACCTCGGTGGCGAAGACCGGCTCGGGCAGGGCCCGGCGGTCCAGCTTGCCGACCGGGGTCAGCGGCACCCGGTCGATGATCATCACCGAGGACGGCACCATGTACGCGGGCAGACGCTGCTCGACGTGCGCGGTCACCGCGGCCACATCGATCGAATGACCCGGCGTGGCAACCACGTACGACACCAGCGAGGTCGCGCCGGCGGCGTTCTTGTGGCCGACGGTGACCGCGAAGTCCACGGTCTCGTGCGAGGCCAGGGCGGCGTCGATCTCACCGAGCTCGATGCGGAAACCGCGCACCTTGACCTGGAAGTCGGAGCGGCCGACGTATTCGACCAGGCCGTCCGGGGTCCAGCGCACCACGTCACCGGTGCGGTACATGCGCTCGCCGTCCACGTAGGGGTTGGCGACGAAACGGTCGGCGGTCAGGCCCGGCCGCGCGTGGTAGCCGCGCGCCAGCTGGATGCCCGACAGGTACAGCTCACCCGCGACACCCACCGGCACCGGGCGCAGGCGGTTGTCGAGGATCAGCGACTGCATGCCCCGGATGGGACCGCCGATGGTGACCAGGTCACCCGGCACCAGCGCGTCGCTGATGTTGGTCATGATGGTGGTCTCGGTGGGGCCGTAACCATTGTGGAAGGCACGCATCGTGCCGTCCGCCAACGGAACCGCCCACTTCTCGACCAGATCGGCGGGCACCGCTTCACCACCGGCGACCAGCACGCGCAGCGAGTCCAGGCCCGCCGGTCCGAAGGTGGACAGCGCGGCCGGGGTGATGAACGCGTGGGTGGCCTGCTCGCGGCGGATCAGCTCGGCGAGCTCCTCGCCGCCGTAGGTGCCCGGCGGGACGACCACCAGGGTGCCGCCCTTGCCGATGGCGAGCAGGAATTCCAGCATCGACGCGTCGAACGAGGGCGACGCGAAATGCAGTGCGCGCGAGGAGGCGTCGAGCGCGTAGCGCTCGGCCTGCTCGACGGTGAAGTTGGCCAGGCCGGCGTGGGTGACCACGACGCCCTTGGGCACGCCGGTGGAGCCCGACGTGTAGATGACGTAGGCCGGGTGCTCCGGACGCAGCGGGCGCACCCGCTCGGCGGCGTCGATCGCGGTGTCCGCGAACACCTCCAGGTCCAGTTCGTCCAGAACCAGCCACTCCACCGAGTCCGGCATGTCCGCGCGCACCGACGCGACGGTCAGACCGACCGGCGAACCGGAGTCGGTGACCATGTGGGCGATGCGGTCGGCCGGGTAGTTCGGGTCCACCGGCACGAAGGCCGCACCGGTCTTGGACACCGCCCATTCGGCGAAGTACGAGTCGTCCGACCGCGGCACGGCCACGGCGACCAGATCCTCGGTGCCGATGCCGCGCTCGATGAGCAAGCGCGCCATGCGGTTCGAGCGGGCATCCAGCTCGCCGTAGGACAGACTCCGGCCCTCGAACACCACCGCGGGCGCGGCGGGGTCGATGGCGACGGCGTCGGCGATCAGCTCCGGCAGGGTGCGCGCCGGGACGGCGGGCAGGCCGAAACGGGCCACCAGATCGGCGCGCTCACCGGAATCGAGGATGTCGATCGCGCCGACGCCGATCTCCGGGTTCGCGGCGACCGCCTCGAGCACCCGTACCCAGCGCTGCGCGAAGCCGGCCGCGGTGGCCTCGTCGAACAGGTCGGTGGCGTAGGTCAGGGCCAACGCCATGCCGGAGTCCTGATCCGACAGCGTGAACTGGAGATCGAAGCGCGAGATGCTCTCGTCGAGATCCAGCGTGGAGACCGTCAGGCCCGGCAGCTCGATGCTGGTGCGGTCCAGGTTCTGGAAGGCCAGCATGACCTGGAACAGCGGGTTGCGGGCCTGCGAACGCTCGGGCGCGAGCAGTTCCACCAGCCGCTCGAACGGCACGTCGGCATTGCCGAAGGCGTCGAGGTCGGTGTGGCGCACGCGGTCCAGCAGGTCGGTGAAGGACTCGCCGGGTTCGATGCCGGTGCGCAGCACCAGGGTGTTGACGAACATGCCGACCAGGTCGTCGAGCGCGGCCTCACCGCGCCCGGCGACCGGGGTGCCGACCGCGATGTCGTCGCCGCCGGACAGGCGGGCCAGCAGCACCGCCAGCGCGGAGTGCATGACCATGAACAGCGACGAACCACGTCGGCGGGCAACGTCTTCCAGCGCCGCGATCAGCTCGGGCGACAGCGTCCGCTGCACCGTCGCGCCGCGATGCGAGGCGATGGCCGGGCGCGGGCGGTCGGTGGGCAGGGCCAGCTCGTCGGGCACGCCGCCGAGCACGCGCTGCCAGTAGGCGACCTGGCGGGCCATGATCGAGGACGAATCCTCTTCCGAGCCCAGCACTTCGCGCTGCCACAGCGCGAAGTCGGCGTACTGCACGGCCAGCGGGGCCCAGCCGGGCACCGCACCCTGGGTGCGCGCGGTGTAGGCGACCATGACGTCGCGGGCCAGCGGGGACATGGAGAAACCGTCACCGGCGATGTGGTGCACGACGACCACGAGCACGTGCTCGGTGGCGTCTTCGCCGCCGGCGCGGAACAGGCGGGCGCGCAGCGGAACCTGTTCGGCCACATTGAAGCCCAGCGTGGCGAACGCGGTCACGGTGGCGGTCAGATCCGCGGGCGCGACCGTGACCGGCCGCAGATCCAGGGCGATCTCCTCGGCCGGGACGACCACCTGCATGGGGGCGCCGCCGTGCTCGGGGTACTTGGTGCGCAGCGACTCGTGGCGGCGCACCACATCGGCGACCGCGAGTTCCAGTGCGGCGGTGTCGAGTTCACCGGTGAGGCGAATCGCCAGCGGCAAGTTGTAGGCCGCCGAGGAGGTGTCGTACTGGTTCAGGAACCACATGCGCTGCTGCGCGAACGACAGCGGCACCAGCTCGCCCGGAATCCGGGTGCGGGCGGTCAGTTTGGCGCGCGAGGCGCCGTCGGCGTGCGATTCGATGCGGGCCGCGAGGGCCTCGACCGTGGTGGCCTCGAACAGGGTGCGCACCGCGACCGTGGTGTCCAGGGCCGCGCCGATGCGCGACACGACACGGGTGGCGATGAGCGAGTTGCCGCCCAGGTCGAAGAAGTCGTCGTCCAGGCCGACCCGGTCCAGACCGAGCACCTCGGCGAAGACCGCGGCGACCGTCTCCTGGGTCGGGGTCTCCGGCGCGCGGAAGGCGCGGGCCTGCGCGGCCGGGGCCGGGAGGGCGCGGCGGTCCAGCTTGCCGTTGACGGTCAGCGGGATCCGGTCCAGCACCACGACCGCCGACGGGACCATGTAGGCAGGCAGCAGCTCGGCCGCGCCGTCGCGGACGGCTTCCACGGCGAGCGCGACACCGTCCTGCGGCACCACATAGGCGGCGATGCGCTGATCGCCCGGCTGGTCCTCGCGCACGATGACCGCGGTCTGCGCGACCCCGGCCTGCGCCAGCACCGCGGACTCGATCTCACCGAGCTCGATGCGGAAGCCGCGGACCTTGACCTGATCGTCGGCGCGGCCCAGGTATTCGAGCTCGCCGAAGCGGTTCCAGCGGGCCACGTCACCGGAGCGGTACAGGCGGGTGCCCGGCGCGCCGAAGGGGCTGGCCACGAAGCGGGCCGCGGACAGGTCCGGGCGGCCCAGGTAGCCGCGCGCCAACTGCGCACCGGCGACGTACATCTCACCCGCGACGCCGACCGGCACCGGGTGCAGGCGGTCGTCGAGGACGTACACGCGCAGACCGGCGATGGCCCGGCCGACCACCGAACCGGTGGCGGCGGCGATGGTGTCGGCATCGAGCACACGCACGGACACGTGCACCGTGGTCTCGGTGATGCCGTACATGTTCACCAGGTACGGGGTGGAATCCCCGTGGCGGGCAACCCAATCCGACAGGCGGCGCAGCTCGAGGGCCTCACCGCCGAAGACGACGTAACGCAGGGCGAGGGCCTGCTCGTCACCGGCGGCCGCAGCGATGCGGTCGGCCTCGGCCAGCTGGTAGAACGCCGACGGGGTCTGGTTGAGCACGGTGACCTGCTCGCGGCGCAGCAGTTCCAGGAACTGCTCCGGGGAGCGCGACACGTAATAGTCGACGACGACGAGCTTGCCGCCGTAGAGCAGCGGGCCCCACAGCTCCCACACCGAGAAGTCGAAGGCGTAGGAGTGGAACAGCGTCCACACGTCGTCGGGTCCGAAGCCGAACTCGCGATCGGTGTTCGCCATCAGGCGCACCACGTTCCGGTGCGCGACCGCGACGCCCTTGGGGCGGCCGGTCGAACCGGAGGTGTAGATGACGTAGGCGACGTGGTCGGGGTTGAGCGCCGCGCGACGGTCGGCGTCGGTGACGGGGCCGTCGGCCGCGTCCACGATGTTCCCGGCCTCGAGCGAGAAGCCGTCCAGGAGCACGGTGTTCAGGTCCCGCGGCAGCTCGACCTGCACGGTCGAGTCGGTGATCACGCTGGTCGGCTTCGCATCCGAGAGCACGAAGGCGATGCGGTCGGCCGGGTAGGACGGATCGATCGGCACGTAACCCGCACCGGTCTTGATCACGGCCAGCAGCGCCACGACCAGATCGGCCGAACGCGGCAGCAGCACCGCGACCAGCGACTCCGGACCCGCGCCCTCCCCGATCAGCCTGCGCGCCAGCACGTTCGCGCGGCGATCCAGCTCGAAGTAGGTGAGCTCCTCGTCGCCGAACCGCACCGCGACCCGCTCCGGGTGGGCGGCCACGGCCAGATCGAACAGGCCCGAGATGGTGGCCTCGGCCGCGGCGAACGGGCTCGCCAGCGCCGCGAGGGGGTTGGACAGGCGCTCGGCGGCCCCGCCCAGTGCGGCCAGGGCGGCGGCCTCGGGCGCGATGCCCGAAATGCCCTCGGCGACGGCGAGTTCGGCCTCGGCGACCGCGGCCCGCGCGGTCTCGGCGAGCTCGACGATGTCCTCGCCCGCGGAGACCCAGTACTCGGCCACGTCGTGGCGTTCGCCCTCGCCCAGCAGGTCGATGTCACCGATCAGGGCCGACGGGTCCTCGGCGACGGCGCGCAGGATGCGGACCAGGCGCTCGGCGAAGGCGATGACGGTCTCGGCGTCGAACAGATCGGTGGCGTAGTTCCAGGACAGGCCCAGCGAGCCGTCGGCGCGCTCGCTCACGGTGAGCTGCACGTCGAACTTGGCGGTGCCCGGATCGAATTCGACGACCTCGAGCGCGAGCTCGGGCAGCTCGACCGCGGCCGCGTCCTTGGCGCCGGCGGCCTCGAAGGTCAGCGCCACCTGGAACAGCGGGTGGTGCGCCTGCGAGCGGACCGGGCTGAGCACGTCCACCAGCCGCTCGAACGGCACGTCGGCGTGCGCGAAGGCGGCCAGGTCGGTGCGGCGCACCTGGGCGAGCAGGTCGCGGAAGGCGGCGTCCGGCTTCACCTCGCTGCGCAGCACCAGGGTGTTGACGAACATGCCGACCACGTCGTCGAGCGCGCGTTCGCCGCGGCCCGCGATCGGGGTGCCGATGGCGATGTCGGTGGCCCGGGACAGGCGCGCGGACCAGGCCGCGAGCGCGGCGTGGACCAGCATGAACAGGGTGACGTCGTGCTCTCGGGCCACGCTCGTGAGGGCGCGGTGCAGGTCGGCGTCGATCGAGAAGTCGTGCACGCCACCGGCATTGGTGGCGACCTCGGGCCGCGGCCGGTCGGCGGGCAGCTCGAGCTGCTCGGGCAGGTCGGCCAGCTGGGTGGTCCAGTAGGCGATCTGCTGGGCGGCGATGGACTCGGGATCGGTCTCCGCGCCGAGGATCTCGCGCTGCCACAGCGTGTAGTCGGCGTACTGCACCGGCAGCGGCGACCAGGCCGGGGCCTCGCCCGCGGCACGGGACAGGTAGGCGGCCACCACGTCACGCAGCAGCGGGCGCAGCGACGCGCCGTCGGCGCTGATGTGGTGCAGCACCAGTACGACCACGTGCTCGGTCTCGCTGAGGCTGAGCACCGTGGCGCGGAACGGCAGTTCGCGGGTGACGTCGAAGAAGACGCTCGCCAGCTGGGTGATGCGCGCGGTCAGGTCGGCCGGGGTGACGGTCTCGGTCCGCACCTCGAAGTCGATCTCGGACAGCGGCAGGATCCGCTGGTAGCCGTCGCCCTCGATCTCGGGGTAGACGGTGCGCAGCGACTCGTGCCGGGCCAGCACGTCGCTTAGGGCGGCGGTGAAGGCGGCCGGGTCGATGGCGCCGGTGAGCTTCAGCGCCACCGGGATGTTGTTGACCGCGGTGCGGTTGTCGAAGCGGTTCAGGAACCACATGCGCTGCTGCGCCAGCGACAGCGGCACCAGCTCCGGACGCTCCTGGGCGACCAGGGCGGCCCGCGCGCCGGTGCCGACACGCGATTCCAGCTGTGCGGCAAGCGAAGCCACGGTGGAGGCCTCGAAGAGGGCGCGCAGCGGGATGTCTGCGTCGAGCGCCGCGGACAGGCGCGCGATCACCTGGGTGGCGATCAGCGAGTTGCCGCCGAGCTCGAAGAAGTCGTCGTCCAGGCCGACCCGGTCCAGGCCGAGCACGTCGGCGATGACGCCGGCGACCGTCTGCTGCACCGGGGTGGCCGGGGCGCGGAAGACCTGGGCGGCGAAGGTCGGGGCGGGCAGCTGCTTGCGGTCCAGCTTGCCGGAGGCGTTGAGCGGGAAGGCGTCCAGCACCATGAAGGCGGCCGGGACCATGTAGGCCGGAAGCTGCTCGGAGAGCACGTCCTTCACGGCGTCGAGGTCGAGGTGACCGTCGGCGGCGATCAGGTAGGCGACCAGCTGATCACCGGTGCGCTCGTCGTGGCGGACCACGACCACGGCCTGCGCGACCGCGGACAGCGCGGTCAGCGCCGACTCGATCTCGCCGAGCTCGATGCGCAGACCGCGCAGCTTCACCTGGAAGTCGGTGCGGCCCAGGTATTCCAGCTCGCCGTTGCCGGTCCAGGTGACGAGGTCACCGGTGCGGTACATGCGCGCGCCGGCGCCGAAGGGGTTGGCCACGAAGCGATCCGCGGTCAGGTCGGGGCGAGCCACATAGCCGGTGGCCAGCTGGTCACCCGCGAGATAGAGCTCACCCGCGACACCCACCGGAACCGGGTTCAGACGCGCGTCGAGGACGTACACCTGGGTGTTGAAGACCGGCGCGCCGATCGGCACCGAGGCGATGTCGGCGTCGACGACCTCGTGGAAGGTGACGTCGACCGCGGCCTCGGTCGGGCCGTACAGGTTGTGCAGGCGAGCGCCGGTGAGCCGGCGCAGCTTCTGCGCGGTCGGCGCGGGCAGGCCCTCACCGGAGGCGAAGACATTGGTCAGGCTGACGCAGTCGGCGGCGGCCGGCTCGGCCACGAAGACCGCCAGCATGGACGGCACGAAGTGGGTGACGGTCACGCCCTCGCGGACGATGATCTCGGCCAGGTACGCGGGGTCGCGGTGGCCGTCCGGCTTGGCGACCACCAGGCGCGCGCCGACCTGCAAGGGCCAGAAGAACTCCCACACCGACACGTCGAAGGTGGCCGGAGTCTTCTGCAGCACCACGTCGTAGGCGGCCAGGCCGTACTGGGCGTGCATCCACACCAGGCGGTTGACGATGGCCGCGTGGCTCACCGCCACACCCTTGGGGCGGCCGGTGGAGCCGGACGTGAAGATCACGTAGGCGGTGTTGCCCGGGCGCAGCGGCGCGAGGCGCTCGACATCGGTGACCGGGCTGTCGTCGAACGCCGACAGGTCCAGCTCGTCGATCCGAACCTGGCGGGCCTCGACACCTTCCAGGTCGTCACCCGAGGTGAGCACGCAGACCGGCTGCGCGGTCTCGAGGATGTACTGGGTGCGCTCGGCCGGGTGATCCGGGTCCAGCGGCACGTACGCGCCACCGGCGACGGCCACGGCATACATGCCCGCCACCAAGTCGACGGAGCGGCGCATGCCCAGCGCCACAAAGGATTCCGGTCCGACGCCCTCCGCGATGAGCCAGCGCGCCAGCTTGCGCACACGAGCCGCGAACTCGACGTAGGACAGACTTGTCCCCTCGAACGTGACCGCGGTCGCGTCCGGAGTCAGCGCGACCTGCGCCTCGAACAGCGAAACCAACGTCGCCGCAGCGCCTTCGGAGATCTCCGGCAGGGCGGTGTCCAGCTCGAACGCGGTCTCGTTCCAGCCGACCAGCAGCTGACGGCGCTCGGCCTCGCTCAGCAGCTCGACATCGCCGACCAGCTGGGCCGGGTCAGCGGCCACGGCGGTGAGCATGGCGACGAAGCGCTGCGCGAACACGTCGGCGTAGGCGGCGTCGAAAAGGTCTGTCGCGTAGACGAGTTCGGCGTCCATCGCCGCGGTGTCCATTTCGCGGCTCGCCGCGGCACCGTCGACGACCTCACTGAGGGTCATCTGCAGATCGAACTTGGCCGACTGCTGATCGATGGCCAGCTCGGCCACGCTCAAGCCCGGTAGCTCCAGCGAGGCCCGGCCCAGGTTCTGGAACGACAGCATCACCTGGAACAACGGGTGCCGCGCCTGCGAGCGGGCCGGGTTGAGCACCTCGACGAGGCGTTCGAACGGCACGTCCGCGTGGGCGAAGGCCTGCAGGTCGCGCTCGCGCACGGTCTTCAGCAGGTCGGTGAAGCTCGCGCCGGTGTCCACCGGCGACCGCAGCACCAGGGTGTTGACGAACATGCCGACCAGGTCGTCGAGCGCCTGCTCGCCACGGCCCGCGACCGGGATGCCGACCGCGATGTCATCGGTACCGCTGAGGCGGGCCAGCAGCGCGGCGAAAGCGCTGTGCACCACCATGAACAGGGTGGTGCCGTTGGCCTGCGCCACCCGGTTCAGCCCGGCGATCAGCTCGCCCGGCACCTGGAAGCGATGGGTGCCCGCGTCGTAGGTGGCCACGGCCGGGCGCGGGGTGGTGGACAGGCGCAGCTCGTCCGGCAGCCCGGACAGCGTGTCGCGCCAGTAGTCCAGCTGCTCGGTGATGAGCGAGCGCGGATCCTCTTCCGAGCCCAGGGTTTCGCGCTGCCACAGCGCGTAATCCGCGTACTGCACCGGCAATTCGGTCCAACCCGGGGTCTCGCCCTGGCTACGCGCGATGTAGGCGGTCATCAGGTCGCGCACCAGCGGCGTCATGGAGAAGCCGTCGGCGGCGATGTGGTGGGCCACCAGGACCAGCACGTGCTCGTCGGCCGCCAGGCGGTAGGCGCGCAGGCGCACCGCCGTCTCGGTGGTGACGTCGAAGCCCTGCGCCGCGAACGCGTAGACCGCGGCGAACAGCTCGCCCTCGGTCACGTCCATGACCTCGAGCTCGGGGATGGCGCGGCCGGTGGGCAGCACCTTCTGATAGGCGACGCCCTCGTGGGAGGGGTACAGGGTGCGCAGCGACTCGTGGCGCGCCATCACGTCGGCGATCGCGCCGCGCATGGCGTCGAGATCCAGTGCGCCGGTGAGCCGGACGGCCGCCGGGATGTTGTTGGCGGCCGATTCGGGATCGAACCGGTTGAGGAACCACATGCGCTGCTGCGCGAGCGATAGCGGCGGGTATTCGGGACGGGTGCGGACCGTGAGCGCCTGGCGCACACCGGTTCCCGCGTGCGACTCCACCCGCGCGGCCAGCGCGGCCACGGTCGGGGCCTCGAACAGCACGCGCACGCCGATCTCGGCGTTCAGCGCGGCCGACAGGCGGGCCACCACCTGGGTGGCGACCAGCGAGTTGCCGCCCAGCTCGAAGAAGTCGTCGTCCACGCCGACGCGCTCGGGGCCGTTCTCCGTGCCGGAGATGCCGAGCAGGTCGGCGAAGATCTGCGCGATGATCTCCTCGATCGGGGTCGAGGGGGCGCGGAAACGCTTGGCCTCGAACACCGGAGCGGGCAGCGCCCGGCGATCCAGCTTGCCGGAGGCGTTGACCGGGAAGGCGTCCAGCACCACGAGCGCGGCCGGAACCATGTAGGCCGGCAGCGAGGCGCTCAGCGCGGCCTTCACGCCGTCGACGTCGACCACGGCGTCGGTCTCGCGGACGACGTAGCCCACGAGCTGATCGCCCGCGTGCGCGTCGGTGCGGACCACCACGACGGACTGCGCGATGGTCGGCTGCGCCAGCAGCGCCGCCTCGATCTCGCCCAGCTCGATGCGCAGACCGCGCAACTTCACCTGGAAGTCGGTGCGGCCCAAGTAGTTCAGTTCACCCTCGGCGGTCCAGGAGACCAGGTCGCCGGTGCGGTACATGCGGTCGCCGGAGACGAACGGGTTCGCCACGAAACGGTCCGCGGACAGGTCCGGACGGCCCAGGTAACCGCGTGCGAGCTGATCGCCCGCGAGATAGAGCTCACCCGCGACACCCGGCGCGACCGGGTGCAGGCGGGCGTCGAGGACGTAGGTCTCGGTGTTCCACACCGGGCGGCCGATCGGCACGAAGACGGTGTCGGTGTCGACGACCTCGTGATAGGTCACGTCGACGGCCGCCTCGGTCGGGCCGTACAGGTTGTGCAGCCGCGCACCGGTCAGCTCGCGCAGCTTCTGCGCGGTCGGCGCGGGCAGCGCCTCACCGGAGGCGAAGACCTGCCGCAGCCGCGGTGCGGCGGTGGCGGAATCGCCGCTGTCGGTGCCGAGGGTGGCGACGAAGACCGACAGCATCGACGGCACGAAGTGCGCGGTGGTGATGCCGGTTTCCGCGATGACGTGGGCCAGGTACACCGGATCGCGGTGGCCGTCGGGCTTGGCGACCACCAGGCGCGCGCCGGTCTGCAAGGGCCAGAAGAACTCCCACACCGACACGTCGAAGGTGGCCGGAGTCTTCTGCAGCACCGCGTCGTTCGCGTCGATCGGGTACTCGTGCTGCATCCACAGCAGGCGGTTCACGATCGCGCCGTGCTCGACGGCCACACCCTTGGGGCGACCGGTCGAACCGGAGGTGAAGATGACGTAGGCGGTGTGCTCGGGCCGGATCGCCTGTCCCCGTTCGGCATCCGTGATCGGAGCTGCGGAGTAGGCGTCCAGGTTCAGGGTGTCGACTTCGAGCACCGGCACGTTGCGGCCGGTCACGAAGTCGTCGCGGCCGGTGGTCAGGATGGCGACCGGGCGCGCGGTGTCGAGCACGTAGTCGATGCGCTCCATCGGCTGGTCCGGGTCCAGCGGCACGTACGCGCCGCCGGCCTCCAGCACGGCGTACATGGCCACGACCAGATCCAGCGAACGCCGGATCGCCAGGGCCACGGGCGATTCCGCGGTGACGCCCTGCGCGATGAGCTTGCGGGCCAGCTTGTGCACCCGCGCCGAGAACTCGGCGTAGGACAGAGCTGTCCCCTCGAATTCCACGGCAGGCGCATCGGGGCTGGTCAGAGCCTGCGCCTCGAACAGCGAGACCAGGGTCGCGTCAGTGCCTTCGGGCAGCGCCGGCAGCACCGACGACAGGTTGAACGCGGTGTCGTTCCAGCCGTCCAGCACCTGATCACGCTCACCGGCGACCAGCAGATCGATATCGCCGAGCGGCCGATCCGGTTGCGCGACAACGGCTTCCAGGATCAGATCCAGTCGCCGCGCGAACGCCTCGATGGTGGACTCGTCGAACAGGTCCAGCGCGTAGGAGATCTCGGCGGACATGCCGGCGTTCTCGCCGTGGTCGTCCTGCGCCTCCTGCAGGGTCAGCTGCAGGTCGAACTTGGCCAGGCGGGCGTCGTAGTCGATGCCGTTGACCGAGAGGCCGGGCAGCTCCAGGCTGGCCTGCCGGGTGTTCTGGAAGGTCAACATGACCTGGAACAACGGGTGGCGGGCCTGCGAACGGGCCGGGTTGATGACCTCGACCAGGCGCTCGAACGGCACGTCGGCGTGCGCGAAGGCATGCAGGTCGGTGTCGCGGGAGCGGGCCAGCAGGTCGGCGAAGGTCTCGCTGCCGTCCACCTCGGTGCGCAGCACCAGGGTGTTGACGAACATGCCGATCAGGTCGTCGAGAGCGGCCTCACCGCGGCCGTGCACCGGGGTGCCGATCGCGATGTCGGAGGTGCCCGACAGCCGGGCCAGCAGCACGGCCAGTGCGGAATGCATGACCATGAACAGCGAGGCATTGTGCCGGCGGCCCAGATCCACCAGCGCCTGCTGGGTTTCCGCGGAGATGGCGAACGGGTAGGTGCCACCCTGGTAGCTGGCCACGGCCGGACGCTGCCGGTCCGCGGGGAGCACCAGCTCGTCGGGCAGGTCGGCCAGCGCGTCGGTCCAGTAGCGGATCTGCTTGGAGATCAACGCGTCCGGATCGTCCTCGGAGCCGAGCACCTCGCGCTGCCACAGCGCGTAGTCGGCGTACTGCACGGGCAGTTCCGCCCAGGCCGGGGCCTCCCACGAGGTGCGGGCGGCGTAGGCCACCATCACGTCGCGGGCCAGCGGGCCCATCGACCAGCCGTCGGCGCTGATGTGGTGGACCACCATGCCGAGGATGTACTCGGTGTCGCTGATCTCGAAAAGCGCCGCGTGCAAAGGCACTTCGTCGGTCACGTCGAAGGCCATGGTGGCCAGCTCGACCAGGTGGTCGATCAGATTCGACTCGGTGACCGGCACCGGCGTCAGGTCCGGCACGATCTGCGCGGCGTCGAGCACCCGCTGCACCGGGCCGTGCGCGGTCTCCGGGAAAACGGTGCGCAGCGACTCGTGGCGGTCGATGACATCGATGACCGCGACCTGCAGGGCCGCGATGTCCAGCTCACCGGAGAGCCGGATGGCGACCGGGATGTTGTTGACCGCCGAGGCGGTGTCGAAGCGGTTGAGGAACCACATGCGCTGCTGCGCAAGGGAAAGCGGAACCTCGTTCGGGCGCTCGCGCGCCACCAGGGCCTTGCGGCCGCCGTCGCCGACATGCGATTCCACGCGGGCCGCCAGGGCCTCCACGGTGGCCGCCTCGAACAGCATGCGCACCGGCACGCGGGTGTCCAGGGCGGTGCCCAGGCGGGTCGCCACCTGGGTCGCGATCAGCGAGTTGCCGCCCAGCTCGAAGAAGTCGTCGTCGACGCCGACGCGGGCGATGCCCAGCACCTCGCCGAAGATCTGGGCGATGATCTCCTCGATCGGCGTGGTCGGCGCACGGAATTCGCGCACCTCGAACCGCGGCGTCGGCAGCGCCTTGCGATCCAGCTTGCCGGAGGCGTTGAGCGGGAACGCGTCGAGCACCATGATCGAGCCCGGCACCATGTACGCGGGCAGGGTGCGCTGCAGCGAGGTCTTGACCCCGTCCAGGTCCACCGGGCCGCCGGCCACGATGTAGGCGACCAGCTGATCGCCGGCCACCGTGTCGATGACCAGCACCACGGCCTGCTGCACCTTGGGGTGATCCAGCAGCGCGGTCTCGATCTCACCGAGCTCGATGCGCTGACCGCGGAACTTCACCTGGAAGTCGGTGCGGCCGATGTAGTCGATGACGCCCGGGTCGTTGTGGTTCCAGCGCACCAGGTCACCGGTGCGGTAGAGCCGCGAGCCCGGCTCGCCGTAGGGGTTGGCGACGAAACGCTCGGCGCTCAGGTCCGGGCGGCCGAAGTAGCCGCGCGCCACCTGCACACCGCCGAGGTACAGCTCACCCGGAACGCCCGCGGGCACCGGGCGCAGGCCCTCGTCGAGCACGTAGGTCTGGGCGTTCCACACCGGGCGGCCGATCGGCACCGAGGTGACCACCGGCGCGTCGATGGCGGCGGCGGTGGCGTGCACGGTGAACTCGGTCGGGCCGTACAGGTTGTGCACGGCCGCGGTGGAGAAGCGGCGGAACGCGGTCACCGTGGCGGGCGGCAGCGCCTCACCGGCGACCAGAACCGCACGCAGGGACAGGCATTCGGATGCCGAGGCGGTCGAGGCGAACACGCTCAGCATGGACGGCACGAACGAGGTCATGGTGACCCGGTGCCGCCCGATGACCTCCGAGAGGTACATCGGGTCGCGGTGACCGTCCGGCGCGGCGATGACCTGCTGCGCGCCGACCGCCAGCGAACCGAACAGCTCCCACACCGAGACGTCGAAGGTGACCGGCGTCTTCTGCAGGATCACATCGGTGTCGTCGATGTCGTATTCGCCGGTGATCCAGGCGATCTGGTTGAGCACCGCGGCGTGCGGGATGGCCACGCCCTTGGGGCGGCCGGTCGAGCCGGAGGTGAACAGCACGTAGGCGGCATTGGCCGGACGCAACGGCGCGAGCCGGTCGGCGTCGGTGACCGGGGCATCGCTGTACTCGTCGAGATCCAGCGAATCCAGCTGCAGCACCGGGCAATCCGCGGATTCCACGGCATCGTCGACGGTGGTGAGCAGCACCACCGGCTCGGCGGTGCGCAACACGTAATCGGTGCGCTCGGCCGGGTGGTCCGGATCGATCGGCACGTAGCCGCCGCCCGCGGTGAGCGTGGCGTAGATGGCGACCAGCATGTCCACCGAGCGGCGGATACCCACCGCCACCAGGGACTCCGGGCCGACACCCTCGTCGATCAGCTTGCGCGCCAGGCGGTTCACCCGCGCGGCGAACTCCGCGTAGGTCAGCTCCTCGGCGGGGCCGAACATGCTGCCGCTGCGCTCACCCGGATCGAAGATCAGGGCGGTGGCGTACGGCCGGATCCGGACCTGCTCCTCGAACAGGTCGAGAACCGTTGCCGCGCCGGAGATCTCCCGCGCGGTGCGGTTCCACTCGTGCACGACCGTGTCGCGCTCACCGGCGTCGAGGACGTCGATATCGCGCACCACGGTGTCCGGAGCGGAGACCGCGGTCTCGAGCACGCGCAGGAAACGCTGCCCGAATTCGGTGACGGTGGCGGCGTCGAACAGATCGGTGGCGTAGGACAGCACCGCCGACAGTCCGGCGGGCTCACCGCCCAGCCCGCGCTGCTCGGTCAGCGTCCACTGCAGATCGAACTTGGCGATGTCGACCTCGAGCTCGTCCGCGGAGACGGTGAGGCCGGGCAGCTCCATGGAGCCGTGCGACATCTCCTGGAACGACAGCATGACCTGGAACAACGGGTGCCGGGCCTGCGAACGGGTCGGGTTGAGCACCTCGACCAGCCGCTCGAAGGGGACATCGGTGTTGGCGAAGGCCGCCAGGTCGGACTCGCGGGTGCGGGCCAGGAAATCGGTGAAGCTCTGCGCCCCGTCCACTTCCGAGCGCAGCACCAGCGTGTTGACGAACATGCCGATCAGGTCGTCGAGCGCCTGCTCACCACGACCGGCGACCGGGGTGCCGATGGCGATGTCGCTGGTACCCGACAGACGGGCCAGCAGCACGGCCAGCGCGCTGTGCATCACCATGAACAGCGAGACACCCTGCGCGCGAGCCAATCCCGCCAGCCGCACGTGCAGCTCGGCCGGGATCTCGAAGGTGACGCGGGAGCCGTGGAAGCTCTGCACCGGCGGGCGCGGGCGATCCGCGGGCAGGTCCAGCTGGTCCGGCAGACCGGCCAGAGCGCTACGCCAGTAGTCGTTCTGGCGCGCGGCCATGGAGTCGGCGTCGGATTCCGAGCCGAGCAGCTCGCGCTGCCAGATGCTGAAGTCCTGGTACTGCACCGGCAGCGGCGCCCACGCGGGCTCCTGGCCGCCGACGCGGGCCAGGTAGGCGGCGGTCATGTCCCGCGAGAGCGGGCCGAACGAGAAGCCGTCCGCCGCGATGTGGTGCACCACGAACGCGACCGCGAGATCCACCTCGCCGGCGTCGGGCGCGGCGTGGCGGCCCGAACCGGCGACCCGGTACACCCGCACGCGGATCGGCAGCTGGGTGGAGACATCGAAGCCGGCGGAAGCGAATTCCGCGAGCGCCGAACGCAATTCGGTCTCGGCGAGGTCGTGCACCTCGATGCCGAGATCCACCTCGTCCATCGGCAGCACCTGCTGGAAGCCGCCGTCACCGGACTCGGGGAAGATGGTGCGGAGCGACTCCTGGCGGGCGACCACGTCGGTCAGCGCCAGCTGCAACGCCTCGATGTCGACCTGCCCGCGCAACCGCACCACGAACGGCAGGTTGTAGGTCGGGACGTTCGGGTCGAACTGGTTGAGGAACCACATCCGCTGCTGCGCCAGCGACAGCGGCACCCGCTCCGGACGCGGCTGCGCCACCAGCGGCGGCCGCGAAACATCGGACGGGCCGGCGGCTTCCACGCGCGCGGCCAGACCGGCCACGGTCGGGGTCTCGAACAGTGCGCGCACACCCAGGCGGGTGCTGAACGCGGCCGAGATGCGGGCCACCACCTGAGTGGCGACCAGCGAGTTGCCGCCCAGATCGAAGAAGTTGTCGTCGACACCGACCCGGTCGTGACCGAGCACGTCGGCGAACACGCCCGCCACGATCTCCTCGGCGGCGGTGCGCGGGGCGCGGTAACCGGCGGCGTCCGCGCTGAACACCGGATCCGGCAGGGCCTTGCGGTCCAGCTTGCCGGAGGTGTTGAGCGGGAAGGCCTCCAGCACCATGATCGAGGCCGGGACCATGTAGGTCGGCAGCTTCTCGGCGGCGAAACGGGTCAGCTCGGCCGGGTCGATGGACTGGCCGGGAACCGGGACCACGTAGGCGACCAACTGCTGACCGGTGGCGGTGTCCATCACCAGAACGGCGGCCTGGCTGACCGTCGGATGCGCCAGCAGGTCGGTCTCGATCTCGCCGAGCTCGATGCGCTGACCGCGGAACTTCACCTGGAAGTCGGTACGGCCGATGTACTCCAGAGCACCGGAGTCGTTCCAGCGCACCAGGTCACCGGTGCGGTACATGCGCTCGCCGGTGGCCGACAGCGGGTTCGCGACGAAGCGATCCGAGGTCAGATCCGGGCGACCCTTGTAGCCGCGCGCCAGCTGACGGCCCGCCAGATAGAGCTCACCCGAGGCGCCGATGGCGGCCGGCCGCAAGCGCGAATCCAGAACGTAGACTTCGACATTCCACTCGGGCACACCGATCGGCACCGTGACGGTGTCGGCGGCGGTGTTCTCCCAGTAGGTGACCGAGACCGCGGCCTCGGTGGGGCCGTACAGGTTGTGCAGTCCGGCCGAGGTGATCTCGCGGAAGCCCGCGCCGGTCTCCGGCGGCAGCGCCTCACCGATCACGAAAACGTACTTCAGCGAGGCGCACTGGGCGCGGGTGGCGTGCGCGACGAAGACCGTCAGCATCGACGGCACGAAGTCGGTCACCGTGACGCCGTGGCGCTCGATCATCTCCGCCACGTACAGCGGATCCCGGTGGCCGTCGGGCGTGGCGACCAGCAGCTTCGCGCCGACCAGCAGCGGCATGAAGTAGCCCCACAGCGACACGTCGAAGGTGGTGGCGGTCTTCTGCAGGTAGACATCGTCTTCGGACATCGGATACTCGTCGAGCATCCACAGTTCCTGGTTGACGATGGCGTGGTGGGTGACCGCGACGCCCTTGGGGCGGCCGGTCGAACCCGAGGTGTAGATGACGTAGGCGGTGTTGTCCGGGCGCAGCGGCGCCAGCCGGTCCGCGTCGGTCACCGGTTCGGCGGAGTAGGCCGACACGTCGAGCGTGTCGATCTCCAAGCGCCGCACGGACTCCGGCAGCTCGAGCTCGTCGCGCGCGGTGGTCAGCACACAGACCGGTGCCGCGGACTCGAGGATGTAGGCGGTGCGGTCGGCCGGGTGGTCCGGGTCGATCGGCACGTACGCGCCACCGGCGCGCAGCACCGCGTGCATGCCCACGACCAGCTCCAGCGAGCGGCGCATGCCCAGGGCGACAAGCGATTCCGGGCCGACGCCGTCGGCGATGAGGAAGCGGGCCAGGCGGTTCACGCGCTCGCCGAACTCGGCGTAGGTGAGCTGCTCGCCCTCGAACTCGACGGCGACATTCTCCGGTGTCAGCGGGATCTGGCGGTCCAGCAGCTCCGGCAGCGTGGTGACCGGCACGTCGTGCGCCGACTCGTTCCACTCCAGCAGGGTGCGGGTGCGCTCGGCCGCGGTGGTGATGGGCAGACCCCAGACGGGCTGCTCCGCCCCCGCCGCCAGGAAGCGGTCGAAGAACTCCAGGAACCGGGAGTGGTGGCTCTCGGTCTCGGCCTCGGAGTACAGGTTCGGGTTGGTCTCGAAGTCGATGTGGTTCCGGGTGCCCTTCACCGACTGGTAGAAGTTGACGCCCAGGTCCTCGATGGAACCGGTGGACAGCACGCTGTATTCACCGGTGATGTCGCCGAGCACGACCTCGTTGTGGAACAACATGATGTTGACCCACGGACCGAAGAACTGCGAGCCCACCTCGCCACCGGAGAAATCACCGGAGGAGCTGTCGCGCTTGATGTCCTCGGCGCGGTAGCGCTGGTGACGCAGAGCGCCGGAGACGGCCACCGTCACCTGCGCGAGCAGATCGGTCACCGTCGAGTCGTGGCCGACCTGCAGGCGCAGCGGCACGATGTTCGAGGCCGCGCCACCGGAGCGGCGCATGATCGCGGTGGTGCGCGCGGTCACGGGGAGGCTGAGGACGACGTCCTGACTGCCGGTCCACTGCGCGAGGTAGGCGGCGAAACCGGCGATCAGCAGTCCCGCGGGCGAGGACTCGTGGCGGGCCACGGCCTGGTCCAGCAGCGAGGTCTGGTCCTCGGTGAGCGCGGCCGTGGCGATCCGGTTGATCGCCGCCGGCGGCGCGGAACGTCCGGCCAGGGTGGTGCCGTCCTCGACCCCGGCGATCCGCTCGGCCCAGTACTCCTTGTCGGCCTTGAAGCGGCTGGAGTCGCGGTAGGCGAACTCCTGCTCGACCAGGGTGGGCAGGTCGGTCAGCTTGTGCGGCGGGGGCTCGACGCCATTGACGAACGCGGTGTAGACCTCGGCGACCCGGGTCATGTAGGTCACCGCGCCCAGACCATCCAGCACGATGTGGTGGATGCGCGCATACCAGTAGTAATGGCCGTCGGCCAGTTTCAGCATGCAGGTGCGGATGAGGCGGTCGCGGGTGATTTCCAGGGGCGCGCTGTAGTCGGCGCGCATCCAGGCGTGGGCGGCGGCGGCCGGATCGGCCTCGGCGCTCAGATCGACGTGGTAGATGGTGCGGTCCAGCGAGTGGTCCACCATCTGCATGGGCTCGCCGTCACGCTCGACGATGCGCAGGAAGCCGGATCCGAACTCTTCCGAGCCGCGCACCATCGCGTCTTCGAGCAACGCGAGGTCGAGTTCCCCGCGCAGCTCGACGTACTGAGCGATATTGATCGGAACCTGCGGGTCCAGATGCTGGGCATACCAGATGCCGAGCTGCGCCGGCGACAGCGGAAAAAGTTCGCCCGACCCCGGTGCGATTTCGCTGCCAGCTTCGCCGATGCCGCCGAAATCCAGCCGGTCCAACCCAAACCTCGCTTCCGGAACACCACATCTCGCAGCATCCCCGCCGAAAACCCGAACAGGACGCCAGCGCTGTGGTCAGCGTGGCGTCCGGTGTTAGGGGCTCACTTCACCGTCATTGAGACTCCCTGGGGTATCCCCCCAGCCGGCCGATCTTGTTACATGGGCGCGACCACGCCCCCCGGCCATTGCCGGGTCACAGACACAATCTTGGTGACGGACACTCGGTCCAATCTACCGCCAGCGCGCAAGCCACAATCAGAAAGGGCCATAGCCGTTGACTATCGTGCCATTTCGCGCAATCAGCCAGTGATATGTGACCTATCTCGACCAGGGTCGTACAGGTGAGACTGGGCGCAATCGATGCTTTCGGCCAGCGCCCGGCCGACCAGAATCACCGCCGCCTGCCGCAGCCCGGCCGCTTCGACCCGGTCCGCGATATCGGCCAGGGTGCCGCGCAGCACCTGCTGTTCGGGCTGGGTCGCCCGGTAGACGACGGCCGCCGGGCAGTCCGCGCCGTAGTCGGGGACCAGCTCCTGCGCCAGCGTCCGGATGCGGGTGATGGCGAGGTGCAGGATCAGGGTGGCCCGAGTGCGGGCGAAGTTGGCCAGCGACTCCGATTCGGGCATGGCCGTCGAGCGCGCGTGGGTCCGGGTCAGCACCACCGACTGCACCTGTTCGGGCACCGTGAGCTCCGCGCCCAGCAGCGCCGCGGCCGCCGCGTAGGCCGGGACCCCGGGCGTCACGTCCCACGGGATGCCCAGCGCGTCCAGCCGCCGCTTCTGCTCGGTGAGCGCCGAATATATGGAGGGATCCCCCGAGCACAGCCGCGCGACGTCCTTGCCCTCGGCGTGCGCCCGGGCACAGTGCGCGACGATCTCGTCGAGATCGAGTTTCTGAGTGTCGATCAGTTCGGCCTCCGGCGCGCAGTGGGCCAGCACCTCCGGATCCAGATACGTTCCCGCGTACAGGCACATCGGTGACCGGCGCAGCAGTTCTACCGCGCGGACGGTCAGCAGATCAGCCGCCCCCGGCCCGGCCCCGATGAAGTGCACTGTCATCGGGCGAGTCTCGCACACCCGGTCAGGCGAACCGGCCGGCCGCCACCAGCACGGCCACCACGAACAGCACCACGTTGGACAGTGATCGCCCGTACTCACCGCGCCGCACGTGCGTGACGAACCCGCCGACCATCACCACGGCCAGCCCCACCGCCGCGATCGGGGTCAGCACCTTCGCGATTCCGGTGGCCCACGGCAGCACCACCCCGAGCCCGCCCAGGATCTCCACCGCCCCGATCCCCCGCACCGCGTTCTGCGACATATCGTCCACCCACGGCATTCCGCCGCGCAGCTTGTCCTTCCCGATCGCCGCCTTGGCGACGCCGCCGAGCACGAACGATGCCGCGAGCACGATCTGCCCGATCCACAGCCAGGTGTTCACAGGTCTTTCTCCTTCTCGTATATCCAGCTCGCGGCAACGGAATCCGCGACCCGATCGATGAGCGCCGGGTCGCCCTGCCCACCGAGCATGGTGAGCCAGAGGAAGACCGGTCCCGCGAATTGCGCGTGCGCCCAAGCCAAATCCGGCAGCTCGGCCAGATCCCCGCGTTCGAGCGCACGCTCGGCCACCGCCCGGATGAGCTCGCGCTCGGGCAGCAGGCAGACGTCCTCGAACACCGTCTGCAGTGTTCCGTCGCGCATCAGATCCGCCATCAGCTCGGGCAGCACAGCGCGCACCCGGGGATTCGCCATCCGCTCGACGAAGTCCGCCGCGACCTCGCGCAGATCCCCGCGCAGACTTCCGGTGTCGCGGTACTCGCGCGGTCGCAGGTCCCCGATCAGATGATGCAGTGCGAGTGCTGCTTTCGACGGCCAGCGCCGATACAGCGCGGCCTTGCCGACCCCGGCCCGCGTCGCCACGTCCTGCACGCGCAACCCGGCGTAGCCCACCTCGGCGAGCAAGGCGACGGTCGCTTCCCGGACGGCCAGATCGGTCCCGGCCGACATCGGCCGGCCGGGCCGCGCACCCTCGGATACGGAACTCACGGTTCCGAATCTATAACGGAACCTGCGGTTCCGCAATTAGTTCTCAGCCGCTGACCTTGAAATCGGTGATGACCTTGGTCGGGCGCAGCCGTACGACGAGTTCGCCTGGGACGCCATTGCGCTTGCCGAACTCCTCGGCGCGGTCCGCACCCATGTAGCGGGCGGCGATGTCGGTGGCGGTGCGGATCAGGTCGGCGGGATCCTCGGAGACCTCGGTCACGCCCTGCACCTGAACGAAAGAGTATGGGGGCTCGGCTACGTCGACGCAAAGGGTGACGCGCCCGTCGCGGAGGATCGAGCGGCCCTTGGCCGTGTGCTTGCCGGTGTTGAAGACGATCTCGTCGCCCTCGAGGACGAACCAGATCGGGGCGACCAGGGGACGGCCGTCGGCGGCCACGAAGGCCAGCTTGCCGGTGCGGGTGCCCTCGGTGAGGAAATCGCGGACGCGCTGATCGGACAGTGAGGCCATGGGCGACACCGTACGACCTCAGATGGCCCCGCGCTCGCGAGCCCTGGCCACGGCGGAGGTTCGGGATTTCACGCCGAGCTTCGAATAGATGTGCACCAGGTGGGATTTGACGGTGGTCTCGGAAAGGAACAGGCGCTTGCCGATCTCGCGGTTCGAGTGGCCGTCGGCGACCAGGCGCAGCACCTCGATCTCGCGAGGGCTCAGGGTGGTGTCGGGTTTGCGGACCCGGGTCATCAGGCGGGAGGCGACCGACGGGGACAGCACGCTCTCGCCGTCGGCCGCCGAGCGGACCGCGGCCAGCAGTTCGGCGGGCGGGGTGTCCTTGAGGATGTAGCCGACCGCGCCCGCCTCGATGGCGCCGAGGATGTCGGCGTCGGTGTCGTAGTTGGTGACCACCAGCACGTTCGGCGGATTCGGCAGGCCGCGCAGGGCGGCGGTGGCGTCCGCGCCCGACTTGCCCGGACCGAAGCGCAGGTCCATCAGGACCAGGTCGACGGCGGTGGTGGAACAGAAGGCCACGGACTCCTCGGCGGTGGCCACCTCGCCCACGACTTCGATGTCATCGGAATCGGTTTCGGTGACGGAGGAGTCGAGCAGGGCGCGCAGGCCGGCACGGACGATGGCGTGGTCGTCGGCGAGCAGGATGCGGATCATCCGCGCTCCGCGTGACGTGTCATTGGTCCTCCAGGGGGAAGTAGACGGTGACCGCGGTGTGCCCGGGCTCGGATTCGACGTCCATGGTGCCGCCCTGCTGTTCCACCCGGCTGCGCATGGCGTTCAAACCGAAGCTGCCGGACGGGGATTCGGCCAGCACGGCGGGGTCGATGCCGACGCCGTCGTCGACGACGTCCAGGTGCACGGCGTCATCGGCGTAGGTGAGGGTGACCCGCATCCGGTGCGCCTGCGCGTGCCGCACCACATTCGACACCGCGCCCTGGGTGATGCGCACCAGGGCGGCCTCGATGGGCATGGGCAGCGCCTGCGGATCGCCTTCGACGAGGACCTGGGCGTCGAGCCCGGGCGCGGCGGCCCGCTCGGTGATCCGGTTGAGCGCACCCGCGAGGGACTGGCCTTCCAGCGGGGCGGGAGTGAGTTCCGCGATCAGCTGGCGGGTTTCGACGAGACTGTCGGCGGCGGTCTCGCGGGCCAGCCGAATCCGTTCCAGCGCCGGATGATCGGGGGCGGCGCGCTCGACGGCGTGCAGCAACAGCTGAATACTGCTCAGCCCCTGCGCGACCGTGTCGTGGATCTCCTGTGCCAGCCGTTCCCGCTCGGCCATCTTGCCCGCGGTGCGTTCCTTGTCGGCGAGAGTCTCTCGAGTGGCGAGCAATTCGTCGATGAGCCGCTGCCGTTCGGCGGCCTCCCGGAACAGCGCCCCGTAGCCGAGCCCGATGGCGACCGCGACCAGCGCGCCCAGCAGCGGCCCGATCACGCCCGCGACTGTCCAACCCCGATGCGCCGCGAACCCGACCACGGCGACCACTGTGGCAGCGGTCACCGCCACCACACCCCAATAACGCGGCAGCAGATGCAGATAGAGGAAGAACAGGCCGAAGACCAGATATACGGCCAGGGGCGCGACGAACACCAGCCCCAGCCACAGCAGGGTCAACGCCGCCAGCCAGACCCGCGCTCCCACCAGGTTCCGGCGGAACCGGCCGCCGGTGAAGTAGACGCCCAGGAAGACCCCCGCGAGCACGACCACCAGCGCCTGATGCGCCCCGGAGACGACCTCCTGCACCGCCACCACCACGGTCAACGCCACGACCAGCACATGCAGACCGAGCTGCAGCGCGGAGAAAACGGGCGTCAAGGGTGACCGATGCACGCGACCAGCTTATGCCCGGCAATTGCCCCGGCATCCATCGAAAGTAGGAAACGCCGCCGTGCCGTTGGCGGACCGGGATTCGTTCCGCGGCGCGATGGCCGGAGCGGCTTTCCTCGACAAAGTGTAAGTATGTTCGTCGCATTCAGAGATCTGCGGGCGGCCCGCGGCCGCTTCCTCCTCATCACCTTGGTGGTCACGCTGGTCGCGCTGCTGGTCAGCTTTCTCAGCGGCCTGACCGCCGGCCTGGCGCACCAGAACATCTCCGCCATCGAGGCGCTGAAGACCGACACCGTGGTCTTCTCCGACACCGGCTCGGCGCCGTCCTTCGACGCCTCCACGCTGACCTCGGAACAGGTCCAGACCTGGGAGCAGACGGGCGGCACCGTCGACCCGATCGGCATCAGCCGCACCCGCGCGACCGTCAACGGCGAGTCGCCCACCCAGGTGGCACTGTTCGGCGTCCAGGGCACCCCCTTCGGCAAGCGCGTGGCTACCGAGCCGGGCACGGTCATCCTGTCCAAGGCGGCGGCCAAGAACCTGAAGGCCTCGACCGGTGACGCGGTCGAGCTGGGTTCGTCCCGCTACAACGTGGCGGGCGTGACCGACGACGACTGGTACGCGCACACCCCCGTGGTGTGGATGACCCTGTCGGATTGGCAGGCGCTCAACCCGCATGCGGGAGCCGCCACCATCCTCGCCGTCTCCGGCGTGAGCGACGAGAAGGCCGTCAACGCCACCGCGCACACCACCACGACCAGCAGCAAGGACTCCTTGTCCGCGATGGCCTCCTACAAGGCCGAGAACGGGTCGCTGACCCTGATGACGGTCATGCTGTTCGCCATCTCGGCCCTGGTGATCGGTGCGTTCTTCACGGTGTGGACGGTGCAGCGCCAGCCGGACATCGCGACCTTGAAGGCTTTGGGCGCGACCACCGGTTCACTGATCCGGGACGCGTTGAGCCAGGCCCTGATCGTGCTGCTGCTCGGTGTCGGCGTGGGCGTCGGAATCACCGTCATGGCAGGCCTGTTCATGGGCGGCGCGGTGCCCTTCGTCCTCAGCCTGAGCACGACCCTGTTCCCGGCCGCCGCGCTGATCGCCCTCGGCCTGCTGGGCGCCGCCTTCGCCCTGCGCTTCCTCGTCACCACCGATCCGCTGACCGCCCTCAACCAGGCCCGCTGATGACCACAATCCCCTTGTCTCCCAGGAGCATCGCGATGACCAACGCACTCACCGTCTCCGACCTGACCCTCACCTTCCCGGACGGCGCGGACCGCATCACCGCGCTCGACCACGTGAACCTGCACGTGCGCGGCGGCGAGATCGCCGCCATCACGGGGCCGTCGGGCTCCGGCAAGTCCACGCTGCTGGCGACCGTGTCCACACTGCTGCGGCCGGACTCGGGGCGCGTGGAGCTCGAAACCGATTCGGGGACCGTGAATCTCGCCGAACTGAGCCGCCGGGACGCGGCGACGCTGCGACGCAACTCGATCGGGATCGTGTTCCAGCAGTCCAATCTGGTGCCGGCATTGACCACGATCGAGCAGCTCGAGGCCATGGCGCATCTGGGGCAGAGCTGGTTCGTGTCGCCGAGTAAGCGGCGTGAGGTTCGGGCCCGGGCACGGGATCTGCTGCATGCGGTGGGATTGACCGGGCACGAGAACAAGCGGCCCGCGCAGCTTTCGGGTGGCCAGCGGCAGCGGGTCAACATCGCTCGGGCGCTGATGAATGATCCGTCGCTGCTGGTGATCGACGAACCGACCAGTGCGTTGGATCAGGAGCGTGGGGCGGCGATCATCAATTTGATCACCGGAATCGTGCGGGAGCACGGGGCGGCGACGCTGCTGGTTACGCATGATCTTTCGCATTTGGATCAGATGGACAGCGTTTATCGGATGGTGGATGGTGTTCTTACGCAACAGAAAGCAGCTCTTGCTGCGTGAATTATCAAGGGAGAACGGACATTTCGGGTTCCCACGGTGATTGAACGGGCGTAGAATTAGCACATGGATTCGAATGGGGTGACACTCGACGACTGCGGTATCGCTGAACTGGCGGCCGCGGTCTCGACCCTTTCGAACTCCGTTCAGAACGCGACGATGGACCAGTTCTCCGATGAGGATGTCGTGGCGTTGATGCAGCAGCTCGAAGCCTGCAAAAGGCAGCTGGCTGCATTGGATACGCGGCTGATCATCGAAGCCGGAGAGCGTTCGCTGCACGCGCGTTCCGGGGCCGGGAAGATGGTGCCGTTCCTGCGGCACACCCTCGGACTTTCGCGGTACGACGCGGCCCTGCGTGTGAAGGTGACCCATCACTGCGGAGAGTTCTTCGAGCCCTCAGGGCACTTGCGTCCGGCGACTTTGCCGGTGATGGCGGAAGCCTTTTCTGCTGGGGATATTTCGCGGGATCACGTGCGCAACATCATGGACGTGATGGACCACCTCCCGACCGACATCCCTGCCGAAGCACGCGCAGAAGCCGAGGAAATTCTCGTCGGCTACTCGCGTGAAGGCTGGCCGGATGATCTGCCCAAGATCGGGCGCGACATCCTCGCCCGCCTGGATCCGAACGGGAAGGTGGTTTCCGATGCCGACCGTCGCCGTCGGCGCGGGATCACCCTGTGCCGCCCCGGCGTGGATGGCATGTCCCGGATCGAAGGATGGATCACCCCGGAACTGCGGGCGTGCCTGGATGCGGTGTTCGCGAAGCTCGCTCGGCCGGGCATGTGCAACGTCGAGGACCCGGAAAGCCCTTCTGCCTCTGGTGGATTCATCGCCGACAGCGTTCTCGATGCTGCCGCGCGCCGTGACCGTCGTGATGCCGGGCAGCGCACCCACGACGCCATGCTCGCCCTGATGCAGCCGGGCGTGAACATGCGCGCACTCGGCATGCACCGGGGCCTGCCCGTCGAGGTCGTGCTCACCATGAGCCTCACCGACCTCGAGAACGGCACCGGGGTGGCCACCACCAACACCGGCACCCAGATCTCCATCAACGAAGCGCTGAAGATGGCCGAAGGGACCCACCCGGTGATCGCGGTCCTCGACGGGGACGGGATGCCGCTGTACCTGCAGCGGTCCCGCCGCACCGCGAACCGGGCCCAACGCCTCGCACTGATTGCACGAGACAGGGGATGTACCCGTCCGGGTTGTGAACAACCCGCTTCGATGTGCGCCGCACACCACGTCAATGATTGGGCCAAAGGCGGTCCCACCGATATCAACAACCTGACCTTGGCGTGCGATCACTGCCACGCGCTCGTCAACGATGGGCCCGATGGGTGGAAAACCGTTGTCATGGACAAGGACTCACCCCATCGAGGCCGAACGGGGTGGATTGCACCGAAGAGTATTGATCCCACCGGCACGCCACGAGTCAACGATCGTCATCACGTGGGGCAGTCGATCGCCGCTGCCATCGATTCCAGTTCACGAAAGTGGCGATCACGGGCTGCATGAAACCGAGCTGCTCGTGTGCTGCTGGCGTGCGCAAAACTACATAGAGTGTGGTCGCCTCGCCTGCCCTACCGCACCTGGGCTGACGCCAAGCCGGGAGCCGTGACCCGCCGATCCCGGCCCACGGACTGCACGGATCACCTTCTCGAGACACAAGCCCAAAGACTCAAAGACTCGAGGAGCGGGACGACCCCAACCCCTCTCTCCCAGCACACCTCACAGTGCGTGTACCTCGACAACTTCAGAGTGCTTGTACCCCACACCGGGCCGATCCACGGCCGAGCCGCAATGAGGCTGGAAGGTGAGCGAGCCTCCCAACCGGGCCAGCCCCTCTCCCTTCTCCGGGCGTCTTTTATCTTTAGTCCTCTTTATCTTTTGGTCCTTTGGCTCTTGGTCTTTTGGCTCTTGGTTTGTTTGGCTTTTGCTCTCTCAGCTCTTATCCCGCAAAGCCCGCCCCGCACGATCCCGGATCTTCTCAAACGCCTCAACCAACTCAGCAGGTCCACGCACATTCATCTCAACCCCCAACTCCAGCAACCGATGCGCCACCCACTCGGGCAGATCATCCCGCCGCATATCGAGCACACAAGCATCAGCCCCACGCGGCACCACATCCCCCGCCCCCTCCCCCAGCCGCCCGATCACCGCCTCGGCAGGAGCCTCGATCTCCACCAGAAAATGCAAAGACGGCGTACCCCAATCCGTCCGAGCACCAGCCACATACGCCGCCGGATCAGCAGCAGGAAGCTCCCGCCGCCCGAACCGAGCCCCAGTCGCCTGAACCCGCCGAACCCTGTCCACCCGAAAACTCCGCCAATCCCCACGGTCGACATCGAACGCAACCAGATACCAACGATGCCGATACGGAACCAGCCCAACCGGCTCGACATTGCGCCGAGTCTCCGCACCATCCGCTGCCTCATACGCGAACCGAACCCGCTCGGTATTGGTGATAGCCGCGGCCAGCGCCGTAAGCAGTTCCGGATCCACCGGATTCGCACCCGCGCCAGGCGCGATGGTCGCAGCCCCCAGCACCCGCACGCGCCGCCGCAGCTTGGCAGGCAACACCTGCTCGAGCTTGGCCAGCGCCCGAACCGAGGCCTCCTCGATCCCCGAGATCGCGGAGCCCGCCGCCGCCCGCAGACCGACGGCAATGGCCACCGCCTCCTCGTCGTCGACCAGCAGCGGCGGCATGGCAGCCCCGGCGACCAGCCGATAACCGCCGGTCGCCCCCATGGTGGCCTCGACCGGATACCCGAGATCCCGCAGCCGGTCCACGTCCCGGCGCACGGTCCGGTCCGTGACACCGAGCCGATCGGCCAATTCGCTACCGGGCCATTCACGCGGGGTCTGCAGCAGAGACAGCAACCGCAGCAGCCGCGCCGACGTATCGCTCATGTCACCATCCTCCCTCAGAAGTAGGACCGAAATGGTCCTATATGACTCCTAACTTGGTCCTCAGATCGTTCGACGAGACCACCGGGAGCCACGATGACCAGCGCAGATATCCGTCCGTTCCGAATCGACGTCCCGCAGTCGGATCTCGACGACCTCATCGATCGGCTGGCGCGGGCCCGCCGGCCCCGGCAACTCCCGGGGCAGGGCTGGGAGCGCGGCGTCCCGGTGGACTACCTGCGCGAACTGTCCGAGTACTGGCGCACCGAATTCGACTGGCGCGCGCAGGAAGCGGCGCTCAACGAGTTTCCCCAGTTCCGCACCGAGATCGATGGACTGGACGTGCATTTCCTGCACGTGCGCTCGGAAGATCCGGACGCACAGCCGCTCATCCTCACGCACGGCTGGCCGAACAGCTTCGTAGAGTTCACGAAAACCATTCCCCTGCTGACCAGTCCACGCGAGCACGGCATGGAATCGGCGCAGGCGTTCCATGTCGTGATTCCGTCGGTGCCGGGATTCGGATTCTCCGCGGCCCCGCGCGAATCGGGGATGAAGCCGCGCGACGTGGCCCGTATGTGGGTGGAACTCATGGCCCGCCTGGGCTACGACCGGTACGGCGCGCAGGGCGGCGATCTCGGAGCGTATGTGGTTCAGGAGATGGCGATCGCCGATCCGGACCACCTGATCGGCGTGCACATCGACGGCGGCATCGGGCTGCCGACCGCGGCCGACGTGCCCACCATGACGGCCGAAGAGCGCGCCGAATGGGACCTGATGCAGAAGTGGCAGTCGGGCGTGAATCACCATGTCCTGCTGCGTCAGGCGCCGCAGACCTTCGCGCACGCCTGGACCGATTCCCCCGTCGGCCTGCTGGCGTGGCTGGTGCACAAGTTCAACGAGTTCTCGCCGCTGGCGGACCACCTGGAGGAGGCGGTGGACCGCGATCAGCTGCTGACCAATGCCGCCGTCTACTGGTTCACCGATACCGCAGCCACCTCGTCCTGGCCCATGTACAACGGACTCGGCGACGACGGTTTCGCCTGGCCGGTCGGCCAGAAACTGGTCCCGATGGGTGTGTACTCCGGTGGTTCACCGCTCATGCGCCGGCTGGCCGAGCGTGACAACACGATCGCGTACTGGCCCGAAGGCAACACGGGGAACCACTTCCTGGCCATGGACGTACCCCGGGCGCATGCGGCCGATATCCAGCGGTTCTTCGACCTGATCTCCTGACCAATATTTGACCGTTCGGTCTCGATAGACGTACGCTGCTCGTCATGGCGAGGACCAAGGAGTTCGATCCCGACACCGCGTTGCGCCGCGCTCTCGAATTGTTCTGGGAGCACGGCTACGAAGCGACGTCGATGGCGGATCTGGTTGAGCATCTTGGGATTGCCAAGGCGAGCATCTACGCGACCTTCGGCGGCAAGCGCGACCTCTACCTGAAGGCGCTCCAGCGCTACCTGGAGACCACCGATCCGGCGATCATGGCCGAGCTGTCACAGCCGGGTCCGGTACTGCCCGCGGTGCGGGGCCTGGTGGAACGCTACGTGCGCGAAGCTTCCAGTCCTGATTCGTATCTGGGCTGCATGGTCGTGAACGGCGCGGTCGAGTTGGCGCACCGCGACGAGGCGGTCGCGCGACTCGTCGAGTCCAGCTGGGCGCACCTGGAAACGACGCTGACATCGGCCCTGCTCCGGGCCCGCGCACAGGGTGAACTCGCCCCGGATTCCGATCCGCGTGCACTTGCCCGATTCATCCTGGTCTTCTTTCAGGGCGTGCGAGTGCTGGAGCGCGCGCCGGATTCCGCTGCGCGCCTGCGTGATGCCGCGCGGGTCGCCGTATCCATGCTCGTTTGAACGGTTTTCGATCTATCCACAAGTTTCACGTCTGTCAATATTCAAGACTGATCGTTCTATATAAGGAGCTGTCGACCGTCATGAACGCACGTTTCGATGACAAGGTTGTGCTGATCACCGGCGGCGCGGGCACGATCGCGGGCGCGACGGCCCAGGCGTTCGCCGGGCTGGGGGCCACGGTGGTGCTGGCGGGCCGCGATGCGGAGCGGCTGGCCGAGGCCGCCGGGCAGGTCCGCACCCAGGGCGGGAAGGCGGACTGGGTGGTCGCCGACGTCACCGACGCGGCGCAGGTGGCCGCCATGGTCGAGGAGGTCGTGCGCCGGCACGGCGGCCTGCACGTGGCGTTCAACAATGCCGGAATTTTGGGTACCCCGGCCGCGGTCGGCGATCTGCCGGAGGCCGACTGGCAGCGGGTGCTGGATATCAATCTGACCGGCGTTTTCCTGTCCATGAAGCACGAGATCGCCCATATGCGCGGCAACGGCGGCGGTGTCATCGTGAATATGGCGTCGAATATCGGTTCACACGGCCGGCGTCCGGGGCTGGCCGCGTATGCGGCGTCCAAAGCGGCGGTGAGCGTGCTGTCGCAGACCGCCGCGCGGGATCATATCGGTGACGGCATTCGCATCAATGCGGTCAGCCCGGGGGCGACGGATACGCGAATGTCGTTCCGTCCCGGTGAAACTCGCGACGACCGGGATGCGCGGGTGGCCTCGGCAATTCCACTGGGCCGGGTCGCGGATCCGGCGGAGATCGCGGCGGCCGTGGTGTGGCTGGCCTCGCCGGAATCCGCATTCGTCATCGGGCATGATCTGGTGATCGACGGCGGCGCCACCGCCTGATCTCACCGATTGCGCGCCGCCGACCGGAGGTTCTCCTAGCGGAATGGCAGTGGGTTGTTGAACCGGCAGACATGTGCCTGTCATCTGCGCTGACTAACGTGCTTGGAATTCGCAGGTCGCGGTATTAGGAGCAGTAGCGATGAGGGACACACTGCCATCCAAGAACCAAGTCCTTCAGGCTTGCCGAGGGACAGGCTTCCCCGGACATCCGCTACTACGCGCCGCACACGATCTGACCGGGGTCCACGAACGCCTGCTGAGCGCCCGCCCGGAACAGCATGTCGAACTCGATTCGCTGCGAACGGATTTGGTGCACCAGATCGACTGCTGGGTGACCGCGCAACTGCCGCCGTCGCACGGTGCGGCCCGGATCCACACCGAGACGCTGGGCTCGGTCATCGATCGGCTGGCCCGGCTCACCGCCGCCGCCTACGCCGCGCTGGCCCGCGAATCCGGTCAGGAACTCACCGTGGCGTGGGAGCACCTGGCCGAATTGGCGGTCGGCTACGAGGATTTGGCGTCGGAGGTGTGCACCGGGCGGCGACGGCTGCCCGGTGCACACTGAGAAACGGTGCACACTGAGAAACTCCGCTACTTGCCAGGCTTTTGCGCGGCGTACCAGTCGAGGAGTTCGGGAACGTCGACGGCCGTGGGGGCCACCACGGTGGCGGCCTCCGCGCCCTGGAACAGTTTCTTGATCGGTACTTCCAGCTTCTTGCCGGTGCGGGTGTGCGGAATGCCGGGGGCGGCAATGATTTCGTCCGGCACATGGCGCGGCGACACCTCGGTGCGAATGGTCGCGTTGATGCGGCCACGCAATTCGTCGGTCAATTCGACGCCGGGGGTCAACACCACGAACAACGGCATCCAGTAACCGCCGTCGGGCTGTTCGGCGCCGATGACCAGTGCCTCCGCGATTTCCGGAATGCGTTCCACCGCTTGATAGATGTCAGCGCTGCCCATCCGGATGCCCTGCCGATTCAGGGTCGAATCCGAACGCCCGTGCACGACGATGCTGCCGTGCCCGGTGAGGGTGATCCAGTCGCCGTGCCGCCACACGCCCGGGAACATCTCGAAATAGGCATCGCGATAGCGGGAACCGTCGGGATCGTTCCAGAACGACACCGGCATGGACGGCATCGGCTTGGTGATGACCAGTTCACCGACCTCCTCGCGCACCGGGTTGCCCTGTTCGTCCCATGCGTCCAGGGCCACACCCAGATACGGGGCCGACAGTTCACCCGGCCAGACGGGCACGGTGCGGACACCGCCGATGAACGCGGACACCACGTCGGTGCCGCCGCTGATCGAGGCCACCGGCACCTGCTCACCGACATTGTCGCGCAGCCACAGTGAGGACGACGGCGGCAGCGACGAACCGGTGATGCCGACCAGCCGCAGCGCGGACAGGTCGTGGTCGGTGCGGGGCACGGAACCGGCCTTGGCGCAGGCCAGGACGTAGCCGGGGCTGGTGCCGAGGACGGTCGCGCGGGTTCGCGAGGCCAGCTCCCACAGGGCGTCCGTCGTCGGCGCGCCCGGGCTGCCGTCGTAGCAGACGATGGTCGCGCCCACCAGCAGTCCGGCGACCTGGAAGTTCCACATCATCCAGCTGGGGCTGGTGTACCAGAAGAAGGTGTCCTCCGGCCCGATGTCCGATTGCAGGGCAACGGCTTTCAGATGCTCGAGCAGCACGCCGCCGTGCCCGTGCACGATCCCCTTCGGCTTGCCGGTGGTGCCGGAGGAGTAGAGCACCCACAGCGGGTGCGCGAAGTCCACCGATTCGATATCGAGGTCGACGTCCGCGTCCCCGGGATCGACACTCTCCCAGGCGATCGCGTCGGGCACGTCCGCGCCGATGCGCGACACCACGACAGTTCCCGCCAGTGACGGCAGCCCCGCCCGCAGCGCGGCGATATCGGCGGTCTTGTCGTGCACCTTGCCGCCGAAGCGGTAGCCGTCGGCGGTGACCAGCACCGTGGGCTCGAGCTGGCCGAGCCGGTCGAGCGCGGCCTGCGCGGAATAGTCCTGACCGCAGGCACTCCAGATCGCGCCCAGGCTGGCCGTGGCCAGGAACGCGATCACCGCTTCGGGGATGTTGGGCAGGTAGCCGGCGACGCGGTCACCCGGGCCCACGCCCAGGTCGCGCAGGGTGCGCGCGAACGCGGCGGCGGTGGCGATCATCGAGGCCCAGGAGATCTCGGTGATCACACCGGTCTCGTCGACCGACAGGATCGCCGGGCGGTCGTCGCGGACCTGCCGCAGCACCTGCTCGACGTAGTTCAGCCGGGCGCCCGGGAACCACTGCGCGCCTGGCATTTCCGTGGATCCGAGCACCCCGCCGGTGCGGTCGCCGAGGTCGAAGTAGTCCCAGAGCGCGCCCCAGAACCCGGCCAGGTCGTCGACCGACCACTGCCACAACGCCTGATAGTCGGGCAGGGACAGTCCCGTGCGCTGCTCCACGAACAACGCGAAGCTGGTCACGGCCGCGGCGGCGATGTCGTCGTCGCCGGGCACCCACTGTGGTTCCACCGCAATACCTCCTACGACGCGAATCCCGCGCTGCCGGCCGCGTCGGCCCGCTGCACGATGCGTTCGGCATGCCGGATGACCGGCATGTCCACCATGCGCCCTTCGAAGGTGAAGACACCCCGATGGTTGGGCGCTTCCACCAACAGTCTTTGCGCCCAGTCGACTTCGGTGGCGGCCGGCGCGTAGGCGGTCCGGATGACCGGCACCTGACTGGGATGGATGGCTACCTTGGCGTCGAAGCCGATGGCGACCGCGTCCGCGGACTCGGCGGCCAGCCCGGTCAGATCAGGAATGTTCAGGTACACCGAGTCCAGCGCGAACTTGCCGTACGCCTTGGCCGCCAGCAGCGACTGGGATCGCACGTGCCGGGCCACATCGCGGTAGCCGCCGTGCGCGTGCCGGCTGGAGTTGCCGCCGAGCGCCGCGACCAGGTCCTCCGCGCCCCACATGACGCCGATGGCATTGCGCACCATGACCGCACGGCCCACCGCGAGCGCGCCCAGCGGAGATTCGATGAGCGCGATCACCTCGTAGTCGGCCAGTCGCGTGATCTGCTCGGCCGATTCGCATTTGGGCAGCATGATGCGCCGGTATTCGGTGCGCACCAGGGCGTCCAGGTCGAGCATGTGCTCGAGGGTGCCCGCGGCGTTGACGCGGACGACGGTGCGCTCGGGGTCCAGCGGGTTGGCGATCAGCGCCTCGCGGGCCGCCGCCTTGTCCGCCTCGGCGACGCCGTCCTCGAGGTCGATGATGACCACGTCGGCGGCGGTCAGGGCCTTGCCGTACCGCTCGGGCCGGTCCGCGGGGCAGAAAAGCCAAGCGGGGCCGGGCATTTCCCAACTCATGCAGTTTGCTTTCTGACGAGGGTCTTGCGGTTCGCGGTGGCCACGATGTCACCGTGCTGGTTGCGTCCGGTGTGCGCGAAGGTCACGATGCCCTCGCCCGGACGGCTCTTGGATTCCCGCAGGTCGGTCACCACGGTCTCGGCGTACAGCGTGTCCCCGTGGAAGAGCGGCTTGGGGAAGGCGATGTCGGAGAAGCCGAGATTGGCCACGATGGTGCCCTGGGTCAGCTGCGCGACCGACAGGCCCACCAGCGTGGACAGCGTGAACATGGAGTTCACCAGCCGCTGATGGAACGGCGGCAGCGCCTCGGAGAACGCCGCGTCCAGGTGCAACGCCTGGGTGTTCATGGTCAGCGTCGTGAACAGCACATTGTCGGCTTCGGTGATGGTCCGCCCGGGCCGGTGCTCGTACACCACGCCGATCTCGAACTCGTCGAACCACAAGCCCCGTTGGACGACCCGCTTCGGGGCTGCGTCTGTCACAGCCCGAGCTCCCGCCCGATCAGCATCAACTGCACCTCCGTGGTGCCCTCACCGATTTCCAGGATCTTGCTGTCGCGATAGTGCCGGGCCACAGCATATTCGTTCATGAACCCGTAGCCGCCGAAGATCTGCGTGGCGTCGCGGGCATTGTCCATGGCGGCCTCGCTGGCGACCAGCTTGGCGATGGCGGCCTGCTTCTTGAACGGCTTGCCGGACAGCATGAGCGCGGCCGCGTCGTAGTAGGCGGTGCGGGCCATGTGGGCGCGCGCCTCCATGCGGGCGATCTTGAAGGCGATGGCCTGGTTGCTGCCGATGGCACGGCCGAACGCCTCGCGCTCCTTGGCGTAGCGGACACTCTCGTCGACACAGCCCTGGGCCGCGCCGACCGACAGCGCCGCGATGGCGATGCGGCCCTCGTCGAGGATGCGCAGGAAGTTGGCGTAGCCGCGGCCGCGCTCGCCGAGCAGGTTCTCGGCGGGCACCCGGACGTCGACGAAGCTGAGCGGGTGGGTGTCGGAGGCGTTCCAGCCGACCTTGTTGTAGGCGGGCTCGGCGGTGAAGCCGGGGGTGTCGGCGGGAACGATGATCGTGGAGATCTCCTTCTTGCCGTCCACTCCCCCGGTCACCGCGGTGACCGTCACCAGCCGGGTGATATCGGTGCCCGAGTTGGTGATGAACTGCTTGGAGCCGTTGATGACCCAGGTGTCGCCGTCGAGCACGGCGGTGGTGCGGGTGCCGCCCGCGTCACTGCCCGCGCCCGGCTCGGTCAGGCCGAACGCGCCCAGGGCGCGCCCGCTGGCCAGCAGCGGCAGCCATTCCGCCTTCTGCTTGTCGTTGCCGAAGCGGTAGATCGGCATGGCGCCCAGGGAGACACCGGCCTCCAGGGTGATGGCCACGCTCTGGTCGACCTTGCCGAGCTCCTCGAGCGCCAGGCAGAGCGCGAAGTAGTCGCCGCCCATGCCGCCGAACTCCTCGGGGAAGGGCAGCCCGAACAGGCCCATGTCGGCCATCCCGGAGACGACCTCGTACGGGAAGCTGTGCTCGGCGTCGTGCTTGGCGGCGACCGGCGCCACCACCTGGTTGGCGAAGTCGCGGACGGTGAGGGCGAGGTCGCGGTACTCGTCCGGAAGCGTTCCGGTGGACAGGAAATCGGTCATGACTGGGTGTTCTCCTCGGCGATGATGCGAGCCAGCGGCTGTTCGAGTTTCACCTGCGCGCCGGGCGCTACCAGCATTTCGACGCGGCCGGCGATGGGTGCGGTGAGGGTGTGTTCCATCTTCATGGCCTCCACCACCACGATGGGCGTGCCCGCGGCGACCACGTCGCCGTCGGCGGCGGGGGTGGCGATGACCGAACCCGGCATGGGGCTCTGGATCTCGGCGTCGCCGACGTGGGCGTCGCCGCCGCGGACGTCGGCCTCGGCGACCTCGCGCAGCAGGGCGGTGCCGGTGCGGTCGGCGACCCAGATGTGGCCGGGCGCGGTGGCGACCCGGTAGCGGATGCGCAGGCCGTCGATGGCGAGGATGAGTTCCTCGCCCTCGGAATGGACTGTCAGTGTGCGCTTCTCACCGTCCTCGAGCTGAGCCGTGGCCTGCTCGGGAGTACCGGTGAAGAACACGTGCGCGGTGCGGTCGCCGCCGGTGAGGCGGATGCCGATGGGCGCGTGCGCGCCGACCCGCCAGCCGGTGGGCTGCTGCCAGGGGTCGACCGGGCCCGTCGGCCAGTGCCGCAGCCACAGCTGCGCGGCGGCCGCGATGAACTGCTCGTCGGTGACGGCGGCGGGCGCGAAGTCGGCGGCGCGGCGGTCCAGCAGGCCGGTATCGAGCCGGCCGGCCAGGACGTCCGGGTCGGCGAGCAGGAAACGCGCGAAATCGGTGTTGGTGCGCACGCCGAGGATCTGGGTGTCCCGCAGGGCCGCATCGAGTTTGGCGATGGCCGCGCCGCGATCGGCGGCGTGGGCGATGACCTTGGACAGCATCGGGTCGTAGTCGGAGCCGACCACGGTGCCGGTGCGCAGGCCCGAATCCACCCGCACCCCCGGGCCTTCCGGCTCGGACAGGGCGAGCACGGTGCCGCCGGTGGGCAGGAAGTCGCGGCCCGGGTCCTCGGCGTACACGCGCGCCTCGATGGCGTGCCCGGTCAGGCGCACGTCCTCCTGCGCGGCGGCCAGCTTCTGCCCGGCCGCGATCCGCACCTGGCATTCCACCAGGTCCACGCCGGTTACCAGTTCGGTGACCGGATGTTCCACCTGGAGCCGGGTATTCATCTCCATGAAGAAGAACTCGTCCGGCGCGTCCGCGGAGACGATGAACTCGACCGTGCCCGCGCCGACGTAGTCGACGCTGCGCGCGGTGTTGCAGGCGGCCGCGCCGATGCGCGCGCGGGTCTGCGCGTCCAGCAGCGGCGAGGGCGCTTCCTCGATCACCTTCTGGTGGCGGCGCTGCAGGCTGCATTCGCGTTCGCCCAGGTGCAGCACGTGACCGAACTGGTCGGCCAGGATCTGCACCTCGATGTGGCGGGGCTTGGTGACGAAGCGTTCCAGGAACAGGGTGTCGTCGCCGAAGGCGGCGCCGGCCTCGCGGCGGGCGCTGACCAGGGCGGCGGGCAGATCGGCCGGGTCGTCGACGCGGCGCATGCCCTTGCCGCCGCCACCGGCGGACGGCTTGACCAGCACCGGGTAACCGATCTCGGTTGCGGCGTCGATCAATTCGGCGTCGGTGAGGCCGGGCTTGGCGATGCCGGGCACCACCGGGACGCCGTATTCGGCGACCGCGTTCTTGGCGGTGATCTTGTCGCCCATGATCTCGATGGCGCGCGCGGACGGGCCCAGGAAGGCGATGCCCGCGGCGTCGAGCGCGGCCGCGAAGGCCGAATTCTCGGACAGGAAGCCGTATCCCGGGTGCACAGCTTGTGCACCGGAGCGCACGGCGGCCGCGACCACCTTGTCGATGTTCAGGTAGGACTCGCGCGCGGCGGCCGGGCCGAGGCGGACCGCGGTGTCGGCTTCGCGCACGTGGCGGGCGTCGGCGTCGGCGTCGCTGTAGACGGCGACGGACCGAATTCCCATGTCGCGCAGGGTGCGAATGACACGAACCGCGATCTCGCCGCGATTGGCGACGAGGACGGTGTCGAACACGACGGGCTGAGCTTTGTCGGAGACAAATGTGCGAACAGTGTTCATCAAGGTCATCACATCCGGAAGACGCCGTAGGAGACGGGCTCGAGCGGGGCCTGCGCGCAGGCCGAGAGGGCCAGGCCGACAACGGTTCTGGTGTCGGCCGGGTCGATGACGCCATCGTCCCAGAGGCGGGCGGTGGAGTAGTACGGATTGCCCTGGGCCTCGTACTGCTCGCGGATCGGGGCCTTGAAGGCTTCGAGGTCCGCCTCCGACTGGTCACCGCGCACGGTGGCCAGCACCGAGGCGGCCTGCTCGCCGCCCATCACCGAGATGCGGGCATTCGGCCACATCCACAGGAAGCGCGGCGAATACGCGCGCCCGCACATGGAGTAGTTGCCCGCACCGTAGGAGCCGCCGATGACCACGGTCAGCTTGGGCACCCGGGCGCACGCCACCGCGGTCACCATCTTCGCGCCGTGCTTGGCGATGCCGCCGGCCTCGTAGTCGCGCCCGACCATGAAGCCGGTGATGTTCTGCAGGAACAGCAGCGGGATCTTGCGCTTGTCGCACAGTTCGATGAAATGCGCGCCCTTCATGGCGGATTCGGCGAACAGCACGCCATTGTTGGCGACGATGCCGACCGGGTGGCCGTGGATCCGGGCGAAGCCGGTGACCAGGGTCTTGCCGTATTCGGCCTTGAATTCCTGGAATTCGCCGCCGTCGACCATGCGGGTGATGACCTCGCGCACGTCGTAGGGGGTGCGCAGGTCCACCGGCACCACGTCGTACAGCTCGTCCTGCGGCGCGATGGGGTCCACGGTCGGTGCGACATCCCACGGCGTCGGCGTCTTCGGGCCCAGCGTGGCCACGATATTGCGCACGATGCGCAGCGCGTCCTGGTCGCTCTCGGCCAGGTGGTCGGTGACGCCGGAGGTACGCGAGTGCAGGTCGCCGCCGCCCAGTTCCTCGGCGGTGACGATCTCACCGGTGGCGGCCTTCACCAGCGGCGGGCCGCCCAGGAAGATGGTGCCCTGGTTGCGCACGATGACGGTCTCGTCGCTCATGGCCGGGACGTAGGCGCCGCCCGCGGTGCAGGAGCCCATGACCGCGGAGATCTGCGCGATCCCCTTGGCGCTCATATTGGCCTGGTTGAAGAAGATGCGGCCGAAGTGCTCGCGGTCGGGGAACACCTCGTCCTGCCGCGGCAGGTAGGCGCCGCCGGAGTCGACCAGGTAGATGCACGGCAGGTTGTTCTGCAGCGCCACCTCCTGGGCGCGCAGGTGCTTCTTCACCGACATCGGGTAGTAGGTGCCGCCCTTGACGGTCGCGTCATTGGCGAGGATCACGCACTCACGCCCGGAGACCCGGCCGATGCCGCCGATCATGCCCGCGCCCGGGCATTCGTCGTCGTACATGCCGTTGGCCGCCAGCGGCGACAGCTCCAGGAACGGGCTGCCGGTGTCGAGCAGCTGGTCCACCCGCTGACGCGGCAGCAGTTTGCCGCGGGCCAGGTGCCGTTCCCGGGACTTCTCGGGTCCGCCCAGCGCACTGACGGCCAATCGGTCCCGCAACTCCTCGACCAACGCCAGGTGCGCGTCCCGGTTCCCGGTCCGCGTCTGTTCGGTCAGCGTCATGCGCTCCGCCTCCCCGTGCAACCTTTTCGGTCCGCTCGGTTAGTCACCAATAACTGGAAAATAAGATAATCTTCACTAACTGAGTTGTCCAGCACCGCTGAGAGGAGCCACGGTGAACAGTGCGGAAACCGCCGGGCTCACCCGTCGCGAGCAGCTCAAGGCGCAACGACGCGAGCAGCTGCTGGAGGCGGGGGCGCGACTGATCGCGGACCGCGGCTTCCTAGGCATGCGGCTCGACGATCTGGGCGCGGCGGCCGGCATCAGCGGGCCCGCGGTGTACCGGCACTTCCCCAACAAGGAGGCGCTGCTGGTCGAGCTGCTGGTCGGGATCAGTCAGCGGCTGCTCGACGGCGGCCGGGCCGTCTCCGAGCATGCGGCCTCACCGCGCGAGGCCTTGGAGGCGCTCGTCGAGTTCCACCTCGACTTCGCCCTCGGCGAGCCCGAACTCATCCGGATCCAGGACCGTGACCTGGAGAATCTGCCCGACTCGGCCCGGCGGCAGGTCCGCCGCACCCAGCGGCAGTACGTCGAGGTCTGGGTCGAGGTGCTGCGCAAACTCCACCCGGAACTACCCGAGCAGGCCGCGCGAGTGCAAGCGCACGCCACCTTCGGCCTGATCAACTCCACCCCGCACAGCGCGCCGGCCACCCTGGCGACCCGCGCTCGCCCCGTGCTGCGCCGCATGGCATTGGCCGCGCTCGGCTGAGAGCCCGACGGCGGCACGGAGTACCGAAAAGAATGGCGCAGCCGGATGCGAATCCGACTGCGCCACTGTTCGTTTCACTTCATCGTTGCCAGTTTCAGCTGGTCGAACCGCTGATCCGGGTCTGCGCCGCGGCCAGGCGGGCCGCGAACTCCGGGGATTCGAGCGAGGCCAGCTGCGGGATCACCTCGGTGCTCACCGCCTCGGCGTGCGCGGCCAGGGCGCGGGTGGCGCGCATGGTGCGCTTGGTGGTGATGAGCAGCTCGCGGGGGACTTCCGCTGTCGCGCAGGCGTATTCGACGGCGGCGTCCACCAGGGCGGCGTGATCGCCGTCGATGACCCGGTGCACCAGTCCGGCGGCCGCCGCGGCGTGGGCGTCGAGCACCTCACCGAACAGGGTCATCGCCGTCGCCTGCTGCGGTCCGACCGCGCGCTGCAACATCCAGGTCATGCCGCCGCCGGGGTGGATGCCCAGGCGCAGGAAGCGCGCGTCGAAGCGGGCCGCGGGATTCGCGAAGCGCAGGTCCGCGGCCAGCGCCAGGTTCAGGCCCGCACCCACGGCCTGGCCGCCGACCGCCGCGATGGTCGGCAGCTTGCAGCGGGCCACCGCGAGGAAGCCTTCGTAGATGGCCCGCAGGCCCTCTTCCTTCGCCTCACCCAGGGCGGTCAGGTTCGCGCCCGCGCAGAAGGCGGGGGGCGTGCCGGTGACCACCAGCGCGTGCACCGATTCGTCGGCTTCCGCGTCCGCCACCGCGTCCGCGAGATCGGCGGATAGATCCAGCGTCAACGCATTCCGCTTGTCGGGGTCGTGCACAGTCACGAGCGCCACGGCGTTCAGGCGCTCCACCTTGATCTCGGCCATGGCCCCAGATGGTAACCCCCGTCACGCACCGCGCAGTTCGCGCGCGGCGGTCCGCAGCACCATCTCGAAGCTGGCGCGCACCACCGGCACGGACAGGGTCGTCCACAGCGGTGAGAGCACAGGCGCGGCGAGCTCGAAGGAGGTCGACCAGTGCACCCGGGTGCCGCCCGCGACCGGCTCGCAGCTGATGAAACCCTCTTGATGTCGCAGGCGCGGAACGGATTTCAGTCCGCGGTAGCGCATCAGCCGGGGCGGATCGTATTCGGTGATCTCCTGGGTGAGACGCATCAGCGGGGTGACCACCAGCCGCACCGCGCCCACGCCGTTGCCCGCGGTGTTTCCGGGGCGGACCAGGGTGACCCGGCGGACCAGCGGAACCCGTTGATAATTGGCGACATCGGTGAGCCAGTCGAAGACATCCGCGGGCGGGGCGGCGATGGTGCGTTCGACGTCGACCGTGCGCATTCCGGCAGACTACCCAGACCGGCGGCTCGGCGTCATACACTGCGGCAATACCGAGATCGACCGGTGACTACCATTGCGATATGACCGTCGAGGAGCAGCCACCGCGCGTGATCCGCCGTCGCCCGAAGAACCGGCGGGCGCAGATCGCCGCCACTTCGGCCGCCGCGTTCGGATCGCTCGGCTATCACGGCGTGAGCATGGAGGACATCGCGACGCGGCTGGGCATTTCCTCCGCCGCCCTGTATCGGCACTATCCGAGTAAATACGCGCTGTTCCGGGAGGAATTGCTACGGCTGTCGCGGCTCACCGCGGAGGCGGCCACGCTGCCCGAGGACTCCGAGGGCCTGTCCGCGCGGGAGCGGCTGAACCGGGTGCTGGATCGGATGATCGCCGAGACCATCGCCAATCGCGCCACCGTCACCCTGGTGCGCTGGGAGCGCCGCTATCTCGACGACACCGATCGGCAGATCCTGGAGGAGCAGTTCATCGTGGCGCTGACCACGCTGCGCGCGCTCATCGCGGATGTGCGGCCCGAACTCGACGGGCACGATCGCGCGGTGCGGGCGGTGTCGATGCTCAGCGTCATCTCCAGCATCGGCGACCACCACGCCACGCTGCCCGCGAAATCCTTGACGGCCCTGCTGCATTCGGCCTGCGACGCGATCCTCGACACTGAACTGCCGCCGGAGGGCACCGTCACCGAGGCGCCGCGGGCGGCGGAGATCCCGCGCAGCTTCAAGCACGAGCTGCTGCTGAAGAAGGCCGTCGAGCTGTTCCATCAGCGCGGCTATCCCAATGTGAGCGTGGAGGACATCGCGGCGGCAGCCGATCTGTCGGCGGCCTCGGCGGTGTACCGGTACTACCGCAGCAAGGGCGATCTGCTGGCCGCCGCGTTCCGCCGGGCGGCGGACCGGGTGTCGGGGGCGATCGGCCCGGCGGTGGCGTCCTCGTCGAGTCCGGCCGAGGCGCTGCGCACGCTGGTGGACCTGTATGTGGCGGGTTCGTTCGCCGAGCGCGAGCTGACATTCGTGTACTACGCCGAGTTCGGACACGTCTCGGCGGAGGAGCGCACCATGCTGCGCAATGTGCAGCGGCTCATCGTGGCCGAGTGGGTGCGACTGCTGGTGGCGGTGCGCCCGGAGCTGTCCGAGGCCGAGGCGCGCATTCTGGTGCAGGCCGGGTTCGGTCTGGTGGTGGATCTGGGCCGGGAGTTCGGCGCGCACGGGTCGATCTGCCCGCAGCCCAGGGTGATCCGGCTGATGGAGGTCACCCTCTTCGGCAGCTGAGCGCGCGGTGTCTAGGCCTCGAGGGCGGTGAGGGGCACGAACGGCGCGTAGTCGCTGACGGGCCCGTTCTCCCACCCCCACAGCGAGACCGGGTCGACGGCGACGCCGCTCTGCAGGATCAGCCGCCAGCCGCCGTCCTCGCGCTGCCAGATATCGCCGTCGCGGTCCCAGTAGAGACCGATGATGTGGGGTTCGACAGTCTTGGGCCGGCTCATTGTTTCCCTCTCATAGCTAACCGTCAGCGATTGCGTGAGTTCGGGCGGCCGGACTCCGCATTCATGATTCGCGCGAGCACGGCCTCATAGTCTTCGCTCTGGCTCATAACTGTCACCATCGCCAATCCCTGAGTAGCGGTCACAACGAAAAGGATTCGCCGCTTCGCTTCGGGGGCTGTTTCGTGGTGAAGGGGGCTTGTCTTCTAAACAAATATATTTGCCAATCATTCGCTCGCCCAGGAAGCTGCGTGCGCGAGTCGAATTCGGCTGCCCGTTTCCGCCCGCGCTTCTCCGGTTTCGGCCGAGCCCCCTCCACCCCCTCATGTCCGAATCATCCGGTTACACACTGGTGGTCGTCACGCGACGCGGCTCCGAGGCCGGCCCCGGCAGGCTCGGCGCACACCGGTCGACACGCACTGATCGTTCGGGCGGCGGCTCCCGATCACCGGTATCGTGCGGTACGCGCGGAGTCGCGCACGGTCGGGGTGGACTGCACGAAGGGGACCGGAAGCCGTTGTCGTACATCAGAATTTCCAGAATCGTCGCTGCCGCGCTCGCGGCCGCAGCCCTCGGGACGGCCGCCGGGGCGCAAGCCCAGCCGGACACCGGGTCCGCGGAACAGCCACTGCCGGTCGGGTCGACCATCGAGCCGCCGATCGATTGCGCGCCGACCGCGGCGCATCCGTATCCCGTGGTGGTGCTGCCCGGCGCGGACGGCACCCCGGAACAGACTGCCGCGCAATGGGACACCATGGTCGGCGCATTGCGCGGGGCCGGGTACTGCACGCTGCTGTTCCAAGGCGGCATTTCGAACGACCGGCGCTGGAACGGCGATATGCCCGGTGAAGCGGGGCAGGTCGCGGACTTCGTCACGAAGGTGCGTCAGACCACGGGAGCGGCGAAAGTCGAGATCGTGGCGCACTCGGCGGGCAGCATTGTGTCGAACTACTACCTCAAAGTGCTGGGCGGAGCGCCCGCGGTGAGTCATGCCGTGTTCATGACACCCGAGGTGCGCGGGTGCGACGGCGCGGGCGTCGTCGGAATTCCGAATCCGCCGATCACGCCCGTGCAATTGCTGCACGCGCTGCCGTTCCTGCGGTCGGCGCTGGCGGCGAGCTCGCACGAGTTCGCCGTGGCCATGCAGATGACGCCGGATTCTCCGGTCTACAAGGCCATTTTCGACACCGCGGTGACGCAGCCCGGCGTCACCTATTCGGTCATCGCGACCCGTCGCGATCAGCTCGCCACGCCCGCTCCGGCCTGCTCGGTCATCGACGAGCCGGGAGTGGTGAACGAGGTATTCGAGGATCTGTTTCCGGATGCAGCGCCGGTGGATCACTCGCTGATCCGGTCCAGTGACGACACCGCGGGCTGGGTGCTGCGGCAGTTGGGCCGCTGACACCTTCGCCCGGGCATCGGACGAGGCGGAAAGGGAAGGAAACCACAGAGCGCCGGGACCGCCAGGACGCGCGGTCCTGGCGGCCTTCACACACCTACCCGAGCGCTACGTCGTAGTCGGCGGCCAGGTGTAGGAGGAGCCGGTGCCCAGCGACTTCGCCAGGAAACCGAAGAAGTCGTTCACAGCACTACCGCTGAACATGGTGTCCTCCTAGACGACCGGAGCCGGGGTGGTGCCGCCGCCGGGCTGGGTGACCGAGGTGGACGAACCGGCGCCGACCAGGTGGGCGAACGCCAGGAGCAGGTCGGTGAAGCCGCTGCCGGTGTAGAGAGGCATGGCAATTCCTTTCGAGATTTTGTTCGGTGAAGCCTGGGCGAATTACTTCGCGCCGTGCGACTTGAGCTTCGGGCCCTTGGGGTTGTAGCTCGCGGTGGAGCCGGCGCCCAGGAACTTCAGAACCTGGGAGACGACGGCGCCGATGTCGACGGAGGGCGCGGTGCCGGGATCCGGAGGAGTGGTAGTCATGGTGATTCCCTTTCTTTCACGACGCGGACAGACCCCCTCGATGTGTGGTTTCTTCTCGGGACCGCCGCACGGGGCCGTTTGGCCCCGGGTTTGTGGATGCGGAACGTGGTATTCCGCTGGTCTATTCGGGCTCGACCGACATGGCCTGGACCAGCGAAGCCGGTCGCATGTCGGTCCAGTGCGCCTCGACGTAGTCCAGGCAGCTCTGTCGCAGGGCCGGGCCGTGCGCGGCGGTCCAGCCGCCGGGGATGGCGGCGAACACCGGCCACAGCGAGTGCTGGGCCTCCTCGTTGACGAGCACGTAGAACTGGGCGTTCTCGTCGTCGAACGGATTGCTCATGGTGGATCAGCCTTTCTCACCTGGGATGTTCAGTGCCACAGTGCGTTTCTTCAGCGCCACGGTGCGTTTCTTCAGCGCCACAGTGCGTTCAGCGTCCGCGCGACGGGCGCGAGTGCCTCCGGCGAGGTCATCTGCCAATGGGTTGCCGCGACCGCGTGCTCGTGGACCGTGCCGTCGACGGCGGCGGTCCAGCCGGCGGCGCCGGCCAGGGCCGGCACCTCCAGAGCCGCGGTGAAATACGTGATGTCGCCGTGGAATCGAGCCGGACGGTAGGCCTGGGCCAGATCCATCGAGCGCAGGCTCGATGCCAGGATCCCGGTGATCCGGTCGACGCCCAGGGCCGCCAGGCTCCAGCCGTCACCCTGATCCGGCAGCGCGACCAGGCGGGCCGCGAGCTCGGACGGTTGGGTGACGGTGCCGAGGTCCAGTTCGCCGGCGCGGTCGCCGAGCAGGCTGCCCAGCAGTTCCCGCACCTCGGCCAGGGCCGCGCCGGAATCGTGCGCGACCGCCCGGACTCCGGCCGGGGCCAGGTGACTGTCGAGCATGGCCAGCATGGCGACCTGCTCGCCGTCGCCCTGCAGCCGCACCGCGACCGCGTGCGCGAGCACGCCGCCCAGCGACCAGCCGAGCAGGTGGTACGGCCCGGACGGCTGCACCGACCGGATCGCGGCCACGTACACGTCGGCCCAGTCCTCGATCGAGTCCGGCAGCACGCCACCGGCTTTCAGCGCGGGCGACTGCAGCCCGTAGATCGGGCGGTCCGAGTCCAGGTAGGCGCCCAGGCCCGCGAAGGACCAGGAGATGCCGCCGACCGGGTGGATGCAGAACAGCGGTTCCGCACTGCCCTCCCGCCGCAGCGGGAGCAGCACGTCGAGCGCGGCCTCCGCGGCGGCGCCGTTCGCCGACTCCAGTTCCCGGGCCAGCTCGCCCGGGGTGAAGGCGGTGAACAGCAACAGCACCGGAACCGGCGTGCCGAGCAGCTCACCGAGTCGTGACGCCAACCGGGCCGCGACCAGCGAGGTGCCGCCGAGCTCGAAGAAGTTGTCGTCCAGACCGACCCGCTCGACGCCCAGCACCTCGGCGAAGGCGGCGCACACGGTGGCCTCCAACTCCGTTGCCGGAGCCCGGAATTCGCGGGCCGCGAACTCCGGAGCGGGCAGCGCCCGGCGGTCCAGCTTGCCGGACGGGTTGAGCGGCAGCGCCGCCAGGGTCACGAACGCCGACGGCACCATGTACGACGGCAGGCGCTGCGCGAGCGCGCGGCGCAGACCGTCGGTGTCCGGCGCCGCGGCGCCCGCGGCGGGCACGACGTAGGCGACCAGGTGCTCGCCGCCGCTGTCCTGCCCCGGCCACACCACGACCACGGCCTGTTCGATGCCGGGCAGCGCGGTCAGCGCCGTCTCGACCTCGCCCAGCTCGATGCGCAGGCCGCGCAGCTTCACCTGGAAGTCGGTGCGACCCAAGTACTCGAGTTCGCCGTCGCGGTTCCACTTGACCAGGTCACCGGTGCGGTACATGCGCTCGCCCGAACCGAAGGGATTGGCCACGAAGCGATCCGAAGTGAGGTCCGGACGGGCCACATACCCGGTGGCGAGCTGGTCACCTGCCAGGTACAGCTCGCCGGCGACGCCGGCCGGAACCGGCTGCAACCGCGAATCCAGCACGTAGACCTCGGTGTTGAACACCGGGCGGCCGATCGGCACGGTATCGATGTCGGCGTCGACCACCTGGTGGTAGGTGACGTCGACCGCGGCCTCGGTCGGGCCGTACAGGTTGTGCAGCTCCGCGCCGGTCAGCGCGCGCAGCCGTTGGGCCACGCCGCCGGGCAACGCTTCACCGGAGGCGAAGACCTTGCGCAGCCCGGTGCAGCCGGCCGCCGCGGGCTCGGCCACGAAGGCCGCCAGCATCGAGGGCACGAAGTGCACGGTGGTGACCGCTTCGTCGCCGATCAGGCGGGCCAGGTAGCCCGGGTCGCGGTGACCCTCGGGGGACGCCACCACCAGACGCGCGCCGACCTGCAAGGGCCAGAAGAACTCCCACACCGACACGTCGAAGGTGGCCGGGGTCTTCTGCAGCACCACGTCGTCGGCGGTGAGCCGGTATTCGGACTGCATCCACACCAGCCGGTTGACGATCGACTTGTGCGACACCGCCACGCCCTTGGGGCGGCCGGTGGAGCCGGAGGTGAAGATGACGTACGCGGTGCTCCCGGCGACCAGGCGGCCCCGGCGTTCCCACGCGGCGATCGGCCCGGACGCGTACCCGCCGAGTTCGAACTCGAGCTCGGCCAGGCGCACGGCCGGAATCGACTCGTCCACAGCCAGATCCGACGCGGTCAGCACCAGGGCGGGCCGCGCGGTGTCGAGGATGTGGGCGATCCGCTCCCCCGGCTGCGCCGGGTCGACCGGCACGTACGCCGCGCCGGTCTTGATCACCGCGTAGATCGCCACGACCAGGTCCGCGGAGCGCGGCAGCGCCAGCGCGACCGTGTCGTGCGGGCTGACGCCGCGTTCGATCAGGAAGCGCGCCAGGCGGTTCACGCGCGCGTCGAGTTCGGCGTAGGTGAGCTCCGGTCGGCCCGCGCCGTCCTCGATCAGGGCGACGCGGTCCGGGTTGGCGGCCACGGCCGCGTCGAACAGCGAGACCAGGGTGGGTTCGGGTGCGACGCCGAAGCTGACCGCGGAGTCGTTCCACTCCTCGAGGATGAGCGTGCGCTCGTCGGCCTCGAGGATGTCGATGTCGCCGGTCGGCACCGTCGCGTCGGCGAGCACCGCGCCGAGCACCCGCTGGAAGCGGCGCACGAAGGACTCCACGGTGGCGGCGTCGAACAGTGCGGTCGCGTAGGTCATGGTCGCGGTCAGGCCGGCGGGCGTGCCGTCGGCGTCGTAGCTGTCCACGATCACCAGGTGCAGATCGAACTGGGTGACGTCGCTGTCGAATTCGACGGCGGCGACGGTGAGCCCGTCCAGGTCGAAGGCGGCCGGCTGCTGGTTGTTGAAGGAGAAGCCGACCTGCACCAGCGGGTGACGCGCGGTGGAGCGCTCCGGCTTGAGCACCTCGACCAGACGCTCGAAGGGCACGTCCGCGTTGCCGAAAGCGGCGACGTCCTCGGCCCGGACCCGGCGCAGCAGCGCGTCGAAGCCCTCGGCCGGGTCGATGCCGGTGCGCAGCACCAGCGTGTTGACGAACATGCCGACCAGGTCGTCCAGCGCGGCGTCGTCGCGCCCGGCGACCGGGGTGCCGACCGCGATATCGGCCGAACCGGTGAGCCGAGACAGCAGGGTCGCGAAGGCCGCGTGCACGGTCATGAACAGGGTGGCCCCGTGCGCCCGGCCCAATTCGGTGAGGGCGGTGTGGGTTTCGGCGTCGACGGTGAAGTCGACGCGCCGGCCCGCGGTCTCCAGCACCACCGGCCGGGGCCGGTCGGTCGGAAGGGCGAGCAGCGGCGGCAGTCCGGCCAGGCGCTCGGTCCAGAAGCCGAGCTGGCGCGAGATCAGCGAGGCCGGATCGTCCTCGGCGCCCAGCACCTCACGCTGCCAGACCGCGAAGTCCGAGTACTGCACCGGCAACGGCGTCCAGGCCGGTGCGACACCCGACTTGCGGGCCGCGTACGCGGTCATGACGTCGCGGGCCAGCGGGGCCAGCGAGGTGCCGTCACCCGCGATGTGGTGCATGACCACGACGAAGACGTGATCCTCGGGAGCCAGCTCGTACAGCGCCGCCCGCAGCGGGACGGCCGCGGTGACGTCGAAGCCCTGGCCGATCAGTCCGGTGACCGCGGCGACGACGGTCGCCTCGGTGACCGGAATCGCTTGCAGTGCGGGCAGTTCCGCGACCGCGGCGGCGGGCAGCACCACCTGCGCGGGGCCCGTTGCCGTCTCCGGGTAGACGGTGCGCAGCACCTCGTGGCGAACCACCACGTCGGCGATCGCGGCCTGCAGGGCCGCCACGTCCAGCGGTCCGGTCAGGCGGATCGGGAGCGGGATGTTGTAGGCGGTGGAGTCCGGATCCAGCCGGTTGAGGAACCAGATGCGTTGCTGCGCGGGCGAAACCGGCACCGGGCCGTCCCCGGTGCGGGGCAGCAGCGGCGGGCGGACCGGGGCGTTCGGGTCGGCCGCGAGCGCGGCGGCGGCCAGCGCCTCCACGTTCGAGTGCTCGAACACCGTCCGCACCGGCACCTGCGCGCCGAACGCGGCGCTCAGTCGCGCGGCCACCTGGGTGGCGGTGAGCGAGTTGCCGCCGAGGGCGAAGAAGTCGTCCGCCAGACCGACCCGGGCCGTGTCGTCGAGGCCGAGCACCGCGGCGACGATACCGGCGACGGTGCGCTCGGCCTCGGTGCGCGGGGCGACGAATTCGGCGGTGCGGAAGACGGGCTCCGGCAGCGCGTTCCGGTCCAGCTTGCCGACCGGGGTCAGCGGGATCCGGTCGAGCACCATGACCGCGGCGGGCACCATGTACGCGGCCAGCGAGCGGCCGGCGTGGGCCACCAACTCGTCGACGTCGACGGTGCGGCCCGGCGCGGGCACCACGTACGACACCAGCGCCACCGCGCCGGCGGCGTCGGTGTGGCCGAGGGTGACCGCGAATTCGACCGTCTCGTGGGCGGTCAGCGCGGCGTCGATCTCGCCGAGCTCGATGCGCAGACCGCGCACCTTCACCTGGTGGTCGGCGCGGCCCACGTATTCGAGGGTGCGGCGACCGGCCCGATCCACCCAGCGCACCAGGTCGCCGGTGCGGTAGAGCCGCTCGCCGGGGGCGCCGTACGGGTCGGCGACGAAGCGCTCGGCCGAGAGTCCCGGCCGCGCATGGTATCCGCGGGCCACGCCCGGGCCGTTCACGTACAGCTCACCGGTGACGCCGACGGGCACCGGCCGCAGCCGGGCATCGAGCACAACCGGGGTCATCCCGGCCGCCGACGCACCCAGCTCCACCGGTTCGCCCGGCAGCAGCGGCGCACTGATGTGACAGGTGATGGTGGTCTCGGTCGGGCCGTAGCCGTTGTGCACCGAGCGGGTGGCGGTGGTCCAGCGGGCCACCGTCTCCGGGCCGAAAGCCTCACCGCCGATGGAGAGTTCACGGAACTCGCGCAGTCGTTCGGGGTCCAGGGTCTGCAGCACCGACGGCGTGATGAAGGCGTGGGTCGCGCCCTCGGCGGCCATCAGGGCGGTGAGCTCCTCGCCGCCGTACACCTCGGCCGGGGTGACCACCAGGCGCGCGCCGACCGGCGTGGCCATCAGGATCTCCAGCGGGTAGGCGTCGAAGCTCGGGGAGGACACCTGCAGGACGCGCGCGTCGCCGTCGACCCGGTAGCGCTCGCGCTGGGTGACCGCGATGCCCGCGACACCGCCGTGCGAGACGACGACGCCCTTGGGCAGGCCGGTGGAGCCGGAGGTGTAGATCATCCAGGCCGGGTTGGCGATCCGCACCGGACGGCGCAGTTCGCTCGCCGCGATCGGGGTGGTGGCGATTTCCGCGGTGGCCGAACGGAATTCGGGTGCGTCGAGGACCAGCCACTCGGCTGTGCCGGAGAGCCGGTCGCGGCTCGCGGCGACGGTCAGGCCGAAGGTCGCGCCCGAGTCGGTCAGCATGTGCTCGATGCGGTCGGCCGGGTAGTTCGGGTCGACCGGGACGAACGCGGCGCCGGTCTTGGCGATGGACCACACCGCCAGCAGGGTCAGCTCGGAACGCGGAATCGCCAGGGCGACATAGTCTTCCGCGCCGATGCCGCGCTCGATGAGCACCCGGGCCAGGCGCGAGGACTCGGCGTCCAGCTCACGGTAGGTGAGCTCGCGGTCCCGGTGGCGCACCGCGACGGCGTCGGGGAACCACGCGGCGGCCTCGGCGAAGTAGTCGCCCAGGGTGCGCTGCGTGACCTGCCGCGTCGCGGCCCGATCCAGCATCCCGGCGCGCTCGACCTGCGACATCAGCTCGATGTCGCCGACCCGCACGGTGGCGTCGGCGGCGACCGCGCCGAGGATGCGGGTCAGCCGGCGCAGCAGGTCGGCGGCGGTGGTGGCGTCGAACAGGTCGGTGGCGTAGTTCAATTCGATGGCCAGGTGGCCGTCGACGTCCGGTTCGTCGGACACGGTGAACTGCAGATCGAACCGGGCGACCCGCTGCTCGAAATCGACCGGCTCCAGGGTCAGGCCGGGCACCCCGTAGGTCTGCGCGCCCAGGTTCAGGTAGCTCAGCACCACCGTGAACAGCGGATTGCGGGCCGGCGTGCGGGGCACGCCGAGAGCGTCCACCACCTGCTCGAACGGCACGGTCGCGTGGTCGAAGGCGGCCAGGTCGACCGCGCGGGTGCGGGCCAGCAGCTCGTCGAAGCCGAGGCCGGGTTCGGGCCGGGTGCGCAACGCCAGGGTGTTGACGAACATGCCGACCAGATCGTCGAGGTCGGCGTGGCCGCGGCCCACGACCGGGGTGCCGATTGCGACATCGGCCGACCCGGACATCCGGGCCAGCAGCACCGACAGCGCGGCGTGCCACACCATGAACGGAGTCGCGTCGTGCGCCTCCGCGACCCGGCGGATCGCCAGGGCCAGGCCGCCGTCCAGTCGAGCCTGCACGCGCGCGCCACGCCCGGAGGCGACGGGCGGCCGCGGCCGGTCGGTGGGCAGCGGCAGTTCCTCGGGCAGCCCCGCCAGCGTCTCGGTCCAGTAGGTCAGCTCGCGCTCACCGATCCGTTCCAGCGACGCCCGCTGCCACAGGGTGAAGTCGGCGTACTGCACGGGCAGTTCCGACCAGGCCGGGGCGGTGCCCGCGGCCCGCGACAGGTAGGCCGTGATGGTGTCGCGCAGCAGCGGATCCATCGACTGGCCGTCGCCGGCGATGTGGTGCAACACCACCACCAGCACGTGGCTGTGCTCGGATTCGCGGATCAGCGCGGCACGCAACGGCACCGACGTGGTGACGTCGAAGCCGCGGCCGACGAACCCTTCGATCCAGGTCAGGTCCGCCGCGTCGGCGCCGGTCCGCAGCTCCAGCTCGGGGGTGACGGCGTGCGCGGGCAGGACCTGCTGGTAGCCGACGCCGTCCGCGCCGGCCGGGTAGATGGTGCGCAGCACCTCGTGCCGCTCGATCACGTCGGCGATGGCCGCGCCGAGCACGCTGGTGTCGATCTCGCCGGTGACCCGCACGGCCGCGGGCACGTTGTAGGCCGCGGACTCGGGGTCGAGGCGGTTGAGCAGCCACATGCGAGTCTGGGCGGGCGACAGCGGGATTCGCTCCGGACGCGGCATCCGCCGCAGCGGCACCCCGGACGCGCCGCCGGTGAGGCGGGTCGCCAGTTCGGCCACGGTCGGGGCCTCGAACACCTGGCGCACGCTCAGTTCGGCGCCGAACGCGGCGTTGGCGCGCGCCACCAGGCGCATGGCCAGCAGCGAATTGCCGCCGCGGGCGAAGAAGTCGTCGTCGGCGCCGATGGTGACGCCGCCGAGCAGGTCGCCGATCAGCGCGGCCAGCGTGGTCTCGGCGCCCGGCGCGGGTGCGCGGTAGGCGACCGAGGCGGCGGTGAACTCGATGGCGGGCAGGGCCGCCCGGTCCAGCTTGCCGACGCTGGTGAGCGGCATCGCCTCCAGCACCGCGACGTGCGCGGGCACCATGTAGGAGGGCAGCTGGGTGCGGGCGTGCGCCAGCACGGTCTCGGCGTCGAGCTGGTCGCCGGAGACGTAGCCGATCAGGCAGTCCGCTCCGGTGGTGTCCTTCGCCAGCAGCACGACCGTGTGCGCCACGCCGGGCGCGGACGACAGGGCGGCCTCGATCTCACCGAGCTCGATGCGCTGACCGCGCAGCTTCACCTGGAAGTCGTTGCGGCCCATGTAGACCAGATCGCCGGAGCGGTTCCAGCGCACCAGGTCGCCGGTGCGGTACATGCGCGCACCGGGCACCCCGAACGGGTCCGCCACGAAGCGGTCGGCGGTGAGCGCGCCGCGGCCCTGATAGCCGCGGGCCAGCTGGGCGCCGGCCAGGTAGAGCTCGCCGATGACGCCCATGGGCACCGGGCGCATGCGGGCGTCGAGCACGTAGGCGCGGGTGTTCCAGTTCGGGCGGCCGATGGCAACCTCGAAATCCGGGTCCGCGTCGGAGAACTGGTGGTAGATGGTCGAGATGGCGGCCTCGGTCGGGCCGTAGGCGTTGTGCACCTCGCCGCCGACCAGTTCGCGCAGCCGGCCGAGCAGTTCGACGGGCAGCGCCTCACCGCCGGTGTGCAGGTGCCGGAACGACTTCAGCGCGTCGCCGTGGCCCTCGGCGATCAGCGCCGCCAGCACCGACGGCACGTGTTCGGCGATGGTGACGCCGAATTCGAGCATCAGGTCGGCCAGGTAGTCCAGCTCCAGCAGGCCGGGCCGCGGAATCACCAGGGGCGCACCGACCATGGCGGGCAGGAAGCACTCCCAGACCGACACGTCGAAGGCCAGCGGGGCGCGCTGCATGATGCGGTCGTCGCGGGTGACGCCGTAGCGCTCCTCGAGCCAGCGCAGCTGGTTCATGATGGCGCGGTGGCTGGTGGCCACGCCCTTGGGCAGACCGGTGGAACCGGAGGTGTACAGAACGTAGGCCAGGTTGTCCGGGTGCAGCACGCCGAGCCGGTCGGCGTCGGTGATCGGCTGGTCCGAAAGACCGTCCAGGGCACCGGATTCCGACAGCCCGGCGACGTCGAGCACGCGCACGCCGTCGAGTTCGGGCAGGGTCGCGCCGCCGACGGTCAGTACCAGGGTGGCGTTCGAGGTGCCGAGCACGTGGGCGATGCGGTCGGCCGGATGCGACGGGTCGACCGGCACGTAGGCGGCGCCCGCGGACACGACGGCGTAGAGCGCGACCACCATGTCGATGGAGCGCTGCGCGGTGACGCCGACGATGGCGTCCGGGCCGACGCCGGCCGAGATCAGCAGGCGGCCCAGGCGATTCGCGCGCCGGGCCAGGTCCGCGTAGCCGACCCGCTCGCCCTCGAAGATCAGCGCGTCCACGTCGGGGTCCTGTGCGGCGCGGGCGTCGAGCAGCCCGGCCAGGGTCTCGGCGGGCAGCGCGCGGGTGGTGGCGTTGCGATCCACCAGCAGCACACCGCGTTCGGCGCCCGACATGATCGTCACATCGCCGGCATTGGTGCGCGGATCGGCGAGCAGGGCCCGCAACACGCGCTCGAAGGTCTGCTGGAAGCCGCCGATGGTGGCGGCGTCGAACAGGTCGGTGGCGTAGGTGATGTAGACGTCGATGCCGTCGGGGGCGCCGTCGGCGCCGGTGGTCTCGGCCAGGGTCCAGTCCAGGTCGAACTGGGTGGCGGTGGCCTCGACCGGGAGCGCCTCGATGGTCAGGCGGTTGAGCTTGACGCTGGGCCGGGCGTGGTTCTGCAGGGTCAGCGTCACCTGCGCGAGCGGCGCGTGCGCCTGGGAGCGCACCGGATTCACCGCTTCGACCAGCATCTCGAAGGGGACCACGGCGTGGTCGAAGGCGGTCAGGTCGGTGTCGCGGACCTGGGTGAGCAGTTCGCTCAGCGACGCTTCCGGCCGCACCTCGGTGCGCAGCACCAGGGTGTTGACGAACATGCCGACCAGGTCGTCGAGGGCCTGGTCACCACGACCGGCCACCGGAGCGCCGATCACGATGTCGCCGGTGCCGGACAGCCGCGCCAGGGTGACCGCCAGTGCGGTGTGCAGCACCATGAACGGGGTGACCCGCCGGGCGGCCGCGAAATCCAGGATGGCGGCGTGCAATTCGGCGTCGAAGCGGCCGGTGAAGCCCGCGCCGCGACCGCTGGCCACGGCGGGCCGGGGGCGGTCGGTGGGCAGCGGCAGGACGTCGGGCACGCCGCTGAGTCGGCGGGTCCAGTGCGCCAGCTGCTGGGCCAGTACGGAATCAGCGTCGTCGGGGCCGCCGAGGGCGGCGCGCTGCCACAGCGCGAAGTCCGCGTACTGCACCGGCAGCGGCGCGAGGTTGGGGACCTCGCCGGCGCAGCGGGCCACATAGGCGGTGGCGATGTCCCGGGTCAGGGGGCCGAAGGACCAGCCGTCGGCGGCGATGTGGTGCACCACCATGACCAGCAGGTAGGCGCCCGGTTCGTCGGTCAGCTCCAGCAGTCGGATGCGGAACGGCACCTCGACGGTCACGTCGAAGGCGGTGCGCGCCACCGCTTCCACCAGGCCGGGCAGTTCACCGGAGGTGACGGGCTCGGGCACCAGGTCGATCAGGCGGGTGCCGGTGGGCAGCACCAGCTGGCTCGCCTGGCCGTCGTGCTCGGGGTAGATGGTGCGCAGGGTCTCGTGCCGGTCCACCACGTCGGCCACGGCCGCGCGCAGGGCCTCGACATTGAGGTTGCCGGTGAGCCGCAGCGCGAACGGAATGGTGTAGCCGTCGCGAATATCGAAGCGGTTGAGGAACCACAGACGCTGCTGGGCGATGGACAGCGGGATGTCGCCGTCGCGCTCCTGGGCGACCAGCGGCGGCAGCTCCACCAGGTTCTCGGCGTCGGCCGCGCGGATGCGGGCGGCCAGACCGGCCACGGTGGCGTCCTCGAACACCGCGCGCAGCGGAATCCGCACGCCCGCGGCCTGGCCCAGGCGCGCCACCAGCTGGGTGGCGATGAGCGAGTTGCCACCCAGGGTGAAGAAGTCGTCGTCCGCGCCGGCCCGCTCGATGCCGAGCAGCGACGCGAACACCTCCGCCACGATCCGCTCCTCGGGACCGGTGGTCGCGCGGAACGCGGTGGCGACGGCGGCCGGCGCGGGCAGCGCGCGGCGGTCGATCTTGCCGGTGCTGCCGACCGGGAAGGAGTCTAGCAGCATGAAGGCGGCGGGCACCATGTAGACCGGTAGTCGCAGCGCCAGAGCGGCTTTCAGCTCCGCCGCCGAGGGGGCCGCGCCCGCAGCGGGCACCACGTAGGCGACCAGCTGCGCGTCGGTGCCCGAACCGTGCACCACGACCGCCGCCTGGGCGACGGCCGGCTCCGCGACGAGCGCGGCTTCGATCTCGCCGAGTTCGATGCGCAGACCGCGCAGCTTCACCTGGAAGTCGGTGCGGCCCAGGTATTCCAGCTCACCGTCCCGGTTCCACTTGACGAGGTCACCGGAGCGGTACATGCGCTCGGAATCACCGAACGGGTTGGCCACGAAGCGATCCGCGGTGAGGCCGGGGCGCGCGACATAGCCCACCGCCAGCTGGTCGCCCGCGAGGTACAGCTCACCCGCGACACCGACGGGAACCGGCCGCAGGTGTGAATCCAGCACGTACGCCCGCGAGTTGAACACCGGACGGCCGATCGGCGCGGTTTCCACGTCCGCGTCCACCACCCGGTGATAGGTCACCTCGACGGCGGTCTCGGTCGGGCCGTAGTTGTTGTGTACTTCCGCACCGGTCAGCTCGCGCAGCTTGTGCGCGGTCTTCGGGGGCAACGTCTCGCCGGAGGAGAGCACCAGGCGCAGTGAGGTGCACTGCGCGGCGGCCTCCTCCGCCGCGAAGACTGCCATCATGGACGGCACGAAGTGGGCGACCGTGATGGCTTCGCGGGCAATGAGTTCAGCGATGTAGACCGGGTCGGTGTGCCCCTCGGGCTTGGCGATCACCAGGCGTGCGCCGACCTGCAGGGGCCAGAAGAATTCCGGGACCGACACGTCGAAGGTCGCGGGCGTCTTCTGCAGCAGCGCGTCGGCGGCGGTCAGGTTGTAGGCGGCCTGTCCCCAGACCAGGCGGTTGACGATCGCGGAGTGCGCAACGGCCACGCCCTTGGGGCGGCCGGTGGAGCCGGAGGTGAAGATGACGTAGGCGGTGTTGGAATCCCGCAGCGGGGCACTGCGATCCGCGTCGGTGACCGGCGCGTCGGAGATGCCGGTCAGGTCGAGCAGGTCGATCCGCACCTGGGCGGTGTCGAGCAGCAGGTCGGCGCCGGAGGTCAGCACGGTCACCGGGTCGGCGGTCTCGAGGATGTACTCGATGCGCTCGGCCGGGTGGTCGGGGTCCAGCGGCACGTAGCCCGCGCCGGCCGCGGACACCGCGTACATGCCGATCACCAGGTCGAGGGAGCGGCGCATGCCCAGCGCCACCAGGGATTCCGGGCCGACGCCCTCGCTGATCAGCCAGCGCGCCAGCTGCCGCACGCGCACCGCCAACTCGGCGTAGGACAGACTCGTGCCCTCGAAGGTGAGCGCGGTCGCGTCGGGGGTGCGGGCGACCTGCTCCTCGAAGAGCGAGATCAGGGTCGTCGACTCCGCGGCCGAAGACAGCGCGAGCGCGGCGTCCACGTCGAAGGCGGTGGCGTTCCAGCCGCGGACCACGAGTTCGCGTTCGGCGGCGCCGAGCAGTTCGATGTCGCCGACCCGGACGGTGGCGTCGGCGGCCACGGCAGCCAGCAGGCGGCCGAACTGCTCGGTGAGCGAGGCCGCGGTGGCGGCGTCGAAGAGTTCGGTGGCGTAGCGCAGGTTGCCGGTCAGTCCGGCCTGTTCGCCGAGTTCACCGACCACCAGGTGCAGGTCGAACTTGACGGTGGGGTCGTCGATCTCGACCGGGGTGACGGCCAGGCCGGGCAGCTCGAAAGTGCCTGCGCCGCTGTTGATCCGGGCGTCGTTGAACGACAGCATGACCTGGGCGAGCGGCGGCGCGCCCGTGGTGCGGTCGACGGCCAGCGCGTCCACGATGCGCTCGAAGGGCAGCTCTGCGTTGGCGAAGGCGGCCAGGTCGGCGGTGCGCACGCGGGCCAGCAGGTCGGTGAAGGACAGGTCGGCGTCGACCTGGGTGCGCAGCACCAGGGTGTTGACGAACATGCCGATCAGGGCGTCGAGTTCGCGCTCGCCGCGGCCGCCGATCGGGGAGGCCACCGGGATGTCGGCGGTGCCGGAGTTGCGGGCCAGCAGGGCCGCGAAGGCGGCGTGCACGACCATGAACATGGTGACGCCGTGCGCGCGGGCCAGCTCGCGCAGTCCGGCGGCGACCGTCTCGTCGACCGAGAACGGCACGGCCGCACCGGCATTGGTGGCGACGGCGGGACGGGGGCGGTCGGCCGGGAGGGTCAGCTGCGGCGGCAGGCCGGCCAGGGTCTCGCGCCAGAACTCGATCTGCTGGTGGGCGACGGTGCCGGACTGGGCGGCGTCGCCGAGCAGTTCGTGCTGCCAGAGGCTGTAGTCGGCGTACTGCACGGCCAGCGGTTCCCAGCCGGGCTCCTGGCCGGCGACCCGGGCCAGGTAGGAGCGCATCAGGTCGCCGATGAGCGGTTCCAGCGACAAGGCGTCGGCGGCGATGTGGTGCACGACCACGGCCAGCACGTACTCGGTCTCAGTGGCGGCCTCGTCGTCGACCATGAAAAGCGCGATGCGCGAAGGCAGCTCGGCGGTGACATCGAATCCCGCGGTGGCGAAGGCGGTGATCGCCCCGGTCACCTCGGCGGCGGTGACCGGCACCGGGCTCAGGCTCAGGCCGATGTCCTCGACGTCCAGGATCTGCTGGTACGGACCGGCTTCGGAGTCCGGGTAGCTGGTGCGCAGGGATTCGTGGCGGGCCAGCACGTCCAGGGTGGCCTGCTCGAGGGCGGCGATGTTCAGCTCGCCGCGCAGGCGCAGCACCATCGGCAGGTTGTAGACGCTGTGTTCGCCGTCCTCGGCCTCGATGCGGTTGAGGAACCACAGGCGCTGCTGGGCGGGCGAGAGCGGGATGCGCTCCGGGCGCGGGCGGGCGGCCAGCATCGGCCGGGCCGCATCGGGATTCGCGGCGACCAGCGCGGCGGCCAGGCCCTCCACGGTGGAGAACTCGAACAACAGGCGCACCGGCACCCGCGAGCCGAGCTCCGCGCCGATGCGCGAGGTGACCCGGGCGGCGTCCAGCGAACTGCCGCCGAGGGCGAAGAAGTCGTCGTCGAGACCGGTCCGCTCGGCGTTCAGCACCTCGGCGAACACGGCCGCCACCAGTCGCTGCGCGGGGTCCACGGGCTCACGGAAGGTCTTGGCGCGCAGCTCCGGAACGGGCAGCGCCTTGCGGTCCAGCTTGCCGCTGGAGTTGAGCGGCAGTTCGGTCAGCGCGGTCAGGGCGGTCGGCACCATGTAGGGCGGCAGCACCCGGGTCAGGCCCTCGCGCAGGGTTTCCGGGTCCAGCTCGACACCGGGGGCCGGCACCACGTAGCCGGCCAGGAAGTCACCGGCGTCAGCGCTGATCAGGCGAACCGCGGCCTGGGCCACCTCGGGGGCCAGCAGCAGCGCGCTCTCGATCTCGGCCAGTTCGATGCGCTGGCCGCGGAACTTGATCTGGAAGTCCAGGCGCTCGAGGTAGACCAGCTCGCCGTCCTCGGTCCACTTCACCAGGTCGCCGGTGCGGTACATGCGCTCGCCGGGCCGGCCGAAGGGGTTGGCCACGAAGCGATCCGAGGTCAGGTCGAAGCGGCTGTGGTAGCCGCGGGCCAGCTGGGTGCCGGCCAGGTACAGCTCGCCGGGCACGCCGATGGCGACCGGGTGCAGGCGCGAATCCAGCACGAACACCTGGGAGTTCCACTCCGGCTCACCGATCGGGACGGCGAGGGTGTCGGAGCGGTGCGCCTCCCGGAAGGTGATGGACACTGCGGCCTCGGTGGGGCCGTACAGGTTGTGCACACCGGCGTCGCTGACCGCCCAGAAGGCGGTGACGGTCTCGGGCGGCAGCGCCTCGCCGATGACGAAGACGTCGCGCAGCGAGTCGAGTTCGCCGGCCTCGGCGTGCGCCGCGAACACCGACAGCATGGACGGCACGAAGTCGGTCAGCGTGACCTGGTGCCGGGCAATGGTTTCGGCGATGTAGCGCGGGTCGCGGTGGCCGTCGGGAGTGGCGACCACCAGGGTCGCGCCGGCGCGCAGCGGCAGGAAGTAGCCCCACAGCGAGACGTCGAAGGTGGTGGCGGTCTTCTGCAGGTAGACGTCCTGGCCGCGGATGCCGTACTCGGCCTGCATCCAGGCCAGCTGGTTGGCGATGGCGCGGTGGGTGACCGCGACGCCCTTGGGCTTGCCGGTGGAGCCGGAGGTGAACAGCACGTAGGCCGGGTGGTCGGGATGCAGGATCCCGCGCCGCTCCTTGTCGCCGATCTTGGCCGCGGAGTACTCCCCCAGCTCCAGCTCGTCGAGGTGATGCAGGGGCACGTCGATGGTTTCGGGCAGCGTGAAACCGTCGCGGCGGGTGGTGAGCACCGAGTGCGGGCCCGCGGTGGCGAGGATGTGGCCGATGCGCTCGGCCGGGTGCGAGGGATCCACCGGCACGTACGCGCCGCCGGCGCGCAGCACGGCGTACATGGCGACGACCAGCTCCACCGAGCGTGCCATGGCCAGCACGACCAGGGATTCCGGGCCCACGCCGGCGGCGATCAGGTGGCGGGCGAGCTGATTCGCCCGCTCCGAGAACTCGGCGTAGGTCAGTTCGGTGTCGCCGAAGACCAGCGCGCGGGCCTTCGGGCTGCGCGCGACCTGGGCGTCGAAACCCTGGTGCAGGAACAGATCCGGGACCCGGGAGCCGGTGGCGTTCCAGCTCGAGGTGACGTAGTCGTATTCCCCGGCGTCGAGCAGGTCGATGTCGCCGACCGCGACGGTGGCGTCCGCGGTGGCCGCGGTCAGCAGGCGGGTGAACTTGGCCGCGAACTCGCGCACCGTGTGGTCGTCGAAAAGGTCGGTGGCGTAGGTGTATTCGACGCGGTAGCCCTCACCGGCGGTGTTGACGGTGAGCTGCAGGTCGAACTTGGCGATGCCTGGATCGAAGTCCAGCTCCTCGGCCGCCAGGCCGGGCAGTCCGGCGGTCAGGTCGCCGAGGTTCTGCATGAACAGCGCGACCTGGAACAGCGGGTGGCGGTTGCGGGCGCGCGGCGGGTTGAGCACCTCGACCAGACGCTCGAAGGGGACGTCCCGGTGGGCGAAGGCGCGCAGATCCCGGTCGCGCACATGGGCGATGAGGTCGCCGAAGGAATCCGCGCCGCGCACCTCGGTGCGCAGCACCAGGGTGTTGACGAACATGCCGACCAGGTCGTCGAGCGCCTCGTCGCCGCGACCGGCGACCGGGGTGCCGATCGCGATGTCGGCGGTGTTCGACAGCCGGGCCAGCACCGCGGCCAGCGCGGCGTGCAGCACCATGAACGGGGTGGCGCGGTGCGCGGCGGCCAGCTTGTCCACCGCGGCGCGCAGGTCGGCGTCGAGCACCGTCTCGAGGATCGCGCCGCGGCCGCTGGAGGCGGCGGGCCGGGGGCGATCGGCGGGCAGGTCCAGCTGCGCGGGCAGCTCGTCGAGTTCCTGGGCCCAGAAGGCGATCTGGCGCGCCGACACCGATTCCGGATCGGCCTCGTCGCCCATCCATTCCCGCTGCCACAGCGCGTAGTCGGCGTACTGCACGGCCAGCGGCTCGTACTGCGGGCGCTGACCGGACTGGCGGGCCACATAGGCCACCACCAGGTCGCGCACCATCGGGCCGATCGAGGCGCCGTCGGCGGCGATGTGGTGCGCCACCACGACCAGGGTGTGGTCGCCGGGGCCCGAGCGCAGCAGCCGGGCGCGCAGCGGCACCTCGGCGGTCACGTCGAATCCCTGTGCGGCCAAACCGAGTACGGTCGCGACCAACTGATCCTCGGGCACCTCGCGCGGAGTCAGGTCCACGGCCGCGGCGGGCAGCACCATCTGGGCCGGGCCCTGCTCGCCGGCCGGGTAGTAGGTGCGCAGCGACTCGTGGCGCTCGACCACGTCGGCGAAGGCGGCGGCCAGCGCCGCGGTGTCCAGGTCGCCGCGCAGGCGCAGCGCGAACGGAATGTTGTCCACCGCCGACGGGTCGAATTCGTCGGCGGCCGAATCGTATTCGCTGCGCGCGTAGTGGTTGAGGAACCACATGCGCTGCTGTGCGGGCGAGAGCGGGATGTGGTCCGGGCGCGGGGAGACCGGGCGCAGCGGCGGCCGGGCCGCGACGCCCGCGCCGTCGGCCAGCGTGGCCAGCGCCGACACCGAGGACCGCTCGAAGAAGTCGCGCACGTCGACGGTGACGCCCAGCGCCTCGCGGATCCGGGCGATGGCGCGGGTGGCGATCAGCGAGTTGCCGCCCAGGGCGAAGAAGTCGTCGTCCGCGCCGACCACCTCGATATCGAGCAGGTCGGCGAAGACCGCCGCGACCGCCTCCTCGGCGGGCGTGGCGGGCGCGCGGTACTCGCGGGTCGTCTCGGCGAACACCGGATCGGGCAGGGCACGCCGGTCCAGCTTGCCGACCATGGTCACCGGCATCTCGGCCAGCGTCACCAGCAGCGACGGCACCATGTACTCGGGAATGTGCGCGCGCACCGCGGAAAGCACCGCGGCCGAATCGATCTCGTGGCCGTCGACCGGCACGACGTACCCGACCAGGGCCTGCTCGCCGTTGGGGTGGGTGTGCAGCAGCACGGCCGACTGCGCCACCGCGGCGTCCCGCCGCAGCGCGGCCTCGACCTCGCCGAGCTCGATGCGCAGGCCGCGCAGCTTCACCTGGAAGTCGCTGCGCCCCACGTATTCCAGCTCGTCCGGGCCACCGTCCACATTCGACACCCAGCGCACCAGGTCACCGGTGCGGTACATGCGATCACCGGCCGGGCCTTCGGGATTGGCCACGAACCGTTCGGCCGAGATCCCCGCGCGGCCGAGGTAGCCGCGGGCCAGCTGCACGCCGCCCACATACAGCTCGCCCACCACCCCGACCGGAACCGGACGCAGATCCTCGTCCAGCACCAGCAGGTCGACATCGTCGCCGGCGGGGCCGATCGGAATATTGTCGACGTCCTCGGCGGTGACCTCGTGGGCGGTGACGATCACGGTGGTCTCGGTGGGGCCGTACCCGTTCACCAGAGTCGCGCCACTGACGCTGCGGAGGCCAGCGGCGGTCTCGACGGTGAGGGTCTCGCCGCCACAGATCACGTAGCGCAGGGTTTCGGGCAGCTCTACGCCCCCGCGCTCGACTTCGGAGACCAGCACCGCGAGCATGGACGGCACGAAAACCGCCACCGTGATCCCGGATTCGCGGATCACGCGCACCAGGTAGGCGGGGTCCAGATGACCGTACGGGGTCGTGAAGACCAGCCGGGCGCCGATCTGCAGCGGGCTGAGCACCTCCCACACCGAGGCGTCGAACACGATGGTGGTCTTGACCAGGACGCGGTCGTTCTCGGTCAGCCGGAATCGGCGCTGCTGCCAGCGCAGGAACGTGGTGATCGCGGCGTGCGTGACGGCCACGCCCTTGGGGCGGCCGGTGGAACCGGAGGTGAAGATGACGTAGGCCAGGTTGTCCGGGCCCGGCTGCGGCAGCTCGGGATCGTCGGCCGGCGACAGCAGTCGCGTGCCGTCGATGCCCAGTTCCCGTGCGTTGTCCTCGAATTCGTCGATGCGCAGCACCGGGGCGGCGATCGCGAAGTCCGGCTGGTCCGCGGTGGTGGTCAGCACCACCGCCACCTGCGCCACGTCGAGCACGTAGGCGATGCGATCGGCCGGGTGATCGGGGTCGATCGGCACGTACGCGCCGCCCGCCTCGATCACGGCGTACATGCCGATCAGCATTTCGAAGGAGCGGCGCACCGCCAGGCCCACCAGCACGTCCGGGCCGACGCCCAGGGTGCGCAGGTGGCGCGCGAGAACCGTGACGCGGGTGGCGAATTCGCCGTAGGTGAGGGTCTCGCCGTCGGACTCCAGGGCGATCGCGTCCGGGGTCCGCCGCGCCTGCGCGCGGAACTGCGTGCTCAGCGTCTCGACGGGCGCGAGCTTCGGGTCGAGGATGTCGGCGGCGGCCAGCACGGCGTCGTCGACCAGTGCCTCGAGCGCCGCGGTCAGCCCGCCCTCCGCACCGTCCATCAGGCCCGGCAGCTGGCCCGAGACCACCACCTGGATGAGCGCCTCGGGCTCCAGGGCGCCGCCCATGGCCTCGCTCAACATGGCGATCTCGGTGGCCAGTACGCCGTAGGCGACGGTGTCGCCGGCGTAACTCAGGGCCGTGCGGTCGGCATCGATCTCGGCCACAACGGCGATCAAGCATGGTAGGTCGCCCACACCGTAGGCCCGGCGCAAGGCCGTGGCACGTCCGGTCCGATGGGTGGCGATCGACTCTGCGTAGTGCATCAGAGACTTCCTTCCGACGAGCTGTCCGAGCGAAGGATCAGGGCCTGCGCGTCCGCGGTGAGCGTGCTCAGGGCCTGATGGAGTCCGGCCGCGCCGAGGGCGGCCAGAATGCCGGGCACCAGCCCGGCGAGTGCCACGTTGACCAGCGCCTCCGGCTTCGCGGCGGCGCCCATGGCGCGGGCGGTGACTGCGATCTTCTCGGCGAGATCCCGGTAGGTCACCTGGTGCTCGCCGTGCGTGAGAGCGACCGCTTCGGGAGCGGTCGCCGCCGCGGCGGCGATCAGTGCGGGCAGGTCGGCCGGGGCGGCGTCCGAGGACGGCTGCCGCGGCGCGACGGATTCGGTCTTCGGCGCGCCCGTACCCGGACGGCGGGTGCGCTCCGCCTCGGTGCGGATGTCGATGGCGCGCACCGCCGCCGCCGGATCGGCGACCACGGTGTCGAGCACCAGCTGCAACCGCTGCGCCAGCAGGCGCACCGAAGCGGCGTCGAAAATGTCGGTGGCATAGGTGAATCGCATGTCCAGGCCGACCACCCGGCCGGTGTCGTCGTGCTGCTCGATACCGGTGAGCTGCAGGTCGAACTTGGCCTCGGTGAGCTCCGGCTCCAGCGCCCGCACGGTCAGGCCGGGCAGTTCGGCCGAGACCGGCGCCATGTTCTGGAACGCGAAGGCCACCTGGAACAGCGGGCTGACCGACGCCGAGCGGGGCCGGCCGGTAGCCGCCAGCACGGCCTCCGCCACCCGCTCGAACGGCACGTCACCGTTGTCGAACGCGGCCAGGTCGCGATCGCGCACCTGCCGCAGCAGGTCGGTGAAGGCCAGCTTGGCGTCCACCTCGGCGCGCAGCACCACGGTGTTGACGAACATGCCGATCAGGTCGTCCAGCGCCCGCTCGCCACGACCGGCGACGGGGACGCCGACCGAGATGTCGCGCTGCCCGGACAGTTTCGACAGCAGCACCGCGAACGCGGCGTGCACCGCGCCGAACAGCGTCGCGCCATTGGCCCGAGCCAGCTCCGACAGCTTCTCGACGGTGTCGCCGGCGATCTCGAAAGCCAGGGTCTTGCCGAGCATTTCGCGCCGGGCCGGCCGGGGACGGTCGGTGGGCAGCGCCAACTGCTCGGGGGCGCCGGCCAGTTCGTTCACCCAGAACGCCAGCTGCCGCGACAGCGGGCTCTGCGGATCGGCGTCGGAGCCGAGCGCCGCGCGCTGCCAGGCGGCGAAGTCGCCGTACTGGACCTCGAGCGGAGCCCACACCGGAGCCGCGCCGGTCAGGCGAGAGGTGTAGGCCAGCACCAGATCCCGGGTCATCGGCAGCACCGAGTAGCCGTCGGCGCTGATGTGGTGCAGCACCACGATCAGCACGTGCTCGGCCGGGGCCAGCTCGAACAGCTGGACCCGCACCGGCGGGGCCGCGGTCACGTCGAAGCCGGCCGTGGCGACCTCCAGCAGGCGGGCGTTCAGGTCCTGCTCCGACACCGGGATCGGGGTGAGCTCGCCGTCGAGCTCGGCCAGGTCGAGCACCACCTGCACGGCCTCGCCGTCCACCTCGGGGTAGCGGGTGCGCAGGATCTCGTGGCGCTCCAGCACATCCCGCAGGGCGGCGGTGAGGGCGTCCCGGTCCAGCTCGCCGGTGAGGCGGATGGCGGCGGGCACGTTGTAGGCGCCCGACTCCGGGTGCAGGCGATTGAGCACCCACATGCGCTGCTGCGCCAGCGACAGCGGGGCCGGGCCCGCGTCGGTGCGGCGCACCAGCGGCGGCAGCGAGTCGGCGTGGTCGGCGGTGGCGATCCAGGTGGCCAGGCCGTCCACGGTCGGCGCCTCGAACAGCGCCGAGACCGGAACGCGCACACCGAGATCCGAGCCCAGGCGGGCGGTCAGGCGGGTCGCCATCAGCGAGTTGCCGCCGAGGGCGAAGAAGTCGGTGTCGAGGCCGACCAGGGTGCCCTCGGCCGCGCCGATGACCTCCGCGAAGCCCGCCGCGACCGCCTGCTCGACGGCCGTCACCGGCTCGCGGTAGGCGGCCACCGCGAAGACCGGCTCCGGCAGCTGCGCGCGATCCACCTTGCCGTTGGCGTTCAGCGGCAGGGCGTCCAGGACCACCAGGGCGGCCGGGACCATGTACTTGGGCAGCTCCGCGCCGAGGGCGGCGCGCAGGGCGGCCGACACCTCCTCGCGACGCTCCGCGGCGGTGCCGGGCACCGCGGCGTAGGCGACCAGCCGGGAACCGGCGTCCGCGGCGGTGCGGGCGACCGCGACCGCGGCGGTGACACCGGGCTGCCGGCGCAGCGCGGTCTCCACCTCGCCGAGCTCGATGCGGAAACCGCCGATCTTGACCTGGAAGTCGGCGCGATCGATGTACTCGAGCGCCCCGTCCTCACGCCAACGGACGATGTCGCCGGTGCGGTACATGCGGTCGCCGGCGAACGGGTCGGCCACGAAGCGGTCGGCGGTCAGGGCCGGGCGGCCGTGGTAGCCGCGGGCCAGCTGGGCGCCGGACAGGTACAGCTCGCCGGGCACGCCGACCGGGACCGGGGACAGGCGCGCGTCGAGCACGTAGACGCGGCTGTTCCAGGCGGGCGCACCGATCGGCACGGCCTGGCGGTGCCGCTCGCGCACCTCGAAGGAGGTGATCGACACGGCCGCCTCGGTGGGGCCGTACAGATTGAACAGCGTTGCACCACCGGCGTTCTCGGCGACCGGGTGCCGGTCCAGGAATTCGGCGGCGGTCGCGGCGGGCAGCGCCTCGCCGATGGCCAGCACCGCGCGCACCGACTCGGGCAGCGGGCCGCCGGCCAGCAGCATGCCCAGCAGGGAGGGCACCGGGTGCAGGACGGTGACGCCGTGGTCCTCGATCAGGGCGCGCAGGCGGTCCGGATCGCGCTCGTCGCCCGCGGCGGACACCAGCAGACTGCCGCCGGTGGTCAGCGCGGACCAGAACTCCCACACCGACAGGTCGAAGGTGGCGGGGGTCTTCAGCAGCGCGCGGTCGCCCGCGCCCAGCTCGAACGTGGCCCGCAGCCAGCGCAACTGGTTGACGATGGCCGCGTGCGGCACCGCCACGCCCTTGGGCAGGCCGGTCGAGCCGGAGGTGAAGATGACGTAGGCCGGGTGCTGCTCGCGCAGCGGGCGCACGCGCTCGGCGTCGGTGATCGGGGCCGCGGACAGACCCGACAGCTCCAGCCGGTCCACCTCGAACACCGGGACCTCGGTGCCGAACGGGACACCGTCGGCCGCCGTGGTGAGAACCACCGCGGGAGCGGCGGTCTCGACGATGTAGGCGATGCGGTCGGCCGGGTGGTCGGGGTCGATCGGCACGTACGCGCCGCCCGCCTTGACCACGGCGTACATGGCGACCACCAGGTCGATGCCGCGGCGCATGGCCAGCACCACGCCGGTCTCGGGACCCACACCGGCCGCGATCAGGCGCCGGGCCAGGCGGTTCACCCGGCCGTCGAATTCGGAGTAGGTGAGCGCGGTTCCGGCGCCGTCCAGCAGCGCGACCGCGCCGGGGGCCGTGGCCGCCGACTCGTCCACCAGGTCGACCAGGGTGGCCGGGGCCAGCGGGCGGGCGGTGGCGTTCCAGTCGTGCAGGATGCGCTGCCGCAGGCCCGCGCCCAGCAGGTCGATATCGCCGATGGCGGTATCGGGCTGCCCGGCAACGGTTTCCAGCAGCCGGGCCAGGGCGGCGGTGAAGCGCTGCGCGGTGGCCTCGGTGAACAGGTCGTGGGCGTAGCCCAGGGTCAGTTCCAGTCCGGCGGGCGCGCCGGACTCGGCGTAATGGTCCACCGCGAACAGGTGCAGATCGAATTGCGCCACGTGGGTGTCGAATTCGACCGCCGACACGGTCAGGCCGGGCAGTTCGAGGGCGGCGCGCTCGTGGTTCTGGAAGGACAGGCCCACCTGGACCAGCGGGTGCCGGGCGGTGGAGCGGGCCGGGTTGAGCACCTCGACGAGTCGCTCGAACGGCACGTCCGCGTTGCCGAAGGCGGCGATGTCACCGGCGCGGACCCGGGCCAGCAGGTCGGTGAACGGCTCGGCCGCATCGGTTCCGGTGCGCAGCACCAGGGTGTTGACGAACATGCCGATCACGTCGTCGAGGGCGGCGTCGCCGCGGCCCGCGATGGGGGTGCCGACCGCGATGTCGGAGGTGCCCGTCAGCCGCGACAGCAGGGCCGCGTAGGCCGCGTGCACCACCATGAACAGGGTCGCGCCGTGGCGGCGGCCCAGCTCGGTCAGGCCGGCGTGCAGTTCGGCGTCCAGCGGCAGCCGGATGTAGCTGCCGCGCAGGCTCTGTCGCGCCGGACGCGGGTGGTCGGCGGGCAGGTCCAGCTGGTCGGGCAGCCCGGCCAGGGTCTCGCGCCAGTAGGCGAGCTGGCCCGCGGCCACCGACTCCGGGTCGTCCTCGGAGCCCAGCAGGGCGCGCTGCCACAGCGCGTAGTCGGCGTACTGCACGACCAGCGGCGACCAGGACGGCTTGGCGCCGCCCAGGCAGGCGTCGTACGCCACCATCAGGTCGCGCACGAACGGCACCACCGAGGAGCCGTCGGCCGAAATATGGTGCAGCACACCGGCGAGCACGTGATCACCGGTGGGCGCGCCGTCGGCGTCGACGATGCGGAGCAGCAGCACCCGCACCGGCACGTCCACGGTCACGTCGAAGGTGGTCATGGCGAACTCGGTGACCCGGCCCACCAGCTCGGCCTCGGTGAGGTCGACCGGCTTCAGCTCCGCGACCACCTCGGCCGCGGGCAGGATCACCTGCGCCGGCCCCTCGGCCAGCTCCGGGTAGACGGTGCGCAGGGTCTCGTGGCGTTCGATCACGGCCGCGAACGCGGCCTCCAGCGCCGGGGCGTCCAACTCGCCGGACAGGCGCAGCGCCACCGGAATGTTGTAGGCCGTCGACGCGCGGTCGAAGCGGTTGAGGAACCACATGCGCTGCTGGGCGGGTGAGAGCGGCAGGTGCTCGGGGCGGGCCCCGGCGACCAGCACGGGCCGCTTCGGGCCGTCGGCCTCGGCCTGCACGCGCGCGGCCAGCGCCGTCACGCTCGGCGCCTCGAACAGCGCGCGCACGCCGACGGTGGTGTCGAACAGCGCGCCGATGCGGGCGACCGCCTTGGCCGCGAGCAGCGAGCTGCCGCCCAGGGCGAAGAAGTCGTCGTCCGCGCCGACCCGCTCGACACCGAGCAGATCCGCGTACACGTTCGCGATGAGCTCCTCGGCGACCGTGGCCGGCTGCCGGTACTCGGTGCCCTCGAAGACCGGGGCGGGCAACGCGGCGCGATCCAGTTTGCCGTTGACGGTCAACGGGATCCGGTCCACCACCACCACGGCGGCGGGCACCATGTGCTCGGGCAGCTCCCGGGCCAGGGCGGTGCGCAGGTCCGCGGTGGAGACCACGGCATCCGCCGCGGGCACCACGTAACCGATGATGCGGGAGACCTCGGCGGCCTCGTCGTGCCGCACGATGACCGCGGCCTCGCGCACCTCGGGAGCCAGCAGCAGCGCCGCCTCGATCTCGCCCAGTTCCACGCGGAAGCCGTGCAGGTTCACCTGCTGGTCGATGCGGCCCAGGTACTCGAGGTCGCCGGTAGCGGTCCAGCGCGCCAGATCGCCGGTGCGGTAGGCGGATTCGCCGGGAGCGCCGTACGGGTCGGCCACGAAGCGGCCGGAGGTGAGCGCGGGGCGGTTCAGGTAGCCGCGCGCCAACTGCCCACCGGAGACGTAGATCTCGCCGGGGACGCCGACCGGGACCGGACGCAGCCGCGAATCCAGCACGCGCACGGTCAGACCCGGCAGCGCGCCGCCGATCACGCTGGCCGAACCGGTGTCCGGGGTGATCGGGCGGTAGGACACGTGCACCGTGGTCTCGGTGATGCCGTACATGTTGATCAGTGCCGGGCCCTGCGGGTGCCGGGCGAACCAGCCCGAGAGCCGCTGCGGCTCCAGCGCTTCACCGCCGAAGATCACGTAGCGCAGCGAGAGCTCGGAGTCGCTCTCGGCGTCGGCGGTGATCAGCTGATAGAAGGCCGACGGGGTCTGGTTGAGCACGGTCACGCCCGCGGTGGACAGCAGTTCCCGGAACTGCTGCGGCGACCGGGAGGTGAAGTAGTCGACCACCACCACGCTGCCGCCGTACAGCAGCGCGCCCCACAGCTCCCAGACCGAGAAGTCGAAGGCGTAGGAGTGGAACATGGTCCACACGTCGGCGGGCCCGAAACCGTAGTGCCCCTGCGCGTTGTCGAACAGGCGGATCACATTGCGGTGCGGGATCACCACACCCTTGGGGCGGCCGGTGGAGCCCGAGGTGTAGATGACGTAGGCGGTGTCGGCCGGGCGCAGCGGAGCGCGCCGGTCGCGGTCGGTGACCGGGGCGGCGTCGTAGCCGTCCAGGTCGATGGTGTCGAGGCAGACCACCGGACCGCCGAACCAGCCGGACGGCAGCTGCGCCGCACCGCTGCTGATCGCGCACACCGGGCGGGCGTCGTCGATCACGTACTCGATGCGGTCGGCCGGGTAGTTGGGGTCGATCGGCAGGTAGCCGCCGCCCGCCTTGACCACGGCCAGCAGCGCCACCGCCAGCTCCTCGGTGCGCGGCAGGGCCACCGCCACCAGGGATTCCGGTCCGACACCGGCCGCGATCAGGCAGCGGGCCAGGCGGTTGGAGCGGGCGTCGAGCTCGCCGTAGGAGAGGGTGACATCGCCCGCGCGCACCGCCGGGGCGGCCGGGTCCAGCGCCGCCGCGGTGGCGAAACGGTCTGCCAGCGTGGTGAATTCGGCGATGTCGGGGCCGGTGCCCGCCCACTCGTGCAGAACGCGGGCGCTCTCCTCGATGGTCAGCAGCGGGATGTCGCCGACCACCACGGCGGCGTCGGCGACCACCGACGACAGCACGCGGTCGAAGCGGCCGGCCAGCGCCGCGACGGTGTCAAGGTCGAACAGCTCACTGGCGTAGGTGATCTCGATGTCGAGGCCGTTCGCGCCGCCGTCCGGTCCGTGCTGCTCGAGCACGGTGAACTGCAGATCGAACTTGGACACCCCGGCGTCCAGGGCCTCCGGACGCACCGTCAGCCCGGGCAGTTCCACCGCGGGCAGCGCGTAGTTGTGGAAGGTCAGGGCCACCTGGAACAGCGGGTGCCGGCCCTGCGAGCGGGCCGGGGACAGCACCTCGACCAGGCGCTCGAACGGCACCTCCGCGTTCGACAGCGCCGCGATGTCGTCGGCGCGGACCGCGTCCAGCACGGCGCCGAAGCCGGCCCGAGGGTCGATCTCGCTGCGCAGCACCAGGGTGTTGACGAACATGCCGACCAGGGCGTCGAGCTGCTGCTCGCCGCGGCCCGCGACCGGGGTGCCGATCGCGATGTCGGTGCTGCCCGAGATCCGGGCCAGCAGCACCGCCAGCGCCGCGTGCACGGTGCTGAACAGGGTGGTGTCATGGGTGCGGGCCAATTCGACCAGGCCGGCGTGCAATTCGGCGTCCACGTGCATGCGGTGGGTGCCGCCGCGCAGCGAGGCCACCGCCGGGCGGGGACGATCGGCGGGCAGCTCCAGCTGCTCGGGCAGCCCGGCCAGGCGCTGCTTCCAGAAGGCCAGCTGACGGTGGGCGAGCGAGGCCGGATCGGACTCGTCGCCGCGACGCTCGGCCTGCCACAGCGTGTAGTCGGCGTACTGCACGGGCAGCGGGGCCCACGCGGGCGCGTCGCCGGCCCGGCGGGCCTGGTAGGCGGTCATGAAGTCCACCGCCAGCGGGCCCATCGAGAAGCCGTCCGAGCTGATGTGGTGCACCACCAGCACCAGCACGTGATCGGTGGGCGACAGGCTGAAAACAGCCGCGCGCACCGGGGTTTCGATGGTCAGGTCGAACGGCCGGCCGACCACCGCCGCCACCCGGGCGACGATCTCGTCGGCGGTGATCGGAGCGGTGACCAGCTCGGCGTCGGCCTCGGCCAGCACCTGCTGCACCGGCCCGTCCGGACCGCCGGGGTAGATGGTGCGCAGCGTCTCGTGGCGGGCCACCACGTCGCGCAGGGCGTCGCGCAGCGCGGCCGCGGCCAGCGGACCGGTCACCCGCAGCACCATCGGAATGTTGTCCGCCGCCGCGCCGGGGCCGACCCCGGTGGCGTCGGCGTGGAAGCGGTTGAGGAACCACATGCGGCGCTGCGCGTCCGACAGCGGCACCAGGGCCGGGCGCGGCCGCGGCGCCAGCGGCACGAGAGTGCCACTGCCCGAACGGGATTCCGCGACCGCCGCCAGTCCGGCGACCGTCGGGGCGTCGAACAGGTCGCGCACCGAGAGTTCGGCGTCCAGCGCCGCGCCCACCCGGGCCACCACCCGGGCGGCCAGCAGCGAGCTGCCGCCGAGGGAGAAGAAGTCGTCGTTCGCGCCGATCCGGTCGAGGCCGAGCAGATCCGCGAAGACACCCGCGACCACATCCTCGGCCACGGTCTCCGGCGCGCGGTAGGCCGCGGTCTCGAAGACCGGGGCGGGCAGCGCGGCGCGATCCAGCTTGCCGGAGGCGTTGACCGGGAAGGCGTCCAGCACCACGAACGCGGCCGGAATCATGTACGCGGGCAGCAGGCCGCCCAGCGCCACCTTGATGGCGTCCAGGTCGAGCGCGTGGCCCGGTTCGCGCAGCAGGTAACCGGCCAGCTGATCACCGGCGTGCGCGTCCGAGCGCACCAGCACCACCGCCTGGTTGACGCCGGGCTGCGCCAGCAGCGCGGCCTCGATCTCGCCCAGCTCGATGCGCAGACCGCGCAACTTCACCTGGAAGTCGGTGCGGCCCAGGTAGATCAGCTCGCCCTCGGCGGTCCAGGTGACCAGGTCGCCGGTGCGGTACATGCGCGCGCCGGTCCCGAAGGGGTTGGCCACGAAGCGATCCGCCGACAGGTCGGGGCGGCCCAGGTAGCCGCGGGCCAGCTGATCGCCCGCCAGGTAGAGCTCACCGGCGACGCCGGGCGCGACCGGGTTCAGGCGGCCGTCCAGCACATAGGTCTGGGTGTTCCACACCGGACGGCCCATCGGCACGAACGCGGTATCGGTGTCAACGACCTCGTGGTGGGTGACCTCGACGGCCGCCTCGGTGGGGCCGTACAGGTTGTGCAGGCGCGCGCCGGTCAGCTCGCGCAGCTTGAAGGCGGTGGCCACGGGCAGGCCCTCACCGGAGGCGAAGACGTCCCGCAGGCCGGTGCACTGCGCCGCGGCCGGCTCGGTCACGAAGACCGCCATCATCGACGGCACGAAGTGCGCGTGCGTGATGCCCGCGCGAATGATCAACTCGGCCAGGTACTTCGGGTCGCGGTGCCCGTCGGGCGCGGCCACCACCAGGCGGGCGCCGATCTGCAAGGGCCAGAAGAACTCCCACACCGACACGTCGAAGGTGAAGGGGGTCTTCTGCAGCACCACGTCGGAGGCGGTCAGGCCGTAACGGGACTGACCCCACACCAGGCGGTTCACCACCGAGGCGTGCGACACCGCCACACCCTTGGGGCGGCCGGTCGAGCCGGAGGTGAAGATGACGTAGCAGGCGTTCGAATCACGCAGCGGCGCACGGCGATCCGCGTCGGTGAGCGGGGTCGCGGCGTAGGCGGTCAGATCGACGGTGTCGATGGCCAGCACCGGGATGTCGCGCGCGGTGGTGAAGCCGTCGCGGTCGGTGGTCAGGATGATCACCGGGCCCGCCGCGTCGAGCACGTAGTCGGTGCGCAGCTCGGGCTGATCCGGGTCCACCGGGACATACGCGCCACCGGCGGCCAGGATCGCGTACATGCCGACGAGCAGTTCGTGAGAACGCCGGATCGCCAGCGCCACCCGGGATTCCGGTCCGACGCCCGACTCGACCAGCTTGCGGGCCAGGCGGTGCACGCGGTCGGAGAACTCGCCGTAGGACAGAGTCGTCCCCTCGAATTCCACGGCCGGGGCGTTCGGGCAGGTCAGCGCCCGCGCCTCGAACAGGGCGACCAGGGTCGCGGGGGTGGTCTCACCGAACGCGCCGACCGGCAGCACCGAGCCGATGTCGTGGGCGGTGTCGTTCCACTCGGTCAGCACCTGGGCGCGCTCGTCGTCGGTCAGCAGGTCGATGTCGCCGACCGGGCGGTCCGGGGTGGCGGTGACGGCGTCCAGCACCACGTCGAGCCGACGGGCGAAGGCCGCGATGGTGGCCTCGTCGAAAATGTCGGTGGCGTAGGTGAACACGGCGTCGAGCCCGCCCGCGGCGCGGTCCTCGACCAGCGACAGCTGCAGATCGAACTTGGCGATGCCCGGGTCCAGCTCGACCCGCGAGGCGGTCAGGCCGTTCAGCTCGAGCGTGGTCTGCGTGGTGTTCTGCAGGTCCAGGGCCACCTGGAACAGCGGGTGGCGGGCCTGCGAACGCATCGGGCTGAGCACCTCGACCAGGCGCTCGAACGGGACGTCCGCGTGCGCGAAGGCCCGCAGATCGGCCTCGCGGACCTGGGCCAGCAGCTCCCGGAAGGAACGGTCCGGGGCGACCTCGGCGCGCAGCACCAGGGTGTTGACGAACATGCCGACCAGATCGTCCAGCGCCTGCTCGCCACGGCCGGCGACGACCGAGCCGATCGAGATGTCGCTGGTGCCGGACAGTTTCGCGAGCAGCGTGGCGTAGGCCGCGTGCAGCGCCATGAACAGGGTGGCGCGATCGCCCTCGGCGAGGTCACGCAGGCGCGCGTGCCGCTCGGCGGAGATGGCGAACCGGTACTGCGCGCCGTGGCGGGTGGCCACGGCCGGGCGGGGCCGGTCGCCGGGCAGCTCCAGGGTGTCGGGCTGGCCGGACAGTTCGGCGCGCCAGAAGCGAACCTGGTCGGCCAGCATCGATTCCGGGTCGTCCTCGGCGCCGAGCAGCTCCCGCTGCCACAGCGTGTAGTCCGCGTACTGGACCGGCAGCGGCGTCCACGCCGGAGCCGCACCGGCGGTCCGGGACGCGTAGGCCAGCATCAGATCCCGGGTCAGCGGCGCGATGGACCAGCCGTCGGCGGCGATGTGATGCACGGCCAGCACCAGCACGTGGGTCTCGGGCGCAACCTTCAGCAGGGTCAGCCGCGCCGGAGCCTGCTCGTCCACCGCGAACGGCAGCACCGCGAGCCCGAAGATACGGGTCTCCAGTTCATCGGCGGCGACCTGCTCGACCGCCAGTGCGACACCGGCGTTCTCGACCGGCAGCACCAGCTGGCGGCCGACGCCGTCCACGGCCGGGTACACGGTGCGCAGGGTCTCGTGCCGGGCCACCACATCGGTGACGGCGGCGGCCAGCGCGTCCGCGTCCAGCGGGCCGTCCAGGCGGATCGCCGCGACCAGGTTGTCGGCGATCGAGCTGTTGTCGAAGCGGTTCAGGAACCACATGCGCTGCTGGGCGTAGGACAGCGGGACCACCTCGGGCCGCTCCCCCGCCACCAGCGGCGCGCGGCCACCCTGACCGGCCAGTTCGGTCAGGCGGGCCGCCAGCTCGGCGACACTGGACGCCTCGAACAGCAGGCGCACCGGGACGGTGGTGTCCAGGGCCGCGCCGAGGCGGGCCACCACCTGGGTGGCGATCAGCGAGTTGCCGCCCAGTTCGAAGAAGTCGTCGTCCGCGCCGACTCCGGCGGCGGGCGTGACGATTTCCGAATCCATCTGCACCGCAGGCGCATTCGAGGACAGGGTGACGTCACCGGCGGCCGCGTTCGGGGCTGCGGCCACGGCCGCGGTCAGGGCCGCGTCCACCGGCTCCGCACCGGCGGCCGGCGTCAGGCCCAGCACCTCGGCGAAGACCTCCGCCACCAGCAGCTCGATCGGCGTTGCGGGAGCGCGGAATTCGCGGGCCGCGAAGACCGGGGCGGGCAGCGCGCGGTAGTCGAGCTTGCCGTTGACGGTCATCGGCATGGCGTCGAGGACCATGAAGGCGGACGGAATCATGTACGCCGTCAGGCGATCCGCGAGCGCGGTCTTGAGCTCCGCGACCTCCACGCCGCCGGCGGCCGGCACCAGGTAGGCCACCAGCTGATCGCCGCGCGCCGCGTCGTGGTGCAGGACCACCACGGCCCGGCGCACCTGCGGCAGCGCCGCCAGCGCGGCCTCGATCTCGCCGAGCTCGATGCGGAAGCCGCGCAGCTTCACCTGGGAGTCGTTGCGGCCCAGGTACTCGACCTCGCCGTCGGCGGTCCAGCGCACCAGGTCGCCGGTGCGGTACATGCGTTCACCGGGAGCCCACGGGCAGGCCACGAACCGGCTCACGGTCAGCTCGGCGCGGTTGCGGTAGCCGCGGGTGACCGGCAGGCCGCCCAGGTACAGCTCGCCGATCGCGCCGACCGGCACCGGACGCAGCCGGCTGTCCAGGATCCATTCCCGCGCGCCCGGCACCAGCCGGCCGATCGTCACGGGCTTGCCCGCTTCCATCGCCCCGGTGATGTTCACGACCACGGTGGCCTCGGTGGGACCGTAGGCGTTGATCATGTCGCGCCCGGCCTCGGCCCAGCGCCGCACCATCTCCGGCGACAGCGCCTCGCCGCCCACCGCGACATGGCGCAGGGTGGGCACGTCGGCCGGATCGATGGTGCTGGCGCCCGAGGGCGTCATGAAGACGTGGGTGACCCCGTGCGTCCGAATCACTTCCGCCAGCTCGTCACCGATGTGCGCACCGGTGGGCGCGACCACCAGGGTGGCGGCCGAACGCAGGGCCAGCAGCAGCTCGCCGATCGAGACGTCGAACGAGGAGCTGGTGACGTGCAGCACCCGGGCGTCGGGCGAACCGCTGAAGCGCTCGTACTGCGCCTCGGACAGACCGGCCAGACCCGAATGGGTGACCACGACGCCCTTGGGCAGACCGGTCGACCCGGAGGTGTAGATGGAGTACACGACATTGGCGCTGCGCAGCGGGCGGACCCGATCCGCGTCGGTGATCGGCGCGGCCGGGAAAGCCGCGCAGGCGGCGGTGAATTCGGCGTCGTCGAGCAGCAACCAGGACAGCGTGTCCGGCAGCGCGTCGCGCACCGGGGCCACGGTCAGGCCGAGCACCGCGCCGGCGTCGCGGACGATGTACTCGATGCGGTCGGCCGGGAAGGCGGGGTCCACCGGCACCCAGGCGGCACCGGTCTTGGCGATCGCCCACGCCGCGACGATGTACTCCACCGACCGCGGCAGGCTCACGGCCACCAGGTTCTCGGGGCCGAGGCCGCGCTCGATCAGCAGGCGCGCCAGGCGATTGGAGGTGGCGTCCAGTTCCGCGTAGGTGAACCGGACATCGCGCTCGATCAAGGCAATTCGATCCGGGGCCTCGGCCACGGCCGCGGCCATGATCTCGGGCAGCAGGCGGACCGCGTCCACCGTGCCGCCGGAACGGGTTGTCAGATCGGTGTATTCGGCCGCGGAGAGCAGCGGCAGCGCGTTGACGATCACGGCCGGGTCGGCGGTGATCGCCTCGAGCAGGCGCACGTAGCGGTGCGCGAAGACCTCGATGGTGGCGGGATCGAACAGATCCATCGCGAATTCGAACTCCGCGTGGATCCCCGCCGGTGCCGGACCTTCCCCGGGACCGGCACCGGCGAAGCTTTCGGTGACCGCGACCGACAGGTCGAACTTCGTCACCTCGGTGTCCAGCGTACTCGTCGTGGCAAGCAACCCGGGCAGTTCGAGACTGATGTCTCCGGCGGCGGTGAACGACAGGGCCACCTGGAACAGCGGATGGCGCGACGCCGAGCGCACCGGATTCAGTGTCTCCACAAGCTGTTCGAAAGGCACGTCGGCGTGCGCGAATGCCGCCAGATCGGTGTCGCGGACGCGGTGCGCGAGGTCGCGGAAAGCGAGCTCGCCGTCGACCTCGGTGCGCAGCGGCAGCGTGTTGACGAACATGCCGATCAGGTCGTCGAGTTCGCGCGCGCCGCGCCCGCCGACGGGGGTGCCGATGACGATGTCCGACTCTCCGGACAGGCGCGACAGCAGCACGGCCAGGGCGGCGTGCATCAGCATGAAGGTCGAAATGCCCTCGGCCCGGGCGGTTTCCGAAATGGCCGTGTGCAACTCGGCGGTGAGCTCGACGTCCAGCTTGCCGCCGCGGCCGGTGGCGACGGCCGGGCGCGGACGGTCGGCGGGCAGGTCCAGCACGTCCGGCGCGCCGGACAGCGCGCCACGCCAGAAGTCCAGCTGCCGCGACAGCAGCGACTCCGGATCGTCGGCCGCGCCGAGCCGATCCCGCTGCCACAGCGTGTAATCGGCGTACTGCACCGCCAGCGGCGCCCAGCCGGGCTCCTGGCCGCCGGAGCGGGCCAGGTAGGCGGTGATCAGATCGCGGGCCAGGATCGGCAGCGAGAGGCCGTCGGCGGCGATGTGGTGCAGCACGATGGCGACGGCGTACTCGGGCACGTCGAGGTCGGCGGCGTCGACAAGTACCGGACCGCCCAGTCCGCAATCCGACGCGACCGCGCCGGTCACGGTGAACAGTCGTGCACGGAACGGGATCTCGCGCTCCAGGTCGAAGCCCTGGGCGGCGAAGGCATGCAAGCGGGCGTCCAGTTCGTCGGCGTCGCAGGACTCCTGCGCCACCGGCTCGGCCGCCACCGCGACGGGCAGCACCTGCTGCTGCGCGAAACCCGCTGCCGTCGTGGGGAATACGGTGCGCAACACCTCGTGGCGGTCCAGCACGTCGGCCAATGCCGCCCGCATCACCTGCGGATCGGCCTCGCCACGCAGTCGCACCACGAACGGCATGTTGTAGCCCGCGCTCGCGGTGTCGAAGCGGTTCAGGAACCAGATGCGCTGCTGCGCCGGGGACAACGGCAGCGACTCCGGCCGCTCCCGGCGCACCAGGGCGACGGCACTGCCGGACTCGGCGTCGGCATCCAGGAACTGGGCGTCGATCACGGCGGCCAGCTCGGCCACGCCGGTGGCCGAGAACATTTCGCGCACCGTCAGGTGGCAGCCCAGCTCGGCGTTCAGCCGCGACGCCACCTGGGTGGCGATCAGGCTGTTGCCGCCCAGGGCGAAGAAGTCATCGGTGCGGCCGACCTCATCGGTGCCCAGCACCTCGCCGAACATCCGGGCCACCGCCCGCTCGGTCACCGTCACCGGCGCCTCGTGCACCGCCGCGACCCGGACCGGGTCGGGCAGCGCCGCCCGATCCAGCTTGCCGGAAGCATTGACCGGCAACGCCTCCAGCAGCACGAACGCGCTCGGCACCATGTACGCCGGCAGCGCCCGCGCCGCCGCGGCCTTGAGCCGGACCGCGTCCACCTCGTCGGCGGCGACCACGTAGGCCACCAGCTGGTCGTCCCGCACGATCACCACCGCGCGCGACACGCCCTCGACATCGCCCAGCACCGTCTCGATCTCACCGAGCTCGATGCGCAGACCGCGCACCTTCACCTGGAAGTCGGTGCGGCCCAGGTAGTCGATCTCACCCTGCTCGGTCCAGCAGACCAGATCGCCGGTGCGGTACATGAGTTCACCCGCCGCGGCGAACGGGTCGGCGACGAACCGCTCGGCCGTCAGACCCGGACGCGCCATGTAACCCCGGGCGAGCTGAACCCCCGACAGATACAGCTCACCCGGAGTTCCCATGGGAACCGGCCGCAGGCGTGCGTCGAGCACGTACAGCCGGGTATTGAACACCGGCGCGCCGATCGGCACGGCGGTGGTGTCCGCGGCGGTCACCTCGTGCGAGGTGACCTCGACCGCAGCTTCGGTGGGGCCATAGAGATTGTGGAGCGGGGCGCCGGTCAGGGCGCGCAGCCGCTGGGCGATCGGGCCCGGCAGCGCCTCACCCGAGGCGAACAGCTGACGCAGCCGCAGCGGCTGCGCACCGGCGGCCGCGGCGGCCTCCAGCTCGGCCACGAACGGATCCATCATCGACGGCACGAAATGCGCCACGGTGACCCCGAATTCGGCGATCACGGCCCGCAGGTAGGCGGGGTCGCGGTGGCCGTCGGGCTGCGCCAGCACCAGGGTCGCGCCGATCTGCAGCGCGAAGAACAGCTCCGGCACCGACACGTCGAAGGTCATCGGCGTCTTCTGCAGCATCACGTCGGACGCGGACAACTCGAAGGTCTCCCGCATCCACACCATGCGGTTCACGATCGAGCGGTGGCTCACCGCGACACCCTTGGGGCGGCCGGTGGAACCCGAGGTGAAGATGACGTACGCGGTGTTCGCGGGACGCAGCGCGGCGCGCCGGTCGGCGTCGGTCACCGGCGCGTCGGAGAATCCGGCCAGCAGCTCATCGGTGAGATCGGCGAGATCCAGGACGGCGGCATCGGTTTCGGGACGATCCGCGGCGGTCGACACCACCAGCGCGGGCGCGGCGGTGGCCAGGATGTGGGCGATGCGATCGGCCGGGTGATCGGGGTCCAGCGGCACGTACGCGCCACCGGCGGCCTGCACCGCGTACACCGCGACCAGCAGCTCCGGCGACCGGCGCAGGTGCAGCGCCACCAGCGACTCCGGGCCGATGCCCCGCGAGATCAGGTAGCGGGCAAGACGATTCACGCGACCGGAGAACTCGGCGTAGGTCAGATCGCAGGCCGGCTCGCCGCCGAAGCGCACGGCCGTGGCCTGCGGGGTCCGGGCGGCCTGCGCCTCGAACATCGACACCAGCGTCGCCTCGGGGTCCACCGCGAACGCGGTGTCGTTCCACTCGCGCAGCACCACCTCGCGCTCCCGCTCGGTGGTGACCTCGACCGCGGACAGCGGGGCCGCCGGATCAAGATCCACCAACTGCTCGAGGAACGCCACGAAACGCTCGACGTGACGGCGGGTCTCGTCCTCGGTGTACAGGTTCGGGTTCACCTCGAAATCGAGGCGCACCCGGTCGTTCTCGCCGTAGAAGACATTGAGGCTCATGTCCTCGACCGGGCTGGTGGACAGCAGGTTCAGTCGGCCCTGGATGTCCCCGAAGTCCAGCTGGGGGTGGAACAGCATGATATTGACCATCGGGCCGTACAGCTCGCGCGAGGCCGGGGCGCCCTGCCGCTCGGCGGCGTCGCGGCGGATGTCCTCGTGCCGGTAGCGCTGGTGCCGCAGCGCGCCGGAGACCTCCAGGCGCGCGGCGGTGAGCAGGTCACCCCAGGTGGTGTCCGGGCCGGCCGCCATACGCATCGGCACGATGTTGGACAGCATGCCCGTCGAGCGGCGCATGACCGCGGTGGTGCGCGCGGCGACCGGCAGGCTCAGCACCGCCTCGTCCTGGCCGGTGAGCCGGGCCATATACGCCGCGAAGGCCGCGATGACCACGCCGGCCAGGCCCGAATCACGGTGTGCGCCACACGCTTCGGCGCGCTTCAGCAGGTCGTCCGACAGCACTACGCCGACGCGGGTGTTGTCCGATCGAGCGGGCGCGGTGCGGCCCTTGATCGAGGTGGCGCTCTCCAGGCCGGCGGTGCGCTCCAGCCAGTGCGCGCGGTCGGTCCGGAACCGGCTGCTCTCCCGGTAGGCCAGCTCGGACTCGACCAGTTCGCGCAGCGTGCCGACCTTCGCCGTGTCCGGCTCCAGCCCGCGCTGCAGCGCGGTGTAGCGGCGCGCCGTCCACTGCATGGTGTTCAGCGCGGCGTAGCCGTCACCCAGGATGTGGTGGCCGACCACGAACCAGAACCAGCGCTGATCGGCGACCCGGATCAGGGTCGGCGCGAAGAGCTTGCCGGTGAGCAGGTCGCGCGGCGCTACGATCTCGGCGCGCATCCATTCCTGCGCGGCCGCAATCGGATCGGCCTCCGCGCGCAGGTCCAGCAGCTCGGTGTTGGAACCGGCGGTGGGGTCGATGTACTGGTAGGGCTGTCCGTCGATCTCGGTGAAGCGCAGCTGTGACGAGCGCCAGATCGGGACGCCGTCCTCGGAGACGCGCAACAGCAGGTCGGGGTCGAAATCACCCTCGATGTCGACGTATTGGGCCAGGACCAGGGGTGTTTCGGGAGCCAGCAGCTGGGCGTACCAGAGCCCGATCTGAGCGGGTCCGAGCGGGAAAGGCGCGGCGATATCCGACGTCGGAACTTCCCGCGGTCCGAGCGCACTCGAGTCCGTACCCTGCACCAGAGCCTCCCTTGTCATGGCGAATTGCTATGTCGACCAACGGTTTCGGGGCATCACGAAATAGACCTGGGTGCGCTTGGCTGACGAGGGCGCACCAGGCCGCGAGGTATCGCATCGCCCTGGGTTTTTCGACGAATGCGCGGCGAAATCCGCGCGTGATCCAACTAGTGCTCGAATCGGCCGGGCTTACTGGCTCGCCGGCCGGGATGCGGTTGCCTCCGGGTCATCGCATCCGGGGTGTCCTACTGCCGATCTCCTCCAACTGTCACCTGCATCACAGGGATGCCGTTCATGCATGCGAACACTAGGCGTTTACACAATAAAAAGGAACTTTTTCCTGAAAAAAAGTTGGACGAGCGTCTAGTTGGGAGCCGATCCGGCTCAGAGATCGCGATGTCTGTGGGTCAGACCACATAACAAGGCCGCGGTGTGACCAACCGCACTTTCGGAAGTGGACATTAGGAGTCGAAACGTTGCAACTGCGTTGCATCGGCGCCGAGCCGCCGGTCCAGCACCCGGATCTTGGCCTCGATCTGCGCATACAGCGGAGACTCGCGGTCCACGGTGGCCCGATAGGCCGCCCACGCGGCCGCATCGTCACGCCCCTCGGCACCCGCCGTCCACCGGCTCAGGACCGAAGCGTCGCCGGAACGTAATACAGCTGTTCTCAAGCGCACACGCAATTCATCGCGAATGTCTATAACTCCCGGGGCCGTCGAACGCGGCAACACCGGGCCCGCGTACAGGCGCACGGCGGCATCCACGTCCCCGGAATCCAGGGCGGCGCGCAGCGCCTCCACATCCGTGGCGATCGGCACGCGCAACCGATACGGGCGCGAACCGAAGACATTCGAACCGACCACCGAGCGCAGCCGCGACATGGCGGCGCGAATGGTGGCGTTGTCCAGATCGGCGTCATCGAGCAGCAGGGCCAGGTGATCGGCCGACAACCCCTCGGCATGCTCGGCCAGCAGCAACAGGATCTCGGCATGCCGCTGCGACAGCGGGACCCGCTCCCCCGCCACCGTCAGCTGCGGCTGCCCCAGCCCGAGCACCTCCAGGCCCAGTCGTTCGGGCGCGGGCGCGTCGGCGGGTGAACGCCGGTCGTGGCCCGAACGGACCGCGGCCAGCAGCAGATCCATCTCCGCCGCCGTCGCCGCCGCCTTCACCAGGGCCAGGATCTCCGGACGCGCGACCCGCACGCCACCGGCGATCATCAGCACCCCCACCAGGCGGCCGTCCGGATCGTGCACCGGCGCAGCCGCTCCCGTGATCTGGTGCATGCGATGCAGGAAATGTTCCGGCCCGTGGATCCAGGCCGCGCGGCCGGTGCGCACCACCAAGCCCACCGCATTGGTGCCGACCCGGCGTTCGCTCAGGTCATTGCCCTCGCGCAGACCCGCCTCGGCGGCCGGCTGCACTCGATCGGCGTTGCCGTGCACGGACAGCACTCGGCCGAACTGATCGGCCACCACCACGATCAAACCGGTACTGGTCGCGTCCCGCAGCAACAACTTGTCCACCAGGGGCATGACCGCGGCGATCGGATGCGCGTCGCGATAGCGCTCGAGGTCCGAGCCGCGCAGGCCGCGACCGTCCCCGTCGTCCATGGGGTCCACGCCGCCGCGCACACTGCGCAGCCACGATTCCAGCACCATCGGACGCAACAAGCCGGGCAGTTGCCCCAGCTGATCCCCGCCCAGGCTGAGATATCCGTGTGCCTGGGCGGCGTAAGTTTCGAGCGCCCCGAGTTGACTGCCCGGTTCGACGCCGTGGTTAGGGTTTCCCCCACCCGCAAGATTGCTGACCATTTGCCTTTCTTTCCGCACCCAAAGGGTACCGGCGCACCTGAGCGCCCAAGGCGGAAGCCGGACGTTTGTCCGGCAGGTCACACAGCAACCGTGCCCACGGGAAATGTGAGCTACACAGCATCTTGTTAAACACGCCGTGTTCAGTCACGGCGCGTGGTCCGCGCGTCGCGCTCCACCGGGCGCGGTAGCGGCGGCGCGGCTGACCGGGCCGCGGATCCGCGCTCCGCATCGAAACCCTTGCGGTGAAACGTTTTTGCGACTGGACGGTTCATCGAATGTACCGTCCCGCCGCCGGGCCCTGTGCCAGGGTGGGTCCGTGGAGGACATCGACCTGACCGACCTCGACCGCTTCGCGCACGGCTTCCCGCACGCGGTCTTCGACCGGCTGCGCGCCGAAGCACCGGTGTGGTGGCATCCACCCACCGCGCACACCCCCGACGGGGAAGGGTTCTGGGTGGTCAGCCGGTACGCCGACATCGTTGCCGTGGCCGGGGATTCGGTCACCTACTCCTCCGAGACCGGAGGCGAACGACGCGGCGGGGGCACCCTCATCGAAGATCTGCCGGTGGACTGGGCCGTCGGGGTGCTGCTCAACATGATGGACGACCCCCGGCACGCCGGCGTGCGGAAACTGCTCATGCCCAGCGTCGCACCACGAACCCTGAAACTCATCGAGGACGACCTGCGGCAACGCGCCGCCGACCTGGTGGACGCGGCACTGGCCAAGGGCGAGTGCGACTTTCTGCTCGACCTCGCCGCCGAACTCCCGCTGCAGGCCGTCGCGCAACTGCTCGGAGTGCCGCAACAGGACCGGCACCGGCTGTTCGGCTGGGCCAACGTGGCCCTCGACTACGACGATCGCGAACTCGGCGAGGCCACCGCGCGCACCCAGCGCGCCGTCGCCGAAACCCGGGCCTACGGCAAGGAACTGCTCGCCGCCAAGACCGCCACACCCGCCGACGACCTGCTGTCACTGGCCGCGCACGCCACCATCGACGGGCAACCGCTCACCGACATGGAGAAGGCGATGCTGTTCAGCCTGCTCATCGCGGCGGGCAGCGAGACCACCCGCAACTCCATAGCGGTCGGGATGCTCGCGCTCATCGAACGGCCCGACGTCTGGCGCACCCTGCGCGACGATCGCACCCAATTGGACGGCGCCGTCGACGAAATGCTGCGGTGGGCGTCCTCCACCTCCTACAACCGGCGCACCGCCACCCGCGACACCGACCTCGGCGGCCGGCGCATCCGGGCCGGGGACAAGGTCACCCTGTGGTGGACCTCCGCCAACCGCGACGCGAGCGTGTTCCCCGACCCGCACACCTTCGACATCACCCGGCGACCCAACCCGCACCTCGCCTTCGGGCGCGGCGGGCACTTCTGCCTCGGCTCCAACCTGGCCCGGATGGAGATGCGGGTGGTCTTCGACGCGCTGCTCGACGGCGTCGAGATCGCCGAACTGACCGGGCCCGTCGAATACACGCGCAGCAACAAGCACACCGGGGTGCGGCACATGCCGGTCCGGCTCCAGGGAGATAAGGAGAGTCGATGAGCATCGCCGAGGACTACGTGCGGGCGGTCAACGCCGCCGACGAATCCGCCCTGCTGGCGCTGTTCGCGACCGGGGCCGAACTCCGCAATCCCCGCGGCATTTTCAGCGGTCACGACGAAATCGCGGGGTTCTATCGGAATGTCGTGTTCGCGGGCCGGGCACAGACCCGGATCACCCGCGTAATCCCGGGCCCGGCAGTGGAAGTCGCGCAGCTCGAGGCCACCAGCCCGCTCGGCGCGCCGGGCAACCGCACCTACGCCATCGACGTGTTCAGCCTCGACCCGGACGGGCGCATCGCCACCTTGGAGATCTACTACCGCTGATCAGCCGGTCGGCAGCGTCGGCTTCAACGCCGCCGCACTCTTGGTGCGCGCCGCACCCCACCACACGCCGGTGCCGTAGGCGATGTCGTCCAGCCGGCGGCAGAACACGTACCGGACCGGGTCCAGGCTGCCCGGCTCGCGGTGGGTGAACCAGTCCGCCAGACCTTCGGCCATGGCCAGGGTGATCGCGATGTGCCGGACCCGGCGCGAGCACAGCATGCCCAGCAAGGTGATCGGCCAGTAGTGGCGGCACATGGCCGACGCCAGCCGCCAGATCGCGCCGGTGAAACCGCGCGTCATATATATGGCCGCCACCCGGGTCGGATTGTCGAGCCCGGCGAAGACCCGGCGTAATCGGACCAGCGTCGCACCCAGGGTCAGCACGCCGCCGAAGATGCCCCAGCCCGACATGGTGCTCAGCAGCGTCGCCGAGACCGCCGTCCAGATCGGCAGCGACAGCGGCGCGGCCAGACCCGGATGGCGCTGCGCCAGCGGGGCCACCCCGGTGCCATGGGTCACCTTGTGCGCGAACCACTTTCGTAGTGACACCGGATTGCTGTGCGCGACCCGGGCGGCCGGCTCGTAGCGCAGCCGCCAGCCCGCGCGATCCAGCCGCCAGCACAGATCGACATCGCCGCCCGCATCCATGCTCTCGTCGAAACCGCCCTCGGCCAGCAGCGCCAGCCGGCGCACCAGCACCGCCGAACTCGGCACGTAGGGCACCGGGCCGTGCGCGTGCACCGCCGACTCGCGGCGGCCGCGATGCACCGAACCGCGGGTGTGCTCATAGCGGGCCAGCAGCGTGGAATCCGGATCCATGGCGAGGATGCGCGGAGCCACCAACGCCACCTTCGGATCGCTGAAGTGGCCCAGCATCACCTCCAGCCAGCCGGTGCGGGGCACCACCTCCGGATCCAGGAACGCCACGAATTCGGTTGACGCGGATCGCAATCCGAAATTCCGGGCGGCCGCCGCACCGTGCCGGCGATCCCGCCGCAGCACGGTGATCCGGCATCGGCTGCGCGCCTCCGGAATCCGCACCGGCCGATCCGAGCCGTCGTCCACCACGATCACGGTGTGCCCGCGCAGCGCCGACAGCAGGCGCGACAGCTCGGGAGTGTTGTTGTGCACCGGCACGATGACGGTGACGTCCTCCAGCGACGGCAGCAGCCGCGGACGCGGATTCGCGACACCGGAATCGAGAAGACGTCTGGCAACCCGGGCCGACGCCGGGTCGGTCACCTCGAGGTACCCGTCACCGATCAAGGCCGCAGCTTCCGGAGCGAGCCGCAGCAACCGTGTCGGAGTGCCACCGACCAGGAGCCGTCCACCGGAATAAGTGCGCACCTTGGGATCGATTCGCACCCCGAAACCATCGGGAAGGCGATCATGGCGCATTCCCGAATGCTAAGTCAGCACACCGTTGGCAATGATGATTGCCACGCTGGGTTATTTGCCCTCCGCTTCGCTACGGGCGGGTTCGCGGCCCTGAGGTCCCGATTCTTCCCTCCCTCCGCTCCCCCGAGGCGCAGGACTATGGAGCCGTTCGCTCCTCCGCTCCACTCGATCCGGAATCGGGACGGCCACGAACCCGAGGGCGTGCGGCATCCCCGTGGCACCGCAGCCGCATTCGAGTCCGGCGCACATCGGACCGTAGCTCGACGAGTCACATGGCGGGCGCTCTACACTGCGGGAGGAAAATCGGCAGTTGAACAGGTAGGGACGGATATCCGTGCCCGTGGTGGTCGAGGCGGTATGGGAGTCGGGCGCATGCAGACAGGCGGGGGCGGTAACACCCTCTCGGAATCCGAGATCGTCGAGGCCGCCCTGCGGGTGGTCCGGCAGGACGGCGTGGAGAAGCTGTCCATGCGACGACTCTCCCGCGAACTCGGAGTTTCGCCGATGGCCCCCTATTACTATGTCGCCGACAAGCGTGAGCTACTCGATCTGGTGGCGACCGCGGCGCTGACCGGCGTGCGCAAGCCGCCACCCGAATTCGGTACGTGGCAAATGCGTTTGCGCGACCTGATCGACCAGATCGACGAGAAATTGCGCAAGCACCCGGGTCTCGGCGACGTACTGATCGAGCAGATGCTCGGCAAACAGCTCGACCTGATCGCGGCCGTGATGGAAATCCTCTTCGACGCCGGTTTCGACGAGCGCAATGTGCTCTCCGCCTACGCCACCATTCACACCTACCTGTTCGGGCGCTCCAAGGTGAACCCGCGCGACCGTTCGTCGCTGCTGGATCGGGTGCTGCCCGAGGCCGTGGAACGCGCCACCAAACACCTGGGTGATCTGCGCGGCCGGTACTCCTACGACTTCTCGATGGATGTGCTGATCGCGGGGCTGGAAGCTCAGCTTGTCCGGCAGCGCGACACCCACGTATAGTCAAACTAGAACACGTTCTAGTTTGGGTAGACTGCTCCGGCTGACCATCACTGCCGGGTTCGAGAGGACACTATGACCACCGTCGACGTACCGCACAGCTCACGATCGGCCGTGCTGCGGGTCTCCGCGGTCATCAACGAGACGACCGACGCCTGCTCGCTGGTATTCGACGTGCCCGAGGACCTCCGTGAGCGCTTCTCCTACCAGCCGGGCCAGTTCCTGACGCTGCGCATCCCGAGCGACCTCACCGGGTCCGTCGCCCGCTGCTACTCGCTGGCCAGCTCGCCGCACACCGACGACCAGCCCAAGGTCACCATCAAGCGGACCGTCGACGGCTACGCGTCGAACTGGGTGTGCGACAACCTGAAAGCCGGCGACACCATCGAGGTGCTGCCGCCCTCCGGCATCTTCACCCCCCGGAACCTCGACGAGGACCTGCTGCTGTTCGCGGCCGGCAGCGGCATCACCCCGGTGATGTCCATCCTCAAGTCGGCCCTCGCCCGCGGCAACGGCCGCATCGTGGTGGTCTACGCCAACCGCGACCACGAGTCGGTCATCTTCGCCCGGGAACTGCGCGAACTCGCCGACAAGAACCCGCAGCGGGTCGTCGTCATCCACTGGCTCGAAACCCTCCAGGGCCTGCCGACCGCCGACGCCTTCGCCGCCCTGGTCGCCCCCTACACCGCCTACGAGGCGTTCATGTGCGGCCCCAAGCCGTTCATGGACCGGGTCCACGACGCCCTCGGCCAGCTCGGCATGCCGCGCAACCGCACCCACGCCGAGGTGTTCAACTCGCTGTCCGGTGACCCGTTCGCCGACGTCGCCCCCACCGAGATCAGCGCCGAGGAAGCCGCCGACGCCGCCAGCGTCGAGGTCGAACTCGACGGCGAGACCCACGAGATGACCTGGCCGCGCAGCCAGACCCTGGTCGACATCATGCTGTCCAAGGGCCTGGACGTGCCCTACTCCTGCCTCGAGGGCGAATGCGGCTCCTGCGCCTGCACCGTCCTGGAAGGCGAAGTGGAGATGGAGAACGCGGAGATCCTCGACCCCGAGGACATCGCCAACGGCTACATCCTGGGCTGCCAGGCGCGGCCGGTGACCGACCACCTGAAGATCCAGTTCTAGCGGGTCCCCGAAAACGACAGCCGGCCGCCACATCTCACGATGTGGCGGCCGGTTTGCTGTGCGCTGCTCAGTAAGCCGAGAAGACGTTGTCGATCGAGCCGTAGCGGTGCGCCGCGTAATTGCAGGCGGCCGTGATGTTGGCGACCGGATCGTAGATGTCCCACGAGGTGCCGTCGACGTGGTACGCCTGGAAGGTCGGATCGATCACCTGGAGCAGGCCCTTGGACGGGATGCCCGCGGCGGCGTTCGAGTCGTACAGGTTGATGGCCTGCGGGTTGCCGCCGGACTCCCGCTGAATGTTGCGGAAGATGCCGTCGTAGCTGCCCGGGATGCCGTGCTGGTTCAGCACGTACAGGGCATTGCGGATCCAGCCGTCGAGATCGTTGGTGAAGGCCGGGGGCAGCACCTGATTCAAGGGGGCGGGCAGGCCCTGCACGGCCGCGCGGACCTGGTCCTGCTGCGCCGCCGGGAGTGACGCGTTCAGGCCGACGGCCTGCTGCTGCACCTGCTGGGCGGTGGCCTGGAACTCGGGCGGGACACCGTTGACGTCCGCGGAGGCGGTGCCGGCGGCGATCACGGCCGACGCGGCGAGCGCGGCGGCGGCCAGGCCGGTGACGGTTTTGACGGGCTGAGCGAAGAATTTATTCATGGCGAGTCTCACTGGCGCAGCGCTGACCACGGCGGGTCTCCCTGGGGAGCCTGTCGATGCACTGCATGGATTGTGATGTGCAAGGTGGCGGAACGAGATTCGGGAGATTTCCCAGCTATCACCGTTCGTTCACGCTCTCGCCGAAGGGCGGCGGTCTCCGCGTGTGGTGCACCAACTCGTTTCGAGCTGGTATCGGTCGTCGTCGACTGATCACAGAGTGGTCTCGACAAATGAACGTAAACTGAACACAGGGTGAACAATCAATCCGAATCGCCCGAGTACTCCGTCACAGCTACCCGGCAGCGTGGTCTACGCCGCGACACTCACCGCTGCGCGCGGTAGTGCGCGCGCCGGTCAGAGGTCAGATGCTCGGTCGCGTAGCTCAACGCGGTGCGGCCCATATCCGCCGCGTGCGCGTCCAGAAATCCGGTGAGAATCGCGGGATCCACCCGCTTGCCGATCTCCCGCAGCATCCAGCCCACCGCCTTCTGGATGAGATCGCGGCGGTCGTCGAGCAACCGCTCACACAATTCCAGGGTCGTCGCGGTATCGCCCTGTTTGATGAACGCGAACGTGGTCAGCAACGCCACCCGCCGCTCCCACAACGAATCCCCCGCCGCGAATTCATCGAGCAGATCGCGCGGGCGTTCCAGCAACCACGGACCCAGAATGAACTCCGCCGACGCATCCACCAGATCCCAGTTGTTCACCCGGCCCCGGCGCACCGCCGCCAGATACAACTCCACAATCTCGCGCTGCCGCCCCACATCGGCCCCGCGCTTGCGCGACGCGCGCGCCATCTCGCCATTCAGAATCACCAACGCCGCCAGCCGATGCTCATGCACCGGACTGTCCAGCAGCACATCGATCTCCGAAAGCGGCATCCCGGCAAACCGTTTCACCGCCTTCCGGGTCTGCGGAACCCGGACGCCGATAAAAACATCCCCTTCGCCGTACTCCCCCGGCCCGGTCTTGAAAAAGCGCTGCAGATGCACCGCATCGGCCGGATCGGCGAGCGCCGCCAAATCCGCTCGGACCGCCTCGGCGGTCAACGCATTCGACGTCACGCCCCGAATCCTAGATCTACATCATGCTGTTTCAGCCGCAGCCTGCAACAGCACCTCGCCAAAATTTCGCATATGGTCCGCCCCTCCGTACCAGGCGGCCACCAATTCCACGGCTGCCGAACGGGTCCGGTGCGCGGCTTGGGCCAGCTTCTCGATATCGCCGGCGCCGGATTCGGCGGCGGTCGCGGCCACCTCCAGTTCGTGGCTGGCGAGCAGTAGACGCATGATGTGGTGCAGATCGATGGTGGCGTCGCTGGTGCGGAATTCGGCGGCCTTGGACTCGGTCACGGCGGTCTCGGTCACCGGCGCGGTCACCACCACCGGCTCCGGGGCGGCCACCTCGGTAGCCGCCGGCGTGGCGGTCACGAGTTCGGTCACAATCGAATCCAGTTGCTCCACAACGGGTTCCGGCGCGGCGCGACGACGCGACGGGGTTCCCGTCGGGCGCACGGACTCACGCGGCGCGTCCTGGGCGCTCTCCCGCAGAGACGCGGCGACCGCCTCCAAGCTCTCCAGGCTGGCGGGGGCGTCCAGATTCTCCAGGCGGGCAGGAGCTTCCAGCCGTTCCGGGACCTCGAACCGGACCGACGGCTCGGGGTCCGGCGCGTAGCGGCGCGACACCGGGGCCTCGAAGTCGACCGCCGGGGCGGCGCCGAAGAGCCTCTCGTGCGAGTCGGTGCGCGGAGCGTAGGCGGGCGCCTCGGCGGCGGGGCGCAGGGTGTCGCTCTCGGGCACGAGCGGCGAAGCGAAAGACTCGATGTCGGCGACGGAGCGGGTGAACGGGCCGCTGTCGGCCGCCGGCCGGGTGAGCGCGCCGCTGTCGTTGACCGAATGGGTGAACGGCGATCCGTTCGCGGCCGGGCGCAAGCTGTAGGACTCGCCATCGGTGGTGGGCGCGCCGAACGGCTCACTGTCGGTGGTGATGCGGGCCGAGAACGGCTCGTTGTCCGCGGCCAGGCGGGCGGCCACCGCCTCGGGGTCCGCGGTGCGCTGCGGCAGTTCGGGAGCGCGCTGCGTCAGATCGATATTGCGCTGCGGCAGGTCGGGCGAACGCTGCGGCAGGTCGGCGGAGCGCTGCGGTAGATCGGGCGCGATCCGGCGCGACAGCGCGTCCGATTCCGGTGTGCCGCGCAGGGTTACCGGCGCCGAGGACCACTGCACCTGCTGGTCGTGGCCGTTGCGGCTGAGCCCGTCATGGCCGTTGCGGCCGAGCGCGTCGTGGCCGTTGCGGCCCGGGCCGCCGGTATCGATGCCGGTCAGCACCGGATTCGGCGAGGTGCCCGGCGCGTCCGGGTGGGTGAGACGGTAGCCCGGCTGACGCGAAGAGCGCGAATCCCCCGGGCCGGTGGTGAAATCGGCATCCATGGCCGCCATTCTTACCGGGCCCCGGGAGCCGGTGCGACTCGGGCCACGGTCCGGCCGTGCGCCCGGTCGCCACGAAACCGGCTCACGACCAACGGTATTGGGGCATTGACGCCTGCCCCGGACCGGGACCGGATCGGCTCAGCAGGTGGTCGGAGCGGGTACGCCGCGCATGCGCGCGTCGATCCACTCCAGTGCCGACGGCAGTCCGAGCACCGCCGCGGACAGGTGCTCCGGCGACGGATTCACATCCGCGTCCACCCGCACCCCGGCCGCGCAATACCGGTTGTCGGTATTCACGATGGCGTCCACCGGAATCAGCGGATCACTCGCCGAATGCCATTCGAAGATGGGCATGTTCGGCACGCCGTCGAACAGTTCCAGGCTGTTCTCCCGCAACACCGACCGCGCCGTCGGATCGTCGATCATCGAGTCGCCGGCCGCGAATTCGCGCGCGCTGTGACCCGCGCCGATGGCCATGATCTCGTTGGTGCAGCCATTGGCCATGGCATTGCGCGCGGCCAGGCCCGCACCGTTCATCTGGGTACTGATCGGCAGCCGATCCGGATACTCCCGCTCCAGGCCGATGGCGGCCGCCATGGCCAGCCCGAACGCCGGATGCGGTTGCCAGCCCAGCTGGCTCACCATCTTCTCCAGATTCATCGGCACGCCGCCGGTGGCCGCGCCCGCGAACTCCAGTTCCGGCGCGTACGTGGGCGCGAGCGCCGCCGCCCACGCGGTCGCCATGCCGCCGCCGGAGTAACCGGCCATCGCCACCCGGCTGTCGGCGACGCCCAGTTCCGGCACTCGTTTGACGGCGCGCACCCCGTCCAGGGTGATCTGACCGCCCAATTTGGCCGCGCCGTAGGCGAAGTTCGGGCCCAGATGGTCGGGCAGCGCCACCGACCAGCCGCGCCGCAGCGCCACGTTCAACGCGACGGCTTCCTTCACCTGCAGATTCGGGTCGTTGGTGTACAGCACGCGCGACACCGCGCACTGGGCGCCGAGGCCGTTGATGATGTGCTGATAGGACAGCAGCGGCCCGCCCGGCTGATGCTCGCGCGGCGTGAGCACCGTGGTGATGGCCGCGATCGGGCCGCCCTCGGAATTGGTGGACCGGAATTTCACCATGGTGACCGCGGTCTCGGGGAACATCAGCAGCGGCGGCATCGGCCGCACCGCCAGCACATCACCCGGATCGTGGTCGGCGACATCGGCCGGCTGCGCGTAGAACGGGTCCGGATCCGGCGCGGGATAGATCGGGTCCGCGTGCGCCGCGGGTGCCAGACCCGCCAGCGTCAGACCTGCCGAAAGCACTCCGAGAACACGCAGCAACAACTTGGCCTTCACTGGTTCCTCCACGAACCTCGCAGTGAGAATCACACGATTGCCCCACAAAGAGTGTGGTCGGGAGTGTTCGAGAATGAGCCAGCGACACGCCAGCAATCAGCCCATTTGGGTCATTCCAGCGGCCACCACGTTCGCGACGTTCAAGATTTCGTCGGCCGTCGGCAACGGCAGCCCGTCCAACGCGTGCAACCGATCCGTGCTCGCGATCGCCAGCATCGCCGACACCCACGCCGCCGCGCACGCCCGCAACGTCCCCGGTTGCACCGGGCCGGGCGCACTCGCCGCCAGCACCCGCGCCGTCGCGTCCAGCAACTGATCGCGCATGCGGCGCAACTGCTTCCGCACATCCGGATGAGTGTCGGCCTCGCGCCACATGATCACCCGCAGCACCGACGAATTGTGATCGCGCAGATTCAGCGCGGCATCCATGTTGACCAGGCTCTTGGCCGGATCACCCGGCACCACCACCGCATCGATGTCGTCGATCGGCTGGGGCGGGACCCGCTCGGCCATCAGCGCCGACAGAATCGCGTCCTTGGTCGGGAAGTAATAGAAGACCAGGCCCTTGGGCACCCCGGCCGCCTCGGCGATGGCCGCGGTCGCGGTCGCGTCGAATCCATTGGCAGCGAAAAGAATTTCGGCGGCATCCAGAATGAGCTGGCGAGCGTCCCCGTCGACCTTCTTGCTACGACGCTTGCGTGGTGCAGGCACTGCTCGAATTCCTCCTCACGCTTCGAAGCGGAGGCGGCCGCCACCGGTCGGGCGGACGTAGGGAACAAGCATATCGCGCGAGTACGCCGGCCTCGTGGCGTCTCCCGTCGGTACGGGAGACCGAGGCCGGCGCGCCGCGACCCGGTCAGTGGTGCGCCGCGGCGCCGAAACGACCCGCAACCTCGGGCATCTCGGCCAATGCGACCACCACGGTCAACGCGCCCACGATCCATGCGACCCAGGAGGCGCCGCTGAAGGAGTGGAAGTTCATCACCCACGGGGAGATGAACATCAGGACGCCCAGCACGCCGAGCGCACGGCCCGCCATACCGGTCGCCATCTCGCGCAACTGCGCCAGGCCCGCGAGTGCGATCAGCACACCGAGCACGACGAGGGTCCACAGTGCGCGGTCACTGTGCGCCACCCAGATCGGGGACAGCGCGGCTACTGCACCGAGCACGAACGTCAGGGCGTGCTCGGTGCGACTCACGGTGAACATGGAATGCCTCCTTTGAAAGGCCAGGAAATATGTTCTGAGTCCGTTGTATTCCTGATTGACCGCCCGATCAATAAATGCATGGATACGATTGAGCGGCATCTCGGGTGTGACTGCCGACACGTCGGTACCCACCCCGGGGAACCGCTAAGGTGGGCACATGTCGCACTCGGTAGAACAGGTTCTAATTGTTGGTGGTGGACTCGCGGGCCTGCGCACCGCCGAAGAGCTCCGACGTGCGGGTTACACCGGCGAACTGACCCTGCTCGGCGACGAGAACCACGCGCCCTACGACCGGCCGCCGCTGTCCAAGCAGTACATGCGCGGCGAAACCGACGACACCGCCCTGCGGCCCGCCGAGTTCTACCCCGAACACGACATCACGCTGCGCCTGGGCGTCACCGCCACCGGCGTCGACACCACCGCCCGCCGGGTCCGACTCTCCGACGGCACCGAAGCCGCCTACGACGCCCTGGTGATCGCCACCGGCCTGCGCCCGCGCCGCATCCCCGGCCTGCCCGAGGTCAGCGGTGTGCACGTGCTGCGCTCCCACGCCGACGCCCAGGCGATGCGCGAACACCTCGGCACCGCGCGTAAAGCCGTCATCGTGGGCGCGGGCTTCATCGGCTGCGAACTCGCCGCCAGCTTCCGCGCCCGCGGACTCGACGTCACCATCGTCGAACCCCAGCCCACTCCCCTGTTCGCCGCGCTCGGCGAGCAGGTCGGCGCACTGGTCGCCCGGCTGCACGAGGCCGAGGGCGTCGAGCTGCGCTGCGGCGTCGGCGTGGAAACCCTTGTCACCGAGGGCGACTCGGTGCGCGGCGTGCAGCTCGCCGACGGCAGCGTCGTCGACGCCGACCTGGTGGTCATCGGCATCGGCTCGGTGCCCGTCACCGACTGGCTGGCCGACTCCGGCATCCCGCTCGCCGCACCCGGCCAGGGCGGCGGCGTGCTGGCCGACGAGACCGGACGCACCTCGGTACCCGGCGTCTGGACCCTCGGCGACGTCGCGGCCTGGCCGCACGCCGTCGGCCACCCCAAGCGCGTCGAGCACTGGACCAATGCCGGCGAGCAGGCCCAGGTCCTGGCCGCCGCGCTGCTGGGCGCCGAACCGGCCGCCGAGATCCAGGTGCCGTACGTGTGGAGCGACCAGTACGACATGAAGATCCAGGTGCTGGGCATCCCGGCACTGGCCGACGAAATCGAGATCGTCGAGGACAAGGGCCGCAAGTTCCTGGCCCACTACCGGCGCGCGGGCGAACTGGTCGCGATCGTCGGCGCGAGCATGGCCGGCAAGGTCATGAAGGCCCGCGGCGAACTCGCCGCGAACCTGCAGCCGGTGGCGACCGCCGGCTGACCGAGGCCCGGGCGTGCCGCCGGACCCGTTCGGCAGCATCCCGGCAACCACGACATTCCGACCCGCGGTTCGCGATCAGGCCGGTGCCTTCACTACCGTGCAGGGTGTGATCGTCGCGCTCATCGACTCCGGACTGGGGCTGCTGCCCACGGCCGCCTGGTTGCGGAAGCTGCGGCCCGATCTCGACCTGCTGCTGCTCAACGACCCCGACGGCGCGCCCTGGGGACCCAAGCCCGAGCAGTGGGTCGTCGACCGGGTACTGGACACCGCGCGCCTCGCCCTGCGCGAGGGCGCGGAAGTCATTGTGCTGCCCTGTAATACGGCCAGCGTCACCGCACTCGAACACGTGCGCGCCATGGTCGGGCCCGACGTGCCGGTGATCGGCACCGTCCCGGCGATCAAGCCCGCCGCAGCCGCCTGCGCCAAGGTCGCGGTCTGGGCGACCGCGGCCACCACCGACAGCGCCTACCAGGCCGGGCTGATCGCGCAGTTCGGCGGCGACGCCGAGGTCACCGGGGTCGCCTGCCACGGACTTGCCGACGCCATCGACCGCGGCGATCTGCCCGTCATCGCCGAGGCCATCGCCGACGCCGCCGCGCGCACCCCCGCCGACACCGAGGGCATCGTGCTCGGCTGCACGCACTACCCGCTGGTGCTCGACGACATCCTCGCCACGCTGCCCGCGGGCGTGCGCGTCTTCGACAGCGCCGAGGCGGTGGCCGGACAGACCCTGCGCCGCATGGACGCCCTGGGACGGCCCACCACCGGCACCGGCACGGTGCGCATCCTCGCCTCCGGCCGGCTCGCCCAACTTCCTTCCGCCGCAGCCGCTTTCGAATCCGGCCGACTACTCGGCGCGACCTGCGGCGACCAGCTCACCGCTTCCTGACCGACCACGGACACACGAAAGGGCCGCTCCCCCTGGGGAAGCGGCCCTTTCGCATTCGGGAACGCGGTCGCACCCGAAAACCCGAACGGCGCCGCCCCTTTCGGGGCGACGCCGTTCGTCAGCGATTCAAGAAATCACCAGGTGATTCAGCGAATCACTTGACGATCTTGGTGACGCGACCGGCACCGACGGTGCGGCCACCCTCACGGATCGCGAAACGCAGGCCCTCGTCCATGGCGACCGGCTGGATCAGCTTGACGCTCATCTCGGTGTTGTCGCCGGGCATGACCATCTCGGTGCCCTCGGGGAGGGTCACGACGCCGGTCACGTCCGTGGTACGGAAGTAGAACTGCGGGCGGTAGTTGTTGAAGAACGGGGTGTGGCGGCCACCCTCGTCCTTCGACAGGATGTACGCCTGGCCCTCGAACTCGGTGTGCGGGGTGGTGGTGCCCGGCTTCACGACGACCTGACCACGCTCGACGTCGTCACGCTTCAGACCACGAACCAGCAGACCGACGTTGTCGCCCGCCTGGCCCTGGTCCAGCAGCTTGCGGAACATCTCGACACCGGTGATGGTGGTCTTCTGCGACTTCTCGCGGATGCCGACGATCTCGACTTCCTCGTTCACGTTGATCACACCGCGCTCGATACGACCGGTGACGACGGTGCCACGACCGGTGATCGTGAAGACGTCCTCGATCGGCATCAGGAACGGCTTGTCGGTCTCACGGACCGGGTCCGGGATCGACTCGTCGACGGCGTTCATCAGCTCGAGCACCGAGGCGGCCCACTTCGGGTCACCCTCGAGGGCCTTCAGGCCGGAGACGCGCACGACCGGGGCGTCCTCGTCGAACTCCTGCGAAGCCAGCAGCTCGCGGACCTCCATCTCGACGAGCTCGAGGATTTCCTCGTCGTCGACCATGTCGGACTTGTTCAGCGCGACCAGGATGTAGGGCACGCCGACCTGGCGGGCGAGCAGCACGTGCTCACGGGTCTGCGGCATCGGGCCGTCGGTGGCGGCCACGACCAGGATCGCGCCGTCCATCTGGGCGGCACCGGTGATCATGTTCTTGATGTAGTCCGCGTGACCGGGGGCGTCGACGTGCGCGTAGTGGCGCTTCTCGGTCTGGTACTCGACGTGGGAGATGTTGATCGTGATACCACGAGCCTTCTCCTCCGGCGCCTTGTCGATCTGGTCGAACGCGAACGCGGCGTTCACGTCCGGGTAGGTGTCAGCCAGCACCTTGGTGATCGCGGCAGTCAGCGTGGTCTTGCCGTGGTCGACGTGACCAATGGTGCCGATGTTGACGTGGGGCTTCGTCCGCTCGAACTTCGCCTTCGCCACTGTGGTCCTCCTGGACTAGTTAGTGCGTGCTTTTTTGCAGCAGTGCGGTTTGTATTACAGGGGGTCGTTCGACGACCACTCCGGGGCGAACTCTCGCGAATCCGCCCCGAACAGCGAATTACTCGCCGGTCGCCTTGGCGATGATCTCCTTCGACACGTTGGCCGGAACCTCCGCGTACGAATTGAACACCATCGAGAAGTTCGCCCGGCCCTGGGTCTTCGACCGCAGGTCACCGATGTAGCCGAACATCTCCGAGAGCGGAACCAGCGCCTTGACGACACGGGCACCACTGCGTTCCTCCATGGCCTGGATCTGGCCACGGCGGGAGTTCAGGTCGCCGATCACTTCGCCCATGTAGTCCTCGGGCGTGGTGACCTCGACCGCCATCAGCGGCTCGAGGATCACCGGACCGGCCTTGCGGGCCGCTTCCTTGAGGGCCATCGCGCCGGCGATCTTGAACGCCATTTCCGAGGAGTCGACCTCGTGGTAGGCGCCGTCGAGCAGCGAAGCCTTCACATTCACCAGCGGGAAGCCGGCGAGCACGCCGTACTGCATGGCGTCCTGGATACCGGCGTCGACCGAGGGGATGTACTCACGAGGAACGCGGCCACCGGTGACCTTGTTCTCGAACTCGTAAGTGGCGCCGTCCTCGGCGTCGACCAGCGGCGCGAGCGCGATGATGACGCGGGCGAACTGACCCGAACCACCGGTCTGCTTCTTGTGGGTGTACTCGTACTTGTCCACCGTCTTGGTCAGGGTCTCACGGTAGGCCACCTGCGGCTTACCGATGTTGGCCTCGACCTTGAACTCGCGCTTCATGCGGTCGACGTAGATGTCGAGCTGGAGCTCACCCATACCGCCGATGACGGTCTGGCCGGTCTCCTGGTCCAGCTTCACGTTGAAGGTGGGGTCCTCCTCCGCGAACTTCTGGATCGCGGTGCCCAGCTTCTCCTGGTCGGCCTTCGTCTTCGGCTCGATGGCCACCTCGATGACCGGATCCGGGAAGGTCATGGACTCCAGCACGATCTGGTTCTGCGGATCGCACAGGGTGTCACCCGTGGTGGTGTCCTTCAGACCGATGACCGCGTAGATGTGGCCGGCCACGGCCTCGGGAACCGGGTTCTCCTTGTTGGAGTGCATCTGGAACAGCTTGCCCAGACGCTCCTTCTTGCCCTTGGTCGCGTTGATGACCTGGGCGCCGGAGTCGACCTTGCCGGAGTACACACGGACGTAGGTCAGCTTGCCGAAGAACGGGTGGGTCGCGATCTTGAACGCCAGCGCCGCGAAAGGCTCGTCCGAGGACGGCTTGCGGGTCAGGATCTCGTCTTCCTTGCCGGGCACGTGGCCCTGCACCGACTCGACGTTCAGCGGCGACGGCAGGTAGTCGACGACGGCGTCGAGCATGGGCTGAACGCCCTTGTTCTTGAACGCCGAACCGCACAACACCGGGTAGAGCTCGGAGTTGACGGTCATCTTGCGGATCGCGGCCTTGATCTCCTCGACCGAGAGCTCCTCGCCGCCGGCGAACTTGTCCAGCAGCTCCTCGTCGGACTCGGCGACGGTCTCGAGCAGCTCCTCGCGGTACTGCTCGGCGCGCTCCTTGAGATCGGCCGGGATCTCGACGACCTCGTACTGCTCGCCGAGCTTGGTCTCACCCTTCCAGACCTTGGCGTTCATCTCGACCAGGTCGACGATGCCCTCGAAGGTGTCCTCGGCGCCGATCGGCAGCTGGATGACCAGCGGCTTCGCGCCCAGGCGGTCCTTGATGGTCTGAACGGTGAAGTAGAAGTCAGCGCCCAGCTTGTCCATCTTGTTGACGAAGCAGATACGCGGCACGTCGTACTTGTCGGCCTGACGCCACACCTGCTCGGACTGCGGCTCGACGCCTTCCTTGCCGTCGAACACCGCGACGGCGCCATCGAGCACGCGCAGCGACCGCTCCACCTCGACAGTGAAGTCGACGTGGCCGGGGGTGTCGATGATGTTGATCTGGTTGTCGTTCCAGTAACAGGTCGTCGCGGCGGACGTGATGGTGATGCCGCGTTCCTGCTCCTGCGCCATCCAGTCCATGGTGGCGGCGCCATCGTGAACTTCACCGATCTTGTACGTGATACCGGTGTAGAACAGGATGCGTTCGGTGGTGGTGGTCTTGCCCGCATCGATGTGGGCCATGATGCCGATGTTGCGGACCTTGTTCAGGTCGGTGAGCACTTCCTGTGCCACGGAAACTTCCCCGCTCGTAGCTAGTTGGGATTCAACGGGATGAGCCTCGGATTTTTCCGAGAGCCCTCGGTGTCAACGTCGGGCGCGACGCGTAAGTGCCTCGCTTGCAACAGCTCAGCGGTCGCGCCCGACATGTGACTCGTCTCCCGGCACTTCCGAACGGAGGGCCGGGCCACAGGTCACCAGCGGTAGTGCGCGAAGGCCCGGTTCGACTCGGCCATCTTGTGGGTGTCCTCACGACGCTTCACCGAAGCGCCCAGGCCGTTGCTGGCGTCCAGCAGCTCGTTGGCCAGACGCTCGACCATGGTCTTCTCGCGACGGGCGCGGGAGTAGTTGACCAGCCAGCGCAGCGCCAGGGTGTTGGCGCGGCCCGGACGGACCTCGACCGGCACCTGGTAGGTGGCGCCACCGACACGACGGGGCTTGACCTCGAGGGCGGGCTTGACGTTGTCGAGCGCGCGCTTGAGGGTCACGACCGGGTCGGTGCCGGTCTTCTCGCGAGCCTGCTCAAGGGCGCCGTAGACGATGCGCTCGGCGGTGGACTTCTTGCCGTCCAGCAGGATCTTGTTGACCAGCTGCGTCACCAGGGGCGAGCCGTAGACCGGGTCGTTGATCAGGGGACGCTTGGGAGCGGGACCCTTACGCGGCATTAGCTCTTCTCCTTCTTGGCGCCGTAGCGGCTGCGGGCCTGCTTGCGGTTCTTGACACCCTGGGTGTCGAGCGAACCGCGGATGATCTTGTAGCGCACACCCGGGAGGTCCTTCACACGACCGCCGCGCACGAGCACCATCGAGTGCTCCTGGAGGTTGTGGCCCTCACCGGGGATGTAGGCCGTGACCTCGACCGCGCTGGTCAGGCGAACACGCGCGACCTTACGGAGCGCGGAGTTCGGCTTCTTCGGGGTCGTGGTGTACACGCGAGTGCACACGCCACGACGCTGCGGGCTCCCCTTGAGGGCCGCAGTCTTGGTCTTGGCGACCTTGTCGCGGCGACCCTTGCGGACCAGCTGGTTGATGGTTGGCATAGACCGGCTTTCCTTATTAGTAACCAGGTGTCTGGAACTTCATGTCTTTGTCATTCGAGCTTCCCGCCCTGTTCCCGCGGCATTTCGTCGCCACGGGGTCGGGCGTGTCGTACGCAGCTCGGAGCCCATTTCAAGGCACGCTGAAAAGGTCAGCCGCTCTCGCTGGCCTACGTACTGCGCATCAACTTGCCCGAATGCTTCCGGGCACAGCGGTCCACGATACCCGCGGGCTCTGAAGGGGGCAAAAGAGGGTCCCCCCGCCGGGGCTGGTAGAGCCCCTAACGAGCCAGGTTCAACGTCAACTCCACCAGCTTGCGAGCCGCTTCGCAGGGGTCCGCGTGCCGAGAACCGTTGCGGTAGTTGACCCACCAGCCCACGATGCCGGTGTCCGCGGCCGGAGCGCTCACGCCGCACGAATCCGGATCGTTCGGGCGATGCGTCTCGAGCGACCGCCGGCCCTGCACCGTTATGTCGTTCGTCACATACTTCAGGCGATCGTTGTTGGCCTTCTCGTTCGCGAGCGAACCGAGCTCGTACCAACTCAGCGTCACCATGCCGCTGCCCGCGGCGCCGCCGGTCAGATTCCACATGCAGACCGCGCCGTTGAACGACGGCTCCACATACATGTTGTCGCCGACCGACTTACCGATGTCGTCGACGGCGACCACCTGGCACTCGCGCAGCAGCTTGTCGAAGTTGGTGTTGATGCGGGGAGCGCCGCCGGTGCCGGTGGTGCCGCCCGCGGGCAGGGCGGTGCCGGGCACCGTCTTGCCGCAGCCGGCCAGGCCCGCGGTCAGCGCCAGCACCGAGACGGCGATCGCCAGCCGGGAACGACGGGGCATCCGGGTCCCCCTCATCCGAGCCGCTGCACGGTCAGTTCTGCCATCTTGCGGGTGCGGTCGCACGGGTTGCCGAGATTGCCGCTGCTGAACGCGCCGTAGGAGATGGACCATTCGAAGAAGTCGTCGTCCAGCTGCACCGCCAGATCGCACACGGCATTGCTGGGGTCCAGGGCCTGGAAGCCCTTGCGACCGCCGACCTCGATGGTGTCGGGAGTGCGGCCGACGCTGGCCACCCACGCCTTCTCGCGGTCGATCGGGCTGCCCCGATAGGAGGCGAAAGTGACGCTGGAGGAACTGATTCCGCCGGCCTGCCAGTTGCAGCCGGTGGAATTCTTGAAGACGTTGGTGATGGTGCCGAGCCCACCCAGGTCGCGGACCTCGTCGTCGGTGAGGTGACCGCACTCCCCGACGAACGGGCCCAGCGTCGCCACCTTCGGCGGCGGGCGTAGCCCCGGAGTGTCCTCCGAATCCTTGGTCCCCCCACACGCCGACAGCAGCAAAGCGAGGACCGACCCCGCGACGATCGCTGACGCCATTCGCATGGCGTGAACTCTACTGGTTTTGCCGGATCCGGCTCGGCGTGAGGGTTTGCGGTCGTGTTGCTTTGCTGTTCAGAGGTTTCCGCGCGCCTCCTGTTCACGCTCTATTGCCTGGAAGAGCGCCTTGAAGTTGCCCTTGCCGAAACCCAGCGAGCCGTGCCGCTCGATGAGCTCGAAGAAGACGGTGGGGCGGTCGGTGACGGGCTTGCAGAAGATCTGCAGCAGGTAGCCGTCCTCGTCGCGGTCGACCAGGATGCCGCGGCGCTGCAGTTCGGCGACCGGGACCCGGACGTGCCCGATGCGGGCGCGCAGTTCCGGGTCCTCGTAGTAGCTGGCCGGGGTGTCGAGGAACTCGATGCCCTCGCGGCGCAGCACGTCGACGGCGGTGAGGATGTCGCCGGTGGCCAAGGCGATGTGCTGGACGCCGGGGCCGCGATAGAACTCCAGGTATTCGTCGATCTGGGAGCGTTTGCGGCTCGGGGCGGGTTCGTTCAGCGGGAACTTCACCCGGTGGTTGCCGCTGGCCACCACCTTGCTCATCAGCGCCGAGTAGTCGGTGGCGATGTCGTCGCCGACGAATTCGGCCATGTTCTCGAATCCCATGACGCGGCGGTAGAAATCGACCCACTGATCCATGCGGCCCAGTTCCACATTGCCGACCACGTGGTCGATGGCCTGGAAGATGCGCATGGGGTGCCCGGGGCGCGGCGCGTACGCGGAGCGGCGGGGCTGATAGCCGGGCAGGTACGGGCCGTAATAGCGGGAGCGGTCGACGAGGGTGTGGCGGGTGTCGCCGTAGGTGGCGATGGCCGCGGTACGGACGGTGCCGTACTCGTCGGTGTCGTCGTGCGGTTCGGCCAGCACGGTGGCGCCCTGGGCGCGGGCGTGGCGGATGCAGCGGTCCACGTCCGGGACCTCGAGCGCGATGTCCACCACCCCGTCGCCGTGCCGATCATGGTGTGCGACAAGCCGACTGGCCGGATCCACCGCACCCTTGACGACGAACCGGGCGCCGCCGCTGCGCAACACGAACGCCTTGTGGTCGCGATTGCCGGTCTCGGGCCCGGCGTAGGCCTCCAGCCGCATGCCGAACGCGGACTGCAGGTAGTGCGCGGTCTGGGTGGCATTTCCGACCACCCACACCAGCGCGTCCCAGCCGAGCACGGGGAACGGGTCGGCGGCGGCGTCATGGTCCACCAGGCCGACCAGCCGGCGCAGCTCGTCGTCGCCGGGCAGGTCGCCGGACCGGGGGCGCTGAGGTCCTGCGTCGATGCTCATGTGATCAGGAAATGCCAGCGGTCGACACTAGGCAATATCGCTGAAATTCACTGAACACTGTGGTGAATTGCACCACCATCCACCACCCGGTGCTGGACAATTTGAATAGCAGCGAACCGACGAGCGGAGGATCCGCCATGTCCCGCACGCCCGCCCGGCTGGACGATCTCGATCTGGCCATCCTCACCGCCATGCACGAGTACCAGAAGGCGGGCATCCTGGAACTCTCCCGCCGCACCCGCGTCGCCCGCGCCACCGTGCAGTCCCGCATCGCGCGCATGGAGGAGGCGGGCGTGATCGCCTCCTACGACCCGCAGATCGACGTCACCGCCGCCGGATTCGACGTGCAGGCGTTCGTCACCCTGGAGATCGCGCAGGGCGCGCTCGAGGAGGTCGGCGTCGACCTCGACGCCATCCCCGGGGTGCTGGAGGCGTACGCCACCACCGGCACGGGCGACGTCCTGTGCCGGATCGGCGCGGACTCCCACGCCGGGCTGCAGGCCGTTCTGCTGAGCATCGACCGCACCAGTTCGGTGGTGCGGTCGCACAGTGTGGTGGTGCTGTCCACGGTCGTCCCGCATCGCACGCTGCCGCTGCTGCGGACGCTCACCCCGGCCGGGTCGAGCAAGGCCCCGGCCTACCGCACCGCGCACTGACGTCAGGGGCGCAGGTCGGCACCGATCTCGAGGATTTCGACGACGGGCTGCCGGTCCGGTTCCGAGAACGCCAGCAGGGCAAGCGCTTCCGCTTCGACCGCCTCACGGTCGGCGCGGGACCATTCGACGCTCGGGCTGATTCGCAGCGAGGCCACGCCGCCCTTGGCGAAGACCTTGTAGACGCCCGTCAGGTAGCCGTCGACCAGGATCGGGGAGACCTGATTGGCGAAGGCGCGCAAGGGCGGGGCGTTGCCGTCGGGGACGATGCGGGTGCGGTCCTGGTGCGAGAGGATCGCGTTGTCGTACCAGCCGAGCAGACGGACTGGGGCGGGCAGGTCCGGGTCGGCGAGATCGGCGTCGGCGGCGTCGTAGAGGGTGCGGCCGCGGTCGTCGGTGTAGGTGCGGACGCGGTCGCCCAGTTTCGCGACGGCCGGCTTCATGCCGGTGAGCTTCGACCAGGTCTGCATGTCCATGGTGGTGGCCGGGCCGAAGGCGCGCAGGTAGCGGAGCAGGAGTTCCTCGAGCGGGTAGGCGGGGTCGAGAGGTGCGCCGAGCCAAGGTTGCACGCGGGACCAGACCGGACGACTGCTGTCGCCCCAGCGGCCGCGGGGCGGGGTTTGCAGGACGGGGAGCTGGTAGAGCCAGGCCTGCACGATCGCGCCGGGGTCGCGATCGGGGTACAGAGCGGCGGCGTGCTCGCGCAGGGCGCCGGCGGGGGTCGCGTCGTCGCCCAGCACCGATTCGCCGTGGGCGCGAACCTCTTCCGGGTCCAGGCCGACCAGCGCGCCGTAGTTGAAGCCCTTGCGGAAGGGGATCTTCTCCAGCTCCGGCTGGATGTGCGGGGCGATGCGCAGCGCGTCCGGCGGGGTGACCAGGTGAATGGTGCCGCGCATCAAGGTGATTCGCACCAGCGAGCGGTCGTCGAGCGCCTTCGACACCGCCGCCGGATCGAAATCGGCTGCGCGGCTCCACAATGCGACGAACGGCGGCAACATGTCCTGGGCCTGTAGACCGATCAGGTGGTCGCACAGGTCGTGCACGCCGAGGGTGGACCGCTCCAGCAGATGCTGACGCTGGAGCAGGGTGCGGTTCAGGACCCGGTTGGACAGCTTCACGATTCGTGACGCTACGGGAGCCGCACCCGATTCGCCCCCGTCAGCGCAGCACGACCGTCACAGGTCAGCGGAGGGTCACCACGACTTTGCCGGTGGCGGTGCGCTTGTCGAGCGCCGAGACCGCCTCCGCGGTGTGCGCGAGGCTGTAGAGCACCGGCTCCGGCGGGCTGATCTTGCCGTTGGCCAGCAGCGGCGCCACCTCGGCCCACTGCTCGCGCAGGTAGCCCGGGTGGGTCATCACCCACTCGCCCCAGGCCGCGCCGATCACCTCGACGTTCTTGAGCAGCAGGCGATTCACCTTCACGGTGGGGATGTCGCCCGCGGTGAAGCCGACCACCAGAACGCGGCCGCCCGAGGCCAGCGAGCGGATGCTGTCGGTGAAGCGGTCACCGCCGACCGGGTCGAGCACGATGTCGACGCCGCGGCCCCCGGTCAGTTCCTTGACCGCGGCCAGCCAGCCGTCGGTGAGCACCACGTCGGTGGCCCCGTTCGCGCGCGCGACCTCGGCCTTCTCCTCGGTGCTGACCACCGCGATCACCCGGCCCGCACCCAGCGCCTGCGCCATGCGCAGTGTGGAAGTGCCGATGCCGCCGGCCGCGCCGTGCACCAGCACCGTCTCACCCGGGGCCAGGCGGCCGCGGTTGCGCAGGCAGAAGTGCACGGTCAGGTCGTTGAACAGCACGCCCGCACCGGACTCCAGCGACACGTTGTCGGGCAGTTCGAAAACCATGTCGGCGGGCGCGACCGCGACTTCCGCGGCGGCATTGCCGAGCAGCGTCAACGCGATCACCCGGTCCCCCGGCTTCACATGCGAACCCTCCGGCGCCTCACGCACGATGCCGCCGACCTCGCAGCCCACCACATAGGGCAGCGGCGGCTTCATCTGATAGAGCCCGCGGGTCATGAGCACGTCGGGGAACGCGATCCCGGCCGCGTGCACGTCGATGACGACACCGCCCGGGTAGGCGACCGGCTCCGGGATATCGAGAACCTCGATCGCTTCCGGGCCTTCCAGCTTGCTCACCACAGCTGCGCGCATTCGCGAACTCGACCGCCTCTCCGTACCTTCAGCGGGCGGCTGAGAGCCGCCGACTGTCCTGCATCCGTACTTGCGTCGGGTGCCAACCGAATTCTGGACGTACCCGGGGAGTTTCCCCGAGCGCCGCGAAATCTGTCGTCACCTCACGCATCGTCAAGTAAACGCCACCATACATCCGGCGGACGGAAGCCGTTGGCCTCCGCATACTCCTGCAGCCGGGCCCTTCAGCGGTGGGCGTATTCGACCATGGGCTCGTTGGCTTGGACCTGACCGTCCTTGGTGATGACCAGGCCGTAGGCGGTGATCTTGTACTGGGTGCCGTCGGTGGGGTTGGTGACGGTGAAGCCGCCGTTGCCGTCGGGCACGGGATCGTTGAGCTGGATCTCCGCGCTGTCGCTGATCCGCAAACCCTTGTAGTAGTACCGACCTGTCGGGCTGCGGCACACCACCAGCCGCGACTTGTCGGTGCGGCCGATGGACATGGCGGGGTCGTTCGCATTGCAGCGGGGCGTCTGGGTGAAACCCTGTGCGTCCGTACCGGATACGGCACCGCTCAGCGGGACCAGCGTGGTGGTCGGGGCGGAGGCCGACGTCGTGTACGTGCCGGTGCTGTTCGCCGCGCGAGTCGTCGTGCCCCCGGCAGTGTCGGTGCCGCCGCCGGTATCGCTGCCGGACAACAACACCCAGGCGAGCACCGCGCCCAGGACCAGGACAATGCCCAGCAGCGCGCCCACCACCAGCGGTAGCGACCCGCGATCCTTGGGCGGCAGCGGCAGCGGCGCGGACGGATGGTCGCGTGGCCCGGCCGGATCCACGCCCCCGGGCAGATACCCGCCCGGCTGCCCGACGACACCTTGCCGCCGCAGGGTCGGATCCACGTTGCCTTGCGCGGCATAGATCGGCTGCCCCGAAACCTGTTCCCCGCGCGAATAATCCGCCGGCCCGGACAACCGCTGCGGCCCGGAAGGATCCACCGACCCGCCAGGCTGCCCGCCCCGCGAGTAATCCACGGGCCCCAAGGGCTGCGCCTGCCCGCCACCTGGATAGTCCGCCGGACCGGATGGACGCGCCTGTCCGCCGGGCAAATAGTCCCCCGAGCCCGAAGGCTGCACCTGCCCGCCGGGCGAAAAGTCGCCCGAACCCAAGGGCTGCGCGTACCCGCCAGGCGAATAATCGCCCGAACCGGAGAGGTGAGCGTGCGCGCTACGTGGGGTAGCCGCCGGGCCTGACGGATGTGGCTGCACGCCAGGCGAATAGCGGACCTGTGCGGAGGGGTCGATGCCGTGGGCGTCGCCGCCCTGCTGGGGGCCGGGGCGTGGGGTACCGGCCGGGCCGGAGGGGCGATCGGCGGAGTGCGGTTCCGAGTGGCCGGCCCGGACGGGCGGGCTGGGGATGGTCGGTGGGGCGGGTGGCACGGTGGTGCGGGTGGGTTCGCCGTGGGCGGCGCGGAGCAGGGCGGCGCGCGCGGCGCGGGCGAGCTGGCCGGCGGTGGCGTAGCGGCGGCCGGGTTCCTTGGCCATGCCGATGGCGACCACCTGGTCCAGGCCGACGGGGATGCCGGTGCGGACGCTGGGGCGCGGCGGCGGCGTGAGCATGTGGGCGCGGATATTGGCCAGATTGCCGACCACCCGGAACGGGGGGCCGCCGGTCAGGCATTCGTAGAGCACGCAGGCCAGGGCGTAGATGTCGGCGCCGGGCGAGACGGAGGCGTTGTGCTCGAAGCGTTCCGGCGCCATGTAGGCGAAGGAGCCGATGGCGTTGCCGGTCTGGGTGAGCTGGACGTCCGATTCGGTGTGCGCGATGCCGAAATCCACCAGGTAGGCGAACAATTCGCCGGTGAGCAGAATGTTGGCGGGCTTCACGTCGCGGTGCACCAGGCCGCTCTCGTGGGCGGCGTCGAGCGCGGCGGCGATCTGCTCCACCACGGTGACGGCCCGCTCGGGCGGCAGCGGGCCCTCCTCGTACAGGTAGGCCTTCAGGTCGCGGCCGCGGACCAGTCGCATGTCGATGAACAGGACGCCGTCCACCTCGCCCCAGTCGTGCACCGGGATGACGTGGGGTTCCTGCAGTTTGGCGGCGGTGCGGGATTCGCGGCGGAAGCGTTCGACGTAGGTGGGCTGCCGGGCCAGATCCACATCCAGCAGTTTCACGGCGACCACGCGGTCGCGCACGGTGTCGTAGGCCTCGTAGACCTCGCCCATGCCGCCGACGCCGAGCAGCCGCCGCAACTCGTACTGCCCGAACCGCGAACCAGCCCTCTCCCCTGCGGCCACCCGCGTCGTCCTCCCTACTGCTGGATGTACAACAGGAAAGGCTACGGGGCGCAAGGCCCAGTGTCATTCCCTCGAACAGCGGGCAGCATTCCTTCGACTCGACGCGAACGGGTACCGCGCGCCCCGTAGAGTCATGTCACCGACTTCGGTCGGCAGGCGTCTCACCCCGGCGCCGCTGGATAGACATGCGGCACACCGTGCAGCGCGAGGAGCACCAGTGTCACTCGATGAGCCACTCGCCCCGCTTCCCCAGGAGGGCATGGGCTTCGCTTCCGCGTGGCCGGTGCGAGCCGGTGATGTGGACCCGTATCAGCGGCTGCGATTCGACGCCACGGCCCGCTACCTCCAGGACATCGCCTGGGAGGAAATGCAATCCGGCTTCTTCCATCGGACCGATCCGGCCTGGATCGTGCGCCGCACCGTGGTGGACGTGGTGCGGCCCATCCACTGGCCGGACCGGGTGGAACTGCGGCGCTGGTGCTCGGCCATGTCGACGCGCTGGACCAATATGCGGGTGCGCATCACCAGCGAGAACGGCGGTCTCATCGAGACCGAGGGGTTCTGGATCAATATCAACGAGTTCACCAACATGCCGACCCGGATCAGCGACGAGGGCCTGGCCGAGCTGGCCCGCACCACCGATGAGCACCGGCTGCGCTGGCGGCCCTGGCTCACCGACCCCACCCCGCCAGAATCGGACGTGGACCTGCCGTTCCCGGTGCGCGCCACCGACATCGACCAGTACAACCACGTGAACAACGCCGCCTACTGGCAGGCCGTGGAGCAGTATCTGGTCGACTACCCGAAGCTGGTGGCGGGACCGCATCGCGCGGTTATCGAATACGTGGCGCCGGTGCTGGCACGCCAGCACGTGAGCGTGCGCAGCCGGTACGAGCCGGGCGACCGGGCCGGGCATCCGACCTCGCTGCGGTTGTGGTTCGTGGTGGGCGGGGTGACCACCACCGCGGTGCGCATCGGGCCGCTGCCCGGCGCCTGACCCGGCCGCGCGTCGTACCTGGGACGCCTGTCGCAACTGCGAAATCGACTGACCGGCCGCGACATTCCCGGTTCGGCATCGCGTTCGCTGAACGTTTGCCTGCGACACTGAGCGGCAGGTCGATCGCCCAGGGGTGGCGGTCGAGGACAGGAGATCGTTCGCCATGCGATTCGCTCATATCGCGCTGCTCGCGGCCGCGCCCGCCCTGGTCATCGGTATGACGGCCTGTAGCAGTTCCAAGGATTCGTCGAATAACGCCACGTCGACCACGGTCTCGGCGAGCAGCACCAGCGGATCCGCCACCACGACGACGCAGTCGCCCGGCCCGACCCACCCGCCGGTCCCCACCACCCAGTCCGCCGCCGACGTCGATTGCGGGCCGGTTACCGGCGCGAACGGCCAGAGCGCCAATGTCATTGCCTACGCCAGCTCGGGCGGCGTACCCGGCTGCACCGAGGCCATCACCGTCGCGACCCGCTACGTGCAGGCGATCCGAACCGGTGACGCCGCCCAGGTGGACGGCTGGACCTGCCAGCCGCAGCCCGACGGCGCGGTCCCGCACATCTGCTTCAAGGAAGGCTTCCTGATCGGCCTGCGCGGCGGCGCGGCCCCGAACCCGCCCGCACTCCCGACCACCACGCCCCCGCCGACCACCACCGGCGAGGCCCCGATCGCGGACGCCAATTGCGGCACCGTGACCGACGCGGGCGGCGGCGCCCGCACCGTCATCGCCGTCGGCACCCCCTCCGGCCGCGTCGGCTGCACCGAGGCCATCAACGTGGCCACCAAATACGTCCAGCAGGTCAGCAACACCGATGTCGCCACCATCGACGGCTGGTCCTGCAACGCCGTCCCCGGCAACCCGGGCGTCCCGTCCATGTGCGCCAAGGACGGCCTCGTCATCAACCTCGGCAACTGACCGAACCCACGAAAACGGCTGTGGCCCCACCCGATTCGGGTGGGGCCGCAGTGTCTCGTGCCGCGAGGTCGCCGACGCCCCTGAGCGGAGCGGTCGGACCGCCAACGCCCCTGGGCTCCGGCCGGCAGGGCCGCCCGAGTCCAGGGTTTCGAGGGCAGGGCCCCGTCGCCCCTGGGGGTCGGGGCAGAGCCCGTGCCGCCCTAGGGGGTTCGAGGGCGAAGCCCCTGAGAGTCCCGAGAGTTGGGTCTAGCCTTTGGCGGCCTTGAGCAGGTCCTCGATGCTGGTGAACTTCACGCGGGGGCGGCCGGCGGCCTTGCCCGCGGTCTTCTCGGCGGCGTCGATGGCCTTCCAGCCGTCGCGGCCGATCTGGTCGGGCTGACGCTCGGTGAGAAGGGCGTCCAGGGCGGCCCGGTCACCCTGCGGGGCGGCCAGCTTGCCGTTGGTGAAGTCCTCGATGAGCTGATCGACGGTCTCGGTCGAGTCGACCCGGTTGGAGCCGATGACGCCGCGCGGGCCGCGCTTGATCCAGCCGGAGACGTACACGCCCGGAACGGGGTTGCCGTCGGCCAGGACTCGACCCTTGTCGTTCGGGATGACGCCGCTGGCCTCGTCGAACGGCACGTCCGCGACCGGCTCGCCCTTGTAGCCGATGGAGCGCAGCACCAGCGACGCCTCCAGGCTGCCGGTGCGGTCGGAGGCGCGGGCCACGGTGCGGCCGTTCTCCTCGACCAGCTCGTTGTGCACGTACTCCACGCCCTCGGCCTTGCCCTCGCCGGTGACGGCGGTGGGCGAGACCAGGTAGCGGAACACGATGCGCTTGTTGTCCGGGTTGCGGGAACCGGCGGCGTATTCCTGGGCGAGGGTGTACTTCAGCTGCAGCGAGGGCTCGACCTCGGGGCTGTCCAGCTCGGCCTGCGAGGCCGGGTCCAGGACCAGGTCCTCGGGGTCGACGATGATGTCGACGCCCTTCAGGTGCGCCAGCGCCAGGAACTCCGGCGAGGTGTAGGCGGCCTGCAGCGGACCGCGGCGGCCCAGCACCACGACCTCCTTGATGTTGCTGCGGCGCAGCGCATCCACGGCGTGGTCGGCGATGTCGGTCTTGGCCAGCTCGTCCGGGTTGACGGTGAGCACGCGGGCCACGTCGAGCGCCACGTTGCCGTTGCCGACGATGACCGCGCGCTCGCCCGACAGGTCGAACTCGCGGTCGGCGAAGTCCGGGTGGCCGTTGTACCAGGCGACGAACTCGGTGGCCGAGTGGCTGCCGGGCAGGTCCTCACCGGGGACGCCGAGGTGGCGGTCGGTGGCCGCGCCGACGGCGTAGATGACGGCGTGGTGGTGGCCGAGCAGCTCCTCGTGCGAGATGTGCTTGCCGACTTCCACATTCAGCCGGTACTGCAGCGCCTCACGACGGAAGGCCGACTCGAACAGGTTCGCCACCGACTTGGTGCCCGGGTGGTCGGGCGCGACGCCCGCGCGCACCAGGCCGTACGGGGTGGGCAGCCGGTCGAACAGCTCCACCTCGACGTCGGCGCGGCGCAGTAGCTCCTCGGCGGCGTAGCAGGCCGCGGGGCCCGCGCCGATGATGGCGACGCGCAGCGTGCCCAGCTCCTTGGGCGCGCGGGTCGGGGCGACCAGCGGCTCGAAGTTGGACTCGAGCGGGTGGCGCTGGAAGTAGGCCGCGTTGATGTCGCGGAACCGCGCCAGCGAGGAGAGCAGGTCGTCCTCGGAGAAGATAGCGTCGACCGGACAGGCGTCGACGCAGGCGCCGCAGTCGATGCAGGTATCCGGGTCGATGTAGAGCTGCTCGGTCGTTGCGAACTCGCGTTGCTCAGGCGTGGGACGAATGCAATCGACCGGGCATTCGGGTACGCAGCTGGCGTCGTTGCAACAACGCTGCGTGATCACATAGGCCATATCTCGCAGATCCTCGAAACTGTCGCGTGGTGCTACTCCGCTCGGGGTTCGAGCAGGGCGGTAGAACACGTTCTAATATAGGCGGCATTCCAACGGGTGTCGGCACGGCTGTGTGCCACCACCTTCAGTGTGCCTCGAGTGTGAGCAGTGTCTCCCGGCGGCACCGGGGCGCACCGCTGTGAGACCGGTCTCCCGGCGCTCCTCGAGGACACCTACCGTAGTCCGTATGGTGCGGACTCTCATCTTGATGCGGCATGGCAAGTCCGGATACCCCGAGGGCGTGGCGGACCACGACCGCCCACTCGCTCCACGGGGACGGCGGGAAGCGGCATTGGCGGGCGACTGGCTGCGGGCCACCCAGCCCGCGATCGACGCCGTGCTGTGTTCCACCGCGGCCCGGACGCGGGAGACGCTGGCGGCCACCGAGGTCACCGCGCCGGTGTCTTACGAGAAGTCGATGTACGAGGCTTCCCCGCACACCCTCATCGAACTGGTGCAGCTCACCGACCCCGCCGTCGAGACCCTGCTACTGGTCGGCCACTCCCCCGGAATGCCGTGGACGGCATGGGAATTGGCGGCCAATCGGGACTCCGGACCGGCCGGGGAGCTGAGCGAGAAGTTCCCCACCTCGGCGCTGGCCGTGCTCGAATTCGACCGGCCGTGGGCGGCCGCCGACCCGGGCACGGGTGATCTGGTGCGCTTCCACGTGCCGCGCTAGTCCGGGGCCGGGCTCAGCCGAATAGCTTGCCCTTCCACACCACGACTCCCGCGATGATCAGCAGGAGCAGCAGCGCCCAGCCGAACCCGGCCAGCGCCCACACCACGCCGAGCACCGCCAGCACCGGCAGGACCGCGATGGCGGTGATCACCGGCTGTTCCTTGGCCGTCTCCAGAGCCGAACGCGCCCTGATCCGATCCATGTCTTTTCCAGGCATGCCCCCAGGGTAGGCCCGGAATCGGCCGGTTCGCCCGACGGAACGAAACTTCGCGCGCCCAAGGCTTGCTTGGAGTGCACTCCAACCCAGTAGCGTCGGAGGCAGGGTTCGGCACAGGAGGGTGAGACCGATGAACGCAGCACCGGCAGCGCAGCGGGAAGCCGCACCGCTCGACACCGTGGAACTCGAGCGTCCGCGCTATTCGATCGGCGAGGTCTCCGAGCGCTGCGGTCTCACCCGGGACACGCTGCGCTGGTACGAGCGCATCGGCCTGATGGACTACGTCGACCGCGACCACTCCGGCCAGCGCCGCTTCAGCGACCGCGACCTGCAGTGGCTCGGCTTCATCGGCAAACTGCGCTCCACAGGGATGTCGGTCGCCGACATGGTGCGCTACGCGGAGCTGGTCCGCGCCGGCGACCACACCTTCCCCGAGCGCCTGGACATGTTCCGCCGCACCCGCGAGGACGTCCTCGCGCAGATCGAGGAACTCCGGTCCACGCTGGTGGTCCTCGACCGCAAGATCGCCCTCTACCAGGGCGGCCCGGTCTGCGATCCGCCGCCCCGGGCGAAAAGCAGTGCTACCAAGGGGGATTGATCGATGACCAACGCCGACATGAACTTCACCTCGGCGGGCCGCGAATAGTCCAGCCGCTCCGATCGACTCGGGCCCCTCGCGAATTCGCGAGGGGCCCTTCCCGTTCCGTCGTTGCGGCCGGTCAGCCGACGAGGCGGATGGTGTGGCCCGTGTGTTCGGCCTTGGCTCGGAGGTAGCGGAGGTTGCCGGGGTTGGCGTGGACGCCGGTGGGGACGGTGTCGCGGACGCTGACGCCGAGGGCGGTGAGCTGGCGGACCTTGTCGGGGTTGTTGGTGAGCAGGTCGAGTTCGGCGATGCCGAGGGCGGTCAGCATCTGGGCGGCGGCGGTGTAGTCGCGGGCGTCCTCGTCGAAGCCGAGGGCGGTGTTGGCCTGGTAGGTGTCGAGGCCGTCGTCCTGCAGGGCGTAGGCGTCGAGCTTGTTGTAGAGGCCGATGTCGCGGCCCTCCTGCCGGAGGTAGAGCAGGACGCCGCCGGCGCCGGAGATGCGCTCGACGGATTCGCGCAGCTGGGGTCCGCAGTCGCAGCGGTCGGAGCCGAAGACGTCGCCGGTGAGGCATTCGGAGTGCAGGCGCACCAGCGGGGTCGCCGAGCCGTTCAGGTCGGGGTCGCCGAGGATGAGGGCGACGTGCTCGCGGCCGTCCGCCAACCCGTCGAAGGTGACCGCCTGGGCGGTGGTCGCGTAGCCGTCGGCGAAGGTCAACGGGATCCGCACGCGGGTGCGGACGCCGGCGAGGCTGCTGCTCATCGATTGCTCCAGTGAGGCCGAGGACCGTGTCGATGAGATGAACCAAGAACATCCGCGGGTTATTTCAGACCGGAGGGCACGGTTCACGTTCTCGGCTTACGATGCAGCCACTATGCAGTCCCCTGTAACTCACGACCGGGTATGGATCGACAAGCAATCCCCCGAGGTCTTCCACGCGCTGAACAGTGTCGCGTTCGCGATCCGGAACGCCGCCGCGGCAGCCGATCTGGACCGGGCGGTCATGGAATTGGTGAACGTACGTGTGTCCCAGCTCACCGGCTGCCCGTTCTGCCTCGACCTGCATTCCCGCGCGGCCCGCGACGCCGGCGTCACGCAACAGCAATTGGATGTGCTCACCGCCTGGCGGCGCAGCCCCTATCTGTTCACGGAACTGCAGCAGGCGGCGCTCTCGGTGGCCGAGACCGTCACTTCATTGCCGGATGAGGAAAGCATGCAGCGTGAGTATGCTGCTGCGCGGCAACATATATCGGATGACCAGATGTCCGTTCTCATCTGGGCTGCCACCACTATCGGCGCGTTCAATCGAGTGTCGATTATGAGCAAACATCCGGTGCGGGTGCGGAAGGAGAACTGAACAATGAGCGAACAGGCCGTAGCGGCAACTGTCGTTCGTAACGACGCGCAACACCGGTACGAGGTGTGGTACGGGAATTCGCTCGCCGGATTCAGCGAGTACCGCGAGCGCGACGACAACGACACCACCTTCATTCATACCGAGGTGGATCAGGAATTCAGCGGCAAGGGCCTGGCGAATCTGCTCGCGCAGGAGGCGATCAAGGACGTGATCGCCCGGGGCCGCACCATTGTGGCGCGCTGCCCGTTCATCAAGAGCTGGCTGGACAAGCACCCGGAGTTCGACGAATACGTGGTAGGTAAAGGCATCAAGCGGGAACGTTGAGCAGGAGGTGTGGGTGTGAGTGATCTGGAGCCGCGGCCGGAGGAGTCGCTGTGCGAGTCGTCGGGCCGGCCCGGTCCGCGGGCGGAGTTCTTTCCGGCGCGGGAGGTGCCGCTGGGCGGCGTCCGCGGGGTGACCGTGTTCCGGTCACTGCCGCAACGGGATCTGCCGACCGTCGGCGCCTGGTGCTTCCTGGACAATTTCGGTTCCGGGTCGGAAGCCAATCCCGAAGGCCACGACATCGACCCGCATCCGCACATCGGATTGCAAACGGTCACTTGGCCTTTGGACGGCCGGATCCGGCACCGCGACGGGGTGGGCTCGGATGTGGAGATCGCGCCGGGACAGCTCAACATCATGACCTCGGGGCACGGCATCGCGCATTCGGAGTATCGGGTGCCGGGCCATGTCTCGGGGCACGGGTTGCAGCTGTGGGTGGCGCTGCCGGGCGAATCCAGGGATATCGCACCGCATTTCGAGCAGCACCGGGAGCTGCCGACGTTCTCGATCAACGATCTGCCCGACGCGCGGGGCGCCGAGGTCCGGGGCACCGTGCTGATCGGGTCGCTGGGTGGAGTGACCTCACCGGCGATCGCCTACACCCCGATCGTCGGCGCGGACCTGCGCGTCGAGGCCGGAGCGAATGCCGAGCTGCCGTTGAATCCGGTGTTCGAGCACGCGATCCTGGTGATCGAGGGCGCGCTGACCGTCGACGGCACCCTGATCGAGCCGGGCAACCTGTTCTACCTGGGCAGTGACCGGGAATCGATTCGCCTGCACGACACCGCGGGCGCACATCTGCTGCTGCTCGGCGGGGAACCGTTCGGCGAGGACCTGGTCATGTGGTGGAACTTCGTGGCGCGCAGTCACGAGGAGATCGAGCAGGCCCGAAACGATTGGGAGAAGCAGGATGTCGGCCGTTTCGCCGAGATCGCCGGGCACACGCCGGAGCAGCGGATCCCCGCTCCCCCGCTGCCGGGGCTGCATCTGAAGCCTCGGAAGCGGCGCTGCGGCGTACCGCACGAGTAGCAGCCTGGGTGCCGCACGAGCAGTACCGCGCGAGTGCGGCTCAGCTGCCGGTCATCGACTGGGTTCCGATGATCCGCAGCAGATCCAGCTTGTCCTGGGTGTCGGTGCCGGGCGCGGGGTAGTAGATCAACACGTGCCGGGTGGCGCTGGGGGTGAGCAGCGGTTCGCAGATCAGCTCCAGCACACCGACTTCCGGGTGGATCATGCGTTTGATGTGCCCGATGCCGGTGCCAACCTCGTGCTCGTGCCACAACCGCTCGAACTCCGGGCTGGCCGCGCGCAGCCGCGCCACCAGCTCGGTCACGTCGGCGTCGCCGGCGCGGCGGGCGGAGACGGCGCGCAGATCGGCGACGTGCTTGTGGCTCAGCGCTGCCCAGTCCTCGGGCGGGAAGATGGCGCGCGAGCCCGGCTCGGTGAACCAGCGCCAGGGAATGCAGCGGTCGAGTCCACGCTGTTGCGTGTAGTCCCCGGTCAGCAGGGTGTGCATGCGGTTCTGCACCAGCACCTCGCCGAGGTCGGAGATGACCACGGCCGGGGTGTCGTCGAGTTTGGACAGCACGTGCAGGATGCCCGGGCCCACGTGGCTGTCGCCGCCGCGGGCGGGGGCCTGATGCCCGGACAGGTGGTACAGGTGGTCGCGTTCGCTGTCGGTCAGCCGCAGGGCACGCGCCAGCGCGGCCAGCACCTGCACCGACGGCCGCGGCCCGCGGGCCTGTTCCAGCCGGGTGTAGTAGTCGGTCGACATGCCCGCGAGCAGCGCGACCTCGTCGCGGCGCAGGCCGGGGGTGCGGCGGCGGGCGCCGGGCGGCAGTCCGACGGTCCCGGGTTGCAGCTGCTCACGGCGGCGGCGCAGGAAGTCTGCGAGCTCGGTTCGATCCACCTCACCACTGTCCCCTGTCCCCGGGCCGGTAGCCAGGTATCGGCGGTCCCAGCCTCGGCTTGGATCCATCCACAGCGGTCCACAGCCGGGTCGATCCGGTGGAACGGCCAGGTCGAATCATCCACAGGCCCCGCACCCGGCCATCCACAGGGCTGGGGCGGGCTCGGCCGTGATCCGTAACCAGGGATCGCCGATCCCTGGATCGAGACTCCTCTCCCGCACCTCTGCGCGGAGGCGCAGAGTTGTCCACATGACCACGAACCTCAGCACCGTCCAGCTCGGCAAGACCGGGCCCGCCGTCTCCCGAATCGCGCTGGGCGCCATGGGAATGTCGGGCATGTACGGCACGGCCGACGACGCCGTCTCGATCGCGACCGTGCACGCCGCCCTGGACTCCGGCGCGAACCTCATCGACACCGGCGACTTCTACGGCATGGGCCACAACGAACTGCTCATCCGGCAGGCGCTGGTCGGCCGCAAGCGGGAGGACGTCCTGCTCAGCGTGAAGTACGGCGCGCTGCGCGGACCCGACAACAGTTTCGGCGGCGTCGACACCCGTCCGGCGGCGACCAAGAACTTCCTCGCCTATTCGCTGCAGCGGCTCGGCACCGACTACATCGACATCTACCGGCCCGCGCGGCTGGACCCGAACGTCCCGATCGAGGAGACCATCGGCGGGCTTGCCGAGCTGGTGCAGGCCGGGTACATCCGCCACATCGGCCTGTCCGAGGTGGGCGCGGAGACGCTGCGCCGGGCCGCGGCCGTGCATCCGATCGCGGATCTGCAGATCGAGTACTCGCTGATCTCGCGCGGCATCGAGGCCGAGATCCTGCCCGTCGCACGGGAACTCGGCATCGGCATCACCGCCTACGGGGTGCTGTCGCGCGGGCTGCTCAGCGATTCGGTGCGGTCCGGGCAGCAGTTCGCGCCCAGCGATTTCCGCGCCCACAGCCCGCGCTTCCAGGGCGAGAACCTCGACGCCAACCTGCGGCTGGTGGACGCGCTCGCGAAGATCGCGGCCGAGCGCCAGGTGAGCGTGGCCCAGCTGGCCATCGCGTGGGCGCTGTCGCGGGGCACCGACATCGTGCCGTTGATCGGTGCGCGGAAGCCCAAGCGCTGGGCCGAAGCCGTTGCGGCGGCAGACATTCGGCTCTCCGAGGCCGAGCTGGCCACCATCGAGGCCGCGGTGCCCGCCGATCAGGTGGCGGGCGGCCGCTACGCCCCGGCGCAGATGGCCATGCTCGACAGTGAGCGCTGACGCGTCTCGGTTACGTGCGGCGCGGCCGGATGACCGCGGTGAAGGCCGCGCGGGCCACGGGCTTGCCGGTGACGTCGGCGATGATCACCGGCACCTCCAGCTCGATCTCGGTGTGGGACTCGATGTTCGCGCGGGTCTCGGCGATCGTCTCCGGGGTCAGCTCGGCGGTGCCGGTGAACGGGCCCTCCTGCCCCTTGGCGCGGGCCAGGTATTCGATGCGGCCGTCGCGGGCGACGATGAAGGTCTCGCCCAGCAGGTCCACGATGCCGGAGATGGACGCGCCCATGGCGGCGGTCTCGGCCAGGCCGAACAGCAGGGCGGCGTGGATGTCGCCGTTGTGGTTGAAGTGCTCGGCGCGCGCCGGCATCTGCACCACGCTGCGGCCCGGAGCGTATTCGACGCTCTCGATGCCGGTGAACTGGATGAAGCCGAGCTTCTTGAAGCCCGCCATCACCATGTCGCCCATGGTCGCGCTGTCCATCGCGTCTCCCGCCGATCAGAAATTGAAACGTGTTCCACCGTTGGAACAACTACAGGCATACCGGGTGAGCAGCGACTTTGTCCACGGTCCGAGCGGGTTCGCGTGCGGCAGCTTCCTGCCGGATCAGCCCACCACCCGGCCCGCCAGGCCCAGCGCCTCCGCGGTCCGGGCCATGGTCTGCCGAGCCAGGCGCGGATCATCGGCCAGGTTCTGCCCCAACGTCGGCATCAGCTCCCGCAACCGCGGCTCCCAGATCCGGGCGTACCGCGGGAAGCAGCGCTGCAACACCTCGAGCAGGACCACCGGGGCCGTCGACGCGCCCGGGCTGGCGCCCAGCACCGCGGCGATCGAACCGTCCTGCGCAGCCACCACCTCCGTGCCGAACTCCAGCACGCCGCCGCGCTCGGCATCCGGCTTCACCAACTGGGCGCGCTGCCCGGCGGTGATCAGCGACCAGTCCTCGGCCCGCGCCTCGGGCACGAACTCGCGCAGCGCCGCCAGCTTCTTCTTGCGGGTCGAGGCCACCTGCCCGGCCAGCAGCCGGAGTAGTTCGGTATTCGCCTTGAGCATGGCGGCGATCGACCCGGCATTGGCCGGGCGCAGCGACCCCGGTGCGTCGAACAGCGAACCCTGTTTCAGGAAGCGGGGATTCGCGCCCGCGTAGGGCCCGAACAGCAGCGCGCGCTCACCGTTCACGATGCGAGTGTCCAAGTGCGGCATGGCGATCGACGGCGCACCCGGCCGCGCCCGGCCGTACACCTTGGCCTCGTGCCCGGCCGCCACCTCCGGATTGTCGCACCGCAGGAACCGGCCGCTCACCGGCAGCAGCCCGTAGCCCTCCGCCTCCGGAATCCCCGCCTTCTGCAGGATCTTCAACGCCCAGCCGCCGGCACCCGCGAAGACGAAGCGCGCGTCGGCCTTGCGGGTGAGCCGATCGTTCTCGGTCCGCCAGTCGACCCGCAACTGCCAAGTGCCGTCATTGTTTCGGCGCAGCCCGCGCACCTCGCAATTGCGGTGGATCTCCACGTCCTGCCAGCGCAGCCAATGGAACAACTGCCCGGTGAGCTCACCGAAATCGACATCGCTGCCGGTGATATCGCGGGTGGCGGCGATCGGCTCGGAGGCATCCCGGCCCGCGGTGAGCAGCGGCGCCCATTCGGCGATCACTTCCGGATCGTCGCTGAAACGCATATTCGAGAAAAGGTGATGCGCCGACATGGTCTCGTGGCGGCGGCGCAGGAAATCGACCTCGTCCTTCCCGCGCGCCAGCGTCATGTGCGGAACCGGATTGATGAAGGTCTCCGGCTTGCGCAGGATCCCGGACCCCACCAGCGACGCCCACAATTGCCGGGTCAGCTGGAACTGCTCATTGAGTTCGAGGGCCGGCTCGATATCGATGGAGCCGTCGGGATGCTCGCGGGTGTAATCGAGTTCGCACAGACCCGCGTGCCCGGTGCCCGAATTGTTCCAGGCCGCCGAGGCTTCGGACCCGACCTCGGGCAATCGCTCGTAGACCGCGATCGTCCAACTGGGTTCCAAATGCTTGATCAGCACCGCGAGCGTCGCGCTCATGATGCCGCCGCCGATCAACACGACGTCGTAGGGACGCAGCGGCAGTTGTGTTCTCATCGTCATTACCTGGACAACCCCGATTGAACTCGTACAGCGTACGGGCACGCTAGCACCATCGACCGGCCCGCCAGGGCGGCCTGGAGAACACTAATGCCCAACCCGGCGCCGCGCACCCGGAGCAACCCGCCACCCACAGAATCAGCCGACGGTCTTGCGGGCCCGATAGGCCGCGACCGCATTGCGGTTGGTGCACGCCGTCGAGCAGTAGCGGCGGGAACGATTGCGGGACAGGTCCAGCACGATGCCCGCGCAGCCGGCGTCGGCGCAGACGGCCAGGCGGGAGAGTTCGTCGGCACGGATCAGGTCGATCATGGCCATGGCGGTCTCGACCACCATGCGAACCTGCAGCGGAGCGTCCGGCGCAACCGCGTGAATGTGATAGTCGAGGCCGTCGTGGCGGACCAGGCGCGGGACCGCGCGATGCGCGGCGAGCAGGTCGTTCACCAGGTCGGCCGCAGTGTCGCGGTCGGCGGTGAGCAGGCGGCGCAGGGGTGCGCGCTGGGCGCGGACGGCGGCCAGTTCGGCGCGGGTGCGGGCGTGCGCACCGGTGTAGCCGTGCTTGGCGAAGAATTCGTCCAGCTGGGCGATCTCGGTGAGGGTGTCGGGGTCCTCGGCCGAGTTGACCAGTTCCACGGCGGCCGCCAGCGCCGCCACCGTGTCATCAGCGAAAATCACTTTGACAGATTACACGCGACCTCCTTACTGTCATTTGTCATGGCGACTGTGACTCATGACAAGGCGGTGGCGTCGAACCGGCTGCGTTCGGGACTGCTCTGCGCCGCCCTGTCGGCCACCGCCTTCGGGCTCTCCGGGCCACTGGCCCGCGGACTCTTCGACGCGGGCTGGAGTCCGGCGGCCGTGGTCATCGTGCGCGTACTGCTGGGCGCGCTCGTGCTGCTGCCCGCGGCCGTGCTGCAACTGCGCGGGGACTGGAACCTGCTGCGCCGCAATGCCGGACTGCTCGCCGGATACGGACTGCTCGCCGTCGTCACCGCCCAGCTGTGCTTCTTCAACGCCGTCGCCCACATGGACGTCGCGGTCGCGCTGCTGATCGAATACACCTCACCCATCGCGGTCGTGGGTTATCTCTGGCTGCGACACCGCCAGCAGCCCGGGCGCGCGACCGTACTCGGCGCGGCGATCGGCCTGATCGGACTGGTCCTGGTGCTGAACCTGACCGCCGGCACCGCCACCAGCCCGGTCGGCATCGCCTGGGCCATGGCCTCGATGGTCGGCGGGGCAGGGTATTTCATCCTCTCGGCGCACGCCGGGGACCAGGTGCCCGGCACCGTGTTGGCGACCGGCGGCCTGTTGATCGGCGGGGTCGGCATCCTGATCGCCGGACTGCTCGGCGTCGTGCCGCTGCACGCCACCACCGCCGCATCGGTCACCTATCAGGGCCTCACCGCGGACTGGTGGACGCCACTGCTGGCGCTGGGCGTGGTCACCGCCGCCATCTCCTATGTCACCGGCATCGCCGCCACCCGGCTGCTCGGATCGCGGCTGGCCTCCTTCGCCGCGCTCGCCGAAGTGGTGGCCGCCATCCTGTTCTCCTGGGCGCTGCTGGGTCAGGCCCCGGCCCCGATCCAATTGCTCGGCGGCGCTTTGATTCTCACCGGTGTCGTAGTTGTGCGACTCGGCGAACCCGATCACGACACGACTGCGCCATAACCCTTCACATCTCGAGTTGATAACGGTAGTTTGTCGCAAAGGTCGGGAAACCTATCCGCAAACTCGAGGACAAGCCACCATGGGTATCACCAAATACGTTGCGCCCGCACTGCTTTGCCTGACCGCGACCACCGTGGCGGGCACCGCCACCGCCGAACCGGTGCAGGCCCCCGCGCAACCCGCCCTGCAGCTCGAGGGCACCGATCACAGCATCGGCTACGACGTGGCCCTCTCCTCCGATCACCGCTCCGCCGTGAGCACCCTGCGCGCCGGGCAGTTCCTCGCCACCTGGGACGGCGAGGCCGTCATCGTCACCGACGACAAGGGCAGCCTGATCTCCACCGTGCCCCTGAAGTACGACATCGACGGCAAGACCGCCGAATTCACCCCCAAGATCGACGAGAGCAACCGCCGCCTCACCCTCACCCCCGTCGCCGCCGCCGACACCCAGCTCCGCGACATCGACGCCCAGCAGCACTTCTTCGACGTCGTCCAGGCCAATATGCCGGCGGTGGCCACCGGCGCAGCCATCGGCGCGACGATCGGCTTCATCGCCGGCTTCCCGCTGGGCCTGTTCGTCCTCGACTTCATCACGGCGCCCTTGCTCGCGGTGGTCGGCGGCGTCATCGGCGGCGCGATCGGCCTGCAGATGTCGGGCGGCCCGCAGGCGACCGAAGCCGCCCTGAGCTACGTCGACACCCTGGCCCCCGGCGCGTCCACCATCTTCCGCCCGGCTTTCGCCGCCATCCCCGTCCCGCCCACGGCCAACTGACCCCTCCCCCACCGCGAACCGGCCCGGACTCCGCATCGGAGTCCGGGCCGAATGCTATTGGTGCACAGCGAATTCGGGGCATCTGAGCGATTCCGTCCGCGACATACCGCATCACTGATATCCAGCTCAGCAGCGAGGCAGAACCATTAGTGTTGGACGCCACAGTTCTGTCGCAAGGGGGATGTTTCGGTGGTTGACAAGGAAGTCGTCATAGTCGGCGCGGGGTTCTCCGGCATCGGCCTCGGTATCCAGTTACGCAAGGCCGGCATCACCGACTTCACGATCCTGGAGGCGGCCGACGATATCGGCGGCGTCTGGCACCACAACAGATACCCGGGGGTCGCCGTCGACATTCCGTCGACCACCTATTCCTATTCCTACGAGCCGAATCCGTCCTGGTCGCGATTGTTCGCGCCCGGCGACGAACTGGCGGCCTACGCCAGGCGCTGCGCCGCCAAGTACGGCGTCACGAACCACGTCCGACTGCACACGCGCGTCGAGACGGCGAAATACGATGCCGACCAACACCATTGGAATGTCCGAACGAGCGGCGGATCACTCACCGCGCGGTTTCTGGTATCGGCGGTCGGGCCGCTCGACCAGCCGAAGTATCCGGACATCCCGGGGCTCGACACCTTCGCCGGGCCAACCGTGCACACCGCACGTTGGGACCCGGCCGTCGACTTGCGCGGCAAGCGGGTCGCCGTCATCGGCAGCGGAGCCACTGCGCTGCAACTGATTCCCGAGATCGCACCCGAGGTCGCGCGGCTTTCCGCTTTCCAGCGGACCCCGATCTGGGTGATCCCGAAGCCGAACACCACCATCGCACCGCCGATGCGGCGCTTGTTCGAACGCGTCCCGGTCACCCAACGGGTGCTGCGCATGGCCACCTCGCTGCTGGCCGAGTTGGTGATGACCGCCGGCATCGCCTATCACATGCGCGTTCCGCTGTTCGTGCGCAGCGTCGAGAAGCTGTGCCTGTGGCACCTCGAGCAGCAGGTCGCCGACCCCGAGATCCGCGAGCGGCTGACACCGAAGTACGGCCTGGGCTGCAAGCGCCCTTCCTTCTCGAACACCTACCTCCGAACCTTCAACCGCGACAACGTCGAGCTGGTCACCGACCGCATCGTGCGCATCGTCCCCGAGGGCATCGTCACCGCGAGGACCGACAACGCTTCGGGTGAGGTCACCGAGACGCTGCACGAGGTCGAGATCCTGTTGCTAGCAACGGGTTTCAAGACCATGCAATTGGGCGTGGTGCCTCCGTTCCCGCTGCACGGCACGGACGGCATCGAGGTCGGGCAGTGGTGGGACGAGCACAAATACCAGAACTACGAAGGCATTTCGAGCCCCTTGGCGCCCAATTTCTGGCTCATGAACGGGCCGTGGGCCGCCGCCGGGGCGTCCTGGTTCAGCGTGATCGAGTCCGGGAGCCGGCACATCGTGCGCTGTCTCGACGAGGCCCGGCGGCGTGGGGCGACCCAGATGGTCGTCCGACAGGAGCCCCACGACGCCTATATGCGGAGCATGCACAAGAAGGTGCGGCACACCTCGTTCGCTCAGCCCAGCTGCTCACAGGCGAACAGTTACTACTTCGACCGCCACGGTGAAGCGCCCTTCGTGCGCCCCATCTCGGGACCCGCACTCGAGCTCGCCAGCCGCACCTTCGACCTCGACCACTACCGATACGGTCAGGCGCCCTTGCCGGGCAGCCAGAAATAGGTCGCGGTGCGCGAACCGAACTTCGCGTACCGGGAGATGTACTCCTTGGAGATCGCGGCGATTCGGCCGCTGACATAGAGCCGGCGAACCTGGTCGTCGCGACTGCTGGCCTGGACCAGGCCGTTCTTGCGGCCCAGGCTCAGCGCCTGACCCGTGTAGCCCATCGAATACGGCTTCGGCTGCTTGCCGGCCAGGATCCGCGCGAGGGTGTCGCCGGCATGCGCGCCCTGCGGTGAGGCGGTGGCACAGCACAACCGGGCTCCCGGCACGGCCGCACAGTCACCGACCACGAAGATCCGCTCGTCGTCGACGCTGCGCAGATACCCGTCGACCACCGCGCGGCCCTCGCCGTTGACCGTCAGCCCACTGCGGGCGGCGAGATCGGGAATCCCGGACACCACGGCCCACAGGGTGAGGTCGGAGGCGAGTTCGGCGCCGGATTCGAGCCGGACCACACCGCCGGGTCCCGGCTCGACCTCCGCGACCGAGCCGCTCACGATCGTGACGTGCAACCGTTCCAACGCCTTCCGGACCCGCTGCTGGGCACCGGCGGACAGGCTCCCGCCGACCGTGTCGGCGACCAGGCGCACTTCCAGATCCGGCCGGGCCTCGGCCAATTCGGAAGCGGTTTCGATACCGGTCAGTCCACCACCGATGACGGTGACGGTGCCTCCGTTCGGTAGCGCCGCGAGGCGTTCCCGAGCCTCGCGCGCGCCCTCCCAGGTGCCGACCGGCGTGGCGCCCGGGATCGGCGTGACCGTGCTACCGACCGCGAGGAAAAGATATTCGTAGGAGAGGGTTTCGCCGTCGTCCAGCGTGACCGCGCCGTCGCCGACTTTCCGCACCGATCCGGTCCGGAGGGAAATACCGTCCGAAAGGATCGACGTGAGTGGCGTTGCCGCGGCGCCGGTCCCGGCGATCTCCTCGTGCAGGCGGACCCGCTCGATGAATTCCGATCGCGGATTGACAACCGTGATATCGACATCCGGCGACTTCTTCTTCAACCGGTTCGCCGCGATCGTCCCCGCATAGCCGGCGCCGACAATTACAACACTCACGATCGTCCTCCAGTTACATTTCCATCGATACACTCGCGGCCGCTGCCGATCACCGGCACCGGATCCACGTCTCTTTCGAGGCCGAAGCGATCATAGAAGGCCCGCAACGGTTTTGGCGCCCACCAATTCGCGGTGCCCATCAGTTTCATGAACGACGGCATCAGCAGCATCCGAATCACCGTGGCATCGAGAATCACCGCCAGCGCCAGACCGAGGCCCAGCATGCGCATGATCGCCACCGACGATGCGGCCAGCGCGGCGAAGACGATCGCCATCAGCAGTGCCGCGGCCGTGACGACCCGGCCCGTATGCCCGATTCCCAGAGCCACGGCACGACTGTTCGCTTCCCGGTTCCTGGTCGGCGATTCCTCCCAGAATTCCCGGATCCGGGCCAGCAGGAATACCTCGTAATCCATCGAAAGACCGAAAACCACACAGAACATCAGGACCGGAACGATCGCGACCAGACTTCCCGTCGCGGTGGTGCCGAGGCCGTCGAGATGACCGTCCTGGAACACCCAGACCAGGAATCCGAACACCACCGACATCGACAGCATGTTCATGACCAGCGCCTTCACCGGCAGCAGCAGACTGCCGGTGAGCAGGAACAACAACACCACCGTGGTCAGCGCGACCAGGGCCAGGAACAACGGCAGCCGGGACACGATGTCGTGGACGGCGTCGCGATCGTGCTGGGCCTTGCTGCTGAACAACGTCTGGCCCGGAGCCGGGACGGCGTGCAGGTCGTCGAGCAGCCGCTCGTTCGCGCTGTCGGTCGCCGGGATCGAGGTCGACACCATCAGCATCACCGCATCGCCGCGCCGGGCCTGCGGATCGCCGGGGCCCACCTTGGCGCCCGTGACGAACAGGCCGTCGGGCCCGACCACCGCCCCCACACCCGAGATCCGGGACAGGCGACCGGCATAGTCGTCGACCGCCTCGATGGAAGCGCCGCCGGAAGGCAACACGATCTGCGTGCCGGCCAGCACGCTCTGCGTGAAGTCGTCCCGCACGGCGTCACCCACCTCGCGCGGTTCGGCCGATTGCGGCAGCACCCGGTCATCGGGGTAGCCGAGCTTCATCCCGAGCACCGGCGCACCCAGGACCAGCAGTACCGCCGTCACGACCAGGCCGATCGGCAGGGCGCGCCGCAAGACGGCCATGGTCATCCGGTACCAACCGCCGGCCTGCACCGGAGGCAGCGGCCGCGCCGGGCGGCGCAGGAGTGTGCGCACGCTCAACGCATCGACCCGATCACCGAGCAGCGTGATCATCGCCGGCGTCACGATCAGGGTCGCCAGGGCGGTGAAGGCCACCACCGCGATACCGGCGTAGACGAACGATCGCATGAAGTACATGGGGAACGCGGCCAGGCCGAGCAGACTCAGCGCGACGGTCATCGCGGAGTAGATCACCGTGCGGCCGGCGGTGCGCATCGTGCACCGCAGTGCGGACTCACGATCCTGACCGGCGGCGACTTCCTCGCGATAGCGGCTCAGCACCAGCAGCGTGTAGTCGATGGCCAGGGCCAGCCCCATCGCCACGGTCAGGTTGAGCGCGAAGATCGAGACGTCGGTCAACGCGGACACGCCGCGCAGAATCCCGGTGGTGCCCGCGATGGCGCACAGGCCCAACACGATCGGCAGCGACGCCGCGACCAGACCGCCGAACACCCACACCAGCACGAGGAAGGTGATCGGGATCGCCACCAGTTCGGCGATCAGCAGATCCCGCTTCAGCCTGACGTTCAGCCAGTCGTAGGTGACGCCGTCCCCTCCGATGCGCACTGTCACGCCCGCGGCATCACCGCCGAACTTCGCGGCCAGTTCGTGCGAATTCTTGACCCCCGAGTTGTCCGAGCCGCGCACACCGGCCACGACCAGACCGGTCGAGCCGTCCTTGCTGCGCAGTGCCGGCGCCGCCCACGGTGTGTCCCAGAGTGATTGGACGTAGGTGACCCGAGGGTCACCGCGCAGGCCGGCGACCAGGTCCGTGCCCTTGGCTTTCGCCGCGTCCGAGTTCGCGCCGCCGTCGGCCCGGATCTGGAATACCAGGATCTGACCGCCGCGATCGAATGTGTCCTGGAGCTGCATCAGCGCCCGGCTGGATTCGGCGCCATCGGAGACGAATCCGCCGGAATCCAGGTGCGATTCGACGCCGATACCGCCCACGCCGAGTGCCAGCATGAGAAATACCCAGCAGGCCAGCACGGCGCGTGGCGATCGAATGACGACATTCGTCATCGCGGCGATCATAGGACTCCCGTAATCAATTGAACTGCCGGCGGATATTCGGGCCGCCGGCCAACCAGCTGTCGAATCGACGTAGATCGGGAACGATCACATCGGAAGTCGAGAGCACGGACAGGTTTTCACGCATCTTGGTGATGCTCACGACCGTCGCGCCACCGAGATGGGCCGAGTACATTTCCATGGCCGATCCCATACTCGGCACCCGCCCGGGGAGATACGCGATGACCAGATCGCATCGACCCGCTTCGGCGGTCAGCTCCCGGAACTTGTCGCGCAATTCCAGTACGGCCGTCGACGCGCGTCCCTCGTCGAAACCGTTCGAGGTCTTCAACCGCGCGAAGCCGAGGCCCAGCGGAATCCGGCTCGATCGCACGAAGCTCCGCATCGCCGGATGCGGATCGAAGCATTCCGCATCCGGGTGGTAACGGCGCACGATGTCGGATATCTGTATCCGATAGTCCTGGTTGCGAATTCGGACACCCCGATTCGCTCCCTGCATGGTCCCCGCGATGAAATAGCGCACGGCGCCGGTCACTCGTTCTCGAGCGAATAGGGGGCCACGTCCAGATTCGGATCCGCGATCTTCCGATACACCTCCGATGCCGCGATCAGGTGCTCGACTATGTCGTCCCGCGTGCACTGCGTCGCGGCCTCCAGCTCCGGCCACACATCCTGGGCCGCGGCGCTCGACTGACGACTCACCTGGCCCTCGAAATCCCGGACCCAGATGTCGTCCGGAACGAACGGGCCGCGCGCGTAACCCTGCAGCGGGAGAATCACTTCCGACATCCGGCGCAGCTCGAGATCCAGGGTGCGGATGGACAAGCTGGTCTGCTCGGGATCGGTCAGCACCGCACGCAGCGCGTCATCGGGCAGCGCGTCGAAGTTCTTCACCTCGGCGAGCGGCATCCGAAACCCCGACGCGGACAACAGATTGAAGATTCGCGACATCACGTAGCTGTTCGACGCGCGGCTGAACTTCGAGTACTCCAGCCGGATCGCGTACTGGTCTCCGGAGCGGTGATAGCGCGCCGTCAGCCGGGACGGCTTGGCGGTCCCGTCGGCGGCGACCCGGACCGGCGCCGCGGGCACGACCACCTTGGCCGACCCGCGCTCGATGTCCGCCGCGGTGATCCGGATCGGTTCGGTGTGCAGCAGATACGGATCCAGCAGCACCAGATCACCCTCGTGCGAGAACAACGCGGCCAGATGGCGGCCGTCACCCAGATAGATCGGCTCGGGCAGACCCGACTCGACGACCCGGCGGCTCACATCGAAGGTCTGGAAGACGCAGGCCACACCCAGGCTGGGCTTCGGCTTCTCCGACCCGAACAAGGAGAGGAACTGGCTGGCGCTGTTGTACGGGGTCTGCCGCAGGGTGTCGGTCAGCGCGGTGCCGAAAATGTCTTCTATTACGTCCATTTCGCGACTCCATGGCCGTGCTCGGCACCGACCAGCCGCTGCCGCAACTGGGCCCGGCGGATCTTCCAGGTGGAGGTGCGCGGTAGATCGTCCCAGGAGACCACGACCGGCTCGGCCATCCGCGGCAGATCCGACACCACCGCGGCCCACTGCACCTTGTCGAATTCGCACTCGTCGTAGCACAGCACCGGAATCGGGTCCTGGCCCTTCACCCCGAGCACGACGACCTCGGACACGCCGGTCAGCCGATCCAGCAGGATGCTCTCCAGCTCGGTGCCGCTCATGCCGGGGATCTCGTCGACCGCACGGTCCACGAAGTGGATGCGGCCGAGCGAGTCCTTGTATCCCATGTCGCCGGTGTTCCACCACTTGCCGGCCTGCTTGAACGCGTGCCGGTCGGTCTCACCGAGATAGTCGATGCAGCGGGACTCGCTGCAGGACAACAGCACTCCCTTCCGGCCCCAGCGCACCCGGCGCCCCGTGTCCGGGTCGACGACCTTGGTCCGCATCAGGCCCGGCACCGACCAGCCGATGGTGTTCGTCGCGGCGCTGCCGACCTTGCGGACCATCGCCCGGGTGTAGATGGTGCCCGCGATCGGACCGACCTCGCTCTGCCCCCAGCACTGCGCCCACAGCGGGAACCGCCGCCGCGACGCGGCCAGAAAGGCCCGCACGGTCGAGGGATGCATCAGATCGAAGGTGTTGACGTAGAGCCGAACCGAGGCGAACAGCTCCGGCTTCGACTCGACCAGGGTCTGCCAGCGCTGGTAGACCGCGGGCGTGGATTCCACCGTGGTCGGCCGGTGCTGCTCGAACATCCTCTCGACCACGTCGGGGCTGTGGCTGCCGACGGCCACCAATTTGGCCGGGGCCCACTTGAATTGGGCGCCGATCCACGCCTGCGACCGCGAATGGGCGAAGGAGATCGAGACCAGCGAGACATCGGTGTGCCTGTTGACCACCATCGGCAGGCGGTTCAGTTCCAGGCGGCTGCCGTAGTAGTTCGACCGCGCCGAGTGCACCACCAGTTTCGGCACCCCGGTGGTGCCCGAGGTGTGGGTGATGAACATCGGCTCGTCGTCCGCGGCGAGGTTCGCCACCGGAACCGTGGACCCGCGCAGGTCGTCGACGGTCAGGTGATCCGGGTGCAATTTCTCCACCCCGGCCGGGGCCAGCACCAGCGAGTTGGGGACCTCCAGCAGATGCGGATGCACCTGCGCCGCCCGCTCCAGCACGCTGCGGGAGAACACGGTGAGCTTGGGCGAAACCCGTTCCAGCAGCGGCGCCAGATGTTCTGGCAGGTTGCCGCCGGAGATCGCGGCCGCGACCGCGCCGATCCGGGCCGCCGCCGCCACCAGCATGATCATGTCGAAGTGGTTTTCCTTCACCACCGCGATACGGTCGCCGCGCCGCACACCCGCGGCATACAGCCAGCCGGACACCTCGGCGACCAGGTTCGCCAGCGCGGCGCCGTCGTAGCGCACGCTGGTGTCGTGGGGCGTGATATCCATCGGCCGGTCGAGGTACACGACGGTCTGACGTTTCTGGGCAGCGTGCCAATCGAAAACTGCACCGATGTTCTTCGGTCGCGGGGTCACTGATGCTTCCTCACCTGAAAGTTACGAAATGGATTACAGCCGAACGGATTCGACTATCGCGATGTCGGAGGCCGGGCCCTGGCCGGTGACCAGCAGCCGGCATTTGTGGCGCTGGATCTTGCCGGACGGAGTGCGCGGCAGCGTGCGCCGCGGAATGAACACCACCTCGTCGATCTTCAGCCCGCCACTGCGGCGGCAGATGGCCGCCACTTCGTCGGCTATCGCGGCCCGAGCCGAATCCTTGGGGCCGATCTCGGCGAGCAGCACCAGGTGCCGCTCCGAACCGTCCGGAGTCGCGTCGATCAGCGCCGTGCAACCGTGCCGGAACGCGGCGATCGACGATTCGATCTCCGCCTCGATCGCGCTGACGTAGACGTTCCGTCCGCCGACCGGGATCATGTCGTCGGCCCGGCCGACCGGATACAACTGACCGTCCCGCAGGAACCCCAGATCACCACTGTCGACCAGGCCGTCGGCGGTGAACCGGACCCGGCTCAGCTCGTCGCGCGCGTGATAGCCGCTCGCGGCGGACAGGGATCGGAACTTGATCGGGACCAGCGCATCGGAATTCTCTTCCATCTCCAGCTTCACGCCGTGGATGGGAACACCGCAGCTGACCACCCGGGTCGCCGACGCACTGTCGTCGGGGACGATCCGGACCTCGCCGTCGGCCAGCGCGATGGCGTCGACACTGACGTAGGTCGGCCGCTGATCCGGGCTCACCACGGTCACGGCCAGCGTGCCCTCGGCCAGACCGTAGGCGGGCATCAATGCCTCCGGACGCAGACCGTGCGGTGTCAGGCATTCCAGGGCGTCCTCGATCACCGACCAGTTGACGCGTTCGGCGCCGATCAGGATGCAGCGCAACGAATCCAGCGATCCGGGCAGGCCGCGTTTGCGCAACCGCATGACCTTCGACGCGACCTGCAACGCGGTGGGCGAGGCGCTGGTGTAGGTGGCCCCGAAGCGAGCCAGGTCGTCCAGCCAGGTGCGCGGGGACATCCGGAATCGTTCCGGCGTGGAATAGTAGCCCGTGCCGTCGTTGCGCCAACCGCACATCAGGCCGCCGAAGAAGCCCATGTCGTGGGAGAAGGGCGCCCAGCTGACGCCGATCTCGCCGGGGCGGCCGCCGCTGCTGGAATCCTCGAGCATGTACATGTGATTGTCGATCGCCCGCGCGGACAGCACGCATCCCTTGGGCACTCCGGTGCTCCCGGAGGAGTACTGGATGAAGATCGGGTGGTCATAGTCGAGGAAGCGGGCCTCGACCTCGGGGTCGGCCGGCCCGGACAGCAGCTCGTCGAAGCTGGTGAACGCGGTCGTCGCGACGTGCTCGGGGCCCAGGTCACCCAGGACGTCCGCCGCACAGCAGGCCGCCGCCGGTCGCAACTGCGCGCAGATCGCGTCGATCTGATCCCGGTAGCCGCCCACATCGCTGCCGACCGCCCGTTCGGGCAAAGAGGCCAGGGTGACGCCGGCGAACCAGCAGCCCATCAGGATCGAGACCGCCTGGGCCGAGTTGTTCAGCACGACCGCCGCGATATCGCCGCGCCGCACGCCGCGGTCGATCAGGTTGCCGGCCACCGCGCGGCCGCCGACCATGAGCTCGGCCCGCGTGTAGCTCCGGTACCGGCCGTGCTCCCAGAAATACAGTGGATGTTCGTAGGTGAGTGACGTTTCAAACAGTCGACCCCAGAACTGTTCCGAGCCCGGGGTTTCGACTTCGATCTCGTTCAAATTCGAATTGCCTCATTCTGCGCATGATTCATAGAAAGGTCGACTGTCAGAAGCAACTGACCCACGGTCTGCACCTCGGCGAGCCGGGTGGAATCGAGGTCGATATCGAGGTCGTCCTCGATTCGCATGATCAGTTCGGCGATCTGCAGGCTCGTCAGTCCGAGATCTTCGATTCGAGTGTCCTCGGAGATCTCATCGTCCGGCGAGATGCTTCCCGCCAGCCCTTCGCGAACCATGAAACGGACGTCGTCGATAGTAATCAATGTATTGGCAACCATATCGATTTCGGTCGAGGATTGTCCTCAATGACAAGAGCGGGTTGACACCCACGTCCTCTTGCTACGGATTGCATTACGGCATGACGCACCCACAACTGGAGGAGACCACCGCCCAGACGACCCGCCTGTGTCGTGGTTATACCCATCTAGCTGGGACAACAGTCGTTGTCGCCCGGAATTCAGGTGGCCGACAGCCAATCATTCGAGGACGCTGTCACTTGTCGACTCGAATTGATTTCCGCCTCGGATACTTTCGCGCGGCCGTTTATCTGCCGCGCGGCACGTTGCGCTGGTTACGCATACCGAAAGAAGTGATGGTCATCCCCTGGAGATACCCCGCTAAAATACACAATGATTTACCCGCACCAGCAATGGCACAAGTAAATCAACCCGACTTAAAGTCGACCGCCCAATGTCTTCGACGAAGGTACACACAGCATTCTGAAAAACGCAACTGTGATGGAGGTCACCTGGTTGCCGTCACCGCGAGTAACACTGAAATGATGCAGTTTCAATCGTAGACAATTGCTGTTTCCGCTTTACCGCCGCTCCCGACCGGAGGTGCTACAGCGGACTTCGGGTGATATATGGATAGATTATTTGCTTCACTCTCCGATCTTTCTCACAGCGCCGCATCCGAGCCGGAGATATCGTGTTCAACTGCTGTTCGATCGACCGGCACCGACGCGTGCGCGCCGTCAACCGATCGGTGGACGCCGCTGCCATCCGGCTCGGCTAGCCTCGAAGAATGAACGGCGCGTCGGAACAGGGCACCGAAGCCACGACCGGCCCACCGCCAGGTCCTTGGTATCCGCTCTGGGCCGGCTTCGTCGTCATCGGCTGTCTCGCGGCGGGCGTGGTCGTCTTCCTGATCCACAGCCACTCCACCGCCGGCCGGCTCGGCGCCTGCGCCGCATTGGCCGGCATCGTGGTCTGGACCCTGGTGCTCGGCAAGGTCCACGTCGGCCGCGGCGAGTCCTACTCGTCCCGGGAATTGAACGGCCGGACAGCGGGATTCACGTTCGGTGTGGTGGCCCTGTTCATCGTCGCCATCAATCTCTCCGCCGGCGCGGTAGCCGTACTTCCCGTGGTCTACTCCCTCATCTACCTGGCGCTGCCGCTGCGCACCGCGCTGATGACGGGTACCGCCGTCAGCGCGATCATCCCGCTGGCAGCCCTCGCGACCCAGGGCGCCCACGGTCCGGATGTGCCACTGGCACTGTCGCTCTCGCTGATCGGGCTGGTCCTCAGCCCGATGGTCGGCAGCGCGATCACCGTGGCGGTCGAACGCGGCGAACAACAGGCGGCGCTGCTCGAGCAGCTGGCGCAGAGCCGGGCCGAAACGGCCCGGCTCTCGCACGTCGCCGGTCGATCGGACGAAAGAGCCCGGCTGGCACGGGAAATCCACGACACCTTGGCGCAGGGATTCACCAGCATCGTCGCCCTCGCGCAGGCGGTCGAGTCGGAGATCGACGCGAACCCGGAAACGGCGCGCCGACATATAGGACTCATCCGGGACACCGCGCGGGAGAACCTCGCCGAGGCCCGGTCGATGGTCGTCGAACTGACGCCGTCGGTGCTGAGCGAGGGTTCACTCGTCGATTCCGTTCGGCGCCAAGGCGACCGGCTCGCCGATGCCACCGGCATCACCGTGACGGTCAACGCGGCCGAGACCTTCCCCGCCCTCGACACCGCGGGTGAGGTGGTGCTGTTGCGGGTCGCGCAGGAGGCATTCTCGAACGTGCGCAAGCACGCCGAGGCCTCGGCGGTGACCGTGGACATGCGGCAGACCGGCGCGGGTGTCCGGCTGTCGGTGACAGACGACGGGACCGGCTTCGCTTTCGACCGCATATCCACCGGCTTCGGCCTGCGCGGGATGCGGGAACGGGCCGAACAGGTAGGGGGAACGATGGCGGTATCGAGCCGGCCAGGGCACGGAACCACGGTGGAAGTCGAGATTCCCGCGTGATCACGGTGATGCTCGTCGACGACCACCCCATGGTCCGCGAGGGCCTGCGCGGCATGCTCGAGGCCGAGGCCGATCTCACCGTCAGCGGCGAAGCCGGTTCCGGCACAGAGGCTTTGGCCCTGGCCGCGACGGTGCGACCGGACGTCGTGCTGATGGATCTGCGCATGCCCGGCGGCGACGGGGTGGAGGCGACCGAACGGATCCTCACGATCCTGCCCGAAACCAGGATCATCGTGGTCACCACATACGAAACCGAGAGCGACATCCTGCGCGCCGTGGAGGCCGGCGCGGCGGGATACCTGCTGAAGGACGCCTCACGCGTCGAACTGGCCAATGCGATCCGCGCGGCGGCGCGCGGCGAGACGGTCCTCGCGCCCACCGTCGCCGACCGTCTGGTCAACCGGCTGCGCCGACCCGCGCAGCCCACCCTGTCGGCCCGCGAACTGCAGGTGCTCGCCCGCGTGGCGATGGGCGAGACGAACGCGGACATCGGGCACGAGCTCCACATCAGCGAAGCGACCGTCAAAACGCACCTGTTGCGGGTCTTCAGCAAACTCGAGGTATCCGACCGGACGGCGGCGGTGACCACCGCGATGGCGCGCGGCCTGCTCGATTTCTGACGGCACTGTCCACCGATGGGTGGACACGAAGATCAACCTGCCGGACGTCACGGCGCCGGGGCAATCCCGCGAACAATTGCACCATGACACGAAATGTGCTCACCGAGAACAGGTCCGGTCATCGAGGGACGTCCCTGCCCCCGCACGGACCCGTCCTGGTGGGTGTCGACGGCTCCGGACTCTCCGACGCGGCCGTCGACAAAGCGGCGAGCCTCGCCGCCACGACCGGCGCGCCGCTGGTGCTCGTCTGCGCCTACGACGGCAAGCGACGCCGTGACATCACCGGTGCGGCAGACATTTTGAAGAACGAGGCCTACCTCATGCACGGCAGCGCCGCCGTCGACGAGATCCTGCGAACGGCCGGGGAACGGGCGGCAGCGCGAGGGGTGCAGCGCATCGTCCGACGCGCCGTACCCGGCTCACTGGTCAAAGCCCTGCTCGGTGTCGCCGCCGAGACCGGCGCCGCGGTACTGGTCGTCGCGGATCACGACGCGGGCACCAGGAAAGGCCGCTTGCTGGGCACCCTGTCCGGCGAGATCCGGCGCCACACCCCGACCGAGCTCGTCGTCGTCACGGACACCCGCGGAACCGCGCCGGCAGTCCGGCGCAGCTGGTACGCCGGCCGCCAACTGACCACTCCCCCAGCGTGATTCACTCGAGGAAGCTCACCGACCGCACCGGCATGCTGTCGTCCCAGTGGTACCACCACACATTCATCTCGTGCGCGAGGTCGAAGCGGAAGGTGTGACCGCCGCCCGGGCCGCCGGTGATCGTCCACAGGCCGTTGGGCTGACCGATCACCGAGCTGACACTGCCGTCGCCCCAGGCGAATTGGCCCAGGGTCGGCGCGGTCAGGCTGTTGAACGGGAGCTCGGCGCTGAAATGGCCCGACTCGATGCCGGGCAGCAGTGGACTGGAACACCCCCACACGTCCGCTTCGCGGCGCACGCTCTGCCCGGCGCTGCCGGTGCCCGGAATCCTGGCGCCGCTGAGCATTCCACCGTGGCTACAACCGCCCAGCCCCGGATCGGCCGCCGCGGGCGGAGCCGCGAGGGCGAGCAACACCAGCCCCGCGGCGGCCGCGACGACACCCTGACGAACATCGATCGAACGACCACGCGACATCGGCTTCTCCCATGGACGGGGCTGGCTACATCGGCGCAATCAGCATAGACCCCGCACTCCAGCCAGGGCCGGAAAAGAGTTCGGCCCCCGCTCCGAACGGAGCGGGGGCCGAATTCCATTGCCTGGCTACATGCTTAGCGGTAGTCGCTGAAGCCGTAGTCGTCCAGCGGGACCGCGGCACCGGTGGAGGTGCCGAAGCCGTCCGGGCTGTAGTAGCTGTCGTCGTAGGACGGGACAGCGTACGCGGCCTGGCGCGCCTCTTCGGTGGGCTGAACCTGGATGTTGCGGTAACGGTTGATACCGGTACCGGCGGGGATCAGCTTACCGATGATCACGTTCTCCTTCAGGCCGATCAGCTTGTCGGAGCGGCAGTTGATCGCGGCGTCCGTGAGCACGCGGGTGGTCTCCTGGAAGGAGGCCGCCGACAGCCACGAATCGGTCGCGAGCGACGCCTTGGTGATACCCATGAGGACCGGACGACCCGAGGCGGGCTCGCCACCCTCCGCGACCACGCGGCGGTTGGCGGACTCGAACTCGGCGCGCTCCACCAGCGAACCCGGGAGGAACTCGGTCGCACCCGAATCGATGATGGTGACGCGGCGCAGCATCTGGCGAACGATCACCTCGATGTGCTTGTCGTGGATGGACACACCCTGCGAGCGGTACACCTCCTGGACCTCGTGGACCAGGTGGACCTGCACCTGACGCGGACCCATCACGCGCAGCACCTCGTGCGGATCGGCCGAACCCTCGAGCAGCTGCTGACCGACCTCGACGTGGTCACCGTCGGCCAGGAGACGCTCGGAGCCGTCCTCGTGCTTGAACACCCGCAGACGCTGACGCTTCGACAGCTTGTCGTACAGGACCTCGTCCGACCCGTCGTCCGGGATGATCGTGATCTTGTAGAAGCGGTCGTCGTCCTCGAGCCGCACGCGACCCGACACCTCGGCGATGGGGGCCTTGCCCTTGGGCACACGAGCCTCGAAGAGCTCCTGCACGCGGGGCAGACCACCCGTGATGTCGTCACCCGCGACACCACCCTGGTGGAAGGTACGCATGGTCAGCTGGGTACCGGGCTCACCGATGGACTGGGCGGCGACGATACCGACGGCCTCACCGATGTCCACCAGCTTGCCGGTCGCCATCGAGCGGCCGTAGCAGGTGGCGCACACGCCGGTGCCGGTGGTGCAGGTCAGCACGGAGCGGACCTTCACCTCGGTGATGCCGGCCTCGAGCAGCGCCTCCAGGGCGGGATCGCCCAGGTCGTGGCCCTTCTCGACGACGACATTGCCCTTGGCGTCCACCGCGTCGGTGGCCAGCGTACGAGCGTAGGTGCTGGTCTCGACATGCGCGTCACGGATGACGGAGCCGTCGGCCTGCTTCTCCGCGATCGGCACCACGATGCCGCGCTCGGTGCCACAGTCGGTCTCGCGCACGATGACGTCCTGCGACACGTCCACCAGACGACGGGTCAGGTAACCCGAGTCGGCGGTACGAAGCGCGGTGTCGGCCAGACCCTTACGCGCACCGTGGGTGTTGATGAAGTACTCCAGAACCGTCAGACCCTCACGGAAGGAGGACTTGATCGGCTGCGGGATGAACTCACCCTTCGGGTTCGTCACCAGACCCTTCATACCGGCGAGGGTACGAGTCTGGGTGAAGTTACCCGTGGCGCCCGAGTCGACGATCGTGATGATCGGGTTGTCGGCCGGGTAGTGCGCACGCAGCGCCTTACCGACCTCTTCGGTCGCTTCCTGCCAGATCTTGACCAGGGCGTTGTTGCGCTCCTGGTGATCGAGAGCACCACGCTGGTACTTCTTCTCGATCTGATCGGCCTGCGCGTCGTAACGCGCCATGATCTCCGCCTTCTCCGGCGGAACGAGCACGTCCGACATCGAGACGGTGACACCCGAACGCGTGGCCCAGTAGAAGCCGGCGTCCTTGAGCTTGTCGACGGTCTGCGCGACCACGATCATCGGGTAGCGCTCGGCGAGATCGTTGATGATCGCCGCCTGACGCTTCTTCGGCATCGGCTCGTCGATGAACGCGTAGTCCGCCGGGAGCAGATCGTTGAAGATCACGCGACCCAGGGTGGTCTTGCAGATCCACGCGTCGCCACGCTGCCAGCCGTCCGGGAACAGCTCGGCCTCGACGTCCTTCGGCGGACGCTGCTCGGTCAGGCGGACCTTGATCAGCGAACGCACGGTCAGGTCACCGCGGTCCACGGCCATCTGCGCCTCGGCGGGCGAGGAGTAGACGCCGAACTCGGCCTCGTCCTTGGTGGCGGCCTTGTACTCGCCGACCGCGCCCTCTTCCAGGCGGGTCAGGTAGAACAGGCCGGTCACCATGTCCAGACGCGGCATGGCGAGCGGACGACCCGACGCCGGCGACAGGATGTTGTTCGAGGACAGCATCAGGATGCGGGCCTCGGCCTGCGCCTCCGCGGACAGCGGGAGGTGCACGGCCATCTGGTCACCGTCGAAGTCGGCGTTGAACGCCTCACACACGAGCGGGTGCAGCTGGATGGCCTTACCTTCGACCAGCAGCGGCTCGAAGGCCTGGATACCCAGGCGGTGCAGGGTGGGCGCACGGTTCAGCAGCACCGGGTGCTCGGAGATGACCTCTTCGAGGACATCCCACACCTGGGGACGCTGACGCTCGACCATCCGCTTGGCGGACTTGATGTTCTGCGCGTGGTTCAGGTCGACCAGACGCTTCATGACGAACGGCTTGAACAGCTCGAGCGCCATCAGCTTGGGCAGACCACACTGGTGCAGCTTCAGCTGCGGACCGACCACGATGACCGAACGGCCGGAGTAGTCGACACGCTTACCGAGCAGGTTCTGACGGAAACGACCCTGCTTGCCCTTGAGCAGATCGCTCAGCGACTTCAGCGGGCGGTTACCCGGACCGGTGACCGGACGGCCACGACGGCCGTTGTCGAACAGCGCGTCCACCGACTCCTGAAGCATGCGCTTCTCGTTGTTCACGATGATCTCGGGCGCACCCAGATCGATCAGTCGCTTCAAACGGTTGTTGCGGTTGATGACGCGGCGGTACAGGTCGTTCAGGTCGGAGGTCGCGAAGCGGCCACCGTCGAGCTGCACCATCGGGCGCAGCTCCGGCGGGATCACCGGAACGGCGTCGAGGACCATGCCCATCGGCGAGTTGCCGTTGGTCTGGAACGCGGCCACGACCTTCAGACGCTTCAGCGCACGAAGCTTCTTCTGACCCTTGCCCGTACGGATGGTCTCGCGCAGGTTCTCGGCCTCGGCCGGGATGTCGAAATCCTGCATGAGCTTCTGGATCGCCTCGGCGCCCATGGCACCGGTGAAGTACTCGCCGTAGCGGTCCTGCAGCTCGCGGTAGATCACCTCGTCGATGATCAGCTGCTTCTTGGCCAGCTTGGTGAAGGTGGTCCAGATCTCGTCGAGCCGGTCCAGCTCCCGCTGGGCGCGGTCGCGCAGCTGACGCATCTCGCGCTCGCCGCCGTCCTTGACCTTGCGGCGGACGTCGGACTTGGCGCCCTCGGCCTCCAGCTCGGCCAGGTCGGCTTCCAGCTTCTGCGCGCGGGCCTCGAGGTCGGCGTCACGCTGATCGGCGACGGTCTTCTTCTCGACCTCCATCTCCGCCTCGAGCGTGGACAGCTCGTTGTGGCGCAGCTCGTCATCGACAGCGGTGATGACGTAGGCGGCGAAGTAGATGATCTTCTCGAGATCCTTCGGCGCCAGGTCGAGCAGGTAGCCCAGACGCGACGGGACACCCTTGAAGTACCAGATGTGGGTGACCGGGGCGGCCAGCTCGATGTGGCCCATGCGCTCACGACGCACCTTGGCGCGAGTCACCTCGACGCCACAGCGCTCACAGATGATGCCCTTGAAGCGGACGCGCTTGTACTTACCGCAGTAGCACTCCCAGTCCCGGGTGGGACCGAAGATCTTCTCGCAGAAGAGGCCGTCCTTCTCCGGCTTCAACGTGCGGTAGTTGATGGTCTCCGGCTTCTTGACCTCACCAAACGACCAATTACGAATGTCTTCGGCGGTCGCCAGGCCGATCCGGAGTTCATCGAAGAAGTTGACGTCTAGCACGTAACTTCCTTTCCCCTGTTCGGGTTGAGTATGAGCAAAAGTTCGCTAAATCCGTTGCCGCGGAGCGCTTTTCAGGGCGCTCCGCGACCGATCGCTCACTGCGCCAGGTCGTCGACCGTCGCAGCCTCGTTGCGGGACAGGTTGATACCCAGGTTCGCCGCGGCGCGCTCCAGGTCCTCGTCGTCGCCGTCGCGCATCTCGATGGCGGCGCCGTCCGAGGACAGCACCTCCACGTTCAGGCACAGCGACTGGAGCTCCTTGAGCAGAACCTTGAACGACTCCGGGATACCCGGCTCCGGAATGTTCTCGCCCTTGACGATGGCCTCGTACACCTTCACGCGGCCGACCACGTCGTCCGACTTGATGGTGAGGAGTTCCTGCAGGGTGTAGGCCGCGCCGTACGCCTGCATGGCCCAACATTCCATTTCACCGAAGCGCTGACCACCGAACTGCGCCTTACCACCCAGCGGCTGCTGCGTGATCATCGAGTACGGACCGGTCGAACGCGCGTGGATCTTGTCGTCGACCAGGTGGTGCAGCTTCAGGATGTACATGTAGCCGACGGACACCGGGTACGGGAACGGCTCGCCGGAGCGGCCGTCCAGCAGGATCGCCTTGCCGTCGTCGTTGATCATCTTCTCGCCGTCGCGGTTCGGCAGAGTCGAACCGAGCAGGCCGGTCAGCTCCTCCTCGCGCGCACCGTCGAACACCGGGGTGGCGATGTTCGTGTCGGCGGGCTGTCCGATCATCTCGGCCGGCAGGTTCTTCGCCCAATCGGGAGAACCCTCGACCTGCCAACCGGTCTTGGCGATGTAACCCAGGTGGGTTTCCAGCACCTGACCGATGTTCATACGACGCGGCACACCGTGGGTGTTCAGGATGATGTCGACCGGGGTGCCGTCCGGGAGGAACGGCATGTCCTCCTGCGGGAGGATCTTGCCGATGACACCCTTGTTGCCGTGGCGACCGGCGAGCTTGTCGCCGTCCTGGATCTTGCGCTTCTGCGCGACGTAGACGCGCACCAGCTCGTTCACACCCGGGGGCAGATCGTCGTCGTCGTCACGCGAGAAGACGCGCACGCCGATGACCTTGCCGGACTCACCGTGGGGCACCTTCAGGGAGGTGTCGCGAACCTCGCGAGCCTTCTCACCGAAGATGGCGCGCAGCAGGCGCTCCTCGGGGGTCAGCTCGGTCTCACCCTTCGGGGTGACCTTGCCGACCAGGATGTCGCCGTCACGGACCTCCGCGCCGATGCGCACGATGCCGCGCTCGTCCAGGTCCGCCAGGACCTCGTCGGAGACGTTCGGGATGTCCCGGGTGATCTCCTCGGCACCGAGCTTGGTGTCGCGAGCGTCGATCTCGTGCTCCTCGATGTGGATCGAGGTGAGCACGTCGTCCTCCACGAGGCGCTGCGACAGGATGATCGCGTCCTCGTAGTTGTGGCCTTCCCACGGCATGATCGCCACGAGCAGGTTCTTGCCCAGGGCCATCTCACCGTTCTCGGTGCAAGGACCGTCGGCGAGCACGTGCCCGGCCTCCACGCGGGTGCCCTCGTCCACGATCGGACGCTGGTTCGCGCAGGTGCCCTGGTTGGAGCGCTCGAACTTGCGCAGGCGGTAGCTGCGGCGAGTGCCGTCGTCGTGCATGACGGTGATGAAGTCGGCCGAGACCTCTTCCACCACACCGGCCTTCTGGTTCACGACCACGTCGCCGGCGTCGACCGCGGCACGCAGCTCCATACCGGTGCCGACCAGCGGCGACTCGGAACGGATCAGCGGCACGGCCTGACGCTGCATGTTCGCGCCCATGAGGGCACGGTTGGCGTCGTCGTGCTCGAGGAACGGAATCATGGCGGTCGCGACCGACACCATCTGGCGCGGCGAGACGTCCATGTAGTCGACCGCGTGCGCGTCGACGTATTCCATTTCCTCGTTGCCGTGGCGGGCGAGAACGCGCGCCTCGAGGAAGTTGCCGTCCGCGTCGACCGGCGAGTTCGCCTGGGCGCGGATGTGGCGGTCCTCTTCGTCGGCGGTGAGGTACTTGACCTCATCGGTGACGCGGCCGTCGACGACCTTGCGGTACGGGGTCTCGATGAAACCGAACGGGTTGACCCGCGCGTAGACCGAGAGCGAACCGATCAGGCCGATGTTCGGGCCTTCCGGGGTCTCGATCGGGCACATGCGGCCGTAGTGCGACGGGTGGACGTCACGAACTTCCAGGCCGGCGCGCTCACGGGACAGACCACCCGGGCCCAGCGCCGAGAGGCGACGCTTGTGGGTCAGACCCGACAGCGGGTTGTTCTGGTCCATGAACTGCGACAGCTGCGAGGTGCCGAAGAACTCCTTGATCGCCGCCACGACCGGGCGGATGTTGATCAGGGTCTGCGGGGTGATCGCCTCGACGTCCTGGGTGGTCATGCGCTCACGCACGACACGCTCCATACGCGAGAGGCCCACGCGGATCTGGTTCTGGATCAGCTCGCCAACCGTCCGCAGACGACGGTTGCCGAAGTGGTCGATGTCGTCGACGTCGACCGGGACCTCGGAGCCGCCGGGGGCGGTCATCATGCGATCGCCCTGGTGCAGACGGACCAGGTACTCGATCGTCGCGACGATGTCTTCCTTGGTCAGCGTCGAGCCGGTGACCGGCTGGTCCAGGTTCAGGCCCAGCTTCTTGTTGATCTTGTAGCGACCGACGCGCGCCAGGTCGTAGCGCTTCTCCTTGAAGAACAGGTTCTCCAGCAGGGTCTGCGCGGACTCCTTGGTCGGCGGCTCGCCAGGACGCAACTTGCGGTAGATGTCGAGCAGCGCCTCGTCCTGACCCGGGGTGGAGTCCTTCTCGAGGGTGGACATCATGATCTCGGAGAAACCGAAGCGCTCGGTGATCTCCTCGGTGGTCAGACCCAGCGCCTTGAGCAGCACGGTGACCGGCTGGCGACGCTTGCGGTCGATACGGACACCGACGGTGTCGCGCTTGTCGACGTCGAACTCCAGCCACGCGCCACGCGACGGGATGACACGCACGGAGTGCAGCGTCTTCTCGGTCGACTTGTCGATGGAGGAGTCGAAGTACACACCCGGCGAACGGACGAGCTGCGACACGACGACGCGCTCGGTGCCGTTGATGATGAACGTGCCCTTGTCGGTCATCATCGGGAAATCACCCATGAAGACCGTCTGAGACTTGATCTCACCGGTGTTGTTGTTGATGAACTCCGCGGTCACGAACAGCGGAGCCGCATAGGTCATGTCCTTGTCCTTGCACTCCTCGATGGAGGCCTTGACCTCTTCGAAGCGCGGGTCGGAGAAGGACAGCGACATGGAGCCGGAGAAGTCCTCGATCGGAGACAGCTCCTCGAGCACCTCCTCGAGGCCCCCGGTGGGGTTGGTGACGTCGCCGCGCGCGGTGGCACGCTCACGCCAGTCTGCTGAACCGACCAGCCAGGCGAACGATTCGGTTTGTAGATCGAGAAGTCCGGGAACCTCGAGGGGTTCACGAATCTTCGCGAAAGACACCCGCTTCGGGGCTCCGGGGATACCGGCCTTGGTCTGGGTGGAGACTGCCAAGATGCGTCCTTCCAGCACCTAACGCGCGTCGCGTGGTGGTCCGCGACCGTCGCTTGTCTGCTACGAATTCCGCTGGTTACGACCCGAACGAAACCCGAACAGCAGACAGCGGAAGTAACACCGGAAGGCGAAACTTTCGTGATGCGATCGAGGTATGGACAGGAGGCAGCCAGCGCAACGTCCAAAACTACACCCAAACCTACGGGGGTGTCAAAGTACCACCCGTGGCGATCCGCGGGCGGCAACTTCGCCCCGGTGTGTCTGTGTCGATATTCCCGGCGTCCGAGCGCCGATATCAGCACAGCCGAGTGGCGGTCTTCACAAGTGTCCGGCCGGGCTCCAGAGTCCGCTGGCTGCGTTCACATGGCCCACGCCGGCGAGTTGTCTCCTGTGACAGCCGCCGCTGTTGTGAATAGCGTGACGGCTCGGACGAAAGTCGTCAAGTGGCGGCACGAGTTGACAAAACGCGAGATCGCCTGTCCCAGAGCAAGATCACCTTCCGACGTCGCGCGATGCCGGAAAGACACCGGCCGGGACGGGGTGTGACGAGCGACTTACCGGTGATCCCCGGCTCTCGCCGGGGACCCGCACGGCCTATTTGTCGGTGATCTCCGAGGCCAGCCAGTGGCCGTCGGTCTTCTGCATGCGCAGCACGATCGGGCCCGAGGCCAGGGGTTCGGGCTTGCCGTCCTTGACGGCGGAGATGTTCAGGTTGACCAGCAGTTCGGCGCGGTCGCCGGTGAGCAGGGTGACACCGATCGGGTCGGTCTTGACCTGGGTGTCGGTCTGGGTCTGCTTGATGGTCTCGACGGTGGTGTCGACGAACTTCGCGAAGTCCTTCTGCATCTTCTCGGTGAGGACCGAGTTGACCGAGCCCTTCCACTTGTCGATCTCGGCGGCCTTGTAGCCGTAGAGCGTGGTCAGGGCGTGGTCGGCGGCGGCCTTCACCTCGTCGGTGGCCGCGTTGTCGACGTAGGCGAGATTGCCCGAGTCGGAGTTGGGCTTGCTCACCCAGTGATTGACCGCGCCGACGATCGCGAAGGCCAGCAGCAGGGCCGACAGACCCGCGCACACGGTGGCGATGCCCCAGTCGGGCCAAAACCCGCCGGACCCGCTCGACTTGGAATACTGTTGCGAGGCACGGTTTTTGGCCGGGCCCCGACCACGGATACCGGCCGGGACCCGCCCGCGCGGGGTGGCGCGCGCAGCGGTGCGATCGGAGCGCTCGGTGGTGGACCGGGCGCTCGACCCGGTCGCCTGTTCGGATTCGGTGCCCCGCACGTCCGCGGCGGTGGTTCGCGACGCGGTGCCGCGCTGGGCGGCCGGGCGGCGCGGGGTGACGCGATTGACGGGTCGTTTCCGGTTGGCCATGGTCACTCCCTCCTAGTTGCCCGGCTTGGGGGCCGAAGTCGGCTGCTGGGTGGCACTCGGCTGACCGGTGCCCAGCGGCACCGGCTCACCCAGGTTCTGGGCTTTCTCGGCCTTCCAGGTGCTGCCGAGCTTGATCATGTCGAGGGTCCACAGCTGGCGGAAGGTGGCGGGCTGGCCGCCGGGCCAGCTGCGGGTGATCTTCAGGACCGCGAAGGCCGAGGCGTGGTCGCGTTCACTGTTGAGCGAGGTGAGCGTGATGCCCTCGACCGCGGACTCGATCTTGGTCTTGGAGTCCTGGGCGGTCTTCTTGAGCTGTTCCTGACCGTCTTCCTGCTGCTTGAGCAGGTCGCCCGTCATCGATGACCGGATGTTCGCCAGCGACCCGTCGATATCGTCGGGATTGATCGACATCAGGTTTACCGCGGCCTGACGGGCGTCGGTGAGGGCGCTGTCGCGGGCCTGCGCCCGGGACTCGTCCTTGCGGTCGCCGATCCAGAGGAACCCGATCGCGCCGGCCGCGACGACCGACACGGCCAGCAGGGCGGCCGCGCCGATGCGGGCGAGCTTGCGGACGTCGGTGGGTTCGGGGGGCGCAGGGGCCTCGGCGGTGACGGCGTCGGCCGGGGACGCGTCCGGGGTCGTTTCGGGAACCGTCACTTCGGGCCCGTCCACGGGCTCGGTCGCCGGCTTCTCGAGGTTCGCCCCCGATTCGCTGTCCTTGTCCTGGCTCACGCCGCCACCATACTTACCTCTCCTGTACGTCAGTGCTTGGGCGTGACGCCCATGAGGGTGGACAGCTGGGTGGCCACCGGGTTCAGGTTGAGCTTGTCCGGGTCGTACTTGGGCTTGTCGTCCCACGGCTGCGCGACGCTGGGGTCGGCGAGGTCGGCGCGGGCCCCGCCGCGAACGGCGGACTCGCTGCCCTGCGGCACCGTGCACCCGGCCTGGGTGTTGAACGGGAAGTCGTCGCGGCTGTCGTCGAAGTTCGGGTTCTGGGCCTTCATCTGATCCAGAATCCGTTGCGTGCCTTCGTATCCCAGCGTGCAGGCGGGCGGGTTGTTGGTCTCGAGCACCAGGCCGAAGTGGGTGGTGCCATCACCGGGCGCGGTGGAGGAGCCACCGAGCGGCAGCAGCGGCAGCATCTGCAGGACCGGGCCGAGGGCGTAGAACTTCGGCGAGATGGCCTGCAACAGCACGCGCAGGTTGGTGAGGTCCTTGGTGAGGGCCGGGCCGCTCTCCTGCAGCAGGCGGTTGATCGCGGAGCCCGCGTCGGTGCCGGTGCCGATCAGGCGGCGGATGTCCGGGTCACTGGACTTCAGCTGCGCGGTGAGCTTGTCGAGTCCGTCGCTGAACTGCAGGATCGCCGGGGACTGCTCGGCCTGGGTGCCCAGCACGGTGTGCGCGGAGCGGATCAGGGCCAGGGTCTGCTGCAGGTTCTCGCCGCTGGCGGTGGCGGTGAACTTGTTGAGCGAGTCGACCAGGATCTTGAGGTCGTCGCCCTTGCCGTCGAAGGCCTTGCCCAGCTCGGTGATTGTGGTGGACAACGCCTTCAGGTCGGTGGTACCGGCGAAGGTGTCGACGCTGGTGAGCAGTTCCTCCACGTGGATCGGCAGCTGCGCGCCGGAGATGACCGAGCCGTCCTTCAGGTACGGTCCGCCGTCGCTGGAGGGCATCAGGTCCACGTACTGCTCGCCGATGGCGGAGCGGTCGGCGACCACGGCCTTGGCGTTGGCGGGGACCTTGGGCTTGGAGGAGTTCATCTCCAGGGTGATGAGCACGCCGTCGGGGGTGATGTCGAGGTCGCCGACCCGGCCCACGGGGACGCCGCGGTAGGTGACCTCGGCGCCCTTGGACAGGTTGCCGGTCTCGGTGGCCTGCACCTTCACCTTGTACAGCCCGAAGCCGAGCATATTGTCCAGCCGCACGTACTTGGCGCCGACGAAGACGACGCCGAGCACGGCGATGATCGCGAAGGCGATCAGCTGATTGCGCACCAGACGAGTCATCGCGGACCACCCACTCCCAGCTGCTCGAGGATCGATCCGAGCGGATCGGTCGGTCCCGGCTGCCCGGTCGGCCGCGCCACGGTGGGCGGCAGGGGCAGCAGCGAGACCGTCGGCCAGCCGCCGCGCGGCCCGTTGCCGTTGTAGTACGGGTTGGTCGGATCCACGTTCACCTGGCGGCCCGAGGGCGGCAGGTACTGCGGATCGCCCTTGCCCACACCGAGATTCGACAGCAGGGTGCCGATCTGCAGGTCCACCGAGAGCCAGGTGTTGACCTGGCCGCCGAAGGCGGACTTGATCGCCTCGTCGGGGAACGGATAGGTCGGGATGAGCGGGAAGGCGGTCACCAGGTCGCCGGCCGACGCGCCCAGCGCCTGCAGCGTGGGCCGCAGCGAGGACAGGTCGGTGATCAGGTTTTCCTTGGACTTGTCGAGCACGTCGATCCCGGCCTGGCCCACCCGGTCCAGCTGGGTGAGCAGCTGGATCAGTTGCGGCCGTTGCTCATTGAGGATCTTGATGCCGCCGGGCAGCTCGTCGAGGATCTTGGAGATCTGGGTGGTCTGCGTGCTGACCCGGCTGCTCAGCGTGTTGAGGCTGTCCAGCGCGCGGGTGATGTTGCCGACCTGGTCGTCGAGGCCCTTGATCAGGATGTTGGCCTGGTTCAGCAGATCCCGGACCTTGCCCTCGCGACCCGCCAGGGCCTTGTTGAGCTCGGACACGATGGGCTGCAGTTGCGCGACGCCGCCGCCGTTGAGCAGCAGCGACAGCGCGCCGAGCACCTGCTCCACCTCGGTGGCGGTGCGGGTGTTCTCGACGGGGATCTTGGCCCCGTCCTTCAGGCGCGCGGTGTCGGCATCCTTGGCGGGGGCGGAGAGCTCGATGTACTTCTCGCCCAGCAGGTTGGTCTGCTTGACCTCGGCGCGGGCATTGGCGGGCAGGTCGACGTCATCGTTGACCAGCACCTGCACGCTGGCTTCCCAGGCGTTGTCGGGTGCGATGCGGATCTTGTCGACCCGGCCCACGGCCACGCCGTCCACCTTCACGGTGGACTGCGGGACCAGATCGAGCACGTCACCGAAGCGGATGTCCAGGTGCAGCGGGTGCTTGCCGATGTTCGGGCCGCCGGGCAGCGGAATGCTCTCCGCGCCACAGCCGGTGGCCAGCAGCGTCACCGCGCCGAGCGAGGTGGCCAGCAGGCCCGCCCGCTTCACGCGAATCCGGTTGGCGCTCATCGCTGTCCACCTTCCTGCTGCGACGGGGGCAGCTGGCCGGACGGATTGCCGGGCACCGAGCCGGGCACCGCGTTGCGCTGTTCGTTCTCGCCGCTGAGGATGCCGAAGGGCAGCACCAGCGACGGCGTCTTCACGCCCGCGGTGAGCTGATCGGTGATCAGCTTGCAGTTGTTCAGGATCGGACCCAGCTGCCGCGAGATGGCCTCGAACTTGGGGTCGCCGGGACGCAGCTTGCCCAGGTCCAGCATCTTGCAGATGACGCCGAACGGGTCCTGCAGGTCGGTGAAGTTGGGGCGCATGTCGAGCGTGCCGGTCTCACCGTTGTGCACGTTGATCAGGTTGCTCAGCGCGGTCGGGATCAGCGGCAGCGCCTTGGCCAGGTCGTCGCGCTGATCGGCGAGGGTCTGGGTGAGCTTGGTCAGCGCGTCCGCGTTGGACTGCACCAGGTCCCGGTTGTCGTCGATGAACCGGGCCACGTCGCCGAGCGCGACCGACAGCAGGCTCAGCGCGTCGCCGAGGGTCTGGCGCTCGTCGGACAGGAACCCGGCCAGCGAGGCCAGCTGGGTGTTGAAGGTCCGCACCTGCGCGTCGTTGTCGGCCAGGGTCTGCACGAAGGTCTGCAGGTTCTTGACCGTGTCGAAGATGTCGGTGCGCGAATCGGAGAGCGCGTGCGCGGCCTTGGACAGCTGGGTGAAGCTGTTGCCCAGCGCCTCGCCGTTGCCGGAGAGGTTCTCGGCGCCGGTGCGGGCCAGCTGGTTCAGCGCGCCGTCCTTGTTGGCGCCGGTCGGGCCGAGCGCCTGCGACAGTTCGGTGATGCTCTTGTAGAGCCGGTCCACCTCGACGGGGGTCGCGGTGCGCTCCTTCGGGATGGTGGCGTTGCGCCCCATCTTCGGTCCGCCCTTGTAGGCGGGCGCGAGCTGGATGTAGCGGTCCGAGACCACCGACGGGGTGATCTGGGCGGCCTTGGCGTCGGCGGGGATGTCGTACTTGCGGTCGACCTTCATGACGACCTCGACCACGTCACCCTTGGGTGTCACCGAATCCACGTGTCCCACCGGCACACCCAGGACCCGGACATCCGAGCCCTTGTAGATGCCGATCGACTTGTCGAAATAGGCGGTGATTTTGGTGGTTTCGAGCCGGTCGTAGCTCCACCACGCGACCCCCGCGAGCGCGACCGCCAGGGCGGCCACCAGGGCGATGATCTTGCTCTTACGGCTGGTGCCGCTCAACGCGGTCAGCGGATTCTTCGCCACGGGTTACCCTCCCAACTTGCGAATCGGATCGCGGTTGCCCGGAATGTCCGGCAGCGCGGGCGGAATCAGGTTCGTGATGACCGCGTCGAACCAGCGGCCGGTGCCCAGCACATTGGAGTACAGCCCGTAGAAGGGCGCCGCCAGGGTGAGGGTCTTGGACAGGTCGGCCTGGTGACTGTTGAGCAGGTCGATCGTCTTGTTCAGGTTGGTCAGCGCCGGGCCGATCTGCGCCTCGTTGTCCTTGACCAGCGCGGTCAGTTCCGCCGCAACGGTTTTCGCGCCGGTGAGCAACTGGTGGATGGCCTGCTGGCGCACGTTCAGTTCCGCGATCAGCTGGCCGCCGTTGGCGAGCAGCCGCTCGAACTCCTGATTGCGGTCCGCGAGCACCTTGGAGGTGGTCTTGGTGGCGGCGAACAGCTTTTTGAGCTGGTCGTCGCGCTTGGCCAGCGACTCCGAGAGCCGGGCCACGCCGTCGATGGAACCGCGCAGCTGCGGCGGGGTCGCCGAGAAGGCGTCCGACAGCACCTGGAAGCTCTGCGCCAGCTGACCGGTGTTGGTCTCCTCGATGTTCTTCGCGGCGTCGCTGAAGGCGTCGACCACGTCGTAGGGAGACACGGTGCGCGACAGCGGAATCCGGTCGCGCGGATTCGCGGTGCGGTCACCCTTGGGATCGAGCGCCAGGTACTTCTGGCCGAGCAGCGTCTTGATCTGGATGGACGCGGTGGTCTCGTTGCCGATCCAGGCGTCCTGGGTGCGGAAGTCGACCAGCACCTTGTCGCCGTCGAGGCGGACGTCGGAGACCGCGCCCACCTTCACGCCGGCGATGCGGACCTCGTTGCCCTTCTTCAGGCCGGCGGCCTCGGAGAACTCGGCGGTGTACTTGGTGCCGGCGCCGATCAGCGGCAGCTTGTCCAGGTTGAACGCGGACAAGGTCACCAGCAGCACCAGGATCAGGCCGAGCCCGCCCATGAATGCCGGACTGCGCTTGCCCATGACAATGCGGTCATCCATCTAGCGGCCTCCCTTCCCGTGGCAGCGCGGGGCCGGATTCGTGTAGATCGGCTGATTCACCGTCGGCATGTTCTGTAGTGCGGGCGGGAAGTTCAGCTGCGGCGCGTCCTTGAGGCCCGGGCCGGCGACGATGTCGATGCCGCACAGATAGAACTGGAACCAGGAGCCGTAGGAGGCGGCGCGGCCCAGCTTCTCCATCTTGATGGGCAGGTTGGTCAGGCCCTCGTCGACCTCGTCCTTGCGGTCGTTGAGCGTGCCGGTGAGCTGGTTCAGGCCCGCGATCGCGCCCTGCAGGTTCGGCCGGACCGGGACCAGCAGGTCGGCGGTGGCCGAGGCCAGGCTGCCCAGCGAGGAGACCGCCGAACCGATGGTGCCGCGCTCGGCGTTCAGGCCGGAGACCAGCGCCTCGGTGTTCACGATCAACTGGTCGAGCTGGTCGCCGCGCGAATTGATGCTGTCCAGCACCAGATTCAGGTTCTTGATCAGCTCGCCGATCACCGCGTCCTTGTCGGCGATCTTGTTGGTCAGCGAGGCGGTGTTGGCCACCAGGTCCGCGATGGTGCCGGACTCGCCCTGGAAGACCTGGATGATCTCGTAGGACAGCTTGTTCACGTCTTCGGGCGTGAGGGTCTGGAACAGCGGCCGGAACCCGTTGAACAGCTCGGTCAGGTTGACCGCGGGCTTGGTGCGCTCCAGCGGGATGGTCCCGCCCTTGTTCAGCTTGCGGCCCTGCTCACCGGTGCCCTGGTCGAGCGCGATGTAGCGCTGGCCCACCAGGTTCCGGTACTTGATGGTCGCGGTGGCCGAGGCGGGCAGCCAATCCCGGTCGGTCAGTTCGAATTCCACATTGGCCAGGCGCTTGTCCACGATGGCCACATTGGTCACCTTGCCGACGCGGACACCCGCGACGCGCACCTCGTCACCCTTGTTCAGGGAGGTGACGTCGGTGAAGCGGGCATTGAACTTGGTGCCGCCGCCACCGTAGTTGGCGATGGTCAGCGCCAGCACGCCCGTCAGGAAGACCGTGACGAGAATGAAGGCGATGAGCTTGGTCAGCGTCGGCCCGAGGCCGCGCAACACATCCTTCACTTGACGCTCACCTCACTGCCGCGGAAGGCGGGAGCCGCGATCCTGGTGACCCAGCTGGGCACCTCCTCGGGCGAAACGCCGTGCGCGGCACCGTAGATCGTGCCCAGCGCCTGGGACTCGGCCGGCGAGTACGCGGTGGTCGGCGTCTGGGGCCCGTACACCTTGTACTGCGGCTGCTGCATGCGGCCGATGTTCTGGTCGCCCGGGTTCCGGCTCGGCGGCTGGTAGGAGCCGTCATTGGCGGAACCGTCGGTGTACTGGCCCGGATCGGTGAAGGGCGGGTACATCGGGACACACAGCGGGCCGCGCGAATCGAACCAGCGGGGCTCGTCCTGGTTGGGGACGTAGCGGCCGCGGGGGTTCACGATCGAGACGCTCACCCGGGAACCCGGCATATCGGTGCCCTTGCCGAAGAGCGTGTCGATGCGCGGCTTGAGCTCCGCGAAACCGGCCAGCGCGCAGCTGTAGCTGGGCGAGTACTTGGCCAGCGCCTCCAGCGCGGGCCGCGAGTCCGCGGCCACGTCGATGATGTTGTCGCGGTTGAGCACCAGGAAGTCGGCGGTGGTCTGGGCGCTCGGGGTGAGCGTCGCCAGCAGGGTGTCGATCTGCGACTTCTTCTGCACCACGGTCGCGTTGGTGGTGCGCAGGTTGTCCAGCGCGGACACCAGCTGCGGCGCGGCATCGGCATAGGTGGTGGCCACGTCGGCCAGGCTCTTCAGATCGTCCTGCAGCGTCGGCATCTCGCCGTTCACCTGGGTGACGATGTCGTCGAGCCGGTCGATGGTCTTGCCCAGTTCCTCGCCCTGACCCTGCAACGCGTTGGACAGCGCGCCCAGTGTGGAGGACAGGTACTGCGGCGGAATCGCCTGCAGCAGCGGCAGGATGTGGTCGAGCAGCTGGCTCACCTCGACGGCATTGCCGGAGGTGTCCTGGTGCAGGGTGGCGCCCGCGGTCAGGTGGCCCTGCGGGCTGTCCGGCCACACCAGGTCGATGTAGCGCTCGCCGAAGAGGGTCTTGGGCAGCAGTCGCGCGGTCACGTTGGACGGGATCTTCTCCGCCTTGGACGGATCGATGGCCAGGTCCAGGTGCACGTTCTTGCCGTCGTAGCTGCTCGAGCGCAGCTCGCCGACGGTGACGCCGCGGACCTTCACGTCCGCGTTGCGGGTCAGCGCGTTGCCGACGGTGTCGGTGACCAGATTGACCCGCACCGTGTCCACGAACTGCTTGTTGTAGATGGCGATGGTGGTCCACAGGAACAGCGCGACCAGGGCGAAGAAGAGCACGCCGAGGGTCCGTTTGCGCAGCGTCTGCCCGCGCTCGGGGTGGCTCATCCGGCCACCCGCACCGTCGTGGTCGTGCCCCAGATCGCCAGGGACAGGAAGAAGTCCAGCACGTTGATCAGCACGATCGCGGCACGCACCGCGCGGCCCACGGCCACGCCGACGCCCGCGGGGCCGCCGGTGGCGTTGTAGCCGTAGTAGCAGTGCACGAGGATGATCACGAAGGCGAAGATCAGCACCTTCACGAACGAATAGAGCACGTCCTCGGGTGGCAGGAACAGGCTGAAGTAGTGGTCGTAGGAGCCACTCGACTGCCCGTTGAAGTAGATGCTGATCAACCGCGAGGCCAGGTAGGTGCCCAGCAGGCCGACCACGTACAGCGGGATCACCGCGAGGAAGCCCGCGATGGCGCGCGTGGTCACCAGGAACGGCACCGACGGCACCGCCATCACCTCGAGCGCGTCGATCTCCTCCGAGATCCGCATGGCGCCCAGCTGGGCGGTGAAACCACAGCCCACTGTCGCCGAAAGTGCCAGTGCCGCAACCAGGGGCGCGAGCTCACGGGTGTTGATGTACCCGGTGAGGAAGCCGGTGAGCACGCCGGAGCCGAGCGCGTCGAGCGCCTTGAAGCCCTGCAGGCCCACCACCACGCCGACCGAGGCCGACATGAAGATGATGACGCCGATGGTGCCGCCGATGACCGCGAGCGCACCCGACCCGAAGGTCACCTCGGCCAGCAGCCGGGTGACCTCCTTGCGGAAGTGCACCATCGTCTTCGGGATGGCGCCGATGGCCCGCGAGTAGAACGACATCTGGTCGCCGGCCCTGTCGACCATGTTGACCGGAGCCATGAGCGCGGGCTTGACCCGGCGCGCCGACCGGGAGAAAACGGTGGAGCGCTGCGAAACGACCATTTAGTCACGCGCCCTTTGCGGGTACGACCTGAAGATAGATCAGGGTGAGGACGAGGTTCAGGAAAAAAAGCACGAGGAACGTGATGACCACCGATTGGTTCACCGCGTCGCCCACGCCCTTCGGTCCCCCCTTGGGATGCAAGCCTTTATAGGCGGCGATCACGCCCGCCACCACGCCGAAGATCAGTGCCTTGATCTCACCGATCACCAGGTCGGGGATCTGCGCGAGGGCGGAGAAGGACGCCAGGTAGGCGCCCGGGGTGCCGCCCTGCAGCCCCACGTTGAAGAAGTAGCCGCCGCAGATGCCGACGACCGAGACCATGCCGTTGAGCAGGAAGGCGACCAGCATCATGCCCAGCACGCGTGGAACCACCAGGCGCTGAATGGGATCGATGCCGAGCACCTCCATGGCGTCGATCTCCTCGCGGATGGTGCGCGAACCGAGATCGGCGGCCACGGCGGAGCCCGCGGCTCCGGCGATGATCAATGCGGTGACGACCGGCGCGGCCTGCTGGACCGTGGCCAGCACACTGGTCGCACCGGTGAAGTTCTCCGCCCCCAGCTGCTTGATGAGCGAGCCGGTCTGCAGGGCCACCACGGCGCCGAACGGGATTGCCACCAGTGCGGCCGGGAGGATCGAGACACTCGCGATGAACCACGATTGCTCGATGAACTCCCGCCACTGGAAAGGCCGGCGGAACGTCTTCCGGAGCACGTCCAAGAAGAGTCCGAAAATGTTGCCTGCCTGGGCAAGTCCCGACTCGACCGGGGTGCGCAGTCGCGTCAGGGTGGGGTTCACGCCGCGTATGTTACCCGTTAGTTAGGTTCTGTCGAACCGTGGTGTCGTAGCCACCCTGATACGCGGGCATCACCTGCGTGTCGTCATCGCCGTTCTGCGACATCGACTCCCGGATCGCCTCCTGCGCGGCAGGCGGCAGGGTGTGCATGATCTGGCGAACCCGCTCACGACGACGGTGCACGGCGCCACGAACCGGCATGCCCGGCTGCGCCTGCATCTGCGGGATGATGCCCTCGATCTCCTCGGCGCCACCGGCGTGGTGACCCGAGTCGAACAGGGCCTGCTCGCGGGCCATCTGGGCTTCGTCCTTCTCCTCGGACATACCGATGGGGCCCTGCATGCGGCCGTTGAGGAACTGCTTGACCACCGGCTCCTCCGAGGTGAGCAGCACCTCGCGGGGACCGAACATGACCAGGTTGCGGCGGAACAGCATGCCGATGTTGTCCGGCACCGTACGGGCCAGGTTGATGTTGTGCGTGACGATCAGGATCGTCGCGTCGATCTGCGCGTTGATATCGATCAACAGCTGCGAGAGGTACGTGGTGCGAACGGGATCCAGACCGGAGTCCGGCTCGTCGACGAGGATGATCTGCGGGTCCAGCACCAGCGCGCGGGCCAGGCCGGCGCGTTTGCGCATACCACCGGAGATCTCGCCGGGCAGCTTGCCTTCGGCGCCGAGCAGACCGGTCAGCTCGAGCTTCTCCATGACGATCTTCTTGATCTCGGATTCGCTCTTCTTGGTGTGCTCGCGCAACGGGAAGGCCGTGTTGTCGAACAGGTTCATCGACCCGAACAGCGCGCCGTCCTGGAAGAGGACGCCGAACAGCTTGCGGATCTCGTAGAGCTCCTTGTTCGAGCAGGTGGTGATGTCGGTGCCATCGATGTAGATCGAGCCCTTCTCCGGACGGAGCAGACCGATCAACGACTTCAGGAAGACGGACTTACCGGTACCCGAAGGGCCGAGCAGAGCGCTTACTTCCCCCGACGGCAGCGTCAGCGAGACGTCCTGCCAAATACGCTGGGATCCGAACGACTTCGTGATGCCTTCGGTCCTGACCTCGACGCCCACGCCAACCTCCACTTTCTCCGACGAGCGCCCTACATGTGGGACGTTCCGCCACAAATATCGCGCGGTGTGGCGCGTCACAGTAGGTCCGGTCACTGTATCGCATATATACCGTCTCGGACACCGGGACCTGACCGGTCGGTAGCAACATTCGTATTGCTATCCCGATCACGCGCCAATCACGGCAGCAGAATACGCGAAAAGGGCGGCCTCCCAAAGGAAACCGCCCTTTTCACAATAGCTACGCCACCGGGGTGTGAACCCCGGCAAAGACACCGTCTTACTTGATGGTGATCTTGGCGCCGGCCTCTTCGAGCTTCGCCTTGGCGGCCTCGGCGGCATCCTTGGCGACCTTCTCCAGGATCGCCTTCGGGGCGCCCTCGACCAGGTCCTTGGCTTCCTTCAGGCCCAGGCCGGAGACGATCTCACGCACGACCTTGATGACCTGGATCTTCTTGTCGCCGGCACCCTCGAGGATGACGTCGAACTCGTCCTGCTCCTCGGCGGCCTCGGCGGGGGCAGCGCCACCGGCGACGGCGACGGCGACCGGAGCGGCAGCGGTGACCTCGAACTTGTCCTCGAACGCCTTCACGAACTCGGACAGCTCCAGCAGGGTCATGCCGGCGAAGGTCTCGAGCAGCTCATCAACGTTGGCCATTGATATTTCCTTTCGGTAGTTCCGTCACCGCGCGAACGGCGACGAAGAGGTTTGGGGTAGTGACTTATTCGGCGTCGGCCGGAGCGTCGGCGGCGGGAGCGGCAGCGCCACCCTCCGCGACCTTCTTCTCCTGCAGGGCCGCCAGCAGGCGAGCGACCTGGTTGCCGGGAGCGGCGAACAGGCCGGCAGCCTTGGACAGGTTGCCCTTCATGGCACCGGCCAGCTTGGCCAGCAGCACCTCGCGCGACTCGAGGTCGGCGATACGCTCGACCTCGGACACGGACAGCGCAGCGCCGTCCATGTAGCCGCCCTTGATGATGAGCGCCTTGTTGTCCTTGGCGAACGCCTTCAGCGCCTTCGCGGCGTCGACCGGCTCACCCGTAATGAAGGTGATGGCGGTCGGACCGACGAACAAGTCATCCAGGCCTTCCACGCCCGCCTCGGCGGCAGCGCGCTTGACCAGGGTGTTCTTGGCGACGGAGTAGGTAGCGTTCGCGCCGAGGGCACGACGCAGCTCAGTGATCTTGCCGACGGACAGACCACGGTATTCCGTGACGACAGTCGCGGTGGACGACTTGAACTGCTCGGTGATCTCCGCAACCGCGGTGACCTTCTCAGGCTTTGCCATACTTCGCCTCCTCTCTGGATGGTCGGTTCTCGTATGAACTACCGAGTTCCGCCACAGGGGCCGGCGACAAAGCTAACGCCCCGGTCGCAGAGCGAACCCGGGGCGCACAAGAAACAATCGCGATTTCTCGCGGGTTTCCCGACCTCGGCTCTCCCTGCGTGGGCCGCCGGCAATATCGCCGGACCTTCAGCCGCCTGACGGCAGCAACCAACGGTCTTCGGTAGAACGATGTGGGGTGATCACCGGAAGCTCCGGAGAGCATGTCGATGACCGTCGTCCAATATAGCCGACCAGCATCGATACACCAAAACGGGGGCGCGGCCGGCTTCGCAAGACTATGGAACTATGGCATTTCAAAATGCCGCGCAGGTCGGTACTTTCCCATCATGCTCACCAAAGCCCTTGCCGCAGCGGCCATTTCCGCCGCAGTCCTGGCCGGCGCGGCCCCCGCCGAAGCCGCGCCCGCCCCCGAGGCGGTGGCCGATACCGGCAGCCAGACCGGATCCGCCACGGGTTCCGCCAAGGCAGCACTGGCCTGGCCTCTCGGTTTCGTCATCTTCAGCGCCTGCTTCGCCGACGGCGACAGCAAGGTACACAATTCCCTTTGCCAGGCACTGCTGGATCTCACCGCAGGCAGCACCAACATCATCTACAACTGATCGACGCCAAAGACCGAGGGCCCGCACGCGATTGCGTGCGGGCCCTCGGCTTGCTTTGCGTTGCTACGCAAGCTCCGCGAAGGGGACTCAGTCCTCTTCGGCGAAGTTGCGGGTGCGGTTCGGATCCACCGGGATGCCCGGTCCGGTGTTCGTCGAGAACGTCACCTTCTTGACGTAGCGGCCCTTCGCAGTGGAGGGCTTGACACGCAGGATCTCGTCGAGGGCAGCGCCGTAGTTCTCGGCCAGCTTCTTCTCGTCGAAGGAAGCCTTGCCGATCACGAAGTGCAGGTTGGCCTGCTTGTCGACGCGGAAGTTGATCTTGCCGCCCTTGATGTCGTTGACAGCCTTGGTGACATCGGGGGTGACCGTGCCGGTCTTCGGGTTCGGCATCAGGCCACGCGGGCCCAGCACACGAGCGATACGACCGACCTTGGCCATCTGGTCCGGGGTGGCGATCGCGGCGTCGAAGTCCAGCCAACCGCCCTGGATGCGCTCGATCAGGTCCTCGGCGCCCACGGCGTCGGCACCGGCGGCCTCGGCCTCGGCGGCCTTGTCGCCGACGGCGAACACGATGACGCGGGCGGTCTTACCGGTGCCGTGCGGCAGGTTGACGGTGCCACGGACCATCTGGTCGGCCTTGCGGGGATCAACGCCCAGACGGACGGCGACCTCGACGGTCGCGTCGGTCTTGGTGGTCGCGGTCTCCTTCGCCAGGCGCGCGGCGGCCAGCGGAGCGTAGAGCGAGTCGCGGTCGACCTTGGCGGCCGCCTCGAGATAAGCCTTGCTGCGTTTTGCCATAATTCTCTGTCCTTGTCTAAGTCAGAAGTGGTGCGGGACTGGCCGTCCCTCCCACATGAGCTCGAAAGCTCTACTCCGCGACGGTGATACCCATCGAGCGGGCGGTGCCGGCGATGATCTTCGCCGCGGCGTCGATGTCGTTGGCGTTGAGGTCTTCCTGCTTGGTCTTGGCGATCTCACGGACCTGGTCCATGGTGATCTGCGCGACCTTCACGCGGTGCGGCTCGGCGGAACCCTTCTGGATCCCGGCGGCCTTCAGCAGCAGACGCGCGGCGGGCGGCGTCTTCAGCTTGAAGTCGAACGTGCGGTCTTCGTAGACCGTGATCTCGACCGGGATGACGTTGCCACGCTGCGACTCGGTCGCCGCGTTGTACGCCTTGCAGAACTCCATGATGTTGACGCCGTGCTGGCCCAGCGCGGGACCGACCGGCGGGGCCGGGTTAGCGGCACCGGCCTGGATCTGGAGCTTGATAAGCCCAGAGACCTTCTTCTTCTTCGGGGGCATCTTTCTTCCTTGGTTAGGTTCCTTACGGATTACCCGTAAGCCTTTTCCGGGACTTGCGCCCTGGGACTGTCAAGGTTCAGCCCAAGGCACAACCCGGCAAGTCTACGTGAACGCAAAAAAGGCGGTGACACCGGGTGAAACCCGGGCCACCGCCTCTTTACGCTCAGATCTTGGCGACCTGCGTGAACGCGAGCTCGACCGGGGTCTCACGGCCGAAGATCGAGACCAGCACCTTGAGCTTCTGCTGCTCGGCGTTGACCTCGGAGATGCTGGCCGGCAGGGTCGCGAACGGGCCGTCCATGACGGTGACCGACTCGCCGACCTCGAAGTCGACCTCGATGATGGGCTTCGCGACGTGGCTGTCGCCACCGGTCGAGGCGGCGGCAGCGGCAGCGGCGGGCGCGGCGGCCTTCTTCTGCTGCGCGGCCGGGACCAGGAACTTCACCACGTCGGGGATGGTCAGCGCCGAAGGCCGCGAGGTGGCGCCGACGAAACCGGTGACACCGGGCGTGTTGCGCACCGCGCCCCATGACTCGTCGTTCAGCTCCATGCGGACCAGGATGTAACCCGGCAGCACCTTGCGGTTGACGTTCTTCTTCTGGCCGTTCTTGATCTCGGTGACCTCTTCGGTCGGAACCTCGACCTGGAAGATGTAGTCCTCGAGACCGAGGTTCTGCACGCGGGTCTCGAGATTGGTCTTCACCTTGTTCTCGTAACCGGCGTAAGAGTGGATGACATACCAGTCGCCGGGCGCGCGACGCAGCGCGGCGGTCATCTCGGCGACGGGGTCGGCGGGCTCGTCGGAGAGCTCGGCGGCCGGGCGCGCGGGCTCGGCTTCCTCGGCGTCCGCTGCGAACTCGTCGGCGGCGGCGTCGGCGAAGCCCTCAGCGTCGTCCTCGACGTCCGCGGTGGTCTCTTCGATCACCACGTCATCCACCGGGAATTCCTCGGTTGTGCCGTTCTCCGGGGTGCTCACTGGGGCACTCGCTTCCTTAGTCGTCACGTAATCCTCTGCGCGCCGGGGCAACAAACAGCCCGGCGGATGGTCCCGCTCCCCGCCTCTGCCCGGGGGCCGGTCACCGGCCGCGACGGTCAGACGCGGTCATCGTGCCGCCTAGCCGAAAAGCCAGTTGACACCCTTGATGAACGCCAGATCCAACCCGCTGATGTACGAGATGATGAAAATCACGAACACCAGGACAACGCTCGTATAGGTGACCATCTGCTTGCGGTTGGGCCAGATGACCTTGCGAAGTTCCGCGATGACTTCCTTGAGGAACTTCATCAGGCGCTTGAACGGATTGCCCGTACCGCTCTGCCCGGCCTTCTTGCCTTTGCCGGACTGCTTCGTGGTTGCCTTGGCCGAATCCGACGGTCGTTCGATCGTCGCGACGGCGCTGGACGACGCGGCGCGTGTGCGCCGGGCGGACCGCTTGCCGCTCGGCCGAGCCACCGCGGCGGTGTCATCGCCATCTTCGTGGCGAGTGTCCCGCTCGTCGCTCACGTCGATCCTCTCTAAGTCGGCATCCAGGGCAGGGGCGACAGGACTTGAACCTGCAACCTGCGGTTTTGGAGACCGCTGCTCTGCCAGTTGAGCTACGCCCCTTCGGCTGGACGGGGTTGATTCCAGCCACTGATCTGTTCAGTTGTACTACGGCATTGCACACCGGGGCTTTTCATACAACACGCGCCGCTCCTCGGAGCAGCGCGCATCGGCTGGTGACCCCAGATTTTCGAGTGTACGTTACCCCGCGCGGCGATCGCCAATCGGGGTGTCGCGGCGGACCCTGCGGTTTCGCCGCGTACCTCGGGAAGTTGGTCAGGCGAGCTGGACGGTCGCGGTGGCGCGGCCGAAGATCTTGCGGCCCTCCGACTTCGCCACGATGGCGACCACGGCGGTGCGGGTCTCGGGGTCCACCGACTTGACCTTGCCGGTGTACTCGATCGCCGCGGGGCGGTCGATCGGGACGTACACGGGGCTGGTGAAACGGACGTTGTACTCCTTGACCGCGCCCGGGTCACCCAGCCAGGAAGTGACGAAGCCGCCACCCAGGCCCATCGTCAGCATGCCGTGCGCGACAACGTTTTCCAGGCCGACCAGCTTCACGACCTCGTCGCTCCAGTGGATCGGGTTGGCGTCGCCGGAGACGCCGGCGTAGTTCACCAGGTCGCCGCGGGTGAGCAGCACGGTGCGCGCGGGCAATTCGTCGCCGGCGGCGATGTCCTCGAAGCGACGGGTGTGCGGGCCCGCCACCACGGCGGCGGCCGGGACCGCCGACACGGACTGGTCGGGGGTCTCGATCTCGACGGGCTGACCGGCGTCGGCGGCGTCCGGGCCGACTCCGTGCATGAGCACATTGCGCACGGCGTCACCGATATTGGGATCGATGTCACCGCCGCTGCGGCCGATCAGGGTGGTGTAGGTGGTGAGCACCAGCTCGTCGTTCTCGGCCAGCACGTCGTTGCGGGTGACGATGATGTCGCCGCCGAAGGCCTGGCGGAACGAGTGCAGGTAGACGACGCAGGACAGCTTGTCGCCGGCCCGGATCGGGCGGTGGAACTCCAGGATCTGGTCGGTCTGCATGATCTGGCTCAGGTCGTAGCCGGTGACGATCTGCTCGAACAGCTTGCGCTGGGCCAGGATTCCGACGAGGGAGATGAAGGTGAGCGGGGCGACCAGGGCGTCGTGGCCGTGGCTGCGGGCGATGCCCTCGTCCCAGTGCACCGGGTGGTAGTCCTGCACGGCGCGGGCGTACTCACGCACCTTCTCGCGGCCGACCTCGTAGTAGTCATCGACGCGGTAGTGATGGCCGACCATGGCGGCGGCGTGCGCGGCGGGGTCGAAAACCTCGCTGGATTCGACCATGTCGGCCTCGATGTCGATATCGGTGTTGATCGTCACGGCAGGAAGTCCCTATCTGATCCCGGCAAAGGGAACGGGCAAGACGCTGAACCACCGCTATATACGCCAAGTGCCGGACCGGGGCCACAGTCCCTTTCTAAGAGACGAGATGACTTACCGATCCGGCACTCTGTCCACGCGGTTGATTCGCGCGGGGTTAAGTTAGCGAGACTCGCGATGCGCCCGGTGGGTACCGCAGTTCGGGCAGAACTTCTTCAGCTCGAGACGGTCCGGGTCGTTACGCCGATTCTTCTTGGTGATGTAGTTGCGGTGCTTGCACTGCTCGCAGGCCAAGGTGATCTTTGGCCGGATATCAGTGGACTTCGCGGCCACGATTGCCTTCTTTCCGGTCAGCCTGATTGGGATATCAGTATGTAGCGATGGCCGGACTTGAACCGGCGACACAACGATTATGAGTCGTTTGCTCTACCGACTGAGCTACACCGCCATCTGGTGTCGGTACTTGACGGCGGGACGGGTCGGTCACCACCGGCAATCCGGCGAGCCCCCTAACGGAATCGAACCGTTGACCTTTTCCTTACCATGGAAACGCTCTGCCGACTGAGCTAAGGGGGCGTGTCTGTCTTGCTCCGGTCTCGGCCGGGGCGCTGACGACTTGAACGAGATTACACACATCCCCGCCGACTATCCAAACCGGCTGGTCACCGCCGGTTTCCAGCCACCGGCAGACACTCGCCGGGGGCTACCCGCCCGACCCGGCCACGCAGCCGCGCACCCCGCGAAACCAGAAGAGCCCCGCAGACTCTCGTCTACGGGGCTCTTCGTGGTGGCGGATGAAGGATTTGAACCTCCGAAGCATTACGCGGCTGATTTACAGTCAGCTCCCTTTGGCCGCTCGGGCAATCCGCCAGGGTGCGCCTTGCAGCGCTCCAGCAGAATACAACGAACCCACGCCCGGAATGCAAACCGGCTGGATACAGGCACGCCGGAGCGGCTAGCGTCGGCGGGGAACATCCCGGAATTTCCGATCTCGGACAGGAGAAGAGTGTGGCGGATTCGTCGTTCGATGTGGTCAGCAAGATCGATCGCCAGGAGGTGGACAACGCCCTGAACCAGGCCGCCAAGGAGCTGGGCCAGCGCTACGACTTCCGTGGCACCGGCGCGAGCATCGAATGGTCCGGCGAGGAGAAGATCGTCCTCAGCGCCGAGTCCGAGGACCGCGTCAAGGCGGCCTTGGACGTGTTCAAGGAGAAGCTGATTCGCCGCGACATCTCGCTCAAGGCGTTCGACGCCGGCGATCCGCAGGCCTCCGGCAAGGTGTACAAGATCACAGGAACCCTGGTCGAGGGCATCAGCACCGAGCACGCGAAGAAGATCGCCAAGAAGATCCGTGACGAGGGCCCCAAGAGCGTCAAGGCGCAGATCCAGGGCGAGGAGCTGCGGGTCAGCAGCAAGAACCGCGACGACCTGCAGGCCGTCATCGCACTGCTCAAGGGCGGCGATTTCGAGATCGCCCTGCAGTTCGTGAACTACCGCTAGCTAGTAGTTCCGGTTCCCACCGGCCATCTCCTCGAGGCGGGCGATACGGTCCGCCATCGGGGGGTGGGTGGAGAACCAGCGGGCCATCTTGTCGCCGGCCCGGAAGGGGTTGGCGATCATCAGGTGCGACTGGGCGGTCAGCTGCGGCTCGGGGGGCAGCGGGGCGGCCTGGGTGCCACGCTCCAGCTTGCGCAGGGCCGAGGCGAGGGCCAGGGGGTCGCCGGTGAGTTCCGCGCCGTCCTGGTCGGCCTGGTACTCGCGAGAGCGCGAGACGGCCAGTTTGATGAGCGAGGCGGCGAGCGGGCCCAGCAGCGAAACCAGCAGCATCGCAATGACATTCGGGCCCTCGCCATTGCGGTTGCCGCCGCCGAAGGCGCCCGCGAAGAAGGCCAGGTTCGCCAGGCCGGAAATGACCGAGGCGAGCGCGCCCGCGACCGACGAGATCAGGATGTCGCGGTTGTAGACGTGGGACAGCTCGTGACCCAGCACCGCGCGCAGTTCCCGCTCGTCGAGGATCTGCAGGATGCCGGTGGTGCAGCAGACCGCGGCATTGCGCGGATTACGGCCGGTGGCGAAGGCATTGGGCGCGTTGGTGGGGCTGATGTAGAGCCGCGGCATGGGCTGGCGGGCGGCCGTGGCCAGTTCGCGCACGATGCGGTACATGGCGGGCGCTTCCAGCTCCGTCACCGGCTGCGCGTGCATGGCCTTCAACGCGAGCTTGTCGCTGTTGAAGTAGGCGTAGGCGTTCATGCCCACGGCCAGCACGATCGACAGGATCAGGATCGTGGGGCTGCGGAACAGCGCCCCAACGAACACGATCAGGGCCGACATCCCGACCAGAAGTCCGAACGTCTTCAACCCGTTCGCATACCCGTGGCTGTGCATATTTGCCCTCCGCTTCGCTCCGGGCGGGTTCGCGGCCCTGGAGGTCTCGTTCTTCCCTCCCTCCGCTCCTCCGCTTCGCTCCCCCGCTCCGCTCAGTCCAGAACGAGACGGGCCGCGAACCACCAGGTCGTTACATCAGGTCAACGATAAAGCTAGCCCTGCGGTTCCCCCGGAATCGTCAGCCGACGCGTTCGATGGTGTAGCGGACCAGCTGTTCGAGGGCGTCGTTGGCCGGGCCACCGGGCAGGGCGGAGAGTTCGGCGTGCGCGAGGTCGGCGTAGCCGTGCAGCTTCTCCTTGGCCAGCACCAGGCCGCGCGAGCGGGACAGCAGGTACAGGGCCTCGTCGACGGCGGCGTCGGTCTGCGGCGGGGTGGCCAGCAGCTTGCGCAGCCGGTCGCCCTCGGAGCCCTCCTCGCGCAGGGCGTAGAGGACCGGCAGGGTGTGCACGCCCTCGCGCAGGTCGGTGCCAGGGGTCTTGCCGGACTGCTCGGACGCCGAGGAGATGTCGATGATGTCGTCGGCGATCTGGAAGGCGGTGCCCACCGCGTCGCCGAGGCGGGCCAGCCGCTCCACGTGGTCGAGGCCGGCGCCGGAGAAGGTGCCGCCGAAGCGGCCCGCGGCCGCGATCAGCGAGCCGGTCTTCTCCCACACCACGCGCAGGTAGTGCTCGACCGGGTCCTGGGACTGCCGAGCGCCGATGGTTTCCCGCATCTGGCCGGTGACCAGTTCGGCGAAGGTCTCGGCGATGATCCGGACCGCGTCGGGTCCGAGCGTGGAGACCAGGCGGGAGGCGTGCGCGAACAGGTAGTCGCCCGCCAGGATGGCGACGCTGTTGCCCCAGCGGGAGTTCACGCTGGGCGCCCCGCGCCGCATGGACGCCTCGTCCATGACGTCGTCGTGGTACAGGGTGGCCAGGTGCACGAGCTCCACCACGGTGCCGGCCACGACCAGGTCGGGGCTGGTCGGGTCGGGTCCGAGCTGACCGGTGAGGATGGTGAACAGCGGGCGGAAGCGCTTGCCGCCGGCCTTGGCCAGGTGCAGCGCCGCTTCCTGCAGGAACTCCTCGCCGTCGGACAGCTCGGTGATGAGCAGGTCCTCGACTTCGATCAGGCCCTTGCGCACTGTGGCGGCGAGCTCGGGATCACCGAGATCCACCCCCGCGACCACGGTGCTCTCATCGCTCACAGCTGATGCGCTCATTTCTTCTCCCAGTGCCGCGTCCGACCCCACGCCAAAGAACCTAGCGTGTGCATCGATAACCCCCTATGGACACCACCGTAGTGCGACCAACGAAACAGCCGCCACGTGAATCGAAACGCCTGTGATGTAGCGCGGGGTGAATAGGCACACGCGGTGATGTGCTGCGAGTATTGGTCGCATGGGTTCACCGGAAGTCGCGCCCGAGCAGGGGAAATCATCGGATGTTCTGCCGGCGCACGCCGATATCTTGGTCGTCGGGGCTGGTCCGGCGGGCTCCGCGGCGGCCGCGTGGGCGGCCCGGGCGGGCCGTGACGTACTGCTGACCGACTCCGCGCTGTTCCCCCGGGACAAGACCTGCGGCGACGGACTGACCCCGCGGGCCGCCGCCGAGCTCGAGCATCTGGGGCTCGGCGACTGGGTGCGGGCGCACACGGTCAATCGCGGGTTGCGGATGGCCGGATTCGGACGCGAGGCCCTGCTGCCCTGGCCCGAAGGGTCCTTCCCCAGTTACGGAAGTGCTGTTCCGCGAACCGAACTCGACGACAAACTGCGCGAGACCGCGGTGAAGTCGGGGGCCCGGATGGTGGACGGCGCAAAGGTGGTGGAGGTGGCCCGCGAGGGTGACCGGGTGACCGGGGTGACGATCAAGACCGATGCCGGCCTGCGGGCGGTGTCGTGCCGGACGCTGATCGTGGCCGACGGCGTGCGCTCCCCCGTCGGGAAGATGCTGGGCCGGACCTGGCATCGGCAGTACGCGTACGGGACGGCGGCGCGGGCGTACATCAGGTCCGAGCGCAGTGCCGACGAGTGGATCACCTCACATCTGGAATTGCGTGATGCGCAGAACGAATTGATTCCCGGCTACGGCTGGGTGTTCCCGCTCGGCAATGGCGAGGTGAATATCGGGGTCGGTTCGCTGGCCACCGAAAAGCGGCCCTCGCATATCGCACTGAAACCGCTGTTGCAGCACTACGTTTCCCAGCGCCGCGCGGAATGGGGTTTCGAGGGCGAGGCGCGGGCGGTGGCGTCGGCGCTGCTGCCGATGGGCGGCGCGGTCTCGAATCTGGCGGGCCGCAACTGGGCGCTGGTCGGCGATGCCGCGGGCTGTGTGAACCCGCTCAACGGTGAGGGCATCGACTACGGCCTGGAGGGCGGGCACCTGCTGGCCGGCCTGCTGGACCAGCCCGATCTCACCCACAGCTGGCCGGAGCTGCTGCGGGAACGCTACGGCCGCACCTATTCGGTGGCGCGGCGGCTGGCGGCGCTGGCCACCAATCCGCGCACGGTGCCGCTGGGCGGGCCGCCGCTGATGCGGTCGAAGCTGTTGCAGCGCACCGCGGTCCGGGTGATGGGCAATTTGGTCACCGACGAGGATCTGGATCTGACCGCCCGGCTGTGGCGGGGTGCGGGCCGGGCCTCGATGCGGGCCGACAAGATCCAGCCGTTCGCATGACGGAGCGGCCGGTTCCCGAGGAGCTGCTGCCGCATCTGCGGCGAGCGCGGGATCTGGCCGATCGGAATTACGCGGAACCGCTGGATCTGGGGGCGCTGGCGGCGGCCGCGGGGGTGTCGAAATACCACTTCCTGCGGTGTTTCGCCGCCACCTACGGCAAGACGCCCGCCCTGTATCTGGCCGAGCGCCGCATCGAGCGGGCGCAGGATCTGTTGCGCGCCACCAATGTGACGGTGACCGAGGCCTGCATGCTGGTCGGTTACAGCAGTCTGGGCTCGTTCAGCCGCAAGTTCACCGACCTGGTCGGGATGTCGCCCTCGGAGTATCAAGCGAAATTCGCGGCCGAGGGCGCACCCCATATCCCGGGTTGCTACGTCTTCATGCACGGTCTCTCGGATCGGAAACCGCCTGGCTAGCAGCTACTTCGGTGGCAGCACGTGGATGCCGGTCTTGTCGGTGGAGAGGGCCAGCGAGCTGATGTACTGGATCTCGCCTTCGGGTCCCGGGACCGCGGAGGCGATCATGTCGGGGCGCTCGAATTCCATGCCGGTGACCGCGCAGGTGAGGGTCTCCCCCGACGGGTTGCCGTGCTCGTCGAACATGTCCAGTTCGATGCCGTCGTGGTCGCGGCGCAGGTAGTACTTGCCCTTGGTGAGGATGGCGGTCGCCGGGGTGGCGAGGAACGAGACCACCACGGCCACGATGGGCGAGTACGGCTTCAGGGTGTCACCGAAGAGGCCGAAGAAGGTCATGATCGACAACACCGCCGACAGGCCGAAGCCGACCAGGCCGACCGGGTTGAAGTCGTAGAGCATGCCGCGCCGGAACTCCGGCTCCTTGGGCGAGAGCTTCAGCACGTACTTGTTGACCGCGATATCGGTTGCGACGGTGACGATCCAGGCGATGCCGCAGTTGGCGTAGAAGCCGAGGATGTTGTTGAGGAAGTCGAACATGTTGGCTTCCATCAGGATCAGCGCGATGGCCAGATTCAGGCCCAGGAACACCAGCCGGCCCGGGTAGGTCTTGGTGACCCGGGTGAAGGAGTTGGTCCATGCCAGCGAACCCGAATACGCGTTGGTCACATTGATTTTGATCTGACTGATGACCACGAGCGCCACGGCCAGGGTCATGGCCAGCCAGGCCGGCATCATGTCGCGGTAGATCTCCAGGAACTGGTGCACCGGCTGGTTGGCGATGTCCTGCGCGCCGGGCAGGCTCGCGATCAGGTAGACCGCCAGGAACAGGCCGACGACCTGCTTGATCGCGCCGAACAGCACCCAGCCGGGTCCGGCCAGCAGCATCCAGCCCCACCAGCGGCGGGCGTTCTCCGGGGTGCGGGGCGGCATGAAGCGCAGGTAGTCGATCTGTTCGGCGATCTGGGCGATGAGCGAGAGGCAGACGCCGGCGGCGAGCAGCGCGCCCGAGAGGCTGACGCCCTTGCCGTCCTGGCCGCCGTAGGACAGGAAGGTGCCGACCGAGTCGGGGTGGCGCACCAGCAGGAAGCCGAACGGCAGCACCATCAGCACCAGCCACAGCGGGGTGGTCCACACCTGCAGTTTGGCCAGGGTGTTCATGCCGTAGATGACCAGCGGGAAGATCATCACCGTGGACACCAGGTAGCCGAGCGGAAGTGGCACGTGCAGGCCGAGTTTCAGGCCCTGCGCCATGATCGAGCCCTCGAGCGCGAAGAAGATGAAGGTGAAGGAGGCGAACACGATGTTCGTCACCACCGACCCGTAGTACCCGAAGCCGCTGCCGCGGGTGATCAGGTCCAGGTCGATGTTGTAGCGCGCGGCGTAGTAGGCCAGCGGGAAGCCGGTCAGCATGACCACGACGGCGAAGATTCCGATGCCCAGCAGCGCGTTGCCGGTGCCGTTGGCGATGCCGATGTTCGCGCCGATCGAGAAGTCGGCCAGGTAGGCGATGCCGCCGAGGGCCGAGACGCCGACCACCGCCGGACTCCACTTGCGGTAGCTGCGGGGCGCGAACCGCAGCGTGTAATCCTCCAGCGTCTCCTTGGACGCGGCGACCGCGTTGGCAGTCGGGGCTTCTACTTGAACCACCGGCACTCCTCGTTCGGGCTCGTCGCGAGCTGTTTTCCGATTCGAGAGTGGTCAGTGAATGTTGATCATGGCTTTCCGAGCCATTGCGCGTCTGTTACGTCAGCCTCACCGAGGTTCCGAGTGTGTGAACTCAGCTATCGGAGCGTGAATCCGGCGGCCGGGGAATCGCGCAATTTCGGAGAAGCACGCGGCGCCCGGCCTTCCATAGCCTGGGGGCATGACGATCATCACCAATGTCTCGCTCGTGACCGTGTACGTCACCGATCAGTCCGCGGCCAAACAGTGGTACATCGACAATCTGGGTTTCGTGGAGGCCAGCGATGTGACCATGGGCGACAACGGGTTCCGCTGGGTCACCGTGGTGCACCCGAATCATCCGGAGCTGGAGGTCACGCTCATGATCCCGGGTCCCCCGCTGACCGATGAGCTGGCCGAGGCGATCCGGCGCTCCATGGCCAATGGCACGCACGGCGCGCTGGGCCTGCGAACCGACAACTGCCAGAAGGCTTTCGAGGAACTCACCGCCAAGGGCGTGGAGTTCGTGCAGCCGCCTGCCGAACGTCCCTACGGCGTGGAGGCCATCGTCCGCGACAACTCCGGCAACTGGCTGGTCCTGGTGGAACCGCGTGACTTCGACCCGGCCACCGCCCAGTTCGGCCCGGAGTAACCCGTCCCCCGTGGATGCGGGACCACCCCCGCATCCACGGATTTACCGGGATCAGGCGTTCTGTGCGGCGAACCAGGATTCGACGGACTTGCGTTCGCTGTTCATGACCTTCTTGAGCAGGTTCTCGACCAGCGGTTCGATGGCCCCACCGACCAGCGGGACCTTCACGTCGACGGTGCCGGTGGCCTCGATCTCGGAACCTTCGGCGGTGGGCCGCAATTCGAACGCGCCCGCCATCTCGGTGGTGATGCCGCCGGAGCGGCCGTTGAAGCTGCCCCGCGCGACGCCGTCGGCCAGCGGGCCCCAGATGTCGGTGCGCTCGAGCATGAGCTCGCTCTTGAGGACCTTCTTGACGATGCCGGGAATCTGGTCCTCGGGGGCCTTCTCGGTCATCTGGATCTGGATGGTGCCGGGCCCGTCCGGGTGGCTGAGCTCCAGCGTGGCGGTCGGCGCATCGGCGAAGCGGGACTGCCACATCTCGTCATTGGTGAGTGCCCGGTGAAGCTCTTCGACCGGGACGCTGTACTGCACGGTGAAGCTGAATTTTCGGGACATGGCGAAGACCGTAGCCCAGCGATGGAATAGCCTGCTGAAGTGTCGGAAACTAGCCAGTCTCCCAGGACTGAACAGCGGCAGGCGGTTCAGTGGCGGCGGGCTCGGCTCGGGATCGTCATCGCGGCCGCCTCGGTCAGCTTCCTGGCCGTGCTGCTGGTGCTCGCGGCCTGGCGCGACGACCACCTCATCAATGCCGATCGGGGCGTGACCAGCGCGGAAGTGCTGTCGGCCGGCACCCTGCGGTCCGCGGTCATCTTCGTCACGCCCGACGGTGAGACCCACAATCCGAAGACCGGCGTGCTGTACCCGACCAAATTGACCGTCGGCGAACGCATCAACGTCGAATACCGGCGCAGCGATCCCGATCTGGTGCGTGTGGCGGGTCGCGATGCGCGTGTCGCCATCATTCCCGCACTGTCGGTCATCGTGGTCTCCTGGGCCATCGCCATCCCCGCGCTCTGGCTGTGCGGCTCGCCCCCGACGCGGTGGCTGCGGGCGGCGCGGACGCGGCTGCGTGGCGTGCGGACGCGATCGTCGCGTCCGGGCGTCGCCGGTTAGGGTGCGAAGGTGGCGAAAATCAGGCAGCGGGAGTCGTTTCGGGCCCAGCTGGACAAGCAGCCGAATGAAGTCGCGTCCATGTTCGACGGGGTGGCCAAGCGGTACGACATCACCAACACGGTGATGACCGGCGGCATCGACCGCTACTGGCGGTCGGTGACGCGGAAGTCGCTGGCGCTGCGTCCCGGTGAGCGGGTGCTCGATCTGGCGGCCGGAACCGGTGTTTCGACGGTGGAGCTGGCCAAATCGGGGGCCTGGTGCCTGGCCGCCGACTTCTCCCAGGGCATGCTCGCCGCCGGACGCTGGCGGAACGTGCCTATGGTGGCGGGCGACGCGATGGCCCTGCCCTTCGCCGACGACTCCTTCGACGCGGTGACCATCTCCTACGGTCTGCGCAATGTGTCCGACCCGGACCTGGCGCTGCGCGAGATGCTGCGGGTGACCAAGCCCGGTGGCCGGCTGGTGGTGGCCGAGTTCTCCACCCCGACCTTCGCGCCGTTCCGGACCGTGTACATGGAATACCTGATGAAGGCGCTGCCGAAGCTGGCCACCACGGTCAGCTCCAATCCGGACGCCTACGTCTACCTGGCCGAGTCCATCCGGGCCTGGCCGAACCAGCCGCAGCTGGCCATGCGGATCGCCGACGCGGGCTGGTCCTCGGTACGGTGGCGCAATCTCACCGGCGGCATCGTGGCCCTGCACCGCGGCTACAAGCTGGGCTGATACCCCAAGGTCCGGCCTGTGGCCTTACTCACGGTAGCGGGCCGACCTGCACCTCACAGCCGCGAAAAACGGCTGTGAGGTGGATCGTCATCTGCCGATAACGTTTGGTAAATCCCCCGCAACTCGGGGTGGCTTAACTCGGAAGCATGCCCGAGCAGCCCATGCCCCCGACGAGCACCCGGACCGCGTGCTCGTACTGCGGGGTGGGCTGCGGCATCACCGTCGAAACCACGACCGGCCCGCTCGGCCTGCCGGTGATCACCAAGGTCAAGGGCGACAAGGAACACCCGGTCAATGCCGGGCGACTGTGCACCAAGGGCAATACGCACGCCGAGCTGATGGCCGCGCCCGGTCGCATGGAGACCGCCTACCGCCGTCCCGAACGCGGTCAACCGCCGGTCCCGATGCCGGTCGACGAGGCGATTCACGAAGCCGCCCAACGGCTTCGCGTGATCCTCGACACTGACGGACCGGACGCCATCGCGCTCTACGTGTCCGGCCAGCTGTCGCTCGAAGCCCAGTACCTGGCTACCAAACTCGCCAAGGGCCACCTGCGCACCGTGCACATGGAGGCCAATTCGCGGCTGTGCATGGCCAGCGCGGCCAGCGGCTACAAGCTGTCGCTGGGCGCGGACGGGCCGCCCGGCTCCTACGACGACCTCGACCACGCCGACCTGTTCTTCGTCATCGGCGCCAATATGGCCGACTGCCACCCGATCCTGTTCCTGCGCATGGCCGATCGGCTCAAGGCGGGCGCGAAACTCATCGTGGTGGACCCGCGGCGCACCGACACCGCGGCCCGCGCCGATCTGTTCCTGCAGATCAAGCCCGGTACCGACCTGGCACTGCTGAACGGGCTGCTGCACCTGCTGATCGAGAACGGTGACATCGACGCCGGCTTCATCGCCGAGCACACCGAGGGCTTCGACGGGCTGCCCGAATTCCTGGCGTCCTACACCCCGGAACTGGTCGCCCAGGTGACCGGCCTCGCCGAGGCCGACATCCGCACCGCCGCCGCCTGGATCGGCGCGGCCGGCGAATGGATGTCGCTGTGGACCATGGGCATCAACCAGTCCACACACGGCACCTGGTCGTCCAACGCCATCATCAACCTGCACCTGGCCACCGGCGCCATCTGCCGCACCGGCAGCGGGCCGTTCTCGCTCACCGGGCAGCCCAACGCCATGGGCGGGCGCGACATGGGCTACATGGGACCGGGACTGCCGGGACAGCGCAGCGTGCTCGCCGACGGCGACCGGGCCTTCGTGGAAGCCGAATGGGGCCTGGCACCCGGAACCATTCGCGCCGAGGCCGGGCCCGGATCCATCGAGATGTTCCGCGGCCTCGCCGACGGGCGCATCAAGGCCTGCTGGATCCTGTGCAGCAATCCCGTTGCCTCCATGGCCAATCGGCGCACCGTGATCGCCGGGCTGGAAGCCGCGGACCTGGTCATCGCGCAGGACGTGTACACCGACACCGCCACCAACGCCTACGCCGACCTGCTGCTGCCCGCCACGCTGTGGGCCGAGGCCGACGGGGTGCAGGTGAATTCCGAACGCAACCTGACGCTGCTGCAGCGCTCGGTGGAGCCGGTCGGCGACGCGCGACCGGACTGGCAGCTGATCGCGCAAATGGCGACGGCGCTCGGATTCGCGGGCTTCGACTACGCCTCCAGCGCCGAGATCTTCGACGAGATCCGCCGCTTCGCCAACCCGGCCACCGGCTACGACCTGCGCGGCATCGACTACGACGGGCTGCGGGCCGGGCCCGCGCAGTGGCCGTGCCCCGATCCGGCCCAGCGGCGCAACCCGATCCGCTACCGCAACGACGGCGTCAGCCAGACGCTGTTCACCGACGCACTCGGCCATACCCCCCGCCTCGCTTTCGCCACCCCGAGCCGCAAGGCCGTGTTCTGGGCGCGCCCGCATCTGCTGCCCGACGAGATGCCCGACGACGACCACCCGTTCGTCCTCAATACCGGTCGCCTGCAACACCAGTGGCACACCATGACCAAGACCGGGAAGGTGGCGAAACTGAACAAGCTCAACGGCAAGCCGTTCCTGGAGATCCACCCCGACGACGCCGCCCGGCTCCAAGTGCGCGACGGCGACCAGCTCGAGATCGCCTCCCGCCGCGGCCGCGCCGTGCTGCCCGCCCAGCTCAGCGACCGGGTGCTGCCCGGCAGCTGCTTCGCGCCCTTCCACTGGAACGACGAACAGGGCGAATACCTGACCATCAACGCCGTCACCAACGACGCCGTGGACCCGATCTCGTTGCAACCGGAGTTCAAGGCGTGCGCCGTGCGGCTGCGCAAGGTCGCGACGCTGAGCGCCAACGCGCTCGACGGCCCCGACTCGGAAGCCGCTGTCGCCGCACCGATTCCCGTCGCGCCCACGGACAGCGGCACGGCCCTGGCGGCGGAGGCGATCGGCGGCGCGAGCATCGGCGTCGACGGGCCGCATCCGCTGGCTGTGATGCTCGGCCTGGACGGCGCCACCGCGCCCACGCTGAGCGAGGTCGAGCGGATCTACCTCGGTGGATATCTCGCCGCCCTGCAGACCCTGCCGGTGCACGGCGTGCCCGTGCTGCCGGTGACCGCGCCGATCTCCGAGCGCAGCCGGGCCTGGATCGACGGACTGCTGGGCGGGATGTATTCGCGCGGGGCGCAGGTGGTTTCACCGGCGATCGCGACCGCCGTCGATGTCACCGGGTCCGCCGGCGGCGCGGACACCGCGGGTGCGCCCGCGCGGACGGTGACCATCCTGTGGGCCTCGCAGACCGGGACCGCCGAAGATCTGGCCGCCGCGCTGACGACCCACCTGGTGGAGTCGGGCTTCGCGCCGCGACTGCTCGACATGGATTCCGCCGAACTGTCCGACCTCACCGGCGATGTGCTGGTCATCAGCAGCACCTTCGGCGACGGCGGTCCGCCCGACAATGGCGCGGACTTCTGGGAACGCCTGAACGACAGCGCGATCCGGCTGCCGAGCGTGCGCTACGCGGTCTTCGCGCTCGGTGACTCCTCCTACGACGACTTCTGCGGCCACGGCCGCAAACTGGACGAACTGCTCGCCCAGCGCGGCGCGACCCGCCTGCTGCCGCGCGTGGACAGCGAACCCGACCACGAGGACCTGTCGGCGGCCTGGTTCGACGCCGTGACCGGCGCACTGGCCGAGGGCGCGGGCGATCCGGGGACCGATGCCACGAATCGGGGTGGGGGCGCGCGCCCCGGAAGCCCCACGCCGCCTGCGCCGTTCGGCGCTCCCGGCGGCCGGGGGTCGGTGGACGACCCGGCGATTCGGAACGGCACCGGATACGACGTGCGAAACGGCGTGGCGAGTCCGCTCGGACGCGGCGCGGACGGCGGCCCCGGAAGCGCGCGGGGCACCACGGCTGTCGCGCCGGTCCGGTCCCGCGTCGCCGCGCCCTTCACGCGGAATTCGCCGGTGCTCTCGAAACTGGTTCGCAATGAATTGCTTTCCCGCGATGGTTCCGGGAAAGAGGTGCGGCAGTTCGGGTTCGATCTGAGCGATCCGGAAACCACGTACGAGGTCGGGGATTCGCTGGGTATTCGGCCCTCGAATTGCGAGTCGCTGGTCCAGGAATGGCTGGCGGCGACCGGGCTCGAGGGTCGCCGGCTCATCGAGATCGACAATGGCGAGATGCCGCTCGCCGAGGCGCTGCGCACGCAGTACGACATCACGCGGGTGAGCACGGATCTGCTGTCGTTCGTGGGTGAGCGCAATGCGAGCCCGCGGCTGGCCAAGCTGTTGCGCCGCGACAATCGCAATGAGCTGGACGGCTACCTGTGGGATCGGCAGGCGGTGGACGTGCTGCGCGATTTCCCGGTGCGGGCCGATCTGGTGGAGTGGCTGGGCGCGTTGAAGAAGCTGCAGCCGCGCCAGTATTCGATCTCGTCGAGTCCGCTGGTGAGTCCGGACGAGGTGCAGCTGACCGTCGGCGTGGTGCGCTACGGCGATCCGGCCGCCATCGGTTCGGCGGCCCGGCGCGGCGGGGTGAGCTCGACGTTCCTGGCCGATCGCGCCCATGCCGAGGTGCCGATCTTCCTGCAGCGGGCCCCGCATTTCCGGCCGCCGCTGGACCCGGCCGCGCCGATGATCATGGTGGGGCCGGGCACCGGGATCGCACCGTTCCGGGGCTTCCTGCAGGAGCGCCGCGCCCTGGGGTGCACGGGCCGCAATTGGCTGTTCTTCGGCGATCAGCACGCCAAGGACAATTTCTATTACCGGGCCGAGCTCGAGGACATGTTCCGCTCCGGTTTCCTGACCCGGTTGGATCTGGCGTTCTCGCGGGATCAGCGCGAGCGGATCTATGTACAGCACCGCATGATCGAGCACGGCGCGGAGTTGTGGGCGTGGCTGCGCGAGGGCGGGCACTTCTACGTGTGCGGGGACGCGGCGCGGATGGCGAAGGACGTGGACGACACCCTGCTGCGGATCGCGCGGATTCACGGCAAGTTGAGCGAGGACGGTGCGCTGGCGTTCAAGAAGCAGCTGGTGGCGGAGAAGCGGTACGTGCGCGACGTGTACTGATCATCCGATTCGGGACCCTCGAATGTGAAACTGTGGTATTTGTAACTCGCCCGTCCAGTCTCACAGGCGGGCGAGCCGTCACCCGACGGCTGCCAGCAGCACGGAGGGCCGGGAGCGTGAACGGTCGGATCAGTCGAATCACCGGACGAATCGCCGTGGCCGCCCTCGCGGCCGCCGCGACCCTGAGCCTGGGCGGCGTGCCCGCCGGCGCGGATCCCGCGAACTCCCCCGCCGCCCCGGTCGCCCCGGGCGTCACCGTCCCGGACCTGAAGACCGACGACGGCTCCTACATCCAGAGCGTCGCCGCCACCGACAGCCGTCACGTCGTCTTCACCGTCTACTCCGCGGCCATGAACCAGACCTTCCCGGTCGACGTGCAGCGCCCCGAGGACACCTCCGAGGCCCGCTCCACCCTGTACCTGCTCAACGGCGCGGGTGGCGGCGTGGACGCCGCCACCTGGCAATTGCGCACCGACGCACTGAGTTTCCTGTCCGACAAGAACATCAATGTCGTGCAGATCATCGGCGGTGCGTTCAGCTGGTACACCGACTGGATGCAGGCCGACAAGTCGCTCGGCGTCAACAAGTGGTCCACCTACCTGGGCAAGGAACTGCCGCCGCTGATGGACGCGGCGCTGGGCAGCAATGGCAACAACGCCATCGCCGGCATCTCCATGGCCGGTCTGCCCGTGCTGAATTCGGTGATCTTCAACCCCGGCCTGTTCAAGAGTGCGGCCGTGTACAGCGGCTTCTTCCAGACCACCACGCCGCTCGCCCGCGAGGCGATCAAGATGGTCACCGAGCTGTACGGCGGCGGCAAGGTCGAGAACATGTGGGGCCCCGAGGGCGGCCCGGTGTGGGCCGCCAACGACCCCACCCTCAATGCCGAGAAACTGCGCGGCACCAACCTTTTCATCTCCACCGGCAACGGCATCCCCGGCACGTTCGACATGCCCGGCGCGCGCGGCCGCATGGAGAAGCCCGAGGACACCGCCAAGACCGTGGCGCTGGGCTCGATCATCGAGGCCAACTGCGAGCTGTCCACGGTGATCCTGCAGAAGCGCCTGGAATCGATGAACATTCCCGCGACCTTCGAATTCCGCAGCAGCGGCACCCACATCTGGGGCTACTGGCAGGACGACCTGAAGGCCTCCTGGCCGGTCCTCGCCAAGGGCTTGTTCCCGGACGCGTAATCCCCTACACGGCAGGCGGATTGACGCGGGCGAAGTCCCCGAGCCGGTAGTACGGGTAATAGGGGTAGGGCGGGGTGACCGCGCTCGCCTTGTCCAGCCGGGCGATCTGATCGGCGTCGAGGCTCCAGCCGACCGCACCGAGATTCTGGCGCAGCTGCTCCTCGTCCCGGGCGCCGACGATGACGGTGGCCACGGTCGGGCGGCGCAACAGCCAGTTCAGGGCGATCTGCGGGACGGTGCGGCCGGTCTCCGCGGCGATCTCGTCGAGCACGTCGACCACGTCGTAGAGCACCTCGTCGTCGACGGGCGGCCCGGCCTCGGCGGTCTGGTGCAGGCGGCTGCCGGCCGGAAGTGGTTGGCCGCGACGGATCTTCCCGGTGAGCCGCCCCCAGCCGAGCGGGCTCCAGACCACCGCGCCGACACCCTGGTCCAGGCCCAGCGGCATCAGCTCCCATTCGTAGTCGCGGCCGACCAGCGAGTAGTAGACCTGGTGCGCGACATAGCGCGGCAGGCCGTGCCGGTCCGCGGCGGCCAGCGATTTCATCAGCTGCCAGCCCGCGAAGTTGGAGGCGCCGACATAACGGATCTTTCCGGCGCGCACCAGCGCGTCGAGGGCGGAGAGCACCTCCTCGACCGGTGTGCCGGCATCGAATGCGTGCAGCTGGAACAGGTCGATGTGATCGATGCCGAGTCGGCGCAGCGAACCCTCGACCGCCGAGATCAACCGGCCGCGACCGGATCCCGCGTCGGCGGGGCCCGGCCCGGTCGGCAGGGTGGCCTTGGTCGAGATGAGCACCCGGTCGCGCCGGCCCCGGATCGCCTCGCCCAGTACCTCTTCCGAGGCGCCGTCGGAGTAGACGTCGGCGGTGTCGAAGAGGGTGACGCCCGCCTCGAGACCGATGTCCACCAGGCGGCGGGCCTGGCGGGCGTCGGTATCGCCCCAGGCGGAGAAGAGTTCGCCGCGGCCGCCGAAGGTGCCCGCGCCGAAACTCAGGGCGGGAACCAGCAGACCGGAAGCGCCGAGCCGGCGGTATTCCATGACCATCACTCCTAACGGAACTATAGTTTCATTAACGCCATCGACGCTACACTCGTCTCGCCACAAACGGAACTGGAGACCCGTTATGAATCAGGACACAGCGAACCCCGGCTCGGTCCGCCCCGGCGGACGCACCGCCCGCGTCCGCGACTCCGTGCTGCGGGCCGCCGGCGACCTGCTCGCCGAACGCGGCTTCGCCACCCTCGACCTGGCCGAGGTCGCCGCCCGCGCCGAAGTCGGCAAGACCACCGTCTACCGGCGCTGGCGCACCCCCGCCGGACTGGTCGCCGACCTGCTCGCCGAGATGGCCGAAACCTCACTCCCCCACAGCGATACCGGCAGCCTGCGCGGCGACCTGCTCGACAATGCGCGGCTGGTCGGCAAGACCCTCACCGACACCCGTCAAGGCCGCCTGTTCCGGGCCGTCATCGCCGCGGCCACCGGCGACGACACCGCCGCCGCGGCCCTGCGCGGCTTCTACGACACCCGGCTCGCCGAATGGTCGCCGTGCGTCGAAGCGGCCGTCGCCCGCGGCGAGGTCCCGGCCGGAACCGACCCGCGCGCGGTGCTCTCCGCCGTCTCGGCCCCGCTCTACTACCGCCTGCTGGTCAGCGGCGACCCGGTCGACGAGGCCGCGATCGCCGCCGCGGCGCGGGCGGCCGCGATCGCCGCCGAACAAGGCGTATTCGTCTCCGGCGCAACGCCGTCCACCTGATCCAGCTCCCGGTCGCAACCGGTTCGTTAGGCGCGATCAGCGGCGAAAAGCGCTGGTGGGGAGGAGAATTGATAGATGAAGGGTGATCGAGTGGAGATCGTCGTCGATACCGGCGACGGGTCTCGGAACTACGAAATCGTCGCGACCAGAGCCGGCCGCAGGATCGAGACGCGCATCGCGCGCGGCATCGTGGAAGTCAGCGAAGTGACAAGAACCGGAGGACCGGTTCGCACCGCGCGGTTCATGGCCGGACGGGTGCTGGCCCTCGTCGAATACCCGGCCGAGGACCCGGCACTCCCCGGCGAGTGACGCCGGTTGCCGACGGGGTGGAACCGGAGCATCCTCGAAGGTGCCCGACTGGACGGCTACACCCGGCAGAAAGGAGCCCCCGATGATCGATCGTATCGACGCGGTGCCCGAGGCCGATTACGTCGAACAGCACATCCCCGCCTACCCGGCGGACGAGCCCTACCCCGAGATCTATCCGGAGGACGACGTACTCACGGACCGCGTCCTCGAATCCGATTCCGAGATCACGCCGCTGCCGACCGACGACAACGGCTGGTCGGCTTCCGAGGGCGACCTCGTGGAGCAGGCGATTCCCGTCCCGATGGGTGACGACTGGGAATCGTCGCCCAGTTAGTTCGACACCCCCGCGCGCACGGTGGCGTGCAGTTCGCGCAGGCTCGAGCGTTCGGTCGCGACCTCGAGCACGCGGATGCCGTGCGCGTTGCCGGTCAGCGCGTCGGCCAGCTGGGACGGGTCGACCTGGCGGTGCGGGACCCGGTAGGCGGCGCACAGCGCGGCCAGATCCATGCCGTGCGGGGTGCCGAAGACCCGCTCGAACACGCCCGCGTACTGCGGGTCGCCCTGTTCGAGCAGTTCGAAGATGCCGCCGCCGTCGTCGTTGGCGACCACGATGGTGAGGTCCTCCGGCCGCGGTTCGCCCGGGCCGATGAGCAGGCCGGAGGCGTCGTGCAGGAAGGTCAGGTCGCCCATCAGCGCGACTGTGCGGCCCGGGTGGGTGAGGGCCGCGCCGACCGCGGCCGAGACGGTGCCGTCGATACCGGCCACGCCACGGTTGGACAGCACCCGGATGCCGGGGCGCGGTTGCGCGACCAGCGCGGCGTCGCGGACCGGGTTCGAGGCGCCGAGCAGCAGTTGATCGCCGTCGCGCAGGGCGTCCAGGACCACCGCCGCGACATGCAGGCCGGTCGGCTTCGGGTGGCCGGCCAACTCGGCCCGCACCACCCCGACCGCCTTCTCGTTCAGATCCCGGCACAGCTCCAGCCACTCCGGCCGCGGCGCGCCGTGCGTCACCGCCCGGGTGCCGGTGCCGACCACATTGCCCGACACGTCGGGCCAGCGCGGGCCGGTGGTCAGTGCGAACACCGTGACCTCGGGGTCCGCCAGCACCTTCGACACCTGCCGGTGCAGCGTCGGCCGCCCGGTGATGATGGCCTGCTTGGGCCGCAGCAACGGCAGCGCCAGCGGGTGCAGCGCCGGGCCGTGCATGGGCGCGGTCGGCTCGGCCACGGTCGGCAGGGCCGCCAGTTCGGGGCGATGGCCCGCGCCGTGCCCGGAGATGACCACGGTGTCCGGGGTCAGGTCGATGTCGAGCGGCACGTCCAGGGTGGCGTATTGCGTTGCGGTCCAGGGCAGTTCGCCGTCCCTGCCGAGGGGCAGCGGGTCGCCGGCGACCAGGTCGGGGACCAGCGGTTCGCGCAGCGGAATGTCGAAGTGCACGGGACCGGCATTGCCGGAGCGGGTGCCGCGGGCGGCGGCCAGCACCCGGCACACCGCCGAGCGCCACACACTGTTCTGGGCCGGGTAGAGCTCGGCGCCCGGCTCGCTCTCGGCCAGGCCGAGGCTGATGTTCGCGCGCACCTGGCTACCGAAGAGCCCGAACTGCTCGACCGTCTGGTTCGCGCCGGTGCCGAGCATCTCGTAGGGCCGGTTGGCGCTGAGCACGATCAACGGGACGCGGGCGTAGTTGGCTTCGAGCACGGCGGGGCCGAGATTGGCCACGGCGGTGCCGGAGGTCATGACGACGGGCACCGGGCGGCCACTGGCGAGGGCCAGGCCGACGGCGAGGAATCCGGCGCTGCGTTCGTCGATGCGCATGTGCAGCCGGATCCGACCGGCCTGGTCGGCGGCCTGTAAGGCGAAGGCCAGCGGTGCGTTTCGCGATCCCGGGCACAGGACCACGTCTCGCACTCCGCCGCGCGCGAGCTCGTCGACGACGACGTGCGCCTGTGCTGTCGATGGATTCACGCCTCCAGCCTCTCAGACAGCCGGGTCGGGCGCTGCGTCGGCCCGATCACACCTATACTGGAAAGTTAGGGTTTGCTAACCTAAGCGAATGGCGAAGCGCACTAAGCATGTCAAGCCCGAGCACCGGGAAATCCTCACCGCCGAAGTACTGGCCAGCAAACGGATCAGCCCGCACTTCGTGCGCGTCACCCTGGGCGGACCCGGCCTGGCGGGCTTCACCGCCATGGGCTTCGACCAGTGGTTCCGGCTGTTCATGCCCGGCCGCGACGGCGAACTGCGCCTGCCCACCTCGGCCACCAACCTCGGCTGGTACGCGCAGTACCTGATGATGGGCAAGGAACACCGGCCGCTGGCCCGCAACTACACCGTCCGCGACTACCGGGCCGCCGGCTTCGGCGAGTACGGCTCCACCGCCGAGATCGACATCGACTTCGCCATCCACGGCGACGACACCCCCGCCGCCGCCTGGGCGAACACCGTCACCCCGGGCTGCAAGGCCGGACTGCTGGACGAGGGCATCACCTATCAGGCGCCCGACCACAGTGAATGGACCCTGCTGGTCGGCGACGAGAGCGCGCTGCCCGGCATCGCGGGCGTGCTGCGGTCGCTGCCGCGCGACGCGAAGGGCGCGGCCTATATCGAGATTCCGGCCGCCGAGGACGCGCAGGAACTGGGCGAACCCGCAGGCGTGCAGGTGAACTGGCTGGTCCGCACCGAGACGCACGGCGAGGTGGGCGCGCTGGCGGCCGAGGCCGTGCGGGCGGCGGACCTGCCCGCGACGGGCGTCTACGCCTTCGTGGCGGGCGAGCAGAAGTTGGCCGCCGGCGTGCGGCGGCACCTCGCGCAGGAGCGCGAAATCCCCAAGGCGGACATCACTTTCACCGGCTACTGGCGGGTCGGCAAGTCCCAGGGATGAAACACTGACCTGTTCGCGGCCCCTCGCCGGGCCGCGAACCGGTCGGCTGACTAACCAGCGTGACGCTGGACCAACTCACCCAGGCGCGGAAGAGCCTCGGCGACATGCTTCTTCGCCGACGAGCGCATGGAGTTGTAGACCTTGGTCAGCGCCGGACGCGACGACGCCTCGGCCCGCGCGTCGGTGACCGACAGCAGAGCGTCGGCGACCTGGTCCTGCTTGGCGACCAGCAGATCGGCGAACGAACCCGCGCCGCTGCTCTTGTACTCGGCCCAGAACGGCTCGAGCTGCTCGACGAACTTGGGCACGAAGGACTCCAGCGCGTCACCCACGATCGAGGGGCTGACCTTCTTGATCGCGGCGTAGCCGCCCTTGACGACGAGGCCCGACGCGCCGCCCTTGTCCGACACCTCCTCGTCCAGAACCTTCTCCGCATCCGCGATGAAGGCGGGACGCTTGGCGTCATCGAGCAGGGATTCAGACAGTGCTGCAACCACTTTCAGGTTCCTCCGGATAGTTTTTCGATGAACGAGCGCACGCAACTATACGCACCGGTGCCCCCACACACACGATGCCAATGCGCTGCTACTGCCACAGCAGCAACAGCACTGTAAGCCCTCCGCAATCGATTGGCAGCGTTTCACTTTCGACGACAGTTCGCCGCTCGTTCATTTCTCGCGAGTAACAAGCGACCGGTTAACACTTCGGGCAGCCTTCCGGCTAACGATCAGCGCGCTTGTCCGATGGCCGAATTCCGCCGCCGCCATTCCGGGGTGAGGCGCGAAACACCGCGCCGAACTGCGGTGGGTCTTCACCACGCGAAGAGCCGGAACAGTATGTTCAACTCCCGTGACCTTCAATGCGACGCTGTGGCGACCCGTTCCGGGCTTCGAGAACCTCACCGACATCACGTACCACCGGCACATCGAGCAGGGCACGGTACGGATCGCCTTCGATCGCCCCGAGGTCCGCAACGCGTTCCGGCCGCACACCGTCGACGAGCTCTACCGCGCCCTCGACCACGCCCGCATGACCTCCGATGTCGGCGCCGTCCTGATCACCGGCAACGGACCCAGCCCCAAGGACGGCGGCTGGGCCTTCTGCTCCGGCGGCGACCAGCGCATCCGCGGGCGCAGCGGCTACCAGTACGCCTCCGGTGAGACCGCCGACACCGTGGACGCGGCCCGCGCCGGCCGACTGCACATCCTCGAGGTGCAGCGACTCATCCGCTTCATGCCCAAGGTGGTCATCGCCCTGGTCAACGGCTGGGCGGCGGGCGGCGGGCACTCCCTGCACGTGGTCTGCGACCTCACCCTCGCCTCGCGCGAGCACGCGCGGTTCAAGCAGACCGACGCCGACGTGGGCAGCTTCGACGGCGGCTACGGCAGCGCCTACCTGGCGAAGATGGTGGGGCAGAAGTTCGCCCGCGAGATCTTCTTCCTGGGGCGGCCCTACACCGCCGAGGAGATGCACGCCATGGGCGCGGTCAATGCGGTCGTGGATCACGAGCAGCTCGAAGACGTCGCACTGGAGTGGACGGCCGACATTCTGGGCAAGTCGCCGCAGGCCATCCGGATGCTGAAGTACGCCTTCAACCTTCAGGACGACGGACTGGTCGGTCAGCAGCTCTTCGCCGGCGAGGCGACCCGGCTGGCCTACATGACCGATGAGGCCGTCGAAGGACGTGACGCGTTCCTCGAGAAGCGCGACCCGGACTGGAAGCCGTACCCGTACTACTTCTGACCTTCGGAAATCCGCCGGGGGCCGCGCCGCCGAACCCGCAGGTGCAGCAAACAGCAAGCTGTCATGCTGCACTCATGGAGATACTGAGCAGTCGGGTAATCCTGCGGCCCCGCGACTACGAAAAGACGCTCGCGTTCTATCGCGACGCGCTGGGCCTGGCCATCGCCCGCGAGTATCCGGGCGGGACGGTCTTTTTCGCGGGGCAAGCGCTGCTCGAGGTGGCCGGGCACGGACGCGCGGACGACGCCCCGAGCGGATTCGCGGGGGCGATCTGGCTGCAGGTGCGCGACTGCGCCGACGCCGCCACGGAACTCGCGCTGCGCGGGATCGCCATCGACCGCGCACCCGTGCGCGAACCGTGGGGGCTCATCGAGATGTGGATCCGCGACCCCGACGAAGTGCCGCTGGTCCTGGTGGAAATCCCGGCGAATCACCCGATCCGCCGGGACATCCGGGGCGACGATTGAGGTCGCCGCAGTCCTTAGCACGAAGGTAACTGTGAAATACGTCCGGGGGCACCGGTTAACAGAGCGTAAAGGGTATGACGCAAACTGATCGGTGTGTCTGCCGAACTGCTCGTTCTGCTGATCGTTGTTTGCACAGCCTTGGCGTTCGACTTCACCAACGGATTCCATGACACCGCGAACGCGATGGCTACCTCCATCGCCACCGGGGCGTTGCGGCCGCGTACCGCCGTACTCCTGTCCGGGGCGTTGAATCTCATCGGTGCTTTCCTCAGTGTGGCCGTCGCGGCGACGGTGGCCTCGGGCATCGTCGACCTCTCGGAGGTGAGCGGACGGGCCCTGCTCGACATCGTCTTCGCCGGTCTGGTCGGCGGCATCCTGTGGAATCTGTTCACCTGGCTGTTGGGTTTGCCGTCGAGTTCCTCGCACGCCTTGTTCGGCGGCATCATCGGCTCGACACTGGCGGCGCTCGGCCTGCACGGAGTGATCTGGACCGCGGGCAGCAAGGGCGTCATCGCCAAGATCATCATCCCGGCCGTGCTCTCCCCCGTCGTGGCCGCGCTGGTCGCGTCCGCCGCCTCCTGGCTGGTGTACCGGATCACCCGCGGCAGCAACGAGAAGACCGTGTCCCGCGGCTTCCGCTGGGGACAGATCGGCACCTCCTCCCTGGTCTCGCTCGCGCACGGCACCAACGACGCGCAGAAGACCATGGGCATCATCTTCCTGGCGCTCATCGCGCACGGTTCGGCCAAAGCCACCGACCCGCTGCCGCTGTGGGTGATCGTGTCCTGCGCCGTCGCCATGGCCGCCGGCACCTGCCTCGGCGGCTGGCGCATCATCCGCACCCTGGGCAAGGGCCTGGTCGACATCGCGCCGCCGCAGGGCTTCGCCGCCGAATCCACCAGCGCGGCGATCATTCTCACCTCGGCCCACTTCGGCCTGCCGCTGTCCACCACGCAGGTGGTCACCGGATCCATCCTCGGCTCCGGCATCGGCCGCCCCGGCGCGGAAGTGCGCTGGAACGTGCTCGGCCGCATGGTGGTGGCCTGGGTGCTGACGCTGCCGCTGGCCGGCGTGGTGGGCGCGATCTGCTGGGCCATCCTGCACGGCATCGGCGGCACCGTGGGCGTGCTCGTGGTGTTCGCGCTGCTGATCGCGATGGCCGCGCTGATCTGGTTCCGGTCCAAGCGCGCCGTGGTCAACTCGCACAACGTCACCGCCGAATGGGAAGGCGCCGAGGCCCCCGTTGCCCCGGCCGCGACGCCCGCCCCGAACCACCGCAACGACGACACCGTCGGAATCGGGTAGGAGAGACCGCGATGCACACCCTGCTGCACAACCTCTCCGACCTGTGGCGAGTCATGCTGGCGGCCATGCTCTTCGGCGCCGGGCTGCCCACCGTCTTCGCCGTCGGCATCCGCTGCCGCGCCCGGGTGGACGACGGTGCGACCGGCGTCACCCGCACCGCCGCGCTGGTCGCCTCGACACTCTGCTTCGCGGTGGTCATGATCGCGGTGGTGGTCGGTGTGCTCTTCATCGCAAAGGGCTTCCTCGCCACCCGACTCGGAATTCACCTGCTCGGCGCGTGACGCCGCCTGATCGAAAGGCACGCTCGTGAGTACCCCGGAAACCCCCGCCCAGCCCGTCGCCGACCCGGCCCCCGTCGCCGCGCCGCCGCGGCAGAACGTGCTGCAGAAGGTGCTGGACTGGCTCAAAGCGGGATACCCGCAGGGCATTCCGCAATCCGACTACGTGGCGCTGCTCGCCGTCCTGCACCGGCGGCTCACCGACTACGAGGTGCAGCTCGTGGTGGAGCGGCTGGTCCGGGACCGGGTGGCCGGCACCGATATCGAGCGGACCGACATCGAACGCGCCGACATCGAGGCGGCCATCGCCCGAGTTGCCAAGGAGCAGCCCGGCGAGGACGATATCGCTCGAGTGGCATCCAGGCTCGCAGCCGGTGGATGGCCGCTGGCGACACCGACGTCCGACTGACCGCACGAGCCCCGCAGCATCGATACGCGGCCGCTGACCCCACCGCGCGCCGCCACTCCACGGAATGACACGATCGCGAACGTGAGCAATACCCTCCGAATCCTCCCCATGCCCACCGGCGCAGCGGTGGGCGATGTATTGCCGCATCTGCGGGAAGCCTTGGAGGGCAACGGCCCCGCCTGGCTCCCCGTCCCCACCGCCGACCGCCGCGAGACCCAGCGCCTGAGCGGCAGCCTGCGGCCCGGCGAGGACATCGACGACGAGGTGGCCCTGGTGGTCACCACCTCCGGCACCACCGGAAATCCCAAGGGCGCCATGCTCACCGCGGCCAATCTGCGGGCCAGCGGCGACGCCACCCACGAACGGCTGGGCGGGCCCGGCCAGTGGCTGCTGGCGCTGCCCACCCATCACATCGCCGGTATCCAGGTGCTGCTGCGCAGCATTCTGGCCGGCACCGAACCGACCTTCCTGGACGTGTCCGGTGGCTTCCTGCCCGAAGCCCTGGTCGGCGCGATCGCGAGCATGCGCGGCCCGCGTCGCTACACCTCGCTGGTCCCCACCCAGCTGATCAAGGCCCTCGACGAACCCGCCGCCACCGCGGCCCTGGCCGGACTCGACGGCGTGCTCGTCGGCGGCGCCGCCACCCCGAAGCCGGTGCTGGACCGGGCCCGCGCCGCGGGCATCAAGGTCTTCCGCACCTACGGCATGAGCGAGACCTGCGGCGGGTGCGTGTACGAGGGAGTACCGCTGACGGGCACGAAGGTACGCATCGAGGACGGCCGGGTCATGCTCGGCGGCGACACCATCGCCAGGGGTTACCGCAACATCCCCGACCACCCCGCCTTCGCCGAACCCGGCTGGTTCCGGACCGAGGACGCGGGCCACCTCGACGAGAACGGCGTGCTCACCATCACGGGCCGCCTCGACGAGGCCATCATGACCGGCGGCCTGCTGGTCATCCCCCAGGTCGTCGAGGCCGTCCTGATCACCCACCCCGCCGTCGCCGAATGCGTGGTCCTCGGCCTGCCCGACGACCGCCTCGGCCAGCGGGTGGTCACCGCCATCGTCCCCGCGCCCGGCGCGACCGCCCCGACCCTCGACGAACTGCGCGACCACGTGGTCGCCGAACTCGACGCCATCGCCGCCCCGCGCGAACTCGCCGTCCTCGACGAGCTGCCCTTGCGCGGCCCCGGCAAGCCCGATCGCGCCAAGCTCCGCGAAGTCCTGTTGGCCGCGTCACCCCACTGAGCACGATCGACCACGGCCCGTTCATCGGCAGGTGAACGGGCCTTTTCGCGTCCCGGGACCGGCTCGCCGCCCGCGCAAGAGCCGCTTGCGTGGGGCATGCAATCGCTGTGCAAGGGGGGTGCAAGGGGCGGCCGCCAAGGTAGTGCCATGACTTCTTACACACCTGCTGAGACGCTCGCCATCGAGGCGGACGGCCTGGTCAAGGTCTTCGGGGAGCAGCGGGCCGTGGACGGCGTGAGTCTCGCGGTGCCGCGGGGGGCCGTCTACGGCGTGCTGGGTCCGAACGGAGCCGGCAAGACCACCACCATCCGCATGCTCGCCACCCTGCTCCGCCCCGACGGCGGCAGCGCCCGCATCTTCGGCCGCGACGTGGTGGCCGAACCGACCGCGGTCCGCTCACTGATCGGCGTGACCGGCCAGTACGCGTCCGTCGACGAAAAGCTCACGGCCACCGAGAATCTGGTGATCTTCTCGCGGCTGCTCGGCCTGTCCCGGGCCGAGTCGCGGCGCAAGTCCGCCGAACTGCTCGAGGAGTTCGGCCTCACCGAAGCCTCCGACAAGGCGCTGGAGAACTTCTCCGGCGGCATGCGGCGGCGCCTGGATCTGGCCGCCAGCCTGATCGCCCGCCCGCCGCTGCTGTTCCTCGACGAGCCGACCACCGGCCTCGACCCGCGCACCCGCGCCCAGATGTGGGACACCATCCGGCGGCTGGTGCGCGACGGCTCCACGGTGCTGCTCACCACGCAGTACCTGGACGAGGCCGATCAGCTCGCCGACCGGATAGCGGTCATCGACCGCGGCAAGGTCATCGCCGACGGCACCTCCGACCAGCTCAAGTCCTCGGTCGGACTGTCCACGCTGCAGCTGACCCTGGCCGACCGCGACCGCATCGACGAGGCCCGGATCCTGGTGGGCGAGTATCTGTCCCGCGCCGCGGGCCGCGTCGTCGACGCCACCATCACCCCCGAGGCGGGCCGCATCACCGCGCCCCTGCCCGACCCCGCCATCACCACCGACATCCTGATCCGGTTGCGCGAGAGCGACATCCGGGTCGACGAGATCAATGTCGCCAAGCCCAGCCTGGACGAAGTGTTCTTCGCACTCACCGGGCACGGCGCCGAGGACGACGACACCACCGACACCGAACGGAGCGCGGCATGACCACGACTCTCACCGCCCCCGCGGGGCGGCACGCGGCCACCGCCGCCCCCATTCCCGAAGTCTCCAACCACATCCCGTTCAAGCAGACCGTGGCGAATTCGCTCACCATGGCCTACCGCGGGATCGTCAAGATCAAGCACAATCCCGAGCAGCTGTTCGACGTGACCGTGCAGCCGATCCTGTTCACCGCGCTGTTCGCCTACATCTTCGGCGGCGCGATCGGCGGCAACGTCCACGACTACCTGCCCATCCTGATCCCCGGCATCCTGGTCCAGACCGTGGTGCTGACCTCCGTCGTCACCGGCACCCAGCTGCGTGAGGACATGGACAAGGGCGTGTTCGATCGCTTCAAATCCCTGCCCATCGCCCGCATCTCGGCGCTGGCCGGTGCGCTGATCGCCGACATGGTGCGCTACGCGCTGGCCACCTCGCTGACCCTGGGCATGGGCCTGATCCTGGGCTACCGGCCGCACGGCGGTTTCGTCGCCGTGATGGTCGCCGGGCTGCTGGTGGTGTTCTGCTCCTTCGCCATCAGCTGGATCTGGGCGCTGATCGGCATCACCGGCAAGAGCGCCCCTGCGGTGCAAGGCATGTCGATGATGATCATGTTCCCGCTGACGTTCATGTCCGGCGCGTTCGCCCCGGCGTCGACCATGCCGGGCTGGCTGCAGGGCATCAACAAGGCAAATCCCATCTACTACATGGTCGAGGCCGCCCGTGAACTGATGAACGGCAACGTCTACAGCTCCAACCTGGCCTGGTCGCTGATCGGCTCGGTCGTGGTGATCGCCATCTTCGCGCCGCTCGCGGTGCGGGCGTACATGCGCCGCGCCTGACCCGATCGGCGCCCGAGACGAACGCCCGCCCACCGGAACATCCGGTGGGCGGGCGTTTTTCGTACCTCCGACAGCCGTATCAGAGCAGGCCGTCGAGCGCGCCCAGATGTCCGATGATGCGCTCGGCGGCCTCGCGACGACCCAGCCCCGCCACCGCGTGCGACGCGGCATCCATGCGCTCACCACCCACCGCGGCCCAGTGCAGGTCGACATGGCTGGTCCAGCGCATGGACGGATAGTCCTGGCGGCCGAAGACCCGCTGCGACAACGCCAGCAGATCCAGACCGAGGTCGACGTGCGAGCCCGTGGCGAGCAAGCAGCTGCCGATCGCACAGGCCACCGAGCCCAGCTGCGGCAGATCCCAATACTGGCCCAGCTTGACCACCGCGATGCCGACCAGCTCGGCGGCAACCCCGCGGACCTGGTCCGCACGGCCGTTCAGGACATGCGCGTCGATCGTCACCGAGGCCAGGATCATGTCACCGGGGCCGGGCACGGTGACGCTGTTCGGCCAGTCCAGCAACGGCAGCACCTGCCGGAACCGGCGCAATCCGGTCTCGGTATCGCCTTCGGCGAGTTCGATTTCCGCGAGCGCGGCCGCCACCACGGCCAGCCGATGATTCGGCTGGATCACCGCGGCGCCGACCGTGGGAACGCCACCGTACGAGCCCAGCACCGGCTCCAGCGCCCGCCGCGCCGCCTCGGGTTCTCCCGAACCGGCCAGCGCCACCGCCAGATAGCTGCGCATCTCGACGCTTTCGTCCCAGGCCCGGTATTCCTCCATGAGCTCGACGGTCCGGCGGTAGTAGTCGACCGCCACCGGGTAACGGCCCGACTGTCCGTACAGGCTGCCCAAGTGCTGGCTGGTCATCGCCGTGTTCCAGACATCGCGCCCGGCATTGATGCGCATGGCGGTCTCACCGTCGCGGATCGAACCGTAGACGATGCCGTTGTTCTCACACAGGTTGGCGCGCAACAACAATGCCGTGACCTGGATCTGCTGATCACCGGACCGGGCACCGTAGGCGAGCCGCCGGGCCAGCTGCATGGTGGTGCGCGACCGCGTCACCAGTTCGCCGAGAAAGCGGAACACCGGGCTCATCGGCGCACCGGAGCTCAGGGTGCGCCGGATCCAGCCGCGGACCGTCGCCACCTCGCGCAGGTCGGGATTACCGAACAGCATGTGCAGGCCCAGCATCAGATTGCCCAGCACCTGAAGATCGGTCTCCGCCGCGACCGCCGGACGAACCCGGGCCGGTACCGTCATCATCCGCCGCGACCAGCTGATCAGTTCCATGTGCGCGCCCCGCAACACCCACAGGCCCGCCAGGACCGGGAAGACCGTGTGCACCACGGCCGCATCCCGGCGGTCGAGGGCGTAGCGGAGCACGGCGACCAGGTTGTCCTGTTCCTCGCCGAGCGCCAGCACGGTGGCAATCTGCTCGGGCGTTTGGTATCCCGCCACGGTCGCCAGCGCGAACTCCCTGGCCCACTGCGACATCCGGTCCATCACCGCGTCGGCCTCACCGGTGAGGGTGAGCTGCTCGTCACCGAATTCGCGCACCGTTTCCAGCATCCGGTAGCGGGTGCCGCCCTGTTCGTCTTCCAGCACAGTCAGCAAGGACTGGCTCACGAGACCATCGACAGCCGTTGGGACATCGCGGATTTCGGAACCCGCCAGCACGGTCTCGGCCGCGGCGAGGGTGAATCCCGCCGGGAATCGGCACAGTCGGCGCAGGGCGACCCGCTGCGGCTCGTCGAGCAGGTTCCAGCTCCACTCGATCACCGCGTACAGGGTGCGATGCCGCTGCGGCGAACTGCGATCCCCGCTGCGCAGCAGAGCGAAACGGTGATCGAGACGAGAGTCGATCTCCTCCACGCTCATGGTGCGCACCCGGGCCGCCGCCAGTTCGATGGCCAGCGGCAAGCCGTCCAGCGTGCGGCAGAGGCGGGCCACCACCTCGGGGTCGAGCCGCACCGACGGCCGCACCGAGCGGGCGCGGGCCTCGAACAGTTCGGTGGCGGGTGAACCGGCGGGGTCGATGGTCAACGGCGGCAACGGGTAGACGGCCTCGGCGGTGATCTCCAATGGCGCTCGGCTGGTGGTGAGCACCGTCAGCTGATCGCTGGCCCCGACCAGATCCGCGACCAGCTCGGCGACCGGCTCGATCAGATGCTCGCAGTTGTCGAGGATGAGCAGGGTAGGCCGCACCGCGAGGGCCTCGCGCAGTCGTTGCCCGATGTCGCGGCCGCGCTGCTGGCGCAGCACATTCGTCTCGCGGCCGACGTCGGTGACGCCGAGCGTGGCGGCGATGGCGACCTCGATCTCGGCGCGGGTATCGGCCACACTCTCCGGATCCGCACGCAGCGAGGCCAATTCGACCAGCGCCACAGCGGTGTCGTGGGCCAGGCGCGCACCGAGTTCATTGGCGACGCGGGTCTTCCCGGTGCCGCCGGGGCCGAGCACGGTGGTCACCCGGGAGATCCGGACCAGCTTCTCCAGCCGCTCCAGGTCGGATTCACGGCCCAGCAAAGGATTCGGAGCGACCCGCAGACCGATGGCCTTCTCCCCCACCGGTTCCCGCGCCCCAGCCGCCTGCTGTGCGCGACCGGCTCCCAGCGAGTTCGCCGGAGCCGCGGCGGAGCCCGGGACGTGGCCGGATCCGAGAGAGCCGGAACCGGAGACCGCTCCCACGGGGTCTCCGTGACCGGTGCGGCCGTTCGCCGCGGCCGATTCGACGGCCGGCGGATCGAGCCGCACAAGAGTTTTCGGCGGTGAGCCAGGGGCGGCGCCGGGGAGCGGTTCACCGCGCAGGATGGCGGTGTTCAAGGCCACCAGCGCCGGACCCGGATCCGCGCCGAGCTGATCCACCAGCCGGGTGCGCAGGGTCGCGAACACGTCGAGGGCCTCGTTGGTGCGGCCCGCGGCGGCGAGCAGCCGCATCAGGGTCCCGTGCGCGGGTTCGTCGAACGGGTCGGCGGCCACGGCCTGCTGGGCCAGGTCGATGGCGGCGGGCAGGTCGCCGGCGGCTTCGCGGGCGGCCAGTTCCAGGACATCCAGGGCGCGGCGGCGGGCGGCGGCGAGGGTCGCGAGTTCCTCGGCGACCGGTCCGGGCGGCAGGTCCGCGGCGGGTTCGCCGCGCCACAGGGCGCGGGCGGCGGCCAGCAGGTCCAGGCAGGCGGCGTGGTGGCCGGCGGTATGGGCTTGGCGGGCTTGCCTTTCCAGCTGGTGGGCCAGACTCAGGTCGACCTGTTCGGGGGTCAGCATCAGCCGGTAGCCGGCGGGGCCGATCTCGAGCACGCCCTCGGGCAGCGCGGAACGCAGTCGCGAAACCTGGGTGTGCAGGGCGTTCATCGGGGCGCGGGGCGGATCCTCACCCCACACGTCGTCGATCAGGGCCTGCGCGCTGCGGCTGCGGCCGGGGTGCACGGCCAGGGCCGCCACCAGCAGCCGGGCCCGGGCGCCGGGTACGGCGGCGAGCGCGCCGTCGCGGCGCAATGCGATCTCGCCCAGCAGGGCTATCAGGGTCGAGTCGCCCATCGTCGCCACCCGCGCGCCTCGTGCGCTGCTCGAACTGCCTTTTTCCGAATTCATTCCTTGCCAATCGTAGGCGAGCGGCCACCTGGCCGCCGGTTCCGCCGAGCCCGGTGCGCGATGTCACCCGCACCGGCGCGCGGGTATCGGCTTACCCGGAGGACCGGACTCGGTTCAACCGGATTTGCGCGGGTCGGCCATCAGCGCCCGGGCAGCGCTTAGGCTCAGGGCATGGCCGAATTCGACATTCACCGGGAAACGGTCATCAAGGCCGCTCCCGCCCGGGTCCAAGAGCTCGTCGACGACTTCCACCAGTGGCGCACGTGGTCGCCGTGGGAGGACGCCGACCCCGCCATGGAACGCGTCTACAGCGGCGCCGATCGCGGCATCGGCGCCCGCTACGCCTGGAACGGCAACCGCAAGGCCGGGCGCGGCGACATGGAGATCACCTCCGCCACCGCCGACAGCATCGGCATCGCGCTGCACTTCGAGAAGCCGTTCAAGGCGACCAACCGGGTCACCTTCGAATTCCGGCCGCAGGGCGACACCACCGCGGTGACCTGGCGCATGACCGGCGAGCAGAACGGCTTCATGGCCCTGTTCGGCAAGCTGATGCCGATGGATCGCCTGGTGGGTAAGGACTTCGAGAAGGGCCTGGCCCAGCTCAAGGCCGCCGCCGAAGCCTGACCGGGCCCGCGCGGGGGCACGACGGACGACTGTCGCACTAGGCTGCGGTGCATGGCTACAGCAGCACAGTGGATCGAGGGCGCGCGGCCGCGCACCCTTCCGAACGCCATCGCCCCGGTGCTCGCGGGCACCGGCGCCGCGGCCTCGATCGACGGGTTCGTGTGGTGGAAAGCGGTGCTGTGCCTGCTGCTTTCGGTGGCGCTGATCATCGGCGTCAACTACGCCAACGACTACTCCGACGGCATCCGCGGCACCGACGACGAGCGGGTCGGCCCGCTGCGATTGGTCGGCTCCAAGCTCGCGTCCCCGGCCGCGGTGCGCAATGCCGCCATCGCCTGCCTGACGGTCGGCGCGGCGGTCGGGCTGGTGCTGGTGTTCACCACCGCCTGGTGGCTGATCCTGGTCGGCGCGGCCTGCCTGGCGGGGGCCTGGTTCTATACCGGCGGCCGGAACCCGTACGGCTACAGCGGCTTCGGTGAGATCGCGGTCTTCGTGTTCTTCGGCCTGGTGGCGGTGTTGGGCACCGAGTTCGTGCAGGCCGGACGGGTCGACTGGGCCGGGCTGGTGTGTGCGGTGTCGGTCGGCGCGTTCTCCAGCGCGGTGCTGGTCACCAACAATCTGCGCGACATTCCCACCGACACCGAATCGGGCAAGCTCACCCTGGCCGTGCGGCTGGGCGACGCCCGCACCCGCACCCTGCACCAGGTGCTGATCCTGATCCCGTTCCTGGCCCTGGCCCTGCTGGCCTGGCGCAGTCCGTGGACGCTGGCCGCGCTGGTGGCGCTGCCGCTCGCGGTGAAGGCCAACGAGCCGGTCCGGACCGGCAAGAACGGGCCGGGTCTGATTCCCGCCCTTGCCGGTACCGGTCAGGCGATGCTGGTCTGGTCGATCGTGGTGGCCGCCGCGCTGGCCATCGGTTAGCCCGCGCGGCCGGCCGGCCGGGCTCAGTCCTCGTCGGGGACCAGGACGCCGAGCACCCAGTTCACCAGCGAGATGATCAGACCGCCGAGCACCGCCGCCCAGAAGCCGTCCACCCGCAGGCCGTAATCGGTGGTGCCGGTGATCTTCGCGGTCAGCCACAGCATGAGCGCGTTGATCACCAGCAGGAACAGGCCCAGCGACACCACGATGAAGGGGAACGAGAGCACCTTCACGATCGGTTTCACGAGCGTGTTCACGATCGCGAACACCACTGTGATGGCAGCGATCACCAGGATCTTGCTCTGGGTGGTGTCCTCGGGGGTCTTGATCTCGATGCCGTTCACCCAGGCGGCGGCCAACCAGATGGCCACCCCGTTGATCAGCAGACGTATCAGTAGCGTCATGCCCCGATCGTAGGGCGAGATCGCCGCCGGGGCCGGATATCCCGGACCTGCCCGACCGTGGCACCGGATCAGGCCGCGCGATCCAGGTACCCCGTCACCGCGTCACGCAGGGTGCGGACCGCGTCGTCGTCGCCGAGCAGCCGCCGGGTGACCGGGTTGGGCGCGCGCAGCACGGCCAGCACCATGTGCCCGGCCTCGATGCGGTCGTCCTTGCGGGCCAACGCCTCCCGCAGGGAGAGCTCGACGATCTTCTTCGAATCCGAGGTGAAGGGGATGTGGCCGCGCGGGCCGCCTTCCGCCCCCCAGTACTTGCGCCAGCGCGATCCCTCGGGGGGTACGGCCGCCTCGTCGAGGGCGTTCTCGCCGAAGGTCGCCTCGAGGCTCTCCCGGACGGCGTCGAGATCGATGCCGATGGAACGCAGGGCCTCCGCGTCCTCGGCGCCGAGCGGTTCCCCGGTCCGCTTGCGGGCCAGCGCCTCTCGCACGTCGTCGGCGGCGAGGCCGTGCGCCGCAAGGATTTCCCGCAGGCCGCCGTCCGGGCAGGCGAGCAGTCCGAGCAGCATGTGCTCGACCTCGATGGTCGAGGAGCACAGGTCGCGCGCTTCCTCCTGGGCCAGGACGACCGCGGTGCGGGCGGGTTTGGCGAATCGTTCGAACATCAGCGGATACCGCCCTTCCGGTTGTACTTCTGGTGGACCGCCTGCCGGCTGACCTCGAGCGCGTCGGCGATGGCCTGCCAGGACCAGCCCTGTTTGCGGGCATTGGTGACCTGGATGGCCTCGAGTCGCTCGAGCAGCCGACGCAGCGCGAGCACCGCGCGGAGCCCGACCTGGGGGTCGGGGCTGCCGGCGGCGGCCGCCAGAGTCGTTGCTTCACTCATGAGTGTCAATTTACGTTGACACTCGCGGCGCGTCAACGAAAATTGACAATCCGGAAGGGATGTTCACCGTCGGCGGAACCCCGCGGACGGCATGGAGCGCCGCCTCAGCTACAGGGGACGAACGGGGCGTAGTCGCGCACGCAGCCGTCGGTCCAGTCCCACAGCGCGTCGGGATCCACCGGGACACCGTCCTGCAGCCGGAGCCGCCAGCCGCCGGCTTCCTTCTCCCAGAGATCGCCGTCGCGATCCCGATACAGGCCGAGTGCGGTCGGCTCCCAGGCGTTGCCGATCGTGCCGCGCTGCGTGGTGACGGCGCGACCGTGCGCCCTCGAGATCACCCATGGCCCGAATGTGACATTCATATCTCCGGCTGCCCGTGGTTGCTGCCCCAACTCGACTCCCCATTTGTTGTTGTTTCAAACTATTGGAGCAGAACGGATCGCCCGAGCCCCCGTCCAGCAAGAACCGCACGGGTATCCGTCGGCAACCGCGTGTGTACCTGACGGCCATACAAGTAAGGTCTGCCTAAGTAAATGGATGGAGTTCCTACGTTCGGCGAGTACATTCGCCAGCGCCGCACCACAGCGAATCTCACGCGCCCACAATTGGCCTGGCTGGCCAACCTCTCGGTGCCCTACCTGACCAAGATCGAAGGCGGCGCCAATCCGTCCCGACGGGTGATCGAATCCCTCACCACCGCACTCAAGCTGACACCGGTCGATTTCGAGTATGCGCTCGTGCTCGCCGAGGGACCGCTGCCGCGCATCGAACCGGACCAGCCGACCGCGGCGGATCTGGAATACCTGGACCTGCTCAACCCCGCCATCGGCGCCTACATCACCGGACTGTGGGACATCGTCGCCGTCAATGCCGCGCACCACGAGTTCTTCCCCGAGATGGTGGCCGGCGCGAACTACCTGGAATGGCTGTTCTTCAATCCGATCTCGCGCACCGTGATGGTGAACTGGGACAACGAGACTCGCATGGCGGTCAGCCGGTTCCGCATGCAGCTCGCGCGCGCCGGCGAGGACGAGCGCGGGGCCGAGATCCTCGAACGCTGCCTGGTCGACCCGGATTTCGCACTGCTGTGGCATTCCGACACGGTGGCGGTCGAACGCGGCGATCTCACCAAGTTGGTGCGCAACCCGAGGACACTGGCCATCACTGAGCTCCGGATCAATCTGTGGCGCACCCAATCGACGCTGCAATCGTGGCTTCTGGTGATGGGCACCGTCGTGGATCGACCCACCGCGGTGACCCGTCCGGTGATGCGGCAGCGCCCCGAAACGTCAAGGGCTATTAACAGCCCCGAGGGCACTGCGACCCCGCCGATACGCCCGAAAAACGTTGCGCAAGGCAAAGATCCGATGCCGACAACCCCCTTGCGGCAACTTGATAGCTAACTTTCCGATGAGTGACCAACCGATATCAGCCGACCCGTCGTGCCGTGCGGAAACTAGCCCGACCAAGTACCGGTGGCGATGAATTCGGTCAGTGTCGCGGTGGGCTCGGCCAAGCTCAGCCCCTGGTCGGCAACCCATTCGTCATTGAAATAGGTTCCGGCATAACGGTCTCCGCCGTCACAGAGCAGCGTCACCACACTGCCGGTACGGTTCTCCGCGATCATCTCGGCAATCAGGGCAAAGGCCCCCCACAGATTGGTGCCCGTGGAGCCGCCCACCCGCCGGCCCAGCACCGTGCCGGCATGCCGGGTAGCCGCCACCGAGGCCGCGTCCGGCACCTCGATCATGCAGTCCACCACCGTCGGCACGAACGACGGTTCCACCCGCGGCCGCCCGATACCCTCGATCCGCGACGGCATCCCGGTCTCGAACCCCGGATCCCCCAGCTCGTAGCCGCCGTAGAAGGCCGAATTCTCCGGGTCCACCACGGCCAGCCGCGTGGCGTGCCGCTTGTAGCGGAGATAGCGGCCGATGGTCGCACCGGTGCCGCCGGTCCCCGCGCCCACCACCACCCAGTCCGGCACCGGATGGGTCTCCAGCTTCATCTGCTGGAAGATGGATTCCGCGATGTTGTTGTTGCCGCGCCAGTCGGTGGCGCGCTCGGCATTGGTGAACTGGTCCATATAGTGGCCGCCGGTCTCGGCCGCCAAGCGCGCCGCCTCGGCGTAGATGTCGGGGGCGCGTTCGACCAGGTGACAGCGTCCGCCCTGGGCCTCGATGAGGGCCAATTTCTCCGGAGACGTCTTGGCCGGGACCACGGCGACGAAGTCCAGGCCCAGCATCTTCGCGAAGTACGCCTCGCTGATCGCGGTCGATCCGGACGAAGCCTCCACCACCGTGGTGCCCTCGGTGACCCAGCCGTTGCAAATGGCGTACAGGAACAGCGATCGCGCCAGGCGGTGCTTGAGACTGCCGGTCGGATGGGTGGATTCATCCTTCAGATAAAGCTGAACGCCCCACTCCGGGGGCAGCGGGTAGCGCAGCAAATGCGTGTCCGCGCTGCGCTGGGAGTCTGCGTCGATGAGCCGGACGGCGTTGTCCACCCAGTCGCGGGGTGCGCTGCGATCGCAGCGTTTCACTGCTCGCCCTTGCCCTGCAGCCGTGAGCGCAGCTGATCGCGGTCCGCGCGGCGCTTGGCGTCCACCGCCGCGATGTCCTTGTTGACCTGGGTCCGCAGCTTCTTGAACAGCACCAGCGACAGCGGCATGGCGATGAGCAGGCCGAACAGCAGGGCGACGATGAGCGGAATGGACACCTTCACCAGGGCGGCCACACCCATGATGACCGCGGTGATGATGACGACCAGCCCGAGCCGGGCCACGGTGTAGAGGGCCAGATTGCGGGCCAGGCTGCGGCCCGCACCGTCGGGTCGGGTTGCTTCACTCACGCCGCCCAGCCTAGGTGACGGCGGAACTGGAAACCGCCGCGGCCCTCGTCCGCCCAGGTCAGAAAGCCAACCGCCCCGTATGTCGCTGGCGGTTCGCTGCGTCACGGCCAAACGTGACCGTAAACACATAACGGATATCCGTTTTGTCTATTACTTCCTCTTTACTAAAGCGAGACCGTTCGAACACCCGGGGGTTGCAGTGCAACGATGTCGCTACTGATGAGGGATCTGTCGAAACGGAAAGGTTTGCGAATGACTGCGTTCACCGCGGCGAGCCGCGCATTGGGTTCCGTCACCGGTCAGGACACCCTGCTCACCCCAGGCCAAGTCGCTGCCATGTTCCACGTCGATCCGAAGACCGTGACCCGATGGGCTCACGCGGGTCGGCTCGGCTCCCTCCGGACTCCGGGCGGTCACCGCCGGTTCCGGGAGTCGGAAGTTCTGCAACTCTTGCGGTCCCTCACCACCGAGGCCCGCGTGTAATACCGATTTTCACGGATAACCGCCCGCTTCACGTGCTGCGGGTACGCACTCGGATTACCCTCGATCTCAGGAGGTGAGCGACGTGACGTATCTGTTGGCACTCATCGCGGTGGTGACCGTCGCGATGCTGTGCTGGAAGGCCTTCGGACCCCAGCGATCGGCCGGCACCGGCCCAGCACCCGCTCGGCGCAACCGCATCATCGGTCCAGAAGACGATCCGGATTTCCTCGCCAAGCTCGCCCGCGAGCATCGTGATGGCGAATCCAAATGAATTACCGAAGCTCGCCAACGAAGTAGCCATAGCGATATATGTGACCGTCCCCCGTGGAACCGCCTCGGCGCAGCCCACGGGGGACGGTCGTTTTCCGGGCCGAGCCCATCGCCCCGCGCCGCCGTCGCGCGCATACTGAGCCAGACTGGTTCCACAGCGGGTCCCATGTGGAGGTGCCTCGATGGAGCGTGAACAGAACCTGTCGCAGGACGCGCGGCGCAAGGCCGGGGACGAGCGAGCGGCCGCCCGGCGGGCCGAGCGGCACGGGCAACTATCGGAAATGCACCTGATCCGGGAGGAAACCGGCTCGGACTACGAACCGCTGACCCGCGGCGAAGTACGCATGGCCGACGTCGAACTCGGGGAGCACGAGCCCGAGTGAAAGGGCCGAAGGGCCCACACGCCTCGCCTCGGGTGACCGAGACCGGCGCGGGGCCCTTGCGCGGCAGCGGATTCCGCCGTCAGTGGCTGACGGCTTCCTCTTCCGCCTTGCGGCGCAGGTTGTCCGCGACCTCCGCCTGCCAGGCCTCGTTGGCCTTGGTGGTGTCGACCTCGAACTCGAAGCGCTGCACCGACTTCGGGTCGATATCGGCGACGTCCACATAGAACTGCTCGTACCAGCGGCGCAGCTGGTAGACCGGGCCGTCCTCCTCGGTCAGCAGCGGGTTCTCGATCTTGGACTTGTGCTTCCAGATCTCGACGTCCTGCAGGAAGCCGTCGCCGATGCCCTTGGTCATCTTCTTGGCGATCTTGTCGGCCTGCTCGTCGTTCACACCCTGCGGCTTGCGCACCGACATGCCGTACTGCAGCACGAACGCGTCCTGCGAGATCGGGTAGTGGCAGTTGATCAGCACGGTCTCGAGCTCGAACCCGCTGTAGTTGTTGATCAGCGGGTTCACCATGTACGACGGGCCGAAGTAGGAGGCCACCGACTTCAGGGTCGAGTCGCCGCCGTACTGGGTGGCCATGCCCTTGTCCGGGCGGGCCGTGGAGTCCAGGTACTGGGTCGCGACGTGACCCTCGAAGACGTTCTTGAAGAACGTCGGGTACGCGTAGTGGATGTAGAAGAAGTGGGCCATGTCCACGACGTTGTCGATGATCTCGCGGCAGTTGGAGCCCTCGATGACCATGGACTCCCAGGTCCAGTCGGTCCAGCCGTCGCCGATCGTCTCCAGGCCGTTGCCCTCGGCGTCGGTGAACGGGCCCTCGATGTAGGGGATCGTCACCTCGTCGGTGGGCGGGTTGCCCTCGTGGTCGTGCCACACGAACAGCTGGCCGTTGCGCTCGAGCGTGGTCCAGGACCGGGTCCGCGCCAGCGGCGGCACCCGCCGGGCGTAGGGAATCCCGGTGCACTTGCCGTTGCCGCCCCAGCGCCAGTCGTGGAACGGGCACGCGATGGAGTCGCCCTTGACCTCACCCATGGAGAGGTCGCCGCCGAGGTGCCGGCAGTAGGAGTCGAGCACGTGCAGCTCGTTCTTGCTGTCGGCGAAGACCACCAGCTTGGTCCCGAAAGCCGAGATCTGATGCGGCTTGCCGTCACGGAACGGGCCGGCCAGCCCGAGGCAATGCCATCCCCGCGCATACCGCGAGGGCGCCTCGCCCACATCGATCTCCCGAACCTTGCGAACGCGGCCTTCCGGCGACACTGCCATGTCGAGGTCCCCTCACTTGAAAACTAGAACGTGTTCTAATCACTGTCGCTTAATACCGTACAGCGCAACAGCGTTCAGGGGTAGTGCCGGCACGAAGAAGGCCCCGGCGCTACCGCGCCGGGGCCTTCGAAAACCGCTGGATCAGTTCAGTCCGGCATACGAGTGCAGGCCGCTGACCACGATGTTGATGATGAAGAGGTTGAACAGCATCGCGACGAAACCGGCGATGTTGATCCACGCGGCCTTGGTGTCACGCCAGCCGGAGGTGGCACGGGCGTGCAGGTAGGCGGCGTAGAGGACCCAGGCGATGAACGAACAGGTCTCCTTGGGATCCCAGCCCCAGAAACGACCCCACGCCGCCTCGGCCCAGATCGCGCCCAGGATGACGCCCGAACCGAAGATCGGGAAGCCGATGATGGTGGTGCGGTAGGCGAGTCGGTCCAGCAGCTGGGCGTCGGGGAGACGACGGGCCAGCTGGCCCCAGATGTTGTCGGCCTCCGCGCCGGCGGGCTGCCAGATGCGGAACAGGAACAGCAGGCTCGCGATACCCGAGACCAGGAAGACGCCCGAACCGATCGAGATCACGGTGACGTGGATCGGCAGCCAGTAGGACTTCAGGGCGGGAACCACGGGGGCCGCGTCCACGTGCAGCTTGGTGCCCGCCAGGAACAGCAGGATCAGCACCGGGGTCAGCAGGAACGACCACATGCCGCGATAGCGCTGGTCGTTCAGCAGGATCAGGCCGAGCAGCACCGCGGCCGCGCAGGCCATCGAGATGAACTCGAACATATTGCCCAGCGGGAAACGGTGGGTCGCGAAGCCGCGCAACACGATCGAGGCCACGTGCACGCCGAAGCCGACGAACAGCACCGCGAAGCCCATATTGCCGAGCCGCTCGGAGAACGGGCGACCGGCGCCGCGGGGCTCCACCTTGCCGGGCACGTTCGGTGCGGGCGGTTCGGCGACCGGCTCGGAACCGCCTCCGGCGGTGACCAATTCGCGGGTGGTGGTCGGCACCGTGCGGGTGAGCGCGAACTGCCAGACCAGCATGATCCAGACCAGCGCGTAGATCACGATGGCCGATTTGAACCCGAGGTCGCTGTAGGAGGCGAGGTTCTCGTCGATCGGCATTACTTCTCTCCCGTCAGCAGCCGCTCGCGCAGGCGGTCGAACTCGCCGCCCCAACCGGCCTGGTCGGTGCGGGCCAATCCGCCCATTTCTACTACGGTACGTCGTACACCGTCCGTCGCGGTGTCCGGGTACACGCGCAGCCAGATGCGGCGGCGCTTCACCAGCAGCGACACCAGCAGGCCCGCCATCATGGTCAGCGCCGACACCAGCACCCACTGCTGCGCCGGATCATGCGAAACCTGCAGGTTCACGAACTCTTCCGCACCGTCGAAGGTCACCTTGGTGCCGTCGGCCAGCGTCGAGGTCTCCCCCGGCTTCAGGTTCACCCGCTGCGCCTTCACCAGCCGGCCCTGCTTGATCATCTCCGGATCCAGCGAGAACAACGACTGCGCGCGACCGGTGTCCAGACCGGTATCGCCCTGGTAGATGTCGATCGCGACGGCCGGATCGGTCATCGCCGGATAGCGGGAGGTCAGCAACTGCCCGTGCATCAACGCGGTCGGCGCGAACAGGCCCTGGATCGCGACCTGATGCTTGCGGCGCTCGTCCTCGTTCGGATACATGCCGCCCGGCGGATCGATGCGCAGCACACCCGAGGACAGGAAGGTGGTGCCGTCGTCCGGCTTCCACTGGATGGCCTCGGTGCGGGTCTGCCCGTTCGGGAAGGTCACCGTGAACTTGGGCGCGAAACCGTGGCCCTGCAGGTACACCCGGTCCCCGGCGACACGCAGCGGATGGTTCACCTGAATGGTGGTGTCGTTCCACTTGCCGTCGGCCAGATCCGAACCGGTCTGATACTGGATGTTCGAGGTGAACATCGCCGCCTGACCGTTCTTCAGGTAGTCGGCCTTGAAGTCCTTGACCCGCACGCACATCGGGGTCAGCCCGGTGCCGTCGTTGACATTGCCGGCCTTGAACGAGTCGAACACCGCGGGCGACGTCGTGCAGAAACCCGGCCCGTCGTTGGCCAGCACCACCACATTGCCCTCGTAGCCGAACAGCTTGCCGATCGCGATCGCGGCCAGCAGGCACACCAGGGCCAAGTGGAAGACCAGGTTGCCGAGCTCGCGGGTGTAGCCCTTCTCCGCCGAGAGGGTCAGCTCCCCCTCGCGCTCGCCGGGCTGCACCACCGTGCGCCAGCCGCGCATCTGGCCGCTAGCCCGATCCAGCACCTGCTCCGGGGTGGCCGCATCGGCGCCGGACCAGTGATGCGGCAGCCGCGACAGATTGCGCGGCGCCTTGGTCAGCGGGGCGCGCAACGCGCGGTAGTGGTCCACGCAGCGCGGCAGGATGCAGCCCACCAGCGAAACGAACAGCAGCACGTAGACGGCCGTGAACCAGAAACTGGAGAACACGTCGAACAGCTGCAACCGGTCCATCCACGGACCCAGGGTCTCGCGATTGCGGATGTAGTCGTCGACCTTGCCCGCGTTCAGGCTGCGCTGCGGCAGCAGCGCGCCCGGAAAGGCGGCCAGGGCCAGCAGGAACAGCAGCATGAGCGCGGTGCGCATGCTGGTCAGGCCGCGCCAGGTATTGCGCAGCAGGCCGAAGGCGCGGCGCGGCAGCGACGGACGCGGCGGACGGGTGGGGGCGCTGGGGGTTTCGATGGTGGCAGTCATGTCAGATCGGCAGGGTCACATTCGAGACGAAGGCGTCGCGGACCCAGGAGACGAACAGGTCCCACGATCCGGTCACCAGGGCGATGCCGACGGCCACCAACAGCAGTCCGCCGATCACCTGGATGGTGCGGGAATTACGGCGCAACCAGCCAACGCCGCGCAGCGCGGTCGCCGAACCGAAGGCCAGGATGATGAACGGCAGGCCCAGGCCCAGGCAGTAGGCCACGATCAGGGCCACGCCGCGGACCGCGGTGGCGCCCTGGGTGCCGACCGACACCGAGATCACGCCCGACAGCGTCGGGCCCAGGCACGGAGTCCAGCCCAGCGCGAACACCGCGCCCAGCAACGGCGCCCCGATGATGCCGCTGAACCGGCGCGGCTCCATCCGGGTGTCGCGCTGCAGCACCGGGATCAGGCCGATGAAGGCCAGGCCCATCACGATGGTCACCACGCCGCCGACCCGTTGCAGCAGTTCACGATTGACGTCCAGCGCCTGCATGGTGCCGAACACGGTGGTGGCGGCCAGCACGAACACGACGGTGAAACCTGCCACGAACAGGGCTGCCGCGCCCGCCACCCGCAGGCGCGCCGAACCACGGCTCGCCACCGTGGTGCTCGCGTTGCGCGCCGACTCCACCGTCACCGGCGGGGCCTCCGCACCGACCACCCCGGCCAGATACGACAGGTAGCCCGGCACCAGCGGCACCACGCACGGCGACGCGAACGACACCAGACCGGCCAGCACGCACGCGCCCAGGGCCAGCAGCAGCGGGCCGGTCGCGGCGGTCTGCTGGAACGAATCCCCCACGCTCGCCAGGTAGGTCACGTGATTCACTGCTCGGCCGCCAGTCGATCCACCACCGGCTGCAGGTCCTCGACCAGCAGGCTGCGCAGGAACACCGCCGCCACCCGATGCTGCTTGTCCAGCACGATGGTGGTGGGAATGACGCTGGTGGGGAACTTGCCGCCGAGCGCCAGCAGGCTGCGCATGGACGGGTCGTAGACGGAGGGGTAACCGACCTTGTTGTCGGTCACGAAATCCTGGGCCTTGTCCTTCTGGTTGTCCCGGACATCGATGCCCAGGAAGGCGACGCCCTTGTCCTTGCTCGCCTCGTAAACCTGTTCCAGCGCAGACACTTCCGCGCGACACGGGCCGCACCACTGACCCCAGATATTGAGGACCACGACCTTGCCCGGGAAATCGTCCACCGACGCGGTCTTGCCGTCGTGCATCAGATCCGGGCCGGACAGCTTGCCGATGGTGCCGCGCGCGGCCGGCGGATCGTAGAAGATCTCGGTCTTGCCGCCCGGCGAGACGAAGTCGAAGGTGCCGCCTTGGGCCACCGCGTCCTTGCCCGCCGTCGTGCATCCGGCGAGCACAGCCACCACGGTCAGTCCCGCCAGCACGGCCGCCACCCGCCGCAGCGGGCGGCGGGCGGATCCGGGCCGGGACGCGATGGCGCGGCTCATGCCCCGGTCACCGAGGGATCGGACGCGCCCGCGGGCTCCGAGTAGACGATGTCGATCAACGTATCGCCCTGGTAGACCAGGGAAGTCAGCGACGCCAGCGAACACTGGCGGTTGCGCGGGTCGTGCCACAGGCGCTGGCCCTGCAGGAAACGGCGCAGGGTCCACACCGGCAGCTGATGCGACACCAGCACGGCCTCGCGGCCGGCGGCCTCCACCCGCGCCTTGTTCACCGCGGCCAGCATGCGGTGCGCGATCTGCAGATACGGCTCGCCCCACGACGGGGAGAACGGGTCGCGCAGCTTCCACCAGTGCCGGGGCTTACGCAGAGCACCGGCCGTGACCCGCAGGCCCTCGAAGGTGTTGCCCGCCTCGATCAGGTTGTCGTCGGTGCGGATGACCAGGCCGTGCCCGGTCGCGATCGGATTCGCGGTCTCCTGCGCCCGCTGCAGCGGCGACGCCACCACCAGCGCGATGTCGTGGTCGGCCAGCGAGCGCGCCACGGCCTGCGCCTGCGCGCGGCCCGTCACCGACAGCTGGAAGCCGGGCAGGCGCCCGTACAGCACACCGTTCGGGTTGTGCACCTCGCCGTGCCGCAGCACGTGGACGATCGTCTCGACGTCACCGGCCACGTCACCGGGCAGGATCAATCCGCTGCCGACGCCGGTCACCTGGATCGGGTCGATCTCTTCCGCGGCAACGAATTCCGTGTCCAATTCAGCGGATTCGTCGGCGTCGGGATCGACCTCGACCACGATTTCGGACGAGAACGAAGCGACATCGGCGGGAGATTCCACGGCGTCATCGACGTCAGCGGCAACGAACGACGCGGCCGGGGTCTCGACGACCGGGGCGGCGAACTCCTCCGCCGCGGACACGGCAGCCTCGAACACCGGGGTCGGGTCGTCGTAACGGCTCTCGGATTCGGTGGCGGCGGCGCCACTTCCGGCGACCTCCGCGACATCCTGATCAGCGCGGTCGGTGGCCGCCTCGGAAACCTGCGATTCCGTTGCGGCGGAGGCGGATTCGGCCACCGCGACGACGGCGATCTGCTCGCCGGTCTCGGCGAGTTCGCCTTCGGCCTGGCGGATGGAGTCCAGCAGGCGGGTCGCCTCGTCGGCGGACAGCGGGGCCTCGTGCTGGGCGGGGGCGGGTAGGCCCGAATCGGGGTGGGACGAGCTCACGCGGCGGATCCTTCGGGAGTGGCGGCCGCCGCGGCGCGCGCGGCGGCGGGGAGGGCGGCGGCGATGCGGTCGAAAGCGTCCTCGTCGAGAGCGGCCGAAACGAACCAGGCTTCGAAAGCGCTCGGCGGCGCGTACACGCCGGCATCCAGCAGCGCGTGGAAGAAGGCTGGGAAACGCCAGGTCTCGGCGGCCTTGGCGGCGGCGTAGTCGGTGACCGGGTTCTCGGCGAAGAACACGCTCACCATATTGCCCGCGAATTGCACCCGGTGCGCGACGCCTTCGGCGGTCAGCGCCTCGGTCAGCAGCCCGCCCAGGCGCTCCGAGTTCTTGTTCAAGGTCGCGTACACCGACTCGTCGGCGGCGCGCAGCGTGGCCAGGCCCGCCGCCACCGCCACCGGGTTACCGGACAGGGTGCCCGCCTGATAGACCGGGCCCAGCGGGGCCAGGTGATTCATGATGTCGGCGCGCCCGCCGAAGGCGGCGGCCGGCAGGCCACCGCTCATCACCTTGCCGAAGGTGTACAGGTCGCCGGCCACGCCGTCGATCCCGAACCAGCCGGAGTGGCTGACCCGGAACCCGGTCATGACCTCGTCCATGATGAGCAGCGCGCCGTGCTCGGTGGTGAGCCGGCGCAGGCCCTCGTTGAAACCGGGGACCGGCGCGACCGCGCCCATATTGCCCGCCGCGGCCTCGGTGATGACGCACGCGATCTCGCCCGGGTGGGCGGCGAAGGCGGCGGCCACGGCCTCCAGGTCGTTGTAGGGCAGCACCAGGGTGTCGGCCGCCTGCGCACCGGTGACGCCCGGCGAGGTCGGCAGACCCAGGGTGGCCACGCCGGATCCGGCGTCGGCCAGCAGCGCGTCCACGTGACCGTGGTAGCAGCCGCTGAACTTCACGATCTTGGTGCGGCCGGTGAAGCCGCGGGCCAGCCGGACCGCGCTCATGGTGGCCTCGGTGCCCGAGTTCACCAGGCGCACGCGCTCGACCGGAGCGACCCGGCCCGCGATGGCCTCGGCGAGTTCGATTTCCGCCTCGGTCGGCGCGCCGAAGGACAGTCCGCCGGTGGCCGCCCGCTGCACGGCCTCGACGACCGCCGGGTGCGCGTGCCCGAGGATCATCGGACCCCACGAGCACACCAGGTCCACGTAGTCGTTGCCGTCGGCGTCGGTCAGCGTGCACCCGCGCGCGGAGGCGATGAACCGCGGCGTGCCGCCCACGGAATTGAAGGCCCGCACCGGCGAATTCACGCCACCGGGGATGACCGCCGCGGCGCGTTCGAAAAGTTGAGCTGAGACCGGGACCGACACCTGGCTCACACGCGGAGAAGAACTCACGGCACCCAGTCTCTCAGCCGCCCCGGCCCTCGTCGACGACAGGGTGTAGTCGAGTGGCTCTTCCCACAGCCAACCCGTCATCTTCGCACTCTGCACCGAACACCGCATCCCGGAGACCAACGGCTGAGATCCTGGAGAGCGGACGGTCGAGCAACACGCCGGAGTGCGATTCGGACAACGTGATTCGCTACTCGATTGCTGGTGCGTAATGTCTCGATGCAGGAAGCGGCTTCGGAGAGAGGGCGGGACGTATGCGGGTCGTTCGGTACGGGGTTGGGATCATGGCGGTGGCGGCGGGGCTGGCCGCCGGGGCCGGAGCGGCACAGGCCGCGGTGCCGGTGGTCCAGATCGATCAGGGCCGGGTGGGGGTGGCGCTGTCGCACCAGGAGACGGCCGCGCTCGCCGATGGCCCATTACCGGCGGTGATCAGCATGTTCGTGCCGCTGAGCCGGATGGGCGCGGGCCTGCAGCCGGATACCACCATCTACAAGGACGACAAGGGCGGCGTGCACGCCTCGCTGCGGCAGGTGATGTCGGAGGCCGCGGATCACCCCGACGGCAGTGTCACCCTCTTCGTGAACGTGCCGAGCAAGGGCGGTCGAGTGCTGGATGTTTACCAGAACTGGGGCTGAGCCCTTTTCACCGGTTTCATCCCTCGCCTGATCCAGTCGAGCGGAGACGGCGGCGCGGTCTGCGGGCGCGCCGCCGCACCCCCCGCTACAAGAGCGGAACCCCCAGGCAGAACGCCGCCCATCCGGTGGACAGCAGGCAGTTCAGCTGGGGTGGTAGTAGGTCTACCCAGGACGACGCCACCGATGGTGGCCGGTAATCCGCGACGGAATCGACGGGTGCCGCGGCCGCCGGTGCCACGGCCACAGCGCCGACGAGCCCCGCGGCCAGCACCGCGGGGGCGATGCGTTTCACGAGATCTGTGCGCTTCATGGCCATGATTCTCCGCGCCCGCCCGGACCGGGCCTAGGCCAAACCAGACTTCGCACCCTTCAGCACGGTGTGTCGCGCCGGGCTCGCCGAGCACGAATCGGCTGATCAGACAAAACGGTCAGCTTCGGTGAAAGGGTCAGCGGGCGAGCCGAACCGCCCGCGCGGCCCCGTCGATCAGCACCGATCCGGACATGATCGCCAGCAGCGCGCACCCCGCCAGCCACGGCCCGACATAGCGGGTCGCGGTGAACGCGGGCACCTCGCCCTGTGGCTTGAACACCGTGGTCTGCACGCCGTTGCGCCAGCACCACACCGCCGCGACCAGCAGCACCGGCACCAGCACGATCTCGGCGATCGCGGTCAGCCACCGCATCACAGTGCCTCCTGGGCCTCGTCGTCGGTCCCGCGCGGCGGCTCCAGCGCATCGTTCAGCGCCGCGCGCAGCGTGACATGGTCGCGCGCCCACGCCTGCACCAGCCGGCCGTCGGTCAGCTTCAGGCCGATTCCCTTGCGCCGCCGCGGCACTCCGGTCAGCTCGCCCAGCGCCCGCGCGGACTGCCAATCCTCGTAGTCCCAGGATTCTTCGTCCTCTTCGGGCAGCACCGCGGCGATCTCGCGCAGCGGCACCACCTCGGTGCCCTCGCGCAAATGCTCCGGCGTCAGCTCGACACTGATGTGGCGCTTGCCCGCGATCACCTGCAACCAGACGAAGCCGGCCAGCAGCACGGCACAGAAGGCCAGTCCGAACCAGTGGATGTCGCCGCCGCGGAACAGCTCGATCACCAGGATGATCGCGCACATCGCGGGCCCGTAGGCAATGGTTCGCCAGCGCGCGCCCGGCTCGGAGAACAGCACGGGTCCGGGGGCGTGGAGGGCCTCACTCATAGGTCGAGCGTAAAGATCGCGGAACGACTCAGTGGGCCAGGCCCGGAATCAGCAGTACGGCAAGGGTCAGCAGTCCGAAGACGAACAACAGACTCAGTACCAGCACATCGCGCCGCAGGCTGTGCGGCTGCTGGATCACCACTCGCATCGTTGCTCCGCCTTCCCGGGGGGCTCGACGCGCCATTGTCTAACGCGCGACGGCCGACTTCCGGTTCCCGAAATAGTTGTGACAGCCCTCACCATACCCGTTGGTAGCCCGGCGACAAACTCGGGCTTGCTAACCCGGTCCGGGCCGGAAGTAGGCCTCGGATTCGCTTCGGTAGCACAGGAACACGGCCCCGGCCGCCGCCACCGCCTGCACGATCCCGGCGCCGCCCGCGACCAGCGCGGCCACCCCGTCCTTGGCGCCGACCCCGAACAACGTGCCCGCCGCACCGAGCACCAGGAAGATCCCGAATCCGGTGAGAACCGCTCGGGCCCAGTTCTTTCCGCGACCCAACTGCCACACCACCGCCACCGCGGCCCCGGACAGCACCAGCCAGAACACCGCGACCAGCACGAACACCACGGCCGTCCAGACCTGCACCTGCGCCAGCGTGACGGCCGGCTGCTGCTCGTGCACCTCGTCGAACATCTGCTGCGCCAACTCGTTCCGCTGCCCGAACTGCGAGATCAGCGACGCGATCAACTGCACCAGGCCGACACCGAGCGCGACGTACCAGAGCTGACAGGCCGTGCCCACGTCCTCCGGGGCCGGGCGCGCCGAAACATTCGGCGGGACCATAGGATTCACGATCACGAATTATCCGATACCACGCCCGCCGGCCGCTGCCCCGCTCACGACAGCCAGTGCGCGGCCTCGGTGGCCCAGTAGGTGAGCACCATGTCCGCGCCCGCGCGCCGGATGCCGAGCAGCGATTCCAGAATCGCGCCCCGGCGGTCGATCCAGCCGCGCTCGGCGGCCGCGGTGATCATGGCGTACTCCCCGGAGATCTGATACGCCGCCACCGGCACCGTGGAGCGGTCCGAAACGTCGCGCAGGATATCCAGATACGACATGGCGGGCTTCACCATGACGATGTCCGCACCCTCCAGCAGATCGAGTTCCAGCTCGCGGATCGCCTCGCGGCGGTTGGCCGGGTCCTGCTGGTAGGTGCGGCGATCGCCCTGCAGCGAGGAGCCGACGGCCTCCCGGAACGGGCCGTAGAACGCCGAGGCGTACTTGGCGGCGTAGGCGAGAATGCCGGTGTCGGTGTAGCCGGCGGCGTCCAGGCCCGCACGGATCGCGCCCACCTGGCCGTCCATCATGCCGCTGGTGCCGAGCAGATCGGCGCCGGTCGCGGCCTGCGCCAGCGCCATCTCGACATAGCGGGTGAGGGTGGCGTCGTTGTCGACGGCGCCGTTGTCGTCCAGCACTCCGCAGTGGCCGTGGTCGGTGAACTCGTCGAGGCAGGTGTCGGCCATGACGACGGTGGAGCCGCCGACCTCCGAGACCAGGGCGGAGAGTCCGCGGTTCAGGATGCCGTCCGGATCGCTGGCCCCGCTCCCCTGCGCGTCCTTGTCCTCCGGCTTGGGCACCCCGAAGAGCATGAGCCCGCCGACGCCCGCGGTCACCGCCTCCGCGGCCGCCTTCCGCAGCGAGTCCATCGAATGCTGGAAAACGCCTGGCATGGAAGAGATCTCACGCGGCTCGTCGATCCCGTCGGCGACGAACATGGGCAGAATCAGATGCCGCGGCTCCAGGCTGGTCTCGGCGACGAGCCGACGCATGGCGGGAGTGCGGCGCAACCGCCGAGGGCGGTCCATTCCGGTCATGCTCGCATGATATGCCCGCCTCGCGGCCGGGGTGCGCGCGCCTCCGGGGCCGGGCCGGGTGGGACGCCAAAGTCATTGTGAGCAGCGGATTTTGTCGGTGGGTCCGAGTAGAATCGAAGATGTGTTCGAAGGGATCGCGCCGCGTTCGAAGGCGCGATTCCGGATCGCGACGGGAGGATTGGCCGTGCTCGCAGCCGTTACCAGCATGTCCGGCAAGGTGAACCGGGGTGCCGGGGTTCCGAAGAAGGGGGAGGTCATCGATCACGCGTGGCGGCCGCTGGCCAAGCAGCCGCTGCCGGCAGGGCAACCACGCACGTGGTACGTCTCGCACAACCGCCGGTTGAAGGCGATGCGCCTGGCCATCGCCCTGCTGGACTCCGGCGCCTTCGCCCCGGACCAGGCAACCAACGAGAAGATCCGCGAGACAGCCGAAGTCGTCGGTGTGCACCGGCCCTCGGATGCCACCTGCCGCATGGTTCGCCGCCTGATGGCGGCGCAACGCTGATCACCACGCGGAGCCGCTGACCGTGGCGAGGCGTGCCGACGTCCGCACGACCGGACGTCGGCACGCCTCCGCGGCACGCGGCGGCGCTAGGAGTTCAGGCAGCCGGTGTGGGTCGATCCCGGCGTGCCGGGATCGGCGGAACCGCTGGTCAGGCACTTCAGCAGGGTCTGCAGCACGGTCACGGCGGGAATGCCGGACGAGCTGACCCCCGGCGCGTCGGCGACCGGCGCCGCGACGCTCGGGGCCTCGGCGAGCGCCGTCGGGGACAGGCCCGCACCCAGCGCGATTCCACACATCGCGATCAGACCGACAGTTGCGCGCTTCATGAATGTTCACCTCTCGAAGATCGAATACCTCATGCAGCGTAGGCATTTCGCTTCCGGATGAAACGACGACAGTTCCATGGGCATCCACCCAGCGAACGCGAGAAACCAACGGATTCACCATGATCGGAGAGGCATGCCCGCACCGGTTCCAGGCTCGGACGCCGGCCGATCGGCAACTCGCGATCGCCGGGTAACAGCGCGAGCCGACCCAGGAATCGGCATGCCGGGCCATCCGACCCACGGCCGCGCCATCGGGTTTCCCGACCTTGCCCAGGCCGATACGACACCGGCCCCGCGTCGCCGAGACGCGGGGCCGGGGTGGCCGTTGTTCGTGCCGAAGCTAGCGGCTGCGGCGGCTCTTCTTGCGGGGCGGGGGCAGCAGGCCCTCGGCGCGCAGGTGCGCGGCATGCTCGGCGAGCGCCTCGACCAGCGGGCCGACCTGGGCGGTCTCGGGCTGCACGTCCACGCGCAGGCCGAATTCGATGGCCGTCTCGGCGGTCTTGGGACCGATGCACGCCACGATGGTGCGGGCGTGCGGCTTGCCCGCGATGCCGACCAGGTTCCGGACCGTGGAGGACGAGGTGAACAGCACGGCGTCGAAGCCGCCGGTCTTGATCATCTCGCGGGTCTCCGCGGGCGGCGGGGAGGCCCGGACGGTGCGGTAGGCGGTGACGTCGTCGATCTCCCAGCCGCGGTCGCGCAGGCCCTCGGCGAGGGTCTCGGTGGCGATGTCCGCGCGGGGCAGCAGCACCCGGTTGACCGGGTCGAAAACGTCGTCGTAGGGCGGGAAGTCGGCCAGCAGGCCCTCGGAGGACTGCTCACCGGACGGCACCAGCTCGGGGTTGATGCCGAAGGAGCGCACCTTCTCCGCGGTGGCCTCGCCGACGCAGGCGATCTTGACGCCGCTGAAGGCGCGGGCGTCCAGGCCGAATTCGCCGAACTTCTCCCACACCGCGCGGACCGCGTTGGTGGAGGTGAAGACGACCCACTGGTAGCGGCCGTCGACCAGGCCCTTGACCGCGCGCTCCATCTGGGCGGGGCTGCGCGGCGGCTCGACCGCGATGGTCGGGACCTCCATCGGGATGGCGCCGTGGTTGACGAGCTTCTCGCTCATCTCGCCGGCCTGCTCCTTGGTGCGCGGTACCAGGACCGTCCAGCCGTAGAGCGCCCGCGACTCCCACCAGGAGGTCTTGGCGCGCTTGTCCACTTCCTTGCCGACCGTGACCACCAGCGGGCCGACCAGTTCGGACGCGGCATTGTTCAGGGTCGCCAGCGTGGCGTCGATGGTGCGCTGCTGGCGGGTGGTGCCGCGCACCGTCACCGCGACCGGGGTCTGCGGCGCCAGGCCGTGCTCCACCAGCGCCGAAGCGGTCTCGGCCAGGTGCCCGGAGGTGGCGTGCAGCACCAGCGGACCCGGCGCGGCCGCGACGGCCGCCCAGTCCACCTCGCCGCGCACATCCACCACGGTGTGGCTGGAGCCCAGCTCGATACCGGCGTAGGCGGGCACCGTGGTGCCGGCCGACAGGCCCGGCAGCACCTCGAAGTTCAGGTGCGAGCGGGTGACCGCGTTGATCTCCTGGATGACCGAGTCAGTGGTCATCGGGTCGCCGGAGACCAGGCGCACCACGTCGGACCCGTTGCGCGCCTCCGCGATCAGGGTCTTGGCCACCTCGGCGGCGTCGCCCAGGGCGGGGCGGGTGTCGACGGGACGGGTCCCGTCGGGGTTCTCCTCGACCGCGGAGCCGATCAGGGCGAGCACGCCCTTGTCGACATCGGGATCGGTGAACGCCAGCGTCGCCCGGCCGAGCACCTCGCGGGCCCGCACGGTGAGCAACGCCGGGTCACCAGGTCCGGACCCCACAAAAAGGATCCGACCGGGATTCTTCTTCGTCACGCGGCTCATCGGCTGTTCTCCATTGGGCTGGGATTCTTGTCGTCGGTGACCTCAGCGGATTCCTCTGTGACGCTGAGCAGTTCGCGCGCCCCCAGCTCCAAGAGCTCGCGCGCCAGTGCCCGGCCCAGGTCCGCGGCATCCGCGACCGGTCCGACCACCGAGGCCCGGATCACATCCGAGCCGTCGATCGCCGCCGCGCAGGCGCGCAGCGACAACTCCTCCACCACCCGGCCGTCGTCGTCGAGTGATTCGACGACCTCGGCCAGCGCGCCGATGGGCGCGGTGCAACCGGCCTCCAATTCGGCCAGCAGCGACCGCTCCGCGGTGATCGCGGCACGGGTGCCGGGATCGTCGAGGGCGGACAGGATGGTCACGAGTTCGGTGTCCTCGCTGCGGCATTCGACCGCCAGCGCACCCTGTGACGGGGCGGGCAGCATCTGCACCGGTTCCAGCGATTCGGTGACGACGTCCAGGCGGTCGATGCGAGCCAGCCCGGCCCGCGCCACCACCACGGCATCCAGTGCACCGGAGGAGACCTTGGAGATTCTGGTGTCGAGATTGCCGCGCAGCGGCACGATCTCGATGCCGAGACCCAGCGCCTTCAGCTGCGCGGCGCGCCGCGGCGCCGAGGTGCCGACCTTCGCGCCGGCGGGCAGCTCGCCCAGCACCAGGCCGTCCCGCGCCACCAGCGCGTCGCGCGGATCCTGCCGGGGCGGGATGGCGGCGATCTCGAAGCGCGGATCCTGCGCGGTCGGCAGATCCTTGTAGGAGTGGACCGCGATGTCGACCGTGCCCGCGGCCAGTTCGTCGCGCAGCGCGGCGGTGAAGACACCCACACCGATCTTCTGCACGGGATCGACGGCGTTCTGGTCACCGGCGGTCTTCACGATCACCAGCTCGGCCTGCTGGCCATTGGCGACCAGGGCGTCGCGCACATGCCCGGCCTGGGTGAGGGCCAGCAGACTGCCGCGGGTGCCGATGCGCCAGGGCGCCTCGACCGTTCCGCGTGCGGTTGTCTCGTTCTCGTGCACCATTGCTCCGGTCATGCGGTGTGCCCCTGTTCGTCGCCCGGGTGAGCGGCGGTGAAATCGTCGGCCAGTTCGCCCTGCAGTGTGGACATCTCCATCGGCGCGGCAACCGCTTGTGCCGCACCGGGTTTGAGTTCGAACAGTTCACGCAACGCCTCGGCGTAGCTGTCCCCGCCCGGCGTGGAGGCCAGCTGCTTGACCCGCACCGTCGGTGCGTGCAGCAGCTTGTCGACCACCCGTCGCACGGTACGGGCGACCTCGTCGCGTTCGGTGGATTCGAGTCCCGGTAGTCGGGAATCCAGGCGCAGCAGTTCGGCTTCGACCACGTCGGCGGCCATCTGGCGCAGCGCGGCGACGGTCGGGGTGACCTCGGCCATGCGCTGTCCGGCAAGGTATTTCGAGAGTTCGTCGGCGACGATGGCGCGCGCGGCGGCGGTGTCGTCGGCGGCCGCGCCGGCCGACGGATCGCGCTGCAGCGTCTCGATGTCGATGACGGTGACGCCCGGCAGCCCGGCGACCGCGTGGTCCACGTCGCGGGGCAGGCCCAGGTCGCAGATGACCAGTTCCTCGGCGCCCGGCTTGGCCGACAGCGCCCGGTGCACGTCGGCGAGGGTGACCACGGTGCCGACCGCGCCGGTACAGGTGATCACCACGTCGGCGGCGGCCATCGCCTCGGCCAGCCGGTCCATCTCGATGGCCTCGGCCGCGACACCGTGCATGGTGGTCGCGGTGGTGGCCAGCCGCTGCGCCTTCTCCAGCGTCCGGTTCACCACGATGATCTTCGCGGCCCCGCCGCGCGCCAGCTGCGCCACCGCGAGCCCGCCCATGGCGCCCGCGCCCAGCACCAGCGCCGTACGCCCGTCCAGCGGACCGTGCACGGCGGCCGCGCGATCCAGCGCCACCGACACCACGGAGGCGCCCGCCCGGTCGATCCCGGTCTCGGAGTGCACCCGCTTGCCGACCCGCAGCGCATGCTGGGCCAGCTCGTGCAGGGTGCGCCCGGAGGCCTGCTGGGCGTCGGAGGCGGCGTAGGCGGCGCGGATCTGGCTGAGGATCTGCTGCTCGCCGACCACCATCGAATCCAGGCCCGAGGACACCGCGAACAGGTGCTCGGCCGCGGCCTCGGCATAGCGCACGTAGGCGTGCTTGGTGAGCTCCGGCAGCGGCAGACCCGAATGCTTGGTGAGCAGTTCGCCGATCTCGCCCAGCGCCGGGTGGAAGGCGTCGACGACCGCGTAGACCTCGATGCGGTTGCAGGTGGAGACGATCATCGCCTCGGACACGTGCGTGGAGGCCAGCATCATGTCGGTCAGCTTGGGCCGGTCGGTCTCGGTGATGGCGATCTTCTCCAGCACCGCCACCGGTGCACTGCGATGCGAGATGCCTACCAGAAGCACACTCATGGCTGGACCACCGCTCCCTTGCTGGTTGTCATGGGCACCCGGGGCAGCAGGGCCCCGGCCGCGGCGCTCATCGCTTCCTCCGCGGCCGATTCCGCGTTGCGGGCCCGCTCGAACGACAGCAGCTGCATCTCCACCGCGAGATCCACTCGCCGCACCTCGACGGTCGCCGGGGCCTCCAGGGCCAGGGCGGAGAAACTCAGGACGCACTGCAGCCCGGCGGCGACCAGCAGGTCGCACACGCCCTGGGCGGCGGCGTCGGGCACGGTGATGACGGCGATGGTGGGCTCGAGCGCGGCCACCGCATCGGTCAATTCGGCCACATCGCGGACGATCAGCCCGGTCACCGAGGTGCCGATGACCGCGGGATCGTTGTCGAACAGCCCGACCATGGCGAAGCCACGCCGCCGGAAACCGCCGTAGCCGACCAGCGCGCGACCCAGGTGACCCGCTCCGACCAGCACCACCCGGTGCCCCTCGGACAAGCCGAGCACATCCTCGATGCGGTCGCGCAGCTTGATCACGTCGTAGCCCACGCCGCGAACGCCGTTGGGTCCGAGGAAGGAAAGATCCTTGCGTAACTTGGCAGAACCGACACCCGCCGCGACAGCCAGTTCCTCACTCGATACGATGGCTACAGCTTCGTCGGCGAGTACGGCGAGGACCCGGAGGTAGGTGGCCAGTCGGGCCACCGTGGCCTGCGGGATGTCTTTCTGCAGAGCCTTGGAGACGCCAGTAGGCGGCGTCTCTTGCTGCTCTGTCACGTCGCTTGCGCTCCTCGTCCGGCCGGGGGTGAGTGTCCGGGTTCTTTTGTCGACCCGACGCCGGGAGACCGTCGCGGTCCTTGCAGGCGAGGTCGAGTCAGGTTCAGGGGGTCGCTTCCGCTGCCCGAGAAGGCGGGTCGCGTGCCACCACCGTAACCGCTTGTGAAGCCCTGCACAAAGTCGGTGAATTCAGTCACTTTGCGGCGGGCTCCGGCCCCGCGTTCATTCAACCCTCATCAGCGCTAACCCGCTACGCAACACACCGGAGCGGACGGCCTGAGGTCGACGCCGCTATTTCGCGAGGTCGGCGCGCAAGCGCGGCTCGTCCACGTCGAAATAGCTGTGCTCACGACCGTCCAGCAACACCACCGGCAGCCGGTCCCCGTATTCGGCGCGCAGGCCCGGATCGGTGGCCGCGGCCACGTCCACGTCCACCGTCTGGACCTCGATGCCGAACTCGGCGCACAGCGGCCGCAATTGCGCCAACGCGGTGTGGCACAGACCGCAACCGTCGCGGGTCAACAGCGTCACGGCATGCGCGGTCGGGTGGCTTTCGAACGGATGGCTCATAGCCTCCATCTAACAACTCTCCGTTATGTCGTTCACCGTCTACGTTCCGGCCATCCCCGAGCGTTACTGTGGACTTGTTCGCGCTAACAGGCGGAGGTACCGGTGCCGGAACGTTCGAAAGAGCAGGGGACGAGCTTCATCGCGGGACGCTTCGGTGAATTCCCGGCGCGTTGGGGCCAGGGGCTGGCTGACCTGCAGGATCAGTTCACCCGCATCACCCGCAGCCCCTTCGGTCCCACCGAGGAAGAGGTCCGCGCCAACCTGGCCGGCGAGGCCAGCGCCGACGCGGCCATCGCCCTGCACGACGCCGAACTGGCCCTGCGGATCGATGACGACACGCCGATGCCGGCCATCGCGCGGGATCTCACCGCCGCGGCCTTCTTCGACGTCGACAACACCATGGTGCAGGGCGCGTCGATCGTGCATTTCGCCCGCGGGCTGGCCTCGCGCAAGTACTTCAAGACCTCCGACCTGGTCGACATGGCCTGGAAGCAGGTCAAATTCCGGGTCACCGGCAAGGAGAGCCACTCGGACATGGCCTCCGGCAAGGAGAAAGCGCTCTCCTTCATCGCGGGCCGCCCGACCGCCGAACTCGCCGCGCTCGGCGAGGAGATCTACGACGAGATCATCGCCGACAAGATCTGGCCCGGCACCCGTGCGCTCGCGCAGATGCACCTGGACGCGGGCCAGCAGGTGTGGCTGGTCACCGCCACGCCGGTGGAACTCGCCCAGGTCATCGCCAAGCGACTGGGCCTGACCGGGGCGCTGGGCACCGTCGCCGAGAGCGAGGACGGCGTGTTCACCGGCCGCCTGGTCGGCGACATCCTGCACGGCCTCGGCAAGGCGCACGCGGTGCGCACCCTGGCCATCCGCGAGGGCCTGAACCTCAAGCGCTGCACCGCCTATTCCGACAGCCACAACGACGTCCCGATGCTCTCGCTGGTGGGCACCGCGGTGGCCATCAACCCGGACGCGGACCTGCGCGAAGTCGCCAAGAACCGCGGCTGGGAGGTACGCGACTTCCGCACCGGCCGCAAGGCCGCGAAAGTCGGTGTGCCCACGGCCCTCGCGCTCGGCGCGGCCGGCGGCGCGGCCGCGGCGGTGCTTTCCCGGAAACGCGAAGCCAAAGCCAGCTAGCGCCCCCCGCCTCCCCGAGACTTCAGCGCACGGCTGAGAGCCGTGAGCGCTGTGCACGCGCGCTTGCGGCTGGGTGCCGAACCAATTTTGGATGTACCCGACGAGTTACCCCGGCCGCCACCAAATCAGTTGTCGACTTGGCATACGGGCCGGGGTGTCGTCACCGCGAATTGTTCAGCCGGTGAACGGGTTCCGGCGCTTGATCAGATTCTTGTACAGGGTGCCCTGAATGGTTTCCCGGACCTGATCTGTGATTTCGAACATGGTCATCGGATCATCGGCGTCCGCGGGCTCGTATCCGGCGGTCGAAATCGGCTCGCCGAATTCGATGTACCACTTCGACGGGAACGGAATCGCGCCCAGCGGTCCCAGATGCGGAAACAGCGGCGTCACAGGGAAATACGGAATTCCGAGCAGCCGGGCCAGCGGCTTCAGATCGGCCAGCTTCGGATAGATCTCCTCCGAACCCACAATCGAGCACGGAATGATCGGCACACCGGTGCGCACCGCCGCCGACACGAAACCGCCACGGCCGAAACGCTGCAACTTGTACCGGTCCGAATACGGCTTGCCGACGCCCTTGTAGCCCTCGGGGAAGACACCCGCGACTTCACCCGCGCGCAACAGCCTTTCGGCGTCCGCGGGGCAGGCCAGGGTGTGCCCGGCCTTGCGGGCCAGCCCGCCGATCAGCGGCGTCTCGAAGACCAGGTCGGCGGCCAGCAGCCGCAGCGCGCGCTGCTTGGGATGCCGGTCGTGCACGGCCAGCTGCAGCATCAGCCCGTCCAGCGGCACCGTGCCCGCGTGATTGGCCACGATCAGCGCGCCGCCCACCTCCGGCACGTTCTCGATACCCGACACCTCGACCCGGAACCATAGCTCCGACAGCGGCCGCAGCATCGGCAGGATCACCGATTCCAGCAGGTGCTCGTCCAGGCCGAACTCGTCGACCTGGTAGTCGCCGGTGAGGCGGCGGCGGGCGAAATCGGCGGTGTAGCGGACGCCGTCCGCCACCGTCCCCCGGATCATCTCGCCCAGCGACTTGGGCTGACGCGCTTCGACTTCGGCGAGCCGATCGGTCAGGGAGGTCACCGGGGTGAGGGTCGGCTCCCCCGCCGGCCACACTCGCGACGGGCGACTGTGCCGCGCCTCGAAGTCCACGTCGTGAAGCCGAATCACCTTTGCTACGTCACTCATTGGTGCGCTCCCGTCCCGGCCCCGAGCAGGCCGAGAAGTTTGTTCTCTGCGGCATCGATCCACGCGGGATCGATCACGGGCCGCAACGCTGCGCCCCCTATGAAGTCGTCGAAAGCCTGGACCGTTGTCCAGCGCGGGCCGAAACCCAGTTCGGTGCGCATCCGGGTGGTGTCCAAGCCACAACCGAAATGGAAGTAGTCGATCTGCTCCGCGGTGAACTCCCGCATGACCGGGCCCATCACGGTGCGCCCGACACTGCGGAAGACCGCGTACGGGACCGGCAGCTCGACCCGCCCGGCCCGGCGGATCGCCTGCGACAGCGCCATCGCGCCGTCCCCGGCCACGTTGTAGGTACCGCCCGGGGCCGTCATGGCCCCGTGCACCAGGGCGGCGATGCCGTCCTCCTCGTGCAGCAGCTGCATGCGCGGATCCCGGCCGAGGATGGTCGGCGTGATCGGCGAACGGAAGTACTGCACACCGCGTTTGGCCAGCTGCGGGCCCACGATCGGCGGGAAACGCAGGATGGCCGCCGAGATGTCGGGCCGCCGCCGGGCCAGCCCGCGCACGAAACCCTCGACCTCGATCATGTCCCGGGCGAACCAGCCGTGCGGGGGCGTGCGGGCGCCCATCTCCTCGGTGAACTTCACCGGGTCCTTGGCACTGCACCCGTAGACGGCCGACGAGGACCGCACCACCACCCGCCGCACGCTGGAAGCCTTGCGGCACACCGCGAACAACTGCATGGCGCCCAGGACGTTCATGTCCTTCATGGCGGCGCGGCCGCCGCCCGAGGGCGGGCGCGACAGCGCGGCCGGATGCACCACCGTATCGACCTGATTGCCGTCGATAACCTTGCGGATCAACGGATTACGAATATCGGCGCGCACGAATTCGGCGCGGCCCATGCGGCGCAGCAGCTCGCGGCTGGGCTGTTTGGCGTCCACGGCGATGATGCGTTCGACGGCCGGGTCGGCCGCCAAACGCGCCACCACATTGCCGCCGAAGAACCGGCTCGCACCGGTCACCATCACCACCCTTGGCGCCTGCCCGTCCCGAGTCCCTGCCACTCCGGATCCCACTGAGCCCCCATGCCTTGAATTGTCATCGGGCGTTTTCCCGCTCCCAGAGTAACCGGCGAGTAGGGGGCATTCGAAGAGTATTAACCAGGATCTAACGATGAGTTCGATCACCTGGGAAAAACGAAAGCCCGCCACCGACGGTGACGGGCCTCCAGCTACGACGCAGCGGCTTACTTGCCGAGTTTTCTGCGCTGCACGCGCGTGCGGCGAAGCAGCTTGCGGTGCTTCTTCTTCGACATGCGCTTGCGGCGCTTCTTGATCACAGAACCCATAGGGTTGTTCCTCGCGTTCTCTCGGGTCATCCCCGCTTTCGCGGGGTGCACACTGTCTGACCCTGCACAGTCCCTACCCGATACGGGCCGAGATGGACCCGGCGGCACCACCGGCACGTACAGGATGCCGGTCCATGCTACCGGGCCACTCTCGGGCGAACGAAACGGGTGGGGCCGATCGGTTATCCGGGCGTACTACCCCGCATCGAAGTAGGACGTCTCCAGATAGTCGTGCACCGCCTTGGCGTGCACCCGGAAGGAACGCCCCACCCGCACCGCGGGCAGCTCTCCCGAATGCACCAGCCGGTACACCGTCATTTTGGACACCCGCATCAGATTCGCGACCTCGGCTACGGTGAGGAACTGCGTTCCTCCGCCGATGACGGATCCCGCGGTGATTGGGCTGTTTCCGGACCTCGCTTGGCTGTTTCCAGACATCATTGCGCCACTGACCTCCGGCACGTCCGCGCCGCCGGCTTCCCCACCGGCGGAACAGACACGCACGTGCTCCTTGAAGCTTAGCGGGACCAGTGGGATTGCTGCGACGGGTGTGAGAAATCAGCCTTTGCTGGGGCGCGTCGGCCTACGGCAGCAAACTAGCAACTGAGCAGTATTGATAATGCGGCGAGTACACGAACCGCACCGTCAACGTTAGTCTCCGGCCGCACCGAGTTCCGCGGAACGGCGTTTTGCGGCCTCCAGCGCATCGTGGAAAGCCGAACGCACCGCGCCCCGCTCCAACTCCCGCAGACCCGCCGCGGTGGTCCCCGCGGGCGAGGTGACGGCCGCGCGCAACTCCGGGGCAGCCTGACCCGACTCCTCGAGCAGCGCCGCCGAACCGAGCATGGTCTGGGTCACCAACTGGCTCGCCACATCGCGGGTCAGGCCCAGGCCCACCGAGGCGTCGATCATGGCCTCGACGATCAGGAAGAAGTACGCCGGACCCGAACCCGACACCGCGGTCACGGCATCCATCTGCGACTCGGCGACGGTCACGGTCTTGCCCACCGAATCCAGCATCTCGGTGACCAGACCCAGCTGCTCCTTGCGGGCGTAGCGGCCCGGCGCGATGGCGCTCATGCCCTGGCCCACCAGCATCGGGGTGTTCGACATGACGCGCACGACCGGGAATCCGGCGGGCAGCTTGGCCTCCATCCGCGCGGTCGGCACCCCGGCGGCCAGCGACACCAGCACCTGATCCTGGTCGCCGCCGAGCTCCGCCTTGCTGAGCTCGCCGAGCACCCCGTCCACATCGTTGGGCTTCACCGCGATCACGATGAGATGAGCGGCCTTGGTGGCATCGGCGATGTCGCTGGTTGCGCGAATCCCGAACCGGTCGGCCAGCAACTCGGCCCGCGCCGGCACCGGCTCCACCACCACCAGATCCTTGTTCGCCCGCCCGGCCTCGAGCAGGCCCGCGATCAGCGCCTCCCCGATCCGACCCCCACCGATTACCGCAATCCTCGTCATACCTTCAAGGCTAGCGGGGCAGGCGATTACCTCGGCTGGGGGATCAGCGCTAGCTGGCGGCTCTGGGCGACGATGGCGCCGGTGGAGTCGATGACGAGTTGATCTTCGTCGAACATGCGGTTGCCGACCTCGCGGCTGTGCGCGATGACGCGCAGCCAGCCCGCGGCCGGGCGACGGCGCAGGTAGGTGGTGAGCTGCACGGTGGGGGCCCAGCCGAAGTGGCCCAGGTTCATCGTGACCGGCGGGCTCATGTCGGCGGCCATGAGGGCGAAGAAGGCGGCCACGTCGGGGTCCTGCTCGTCGCCGGCGAAGGGGCGGATCCACAGGCGCAGGCGGGGTTCGGACTTCTCGCCGGCCAGGAAGCGGGCCCAGGCCGGGTCGAGGGCGACCGAGGAACCCTGGGCCACGTGCACGATCTTGCCCATCGGGTTGTGCTCGTCGTAGTGCAGCGCGTCGGCGGGCGGTTCGGCGGGCATGTCGCCGACGTGGTCGGCGGCGTACTTCGGGCTCGCGTCATCGAGGTGGCTGAACGTGCAGGCGGTGTGCACCAGGGTGCGGCCGTCCTGGATCAGGCTCGCGTCGATGAGGGCGATCTGGCGGCCCACCTTGCGGGTGCGGACCTCGTACTCGACCGGGCCGGGGACGGGCGCGCCGAGGAAGTCGGTGCTGGCCGAGATCGGGAACATGGCGGCCTGCTCGGGGGCCGTGCGGCGCAGCCATTCGGTGGCGGCGGCCGCGGTGCCGGCGACCATGGTGCCGCCGTGCAGCTTGTCGCCGATGGTCCAGGTGGACTCGATCGAGCCGGCGTAGCGACCGGTGCCGGGTGCCGGCGAATCGAGCTCGGTCAACGTGCAGACGCGACTGAACGGCGCGTCGGTCAATTCGCTCGCCGACTCCAGGTCGACGGTCAGTTCCGTTGTCATCCGCTGTCCTTCCGCTGTCGTTTGTACAGCGTAAACGGGAGGCCGGTCGATTCCGGACCGGTGGTGGGATGAATCACCCCCGGCCACCGAACGAATGACCTCAGCCGCGATGCGCGGCCGTCGGCTCCGGCGTCGGCGCGGGCGTGAACCCGTTCAGATGCTCGCGCGCGAAGGACAGCGCCCGATCGAGCATGGCGGCCCGGTCCATGGTGGTGCGGGCCATCTGGGTATTCACCTCGATCACGGCCTGACCGTCGAAACCGTTGCGCACCAACATGTCACACAGCTCGGCCACCGGCTGCGTGCCCTCCCCCGGAATCAGATGCTCGTCGGTGGCGGCGCCGCGGCCGTCCGCGAGATGCAGATGGGTGAGGCCCGAACCCATGCGCTGCGCCAGCGCCAGTGGATCCACGCCCGCGGTCGCGGTGTGCGAGGTGTCCAGCGTGTAGTGGCGGTACCCGGTCTCGGTCGGGTCGTAGGAGGGGCTGAAGGTGGTGATGGACGGTCCGGGACCGCCGCGGCGGCGCAGCCGGTCGATCGAACTGCCGCGCAGCAGGGTGTCGGCCCGCATCGGGAACATGTTCTCCACGGCCACCGCCACCGGAGACGAATTCTCCAGCTCCGCAACCTGTTTCGCGAAACCCTCGGCGTAGCGGCGCTGCCAGCGGAAGGGCGGGTGCACCACCACGGTGGCCGCGCCCAGCGCTTCTGCGGTGTGCACGCTGCGGGTGAGTTTCGCGATCGGGTCCGACCCCCAGACCCGTTGCGAGATCAGCAGACACGGCGCGTGCACGGCCAGCACCGGCACGTCGTATTTGTGCGCGAGATGCTGCACGGTGGAAATGGACTGGCTCGCCGGTTCGGCCCAGACCATGAGTTCCACACCGTCGTAACCGAGTTCGGCCGCGTACCGGAACGCCGCCTCGGTGTTCTCCGGATACACCGACGCCGACGAGAGCCCGACCCGGACATCCCCGCGCCCCGCCCGGCCCTCGGTGCTCGCCCCCTGCGCTTGCACGATATTCCCCACTGCCGCTCCCTGCTCAGTTCGTACTGAGTAGAAAGGCTAGCGGTCCGAGCGTCACGAAGACGCCTACGACGACGGCAATCACAGTGCTGAAAATGTCATCGGTCCGGCGCAGCACCCGCACCAAAGCGACCAGGCCCAGAATCACGACCATGGCCAGGGCCAGGGCAACCCACGGGAGCACTTCCCACATGCGTTCGAAACCCTTGAACAGCAACATGCCCGCGACCGCGGCGCCCACACTCTGGCCCGCGATCATCAGCCACTGCCGGCGATGCTCGTCCTCCTCGGACCGGTCCGCCGACCGCGCGCCGCGCGACCGCGCGGGCTTCGCGGCGGCGCCGCGACCGGCCTTGCGGGTGAGGGCGCCCGCCTTCTGGGTGAGCGCGGAGAACCGCGCGCCCATCGAGGTCTCGGGCTCGTCGTCGTAGTCGTCGTACTCGTCGTCGTCGAGCGGCTCGTAGAAGTCGGTGAGATGGTCGTCGGGTTCGGGCTCCGGCGCGACCGCCGTGCGACCGCGCGAACCGAAGCCGCGGCGTTTGCCGGCGTTGCGCGAATCCCGTTCCGCGCGGGCGTCCTCGCGTTGCTGGGCGTCGCGGAGCAGATCCCCCGCGACCGACTGACCCGACAGCAGCTGCTGATCGTCGTCGGCGAGCGAGGACCAGGCGGCGGTCGGCACCGCGGCCTGATCGCCGCGGCCGGACTCGGGGTCCGGTCCCGGCCGTCTTCGCGCCGACCATTCCGGGAGTCCGGTGGCCGCGCCGTGATCGACGCCGCCGCGGCGCTCGCCGAACTGCGGCGGGTTCGGCGGCTGGAGTTCCGGGGCGGCCTGGCGCTGGGCCTCCGCGTGCCGGCGGGCCGAGCGCGACATCGGCGGCGCGGCGGCGGCCTGCGGCGGCTCGAAGGCGGGGCGGTCCGGGCGCGGATTCCGAGGTAGGGGCTCGGGTGCCGGCTCGGGCGACCAGGCGGGCGTGGCCGGGTTGAACTGGGTGTGGTCCTCGAAGGGCGGGCGCACCGCGGGGTTGAACTGGGTGCGCGCCGGGGTGTCGCGGCCGGCGCGGGCGGTGATGTCGCGCATGGCGTCCGAGGCCGCGTCGCGGGTGGCGCCGCTGTCGCTCTGGGCCGCGCCGGTGTCGCCGCGGAAGGGGCGCACCTCGTCGGTGGTGTCGTCCTCGGGGTCGTAGCGGCGGCGGCGACCGCCCTCGCGGGGTGCGGCCGGGGCGGCGGGCTCGGCGCTCTGCAGGCGGTCGAGCGAGATATCGGCGTCCAGCGGATCCGGCTTGCGGCGGCGACCGCCTTCGCGGGGTGCGGGCGGGGTCTCGGCCGGCGGCCAGTCCAGCCCGGCGGACCAGCTCTGGCCGGACGGCTCGGGTAGGGACGGCGGCTGCGGGGCGGGGGCCAGCGGGTCGTAGTACGAGATCGGCCCGGAGAGCGGCGAATAGGCGGGTTCCGGTTCGGCTACCGAATAGGACGAATAGTCCGGCTGCGCGGGCGCCTCGGGCGCGGGGTAGTTCGAATAGTCCGAGAAGTTCGAGGAATCAGCGTAATTCGGGAAGTTCGAATAGTTGGAATAGTCCGATTCACTGGCGGCGGGCTCGGGCGCGGCGGCGTCCTCGTCCGGCGCGGCATGGGAGGACGATCCCGGCACGATCGGAATGTCACCGGTCAGTTCCGCAACGGAGATACCGCGACCGCTGCGGCGCCGGCGTCCGCCGCCGCCCGCGGAGCCACCATTTTGCTGCCCGTTCCGCGCGAGTAGCTCGGCAACGGACAGCTGACTTGAATCCTCGGTCATCGAGACACCGTTTCGATCGGGCCCGACAGGCCATTATCGGGGCCGTCGGCTATCGGTTCGCTATCCAGGTCGGTATCCAATTTGCGCAAGATCAATCCCTCTCGCAGCGCCCAGGGACAGATATCGAGCGTGTCCAGGGACAGCGCGCGCATGCTCGCCTCCGCGACCAGCGCACCGGCCACGAGTTGCTGTGACCGATCAGAACTCACGCCTTCCAATTCTGCCCGGTCGGCGGCTGTCATTCTGGAAATGAACGCAATCAGCTGCCGCAGGCCGGAACTGGTCAGGGTACGCCGCACCCGGGGTCCCGCAACAGAGGGGGCGGCTCCGGTCAGGCGGGCCAGTGAACGGAAGGTCTTGGAGGTGCCGACCGCCAGATCCGGGCGGCCCACCTCGAGCAGCTGCTTGCTGGGCAGCACCAGTTCGGCGTCGAGCCAGTCGCGCAGCACCGCCACCCGGCGCTTGCCCGGCGGATCGTGGCGCAGCCAATCGCGGGTGAGCCGGCCTGCGCCCAATTGCAGCGACAGCGCCATATCCGGGTCCTCGTCCGCGCCGTTGCTCATCTCGAGCGAGCCGCCGCCGATATCCAGATTCAGGATCCGCCCGGGGCTCCAGCCGTACCAGCGGCGGACCGCGAGGAAGGTGTGCCGGGCCTCGTCGACACCGGAGAGCACCTGCAGCTTGATACCGGTCTCACTGCGGACCCGAGCCAGCACCTCGTCGGAGTTGGTGGCCTCGCGGACTGCGGAGGTGGCGAACGCCATCAGCTCCACGCAACCGGAAGTCTTTGCGATACTTGCGAATTCGGATACCGTGGCGGTCAGTCGAGCCGCCCCGGCAGGGGTGATGCGACCCAGGTCGTCCATGCTCTCGGACAGCCGCAGGGCCGACTTCGTCGAACTCATAGGCATCGGGTGTCCACCACGATGCGCGTCCACCACGAGCAGGTGGACGGTATTGCTTCCCACATCGAGTACACCGAGCCGCACAAGAACACGGTACTGGGTGAGTCAGGACTTCTGGCCAGGCGACTGAGCTGTTAGCGTTCCGCGTTGTGACGACAGGGGCATCGGCGAGCGGACCGACCGGGCTGCGACCAGCGGCGAAGATCGACCCGGCGCCCGAAGTGGATCTCGACTTCCCGCGCGAGTGGATCGAATTCGTCGATCCAGCAAATGACGAGCATCTGATCGCGGCCGATCTGACCTGGCTGCTCTCGCGCTGGACCTGTGTTTTCGGCACACCGGCATGTCAGGGCATCATCGACGGCCGCGAGAACGACGGCTGCTGCTCGCACGGCGCGTTTCTCTCCGACGAGGAGGACGGCAAGAAGCTGCACCGGGCTGTGAAAATGCTCACACCCGAGGACTGGCAGCTGATGGGCGAGGCGACCGACGACCAGGGCCGAGTCCGCAAGAAGCTGTACCTCGAAGAGGACGACCTCGACGACGAGCCCGCGCTGCGCACCCGGCGTTTCGACGGCGCCTGCATCTTCCTCAACCGCCCCGGTTTCAGCGAGGGCATCGGCTGCGCGCTGCACACCATGGCGTTGCGCAAGGGCCTGGAGCCGCTCACCGTGAAACCGGAGGTGTGCTGGCAGTTGCCGATCCGCCGGACCCAGGAGTGGGTGGACCGCCCCGACGGGGTGGAGATCCTGCGCACCTCGATCGGCGAGTACGACCGGCGCGGCTGGGGACCCGGCGGTCTGGACCTGAACTGGTACTGCACCGGCTCACCCGACGCGCACGTCGGCACCCGGCCGGTGTGGGAGGCCTACGCGCCCGAATTGATCGAGCTGATCGGCAAGCCCGCCTACGACGAGTTGGCCCACCATTGCCGGCGGCGACAGGGTCTGGGCATCGTGGCGGTGCACCCGGCCACGGCCATCGCCCAGGAGAAGGCCGCCGACGCCCGCGCGGCCGCCGAGAACAGCCCGGCGACCAGCGCGAAGCCGGCGAAGAAGGCACGGCCCGCAAAGAGGTAGCGGATTACTTGCCGGTAATTTTCTGAAAACTCAAAATTTCACATTGCTGCTCGCTTACTGTGCGTCCGGCCCCACCCCCACGGGTCGCAGCACAGGAGTACGCAAAGTGAGCAAAATCCCCACGGGCGGCCGCCACCTCGGTGTCGGACTGTCCGCTCTGGCCATCGCTACCGGGACCGTCTCGGTCCTCGTCACGCATGAGGCCCCCGCCGCCAACGCCACGGTCGACTCGATCACGATTTCCGACCAGAACCCCGTTGTCGGCCACACCTACACCCTCAGCGCCAACCTGAGCGGCTGGGAATTCGGTCTCCTCTGCTACTGGCAGGACAACGGCAGCGCCATCACCAACCCACCCTCCAAGGTGCCGTGGCCGGCGTATCACTCGAGCACCGACTGGACCCCCACCACCCCGGGCAAGCACACCATCACCCTCAAACAGGGCGGCTCCTCCAACACCCTGGTCGTGAACGTGGCCAGCCCCACCACCACCACGGTTCCCCCGACCACCACGACGACGGTCCCGCCCACCACCACGACGACCGTCCCGCCCACGACCACGGTCCCGCCCACCACCACAACGACCGTCCCGCCCACCACAACGACCACGGTCCCGCCGACCACCACGACGACCGTCCCGCCGACCACCACCACCGAACCGCCCACCACCACAACGGTTCCCCCAATCACCACCACTGAACCGCCGACCACCACGACGGTTCCGCCCACCACCACGACAACGGTCCCGCCGACCACCACCACCGAACCGCCCACCACCACAACGGTTCCCCCAATCACCACCACTGAACCGCCCACCACCACAACGGTTCCGCCCACCACCACCACCGAACCGCCCACCACCACAACGGTTCCCCCGACCACCACCACTGAACCGCCCACCACCACAACGGTTCCGCCCACCACCACAACGGTTCCGCCCACCACCACGACAACGGTCCCGCCGACCACCACCACCGAACCGCCCACCACCACAACGGTTCCCCCGACCACCACCGATCCGACGACGACCACCACGGTCCCGCCCACGACGACCACGGTCCCGCCGACCACCACCACGGACCCGACGACCACCACCACTGCTCCGCCCACCACGACCACGACTCCGCCGACCACCACCACTGCTCCGCCCACCACGACCACGACTCCGCCGACCACCACGACGCCCGCGCCGAGCGGCGGCGGTACCGGTAGCGCCAACGGTCTGCCCCGCGGGCTCTGACCGAGACCGGCCCTCGGCCCGAGTGGCTATCCGCCGCCGCTCGGGCCGTGGCCGATCCTGTGACCAGCGTTAATGCGCCCAAGAGGGCGCGGCGCTGAAGAAAATTGCGGAATACTTGCCAGTAATTTTCTGAAAAGTATCGATTTCACACCCCTGTTCACTTACTGTGCGTCGGACCCCTACCCCAGCCGGGTTGCAGCACAGGAGAACGCAATAGTGAGCAAAATCCCCTTGGGCGGCCGCCACCTCGGCGCCGGACTGGCCGTTCTGGCCATCGCGACCGGCGCCGCCTCGGTCCTGGCCACGCATCAGGCGCCCGAAGCCCACGCGACCGTCGACTCGATCACCATCTCGGGCTCGAACTGGACCGTCGGCCAGACCTACACCCTCAGCGCCGACCTCTCCGGCGCCTCCTTCGGCCTCCTCGTCTACTGGGAAGACAACGGCAACGCCATCACCTCCCCGGCCTCCAAAGTACCGTGGCCGCCGTACCACTCCAGCACCGACTGGACCCCCACCACCCCGGGCCAGCACAACATCACGCTGAAGCAGGGCAGCTCGACCAAATCCCTGGTCGTGAACGTCAGCAGCGGCGTCACCACCACGACCGCGCCGCCGACCACCACGACCACGGTCCCCCCGACGACGACCACGACGGTCCCGCCGACCACGACCACCACGGTCCCGCCGACGACCACCACCACGGTCCCGCCGACCACCACCACCGAACCGCCCACCACCACGACGACGGTTCCGCCCACCACCACGACCGAGCCGCCGACGACCACCACGGTCCCGCCGACGACGACCACGGTCCCCCCGACCACCACGACGGATCCGACGACGACCACCACGGTGCCGCCGACGACGACCACCACGGATCCGACCACCACGACGGCGCCGCCCACCACGACGACGACTCCGCCGACCACCACCACGCCCGCGCCGAGCGGCGGCGGTACCGGTAGCGCCAACGGCCTGCCCTTCGGCCTCTGATTCTTCTCCGAATTACCTTGGTACACACAGGAGTACACATGCGCACCACCACCGCCCGCCGTCTCGGCGCCGGGTTGGCGGGCCTCGCCATCGTCACCGGCGGCGCCCTGGCCATGCAGGCCCACGAGGCCCCCGAAGCCCACGCGACCGTCGACTCGATCACCATCTCGGGCTCGAACTGGACCGTCGGCCAGACCTACACCCTCAGCGCCGACCTCTCCGGCGCCTCCTTCGGCCTGCTCGTCTACTGGGAGGACAACGGCAGCCCGATCACCTCGCCGGCCTCCAAGGTGCCGTGGCCGCCGTACCACTCCAGCACCGACTGGACACCGTCCAGCGCGGGTCAGCACGTCATCACCCTGTCCCAGGGCAGCTCGACCAAGTCCCTGGTCGTGAACGTGGGCAGCGGCACCACGACGCCGCCGACCACCACGACGACGGTCCCGCCGACCACCACGACGACGGTCCCGCCGACCACCACGACCACGGTGCCGCCGACCACGACCACCACGGTCCCGCCGACTACCACCACCACGGTGCCGCCGACCACGACCACCACGGATCCGACCACCACGACGGCTCCCCCGACCACCACCACGACGCCGCCCACCACGACCACCAACCCCCCGAGCGGTGGCGGCACGGGTAGCGCCAACGGTCTGCCCTTCGGTCTCTGACCGATTCCCCAATTCCCTTGGGGCACAAGCGCTAGTAACGACAGAGGAGTACCTATGCGCAGCAATTCTCCGGGCCGTGTGCTCGGGGCCGGGATGGCCGGTCTAGCCGTCGCCTCGGCGACCGCGGTCGCGGTCGTCATGGCGCCGGCGGCGAACGCCACCGTCGACAACATCACCATTTCCGACAGCGCTCCGACGGTCGGCAGCACCTACTCGCTGCACGCCGATCTGTCGGGCGCGTCCTTCGGTCTGCTGGTGTACTGGAACGACAACGGCACCGCGCTCACCCCGGCCGGCAAGATGCCGTGGCCGCCGTACAACGCGAGCCTCGACTGGACGCCCACCACCCCGGGCCAGCACGTCATCACGGCCTCGCAGGGCAGCAGCACGCAGACCCTGATCGTCAACGTGGCCGGCGGCACCACCACGCCGCCGACCACGACGCCGCCCGCCACCACGACGCCGACCACGACCGCCCCGACCACCACCAAGCCGTCGACCGGCAGCGGTGGCAGCGGCAGTGCGACCGGCAGCGCGGGCACCCTGGTCGGCAGCCTGCTGCGCGGCCTGCTCGGCAGCAGCTAGCAACCGCTTCGATCGATCGGGCGTGACGGGTGCTCCGGAACCTGTCACGCCCGTTCGCGTTGTGACGGTACCCATGGTGTCCGGCAGGTGAACAACGGGTGCCGGTCGGCGGCAATCGAATCAGGCTGCACAGAAGTATATTTCGCATTTCCGCCGGTCCGGTGACCTCGCGTTGTGAATGGCCGGAAGTGCGCCGGACATCGTTCCGCTATTGCGAATTCACCGGAGCGTGTTAAACATCGTGGCCATGATCAAGAAAATCCTCGCCGTCTCCGCTCTGGCCGCCGGTGCCGTTATCGCCATTGCACCGCAGGCGTTCGCCGATAACACCGATCCGACCGCGTTCTCCGATCGCACCGCCGATTTCGTGGTGTACAACGACCCGGCCGTGCTGAGCGCCAAGGATGCCGGCAAGCAGATCGTGGTGAGCCCGTACGGCACCAGCCACACCATCGCCTGCCGCGGCAATGGCGCGGACGTGGCCTGGTACGACTGCATGCAGCAGGACAACCCGGGCCTGGGCTGGATGATCCTGGAGAAGCAGGAACTGCCCGGCCTCGGCCCGGCGTGGGTCTACACCATGAAGTCGGACCCGAACGCCTGATTCGCCGGCCGAACGGGTAAGCCCGGAAACTGGTCGGGGAGAACGACGAAACCCGCCCGCTTCACGAATTCGAAGCGGGCGGGTTTTCGTACGAGTGGGTGCTACGCCTCGAGCTTGTAGCCCAGGCCGCGCACGGTGACCAGGTGCTCGGGCTTGGCCGGGTCGGATTCGATCTTCGAGCGCAGACGCTTGACGTGGACGTCGAGGGTCTTGGTGTCGCCGACGTAGTCCGCTCCCCAGACGCGGTCGATGAGCTGCCCGCGGGTGAGCACGCGACCGGAGTTGCGCAGCAGGTATTCGAGCAGGTCGAATTCCTTGAGCGGCAGCGTCACCGCCTTGCCGTTGACCTGCACGGTGTGGCGGTCCACGTCCATGCGCACCGGGCCGGCCTCGAGCACGCTGGTCTCGTTGCCGTTGTCGGGTTCGTCGCCGACGCCGCGGCGCAGCACGGCCCGGATGCGGGCGATCAGCTCACGCGAGGAGTAGGGCTTGGTGACGTAGTCGTCGGCGCCCAGTTCCAGGCCGACCACCTTGTCGATCTCGCTGTCGCGCGCGGTCACCATGATGACCGGCACGCTGCCGCGCACCCGCAGCTGCTTGCACACGTCGGTGCCGCTCATGCCGGGCAGCATCAGGTCGAGCAAGACGATGTCCGCGCCGGAGCGATCGAATTCGGCCAGCGCGGACGGGCCGTCGCCCACCACGGTGACCTCGAACCCCTCTTTGCGCAGCAGGAACGCGAGCGGATCGGCCAGCGACTCCTCGTCCTCGACGATCAGCACACTCGTCATCGGGTTGCCTCCACACCGTTGGTTCTGGCCCGCCCGAGGGGGCGCTGGCCGATTTCCTTCTTGGCCGCCGGAACCCCGGCGGCAAGTCTCTTGTCGACCTGCCCGTTGGAATCGGCAGGGTGGGCCGGGACACGCAGGGTGAACGTGGATCCGGTGCCCAGTTTGCTCCACAGGGTGATCTCACCGTTGTGGTTGGCCGCCACGTGTTTGACGATAGCCAGCCCGAGGCCGGTACCGCCGGTGGCACGCGAGCGCGCCTTGTCGGCCCGGAAGAAGCGTTCGAAGACGCGTTCCTGGTCTTCCTTGGAGATGCCGATGCCGCGGTCGGTGACGGCGATATTGATGTAGCCGCCGCGCAGCGCCCGGCTCACCGACACGTGCGAGCCGCGCGGCGAGTACGCGATGGCGTTCTCGACCAGGTTGGACAGCGCGGTCACCAGCAGGGTCTGGTCGCCGAGCACCTCGAGGCCGCTGCCGGCGTCGGTGGAGACGGTGATGCCGGCGGCTTCGGCGGTGGTGCGGGAGCGCTCGATGGCCTGGGTGACGACGGTGTCGACGTCGACGGCCTCGAGGTCGGGCAGCCGTTCGGCGCCCTGCAGGCGGGACAGCGCGATCAGCTCGGTCACCATCTTGCCCATGCGGCGGGCCTCGCCGTGCAGGCGTTCACCGAAGTGCCGCACCGAGTCGGGGTCGTCCGCGGATTCCAGCAACGCCTCGGCCAACAGGCTCATGGCGCCGACGGGGGTCTTGAGTTCGTGGCTCACGTTGGCGACGAAGTCGCGGCGGGTGGCCTCCATGCGGGCCTGCTCGGAGTCGTCGTCCGCGAACAGGACCACGAAGTTCGGGTTCTCCTGGGAGAGCGGCCGGGCAACTCCTCGGACAGCGAGGCGGGCGCGGCCGGGCATGGGGATCTTGGCGGTCAGTTCGAACTCCACGTCCTGGCCGCCGGCCAGCACCTGTTCGACCGCGGTCCAGGCGCGTTCGTCGAGCAGGCGGTCGTGGACGACGCCCAGTTCCTCGGCGCGCGGGTTCACCAGCACCACGTCGCGGTACTGGTCGACCACGGCGATGCCGGATTCGGAGGCGAGCACGATCAGGTCGAGGACCTGCGACATGGTCAGCCCGGTGTCGGTGGCGGCTCGGCGCTGTTCCTGGCGAGCGTTCACATACGGGATGAGCAGTCCTCCGACGGCCAGTCCGACTACGGCCGCCAGGACTGCCAAAAGCACGGCCTGTGGAACGCTCACACTTTGAATCGTACGGTCGCCGACGCGAGGTCAAACCCCGGGTGCAGGAAGTTTCACGCAGGTCATGGGTCCTTCCACCCTCGTTAGCCGGGTGTTCACACAATGTTCGGTCAGCGTGTCGCGGCAGGTGAGCGCCCTTGCGGCAACCACTTTCGGGGCGGCCGTTCAGTCCTCCTGATCGCCGTAGAGCGACGCCCGGACGGCGTCCCCGTGGCGGTCCGCCCACTCCCCCAGCGCGAAGATCGGCCCGAGCAGATCCCGGCCCGCGGCGGTCAGCGAATACTCAACGCGCGGTGGAGCTTCCGCATACCGGCGATGTTCCAGCAACCCCATCGTCTGCATGCGCCGCAGGGTCTGGGTGAGCATCTTCTGGCTGATGCCACCGATGGCCCGCCGCAATTCCACGGGCCGCATCGGACCCTCCCGCAGTGTGTAAACGATCACTGTCAGCCACGAATTGCCGAAGATGTCCACCGCCAGGCGCGCCGGGCAGTCGGATTCGTAGCCGCCGTATTCGGTGAACCGCACCGGTTCGGCCCTCTCGACCGTCATGACATCCAGCCTGCCACCGCCGTTGGGCACCCGGGAGTGCGCTTCGGAATTCCTAGCGTCGACGGTGCAAGCCACAACCAAGGAGATGACATGCGAATCGGAATCCTCGGCGCGGGGCAGATGGCCCGCGCTCTCGGCGGCGGCTGGGCCGCGGCCGGTCACGAGATCGCCGTCGGCGCACGGACTTCCACCGCGGCGGCCGCGGCCGCCGCCGATATCGGGCCCGGCGCGCGGCCCGCCACCATCGCCGAGGCGGCGAGTTTCGGCGACGCCACCCTGCTCGCGGTCCCGGTCCCGGCGTTGGACGAGATCCTGACCGCGCACCGCGAAACCTTCGCGGACCGCATCCTGATCGACTGCACCAATGCCTTCGCACCGGATACCGGCGGCTTCGGCCTGTCCGAACCCGCGGTGGCCGAACGCATCTCGGCGGCCGCGCCGGGAGCCCGGGTGGTCAAGGCGTTCAATCTGCTCGCCGCCGAGGTGTGGGCGGGCCCGGATCGCGAGTTCGAGGGCCGCCCCCTGACGGTCGCGTTGTGCGGCGACGACGCGGCGGCGGTGGCGGCCGTGGCGGGCCTGGCCGAGGACCTGAAACTGCGCCCGGTTCCCGCGGGCGGCCTGGCCCGGGCCCGATACCTGGAAGCCACCGCGGCTTTCGTGGTCGGGCTGTGGTTCACGGGGTACGACGCGCGGGCCATGTTCCCGCCGCTCGAGTCGGCTTTCGCCGTGCCCGACGACTCGGAGGGGTTGCCGATGAACCGAGAGTGAGTGTACGGTCACTCACATGAACAGGCGCGGGGTCGCACTCTCCACATCGGATGTTCGGCGGGAGGCCGTACTGGACGCGGCCATCGCCGAATTCGCCAAGACCGGATTCCACGGAACCCCGATCAATACCGTCGCCGCGACGGCCGGGATCTCCCCCGCGTACGTGTTCAAGCTGTTTCCCAGCAAGGTGGAGCTGTTCGTCGCCGCGCTGGACCGGTGTTTCGAGCGGGTCGAGGGGGCGCTGGCCGCCGGAGCCGCCCGGACGCCGGGCGGTGATCCGGAGCAGGTCCTGCACGAAATGGGCGGGGCCTACGCCGAATTGATCGTCGACAAGTCCCTGCTCATGCTGCAGGTCCACGCCCTCTCGGCGGCCGACGTGCCCGATATCGCCGAGGCCGTGCGCCGCGGCCTGCAACGGGTCACCGAGTTCGCCGAGCGGCGTTCCGGCGGGACGGGTGAGCAGGTGCAGCACTTCATGGCCTACGGCCAGCTGTGCCACCTGATCACCACCCTCGGCCTGGACGCGAGCGAAGGCCCCTGGGCGGCCACCTTGACCGCCGGTATCCGCCACTTCAACTGAGCTTCCCGCGCCCTTGCCCGAGGGCGCTTTCTTTTGACCACAGAGTGATTGACCGATCACTCATCCCGAAGGGAGAGTCCGATGTCGAACATCACCGCTACCGAGGTCGTACTGCCGGGCCGGGTCGAGCCGGCCGGCCTGACCGTCACCGACCGCGAACTGCCGCCGCCCGGAGCCGGCGACGCACTGGTGCGCATGGAGGCGACGGGCGTGTCCTTCGCCGAGCAGCAGATGCGCCGCGGCAAGTACTACGACCAGCCGCCGTTCCCGTTCGTGCCCGGCTACGACATCGTCGGCACCGTGCTGGCGGTGGGGGCCGGGGTCGATCCGGCGCTGATCGGCCGCCGGGTGGCGGCGCTGACCAAGATCGGCGGCTGGAGCAGTCACCTCACGGTCCCCGCCGGCGATCTGGTGCCGGTGCCGGACGGGCTGGCCGCCGACGCGGCCGAGACCTTCGTCGTCAACGGCATCACCGCCTGGCAGATGCTGCACCGGACGGCGAAAGTCCGTGCCGGGCAGACCATTCTGGTGCACGGCGCGAACGGCGGTGTCGGCTCGACACTGGTGCAGCTGGCGCGCGCGGCGGGGATCCGGGTGATCGGGACGGCGTCGGCACGCAACGCCGACGCGGTGGCCGCGCTCGGCGCGCAGCCGGTGGACTATCGCGGGGACGTGACCGCCCAGGTGCGGGCGCTCGCGCCCGGCGGGGTGGACGCGGTCTTCGATCACGTCGGCGGTCCCGGCATCGTGGATTCGTTCGAGCTGCTGGCCCCCGGTGGCAGCCTCGTCTCCTACGGCACCGCGTCCACCAAGAACGACGAGGGCGATTCCCGCCTGCCGGTGCTGAAGCTGTTCGCGCGGCTGTTGTGGTGGAACGTGCTGCCCAACAAGCGGAATGCGTCGTTCTACAACATCTGGGCCGGCCGCCGCCGGCTCGCCCGGTTCCGCTCGCGGATCGCCGAGGACCTCGGCGCGGTGCTCGAACTCGCCGAACGCGGCGCGCTGCACCCGCAGATCGCGGCTCGAATCCCGTTGCGGGAGGCGGCTCGTGCGCTCACGCTCGCCGAATCCGGCACCGTCACCGGCAAAGTCGTCCTGATCGGCGACACGGAATCCTGAAATACCGTGGCCCAAAAGAAAAACCCCGGGCGTGCACGCCGTTGTGCACGCTCGGGGATTCAGTCCCGGTGGGACGGGGTCACCAGCCGGTGTCGCCGCGGACCGGGATGTTCACGAAGCTCGGGCGGTCGGCGTCGAGCTGCAGGTGTTGCGGCTTCAGGCCGGTGTCGATGAGCATGGGCAGGATGGGCAGGCCCTTGGGGAAGTTGCCGGCGAAGACGTCCACGCGCAGCCGGTGTCCGGGCTGCAGAACGGCCTGGGTGCCGCCGAGCGCGATGTCGAGGGTGGTGGCCTCGCCGGGCACCGTCTCCTGGCGCTTGTCCAGGGAGGTGAAGGCGCGCGGGTCGGTGTAGTCGCCGTTCGGGGACCGGGTGCTGCGGGCCTCGTCGACCTGGCGCAGCGAGGCCATGAGCTCGCCGGAGGTGAGCACGGTGGACTGGCCGTCGGGGGCGACGTCGTTGACGGTGACGGTCCAGTAGCCGTCGGCGGCGTCCTGAACGGTGTTGAGGTGCACCGCGATCGGGCCCGAGATGGTGGTGGCCTCGGCGACCGGCGCGCTGGTGAAGGTGAGCGCGTTGGTCTCGGCGACCCGAGAGTCCTTGGAGCAGCCGTCGATCAGGTTCAGGATGCCCGCGCTGGCCTGGGCGGCGTCGTTGGAGCAGACGGTGGTCAGGCCGGGCGCGACGGTGAGCCGGTCGGCGTCGCCGTTGGCGGCCGCGGTGAGCGAGCCGTCGTGCAGGCTGTTCGCGGTGCCGGAGGACTGCGCGGAGAAGTACATGCGGCGGTATTCGGCCGCCTCGGAAGCCGGTGCGGTGGGCCCGAATCCGCCCTGGGTGTCCCAGCCGCCGCCCTGCGTCTTGAGCGTCACCGGGCCGTACTGGTCGATGCCGTTGTCGATGCCCTTGAGCCACTTGTCGAACCAGGCGCGCTGCAGCACGTCCAGGCGCGGCGGTGCGCCCACGCGGTTGACGTCCGCGCCGGAGGTGACGTGGTAGGTGTTGCCCATGAGCAGCTGCTTCTGGCCGGGCGGCAGCGGAATCTGGTTGTAGATCTTGGATTCCGAGTAGGTGAACAGGTCGTGCCAGCCGCCGGTCACGAAGGTCGGGATCTGAATCCTGCTCGGGTCGCCCAGCCATTCCTGGCGGTCCTGGGTGAGGCCGTTGAGCATGTCCTTCACGCGCGGGTCGAGGCTCTCCATGGTGGTGGAGGTGTAGGCCGACATGAGCACGTCAAGGTAGCCGAAGGGATCGTCCACGCGATCCTGCAGCCACTTGAAGTCGAAGGTGCCCGCGGCGATCGAGGCCAGGTCCGGCACCCACTTGAGGCCGTTGATGGCCGACAGCCACAGTGGAATGAAGTTGAAGCCGAAGCCGCCGCCGGGCGCGAGCACGTCGTCGATAAGGTCGCTGCCGGGCACGATCGGGAAGATGGCCTTCAGCGCGGGCGGCTGCTTCTCGGCGGCCTGCACCTGGTTGATGGCGCTGTAGGACAGGCCGCTCATGCCGATGCGGCCATTGGACCAGCGCTGCTTGGACGCCCAGTCGATGGTCTCGATGGTGTCCTGCTGTTCGCGGCCGCGCAGCATGTCCCATTCGCCCTGCGAGAATCCGGTGCCGCGCACGTCCACGACGACCTGCGTGTAGCCGGACTTGATGAGCTGACGGTCGACGGAGAAGTTGCGGAGTTCGCCGTTGCCCGCCGCGTTCAGCAGTTCACCGAAGCCGGTGAGCGGAGTGCCGTCGAGGTGGATGTTGCGGAAGACGTTCAGGAGCGCGTCGGACAGCCCGGGGATGGAGAAGGCGCTGTCGGCGACGTTCGACACCAGCTTGGTGTAGGGCGTCATGTTGAGCACGGTCGGCGTCGGGGTGTCGATGGGACGGCCCGCGGCGTCGGCCGGGTGGTAGACGTTGCCCTTGAGGACGGTGCCGTCACTCATGGTGATCGGGACGTCCCACTCGATGAAGACGTTGGGGTACTGCTGTGCCCCGTCCTGGGTGTTGGTCCACGCGACTCCGGCGGCGCCGCCGTCGGGTCCGGTGGGGGTGATGGCATCGGCTGTGATGCCGGTCAAAGGCAGGAGCAGAGCGGCCGTGGCGGCTAACACCGTGGCCCGTAGCGCGTGCTTCATCGAACGTGATCTACCTCTCGCGGATGGTCGAACGCCCAGCAGCATATCTACTGAGAAGTAAGTTGCAAACCCCGGTTACAGGTACTGATTCGACCAGCCGAAGAAACGGCAAATTGTTGTGTGAGCGTTGGGAATACCCTACGGACGCGTAGTGAGATGCGTATCACATTGAAATCCGAAAACAATAATGCCCCGCCCAATCACTTTGGGCGGGGCATTATTTCGAGTATTTCAGGGTGAAACTATTTTCCGCCCTGGTTCGCGACGGCGGCGGCGCCGGCCGCGGCGGCCTCCGGGTCCAGGTAGACGCCCGGGCCGATGGGGCGCAGGTTCTCGTCCAGCTCGTACTTCAGCGGAATGCCGGTGGGAATGTTGAGTTCGGCGATCTCCTCGTCGGAGATGTTCTCCAGGTGCTTCACCAGCGCGCGCAGCGAATTACCGTGCGCGGCAACGAGAACGGTCTTGCCGCCGCGAACGTCGTTCGCGATGGTGTCCTCCCAGTACGGGACCATGCGGGCGACGACGTCCTTGAGGCACTCGGTGGCCGGGACCTCGATGCCCGCGTAGCGCGGGTCGCCGTCCTGGCTGTATTCGCTGTCGGCCTCGATCGGCGGCGGCGGGGTGTCGTAGCTGCGACGCCACAGCATGAACTGGTCGTTGCCGTACTGCTCCTTGATCTCCGCCTTGTTCTTGCCCTGCAGGGCGCCGTAGTGGCGCTCGTTCAGACGCCAGTCGCGGACCACCGGAATCCAGTGCCGGTCGCAGGCGTCGAGGGCGTTGTTGGCGGTGCTGATCGCGCGGCGCAGCAGCGAGGTGTAGACGATGTCGGGCAGAATCCCGTGCTCGGCGAGCAGTTCGCCGGCGCGCTTGCCTTCGGCGACACCCTTGTCGGTGAGGCGAACGTCCACCCAGCCGGTGAACAGGTTGAGGGCATTCCATTCGCTCTCGCCGTGGCGCAGAAGCACGAGGGTGTACGTCATGGGGTCATCTTCCCACGTGGGGCCGCGACCCCATTCGCTGCCCTCGGGCTGCGGTTATGCGCCCGGGAGCGCGAGAATCGCGGCCCCCCGCAGGGTGGCTTGATCGGTCAGTTCGGACGGAGTCACCCGCAGTTCGCGCAAGAAGGCCAGCCGGGCGTGTGCGGCGGCCGCGGCCCGCAGCGGACCCCAGAGCGGTTCCCCGGATTGCGCGAAGCCGCCGCCGATGACCACCAGGTCGGTGTCGAGCAGCGCGGCCGCCGAGGCGACGGCCGCCCCGATGGCGGTGCCGGCCCGCTCCAGCGCGGCGACGGCGATCGGTGTGCCCGCCCGCGCGGCCGCGGCCAGTTCCACCCCGGTGGTGCCGGTCCAGCCCTGCCGCCGGGCCCAGCGCACCGCGGACTTGCCGCTGGCGACGGCCTCCACGCAGCCGAATCCGCCGCAGGCGCAGGGCTCTTCATTGCCGGGCACCACGATGTGGCCCACATGTCCGGCATTGCCGGTGCGGCCCATGACGACTCGGCCGTCACTGATGACACCGCCGCCGATGCCCGAGGACACGGTCATGCAGAGCGCGTTGTCCGCGCCGCGCGCCGCGCCCAGCCGTTGTTCGGCGAGCGCCAGGCAGGCCCCGTCGATCGCGAATCGAATCTCGGCCTCCGGAAACAGTTTCCGGACGGATTCCACCAGTGGGAACCCGGCGGCCCATTCCGGAATATTGAGCGGCCCGCTGACGCCGGCGGCGATATCGACCGGTCCGGCCGACCCGATCCCGACGGAGGTCACGCGCTGCCCGGCGGCCACGGCGGTCAGCAATTCATGACAGGCCGCCCATACGCCGGATTCGGGCACCGCGATCCGTTGCGGATTTTCGGGTACTCCATTCGAATCCACGGTCGCCGCCGCGAATTTGGTCGCTCCGATATCCAGCGCAATCGCAACCACGGGCCTCCCCCGCCTCTCCGCGCCTTCAGCGCACGGCTCAGATTCGTCAGCGTTGGCATTGCGGGCCGGCGGCTGGGAGCCGAAACAATCTTGGACGTCCCCGAGAAGTTACCTCGACCGTTACGAAATCAGCGCTCAGCTTGGCATACGAGGCATCGTGTCGGCGCCGTCAATCAGGTGTTCGAAGGCGCGGAGGTTCTGCAGCGATTCGCCGCGCGACACCCGCCATTTCCATTCCTTGCGAATGGATTCGGCGAAGCCGAGTTCGAGCAGGGTGTTGAAGTCGGCGTCGACGGCCTCGAGGATCTGGCCGAGCCAGCGGTCGAGTTCGTCGGGGGTGACGCGGTCGTTGGACATGCGCCCGACCAGGTAGATGTCGCCGACCCGGTCGATGGTGTAGGCCACGCCGTAGAGGCGGCGGTTGCGGCGGAGCAGGAATTTGTAGACGCCCTCGAAGTTCTCGTCGGGCTTGCGGCAGACGAAGGACTCCAGGCGCACGCCGTGCTTGCCGACGTTGACGCCGATGACGGTCTTGAGCTTGCGCTCCCCGGGCAGCACCACCACGAACAGGTCGGGGGCCTCGCGGCTGTACTCGATCTCGCGTTCGCGCAGCGTCTCGTCGATGAGTTGTGCCGTGGCACGGGCGGTTTCGTCGTTCAGACCGCCGCTGCTGGCGTGCGGGCGCGGCGTCCAGTCGCGCTCGGCCTCACTCATCTGCGTACCGCTCCCGTCCGCCGCCGCCACAGCGACTGCGATCTGGCCTGATTGCTGTCGGTATGCAGGTTACCGGTGCGAACCCGGTTGCCCCGAGCCTGGGACAGCGCGGCGGAGTAGCTGTCGAGCAGCCCGTCGGCGGTGTGGGCCCAGGAGAAGTTGGCGGCGTGTTCCACCGCGGCCGCGCCCATGAGTTCGAGCCGGACCGGGTCGGCGAGCATGGAGCCGAGCGCGTCGGCCCAGTCGTCGGTGCGGTGGCCGGGGACCAGCAGGCCGGAGATTCCGTCCCGGACGGCGGTGCCGAGCCCGCCCACGTCGGCGGCGAGCACCGGGGTGCCGCTGGCCTGCGCCTCGATGGCGACCAGTCCGAAGGACTCGTTGTAGCTGGGCACCGCGACCAGGTCGGCGGCGCGGTACACCTGCACCAGCCGGTGCGCGGGCTGCGGCGGCAGGAAGGTGACGCGATCCGAAATGCCCAGGGCCGCAGCGAGTTCGATGAGCGCGTTGGGTCGCTCCAGGCCGCTGCCGGAAGGTCCGCCGACGATCACCACGCGCAGCGGGCGCGCCGGCGGGACCGGTTGCGCGGCCTCCTGCGCGAGCAGCTGCGCGGCGGCGCGGACCAGCACGTCGGGGGCCTTGAGCGGCTGGATGCGGCCGATGAAGGCGACGATGCGCTCATCGGCGCGCAGACCGAACTCGGCACGGGCGGCGAGCTTGTCGCCGGGGTGGTAGCGAGTGAGGTCGGCGCCGGGCAGCACCACGTCGATGTGGTCGGGGTCGGCGCCGTACAGCTCGACGAGCTGGCGGGCTTCCTCCCCGGTGTTGGCGACCAGCCGGTCGGCCTCGGCGACGATCTGCTTCTCGCCGATCTCGCGGACAGCGGGCTCGGGACAGTCGCCCTCGGCCAGGAAGGCGTTCTTGACCGCGGCCAGGGTATGCGCGGTGTGCACCATCGGCACCCGCCAGCGGTCCCGCGCGAGCCACCCGACCTGGCCGGACAGCCAGTAGTGCGAGTGGATCAGGTCGTAGTGGCCGGGCAGGTTGCGGGCCTCGGTGCGCAGCACCTCGGCCGCGAACGGGCACAGCTGGGTCGGCAGGTCGAACTTGTCGAGCCCTTCGAAGGGCCCGGCGACCACATTGCGGACCAGCACGCCGGGTGCGGCCTCGACGACGGGTTCGTCATTGGAGGAGGTGGCGCGGGTGAAGATCTCCACCTCGGTGCCGCGGCGGGCGAGTTCGACGGCCGTCTGCAGGACGTAGACGTTCATGCCGCCCGCGTCGCCGGTGCCGGGCTGCGCCAGGGGCGAGGTGTGCACGGATAGCACGGCAATCCGATTCGGCCGTAGGTCTCCGCGTTGACTCACCACTTCAGTGTGCACGGGGTATACAACGCCTCATGCACGGGTTACCTTCCCAAGTGACCTGACTCACAAGGATATTCGTCAGGGTGAATGCAACTCCGCTATCGACGCAGGTCCGTCGCGAAGGCGGTGATCTCGGCGACGAATCGCTCCGGATCCTCGATGAACAGCCCGTGCTGGGCGCCCTCCCAATAGGAGGTCCGCACCTCAGGAGCGCTGGCGGCGATGTGGCGGCCGTTCTCGATCGGGACCACCGGATCGGCGGTGCCGTGCAGGACCAGCACCGGGATGTCGAGGCCGCGCAGGGTGTCGGTGTTGTCGACGGTCCGATAGAACAGCGCCTTGCGCACCCGCGGCAGGGTGGCGATGCTGCCGCCGAAGAGCCGCTGGGCGTCGGGGCCCTTGTCGCGGCCGGGGCCGGTGTTGGCGTTGCCGAAGGCGGCGAAACCGCGCATAGCCTTGCCGGCGCTCTCGTCGAAGACGTCGGGAATGGCCTTGCCCATGCCGGGGCCGGTTTCCGCGCCCGGCACGCCGCGGCCGATATTCGCCTGTGAACCGGTGTAGACGACGCCAGCGAGGGCGCCGGTGCCGTGGGCGGTGAGGTAGTCGGAGACGACGATGCCGCCGTAGGACCAGCCGAGCAGCAGCGCGCCCGCGGTGATGTCCTCGGCGGCCAGTACGGCGGCGATGTCGGCGGCCCAGTTCTTCGGGTCGTCGTAGCCGGTCTCGGGGGCGTCGGAGTAGCCGTGCCCGCGCAGGTCGACCGCGATCACCCGGAACTGCTCGGCGAGCAGGTCCGCGGCCCGTCCCCAGCAGAGCAGGTTTCCGGACCAGCCGTGCAGCAGGACCAGGGGCCGCGCCCCTTCCGGGCCCGTCACCCGGTAGACGATGGTCGTGCCGTCCGCGCTCACTGCTTCCCGAATAGCCATAGCAGTGAGGCTAACCACCCGCGACCCACCGGCGACACGCCCTGCCTAAGCTCAGAGGCATGAGCACTCGTACCGCTGTGGTGACCGGAGCCAGTTCGGGTATCGGCGAGGCAACCGCCCGTGAACTCGCCAAGCAGGGGTATCACGTCTATGTGGGAGCCCGGCGGGTCGAGCGGCTGGAGAAGCTGGCCGAGGAGATCGGCGGCACCGCGCTGGCGCTGGACGTGACCGACGAGGCGTCGGTGCGCGCGTTCACCGACGCGGTGGAGCACTGCGAGGTGCTGGTCAACAATGCCGGCGGCGCGAAGGGCCTGGCGCCGGTGTCGGAGGCCGATCTGGACGACTGGCGCTGGATGTGGGAGACCAATGTGCTGGGCACGCTGCGGCTCACCAAGGCGCTGCTGCCCAAGCTGATCGCGTCGGGGAACGGCCTGATCGTCACCATCACCTCGATCGCCGCCTTCCACGCCTACGACAACGGTTCCGGCTACACCTCGGCCAAGCACGCGCAGGCGGTGCTGCATCGGACGTTGCGCGGTGAGCTGCTCGGTCAGCCGGTGCGGTTGACCGAGATCGCGCCGGGCGCGGTGGAGACGGAGTTCTCGCTGGTGCGTTTCGCCGGTGACGCGGACCGGGCGGCGAGCGTCTATCAGGGCATCGATCCGCTGGTGGCGCAGGACATCGCGGAGGTGGTGGGTTTCGTGGCGTCGCGCCCGCCGCACGTCAATCTGGACACCATCACGGTCACCCCGCGGGATCAGGCCGGACCGGGTCGTTTCGCGCGTCGTTCCTGACCGGTCGCAGTTGTGTTGTGCCGCTTCGCGGTTCACCTCCCATGATCTGAATCACTGATTTTTCAAAACCGGATTCCGAGCACCGCGCACTGCTAGCGTCCCCCGCAACCGAGGGCGGCTTGGAGCGATGCAGATGGTGAGATCACGAATCGAGGCGGTCGGTTCCTACCTGCCCGCCACCGAGACATCGACCGCGGAGCTGCTGGCCCAACTGGCCGTCGACTCCCCCATCGACCTGGAACGCATCAGCGGCGTGCGGCACCGCCGCCGCTGCGCGGCGGACGAGGATTCGTTCACCGTGGCGATGGCCGCGGCCCGGACCGCGCTGGACAATTCGCGCTACGACGCCGCCGATCTGGATATCGTCATCTCCTGCTCCATCACGCGAATTCACGGTGACGAATTCTGGGTGGAGCCCTCGTTCGCGCTCCTGCTGCGCAATGAACTCGGCGCCACCGGGGCCATCCACTTCGACGTCTCCAATGCCTGCGCGGGCATGATGAGCGGAGTTTTGGTGCTGGACCGCATGATTCGCGCGGGCATCGTGAAACGCGGCCTGGTGGTCTCGGGCGAGTACATCACCCCCATCTCCGATACCGCGGTGCGCGAGATGTCGGAGAAATACGATCCGCAGTTCGCCTCCCTGACCGTCGGCGACGGCGCGGCCGCGGTCGTGCTGGACGGCGAGGGCAGTGCGGACGAAGGCATCGACCACATCGAACTCAATACCAGCGCCGGTTTCGCGCAGCTGTGCCTGGGCATGCCGAGTGACCGCAGTTCCGGCATCGCGCTCTACACCGACAACCGGGCCATGCACAACGAAGCCCGCTACCTGCTGTGGACCACCCGGCAGCGCGATGTCCTCGCCGCGCAGGGCAGCAGTTTCGCGGCTGAAGGCTACGACCACGTGATTCATCATCAATTCAGCGCGCCCGCTGTCGAATTGGTGTCGAAGATCGCCGAACGCGAATTCGACGCCCCGGTGCCGCCCGCGCTCATGGTGCTCGATCGGTACGGCAACACCGCGTCGACCTCGCATTTCGTGGTTTTGCACGACGCGCTCAAACAACAGCGGATAGCGTCCGGGGCGAAAGTACTGATGGTGCCCGCGGCCTCCGGTGTAGTGGCCGGGTTCCTGTCGGTGACGCTCGGCGATCTGCGGGTGTGAGGCAGCATGGGAATCGTTATTTCTGCCATTGCCACCGAAATCGGCGGCGGCAGCTCGATCGAGCAGGCGGCGGCCGCGGCGCGCCGGGCCATCGCGGAGGCGGGCAGTACGCCCGAGCAGATCGACGCGTTGATCAATACCGGCGTCTACCGTGATTCGAACATGGTGGAACCGGCCATGTCCGCGCTGATTCAGCAGCAGGCGGGCATCGGGCTGGAGTATCGCAGCGGTGATGTGCCGTGCCTGTCCTTCGACCTGATGAACGGGGCCTGCGGCATCCTCAATGCCATCCAGGTCAGTCAGGCGCTGCTGGAGGCGCCGACCGTGCACCGGGTGTTGCTGGTGTCCGGTGACGCGCATCCGTCGAAATCGCCGGCGCCGCAGCCGGGATTCCCGATCAAGCCGGTGGGCGCGGCGATGCTGCTGGAGCAGACGCCCGGCGCGGCCGGATTCGGGGCGCTGCACATCAGCGCCACCGACGGGCGGCCCGCGGCGGAGGGGTTCGTGCGACTACCCGAGATGGGCACGACCGGCCGGTCCTCGATCACCGTCGACCGCCCCGGCGACATCGAAGCGCTACTGCACCACGCGATCTCGGCCGCCACCGAAGCCCTCGAAGTCGCCGACGCACCCTTGGACCGCACCGTCCTCATCTGCGGGCGGCCCACCCCCGGCTTCCCCGCCCGGCTCGCCGAGCGCCTGGGCATCGCCCCCGACGCGATCAGCGCCGACGACACCGACGGCGACGCGCACACCTCGGCGCTGCCCGTCGCCTACCTGGCAGCCCGCGACAGCGGCAAGCTCGAGCACGCCGACGTAGCCTTGTTCGTGGCCGCGGGAGCGGGCCCCTCGGCCGCCGCCATCGCGTACCGCCTACCGAAACCATAAGCAGCGGTAAGTAATTCAGCAGGGAGTGGCCATGAACGACCTGTGGGTGATCGTGCCCGCCTACAACGAGGAACACGGCATCACCGCCACCCTGGCCGCCCTCGCCGGCCAGCACGACCGCGACTTCACCCTGCTGGTGGTGGACAACAACTCCACCGACGCCACCGCGAAAGTGGTGCGCGACTTCGCCGCGGCCCACCCGGACCCGCGCATCGAGATCGTCACCGAGGACCGCAAGGGCACCGGCGCGGCCGCCGACACCGGCATGCGCCACGCCATCGCGGCCGGGGCGCGCCTGCTCGCCCGCACCGACGCCGACTGCCTGCCCGCACCCGACTGGACCGCGCGGATCCGCGCCGCCTTCGACTCCGGACTGCGGCTGGTCAGCGGACAGCTCATCCCCCGCACCGACGAGGGCGTACGCCTGCTGGACCGCACCATCATCCGGGTCGCGCTCGAGGTGGCGACGCAATTCGGGAAACTCCGGCCCGGCAACCAGGATCCGCGCTACCTCGGCCCGTACGTCATGACGCCCGGCTGCAATATGGCCATCACCGCCGAACTGTACGAGGCCGCCGGCGGCTTCCCGCGCACCGCCATCGAAGAACTGCACGAAGACCGGGCCCTGGTGAACGCGGTCCGCATGCTCACCACCGACTACGGACTGCGACGGGACGTGCGGGTGTACGGCTCGAATCGGCGCGTGCGAGCCTGGGGTGTGCGCAAGACCCTCGCCTGGTACGCCGACCACCGCTACAAACCGGAGCTGGTGGACATCCGGTGACCGCTGGATACCACTCGGCGGGCGAGGATTTCGTCACCCTGCTGCGCGACCAGGTGCTGCGCAGCCCCGACGCCCCCGCCCTCGGCATGATCGGCGAACAGCCGCTGTCCTTCGCCGAACTCGACGCCCGCATCCGGCTGGTGGTGAAACGGCTGCACAGCCAGGGCTTCCGGCCCGGGGACCGGATGCTGTTCTCCATCCGGCCGTGCGTGGACGCGGTGGTGCTGGTGTTCGGGACCGTCGCGGCGGGCGGCACCATCGTGTTCGTGGACCCGGGCGTCGGCCCCGAATTGTTCGCGCGCCGACTCGAATCGGTGCGGCCCACGTGGGCCGCCACCGAATCGGTGCTGTACCTGCTCAGCGGCCCGCTGCAACGGTACGGCCGCCGCCTCGGCCTGTCGTTGCCCGAATTCGGGCGGCTGCCGGTGCGGCACATCCACAGCGGGCCGCGGCTGCCCGGCACGCCGCGCGGCTCCATTCCGCTGGGCCGGCTGATCGGCTCCGAACCGGGCTGGTCCGGACCCGCCACCGCCGCCACCGTCGACGCGCCCGTCGACGATCCCGACGCCGAGGCGCTCATCGTCTTCACCTCCGGCACCACCGCGGACCCGAAAGCCGTGGTGCACACTCGCGGTTCGCTGGGCGCGGGTCTGGCCGCCATGGCCGGCTGCACCACCTTGATGCCCGGCTCGCACCTGCACACCGAACAGCTGATGATGGGCCTGCCCGCGGTGCTGGAAGGGGCCCGCTGGTCGCTGCCGCGCTATCCGCGTTTCAGCACCCACATCGATCCGATCGGTTTCGCGCGCACCCTCGGACCCGCGGGCGGCGCCGACTCCGCCACCCACGCCTTCTTCACCCCCGCCGACCTGGCGGTGGTCCTCGACGCCATCGAGGCCGGACGGCTGACCGCGCCGAAGCACCTCGAGGAGATCTCCCTCGGCGGCGCACCCGTCACCACCGCGCTGCTGCGCCGGGCTCGCGCCGCCCTCCCGGACACCGAGTTCCTGGCCGTCTACGGCATGACCGAGATCCTGCCGGTGGCAATCACTTCCGCCGCCGACAAACTCGACTTCGACGGCCCGGGCGACCCGCTCGGCTTCCCCGTCGAGGGCGTGGACGCGCGTCTCGCCGACGACGGCGAACTCATCCTCTCCGGCCCCAACCTGTGCCGCGGCTACCTCGGCGAACCACCGCTGAAGGAGATCGCCACCGGCGACCTGGCCCGCTTCGAGGGCGGCACCCTGGTGCTGATGGGCCGCAAGAAGGACATGATGATCCGCGGCAAGACCAATATCTATCCGGGCCTGTACGAACCGGTGATCGCGGGCGTCGAGGGCGTGCGGGACGCCGTCATGATCGGCCTGCCGAACGAGATCGGCGACGAGCGCATCGTGCTGGCCGTGGTCGCCGACCCGCACGCCACCGGCATCGAGGCCCGGCTTCGCCGCGAATTACCCACCCTCATCGACGTTTCCGCGCTACCCGACGACATCGTGCTGGTCAGCGAGATCCCGGTCAGCGGCCGCACCAGCAAGCCGGACCGCGCCGAGCTCCGCGCCCGCCTGCGCGAGCTCGCCTGAGCGCTCCCGGAGCAGCCCCTCACCCAGCGCGAGGCGGGCCCGCGGAACGGCGTTGTCTACCCACTCGTCCCGCGCGGCTCACCCGACGGATCGGGGCGCTGCCGCAGGACGGCCAGCACGGTGTCCGCGAATTCCGTTGCCCGCGACTCGGACAGCACCGGCTCCGCATAACAGAACCCGAGGTGCATTTCGTCGTGCGCCGTCGTGACCGCGACCGTCAGCACGCTCACGCACGAATTCGACGCGACCACCCGCAACCCCGAAAGCCGCCACGCCCCGGCCGTTTCCGCGACCTCCACCCGCCCCAGATTGGTGACCGACACATTCCACGGCGCCCGGCGATCCACCATTTCCGCCAGCCGCCGACCGGATTCCAGCGCCCGCGGCGTCCCGAACCGCATCCCCGCCACCGTGGCCAGGTGCCGCCGCTGCCGCACCCCACGCTCCAGTTGCCGCTTCGCCGCCCGCGCCGCATCCCAGAGCGAGACGCCCGGCCCGAACGGCACGAATCCCACCAGAACCGGTGCGTAGACCCCCAACTCCTCGGAATCCGGTCGCGGAGTGAGCGATTCCCGGAAGTCCACCGGCGACCCGACGCCCACGACGCCGCGTGCCCCGGCACCTGGGCCATCGGAGCGCGTGCGGCCGACCACGTCGGCCACTGCGGCGGCCAGCGCCCCGTGCACGGTCACCCCGGCACTGCGGCAATCGGCCACCAAGTGCGCCAAGGCCTCCCGGCCCAGCACCCGATGCACGACCCGGGTCCGTCGCACCGGTAGCGGCGCTTCCACACCCGACAGCAGCACGGGACGGTGCACCATGCCCGCGATCTGGTCGGCCAGCGTCGTATACGCCCACCTCCGGAGTCCACGCGCCCCGGCGGGAATCAGGTCGTCCGCGGGCGGTACCGGAGCCCGCGGCGGTGCCGGGGTGGGCGTTTCCGCAGCCGCGTGGTCGATCAGCTTGCGCAGCAACGCGATCAGGGAGCGGCCATCGGCGATGATGTGGGAGACCGTGAGAACGATGTCGTGGAATTCGTCGCCGGTCCCGGCCCCGACAGCGATATCGGTGATGCGCGCCGGCCCGTTCCGGGAATCGATCGGCTCCGCCATTTCGGCGTCGAGTACCCGCTCCCACGCCTCGGAATCGCGGGATTCCATCCGCCGCACCGGAATTCCGGGCTCCGGGAGCGGCCGAAACCACGGATCACGGCCGGCGTTGTCGGAAATCCCCATGCGCAGCAACGGATATTCCGCGACCAGGGCCGCCGCGGCGGATTCCAGCCGCCCGGCGGGAACACACCCGTGTACGCGAATGCGCGCGCTGCAATTCGCCGGGGACAGCCGGTCGATGATCCAGAACCATCGCTCGGAAGGGCTCAGCGCGCGCACCCGCCGACCCTATCCGGGTCGGCAGCCAGCGCAAAGGTTTTCAGCGACCGCCGACGGGCTGCGGCGGGAGCGGGGTGGCCGAGATCTGGTGCGGCTCGCCCTGCAGGGCCGACAGACCCTTCCAGGTTTCCCAGTCCATGGTCCAGTCGTAGATGTCGCCGTCGGCCGCGGACAGCTGGATGCGGGTTCCGGTGACCTCGACCGGGTCGCCGTAGAGGGCGGTCGGGAAGTAGGCCTGGGCGTCGGCGGTGCTGAGGTTGATGCAGCCGTTGGTGACATTCGAATTGCCCTGGGCGGAGGCCGATTGCGGATTGGCGTGAATGAACTCGCCATTGTTGGAGATGCGCACCGCCCAGCGTTCCCGCACATTCGTGTAGAACGGCGGGTTCGACATCATGAAGTCCTCGTACTTCTCGGTCACCACGTGGATGCCGGAGCGCGTGACATTGCGATCCTCATTGCCTTCGCCGTAGCTGCACGCGAAGTCGAACAGGATCGCGCCGTCGCGCACCACCTGCACGCGGTGGGTGGGCGCGGCCGCCTTCACGATCTGGGAGCGGCCGATGCGGAAGTCGGAGGTGAGGTCGGAGTCGCCGAACAGGCCGCCGCCCATGTCCAGGCCGTAGAGCTTGGCGCCCAGGTGCACGGTGGTGCCGGGCAGCCAGTACTCGCGGGGCCGCCAGTGCACGCGGGAACCGCCGTTGTCGTCCTGCAGCCAGGCCCACGAACCTTCGGTGGCCGGGGTGGCGGTGACGGTGAGCGCCTTCTCGACGGCGGCCTTGTTCTCGATGTGCCCCTTGAACTGGAGCATGATCGAGGCCGCGATGCCGACCTCCTGACCGTCACCGATATTGACGGTGGCGGGGGCGGTGTTCTTGGGGCTGACGGTGCTGAACTTGCCGTCGATGGCGACCGGCTTGTTGTCGGTGCCGATGGCGGTGCCCGACCAGGTGTAGGTGACGCCGTACCCGAGCGGCTCGTTCACCGTGAACTTGCTGCGAGCGGCATCGAAGGTGCCGGTTACCTGTTTGCCGTTGGCGTTGGTCAGCGCCAGCTGGTCGATGCGGCCGTTGGTGACGGTGACCGACACCGGCACAGTCGGGTTGACGTGCTCGGTTCCGGCGGCCGGTTCCAATTTCACGGTCGCGACGGGTTCAGCCGGTTTTGCCGTTCCGCCGCCCTTGCCGGACGACGAACACGCCGCCGCGATGACCGCTGTCGACGCCACCAGTGCGGCCCGCATGGCCGACCGGCGGGACAGTCCTCGATTACTCACTTGTTCGACCCTACCCCCGCAAACCGTGTATCCCGGACGCTGTTCTGCTGGCCGAAGCCACCCGCTACAGGCTCACTCCCACGGTCACGGGTTCGGGTTCCAGATGAATGCCGAAGCGCTCAGCTACCCCTTCGCGAACCGTGCGGGCGAGGGTCGCCAGATCGGTCGCGGTAGCCGCGCCCCGATTGGTCAGCGCCAGCGTGTGTTTGGTCGACAACCGCGCCGGAGACCCGTCGCCCGGAAAGCCCTTGGCGAAGCCGGCGCGCTCGATGAGCCAGCCCGCCGAGAACTTTACCCCGCCCTCGGCCGGGTAGGTGGGCACGGCCACATCCGCGCCCAGATGTGACGCGATCGCGGCGCGCACCGCCGCGACCCGCTCCTCCGGGATGACGGGATTGGTGAAAAACGAACCAGCACTCCAGGTGTCGTGATCGGCGGGGTCCAGCACCATGCCCTTGCCCGCCCGCAACCGCAGCACCACTTCGCGCACATCGGCCGCCGGCCGGGACTCGCCCTCGGCTGCGCCCAGCGCGCTCGCCAGCTCCCGATAGCCCAGCGGCGCACTGGAACCGTCCGCACGCAGCGCGAATTCGACGGCCAGCACCACCGCGGCGTCGCTGTGCTTGAGAATCGAAGTGCGGTAACCGAATCCGAGCTCCCCCGGCTCGACCCAGCGGATCTCGCCGGTCGCGCGGTCCAGCAACCGCACCCGGCGCAGCAAACTCGCCACCTCAACGCCGTACGCGCCGACATTCTGCACCGGCGTGGCGCCCGCGGAACCCGGGATGCCGGACAGGCATTCGAGGCCGCCGAACCCGGCGGCCACGGTCGCGGCCACCACCGCGTCCCAATTCGCGCCCGCCTCGGCGATGACGGAGTCCGCGCCGATCTCGACGCCCTCAGTCGCGATCCGGACCACGACCCCGTCGAAGCCGTCGTCACCGATCAGCAGGTTGGAGCCGCCCGCGATGAGCAGCAGCGGGATGCCGGCCGCGTCCAGTTCCCGGACCGTCGCCACCAGTGCTTCGGTGGTCGCGCAGTCCGCGACCGTGGCCGGGCCGCCGACCCGCAGGGTCGTCAGCTCCGCCAGCGGCACGCCCGCACGCAGTCGCGCGCCGGTCGCCGCCAGCAGGTCCCGCAGGTCGTCGAAGGACACCACCCGAGAAGTACGCACAGGCACAGACGGTAGCCTGTCCGACCATGGCGACACCTCTGGCCTTCACTGGGCACTCGACTCATCCCATGGCCGCGGTGCGCGCTGCGTTCGCGAACGAGCAGTACTGGAAGGACCGCATCGAGGCGGTCGGCGGCCCCAACGCCCGCATCGACAGCCTCGCGATCAACGGTGACCAGGTGCGCGTGGACATGGTGCAGACCATCCCGGCCTCCGAGCTGCCCGCGCAGATCACCGCGATCAAGCCGGACGGCCTGACCATTCCGCGCACCGAGATCTGGCACGGCAGCGGCGGCACCGTCGAGGCGTACGTGGACGGCGCGCCCGCGACCATCACCGGCAGCCTGACCGTCACCGAGGACGGGTCCGGCTCCACCTTCGTGGTGGACGCGACCATCGACGTGAAGATCCCGCTCTTCGGCAAGAAGATCGAGGCGGCCATCCAGCAGCACCTCACCGAACTGCTGGAGCGCGAAGCCGAGTTCACCGACAATTGGCTGAGTTCACACTGACCGGAGTCGCCCGGCAGTAACCTGAGCGATCGTGGCCCGCCGACTCGACTACTCCGCGCGGTATCCGTTGCGTACCACCCATGAGGTGTACGCCGCGATGACCAACCGCGAGCACTGGGATGCCCGCATCGAGGAACTGCGCAAGCACTCCCCGAACGACATCGTCAGTCTCGCCTCCGGCGCCGACGGCATCACCGTCGAGCTGCGGCACGTGCTCCCCCGCGACACCCTGCCCGAGATGGCGCAGATGGTCGTGCACAAGGACATGGTGATCACCCGCCGCGAAACCTACGGGCCCTACGGACCCGAGGTGACCGGCGAATACACCGCCGAAATCCCCGGCAGCCCCGGCACTCTCGGCGGCAGCATGCGGCTGTTCCCCACCGAGACCGGCTGCACCCTGCGCACCTCCTCGCGGGCCCAGGTCAATGTTCCGTTCTTCGGGCGCAGGCTCGAACAGCTGATGCTGGTGAATCTGGTGGACCTGTTCCGCGCCGAAGCCGAGGTGACGAAGGTTTGGCTGGATCAGCAGCACCCCGCCGGGTGACCAAGCCCATCGGGACCATCACCCGCGGCACCACCGGGATCAACAGGCTGCGCCGCGGGGATCGGTGGATGATGTACGACCCGCTCGTCGCCCAGAGATTGCTGGCCGCCGCGGATCCGCTCGTGGTGGATCTCGGTTACGGGGCCAGCCCGGTCACCACGCTGGAAATGGCGGCCCGGCTGCGGACCGTGCGGCCCGATCTGCGGGTGGTCGGCCTGGAGATCGATCCCGAACGCGTGGTCCCCGGCCGCGACGGGGTGGTGTTCGCCCGCGGCGGTTTCGAACTCGCAGGTCTGCGCCCGACCCTGGTGCGCGCCTTCAACGTACTGCGCCAATACCCGGAATCCGCTGTCCCCGAAGCCTGGTCGACCATCCAATCCGGTCTCGCTCCCGACGGCCTCCTGCTCGACGGCACCTGCGACGAACTGGGCCGCCGCTGCGCCTGGATCCTGCTCGACCGCACCGGCCCGCTCTCACTCACCCTGGCCTGGAACCCGTTCACCGTCGACACCCCCTCCGACATCGCCGAACGCCTGCCCAAGGCCCTGATCCACCGCAATATCCCCGGCGAACCCATCCACGCCCTGCTCACCGCCGCCGACCGCGCCTGGGCCGTCGCCGCGCCCCTGGCCCCGTACGGCCCCCGGGTGCGCTGGCGGCACGCCGCGAACCTGCTGCGCGAGCAGGGTTTTCCGCTCCGCCCCTACCGCCGCCGCCTGCGCGACAACCTGCTGACGGTGCCGTGGTCCGCCGTCGCACCCCTGCCCTGAGCGGCTCCACGAGTTACCCTGTCCCCCTACGGTCCCCGCACCCCGGCCTCCTCGTGAGGCACCAGCGGCCGACCGCAGGCTGCACTGATCCGCGTGGAAACGCGCGGATCAGTGGAGCTTGTGGATCAACTCCTGGACCGTGCCGGAGATCGCGGCCGGGGCGAGCAGCGAACGCGGCGCGAAGGGCTGACGCCAGAGACCTCCATGGGCCGAACCCTCCGCGAACAGGGCTTCCGGGTTGGACATTCGAGGTTCGCCGGTCGCGTGCAGATCGGCGACCAGCTTGGCCGCGAGCAGCGTCCGCGCGGTCGCCGGGTCGAAGATCTCGATGCCGAAACGCGAGGAGGCGCGGTACGCCGCCGCGCGCCAGCCGCTCTCGCGCGTGAGACTGCGGGTCCAGGCGGGCGGGGCCACCGTGAACGACACCGGGTGGCCCGCCGATCGGGCCAGCACCGCACGCCAGCGCGGCAGCCGTTGGGCCAGTGCGTAATCCGGTCCGGCCAGGGCGGGCAGATTGTCGAACAGACCCCACGCGCCGCCCTCGGTATCGAAGATCGGGCGCGCGTAGTTGAGGCGGTACAGCGAGTGCGGCGCGACCCGATGCAGCAGATCCTGGGCATTGCCGCGGAAACCGCGCTGCGCCAGGTGATCCCGGGCCGCGGCCACCACGGACGCGGGAACCGCGTAGGTGTCGGTCGGCGAGCCGAGCAGCGCGAGGGCCGCGTCGGGGTGATGCCGCAGCACCGCCTCGGCGAGCACATCCGAGGCCACCGCCAGCCGGACCCCGGCCGCACCGGGCAGCCCGGCGTACAGCCCGAGCACCAGCCGCCGATCACCGTGCCCGGTTATCCAATGGGTCAGCGCCGGAAAGCTTCTGGCGATGTCGACGCCGGGTTCCCCGTCCGCCACCGGGTAGCGCAGCACGCCCGCCCGGGCCAGCGCGGCCGCCCGCAAGCGCTCCCAGCGCACGTGTCCGGGCTTGTCGACCGCGAGCACCTCCGCGCCCCAGCTCAGCAGCGGCCGCAGCGGCCCGAGCTCCGCGCCCGCGCCGATCACGGTCACCCGGAAACCGGGCAGCGCCAGCCATTCCGGGTGGTCGATGACCCGCTCGATCGCGGCCACGAAATCCGCTTCCAGGATGCCGTGGGTCTGCCAGTCGGCCAGTCGCAGCCGCAGTGCGTCTCCGGTCAGGAGCTTTCCCCGCCACGGCACTTCGAGTCGCTTCACCGCCGCGGCCTCGCCGACCACGGTGCCGGTCTCCAGCCCGTTGCCATCGGCTTCGGCGTCCACGTCCACGGTGTCCAGCGCCGCCACCGTCCGGCCGACCGTGAACCGCAGCATGTGCCGCACCGAACGCAACCCGGCCTCGGCCATGCCGATCGAGATCTCGGGCGCGCTGATCGCCAGCGCCGTCATCCCCCGGAACACCCGGTGGTAGCCGTGCCGCCAGTCCCGGCAGGTCTCCACCGATTGCGCCAGATCGGCGTCGTAGGGCCGGATCGCGTCGGCGACCACGGCCGCCGAGAACATGTCCGCGATCCGTTCGGGCGGGCCCGGCGGAAACACCAGATCCCACACGCCAGCACCGGTCCCCATGGACAGTCACCCTGCCACGAATCCGGTTCCCGCAAAACTCGAAACCCGCCGCATGCGATCCCTACCGTGAGTCTTCCTGGGCGCGGGACAGCGCGCGATGCAGCCGGGCCGCGGTGGCGGGTTCCAGAGCCGCACTGGCGGAACGGATCTCGGCCCGCGCGCAGCGGTGGATGGCCACCGCGTCGGACACCACCTCGTCCAGCGCGGCCTGCCCGATCCCGGCCTCGGCCAGATCCAGCACGGTGCGCAGCGGCGTCGTCACCAGGAACGCGCCCGCCGACTCCACATCCTTGCGCGCGAAACTGCGCCGCAGCACCACCAGGCGCGGCGACAGCGGAAACCGCCCGACCCGCGCCGACAGGTGCACGAACCGCGGCCGCAACCGCCCGAGCCCGTGCAGTTCGGCCGCACTGTGATGGGAGACCGCCGCCGCCCCGTCGAACCAGGCCGACCACATGGCGTACTCGTCGAGCGGCCCGTCCGGCCAGTCGGCCATCCGCAGCAACCCCACCCCCGAACGCAGCACGCTGCCGTCGCGCAAACCGTCCCGAATCCGGACCTCGCATCCGGTGCGCAACACCTGCCGGGTGGTGAAATACCCCGCGTGGCGCCCGGCCTGCTCGCGCAACACGTGCCAGCCGTTCTCCGGATCCGGCACCGGTGCCGGGTTCCCAGCCATGACATTCAGGATAAGCCGCACCCGTGTGTGTTATGTCACAATCCGCACCCGTGTGCCGACACCCTCACGGGAAGCACAGAGCTCACACAGAAAGCTCGGGAAGAATCGCCCCCATGAGTTCGGAACCCACCTCGGACGACGCGACCAAGCGCGACACCCCCGACGCGCAACCGGGCGAAGCCACCGCACAGCCGGTTGACCTCGGTAAACCGGACAGCACGCCCACCGAAGTGCTAGGCACGGGACCGGCGGCGCCCACCGAATGGTGGAACGATCCCACCTCCCCGGGCGACCAGCCGACCGCCGATCCCGGCGCGCAGCCCACCGCGGTACTGCACCCCGGTGAAGCCGCCTACGCGCCCGGCGCGCCCGCCCCGAACCACACCACCGGACCGACCGCGACCACCACGGCCTTCCCCGCCAACGGCAACGGCGCGACCGCGGTGCTGCCCGGCGGCCCCGGCCATCCGGCCGGCGGCTCGGGTCCGATCACCCCGCCCGGCGGCGCCCAGCAGCCGCCCGGCACCCCGCCGCCCCCCGCGAGCTTCGGCGCCGCACCGGGCGGGCCGTCCCGTCCCCGCCGCAGCCGCAAGAAGACCGTGCTGATCGTCGGCCTGGTCGCCGCGATGCTGGTGGCGGGCGGGCTCGCGGGCGGTGAGGCCTACGCCCGCAACAAGGCCGAGAAGTGCATCAGCTCGCAGTTCCAGGCGCAGATGGGCTCCAAGATCGACGTCTCGTTCGGCTGGAAACCGGTGCTGCTGACCATGTTCGACAACAAGATCGGACATGTGACCGTCGACAGCGACGACTCCAAGTTCGGGCCCGCCCAGGGCATGGTCGTGCACGCCGCGTTCGACGACCTGGAGACCAAGGACGGCGGCAAGCAGATCACCATCGGCAAGTCCAGCGCCGACGTCACCTGGAGCAACGACGGCATCACCAAGACCATGGCCGGCCTGGTCTCCGCCACCACCTCCGACCCGAACACCGGCACGCTGAGCTTCGCGGTGCTGGGCGGCCTGGCCCAACTGCAGGTCAAGCCGAAGATCGTGGACGACAAGATCGAGGTGGACACGCTGCAGGCCTCGCTGCTCGGCATCGGCCTGCCCACCGATCTGGTCTCGGGCATCGTGCAATTGATGACCGAGAGCCTGCAGACCTATCCGATGGGGTTGAAGCCCACCAAGATCGACATCACCCAGGACGGCCTGCACATCAGCCTGTCGGGCGGAAACACGGTGCTGCAGGCGGATCCGAACAACCCGCAGCAGCAGCCGCTCAACTGCTAGGCCGGAAACCCTTCCAGCACTTCACGAGACCGCGACAGTCCCAGCCGGGTGGCGCCGGCGGCGATCAATTCCACCGCCTGCGCCGCAGTCCGGATGCCGCCGCTGGCCTTCACCCCGAGCCGGCCACCGACCGTCTCCGCCATCAACCGCACGGCGTGCGCGCTCGCTCCGCCCGCGGGGTGAAAACCGGTGGACGTCTTCACGAAATCCGCGCCCGCGCGTTCGGCGGCCCGGCACACCTCCACGATCGCCGCGTCGCCCAGCGCCGCGGATTCGATGATCACCTTGAGCAATGCGCGCTCCCCCACCGCTTCCCGCACGGTGATGATGTCGGCCAGCACCGCGCTGTAGTCACCCTGCAGCGCGGCGCCGACATCGATGACCATGTCCACCTCGGCCGCGCCCTGCTCCACCGCCAGCCGCGCCTCGGCCCCCTTCACCAGCGAATGATGTTTGCCCGACGGGAAACCCGCGACCGTGGCCACCACCAGACCCGGCGCCCGCACCGGCAGCATGGACGGCGACACGCAGATCGCGAACACCCCGAGTTCACGCGCCTCGGCCACCAGCGCGGTCACCGCCGCGGGTGTGGCATCGGGTGACAAAAGTGTGTGATCGATCATCTCCGCCACGTCAGAGCGGGAAATCTTCGGCATGAGCACCGAGTTTGGCACATCTTTGTTGCGGCCCGCCGCAGCTGTCACGCAGACTTGTAGGCGTGCTGATCCGTCGAGAACGTACCGGCGATGCCGCCGCGATCGACGCGGTGCACCGCAGCGCCTTCGGAGAAACCCCCGACGGCCCCGCGGCTGCCCATGACGATTCCCCCTCCCCCCAACCGGTGAGCGACCCTGTCGAAGTCGGTCTCGTGCACACGCTGCGCGACGACGCCTCGGTCTGGATCCCCACCCTGGCCCTGGTGGCGGAGGTCCACGACCAGGTGGTCGGCCACGTCTGCCTGACCCGCGCGAGCATCGGCCCGTTCCCGGTGCTGGCCCTGGGCCCGCTCGGCATCCGGGCCGACCAGCAGGGCAATGGGATCGGCTCCGCGCTCATGCACGCCGCCCTGGGCGCCGCGGACGCCCTCGACGAGCCGGTGGTGGGTCTGCTCGGCAGCCTCGAGTACTACCCGCGCTTCGGCTTCGTCCCCGGCGCCCGCCTGGGCATCGTTCCCGACCAGCCGGACTGGGCCACCCACTTCCAGGTCCGCACCCTCACCGCCTACGAACTCGAGATCAAGGGCGACTTCCGCTACGCCGAGCCCTTCTACAAACTGTGACGGGCCGCCGCGAGCCCTGACGGCCGCTGCTTCACCCCTGTGCTCGGGTCCGGGTGGTTGCTGGGAGTATGTCGGGTATGAGTTCCACCCCGGACGACCGCCGCTTCGTGCTCACCCTGGGCTGCCCGGACCGTCCCGGCATCATCGCCCGCATCACCTCGTTCATCGCCGACTTCGGCGGGTCGATCGTGGAGGCGGGCTATCACTCCGACCTGGAGACCGGGTGGTTCTTCACCCGGCAGGCCATCAAGGCCGCCACCGTGCCGTTCGACCTGGACGAGCTGCGCGAACGGTTCACCACCGTCGCCGCCGAGCTGGGCCCGGAGACCGACTGGCAGGTGCACGACTCCGGGGAACGCCGCCGCGCGGTGCTGCTGGTCTCCAAGGACGGCCACTGCCTGCACGACCTGCTCGGCCGGGCCGCCTCGGGCGAGCTGCCCGCCACCATCGAGGCCGTCATCGGCAATCACCCGGACCTGGCCGGGATGACCGAGGCGCACGGCATCAAATTCCACTACATCCCGTTCCCGAAGGACCCCGCCGAGCGCGGGCCCGCCTTCGAGCAGATGCGGGAACTGGTCGACGCGCACGATCCGCACGCCGTGGTGCTGGCCCGCTTCATGCAGGTGCTGCCCGCCGAACTGTGCGAGCACTGGGCGGGCAAGGCCATCAACATCCACCACAGCTTCCTGCCGTCCTTCGTCGGCGCGCGCCCCTACCACCAGGCGTTCGCGCGCGGCGTGAAGCTGATCGGCGCGACCTGCCACTACGTCACCGCCGAGCTGGACGCGGGCCCGATCCTGGAGCAGGACGTCACCCGCATCGACCACGCGGACACGGTGCGCGACATGGTCCGTCAGGGCCGCGACATCGAGCGGGTGGTGCTGGCCCGCGGACTGCGCTGGCATCTGGAGGGCCGGGTGCTGGTGCACGGCCGCCGCACGGTCGTCTTCGAGTAGGCCCGAAAAGCCAACGCCCGCCCCGGTTCTCCGGGGCGGGCGTTTGTCGTTGCGGGGTCAGCCGGCGGCGGCGACCGGGTCGCGCCGGGAGCGGCGGATCACGCGGTGCAGTTCCACATTGAAGGCCTTCTCGGCCTCGACGTTCACCAGGTGCCCGGTGGGCAGGATGGTGTAGCGGTCGAGATGTCCGGCGGCGGCGAGGGTGTCGGCGATCTCGCGGGAATGCACCTCCGGCAGCAGCCGATCGTGCGAGCCGGCGACCACACTGGTCGGGACCGTCAAATGCGCTGCGGCGCCGTGCAGATCGAGTTCGAGCAGGCCGCGCGCGACCGCCGCCCGCACCGAGGGGCGGCAGGAGCGGACGATCGAGGTGCCGAACAGGATCTGGTCCCGGGTGGCCGACGGAGTCATCAGCCGATGCTTGGCGACCAGGTTGACCGCCGCACCGCCGGGCAGCGGCACCGGGGTGCCGAACAAGGCCAGCGCCAGCCAGTCCGGACCCGGGATCACGTCGTTGATCAGCGGAATCACGGTGGCGCGGTTGGGAATCTGGCGTGCGGCCGTGGTGGCCAGCAGTACCGCGGACGCCCGCCGCTGAACCTCGTGCGGGTAGCGGGACGCCCACGCCTGGATGGTCATGCCGCCCATGCTGTGGCCCACCAGCACGGCCCGCTGACCGGGCCCCAACACCGCGTCGAGCAGATCGGAGAAGTCGTCCGCGAGCTGATCGGCGCTGAAAGGCCGGGTGCCGGTGGCGCTTTCACCGTGGCCGCGCTGATCGAAAGCGATCACGCGGTATTCGCCGGAGAAGGCGTTGATCTGCGGGTTCCAGTATTCGATGGCGCAGGACCAGCCGTGCGCCAGCACGATGACCTCGCCGTCGACGGGACCGTAGGCGTGCACGCGCAGTGCCGCGCCGTCGCGCGTGGTGACCGGAATGACCTCGGTCGGACGCGGGGAATTGAGCGAATTGGTCCGGTAGCGCCGGGACCGGAGCCCGGAGCGGAAAGGTGCGGTCAGCGCGTCCGCGCCGACGCCCGCCTGCGGCAGTTTCACCAGCATGAGCACTCCTTTGTGTTCCAGACCACACTATCGCGCTAACCGAGTGCTTGCAACTGCAAGCGCTGGATATATCTTCTTGCTCCACAACAATGTTCGCGGCCGGAGCCGTCGCGGATAAGGTCCCCCAGGGGTGGGCGAGCCCACCCCCTCAGGCGCCCACCACCTGCGCGGGAATCCCGAAGGCGGCGTTGGCGACACGCGCGAGCTCGGCGTTGAACTCGCGGTAGGCCTCCACGTTGCCCAGGTGCCCGGTCGACAGGATCCGGAAACCGTCCAGACTGCCCGCCTCGGTGAGCATCTCGACGATCCGCTCGGCGTGCACCGGCGGCGTCATGTCGTCGGCCGAGCCGGCGATGACGGTGGTCGGCACGGTCAGATTCGCCGCGCCCCGGCCGACATCCAGGTAGGACAGCAGGGTTCCGAACCTGCCGCGCACCCGCGCCGGGCAGGACCGCACGATGTTCAAACCGAACTCGGCGACGTCACCCACCGACGCCAGGCTCATGATCTGCCGCCGGAACACCCAGCGCACGGGCGCGACCGGCGGGAACAGGATCGGCGCGCTCAACCCGAGCAGCCCGACCCGGAACGGCAGCGCGGCCACGCCGCGGTTGAAGAACGGAACCACCGTGGTCTCGGCGATCAGGTCACCAGCCGCGGTATTGGTGAGCAGCACCGCGTGCAACTGCTTGCGGACGCGCTGCGGATACCGGCCCGCCCAGGCCTGCACGGTCATGCCGCCCAAACTGTGGCCCACCAGCACGGCCCGCTGCCCGGGCTGCAGCACGGCGTCGAGGACCTCGGCGAGATCGTCGGCGAGCTGATCGGTGGTGAGCGGAGCGGTGCCCGCGTCGCTCTCACCGTGCCCGCGTACGTCGTAGGCGACCACGCGGTATTCGCCCGCGAACGCGTTGATCTGCGGGTTCCAGTATTCGAGGCAGCAGGTCCAGCCGTGCACCAGCACGATCACATCGCCGTCGGCGGGACCGTAGGCGTGCACCCGGAGCCGGGCGCCGTCGGACGCGGTGACCGGAACGACCCGGTAGGGCCCGGCCGGCGGATTCAGATCCGCGGTGCCGTAGGTCCGGGTGCGCAGGTCGGCTCGGTGCTCGCGCACCAGGTCACGGACCTTCCGGCCGAGGTCCGCAGGATGAGGCAGCGTTGCCCGCATTGGACACTCCTTTGTGTTACTGACAGATACAGTAACCTGCGGACACACCTGCTAGCTAGTGCAAGCACCCAGAAAGTTCCCGAGTCGGAATTCAGCGCACAAGAAAGGCCGCCACCCGGTGAACCGGATGACGGCCTGCAGTTCGAGGGCCTGCTACCAGCGCGGCCCGCGCTGGATCTCGTCGACCTTGGGCCGCACGTCGGCCAGATAGACGCCGGTCGCGACGACCGCGGCGATGCCGAGGAACCCGACCGCGGTCCGGCCCAGCAGCAGCCCGCCGAGTGACGCCAGCAGAATCGCGATCCACACCGGCTTGGTCAACTTGTCCACGGCCGTGAAGGCGTCCGGACGCTGGCGAATCGCGTGCACGAGCGCGAACACCGTCATGCCCATCGCACACAGCCACAAGACCCACAGAATCAGTCCGGGAATACCCATCACCCCGCCAATCATACGGAGCACAGCCCGCCACACCGCGACTTCACGGCACGACACGTTTCAGCGGAAGCCCTCGGCCCGCAAACGACGTCGCCCCCGCACACCCGAGTGTGCGAGGGCGACAAGCTTTTTCGCGAGACGCGAAAGACCTACTTCTTGGCCGGAGCGGCCTTCTTGGCCGGAGCCTTCTTGGCCGGAGCGGCCTTCTTGGCCGGTGCGGCCTTGGCGACCGGGGCCTCCTCGACGACCGGGGCGGTCTCGGTGGTCACTTCCACGACCTCGGCGTCGACGGCCTCCTCGGCCTCGGCCTCGTCCTTGGCGGTGAAACGGTCGGTGACCTTGCCCAGCACGTCCTGGGTCTGGGCCAGCAGGTCGTTGTAGCGGGACTCGACCTGCTCGAAGCGGTCCTCGAAAGCCGGGTTGGCGCGCAGCTTCTCGACGGTCTCCTCGCCGCGGGCGGCCAGGTCGGCGTAGAAGTCGAGCAGCTGGTGGTAGTACTGGTCGACCAGCTTGCGCAGCTCCTCGGGGGTGGCCTTCTCGCGCAGCTCGGCCAGGTCCTCGGGCAGCTCGGAGGGCAGCGCCTGCACGCGCTGGCGCAGGGTCTCGGCCTGCTCCTGCAGGTCGGCCGGGAGGTTGGCGAAGCGCTCGCGAGCCTCTTCGATGCGACCCTGCACGTCGGCGGAGTTGGCGCGCTCACGGATCTGCGAGACGGCGTCGGTCACGACGGCGTAGAGGGCGTCGCCGGCGCCGACGGTGGCGTAGATCGGCTTGGTGACGGTGGCGGTCAAATTCGATTCGGTCATGATGGTTCGGTCTCCTGGCGTGGCGGAACTTCGGTTGTGCGGTGCGGAACCTCGTTGTCCCTGTTTCCCCCGGGAACGCCCCCCATTAGCTCCGTTGCGTCCCCTCTGTCCTCGTTAGCCTGGTTCTCCCGGCAAAACGATTCATAGATGTCCAGGAGCACCTGCTTCTGACGTTCGGTCAGACCGTTGTCTGCCAGCAGGGCATCCCGGACGGGGCCGTGCGGCCTCTGCTCGAGGTACCCGGCCCGCATGTACAAGACCTCCGAGGAGACCCGCAGACCCTTGGCGATCTGGGCGAGTACCTCGGCGGACGGGTTGCGCAGTCCGCGCTCGATCTGACTCAAGTACGGATTGCTCACCCCCGCCAGCGTGGCGAGCTGCCGCAGCGAGACCTGGGCGGCCTCGCGTTGCGACCGGATGAAACCCCCGATGTCGTGCGCCGCGTTGGCTACGCGGCCCGACCGGTCTCCGGCGGCGGACGTCTCCGCTGCGTCGCCATCGATCGGTTCGGGAACCTCGGGATCGTGCTTCATCACTCACCTTCCGGTGGTTGTGGGGCCAATTCTAGGACGGGGTGCTAGCTCTTGCAAGCGCTCTGTTAGCACCACGCCTGACACGGCATGTCGGCAAACAGTCAGCGCTTCAACCGAAGCGCTAATTGGTCGTTTGTTCAGCCATTGAACAGCAAATGCGAAACGGCATAGATCACAAGGCCCGCAAGCGAACCCACGACCGTACCGTTGATGCGAATGAATTGCAGGTCCTTGCCGGCCGCCAATTCGATCTTGCGCGAAGCCTCCTCGGCATCCCAGCGCGCGACGGTGTCGCTGACCAGACCCGCGAACTCGGCGCCGTAGTTGGTCACCAGGTACCGGACGCCCCGCTCCAGCCAGCCGTCGACCTGGTCGCGCATCGCCGCGTCGGTGGACAACCGCTCACCCAGTTGCAGCACGTTCTCCGACACCTTGCGCCGCAAGGTGGAATTCGGATCGTCGGCCGATTCCAGGATCATGCGCTTGGCCGCCCGCCAGGTGGCCTGCGCCATCCCGGTGACCTCGCGCCGGCCCATGAGCTCGGTCTTGATCTTTTCCGCCTTCTCGATCATCGCCTCGTCGAATTGCAGATCGTGCGCGAATTCCTCGAGGAAGCGATTCGCCGCCAGCCGCACCTCGTGATCGGGCTGGGTGCGCACCTTCCAGGTGAATTCCACCAGCTCCCGATAAATGCGCTCGGCCAGCAGCGAATTCACGAATTTCGGCGCCCACGAGGGGGCGTCCCGGTTCACGATGCGATCCAGGGTGTCCTGCGAGTCCAGCGCCCACTGGTGCGCCCGCTCGGCCAGCAGGTCCAGCAGCGGGGCTTGCCGGTTGTCGGCGATCAGCTCGTTGAGCACCTTGCCGATGGGCGGACCCCAAAGCGGCTCGGCGATCCGCTTGACGATGGTCTGGTCGATGATCTGCTCGACGTCCTCGTCGCGCAGCACGCCGATCACCGCGCGCAGGATCGTCGCACTCTCGTCGGAGATGCGTTCGGCGTTTCCGGGTTCCGCCATCCAGCGGCCCAGCCGCAGCGGAATCTGCGCGGAATTCACCTTGACGGCGACCGCGTCGGGCGAGAGGAAATTGGTGCGCACGAACTCGCCCAGCCCCTCCCCGACCTGATCCTTCTTCTTGCGGATGATGGCGGTGTGCGGGATCGGCAGGCCCAGCGGATGCCGGAACAGCGCGGTGACGGCGAACCAGTCGGCCAGCGCACCGACCATGCCGGCCTCGGAGGCGGCCTTCACATAGCCGACCCAGGCGCCGCCCTCGCCGCGCGAACTGATCCAGGCGCACACGATGTAGATGACCGTGGCCGCGGCCAGGAAGCCGGTGGCGATGGCCTTCATACGCCACAGCTCGCGCTTCTTGCCCTCTTCGTCCAGGAGATCGGCGAACGCTCCGCCGCCGGTGGGTGTGGTCTTCATCGGCTTCGGCTCGGTCGTCTCGAGTACCGCGGCACTGCCGGCAGGTTGCTCCATAACTTCCATTCTGGCGCGTGGTGTGACGAACTCCCCGCCACCGGGCCCTTCCCGAACGGCGGCGATCCACAGCATGGGAGGCTTAAGCTGAATAGGCCCAGGCCCAGGACACGAACAAGGAGCCAACGCAGCGTGACCACCAAAGGCAGCGTGAGTGCCGCCGTCGAGGCGGCCACCGGTCCGCGCGGGGGTCGCGTCGACGGCCGCAAACGACGCTGGCAACAACACAAGATCGATCGCCGCGAAGAACTCGTGGACGGCACCCTCGCGGCCATCCGCAAGCGCGGCGGCGACGCCGGGATGGACGAGATCGCCGCCGAGATCGGCGTCTCGAAAACCGTGCTGTACCGGTACTTCTCGGATAAGCAGGACCTCACCCGCGCCACCATGGAGCGGTTCATCGAGACCACTCTGATGCCGCGCATCTACGGCGCCATCAGCGACGACCTCGACGAGTATCAACTGGTCCGCAACACGCTGGCGGCGTACGTGCACACCGTCGATTCCGACACCGACGTGTACCGGTTCATCATGGGCAACGGCTCGGCGACCGACACATCCACCCTCGCCGACTTCGAGAAGCTGTTCGCGCAGGTCGTCTCCGCGGTCATCATCGACAAGTCCTTCGACCGCGGCCTGCAGACCGAAGGCGCCATGCTGTGGTCCTACGTGCTGGTCGGCGGCGTGCAGCTGGCGACGGACTGGTGGATCTCCAACCGCACCATGTCCAGCGAGGAAATGCTCGACTACCTCACCATGATGGCCTGGAGCGCCATCGAGGGCATGGTCCGCGCGGGCGGCGACCGGCACTACTTCAACTCCCGCCCCCACGTGCTACCCGATGCGGAAAACACCGAAAAAGGTGCTAGCTGACGGCTAGCACTCGAGTTCGCAGTGTGGTTAGTCTGAGGTCGGCGGAGCGCCCCCGTCGAGAGGCTTGCAACACGGGGGGTTTCCGCGACGTCGGCACCAACGGGGGTGTTGGCTCCCATGGAGGGTCACTGATGGCGAAAGAGCTGCCCACATCCAGGCTCGCGCGGGGGACGAAGCTGGGAATCGCCGTGGCCGGTAATGCCTTGCGCGCCCAGAAGACTCGACGCTCCATGCGCGGCAGATCCGAGGCGGTCAGAGCCCGGATGGCCGAGGAATCCATGATCCGCGCCACCGAACAGATGGTCATGGTGCTGGGCACCATGAAGGGCGTGGCCATGAAGCTCGGGCAGATGCTGTCGGTGCTGGACCTGGACCTGGTCCCGCCCGAGCATCGGGAGCGGTTCCAGCGGCGGCTGGCGGTGCTGCGCGACAGCGCGCCCTCGGTGTCGTTCGAGGTGATGCGGGCGGTCATCGAAGAGGACTTCGGGCAGCCCTTGGAAAAAGTGTTCGCCGACTTCAACCCCGAACCGGTGGCGGCCGCCTCGATCGGGCAGGTCTACAAGGCCACCCTGCACGACGGCCGCGAGGTCGCGGTCAAGGTGCAGTACCCGGGCATCGACTCGGCCGTGCGCGCGGACCTGAAGAACCTGGCCATGTTCCGGCGCATCCTGCAGTCCGCCATGCCGTGGGTGACCCCGGCCGTGCTGGACGAGCTGCGGCTGAACCTGGAGAGCGAACTCGACTACGTCGCCGAGGCCACCACCCAGAAGCAGATCTCGGAGCTGTTCACCGGGCACCCGTTCATCGTGGTGCCGACCACCTACCCGGAGCTGTCCACCACCCGGGTGCTGGTGAGCGAGTACTTCCCCGGCCTCGGCTTCGAGGAGATCCGGGAAATGCCCGCGGCCGAACGCGATCGGATCGGGGAGATCATCTACCGGTTCTACGTGGGCTCGCTGTTCACCTTCAACGAGTTCTGCGGCGACCCGCACCCGGGCAATCTGCTGCTCGGCCCGGACGGGCGGGTGGCGTTCCTGGACTTCGGGCTCTACAACCGGATGGATCCCGAGCACGTGCGCTTCGAGGCCGTCTGCATCCGGGCCGCCGCCGAGGAGCGCGCCGAGGAGCTGCGCGATCTCATGGTGGAGCGCGGCGTCATCGAATCGCCCGACGAGATCACGCCCGAGGAGTGCCTGGAATACGTGCTCGCGGCCTGCGAGTGGGCGCTGGTGGACGAGGAACTCACCATCACCCCCGAATTGGCTTCCGGCGCCTTCGTGCTCGCAGTGGATCCGCGGGCCACCGACTTCGAGGGCATGAAGCAGCAGAATCTGCCGCCCGAGCACCTGTTCTCCCGCCGTGCCGACTTCCTCACCTTCGGCATGCTCGGGCAGCTGGAAGCGACCGGCAATTGGCATCGCATCGCGCGGGAGTGGCTGTACGGGGACGACCCGGTCACCGAACTCGGCCGCGCCCATCACGCCTGGCTGGCGAGCCGACCGGCTCCCACGCCCACCACCGGGGGCTCGACCAAGAAGCCCCGCAAACGCGCCGCGAAGGCGTGACAACCCCACTCTCGGGCTCTCCGGGGCTGCGCCCCGAAACCCCAGGAACAGATTGGTGAGACCTGTGGCCGCAAGGGAATTCGATATCGCCTTATTCGGGGCGACCGGCTTCGTCGGCAAGCTGACCGCGCAGTATCTGATCGAGGCCGCGCCCGCGGGTGCGCGCATCGCGCTGGCGGGCCGCTCGCTGGAGAAGCTGTTCGCCGTGCGCGCGGAACTGGGCCCACGGGCGGCGGATTGGCCGCTGGTGCAGGCGGATTCGACCGATCAGGCCAGCCTGGAAGCGCTGGCGGCGCGGACCAAGGTGGTCGTCAGCACGGTGGGTCCGTACCTGCGTTACGGGTACCCACTGGTGCAGGCGTGCGCCGAGAACGGCACGCATTATGCCGATCTCACCGGTGAGCAGCTGTTCGTTCGCGAGTGCATCGACCGGTTCGGCGAGCAGGCCGCCGCGTCCGGCGCGAAGATCGTGAATTCGTGTGGCTACGACTCGATTCCGTCGGATCTGAGCGTGTACCAGTTGTACAAGCGCAGCGTCGCCGACAACACCGGCGAGCTCACCGACGTCACCCTGGTGGCGTTCCTCAAGGGCGGAATGAGCGGCGGCACCATCGATTCCGGGCGCGCCATGATGGAGGCCATCGCCGAGGAGCCGGCCAAGGCGTCGGTCATGTCGCACCCCTATTCGCTGAGCCCCGACAAAACGATGGAACCCGATGTCGGCCGCCAGTCCGACCAGGCGCTCTCCCGCGCCTCCGAGATCGACCCGAGCCTGCACGGCTGGGTGGCGACCTTCATCATGGGCGCGCACAACAGCAAGATCGTGCGCCGCTCGAACGGCCTGCTGGGCTGGCCGTACGGCAAGAACTTCCGCTACCGCGAGGTGATGAGCGCGGGTTCCTCGGCCACCTCGCCGCTGATCGCCGCCGGTATCGCGGGCGGCCTGGTGGCCACCATGGCAACCGGCGCGCTGCTGTCGCGAGTCGCCCTGGGCCGCAAGCTCCTCGACCGCATCGTGCCCGCCCCGGGCACCGGTCCGAGCGAGCAGGCCCGCCGCAGTGGCTGGTTCACCATGCGCACCTTCGCCCACACCACCTCGGGCGCGAAGTACGAGTGCAAGTTCGCGGGCCAGGGCGATCCCGGCTACCAGGCCACCGCGGTCATGCTCGGCCAGTCCGGCCTGTGCCTGGCCTTCGACGAGCTCCCCGAGCTGGCGGGCATCCTCACCCCGGCCTCGGCCATGGGCGACGCGCTGACCGAGCGGCTGCGCGCCGCGGACATGACCATCGAGGTCACCCCCGCCTGATCGATCCCGGCCCGGCCGCTGCCGCGGTCAGGCCGGAGTTCGTTCGATCATCGCGGTGAGCGCGGCCCGCAGTTCCGGGCGGGCCGCGCAGGAATACAGTTCGGCCAGGGCGATTTCGGCCACCATGGCGATGACCAGCTGCGCCACCGCGGTCGGGTCGGCCCAGCCCAGCGTTTCGAGGTCGGGCGCGATCATCGCGGCCACCAGCTGATTGCGGCCGGTCACCTCGTCGAGCAGGTCGGCGTCGGTGCGGGACTGGGCCAGAAAGGCTTTCGTGCCCCGGGTGGCCAGGCAGGCGTCCAAGTAGGCGGTGAGCCCCGCGTGCAGGCGGGCGCGCCCGGTTCCGAGCTCGCCGATGGCGGCGAGCACCAGGCCGGTCAGCTCCTCGTGATACCGGCGGTGCAACGCGACCACGTAGCTGCGCCGGTCCGGAAAGTGGTGGTAGAAGCTGCCTTTCGCCATGCCCGCCGCCTGCACCACGGCATTGACCGACAGACCGGCCAGACCCGCGCGGGCGGCGACGTCGGCGCCGGCGGCGAGCAGGGCGTTGCGGCCGGGTTCCGCGGGACGGGGCATGACCGAAATCCTTTCCTGGGTCGATGCTTTCCCTGAGGGTACACAGCGGGCTAGCCTATGACCGACCGGTCGGTCATGCCCGGCGCGCTGGGGGCGCCGGGCGTACGACCGGCACGAACACCGGGAGCATCCATGTCGCGATCGGCCATCCGCCGTTCCACCCGCGCCGCCGCGTGCGCCGCCGCCCTGTGCGCCGCCGCGCTCACCGCGAGCCCGGCCGCCGCCGACCAGCCGGACCCGTCCTACAGCTACTTCGGCGGACTGGCCGCCGAACTCACCGCACCCGGGCAGCCGCCGCCCGGCGCGAACGACTGGTCCTGCAAACCGACCGCGGCGCACCCGAATCCGGTGGTGCTGCTGCACGGGCTGGGCAATGACACCGTCGGCTGGAACACCCTGTCGCCGGTGCTCGCGAACGCCGGATACTGCGTGTTCACCACGACCTACGGCATCGGCGCGCTCGGACCGATCATGGGCGCGGTGACGCCGGTGGCGACCAGCGCGCGGCAGATCTCCGACTTCATCGACCGGGTGCGCGCCGAAACCGGTTCGGACCAGGTCGATCTCGTCGGGCACTCGATGGGCGGCGCGGTCCCCTTCTATGCCCTGAACCATCTCGGCGCCGCACCGAAGATCGACCACTACGTGGCGCTGGGCGCGCCGCTGCACGGCTCCACCGTCAGCGGCCTGGCGAACCTGCAGCCGCTGCTCGAATCCAGCCCGGCCGGAACGGAACTGGCGGCGCAGTGCGGTCCGTGCCAGCTCTCGCCCGGTTCCCGGGTGGCCGTCGATCTGAACCCGGATCCGGCGATCGCCCCGCGGATCCGGTTCACCACGGTGGTGTCCCGCTACGACGAGATCGCCACGCCCTGGACCACCGGCCTGCTGGACGGCCCGAACGCCGACAATGTGGTGCTGCAGGATCTGTGCGCGACCGACTACACCGAGCACTTCGAACTGCCCGCGGATCCGGTGGCGGTGCGGGTGGTCCTCAATGCCCTCGATCCCGCGCACGCCCAACCCGTGTCCTGCACCGTCGTCCTGCCTTTCGCGGGACCGCCCAACCGATAGAAATCCTGCCTCCGCGGTGACGGCCAGCACCCGCAGAATCTCTCCGGTAGGGTCGCGGGCGGGACGGAGGTGGTTACCGAGAAAGGGGGGTCGGCCACGTGAAATGGATCCTGACCCCGGACGAGTTCGCGATCGTCTGGACCCGCGAAACCGATCTGGCACGCCGTCCCTACCCGCTCGACACGAGCCCGGCGGTATCCGAGAACCCGGCCGGCGCATCGCGATTCGGGCCGTTGCAACTCGGCGGGGCGTCGTCGCGCAACCTGCGCCGCACCGATCCGGATCTGGCCTCGGCGCTGGCCCTGTGCGCCCGCACCGACACCACCACCGTCACCCTCTACGGCGAGCGCACCGCCCGCCCCGGCGCCCGCCGCATCCTCGCCTTCGCGGCGGTGGGTCAGCAGCGGGCCGGGATCCTGGTCTCCTTGCCGGACGCGGTGACGGTATCGCTGTGTCCCGCCGAACATTTGGGGCGGGAACTGGTGGAGATCATCGGGTCGGCGCCGCCGGGCCGGTTGGCGGCGTTGCGGGAACCGCAGCAGGCCGTGCTGTATCCCGATGCCTCCGGCGCCGGGGAGGAAGCCGATCGATTCCGCCGCAAACTGCGGGAACCGGTGGACGGGCGCGGATTCATCACCGTCACCGTGGAACCGGCGAATCCGCTGTCGCCGCCGACCCGGCATCGGACCTGGATGGATTTCTCGGGCGACGGCCGCTACCTGCTCACCACCGCCGCCGATCTGACCCTGGCTCCCGTCACCGACGAGGAACTGGCCGCGCAGCTGGTCCGACTGGCCCGCGTCTGATTCTGTACGGCCGGTTCGATTCGGCGCGGTTGCCTGCGGGGAAACGCACCGCGTGCTACGCATGACGAATGGCGAAGGCGACAACCTGGTCGAAACCGGTCACCAAGGCGCTACGCGCCGACGGCATCTCGGTCAAGGACCTGGACCCATCCGCGACCCCCGGCTTCAAGGGCGACAAGCGCGCCGGCGAGGCCCTGCTCGAGGAACGCCGCGCGGTGCTGTCCGATCTGCAGGAGCGGCTCTACGCCAACGGCCGGTCCGGCGACCAGCGCAGCGTGCTGCTGGTGCTGCAGGGCATGGACACCGCCGGCAAGGGCGGCATCGTCCGGCACGTGATCGGCTCGGTCGACCCGCAGGGCGTGGACCACGCCGCCTTCGGGGTGCCGACCGCCGAGGAACGCAAACACCACTACCTGTGGCGCATCCGCAAGCAGCTGCCGCGCGGCGGCCAGATCGGGGTGTTCGACCGCTCGCACTACGAGGACGTGCTGGTGGTGCGGGTGCACGAGCTGGTTCCGCCGGAGGTGTGGGGCAAGCGCTACGACGAGATCAACAAGTTCGAGCGCAAACTGGCCGACGACGGCACCACCGTGATCAAGGTGGCCATGTTCGTCTCCCTCGACGAGCAGAAGAAGCGGCTCATGCAGCGGCTGGATCGCCCCGACAAGTACTGGAAGTTCAATCCGGCCGACATCGACGAGCGCGCCTACTGGCCGCAGTATCAAGAGGCGTACCAGGCCGTGCTGGACCGCACCAACACCGAATACGCGCCCTGGTACGTGCTGCCCTGCGACTCCAAATGGTTCGCCCGCCTGGCCGTCACCGAGCTGCTCATCGACGCCCTACAGGGCCTGAAACTGGACTGGCCGGCCGCCGATTTCGACATCGCCGAACAGAAGAAGCGACTCGCCCGGGCGTGATCCTCATCCGTTGTGCGCCCGGTTGCAGGTTTCTCTCAGGTTCTCGGGTGAAAATGGGCCCGCACGTGTCGTGACAACGGAAGGTGTGTGAGCGCAGAGGTGAGCAACAAACCGGGTCGGAACCCGCTGGCGCAGGCGGCGAAGGCCGACCGCAATCGGAAGATCCTCATTCAAGTGGCGGTGGCCGTCGTCCTGCTCGGTCTGATCGCGGGCATCGGCATCACCTTGGCGACGCGCAAGCACAACGACGACAAGGCCGCCGAGGGCTCGAACACGTTCCACTGGAATGCCGAGCAGGCCGCGCTGGTGCCGCCGAACCTGACCCCCGAGGGCGCGATCCGGATCGACAACGCCGCCGCGCCCGCGCCCGCGGGCAAGCAGAAGGTGTCGGTCCGCGTGGTCGCCGACATGCAGTGCCCGGCCTGCGACATGTTCGAGAAGTCCAATGCCGACGCCCTGAAGAAGGCCGTCCAGAGCGGCCAGGCGGTGGTGGACTACAACATCATCACCTTCCTGGACCGGGCCTCCAACGGCAATCAGTTCTCCACCCGCGGATCCGCGGCCGCCTACGTCATGTACGAGGCCGACCCGTCGAAGTTCCAGGGCTGGCTGGCCGCCATGTACGAGAAGCAGCCCAAGGAGGGCGGCAACGGCATGACCGACGATCAGCTCATCAAGATCGCCGAGGACGCCGGGTACACCGATCCGGCCGTGGCCCAGGCCATCAAGGACGGCAAGTACACCACCTGGGTGAAGACCCAGACCGACAAGGTGTTCGCCACCGGTGTGAAGTCCACCCCGACCGTCTACGTGAACGGCACCCAGGTGGCCGACGCCCAGGCGCTCATGTCCGCGGGCGGCATGACCTCGGTGATCGAGAACGCGAGCAAGTGATGATCTCGGCAGGACCCCGATCGGCGTGGCCGCTGCTGCTGGCCGCGCTGATCGGCTGGGGGGCATCGGTCACGCTGCTGGTCGAGAAGTTCAAGTCGCTCACCGAACCCGGCTACCGGCCGTCGTGCACGATCGACTCGACGCTTTCGTGCACCACGGTGATGGCGGACAAGACCGCGTCGCTGTTCGGGTTCCCCAACCCGATCATCGGCGTGGTCGGATTCTCGGCCTTCGTCACCATCGGGGTGCTACTGGTCTGCGGAATCTCGTTGCCGCGCTGGTTCGTCGGCGGCATGTGGGCCGGACTGCTGGCGGGCGTGGCGGCCATCGGCTGGCTGGTCTGGGACGCGACGTTCCGGATCCACGCGCTGTGCCCGTGGTGCATGGTGGTCTGGGCGGTGACCCCGGCCATGTTCGCCATCGTGACCGGCCTGCTGTTCGGCCGTTCCCGCGGCGTCGCGCAGATCGTCGCGGAGTGGCGGTGGACGCTGGTCGCCATCGCCTACGCGGTGATCATCCTGATCGTCTACATCCAGTTCCAGTCGTATTGGAACGACAAGTTCTGACCTAGTTGGGCGGGCCGACGGTGAGCGTCACGCTGACCGTCCGGCGCGCACCACCCGGATCGCTGAGTTCGAGCCGCACCACATCGTCGGGTTTATGGGCGTTGAGTGCGGCTTTCAGCATTTGTGAGCCGGTGATGGGGCGGTCGTCGAGGGCGGTGATGATCTCGCCGTCGGCGAGTCCGGCCTCGTAGGCGGGCAGTCCGTAGATGGCGACGTCGATGCGCGCGCCGGCGGGTACCGCCGACTGGGCGGCGGGTTGCGCGTCGGAGGTCAGGATGCCGAGGGTGGCGGTGGGCCCGATGTGCACGGTGTCGGTCGGTGTGCCGGAACGGATCTGGCGGACCACGCCCATGGCGGTGTCGATCGGCACCGCATACCCGTTGGGGCCCTTGCCCAGGGTCTTCTGCGCCTCGCCCGAGGCGGCGGTGACCACGCCGATCACCGAGCCGTAGCGGTCCACCAGCGCGCCGCCGGACTGCCCGGCGGCCACCGCGGCCGCGACCTCGATCATGCCGCGCAACGACTTCCGGGACAGGTCGGCGGCATTGCGGGCCACGATGGCCGAATCCAGATTGGTGATGGGCCCGCCCACCGCGGTCGGCGACCCGGTGCCGCCGGCATTGCCGATGGCCAGCACGTCGTCACCCACGTGCAGCGGGGCGGAGCTGCCTATCCGGGCGACCGGCAGACCGTCCGCGCCCTGCAGATCCAGCAGCGCGATATCGGCCATCGAGTCGTAGCCGGCGATGGTGGCGGTGTAGACGGCGCCGGTGCCGACATCGGAAACCGTCACGGTGTCTGCGCCTTTGATGACGTGGTGGCTGGTGAGCACCTCGCCCTGGGCGCTCAGCACGATGCCGGATCCGGCCGCGCCCATCCCGTAGGGGCGGATGCCGGCGGTGATGTTCACCAGCGCCGGTTCGGCCACCCGCGAGACCAGGGCGGGGTCGAGCGGCGGCAGCGGCGGGCCGATCAGGCCGGCGGTGGTGTAGTCGTCGCCGAAGGGCCAGCGGGGCAGTTCGCCGCGGTAGCCGAGGAATCCGGTGATGCCGAGCACGACCACGACGAACAGCGCGAGCACACGTCCGCCGCCACCGCGTCTGTCGCTGTTCACGGACCCTCCCGATTGCGGTTCACCCGCCGGCTCGAGCAGTTGTCTCTCTACCGGTGTACCAGCATTTCCCCGGCCCAGTGGGTATTCAATGACTCAGTGCCGCAACACCCAACATGAACAGCACCCCTGCCAGCGTGCAGAAGAGCGGTCCGCGCGCGGGTTTGCCCGCGTGTGCCTCGGGCAGGATATCGGCCGTGGCGAGATACAGCAGGAAGCCCGCGAAATAGCCCAAGAACAGTCCGACCAGTCCTGATGGAACCTTGACCACGGTACCGATCACCGCGCCCACCACCGGGGCCACCGCATCCAGGCCGAGCATGACCAGAGCGCGCTTGCGCGCATTGCCGTACAGCGTGGTCAGGGTGAAAGTATTGAAACCGTCGGCGAAATCGTGGCAGATGACCGCGATCGCCACCGCCGCTCCGGTCGCCACCCCCGCCTGGAAACCGAAGCCGATGCTCAGGCCGTCGAGGGTGCTGTGGAAAACCAGACCGCCCGCGGCCAGCAACCCCAGCGAACTGAAGTCGTGATTGTGCTGGTGCGCGACGAATTCGTCCTCGTAGCCGGTGTGGATCGCCATCGACCGCTCGATCACGTGCACCGTGAAGAACCCGACCACCGCGGCCAGCAGCGGCACCGGCACGCCGAGCGCCTCACTCTCGTCCAGCTCCAGCGCCTCCGGCATCAGATCGAACGCCACCACGCCGAGCATGACGCCCGCGGCCAGGCCGAGCACCAGCCGCTTGCGCTCGCCGATGCGCACCGCCAGCAGCCCGCCCACCAGGGTCGAGCACATCGACAACAGGGACAGCAGAATCGCCATTCCGCCAGCATGCCGACCGTCCGGCGGGCGCACGGCATGCCGCGCCGAGGGTGTCCGCTACGCCACACCACAGGCGGGAAATCGGGCGAATGGGTTTGAGCTCCAAGTCGGGCCGGAGTAGGCATGACTCATGACCACCGCCACCGCTTATGCCGTCAACGCTCCGGACGGGGCTTTCGAGAAGGTCGCCATCGAGCGCCGCGAACTCGGCCCCCACGACGTGCTGATCGACGTGAAGTACGCGGGCATCTGCCACTCCGACATCCACACCGCCCGCGACGAATGGCACGGGACCGCCTACCCGTGTGTGCCCGGCCACGAGATCGCCGGCCTGGTGGCCGCGGTCGGCTCCGAGGTGACCCGGCACCAGGTCGGCGATCGGGTCGGCGTGGGCTGCCTGGTCGGCTCCTGCGGGCACTGTGAACCCTGCCTCGCCGGGGAGCAGCAGTACTGCGAGAACGGCGCGACCTGGACCTACAACAGCCCGGTCCCCGCCGAGCTGCAGGCGGGCGGGCGCACCCTCGGCGGCTACTCCACGCAGATCGTGGTGACCGAGGACTTCGTGCTGGCGATCCCCGAGGGCATCGGACTGGATGTGGCCGCGCCGCTGCTGTGCGCGGGCATCACCCTGTTCTCGCCGCTGCGGCACTGGAACGCCGGGCCGGGCAAGCGGGTCGCCATCATCGGCATGGGCGGGCTCGGGCACGTCGGCGTGAAGATCGCCGCGGCCATGGGCGCCGAGGTGACCGTGCTCAGCCACTCGCTGTCCAAGGAGGAGGACGGCCGCCGCTTCGGCGCTCACCACTATTACGCCACCGGCGACCGCGACACCTTCAAGCAGCTGCGCGGGCACTTCGACCTCATCATCAACACCGTCTCCGCCGATCTGCCGATCGAGAACTACCTCAAGCTGCTGCGCCTGGACGGCAGCCTGGTGGCCCTCGGCCTGCCCGATCAGCCGTACTCGGTGCGGGCTTCCGCGCTGTCCGGTTTCCGGCGTTCGCTGTCGGGCTCCATGATCGGCGGCATCGCGCAGACCCAGGAGATGCTGGACTTCTGCGCCGAGCACGGCATCGGCGCGGAAATCGAGGTGATCTCCGCCGACCGCATCGACGACGCCTACGAGCGCGTCATCGCCTCGGATGTGCGCTACCGCTTCGTCATCGACATCGCGACCATGTGACCGTGACGCGAGAACCCGTGCGGCAGTGGTGGAACCGGCGGCAATTGCCGCCGGTCCCCACTACCCCGTGCTGATCAGTTCGCGGGCGGCGGGCTGAAGACGCCGAAGGCGTTGCCCGAGGTGTCGAGGATCTTCGCGAAGACCAGTCCGTTCTTGGCGGTGACGGGCTGCTGATCCACCTTGCCGCCCTGCCGCTCCGCCGCGGACAGCACCGCGGGAACGTCCTGGACCAGGACGTAGAAGATGGCGTGGTTGTCCGAGGCATCGCCGACATGGGCGACACCGCCCGCCGGCATCTCGTTGCCGGGGTAGGTGATCAGGTCGTAGCCGCCGTCCTCGTCCGGGTCGGCGGCGAAGTTCCAGCCGAACAGTTCCCGGTAGAACGCCTTCACCGAATCGGGCTGATCGCTGCCGATCTGGAACCAGGCGACGGTGTCGAAGGGTGGAGTGGTCATTGCTGCCTCCCGTGAGGTCGTGGTGGATTCCCTTGCCCCACCACGATCTCGCCACCCGGCGACAACCCCCTGTCGGTGTTTCCGGACCTTTTCCACGGTTTTCCGTCCGACCTAGCCGAGCGAAACCATCCGCACCTCGTACACCGGCTCGTCGCGGCTGCACATCTCGATGGAACGTTCCGGACCGATCCGCTCGGTCAGCACGATCCCCTTCATCCGATCGAGCCGGAAATTGCGCGGCTCGTCCCGCAGCAGGCACCAAGCCAGCAGGTACCAGCCTTTACTGCCGTGCAGCAGGGCCACCGGTTCCACCTCGCGTTCACTGAGCACGCCCGCCCGGTCCAGGTATTCGATGCGCAGCACCCGCCGCGCCACCACGGCCAGCTCCACCTCCGGCGGCACCGGCATCGGCGCGACCTCTTCCGGCCCCTCCAGCAGGCGCACCCGCTGCGCCAATTGCCGTGCGGCGTCGGCGTTCTGGCGCGACATGGCCGCCAGGATCTTGCGCAATGCGCTCTGCCCGGCCGCCGCGAACGGCCCGCCGTCGGCCCGGGCCACCGCCACCGCGAGCGCCACCGCCTCGGCCGCGGTGAAGTTCAACGGCGGCAACGACATGCTCTTCTCCAGCGCGTACCCGCCCCGCCGCCCCACATCGGCGTAGATGGGCACCCCCGACTGCTGGAGCGCACTGATATCCCGCTCGACCGTGCGCACGCTGACCCCGTGGCGCGCGGCCAGCTCCCGTGCGGTGCGCAGGCGCGGCGACACCGCCCGCAACTCCTCGACGATCGCGTAGAGCCGGTCGGTGCGGTTCACGCCCACACCGTAGCGACCCCCACCGACAATTCCGGCTCCGCGATTCAGCTGCCCGGCTTCCACTCCTGGTCCGGCGGCACCTGATCACCCTTCTGGTCATACGAGTCGTGGTGCTGCTTGCTCGTTTCGGGATCGTCCACCGGCTGATCACCCTTGCCTGTCGGATCCATGCTCACTCCCTCGTTTCGACGATCGATGGTCACAAGGTAATCGCCGATTCATGACCGATTCGTGACACCGGACCCGAAAAACCCCGGTCCGATCGGCGGATCGAACCGGGGTTCCGAGTGAGAGCGCTACGGCCTCAGGCGGTTTCGCCCGCGGCCGCCTCCGCGCGCCGGCGGACGCGGCGGGCCGCGGCGACCAGGTTGCGCAGCGACGGGTCCAGCTGCCAGTGGTGGCGGGTCTTCAGACCGCCGTCCGGGTTGGCCCACAGGCGTTCCGGGGTGACGGCTTCGGCTGCGGCGGTGAGCAATTCGTCCAGCTCGTCGATGTCCGGGATGCGCGCGGAGCGGGACTCGTACACACCCGGGCCGACGCCGTGGGTGAGGCCGCGGCCCTCGGCGCAGTCCTCCTTCAGCGCCTCCAGCACCCATTCGATGGAGCGGGTGGCGACGATGGCGGTGACGTCGGCGTCGAGTTCCTCGATGGCCGCCACCACGTCACCGCGGCTGGAATAGCCGATGTGCGTGTGGATCTGGGTCTCGGGCTTGATGCCCGAGGTCGCCAGCCGGAACGCGCCGACCGCCCAGCGCAGGTATTCGGCCTGCCCCTTCTTGCGCAGCGGGAGCAGTTCGCGGATCGACGGCTCGTCCACCTGGATGATGGCGATGCCCGCCTTCTCCAGGTCCGCGACCTCGTCGCGGATGGCCAGCGCCACCTGGTCGGCGGTCTCGTAGAGCGGCTGATCCTGGCGCACGAAGGAGCGGGCCAGCATGGTGACCGGGCCGGTGACCATGCCCTTGACCGGCTTGTCGGTGAGCGACTGCGCGTACGCGGTCCAGGACACCGACATGGCTTCGGGGCGGGCCACGTCGCCGTACACGATCGGCGGTCGCACGCAACGGGATCCGTACACCTGCACCCAGCCGTAGTGGGTGGTGGCGAAGCCGTCCAGCTGTTCGGCGAAGAACTGGATCATGTCGTTGCGCTCGTGCTCGCCGTGCACCAGCACGTCCAGGCCGATGTCCTCCTGCAGGCGGATGCTGGCCTCGATCTCGGCTTCGATGCGCTTGCGGTACTCGTCGTAGGACAGCCGGCCCTGACCGAGGTCGTGGCGCGCCTGGCGGGCGGTGGCGGTCTGCGGGAACGAGCCGAGCGTGGTGGCGGGCACCAGCGGCAGCCGAAGTTTGGCCTGCTGGGCGAGCTTTCGCAGCTCGTAGGGTTCGCGCACCCGCATCTGCGGGGTGACGGCGTAGACGCGCTGGCGCACCGCGTGCTTCTGCTTGAAGTGCACCGAGGTCGGCTTCTTGCGCCACTTCTCCGACGGGCCCTCGGTGAGCGCCTTGGCCAGCGAAACCACTTCCAGCACCTTCTGTTTGGCGAAGGCGAGGCGGTCGGCGACGGGACCCTCGAGGTCGTATTCGCGCAGCACGTCGTAGGGCACGTGCAGCAGCGAGGCGCCGGTGGACACCACCATGTCGGGACAGACCTGGGCGAGCGCGTTGAGGTATTCCAGTGTCACGTACCGGTCGGCGCGCCACACATTGGTGCCGCTGATGACGCCGGCGTAGAGGCGCTTGCGCTTGATGCCGGGGATCGCGGCCAGGTCCTCGGGCCGGACGCGGTGGCCGGCCAGGTCCAGGCCGATGGCCTCGACCGCGGTGCGGCACAGGATCTCGACGGCCTCACCGAAGTCGCCGTAGGGGCCGGTGACCAGCATCCGCGGGCGCAGCGGGGCCTTGGACAGGCGCTGGTAGGTCTTCTCGAACAGCTCCATGGTGGAGGGCGAGCGGTCGCTGGTGAAGCAGGGCTCGTCGAGCTGCACACAGGTGGCGCCGCGCTTGGCGAGCAGCTCGAACAGTTCCTCGTACACCGGTAGCAGCTTGTCGAGCAGCACCAGCTTGTCGAATTCGGTCTCGCCGGGGACGGAACCGGTCTTGGACAGCAGCAGCAGCGACAGCGGGCCGAGCACCACCGGCCGCAGTTCGATGCCGACCGCCTTGGCGCGGTCGAATTCGTCGAGCAGCGCTTCGGGGTGCAGCGAGAACTCGGTATCGGTCGCGAGTTCGGGCTGACGGTAGTGGTACGGCGTGTTCAGCAGCTTGACCAGCTCGAGCGGCGGCAGGTCGGGGCGGCCGCGCGCCATCAGGAAGTAGAAGTCCAACGGGTCCGAGCCTTCGCGGAACGGCTCGAACCGCTTGGGGACCGCACCGAACAGCAGCGCGTTGTCGAGGATGTGGTCGTAGAAGGAGAAGGTGTTGCCGGGGACCTGGGTCAACCCGGTGGCGGCCAGCTCCAGATACTGACTCTCCTGAATCTCGCGTCCGACCGCGAGCAGTTCGTCACGAGAGAGCGTGCCGTGCCAATACGACTCGAGTGCACGCTTGAGTTCGCGGTGTTGCCCGATCCGCGGGTACCCCAGAATGCTGGACCCGAATCCGTCGGCGACGTTGACCATGAGAAGGACACTCCTTCCGAGCTGCGGGCCGGAATCGACCTGTTTGCAGCTTATGCCCGGTGAAGGCGGACGCCGCCACATGCCCGGCGACGCGCACCTTGGAAAACTGACGAGCGGCGAGCCCCGCCCCCGCGACGACTGATCTCGCGAGATGCGGGTAACTCACCGGGGACGTCCACAATCGGTTCGGCACCCAACCGCCGGCACGGGTTGCCGACGGCGACGGCTCTCAGCCGCCCGCTGAGTACGCGGAGAGGCGGGCTAGCCGCGGTTGTACTGGTAGAAGCCCGCTCCGGCCTTCTTACCCAGCAGACCCGCCTCGACCATGCGCATCAGCAGCGGCGGCGCGGAGTACAGCGGCTCCTTGAACTCGCTGTACATCGAGTCGGCGATGGACTTCACGGTGTCGAGGCCGACCAGGTCGGTCAGCGCCAGCGGGCCCATCGGGTGGGCGCAGCCCAGCACCATGGCCTTGTCGACGTCTTCCTTGGTGGCGAAACCGGATTCGACCATCCGGATGGCCGAGAGCAGGTACGGCACCAGCAGCGCGTTGACCACGAAACCGGAGCGGTCGGCGGAGCGCACGACCTGCTTGCCCAGCACGTCGGCGGCGAACTGCTCGGCGCGCTTGGTGACGGTCTCGGTGGTCTTGAGGGTGGTGACCAGCTCGACCAGCGGCAGCACCGGCACCGGGTTGAAGAAGTGCATGCCCACGACCCGCTCGGGGTTGTTGGTGGCCACGGCGATCTTCATGATCGGGATGGAGGAGGTGTTGGAGGCCAGCACCGCGTTGGGGTCGGTGACGACCTTGTCGAGTTCGCTGAAGATCGCGGTCTTCACGTCCTCGTTCTCCACGACGGCCTCGACCACCAGCTGGCGGTCGGCGAAGTCGCCGAGGTCGCTGGTGAAGCGCAGGCGCCAGGCGGCCTGTTCGCGCTCGCGCTCGGTGATCTTGCCGCTGGACACCCCGCGGTCCAGCGACCGCAGAATGCGGGCGCGACCGGCGGCAGCCAATTCACGGGTCTGTTCGAAGACGAGCACATCGACGTGTGCTCGGGCGCAGACCTCTGCGATGCCCGCGCCCATCTGTCCGGCACCGATAATGCCGACGCGCTGAATCTTTTCGCTGCTCACGTCCCGCTCCTGCTGTTTTGGCCGTCGTGGCTATGGATGAAGGCGTCGTACCGAACGACCCTGCGCCTTCTTAAGGTCTTGAAATGCACTCGAAAAACACGTTATAGGGAAATGCCCTCCCCGCCGGGGCTGTCGACGGGAAGGGCGGGTGAACACCCGCCGGGAGAGGCTTGCCATCCCTCCCGACGGGGGTTCGGGGTTCCCGGGGCGGCGGAGGTTGTGATGCGACTACCGCCCCGGGCACAGGTTCTCAGAACCTGTTGTGGCTCAGTGGAACTGGCCCTCTTCGGTCGAGCCCTTCAGCGCAGCGGTGCTGGTGTTGGGGTCAACGGTGGTGGCGATGGTGTCGAAGTAGCCGGCGCCGACCTCACGCTGGTGCTTGACGGCGGTGAAGCCACGCTCGGCGGCGGCCTTGAACTCGCGCTCCTGCAGGTCGACGAACGCGGTCATGCCCTCGCGGGCGTAGCCGTGCGCCAGGTCGAACATGCCGTAGTTCAGCGAGTGGAAGCCGGCCAGGGTGATGAACTGGAACTTGAAGCCCATGGCGCCGAGCTCACGCTGGAACTTCGCGATGGTCGCGTCGTCCAGGTGCGCCTTCCAGTTGAAGGACGGCGAGCAGTTGTAGGCCAGCAGCTGGTCCGGGAACTCGCCACGGACGGCCTCGGCGAACTTGCGCGCGACCTCGAGGTCCGGCACGCCGGTCTCCATCCAGATGAGGTCGGAGTAGGGGGCGTAGGCCTTGGCACGCGCGATGCAGGGCTCGATGCCGTTCTTCACACCGAAGAAGCCCTCGGCGGTGCGGGTGCCGTCCAGGAACTCGCGGTCGCGCTCGTCCACATCGGAGGTGATGAGGGTGGCGGCCTCGGCGTCGGTGCGGGCGATGATCACCGACGGCACGTCGGCGACGTCGGCGGCCAGACGCGCGGAGGTCAGGGTGCGGATGTGCTGCTGGGTGGGGATCAGCACCTTGCCGCCCAGGTGGCCGCACTTCTTCTCGGAGGCCAGCTGGTCCTCCCAGTGCACGCCGGCCGCGCCGGAGGCGATCATGGCCTTCTGCAGCTCGTAGGCGTTCAGCGCGCCACCGAAGCCGGCCTCGGCGTCGGCGACGATCGGGGCCAGCCAGTTGGCGACCGAGGTGTCACCCTCGACCTTGGCGATCTCGTCGGCGCGCAGCAGCGCGTTGTTGATGCGGCGGACCACGGCCGGAACCGAGTTGGCCGGGTACAGCGACTGGTCCGGGTAGGTGTGGCCGGACAGGTTGGCGTCACCGGCGACCTGCCAACCGGACAGGTAGATGGCCTTCAGGCCGGCGCGAACCTGCTGCACGGCCTGGTTGCCGGTGAGGGCGCCCAGCGAGTTGATGTAGTCCTCGTTGTTCACGAGGTCCCAGAGGATCTCGGCACCACGGCGCGCGAGGGTGTGCTCCTCGACGACGGTGCCCTGCAGCTTCACGACCTGCTCGGCGGTGTAGCTACGGGTGATGCCCTTCCAGCGGGGGTTGGTGTCCCAATCCTGCTGAAGTTCCGCAGCGGTCTTCGGGGTGCCGACCTTCGACATCTCTGACTCCACTTCTTCGTTCGGTCTCGGTAGCCCCGCGAGTCGAACTTCCGAGGTGGATGTTCGACCACTGCTGGAGCGGCAATTTGCAGACTTGCTAGGCCCGCGAGGTGTACTTCCACACGATGGCACAGGAAAAAATGTCCGTCTACCTGTTGCAAGTGTGAATCCCCGCTAGCTTTCACCGGCATCTTGCTAAGCCTGCAAAATTTGCCTGTTAATAGCAGCGCGGAAATCTACTTGCCAGTAGCGCTGACGTGCAGTTTTGCATAACGCCCGTACTGTTTGGGTGATGCGGGCCACCGGTGCATGACGCGCCGATGGCCGTCCAGATGTGAGCACCTTCACAGCACAGTGTGATCTTGAAGGTTGTGAGGCAAGCCACCGGGGTGCCCAATTCGGGCATATCGCACCCCCACCGCGCCCGTCCGCACCAGGCAGAACGGCTCGCACGACCCCGTCGCCGCCGGGCGCGAACCGCCGACCGGACCGGGGTCGGTGGCCACCTGATCGGTACTGCACCCGGCCGCGACCACCAGCATGACCACGAGCCCGAATGCCAGTACCGCCGCGAACCCGATCAGGAACCGGCCCGGATGCACCCGGCGCGGGAACCCCAGCAGAAACGCGATCCCGCCGATTTCCACGATCATCGGACCGACTCCTCCAGCGCGCCGCAGCGCAGCGCCAGCAGGCACATCGCGTCGGTCAGTTCCAGTTCCAGCTCCTCGGCGTGCAGGCGGGCCAGCAGCAGATCGGATTCGCTTGCCGGGCAATCCGATTCGGCCAGGATCAACTCCGCGAGCCGCACCCCGACCAGGGCTTGGTCGCGGCTGAGCCGCCGATGCGTGGGCAGATAGGACAGCATCCAGCTGCCCCGATCCGGTTCCGGAACATCGATGCGGAATGCGACCTCTTGTACCAGGTCACTGGTGATCAACCAGTCCGACGGCACCTGAATCGCCATGTGCGAACTCCCTTCTGCCCCATCGACCGTCGCCTCGGTCGACATACTTCGAGCATCCAGAAGCCGGGCCGCCGAATCCCGAACTGTTGACGGAGAAGTTCCGCAATTACGTGATGAGTCTTGACCTGGGGAAACAGCCGCTGCTACCAAGGAAATGTCAGTAACGGGGGCGGGTTTCGCGCTGGCGCGGCCGGGCCATGGCACCGGAGGCAGGGATGAGCGGTCCTCATCATCCTACGACCAAGGCGGAACGGCGGCGGCTGCGAGACCGCTTGGCGCAGAGCGGATTGACCGACGCGCAGCTGCTGCCGCTGCTGGTGGGCGAGCTGCGGCAGCAGGGTCTGCGGCCGCGGGTGGCGTGGCGGTACGCGGCGGGCCTGGCGCGCACCAACAACCGCCGCGAGATCGCCGAACTGACGCTCGACGACGTCGCCGCGGAGTTCACCGAGCGCCGGCCGGATCGGCGCAGAACCGTTCAGGGCAACCAGATTTCGCAATTCGAACGCTGGCCGGGGGTGAAGGGCGGTCCGCGACTCACCGTCGAGGTGCTCGAGGTGCTGGCCGACATCTACGGCACCACCTGGGATCAGCTGGTCGACACCGCGGATCTGCAACGGCTGAGCACCGAGGAGGTGGAGCGTTTCCGGGACGCGGTGGCCCGGCGTTCCACCGTTCGAGCCGGTGTCCCGGCCGCGGATCTGCCGCCGCGGGAACCGAATTTCATCGGGCGCAAGGCCGCGGTCGAGGAGTTGAACGCCCGGATCACGGCGCATCGGCGCGATCACCGGGCGCCGTCGGTGCACGTGATCCACGGCCATCCCGGGGTGGGCAAGACCGCGCTGGCGCATTTCGCGGAAGCCGTGTTCGCGCCGCGGTATCCGGACGGCCGGATCTGGGTGGACCTGCACGGATACACGCCGGGCCGGGAGCCGCGGGAGCCGGCCGACGTGCTGGAACAGCTGCTGCTGGAGATCGGGATGCCGCGCGAGCTGATCGCCGCCGATCGGGGGCGGCGGGCGGAGCAGTGGCGGACCGCGATGGATAAGAAGCAGATGCTGATCACCTTCGACAACGCACCCGACAGCGACCATGTGCGGGATCTGCTGCCGTTGACGCCCGGCACCCTGGTGGTGATCACCAGCCGGACGCGGTTGACCGGGCTGGCCGGAGCCGATCCGCTGCACCTCGCGGCGATGAACGAGGTGGAGGCCGAGCAGCTGCTGGTCCGGCTGGCCGGGCTGCCGCCGGGTTACGACCGCGACGCCGCCCGCCAGATCGTGCGGACCGCGGCCGGGCTGCCGTTGGCCGTCAAGCTGATCGCGGGTCACATCGCCTATCACGGTGAGGGCATGCTGGCCGAGTGCGCGGCCGATTTCACCGAGCTGACCGAACGCAACAAGCAGTCGCCCAGCCGGGTCGGCGATTCCCCGGCACGCCACATCCTGGATCGCTTCCGCGCCGAGAAGGAGTCGGTGCGTTCGGCTTTCGAGATGTCCTACCGTCGTCTGGGCGATGCGGATCTGCAGCGGCTGGTGCGGCTGCTGGGCTGGCTGCCGGGCAACGAGATCACCGCCGAGACCCTGGGCGCGCTGGCCGCGATCTCGCTGGACGAGGCGAAGACGCTGATCAACCGCCTGTCCGAGGCGGGTCTGCTGGACGCGGTGGGCGGGTTGAATCAGCAGTCGCGGTATCGGATGCACGATCTGAATCGGTTGTGGGCGCAGTTGCAGGCTGATCTGGAGAATCAGCCCGATGATCGGCGGGCCGCGGTGGATCGGATCGTGGGGCACGGTTTGACGGTGGCGCGGCAGGCGGCGACGGTGCGTCCCTTCGACGCCGCGGGCAGCCCCTACACCGCGCCCGGTTCGCTGGATGCCGCCACGCATGCCCGGGACTGGCTCAATCGGGAGCGGGAACTGCTGCTGGGCTGTCTGCCGCTGGCCGGAATGACCGCCGACACCGCGGAGTTGGCGCGGCTGATGGCCTGTCATCTGTGCAGTCTCGGGCATTGGTCGGACGCCGATCGGCTCTACGACCGGGCGTTGCGGATCGCGCATCGGCTCGACGATCGGGTGGGCCGGGCGTGGGCGCTGTTGGGGCGGGGCCGGATCCAGCGGCTGCGCGGGCAGCACGATCAGGCGGCGGCCACCTTCGACGCCGCCTACCGCATCGCGGTGGAACTGTCCGATCGCCGGATCCAGGTCGAGTTGCTGTGTGAGCGTGGTCAATCCGAGTGGGTGACGGGTGACTACCGTTGGGCGCGGACGCATTTCCAGGAGGCGCTGCAGATTTCGCGGGAGATCGGGTATCGGCAGACCGAATGCGATGCGCTGGAGGGGCTCAGTCAGGCCGAGCGGATGGCGAGCCGGTATCGGGAGGCGGTGCGGCATTCGCAGGAGGCGCAGGCGATCGCCTCGGAGTTGAGCGATCTGGAACGGCTGGGGACCGCGCAGTGGGGCTATGCCGAGGTGGTGCGGCTGTGGGGGCGGTTCGAGATGGCGCGTCCGCTGTATCTGATGGTGCAGCGCATCGCCCGCAGCATCGAGCATCGGAAGCTGGAGGGTGACGCGCTGCGCGGCCTCGGGCACGTCGAGCGGATGATGGGCAATGCCGAGGTGGCGCGCAAGCGGTACGACGCGGCGCTGCAGATCGCCCGCCGCATCGGTGACCAGTACAGCGAGGAGTGGTCGCTGTGGGGGCTGGGGAATCTGGCGCGGGCGAACGAGGAGCACGAGCAGGCGCGGGGCTACTTCACCGAGGCCTACGAGATCGCGAAGCTGATCGACGATCCGCTGGGTCGGATCGACACCCAGCGCGGGCTCGGGCACAGCTATCGCCGGGACGCGGGCGGCGCGGCGACCGAGAACTACCTGCGCGCCCGCGAGCATTACGAGGAGTCGTTGCGGGTGGCCCGGGAGATCGGCGACCAGCTGGGCCAGGCGGACGGGCTGCGCGCGTTGAGCAAGCTCGCCGTCCGGATCGGCGACCCGGAGACGGCGTGCGAGCTGCTGGGCCGGGCGCTGGAGTTCTACGAGGAGATCGAGTCGCCGCGCGCGGAGATCCTGCGCGCCGAGCGCGCGGAGCTGGGCTGCTGACCGTCACCCGCACCGGCGCAGCGCCAGCACCGCGAGCGTGCGCGCACACGCCACCATTTCGCTGATCAGCACGTGTTCCTCGGTGTCGGGTCCGGCGCCGCGCGGGCCGAACAGGCAGCATTCGATGCCGGCGCGGCTGAGGTGGGTGGTGTCGTTGCCGCAGAACGAGAACGGCAGTGCCAGACCGGTTTCGGTGACGGCGTAGTTCGAGACCTGCCGCAGGATTTCCGCAATGTCCTGTACCAGTAGCGAATCGGGTGATTCGTCCATGGGCGGCATGTCGGCGCCGCCGACTTCGAAGGCCGGGTCGGGCGGGTGGTCCAGAGTGATCACGGCCTCGGGGTTCCGCTTGTTCGCCCGCTCCACGAGTTCTTCGAGCGCCGCGATGACGTCGTGCGGTTCGTAGGGCGGCGGATAGCGCACATCGATCAGCGCGGTCGCCTTGTCGGCCAGATAGCTGATGCCGGACAGCACGTGGCCTTCGCCGCGGCCGCCGATCAGACCGGCGATCTGCACCCGCGGCAGGGTCGGGAAGTCGTGGTTGACCAGCCCGAGGTGCGTGGAGTCCAGCAGGTCGAGCGTCTGCCTGAGCACCGCGATGGCGTCGACGCCCTCGCGGTGGCGGCTGGTGTGGGCCTTGCGGCCGCGCACCACGATCGCGCACTTCTGCACGCCCGCGGTCCGGGTCAGCACGCGCCGCACCGAATACGGTTCGGGTACCACCGCCGCGTCGGCGCGCAATCCGCGGCGCAGGGCGTCCAGGGTGCCGATGCCCCCTTGCAGTTCACCGGCGACGAATTCCAGCAGCAGTCCACGCCGGAGCCGGGTCCCGCTGCGCTGCACCATGATCGCGGCTCCGAGCATGGCGGCCAGGCCGCTCTTCATGTTGTGCAGTCCGGCCCCGTAGAGCCGGTCTCCGTCGCGGGCGGCGATGAGCTGGTCCGCGGTCGCGTCGCGGCCGAGCGGGTCCATGTCGAGGTGGCCGTTCAACAGCAGGGCCGGGGTTCCGTCGGTGGGGCCGAGCCGGCCGACGGCCTGATAGCGCCCCGGCTGCACGCGGTGCAGCACGGCCCCGATCTTGTGTGCGCGCAACAGCTTTCGCACATGCCTGGCCAGTGCGGTCTCGTGGCCGGTCGGCGAGGCGATGGCGGTCAGCCCGGCCGCGATGCCGAGCAGCTCGTCCTCCGGGAGCAGCTGATCGAGTTCCGCGGGCGACAGTGACACCCTCACGCCGGCCGGAACCCGATCAGGAGGACGTCGCGGTAGGCGGTCCGGCCGGGCGCCTGCGCGGTGATCGGTCCGGCGTAGTGGAGCACGCGTTCGTCGTCGAACGCGTAGGAGTCGAGTGGTTCGGTAAGGGTGAAGCGGCGCAACAACTTCGGCTGCGATGCGGGGTCCACGGGTGGATCGTAGATCTCCGACACGCCGCCGGTGATGTTCTCGCGGGCGATCAGGTGCGCCGACCCCGCGAGCAGGCCGTCCCGGTGGATTCCTTCGGGTGCGGGTTTGCCCGGGGCCAGGATCCGGATGTAGTGGGCGTCGACCAGGCAGCGCGGAGTCCGCCGTGTGTCGAGCACCCCGGCGGCGCCCAGCAGCTCGGTCACGCCCCCGATGATCTTGGCGACCACCGGGGTCGCGGGATGCTCGCCCGGGATCAGCGCGAAGCGCCGTTCGATGCCGCCGACCAGCGGATTCACCTCGGTCGACTGCCAATACGGGGGCGGGTCGGGCACGATCCGCAGGTCGCGCTCGGCCACCGACAACTCGAAACACTGATAGGCGCGATGCCGGTAGTCGTCGCCGGGCGGCATGCAGGTGTCGAGCCGGGTGTCCGCGTGGAACGCGGCGGCCAGCACACCGTGTTCGGCGGGCGTGACGGCCAGGTCGGTCGCCGTCAGCAGCCAGGAGCCCGGACTGTCCGGAACGTGTCGCGCATCCGCGCTCCGCATGGCGGAACCCTCGTGGACGAGAATGGCGACACCTCCAGGGGACGGGCCGAACCCACAGACGCGGCCCACATTAGCCCGTTCCGGGCCGACCCTCTCGGTACGGCTCGCGGGACGAATCGCCCACCGCGCGCACCCGTCTCCGGCGCTACCGGCGAGCACCCCTCAGCTCGCCGGCGATTCCCCGGTTGTGGTGGGGCCGAAGCAGAACGGCGCGCCCGGCCCCGGGTGTCTCGTCCTCCTCGGGAGGCTCGTCGCCGTCCGGTGTGCCGGTGTCGCGCAGGGCGAGCAGGCACATGGCCTCGGTGACGGTGAGTCCGATCACCGCGGCGTGCAGGGCGGCGATGTCGGCGTCGAATTCGCCTCCGGGACTCCGTAATCCGATCAGGATCAGTTCGGCGAGGCCGAGGCCGGCCAGGGCTTGTTCGCGGGTCAGGCGCCGCGTGGTGGGCAGGTAGGACAGCACCCACTGCCCGCGGTTCCGCTCGGGGACGTCGACCCGGAACGCCACTTCGTGGGCGACGTCCGAGGTGAGCAGCCACTCGAGTTCGATAATTGCCATCGATCCGATCCTCCGTTCGATTCGGACCCCCGCCCGTCCCGGCATCGCCCGATGATTTCAGTACACCCGCCGGGGGCGGCGGCTCCGCTACCTCGTTCGACGTCGATTTCTTCCCGGCTTTCCGGGGCCTCGACCTGGGCGGGAGCGCCGGGCGGCGGCGGTTGTTTCGCGCCCAGGCCCGGATTTCTTCGCTACCGTCGATAACGAATACAGCTGTCCGCCAAGTGAATACGTCCCGTGATCGATTGCCGGGGAATGGCGGGCGGACGAGGAGGCCTGTGATGACGGGGTCCGACGCGACCGCGCCCGAGATCACCCGGCTGGCCCGCTCGCTGCGGGCGCTCGGGTTGAGCGAGTCCACGCTGATCGAGCCGCTGGCGCTGGAACTGGTGCGGCGCGGGCTGCGGCCGCGCACGGCCTGGCGCAAGGCCAACGGCCTCAATCAGCGGCAGGCCGCCGATCGGTTCAATCAGCTTGCGCCCCTGGTGGATCCGGACGGTCACCGGGAGCCGCGCATGAAGAACAGCCGGCTCTGCGAGATCGAGAAGTGGCCCGCCCGCACCCCGGAGGGCTACGGCTATCGCGCGCCGGGGCTGCACACGCTGGAGTTGCTCGCGCTGGTGTACAACACCACCTGGGATCGACTGATCGACCTCGACGACCTCGCACAGTTGTCGCCGGGTGATCGCCGGGCGTATCAATCGGCGCGGGAACGGCTGGGGCTGAACCGGACCGCGGCCGGGCTGCACTACGTGCCCTCCGTTGACACGGTCACCTTCGTCGGGCGGCGGCGGGCGATGGAGGAGATGCGCCGCCGCGTCGATCTGCATTTCCTGGGTGACTCACGCGCGCAACTGATCACGGGGGTCGCGGGGGTCGGCAAGACCGCGTTCGCCCGGCAGCTGGTCGCGAAGTTCGCCGACCGCTTCCCCGACGGCGCGGTGTGGCTGAGCATGCGCAGCCACGATCGGGAGGCGCGGGCGGAGGGCCAGGATCGGGACGCGGGGGCGCGCTTGCTCGCGGCGGGGCTGAATCAGCTGGGCGTGCAAGCGCCGCTGCACGCCGAACCGGGCCGGTTGCTGCAACTGTGGCAGCGCGAGACGGGCGGTCGGCGGCTGATCGTGGTGTTCGACGATGTGCTGGAGAGCAAGCAGATTCGGCCGCTGCTGCCGCGGTCGGCGGGCTGTTTCGTGGTGATCACCAGCCGGCGGCCGCTGACCGGCATGGTGCGGGTCAATCAGCTGGAGTTGGAACCGCTGGGCCTGGACGAGGCCGAGGAGATGCTGGCCACGCTGGGCAATCTGGGCCCCGGCTACGACTCCGGGGCGGCCCGCCGGATCGTGGCGGTGGCGGGCGGGCTGCCGCTGCCGATCCGCCTGGTGGCAGGCCGGATCAGCCGGACGCCGGGGCTGCTCGCGGACCTGCGCGACGACCTGGACACGTTGACCACGCTGGTGACCCTGCCCGCGACCGATCCGCGCGCGGGACTGTGCCCGGCCGAGCTGATTCTCGACAAGTTCGCCGCCGAGGACGAGTCCACCCGGGACGCCTTCACGCTGTCCTACGCGCGGCTGCGGGACGAGGAGGCGCGGCGGGCGGTGCGGCTGCTGGGCTGGTTCCCGAGCGCCACGGTGTCCTCCGACGACTTCGCGGCCCTGGCGCAGGCCGAGGATTCCGCGGCGAAACGCCTGCTGCAGCGGGTTTTCGAGGACGGCATGATCGATCAGCTGGCCAGCCGGCCGGGGCATCAGCGCTATCGGATGCACAATCTGCTGCACCTGTACGCGCGCTGCCGCGCCGACGCGGAGAGCCTGCCCGGGGAGCACGGCGCGGCGCTGGGGCGGCTGCTGCGGCACTACCTGGAGACGGCGCACGCCATCGGCAAGCCGCGGCCGTTCGACACCGTGCACCAGCACGCGGGGCGCGACTCCCGCAATCCGAACATGGCCGTCATGCAGGCCCGGCCGTGGTTCGAGGAACGCCTGGGCACCATGATCGCGTGTGCCCGGACCGCCGAGCGGACCTCGGACACCGCGCGATTCGCCGATCTGCTGGCCGGGCAGCTGGCCACGCTCGGGTATGTCGCGGAGAGCCGCGCCATGTTCGAGCTGGCCACCACGATCAATCACGCCATCGGGGACCGGACCGCCGAATGCGACGCCTGGTACGGGCTCGGCCACCTGCTCCGCACGGTCCGCGAATACGCCAGGGCCGCAGCCTGTTACGAACACGCTCGCCTGCTGGCCGAGGAGATCGGGGACCACGCCCGCACCGCGCGCACCCTGCTGTGGCATGCCGCGGCGCTGCGCCACCAGGATCGCCGCGACGCGGCCCGCGCCGCGGTGCGCCAGGTGTTGCGCATCGCGCACTCGATCGGGGACCCGCACCTGGAATGCGATGCCCTGCGCGAACTGGGCCATATCGAGCGGCTCAGCGAGCAGTACGCGGCGGGTGACGAGTACTACCGCCGGGCGCACGCCATCGCGCTGCGCATCGGCGACCGCTACTGCGAGGGCTGGTCGGTCTGGGGGCTGGGCGGCATCGCCGGCCTGCGCGGCGACCTGGACGAATCCTGGACCCTGTTCGAGGAGGCGTACCGGATCAGCAAGGAGATCCCCGACACCCTGCTCCAGATAGACACCCTGCGCGGCTTCGGCCACATCCACCGCAATCGCGGCGAATTCGACGCCGCCCGCATCAAATACGAGGAATCGCGCGCCCTCACCCGCGGCATGTCCGACGCCGGCGGTGAGGCCGCCGCCTGGTGGGCGCTCGGCGAACTCGAACGCCGCGCCGACAACCCCGCCCTCGCCCAGGTCTACCTGGAGAAGGCCCGCACCCTCTGCGAAGGCATCGACCCCGCCCGCCTGCTGAAAGTCCAGCAGACGCTGACAGCCCTCGGCGCCTGAGTGGGCGCGACGACCGCGATCGCGCCATCGCGCGCCCGCGTTCGCGCAGGGGCCGCAGTCGCGCCCTCGGGCACCTCCGGCCGCTGCGATCACGGCCTCGCCGCACAGCGAAGCCGTGTCGCGCGCTCGCGCACAACGGGCGGCGGTTCTCGGGGTTCGCACCGCTTCGCGCACCGCTGCTCGGCGGGCAATGTGCGGTCGGCCGGTCGGGCTATCCTTCTGGTCGCTTGGCCAGCGAACCTGCGCGGACGGGATTACCCTGCTCGCGTGAGTCCCGAACGCTGCGATGGAATTCTGCTCGCGGCCGGTGCCGGTCGGCGATATGGCATGCCGAAAGTGCTGGCCGAGGGTGGTGCGTGGCTGCGCGGGGCGGTGACGGCGCTGCGGGCCGGCGGGTGCGAGCGGATCTTCGTGGTGCTCGGCGCGACCGGGCCGGCGTACCAGGCAGCGAACGGCGGCTGGCTGGTGTCGCAAACCTCGGGCATCGCCATTCCCGTAGGCGTGCAACCGATTTGGGCGTCGGATTGGGACGAAGGATTGAGCGCCTCCACCCGGGCGGGGCTGGCGGCCGCGGCCGCGCCGGGCATCGGCGCGAACCCGACGATGGCCCCGCCGACATCCGAAACCGCCAGTCGCACAGTGGATCCGAATGCTGCGGTGCGGACTGCCGTGGCAGGGAATGCCTTGCCGGGGAATTCCGATGCGCGGACTGTCGGCGACGACGCGAACCGCTCCCCCGCGGAGTTCGTGGCCATCATGCCGGTGGACACCCCCGACGTCGGGCCCGAGGTGGTGGCACGGGTGATCGCGGCGGCGCGGGCGAGCGAGAGCGGGCTGGCGCGGGCGTTCTTCGGGTCCACCCCGGGGCATCCGGTGGTGCTGGGGCGGCAGCACTGGGCGGGGGTCCGCGCGAGCGCGGAGGGAAATTCGGGGGCAGGCACTTATTTACGACAACGAGCGGATATGGTGTGCGTCACGTGCGACGACCTCGCTACGGGGATCGATCGGGATTATCCGGCGGGCAGCGCACTGTGAGCGGGAGCATGTGATGCGGGAAATCATCGACGACCTTCTTCGGGTATGGCACAGCGGGCGGACCGGAGGACTGGCCACTCTCGTTCGGGCACAGGGCGCCACGCCGGTGCCGATCGGATCGGCCATGGTGGTGGACGCCGACGGCCGGGCCTTCGGATCCATCTCGGCGGGCTGCGCCGAGGCCGCCGCGTACGAGGCCGCCGCCGAGTCGGCGCGCACCGGGCGGCGCGGCCTGCAGCGGTTCGGCCCGGGCAGCGGGCTGGACGCCCAGATGGACTGCGTCGGCACCCTGGACGTGTTCACAGAGCCGTTCTCGCGCAGGCATTTTCCGGAGTTCCCGGACATCGCCGCGGATATCGAGGCCCAGCGTCAGGTCACCCTGTTCACCGTGGTGTGGCATTCCGACCCGGACGTGATCGGGCAGCACCTCATCACCGATCGCAAGCACGGCACCGAGCTGGTCTCGCTCCCCGACTCCGACGTGTTCGTGTCCTCGTTCGCCCGCCCGCCGCATCTGATTCTGGTGGGGGCCAACGCTTTCGCGAGCGCGCTGGCCACCCAGGCCCGGCTGCTCGGCTATCGGATCACCATCGTCGACGCGCGCCCGACCTTCGCCAACGCGACGGCCTATCCGGGCTGCGAGGTGGTGGTCGACTGGCCGCACCGCTACCTCAACACCCTGGCCTCCGCCGGTGAGATCGACGGCAATACCGCCATGGTGGTGCTCTCGCACGACCCGAAGTTCGAAATCCCTTTGCTCACCGTGGCTTTGCGACTACCCGAGCTGGGGTACCTGGCCGCCCTGGGTACCCCGGCGTCGCACGGGCATCGGCTGGAGGCCCTGCAGGCGGGTGGCTTCAGCGACGAAACCCTGTCCCGCCTGCATTCGCCGGCCGGTCTGGACGTGGGTGCGCGCACCCCGGCCGAGACCGCCGTCTCGATCGCCGCGGAACTGCTGGCGGTTCGCAACGGCACCTCGGCCGAGCCGCTGTCCACCTCCCCGGGCGCGGGGCGGCGGCACGTGCACATGGCCCGCTGAACTACTGCTTCAACTCCGGGTGCTCGGCAAAGACCTCTTTGAGCACCGACAGGTCGAACAGCTTGTCCGCTTTGATATCGATCTTGGCCTTGCCCAGCGCGGCGATGTTCTGCGCGATCAGGTCGTCGGTCATGGTGAGCAGGCCGTTGGCCTTGGTGTCGGCCGAGACCACCAGCCCGTTCTGCGCCATCGCCTCCATGCCCTGCTCGCGCAGGTCCAGCCGCTGATCCTTGCCGTACACCTCGACGGCCAGGCGCGCGGCCTCGCTGGAATTGGCGACCGCGTCCTTCCAGCCCTTGACCTCGGCCATCAGGAATGCCTTGAGCTTGTCGCGCTCGGAGTCGATGGTCTTCTGGTGCACGGTCAGCGTTTCCGCGACCAGCGGCAGCCCGTAGTCGGCGAACAGGAAGTTGAAGTTCTGGAAACCCTTGGACGCCAAGGTGATCGGCTCGTTGGTGGCGTAGCTGACCCAGCCGTCCACCTCGCCGTTGGCCAGCGGCGTCGGATCGTATTGCGCGGGCACGATGGTCACGTCGGCCGGTGTCATACCGTTGGCGGTGAGCAGGGCGTTGAAGATGAGCTGATTGGTGTCCTGCACACCGATCTTGCGGCCCTTCATGTCCTGCGGATTGCGGATCGGCTTGCCCGCCGAGCTCACGATGCAGAAGGGGTTCTTCTGATAGGTGGTGCCGACGATCTTGGCGGGCAGACCCTCCAGGATGGCGGGCGCGGTGGTCTGCGGGGCGGACAGGCCGATCCAGATCTTGCCGGTGCCGAGCCCCGCCTCCACCGAGGTGCTGGCCGCGCCGCCCGCGATCAGATTCACCGACCCGAATCCGGCGTCCTTGAAATAGCCCTTGGAGTCGGCGAAATACTCGCCCGCGAATTCGATGTTCTTCAGCCAGGACAACTGCACCGCCACGGTCCCGAATTTGGAACCGTCGGCGACACTGCCGTTCCCGCCGCCCGACGAGTCCTTTCCGCAGGCGGCGAGCAGGCCGGCCCCGCTCACCGCCGCACCGGCCAGCCCGGCGTAGCGGAAGAAGGATCGACGACCCATGGACAACTGCGGGGCCGGAACCGGCCGGAACAAACCACTCATGCCGCGAATGTAGGCCGTTTCGATTTCCGATTTTTTGCTTTGACCGAGGTATTTGTATGCGGCGCGTTAACTCGTGTGCTCAATCCCGTCCGGCCCGCGGCGAGAAGCGCGCCAGCACCAGATTCTCCAGCACGCCGACCACCGCGTAAGCGACCACCGACACCACCGTCACCAGCGCGATCGAAGCCCACAGCCGGTTGTACTGGAAGGTGGGGATGGCACGGATCAGTCCCGCGCCCAAACCTGTTCCACTGCCCAGCCATTCGCCGAGCAGTGCGCCGATCAGCGCGCCCGGCACCGAGATTCGAGCCGCCGCGAACACCGAGGGCAGCGCGGCGGGCAAGGCCACCATCCGCAGGGCCGTCCAATGCGAACCCCCGTAGGCCACCACGAGTTCGGTGGCCTGCCGGGGCGCGGACCGCAAGCCGGTCATGATCATCACCAGCGCCGGGAAGAACACCACGATGGCGGCCATCACCGTGACACCCAGCACGCCGCGGCCCAAGACCAGCACGATGATCGGGGTGATCGCCACCAGCGGCACCGACCGCAGCAGCATGGCTACCGGCATGAAGGCCTGCGCCACCGCGGGCACGCCCACGAACAGCGCGGCCACCGCCAGCGCCGCACCCATCCCGGAACCGAACCCGATGACGGCGTCCCGCAGCGTGATTCGCAGTTCGCCGAAGATCGCGCGGCGGGCGGTGTCGGAGGTGGGCCCGGTGACCAGGTAGTGCCAGACCTCGCCCGGGCTCTTGCCGACCAGCCCGACCTGCGGGTACAGCTTCAGGAAGCCGTACCACAGGGCCACCAGCAGAATCAGCGAAACCAGCAGCGGCAGCAGGAATCTGCCGATCGGCCGCAGCACGTTCACGGTTCTCGTCACGCCGGTACTCGCCCGCATCATGCCTCCGCTCGCGTCCACGGCACCGCGATCCGCGCCACCAGCGCCACGACCGCGTAGCCGAGCCCGGCCAGCGCGGCCGCGGCCAACGCCATCCCCCAGGTGCGGGGCACGTTGTAGGCGGTCTGCGCGGCCGTCAACGCCACCCCGATGCCGCTGTCCACGCCGCCCAGGTATTCGCCGATGATGGCGCCCAGCACCGCGGACGGCGCGGCGATCTTCAAGGCGGCCAAGGTGTTCGGCAGCGCCGCGATCAGCTGCACCCGGTACAGCCGCTGCCAGCGGCCGCCCCCGTAGGCCCGCACCAGATCCAGGCCGGTGCGGTCCGCCGACCGCAGGCCCGACACCGTGCCGACCATGGTGGTGAAGAAGCAGTACATGGCGGCCAGGAACACCGTGGGCGTGCGGCCGCCGAACACCACCAGGATGATCGGCCCCAACGCCAGCAGCGGCGTGCAATAGCTGAGGATCGCCAGCTGGGTGACCAGCATTTCGATCGGCGGGATCAGCACCACCAGCACCGCGAGCGCGATGGCGAGCCCGTTGCCCCACGCGAAGCCTTGCAGCGCACCCCAGGCCGTGATCCGGAAGTTGGGGCCGTAGAGCGCCCAGCCGTCGGTGTACATGGTGTGGACCACGGTCCACGGACTGGGCACGGTGCCGCCCGCGACGCGCAGTTCGGCCAGCAGGGTCCACAGCGCCAGCAGGATGAGAATGCCCGCCGCGCCACCCATCCGGGATACGCGGGTCATTCCGTCACCACCCCGCCGTGTCCGCTGCGCCCGAACAGCAGCTCCGACAGGTAGTCGTGCAGCTTGTGGAATTCGGGGGTGCGCATCATCTCCGGCGTGCGCGGGCGCGGCAGGTCGATCTCGACCAGTTCCACCACCCGCCCGGGCCGCGGGCTCATCACCGCCACCACGTCGGACAGGAAGACGGCCTCGGCGATGCCGTGGGTGACCATCAGGGTGGTGGCGGGCTTCTCGGTCCAGATGCGCAGCAGTTCCAGGTTCAGCCGCTGCCGGGTCATGTCGTCGAGCGCGCCGAAGGGTTCGTCGAGCAGCAGGATGCTCGGCTTCACCACCAGCGCGCGGGCGATCGAAACCCGTTGCCGCATACCGCCGGACAGCTGCGCGGGTTTGCTCTTCTCGAAACCGTCCAGGCCGACCAGCGCGATCAGGTCCGCGATCAGCTCCTTGTCCACCGGCAGCCCCGCCACCTGCAGCGGCAGCTTGATATTGGATTCCACACTGCGCCAGGGCAACAGCGCCGAATCCTGGAAGGCGATGCCGAACTGGTGGCGGCGCCGCAGCTCGGCGGGGGTCTCGCCGTTGATCTTCGCGGTCCCCGCCGTCGGCGTCTCCAGATCCGCGAGGATGCGCAGGATGGTGGACTTGCCGCAGCCCGAGGGCCCGAGCAGCGACAGGAAGGCGCCCTGCTCGGTGTGCAGATCCACCGCGTCCAGGGCGGGCACCAGCCGCCGCCCCGCGCGGAAGGTCTTGCTCAGCCCGCTGATGTGAATGCCCGTCCCCGCGGCCACTTCCGAACTCATAGGGCTCACGGTAAGGGCCCGCAATTGCGGGCGGATTGCGAATGAACAGAGGAGATGACCGACTTGTTACGCCTGCGGGCGTGCTGCGGCCCGGGCGCTCACCACAGGCTCGGCGGCTCGAACCAGTCGCGCGCCTCGCGGCGGAACAGCAGCACGATCACCGCCAGCGACACCAAAGGTCCCAGCGGACCGGGCGGCCGCCCGTCGATGATCGACGGCACCGTCCACAACATGTTCAGGACCGCCACCAGAATCGCGCCGATCCGGATCGACTGGCCCTCGGAATTGAAGGTGAGGGCGATCAGCGCGAGCAGCAGTGCCGGCACGAACGGCACCGCGGTCGCGATGGCGGCCCGCGAGCCCAGCAGCCAGCCCGAAGACGCTACGCACGCCAGGCCCAGCCCGCCCATGCCCAGCGCCAGCACCTGCGCCGCGCGCACCAGCCGCGGCATCCGATAACCATTCCCGACACCCGACCCTCGATCGGGTTGAGTCTCCAGGTCCGACACTCCCCCAACGTAACCCCGAGCGTTCCCCCAGCCCGGCCACCACGCCGCCGGTCTGTTTCCGCACCGGGCCACCACCCACCCCTGGCCGCGCGCCCGAACCAGGCAGCGCTCGGACCGCGCCGCGCATCGGACGGCTCGTGTACTCAGGCCGGACGTGGACTCAGGGGCGGGCGGCCACCGACTCGAGTTCGCGCACTCGCACGGTGGGCAGCAACCGGTCTCGCAGCGCTCGGTCGATCTCGCCGGCGACCGGGATCACCACGGCGGCAGCCGAGGTGGCGACGGCGTCGGCGAGCAGGACCGGCCAGTCCGGGGCGGCGTCGACGGCCAGCGCGGCGATGATGGCCGCCACCGCCGCGTCCCCGGCCCCGGTCGGGTTGCCCGCCAGCGGCTTCGGCAGCGCGGCCGTCCAGGCCCGGGTCGGGGTCACCGCCACCAGGCCCGCGCCGCCGCGGGTCACCACCACCGCGCCCACACCGTCGGCGATGAGCGGATCCACGGCGGCCAGGATCTCCGCGATGGTGCCCGCCGGGCGGCCTGTGAGTCGTTCCAGCTCCTCGACATTGGGCGTGAGCACGATGCCCGGCACCCGCGCCGCCAGTTCCAGGGTCTGGCCGTCGCAATCGCAGATCGTGGGTATGCCGCGGGCGATGGCGGTGCGGGCCAGCTCGGCGGGCAGGCCCGCGCTGACGCCGCCGGGCAACGACCCGGAGATGACCAGGCCGCTCATGTCGGACATCATGCCCGCCACCCGCACCCGCAATTGGTCCACCGCCCGCGGTTCGGTGACCCGCGGCCCCGGCTCCCACAGCGCGGTCGCGGTGCCGTCGTCGGATTCGCTGATCACCACCGTGCGCCGCACCCAGGGCAGCGCGTGCACGAAGTCGACCGGCATCTCCAGTTCCGCGGCGGCCGCGAAGGAGTGATCGGAGAAGCCGGTGGCCCGCGCGTACTTGCCGAGCTGGTTGAGCACCCGCGTGACATTGATGCCGCGCCCGCCCAGCCGCTGGTCCACCGAGCGCACCCGATGCGCGCGACCGCGCTCGAAATGCTCCACCCGGTAGGTCATGTCGTAGGCGGGGTTCATGGTCACGGTGACGATCACCCCACCATCACGGCACGTCACGGCACCGGATGCAACCCCTGGAGGGCAATGTGGCACCGAATGTCGTTGCCGTTCGGAGACATTGGAGGGGCAGGATGTCGGCCGTGCATCCGCTCCCGCCGAAACACCTTTTGCTGCAGGCCTGCCGCGGCCTGCCCCCCGACGATCACCCGGTGCTGCGTTGCGCCGGCTTACTGGCGGACCTGCACGAGCGGAGACTCACCACGGCACGCGGCCTCGACCGGATCGACCACGACCGGGCCCGCCTGGTGCACGACATCGACTGCTGGGTCGCGGCCGAGATGCCCAAGGCCGCCCGCGACGCGCACCTGCACACCGAGACCGTGGGGACGGTGGTGGATCGGCTCGCCCAGTTCTCCGCACTGGCCTACCTGACCCTGGCCATGTCACCCGACGCCGCCGTGCAGGACGCCGCCGGGCGGCTCACCGAATTGGCCATCGCCTACGAGGATCTCGCGGGCGAACTGGCGGCGGGCCGCCGCAGACTGCCGAATCTGACCGGGACCCACGACTACGAGTGACCGCGGCCGGCGGTGCCCGGCGAGGGGGCGGGGCACCACCGGCCACCGAGGTGGACCATGCGCAATCCACCGTCGATCCCGGCGGAGAGCACGGGCCACAGGGGAATCCGCGTGGGAGATGCGGTGGCAGTTCCCTGCAACCCGTCACCTGACAACCATCCGCCGAAGTTCGACACCTGAATCCTGCGTGACGAATCTCGGAACGTGCCCTTTTCCAGCTGTGAATCGGCTGTGAGGGGGGGCCAACTCTCGGGGCTCTCAGGGGCTTCGCCCCCGAACCCCCAGGGCCAGTTGGGGGCTCCGCCCCCAGCACCCCCGGGGTAGTCGGGGGCCGTTCCCACGCACCTGGGTAGTCGGGGGCTTCTCCCCGCGCCCCCGCGGCATTCGGTCGCCCGTGACCGCTACTTCGCCCCGGGCAGCAGGGCGCGGATGGTGTCGATGGTGTCGGCCTGGTGCGGTTCCTTGTCGGGGCGGTAGCGGACGACGCGGGCGAAGCGGAGGGCGACGCCGCCGGGGTAGCGGGGGCTGGTCTGGACGCCGTCGAGGGCGATCTCGACCACCAGTTCCGGATGCAGGTACATCGTGCCCGCGTCGCGGTCGCGTTCGTGGCGGGGGAATTCGCTGGTCTGCCACTGCAACAGGGCGTCGGTGAGGCCCTTGAAGGTCTTGCCGACCATGATCGGCGGGCCGCCGTCCGGATCCCGCGCGCCCAGATGCAGATTGGACAGGTAACCGGTGCGGCGGCCGTAGCCCCATTCCGCGCCGAGTACGACCAGGTCGAGGGTGTGGGTGGGTTTGATCTTCTGCCAGGCGCGGCCGCGACGGCCCGCGGCGTAGGGCGCGTCGAGGGATTTGATCATGATGCCCTCGTGGCCGGCGGCGAGCGCGCCGTCGAAGTATTCGGCGGCGGCCTCGGGATCGGGGGCGATGAGCGCCGGGATGGCCAGGCCCCCGGCCACCTCGCCGAGCGCGCGCCGGCGATCCCGCAGCGGAACGTCGAGCAGGTCGTCACCGTTCAGGTGCAGGCAGTCGAAGAAGTAGGGGTGCAGCAGCAGTTCCTGGGCGACGGTCGCGCCGAAGCGGCTCATGGTCTCCTGGAACGGGCGGGGCCGGCCGGAATCCTCGAGCGCCAGGGTCTCGCCGTCGAGCACCACGCTGGTGCAGTCCAATTTCCGGACCAGTTCCACCAATTCGGGCACGCTCGCGGTGATGTCACGCAGGGTACGGGTGAACACCCACACGCTGTCGCCGTCGCGATGCACCTGAATGCGGGCGCCGTCCATCTTGTGCTCGACGCTGACCTGCCCGTCGAATTCGGCGACCGCTTCCTCGAGGGTGGCGCCGGGCGAGGCCAGCATGGGCTGGACGGGCCGCCCGAGCTCGAGCCGGAACGCGGCCAGCGCCGCTGCCCCGCCGGTGCGGGCCGCGACCGCGGTGACCGGCAGTCGCCCGGACAGCATGTGCGCCCGCCGGACCGCGGCGATCGGCACGTCGTAGGCGGCGGCCACGGCCTCGGCGACGATGGCGGTGAGGGCGCCCTGCCGCATCTCCCCGGTCAGCAGGCGGATCAGGAAATCGTGTTCGGCGCCGGTCGCGGCCCCGAACAGGTCGGCCAGCAATTCCTGCCGCCGCGCGGCCGACCCGCTGCCGCCGACTCCGGCGAGCTGGTCGAAAAAGTTGTCCACAGTTTCCACGGTCAGGCCGGGCGATCCTGTGGATACCACCTCGAGCGCGGTCAGCGTCCGCCATCCGGTGCCGATCCGGCCCTGGATGAGCTCTCCCGACAGCCAGGCCACGACCTGCGCCAATTCCTGTGGTTCGGCGTGTTTCAGCAGCTCGGCAAGGATATTGATCTTGTTTTTGCGCGACGATGTCGCCCGTACCCCGGCTGACGCTTCGACCACCTCGGACAAGAGCATTTCCCGACGGTAGCCGGGCGCACCGACATCGGTGTGACGCACGGCTCAGCGGGTTTGCTAATTCTGCCATTGGCAGGGATGCGAATTCGCCAATAAACTTGGGCGCATGGCCAAGACTTACGTCGGAGGGCGGCTCCGGCAGCTGCGCACCGAGCGCGGTTTGAGTCAGGTCTCATTGGCCAAGAAGCTCGAGATCTCGGCTAGCTATCTCAATCAGATCGAACACGACGTACGCCCGCTCACCGTACCGGTACTGCTGCGTATCAGCGAAGTCTTCGGCGTCGACGCCGGCTTCTTCTCCTCCCAGGACGACACCCGGCTGATCGCCGAACTCCAGGAAGTCGTGATGGATCAGGAGCTCGGGGTGGAGGCGGACGCGCAGGAGATCGCCGAAATGGTGTCCGCGCATCCGGGTTTGGCGCGCGCCATGGTGAATATGCATCGCCGCTATCGGAATACGACCGCCCAGCTGGCCGCCGCCACCGAGGACCGTTTCGCCGACGGCAGCGGTTCGGCCGCCATCTCCAAACCGCACGAGGAAGTGCGCGACTACTTCTATCAGCGGCAGAACTACATTCACGAATTGGATACCGCGGCCGAGGAACTCACCCACCGGATGCGTTTGCACGGCGGCGACCTGAAACGTGAGATCCCGCGCCGCATGTCCGACGCGCACGGCGTGCACATCGTGGAACGCATCGATCTGGGCGACGGCCTGCTGCACCGTTTCGATCCGGTCGGCCGGCGGCTGGAAATCGCGCCGCATCTGTCGGGCGGGCAGCGGGTGTTCAAGCTGGCCGCCGAACTCGCCTATCTGGAATGCGGCGATCTCATCGAGAAGCTGGTGGCGGAGGGCAATTTCTCCAGCCAGGAGTCGATCGTGCTGGCGAAATTGGGTCTGGCCAACTATTTCGCGGCCGCGACCGTCCTCCCGTACACCCATTTCCACGAGGTGGCCGAGGACTTCCGCTACGACATCGAGCGCCTGTCGGCCTTCTTCACCCAGAGCTACGAGACCATCTGCCACCGCCTGTCCACCCTGCAGCGGCCCAAACTGCGCGGCGTCCCGTTCTCCTTCGTCCGCGTGGACCGCGCCGGCAATATGTCGAAACGCCAGTCCGCGACCGGTTTCCACTTCTCCTCCAGCGGCGGCACCTGCCCCCTGTGGAATGTCTACGAGACCTTCGCCTACCCCGCGAAGATCATGACCCAGATCGCCCAGATGCCCGACGGCCGCAAATACCTGTGGGTGGCCCGCACGGTGGAACGCCGCGCCACCCGGTACGGCGAGCCGAGCAAGACCTTCGCGATCGGCCTGGGTTGCGAGTTGCGCCATGCCGGCCGCACCGTCTACGCGGACGGGCTGGATCTCAACGAGCCCAAGGCGACTCCGATCGGCGCGGGCTGCCGGGTGTGCGAACGCTCCAACTGCCCCCAGCGCGCCTTCCCCCCGCTCGGCAAATCGCTCGACATCAGCGAGCACCGAAGTTCCATCTCGCCGTACATCATTCAATAGCACTTCCACATCACCGGGGAGCCGGCAGCGCGGCTCCTCACTGCTCACATCGAGCCGGTGTCAGCTGTCAAAATACCCGGGCGGTTGCCCAAAATACCCCTTGATCTGCGCCGATACCTCTGACGCATGATCCGAATCCGCTTGCCGTGAGCATAAATTCACGACGCGGCAACATAGGAAATCGGACATTAATCGAGAGTCATTCCGGCGCAACACTTCCCGTTTACCTTTCGTTCCACGAATACAGCCGCTGTATACGCGCCGGTATTCGCAAGCGACGCAGCCGACGTCGCCGAACAAGTGAAGCGAAGGATCCGCCCCATGCACGACTCTTCCCGCCGGGACAGGGCTTCCCGCCTGATGAAGGCGATCACCATTCCGACCGCGCTGGCACTGTCCGCCGTCATGATCGCCGGCTGTGGGTCGCGTGACAGCGACACCGCCTCCGGCTCCAATGCCAAGTCCTGCGTGGACACCTCGAAGGACACCATCAAGATCGGTTCGCTGCACTCGCTGACCGGCACCATGGCGATCAGCGAGGTCACCGTCGCCAATGCCACCAAGCTGGCGGTGGACCAGATCAATGCCGCGGGCGGCGTGCTGGGCAAGAAGGTCGAGGTGGTGCTGGAGGACGGCGCGTCCGACCCGAAGACCTTCGCCGAGAAGGCCGAGAAGCTGGTCAGCTCCGACTGTGTGGCCGCGGTGTTCGGCGGCTGGACCTCGGCGTCGCGCAAGGCCATGAAGCCCAAGTTCGAGTCGCTGAATTCGCTGCTGTACTACCCGGTCCAGTACGAGGGCCTGGAGGATTCGAAGAACATCTTCTACACCGGCGCCACCACCAACCAGCAGATCATTCCGGCGCTGGACTACCTGAAGCAGAAGGGCGTCACCTCGCTCTACCTGGTGGGTTCGGACTACGTGTTCCCGCAGACCGCCAACCGCGAGATCAAGGCCTACGCCAAGGCCAACGGCATCGAGATCAAGGGCGAGGACTACGCGCCGCTGGGCTCCACCGATTTCTCCACCATCGTCAACAAGGTGCGCAGCGCCAAGGCGGGCGCGGTGTTCAACACCCTCAACGGCGACTCGAATGTGGCGTTCTTCCGCGAGTACGCGAACGCCGGCCTGAAAGCCGCTGAGATGCCGGTGGTCTCGGTGTCGATCGCCGAGGAGGAGGTCGGCGGCGTCGGCGTGCAGAACGTCGCGGGCCAGCTGACCGCGTGGAACTACTACCAGACCGTCGACACCCCGCAGAACAAGGCGTTCGTCTCGGCGTACAAGGCCGCCTACGGCGCGAACAAGCCCACCTCGGACCCGATGGAGGCCGCCTACACCTCGGTGTTCCTGTGGAAGGCGACCGTGGAGAAGGCGAAGTCGTTCGCGGTGGCCGACATTCAGAAGGCCGCGGACGGCGTCAGCTTCGACGCCCCGGAGGGCACCGTCACCATCGACGGCTCCAACCACCACATCACCAAGACGGCGCGGATCGGCGAGATCCACCCCGACGGGCTCATCTACACCGTGTGGGACTCGGGCAAGGCGATCCAGCCGGACCCGTACCTGAAGAACTACGACTGGGCCAAGGGCCTCAAGTAACTGTCGGCGGCCGCCGATGAGGGGCGGCTGGTGCGGTTGTCGCGGGACTCCTGCCCCGCGCGCCGCACCAGCCGTTACGGCGTTCTCCACCAATAGAACTCACGAGGTATCTCACATGGACGTCGCTGTCGGACAGCTGTTCACGGGGCTGAGTCTGGGCTCGATCCTGCTGCTCGCCGCGCTGGGCCTGTCACTGACCTTCGGTCAGATGGGCGTCATCAACATGGCGCACGGCGAATTCATCATGGCCGGTTGCTACACGACCTACGTGGTCGAGCAATTGATCTCGGCGACCGGCGTGGCGTTGATCGTGTCGCTGTTCGCCGGCTTCCTGGTCGGCGGTCTGCTGGGCGCCGCGCTGGAAATGGGGCTCATCCGCTGGATGTACGACCGTCCGCTCGACACCCTGCTGGTCACCTTCGGTGTCGGCCTGGTGTTGCAGCAGGCGGTGCGCGACATCTTCGGCGCGCCCGCCAAGAACGTGGTCGCGCCCGACTGGCTGACCGGCGGCATCGGGATCGCGGGCACCGTGGTGCCCAAGACCCGCATCTTCATCATGGTGCTGGCCGTGGCGGCGGTGATCGCGCTGGCCACCGCGATGAAGACGACCCCGATGGGCCGTCGGATCCGGGCGGTGGTGCAGAACCGCAGTCTGGCCGAAACCTCCGGCGTCTCTTCGCGTCTCACGGATGTCAGCACGTTCTTCATCGGCTCGGGCCTGGCGGCCGTGGCCGGGGTGGCGCTGACCCTGATCGGTTCCACCAGCCCCACCATCGGGCAGTCGTATCTGGTGGACGCCTTCCTGGTGGTCGTGATCGGCGGCCTGGGGCAGATCAAGGGCACCGTCATCGCGGCCTTCGCGATGGGCCTGCTGAATTCGTTCGTCGAATACTCGACCACCGCGACGGTCGCCAAGGTGATCGTCTTCATCGTGGTCGTGATCTTCCTGCAGGTGCGCCCGCAGGGTCTGTTCACCGTCCGGACGAGGAGTCTGGCATGACCGTCATCGGGCGTCTCGGCGCGCAATCGTCTCTGAAAACCCTGGGCGGCTTCGCCATCGCCGCCATCGTGCTGTTCGGGGTGGCGCCCGCGGTGCTCACCGATTTCCGGTTGAGCCTGCTGGCCAAGTTCCTGTGTTTCGCGATCGTCGCGGTCGGCATCGGCCTGGCGTGGGGTCGCGGCGGCATGCTCACCCTCGGGCAGGGCGTGTTCTTCGGCCTCGGCGCGTACATCATGGCCATGCATCTGCAGATGGCCGACGCCGCCAAGGCGCACGAGGACGTGCCGGAGTTCATGACCATCGCGGGTGTGCCCGAATTGCCGTCGTATTGGCGGCCTTTCGAGTCCGCGCCGGTGGCGATCCTGGCGATCGCGATCCTGCCCGCGGCGCTGGCGGCGGTGCTCGGTTTCGGGGTCTTCAAGCGCCGGGTGAAGGGCGCGTACTTCGCGATCCTGAGTCAGGCGCTGGCTGCGGCGCTGGCGATCCTGCTCACCGGGCAGCAGACCATCGGTGGCTTCACCGGCTTGAGCGACTTCCGGTCGTTCTTCGGCTTCCGCCTCGACGATCCGGTGAACCGGCGCATGCTGTTCTTCATCGCGGCGGCCACCCTGCTCGCGGTGGTGGCGGTGGCGCGGCAGCTCATGCGCAGCCGGTACGGGGAACTCCTCGTCGCCGTGCGGGATCAGGAGGAGCGGGTCCGCTTCCTCGGCTATGACCCCGCCAATATCAAGATCGTCGCCTACGTGGTGGCCGCCTTCTTCGCGGGCATCGCGGGCGCGCTGTTCACCCCGATCGTCGGCATCATCTCCCCCGCCGACATCGGCGTGGTGCCGTCCATCGCCTTCCTGATCGGCGTCGCGATCGGCGGCCGCACCACCCTGCTCGGGCCGGTGCTGGGCGCGATCGGCGTGGCCTGGGCGCAGACCACCTTCTCCGAGCATTTCCCGTCGGCGTGGACCTACTTCCAGGGTGCGCTGTTCATCGTGGTGGTCGGGTTCATTCCGGCCGGACTGGCCGGTTTCGGGCCCATGGCCAAGCAGCTGCTGGAGCGGTTGCGCGGCCAGAGTGCCGACTCCGCACCGGAACCGGACGCCGGCACCGAGACCGCCGAGACCCCGGCCGCGACCTCGCCGGAGCCCGAGCAGCCCGCCGCAGCGGCCGAGCAGAAGGTGGAAGCCCGATGACCGCACCCGAACCGAAGCTCGGCGGCAATGCCGGCATGGACAGCGAGTACCTCGAGATCCGCGGCCTCTCGGTGAGTTTCGACGGCTTCAAGGCCGTCTCCGGCGTGGACCTCACCGTCCTGCAAGGCGATCTGCGGTTCCTGATCGGACCCAATGGCGCGGGCAAGACGACCCTCATCGACGCCATCACCGGCCTGGTCCCGGCGACCGGCTCGGCGCAGAAGACCGGCGCCGAACTGATCGGCCGCAAGGTGCATCAGATCGCGCGCCTGGGCGTGGGCCGCACCTTCCAGACCGCGAGCGTCTTCGAACAGCTCACCGTGCTGCAGAACCTGGATATCGCGGCGGGCGCGGGGCGGTCCGCGCTCACCCTGCTGCGCCGCCGCAAGTCGGTGCTGCCCGCCATCGAGGAGGCACTGGAAACCATCGGCCTCACCGCGCTGCGCGACAAGCCTGCCGGGGTGCTCGCGCACGGTCAGAAGCAGTGGCTCGAGATCGGCATGCTGCTGGTACAGAACGCGTCGGTGCTGCTGCTGGACGAACCGGTGGCGGGCATGAGCGCCGAGGAACGCGAGGAGACCGGAAACCTGTTGCGCCGCATCGGCGGCGAGCGGGTGGTCATCGTGGTCGAGCACGACATGGACTTCATGCGCGCGTTCGCCACGTCGGTGACCGTGCTGGCGAGCGGCCGCGTGCTCAGCGAGGGCACGGTGGAGCAAGTGCAGGCCGATCCGAAGGTGCAGGAGGTCTACCTCGGTACCGCCGCGGCCGGCGAACTGCCGCCCACCGCGGACACCGCGGCCACCGGTACGGAGCCCGAATCGGACGAGGCGAAGGAGGCCACGAATGCTGGAACTCGTTGATCTACACACCGGCTACGGCCGGACCGAGGTGATTCACGGTGTGTCCCTGACGGTTCCGGACAACAGCGTGGCCGCCATCATGGGCCACAACGGGGCCGGGAAGACGTCGCTGCTGCGCGCCGCGGTCGGACTGCTGCCCGCCAAGTCCGGGCGAATCCGCTTCGGCGGCGAGGACATCACCAAGCTGTCACCGTCACGGCGGGTCAAGCGCGGCATCGCCTACGTGCCGCAGGGGCAGCAGAGTTTTCCACAGTTGTCCACAATGGAGAACCTGCAGGTGGTGGCGGACGGCCGCAAACGCGGCAAGGAACGGGTCGCCGAGGCGCTGGACCTGTTCCCGGCGCTGCGGGAGCTGTTGACCCGCAAGGCCGGGCTGCTCTCCGGCGGCCAGCGTCAGCAGCTGGCCATCGCCCGCGCCCTGATCACCGAACCGAAACTGCTGATCCTGGACGAGCCGACCGAGGGCATCCAGCCGTCGGTGGTCGCCGAGATCGAGCGCACCATCATCGATCTCACCGCCCGCGGCGGGTTGAGCGTGCTGCTGGTGGAGCAGCACATCGGTTTCGCGTTGCAGGCCGCGCAGCAGTTCTACGTGCTGCGCTCGGGCCGCGTCACCTCCTCCGGGGAGGGCGGCGCGGGCGCGGAATCCGCCGTGCGCCTGGCCATGGCGATCTGATCGGACACCGGCGTGAACGCGCGCAGGGGGCGCATTCCGTTGTCCGAGCGGGTCTACCGGGCCCTGCAGCGCGATCTCGCGGCCGGGGTGCTGGTGCCGACCGAACGGCTCGGCGAGGAACGTCTCGCCGAGACCTACGGCGTCTCCCGCACCCCGGTCCGTGAGGCGCTGGCGCGGCTGCTGTCCGACGGGCTGCTGGAACGTCACACGGACGGCCTCTACCCGTATCGGCCGCGGGTGGACGATCTGGGCGACCTGTACGAACTGCGGATCGTGCTGGAGGCCAGGGGAATCCAGCGGCTGCAGTCCACCGCGGCGGGTCTCCCGGAATTCGTGGCTCCGGTCAGCCGGGCCGAAACGCCGCGGCCCGTCGAGCCGTTCGACACCGCCGCGGTGCGCCGCGAACTCGAATTCTGGCGGCGGCTGCGCGAGCACCCGCCCGAGCCGGACGCGGAACTCATCAGCGCCGACGAACGCTTTCACACCACACTGTTGCTGGCGGCGGGCAATTCCGCGCTGGCCGACGCACTGTCCACGGTGCAGGCGCGGGTGCGTCCGGTGCGCTCCCTGGACATGCCCACCCCCGGCCGCATCGCCGCGATGGCCGAGGACCACATCGCCATCGCCGAGCACCTGCTCGCCGGGGACCTGGAGACCGCGTTGCGGGCCCTGCTCGCCCACCTGGCCAGCTCCCGCGCGCACGTGCTGACCCGTGCCCGCCGCGCCCTGGAGCTCACCAGACTGGCTCGAGCGGTGCGGGAATGACGCGCCGTCACCCGCTGCTCTGGCGGGTGGCCCAGACAGGGTGTTGACTGGTGACATGGTGTCGACGAAGCCACGCATCGCTCCCGGCCGGCTGCGGGAGCTCGGTCCGGTCAACTGGGTTGTCTGGCAGGCGCTTTCCCGCGCCGCCGGGACGGATGACGCCCACCTGTTCAGCACCCTGGGCCGGACCGGCGGATTGTTCCGCGGCTGGCTGCACTTCTCGGGGCGGCTGATGCCCGGGGGCAAGCTGCGCCGCTACGAATCCGAACTGGTCATCCTGCGCGTCGCGCATCTGCGCCAATGCGAATACGAGACCGACCACCACATCCGGCTGGGTCGCCGGGCGGGCGTCACCCCCGAGATCCTGGACCGGCTCCGGGAGGGGCCCGCGGCCGCGGGCTGGTCGGACAAGGAACGCGCGCTGCTCACCGCCGTGGACCAGCTGGTCGCCACTCGCGACCTCGACGACGAGACCTGGAAAGCGCTGGCCGCGCACTACGACGAGCAGCGGCTGATCGAGATCGTCCTGCTCACCAACCAGTACGAGGGTCTGGCGAGCACCATCACCGCGCTGCGGATCGAAACCGACCACTGATACCGCGCCGGCGTCCCGGCAAGGTCAGCGCCGCAGTCGGTGGACCGGCTGGGTGGCGGCCTCAGGGACCGCGTCGTACGGAAGGTGGTGCGCGCAGGCCGGTTCGGCGGCGCGGGCCGGCTGGATGCGGGCGTGCAGGTGCATGTCGTGCCAGCCGTCGGTGTGCAGGCCCGCGCTGCGGTTGATGCCTTCGAGGACGAAGCCGGATTTGTGGGCCACGCTGCAGGATTGGATGTTGTGCACGGAGTGGCGCAGTTCGATGCGATGGAATCCGGCCACCTCGAAGGCCCAGCCGACCAGCGCCTCCACCGCCCGCGGCGCGATGCCGCGCCCGCGCGCCGCCGGCACCACCCAGTAGGCGACTGCCGCCTCGCCGTGCCACAGCTCCATGTGATGGAGTGAGGCGCGACCCATCAACCGGCCGCTCCGGCTGTCCGCGACCGCCCAATTGGCCGCGGTCCCACTGCTCCACGACCGCGCCCAGGCGTCCACCCAGTCGCCGACCTCCTCCACGGTGTCGGCCGTGCGCACATGCCAGCGGGCGATGGCCGGATCCTGGAAGGCCGCGTAGACCTCCGGTCCGTCCCGCCGCAGCCACGGCCGCAGCACCAGGCCGTCGCCCACCGGGAGCACCGGCTGCACCGCGCGGGTGAAGGTCTCGGCGGCAACGATTGGCGGGGCCGATCGGGGCATAGCTGAAATTCTGCCGCCCGCTCCCGGACTGCGCGGCGAAATTGAGACCATCGTCCCGGTCGGTCTGTCCTGTCAGCGTGGAATCGGACAGATCGCCGCGACTTCCTGGTCAGGCCCCGCGGGCGGCGACCCGGCCCCGGTTCTCCCTGGCGAATTGCCCGGGCGACTGGCCTTTCCACGCCCGGAAGGCGGAGGTGAAGGCGGAGACGCTGGCGTAGCCGAGGCGCAATGCGGATTGTTCGACGGTCATTCCCGCCACGAGGAATTCCTCGGCCAGCAAACCGACCGTTTCGGACGATAGTTCGCGGAAGGTGGTGCCCTCGTCGGCCAGGCGGCGGCGGAGAGTTCGGACGCTGATGTCCAATTCGGCGGCTATGCGCGATTGGTCGGCTATTCCCACGCGAGAGATGAGGAGTTGCCGGACCCGGCCGCTGACGCCCTGCCGGCGTTTCCGGCGTTGCAACAGATCCGCGCATTGCTGTTCGTAAAAGCGCGCGGTGGCCGTATTCGCCTGGGGCAGTGGCAGATACTGAATACTGGACGGTCCGGTGAGAACCGAGCGCTGCGCGTTGTACACCACCTCCTCGACCCCGAACATGGCCCCGAACATCTCGTAGACCGGATGCGGCGGGAAGGCCACGGCCACGCGCGTGATGGGCGGGCGCATCGGCATCACGTCCTGCTGAATCGTCCAGATGGCCGCCACATCCCGCTCCACCGCGAAGCGGCGCACCTCGGCGGGCACCCCGCTGTCGTCGCGGACGACGGAGACGTCGTCACCGGTGACGACGAGGTGGTGGCGAGCCACGGTGAACGACAGATCGGCGTAGCGCAGGGCCAGATCCACGGCGTCACGCACGGTGGGACAGCTCATCAGGGCGAAGCCGAGCACGCCGAGACTCGGTGGGTGACAGAGCGATCCGGCCATAAGCCCCATACCGGGCGCGTCTCCGACACCGGCCACCACATTGCGCATCAGGGCCAGCTCCTGTGTGAGCGTGATCTCGGCGGTCGAGTCCATCAGTTCGCGTTCCCGAATTCCGGTGTGCCGCAGCAGATCAGCGGTGCCGAGGCCGCGGCCGACCGCGAACTCGACGAGGAGTGCCGCACTGGTGATGGAGCGCAGCTGGGCCTGACCGTCCGTCACCTCGAAATAGTCGCAAACATCCAGCGTGCCGCGCGGCGGAACGAGCGGGGAAGTTGCTGAAAGCGGCCGAAATTCGATTGGTTCTGACCTACGACACGCTGGAGGCGTAACGTCTTGGGGCATAGGGTGAATATCTAGCTACCAACTGAATATCTTGTTGACTACATCCGATAGACACGGAGAAGGTGAACGAATGGCCGCCTGGCAAGTGTTCACGGCCACCCTCGCAACGCTCGTGGTCACGGCAATCGCCATCATGAGCCTGCACCACCCACACCAGGATCCGGACCGGCTCTCGGTCGAGCGGATCCGAGATCGAATCAGCAAGGAGCACAACGCGTTGGCGTTGGTCTCCACCGCCCCATCCTCCTGGTCGCACCTCGCCCCCGATCATCCGCTGGGCGTCCAGGAAGCCCACCGCACCATGCAGCAGCACCGTCGCTGCCCGGTCGCGGAGTGCGCGCGCAAAGCCGCGGCATTCCGGGCGCTCATCGACGCCGGCCGCATCAAGCCGACCCGAATGCCACCCGCCCTCCAATAGCCTTGGCCCACAGTGGATTCCGTCCTGCCCGGCGCTTCGAAGGCCGCTGCCTGTCGGATCAGAGTCCGGTCAGGTAACCGGGCGGGACGGCAGCCACCAGCCAGACCCCATTGGCGCTGACCCGGAACTCGTGTCCGTCGCGATGCATCGCGGCGGCGTCCACGGTCAGCACGATGGGTCGGCCACGACGCGACCCCACCTTGACGGCGGTCTCGGTATCCGCCGACAGATGGACGTCGTGGCGGCGCATGGGCAGCAGCCCTTCGGCGCGAATTCCGGGCAGGGCCGCGGCAACGGTGCCGTGGTAGAGCGTTCCGGGCGGCGTGGTCGCCCGGTACTCCAGGTCAACGTCGACACTGTGCCCCTGACTCGCGCGGATCCGGGTCCCTGTCGCATCGAATTCGAAGCGGCGCTTGTTGTTCCGCGCCACCACCTCGTCCAGTTCGGGTCGCGTGACCCGGCGCCCGTGCGCGGCCAGGGCCGCGAGCAGGGCGTCGACCTCCACCCACCCGGCGGAGTCCAGTGTGAGGCCGATCGCCTCGGGCGCGTGCCGCAGATGCCGCGACAATCGCTTCGAGGTTCGGACCATCTGTTCTTCGTTCATGCCGCGAGTGAAGCAGTCCGCCGCCCCGGCGCGAAGCGATTTTTCGACGCCGCCGGTCAGACCCGGTCGTCGGACAGCCCGCGAACCAGCATGGCGTACAACACGATCACGGCGAACGGCGCCAGGATCGGCACCCAGGTGAGCCCGGCCGGCAGCACGGTCGCCGCACCCGCGGCCACCGTGAACACCAGGGCGCCGGTCACCGACGGAATGGTGGTCGGCACCACGCCCGCCGGGGCCGACACGGTCGCCGTGTTCAGCAGGTAGGTGGTCGCGACGAGCCCGATCCCGCCCGCCACCAGCGCCCCGGTCCCGATCCAGGCCACGGCCGACATAGCCGCCAGCGCGGCCAGCACCGCGGCCACCCGCCACCGCCAGCCCGCCGCGGCCAGCACGGCCACCGGCAGCGCGGCCCAGGGCAGCACGACGGCCACCGCGCCCGCGAGCAGCACTCCGGACAGCACGGCCAGGAACTTCGTCATCGGCGAACCCTCACGGTACGGCGGTGGGCGGGCAGCAGCCGCATGACCTGATCGAGCCGGGTGTCCGCGGGCCAGGGCACGATGTCGACGCCGACGGTGCCCATGTCGCGGTACATGGAGGTGCGTTCCAGCTGCCACATGCGGGCCAGGGTGTTGTCCAGGCCGTCGTCGAACGGCGGGCCGCGCAGCACGTCGACCACCACCACGACATGGCCGCGCTTGCGCAGATCGATCAGGGCCAAGGCGAACTGGGTGTCGAGCAGGGTGGAGAAGGCGACGATGACCGCGCCGATCGGGACCGCGGAGTGCGGCGCCAGCGTGCCCTGGGTGAGGATGTGCTCGTCGCCGACGTCGAGCACCGCGTCCACGATCCGATAGAACTGGCGGCGGCCGATATCGGGTCGCAGCCAGCGCGGATTCCGGCCCAGGCAGACCACCGCGGTCCGGTCGCCGGCCTGCAGCGCGGACTGCGCCACCTGCGCCGCGCCACGCACCGACAGCTCCAGCGAGTCCGAGGCGGGCCCCGGGGCCTGCATCGACGTGTCCACCAGCACAACCACATCCGCGGCCCGGTTGGTGAAGCGTTCGGTCACGAACAGTTGCCCGCGGCGCGCGCTCACCGGCCAGTTGACCGTGCGCAGCTGATCGCCCGGGGTGTAGGGGCGGATATCGGCGTACTCCACGCCGGGCCCGTGCCGCCGGGTCAGGTGCGAACCCATGCGCTCGGGAAGTTCGGTGCGCGGCAACCGCATGCGCTGCGGATCGGTGATCGGGTAGATGAACAGCTCCCCCGCGGGCAGCCGCACCGAGGCCACCGCCAGCCCGGCCGGACTCAGCGCCGACACCCGCATGGGCACCGGATAGCGTCCCCACCGCGCGGCGGACAGCGCCAGCCGCAGCCCGGCCGGGGAGGCGCCGGAGTCCACCGTCTCCTCGACATGGATGTCCATGTCCGGCAACGGTTCCGGATGCAGGCGCAGCAGCGCGTGCCCGCTCTCCACGAAGGCGGCGGCGGTCAGCACCACCTCTTCGGTCTCGAAGCAGCGCAGCACCCCGGACCCGTCGATCTGGATGCGGGTGCGCGACTGCTGCAGCGGCGCGGAGGCCAGCACCCCGAGCATGGGCGCGGCGAACACCACCAGCTGCCATTTGCCCAGGATCACCGCCAGCACCAGCGCGGGCGCGGACACGGCGGCCAGCATGAACACCAGCGGCGCGGGCCGCCAGCGCAATTCGGCCTCGACGGAGGCGCTGGTGTCGCGATGCCTCATGCGCGCCTCAGGCCGGGGTGGCGCGCGGGACGGGCAGGCGGCGCAGCAGTTCGGAGATGACGTCCTCGCCGCGGATGCGGCGCACCCACATCTCGGGGCGCAGCGTGATGCGGTGCGCCATGGTCGGAATGGCCAGTGCCTTCACGTCCTCGGGGACCACGTAGTCGCGGCCGTGCAGCAGGGCGCGGGCGCGGGCCATCTGCACCAGGTCCAGTTCGGCGCGGGGACTGGCGCCGACCTCCACCTGCGGGTGCCCGCGGGTGGCGGCGGCCAGCGCGACGACGTAGCCCACCACATCCGGGTGCACGGTCACGAATTCGACGGCCTGCCGCATCTCGAGCAGGCCCTCGGCATCGACCACCTGGCCGATCTGGGCCGGTTGCGAACCGCGTTCCAGGCGGCGGCGGATCATGCTCATCTCGTCGCTCTCCGACAGGTACCCGAGCCGCAGCTGCATGGCGAAGCGGTCGAGCTGGGCCTCGGGCAGCGGGTAGGTGCCCTCGTACTCGATCGGGTTGTCGGTGGCGAAGACGACGAACGGGTTCGGCAGCGGGAAGGTCTCACCGTCGATGGAGACCTGGCCCTCGGCCATGGCCTCCAGCAGGGCGGCCTGGGTCTTGGGCGGGGTGCGGTTGATCTCGTCGGCCAGCAGCATGTTGGTGAACACCGGGCCGCGCCGGAAACTGAAACGGCCCGAATGCATGTCGTAGATCGTGGAGCCGATGAGATCGGCCGGCAGCAGGTCCGGGGTGAACTGCACGCGGGTGAAGTTCAGCCCGAGCGCGGTCGCGAAAGAGCGCGCGATCAGGGTCTTGCCCAGTCCGGGCAGGTCCTCGATCAGGATATGGCCGCCCGACAGCACCGCGATCATGATCAGCTGCAGCTCGTCCCGCTTGCCGACCACGATCCGGGATACTTCGCGCAGTACGGCGTCGGTGCGCTTGATGGTCACGTCCATCGGTGATGTCATGGCAACTCTCGCATCTCATCTCACATGTCTTGTAGCCGACGCAGGATCTCGTCGAGGGCGGGGCGGCCCGGTGCGCGATTGACTTCGTCGCGCAGCGCCGAGTTCGCCGGGTCCACCCAGCGCCACAGTTCGGGGCCGAACTGCAGCTGTCCCGCCACTTCGAGGGCACGGCGGTTCTTGTTCATCCGATGCCCGCTGGTCAGCTCGAACTCCTTGGCCAGCAAGGGCCGCAGGTGGCGGTCCCAGTCGGCGCGGGTGCCCTCGGACCGGTCGGCCAGCATAGTGGCGCGCGCCTGCCAGCGGCGCAGCATCTCGACGGGTCCGTTGTCGATGTCGTTGTCCTCGGCGACCGGGGCGAGCCGCCGCGCGCGCTCCACGAGCGACCACACCAGCAGGCCCAGCGCACCGGCCACCGGAATCCCGGTGAGGAGCAGCAGACTGTCGCGCTGGTTGCCGAGGGCGATGAGTTCCAACAGAACGGCCAGCAGCACCGCGCCCACCACGATCGCGCTTCGATTCATGGCAGACCCCCCGCCCTGCGCCATGGGAGCCCCACCGCGACAACAACTCTCATGCCGCCAACCCCTGCAGATCTGCCAATACGATACGCAGCAGCTGCTCGGCCCGCATCCGCTGCCACTCCAGCATGGAGTGCGGGCTGAAGCGGGCCTCCTCGAACAGCGACACCAGTTCCCGCGCCGACGCGTCGTGCAGGAAGCCGCGATCGAAGGCGCGCGCCAGCACCTCGGACGGGGTGTCGGAGGCCAGCGGCGCGACCTCCCGGGCCTGCGCCAGGCCGCTTTCCATGGCCACGTAGCAGGCGATGATGGCGGTGCGCGGATCCTGACCCGGCGCGATCATGGCCGCCAGGCCCATCTCCGCCACCTTGGCCAGCGACACCGCCTCGGTGGGGGTGGGCTGCGGCAGCGGCGTACGACTCAACGCGGGACGGCGATTGGAGCTCACCGCCACCACGACCAGACCGGTCATGGCGATCAGCACCAGGACCGTCGCGGTGATGCCGACCAGCAGCAGCGCGGTCCCGCTCAGCGACGGCTCGGGCACCGAGTCCGGGGTCGGCGCGGCGGTCTCCAGCGGCTGTTGCGCGGTTCCGGTGGGCGCGATCGTCGACTGCGCGCCGGTCCCGTCCTGCCGGGCCGGCATCACCAGGTAGATCGACAGCACCGCGGTCACGATCAGCGCCAGCGCCGCGACGCCGATCACCACCGCGAGACCCAGCCGCCGCAGGCCCGGCCCGCGGACCAGGTCCTCGCGATCGGGTTCGGGCATGGCCAGCGGCAGCCGGTGCCGGCTGTTGATCACACCCGCCACCAGGATCACCATCGAGACCAGCAGCAGCACCGGCATCAACGCCAGTGAGACCGCCGACGACGGATGCGGCGATGCAGGTCCTCCGGTTCCCGGAACGTACCCGCGCAGTGCGACGACAGCCAGCATGACGAGGCCGATCAGTGCGACCGCCCGCGTTGCCACCGTCCCCACCCCAGTCACGAACACTCCTAACCAGAGTCCAGCAGAAACAGGCACATAGTTACATGCCGAGCGGTCCGTCAGGACCAAAATCGGGAACCTGGAATCACATACCCGCCGCGCATAAATCCCCAACCTGCGCGGCAACCGCCCCTGGCCCCGAAAACCCAGGTCATCCGCCCCAACGCGGGCACCCGCCGCGCAACCCCACTTATCACCATCCGTGGTGGATCACGGGTCCGGCGGACCGGCCGTCACGATCGCAACAGGGCAGCCGGAGACCGCTCCGGGGCGGGGGAACGCCCCGGAGCGAGACCGGACCGGACGCCGGCGCTCAGGCCGTACGACGGACCCGCGCGCGCAGCCGCGTCAACGGCGACGGCTGGGCCAGCACCCCGGCCGGGTCGGCGGCCGCACCGCGCGCCGCCGCCGCACCCGGATACGTGGTCCCGGCCGGAGCGCCCACGGCGCCGGCCGCGGTGCGCGGCTCCACCAGGCGGCCCAGGGCGCGGAAGTCCCAGCCCGCGGCCAGCCACGGCTCCGGGTCCAGCGTGTTGCGGGCGTCGATGATCACGCGCCCGCGCGCCACCGTGCGCAGGAAGCCCGGGTCCAGCTCCCGGAATTCCCGCCACTCGGTCAGATGCAGCACCACGTCCGCCTCGTGGATGGCCGCGGCCGGGGTGGCCGCGAACACCAGCTGCGGGGCCACCGCCCGCGCGGGAACCGTTGCGGCCGGGTCGAACACGGTCACCTCGACGCCCGCCGCGTGCAGCTTGCGCGCCACGTCCAGGGCCGGGGAGTCGCGTACGTCGTCGGAGAGCGGCTTGAAGGCCGCGCCCAGGATGCCCACCCGGCCGGAGCCGCCGAGCAGCTCCAGCGTCTCGCGCACCACCCGCTCGCGGCGGCGCAGGTTCACCGCGTCGACATCGCGCAGGAAGGCCACCGACTCCCCCGCGCCGAGTTCGGTGGCGCGGGCGATCAGGGCGCGCACGTCCTTCGGCAGGCAGCCGCCGCCGTAGCCCAGGCCCGCGCCCAGGAACTTGCGGCCGATCCGGTCGTCGTGGCCGAGCGCGTCGGCCAGCAGCGTGACATCCGCTCCGGTCAGATCGCACAGTTCGGCCATCGCGTTGATGAACGAGATCTTGGTCGCCAGAAAGGCATTGGCGGACACCTTGATCAGTTCCGCGGTGGGCAGGTTGGTGATCACCACCGGCGATCCGGACGCGATCGGCGTCGCGTAGACCTGCCGCAGCGCCCATTCGGCGTCGGGCGTCGTCACACCGAAGACCAGCCGGTTCGGGTGCAGGGTGTCGTAGACGGCGTGCCCCTCGCGCAGGAACTCCGGGTTCCAGGCCAGATCGACCGAGATCCCGGCCGGCGCCAGCTCGGCGATCCGCGCGGTCAGCGCCTCGGCGGTGCCCACCGGCACCGTGGACTTGCCGACGATGAGGCAGTTGCGGGTCAGGTGCGGCACCAGCCCGTCGAGCGCGCTGTACAGCTGCGACAGGTCCGCGGCCCCGTTCACTCCGGGCGGGGTTCCCACACACAGGAAATGGACGTCGGCGAATTCGGCGGCCTCCACCAGCGAGGTGCCGAACCGCAGCCGGCCGCCCGCCACGTGCCCGGCCAGCAGGTCCGGCAGCCCGGGCTCGTGGAAGGGCACCCGCCCGGCCGACAGCGCCGCCGCCTTGGCCGGATTGTTGTCCACCCCGAGGACGTCGAAACCGAGTTCGGCCATGCCCGCGGCGTGGGTCGCACCCAGGTAGCCGGTGCCGATGACGGAGATGCGGAGCATCAGGATGCCTCCTTGGCAGCCGGGACCTCGCCCGGCACCGGATCGGATGACAGCGCCGAATCGGGCTGCAGGCGTTCCGCGATCACCTCGCGGTAGTGGCGGATGAGCAGATCGTTGACGGCCGACCAGGACCGGTCGCGGACGCTGCGCACCGCGGTGGCCGCGGTCTGCTCGCGCAGGAGCGGGTCCTCGACCAGGCGGCGCACCAGCTCGGTCATGGCGTCGGCGTCGCCGGGCGGGTAGAGGAAGCCGGCGCCGGGCGTGACCACGTCGATCGGCCCGCCCGACTTGGGCGCGACCACGGGCACGCCCGAAGCCAGGGCCTCCTGCGCTGCCTGGCAATAGGTTTCGTGGCGGCCGGTGTGCACGAAGACGTCCAGGGAGGCGTAGGCGGCGGCGAGTTCCTCACCGTGCAGCACTCCGAGGAACTCCGCGTCCGGCAGCAGCTTGCGCAGCCGCTTCTCCTCCGGGCCGCCGCCGACCACGACCAGGCGCACACCCGGCAGCGGCCGCAACGCGGCCAGCAGCTCCAGCTCCTTCTCCGGAGCCAGCCGCCCGATATAGCCGACGAGGGCTTCCCCGTTGGGGGCCAAGCGCTTCCGCAGCTCCTCCGAGCGGCGGAAGGGACCGAACTGCTGCAGGTCGACCCCGCGCGGCCAGCGACCCAGACCCGGCACGCCCATCAGCTCGAGCTGGCGCAGGCTGGCCGTGGACGGCGCGAGGGTGCGATCCACCCGCAGGTGGATGCGCCGGGTCAGCGCGGTCATGGCGCGGACGCCGCCCGGCAGGTCGTAGCGCAGCGCGAAACCCACCAGATCGGTCTGATAGATGGCGACCGTCGGAATCCCCAGTTCGCCCGCCACCTTGGCCGCCTGATAGCCCAGCGTCGCCGGGGAGGCGATGTGCACGACGTCGGGCTCGAGCTCGCGCATGATCTTGCGCAGCCGGCGGCGGGTCTCCAGTCCGATCCGGAAGTCCCGATAAAAAGGCAGCCGGGCCCCGCGCACCACATGCACGCGGAACCCGGCGTATTTGGCCGGCCCGGTCGGGGCCACCAGGGCGGCCTCGTGGCCCTTGGCGGCCAGATGGTCCAGCACCCTGCGGACGGAATTGGTGACGCCGTTGACCTGGGGAAGGAATGACTCGGCGACCACCAGCACCCGCAAGCGGGCGCTTTTCCGGTTATGGGGGCTACTCGGTATGCTCGGGTTCCGCGGCGCGGAATCCCTTGCCTGCTCGCGGATTCGCATCGGTCCCCTCCGGTTCGGTGCAGCTCCTGACGCCACGGTAGGAAGCGGCCCGCAACACCAGCCCCCCTCCGCGTTGACGGCACGTGAACCGTGCGCGTCGATCAAGTCGGCCAGTTCACCGGGGCTTCGCCGAACGGCTATCGAGCCTCGAGGTTCGCCGGTTCCCGCAGCTCCCCGAGCCGGCTGAGGGTGCGGTAGAGGTCGGGGACCCGCTTGATCTCGCTGCCCAGCTCGGCCAGTGGCGCCTGCGCGAAGATCGACAGTTCCAGGTCGGCGTCGTAGAGCACGTCGACCAGGTTCACGAAACGCATCGCCCAGTCCTCCGGCACCGTGCCCATGGGCGGAACATCGCACAGCACCCAGCTGTGCACCGTCCGGGTCAGTTCCAAATAGTCGGCCGCCGACACCGGGATGCCGCACAGTTCCGCGAAATCGACTGTCAGCTGCCCGTTCTCGAGGGCGCGGGCGTGCAGCTGCCGGTGCGCGACCGGCAGGTCCACCGCTCCGGCGGTGGTGCAGTCACCGACCACGTAGTGTCCGGCGGCGAAACCGGTGTGCCGGCCGCCGAGCGAGCGGTAGTCCGTCGGGCCGTTCACCGACACCACGTCCAGGTGCTCGAGGATGCGGTCGATGGTCGGCACGAACAGGTCGTGCATGAGTGGGTTGGGCAGCAGCCCCTGCGGCGGGTAGTTCGAGGTCACCACCAGCGTGACGGGCCGCGCGAACAGGTGGTCCAGCAGCCGGGCGACCAGCCGGGCGTCACCCGAGTCGTGCACGTGGAACTCGTCGAAGCAGATCAGCTCGGCGTCCCCGATCAGCGCGTCGGCCGAGGCGTCGATGGTCCCGTATTCGTGGATGCCGGCATTGAGGCGGGCGAAGAACTCGTGGAAGTGGTAGCGCCGCTTGCGGTCCGTGTGCACCGAGTCGAGGAAGCGGTTCATCAGCATGGTCTTCCCGCGCCCGGGCCCGCCGTACAGGTACAGGCCGCGCGGCGCCCGCTGCCCGAAGTGGAACAACCTGCGCTTGCCGAGCCGCGCGGCGATGGCGTCCAGCCGTTCGGCGGCGACGCGCTGGTCCGCATCGAGCACGATCTCCAGCGTTTCCATGACTGCCTCCCTGCGTCCTCTACTTCTGTAGAGCTTCCTCTATAGTTGTAGAGGATCAGGCAGCGATAGAGGAGCGAAAGTGACCACCCACACAACCGACCGGCGCACCCTCATCGTGGACAGCGCCATCGATCTCATTGCCGCCCAGGGCCTCCGGGCGCTCACCCATCGCGCCCTCGACACCGCCCTGGAACTGCCCGCCGGCTCGACGTCGTACTACTTCCGCACCAAACGGGCACTCATCGAAGCCATCGTGGACCGCATCACCACCCGCTCCCGCACCGACTTCCTCGGCGGCAAGGGGGGCCTGGTCACCCCGGCGGCCGTGCCGGACAGCCGCGCCGACATCGACCGGGACGCGCTCGCGACCGGGATCGCGGGCTGGCTGGATCACCTACTGGCACAACGCCGCAACCACCTGATCGCCCGCCAGGCCCTGATCCTCGAACTACTCGCCGACACCGAGCTGCGGGTCCGGCTGACCAGCTGCCTGTTCTCCCACCAGCGCGCCACCGCCCTGTTCGAGACGCTCGGCGCGACCGAACCCGCCACGGCCGCAGCCGATTTCATCGCGGTCATCGAGGGGCTGGTGTTCGACCGCTTCGCGGGCGCCCGCACCGAACTCCGGCCGGGCACCGCCGACAGCGTGCACCAACTGACGACGGTGCTGGCGGTCCAGCTGAAGTCAGTCAGTTGAATCGGGTGCGAATGTCCCAGAAGCGCAGATTCGGCCACGGCGGCTGCCGGAGCACGGCCAGGCAACCCAGCGTCGCGGCGAACAGACCGGTGAGCACGCCCAGGATCGCGATCCGCGAACTGTCGGAGGCCGCTTCCCACGTCACCTCACCCTGACGGATCACGAACACCCCGATCGGCCGGGCCCCCCGCAATCCGGGACCGGCGGCGGTGATGACGGTCGTCCCGTCCGCGGTCTCGAAAGGTTCCCCGAAGACCGGTCCACCGGTCGCCGACAGCTCGTTCAACCGTTCCAGCAAAGTCATGACGACCCCTTCCCCACAGGCGAATCGCGTCCCAATGTACGCCGCCGCCCCGAAAGCAGAAGTCCACCGACACAATTCGCGCCGGTGGACTTCTTGTCCCCTCTTGCGAGGTCGTCCTCGATACCGAGGTCAGTTGGTGGTCAGCACCAGTCCCGAGGTCGGGACGCCGGTACCGGCCGTCACCACGATGTTCTCCAGGCCCTCGACCTGGTTGACCGAGGTGCCGCGGATCTGGCGGACGCCCTCGGCGATGCCGTTCATGCCGTGGATGTAGGCCTCACCCAGCTGGCCGCCGTGGGTGTTCAGCGGCAGCCGGCCGCCGATCTCGATGGCGCCGTCGGCGATGAAGTCCTTGGCCTCGCCGCGGCCGCAGAAGCCGAGCTCCTCCAGCTGCATCAACACGAACGGAGTGAAGTGGTCGTAGAGGATGCCGGCCTGCATGTCCTCCGGCCGCAGCCCGCTCTGCGCCCACAGCTGGTCGCCGACCAGCTTCATCTCGGGCAGACCCGACATGCCGTCGCGGTAGTAACTGGTCATGACGTACTGGTCGGCGCCCGAACCCTGCGCGGCGCCGGCGATCAGCGCCGGCTTGTTGGGCAGATCCTTGGCCCGCTCCGCCGAGGTGACCACGATGGCCACGCCGCCGTCGGTCTCCTGGCAGCAGTCCAGCAGGTGCAGCGGCTCCGCGATCCAGCGCGAGGCCTGGTGCTCCTCGAGGGTGATCGGCTTGCCGTAGAAGTGCGCCGCCGGGTTCACCGCCGCGTGCTTGCGGTCGGCCACCGCGATGCGACCGAAATCCTCACTGCGCGCGCCGTACACGTGCATGTAGCGGCGGGCCACCATGGCCACCTGCGCGGCCGGGGTGCCCAGGCCGTGGGTGTAGGAGAACCCGTTGTCCACGCCCGAGGAGCTCGGGTTGCCGGTCGCCAGGTGAGTGGCGAACTGGCCGAAGCGGTTTCCGGAGCGCTCGTTGAAAGCGCGGTACGCGACAACGACATCCGCGACACCGGTCGCGACGGCCATGGCCGCCTGCTGCACGGTCGCGGCGGCCGCGCCACCGCCGAAGGGGATGTTGGAGAAGAACTTCAGGGACGGGATGCCCGCGGCGCGCGCGACGGCGGCCTGGGTATTGGTGTCCATGGTGAAGGTCGTCAGGCCGTCCACGTCGGCGGGGGTCAGGCCCGCGTCGGCGAGGGCGGCGGTGACCGCCTCGGCGGCCAGACGCAGTTCACTGCGGCCGGAGTCCTTGGAGAAGTCGGTCGCGCCGATGCCGACGATCGCGGCTTCGCGGCTCAGCCCGGTCACTGTGCCTCCTGCAGGGAGATAACGGCTTTCGCCGTGATGTGGTCGCCGAGCGAATCCTTGCCGACCACGTCGATGGTGACGGTCGAGCCCTCGACGGCCGAGACGGTGCCGGACAGGGTGAGGGTGTCACCCGCGTACAGCGGCACGCCCAGGCGCAGCGACAGCGACTTGACGACGGCGCTCGGCCCCGCCCAGTCGGTCACGAACCGCTGCACCAGACCGGTGTCGGTGAGGATGTTGACGAAGATGTCCTTGGAGCCGCGCGCCAGCGCCTTGTCCCGGTCGTGGTGCACGTCCTGGAAGTCGCGGGTGGCCAGCGCCGTCGACACGATGAACGTGGTGTCGGCGTGAATCACCAACTCCGGCAGCGTGGTTCCGACCTGCACGGCCGACAGTTCGACAGTTGTCATTTGACGGCCTTCCAGTAGGGCACGGTGTTGTCGTCGTCGAGCTTCAGGAAGCCCGCCTCGACCGGCATCCCGATCTCGACCTCGGACGGGTCGACGCCGGTCAGCTCGCCGAGCATGCGGACGCCCTCCTCGAGCTCGACCAGGGCGACCACGTACGGCAGCTGCCGTCCGGGCACGCGCGGCGCGTGGTGCACCACGAAGCTGAAGACGGTGCCGCGACCCGAGGCCACGACGTAGTCGGACTGCTCCGCGTGGTCCTTCCACAGCGCCGGAACCGGCGGGTGCTGCAGCGAACCGTCGGGGCGCTGCTGGATGCGCAGCTCACCGGCTCTAACTCCGTCCCAGAAGAATTCGGTGTCCTTGGAGACGGTCGGCCGCACCCGCTTGGCGAGATCCTCGGCCGAGACGGCTCCGGATTCCTTGGGAGCCGCGGTCTTTCCGGTCCCGGGCGCGAACTTCAGCATCCGGAACTTCATCTCGGTGACCAGCTCGTCGCCCACGTACCAGTTGGTGAGGTAGGTGGTGAACCAGCCGTCGCCGAGCCCGGTCTGCTTGGGGCCCACGATGTCGCCGATGCTGGACCGCACCGTCACCTGCTCGCCGAGCTGCAGGTAGCGGTGGTAGACCTGCTCGCAGTTGGTGGCGACCACCGAGGTGAACCCGGCCGCGTCGAACAGCTCGTTGGTGCGGGTCATCGGGTCGTCGTCGGCGCGGACGCCGCCCAGGCCCAGCATGGTCCACACCTGCGCCATGGCCGGCGGGGCCACGATGCCGGGGTGCCCGGCCGCCTGCGCGGCGGCCTCGTCCACGTAGATCGGGTTGGCGTCGCCGAGGGCCTCGACCCAGTTGTTGATCATCGGCTGGTTGATCGGGTCGCGGCCCGCGCGGGGCGCGGACTCGCCGGCGGCCTTGATCTTCTCCAGGCCGTCGCGGATCTCGTCGGCCGTGAAACTCTTCGTCACGCTCTACTCCTCTGCGATCTAGCGCGGCACCCGCGGCAGCCGCAGGCCCATCTGGGCGATCAGCTCACGCATCACCTCGTTGACACCGCCACCGAAGGTCACCACCAGGTTCTGCTTGGTGCGGCGGTCCAGCCAGACCAGCAGTTCGGCGGTGGCCGGGTCGGCGGGATCGCCGAAGCGGCCCACGATCTCCTCGGCCAGGCGGCCGGCTTCCTGCAGCGCCTCGGTGGAGAACACCTTGGTCGCGGAGGCGTCGGCGATCACGTCACGCGGATCGGCGTCGGGGCGTTCCATATTGGAGGCCACCTGCCAGTTCAGCAGTTCGTTCAGCCGGGTCATGGCGTGCAGCCGGCCCAGCGAGCGGCGCACCTCGGCCTGGCCGAGCACGCCCTGCTTCTGCGCCCACTCGCGCACCCGCTGGTAGAGCTGCTCGATCTTGCCGGACGGGCCCAGGCTGACCCGCTCGTGGTTGAGCTGGGTGGTGATCAGCTTCCAGCCGCCGTCGACCTCGCCGACCACCATGCTCGCGGGCACGCGGACATTGTCGAAGTAGGTGGCGTTGGTGTGGTGCGCGCCGTCGGCGGTGATGATCGGCGTCCAGGAGTAGCCCGGGTCCTTGGTGTCCACGATCAGGATCGTGATGCCCTTGTGCCGGGACTCCACGGTGCCGGTGCGGACGGCCAGCCAGACGTAGTCGGCCTCGTGCGCACCGGTGGTGAAGATCTTCTGCCCGTTGACGATCCAGTCGCCATTGGCGTCGCGCACCGCGGAGGTGCGCAGCGCCGCCAGGTCGGTGCCGGCGTCCGGCTCGGAGTAGCCGATGGCGAAATGCACGTCACCGGTGAGGATTCCGGGCAGGAACTTCTGCTTCTGTTCCTCGGTGCCGAACGACTGCAGCGCCGGGCCCACGGTCAGCAGGGTCACCAGGGGCACGGGCACGTCGGCCCGGACCGCCTCGTTGTAGAAGATCTGCTGTTCCAGCGGACCGAAGCCCTGGCCGCCGTACTCCTTGGGCCAGCCGACGCCGAGCTTGCCGTCGCGGCCCATGCGCTTGACCACCGCGCGGTAGGCGTCACCGTGCCGGTTCACCAGCATCTCGGCCTCCTCTTCGGGAGTCACGAGACCGGTGAAGTACGAGCGCAATTCGTCGCGCAGTTGCCGCTGTTCCGCGGTCAGTTCGATGAACATCTGGCTCCCAAACGGTCCAGCCGGAACGATTCGCCGCCGAGCCAGCGGGCGATGTCCTTGGCCTGTGAGTAGTAGCGGTGCAGCGGGTGGGTGATATCGACACCGAGACCGCCGTGCAGGTGGTGACACTGCTGCATGGCCGCGGGCAGTTCCGAGGCCACCGTGTACGCCAGCACGTCGAGATCGTCGTCGATACGCTCCAGATGCTCCACGCTGGGGTCTTCCTGGGAAAGCGCCCACGCCGCCGACAGCGCGACCGCGTGCAGGGTCCGCGAGACCACGTACACATCCGCGATCTGCTGGGCGACCGCCTGGAATTCGGCCAGTGCGCGGCCGAACTGCTGACGGGTGCGGACGTGCTCGGCGGTCAGCGCGACCACGCCCTTGAGCAGGCCGTCGGCCACCGAGCCCAGGCCCGCCAGCGCGAACCGGTGCAGCTCGGTCAGGCCGCCCGGCAGCAGCTGCCCGGCCGGAATCGCGACGCCGTCGAAGCGGACCGAGAACTCCGGCACGCCATCGGACGTCGGGCTCGCGGTGCGGGTGATGCCGGCGGCGTCACCATCGACCACGGCTAGGCCGTTGTCGGTGGGCACCAGGATCCAGCGCGCGGTGTCCGCGTAGGGCACCGCCACCTTGGCGCCGGTGACGCGCACGGTGGCGCCGTCGGACACCGCGGTGGTCTCGGGCTTCACCGTGAACGGCGCGCCGGCCTCGTGCAGGGCGGCGGTCAGCACCGCGCCCTCGGCCACGGCCGGGAACACCTTCTCCGCCAAGGCATCCGGCAGACCGATCGCCTTCAGCGGCAGCACCCCGAACGCGAGGGTGGCCAGGGCGGGCACCTGCGCGGCGTCGGTGGCCAGCTCGGTGAGCATGGCCGAGACCTCGAGCAGACCCATATCGTCGCCGCCGAAACGCTCGGGCAGTGGCACGGCCAGCAGACCGCTTTCCGCGATGATGGGCCAGAGCGCGGCATCGCGTGCGCTTTCACGCTCCAGCAAACTTACGACAACCTCGGCGACAGCGTCCTGGCTCTCGTCCCTGGTGAAGTCCAATTCAATGCTCCCGGTTGTGTGTGGGCTAGCTGCTCGACTCGCGAGGCAACCCGAGAATCCGTTCACCGGCGACGGTCAACAGAATCTGTTCGGTACCGCCAGCAATCGACAAACAGCGTGTGAGCAGGAATTCCTTCACCACAGGGGTTTCCAGAGCGCCCGCGACACCGGACAATTCGACGGCGAACTCGGCCACCGCCTGCCGGTGCCTGACACCGACCAGTTTGCGCACACTGCTCTCCGCGGCGGGGTCCCCGCCGGTCAGCAGTTTCCGGGCCGCACGGGCCTCCACCAGTGTTCCCGCAACCGACTCCGCGACGAGTCCGCCGAGCCGATCCGCGACCAATTCGGCACCCGGGCCCGAGACCGGCGCGGCGGCGATCAACGCCTCCAGCTCGTCACCGATTCCCTTGCCGCCCATGGCCACCCGCTCCGCCGACAGCGTCGACCGCGCGATCTTCCAGCCATTGCCGAGCTCGCCGACCAGGCAGTCGTCCGGCACGAAGACGTCGTCGAGGAACACCTCGTTGAAGCGCGCCTCACCGGTGATCTCCACCAGCGGCCGGATGTCCAGCCCCGCGCTCTTCATGTCGACCAGGAAGTAGCTGATGCCCTTGTGCTTCGGCGCGGACGCGTCGGTGCGGGCCAGGCAGATACCCCAGGTGGCGCGATCGGCCAGCGAGGTCCACACCTTCTGGCCGCGCAGCTTCCAGCCGCCCTCGACCCGCTCGGCCACCGTGCGCAGCGCCGCCAGATCCGAACCGGCGCCCGGCTCGGAGAACAGCTGGCACCAGATGACCTCACCGGTCAGCGTCGGCATGGCGTAGCGCTCGATCTGCTCGGGGGTGCCCCACTGCAGCAGGGTCGGGATCGCCCAGTTGGCGATCGCGATGTCCGGCAGCGTGATCCCGGCCTTGCGGACCTGATCGTCGAGCCGGGTGCGCAGGACGGGCCCGGCGCCGCGACCATAGGGCGCGGGCCAGTGCGAGGCCAGCAGACCGGACTCGGCCAGCGCGATCCGCTGCTCCGCCTCCGGCAGGGCCGCGATCTTGGCCAGGTCGGCCTCCAGCACCGCGGCCTCGGCGTCGTTCAATCCGGCTGTCGCCCACGCCGATTCGGCGTCGCCGCCGAGGTCGATGCCGACCGTGCGGCGCACGCCCGCCAGGGTGAGCTCGGTGACCCGGGCCCGCCAGCGCGCGGTGCCGCCCAGCAGCTGCCGCAGCGCGGTGGCGCGGCGCAGGTACAGGTGCGCGTCGTGTTCCCAGGTGAAGCCGATGCCGCCCAGGACCTGGATGCAGTCCTTCGCGTTCTCGACCGCGGCGTCCAGCGACATCGACAGCGCGACCGCGGCGGCCAGCGGCAGTTCCGCACTACCGGAATCCGCGGCGGCGGCAGCGTCGGCGGCCACCGCGCGAATCTGCTCGACGCGGCACAGCATCCACGCGCAGATGTGCTTCACGGCCTGGAATTCGCCGATCCGACGGCCGAACTGCTCGCGCACCTTCGCGTATTCGGTGGCGGTCTCCAGGGCCCAGCCCGCGATGCCGGCCAGCTCGGCGGCGACCAGGGCGGCGGCCAGGTCCAGCACCGCGAAGCCGGGCTCGAACAGCCGGTCCGCGGCCACGGCGACATCGGTGACGACCACGCGGGACAGCGGCACGCTCTGGTCGATCGCGTCCAGCGGCTCGACGGTCAGCCCGGCGGCGTCGGCGTCGATCAGCGCCCACAGGTGACGGTCGCCGTCGCGCACCGGAACCAGCACTGCGGTTCCCGGCGCGGCGCCCGGAACCGAGTTCCACTCACCGGACACCACGGCGCCCTCGGCGCTCGCCGAGATCGCGATTTCGCCCTCGAGCGCGACGCCACATGGCGTAGTCTCGTCGAGCGCCTCGCCGACGACGAGACCTGCCAACGCCGTCGCGAGAACCGGTCCGCCGACGAGGTCATGCGCCGCCTGTTCGACCAGGACGGCCAGGTCCCCGACGGTGCCACCCGCGCCCCCGGCCTCTTCCGGAACCGCGACCCGGAAAACCCCGAGATCGGCCAGGCGCGACCAGTATTCGCGCCAGAAATCTGGCGCGCCGGAGCGCATTGTTGCAATTGGCTGCACCGCCGACGCCCATCCGCGCATCGACTCCTGGACGGCTTTATGCTCGTCAGTGGTGGCTATGGTCACAACCCCTACCTTCTTCCCGGCGTGACTTCCACTCCTAGAACATGTTCTAATGTTCGAGCCGGGCGGAAGTCAAGCGCCGTCCCGACGACGCGGTACGAACTCGTGCCCGGCGCACGTCTGGCCGGGTGAGATGAACCGAACGATTCGTGCGAAAGGACTTTCAACCGATGGCCAGTCCCTCCCGATCGCAGGCCGCCGACGGGGCGCCCGGTGGACGCACCGCGCCCGTCACCACCCTCAGCGAGGAGGATCTGAGCTCGGCGGCGCAGCGCGACCGGCGTAAACGCATCCTCGACGCCACCCTGGCCCTCGCCTCGAAGGGTGGCTACGACGCCGTCCAGATGCGGGCCGTGGCCGAACGCGCGGATGTCGCCGTCGGCACGCTCTACCGGTACTTCCCGTCCAAGGTGCACCTGCTGGTGTCCGCGCTGGCCCGGGAATTCGAGTCCTTCGAGGGCCGCCGCAAGCCGCTCGCCGGGGCCACCGCGCAGGAGCGCATGCACCTGCTGCTGACCCAGGTCACCCGGGCCATGCAGCGCGACCCGCTGCTCACCGAGGCGATGACCCGCGCCTTCATGTTCGCCGACGCGTCGGCGGCCGCGGAGGTCGATCGGGTCGGCAAGGTGATGGACCGCTTCTTCGCGCGCGCCCTGTCCGACGAGATCCCCAGCGACCGCCAGCTCGCCATCGCCCGCGTCATCTCGGACGTGTGGCTGTCGAATCTGGTGGCCTGGCTGACCCGTCGCGCCTCCGCCACCGATGTGACCGAGCGACTGGAGCTGACCGTCGATCTGCTCATCGGCAGCGGCGACAAGGAGTAGCAAACGCATTCGTGCGTTCGCGCGGTGCGGCGGGCTGCCCGGTCCGGAGAGCCGGGCAGCCCGCCGCATTTTCATGCCGCCCGGTTTGCTGGAACAGCGCTGGTCAACCAGGGTGAACACCGAGCAACCCGCGCGCGTCTCACAAACCCGGTGAACGAACCGGAAGTGTCTTGTAAACGCTATGTATCACCGCACACACGAGCGGGCAATCAAGACCCAGTAGCATCACTCGCGCCCTGAAAAATCTCCTCCGATCACTAGGTTGGATGCGTGAGCGCACAGGATTTGTCACTCGAACTGCGCCGTGCCCTGTCGGCTATCGCCCGCGTGCCACGGTTGCTGGTCGCTTCGGACTACGACGGGACCATCGCGCCCATCGTCTCCGACCCGGCCAAGGCCTATCCCCATCGAGAATCGGTGAACGCCTTACGCGCTCTCGCCGGTCTCAGCGGCACCACGGCTGCCGTCATCTCCGGCCGGGCGCTGCGAGATCTCGCGGCGTTGTCCCGGCTGCCCGTCGAAGTACAGCTGATCGGTAGTCACGGTTCGGAATTCGATGTCGGCTTCGTGCACGCCATCGACAACGACGCGAAACAGCTACTGCAAGAGGTCACTTCGACCCTGACGCAGATCGCTCAGGACAACCCGGGCGCTTCGGTGGAGATCAAACCCGCCAGCGTGGCCCTGCACGTCCGCAACGCCAGCCCCGAAATCGGCCGTCGCGCACTGGTTCAGGTGCGCCAGGGCCCGGCCAGCTGGGTCGGCGTGCAGACCACCGAAGGCAAGGAAGTCATCGAGCTCGCGGTCGTCGAGACCGACAAGGGCGCGGCCCTCGACATCGTCCGGCACCAGCAGGGCGCCTCGGCGGCCCTGTTCATCGGCGACGACGTCACCGACGAGAAGGCCTTCAAACGCCTCTCCGGACCCGACGTCGGCATCAAGGTCGGTGACGGTGAATCGCTCGCGAAATACCATGTGGCCAGCACCGAGGAGGTGTCGAAGGCGCTGGCGTTCCTACTCGAGGAGCGCCGCACGTGGTTGGCAGGTGCCTCGGCCCCTCGAATCGAGCGGCTGACCATGCTGGCCAGCCCGCGCTCGAAAGCCCTTGTCACACCGGACGGCACCGTCACCTGGCTGTGCCACCCCGAACCCGACTCCGCCGCCGTCTTCGCCCACCTGCTGGGCGGACCGGGCGCGGGGCACTTCACCATTCAGCCCGAGCGCGCCGGCCTGCCGCTGTCGCAGCGGTACGTCGACGGCACCATGACCGTCGAAACCCGTTGGTCCAGTTTGCAGGTCGTCGACTACCTGCCGCACGACGTGGTCCCCGAACGCACCGACCTCACCCGCGTCATCACCGGTGATGCCAAGGCGGTCATCACCTTCGCGCCCCGCCCCGAATTCGGGCAGGTGCCGGTGCGGCTGGTGCACGCCACCGGCGGGCTCAAACTGGAGGGCACCAACGATCCGATGGTGCTGCGCTCCCCCGGCGTGGAGTGGGAGATCATCGACGAGGGCAACCACCACACCGCCCGCGCCGTCGTGGACCCCTCCCAGGGCCCGATCGTGCTCGAGCTGCGCTGCGGCACTTCCGATCTCGCGCCCGCCATGCGACCCGAGGCGGACCGCCGCCGCGAGGCCGAACGCCACTGGTCGGAATGGGTCGGCACCCTGGAACTGCCGCCGCTCAAGCCAGATCTCATGAAGCGCTCCGCGCTGACCCTGCGCGGGCTGGTGCACGCGCCGTCGGGATCCATCCTGGCCGCGGCCACCACCTCGCTGCCCGAGGACATCGGCGGCGTGCGCAACTGGGACTACCGCTACTGCTGGCTGCGCGACGCGTCGCTCACCGCGTCCGCGCTGGTCTCCCTGGGCTCCATCGGCGAAGCCGAGGAACTGCTGGCCTGGGTGCACCGGGTGCTGGAGACGCTGCCCGGACCCGAGCGGCTGCACCCGCTGTACACCCTCTACGGCGAGACCCTGCCGCCCGAGGCCGTCATCGACCAGCTGCCCGGCTACGCCGGCTCGCGGCCGGTCCGCGTCGGCAACGCGGCGAACATGCAGGTGCAGCTGGACGTGTTCGGGCCCATCGTGGACCTCATCTCGCAGCTCGCGCACACGCGGGAACGCAAGGGGTTCAACGATCCCGCCAAGGCACTGCCCGACGCGGACTGGGAGTTGGTGCACGCCATGGTGTCCGCGGTGCAGCGGCGCTGGCGCGAGGCCGACCACGGCATCTGGGAGATCCGCGGCAATCCGCGCCACCACGTGTACTCCAAGGTCATGGGCTGGCTCACCGTCGACCGGGCGCTCACCCTGGCCAAGCAGTTCGGCCGGCCCGCCGACCCGGAGTGGGCGCCGCTGCGCGACACCATCGCCGACGAGGTCAAGACCGAGGGCTGGAACGACGAAGTCCAGTCCTACACAGCGGCTTACGACGGCACCGACCTGGACGCCGCCACCCTGCACATCGGGCTCAGCGGGCTGATCGAGCCGTCGGATCCCCGGTTCGCGGCGACCGTGGTCGCCACCGAGGCCGAGCTGCGCAGCGGGTCGACCGTGTATCGGTACCACCACGACGACGGGCTGCCCGGCGGCGAGGGCGGGTTCCACCTGTGTGCGGCCTGGCTGGTCGAGGCGTATCTGCTGATCGGCAAGCGGGAGGACGCGGAGGCGTTGTTCGCGCAGCTGGTGGACGTGGCCGGACCGACCGGTCTGCTGTCCGAGGAGTACGACCCAGTTGCCGAACGCTCGCTGGGCAACCACCCGCAGGCGTACAGCCACCTCGGCCTGCTCCGCTGCGCCCAGCTGCTGAGCCAGCCGGTAGCCGCCTTCACCTAGAGATTCACGACCCCGACCTGGGGATTCGATAGTTCTGAAAGACCCGGAGAGCAAATCGCTCTCCGGGTCTTTCGTGTCGCGGGCCACATCTCCGGATCGGGGCTAGGGACCCGCCGCTCCCGTGCGCTACATTCAAATGGCAATCGTTTTCGTTATTGATAAGCCGTAGTGCCAGGAGTACCCCGCGTGACCAAAAGCTTCGCCCGAGGATTCGCCGTGTTCACCGCAGGACTCGCGACCGTCGCCACCCTGACCGCCTGCGGCAGCACCAAGAACTCCGACGCACCCACCGTCGTCGCCTCCACCAACGTCTGGGGCGATATCACCAAGGCCGTGGCCGGACCCGACATCACGGTCGACTCGATCATCAGCGATCCGAGCGTCGACCCGCACTCGTTCGAACTCTCCCCCGCCGACGCCGCCAAGATCACCGACGCCAAACTGGTCGTCTACAACGGCGGCCACTACGACGAGTTCATCGACAAGGCCGTCGCGGGCCGCAACACCAAGACGGTCAACGCCTTCGACATCGCATCCGAGAGCGGGCACGCCCACGAGAACGCCTCGGCCGCACCGACTTCCGCCAAGACCGAGGCCGCCGCGCACGACCACGAGGCCAACGAGCACGTCTGGTACGACGTCCACCAGGTCGGCCACATCGCCGAGCACATCGCCGACGCCCTCGGCGAGATCGACCCCGCCCACAAGCAGGCCTACACCGACCGCGCCGCCGCCTTCGCCGCGAAACTGGCCCCCGTCGAGGCCGTCACCGCCTCGATCGCCGCCGCGCACCCGAACCAGCCGGTGCTGCAGACCGAGCCGATCGCCGCCTACCTGCTCACCGCCGCCAAGGCCGACGACAAGACCCCGCACGCCTTCCAGGAAGCCATCGAACAGGGCACCGACCCGTCCCCGCAGGACGTGGCGATCGTCCGGGACCTGCTGAACGCCAAGCAGGTTCGCGCCCTCGTATACAACATCCAGACCGAGGACAAGCTCACCAAGGACCTCCGCGCCGCCGCCGACAAGGCCGGCGTCACCGTCGTCGAGGTCACCGAAACCCTGCCCAAGGGCAAGGACTACGTCACCTGGATGACCGAGAACGCGCAATCCCTCGCCAAGGCCCTGGCCTGACCTCCACACCCGGGAGCACCACCATGTCCGCCACGCCCGACGCCCCGGCCACCCCCGGCGTCACCACGCCGAAACCCGGCTGTGCGCTCACCGGCGCGCGCCCACGCACCCCGTCCGGCCGCGCGACCCGCACCGACAACGCCGCCACGGCGAGCCTCGACCCGGCGACAATCGGTGCGGCACAGACGAACACGAAGACCATCGCCGAAACGCCCGCGGTGCGACTATCGGGTGCACGGCTGTCGTTCGGGGAACGGACCCTGTGGGAAGGGCTGGATCTCGAGGTCGCGGCCGGGGAATTCATCGCGGTGCTGGGGCCCAACGGGTCCGGGAAGACCTCGATGCTGCGGATGCTGCTGGGACAGGTGGCATTGAGCGCGGGAACCGCCGAGGTGGCGGGATCGCCCGCGCGGCTGGGCAATCCGGCCATCGGATATGTGCCGCAGCAGAAGACCATCGAGGGCGGGGCGCAGCTGCGGGGCGTCGATCTGGTGGGGCTCGGGGTGGACGGACATCGCTGGGGAATCGGATTCCGGGGCCGCAAGGAGCGGAAACGTAGAGTCGCGGAAGCCATCTCGGCCGTCGGCGCCGAGCAGTTCGCCTACGCGCCGCTGGACGCGCTGTCCGGTGGCGAACAGCAGCGGCTGCGGGTCGCGCAGGCGCTGGCGGGAGACCCCCGGGTGCTGCTGTGCGACGAACCGCTGCTGTCCCTGGATCTGGCGAATCAGCGGCTGGTATCCGAACTGATCGACCGGCGGCGCCGCACCCACGACACCGCCGTGCTGTTCGTGACCCACGAGATCAATCCCATTCTGCCGCTGGTCGATCGGGTGCTGTACCTGGTCGACGGGCAGTTCCGGATCGGCACGCCCGACGAGGTGATGACCTCGGAGACCCTGTCCGAGCTGTACGGCACCGAGGTGGACGTGCTGCGGGTGCGGGGACGCCTGGTCGTCGTCGGCACCGGCGACGCCATGGACGCGCTCGGCGAATCCGGCGCGGCCCACTGCCACGGCAGCACCGGCAAGAACCACGGCGAGCGGGAGGCGCGGGCGTAATGGAGAAGCTGTCCAAGCTGTTCTCGCAGCTGTTCGACGTGTCGACGACCGCGCACCTGATGTCCTACGACTTCGTGCAGCAGGCGGTCATCGCCGCCGCGCTGCTCGGCCTGCTGGCCGGGGCCATCGGCCCGCTCATCATCAGCCGCCAGATGTCGTTCGCCGTGCACGGCACCAGTGAGCTGTCACTGACCGGCGCGGCCGCCGCCCTGCTGGCCGGGATCGGCGTCGGCGCCGGCGCGATCATCGGTTCGGTGGTGGCGGCCGTGCTGTTCGGCGTGCTCGGTTCCCGTGCCCGCGAACGCGATTCGGTGATCGCGGTGGTGCTGTCCTTCGGCCTCGGACTCTCGGTGTTGTTCCTATGGCTCGGCCCGGAACGCGCGGGCTCCAAATTCTCGCTGCTCACCGGCCAGGTGGTGAGCGTCGGCAACTCCGGCCTCGGCCTGCTGGCCACGTGCACCGCGGCGGTGCTGGTGGTACTGGCCGCCGTCTACCGGCCGCTGCTGTTCGCCAGCTCCGACCCGGAAGTGGCGGTGGCGCGCGGGGTTCCGGTGCGAGCCCTGTCGATCGTGTTCGCGGTGCTGCTCGGCGTGACGGCCGCCTTCGGCGTGCAGATCGTGGGCGCGCTGCTGGTGCTGTCGCTGCTCATCACCCCCGCCGCCGCGGCCGCCCAGCTCACCGCGAGCCCGGCCCGGGTGGCGGTGCTGTCGATCGTGTTCGCCGAGATCGCCGCGGTCGGCGGCATTCTGCTGTCGCTGGCCCCCGGCGTCCCGATCTCGACCTTCGTCACCACCATCTCGTTCACGATCTATCTGATCTGCCGGGTGGTGGGTGCCCGCACCCGCAATCGCCGCAGAGTCCTGGTCGCCGCCTGAGTCTTTCGCGGTCGATCCCGCGAAACCGGTTGCGACACCACGATCTACCGCATGAGGGGCGGCAGATCGTCCTCGCACGCCCCCGCCCGGACCGTCACCCTCGGCCCGAGCGGGGGCGTTCCAGGTTCAGCTGCCCTCACCGGCCAGCGCGAACAAGCCGTCGGTCGTCTGCTCGATGAGGCCGTCGACCAGCAGCGAATCCAGCGCGCGATCCCGCTGCCCCGGATCGCGAGTCCAGGCCAGGTCCAAGCGAACCCGCTCCACCGGCCCCGATGAACCCCGCAGCACATCCAGCAGCCGGCCCCGCGCCTGACGATCGGTGCCCTCGTACTTCTGCACCTTGCGCACCACCTCGGAGACCGGGCGGCCCGCCGACACCCACGCGCACGCCGGCAGCGGGCAACGCTCGCAGTCCGGAGTGCGGGCGGTGCAGACCAGCGCACCCAACTCCATCAGGGCGGCCGACATCACCGCGGCCCGATCGACACGGGCCGGCAGCAACTCCTCGGTCTCGGCCAGATCCCGGGCGGCCGGATTCCCGGCCTCGGCGCGACCGTGCACGGCCCGCGCCACCACCCGCCGAACATTGGTGTCCACCACCGGAACCCGCTGCCCATACGCGAAACAGGCGACGGCGCGGGCGGTGTACGCCCCGATACCGGGCAAGCCCAGCAACACGTCCACATCGGCGGGCACCTCGTCGCCGTGCTCGGCGGCCAGCACCTGCGCACACTCGTGCAGCCGCAGCGCCCGCCGCGGATAGCCGAGCTTGCCCCACGCCCGCAGCACGTCACCCTGCGGCGCGGCCGCCATCGCGGAGGGCACCGGCCAGCGCGCCACCCACTCCCGCCAGATCGGCTCCACCCGCACGACGGGGGTCTGCTGCAGCATGATCTCGCTCATCAGGATCTGCCACGCGGTAACCCCTGGCCGCCGCCACGGCAAATCCCGCGCGGTATCGCGATACCAGTCGATGAGCGCGTCCGTATCCATTTGCCCTCCGCTTCGCTCCGGGCGGGTTCGCGGCCCTGCAAGCTCGGTCTTCCCTCCTCCGCTCCTCCGCTTCGCTCCCCCGCTCCGTCAGTCCAGACCGAGCCGGGCCGCGAACCGAGGGCGGGACATTGGAAGACTCCGCGTACCGCCACCGGCGATGGTATCCATGTGCGGTGAGCCGGGGTCCGCCACCCGGCGTGCGTTCGAGCGCCACCCCGGCGCGTCGAGCGGCTCACCGAGCTCGCGGCGGCGTGGCCAGCGCGTCTTTGCCGGACCGTAACGCCGCGGACTCGCCGGTAACCGAGGGCCCATGGAAAATAGGATCTATGCCGCATAACAATCCGATCAGTGCGTGGAAAGCTCTGCGTGAAGGCAACGAGCGCTTCGTCAACGGCACGTTGCAGCACCCCAGCCAGGGGGCGATCGATCGGACCAAACTGCTTGCCGGGCAGCAGCCCGGGGCGGTGCTGTTCGGCTGCGGCGACTCCCGGGTGGCCGCCGAGATCATCTTCGATCAGGGCCTCGGCGACATGTTCGTGGTCCGCACCGCCGGGCACGTCATCGACTCCTCGGTCCTCGGCTCCATCGAATACGGCGTGCACGTCCTCAACGTGCCGCTCATCGTGGTGCTCGGACACGACAGCTGCGGCGCGGTCCGCGCCACCATCGACGCCCTCGACCACGGCAATGTCCCCGGCGGATTCATCCGCTCGGTCGTCGAGCGGGTCACCCCGTCCATCCTGATCGGCCGCCGCGAAGGCCTGGAATCGGTCGACGACCTCGAGGCCCGCCACGTCGAGGAGACCGCCCGCCTGCTCATGCAGCGGTCGATGATCATCTCCCAGCGGGTGGCCACCGGCGAATGCGCCATCGCCTGCGTCACCTACAACCTCGGCGACGGCGAGATCAAGCTGCGGCGGGTCATCGGCAACATCGGCGAAGTGGTCTGACCCAACCTCCGATCCTCCGATATCAGCGCAGCGCCTCCGGGAGCGCCGGAATTTACCGGCCCCGGAGGCGCTTTCGCGACCGACACGCCGACACCCTGCTCGGGATGATCCGGGCGGTGCCCTTACCGTTGTCAGCGTGCTGGAACCGAACGGACCCCTTCCACCGGAGATCTACTGGCGCCGTCGCGCGGTCGCGATCGGCGCGATGGTGCTCGGACTCGCCCTGGTGCTCTGGGTCGGCTTCGCGCTGCTGAAGGGCGGCGGCGACAACAAGTCCGACACCAAGGCAGCCGCCGGCTCCAGCGCTGGAGCCACCGGCAAGCCCTCGAGCAGCGCCTCGAGCACCCCAGACCCGAGCTCGGCCAAGCCTTCCGCCACCTCCTCGGGCGCCGCCGCCCCGGCCGCCCACAGCGTGTGCACCGACCAGTCGCTGGCCGTGAAGGTCACCGTCGGACAGGCCACCTACAAGACCGGTGAGCAGCCGCAGTTCGGCATCATCATCACCAACATCTCCAGCGGCGTCTGCGAACGCGACATGGGTTCGGGCCTGCAGCTGGTCCAGGTGCAGTCCCTCGACGGCCAGCGCAAGCTGTGGTCCAGCACCGACTGCTACCCCGACGGCACCCCCGACATGCGCACCCTGGCCCCCGGCCAGCAGGCCGCGTTCACCGTCACCTGGTCCGGGGCCAGCTCCCAGCCCGGCTGCGCGGGCGAGCGCCTGCCGGTTCCGGCCGGCCCCTACACCGTTGTGGCCCAACTCGGTTCGGTCCGCAGTCAGCCCGAACCGTTCAATATCGCCTGAGCATCCAGCACCCGCCACGAAGGCCGGATCCGATCCATCGGATCCGGCCTTCGGCGTTTTCGGCGAATTCCCGATATCGGCCGGATCGAATTCCGCTCCGATCGGAATTCGCGTCCGGCCACTATTCGATTTCGGCTCTCACTCGGCCGCTCTTTCATCAAACGCAGCGATGGGTTCCTGATCGCGCCGCCGCCGGCGCAGTCCGGTAACCGCAAGCGCCGCACGGATATCGGCCACCTCGCGCAAAGTCATGGTGCGGCCGGTGCGGTCCACGCCCGGCGGCACCAGGGCCTCGGTGAAGCCCAGCCGCTCCGCCTCCGCCAGCCGCCGGGTCAGACCGGTCACCTGCCGCACCTCGCCCGCCAGGCCGACCTCGCCCAGCACCACCATGCCGGTCGGCAGCGCCAGATCCTGGCTGGCGCTCGCGATGGCAAGCGCGACAGCCAGATCCGCCGCGGGCTCCGTGAGCCGCATACCGCCCACGGTGGCCGCGTAGACGTCCTGCTTGCCCACATACACGCCACCGCGGCTCTGCAGGACCGCCAGGACCATGGAAACGCGGTTGTAGTCCAGCCCGCTCACCGCGCGCCGCGGCGCGGGCGCCTGGGTGTCCACGGTCAGGCCCTGCACCTCCCCCAGCATGGGCCGCTTGCCGTCCATGGCCACCGTCACCGCGGTACCGGACACCGACTCGGTGCGGTGGTGCAGGAACAGCCCCGAAGGGTCGTCCACGCAACGGATTCCCGCCTCCACCATCTCGAAGCAGCCGACCTCGTCGGTACTGCCGAAACGGTTCTTGATGCCGCGCACCATGCGCAGCGCGGAGTGCTTGTCGCCCTCGAACTGCAGCACCACGTCCACCAGGTGCTCGAGCGTGCGTGGACCGGCCACCGCGCCGTCCTTGGTGACGTGGCCGACCAGCAGCACCGCGATCCCGCTCGCCTTGGCCAGCGAGGTCAGCGCCGCCGTCACCGACTTCACCTGGGTGACACCGCCGATCACGCCGTCGGCGTCGGCGGCCAGCATGGTCTGTACCGAGTCCACCACCAGCAGTGTGGGTTTCACCTGCTCCACGTGCCCGAGAATGGTCGCCAGATCGGATTCCGCGGCCAGGTACACCTTGTCGTGCACCGCGCCGGTCCGGTCCGCCCGCAGCCGCACCTGCCCCGCCGACTCCTCCGCGGTCACGTACAGCGCGATCTCGCCCCGCGCCCGCGCCCACCGGTGCGCCACCTCGAGCAGCAGCGTCGACTTGCCGACCCCCGGCTCCCCCGACAACAGCACCACCGACCCGGGAATGATCCCGCCGCCCAGCACCCGATCCAGCTCCGACACCCCCGTCGATCGGGACTGCGTCGCCTTGGAGTCGATGCTCGAGATCGGGCTCGCCGCGGTGCTCGGCAGCATCGCCCGCCGCCCCACCGCCACCGCGGCCGAGGACGCCACCACCTCTTCCACACTGCCCCAGGCGCCGCAATCCGGGCAGCGCCCAACCCATTTGGCGACCTCGCACGTGCACTCCGAGCATCGGTACACCGATTTCACCTTGGCCACGCGGGCAGCCTAATCAGCCGGGGTGACAAAACGACGGTGCCCGCCCCGGGAGTTCCGGGACGGGCACCGTCGGAGGATCAGCGCGAGCTCAGTGCTCGCCACCCTTGTGCTCCGCCTTCGCGGGCTCCTGGCGCGGGTTGTTCGGGCCCGCGTCGACCGGAGTGGTGACGACGACGGTGCCGCCCTCCTTGAAGTTGAAGGTCAGCGGGTAGGTCAGGCCCGGGTTGACGTCCTTGGTGAGGCCCGTGACCTCGATCAGGACCGGCTTGGCGTTCGGGTCCGCGACCTTGTCGGAGGCGGGCTGGCCGGCGTTCTGCTCGTGCACGGCGGCCGCGGTGGCCGAGTCCTTGGCGGTCGGCTTGTCGGCGACGACGGCGGAGGACGGCTTGATCTCGATCTTCTCGGCGAGCTTGACCTGGCCCAGCTCGGTGCTGATGCTGACCAGCTCGTCGGTCTTGCTGTCGCTCATGTTGACGGCGGTGAAGGCCAGCACGGCCTTGCCGCCCTTGGTGTTGTTGAATTCCTCGCCCTGCGGCAGCAGGAAGCGGACGTCGCGCAGCGCGATGGTCCCGACATTGGCGCTGTTGCCGTTCACGGCCGCGACCTGGGTGGCGGTCTGCGAGACCTGACCGGCGCCGCAACCCGACAGCGCGAGCACCGCACCCGCAGCGAGTGCAGCAACTGTCACGGCACGCCGCCGCGATTTCGACGCAGTGGTGGCTTTCAGGGCAGTCACGGGGTCCTCCATGTCGACCGGGCTCACTCCACTATGGAGAGTAGTAGTCAAAGAGAGTAGTGCGTCGCTTCCCCCGTGCTACACGCGGGCGGTGTCGTGTGCGCGTGGCGTGAGACTCGAGTACGCGCGCGGAGAGACGCACGCGATGGGTGGCAAGGGACACGGAGCGACCGGGTTGGATGTGTCAGGGGACCTGACAGAGATTCCGAGACGAGTTCTCGAGAGAAGCAATGCCGTTTATGCGAGGGTGCCCGGTCGCGTATGCGACATACGCACTCGCATATGCGCTCGAACAGCGCGATGCGCTATCCCCTTATGCCACAACGGGATGCACACGATTCGCCATCTGTCAACCCCCGCCGCCGCTCCGTTGTGGCCCTGACCTGCGCCGTTGATCGCGCCGTTACCGAGTCGCATGTTAAACTGTGAACATCGAAAGGGGCACGGGACACATGATTTTTAAGGTCGGAGACACCGTCGTTTACCCCCACCACGGAGCGGCGCTGATCGAAGCTATCGAAACCCGCACCATCAAGGGTGTACAAAAGGAGTATCTGGTCCTGAAGGTCGCACAGGGCGACCTGACCGTTCGGGTTCCCGCAGAGAATGCGGAGTACGTCGGCGTCCGCGACGTCGTCGGCCAGGAGGGCTTGGACAAGGTTTTCCAGGTCCTGCGGGCTCCGCACACCGAAGAGCCGACCAACTGGTCCCGCCGCTACAAGGCCAACCTCGAGAAGCTCGCCTCCGGCGATGTGAACAAGGTGGCCGAGGTCGTTCGCGACCTGTGGCGTCGTGAGCAGGACCGCGGCCTGTCCGCCGGAGAGAAGCGGATGCTGGCCAAGGCCCGTCAGATTCTCGTCGGTGAGCTCGCGCTCGCGGAAGGCACCGACGACGTCAAGGCGGAGACCCTGCTCGACGAGGTTCTCGCAGCGGCTTCCTGACCGTGAAAACAACACCCGGCGACGGCCCTCGTGTCGTCGCCCTGGTTCCTGCCGCCGGCATGGGCGTGCGTCTCGGTGAGAACAAGCCGAAGGCCTTCGTCCACGTCGGCGGCAGTCCCATGCTCACTCTCGCGGTCCAGGGGCTGATCGATTCCGGGTCGGTCGACGATGTTGTGGTTATGGTGCCCGCCGAACTCGTCGCCGAAACCCAGGCCCTGCTCCCGGTCTCGACCGTCCCCGTGCACGTGGTCGCCGGCGGCGCCGAGCGGACCGATTCGGTGCGCGCCGGCCTCGCGGCCGCCCCCGACGCCACCCTGGTGCTGGTGCACGATGCCGCCCGGGCCCTGACTCCCCCCGCCCTGATCGCCCGCGTCGTGGACGCGCTGCGCGCGGGCGCGCGGGCCGTGGTGCCCGCCCTGCCGGTCGCCGACACCATCAAATCCGTGGACGACGCCGGCGCGGTGACCGGTACGCCGGACCGTTCCGGGCTGCGCGCCATCCAGACTCCGCAGGGCTTCGACGCCGAGCTGCTGCGCGCCGCCTACGCTGTCGGTACACAGGCGACCGATGACGCGGGGTTGGTGGAGATGCTGGGGACGACCGTTCACACGGTGCTCGGCGACGCCCTGGCCTTCAAGATCACCTCACCGTTGGACCTGGTGCTGGCCAATACCCTGGCCGCCCGGCGTGATACCCCCGACACCGCAGGCGGGCTGGACACGACACGCGCGGGGGTAACCGCCTCGTGATCGATCCGATGATGCTGCGCACCGGTATCGGCAGCGACGTCCACCCCATCGAACCCGGCCGCCCCTGCTGGATGGCGGGCCTGTTGTTCGAGGGCGACAGCGGCTGCGAGGGTCACTCCGACGGCGATGTCGCCGCGCACGCGCTGTGCGACGCCTTGCTCTCGGCCGCCGGACTCGGCGATGTTGGCGCGGTCTTCGGCACCGGCCGGCCCGAATGGCACGGCGTGTCGGGCGCGGCCATGCTGAAAGAAGTCCGGCGACTGCTCGACGAGGCCGGATTCTCGATTGTCAATGCGGCTGTACAGGTCATCGGAAATCGGCCCAAGATCGGTCCCCGGCGGGCCGAGGCGCAACAGGTGCTGGGTGAGATTCTGGGTGCGCCGATCTCGGTGTCGGGCACCACGACCGACGGTTTGGGCCTCACCGGCCGCGGCGAGGGCGTGGCGGCGGTCGCCACCGCCCTGCTGTGTTGCCGCGCCTGACGCACCCGTAATCCGCCCACTTCCCAACAGCTAGGATGCTCTGTCGTGACTCTGCGCCTTTTCGACACCGAGACGCGGACCCTGCGTGACTTCACGCCGCTGGTCCCTGGCAAAGCCTCGGTGTACCTGTGCGGCGCGACCGTTCAGGGCGAACCCCACATCGGCCACGTGCGCAGCGGCGTCGCCTTCGACGTGCTGCGACGGTGGCTGGGCGCCAACGGTTTCGACGTCGCGTTCATTCGCAATGTCACCGATATCGACGACAAGATTCTGAACAAGGCCGCCGAACACGGCCGCCCCTGGTGGGAGTGGGCCGCCACGCACGAGCGCGCCTTCGACCGCGCCTACGAGACGCTCGGCGTGCTGCCGCCGTCCGGGGAGCCGCGCGCCACCGGGCACATCACCCAGATGGTCGGGATGATGGAGCGACTCATCGAGCGCGGCCACGCCTACGCCTCCGCGGGCAATGTCTATTTCGATGTGCTGAGCTTCCCGGATTACGGAAAACTGTCCGGGCACAAGCTCGATGACGTGCACCAGGGTGAGAGCGCCGGCCAGGGCAAGAAGGATCCGCGCGATTTCACGCTGTGGAAGGCGGCCAAACCCGGTGAGCCGAGCTGGCCCTCGCCGTGGGGTCCCGGCCGTCCCGGCTGGCATTTGGAATGCTCCGCCATGGCCGAGTTCTATCTCGGCGCGGAATTCGATATTCACTGCGGTGGAATGGATCTGGTTTTCCCGCACCACGAAAACGAGATCGCCCAATCCCGCGCCGCCGGAGACGGATTCGCCCGCTACTGGCTGCACAACGGCTGGGTGACCATGGGCGGCGAGAAGATGTCCAAGTCGCTGGGCAATGTGCTGTCCATTCCGAATGTGCTGGAACGGGTCGGGGTGCGCGCGGTCGAATTGCGCTACTACCTGGGCAGCGTGAGCTACCGGTCGCAGATCGAATATTCCGATCAGGCGCTCACCGAGGCCGCGACCAGCTACCAGCGCATCGAGGCGTTCGTGCTGCGGGTGCTGGAGCGGGCCGGCGACGTGCCGGTCGGCAGCTGGACCCCCGGCTTCGCCGACGCGCTGAACGACGACCTCGGAGTGCCCAAGGCGCTGGCCGAGATTCACAGCGTGGTCAACGAGGGCAACAAGGCCTTCGACGCCGGTGACCGCACGGGCGCGCGCATGCTCGCCGGTCAGGTCCGGGCCATGCTCGGCATTCTCGGCGTGGATCCGCTCGACGCGCACTGGGCCGCGCCCACCGACAATTCCGCCGCCATCGCCGCCCTCGACGTGCTCATCGGCGCGGAATTGCAGCGGCGGCAGCAGGCGCGCGCCGACAAGGACTGGGCCACCGCCGACGCGGTCCGCGACCGGCTGCAGGCCGCCGGGGTCGAGGTCACCGATACGGCGCAGGGCGCCGAGTGGTCCTTGGCCAAGGACAAGAAGTAGCGCTCCGCCCCGGCGGAACGAACTCGCCCGGTGACCGCGTGGGATGGCCCACGCGGTGTGGCGGAGCGCACCGAATTCGGGGTGGCGGTCCAGCGTAGGGCACAATTCTTAGCGTCCCTCCGGCTATGCCCACGCCCCGCGACCAGAATTGCCGCGCGGCTGGTGGCCGATCCGGAGGCGCTGCGTACGCGCAGCGCGAAGTTTGACATGGGCGCAGCCCCACGCTGCGCCGACCGGAGGCAGGTTTCCCGCATGATCGACCGTGAGCGGGTTCGTCCCGCGCCCGGCTCGATGCGGGTTACCCGCGTGATACGGAAGGCGAAGTGATGGCAGGCAATTCCCAGCGACGCGGGGCGACGCGAAAGACCGGCAGCAAGAAGGGGCAGACCGTCGGTTCCGGCGGCCAGCGCCGCCGCGGACTCGAAGGCAAGGGCGCGACCCCCAAGGCCGAGGACCGCGTCTATCACGCCGCCGCCAAGCGGGCCAAGGCGAAGGCCAAGGCCGAGGCGTCGGCCGCCACCGTCCGCTCGCGCAACGCCGGCCGGCCCATCGCCGGCCGCAAGGACAACGAGGGCCCCGAGCTCGTGCTCGGCCGCAACCCGGTGGTGGAGTGCCTGCGCGCGGGTGTGCCCGCCACCGCCCTGTACGTGGCCAACGGCACCGAGAACGACGACCGGCTCTCCGAGGCGGTGAAGACGGCCGCCGAGATCGGGATCTCGATCCTGGAGGTGCCGCGCACCGACCTGGACAAGATGAGCCACAACGGCATGCACCAGGGCATGGCGCTGCAGGTGCCGCCCTACAAGTACGCGCACCCCGACGACCTGGTCGACCGGGTGCACAACTCGGGCGAGCCGGCGCTGCTGGTGGCCCTGGACAACATCACCGATCCCCGCAACCTGGGCGCGGTCATCCGTTCGGTGGCGGCCTTCGGCGGGCAGGGCGTGCTGATCCCGCAGCGGCGCAGCGCCAGCGTCACCGCGGTGGCGTGGCGCACCAGTGCCGGTGCGGCGGCGCGGCTTCCGGTCGCGCGGGCCACGAATCTGACTCGCACGCTGAAGGATTGGGCGAACAAGGGTTACCAGATCGTCGGGCTCGACGCGGGCGGCGACACCACTCTCGACGAATTCGACGGCAGCGCACCGACGGTCATCGTGGTCGGCTCCGAGGGCAAGGGACTGTCGCGACTGGTGCGCGAGACCTGCGACTCGATTCTGAGCATCCCGATGGCGGGTCCGGTGGAGTCGCTCAACGCGTCGGTGGCGGCGGGCGTGGTGCTGGCCGACGTCGCGCGGCAGCGGCGCCTCTGAATCGAGCCGTACCTCGAATCGAGCGGGGCCGCTTCCGAATCGGTCGCTCGACCATCACGAATCGGGGTCCGGTTCGGCCTCGATGACCAAGTGGCCCAAGCGAACACCGCGCGTCCCCCTGCCGCGCGGTGGCATCCGCCGTAAACTCGGGCGGTGGTCTTCGATCAGCCGCCCCTCGGGTCCCCCGTCGAGCACGAGCACGCTACCGCCGTCCTGCTACTGGGCGCGCTCAGCGTGTTCTGCTGCGGCGCGCTGGGACCGATCGCGTGGGCCCTCGGCCGCCGCGCGCTCAACGACATCGAGGCGGGCGAGGGCCGCTTCGGCGGCCGGGTACAGGTCGTGGTCGGCTACGTCCTCGGCGTCATCGGAACCTGCCTGATGGTGGTCTTCGGCGGCATCTTCCTGATGATGGCCCTCAGCGGACGGGCGTAGGCAGCTCTCAGGGGTCCGCCCCGAACCCCCGCGAAAGAAGCCTGCGTCAGTCCAGACCGGGTCGCTCTTTGCCGCCGGTAATGCCATCCCAGGCGGGCCATTCGCCGCTGACGCTGCCCGACCACTTGGGCGGGCGACGATCCTTCAGGGCCGCCACACCTTCGCCGCCGTCGGCGCTCTTGGAGACGTAGTCGTTGAGCTCGGTTTCCAAGCGGCCCACGGTGTCCGGGTCCATGGTCGGGGCTTCCCAGAGCAGACGCTTGGACAGGGCCACCGGGAGCGGGGCCGAGCCGTGGGCGATGTCGTGCGCCACCTCGAGCGCGGTGGGCAGCACCTCGGCGGCGTGCAGGCAGGAATTGGCGATGCCGAGCGAGTACGCCTCGTCGCCGTCGAAGGTGCGGCCGGTGAGCAGCAGGTCGGCGGCGCGGGCGCTGCCGATCAGGCGGGGCAGCGTCCAGTGCGCGAAACCGTCGGCCAGCGCGCCGCGGCGGACCTGATTGAGCGCATACACCGCGTCACGGGCGACATAGCGCAGGTCGCACTGCAGCGCGATCTCCAGGCCGATGCCGACGGCATGCCCGTTCACGGCGGCGATGACCGGCTTTCGGATGCGGAACGGCGCCGGGTCGATGAGGCCGTTGACCTCGCCGACCTTGAGCGACAGATCCGCGCCCGCGCAGAACGCGGGCGGGGTGCCGGTGATGACGACCGCCCCGATGGCGTCGTCATTGTCGCAGCGGCGCAAGGACGCACCGATCTCCGACGCCATGGCCGGAGTCAGTGCGTTCTGCTGGGCCGGCCGGTTGAGCGTCAGTACCGCAACGCCCCCGGAGACGTCCACAAGCAATTCCGAACTCATGGGCTGAATATTAGGCCCTGCGCTGCGCTGCGGTCGGCTTCACCGTCCGCCGCGCAGGATCTGGCGGCCGATGGCGTACTTGTGGACCTCGGTGGGGCCGTCGTAGAGGCGGAAGGCGCGCATGTCGCGGAAGATCATCTCGACCACGGTCTCGTCGGAGATGCCGATGCCGCCGAGGACCTGGACGCAGCGATCGGTGACCTTGAACAGTTCCTCGGAGACGTAGGACTTGGCGACGGAGGATTCGTGGCGGGCCTTGTGGCCCTGATCCATCAGCCAGCAGGCGTGCCAGATGGTGAGCCGGCACTGGTGCAGCGCGATCTCGTTGTCCGCCAGCATGAACGACACGCCCTGGTGCTCGCCGATCGGCTTGCCGAAGGCGGTGCGGGTCTTGGCGTAGTCGACGGCGATGGCCTGCGCCCGCTCGGCCGCGCCCAGCCAGCGCATGCAGTGGGTGAGGCGGGCGGGCGCCAGCCGCAGCTGGGCGTAGCGCAGCGCCTGGCCGGTCTCGCCGAGCACGGATTCCCTGGGCAGCACCAGGTTTTCGAAGTTCACCACCGCGTGGCCGCCGACATAGTTGCGGTCCATGGTGTTCATGACGCGCTCGATGACGATGCCGTCGGTGTCGCCCTCACAGAGGAACAGGGTGGGGCCCTCGGGCAGGTGCGGGTTGGCGGCCAAGCGCGCCATGATGATCCAGGTCTTGGCGCCGTCCGCACCGGTGATCAGCCATTTGCGGCCGTTGATGGTGAAGTTCTCGCCGTCGAAGACGGCTTCGGTGGTCAGCTGGTTGGGGTCGGAGCCGGCGCCGCCCGGCTCGGTCATGGCGAACACCGAACGCTGGTGGCCGTCGATCACCGGCTGCAGGAAGCGTTGCGTCTGTTCCGGATTCGCGATCTTGGAGAGCAGGAACATATTGCCCTCGTCGGGGGCGGCGCAGTTCAGGGCGACCGGGCCGAGGGTGGACCAACCCGCGGCCTCGTACAGCACGGCCTGCTCGACGTGGGTGAGGCCGCGCCCGCCCAACTCGACGGGGGCCTGGATGGTGAGCAGCTTCTCGGCGCGCGCCAGCTCCACCATTTCCTGGCGCAGGTCGTCGTTGGGGCCGTGCGCGGTCAGGCGCGGGTCGCGTTCGAAGGGCACGATCTTGTCGATGACGAACTGGCGAACGCGGTCGCGTTCGGCAGCGAGGTCGGCGGGAATCGAGAAGTCGATCATCGTGGTCACCATCCGTCAGGAGTCGCGGTCGAGCCGAGCATACGACGACTCCCCCACCCGACTGAAGGCACCCGCCCTCAAACGAGGACGCGACGCAGGAAATCCTCGACTTCGGCCCGGTAGGCGGCCGGTTGATCGTCGTGCACCAGGTGCCCCGCGTCTGCGATGACCACATGCCGGGCGTCCGGATGCAGCGCGGCCATCTCCCGCATCTGCCCCGGCGGGGTGATGGTGTACTCGCCCTCGATCAGCAGCGACGGCACGGTGATCGATTTCCACTGCGCCCAGAAGTCGCGGGTACCCCACTCCTCGGAGATGTCCCGGAAGGTCGGCACCTCGCCGTGCAGGTGGTAGCCGTCGGGTTCGCGGCGGAACGAGTCCAGGAAGTAGCGGCCCGCGACCGGTCCGAAGAACTCCAGCACGGCCGCTTCGGTCTCGAACGGGACCGGCCACGCCTCGACCATGGCCGCCCAGTCGGCCGCGGTGCGGCCCTGGAAGTCGGGGGCCATGTCCTCCACCACCAATCCCCGGACCCGGTCCGGGTGCGCCGCGGTGAACATCCAGCCGTGCAGTCCGCCCATGGAATGCCCGATCACCACCATCGGCTCGGTGATGGCCGAGGTGGCCGCCGCGAGATCGGCCACGAAGGCCTCGGTGGTGAGCCGCGGCGGCGCGGTCCGGCCGTGGCCCGCCGCGTCGAAGGTGTACACGTGCCCGAACGGCCGCAGCCAGTCGAGTTGCCGGTTCCAGGTGTACGCACTGCCCATCAGCCCGTGCAGCAACAGGATTGGGACTCCCGTCCCGCCCTCGTCGTGCAGCGGGCTCGCCTCGTCTTCCAACACGCCACCAATGTAGGGCGCGCGGCGCGCGGGCCGCTGCCGCCCCCGCCCGGCGGGGCGTCGCCCCGAGCCGGTGGCGGTGAGGCGTAGCCTCGGGCCCATGGCAGTCGTCAAGATCAACGCAATCGAGGTCCCCGAGGGCGCGGGCCCCGAACTGGAGAAGCGTTTCGCGCAGCGCGCGCACGCGGTGGAGAACTCGCCCGGCTTCCTGGGCTTCCAGCTGCTCCGCCCCGTCGCCGGCGACAACCGGTACTTCGTTGTCACGCAGTGGGATTCGGAAGACTCCTTCACCGCGTGGCGGGATGGCCCGGCGCGTGAGGCGCACGCGGGCGAGGCCCGCAAGCCGGTCTCGACCGGCGCGTCCCTGCTGGAATTCGAGGTCGTGCTGGACGTGGCGGGCAAGAACGCCTGATCACAGGCGTTCCAGCCGTCACCGCACGCGGTCGGCGAGACCCCGGGTGACCCTGTGGAGCAGCCATTCCGCCGGACCACGGCGGAACCGGAGGCGCCACAGGGTGGCCGCCACCAGCGCACCGATCGCCAGCAGCGCCAGCAGTTCCCAGCCCGGCCCGTGCACGCCGCCGGGCAGTGCCGTCGCCTCCCGATCCGGGACCGGCACCAGCACGGTGACCGCGACGACCTGCAGGACGTAGAGGCTCAGGGCGCAGGAACCCGCGGCGATCAAGGGCCGCAACGCGATTCCGGTGCGCGGGACCAGCGCGATCAGTACGCCGATCACCAGGAAGGCGACGCCGGTCGCGCCGAACACCTCGAACGGGGTGCCGCTGTGCGGGGTCGCGACAGTCAGCCACCACGGGCTCGCCGTGGACACCACGCCGTATCCGGGCGCGTCGATGAGCTGCCCCGGTTCGAAATCGGTGAGACCCGCCTCCGACAGACTCCCGGCGAGCAGTTCCACCAGGTGCGCGCGACCGCCGAACGGATGCTGCACCAGCCACGAACCGCCGTAGCCGACCAGGGCGAGAGCCGCACCGACCCCGATCACCGGCAGCGGGCGCAGCGAGCGAATTCCGCAGCGGCCCAGCGCCATACCGGCGAAGATGAACGGCATCCAGGTCAGAGCCGGGTAGGTGCCGGTGAGCACGAGCATCTGGAACGCCTGCTTCGCGCCGGCCCAGGAGGTGAACATGCCGAAATCCGGTTCGCCACCGAAAGCGTTCTGCTCCAGCTGACTTCGCAGCGAGAACGACTCGATCGGTCCCGCGATCGCCCAGATCACCGCCAGCAGCGCGAGCCCGCGCGCACTCAGCCACAGGGCGGGCAGGGCCAGCAGGAAGAACAGGCCGTAATAGGTCAGGATCAGCGCGATTCCGATCCCGGAATGCAATTGCGTCAGGGCCAGACCCAGCAGGGCGACCAGTACCGCGCGGGCCGCGATACGCACCAGCGCGCGGCGGGCGGCGAGACCGGTGGCGGGTTGCGCCCCACCGGACAGCAGGGCCAGCGAGACGCCCGCCAGCACCGCGAACAGGGCCGCCGAACGGCCCTCGAAGACCGTCAGCCAGGCCGCGCCGGGGCTTTTCCGCGACGGTCCGACGTGGACCGCGAACATGCCGAGCACCGCGATTCCGCGGGCCGCGTCCAGCGCGAGCACGCGCGGGAGCGAGTCCGCGACATTCGATTCCCGCGCCGCATCAACCGCGACCGGTGACCCCATGACCACTGCTCACCTCCAGATCTCGACCGTCAGTGACAGCGAGGCTAGCGGTGTGGCAGCGCCGATTTCGAGCTCGTTGCCCGATTCCGGGCCAGGTCTGACCGAAAGATTTAGTCCCGGCCGACAAAAGTGTCAGCCGGGACTTCACGCACTACGCCTCGAAGGTGGCGTCCAGTTCGATGGTGTCGACACCGGTCAGCGCCTTCGACACCGGGCAGCCCGCCTTGGCGCCCTCGGCGGCGGCCAGGAAGCCGGCCTCGTCGATGCCCGACGCCTTGCCGACCAGGGTCAGCTTGATCTTGGAAATGCGGAAGCCGCCGGCCGGATCCGGGCCCAGGGTCACGTCGGCGGTGATGTCGAGGCTCTGCACGGTGCCGCCCGCCTTGCCGATCTCACCCGACAGGGCCATGGCGTAGCAGGAGGAGTGCGCGGCCGCGATCAGTTCTTCGGGGCTGGTGGTGCCGTCGGCCGCGTCGGCGGCGCGCTTGGGGAACGAGACGTCGTACTTGCCGACGCCCGAGCTGACCAGCTCGACCTGGCCGGAACCGTCCTGCAGACCACCGGACCACGAGGTGCGCGCGCTACGTGTAGGCATCACTGTCCTTTCGTTGGAGGGAAGACGTCTCGAACCTACCCCGGACCGAACGCAGGCCCACCGACAACGAATCAGACGGCGACCGCGGCGCTGTGGTCCCAGCGTTCCAGGATGCTCGGCCAGGACTTCTCGTGGCGGTCGCGGGCGTGCTCGTCGGGGAAGCCGGCGTGGGTGAGCCGCAGGGCGGTGCCCGCGCCGTGTGCCGAGAGTTCCACCGTGAGCACGGTTTCCGCGCCGTCGGTGCCGCCGGTGACCCAGGTGAGTTCCACCAGGCGGTCGGGGACCAGGCTCAGGAAACGCCCGTAGTGGGGGTGGCCGCCGCCCGCGGTGAAGTAGAACGGTTCGTTCACCGCGGGCCGCATGCGCACCGAGCCCGGGTCCGCGAACCAGGTGCCGAACTGTCTGGTGGCCATCCGGTAGAGCTCGGTCGGGGAGGCGGCCATGATGCGTTCGGCGACCAGGAAGAACGGTCGCGCGGCGAGGTCGGGTGGCCGCAGGGGCGCAACGTCCATGGGCCGCGACGATACCGCCCCCGCCCGCTCTCACCCGGGATTGGTGACCCGAGCCAGCACGATGCCGCCGATGATCATGGACAGTGCCAGCACCCGGCCCACGCTCAGCGGATCCTTCTGCACCACCACGCCCAGCACGATCGCGCCGACCGCGCCGATGCCGGTGAAGATCGCGTACGCGGTGCCCACCGGCAGTGACTGCATGGCATGCGACAGCAGGTACACCGCGACCGCCGCGAGCAGGAAGCACACCAGGGTGGGCAGCGGCTTGGTGAAATTCTGGGTCGGCTTGATGGACTGCGACCACGCGATCTCCACCACGCCGGCCAAACCCAGGACCAGCCAGTTCATTTCAGTACTCCTTACCGAGCGCGCGCACCGCGTCGAGGGCAGCGGCGTACGAGGCGTCGTGCTTGTCGCGCAGGTGCGCCAAGGCCGGGTCGTGCCGGGCGTTCACCAGCTCGGCACTGACGAAAGCCGGGTCCTGGACCGCGAAATGGCCGGCGAAGAAGTCGCGCAGGTAGCGCTCCTGGTAGTCGTAGATCGCCTTCGGGGCGCCCGGGGAGTACGCGCCGCCGCGCGCGGTCACCACCACGAAACGGGTGGGGGCCAGCGACATTCGCGGGAAGGTGATCTGGTCCAGCCAGGCCTTGAGGCTCGCCGGGATCGAGTAGTTGTACATCGGGGTGCCGATCAGCACCACGTCGGCGGCGCGGACCTCCGCCAGCAGCGGTTCGACGATCTCCCAGGCCGCCTGCTGCGTGGGTGAATTCACCAGGTCGGCCAGCCGGTCGAGATCGGTGCTGCCGTGGGCCAGGACGCGGTCGCACAGTTCGGTCCAGCCCTCCTCGATGAAGGGGATCGGGTCGGCGGCCAGGTCCCGGTGGACGTAGTGGCCGTCGGGGTGTTCGGCGCGCCAGGCGGCGGCGAATTCCGCGCCCAGCAGACGGCTGATGGAGGTGCGGCGGGCGCTGGCGTCGAGGTGCAGCAGGGCGGTCATGTGCGGGTCTCCGATCAAGTGGACGGTATGTCCGGTTACTTCCACGACGGTAACCACTAACCGGACATGTTGTCCACTTATTTCTCGACGGCTACAGTGAGCTGCATGAACACCCGCGGCCTACCGTTGCTCAACGACCCGCCCGCGCCCGCCGAACGCGCCGACGCGGCCCGCAACCGAGCCAAGGTGCTGGCCGCCGCCGCCCGGCTGTTCGCCGACCACGATCCGCGCACCGTCACCATGGACGACATCGCCAAGGCGGCCGGGGTCGGACGCGGCACGCTGTACCGGCGCTACCCGGATGTCGGCTCGATCGCGGTGGCCCTGCTGGACGAACACGAGCGCGCGATTCAGGAACAGCTGCTGCGCGGGGAACCGCCACTCGGGCCGGGCGCGCCACCCGCCGAACGGCTCGCCGCGTTCTACGCCGCCATGATCGAATTGCTCGACACCCACGCCCATCTGGTGCTCGGCGCGGAGACCGGGGGCGCGCGATTCCAGACCGGCGCCTATCAGTTCTGGGCCGTCCACGTCCGCATGCTGCTGACCGAAGCCGGTGTGGCCGAACCGGATTCACTCGTCGACACCCTGCTCGCCCCGCTCGCCGCCGAGGTGTTCCGGCAGCAGCGGAACCGCGGGCTCGACTCCGACCAGATCGCCGCCGGGCTGGCGAAACTCGCACACCGCGTGCTGGATCCGGCCCGGCCCTGACACGGCGACACGACCGCCCATCGGAAGGATGAGCGGCCGGATCGACGTGTTCGGTTGCGCCTCAGACCATGTCGCGGCGGCGGATCAGCCACACCGTCCCGGCCACGAACAGGATCACGTAACCCGCCAGGAACAGCAGGGATTCCCCGCGCGAGAGCACATTCAGAACACCGGGCGTGGCCGGGCCGCTCACCGTGCGCATCGAACCCGCCAGGGAACCGGCCGCCGTGCCGGGCAGGTGATCGGTGATCGCCTTGACAGGTGAGAAGATCGCACCGACCCCGCGCAGCAGGTTCTCCACCACCAATACCCACACCAGGCCCAGGCCGACCGCCAGCGCGGGCCCGCGAGCCGCCGTCCCGATCAGCGCGCCCGCCAGCGTCCACATACCCAGAATTGCGGCGCCCGAACCGATTCCGAGCAGCATCCGTCCCAGCGACGGCAGCGCCAACGATTGCCCCTGGGTCCCCGCGATGAGCGCCGCCACGCCGGTGTCGACCACGAACGCGACCAGCACCAGCGCGACCACCGTCACGGCCAGGCTCAGCACCACCGCGCCGATCACGCTCACCCGCGAAGGCCCCTGCGCGAGTGCGGTTTTCCAGCTGCCCCAGCCGTAACCGCTGCCCGTCGCCAGCGCCCCCAGCACCAGCATGAGCGCGCCCCCGAACAGCGCCATGCCCTGTGTGAACACCTCCGGCACCGCCGCGGGCAGCATCTGCTGCAGCAGCGCCTCGCGGGGCAGGCCGTTGGACATGCGTGTGCTGCTGCCGGTCGTGTAGGCGAGGTAGTTGAACAGGTACGCGAAGGTGAGGTTCAACAGGATCCAGGTGCCCAGCACGATCCAGAAGGCGGGCCACTTGCGCAGCCGCAGCAGTTCGGCGCGCGTGCTGGCCACCAGATCTCCGAATGCGCCGTGGGTCTGCAGATCGGTCATTTCGCCGTCTCCGTCATCTCGAAAAACACTTCTTCCAAGGTCTTTTCATCACTGCGCAGCTCGAGCAGGTCCGCGCCCGACTCGATGACCGCGCGCGCCACCACGGGGGCCTGGGCGGCGCCGGCGTCGACCCGGATCCCGGCGGCGGTCAGCAGCGCCGACCGCTCCCCCACCGCCGCGCGCACGGCCGGGAGCGCCACCGCCATCGGCTCGGCGCGGACCAGCAGCGAGGCCTGGCCGCGCAGTTCCCGCACCGTCGATTCGGTGAGCAGCCGTCCACCGGAGATGACGCCGACCCGGTCACAGATCTCCTGCACTTCGCTGAGCAGGTGACTGGACAGCACGACGGTGTGCCCGTCGGCGGCGAGTCCGGTGATGAGTTCCCGCATGTCGGCCATGCCGGCCGGGTCCAGGCCGTTGGTGGGTTCGTCGAGGATCAGCAGATCCGGGCGGCCGAGCAGGGCGGCCGCGACGCCGAGACGCTGCTTCATGCCGAGGGAGTAGGTGCGGAAGCGGTCCCCGCCGCGCGCGGACAGGGCCACCCGGTCCAGGGCGTCGGCGACCGCGTCGTCGCCGACACCCCGATAGCGGGCCAGGACGCGCAGGTTGTCACGGCCCGAGAGGTAGGGGTAGAAACCGGGGCCCTCGATGAGAACCCCCATGCGGCGCAACGCATCCGGATCGCCGGGCGCGCAGCCGAGCACGGTCGCGCTGCCCGAGGACGGGCGAATGAGACCGGTCAGCATGCGCAGGGTGGTGGTCTTGCCCGCGCCGTTCGGGCCCAGGAAGCCGTAGATCTCACCGCGGTGGACGGTCATGCCGACGGCGTCCACCGCCAGGTGGGAGCCGTAGCGCTTGGTCAACCGGTCGGTGACGGCGATCGCTTCGTTCATGCCCTCCACGATCCGATTCCGGGCGCGGAAAGTAATCCGTCCCGGCGCGTGATCGGCCGTACGTATCCGGACGTATTCCGGCATCGCTTCCGGACGTATTTCGGTGCGACACCGTGCCACTGCCCGCCGACGGCGCTACGGTGCAGCTATGGACACACGCGGGGGAACGCTGGGTCGGCGCGATGCGCTCCCGGCTTTGGCGGTGGGGGCGATACAGCTGGGCCTGGGTACCCTGGCCAACCATCACCAGACCGTGGTGCGTGAGCTCGACACGCTCGGATACCTGCTGCTCGCGGCGGGTCCGGCGCTTCTGCTGCTCCGCCGGTGGCAGCCGTTGGCGGTGTTCTACGGGACGATGATCGTCACCGTTGCATACCTACTGTTCGGTTATGGCTACGGGCCGGTCTTCGCCTCGCTCATCGTCGCCTTCATGACCGCCGCCGTCCGCGGATCCCGTTGGTACACCTACCCATTCGTGGCCCTCGGCTACCTGCTCATGGTGTGGCCGGTCCCCGGCTGGCGCGGCTACCACACCAGCGCCTGGCAGGAATTCGGTTTACTCGCTTGGCTTTTCCTGCTCGCGGCCGCCGCCGAAGGCCTGCGGCAACGCCGCGTCGCGCTCGTCGCCCGGCGCCAACGCGCCGAAGCCGCCGAACGCGAGGAACAAGCCGAACGCGAACGGGCCCGCGCCCAGCACGCCCTCGAAACCGCCGAACGCGAACAGCGGGTCACCGAGGAACGCCTCGCCATCGCCCGCGAACTGCACGACGTACTCGCACACAGCCTTTCGCTGATCAACGTGCAGTCCTCCGTCGCCCTGGAACTGTTCGACCGCAAACCCGAACAGGCCGCCACCGCGCTGGCCGCCATCAAGACCGCCAGCAAGGACGCGCTCGGCGAGGTCAACGCCCTGCTGCGATCCATCCGCGGCGGCACCGCCACCGTGGCCGCACCCACCACACCCACCATCGGCATCACCGACCTCGGCAAGCTCACCGGCCCGGCCCGCGCCGCCGGACTGGAGGTGCACGCCATGGTCACCGGCGGGCCGCGCCGACTGCCCGCCGTCGTCGACGTGGCCGCCGCCCGCATCGTGCAGGAATCGCTCACCAACGTGGTGCGGCACGCACCCGGCGCGAGTGTGCTGGTCACCGTGCACTATTCGGCCGAACGACTGCAACTCACCATCGACAACACCCGGCCCACCCGGCAGCCCGCGCCGCAGTCACCGAGCGGCGGCCACGGCATCACCGGCATGACCGAACGCGCCCACGCGCTCGGCGGGCAGCTGTCCGCCGAACCCAAGGCCGACGGCGGATTCCGGGTCAAGGCGCGCCTGCCCACCCACCTGGCCCTGCCCGAACCGGCTGCGTAACCTGGCAATTCGAGGAGGACAGATGCCGATCCGGGTAGTGATCGCCGACGACCAGGCGCTGGTCCGCGCGGGCTTCGTCGCGCTGCTCGACGCCCAGGACGACATCGAGGTGGTGGGCGAGGCCGACCACGGCGGGCAAGCCGTCGACCTGGCCCGCGCGCTCCACCCCGACGTCGTCCTCATGGACATCCGGATGCCCGTCCTGGACGGCCTGGCCGCCACCCGCGCCATCGCCGCCGACCCCGACCTGGAAGCCGTGAAAGTGGTCGTACTGACCACCTTCGAACTCGACGAATACGTCTTCGAGGCGATGCGCTCGGGCGCCACCGGCTTCCTGGTCAAACACACCGAGCCCGCCGACCTGGTGAAAGCGGTCCGGGTGGTCGCCGGCGGCGACGCCCTGCTCTCCCCCAGCGTCACCCGCCGCCTGGTCGCCGAATTCGCCACCCACGCGAAACCCGCCCCCACCGCCCAATTCTCCGAACTCACCGACCGCGAACGCGAAGTCATGACCCTCGTCGCCGAGGGCCTCACCAACGCCGAGATCGCCGAACGCCTCTACCTCAGCCCCGCCACCGCCCGCACCCACGTCAGCCGGATCCTGATCAAACTCGGCGCCCGCGACCGCACCCAGCTCGTCGTCCTGGCCTACGAGTCCGGGCTGGTCCGACCCGGCTGGCAGTGATCAGAAGCTGCTCCAGTACTCCCCCACCGTGAAGCTCTGCACCACACCGCGTTTCACCTGCGGATCATCGGCGACGGTCACCATCTGACGCGACAGATCCAGCTTCATGCCGTCCGCGGCCAGGAACTGCTGACTGTTGGCGGTGAACGTGAAGAACCTGGCCTCGAACGGCTGCGCCCGCAACTGCGGCACATCGGCGCGCAACACCCGCGGACCGCCCGGCTCCTCGCACACCGCCAACCGCTGCATCGTCTCGAGCCGGGACCCGATCAGCAGGACCAGGCGTTCATCCGCACCGCAACGGGCGGACGAATCCCGCCAGCCCTGCGCGTCCGCGGCGGGCGGCAGGGCGCCGGAGGTGGCCGGAACCGACGGCGTCGGCGTGGCCGTCGTCGTCCCGGCCGGCGCCGCGGACGTCGCCGGCGCCGCCGACTCCGTCCCCGAGCAGGCCGCCGTCGAGGCCAGGAGTGCGAGCCCGGTCAACGCCGGAAGACAGGAACGAACCGCGAACATCCGGGCAGGGTAGCAATCACCCGAACCTCTTGAATCGGTCGCCGATTCGGTCGTGGTCAATGCGCCGGACCCAGGCCCAGGCCCCGTCGAATCGCCTGTTCCACCGGCGAATACGCGCCGTCCAGCCGGTCCAGGACACAGGGTTCGCGGGACAGCAGCGGGGGCTGCGCCAGGAACCTCGGACGGCCGGTGCGATTGGGCTGGGCGGCGTGGATCAGGAACGGATGGCAGAGGTAGACATCGCCCGCCGCGCCGGTGGCGAGCGCCTCGGGGAGATCGCCTGTGGCGGTGTAGAAATCGGCCAGATCGAACATCGTGGTACCCGCCTCGCCGAACGGTTCCAGCTCCCGGGCCAGGCGCAGGTGCGAACCCACGCGGATACGGGTGGGGGCGTCGTCGACGCCGATGTCGGAGAACAGGAACAGCATGAGCAGGCTGCGCCCCCGGGAGAAGACGTTCAACCGCCAGCTCAGATAGTCGTCGGGCGCGGCGTCGCCGGGAAAGCTGACATCCACATGCCAGCCGGCATCGCCCGGCGGCTCCGGGCTGGGAAAGCGAATCGGCCAACTGCCCAGGCTGCGGCGCGGGATCCAGCGGCCGGGGCCGGCCAACTGGTCGAACGCCTCGAGCAGGGGCGCGGCGGTGACCGCCGCGGCGAACGGCTCCTCGGCGTGGTCCCAGAGCCGAATGACCGGCTGAGTCCAGGTCGCGGGATCATCGGGGTCACATCCGGTTTCGGCCCAGAGGATCGACCGGCCCGCGGCGGCGGTCTCGGCCGGGAAGGCGCCGTCGATCTTCACGAAACCGTCGGCGATGAAAGCGGCTATCTGTGCGTCGGTGAGCATCGCATCCGAGCATCCGCCATAGCGGGATCGCACCGCCACCGAATTTCGGCCCCGGACAAGGCGGAAGCCCCGCCCTCCCGAAGGAGGACGGGGCTTCCGTTGTCTCGCTGAGCCTTACTCGCCCGAGGCGCCGGCCGGGGTCTCACCCGCGAGGGCGGCGACCGGCTTGTCCTCGGCGGACTCGTCCGCCTGCTTGGTCAGCTTGGGCTTGGCGGTGAAGGTGAACTTGGCCTTGTCGCCCTGGCCTTCGCCGTCCCAGCCCTCGACGTCCACCACCACGATCTGACCGGCGCCCAGTTCGCCGAAGAGGATCTTCTCCGACAGCTGGTCCTCGATCTCACGCTGGATGGTGCGACGCAGCGGGCGAGCGCCGAGCACCGGGTCGAAGCCGCGCTTGGCCAGCAGGCTCTTGGCCTGCGGAGCCAGCTCGATCTCCATGTCCTTGTTCTTCAGCTGCTTGGCGACGCGGCCGATCATCAGGTCGACCATCTGGATGATCTGGTCCTGAGTCAGCTGGTGGAACACGATCACGTCGTCGATGCGGTTGAGGAACTCCGGGCGGAAGTGCTTCTTCAGCTCGTCGTTGACCTTGAGCTTCATCCGCTCGTAGTTCGAGCCCTCGGCGTTGGACTGGGCGAAGCCCAGGCCCACGGCCTTCGAGATGTCCGAAGTACCCAGGTTCGAGGTGAAGATCAGCACGGTGTTCTTGAAGTCGACCGTACGACCCTGACCGTCGGTCAGACGGCCGTCCTCGAGGACCTGCAACAGGGTGTTGTAGATCTCCTGGTGCGCCTTCTCGATCTCGTCGAACAGCACCACCGAGAACGGCTTGCGCCGCACCTTCTCGGTGAGCTGGCCGCCCTCCTCGTAACCGACGTAGCCCGGAGGGGCACCGAACAGACGCGAGGCGGTGAAGCGGTCGTGGAACTCGCCCATGTCGATCTGGATGAGCGCGTCGTCCTCGCCGAACAGGAAGTTCGCCAGCGCCTTCGACAGCTCGGTCTTACCGACACCGGACGGGCCGGCGAAGATGAACGAGCCCGACGGACGCTTGGGGTCCTTCAGACCGGCGCGCGTACGGCGGATCGCCTTGGACACGGCCTTGACCGCGTCCTCCTGGCCGATGATCCGCTTGTGCAGCTCGTCCTCCATGCGGAGCAGACGGGTGGTCTCCTCCTCGGTGAGCTTGAACACCGGAATACCGGTCCAGTTGGCCAGCACCTCCGCGATCTGCTCGTCGTCGACCTCGGCCACGACATCCAGATCACCGGAACGCCACTGCTTTTCGCGCTCGGCCCGCTTGGCGACGAGCTGCTTCTCCTTGTCGCGCAGCCGCGCGGCCTTCTCGAAGTCCTGCGCGTCGATCGCGGACTCCTTCTCCCGGCGCGCCTCGGCGATCTTGTCGTCGAATTCGCGCAGGTCCGGCGGCGCGGTCATCCGGCGGATGCGCATGCGCGCGCCCGCCTCGTCGATGAGGTCGATCGCCTTGTCCGGCAGGAAGCGGTCGTTGATGTAGCGGTCGGCCAGCGTGGCCGCGGCGACGAGAGCGCCATCGGTGATGGAGACCCGGTGGTGCGCCTCGTAGCGGTCGCGCAGACCCTTGAGGATGTTGATGGTGTGCTCGACCGTCGGCTCGCCCACCTGGACCGGCTGGAACCGGCGCTCCAGGGCGGCGTCCTTCTCGATGTACTTGCGGTACTCGTCGAGGGTGGTGGCGCCGATGGTCTGCAGCTCACCGCGAGCCAGCTTGGGCTTCAGGATCGAGGCCGCGTCGATAGCGCCCTCGGCCGCGCCCGCACCCACCAGGGTGTGCAGCTCGTCGATGAACAGGATGATGTCGCCGCGGGTGTTGATCTCCTTGAGCACCTTCTTCAGGCGCTCCTCGAAATCACCGCGGTAGCGGCTGCCCGCGACCAGGGAACCCAGGTCGAGGGTGTACAGCTGCTTGTCCTTCAGCGTCTCCGGCACTTCGCCGTTGACGATGGCCTGGGCGAGACCCTCCACGACGGCGGTCTTACCGACGCCGGGCTCACCGATCAGGACCGGGTTGTTCTTGGTACGGCGGCTCAGCACCTGCATCACGCGCTCGATTTCCTTCGAGCGGCCGATGACCGGGTCGAGCTTGCCCTCGAGGGCGGCCTGGGTCAGGTTGCGACCGAACTGGTCGAGCACCAGCGAGGTGGACGGAGTGCCCTGCTCGCCACGCGTGCCCGAGCCCTCGACCGGCTCCTTGCCCTGGTATCCGGACAGCAGCTGGATGACCTGCTGACGCACCCGGTTGAGATCCGCGCCCAACTTGACCAGCACCTGCGCCGCGACGCCCTCACCCTCGCGGATCAGGCCGAGCAGAATGTGCTCGGTGCCGATGTAGTTGTGGCCGAGCTGCAGCGCCTCACGCAACGACAGCTCGAGCACCTTCTTGGCGCGCGGGGTGAAAGGAATGTGACCGGACGGCGCCTGCTGGCCCTGGCCGATGATCTCCTCGACCTGCGAGCGCACACCCTCCAGCGAGATGCCAAGGGACTCCAGCGACTTCGCCGCGACACCCTCGCCCTCGTGAATCAGTCCCAGCAGGATGTGCTCGGTGCCGATGTAGTTGTGGTTGAGCATCCGGGCCTCTTCTTGGGCCAGGACAACGACCCGCCGCGCGCGGTCGGTGAACCTCTCGAACATCGCTCCCTCACTCTCCTGCTCCGCCATCACTGGCATCCGGCGCTTCAGACCCTGTGCTGCCCTTCTGGTCGCCAGCCTGCCATGAAGCCCTGGGGTTGCATCCCCCGACTCCACTCTAGTTGCCGGGGGTCACGCACGTCGTCCGTCCACCCTATTGCGAACCGGCGACAGTACGACTCATTCAGTCATAACGGGGCAGTTGCGCAGTCCGTTTCCGAACGCGCTACGCCCACAGCGAACAAGCCGGTCAGTCGCCGGAACCGCGCGCGTCAGCTATCCGGTGAGCGGCGGGACGAACTCGCACGGCACCGGTCGCGGATGCGCCGGATCGAGAGCGTTGAGCGCGATCATCGCTCCCCGACGACTACCCGCGATCGCGAGGTGGTCGGAGTAGTCGACGGGACAACCGTCCTGCATGAAGAAGTTGGTGACGTTCGGGCCGGGCACCAGGCCGATCGTGTACGGCACGATCAGCTCGTCGTAGCGGGTGTCCAGATTGGTGTACGTGACGGCCGGGTCGTAGACGCCGTCGGCGTTCAGGGCCGTCATGAAGGGATCCCCGCCCAGCATCTCCGAGCAGGCCGGGCACAGCCCCACGCCGACCGCGGCGTCCACGGTCGCGGTGTCGGCGCCCAACGGCGCGGCGAAGGCGCGGATCGTGGCCATATTGTCGCCGTAGGTGCCGAGCCACGGCGCCGCGATGGCCACGAACTTGTCCACCTGACCGGAACCGCCGAGCCGCTTGACGAAGTACTGGCCGACGATATTGCCCTGCGAATGGGCGATCAGATCCACCTTGCCCGCGCCGGTCGCCGACCGCACCCGGGCCACGAAGGCGGCCAGTTGCGCGGAACTGTCCTCGATGGTCCGCAAACCGCCCATCGCCGACAAAGGCCACGGCACGTCGAGCGCGCCGTAGGTGAGGGCGTAGACGCAATAGCCCTCATTGGCCAGCAGTGGGACGTAGGCGCCCCAATTGGTCTGTGCGCCACCGGCGGTGCCGTGCACCAGCACCACCGGATCCGGATGCGCCGCCGTCGGCTTGCAGTTCCAGTCGTTCGATCCCGGCAGCGAACCGCCGGGATCGGTGAGCTCGTACGGTATGCCCGCGAAGAAGTTGAACGACACCGGGTACTCCGCGCGGGCGGCGCCGCTCGCGGTGATGCCCAGGATCGCCAGCACCGTCAGTACCAGCAGCGAACTCGATGTCCCTCGCCCTCGCATCCGTCCCATCATCCCTCCCGATGCGCGAAATCCCATGGCGGACCCGCCGGTCAGGCGCCCGTGATGGGCGGAACGAACTCACACGGCACCGGACGGGGGTGCGCCGGATCGAGGGCGTTGAGCGTCATCATGGCCGCGCGGCGACTGCCGGCGATGGCCATGTGATCGGAGAAGTCGGTCGCGCAACCGTCCTGCATCAGATCGTTGGTCACGTTCGGGCCCGCGACCAGGGCGATCGACGGCCAGACCGCCTCGTCGAAGTTGGAGGCCAGGTTCGTGTAGGTGACCGACGGGTCGTACACGCCGTCGGCGTTCAAGGCGTTCATGAACGAGGAGTTGCCGAGCATCTCGGGGCAAGCCTGGCAGATCACACCCATGGTGGCCAGGTTGTCGATCTGGTCGGGGGTGGCGCCGAGCCGCTCGCCGAAGGCCCGCACCACATTCATCTGGTCACCGAAGATACCCAGCCACGGGGGCGCGATGGCCGCGAAACGATTGACCTTGCCCGCGCCGCCGAGCCGCTTGATGTAGTAGTTGCCGACGGTGTTGCCCTGCGAGTGGGCGATGAAGTCGACCTGCGCGGCGCCGGTCGCCGACCGCACCCGGTCCACGAAGGCGGCCAGCTGAGCGGCGCTCTCCGGAATCGGCTTCATGCCGCCCAGCGCGTTCAGCGGCCACGGGACGTCGAGAGCGCCGTAGGTCAGGGCGAACACGCAGTAGCCCTCGTTGGCGAGCAGCGGCGCGTAGGCGCCCCAGTTGGTCTGCGCGCCGCCGGCCGTGCCATGGATCAGCACCACCGGATCCGGATGCGCGGCAGTGGTTTTGCAGGACCAGTCGTTGGCCCCGGGCAGCGAGCCACCCGGATCGAGGAGTTCATTCGGGATACCCGCGAAGAAGTTGAATGTGACTGGGTATTCCGCGTGCGCGGTTCCGGTCGTCGTGATCCCTAGGATCGCTAGAAACGCCATGATCAGCAGTGATCCTGGCGTTCCACGCTTGGGCATCCTCTGCATGTTCCCTCCCAAATTAGAACGCGTTCCGACAACCTAGCCAGAAAACAAGCACGAGGGATGGCTTACCGGCGAGTAAGTTCTGGAACCTGTTCCTATGCAGGAAAACGGCGAAGGCCGGGACCCGCAGGCGGCTTGTGCTGCCACATATCGGGTCCCGGCCTCCGCCGGAATTGCGGGCCGATCAGTGCCGGACGGAAGGGAATCCGGGCTGCGGGGCGTACTGCGGGTACATCGGGGCCGACATCGAAGCCGGGGCCGCGGCCGGGTTCCGGTCCGCCTTGGCGTGCTGCATGCCGGCCACGAACAGGGCGCCGGTCAGGACCAGGAAGGCCAGGGTGTGGACCACCGCGCGGACGATGTTCCAAGTGACCCAGGAGCTTTCGAACTGGGCGCGGACCGCGGCCAGGTCCGGGATCTGGGCGACGTCACCGGCATTGGCCAGCTGGTTGTTGAGGGGCACGTTCAGGCCGGAGGTGATGCCGAAAGCGACCACATTGAGCAGCAGCGCGACGCCGACCCAGATCAGCGTGGTGCGGGCGTCCTTGCCCAGGTGCAGGGCGGCGGCCAGCACGGTGAAGCCGACCGAACCCATGAAGGCGAGCATGAACGCCGGGTTGATGATGACCACGTTGATCTTCTGCATGACATCGATGAAGGTCCGGTCGTCGGACTGCCCCAGCGCCGTCATCACCGAGGTCGCGTAGGCGAAGAAGATGCCGGCGGTGAGGCCGGTGGTCAGCGTCGCCGCCACCAGCGCGGCCGTGCGAAGTGCGAACATGGAGCTCTCCTGACTGGATCTGCCACCCGCTTCGGTCCCGGGCGATCAACTTCCTTCAGTCAACCGCCTGCGGGCACGGAAACCCATGGCTCAGAAGCTCTCACGCATGCGTGACGCTCCATCAGCCCCCGGTTGTGCGGGGGTACCAGAATCAGAGATCGCGTTCGGAGATGACGCCGGACTGCATGGCCAGGTTGGCGAGCCGGACGCGCTTCTGGTTCTGCGGCAGGTCCTCGACGCCGAACTTGGCGAACAGCGCGCGCAGGTGCGTCTTGATGGCGTCGACGCTGAGGAAGAGTTCGGCCGCGATCTGCTGATTCGAGGCGGGCGAGGCGAAGCCGTCGTTGCCGCGGAGCGGGCGGCAGAGCGCGATCAATACCGACCGCTGGGTTTCGGTGAGCGAGCGCAGCGTGGGCAGCCCACCCGTCGACGTCTGCGTGACATCGCCTGCGGCGCCGCTGAAATCGTGGAAGGTGACCCGCGAGGTCCCCATCCGGATGACATCCCCCGGCTGCAGCCGATGCCGCCCCACCAGGCGATCACCATTGATGAAGGTGCCGTTGCGGGACAGGCCGTCGTCCACGATGGTCCAGTGCGCGCCCAGGTGCTCGACGGTGGCGTGTAGCCGCGACACCTCGACGTCCCAGAACAGCGAAAGATCGGCCTGCGGGGAGCGGCCGATGGTGATCCGGGACTGGTCAGGCGTCAGCATCAGCTCGTGCTGGCGTCCCTCTTGATCCTTGACCCGGAGGAAGGAACCGTGAAAAGCGGTCACTGTGCCGATACCTCTTCTCTACACCCAGCCAGTGACGTCGTCCGCACGTTTCAATGGTGCCTGGCCACCCCGGGCAGTAGCAAGATCGCAGTTGATCCTCTGGTTATACGCAAAGCGTATGAATAAACCACTGCCGCCCGGGTCGCACGAACACCCGGACGGCAGTCGAATCGGCGACTAGTCGGACACTAGTTCTTAGCAGCAGCCTTGTTGTAGGCCTCGGTGATGTCAGCGGAGATACGACCACGAGCGGACACCTTGTGCCCATTCCGGCGAGCCCATTCACGAATGGCCGCGCTTTGCTCACGATCGATCGACACCCGGTTCTTCGGGCCCGCGGCCGGAGCACCGGCCACCTTGGTGCGACGGCGGCCACTCGTACGGCGAGCGGCGGAAACCCAGCTCTCCAGACCCTCCCGAAGCTTGGCCGCATTCTCCGTCGACAAGTCGATCTCGTAGGACACTCCATCGATAGCGAACTCGATGGTCTCCTCCGCGATGGACTCACCGTCGACATCGTCGATCAAGCTAACGGTGACCTTCTTTGCCATGAGATGAACGTCCTCTCGAAATCGTGCGACCCGCATAGTCAGGCCGATTACCCGACGCCAGAATACCGCTAATTCCGATAGTCCCAGAACAGGCCCCGAAAATGCAATCCGGAGAACTAACGGGCGGCTGGACGCACAATTGGAAAGAGTATCGTTTCCCGGATTCCGTGGCCAGTCAGGGCCATCAGCAAACGGTCGATACCCATACCGGTTCCCGTAGTGGGGGGCATACCGTGCTCCATCGCCGCGAGGAAGTCCTCGTCCAGGCGCATGGCCTCGTCGTCACCGGCAGCCGCCAAACGCGCTTGATCCATGAAACGTTCCCGCTGGATCACCGGATCCACCAGTTCCGAATAGCCGGTGGCGAGTTCGAAGCCGCGCACGTACAGGTCCCACTTCTCGGTAACCCCGGGCTTGCTCCGATGCTGGCGAGTCAGCGGCGAGGTCTCCACCGGGAAGTCGCGTACGAAAGTCGGCGCGTAGAGCTTGTCCCCGTAGACATGCTCCCACAGTTCCTCGACCAGTTTGCCGTGACCGTAGCCCTTACCCTGCGGAATTTCCAGACCGACCTGATCCGCGAGCGCCAGCAATTCCTCGACGGAAGTTTCCGGGGTGACCTCGGTACCGATCTGCTCCGACAGCGACGGGTACATCTCGACCGTCGCCCACTCGCCCGACAGATCGTATTCGGTGCCGTCGGCCAGCGTCACGACCTGCGTGCCGTAGACCTCCTGCGCGACTTCCTGGATCAATTCACGCATCATGGTTGCGGAATCGTCGTAGGTGCCGTACGCCTCGTAGGTTTCCAGCATTGCGAACTCGGGCGAATGGGTGGAGTCCGCGCCCTCGTTGCGGAAGTTCCGGTTGATCTCGAAGACCTGCTCGATGCCGCCCACCACGCAACGCTTCAGGAACAGCTCCGGCGCGATGCGCAGGAACAGCTCCATGTCGAGCGCGTTCGAGTGGGTGGCGAACGGGCGGGCCGCCGCGCCACCGTGGATGGTCTGCAGCATCGGGGTCTCGACCTCGAGGAATCCCCTGCGCTCCAACGCGTTTCGCAGCGCGCGCACGGCCGCGACGCGGGTGCGGGCCATCTCGCGGGCCTCCGGGCGCAGGATCAGGTCGACATAGCGCTGCCGGACCCGGGACTCCTCGCTCATCTCCTTGTGCGCCACCGGCAGCGGACGCAGCGACTTCGCCGCCATCTCCCACGCGTCGGCCATGACGCTCAATTCGCCACTGCGCGAGGCGATCACCTCACCGTGCACGAACACGAAGTCACCCAGGTCGACGTCGGCCTTCCAGGCCGCCAGCGCGTCCGCGCCGACCCCGTTGAGGCTGATCATCGCCTGCAGCTTGGTGCCGTCGCCCTCCTGCAGGGTGGCGAAACACAACTTGCCGGTATTACGGACGAAAATGACGCGCCCCGCAATCCCGACCGTCTGACCGGTCTGGGTATCCGCGGCCAGCTCCGGGTACGCCGCCCGAATTTCGGCGAGCGTGTGGGTGCGGTCCACGACCACCGGATAAGCCTCGCGGCCCTCCTCCAGCAACCGCGCCCGCTTCTCCTGGCGAATCCGCATCTGCTCGGGGACGTCATGCTCCACGACAGCCGCCGCGGCACGCTTTTGCCCAGCAGGAACGGTGGTGCTTGCAGAAGAAGAGGGGGTGGGGGTGCTCACGGAACCAAAGCCTATCGTGCGGCGGAATTCCTTTTTTCCGCCGCCTCCCGCAACTTCGCCTACAGCCAGGCGAGGGTCGCGACCTCACGTTCGAAGTGCGGCGCCGAGGACGCGACGGTCAGCAGACCGGCCGCTTTCAAGGCCTGATATCCGCCCTCGAGGTCGGTGGCGCGACGCAGGCCCAGCTGCTGCAACGAGGCCGCGGCCAGGCTCGAGGTGTAGCCCTCCGAGCAGACGACGATCCATTCCACGTCGTGGTGTTCGGCCATCGCCAAGCGCGCGGAACTGGACGGATCCAAACGCCATTCCAGGACATTGCGCTCGATGACCAGCGCGCCCGGCAGCGTGCCCTCGCGCAGGCGCTGCGCCTGCGGGCGAATATCCACCAGAATCGCGCCGCGCGCGATGGCCTGCGGCAATTCGATCGGGAGCAGGCGACGCAACTGCTGCCGCGCCTGGGCGAGCATGCCGTCGATCGTCAAGTTGGTCATTCGAGTTCGCCTTCGGGCTGGTCGGTGAGGACGGAACGGGTGCGCCGCAGGGTGCCGTGGCCGGTGACCTCGTAATAGGACATGGCCGTCAGCGGCGGGGAATAGGCGTGCACGCTCAAGGTCGGATTCAGCGGGCCGGTGATCCCGGCTTCGGATTCAGGGGCCCGCACCACGTCGTGCACCCAGCCGAGCGGGAAAGACGCCTGATCACCGGCGGTGAGAATGCGGCGGCGCAGGTCGCGGCCATTCCAGCGGTATTCCGCGAGCGCGCCCGACAGCACGGTCAGCGCGCCCAGCGAGCCGGCGTGATCGTGCAGTTCGGTGTACTTGCCCTCCACCCAGCTGATCAGCCAGACATCCACCTCGTCGTCCGCGACAAGCCTTGCGGCCCAGCGGTTCTCGGTGGGCCACAGGCCGTCATCCGGCAGCAGGTGATCGTAGCGGCCCTCCAGCACGTCCTGGGCGCCCTCATCGGTCAGGCGCAGCAGGTCGGCCGGACGCAGCCGGGTCGGGAGAGCGGAGGCGGTGGCGCGCTCGGTGACCTCCGGCAGGAGGCTCGACGCGGCGGCACGAGAGTCGACAGGTAAGGAAAGAACAGAGGAACGCATGAGCGTGTCTCCAAGGAATGTGAAAGTGGTCGGGGGCTATACGAAGCCTCGACGACCGTCGAGGCGAATCAGCCTCGACAACACTCCTGGGTGCTCACACGGAACGACACGAGGGCGAGTCTAACAGCGCGTCGCCGGGAATCACCAGCGCCTCCCGGCGACGACTGCGTCACTTTTATTCCGGCCGGTCTGTACCGGTGCGGGCGCGACGCTGCTGATTGCGCTCGTACACCAGCCGCAGCCCGTCCAGCGTCAGATTCGGCTCGTGATGCTCGATGGTCTCCGACTCCGGCACGATCAACGGCGCGGTCGCGCCCGTCGCCACCACGGCCACATCGTCACCGGAGAACGCGTCGATATCGCGAATCCGGTCGATCAGGCCGTCCACCAGGCCCGCGAAACCGAAGATCGCCCCCGACTGCAGGCACTCCATGCTGTTCTTGCCCACCACCGACCGCGGCCGGGTCAACTCGGCGCGACGCAGCGCGCTCCGGGAGATCAGCGCCTCGGTGGAAATCTCCACACCGGGCGCGATACTGCCGCCCAGGAATTCGCCCTTACCCGAGACCAGATCCACACAGATGGCCGTCCCGAAATCCACCACGATGGCCGGGGATTGGAAACGGTGATATGCCGCAAGACAATTCACGATCCGATCCGCGCCGACCTCTTTCGGATTGTCGACCAACAACGGAATACCGGTGCGCACGCCGGGTTCCACGAGCACGTGTGGCACATGCCCCCAATAGCGGGACAGCATCTCACGCAGTTCACGCAACACCGGCGGCACCGTGGACAGCGCCGAGACGCCCACCACCTGATCGGCGTCCGCACCGATCAGACCGCGCACCTGCAACGCGAACTCGTCGGCCGTCAGCAGCGGGTTGGTGTGCATCCGCCAGTGCCGCGCCAGCTTCGCGTGCTCCCCGCTGCCGGAGAACAAGCCCAGCTCGATACTGGTGTTGCGGACGTCGATGGTCAGCAGCATGGCCGGCCGCTCAGGCCAGCGACAACGAGCGCGGGGAGATCAGATCCGAGCCCTCGGGCGCATGCGCCGGATCCGTGCCCAACTCGATGGGGCGATTGCGCTCGTCCACGAAAACCACATGCGGAGCGTAGTTTTCGAGCTCCTTCGCGTCCATCATGCCGTAGGCGATCAGAATCACCAGATCGCCCGGGTGCACGAGATGCGCTGCGGCGCCGTTGATTCCGATCACACCGGAACCGCGCTCACCGGCGATCACATAGGTCTCGAGGCGGGCCCCGTTGGTGATGTCGACAATGCTGACCTTCTCGCCCTCGAGCAGGTCGGCGGCATCGAGCAGGTCCTGGTCCACCGTCACCGAACCCACGTAGTGCAGATCGGCGTGAGTCACCGTGGCACGGTGGATCTTCGACGTCATCATGGTGCGCAACATCGTCGTCGCCTTCCTAGAGGGTCGCCTGGGCAGGCTGATCGGGAACAGAGGGCAGGCCGTCGAGGGCCTTGCCGATGGGAACGTGCATATTGTCGATCAGGCGGGTGTTGCCGATCCGGGCCGCGACCAGCAGCCGGGCATTGCCGGTCGGCCACTCATCGGAGAAATCGGACCCGCGCAGGGCCAGATAGTCGACCTCGATGCCGGGCGCGGTATCCAGCACCGCCCGCGCGGTCTCCAACACCGCCTCCGGGCCGCGACCCGACGAGTGCCGGCCGGCCAGCAGCGCCGCCGACAGCGTGGTCGCCAGCTCGCGCTCCTCGGCGCTCAGGTAGCGGTTGCGCGAAGACAACGCCAGACCGTCGGCCTCACGAATCGTCGCCGCCGGCACCACCTTCACGTCCATGTTCAGGTCCACCACCATCTGCCGGATCAACGCCAGCTGCTGATAGTCCTTCTCACCGAAGAACGCCTCGTGCGGCTGACAGATGTTCAGCAGCTTCGACACCACGGTCAGCACCCCGGAGAAATGACCCGGACGGGTCGCGCCCTCGAGAATGTCGCCGTAGGGACCGGCCTGCACCGTGGTGCGGGGACCGAACGGGTACATGTCCTGCGCGCTCGGCGCGAACACCAGCTCCACGCCCTCGCCGCGCAACAGCTCCACGTCCGCGTCCAGGGTGCGCGGGTACTTGTCGAGATCCTCGTTCGCGCCGAACTGCAGCGGATTCACGAAAATCGACACGATGACCGTGGTGTTGGTGACCCTGGCCAGTCGCACCAGCTCCAGATGACCCTCGTGCAGCGCGCCCATCGTCGGCACCAGCGCCACCCGGCGGCCCACCGAACGCAACGCCTTCACGACCTTGGTCATGACAGCCGGATCGTGGTGCACGGTCAGCTCGCCGCGCTTGTACGAACCGATCAGCTTGGGGTCCATTCAGCGTCCTTCCAACAGATCGATGAGGTCGGGATTGGTGCGGGCGCGCTCCGCCGCGCGCAACGACTGGGCGCGATAGCCGGCGGCCAGCCGCGGATCCAAGGCTTCGAAGGCATCCAGGTGCGCGGCGACCGCGGCCACATCACCGCGCGCCACCGGGCCGGTCAACGCGGCCGGGCCGCGCCGCAGCGCATTGTCCAGAGCCGCCGAGGCCAGCGGGGCGAGCACGCGCTCGGCCAGACCGTTGGGCTGATCGTCGACGCTCTGCTGACCCAGCAGACCCGGACCGGCCAGCGCCGCGCGCAACGCCTCCACGGCGTCCACAATCAGGGTCACCAGATGGTTGCTGCCATGCGCCAGAGCCGCGTGATAGAGGGTGCGGTTCTCCTCCGCCACCCGCACCGGCTCGCCGCCCATCTCGATCACCAGCGACTGCGCGATGGCATAACCGATGTCGTCCGCGGCGGTCACCCCGAAGCAGGCATTCGCCAGCCGGGCCACATCCTCGTCGTGCCCGGTGAACGTCATCGCCGGATGAATCGCCAGCGGCAGCGCACCCGACGCGGTCAACGGCGCCAGCACACCGACACCGTTCGCACCCGAGGTGTGCACCACAATCGTGCCCGGACGCACCGCGCCCGCCGCCGCCAAACCCGAGACCAGGCCGGACAACTCGCTGTCCGGCACCGCGAGAATCAGCAGCTCACTGCGGGCCGCCACCTCCTCCGCGGGCAGAATCCGGGAATCCGGCAGCCGCGTGGTGGCACGCCGCACCGAGGCATCCGAAATCGCGGACACCCCGAAAACGACATGGCCGACACGCTCCAGTGCCACACCCAGCGCCGAGCCGACGCGTCCCGCCGAGACGATTCCCACCGTCAACCGTGCAGGCGCAGGATCGGTCCCGCAGACATCCTTGTCCGAGGTCACTTCGTCCTCTCGAAAGTCGTTCCAGTCCCGCCATGCGGGTACCGGACGGTACGAGAGCGAGGATATCGCCGCCGATTCGCCAGAGCTACCCACTGTGGGATAGGCAACTCTCGCGGCTCTCAGGGGCTTCGCCCCCGAACCTCCTCGGGATTTGCGGGGGCCGCGCCCCCACACCCCCGCAAAGGAACGCCCTAGTTGCTGCTCTCCGACTTGAGGTTGGCCATGATTTCGGCGACCGAGAGGCGCTGGGTGCCTTCGTCGTCGGCGTTGCCGTCATTGCGGCGGCGGCGACGGGAGGTGGCGCGGCCGACCGTGACCGGGGCGGGCTCTGGAGTCAGGCGCGGGGCGGCGGGGGCGGGGGCGGTTCCGTTGCCGTTGCCGGTTGCGTTGCCTGTCTCGTTGCCGTTGCCGTTGCCGTTGGCGGACGGGGCGGCTTCGGGGGTGGGCTCGGCCGGGGTTTCCGGCTTCGGGTCCGGGGTGTCGGAGGCCGGTTCGGCGGCGGCGCGCTCGGCCTCGTAGTCCTGGCGCATGGCGTCGGTGATGATCGAGGTTTCCGCGGTGACCGGGTCGTCGAAGGGGGTGGCGAAGGCCGGCGGCTCGGGGTGCGAGGGGTCGAATTTGGGGGCGATGCGGGCGCGCGGGTCGTCCTCGTCTTCGGCCTGGTCGGGGGACGACCACGGGTCCCACGGATCCGCGTTCGGCCAGTTATCGTTCGCCGTCTCCGGAGCCGGGCCGGCGTCGCCGACCGGAAGTTCTTGGACCCGAACGGCATCCGCACGCAGGGCGGGGCGTTCGGAGGGCAGGTCACCGTCGAAGAGGCGCTGCAGACTCTCGCGCAGGACCGTCAGTTCGGCGCGCAGCGCGGCCATCTCCGCGGCGTCCGCGCCGACCTCGTGGCGGACCCGGGTCTCCACGCCCAGCTCGTACTCGCGGCGGGCAGCAACCTCGCGTTCCAGCTGGAGTTGGTAGACCTTCTGAAGGTCACCCACTTTCGCCTTGTCGACGGCCGCCTCCCTGCGATAACGGGTTGCGGCGAGGGCGCCGATGGCGGCCGCCCACAGCGCCGCGACCAGGCCCACCCGGATCAGGTGGAGGTTGTCACTGAAGACCAGGAAAACGCTGGCAACCAGTCCGAGGAGAAGCAGAAAGCCGGTGAAGAACTTTCCCGCATCCTCCCGGCGGCGACGGGAAGCACTGCTACGGGAGGGTGAAACCATGTCCGCCAGCGTAGCGTGATCTTCCGGGCACGTCCTCGGCCTTGGCGATGATCAGCCACAATCCGTTAGCTATGAAGTAGCCGCCTCATCGGGCGGCTCGATGGGCGCGCGACAGCAATACTCCAGCCACAATGCCGCCGCCACCAGCGCCGCACCACTGACCAGACCCACGATCGCCCCCGGCGTATCCGCCGACGCCGCACGCAGGTCCGAATGCATGGCCAGCCACACCAGGAACCCCAGCCAGATACCGCCCACCAGCGAACCCACCTGGGCCGACGCCTTGGCCAGCGCCACCGCGCGAGCCGCCGTGATCGGATGCAGCTGCCCGGAACCGGGACCGATCCCGTGATTGTCCTTGCGCTGCCGAATCACGAAGGCCAGCACCACCTCCAACAGCGCCACCGGCAGCAGCGAGGCGCCCGAGAACACCGAGATCGGCGGGAAGCTGGAATACGCGAGATTGGTGGCCACCCACGCCACCACCGCCGCCAGCAGGACATTCGCGCACAGGTCCAGAACGCGGGTCGGCTTCATCGCGGCGTCCAGCCCAGCGTCAGCTCGGTGCGGCGCACGCCCAGCACCTCGGCGCCGTCCAAGGCGGCCAGCCACTCTCGCAGCGAGCGCAGCGCACCGGCCGCCTCCAACTGGGCGTCCGGCTCCACCTCCAGCCACGGCACCAGCACGAACGCCCGATGATGCGCCTGCGGATGCGGCAGCGTCAGCACCGGGTCCAGGCTGCGCACCACGGTCGGCCCCTCGCGGCGGCGCTGCTCGGCCGACACCACGTCCACATCGAGAGTGCGCGCGCCCCACCGGACTTCCCGGATCCGGCCCGCCGCCTGCTCCAACTCCTGGCCCAGGCGCAACCAGTCCGAGGGCTCCAGCGCCGGATCGTCGGCCACCAGCACGGCATTCAGATAGTCCTGCTGCGGCACCCCGCCCCAGGGCGGCGTCGAATACACCGACGAGACCGCGACCAGGCGCGGGCCCAACGCCTCCACGACGCTGCGCAGGTGCGCCAGCCGGTCGCCGAGATTGGATCCGATCGACAGGACTACGCGGGTCACCGCTACTCCTCCGCTCCCTGATGGTCTGCTGCGCGCCGGCGGGACGTGACCACCCGGACGTCTTCGAAGGTATGCGGAATCGGCGCGAAAGGCTTGTGCAGCACCACTTCCAGCGCCTGGATGCGGAGGTCGGCCATCACCTCGTCGGCGATATTGGAGACCACCGTCTCGATCAGGTCCTTCGGCTCGCCCGCCACGATCGCGACCACCTGCTCGGCGAGCTCGCCGTAGTGGACGGTGTCGGCGATGTCGTCGGATTTCGCGGCGGCCGAGAAATCGGTCCACAGCGTGAGATCCACGACGAACTCCTGGCCGTCGCGCTTCTCGAAGTCGAAGACCCCGTGGTGACCGAACACGCGCAGGCCGCGCAATTCGATACGGTCCCCGGGCAATCCGCCGTCTCGCACCGCACCGTTCACGACCGCTGCCCCGCTTCCCGCCGATACCGTTCCCGCAGTCGCCGCGCGGCCCGGGTGGTGGCGTCCACCACCGAGATGGCGTCCAGCGACGACCGGACGTCGTGCACCCGCACACCCCACGCGCCGTGCTCGGCGGCCAGCGCGGAAATCGTTGCCGTGGCGGCCTCGCGGCCGTCGGGCGGGCGCGGAGTCTCGCCGTCGGCGAGCAGCGCGCCGAGGAAACGCTTGCGGGAGGCCCCGATCAGGATCGGGATCCCGGCGTCCATCATCTCGGTCATGCGATAGAACAAGCCGCCCAGCAACTCCCAGTTGTGGTCGGCGTTCTTGGCGAAGCCCAGACCCGGATCCAGCACCAGCTGATCGAAGCCGACACCGGCGGCGAGCGCGAACTCGACCTGCGCGTTGAGCTCCTCCCACACCTTCGACACCACGTCGTCGTACTGCTCGGCGGGCCCGGCGTGCCGGTAGTCGGCCTCGGCCCGCCAGTGCATGAGGATCCACGGAATCCCGGACTCCGCAACCACTTTCACCATGTTCGGGTCGGCCCGCCCGCCCGACACGTCGTTGACCATGGACACGCCCGCCGCGATCGCCGCCTCGGCCACATCGGCCCGCATGGTGTCCACACTGGTCGGCACCCCGGCCGCGGCCAGCTGCCGGATCACCGGAACCACCCGCGCCGCTTCGGTTTCCGGGTCGATGCGGATCGCACCAGGCCGCGTCGACTCCCCGCCGACATCGACGATGTCCGCACCCAGCTCGTACAACTCGAGCCCGTGCGCGACGGCCAGGCCCGGATCCAGATAGCGACCGCCATCGGAGAACGAGTCGCTGGTGACATTGACGACGCCCATCACCACACAGGAACGCCCCCCACGCGGCTCCAACAGGCGTGTAGTCACAACGCCTCCAGGCTCCTGCCCCCATGGTTCGCGGCCGTCTCGATTCTGGACTGACGGAGCGGGGGAGCGAAGCGGAGGAGCGGAGGAGGGAAGAATCGAGACCTCGGGGCCGCGAACCCGCCGGAGCGAAGCGGAGGCAAATTAGACACAGCACTCACTTTCGGAGGATGAGGTCCAGGGCCTCGGCACGCGAGGAGGCATTGCTCTGCAGCATGCCGCGCACCGCCGAGGTGGTGGTGGAGGCGCCCGGCTTGCGAATACCGCGCATCGCCATGCACAGGTGCTCGGCCTCGATCACCACGATGGCGCCGCGCGGATCCAGCTTCTCCATCACCGCGTCGGCGATCTGGGAGGTGAGCCGCTCCTGCACCTGCGGGCGCTTGGCGTAGAGGTCGACCAGGCGGGCCAGCTTGGACAGTCCGGTCACCCGGCCGTGCGGGCCGGGAATGTAGCCGACGTGCGCGACGCCGTGGAACGCCACCAGGTGGTGTTCACAGGTCGAGTACATCGGAATGTCGCGCACCAGCACCAGTTCCTGATGGCCTTCTTCGAAGGTGGTGTTGAGCACGTCGGACGGGTCGGTGAACAACCCGGCGAACATCTCGCGATAGGCCCGCGCCACCCGGGCCGGGGTATCGGCGAGCCCGGGACGATCCGGGTCCTCGCCGACCGCGATCAGCAGATCACGGACAGCTGCCTCAGCGCGATCCTGATCGAACGGCCGACCGGTGCCGAGTGCGATCGGGCCGGACACGACACGATTGTTGGTGGCCGACAATCGACACCTCCTGTGTTGACTTGCCGCACATGCACACGCGGCTCGGACGCGGTCGCCGTGCCACTCGGGCGAGTTCGGTCGCGGGATGTACACCCCGCGACCGAACTCGCCCGAGCCGGGCCGCGAACCCCTAGAGAATATCGGGACCGCGGTCAGCGACGACCGTTCGGTCCGTCCCAACCATTCTTGTCGTCCTCGTCATTCCCGGTCGCCGGCTGCGGCGCGGCCGGCGGTTCCGGCTGCGGGTAGCCCGGCTGATACTGGGCGCCCGGCTGATACCGCTGGTTACCCGCGGGCGCCCAGCCGCCGTACGCGCCGCGCGGCTGCGGCGACTGACCCTCGTCCTCCTGCGGCGGCCAGCCCGGCGCGGACCAGCCGGCCGGAGCGCCGTAATCCGGGCGCGAACCGTGCGTCGGAGCACCCTGCCGCGGATAGGACGGAGCCTGCGGCACCGGGTATCCCTGCGGCGCGGGCGCCGGATAGCCGCCGTACTGCGGCTGCGGAGCGCCCGCGTAGGCGGGATCCGGGTAGCCGTTGGCGGGCTGCGCCGCCGGGCGCGACTCCTCCTCCGGCCACGGCTCGCCACGCTCGGCGGCCAGCTCGCGCGGTGTCTTCACCGGCGGGCGGTCCGACGGCTTGCGCTCACCGAAATCGTTGAAAGCCGTGATGCGCGGGCGCTTCTCGACGGTCGCGAGGATGGTCTCGAGGTCCTTGCGGTGCAGGGTCTCGCGTTCCAGCAACGCGGTGGCCAGCGAGTCCAGTTCGTCGCGGTAGTCGCTGAGCACCGACCAGGCCTCGGTGTGCGCGGCCTCGATGAGGTTGCGCACCTCCTCGTCGATCTCGCGGGCCACCTCGTGCGAGTAGTCCGAACCCATGCCCATGGACCGGCCCAGGAACGGGTCGCCCTGCTCCTGGCCGTAGCGGACGGCACCCAGCCGGGCGCTCATGCCGTACTCGGTGACCATGGCCTTGGCGGTCTTGGTGGCCTGGTCGATATCGGACGAGGCGCCCGTGGTCGGCTCGTGGAACACCAGTTCCTCGGCCGCGCGACCACCCATGGCGAACACCAGGCGGGCGATCATCTCCGAACGGGTCATCAAGCCCTTGTCGTCCTCGGGCACCGTCATGGCGTGGCCGCCGGTGCGGCCGCGGGCCAGGATGGTGACCTTGTAGACGGGCTCGATGTCGGGCATCGCCCAGGCGGCCAGGGTGTGGCCGGCCTCGTGATAGGCGGTGATCTTCTTCTCGTGCTCACTGATCACCCGCGACTTGCGGCGGGGGCCACCGATGACGCGGTCGACCGACTCCTCCAGTGCCGCACCGGTGATCATGGTGCCGTGCTCACGCGCGGTGAGCAGCGCGGCCTCGTTGATGACGTTCGCCAGATCCGCGCCGGACATGCCGACGGTGCGCTTGGCCAGACCGTCCAGGTCCGCCTCGGGCGAGATCGGCTTGCCCCGCGAGTGCACCGCCAGGATCGCGCGACGACCCTTCAGGTCGGGGTTGCCGACCGGGATCTGCCGGTCGAAACGGCCCGGGCGCAGCAGCGCCGGGTCCAGGATGTCGGGCCGGTTGGTGGCCGCCATGATGATGACGCCGGTGCGCTCACCGAAGCCGTCCATCTCGACCAGCAGCTGGTTCAGCGTCTGCTCACGCTCGTCGTGACCGCCGCCCAGGCCGGCGCCGCGCTGGCGGCCGACCGCGTCGATCTCGTCCACGAAGATGATGCAGGGGCTGTTCTGCTTGGCCTGATCGAACAGGTCGCGCACGCGGGACGCGCCGACACCGACGAACATTTCGACGAAGTCCGAACCGGAGATGGTGAAGAACGGGACGCCCGCCTCACCGGCAACGGCCTTGGCCAGCAACGTCTTACCGGTGCCGGGCGGACCGTAGAGCAGCACGCCCTTGGGGATCTTCGCGCCCAGCGCCTGGTAGCGCGCCGGCTGCTGCAGGAAGTCCTTGATCTCCTCGAGCTCTTCGATGGCCTCGTCGGCGCCCGCCACATCCTGGAACGTGGTCTTGGGCATGTCCTTCGAGAGCAGCTTGGCCTTGGACTTGCCGAAACCCATCATGCCGCCGCGGCCGCCGCCCTGCATGCGCGACATCACGAAGATGAACAGGCCCAGCAGGATCACCATGGGCAGCATGAACAGCAGGATCTGGCTCAGCCACGAGTCCTGCTTGACCGAGGTGTTGACCTTGGCGCCGGAATCCTGCGCGGCCTTGAACACCTGCGCGGACACTTCACCGCCGCCCGGGTACTTGGCGATGAGCTTGGTCTCGTTCTTGGTCGCATCGTTGCCGTTCTTCAGCGTGATGCGCAGCTGCTGTTCTTTGTCGTCGATCTGAACCGACTCGACATTCGACTTGTCCTGCAGCTGGGAGAGCGCCACCGAAGTATCGACGCTATGCCAGCCGCGCGTGTCGTTGCTGAAATAGCTGACCAACCAGATCACGAGCAGAAAGCCCGCGACTATGGCCAGGTTGCGGAACACATTCTTGCGGGTCATAGAGCGTCGGCCGGAGGCCAGTCCTTTCCGGGGGGTGTATCCGGTTGCCTGCGATGCTTCGAGGCACGCCCGTTCCGGCGAACGGATGCGGACATGCCACGGTACCGCGTACGGTCTAGTCGTTACATCGCGCAGTTCGGCAGCTAGTGCAGTTCAAGAAGTAAACGGCTGGAGAACGCGGGTGGTTCCCCGACCACTTGCGGCAACACGTCGGGTCGATCACCCCCTGGTGTCGGACCTCGTGGTCACAATCATGGCATGGTCGTTACATCGTGAGTGGCGACACAACAGAGCGCAGGGGGTATGGACATAGTCGAGCTACGGACACCCACGGCGATTGTGCGTCATGGCAACGGGCGGTTGACGGTGCTGCGACCTGGAACCGACGGCGAGCGCGTGCTCGACGTGCCGGTGAGCGACCTGCTCAAGGTCCGCTTGAACCGGCGCGCCGATGACGCCGTCGTCATCGAGATCTATCTGCGATATCCCACCCCGGTTCTGACCGGGGTGCCCGCCGACCGGACGCCGCTGCCGGTGCTCATCGCCGAACACGATGTGCCCGCCGCCACCGTCATCGTCGAGCGGATCAACAATCAGATCCTGGCCACGCAGCGACTGGACGTGGCCGCCCCCGATCTGAGCGCGCCCGTGCCCTCCTGGGGTCGCAGCGGCCCGGCCCGCGCCGACGTGGACCGCGCGGTGCGGCGGATGGCCCCCAAGCGGGACGCCAAGCCCGCGGTGGCCGCGCTGCAGCGCTTCGTCACCCCGGACGAGTACGTGCTGGAGACGGCCCTGGTCACCGCACTCCCGCCCGCGCCCAAGGCCACCGGTCTGCTCGCGGTCACCACCACGCGGCTGATCTTCGTGGCGCTCGGCTCGGGCAAGCGTTTCGCTCACGAGCTGCCGATCGCCACCCTGCTGTGGGCGCGCGACACCGACGACGACGAAGCGACGGATTTCGCGCCCGGCGAATACGGGTTCGAGGTCAGTGACGGAAATCTGGTCTGGTATTTCGTCGGCACGGATCGCGCCGACACCGATCGGGTCTGCGGTGCGTTGAATTTCGCCATTCAGCGGGAGGTCGCCGACGGCGCGGCCGGGCCCGCGGATCCGGGTGTGGCGAAGCTGTACTCGGAGTGGGAATTGCTGGTCGAGCGGCATTCGCTCGGCATGGTCGACGACGCGCAGTTCCAGCGGTACGGACGCGGAATTCTCCGGTCCCTGCCGGATTGACGCGAACCGAAGGGTTTGGGGGCCGCGACCCCCAAACCTCGCGGATTATTCGCCCGGCTGCAGGGTGATGCGCCGCCACGGGCTGGTGGGCCGCATCCATAGGCGTAGTAATTCCATGCGCCGATCCACGCCACCGGATTTCAGTTCCGCCAGGTCCTCGCACGCCTGCCAGTAGGTCCACCCGGCCAGGTAGGCGTCGCCGAATTGCCGCCAGTTGCGGTATTTGCGCTGCGCCGGCGGCAGGGCTCGCATCAGGTAGTCCCACGCCACGTCGGCGTCGAGGTAGCCGGCGGTGTACGCCATCCGGGCCACGGCGACCACACGGGCCAGATCCCAAGCCTGAATGTCGGTGGGTAGTGGGCGGACCAGGTGATCGGTCAGGCCGAGCTTGATGGCCTGGGACCAGATGTCGTAGTCGCGGACCAGGGCTTCGGGGTTCTCCATGCCGCGGAAGGATCCGACCTGACGTAGGAAGGCGCGGTGCCGGTCGGCGCGTTCGCCGAAGCGATCGCGTTCAGGGGAGTTGATGGCCGCCATGACGAGCGGGTGGACGAGGGCGTAGAGCGGGCCGTGCATGCCGTCGAGGAGTTGTTCCATCGAGGCCATCGCCTCGGTGCCGTCGGTGATGCCCCAGGCGCCGGTGAGGGTGTCGATGGCAAGTTCGCGGCGATCGCCCAGCGGATGCTCGCGTTCGGGTCCGAGCAGCAGGGCGTCGTGGAAGGCGTCCCACCGGGCGGAATAGAACCCGCCGAGCGCGAGCGCGCGCAGTTCGTCGTCGGAGACCTGCGCACCGGACCAGTGATCGTCCTCGCGCTGGTCCAGCTCCGGATAGGGAAATGTGGTCAGCGTCGGTACGTCGCGGGCGGGCATAACCCGATTGTTCCCCATCGATCTTGGAGTGGCCGACTATTCGCCGATCGCGTCTGCCACACCGATCGCGCCGGGTGCGAATAATCGGCAAACCATTCGGTCCGAATTTCCGGCGCGCCGTTCGCGGCCCAGTCACGCAATTGTCTGAATCTTGCCCTGTCACAGCGGGTAATCGGGCGCTAACCTCTGCTGGCATGAGTGGGAACATCACCCTGCTGCGCGGGCTGACACCAGCCGCCACAGAGCAGGAAATCTATGCCGCCGCACAGGAATACGTGCGGAAAGTCGGCGGGGTGTCCGGATTGACGACTACTACCAAGACCGCGGTGGACAAGGCGGTCGCCGCGATCGCTGCGGCCACCACCCAATTGCTGGCCGAATTACCCGAACGCCGGGCCTCGGAGGGCGAGCCGCCGACCCGGCGCCGCGCCGCCCGGGAAGCCGTCGCGGAGGAGGCCAGCTGAGCCACGCGGGCTCACACGCCGTACACCCGCACGCAGTCGAGTGCGATCTCCAGGCGGGGACCGCGCTGGTCGAGAGAGTGACCGAGTAGTTCTTCTATGCGCTGAACGCGGTATCGCACCGTGTTCTTGTGCACGCCGAGCGTTTTCGCGGCCGCGTCGGGGCTGCGCCGGGCTCGCAGGTAGGCATGCAAGGTTTCGCGCAATCGCGCCGACTGCGGGTCGGGTGCGGCGAGCGCGCCCAGTTCCCGTTCGATGAGCGAGCGCATGGCGGCCTCGTCGGTTCCCGCCAGGTAGGCGACCTCCACCTCCGAGTAGTGCAGCACCCGCGCGGTGCTGTCCCCGTTCCTCGTCCGAAGCGGCCGGGCGCGCTCGGCGACCTGCCGGGCCGCGACCGCCTCGCGGTGGCTGTCCCGGAACCCGGCGGTGTGCGCGGCGGGCACGCCGACAGCCACCCGCACGGGCGCGTCCACCGACCAGACCGGATCGCCCGGCTCCGGCAGGTCGCCGTCCACCCCGATCCAGGCCCACAACGCGGACGCGCCCGAGGGGACGGTGAGCAGGCTGCCGTTGCCGAGGGTGCCCGCGTAGCGGGCCACGATCCGGTCGAGCCGGCCCACGGCTTCGCCGCTGCCGTCCGGCGGCAGCGGTGCGGCGTCCTCGTCGGTCCACACCACCAGCGCCAGGTGCCGCTGGGTGAGCCGGTATCCGAGCCGGGCGGAAGCGCTTTCGGTGTCCACCTCGGCGCCGTCGAGCAGGGTGCGCACGATCTCGGCGCGCTGGGTGAGGGCGGCGCGCAGGCCGCGTTCCCGTTCGGCCATGTAGGTGTCGGTGAGGGTTTCGACCGAGGTGCTGACCCAGCGTGTGGTGCGGTCGAAAAGCCGAAGCAGCAGCGATCTTTCGATGTCGCGGGGCAGCTGCCGCTGTTCGAGCACCTCGGTCATGTAGTCGATGCAGGCTTCCTGGCCGAGATGGTAGACGCGCAGCAGCAGGCGCACGTCGTAGCCGCGGCGGGCGACGGTGCGGGCGAAGGCGTGCGCCTCCTCGGGAACCGGGTAGTCGAAACGGTCCTGGGTGAGGCCGCTGAGCACGGCGACCGCGTGGGCGCGGCTGCTGGCGGCCAGGTCGCGGCGCATGTCGCGGTCCCGCAGTTCCGGGATGCGGGCGATGATGGCGTTGTCGAGCCGGGTGACGACCTCTTCGAGGGTGGCGGCGGGCAGGGTTTCGGCGACGAAGTCGGCGATCCACTGCCGGATCTCGGCGCTGTTCACGGTGGTGGTCACGGGTGTCTCCCCGGGTTGTACTCAGAGCACAAAACCGACCGGAACAATTGACCCGATTGGCCAAGCATGGGCTCGCAAAATTGTGTCACGATCATAGTCCGGTGAACTGGAACACAGCTCGCCATCGCAACGTAGCGCACGGGGAGAGGCACATCGTGACCAATACCGAACCGGCCGCGGGCACCGCTCGCAAGACCGGCACCCGCAAGACCGCCGGGACCGCCGTCAAGGCCGCCCCGGCCACCGAACTCGAGGTCCGTAATCCCGCGACCGGCGCGCTGGCGGGCACCGTCCCGATCGACTCGGCCGACACCGTGGCAGCCAAGGTCCGCGAACTGCGCGCCCACCAGCCCGCGTGGGAAGCCCTGGGCGCCGACGGCCGCAAGGAGTGGCTGCTCAAGCTGCAGGACTGGTTGGTCGACAACACCGATCACCTGGCCGACGTGCTGCAGTCCGAGACCGGCAAGGCCCGCGTGGACTCGCTCATCGACCCGGCGTTCTCGGTCGACCTCACCGGCTACTACGCCCGCCGCGCCGCGAGATTCCTTGCCGACGAACACCCTTCGCCGCACAGCCCGCTGGCCCGGGTCAAGCAGCTGACCACCGTGTTCCGGCCCTACCCGGTGGTCGGTGTGATCACCCCGTGGAACTTCCCGCTGGCCATGCCGGTCATCGACGTCATCCCGGCGCTGGCCGCGGGCGCGGCGGTCATCCTCAAGCCGTCCGAGGTGACTCCGCTCTCGGCCGTCGAACTGGCCCGCGGCTGGCGTGAGATCGGCGCTCCCCCGGTGTTCGACATCGTCACCGGCGCGGGCGAGACCGGCGCCGCCGTGGTCGGCAATGCCGACTACATCCAGTTCACCGGCTCCACCGCCACCGGCCGCAAGATCGCCGCGGCCTGCACCGAGCGGATGATCCCGTTCAGCCTGGAACTGGGCGGCAAGGACCCGGCCATCGTGCTGGCCGACGCCGACCTGGACCGCGCCGCGCACGGCATCGCCTTCGGCGGGCTGTTCAATGCCGGGCAGGTGTGCATCTCGGTGGAGCGCGTGTACGTGGAAGCCGCTGTCTACGACGAGTTCCTGGCGAAGCTGACCGCCGCGGTCAAGGAGGTCCGCCAAGGCGTGGACGGCCGCAAGCCGCAGTACGACATGGGCGCGCTGGCCAACGAGAACCAGGCGCAGATCGTGCAGCGGCATGTGGAGGAAGCCGTCAAGGCCGGGGCGCGAATCACCACCGGCGGCAAGCGAACCGGCGTCGGCACCCTGTTCGAGCCGACCGTGCTCGCCGACGTCGACCACACCATGACCTGCATGACCGAAGAGACCTTCGGACCCACCCTGCCGGTCATGAAGGTGGCGAACGAGGCGGAAGCCATTCGGCTGGCCAATGATTCGATCTACGGCCTGTCCGCCTCGGTGTGGTCGGGCGACAATGATCGCGCCGAACGCGTTGCGCGCCAGCTGAATGCGGGCGCCGTAAACATCAACGACGTGTTCGCCAACATGTTCAGCTTCGCGCTGCCCATGGGCGGCTGGGGCCAGTCCGGCACCGGCGCGCGCTGGGGCGGCCCCAACGGCGTCCGCAAGTACTGCCGCCAGCAGGCCATCACCAAGCCGATCCTGCCGACGCTGGCCAAAGAGCCGCTGTGGTTCCCGTATTCGCCGCCCAAGCTGATGTTCGCGATGAGCGCCATGCGGGCCGCGGGCACCCGCGGACTGCGGCGGTTCAACGTGCCCGCCATCGTCAAGACCGTGCGGGGGCTGTGATGACCGACTTCGGAACCATCGCCGGCAAGGTCGTCGTGATCACCGGCGGCGCGCGCGGCATCGGCCTGGCCACCGCGACCGCCCTGCAGGCCCTCGGCGCGAAGATCGCCATCGGCGACATCGACGAGACCACCGTCAAAGAGTCCGGCACCGCACGGGATTTCGATGTCTACGGCAAGCTGGACGTCACCGACCAGCAGTCCTTCGAGGGCTTCCTCGACGAGGTGGAACGCCGCCTCGGCCCGATCGACGTACTGATCAACAATGCCGGGATCATGCCCACCGGGCGCCTGGTGGACGAGCCGGACCAGATCACCCGCCGCATTCTCGACATCAACGTGTACGGCGTGATCCTCGGCTCCAAGCTGGCCATCGCGCGGATGCTGCCGCGCGGGCGCGGGCACGTCATCAATATCGCGTCGCTGGCGGGCGAGAGCCACATTCCGGGTCTGGCCACCTACAACGCGAGCAAGCACGCGGTACTCGGCTTCACCGACACGCTGCGCGAGGAGTACCGGGGCACCGGGCTCGCGTTCTCCTCGGTGCTGCCGACGCTCACCAAAACCGAACTGGGCGCTGGGGTTTCGCTGCCCAAGCTGATGCGACCGGCCGAGCCGGAGGAGATCGCCGACGCCATCGCCGAGCTGATCGTGAAGCCCAAGGCGAAGGCGCGGGTCACGGCCGTCGCGGGTGTCATCGCGCAGGCCGTCGGTCTGCTGCCACAGTCGGTGGGTGACGCCATCGGTCGGGCGCTCGGCTCGCAGACGGCGTTCCTCGACGACGTGGACGGCGACGCGCGCAAGGCGTACGAGCATCGGGTGCGCGACTAGCTCGTCGTAGGGTCGGCGGCATGGGTAGCAGGAGAGCGGTTTTCGCCGGATTGTCGACATTGGATCTCGCCTATGCCGTCGACCGGTATCCCGCCGAGGACTCCAAGACCCAGGCCGCCGACCTGTTCCTGGGCGCGGGCGGACCCGCGGCGAATGCCGCGATCACCTACGCGTTCCTGTCGGGCACAACTCCCGCTCTGGTCACCGCACTGGGCAAACATCCACTGGCGGAACTGATTCGCGGCGATCTGCACCGGCACGGAGTCACCGCCGTGGATCTCACCCCTGACGGCACTCAGCAGCCGCCGGTCTCCTCGATCATCGTGGCCACCGGGGCGGCCACCCGCACCATCGTGTCGCTGGACGGATCCCGCATCCACCCGGGCCTGGACGATACGGCGGCCGACGTGCTCGCGGGCGCTTCGCTGCTGCTGGTCGACGGGCACTATCCCGACCATGCCCTGCGGCTGGCGACGGCCGCGCGGGCCGCGGGCGTGCCGGTGGTGCTGGATGCGGGTCGCTGGCGGCCGGTGCACGCCGACCTGCTGCCGGTGGTGGACATCGCCGTCTGTTCGAGTGTCTTCGTTCCCCCTGGGGTACCGGCTGATTCGGCCGATGCGGTGTTCGACCACCTGCACGCGGCGGGCCCGCGGCTGGTGGCGATCACCGGTGGCGGCGGCCCGATCCGCTATTCGATGCCGGGTGGACGCGGTGAGATCCCCGTCCCCGTCGTGACCGCGATCGACACCCTCGGCGCGGGCGACATCCTGCACGGCGCGTTCTGTCATTTCCACGAGCGCGGCGCGGATTTTCCGGACGCCCTGCGGCTGGCGGCCGCGGTGGCGGGCGCCTCCTGCCGGTTCGTCGGCACCCGGGAGTGGATGCGGCACTTCGATGCTCAGTCGATGCGGTAGCCGCGGCCCGCTTTGCGCAGCACCAGATCGGCTCGGGTGCGGGTGGATTCGACCAGGACGGCGTTGCGCAGGTCGCTGTGGGTCACCTTGCTGCGGGCGGCTTCCGGGGTGCGGCCGCCGCGAATATGTCGGCGCAGCAGTCGTTGTTCGATGATGGGGCGCGGCACGTCCAGGTACCAGGCCTCGTCGAGCTGGGGGCGGACGGCGGCCCAGGCGGGGTCGTCGAGGAGCAGGTAGTTGCCCTCGGTGATCACGATGGTGTGGTGGTCGAAGACGACGCCGCCGGGGACCGGTTCGTGGATGTCGCGGTCGTAGGTGGGCCAGGGGACCGGCGCGCCCGGGGTGGTGTCGCGCAGTGTGCGCAGCAGGGCCACATAGCCTGCGGCGTCGAAGGTCTCGGGTTCGCCCTTGCGGTCGAGGATGCCGGCGGCGCGGAGTTGCGCGTTGGTGAGGTGGAAGCCGTCCATGGGTGCGACGTCGGCGATGGCGGCGCCGGCGGCGAGGTTCAGTTCGTCGCGGATGCCGCGGGCGAGGGTGGATTTGCCCGCGCCGGGCGGGCCCGCGATCCCCAGCAGAAACCGACCGGAATGACCTTCGGCGCGGCGGCGGACACGCGCCGCCAACTCCGCCAGGGAGGTTTCGACACTGCCGCGTATCGCCACCCCCCGAGCCTACGGGGAATCAGTGCCCGCCTTCGGGAATGGCGCGAACCAGCGCCGCCAGATCGGCCTCCAGCATCCGCGACAACCGGTAGATCACCACGAACGCCAGCACCCCGCCCACGCTGAGGATCCGCAGCGGCACGATCACCAGCCCCAGATCCGCGGTCGACACGAAGGTCACGCTGGCCACGCCGAGCAGCGGCACCGAGGCCGCCGCGGCCAGATAGAAATTGCTGCGCCGCGCCAGCGCCGCCAGCTGCCGCCGGTCCGCGTGCCCGACCGAACCGCGCGCCAGCAACTGCGGATACAGCGACCGCACCGCGTACACCATGATGAGGAAGAACGGATAGGCCAGCGCGATGGTCGCGCACACCACCTGCGCGGTGAAGAAATGCGCGAACGCCATCTGCGGCAGGTTCGCTCCCTCCCACGCCAGCGCCAGCGGCCACACGATCCCGGCGATCAGCCACATCACGAACGGCACCCACACCACCCGCTCCCCGATCAGCAGGGTGTCGGAGCGCGCCCGGGCCAGCTGATCCGGTGTGTAGTCGTGCCCGCGCCCCAGCCGATACGACACGGTCAGCGGCCGCCGCGCCAGCCACAACAGCAGCAGCGCCGCCACCGGGAAGGCCGCCAGATTGGTAACCAGCGCCACCTGCTCGAACCGGTGCTGATCCGCCGCCGACAGCTCGTTCACGATGAGGCTCTGGTTGATCTGGATGTTGTACCAACTGGCCAGCGCGTTCGGCAGGCCGACGCACAGCATCGCGATCGGCACCGGCCAGGCCCGCAACCGCGCCCAGAGCGTGTGCGCGGGCGGGTCCACCAGGTCCCGGGCGTCGGGGTCCAGGCACAGGTCCAGCTGCCCGGCCAGCTGAGCGCCGCTCTGCCAGCGCCGGGCGGCGTCGGGGCGCAGGCATTCCAGCAGCACCCGGCGCAGTGTGGCCGGGGTGTCGGGCGGGAGGTCGTCCAGCGCTTCCGGCGGGACACCGGCCATCCGGCGGGCCAGCAGGGCCCGCACCACCTCGGCCCGGTTCGGCGCCGCCCCCGGCTCGGCCTGCTCGGCCTCGACCACCTCGGGGTCGTCGAATGGCAATGTGCCGGTGAGCATTTCCCACAGCACCATACCGAGCGAGTAGATGTCGCTCGGAGATTCCGGCGCCGGCGCGGCCGGATTCAGCAGCGCCGCCAGCGCCTCGGGGGATCGATATCGCAGTGCCCCGGCATCATTCGCGCCCGCGCCGGGTACACCGATGACCCCGGCGCTCCAATACATCGGTCCCAGTGCGAAATCCGCGAGTTTCGGCACGCCCTCGGCCGTGAACAGCACTTTGGCGGGCCGGATGTCGTGGTGCAGCACCCCTTGGCGCTCTCCGTATTCGAGTGCCTCGGCCAGCCGCCGCCCCACCCAGGCGACGGTTTCCGGCCAGCTCAGAGCGGCGATCTCGGTGCGCACCGAAGACCCGGAGACGCGGCTCTCGCCCTTGGCCTCCATGGCGGAATCGATGGCCCGCAGCAGCAGGCCGCCATCGGGCCCGCCGTTCGCGGCGGTACCGCGATGGATCACCCGGCCGGGCTTGTGGCCGTTCCCGGCCGTCGGGGCTTCCCGGTGCAACTGGGCCAGCACGCCCTCGGCGGTGCCGCCGGGCACGTACTGCATGTACAGCAGCCGCAACGGTTTCCCGGTGGTGCCGTCCGCGATCAGCCGCTGGTCGAAGACGCGCACGATGTACTGGTGGTCGAGCTGGGCGACGGTGTCGGTGTCGCTGTCCGCACCCGCCTCCACCCGCACCGCGACCAGTCGTTGCATGGAGCGCTGGCGCGCGAGGAACATGCGGCTGTGCTCGGTGCCGCCGAGGTAGGTGAGCAGGTCGAAATCGTCGAGACGGCGACCGGTCTCGATGCCCTCGGGCAGTACCGGGGGCGGCTGCGGCGGGTTCTCGGCGGTGAAGCGGGCGCGGATCTCGGAGGCGATCTCCGGGTATTCGGCGGTGAAGGTGTCCATGTCGAGCGGCCGGCGGCGACTGCGCGCAACGTATTCCTCGCACACCAGGTCGGCGAAGTCCGGGCTGGCTTCCATCTCCGGGAATTCCTTGCGGTACTCCGCGATCCGCTTCTCCAGGCCGGCGCGCCGCCAGCGCTGCCGCATGTCCACCCGCACCAGGTCGGTGAGGACCTCGAGCCGGACCGCGCGCCCGTCGGGCAGGTAACCGGCCAGGGGCGGGGGTTCGCGGCGGTCGCCGCGCAGGGTGGATTCCCAGTCGGCGGAAAAGCGGGCGAGCGCTCGGGCCGAGAGTTCACTCACGATTCCGCACCCGTATCCGGGCCGGGACCGTTCTCCTGCGCCGACCGGGCCGGCGCCACCACCCGTTCCAGGGCCGCCAGGTCGGCTTCGAGCGCCCGGAAGATGCCGTAGATCAGGACGAAGGCCGCGATGCCGCCGACGCTGAGCACCCGCACCGCGACGATCACGTGCGGAATGTCGTCGGGCGGCAGGAAGGTCACGCCCGCCACCGCCAGCAGCGGCACCGACGCCGCCACCGCCAGATAGGTGGTGCAGCGGCGGCCGAGCCGGTGCAGCCAGACCGCGTCCTCGGCGCTGATGTCGCCGTGCCGCAGGAACATCGGATAGATGCACCGCACCAGATAGAAGGCGACCAGGAAGAACGGATACGCCACCGCCATCGCCCCGCACACCACCAGCGACACCAGGAAGTGCACGACGCCGCGCGCCGGTAGGTCGGTGGCGGTCATGCGCAGCACCAGCGGGAAGGTGAAGCTCGCGACCACCCACAGCGAGAACACCACCAGCGAGATGCGTTCCCCGGCCAGCAGCACGTCCTTGCGCGCTCTGCGTAGCGTCGCCGCGCTGTACTCGCGGCCTTTGCGCAGTCCGCGTGGCACGAAGAGCACATACCGGCACAGATAGGCGATGAGGGCGGTACCGAGCGGGAAGAACACGATGTTCACACCCGAGGTGGTGAGGAAGAAGGTGCGCATGGCCTCGTCGGGCAGGTGGCTGATGATGAAGGCCCGGTTGTGCGCGATGTTGTACAGCGAGGAGAGCGTGTTCGGCACCACCACGGCCAGCGTGACCAGTGGAATCAGCCACGGCCGCAGGCGCATCCGCCAGCTGTGCGGCGGCGGGTCGACCAGGTCGCGGGCGCGTTCGTCCAGGCACATGTCGAGCTGGGTGGCCAGGATCGCGCCGCTGCTCCAGCGTTGGTCGCGGTCGGGTTCGAGGCAGGTGAGCAGCACCCGGCGCAGCGCGGCCGGGCAGTCGGGCGGCACCCGTTCCAGGGCGGCGGTGTCGACGCCGCTGCGGCGGCGGGCCAGCATGGCCTCGAGGGTGGTGCGGTCGCCGTGGTCGCCGGGTCCGGCGGTGGTGTCGTCGAAGGGTTTCGCGCCGGTCAGCAGCTCCCACAGCACCACGCCGAGGGAGAAGATGTCGGCGCGGGTGTCCAGGTCGGCGGCACTGGTGGGGGCCGCCGGATGGCAGGCTTCCAGCTGTTCCGGGGACATGTAGGACAGCGAACCACCGAAGTAGGAGACCGGGCTGGAACTGTCCAGATTGCGGCTGAAACTGATATTGAAATCAGCCAGCTTCGGTACCGCCTCGGCGGTGAGCAGCACATTGGCGGGCTTCACGTCGCGGTGCAGCACCCCGTGCGAGTCCGCGTAGTCCAGCGCCTCGGCCAGCCGACGGCCCAGCCACGCCACGGTTTCCGGCCAGCTCAGTCCGGCCAGTTCGGCGCGCACGCTGGAGTCGGTGGGCCGGATCTCGCCCTTCTGCTCCATGGCGGCGTCCACCGCGTCCAGCAGCAGTTTCCCGCTGCGTTCCGCGGGCGGGGTGGCCCGCACCCAGCGCAGCACGCCGAGCAGGGTGCCACCGGGCAGGAACTGCATGTACAGCAGCCGCAGCCGGCGCCCGGATTCGGTGCGCAGGTCCGACAGCAGCCGCTGGTCGAAGACGCGCACGATGTAGTCGTGGTCGAGCTGGGCCAGAGTCTGCGGCTCGGTGCCGTGGTCGGCGGAGATCTTCACCGCGACCAGGCGTTGCAGCGAGCGCTGCCGGGCCAGGAAGACGCGGGCGAACGCGCCGGAGCCGAGACTGGTCAGCAGATCGAAATCGTCGATGCGCTGGCCGATCTCGATGCGGTCGAGCAGCGTGCCGGTATCGGGCGTGGTGATGCCGCCGCCGGTGACCCGGGTGGGGTCGGCCGGGTCGGAGATCAGCTGCGAGGGGTCCTCGTACTGGGTCAGCTCGCCGCTGTCGGGCACCCGGGTGGTGTCGCCCTCGAGCGGCGGCGGGGTGCGGGTGGTGGCGTCGATCCGGGTCGATTCGGAGTCGTCGAGCCAGACGCCGCGGGTGGACTCGTCGAACTCGAAGTCACCGCGGGTGGATTCGTCCGGCCCGGCCCGGCGGGTGCTCTGGTCCTCGTCGTCGTCGATGAGCAGCTGCCGCAGGGCGCCCGCCTGATCCGGGTACTCGCGCAGGCAGTCGCGCGGGTCCACCCGCTCCCCGCTGTGGCGGCGGATGACGAACTCCTCGTAGACCAGCCCGGCGGGCAGGTCGCGCACGGTGAGCTCGGGGAATTCGGCGCTGTAGTCGGCCAGCCGTTTCGGCGGGGACGCGTCCGCGTCCGAACGGCGCAGCCATCGATGCCGCATGTCGACGCGAATGAGCTCGATCAGCGCGCCGCGGCGCAGGGTGCCGGCATCGGGCAGATAGTCGGCGATCAGGGGTGGAGCTGCAGCGGTATCCCACGCGGCCGCGAACGCGGCGACCGCAGTCGATTCGGTTCCGGCAGAGAACGCGCCGGAACGGTGGTCGGAACCAGAAGCCATGTCCGCACCCATCTGGCTCGGCGCGGATTCGTCGATCCGCACGGTCGATCCCAGGATGTCGTGGATTCTGAGATTCGGACAAAGAAACCGCCACACCCGACACCATCATCCCCGACCAATAGCCGGAATGATAACTTGCGGCTCACGAGCGGATCACCCGATTTCGATACGACGCGACGGGGGAAGACCAGCATGTACGACGAGGGCACGGCCTTGGCGGCTGGGATCGCCGACGCCGGCACCACCGAGGACGTGGCGGTGGCAGTCACCGGGCGGGACAGGGGAGACAAAGTGGCCGATTCCGACAATGCACCCGAGCGTCCCGCCGTGGACCTGACCACGGCCATCGGCGTCGCCACCGCCGTGCAGAACGGCTCGCTATCCCCCGAGGACGCCGTCGAAGCCGCCCTGACCCGGATCCGCGGGCGGGACCGGAAGCTGAACGCCTTCAGCCTGGTTCGCGAGGAAGCCGCCCGCGCCGAGGCCCGCGCCGTCGCCGAACGCGCCGATCTGGACATGCTGCCGCTGGCGGGGGTGCCGATCGCGGTCAAGAACAACATCGACGTGGCCGGCGAGGTGACCCGCGGCGGCTCGCTGGCCGGGTCCGACGAGGCCGCCGGCGACGATCACCCCGTCGTGCGGCGGCTGCGGGCCGCGGGCGCGGTGGTCGTCGGCCTCACCCACATGCCGGAGTTCGGGCTGTGGGGCGTCACCGACGAGCCGGGCAGCATCACCCGCAGCCCGTGGAACACCCGCTACTCGGCGGGCGGTTCGTCGGGCGGTTCCGGCGCGGCCGTCGGCTCGGGCATGGTGCCGATCGCGCACGGCAACGACGGGCTCGGCTCGGTGCGCATTCCGGCCGCCTGCTGCGGCGTGGTCGGTCTCAAGCCCGGCCGCGGTCTGGTGCCCGCCGAGGTGGGTCTCGACGCCTGGGGCGGAATGACCGAAAACGGCGTTCTCGCAACGACTGTCGCCGACACCGCGCTCATGCTGTCGGTGCTCGCGGACCGTCCCGATCTGGCCGACCTGGACACGCCGCAGACGCTGCGCATCGGTCTGGCGACCGGGGCGCCGGTGCCGCTCACCCACGTCGACCTGGCCTGGACCGCCGCCGCCGACAAGGCCGCGGCGGCCGCGTCGCTGGCCGGGCACATCATCGGCGTGGCCGAACTCCCTTACCAGGGCGTGACTTTCGCGCTGCTGCTGCGCTGGCTGGCCAATGCCGCCCGCGAGGCCGCGATCGTCGCGCACCCGGAGCGGCTGCAGCGGCGCACCCGGACGCACGTCGCGCTGGGCAACGCGGTGCTGAAGTCCGGGCTGCTGCGCGCGTCGCAGGTCGACCGGGTCGAGGCCCGGCTGCTGGACTACTTCGAGCGCTACGACGTGGTCATCACACCCACCCTGGCCACCTCGGCGCCGCGCGCCCGCCGCTGGCATTCGCGCCCGTGGCCGGCGAATGTGCTTGCCAACGTGAAGTTCTCGCCGTTCACGCCGCTGTGGAATCTGGTCGGCTGGCCGGCCATCTCCATTCCGATGGGCCTGCACCCGCGTTCCGGCACGCCGGTCGCGGCGCAGATCGCGGGACCGCCCGGAAGCGAGTCCACCATCCTGCGGCTGGCCGCGCAGATCGAGGCCGCGCACCCCTGGCAGCGCGTCGTCTCCTGACCCGACCGTCCCCGGACGCAGAGCAGCGCCGCGTCACCGAGTGACGCGGCGCTGTTCTTTCGTGTCGATCCCGCACCTCGTTGTGCCCGATCGCACACTGCCCCGCACGGGCCGCGGCAACCTCCGACCCACCGCCGCCGCCCGTTCGGACGAATCGTGCCGGCCTAGACGGCCGCGAGGGGCTCCTGCTCGGCGAAGCCGCCGTCTAGGACACGGGCCGCGAACTCGAGAATGGTCGGGCGGTCGTCGTCGGCACGCCAGGCGACCGCGAGTTCGCACGGGGCGAGGCCGGTCACCGGGCGGGCGGTCAGGCCCGGCCAGCGGTACATGGGGACATTGTTCTCGGCCAGCAGGCAGACGCCCAGGCCGAGGCTGACCGCCTCGAGGCGTTCCTCGGCGGTGGCGGCTTCCGCCCCGATCCGGGCCTGGCGGCCGGCGCGGGCGTCGGAGCCGAGCCAGAAGTCGCGGGCCGCACCGGCTTCGGCGGGCATGGCGACGAAGGGCTCGTCGAGCAGGTCGGCGAAGTCGATGCTCTCCTGTCCGGCCAGCGCGTGGTTCTCCGGCAGCAGTACCCAGCGCGGCTCCGTGCGCAGCACCTGCCACCGGTAGCGGCTGGTGTCGGGTACGGGCAGCCACATCAGCGCCAGGTCCGCCTGGCGGCCTGCCAGGCCACTGGACGGGTCGGTCCAGGACGCGGAGTGCAGGGCGAGCCGGTGGCCGCTGGCGCTCTCCAGATCCGTGATCAGGCCGCGCCCGATGGAGGACTGGATGCCGACGCGCAGCACCTCACCGGCCTCCTGCAGGGCGACATTGGTGACTTCCCAGAGCTCCAGGATCTTCCGGGCGCCTTCGAGCAGTTCCTTGCCGGCGACGGTCAGGGCCACGCTGCGCTGGTTGCGGTCGAACAGCACGACGTCCAGCTGGCGTTCCAGCTGCCGGATCTGTCGTGACAGGGTGGGTTGAGCGATGTGCAGCCGTTGCGCCGCGTTGGTGAAATGCAGTTCCTCAGCGACGGCGACGAAATACCGCAGGTCGCGCAAATGCGGGTCCATAGCCCCTTGCTATCAGAATCGGTCTTGATTTTCCAGCCGAATCTGACCCGGAAGTTTGCAACAGGATCAGAAAACAGCCGTCAGGTTTGTTACAGACAGCATAGGGCTCCAATGAAACATTCCGTTAACCGGACCCGCGAATTCTTGGCCATTTACCAGCACTCGGCCGCGAGCACCCGAACGGACACTTGACCAGCATTGATTCACGATCGTGTTCGATCCGCGACCCGAAAGCGATCCGGACGCTGACCTTCAGCAACAACACTCCGCCCCGGCCCGCGGCCGAAACCGGCCGCTCGAGTGAGTTTGGTCACATCAAGGCCGAAGGCCGCCTCCCATAGTGGAAGGCGGCCTTCGTTCAGAACCGGTGCGACGTCGGTTACTCCCCGCCGTAGACCTTCGGATCCAAGGTGCCGATGTAGGGCAGATCGCGGTACCGCTCGGCGTAGTCGAGGCCGTAGCCGACCACGAACTCGTTCGGGATGTCGAAGCCGACGGCCATCACGTCCACCTGGGTGCGCAGCGCGTCGGGCTTGCGCAGCAGCGTCACCACCTCGAGCGAGGCCGGGTTGCGGCTGGACAGGTTGCGCAGCAGCCACGACAGCGTCAGACCGGAGTCGATGATGTCCTCGACGATCAGCACGTTGCGCCCGGCGATGTCCTTGTCCAGGTCCTTCATGATGCGCACCACACCCGAGGACGAGGTCGAGGAGCCGTACGACGAGACGGCCATGAACTCCATCTGCGTCGGCACGGTGAGCTTCTTGGCCAGATCGGTCATGAAGAAGATCGCGCCCTTGAGTACGCCCACCAGCAGCAGGTCGCCCTCGGGAGCGTCGGCGGGATAGCGCTTGGCGACCAGTTCGGCCAGTTCCTCGACCTTGGCGGCGATCTGGTCTTCGCTGATCAGCACCGACGCGATGTCGTCCCCGTACACGTCCGCTGGTTTCCCTTCAGTCGACCCGACTGTGAATCTTTCAAAAAAAGCGGGTTCACTCCGACCCGAGTATGAGCCTGCCATGTTCACGCGCGGCAACCAACCTCGTCCCACTGGGCGAACCTCCCACCGCGACGCCGCCCTGCCCACGCCACCGCGTGACCAGCGCTTCCACCGCACGTAAATTGCTGTCCGTCAATGATTTCGCGCCACGCTCGAGCAGCCACGCGCGAATGACGCGGCGGCGGATCGCAGGCTGCGCAGTGGCGAGCGTCTCGATTCCGAGCCCGTCCCCCGCCCGCGCGGCCGCCAGCAACTCCCCGGCGAGCGCGTCCAGCACCGCGGAGTCCTCCCGCAGCTGCGCCGCGGTCCGGGCCAGCGCCTCGGCCACCCCGCCCCCGAGCACCTCCTCCAGCAGCGGCAGCACTTCCCCGCGCAGCCGCACCCGGGTGAACTCCGGTGCGCTGTTGTGCGGATCCTCCCAAGCCTCGAGCCCGAGCTCCGCGCACAACTCCCGGGTCAACTGCCGCCGCACCCCGAGCAGCGGCCGCCCCCACGGCTCCGAGAACTCCGCCATCCCCCGAATCGACCGCGCCCCCGACCCTCGCCCGAGCCCGAGCAGCACGGTCTCGGCCTGATCGTCGAGGGTGTGCCCGAGCAGCACGGGCAATCCCTGCCGCGCGGCCCGCAGCGCGTCGTAGCGCGCCCGCCGGGCCGCCGCCTCCGGTCCACCCGGGAACCCGCCTCCCAGCGGAGTCTGGGGCTCGGCATCCGGCCCGTCCGCATCCGGTTCGGCGGTCGACTGCCCGTTCATCCGATCCGCCACCGCGGCCGACCCGTTGCGCTCGACGCGGACGCGCAATACCTGGGCTGACCGGCAGCCCAGTCGCAGTGCCGTGGCGGCGGCGCGGTCCGCGACCTCGCCGGATCCCGCCTGCAGTCCGTGATCGACGATCAGTGCGTCCACCACATCGGCTTCGGCGCAGGCGGCGGCGGTCAGCGCCAGGGAGTCCGCGCCACCGGAGAGGGCCACGCAGACCACGCCGTCGGGGGCGTAGCGGCCCAGCCATTCCCGGACGGCCCGGCGCAGCTCCAGCGCGGCGCGCGTCTCGGGTAGTCGGGGCCGATCGTTCACGCCCCGATCGTCGCACGCGGGCGCGCGGCAGCGGCGTGCGGCGAGCATTCCTGCCGGGTACGTCCCGAATTCCGGCGCGGCGCAAGCGCTCCCGTGCGGCGCGGCGGCTCAGCCGAGGACGCGGGTGACCCAGCGCTGCGGATCGCCGATCTCGTCGGTGCGGGGCAGGGTTTCGGGATCGGTCCAGATGGTGTTGAAGCGGGCCATGCCGACGGTGTCGACCACTTCGTCGACGAACGCCTTGCCGCGCACGTACTGGGCCACCTTGGCGTCCATGCCGAGCAGCGCGCGCAACAGTCGCTGGATGGGGTTGGCGGGCCGCTTGCGCCGTTGATCGAAGGCGGCGCGGATGCGGGCGACCGAGGGGACGACCGCGGGGCCGACGGCGTCCATGACGTGGTCGGCGTGCCCCTCCAGGAGAGTGCCGAGCATGAGTAGTCGGTCCAGGGCCGCGCGCTGCGGTTCGGACTGGGTGGCGCGCAGCAGACCGATGACACCGCCCGCGGGGTCCTCGACGCCACGGCGGCGGTCCTTCACCGCTTCGGCGAGCCGGGCCAGGATATCGGCCAGGGGTTCGTCGCCCGCCGCGCCGAGGGTGTCGACATTGCTGCGCATGTAGCCGGCGATCCATGGGGCGGAAGAGAATTGGACCCGGTGGGTGACCTCGTGCAGGCACACCCAGAGCCGGAAGTCGCTGGGCGGCACGCCGAGTGCGCGTTCCACCGCCATGATGTTGGGCGCGACCAGCAGCAGCGTCCCGTCTGGCCCGGTGAAGGGGTCGTACTGGCCGAGGATGGCGGTGGACAGGAACGCCAGCATCGCCCCGGCCTGCATCCCGGCCGGCTTGCCGACGAGTTTGCCCTTCTCGCCGGGTTCGATGCCGCTGCCGGTGAGCTGGGACATGGAGTCGGCGGCGGCCCGGATCCAGCCGGGCCGGTCCACGATCAGCGCGTCGGGCACCACCGATCCATCGTCGAGCCCACTGACCTCACGCACCGGTCCTTCGGCGCGCACCGAGGCCGCCGCGAGCTCGGCGACGGCCCGCTCGGCCGAGTAGCGGGAGGTGCGGGGCCCGGCGGGCACCAGCGCCGCGCCGGTGCGGGCGGCCATGTTCCAGTCGACCGATCCGGTCAGCATGGTGCGAGTGCGCGCGGGCGCGGTGGGGTTCTCGGATCCGGTCATGTTCATCCACCCGTCAGGAGCAGCCACAGTTGCGCAGTGCGTTGGCGACGGCGTCCAGCGCGGGTCGGCTCACCTCCGGCGGCCGATCGTTCGACATGAGCGCGAACGTCAGGACCCGTCCGTCACGGTCCAGCACATATCCGACCAACGCACTCGATACGGACAGAGTTCCGGTTTTGGCGCGAATCCAACCCGCGCCCTCACGATCGCGATCCACATAGCGGCTCGCCAGCGAGCCGGTGCCGCCCGCGACCGGCAGATAGTCCAACAGCGGCGCCAGCGGGGAGCCGGGGGTGGTGACCGCGGCCGGGTCGGCGGTCGAATTATCTTGCGGAGCAGCGCCGTTGGGCAGCGCGGCGACCGTCAGCACCCGGTTGAGCAGGCGCGGCGGAATCCGGTCGTCGGTCGAGAGTCCGCTGTTGTCGGCCATCTTCAGGCCGGTCAGGTCGAATCCGGCGGCCTGCAGCACGGTGTTGAGCGCGGTCACCGCGCCGGTGAAGGAGGCTTCCTGCCCGCCGGCCACCGCGACCTCGCGGCCGATGGCCTCGGCCAGCACGTTGTCGGAGTGCACCATGGCCTGCAGCAGGCGGTCCCGCAGCGGCGCGGACTGCACCGCGGCCAGCTGGGTGGCGCTCACGGGCGCGTTGCCCGCCTTCACCTTGGCGGGGTCCACGCCCAGTTCGGCGGCCAGTTTGCGGCCCGCGTCGAGGGCGGGAGTGGCTGTGCGGGGCGAGTATTCGACGAGCGGGTCGAGGCGGCCGCCGTCGATCATCACCGCGTCCATGGGCGCGATGGAGCCGCCCCCGATGTCGGCGGCGTCCCAGCCGGGCGCGAAGTTCGGCCCGGGGTAGGCGGAGGTGTCGACGGTGATCGAGTCGACCCGCTGCCCGGTGGCCTTGATCTGGGCGACCAGGTCCTGCAGGCGCGGCGCGTCCGGGTAGTAGCCCTTGCCATCGGGCTGAGCGGTGATGGTGGGGTCGCCGCCGCCGACCAGCACGATCTCGCCGGGCGCCGAGCCGGTCACCACCTTGGTGGTCACCCGGTGGTCGTCGGGCAGGGTCAGCAGGGCGGCCGCGACGGTCAGGATCTTGGCGGTGGACGACGGGATCATGGCCTTGTCGGCGTCCATGGCCCACAGCACCTTGCCGGTGTCGCCGTCGGACACCGACGCGGCGAAGGCGCCCAGGTCGGGGTTACCGACCACAGGCGCGAGTGCGGCGGTCAGACCGTGCGTGCTGGCCGCGGGCGCGGTCACCGGAGCCGGCGCGACCTGCGGGATCGGTTTCACGGGCGCGGGCGGGTCGGCGATCGTCAAGCCCCCGTGCTGGAACTCCTCGGTCCAGGGCTTCAGGATCAGCACCACGGCCGTCGCGGCCACCAGCATGACGACCAGCACCGATGACACCGCGATCCAGGTTCTGCGGCGCCGCTTGGCCTCCAGACCACCGATGTTCTGCTTGTTCCGACCAAACACCTGCCGCTGTCTCCCTGATACCTGTGGTGGGGCTGATGGCTCTACCGCGGTCCACACTATCCTCGTTGCGCAGTCGTTCCCCCGAACGTGCTGGCGAGTCGGCAGCCTTACCGCCCACCGAAGAAGGAGATGACGTGGAGTTCGACGTCACCATCGAGATCCCCCGGGGTCAGCGCAACAAGTACGAGGTCGATCACGAGACCGGACGCGTGCGGCTGGACCGCTACCTGTACACCCCGATGATGTACCCGGCCGACTACGGCTACATCGAGAACACCCTGGGCGGCGACGGCGACCCGCTGGACTGCATGGTCCTGCTGCCCGAGCCGGTGTTCCCGGGTGTGCTGGTCGAGGCCCGCCCGGTCGGCGTGCTCATCATGAGCGACGAGGCCGGCACCGACGAGAAGCTGGTCGCGGTCCCCAACAAGGACAAGCGCTGGGACCACATCCAGGACGTCGAGGACATCCCGGAGTTCCAGCGCAAGGAGATCGCGCACTTCTTCGAGCGCTACAAGGACCTGGAGCCCGGCAAGTGGGTCAAGGTCGAGGGCTGGGAGGGCCGCGAGAAGGCCGAGAAGCTGGTCGACGAGGCCTACGCCCGTCTGCAGGAGCAGGGCGGCCACTGAGGTCACGCTGAGTGAGGGGCGGCACGGATTCCGTGCCGCCCCTTCGCTTTACTCGGGGACGGTATCGAGTCCCGCGGTGGTGCGGAGGGGAACTTCCTTCCAGAACACCACCAGCACCAGCGCCACGAAGGCGACCGCGGAGGTCGTCAGGAACACCGTGGACAGCGATTCCGCGAATCCGACCTTGAACGGGTGCGCCAAGACCGGATTCAGCTTCTGAATGATCGAACTGTCCTGCAACACGCTCTGCGCCGCCGAAGTGTCGTGGTGCAGGAATCCCTGCGCCAGTGCCATATCCGCCGGATTTCCGTCGTGCGCGGCGTCGACCACGGCCTTCTGGAAATTCGGGTCGGCGCCGGACGCCTCCAGCTGAGCGCGAATATTGGGCCCCAGCCGGTCGAACAGGATGGACAGGAATACCGCGGCGCCCAGGGTGCCGCCGATCTGCCGGAAGAAGGTGGCCGACGCGGTGGAGACGCCCATATCCTTGGGCGGCAACGCATTCTGCAAGGCCACGATGAGCGGCTGCATGAGATTGCCGAGCCCGAATCCCACGCACAGCATGAACAGCACCACGATCCAGAACGCGGTGTCGGCTTTCAAATAGTGCAGCAGGAATAGTCCGAGGGTGATCATGGCCGCGCCGAGCAGCGTGTAGATCCGGTAATGCCCGGTGCGCGAGATCAATTGGCCCGACAGCACCGAACCGATCATCATCCCCAGCACCATGGGGATCATCTGCAATCCGCCCAGCATCGGGCTCGCGCCCCGGTCGGCCTGCAAATACTGGGGCAGCAGCAGGATTCCGCCGAACATGCCCGCGCCGACCACGAACGAGATGACCACGCCCAGGGCGAAGGTGCGATTGGCGAAGATGCGCAACGGGATCAGCGCCGCGTCCCCCAGTGCGCGCTCGATCAGCACGAAGGCGGCGATGCCGAGCGCGCCGACCAGGTAGCAGGCCAGGGCTCGCCCGCTGCTCCACCCCCATTCGCGGCCCTGCTGGGCCACGATCAACAGCGGGCTCATGGCGACGATCAGCGCCAGCGCGCCCCAATAGTCCACGCGGTCACGGGATTTCTCCCGCGGCGGCAACCGCAGCACCCGGGTCACCACGACCAGCGTGAACAGTCCGATGGGCACGTTCACCAGGAACACCCACCGCCAGCCCGCGATCCCCAGAATGCTGTGCTGTCCCGCGAACAGCCCGCCCAGCACCGGCCCGATCACGCTGGAGGTGCCGAACACGGCCAGGAAATACCCTTGGTACCTGGACCTTTCGCGTGGGCTCACGATATCGCCGACGATGGTCAGCGCCAGCGACATGAGCCCGCCCGCGCCCAGCCCCTGCAGCGCCCGGAACACCGCCAGCTCGTACATGGACTGCGCGAACGTGCACAGCAGCGAGCCGGTCACGAAGATGGTGATGGAGGCCAGGTAGAAGGGCTTGCGCCCGTACATGTCCGAGAGCTTGCCGTAGAGCGGCGTGGCGAGGGTCGCGGTGATCAGGTACGCGGTGGTCGCCCAGGCTTGCAGCGAATACCCGTTCAGGTCATCGGCGATGGTGCGGATCGCGGTGGACACGATGGTCTGATCGAGCGCCGCGAGCAGAATGCCCAGCAGCAGCCCGGACAGGATCACCAGGATCTGCCGATGGGTGAAGCCGCCCTCGCCGGTCGACGCGCTCACTTCGGATGTCGCCATGCCAAACCTCCAGCCCCCGCCAAAAACGATAGGCCGGGAACCGGAGGTATGGGGTCCTTTTATGGGTTGTAACCCGAAGGGGTTACTTGCCTTTGAACTGCGGGTCGCGCTTCTCGAAGACGGCCTGGATGGCCTCGGTCAGGTCCTCGGACGGCAGGAACGCCGAGTTCCACGCGGACACGTAGCGCAGCCCGTCCGCGATCTTCCCGCGCTTGGGCTGATCCAGCACGTCCTTGATGCCCTGCACGACCAGCGGCGGGTTGGCCGCGATCTCGCGCGCCATCGCGTAGGCGGCGTCCAGCACGGCCTCCTGGTCGGCGTACACGTCGTTGACCAGGCCGATCTTCTCGGCGCGGGCCGCGTCGATGTCCTTGCCGGTGTAGGCGAGCTCGCGGACATGGCCTTCGCCGATGATGCCGGGCAGTCGGTGCAGCGAGCCGATGTCGGCGACGATGGCCACCTTGGCCTCACGCAGGCTGAACTTGGCATCGGCGCTGGCCAGGCGGACGTCGGCGGCCGCGATCAGGTCCAGCCCGCCGCCGATGCACCACCCGGAGATGGCCGCGATGACCGGCTTCACGCAGTCGGCGACCGCGGTCACCGAGTCCTGCATGCCGCGCACGTGCTTGAGGAAGTCGGTGCGCGGGCCGGCGAGGGCCTTGTCGGCCAGCAGCGGCCCGAACAGCGGGCTCATGGCCGGCAGGTCCAGTCCGTAGGAGAAATGCTTGCCCGAGCCGGTGAGCACGATGGCCCGGACGTCGGGGTCGGCGTCGAGTTCGCCGAAGATGAGCGGCAGCTCACGCCAGAAGTCGGGGCCCATGGCATTGCCCTTGCCAGGACCGGTGAGCGTCACCGTCGCGATGTGGTCCTTGCTTTCGACTTCGAAAGCCTTCCATTCGGTCATTGGTCCAGCGTATAGGGGTTACCCGCGAGTAGGTTGGCCGGTGTAAACGCTGTGCTAAATCTGCTGCGTCCCAGCGTTTTCACGGCACCCGGAGGTGGACGATTATCGCGTCCGCACAAACTGTTCCTCCTGTGTGTGAGGTCACGATGATGCACCACGGAATCGGCCTCGACCGCTTCAACACCCTCCCCCGCCGTCGCGCGATTCATGCCCTGTACGAATGCTGCTGCAATGTCACCTGGGCCCAGAAGATCGCTGACGGCCGCCCCTACCCGGGCCACGCCGCACTCCAGACGGCGGCGGCGGCGGAACTGCGCGCCATGTCCGCCGTCGATCTGGAACGGGTCTTCGATTCCTGTGCACACCAGCCGGTTTCGGAGCGCACCGTCGCCGAGCTGGCCCCGATCGTGTACGACCGCCTCACCACCATGCTGGGCCCCGAGGAGGGCTATCCCGACTACTGATCCCCCGCGCATCCACCGCAATCGCTCTACCCTGGTTGCCATGCGCAGGTCCCTGCCACCGGTCGCGTCGAAGGTTTCCGACACCTTGATCGCGCGCGGCCATCACGGGGTGATCATCACCCAGCCCACGCCCACCCCCACCGCGCGCGATGCCGCCGACGCGGTCGGCGTCACCATCGGGGCCATCACCAAGTCGCTGGTGTTCCTGCTCGACGACGATCCCGTGCTGCTGCTCGTCTCCGGCGCACACCAGGTGAACCTGTCCCGCACCGGGCAGCGCCTGGAGGGCACGCTCAGCCGGGCGCCCGCGGACATGGTGAAGGAGGTGACGGGCCAGCCCATCGGCGGCGTGGCACCGCTCGGCCACCCCACCAACCTGCCCACTTTCGTCGACAACGCCCTGGCGCAGTATCGGGAGCTGTGGGCGGCGGGCGGGCATCCGAACACCCTGTTCCGCACGACCTTCGGGGAGCTGGTGCGGATCACCGCGGGCCTGGCCATCGACGTGGACTGAGCGCCGCCACCACGGGGTTTGCGAGTGCGCGGAATAATCGGGCACTCGACCACGTAGGTTCGTGACGTGACCGATTCTCCGACACCCGGCACCGAGCTACACGTGCCCGACGACCTGAGCGGCATCACCGCGCAGCAATATCGGGCCGCCATGCGGCACTATCCGGCCGGCGTCACCATCGTCACGCTGAACTCCGCACAGGGACCGGTCGGGTTCACCGCGACCTCGTTCGCCTCGCTGTCGGCGCAGCCGCCGCTCATCTCGTTCAACATCGCCGAGAACTCCTCCAGCATCGAGGCCATGCTGGCGGCCGAATCGGTGGTGGTGCATTTCCTGGGCGAACATCAGAAGCATCTGGCGCAGCGGTTCAGCCGCAGCGCCGAGGACCGCTTCACCGACCGGTCACTGTGGACGACCCTCGGCTCCGGCGAACCCGTCCTGCACGGCACCCCGATCTGGGTCCGCGCCACCGTCCACCAGCTGCTCCCGATCGGCGACCACACCCTGATCATCGGCCTGGTCACCCAGGTGCACGACAACACCGAACACTCCCCCGCGGTCGGCCCGCTGGTGTACTACAACGGCGCCTACCACCGCGCCGAGATCGCCGACTGACTCAGGCCGCCGACGCCGCGGTGCCGATCCCCAGCGCCGCCAGGATCGCCGCACTCGCCTGCTCCAGCCGCGCCCGGATCCGCGGCCGCCGCAACAACGCCACCGCCCGCGCGGCCGCCACCGCCAGCACGATCATTTCGATTGCCGCGATGGTGGATTCGATGGCGCCGAGGGTGAGTGTGTTCGCGAACGTCACGTGGGTCAGGAACTGCGGCAGCACCGCGAGGTAGAACAATCCCACCTTCGGATTGAAGACACACGACAGCAACCCGGCAGCGAACGCCGAGCGCATCGACGCCGGCTTGCCCTGGGACACCACGATTTCCGTCTCGGCGGCGTCGTTCCGCACCCGCCGATGCTCCATGAGCGCCCGAATCCCCAGGTACAGCAGGTAGATTCCGCCGATCACCTTGAGCGTTCGATACGCCGTGGCCGACTGCTCCAGCAGCGCGGCCACCCCGGCCGCCACCACCGTCGCCCAGACGATCCCGCCGAACGCCGAACCCACCGCCGCCGCGATCCCCGGTCGCGGCCCGGCCATCGAGAATCGCAGCACCAGAAAGGTATCGGGGCCGGGGGTGAGCGCGAGCAGCACGCACAATCCCGCGAAACTCAGCAGCAGCGGAAAACTCATGCCCTCCATGGCAACGCACGCAGCCGTGACGACGCAAGTCTCGGCTACCTGGACACCGCCGCTGACCCGCCCCCGACGGCCGGGTCAGTACCCGAATATCCCAACGTGACGACTGATTTCGTGAGGCCCGGGTAACTCACCGGGTACGTCCAGAATTGGTTCGGCACCCAACCGCCGGCACGGGTCGCCAACCCCGACGGCTCCCAGCCGCCCGCTAAATACGCGGAGAGGCGGAAAGAGCGCCCAGTTCACGGAACAGGTCGGTGTTCATCGTGAACGCCAACCGCGCTTCGTCGAGCACCCGATCGACCTCGGGACCTTCGAGGGGAAGCTGGTCCAGGGCCTCGCGGTACTCGCGCTTGAACGCGGCGGGATTGGTGATCTCGTCGAAGACGTAGAAGCGCACGCCGTCGCCCTTCTTGGGCAGATCCCACAGCTTCTCGGCGGTGCCGCGAATGACCTGGCCGCCGGAGAGATCACCCAGGTAGCGGGTGTAGTGGTGGACGACGTATCCGGCCGGCCACTCCTGCGCGCACTCTTCGATGCGGGCGGCGTAGGCGGCGGTCGAGGGCAGCGGCTGCAGCTCGTCGCGCCAGTTCGCGCCGCCGAGGTGCGCCAGATCGGTCTCGAGCGCGGCCAGGCGCGCCAGCTCCGGCTTCACGAACGGACCCGCGACCGAGTCGGAAGCCAGTGCGGTGGAATGCTTTTCGAGGGCCTCGTAGACGAACCAGAGCTGCCCGGTGTAGCGCAGGAAGGCGTCGACGCCGAGCTGACCGGTCAGCATGTCACGCATGAACGTGGAGTGCTCCGCCTCGTTGTGCTGCTGCTCGGTCGCGGTGCGAATGAGCGTCGAGAACGGGGCGCTGGTGTCCGTGTCCAACATGGTCGGGCTCCTCGTGGTCAACTCCGGGGCACCACACTTTGGCTACCCTAACTTCCTCATAGACCCTACGCCCCAGCAACGATCGCGCGATTCGAACTTTGCGGCCCACCCACTCCAACTTTCGGATGATTTTTCCAATTCGCCGGTGTCCTTGGTCACACGCCCTCAGTCGCCCTGGAGGTCGTGTGCGGTCTGGCGCAGCGCGATCGCAGCCCGGGCGAAGTAGTCGAACAGGACCACCAGCTGCCGCGGTTCGAAGTCGGCGAACACCTCGCCCATCCGGGTCCGCTGTGGCGCGAGCACCGCGTCGATCCGGCCGTCGGGATCGGGCGTGGGCTCGACCACCACCTTGCGGCGATCGGCCGGATCCGGCGCGCGCCGGACATAGCCCGCCCGTTCCAGCCGGTCGATGAGCCGGGTGACCGCGCCCGTGGACAACCCCGTCCGTTCGGCCAGCTCACCGGCGGTCATAGAGCCCGCGAGGGCGATCAGATTGAGCCCGAAGAAGTCGGTCGGGCCCAGCCCGAGCGCCTGCGCGGTGACGTGCGCGGCCACCGCCTGCGCGGTGAGGTACTCGCGGTAGGCGGCACTGCCCTGTGACAGCAGGGTAGATTTATCTGCATCCATGCAACTACTGTCCTCATTCAGATACTTGTCGGATGCAGAAAGAGTAACGCCGTCATGGTCGACAACGCCGCGAGCACCTCCCTGATCCCCATGCTCATCGCCGCCACCGAGAGCGCCATGCCGGCGGAAAAGCGGCTACTGGCAGACGATCTGGCCATTCGCACACTGCCCGCGGGACTGCGCCCGCTGGTGCGCCGGCAGCGCACCCGGCGCTGGCTGCGCCGGCTCATGGACCGGCAGGACCCCGGCATCTGGAACAGCCTGGCCTGCCGGAAGCGGTACTTCGACGAGCAGACCGCCGCCCTGCTGCACGACACCGAAGCCCTCGTCGTACTCGGCGCGGGCCTCGACACCCGCGCCTGCCGCCTCGCCGCACCCGCCGCGATACCGGCCTTCGAGGTGGACCTACCGGTGAACATCGCGCTCAAACAGCGCCGAATCCCCCTGCCCGGCAACGTTGTTCCGGTGGCGATCGACTTCGAGCGGCAGGACCTCGCCACCGGACTCGCCGAATCCGGCTACCGCACCGACGCGAAAACCCTGTTTCTCTGGGAGGGCGTGACCCAATACCTCACCGAGACGGCGGTGCACGCCACCCTGAAAACTCTCGCTACCGCGCCTTCGGGGAGCCACCTGATCTTCAGCTATATCCGTCAGGACTTCATCGCCGGGACGAACCTCGACGGCTGCCCGGCCGCCCATCGCAGATTCGTTGCCGGACAGGGCATCTGGCGCTTCGGGCTGCACCCTGGCAGCGTGTCCGGACTGCTCGCCGAACACGGCTGGCGCGAGGTCGAACAAGTCGGCGGAGGGGAGTACACCGAGCGCTTCCTGACACCGCTCGGCCGCGGCGGCGAGCGGGTCCCCGACATCGAACGCTGCGTCACCGCCACGAAGATCTGACCCGACAGGCCGGCGCCGGGCAGGGTTGACAAGCCCGCGATGGGTCTGCCAGTCTCGCAATCAGGTCATGAGTACCAGCGTCAAGCCCCGGCTAGCTGGTCGGCAACCCTCCACCGCGGCGGGGTGCTCCGGGTGACGACCGGGCCGTCGCCCGACCGGGCGCGGCAAGCGCGGACTCTCGATCGTTCTTTCTGCTCCAGGCAGCACAGCCGATCGCGCGTCCATGAATCCGATGGGATTTCGTGATGACCGCATTCGCCGACCAGACCTGCACCCCCCTCGCCACCGTAACCGGCTGTGACCTGCAGGTTCCACTCGTCCAGGGCGGGACCACCGGGTACGCCAACTTCGACTACGCCGCCAGCGCCCCCGCGTTGAAGCAGGTCACCGACCGCGTCGCGGCGCTGCTCCCGTTCTACGCCAGCGTGCACCGGGGCGCGGGCTACGCCTCCCGCGTCTCCACCGACTGCTACGAGTCGGCCCGCGGCTCGGTCGCCCGCTTCCTGAACGCGGCCGACGACCAGGTGGTCGTGTTCACCCGCAACACCACCGACTCGCTGAACCTGCTGGCCGCCTGCGTGCCCGGCGACACCGTGGTGCTCGACGTCGAACACCACGCCAACTTCCTGCCCTGGACCCGCCACGGCCGCCGGGTGGTGCCGGTCGCCGACACCATCGAGGAGACCATCCAGCGCCTGGTCGCCGAGCTGTGCTCGAAACCCGCTGCGCTGCTGGCCATCACCGGCGCCTCCAACGTGACCGGCGAACTGCTGCCGCTGGAACGACTCGCCTGGATCGCGCACCAGTGCGGCACCCGCATCCTGGTGGACGCCGCCCAGTTGGCCCCGCACCGCCGCATCGACCTGCGCACCACCGGCATCGACTACCTGGCCTTCTCCGGGCACAAGGCCTACGCCCCGTTCGGCGCGGGCGTCCTGGTCGGCCGCCGGGACTGGCTGGACGCGGCGCAGCCGTACCTGGCCGGGGGCGGCGCGGTCCGCTCGGTCACCACCGACGGCGTCGACTGGGCGCCCGCACCGCAGCGCCACGAGGCCGGCTCCCCCAACGTGCTCGGCGTGGCCGCGCTGGCCGCCGCCTGCGACGCCCTCACCGAACTCGACGAGACCACCGTCGTCGAGCACGAGCAGTACCTCACCCACCGCCTGCGCTACGGCCTGAAAACCGTTCCGGGCGTGAACTTCCTGCGCATCTGGCGCGACAGCAGCGACGCCGTCGGCATCGTCGCGTTCACCGTCGACGGCTTCGAACCGGGCCAGGTCGCCGCCTACCTGTCCGCCGAACACGGCATCGGCGTACGCGACGGCCGATTCTGCGCCCACCCGCTGCTCGCCCGCCTCGGCGTGGACGCCGCCCTGCGCGCCAGCATCGGTCTCGGCACCACCGCCGCCGACGTGGACCGTCTCGTCGACGCCATCGCCACCCTGGTCGGGCACGGGCCGGCGTGGAATTACGCCCGCACCGAAGGCCATTGGAACCCGGTCCCCGAGACCCGCCCGTTCGGCGTGTCTGCGGAAGGCGCGGCGCCCTGCGGATTCTGACTCACCGGTGAGAGTCGGTCAGGGCACGACGTAGCGGGCCGCGAGCATCTCGACCAGCGGATCGTCGTCGGCGACCGACTCGAGCGCATCCAGATCGGCCTGGACGGACACCTGCCGGGTGTCCTCCTGATCCGGATCGGGCGGTCCGTCCTCCTCGAGCTGACGGATCAGCTTGTCGCGCACCCGCTCCTTCAGCGATTCGCCCAGCCATGATTCGCTCATAACAAGAGCATGCTCCGTCTAGACGGGCGCGATCCAGGTACCCCACGGTGTGTTCCGCACGACCGTGAACAGGACGAGGAAGGCCACCGCCACCCACAGCGCCGACCTGGGCAGCACCCGCGGTAGTCGCGGCGGCACCGCCCGGCCCCGCCAGCCGCGCACCAGCCAGGTGCCCCACCAGGCGAGGAAGCCGAGCGTCAACGGCAGCAGCAGCACATTGCTGTGGATGGCGTCGAGAATCCGGCCGTCGGTCAGATTGTGCAGGCCGCGCAGACCACCGCAGCCGGGACACCAATACCCGGTGAGCTCGTAGAACGGGCAGAACCCGTAGGCCCCCTGCACGTGCGGGTCCCGGAAGTGCAGCAGTGCCAGCCCACCGGCGACGGCGGCGCCACTCAGCAGCGGTAGCCCGACGCCGAGCCATCGCGAGCCCGCGGGCTGTGCTTCGGCTTCCGCCGCCGTGACTGGTGCCGTGATGTCCACGACCATCAACGGTAGCCGCAGCGCCGACCACCTGCCAGGTCGCGGCGAACTTCGCACCCCGGCGGCCGGCAACGCCGGACATAGAGCCCCCGCAGCCGTTTTCGCGTGCCGGTCAGCGGATCGGCGCGCGTTCCACGACCGGGGCGGTGAGCACGCCCGCGAGCATGTCGACGATCTCACCCCAGGCGGCCACGTCGCCCACGGCGACCTTGCCGGCTTCGACCGCCCGTTCGTGATCGGCCAGCAGCGCGAACAGCACCGTCGGCAAGGCCCGCAACCGCCGCAGCCGCAAGCGTTTCGGCAGGTCGGCGAGTTCCCGGTCGAGTTGTTGCATGATCACGCGCACCGAGGTGCGCTGCGCGGAGGCCAGATTCGCGGCATCGGTGACCGCCGGATGGGTGTGGATCTGTTCGAGGAATCGCGCGTAGTGGTGGATACCGTGCCGTTCACCCAGCTCGAGCATGGGGATGACGAGGGCTTCGAGCAGGTCGTGGACGTTCGTCTCACCGGTCCCGGCCTGCTCGGCGAGCAGTTCCAGCCGCCGGATCTCCAGGGTGACGAGCCGGTGTTCGACCACGGCCTCGATCAGGCCGTCGCGGGAACCGAAATGGTATTGGACCGCCGAGTTGTTGCGCTGTTCGGCGGCCGCGGCGATATCGCGCAGCGGCACCGCCGGACCGCGCTCGGCGATCAGCTGTTCCGCCGCCAGGATGATGCGCTCGCGCGCGCCCGTCACTGCCACCTGCACTCCCTACTGGCCACAGTCTGGACTGTAGCCGCTCACCAGCGGATAAAGAACTCGTCCTTGACGGTTAAGAACTAATGCTTAAAAGTGTCGAGTGACTGTCGTCACCTCCGGAAGGACTGCATTAGCGATGATCCTGGACACTTTCCGACTGGACGGCCGCGTCGCCGTCGTGACCGGCGCGGGCCGCGGCATCGGCGCCGCCACCGCGCTCGCCCTCGCCGAAGCCGGTGCGGACGTCGCCATCTCGGCCCGCACCCCCGCCCAGCTCGACGAGGTCGCGGGCAAGATCCACGCCCTGGGACGCCGCTGCGTCACCGTCCCCGCCGACCTGTCCGACCTGTCGGCCATCACCGCCCTCGCCGAGACCACCGCCGCCGAACTGGGCCGCCTCGACATCGTGGTCAACAATGTCGGCGGCACCATGCCCAACACCTTCCTCACCACCTCCCCCGACTTCCTCGAAGAGGCCTTCCGCTTCAACGTGTCCACCGCGCACGCCCTCACCCAGGCCGCGGTACCGCACATGCTGAAGAACGACGGCGGCTCGGTCGTCAACATCTCCTCGCGCATGGGCATCAGCGCGGGCCGCGGCTTCCTGGCCTACGGCACCGCCAAGGCCGCCCTCGCGCACTGGACCAAGATGGCCGCCTCCGACCTGTCCCCGCGCATCCGGGTGAACGCCATCGCGGTCGGCTCGGTATTGACCTCCGCGCTGGAAGTCGTTGCGCAGCAACCGGAGATCAAGAAGCAGATGGAGGACGCCACCCCGCTGCACCGCCTCGGTGAGCCGTGGGAGATCGCCGCCGCCATCGTCTACCTGAGCTCCCGCGCGGGCGGCTACATCACCGGCAAGGTGCTCGAGGTGGACGGCGGCATCGACCGCCCCAACCTCGACCTCCCCATCCCCGACCTGTAATCCCCCGCGTCCCAGGAGTTTTCCATGAAGTACCGCGTAGTCCAGTGGAGCACAGGCAATGTCGGCCGCCGCGCCCTGCGCAACATCATCGCCCGCCCCGAACTCGACCTGGTCGGGGTCTGGGTGTCCAGCGCCGAGAAGGCCGGCAAGGACGCCGGTGAACTCGCCGGACTCGACCACGAGACCGGCGTCCTGGCCACCCAGGACGCGCAGGCCCTGCTGGGCCTGAAGCCCGACTGCATCGTCCACACCGCCATGGCCGACGACCGCCTGATGGAGGCCGTCGAGGACCTGAAAACCTTCCTACGCGCCGGCATCAACGTCGTCTCCAGCAGCCCCGTCTTCCTGCAATTCCCCTACGGCACCCTCCCCGACGAGGTCATCGCCCCCATCGTCGAGGCCGCCGAGGAAGGCGGCGCATCCCTCTGGGTCAACGGCATCGACCCCGGCTGGGCCAACGACTGGCTGCCGCTGCTGCTGTCCAGCGGCTCCGAACGCATCGACCGGGTCATCTGCTCGGAGATCATGGACTACTCCACCTACGACAACCCGAAGGTCGTCTTCGACATCATGGGCTTCGGCAGCAAGCTCGAAGACCTCCCCATGCTGCTGCAGCCCGGCATCCTCACCCTCGCCTGGGGCAGCGTCATCCGCCAGCTCGCCGCCGCCCTCGACATCGAACTCGACTCCGTCACACAGCATTTCGAACGACTCGCGGCCACCGATCCCATCCGGATCGGATCCCACACCATCGAGGCCGGCACCGCTGCCGCCCTCCGCTTCCAAGTCCACGGCATCCGCGACGGCCGCGAAATCCTCACCCTCGAACACGTCACCCGCCTGCACCCCGACCTGGCCCCCGACTGGCCCCAACCCGCCGGATCGGGCTGCTACCGAGTGGAAATCAAGGGCGAACCCGACTACCTCCTCGACCTCCAGCTCTACAGCAACGGCGACCACGCCGAAGCCGGAGTGGTCGGCACCGCAGCCCGCCTGGTCAGCACCATCCCCTCCGTCGTCCAAGCCCGCCCGGGCCTGCTCACGGCGATGGACCTCCCCCTGACCACCGGCCGCGGCCTGGTCTCCTGACCCACCGATAACAAAGGTGAGGACCACGATGGTCCTCACCTTTTCTTTTGCCGCCCAAACGATTGTTTTCCGCTGTTGATCACCTGAGTAGGATTCTGATCAGGGCAAACGCAGATGGGGGTATCTGCGAACGAGACGTGCGAGGTGACGAAATCGATTAGTCGCAGCAGTCGGCACCGAGTCCGCCGGAAAGGCAATGATCATGACCAACGAGACTTACCGCAGTGTCACACGTCAGCTGTTCACCACCTTCGTGCTGGCAGGGGTGGTGATGGCAGTTCCCGCGACGGCGGTTCCAGCCATGGCCACGTCGGGCACGGCGTCCGGCGTCATGCAGGTCGATCAGACTCGAGGGTGGTCCGGTAATCACGCCGAGCCAGTTCCTCCGCCGGTCCCGCCCCATGGCTGTGACAACCCAGAATGCGGGCAGAGCGATGAGGGCCAGAAGACCTGCACCGATCCCAGCCAGACCGGGAACGGCTGCACCGACAACGGCGAACACGGCGGGACCGGAGGTGGACCAGGCGTCGCCAATGCCCGCGGAATCCAGGACGCCCCGGGGACGTCCCTGGTGATCGGGAGGTAGCCGTGGATGATCCGGCGACCGCCACAACGACAACAGGTGGAGAGCGACGATCGCTCTCCACCTGTTGTTTTGGAGCCGCCTGGGGGAATCGAACCCCCGACCTTTTCATTACGAGTGAAGCGCTCTACCGACTGAGCTAAGGCGGCGTGCCTTCCGGCGCTGCGAGTCTATCGTCTCGTGCCCGAATCGCGAAAACGTGTGTTCACGGTGACCAATGACACTGGGCGGTCAGGCGGAACGGGCTGCCATCAGGGCCGCGACCATGGCGGCGAGGGCGAAGCGGGGCTTCACATTGGTCTCGAGAGCCTCGCGGCAGTCGAGGACGGCCTGGATGGAGAGGAGCAGACCTTCGGGGCGGACGTCGGTGGCGAGTTCGCGGATCTGGTCGGACATATCGGGGTGGGTGAGGGTGACGCCGGACGAAGAATCGGCGGCGGCCGCGCCGAAACGGACGGCCAGGGCGTCGCGGTAGAGGCCCGCCACATCGATAAGGGAACGGTCCAGGGCGTCGCGGCCGGTGCGGGTGGCACGAGACTTCTGGCGTTTCTCCAGGTCTTTCAACGCTCCGGCGGAACCGCGGGTCGCCGAGGCGGTGCCCTTGCCGGTGCCGCCCGCGCCGAGCGCGGTGGCCAGGGCGTCGCGTTCCTTCTCGTCGCGGTCGGCGCTGACCAGTTTGGCCTCGTCGTCGGCGGACTTCACCAGCTCGTCGGCGGCCGCATAGGCCTGGGCGGGGCGAGCGGTCGCCGCGACCAGGGCCAGGGCCCGGCGCCGGCGGGCGCGGGCGTCGTCATCGGTGGCCAGCCGCCGGGCGCGGCCGACGTGACCGCCGCTCACCGACGCCGCCCACCCGGCGACCTTGTCGTCCAGCCCGTCCCGCTCACGCAGCACCCTGGCGATCGATTCCACCGACGGCGTCGCCAAATGCACGTGGCGGCAACGGGATCGCAGCGTCACCGAGATGTCCTCCGGATCCACCGAAGGCGCACAGAGCAGGAAGACGGTCCGTGCCGGCGGCTCCTCGACCACCTTGAGCAGCACATTGCCCGCGGCCTCGGTCAACCGGTCGGCGTCCTCCACCACCACGACCTGCCAGCGGCCGGTACTCGGGCGACGGGACGCCACCTGCACGATCTCGCGCATCTCCTTGGTGCCGATGCTCAACCCCTCGGGCACCACCCGGCGCACGTCACCGTGGGTTCCGGCCATGGTGGTGGTACAGGCGTGACAGCGACCGCAGCCGGGCGACCCGGCGTCGGTGCATTGTAGGGCCGCCGCGAAACACAGCGCCGCCACCGACCGCCCGGAACCGGGCGGACCGGTGAACAACCAGGAATGCGTCATGGCCGACGACGATCCGGCCCCGTCCCGGGCCGCCACCGCCGCAGCCGTCAACTCGGACTCGACCGCACCCTGGCCGACCAGCCGATCGAAGACACCCGCCACGCCGACCACCTTAGCCGCCGGCCCCGACAGCTCCGCCGACAGTCAGTTCGCGCGCTGATATGTCGTGTTCGCACCGTCCAAGGCCTCGCGGATGATGTCCGCGTGCCCGGAGTGATGCGCGATCTCCCGGAGAATGTGCAGCAGGATGTAGCGCACGGTCAGCCACACGCGCTCCGGCGCCCACGGGGCGGTCGGCGTCGGCACCGCATCCTCGAGGTTCGGCAGCTCACGGATCAGCTTCGCGGTGTGCTCGGCCACCACGTCCCACTCGGCGAGCAGACCCGCGACCGTCTGATCCGGGTCCAGCCGATACTCCGAATCCATTCGGGAGACATCGAATTCGGAGTTCGGGTCCCGCTCGGCCAGGACGGTCGTCCAGTGCCGCTCGGTATTCACGCAATGACTGAGCAGACCGCCGAGGGTGAGTTCACTGACCGTGGTGCGCTGGCGCGCCTGCTCGTCGTCGATACCCCGGACCGTGATCCGGAACAGCTCACGCTGGCCGGCGAGAACCTTGATCAGTTCTTCACGCTCGTGCTCGATCGTCATCGAATGCCCTTCCGCTGGTGCGTGTTCCGGACAGCACGCTACGGCAGGGAACCGACAACCATCAGGATTGCGCGGGCGCGGCGCTCTTCGTCGCGGCCTTCTTGGCCGGCGTCTTCTTCGCCGCCGCGGCCTTCTTGGTCGTGACACCGTCGGCTGTCTTGGCCGCCGCCTTCTTCGCGGCCGCCTTCTTGACCACGGTCTTGGCCACCGCGGTCTTCTTGGCCGGGGTCTTCTTCGCCGCCGCCTTCTTGGCCGTCTTCTTCGCGGCCTTCTTCACCGGGCCGCGCGCCCGCCGGTCCGCCAGCAGCTCCGAAGCCCGCGCGTCGGTGATGGATTCGACCTCGTCGCCCTTGCGCAGGCTGGCATTGGTCTCGCCGTCGGTGACGTACGGGCCGAAACGCCCGTCCTTGATCACCATCGGCTTCTCCGACACCGGGTCCACACCCAGCTCACGAAGCGGCGGCGCGCTCGCCGCCTGCCCGCCGCGCCGCTTGGGCTCGGCGTAGATCTTGAGCGCGTCCTCCAGTGTCACCGTGAAGATCTGGTCCTCGCCGGTGAGCGAGCGCGAATCCGTGCCCTTCTTCAGGTACGGCCCGTAGCGCCCGTTCTGCGCGGTGATCTCGTCGCCCGACGTCGGGTCGACACCGACCACGCGCGGCAGCGACAGCAGCTGCAACGCCTCCTCGAGCGTCACCGTCTCCACGCTCATGGACTTGAACAGCGATCCGGTGCGCGGCTTCGGCTTGTCGGCCGCCTTCTTGGTCTTCTTCGCGGCGGCGTCCGCGTCCTCGGTCGGCTCCGGCAGCACCTCGGTGACGTACGGGCCGAAACGTCCTTCCTTGGCGACGATTTCGTGCCCGGACACCGGATCGGTACCCAGCGAACGACCGTCCTGCGGAGTCGCGAACAGCTTCTCGGCGACCTCCGGGGTCAGCTCGTCCGGCGGCAGATCGTCGGGCAGGTTGGCGCGCTGCGAAACCGGATCCCCGTCCGGGTCATCGGGATTGACGACCATGCGCTCCAGGTACGGCCCGAACTTGCCGACCCGGACCACCACGTCGCGGCCCTCGTCGTCGGCAAAGAGCTTGATGGAGTTGACTTCTCGCGCGTCGATGCCGTCGAGTCGTTCGCCCACCATCTTTTTCAGGCCGCCCTCGCGCGCGACCGAACCCTGCGCGCCGTGATCGCCACCGAAATAGAAGGAGGACAACCAGTTTCCGCGCTGTTCGCGACCGCCGGCGATGGCGTCGAGGTCGTCCTCCATGGCCGCGGTGAAGTCGAAGTCCACCAGCCGCCCGAAGTGCACCTCCAGCAGCCCGATCACCGCGAACGCCACCCAGGACGGCACCAGCGCACTACCGCGCTTGTACACGTACCCGCGATCCAGGATCGTCTTGATGATCGAGGAGTAGGTCGACGGACGGCCGATGCCGAGGTCTTCCAGCGCCTTGATCAGCGAGGCTTCGGTGAAACGCGCGGGCGGATTGGTGGTGTGCCCGTCCGGCAGCAGCTCGATGGCGGTGACGCCCTGGCCCTCGGTCAGCGCCGGCAGCCGCGATTCGGCGTCATCGGACTGGCCGCCCGCCTCCTCGTCGACACTCTCCACGTACGCCTTGAGGAAACCCGCGAAGGTGATGGTCCGGCCCGACGCCGAGAACACGCACTCCTCACCGGAATTCGCGACACCGGTGATGCGGACCGTCAGCGTGGTGCCGCGCGCGTCCTGCATCTGCGAGGCCACGGTGCGCTGCCAGATCAGCTCGTACAAACGGAATTCGTCGTTGTCGACCTTGTTGTGCAGCTGGCCCGGGGTGGCGAAGGTGTCACCCGCGGGACGAATCGCCTCGTGTGCTTCCTGCGCGTTCTTGACCTTGCGGGTGTACTGCCGCGGCGTGGGGCTCACGTACTCCGCGCCGTACAGCTGGGTGGCCTGCGACCGCGCCGCCTGAATCGCCGACTCCGACAAGGTCGTCGAGTCGGTACGCATGTAGGTGATGTAGCCGTTCTCGTACAACCGCTGCGCCACCCGCATGGTGCGCTCGGAGGTGAAACGCAGCTTGCGGGCCGCCTCCTGCTGCAGCGTCGAGGTCATGAACGGCGCGTACGGCTTTCGCGTGTACGGCTTGGACTCCACCGAGGTGACGGCGAGATTCACGCCGTGCAGCGACTCGGCCAGATGCTGGGCGTCGGCGGCCCGCAGAACCCGAACGGTCGGTGCGGAACCGTCGGCGGCCTGCGACTTCAGCTGCCCGTCGGATCCGAAATCGCGACCGGACGCGACGCGCAAACCGTCGACGGTGACCAGGCGCGCGCCGAAGACCCGCGGATTCCCACCGTCTTCTTTCCCGCCGGCGTCGAGCTTGGCCGCGATGTCCCAGTACTCCGCGGACCGGAACGCCATGCGCTCCCGCTCCCGCTGCACGATGACGCGCGTCGCCACCGACTGCACGCGGCCCGCCGACAAACGCGGCATGACCTTCTTCCACAGCACCGGCGACACTTCGTAGCCGTAGAGCCGGTCCAGGATGCGCCGCGTCTCCTGCGCGTCGACCAGATCCTTGTCCAGCTCACGGGTATCGGCGGCGGCCGCGCGAATGGCGGACTCGGTGATCTCGTGGAAGACCATGCGCCGCACCGGCACCTTGGGCTTCAGGGTTTCCAGCAGATGCCAGGCGATGGCCTCGCCCTCGCGGTCGGGGTCGGTGGCGAGATAGAGCTCGTCGGCGTCGGCCAGCAGGCTCTTCAGCTCACTGACCTTCCCCTTCTTTTCCGGGCTGACGACATAGATGGCCTCGAAGTCGTGATCGACATCGACGCCGAGTCGCGCCCACTGCTGTCCTTTGTATTTGGCGGGCACATCCGCCGCGCCACGCGGCAGGTCCCGAATGTGGCCGACCGACGCCTCCACCACATAACCGCGGCCCAGATACGGCGCGATCTTCTTGGCCTTCGTCGGCGACTCGACGATCACGAGACGACGCAGGGAGCGGCCCTGGTCGGGCGCTGCCTCGGGGTTCGGCGCTGCACCGCGGTCTCGTGTTGCCACCGGCGAACACACCTTTCGTCTCGATCCGCGCCGGAGCTTGGGGAACGCGCTCTACGCGGCTGGGGCAAAGCGGCTGCGATGTCCGATATCGCTGCCAGCAACGTTTATACCGTGTTCAAAGGCCGCGGCTGGTGCGCGGCGACGATGTAGCCCCTGATCGTGATCGAGTGTAATGGGTCCAGATATGGGTCGTCCCCCACCGCCGGGGGGCGATGGGGGACGGAACCTTAGGGGTTGGCTCGCTCAGAGCGCGCGAACACCGGTGGCCTGCGGGCCCTTGGTGCCCTGACCAACCTCGAACTCGACCTTCTGGTTCTCCTCGAGGGTGCGGAAGCCCGACCCCTGGATCTCGGAGTAGTGGACGAAGACGTCAGCGGAGCCGTCCTCGGGCGCGATGAAGCCGAACCCCTTCTCCGCGTTGAACCACTTCACAGTTCCCTGTGCCATTCTGTTCCTTCTCTTTCCATACCGGAACGGCGGACAAGTAGGTTCATCCACCGGGTCCGTTGAGACCGCTGTACTCTGTTCCCCCTGCAGGAAAGCACCTAGTACACCGTTCGCAACATCGATCCTGCTGATGGTTTGGACTTTAGATCCGTTCCCTCGAACACAGAAGCTTGCGACCAGGGACCAGTGAACCATGTCTTCGGGCAATTCAACAGCGGAGTTACCCACAATTTGCAAAAAAGTTGATCTTGCGAATGCGCAGGTGAGGGGCATAATGCCCAAATCTGTACTTGAAGTTGGTTTGCTTCCGGATAACAGAGCGAGCATCTGGCAAACGGGGTGTGAGGCAGGTCGCTACCCTGTAGTGAAATGGCAGGTAGAGCGGCGGACGCACACACCTTTCGCACCCCTTCGGCGTGTCGCGATGGCGCTGCGGTGAATGACGGAGATCCGGCGCGACGATCCGGAGACAACAGCGACATCAGCTACGGGAGATCGTTGCTGAATCGTGTCCTAAACGGCTCTGTTTCAGGCGACTCCCGGCTCACTCACGTCACCGAGCTGCCGCCCCGCGCGGCGCAGGTCACGAAATGGCCTGAATGGACCTCTCCCGACGTCATCGCCGCAGTTCAGGCGACCGGAGTCGCGGAGCCCTGGAGCCACCAGAGCCGGGCCGCGGACCTCGCCGCGGCGGGTCGGCACGTGGTGGTGTCGACCGGAACGGCGTCCGGAAAGTCGCTGGCATACCAGCTCCCGGTGCTGACCGCGCTGCAGGCCGACCCCCGGGCCACCGCCCTCTATCTCGCGCCCACCAAAGCCCTCGGCGCCGACCAGCTCCGCATGGTCAACGAGCTGACCAGCGAAGATCCACTGCGCGGCATCCATCCCGCCCCCTACGACGGGGACACGCCGGCGGAGATCCGGCAGTGGGTCCGGGCGCACGCACGCTGGGTCTTCACCAATCCGGACATGCTGCACGTCGGGATGCTGCGGTCGCATCAGCGCTGGGCTCGGCTGTTTCGGCAGCTCAAATACATCGTGGTCGACGAATGCCATATCTACCGCGGCGTTTTCGGGTCGCACGTGGCCCTGGTGCTGCGCCGGCTCCGGCGACTCGCCGAGCGGTACGGGGCGGATCCGGTCTTCGTGCTGTGCTCGGCGACCGCCGCCGACCCCGCCGCCACCGCCGAGAAACTGATCGGCGCACCGTGTGTCGCGGTCACCGACGACGGGTCGCCGCAGGGCGCGCGGACCGTGGCGCTGTGGGAGCCACCGCTCCTCGGCAGCGGCTTGACCGGGGAAAACGGTGCGGCCCTGCGTCGTTCGGCCGGGGCCGAGGCCGCCACGGTGATGGCCGATCTGGTCGCCGAGGGCGCCCGCACCCTGACCTTCGTGCGCTCCCGGCGCGGCGCGGAACTGATCGCCATGGACACCCGGCGGCTGCTGGCCGATGTGGACGCCGGACTTCCCGGGCGTGTCGCGGCCTATCGGGCCGGCTATCTGGCCGAGGATCGGCGCGCCCTGGAAACGGCCCTGTCGGAGGGCACGCTACTGGGCGCTGCCACCACGAATGCCCTGGAACTGGGCGTGGACATCGCCGGATTGGACGCCGTCGTGGTAGCGGGATACCCGGGGACGGTCGCCTCGTTCTGGCAGCAGGCCGGGCGCGCCGGACGACGCACCCAGGGCTCGCTGGTGCTGCTCATCGCCCGTGACGACCCGCTGGACACCTACCTCGTGCACCACCCGGAAGCCCTGCTCGGACGCCCGCTGGAAGCGACCATCACCGACCCGCACAATCCGTACGTGCTCGGCCCGCACCTGCTGTGCGCGGCCCTGGAACAGCCGCTCAGCGATGCCGAAGTACACGCCTTCCAAGCCTGGGAACTGCTGTCCGACCTGGCCGAACAGGGTCTGATCCGGCGGCGCGCCGGGGTGGCTCGGGACGGGTCGGCACGGTGGTTCGTAACCGCCGACGCGCACCCGCACGACGCGGTGGACGTGCGCGGCGGCATCGGAACCGCGATCGCGGTGGTGGACGTCGAGTCGGGCCGCATGCTCGGCACCACCGACGCCGGACGCGCTCCCGCCACCCTGCACCCGGGCGCGGTGCACCTGCACCAGGGCGAGAGTTATGTGGTCGACGAGCTGGACCTGGAGGACGGCGTGGCGCTCGTGCACGCCGACACGCCAGGGTGGAACACCAGCGCGCGGGCGGTCACGTCTTTGGAGATCGAGGCGGTCACCGAGGAGCACCGGCACGGCTCGGTCACCACGGGTCTGGCCCAGGTGCTGGTCACCCGGCAGGTGGTCGGCTACCTGCGCAGACTGCCCAGCGGCGAGGTGCTGGACATGATTCCGCTGGACCTGCCCGCCCAAACCCTGCCGACCCGGGCCGTGTACTACACGGTCACGCCGGAGCTGCTGGTCAGAGCCGGAATCGACGCGCGACACGCCGGGGGCGCCCTGCACGCGGCCGAGCACGCCGCCATCGGCATGCTGCCGTTGGTCGCGACCTGCGATCGATGGGACATCGGCGGCGTGTCGACGGCTGAACATGCCGACACCGGCCTGCCCACAGTTTTCGTCTACGACGGACATCCCGGCGGTGCCGGTTTCGCCGAGCGCGGCTTCCAGCGACTGCGGCACTGGCTGGCCGCCACGCTGGGGGCCATCGACTCCTGCGCCTGCCTGAGCGGCTGCCCGTCCTGCGTGCAGTCACCCAAGTGCGGGAACGGCAACAACCCCCTGGACAAGGCCGGGGCGGCCCGCTTATTGCGGGCGGTATTGGCCGATCTGGGCGAAGGTGACGGCGACAGTCCCGAACCGTGACGCCGCCGTCGCCGCGGCGATATCGCACCGCCACCCGACCAACCGGTTGGGCCTGTCAACTGGTAGATATCGGGTGGAATCCGGATGCTGGAGGGTGGCGGCGACACGCCGAGGGGTCAAGTCGATTAAAAAGGGATGTGATCCTGTTAACTGAGGGGTTGCTCCACTCGAATATGTCACTCCGGGATTTACCAGTGCATTCATTCGAATGAGTCTCGGGGCGCGAATAGGAAAGCGTTCGAGGCCCAATCAATTCGCCTATGCCATTCATCGAATTTCGACATTGATCGACCACTGATGTGGCCCGCGCCATCACCATTCTTACCAACCGCTCGGTACGAGATATCCCCTCGCAACCCCTAGTCATCCACCGGGCCCGCCCGGGCCGCCGCCCGGACTTCCCGATCCCCTAACGGCCCTAGCGAGACCCGCCCGGCGACCGTCACCGTCACGTCCCACCCCCGCACCTCACATCCGGCAGACCGGACACCCATCCGGCTCGCGATATCCGCGGCCCGGCGGCACGCGCCCGCCGCACCGCCGTCCAGCGCGGCGGCCGCCGCCAGTGCGCTCAGATCCGCGGCGGCCCGCACCCGATGCCGGGCCGCCACCGCCACCCCGACCTGGGCGAGCAAGACGGTCACCGCGAACACACTGATCAGCGCCAGGCACGCGGCCACCGTCACCCCGCCCTCCTCCCGCGCAGTGCCGGGCCCCGCCAGGCGTCTCATCGCGACTCCCCCGGTTCCTGCGCCGCGACCGCCGCCGCGCGCAGCGTGATCGGAACCAGCGCGGCCCGGGCGGTGACTTCGGCGACGACCAGATCCCCTTCCAGGTGGATGGCGACCCGCGCACCCGGCGGCGCCACCTGGTGGGCCGTGGCGACCGCCGACTCGGTCTCGCCCCGCGCCGCGAGCCGGGCCGCCTCGCGGGCGGCATCGACACAACGCACCTGCGCCGATACCGCCAGCAGCGCGCCGACCGCGAGGACCAGTACCGCGACCAGCGCGGCCAGCGCAATGGCGGCCTCAACGGTCGCCATACCCGCCTCGGCATGATCAGGTGGTGTGTCATACGTCACTTGACGGGAGTCTTCAGGGCCCGGTCGATGATGGCCGTCAGGGCGTTCACGATGCTGTTCCCGGTCACCACCGTGTACAGCACCGCCCCGAAGGCCGCCGCCGCGATCGTGCCGATCGCGTACTCCGCGGTGCTCATGCCGGAGTCGGCGGTCAGGGCGTGCAGCAGTCTGGCCCGCAGCTCCCAGCACAGGTGTCGGACGCTCGTTCCCACGGTCACTCCCTTCCTCGGTCCGGCGCGGCGGATCCGCGCCGGTGCGGTTCTCGGTCACAGCAGGCCGCCGTCCAGGACCCGGCCCGCCAGGCCCAGCACCACCGGGACGATGCCCAGGCACAGAAAGGCGGGCAGGAAGCAGAGGCCGAGCGGACCGCCGATCAGTACTCCGGCCCGCTCGGCCCGTGCGGCGGCGGCATCCTCGAGCTCGCCGCGGCGGCGCTCGGCCAATTCGGCGACGGCGGTGGCCAATCCGGTCCCCGAGCGCGCCGAGCGGCGGGCCATCCGGGCCAGCGCGGTCACCGAGTCGTCGGCGACTCCTGCGGTGGCCTGCGCCCAGGCGCTCGCCGGATCAGCGCCCAGCATCAGCAGATCCGACGCCCGGAACAGGGCTGAGGCCAAGGGCTCCGGCGCCTCGACGGCGACCGCGGCCGCCGCCCGGGCGGTGGGCAAGCCGGCGCGCAGGCAGGCTGCGAGCAGGTCCAGCGCCGAGGCGACGCCCAGCGCGTCCAGCTGTGCCGGGAATGCCTGCAGCGGTGACACATCGCGGTGCGCCGAATCGTGCAACCGGCGGAGCCTGCGCACCGCCCCGACGCGGCCCGGCAGGATCACCAACGCGACTGCGGCGAGGACCGCGGCGGCCGCGGTCATCGCAGTGCCTTGTCCGCGATGGCGTCGGACCACAGCAGGCCGGCGCAGGTGAGCGCGGAACCCAACGGCAGCAGGGCCGTTCCCGCCGGGGACACGAACAGCACGTGCAGCGGGGCCGCGCCCATCAGCTGGCCGAGCCCGATACCGAGCACCGGCAGCAAGGCCAGCACCAGCGCCGTCGCCCTGGCTCCCGCCAAGGCCGCGGCGGTGCGATCCCGGAAGCGCTTGCGGCCCAGCAGATCCAGTCGCGCGGCCGTCAGCAGCTCGGCCAGGGCGAGACCGTGTCGCTCCGCCACCCGCCAGGCCCCGGCCACTCCGGACAGCTCCCGCGCCACCACCGAGTCGGGGCACCGCAGGCCCTCCGCGCCCGAGCCGCCCAATCGGCTGCGCGCCGCGCTCACGGCGAAGGCCCGGGACGCCTCACCCTCGGTCTCGGCGGCGGCCACCGCGGCCGCGGCGCTCGGATGCGCGCCAATGCGCAGCTCCCCGATCACCGCCTCCAAACCCTCCAGCAGCTGCGCCGTGGCGGCGGTCCGCAGCCGCGCCCGCCGCGTCCGGCGATGGCGGACCCAGGCGGTCGTTGCCACCAGCAGGGCCGCCAGCACCGGACCCGGACCCGCGAGCAACAGCAGGGGTCCCACGATGAACGGGATAGCCCCAATCATCCAGCGGGGCTCTACTTTTCGGACGTCACAGGCATGGGCGAAGAGGCGGCTCATCCGCCGTCGAGCTATCGGAGGAGGCAGCAGGAGGACAGCGAGCGCGACGCATGCCACTGGAGCGGCCGCGCTCGAACCGGCGGTCATCAGTCACCATCACTCAGCGCCGTGGACGAATCACACTCGGCCCCAGTCGAATCGGTGGAACTGCATCGACCGCATGTCGCTCGCCACGCCAACCCGAGCCCGGGGAATCGTGACCCGTGTGCCCGAAAAGGGCTGCAGCACGGTTGATCACCTCCAGGTACCGGATACGACTTGGTCAGCCTGACCTTCGGATTCGCGTGGGGCCCAGGGCAACTACACGATCCGTGGCAATTCTCATCGGCGGGAAGCATCGGGAGTCCTTTCGTCGAGCAGTGTCAGGAGGGCGGGAGCCGCCGGGGCGGGACGGGCATCGGCTGTCCACGCGGGAACGAAGCGCACTCGGCCGCCATCGGTGGTGACCAGGCCGATTTCACGGAGCACGCGACCGCCGTCGGGCCGCCGGTGCACGTGCAGGATCACTTGGACGGCGGCCGCCAGCTGGCTGTGCAGGGCGGCCGCGGGCATACCGCCGAGCGCGGCCAGCGCCTCCAGCCGGGCCGGGACCTCGCCGGGCGAATTCGCGTGCACGGTGCCCGCCCCACCGTCGTGCCCGGTGTTCAGGGCGGTCAGCAGATCCACCACCTCGGCTCCCCTGACCTCCCCGACGACGATCCGGTCGGGACGCATGCGGAGCGCCTGGCGCACCAGGTCGCGCACGGTGACCTGGCCCGCGCCTTCGACATTGGCGGGACGGGCGACCAGCCGGACCACATGCGGATGCGGCGGTGCGAGCTCGGCGGCGTCCTCCACGCAGACGATGCGCTCGGCCGGATCGACCTCGGCCAGCAGGCTCGACAGCAAGGTCGTCTTGCCGGCGCCGGTTCCCCCGACCACCAGGAAGGCGAGGCGGGCTCGAATGATGTGCTCCAGCAGACACTTCGCGTCCGGGTGCACGGCGCCCGCCGCTGCCAGGGCATCCAGTCCTTGCGTGGCGGGCCGCAGTACACGCAGTGACAGGCAGGTCCCGCCGTGCGCGATCGGAGCGAGCACCGCGTGCAGCCGCACCCCGAACGAATGCCCCTGTGCCGCTCCGCTTCCGGGCAACCGGCCGTCCACCCACGGCTGTGCGTCGTCCAGCCTGCGCCCGGCTGCCAGCGCCAGCCGCTGGGCCAGCCTGCGCACCGCCGCTTCGTCCGGAAATCGAACCGCCGTCCGCCGCAACCCCCGCCCGCGATCCACCCACACCGAATCCGGCCCGGTGACCAGCACGTCGGCCACCTCCGGATCATGCAACAACGGCTCCAGCACCCCCGCCCCCGTCATCTCGGTCTGCAGCAGCCGCAGCACCCGCAGCAGATCCGTGTCCGCGAGCACCCCGCCCGCCTCGGCCCGAATGGCCGTGGCCACCCGCGCGGGATCCGGATCGGCGGCGCCCTCGGCCAAGCGCTCCCGCACCCGCTCCAGCAGTTCGGCCGTCACCAGCTCACTCATCGCGCACCTCGACGTCGACCACGAGCCACCGGCAGCCCGCCCCGGATCCGATGCGGCAGTATGCCGATCGCGCTGGGGTCGAGCGCCCGGAGCTGCCCCGCACCGAACGTGAACCACCCACGTCCGGCCAGACGCCGACCAGACCCGCGGTCTGCCGGAACGGCCGGGCGGCGGAGGTGGCGGTCATCGCCGGGCTCCGGTGGGGTGCGACAGCTCCGGCGTGCGGTGTGCGCCGCGCGCCCGGGCGAGGCTCCACCAGGAAGGCCCGGGTTGGCAGGTAGCGCGGACCGGGGCGGGGTGGCCGGAGAACAGGGCGGTGAGGGCGGATTCGGCGGCGGTGCGGAGGGGGCCGCGACGGCGCACGGTGAGGCCGCCGCGCTCCAGGCGCTCGGTGAGGCCGGGCTGGGAGGGGACCGCGCTCAGCAGCGGCAGTGCCAGGGCCTCGGCGATGTCCGAGGGAGCGAGCCCGCCGGGAGCCGGTCCGCGAACGATCAAGCGCACATGGGGATTTCGGGCCTTCAGGTACGCCGAGGCGGACTCGGCCGAGGCGATCGACCGCAACCGAGCCTGGGTCACCAGCACCACGAGATCGGCCGTGTCGAGAACCTCGTCCGTGTGCGCGCCGTGGTCGCTGGACAGATCCGCGACCACCAGATCACCTGCGGCACGGCCACCCTCCAGGACGGCGCGAACCGCTACCGGCGCCAGTGGCCGGTCGGGCCCGTCGCCGGCACGGAACCCGTTCAGGGTGTCACCGAGTTCCATTGCCGGACCGCCGATTCCAGCCGCGTCGGCCACCCCGCCGCGGTCGATCACGCAGTCGGCCGCCCCGCCTGGTTGCCCTGCCGAGGCCGCTTCGCATCCTCCCGCGCCGGCCGATCGGGTACCGCGTCCGCCGCCATCTTCTCCTGCCGGCGAACCATCGACTCCGAACGCCGCATCGAACTCCCTTGCGGGAGTTCCCCGTCCACACGAGAGCACGGCCAGTCCCGAGACCGTGGGCAGTGCCGCGTGCAGTGCGGGGGCGGAGACGCGGCCGTGTTCGATGGTGAGGTCCGGCCACCGCAGGCCCGGGGCTTTCTCCAGACCGAGGAGGAGGTCGAGGCCGCCGCCGTAGGGGGCGCAGTCGACCAGGAGGGTGCGGTCGCGGAAACGGCCTGCGGCGGTGAGGGCTACGGCGGCGGCGAGGACGGACGCGCCGGCTCCGGCGCCCGCTCCGGCCACCGCGAGGACGGCGCCGTCGCCGGGGCGGCGGCCGTCGTGGGCGGCGAAGGCGGCGATCAGTGCGTCGGCCGCGGACGGGAGCGGCAGCACCTGTTCGGCGCCGGCCGCGGTGGCGGTCTGCCAGTCGAGCAAACTCGGCTCGCCGTCGGTAACCAGGAGGATCCCGGGGCGGCGGGGGTGGCCGGCGGATACACAGCTATGCGCGGCGGCGGTGTCGAGGATGATCACGGACGCGGCGGTCCAGGCGTGGCGGCTGGGCGGTGGCCGGCGCTCGTCGAGCGGGCGGTCGGCCGCGGCGGCGATGCGCCGGATCTCGTCGCGCAGATGGGGATCGGCGACCAGTGCGAGCGCCGGCGGGGTGGCGGCTTCGGAGTTCATGCAGGTCAGCGTCGACCGTTCGGCGCACCGGCGAAAGCGGCCCTGCGGCGAGTGTGGATAACACGCGGCCTGTGCATAACTCGAGGAGCGCGTGGGGATTCGGAACCTGTCCGTAAATAGAGGACGGCCCCAGCCGGGGGGGGAGGAGGCTGGGGCCGTCGGGTTCAGCCCCGGGGGGTCGGGCTGAACGCGCCTGGACTAGTCCAGGTAACTGCGATACTACACCCAAGCCCCGGCCGCATTGCAAGTCCGCCCGGCGAGTCTTTTTCCCGTCCTGACGGCTCGGCTTCCGCCTGGCTAACCCCGATGGACACGCTTCGAAACGTGAGCTTCGACACGCGGTCCGGCGCACCGAATGACCGGTCCGGAGAGCGCCCCGGACCCGCGCGGGAGGCCCATGCCGCCCGCCGCGCGGCCCGGAACCATATCCTGGACGCGTGACAGCCGAACGCGGACGAGTCGCCGCCTTCTTCGATCTCGACAAGACGGTGATCGCCCGATCGAGCGCCTTCGTCTTCAGCAAGCCGTTCCTGGATCAGGGGCTGCTCAGCCGCCGCGCGGTGCTGGAGAGCAGTTACGCGCATTTCCTGTTCCTGCTGTCCGGCGCCGATCACGATCAGATGGAGCGGATGCGGGAGCATCTCACCAAGATGTGCGCGGGCTGGGATGTCGATCAGGTGCGGTCGATCGTGGCCGAGACACTGCATGACATCGTGGACCCGCTGATCTACGCCGAGGCCGCGGATCTCATTGCGGACCATCGGATTCGAGGCCATGACGTGGTGATCGTGTCCGCCTCCGGCGAGGAGGTGGTGGCCCCGATCGCGGCCGCCCTGGGCGCGGACCACTTCGCCGCCACCCGCATGGTCATCGAGAACGGCCGGTACGCCGGTGAAGTCGAGTTCTACTGTTACGGCCCGGGCAAAGTCGAGGCGATCGAAAAGCTTGCCGCGCAATACGATTACGATCTGGCCCGCTGCTACGCCTACTCCGACTCGGTGACCGACCTCCCGATGCTGGAGGTGGTCGGCCATCCGACCGCGGTGAACCCGGACCGGGGCCTGCGCCGCGAGGCCGCCGCGCGCGGCTGGCCCATTCTGGCCTTCACGAATCCGGTGTCGCTGTGGGCGCGGATCCCGGCCCCGACCACCACCACGGTGGCGGCGTCGCTCGCGGTCGGGTTGAGCGCGGTGGCCGCCGGGGCGCTCAGTTACCGGCTGCTGCGCCGCCGGCGCTGACCGGTCATCTGTCCGAATCGCCGAGCCCGAAACCACCCCGAAACGCCGAGTATTGGAATGTTTCCCCAGGTCTTGCTGTGACGGCGGTCACGGGGTAACAATGGAGGCACGGAAGGACGGAAGGCCAAGATCGGATCGGAAGAGAAGATTCGACCTCCCATCCCACCCTTCCCAGCACGGACGCCAGGCACCCACGCGGAGCACGCCGCGACAAGGGCAAGAGTAGTTGTGGGCCTGCGTTATCCGAGATTTCGACGGCGAGGGCCTCGCATCCATGCGGGGATGAACCACCGGATCCCGGAGAGCTCGCCGAGGCCGAAGAGACACAACCCGAAAAGCACGCTTGGTAACCGGGTGGTCCGTGCTAGCGGGCGGTGAGGTCGCAGAACAGCGACTACGCCGCCCGCTCTTACGCGTGCAGGGTCATTGAAATCCCATGGCGCGCAATACTTTTCACCGATAGGGGCATTTACCCCGAAGCGGAATCCGCGATCGAGCGGGCTTCGCGCGCGCCGTCCTCGAGCGCGCCGCAGATGAAGATCACCCAGCCGCCCACCCCTTCCGGCGTGCCCATGCCGAAGGCGGCCGCGGCGTCGAGGTAGGCCTGGCGGCGGCGGAGCAGGAAGACTTCGGGGACTCCGAGGCTGCGCGGGTCAAGGCCACTGGATACCGCCACGAGCCGGGAGGCGGCGCGGGCGACGATGCCGTCGGCCGTGCCGAAGGGTCGCAGCGAGAGCAGTTCACCGTGCACGACGGCCGCGAGCACCGGGGCGGGAGCCTTGCTCGTGGTGACGGTCTGGGCCAGCAGGTCCAGCCGTTCGGCGACACCGGGCACAGCGCGGGGGCGGCCCAGCTGCTGCGGATCCTCGACCAGGTCGGCGGCAGCGAGCAGGTGCAGCCGGGCGAGCGCCTGCAAGGGCGCACGTTGCCAGACTCCGACCAAGTTGGTGAGGGCCTCGGCGTCCAGGGCCTGGCCGACCCGCAGTGAACCCGCCAAAATAGGGTCCTCGACATTGCCGTCGGCGGGCAGGTCGATGGTTCCGCCTTCGATGACGGCCGAGGAGCGAGCCGCGCGGACGGCCGCTTCGGCGGCGGTGGTCGGCCAGCCGCGGCGGTTCGCCCGGTGGCGGTGCACCTCGGCGAGCGCGTCACGAGCCTTGTCGGCGGCTTCGAGCACGCCGGGCAGGTCGACGAGGGGCTGCAGCGGGTCGGTCACGAGATACGAGGCTACTGGCTGGTACCCCGCGCCCCGGCCACCACCTGCCGTCGACTCCGGGGCGATGCCCCCGACGGCAATGTTCCGATCCGCCCGCGGCGGGTCGTGCGAGGCGGCCCGGAAATCCGCGTCAGCCCACGAGCAGGTCGCGACCGGGGATCGCTTCGAGCAGACGCTGCGTATAGGGCGACTGCGGATGGTCGAACAGGTCCGCGGTCGAGGCCGATTCGGCCACCTTGCCGTCCTGCATGACCAGGACCGAGTCGGCGATCTGGCGGACCACGGCGAGGTCGTGGGTGATGAACAGGTAGGAGAGCCCGAACTCGGCTTGCAGGGTGTTGAGCAGGTTCAGGATCTGGTCCTGCACCAGCACGTCGAGGGCGGAGACCGCTTCGTCGCACACGATCAGTTCGGGTTCCAGGGCCAGCGCACGGGCGATGGCGACGCGTTGCCGCTGGCCGCCGGACAATTCGCGCGGATAGCGCGCGGCGACCGCGGACGGCAGCGCGACCAGGTCGAGAAGCTCCCGGACCCGGGCGTCGCGAGATTCCCGGTTGCCGATGCGGTGGGTGCGCAGCGGTTCGGCGATGGCGCGGTGAATGGAGTAGGTGGGATCCAGTGACCCGTAAGGGTTTTGGAAGATCGGCTGGATGCGGCGACGGAAGGCGAGCGGTGTCCGCCGGGCCAGCTCGGCGACATCCTTGCCGTCGAAGGCGACCGAACCCGCTGTGGGCGTGTCCAATCCGAGCACCATCGAGGCGACCGTGGTCTTGCCCGACCCCGATTCGCCGACCAGTGCGGTTGTGGTCCCGCGGCGCAGCCGGAACGAGACGTCCTCGGCGGCGGTGAATTCGGTGTGCTTCCACGGCACCGAGCCCCGGACGCGATACCGCTTGGTGAGTCCGTCGGCGACCACGATGTCGTCGGGTTCGCCGGCAGCCTCGGCGGCGGCCACATCGATGGCGAGGTCCCGGTAGGCGGCGCGTTCGGTGGTGGTGGCGCTGCGCCGGGCGGCGAGCGAGGGTGCGGCGGCCACCAGCCGCCGGGTGTACTCGTGGCGGGGTTCGCGCAGAATCTCGGCGGCCGGACCGGATTCGACGACGCGGCCGCGGTACATGACCACGAGGTGTTCGGCGCGTTCGGCGGCGAGGCCGAGGTCGTGGGTGATGAGCAGCAGGGCGGTGCCGAGTTCGCGGGTCAGTTCGTCGATGTGGTCGAGGATCTGGCGTTGCACGGTGACGTCGAGCGCGGAGGTGGGTTCGTCGGCGATGAGCAGTCGCGGCCGCGCCGAGAGCCCGATGGCGATGAGCGCGCGTTGCCGCATGCCGCCCGAGTATTCGTGCGGGTATTGCCCGGCGCGGCGTTCGGGTTCCTTGATGCCGGCCTCGGCGAGGAGTTCGACGGCCCGCTGCCGGGCGGCCCGGCCGCGCGCGATCCCGTTGGCGGCGAGGGTTTCCGAGATCTGGAAGCCGACCTTCCAGACCGGGTCGAGGTTGGACATGGGGTCCTGCGGCACGAATCCGATTCCGTTGCCGCGCACCGCGACCAGGTCGGATGCGGAGGCTCCGGCGAGCTCGCGGCCCGCGAAGCGGATGCTGCCCGATTCCACGCGTCCGCCGCCGGGCAGCAGTCCGATGACGGCGTGCGCGGTGGTGGACTTCCCGGATCCGGATTCCCCCACGATGGCGACGGTCTGTCCGGGGTACACGGTGAGGTCGACGCCGCGCACGGCTTCGACCCGGTCGTCTCCGGCGCCGAAACACACTCGCAGGTCCCGGATGTCGAGCAGGGGCTCGCTCATCGCCGCTCCTTCGGGTCGAGTGCGTCGCGCAGGGCGTCGCCGAGCATGATGAAGCCGAGCACGGTCAGGGCCAGCGCGGTGGCCGGGTAGAACAGGATCAGCGAGCCGGCGCGCAGTTGCCGTTGTCCGGCGGCGATGTCGGCGCCCCAGGACACTTCGGTGGGCGGCAGGCCGACGCCGAGGAACGACAGGGTGGCCTCGGTGACGATGAAGACGCCCAGCCAGATGGTGGTGACCACGATGACCGGCCCGAGCGCGTTGGGGATGATGTGCCGCAGCAGGATCCGGAAGCGTGACACCCCGAGCGCGGTCGCGGCGAGCACGTAGTCGTTGCCTTTGGCGGCGAGTACGGAGCCGCGGGCGATGCGCGCCACCTGCGGCCAGGTGAAGGCCGCGAGGATCGCGATGACCACCCAGATGGTGCGGTGCCCGGCCAGCTGCATGAGGACGATGGCGGCGAGCATGAGCGGGATGGCGTACACGATCTCGGCGATCCGGGAGATGATCGAATCCAGTGGTCCCCCATAGAATCCCGCGAGCGCGCCGAGGCTGCCGCCGACGAGCAGGAACAGCAGGGTGGCGCCGACGCCGGTGAGCACGGAGGCCCGCGCCCCGTAGATGGTGCGGGCGTAGATGTCGCAGCCTTGCAGGTCGTAGCCGAACCAGTGGTGCCGATCGGGCGGCGCGAGGCTGAAATCCACCACGCAGTGCCGGGGGTCCTGTCCGGTGAACAGGCCGGGGAACGCGGCGACCAGCAGTACCAGCACGATGATGGCGATCGAGACCAGGAACAGTGGTTTGCGTCGCAGCTGCCGCCAGGCCGAGCCCCAGAAGCCGGCGGGCGTGCCGCGCACGTCGACCTTGTCGGTGGCGACCACTTCGACGGCGTCGGGCGGCGCCACCCAGCGTTCCTGTCCGGGGCGCGGATCGTGCTGTGGCTGTGGGGTTTCGGTCATGTCGGCGCTCCCGTCAGGCATAGCGGATCCGCGGGTCGAGCACGGCGTAGAGCAGGTCCACGATCAGGTTGGAGAGCAGGAAGATGACGATGAGCGCGGTCACGAAGGACACCACGGTCGGCGCTTCGCCACGCACCACGGCCTGGTAGAGGGTGCCGCCGACGCCGGGGATGTTGAAGATGCCCTCGGTGACGATGGCCCCGCCCATGAGCGCGCCCAGGTCGGCGCCGACGAAGGTGACGACCGGGATGAGCGAGTTCCGCAGGATGTGCACGACGACGACGCGCCGGCGCGGTAGTCCCTTGGCGGTGGCGGTGCGCACGAAGTCGGCATCCTTGTTCTCCGCCACCGAGTTCCGGGTCAGTCGCAGCACGTAGGCGAACGACAGGGAGGCGAGGACGAGGGCGGGCAGGACGAGTCGCGGGATGCTCACGTCGGAGCCGACGGTGACGGGTGCGAGGTGCCAGGTGACGCCGAACAGGAACTGGGCGAGGAAGCCGATCACGAAGATGGGCATGGCGATCACGAGCAGGCTGAGCACCAGCATGGTGGAGTCGAACCAGCCGCCTTTGCGCAGTCCGGCGACGACGCCGAACGCGATGCCGAACACCGCTTCGAAGAACACGGCCAGCAGGGCCAGCCGGAAGGTGATCGGGAAGGCTCGGGCGAGCACTTCACGCACCGGCCGTCCCGAGTACGAGGTGCCGAAGTCGAGGGTGACGATGCCTTTGAGGTAGTGCAGGTACTGCCACCAGAACGGTTTGTCCAGCCCGTATTGCGCCTTCAGCTGCGCTTCCAGCGCCGGTGTCAGCGTGCGCTGTCCGGCCAGTGCCGTGACCGAGCCGCCGGTGACCTTCCAGATCAGGAAGTAGATGAGCAGCGTCGCGCCGAAGAACACCGGGATCATCTGCAGCAGCCGCCGCGCTATGTACCAGGCCATCAGGTCACCTCAGCTCGATGTTCTCGAAGTCGGCCAGTCCGTTCCAGGTCATGACCACGTTGTGCACGCGTTTGGAGTAGCCGGCGGAGTTGATGTAGTCGAAGACCGGGATGGTGGGCAGGTCGCGCAGCAGCACGGATTGGGCCTGCCCCACCAGCTTCCACGACTCCTCTTCGGTGGGCGCGGCTTCGGCGGCGGTGAGCAGCCGGTCGAATTCCGGGTTGCTGTAGTCGACGTCGTTGGATTCCGAGCCGGTCACGAAGCCGGGTTCGAGGAATTGCAGCATGGTCGGGTAGTCGCCCTGCCAGCCGTAGCGGAAGGCCTTGCCGATGGTGCGGTGCACGACCTGGTCGCGCAGTTGCTTGAAGGTCGGGTAGGGCGCGCCGACGGCGTCGATGTGCAGCGTGTTGCGAATGCTGTTGGCCAGGGCGTCGATCCAGGCCTGGTGGCCGCCGTCGGCGTTGTAGGCGATCTCGAAGCTCCCGCTCCAGGGGGCGATGGCGTCGGCCTGGTTCCACAGCCGGACGGCCTCGGCCGGGTTGTAGTCGAGGACGTTGGAGCCGGGCAGGTTCGGATCGAATCCGGGCAGTACCGCGGAGGTGAAGTCGCGGGCGGGAATTCTGGTGCCGTGGAAGATCTTCCGCCCGATCTGCGCGCGATCGATGGCCATCGAGAGCGCCTGGCGCCGCAGCCGCCCCTCCTCGCCGCCGAAGTGCGCCAGGTTCGATTGGAAGCCGAGCCACTGGTTCTGCGCGGTCGGGGCCTCGATGGCGCGGTCGCCGAGATCGTGCTTGTACACGGCGATGGCGCTGTCCGGGATGGTGTCGAGCACGTCGAGGTTGTCGGCCAGCAGGTCGGAGTAGGCGGCGTCGAAGTTGGAGTAGAACACGAAGGTCAGGCCCTTGTTGCGGGGCGGCCGCCCGCCCCGGTAGCTCTCGTTGGGGACCACGGTGAGCTGGACGTCGTGCTGCCAGGCGTTGCCGTCGGCGAATCGGTAGGGGCCGTTGCCGATCGGGTGCTGCCCGAACGCCTTCATGTCCTTGAAGGCGGCGGCGGGCAGCGGATAGAACGGCGCGTACGCCAGCCGCGTCCGGAAGTCGATGGTGGGCGCCACCAGGTCGACGGTGAAGTGCAGATCGTCGACCACCTTCAGCCCCGACATGGTCTGCGCGCGTGGCGGATCCGCCTGCACGTCCGCGAATCCGACGATCGGCCCGTAGGTGTAGCTCTGCAACTGCGCGTTGGTGACCAGCGCACCGTAGTTCCAGGCGTCGACGAAAGAGTGTGCGGTGACCTGTGTTCCGTCGCTGAAGGTCCACCCGGGCTTCAGGGTGATCCGGTAGTGCTGCTGGTCGGTGGTGTCGATGGACTGGGCGACCTCGTCGTGCAGGGCACCGTGCTGGTCGATGTAGCGCAGTCCCGCGAAGAGCCGGTCGACGATGCGCCCGCCGCCGTTCTCGTTGGTATTGGAGGGGATCAGCGGATTCTGCGGTTCGCTGCCGTTGACCGCGATCATGTCCCCGTAGGCCGGGGTGACGGCGCATCCGGTGAGTCCCGCGGCGGCGATCAGCGCGAGCACCGCGGCCAGTACGGCGATCCCTCTGATTCTCAACGCGTTCTCCCGCCTCGAGCCGCTGTCGGTGAAAGGGACAGTAGCCACCCGCACCCCGGTTGTCAGCGGTAACGCCCCACCGATCGAGACAGCGAGTCCCGGCCCAGGTCACAGTCGGTTAGGGTCGGACGTGGCCGCCGTCACCCCACGCGGCATGCACGCGAGAGAAGAAGAGACGAGATGACCGAGACATCCGCCGACCACCTGGATGCCTATCCGCCCAGCGCTGAGTTCGCGGCCGCCGCCAATGGCGACGCCTCGCTCCACGCTCGGGCCCGAGCGGATCGTGAGGGCTTCTGGGCCGAGCAGGCGCGACGGCTGCACTGGCATCAGCCCTTCACCCAGGTGCTGGACTGGGATGACGCCCCCTTCGCCAAGTGGTTCGCCGACGGCAAGCTCAATGTCGCTTACAACTGTGTGGACCGGCACGTCATCGACGGGCACGGCGATCAGGTCGCCATCCACTGGGAGGGTGAGCCCGGCGATTCCCGCGATCTCACCTACTCCGAACTGCTGGCCGAGGTGTCGCGGGCGGCGAACTACCTGACCGGGCTGGGCCTGGTCGCGGGCGACCGGGTCGCCATCTACATGCCGATGGTCCCCGAGGCCATCGTGTCGATGCTGGCCTGCGCCCGCCTGGGTCTGACCCATTCGGTGGTCTTCGCCGGCTTCTCCCCCAGCGCCCTGCGCCAGCGCGTCGACGACGCCGCGGCCAAGCTGGTCATCACCACCGACGGCCAGTGGCGGCGTGGCGCCGCGGCCCCGCTCAAGGCGGCCGTGGACGAGGCTCTCGCCGAAGGTGATTCGACCGTCGAGCATGTTCTGGTGGTGCGCCGCACCGGCCTCGACACCGAGATGACCGAGGGCCGCGACATCTGGTGGGACGAGACCGTCTCGCTGTCCTCCCCCGAGCACGAGGCGCAGGCCTTCGACGCCGAGCACCCGCTGTTCATCCTCTACACCTCCGGCACCACCGGGAAGCCCAAGGGCATCCTGCACACCTCCGGCGGCTACCTGACCCAGGCGGCGTACACCCACCACCAGGTGTTCGACCACAAGCCCGGCCAGGACGTGTACTGGTGCACCGCCGACATCGGCTGGGTGACCGGGCACAGCTACATCGTGTACGGCCCGCTGGCCAACCGCGCCACCGAGATCGTCTACGAGGGCACCCCGAACTTCCCGGACGAGCACCGGCACTGGCAGATCATCGAGAAGTACGGCGTCAGCATCTATTACACGGCGCCGACGCTGGTCCGCACCTTCATGAAGTGGGGTCGCGAGATCCCGGATTCGCACGACCTGTCGAGCCTGCGGCTGCTGGGTTCGGTCGGCGAGCCGATCAACCCGGAGGCCTGGCGCTGGTACCGGGATGTGGTGGGCGGCAACAAGACTCCCATCGTGGACACCTGGTGGCAGACCGAGACCGGCGCCATCATGATCTCCCCGCTGCCGGGCGTGACCGCGGCCAAGCCGGGCGCGGCTATGACCCCGCTGCCGGGCGTCTCGGCGAAAGTCGTTGACGAGGAAGGCAATCCGGTCGAGCTGGGCGAGACCGAGGCCAACGGATACCTGGTGCTCGACGAGCCGTGGCCGTCCATGCTGCGCGGCATCTGGGGCGACAACGACCGCTACGTGGACACCTACTGGTCGCGCTACGCCGAGAAGGGCTGGTACTTCGCCGGCGACGGCGCGAAGCTCGACAAGGACGGGGACCTGTGGGTGCTCGGCCGCGTCGATGACGTGATGAACGTGTCGGGCCACCGCATCTCGACCGCCGAGGTGGAGTCCGCGCTGGTCGGGCATTCGGGCGTGGCGGAGGCGGCGGTGGTCGGCGCGTCCGACGACACCACCGGTCAGGGCATCGTGGCGTTCGTGATCCTGACCGCCGAGGCCAAGGACACCGGCGCGGATCTGGTCGCCGAGCTCAAGGCCGAGGTCTCGCGGGAGATCTCCCCGATCGCGCGCCCGCGCGAGATCCACGTGGTGCCGGAACTGCCCAAGACTCGCTCGGGCAAGATCATGCGCCGCCTGCTGCGCGACGTGGCCGAGGGCCGCGAGCTGGGTGACACCTCAACCCTGGTGGATCCCAACGTCTTCGAGTCCATCCGGGCCGGTAAGGCGTAGATCGGAAGACCCGGAGCGAGGCCCCCTGATCGATGATCAGGGGGCCTCGCCGCTGTGGGGTGGTCAAGAATTTCCAGGCAAACCGTTAGAATTGCGCAAAAAGGTGTGCCGGGAAGTCTGGTCGGCATGCGGTTGTGCCGAGAATCCCGTCAGTGGTGTGCACGCCGCTGTTCTGTCGACGGCTGAAAGGTGCACCCCTGTGATCGCTCAGGTCCGATCGGAGCTCGCGCGCTATCTGAGAACCGAAACCTTCGGTGGCGCACTCCTTCTCATCGCCGCCGCGGGTGCGCTCATCTGGGTCAACTCGCCGTGGGGCGCGAGCTACACCACCATGGTCGACACCAAGCTCGCGATCCCGGCCCTGCACCTGGACCTCACGCTGGCCGACTGGACCAAGGACGGCCTGCTCGCCATCTTCTTCTTCGTCGCCGGTCTGGAGCTCAAACGCGAGCTGGTGGTCGGCGAACTCGCCGACCGCAAACGCGCCACCCTGCCCATCGTGGCCGCGCTCGGCGGCGTGGTGATGCCCGCGCTCATCGCCATGGCGGTCGGGCACGGGGTGGACGGCATGGATCGCGGCTGGGCCATCCCGGTCGCCACCGACATCGCCTTCGCGCTGGCGGTGCTGGCCATGACCGGGTCGCGGATCCCGGCCAGCGCCCGGGTGTTCCTGCTCAGCCTGGCCGTGGTCGACGACCTGATCGCCATCCTGCTGATCGCGGTGCTGTTCACCACCACCCTGAAGATGCTGTGGCTGCTGACCGCGATCGCCTGCTTCGCCGGCTGGGCGCTGGGCCAGAAGTTCCGGATCGGCACCCCGTTCCTCTATGTGCCGCTCGGCCTGCTCTCCTGGTACGCGCTGCACGAGGCCGGGATCCACGCCACCCTGGCCGGCGTCGCGTGCGGTCTGCTGACCCGGGTGCGCCCGGACCCGGACGAGGACGAGCACTGTGTGCCCGCCGCCCGGCTCGAGCATTTCTTCCAGCCCATCTCCGCGGCGCTGTGCGTGCCGCTGTTCGCGTTGTTCGCCTCCGGCGTCCCGCTGGATTCCGAGGTGCTGTCGAAGCTGTTCACCAACCGGCTGTCACTGGCGATCATCCTGGGTCTGCTGGTCGGAAAGACCATCGGTATCTTCGGATTCAGTTGGCTCGCGGTGCGGTTGGGCATCGCGGAACGACCGGGCGATCTCGGGTATCGGGACATGTTCGCCCTGTCGGTACTGGGTGCGATCGGCTTCACCGTTAGCCTCTTGGTGGCAGAACTGGCCTTGGAAGACGTCGGTGACGGGTCGGCGGCAGAACTCGCGAAAGCGGCGGTGTTGCTCACGTCTTTGGCGGCTTCCCTGGCCGGTTCGGCGCTACTGTTGCGTCGTGGCCGTGCTCACCAGGCACGACGTGACGAGCGCGCACTGCAAAGTCAAGAGTGACACCGGACAGTACTACCGGGACATGGAGAAGGGTCGAGCAATTGAGCTTCACACAGGGCGGTAACGGCTACGACGGGAACCGCACCCGCACCGTCACCTCGATTCCGTTGTCCGATATCGACGCCCACCAGTCGGCCACCATCGGCAGTCTGGTCCGCGACGCCACCGAACAGATGTCGACGCTGGTGCGCGCCGAGGTGGAGCTCGCCAAAACCGAGGTCACCGGTGAGATCAAGAAGGGCCTGCAGGGCAGCGTCTTCTTCATCCTGGCGCTGACCATCCTGCTGTTCAGCTCCTTCTTCTTTTTCTTCTTCCTCGCCGAACTGCTGGACGTGTGGATGCCGCGCTGGGCCGCGTTCCTGGTGGTGTTCCTGCTGATGATCGCGGCGGTCGCGGCCTGCGGTCTGCTGGGCTACCTGAAGGTGCGCAAGCTGCGCGCGCCCGAGAAGACCATCGGCTCGCTGAAGGACACGCAGACCCTGCTGGCGAGCAGCTTCAGCCACTCCGACGAGCCGGCCGTGGACGCCACGGTCGGCAAGCCGCGGTCCTAGACCTTCGATTACGCTCCTTCGGCGTGTCGTCGAATTCGCAGCCGGATCCGTCCGCAGTCCGCTATGACGGGCCGTGGACCCATCGCGACGTGCGCGCCAACGGCATTCGCTTCCATGTCGTCGAGGCCACGCCCGCCGGGACCGCCCAGGCGGGCGCCGCGCCGCCGCTGGTGGTGCTGCTGCACGGCTTCGGCGACTTCTGGTGGTCGTGGCGGCATCAGCTGACCGGGCTCGCGGAGCTCGGCTTCCGCACCGTCGCGGTGGACCTGCGCGGTTACGGCGACACGGACAAGCCGCCGCGCGGCTACGACGGCTGGACCCTCGCCGGTGACGTCGCCGGACTCGTCCGGGCCCTGGGACACACCGAAGCCACCCTGATCGGCCACGCCGAGGGCGGACTGGTGTGCTGGGCCACCGCCGTCCTGCACCCGCGGGTGGTGAGCTCCATCGGCCTGATCAGCTCCCCGCACCCGGTGGCCCTGAAGCGGGCCGTGCTGCGCGACGAGGCGCAGCGCACCGCCTGGCTGCCGAACTTCCTGCGCTGCCAGCTGCCGCGGCTGCCCGAGCACCGGCTCACCCGCGACGACGGCATCGAGATCGAACTGCTGCTGCGCGACCGGGTCGGCGAACGGTTCTCGGCCACCGAGGAATTCGCCGACACCGCGCGCCGCATGCGCACCGCCATCCGCATCCCGGGGGCGGCACACTGTGCGCTGGAATACCAGCGCTGGGCCTTCCGCAGCCAATGGCGGCCCGACGGCCGACGTTTCATGTCGGCCATGAGCGAACCGGTGCGGGTGCCCACGCTCGCCATGTACGGCGATCGAGACCGCTACATCCTGCCCGGCACCATCCACCGCGGACGGCAGCTGTCGCCGCAGCGGCGGCTGGTCGAGATCCCCGAAGCGGGTCACTATGCGCACCAGGAGAACCCGGAAGCGGTGACCGCGGAGATCGCGAAACTGCTGACCTAGACGAGCTACGCGGCGGCCCCCGGCGAATCATGTCGCCGGGGGCCGCCGCTCGTTTCGGATCAGCCGGGAATCAGCTCAGCACACAGCTGCCCGTGCCGACGGCGTTGGACTGGCTCGTCGCCGAATCCAGTTCGGGCTTCACCTCGTCGAGGGTCAGCACGTAGCCGGTGTCGTCGTCGGTGACGGCCGCGCCGAACACCACGCCCAGGATCCGGCCGTCGGTGTCCACCAGCGGCCCGCCGGAGTTACCGGCCCGGACCTGCCCGCGGATGGTGTACACCTCACGCTTGACGTCGGAGTCGCGATAGATGTTGGGGCCCTTCAGGTTCAGCGTCTCACGCACGCGCGCCGCACTGGCCGTGTAGCGCCCGCCACCCGGATAACCGAGCACGATCGAGCTCTCCCCCGAGGAGGCGTCGGACGGGGCCAGGGCCAGCGGCTGGGCGGTCAGGCCCGGCACCGCGAGGATCGCCACGTCCTTGTTCGAGTCGAACAACACCACGGTGGCCGTGAGCGGTCCGCGCGCGGTGTCCACGCTCACGCTGTTGGTGCCCGCCACCACGTGCGCGTTCGTCATCACCCGTTCCGGGGCGACCACGAAGCCCGAACCCTCCAGCTGCCGTTGGCAACTGGGCGCGATCCCGCGGATGCGCAGCACGCTGCCCTGCAGCTGCTGGGCGATCGGCAGCTGCAGCACGCTGGCGTCGGGCGGCTCCACGGCGGTGATCGGGACATGCCCGAACGGGCCGATCACGTCCGGCAGCCCGGAGGTGTTGAGCAGGTTGGAGAAGTCGGTCGGCACCCGGCGCAGCCAGTCCGGCGCCACATGGTCGACATTGCGCAGCACCTGGGAGTTGGTGACCGCGGCCGCGATGCCGGGCTGCGACGAGTTGGTCAGGGGCAGCGCCAGCAGCCACGCGGTGGCCAGCACCGCCACCGCCTGCAGGCCCGCGCCGACCACGCTGTCCACGCTGCGGGTGAACGGATCGCGCATGCCGCCGCGCGCCGCCCGCCCGAGCACCATGCCCGCGACCTCGCCGATGATCACCAGCGCCACGATGAGCAGCACGCCCACCAGCACCCGGGTGCGGCCCTCGCTCAGATGTCGCAGGATGTGGGGCGCGATCAGGATGCCGGCCACCGCACCCAGGATGACGCCCAGGAAGGCCAGCGCCGAGGCGACCGCGCCCTGCCGCCACCCGGAGGTGGCCGCCAGCAACGCCAGAATGATGATGCCGAGATCGAGCCAGCCAGAGGCGCTCATAATGTCATCCCTACCGCGGCCAAGGAGGCCTGCAGATCACGTACATCGTGATGGTCCCATTCGTGTTCCCACCCGGATACCGCCAGCAGTCCGGCGAGCACGCCGGCGGTGAACCCCCACACCAGCATTCCGTCCACGGCGAACGCCGGGCCCATATAGCCCAGCGGATGCCGCACCACGAAACGATTGGCCGGATCGATGAGCTCCGACACCGGCACCCGCGCCACGCGGGCCGCCTCGGTCTCGCTCACCACCCCCACCGCGCCGGGGGTGCGCCAATAGGCGACCACTGGCGTCACATCGAACCGCGACGGCGGCACGAAGATCTTGGGCAGCACCGCGATCGGCTCCACGCTCGCGGGGTCGAGGCCGGTCTCCTCGTTGGCCTCGCGCAGGGCGGTGCTGATCGGGCCGTCGTCCTGCGGCTCCACCCCGCCGCCGGGGAACGCCACCTGGCCGCCGTGCTGGCGCAGGGTGGCGGCACGCTGGGTGAGCAGTACATCGGCGTCGCCGGGGAGCCCGCCCGGAGCGGTCGGATCCGCGTCCGGGGAGCCGCCGAACAGCACCAGCACCGCCGCGTCGCGCGGATTGGTCGCCGCAGCGGCGAAGCGCCGCATGACATTCCGCCGCAGCACCGGGTTCACACCGGTGGGATCGGCCGGATCGTGCTCGGCCACCCCGCGTAGCCACGCCGGAATTCCGTTGCCGGACGCCTCGAGTCTCATCACCACACCCTCGCCGAAAACCACAACCGACCCGCCGCCCTCACGCTCTGACACCCAACTCGGCGGCGACAGTAGCGGCGATGTCCTCGACGCTGTGGAAGGGGCGCACCACGACTTTCGCAACGGTGCCGTCGGCGCGCAACAGCACCGAGATCGGCAGCACGGCCGGCGCCCCGACGGCGCTGCGGACCTTGGCGTTCGGGTCCTCGACGCCGGGCAGGTGGATGCCCAGCCCGCTCAGCCGCGCCAGCGCCTTGCCGGTGCCGGGATCACTGTGCACGGTCAGCACGGTGAGCGCGGTCCCGGCCTGCTGCGAGAACTGCTGCAGCAGCGGCAGTTCCTCCGCGCACGGGCCGCACCAGTACGCCCACAGGTTGATCAGCGCGGGCTTGCCGGCCAGCGCCGCGACCAGGTCCACGGGTGCGCCGTCGGCCAGGCAGTCCAGGGTGATGCCGCGCAGCGGGCTGTCGCCGACGGGCGCGCCGGTGGGCCGCGGGCAGGCGGCCAGGGCGGCCGCGGTCCGATCCGCCTCGGAGACAGCCGGTTCGACCGGGGTGGCGGTCGCCGGACCGGTGGCGGTGCCGTGATCGTCGGAGCGGTCCAGCTGCGGCCACAGCGCGACCACCGCCGCCACGGGGACGATCACCGCCGCCAGCACCCACCGCCACCAGGTGTTGCCCCGCGTCGCCTCCGCGCTCACAGGCCGACCAGTTCGAGAAGATGCTCGGTCTCCGGGCCCTTCACGAGTTTGGCCGCCTCGGCCGGATCGGTCGGCCCCTCCCCGAAGGACGGGCAGTCGTTGGCCAGCAGGCAGGCGCCGCAGGCCGGCTTGCGGGCATGGCACACGCGGCGGCCGTGGAAGATCACCCGGTGCGAGAGCATGGTCCAGTCCTTGCGTTCGATCAGCGCGCCGACGGCGTGCTCGACCTTGACCGGATCCTCCTCCGCGGTCCAGCCCCAACGCCGCACCAACCGGCCGAAATGAGTGTCGACGGTGATGCCGGGGACGCCGAAGGCATTGCCGAGCACGACATTCGCGGTCTTGCGCCCGATGCCGGGCAGGGTGACCAGCTCGTCGAGGGTGCCCGGCAGCTCGCCGTCGAAGCGCTCGACCAACTCCTGCCCGAGCCCGATCAGCGAATTGGTCTTGTTGCGGTAGAAGCCGGTGGGCCGGATGTACTCCTCCAGCTCGGCCCGATTGGCCTCGGCGTAATCGCGTGCGCTGCGGTACTTCACGAACAGCGCGGGTGTGGTCTGGTTCACACGCACATCGGTGCACTGCGCGGAAAGAATTGTGGCGACCGCCAATTCGAGCGGCGTAGTGAAATCAAGCTCACAGTGCGCATCCGGGAACTCGACCGTCATTTCCCGATACATGCGGCGCGCGCGCCGAACGAGGCCGGTCCGAGTCTCTTTGTCCCGCTTGCGCGCTTTGGCCGGGCGCACGAAACGTGGCGCATCCGCGACATCGGCCGCGGTCCCGCCGGGCGCCGCGACAGTGCCCGTTTTTGCTGTCGCGAGGCCCGAATTATCCGGGTCTGCCCCGCTCAGGGCCGCGTTGGATTCAGAGACACGCACGCGTCCACCTTACGGAACCGGTACTACGTCACAACCGGCCAGCGGGCCTGCCGTGTTCCATCTGAGACCTTCGGCGTGTTTACTGCTGCCTATGCAAGGACTCGCTGTGGTGCTGTTTCCGATAGCGCTGATGCTGTTCGCGTTGGTGATGGAACGGGTCGAGAATCGACTTCGCAAGCTTCTCGAACCCGACCCGGAAGTTCAGCAGTACCTCGACCGAGCCACGAACGCCGAGGTCAGCGATCTGACCAAGCTGGGGTTGCCGGCCGCGGCGGCGCGTCCGCGGCGCGCCCGGCCCGCGGCCAAGGGAATGGACGTCGCGCAAGCCAGCTGACCCGGGCGGGTCGGCGGTCGAGTGGTCCGGTGGCAACGAGCCCCGGACCACTTTTTACGATCTTCATGACGCCGGTCTCACGGCGTGTCGTAGATTCGTAGAAAGCGTGTCGCAAGCTTGCGTTGTGCGTCGCGTACTGCGGCTCCGCGTGTCTGAGAATGAGCTCGGCGCGTGGTGTCTATCACTACCCGGCGGTAATGCAAAGTAGACTGCACTGTCGGCCGAGTCGTTTCGGTCCAGGACAGAGCCATTTCCCATAAGGAGCACATTCGTGGACGAGGCCCTCGCCAGAGCAGGCATCTTCCAAGGCGTCGAGCCCACCGCGGTCGCCGCTCTTACCAAACAGCTGCAGCCCGTTGACTTTCCGCGCGGCCACGTCATCTTCAACGAGGGCGAGCCCGGCGACCGGCTGTACATCATCACCTCGGGCAAGGTGAAGATCGGCCGTCGCTCCCCCGACGGCCGGGAGAACCTGCTGACGATCATGGGCCCGTCCGACATGTTCGGCGAGCTCTCGATCTTCGACCCGGGCCCGCGCACCTCGACGGCCACCACCGTCACCGAGGTCCGCGCGGTCACCATGGACCGGGACGCCCTCAAGGCGTGGATCGACCAGCGGCCGGAGATCGCCGAGCAGCTGCTGCGGGTGCTCGCCCGCCGCCTGCGCCGCACCAACAACAACCTGGCCGACCTGATCTTCACCGACGTGCCGGGTCGTGTCGCCAAGGCGCTGCTGCAGCTCGCCCAGCGTTTCGGCACCCAGGAAGCGGGCGCGCTGCGCGTGACCCACGACCTGACCCAGGAAGAGATCGCCCAGTTGGTCGGCGCCTCCCGCGAAACCGTGAACAAGGCCCTGGCCGACTTCGCGCACCGCGGCTGGCTGCGACTCGAGGGCAAGAGCGTGCTGATCTCCGACTCGGAGCGGCTGGCCCGCCGCGCCCGCTAGGGCGACCAGAACAACACGAAGGACCGGGCATCACCTCCAGAGCGGTGATGCCCGGTCCTTCCGTGGTTCTAGCCCCGCGAACGCAGGTACGCCAGCTGGGCTTTGACCGAGCTGTGCGCCGCGGGCCACAGCCGCTTGTCGACGTCGGCGTAGACCTCGGCGACGATCTGCAGGGACTTGGCCTTCGGGCCGAGCTTCTCCAGCGCGGCGCGGACCTGGTTCAGGCGCTCCTCGCGATGGGCGATGTAGAAGCGGATGACCGGTTCGGCATCAGGGTGATCGGGACCGTGCGCCGGCAGCAGCGTGCGCCCCGGGGCGACGGCCACCAAGCGATTCAGCGAATCCAGGTAGTCGGCCAGCGCGCCGTCCGAGGATTCCAGGACCGTCGTCCCACTGCCCAGCACGGTGTCACCGGTGAGCAGGACCCGTTCGCCGTCCGGTCCGTCGACCACGAAGCTGAGCGAGTCCCCGGTGTGACCGGGGGTGGCGAGCACCGTGATGCGCAGCCCGGCCGCCTCGATGACCTCGCCGTCGGCCAGCACCGTGCCCGAGCCCCGCAGGAACTCGGAGCCCTTGGCGCGCACCGGGGTTCCGGTGGCCTTCACCAGGTGGTCGATGCCGCCGGTGTGGTCCGCGTGCTCATGGGTGATCAGGGTCAGCACGATCTCGCCGCCGGTCGCGCGGACCAGCGCCTCGGTGTGCTTGCGGTCCTTCGGACCCGGGTCGACCAGCACGTATTCGGTGGCGCCGGGGGCGCGCAGCAGCCAGGTGTTGGTGCCCTGCAACGTCATTCCGCTGGGATTGTCGGCCAGCACGACGGCGGCGGACGGAGTCACTTGCCGCAGTTGCTCGTACGCGGGGTGGGTGATCGTCATACTTTTCCGTCCTAATGGACCGAGCGTGATGCGTCCAGTGTCGAACGCATCACGCTTTCAACTGTGCCTCGAGCCTTGCTGTGCCCCAAAGGATTTCAGTGGGGTCAGCGCACCTCGGCGATGAGCTCCACCTCGACGGGGGTGTTCAGGGGCAGCTCGTTGACGCCGACGGCGGAACGGGCGTGCACCCCGGCCTCGCCGAGCACCGCGCCGAGCAGCTCCGACGCGCCGTTGATGACCAGCGGCTGACTGTTGAAACCAGCCGCGGAGGCCACGAACCCGACCACCTTGACGATGCGCACCACATTGTCGAGGCCGACCAGGTCGTTCACCACCGACAGCGCGTTGAGCGCGGCCAGCTTGGCCATTTCCGCGCCCTGCTCGATGGTGATCTCCGCGCCGAGCTTGCCGGTCAGCGGCAGTGCGCCGTCGACGAACGGCAGCTGGCCGGAGGTGTAGACGTAATTGCCGGACCGGACGCCCGGTACGTACACCGCGACCGGCTTCGGAGCCGGCGGCAGTTCGAGCCCGAGTTCCTTCAGGTTCTCGGCCCAGCCCATCAGCTCTTCGCCCGCTTCAGGTAGGCGACGTGCTGCTCACCGGTCGGGCCGGGGAGCACGGTGACGAGTTCCCAGCCGTCGGAACCCCACTGGTCCAGGATGGCCTTGGTGGCATGGGTCAACAGGGGCACCGTCGCGTACTCCCACACGGTCACTTCACTCATGCGCTGAGAGTAGCCCCGGCCCGGTTCCATCAGTCCCACAGACCCTCCGACTACGCTGCGGGATTGGGACATACGGGTCTGGCAGAGTCTCGGCCGGAGTGGTGTATCAGACAGTTGCCAAGTCCTGTGGGCAGGAATTCGGAACGAGTTATAGGCTCGCGAGCGTGGGAGTACCGATAGCAGTGCCCGTTTCGGTTGAGCCGGGGGTCGAAGCAGGTTGGCCGGAGCGGGCGGACAAAGCCCGCCTGCATTACGTGTCCGGGAAGGGGGGCACCGGGAAGTCGACGGTCGCCGCGGCGCTCGCGCTCGCACTGGCCGCCGGGGGGCGCCGGGTGCTGTTGGTCGAGGTCGAGGGCAGACAGTCGATCGCGCAGCTGTTCGATCTGCCGCCGTTGCCGCCCACCGAGACTCGCATCGCCACCGCGGACGGCGGCGGCGAGGTGATGGCCCTGGCCCTCGATGTCGAGCACGCCTTCCTGGAATACCTCGACATGTTCTACAACCTCGGCTTCGCCGGCCGGGCCATGCGCCGGGTGGGGGCGATCGAGTTCGTCACCACCATCGCGCCGGGCCTACGAGACGTCATCCTCACCGGCAAGATCAAGGAATGCGCGGTGCGCGCCGACAAGTCCGGCAAGCCCGCCTACGACGAGATCGTCATCGACGCGCCCCCGACCGGACGCATCGCCAGCTTCCTGGACGTCACCCAGGCCATGGCCGACATCGCCGGCGGCGGGCCGATCGCCTCGCAGGCCGAGGGCGTGTCCAAGCTGCTGCACTCCGAGCAGACCATGATCCACCTGGTCACGCTGCTGGAGGCGCTGCCGGTGCAGGAGACCGCCGACGCGGTCGCCGAACTCACCGCCAACGACATGAACATCGGCGCGGTCATCGTGAACCGCGCCAGCGAGGGCTACCTGCCGCAGACCGCGCGCGAACGCGCCGCGGTCGGTGAGGTCGACGTCGAGGCCCTGCGGGCCGGGCTGGCCGAGGCCGGAGTCACCTTGTCCGAGGCCGACTTCCAGGGCCTGGTCGCCGAGACCGTGGAGCACTCCGCGCGACTGGCCGCCCAGGACGAGAGCGCCGCCGAGCTGTCCCAGCTCGACATCTCGCGGCTGTACCTGCCGGCGCTGGCCGACGGCATGGATCTGGGCGGGCTCTACGAGCTGGCCGAAGTCTTGAGCGCGCAGGGGGTTCGCTAGTCATGGTCGTTCCGGCAGGCACTGTGCCCCTGGATGTCTCGAAGATCATCGCCGACTCCTCGGCCCGGATCGTGGTGTGCTGCGGTTCCGGCGGCGTCGGCAAGACCACCACGGCCGCGGCCATCGCGCTGCGGGCCGCCGAGGCGGGCCGCAAGGTCGTGGTGCTGACCATCGATCCCGCACGTCGGCTGGCCCAATCCCTGGGCGTCAGCGATCTCGGCAACAAGCCGCAGAAGGTGGAGCTCGGGCCCGAGGCCAAGGGCGAACTGTTCGCCATGATGCTGAACATGCGCCGCACCTTCGACGAGATGGTGCTCGAGCACACCACCGCCGACAAGGCCGAGCAAATCTTCGCCAACCCGATCTATCAGACCGTCGCGTCCTCCTTCGGTGGCACCCAGGAGTACATGGCGATGGAGAAGCTGGGTCAGCTCGCCGCCAAACGCGAGTGGGACCTGATCGTGGTCGACACCCCGCCCTCGCGGAACGCCCTCGACTTCCTGGACGCGCCCAAGCGGCTGGGCAACTTCCTCAACGGCAAGATGATCCGGGTCATCATGGCCCCGGGCCGCGGGGTCGGAAAGTTCGTCGCCGGCGCCATGAGCCTGGCGCTGCGGGGCGTCTCGACCATCGTCGGCGGTCAGCTTCTCAAAGACGCCAGTGTCTTCTTGCAGTCACTGGAGTCCATGTTCGGCGGCTTCCAGGATCGGGCCGACCGCACCTACGCCATGCTGTCGCGGCCGGGCACCCACTTCCTGGTGGTGGCCGCGGCCGAACCGGACGCGCTGCGCGAGGCGAGCTTCTTCGTGGATCGGCTCTCGACCGACAAGATGCCGATGGCCGGGTTGGTGCTCAATCGCACGCACCCGGTGCTGAGCTCGCTGTCCGCCGAGCAGGCTCAGGTCGCGGCGGATCGGCTGGTCCCGCCATCGGAGAACGGCGCGGCCCCGGAGGCCGAGGCCGGCACGCCCGAGGCGCTCGCGGCCGCGGTGCTGCGCATCCACGCTCATCGGGCCGCCACCGCGAAGCGGGAGCAGCATCTGCTGCACCGGTTCACGGGCGCGCACCCGAGTGTCCCCATCGTGGCCGTCACCGCGCTGCCCTTCGAGGTCGCCGATCTGGAGGCGCTGCGCGCCGTCGGTGATCAGCTGGTCGAGGCAGGCGGCAAGCCCGCCTGACACGTGGCAGGGCTTTCGACCCTTTGGTTTGAAATGCCCGGATCCGACCCCGGACACGGATCGAGCCCGCTCCCGCGGGCTCGATCCGTTCTGCTTATAGGGGGGATCTGGGTAAGGGATACTCGCTTACATCGCTACCTTCTGTGATCGCTGGACGCGGAAGAAGTCCGCCCAGCTCGTCACCTCCGGGTGCTGCTTGAGCAGCGCGCGGCGCTGCCGCTCGGTCATGCCGCCCCACACACCGAACTCGACTCGGTTGTCGAGGGCGTCCGCTCCGCACTCCATCAGCACCGGGCAGTGCCGGCAGATGGTGGCGGCTTTGCGCTGTGCCGCGCCACGCACGAACAGCTGGTCGGGATCCACTTCCTTGCATCGGGCCTGGGAAACCCAGGCGATTCTCGCTTCGGCCTGCTCCACGTCCAATCGAGCGATCGGGGTAGTCATGTGCATTTGGTGTGCCCCTTTGCAGTCCGAACACCGGGTCACGGCGCTCCAGAATCGCGAGTGCAGCGCGCAGTTACCCAACCCCACTGCGTTCTGCACCACATTCCACTTTGAGTGTTAGCTCTATCACACTGGGTTCTCAATCTAGATAGTGGTGTATCGGCTGCGCAAGACCGTCCCGAGATTTTCTGGTACGTCCGTCCACGCATTCCGTGCATGGAACCGGGCAGTCCGTACCTTTGGGGACGAAAGGACACCCGTGGCGGGCGAACACCGAGTGTCCGAAAGGCCAATTAGGCTAGGGCCCGTGCCGATCACACGAACGCTCTGGAGACTGGCAGGCGCGTGCGTCTTGGCAGCCGTGCTGCTGGCCGGATTGCTGTTCCCGTTGGCCGGTGGCTTCGGGTTCATCTCCAACCGCGCAGCCGACGCCGTCGACAACGTCTCCGCCGAACTGGTCGAGGGCAGCGTGCCCGCGGTCTCGACCATGGTGGACACGAATGGGACGCCCTTCGCCTGGCTGTACGAGCAGCGCCGCTTCGAGGTCCCCAGCGACAAGATCTCCAACAACATGAAGCTGGCCCTTGTCTCGGTCGAGGACAAGCGCTTCGCCGACCACCACGGTGTGGACTGGCAGGGCACCTTCCGGGCCTTCCTGACCAACACCTCCGGCGGCCAGGTCTCCCAGGGTGGTTCCACCATCGACCAGCAGTACGTGAAGAACTACCTGCTGCTGGTGGTGGCCAAGACCGACGCCGAGCGCCGGGCCGCCATCGAGACCACCCCCGCCCGCAAGATCCGTGAGATCCGCATGGCGCTGACGCTGGACAAGCGGCTCACCAAGGACGAGATCCTCACCCGGTATCTCAACCTGGTGCCCTTCGGCAACGGCTCCTACGGCATCCAGGACGCCGCGCAGACGTACTTCGGCGTGGACGCCAAGGACCTGAACATCGTGCAGTCGGCGATGCTGGCCGGCATGGTGCAGTCCAGCTCCAAGCTGAACCCGTACACCAACGCCGCGGGCGTGCTGGAGCGCCGGAACACCGTGCTCGACACCCTGATCCAGAACGTGCCCAGCCGGGCGGAGGAGTTCCGTAAGGCGAAGGACACGACGCTGGGCGTGCTGCCCGAGCCCAAGAGCCTCTCGCGCGGCTGCATCGCGGCCAACGACCGCGGCTTCTTCTGCGATTACGCGATGCAGTATCTGACCAACGCCGGCATCAGCCGCGATCAGCTGGAGAAGGGCGGCTACCTGATCAAGACCACCCTGGACCCTGCCGTGCAGGACCAGGTGCGGGACTCGCTGGCCGCCAACACCAACCCGAATCTCGACGACATCGCCGAGGTCATGAACATCATCGCCCCCGGCCAGGATTCGCATCCGCTGCTGGCGATGGGCTCCAGCCGCGTCTACGGCCTGGACGCGGGCGCGCATCAGACCGTGCAGCCGCAGCCGTACTCGATGGTCGGCGACGGCGCGGGCTCGATCTTCAAGATCTTCACCACGGCCGCCGCCATGGAGAAGGGCCTGGGCATCAACGCCACCCTGGATGTGCCGGCGTTCTTCTCCGCCAAGGGCATGGGTAACTCCGGCACGCCCGGCTGTCCGCCCGAGACGTACTGCGTGAAGAACGCGGGCGCCTACAAGGGTTCGATGTCGGTGACCGAAGCGCTGGCGACCTCGCCGAACACGGCCTTCGTCAAGCTGATCCAGGCCGTCGGCGTCGCCCCGACCGTGGACATGGCGGTCCGGCTCGGCATGCGCTCGTATACCCTGCCCGGCACCTCCGGCCACGGGAACCAGAGCCTCGCGGACATGGTCAAGGACCAGAACCTGGGCTCGTTCACCCTGGGACCGGTCGCGATCAACCCGGTGGAGCTGTCGAATGTGGCCGCCACCCTGGCCTCCGGAGGCAAGTGGTGCCCGCCCACCCCGATCAAGGAGGTGGTGGACCGCAGCGGCAAGCCGGTGCCGCTGACCCAGCAGGCGTGTGAGCAGGTGGTGGATCCGGGTCTGGCCAACACTCTCGCGGTGGCGCTGGGCCAGGACGTGGTGAGCGGTACCGGTGCCGGTTCCGCGCATGCCGTCGGCTGGAACATTCCGACCTCGGCGAAGACCGGCACCACCGAGAGTCACCGGTCCTCGGCCTTCCTGGCCTTCACCAACGGCTTCGCGGGCGCGTCCTACGTCTACGGCGACAGCCCGACGCCCGGTGAGATCTGCTCGTTCCCGCTGCGCAGCTGCGGCAGCGGAAACCTGTACGGCGGTAACGAGCCGGCCCGCACCTACCTGGGCGCGATGAAGAACGTGCTCGACCGCTTCCCGCCGGCGGGTCTGCCGCCCGTCGACGACAAGTACGTGCGCGGATCGAACAATTCGCAGATCCCGGACGTCATCGGCATGCAGCAGGCCGAGGCCAACGCGGCGCTGGTCGGTGCGGGCTTCCAGGTGACGGTGGTGACCCAGCCGGGCGCGGGCAAGGGCACGGTCATGAACGTGTCGCCGAACGGGTCGGCGATCCCGGGCTCGGTGATCACGATGTACGTGAGTGACGGCTCGCAGCTGCCGGTACCGACGCCGCCGCCGAACGCGCCGCCGACGGTGCCGGGCCTGCCGGGCATCACGATTCCCGCGCTGCCGCCGATCCCGATCCCGATCCCCATCCCGCGCTAGCGCGGCAGGTACAAGAAAGGGCCCGGAGTGAGGTTCTCACTCCGGGCCTTTTCCGTATCGACTGATACAGGGTCAGAGCCGGGCCTTCACGGCCGCGGAGATCCGGGTCCCGTCGGCGCGGCCGGCCGCGAGCACGGTCGCGGCCTTCATGACCTGACCCATCTGCCGCATGCCGGGCCGCTCCCCGAGCTGTTCGGCGACCTGGGCGATGGCGGTGTCGGCGACCTCGGCCACCTCGGCCTCGGTGAGTTGGGTGGGCAGGTACTCCTCGATGATCGATTCCTCGGCGCGCTCGTTGGCGGCCAGCTCGCCGCGCCCGGCCTGCTCGTAGACGACGGCGGCTTCGTTGCGCTTCTTCGCCTCCTTCTGCAGGACGACGATGACCTCCGGGTCGGAAAGCTCGCGGGCCTCGGATCCGGCGACCTCCGCGTTCTGAATCGCGGACAGCAGCATGCGCAGGGTGCCGAGGCGCAGCTTGTCCTTGCTCTTCATCGCGGTGGTCATGTCCGCCCGCAGCTTGGATTTGAGTTCCGACATGATCGCCACGGTACGAGGGACTTCTATCGTGGTCCAGCTCATTTGACTCGATGTTTCTCAGCCGGGTCGCCTATTCTGGGCAAATGCCCGTCTTCTCGACCACCGCCCTCAGCCGTGCCGCACTGGGAGCCGCCGGGGCCGCGGTCGCCGGAATCGGATACGCGACGCTCATCGAGCGCAATGCCTTCACGCTGCGTGAGGCGACGCTGCCGGTGCTGGAACCGGGCAAGCCGTCACTACGGGTGCTACACATCAGCGATCTGCACATGATGCCCGGGCAGCAGTTGAAGCAGGCGTGGCTGCGGGAGCTGGACCGGCTGGAGCCGGATCTGGTGGTGAACACCGGGGACAATCTGTCGCACCTGAAGTCGGTGCCGTCGGTGGTGCAGTCGCTGGGCGGATTGCTCGCGCGCCCCGGCATTTTCGTGTTCGGCTCGAACGACTACTTCGCGCCGGTGCCGAAGAATCCGCTCAAGTACTTCAAGAAGGACCACAAGCGGGTGTACGGCGAGCCGCTGCCGTGGCAGGACATGCGGGCGGCGTTCACCGAGCGCGGCTGGCTGGATCTGACCCATGTGCGCCGCGATATCGAGGTCTCGGGCGTGAAGATCTCCACCGCGGGCGTCGATGATCCGCACCTGAAGCGGGACCGCTACGAGACCGTGGCGGGTGCGCCGAATCCGTTGGCGGACTTGAGCATCGGGCTTACCCACTCGCCGGAGCCGCGGGTGCTGGACCGGTTCGCGGCCGACGGTTACGACCTGGTGATGGCGGGCCACACCCACGGCGGGCAGCTGTGCGTGCCGGGGTTCGGCGCGCTGGTCACCAACTGCGGTATCGACCGGGCGCGGGTGAAGGGTGCTTCGCGCTGGGGCGCGCACACCCGGCTGCACGTGTCGGCGGGGCTGGGGACGTCGCCGTGGGCGCCGTACCGGTTCTGCTGCCGTCCGGAGGCGACGTTGCTGACGTTGGTCGGCGCGCCGCCGAAGAAGCCGGTGGCCGAGTCGGGTCGCGGTCGCACCGCGTCCTCGGAGGCTGTCGCACGCTGAATGTGCCGCGGCGATATGCCCTGAGCGTCTGCCGCGATATACAGCGCGGTATGTAGTCGTCAGTCAGGGGGCCACGTCGTGACCAGTGGAGACAACCACCGCAACGAAGGCGGCGGGTCGGAACCCGATCCGGATTGGTGGCAGGGCACGCCCGCGGCCGAGCCGGGCTGGGCGCAGCCGGGTTATCCGGCACAGCAGCCCCCACCGAACCAGCCGCCGCCCGGTCAGCCCTGGCCGCAGCCCGGGTATCAGCCGACCACACCGATGCCCGGCGGCACGTACGTGCCGCCGCAGTACCCGCCGACGCAGGCGTTCAACCGGCCGCCGGGCTACGGTCAGCAGCCCGCGTATCCCCCGCCCTCGGGCGGCGGCAAGGGCCGGGTCTGGCTCTTCGCCGGTCTGGGCGCGCTGGTGGTGGCGATCGTGGCGGTGGTGTCGATCGCGGCGCTGGTGCACAACAGCTCGACTTCGCCTTCGGCGCAGTCGAATACGACGCCGTCGCTGATCAGCGCCCTCACCTCGACCACGGCCAAGCCGTCGTCCTCGGCCAAGCCGACAGGCACCAAGACCACGGCTCCGAAGGCGACCAGCACGCCCGCCGCGGTGATTCCCGGCTATCAGGTGATCACGATCCCGAATAACGGTGCGGCCTACGATATTCCGCAGAACTGGAAGCTGGATCGCTCCGGCCAGGATGTCTTCGGCCAGGGCAGCGACACCATTCCGGTGGCCGGGCTGGCGCAGGACGGCGTCGACTACTGCCCGAAGAACGTGCGCACCAACGTCTTCCTGACGCAGTCCGACGAGACCGACCCGGCCAAGGCGGCCGCCGATATCGGTACCCGTCTGGGCCGGATCGGCTGGTCGGGTTCCACGGGCACGACGCCCGGCGCCCCGGAATCGTTCCAATCCTCCGACGGGCAGCTGCAGGGCGTGTTCCTGGAGACCAAGGGCACGGCCGCGCCCTCCGGCGCCGGCTGCGCCTCGACCTATTCGATCTACACCTTCGCTTTCCCCGGTGACAGTGGCGCTTTCGTCTTCACCATCGCCGCGGACACCGGTGTGGACCAGTCGGTGGACGCGACCCTGGCGAAGAAGATTCTCGCCGGCATTCGCCCGATCCAGTAGGCGACCCGACTCGTCAGACAGGGGGTCCGCCGGTGAGCAGCGGACAGGACGGCCAGGACATCGATCCGGAGCAAACAACGTCCAGTGGCGACTGGTGGCAGGGCCCGGTCCACGACCGGCCCGCCCCGAACCCGATCCCTCCCCCGAACCCGCCACCACATCCGAATCCTCCGGTCTCCGGCCCGAATCCGTATGTGTCAGCGCCGAACCCGTACGCCTCCGGGCCGAATCCGTATGTGCCGGGCCCGAGTCCCTATGCGTCAGGACCGAATCCGACTCCCCCGATGGCGAATTCGTACGGCACCGGCCCCGCCCCTTTCCCGGCGACGTCTCCACCGCCGGGCACCTACCCACCGCCGCCCGGCGATCGTGGCCGCCTGTGGCTGCTGGCGGGCATAGGCGCATTGGTGGTGGCGATCGTCGCCATCGTCGCGACCGTGGTCGTGATGCGCGATTCCGGCTCGACGCCCTCCCCCACCGCCCTGCCGGTACCGTCCACGAAGCCGGTCACCACCGCCCCGGTCACCACGACCCCTGCCTCGACGTTGCAGCCCCGCATCCCCGGCTATCAGGTGGTGGTTCCCAAGGACCTGAAGGCCGCCTGGGACATCCCCCCGGATTGGACCATCGATCTTTCGACCACCAAGTACGGCACCGACGCCGACCATCTCGCCGCCGCCGGTTTCAGCCAGGAGGGTGTCGACTACTGCCCGAACAACGTGCGCACCAACATGTTTCTGTCCACCTCCGACATCTCCGACGCCACGGCCGCCGCCACCGATGTGGGCGCCCACGCCGCCCGTCTCGGCTGGTCCACCCGAACCTCGTCCCAAGCGGGCACCCCCCAACCCCTGGACGCCGGCGACAACACCCTCCACGGCACCTTCCTGGAAACCACCGGCGCCTTCACCGCCCCCACCGGCTGTGCCACCACGTTCTCCGTCTACACCTTCGCCGTCAGCGCCGGCCCCACCAATGGTTCCCTGGTCCTGGTGATCGTCGCCGACACCGGCGTGGACCGCTCCGTAACCTCCGATTTCGCCCGCAAACTCTTCGCCTCTTTCCGCCTCCTTTAGCCCCCTGACCAGCCGATTTAACACCTGGACACCGGGTGCGCTAAGCTACTGCACGTTCACTTCACGGGGTGTGGCGCAGCTTGGTAGCGCGCTTCGTTCGGGACGAAGAGGTCGCAGGTTCAAATCCTGTCACCCCGACTGTGTGGTTGAGAACACAGCTGAAGGCCCTGACCAGTTCATCTGGTCAGGGCCTTCCTCGTTTTCCAGGGCTGTTCACCCACCAACTGAGATATCTCTCCCGTTGTGCGAAAAGGCATTTCATGGCTCGCGCCGATGACGTCAGCACCCTGTCAACGCCGTGACCTGGGGTGGGATGGCAGATCGGGTGCGTGACAGTGCCGGTGCAGGCGGCCTGTTCGACCTTTTCGTTGTGCGAAGCGGTGTTTTATGCCCTCCGAAGCAGGCCAATAACGTCGAATTCATGGAGTGGAATTTGCGTTCGGCCGAGGAGCTTTCAGCTGCATTGCGTGCCGGTGAGGTGACCTCGGTGGAACTGACGGATGAGGCGATCGCCCGCATCGAGCGGGACGACAAGGTGATCAACGCGATCTGTGTGGCGGACTTCGACCGTGCGCGAGCCACCGCGCGCCGGGCCGACCAGGCGCTCGCCCGCGGCGAGGACCGACCGCTGCTGGGTATTCCGGTGACGGTCAAGGAGTCGTACAACATGACCGGGCTGCCCACGACCTGGGGCATGCCGCAGCACGCGAACTTTCTGCCGACCGAGGACGCGGTCCAGGTGTCGCGGTTGAAGGCGGCCGGCGCGGTGCTGCTGGGTAAGACGAACGTGCCGTTGATGCTGCGAGATATCCAGAGCTTCAACGAGATCTACGGCACCACCAACAATCCGTGGGATCACAGCCGCACGTCGGGCGGATCCTCGGGCGGGTCGGCGGCGGCCCTGGCGTCGGGATTCGGCGCGCTGTCCATCGGCTCCGACCTCGCCGGTTCACTGCGCACCCCCGCGCATTTCTGCGGCATCTACGCACACAAGCCGACACTCGGGCTGGCCCCGACCCGCGGCATGGCCCCGCCGCCCACCCAGGCCTTGCCCACCGACCTCGACCTAGCCGTCGTCGGCCCGATGGCCCGCACCGCCCGCGACCTCACCCTGCTGCTCGACGTCATGGCCGGCCCGGACCCGCTGACCCACGGCATCGCCTACGACGTCGCATTACCTCCCGCCCGCCACGAGCGGCTGTCGGACTTCCGCGTCCTGATCATCGAGGACCATCCCCTCATCCCGACCGGTTCGGCGGTCCGGGCAGCCGTGAACCGGGTCGCCGAGGCGCTCGTAGACGAAGGCGCCCGCGTCGAACGACACAGTCCGCTGCTGCCCGATCCCACCGAGGCGGCGACCCTCTACATGCGCCTGATGCTGTCGAACGCCGCCGCAAGTCTCCCCATCGACGCATACGACCAGCTCCGAACCCACGCCGCCGCCCTGAGCCCGGACGACCGCAGCCTCGATGCGGCACGGCTGCGCGGCATGGTCCTCAGCCACCGCGACTGGGTCGAAACAAACAACCGCCGCGAACTCCACCGCCAATCCTGGCGCCAACTCTTCACCGAGTTCGACGCCGTCATCTGCCCCATCACCCCCACCCCCGCCTTCCCGCACAATCACTCCGGAGGCCTGGAGAACCGCCACATCGACATCGACGGCGTCGACTACCCTTACTTCGACCAACTCGTCTGGGCCGGTATGGCCACCATGCCCGGCCTCCCCGCCACCGCCATCCCCGCAGGCCGCTCCCTCGAGGGCCTCCCGGTGGGAGTCCAGCTCATCGGCCCGATGTTCGAAGACCGCACCCCGCTACGCCTCGCCGAACTACTCGAGCAAAAGATCGGCGGCTTCCAGCCACCGAAATAAGGCACCCCACCGGGTACCCAACCAGGCGAGTAGGTCGCAGGCTCAAATCCTGTGACCCCGACCGTGGTTGAGACACAGCAGAAGGCCCTGACCAGTTCACTTTGTCAGGGCCTTGCTCGCTCTCAGGACTATTGGGAATCTTGATTCTCGGTGCGGTCCGCAGCTTCCTCGCATCCACCCTTGCCGCTTGCTGACCAGCGATTCCGCGCCGTGCGACACCACTCTGAAACGCATGTCAGTCACTTACGTTAGCCTGCGTAAGTCCCCTTGACACACGGGGATTTCGATAGAGGGGAAAGTGCAATGAAAATGTCGGTCCTTGCTCGTTCGACCGTCGGGATCGCCGCAGGAGCGGCGATCGGGGTGGCCACCATCGTCTCCGCTACGACCGCATCGGCAGATATGTCCATCGCCAAGTCTCCCGCCTACTGCGTGGGTTCGACCTATACGGCGACATTGCCTGCCGCCGACGCCGAAACCCTGCACGCGCAGGCTCCGGGCTTCTGGGAGTTCACGTTCTTCGACTACTCGTTCGCGACCCAGAAGAACACCTACCTCACTGACGTCGCGACATATGTAGCCGGACAGAATGTCACCATCCAGTGGACCCCGACCGATGCAGGACAGCACCAGGTCTATGCCGTGGCCTCCTTCAATCCGTACGCCTACACGCCCAAAACCGTATCGACCGGGATGATCGACGTCGTCCAGAGCGCACCCACGGGGACAAGCTGCACCCCGCCCGCCCCGTCCACGGGCGGAACGGGCAGCGCGAGCTCGATTCCGGTGATCGGCGGGCTCCTCAGCAGCCTGTCGGCTCAGAAGTAGCATCACGTGGTTGAAACCCTCGGCTTTTTCCAGAGCCGAGGGTTTTGCGTTCCGGGAGCCCGGGGCCCAGACCGTCAGTCTGGCAAACGGATACGAAGGTGGTGGCTGAGGTCGCCGGTCAATTGGATGCCTACCCGGCGCTCCGTGAATCGCCACTGTCCGTCGAGGCGTTCGAATCGGTCGTGGTAGCGGCCTGCGGCTATGGCCTGGAGAGGCAGGTCGGGCAGAGCTTGGAAGACCGTGAAGTAGGAACGCGTTGTCGCGGTGTGCGCTGCCTCGTCGAATTCGATGGCGATGTTGGTGGTGACGTGGTGGGTGCGGAGGGTGCCGTCGTCGTAGCGGATCACCATGGCGTGGAACATCGCTTCGACGGCTGCGCTGCCTCGGACAGAGCCGCCGTCGCCGATGAATTCGGCGTCTGCGAACAGTGCGCCGACTCCGGTGAAGTCTCCGGCGTCGACGAGTTCGGCGTACTGCGCGATCAGGTTCGTGACGGCGGTGGTGTCAGCGGCTGTGCTCATGGAGCGGGACGATACGCGTTCGGCTGCTCGTGGCTGGGCGGGTTCGGGTGGCTGTCAGCCTGCGACGGGGTGAAGTCTGGTGCTGCCCAGGCGGTTTGCGTGGGTGGTGAGGATGGTGCGGAGGGCGGTGGTGGTGGCGGGGTCGGCGGGGGTGAGGACGGTGATGGTGTGGTCGGCGCCGTCGGGGCTGGTGAGGTTGTCGTAGGTGACGGTGAGGTCGCCGGCTTCGGGGTGGCGGATGCGTTTGGTGCCGTGGCTGCGGTCCTGGACGGTGTGGTCTTCCCACCAGGTGGCGAATTCGGGGCTGTCGGTGCGTAATTCGGTGATGAGGTCGCGGAGGCGGGGGTCGCCGGGGTGGCGGGCGTCGTTGCGACGAAGGTTGCCTACGGTTTCGCGGGCTACGCGTTCCCAGTCGAGTTGAGTGGCGCGGATGCCGGGGTCCAGGAGGGTCAGGCGGGCCGTGTTGACGCCGGGGCCGAAGTCGGGTCCGAACAGGGCGACGGCGGCGGTGTTGCGGGCCAGCACGTCGAGGCGGAAGTCGGTCAGGTAGGCGGGGAGTGCCGTCAGGCCGTCGAGGATGGCGAGCAGGGACGCGGGTGGGGCGCTGGGGGTGGTGCGGGCCGGGGGTGTCGCGCCGCGGGCGATGAGGTGGAGGTGGGCGCGTTCGGCGTCGGTGAGGTGGAGGGCCGCGGCGAGGGCGTCGAGGACGGCGGCTCCGGGGGTGCCGACGCGGCCCTGTTCGAGGCGGATGTACCAGTCGATGCTGACGGCGGCGAGCTGCGCGACCTCCTGGCGGCGCAGGCCCGGGGTGCGGCGGCGGCCGACGTTAGGGAGACCCGCCTGGGCGGGGGTCAGGCGTTCTCGCATGGCGCGCAGGAACGCGCCCAGCTCGCTTCCGGATGCCGTAGGGTCCACGCTCGCACTCCAATCTTCGGCTCCCAGCCTAGGAGCGGCTGGGTGGTATGCGGGATACCAGGGTGCGGAGGCTCTCCCTGGGGGTTCCGGATTTCGGGATGCTCGTCGTGTCATTCGAACACCGAGGAGAATCGCCATGACTCGCATCGCACGCATTGTTCCCGCGACCTTCGCCGTGGCGGCCCTGCTGTCCGCCGCCGCCTGCGGGAGCGACGAGCCCGCCACGGAGACCGCGACTCCGGTTGCGTCCGTTCAGGTTCGGCCGGTCGTTCCGGCTTCGGCCGCACAGTTCACGGTCACCACCCCGGACGGCACGGCCGATCACGCCTTCCCCGCCGACTTCTACGCGGGCGCCTTCGGCTGCACCGCCGCCAATCACGCGCCGCGGCTGCAATGGTCGGGCGCTCCGGCGAGCGCGAAGAGTTTCGCGGTCACCATGTTCGATCCGGACGCCCCGACCGGCGCGGGCTTCTGGCATTGGGTGAACTGGGATATACCTTCCACCGCAACCGATTTCACGACGGGTGCGGCCGGTGTCGCGGGCACCAATGACGCGGGTGCACCCGGCTACCTGGGCCCGTGCCCGCCCGCCGGGGATCGCGCGCACACCTATCAGATCTCGGTCCTGGCCCTGGACACCCCGACCCTGGGCCTGCCCCCCACCGCCACCCCGGCGGTCGCGTCCTTCAGCATGGGCTCGCACATCATCGGCGTCGCCCACCTGTCGCTGACCGCGCAGCGCCCCTGATCGAGCGAATCACACCGGCCCGTCCACCGCAGTCACGGGGACGGAGTGCGGCTTCGGATGATCCGCTCCACCGTCAGACCGATCAATTGCCCCATGTCGTCGTGGTCTTCCAGTGCTACGATCGCGCGCTCGTGTAACAGCGCGGCGAGGCTGGCGAAGGCATGCCGGACTTCCGGTTCCGGCCATCGAATTCTCAGCGTGCCGAGCGCACGGGCGCTCGGTTCCCGAGAGCCGCGTGCGAGGGCACATAGTTCGGCTCGGCGCGAGCGCAGTTCGTGAAGCAGCCACCATTGATCGCGTACATCAGAAACTCGGACAGCGAGAGTTCCACGAGCTGCCGTCATGGTGTCTGTCAGATCGAGAAGTACCTGCGCCGTTCCCTTCTTAGTCGCGATGATCAGCTGACCCGGTGCGCCCCGAGACCAGACTTCGACCGCGTGTGGGCCCCGTGGGTCGGCACAAGGCGACCTGGCGTTGAGGACCCACTCGGGTCGCACGGTGTAGGTCGGGGCCTTCAAAGTCTTTTGCGACTGCGATGTTTTCGGGCGGTCGGGCCGGGAGCCCGTCACCGTCTGACACAACTCACGCAGCGCTACCTGCGACGTCCCCACCTCATGCACCCATTGTTCGAACAGTGCATCAGCCACACCCAGATGAATCGTCGCGGCTTCAAGACTCGCGGCCGCCCGCCTTTCCATGTGTTCGAATAGCTCAACGTATCGTGCTTGTTCCACGGTGGAAGGGACCGGAACCTCACACCCCCTGAGTGATTCGAGACTGAGCGTCGGCTGGGCAGATCGGCGCGCCTGGGCGGCGAACCATTCCCGCATCGACGGCGCGGCAAAGCAATACCTCAACCAATCGAGCAGATGACAGGGTTCCGACCGCTCGCATCTGATTACAGCAATCCCTCGGGACACGTTCCAGCCCGCAAACTCTTCGGTGACCAGTGCCAGTTCGCCGACTCGCCCGACCAGGACCAGCGCCAGATCCCCCGACCTGAGTTCCGTCCGAAGGTGCTTCCGGTGCACGTCGGGGCCAATACGCATTGTCACCGCGGGTTGTATTCGATTGCCCGTGATGTTCTGCACCTGAAGCATCGGAATGCCGTGGTTGTCAAACCGCTCGGTGTTCACCACTCCGTAGGTGACGGTGACACCTTCGAGATCGCCGAACCGGATCCGCTGGAGTTCGGGACCTTCAGCTGGCTGCACCGTATTCATATGCCCCGCAACTCCTGCAGGATGATCTGATCCAACTCACGAACTCTGGCGCTCCGTTGTTCCAAACGTTGTACGAGCCGTTCGAAGCCTTCATCATCAGCACTCAGCGGCCCGGCAGTCAGATATCGAGAGGGCGTCAAATCGCCATCGCAGGCACGGATCTGCTCGGCCGTCGCGGCTACGCACCACTGTCGGCCGGGCCAGCTGTCATCCGGCCGGAAGTCGTCCCAATCGACGCCGCGCCACGCATCAACTGCAGCGACGATCCGTTCGATAGCGGAATCCGGTAGCCGGTTCCGCTTTCGAGGGAGTTGCTCGACCATATCCACTGCATGAATGAACAAGATCTGATCGCGACGGTATCGGCCGCCGAACTTCCCCTGCTTGTCCTTGGCGAGCACCCACACACTGCAAGCACCTCGCGTGTGAGAAAACAGTCGCGCAGGGAGCGAAACCACCGCGTCCACGAGATCCGAATCGACCATCTGTGTCATGATCTCTCGCGGTACGCGGCGACTATCACGTGTGCTCTCTGCAGGCATGAGGACGACCGCCCGTCCAGCAACTGACAGCCGCCGAGTGGCTTGTTGCAGCCATGCAAAGTTGGCATTCGATTGGGGGGGTCTGCCGAATTCCCATGTTCCCGAGCGAATTTCATCCTCTGTGGCCCAGTTTGCCTGATTGAAGGGAGGGTTGACCAATACCACGTCCTGGCCGCGTGGCTCACTATCGAAGTCGAGCAGGCTGCTGCGGTTCTCACCACCCAGATCTGCCTGCAAGTCCTGCAGGACCATGTTCAAGCGGGCGATGTAGGCAACCCATGGGGCGATATCCCGGCCGGTCAGCGCCGGCAGTTCCCCGGTGGGATCGATCGCACGGACATAATTTGCGGCGGCGACCAGGAGCCCGCCCGACCCGCAGGCAGGATCGGTCACCGCATCAGTCGCGGTCGGTGCGGCCAGCCCGACCATCAAACGCACGATGGATCGCGGCGTGAAATAATTCCCCCCAGTCCCATGCTGCTGTGAGAAACGATGCAGGACCAGCTCGAAAGTCTCGGATGGATTGAACTTCTCTGCGGCTACGCCGTCGACGACCAGCTGGAACATCGCCCAAGTCGACTTGCTGGGCCGGACTACTCGGTCCTGGTCGAGCCACGCTTCGGCGGCGAATCTGTCGGCACCGACCAATTCGACCAGTTCATCGTGCAGCCGCTGATCGATGGAAGCCTCCGGCGCCCGCGCCCCCGCGGCCCACGTCCTGAGTCGATCCCAGCGCGGATCCTTGTCCGGGACCAGACTCCGTACCACCAAGAGCTGCAAGAGAATCCGGTGTGCAGGAATCGGACCAATCGAGCCAGCCAGGGAATCCAGACCGGCCCAGAGCTGTTCGTGTTGCCGCAGCCGTTCATCCATGTCTAGATCCGTCGGACGCACCGGGGAATTCACAGGCCCCCCAATGCAGTCACTACCGCAAGGCCGAGAGTCATGGCACCTGCGAACGACACCGCTCCGCTCTGTACCGCCTTCACATAGGTGCCGCCAGCGATTCGGGCGAGTATGCCGGCCGACAGCGCCACGATGATCGCGGACAACGCCACGATCGCGACGACAAAACCCTTGTAGTGCATAACGAATCCCTCCCACGCCGGTCAGTGCCGGTCCGCGCTCTGTGTCCGGTCGTCCCCGGTACACAGTCAACGGTATGGTCTGCACACCACGGAGGACGACAGAAGCCCGTTTGGGATTTTGAATCGAGCAAGATCGCGCGGCGAAAAGCGAACAGCCCCGGCGCGGGTCCGGGGCTGTTGCGGTGGAGCTGTTTTCGTCTGATGTCAGCCCAGGTGCAGGCGACGCATGAGCCGCAGCGTGACCAGGGTCGACTTGAGCTGCTTCTCGTACGGCATGGACGCGCGGGCGGCCATGATCTGCTTCTTCTGCACGCCGACGTTGATGGTGTCGGTGTACTTCAGGATCCCGGCCGCGCCGTGGCGGGTGCCGACGCCGGACTGCTTCACGCCGCCCGACGGGGTGCCCTTGGCGGCGTAGCTGGTGACGAAGCCGTCGTTGATGTTGATGGCGCCGGATTCGATGCGCTCGGCGAGTTTCACCGCGCGGTCGATGTTTCCGGCCCAGATGCTGGCGTTCAACCCGTAGGCGGTGTCGTTGGCGAGGGCGACGGCCTCGTCGTCGGTCTTGTACTTGTAGACGCTGACGACGGGTCCGAAGGTCTCCATGGTGGCGTGCGCCATGTCCTTGGTGACGCCGGTGAGGATGGTCGGCTCGAAGAAGGCGGGGCCGATGTCGGGGCGCGGGTTGCCGCCGGTGACGACGGTGGCGCCCTTCTCGCGGCATTCGTCGACGTGGGCGGCGACGCGCTTCATGTGGTCGACGGAGACCAGCGAGCCCATCTCGGGTTCGAAGTCGTAGCTGGCGCCCATCTTGCCGGCGAGTTCCTCGGCGGCGGCGGTGAAGCGGCGCAGGTACTCGTCGTAGATGCGTTCGTGCACGTAGATGCGCTCGATGTGCATGCAGGCCTGGCCGGTGTTGCCGAAGACGGCGAACACGGCGGACGGGATGGCCTCGTCGAGGTTGACGTCGTCGAGCACGATCATCGGGTTCTTGCCGCCGAGTTCGAGGCTGCAGCCGATGAGGTTGCGCCCGGACTGTTCGCCGATGGTGCGGCCGGTGGCGGTGGAGCCGGTGAACATGACGAAGTCGACGTTGTCGATGAGGGTGGGGCCGACGTCGGGGCCGCCGCCGCAGACCACCTGGACGAGCCCGCGCGGCAGGCCCGCCTTGTGCAGCAGTTCGATGCCGTACAGGGTGCACAGGGCGGTCTTGTTGTCCGGCTTCATGATGACGCCGTTGCCCGCGATGAGCGCGGGGGTGGAGTCGGACATGGAGATGGCGAAGGGGAAGTTCCAGGGCGCGATGACCGCGATGACGCCCTTGGGCCGGTGCTCCTCGGTGGAGGAGGTGATGACCGGCATGGGCCCGGAGCGCTTCTTGGGCTTGAGGGTCTTCTCGGCCGTCTTGATGTAGTGCGCCATCACCATGGGGGTGTCGCAGACTTCTTCGATGGCCATGCGGCGGGCCTTGCCGCAGCCGATCTGGATCAGGTCGGCGAGGGTCTCGATTTCGGTGAGCAGCAGCTCGTGGGCGCGCTCGAAGACGGCGAGGCGGTCCTTGATCGGGCGGGCGGCCCATTCCTTCTGCGCGGCGCGCGCCATTTCGGCGGCGGCGATCACGTCCTCGGGGGAGGATTGCGGCAGGTAGCCGACGACGTCGCCGGTGTAGACCTCGGTCATCTCGAAGGGCTCGCGGGCCTCGCCGGCCTTGCCCGCGGTCACCATCGCGGTCAGCCGGTTGATGAGGGATTCCGTGACGCGCGGCGGAAGCTTCGCCTTGCTCGTTGTGCTCATGGGACTCTCTCCACTACTTGCCGCCCGTGACGGCGGTCACCATGATCCAAACTAGAACACGTTATTGTTTAGGACAACGGCGCGGGGTACTTTCGTGCCGGAATCTTGGATCGTCCATAGCGAAAGAAGGGTCGGCGATGACCGCGACGACTGCTGAAACCCCCGCCAACACCGAGCCGCACGCGCTGGTCGAGAAGCGTGGCGCGACGCTCATCGTCACCATGAACCGCCCGAAGTCCAAGAACGCGCTGACCGGCGAGATGCTGGCCATCATGACCGAGGCGTGGGACACGGTCGACAACGATCCGGAGATCCGCTCCTGCATCCTCACCGGTGCCGGCGGCGCGTTCTGCGCGGGCGCGGACCTGAAGAACATGAACAAGAACAAGCCCGAGGACGGCATGAAGGAAGGGTCGGCCTTCGACCCGTCCCGCATGCCCGGCCTGCTCAAGGGCCGCCGCCTGACCAAGCCGCTGATCGCGGCGGTCGAGGGCGCGGCCATCGCGGGCGGCACCGAGATCCTGCAGGGCACCGACATCCGCATCGCCGGTGAGAGCGCCAAGTTCGGTGTGTCCGAGGCGAAGTGGAGCCTGTTCCCGATGGGTGGCTCGGCGGTGCGCCTGCCCCGCCAGATCCCGTACACCGTGGCCGCGGAGCTGCTGCTGACCGGCCGCCACATCACCGCCGCGGAGGCGCTGAACTTCGGCCTGATCGGTCACGTGGTGCCGGACGGCACCGCCTTGGACAAGGCGCTCGAGATCGCCGAGCTGATCAACAACAACGGCCCGCTGGCCGTGCAGGCGATCCTGAAGGTCATCCGGGACACCGAGGGCCTGCACGAAGAGGACGCCTTCAAGATCGACGCCAAGGTCGGCCTGCCGGTCTTCCGCAGCAATGACGCGAAGGAGGGCCCCCGCGCCTTCGCCGAGAAGCGCAAGCCGAACTTCCAGGGCAACTGAGGAATTCGGGAAGCCCTGAAGAATTCCGGGGACTGCTCCCCCGGAGATGAGGTGGCGACGACCCTCTCGCGTCGCCACCTCACCGTCAGCGGGCGGCCAGTTCCTCGCCCAGGAACCCGCCGGACTGGTGCCGCCACAGCTGCGCGTACGTACCTTCGCCGCGTAGCAGTTCGTCGTGGCTGCCCTCTTCGACGATCCGCCCGCGATCGAGCACGATGAGCCGGTCCATGCCGGCCACGGTGCTCAACCGGTGCGCGACCACCAGCGCCGTACGCCCTTCCATCAACTCCCAGAGCGCCTGTTGCACCAGGTTCTCGCTCTCGGAGTCGAGGGCGCTGGTGGCCTCGTCGAGCAGCAGGATCGGGGCGTCACGCAGGATGGCCCGCGCGAGCGCGACCCGCTGGCGTTGTCCGCCGGACAGTTTCACGCCGCGCTCGCCGATGAGCGTGTTCATGCCCTCGGGCAGTCCGTCCGCGAATTCGGTGACGTGCGCGGCTTTCGCGGCGCGCCGCACTTCCGCGTCGGTGGCGTCGGGCCGGGCGAAGCGGATGTTGTCGCTCAGTGACCGGTGGAACATGGCCGGGTCCTGCGGCACGTAGGACAGCAGGCTGCGCAGATCCCGCTGCCGGAGGCGCGAGATGTCCTGGCCGCCGATGCGAATCACGCCGCCGTCGATGTCCATCATGCGCAGCAGCAGCTGGGTGAGCGTGCTCTTGCCGCCGCCGGACCGCCCGACGAGGCCGATGCGCGCACCGCTGGGCACCTCCAGGTCCAGCCCGCGGAACAGCGGTTTCGCGCCCGCGTGCGCGAAGTCCACCCGCTCGAATCGGATATCGGATCCCTTGGGCTGCAACGGTTCCGGTTCGGCCACGTCCAGCACGGTCGGCGATTCGAGCAGCAGTTCGGTGAACTGCGCGGCCTCGGTGGTGGTGCTCTCCAGCCGCCGGTAGATCTGGTTGAACCGGAACATGATCCCGGTGGCGTTCCAGTAGTAGGTGAAGGCCACCATGATCACCTCGACCGAGGCGTGCCCGCCGCCGATGCCCAGGGCGATGAGCAACCCGGCCACGTTCACGATCACCATCAGCGGAGTGATGGCGGTGTCGATGTAGAGGTTGTTGTAGTCCCAGGACAGCAACGACTTTCGGCGTTGCACCGCGACCCGCCGCTGATGTTCGGCGACCTCCTCGGGTTCGGCCGCGAAGGCCCGCACCGCCTGCATGTTCGACAGGGTGTCGGAGACGTGCCCGGACACCAGGGCGATGGCGGCCTCGCGGTCGTCGACGAGGTGCTGGCGCCGCCGGATCAGCGGGGTGACGACGGCGCCGCTGACCGCGATCAGCCCGAGCAGCACGATCACCAGCATCGGGTCGTAGCGCCACAGCACCACCGACGCGAAGGTCAGCGGCACGAACGCGGCGACGATCTCGAAGGCGAAGGTGTCGGCGAAGTCCTCGAACCGGGTGGCGAAGCTGAGGGCGCGTTTGGTCAGCGAGCCCGCGAAGTTGTTGTGGAAGAACGCCGAATCCTTGGCCAGCAGTTCGTCCATGGCGGTGTTGTAGAGGTTCTCGATGCCGTTGGCGTCCAACCGGTTCAGGAAGTGGATGCCGACGCGCCAGAAAACCTCGGCGATGAACAGCAGCACGCCGAACCCGACCACGTACGGCGCGAGGGTGCCGATCGAGGAGTCTCCGGTGGCTGCCACCTTGCCCACGATCATCGCTACCAGTAGCGGCGCGATGTAGAGCTGGCAGATATTGCCGAGGGCGGGCCCCAGCATGGCCGTGGTCGTGATCGCCTTGCGCCGGGCCATCTCCCGGCCGTAGTAGCGCAGAACCAGCCTGACCGCGGACGTGCGCGTACTCATTCATCCCCTCTCGACCAGATGCTTCGAGCTGTGCAGACAGCCCAGAGTGCCTGGTGGGGACTGATGGCGCTACTGAATTATTGCCGGGTGGTTGCCGGAATACAGGTGCTGGGCGGCCGCAGAGCCCGGCCGCCCAGCACCGGAGCGGATGCCGATCGGAGCACGTGCCGGCATCCACATTCGGGGGGTGCTATCCGGTCGGATGGATGGAGCGCCGGACGATGGCGCGCGCCACGCCGGGCAGGAAGCGCCGCATGTAGTAGGCGGGGCGGGCCTGCCCCGGGAACACGTAGAGCGGCGATTTCGGTTTGGCGAGCGCCTTTTCCAGGGTGTCGACGACGAATTCCGGGCTGACGCCGCCGGAGCCGCCGAGCACGCTGGCGTTCTCCTCGCGGACCGCGTCGAGGAAGGGGGTCTCGACCATGGGCGGGCACAGCACCAGCAGTCGGACGCCGCTGTCGTGCAGTTCGTAGGAGAGGCTGTCGGCGAATCCGATGACCGCGTGTTTGGAGGCGGTGTATCCGGCCATGCCGGGTGAGGGCAGCCAGCCGGCCACCGAGGCGAACAGCACCACGGTGCCCGCGCCGGCGTCCTTCATGGCGGGGATGACGGCCTGGCACAGGTTGACGGTGCCGATGTAGTTGACGTCCATCATCTTCCGGATCTGGGCCACGTCGTGGTCCAGAACGGAGGCGTGCACGTGGCACATGCCGGCGGCGTGCACCAGCCGGTCGATGGTGCCGAGTTCGGAGCGCACCTTCTCGACGACGGCGCGGACCTGCGCGGCATCGGAGACGTCGCACTCGTAGGTGTGGGTGTTGGGTGAGCGCGCGGCGGTGGCGGCGAGCCCGTCGGCGTTCAGGTCGACCGCGGCGACCTGCCAGCCGGCGGCGGCGAGGCGTTGCGCGACGATGCGGCCCATGCCGCTGGCCGCGCCGGTGACGAGAGCTGTGCGGCTCATCGGACCTCCCGGGTCTGCAATACGGTGGCGGCGTCCTCGAAGGTCATGCGGAGGGCGCCGATCCGGCTGGAGAACAGTGCGCGCCCGGGTAGTCCGAGGGCACGGAGCTGGCTGGAGACCGGGTGGTCTCCGAGTTCGAGGCGGGCGCCGCCGGGCCGGCCCCGGACGCGGCCTGGGTTCATGATCCACGGCGTGCGCCGCAGGATTCCGTTGCGGGCGGTGTAGGCGTCGATGGACGCCCCGCCCGCACCGGCCGGCATAGGGAGCCCGTCGGCGATCCGCAGGGCGAGTACGAACTGCCCGTCGACGCGGACCTCGCAGCGGTGTCCGCGGCCGTCGGGGGTGATGTCGATGTCGGCCATGAGTTTGGGGAAGCCCCAGATCGACTGTCCCGCTTCGCAGGTGAAGCTCTGGTTGACCGGCAGCCAGTGGATGTAGGCGCCGGTGCTGTCCTTGCGGCCGGGCTGCCGGGCCATGATCGAGAAGGCGAATTCGTGGTACGGGCCGAGGTCGCCGTCGATGTAGCGAACGAAGGCCAGCGAGAGCACGGCCTTCCCGGGCCACAGGGTGAGCGGTTCCAGGCCGGTGCCGGCGAGCAGGTCGCTCGCCGCGCCGGCGTCGACGAGGAACAGCGCCGACGACGCGTCCGCCTGCCGGATCTGCACCGGCATCCTGACCTGCTCACCGAGGACGGTGTGGGCCTCTACCATGCTCGAATTAGAACAGGTTTCAGTGAGGCCCGGCGGCGGTTTCGCGCAGTTTGTCCGCTCACCGGTCACCCACTTTCATGGTCTGGCGCCCGCTCGGCCACGTATGCCTTGGCCCACCGGTAATCGGGCTTCCCGCTCGGGGTCCGCGCCACCGTCTCCGTCACCCAGATCCGGCGCGGCAGTTTGTATCCGGCGAGGCGATCCCGCACATGGGCTTCCAGCGACGCGAAGTCGACGACGCCGTCGACCGGGGACACCACCGCCGCCACCAACTGCCCCCAGCGCTCGTGCGCCACCCCGACCACGACCGCGTCGTAGACCGACGGATGGGCCTTGACCGTGGCCTCGACCTCCTCGGGGAAAACCTTCTCGCCGCCGGTGTTGATGACCATGTTGCCGCGCCCGATCAGGGTGACCGACCCGTCTGCCTCGACGCGCGCCCGATCGTCGGTGATGACCATCCGCACCCCGTCCACGGTGCGGAACAGCTGGTCGGTCTTCACCGGGTCCTTGTAGTAGCCGATCGGCACATTGCCGGTCTTGGCCACCCAGCCCTCCCCGCCCGGCGCGACCGGCTGCCCGGCGTCGTCGACGACCAGTGCGCCGCGCCCGGTGTTCACCCGGGGCGCGCGGGCGGGGTCGTCGTCCTTGTGCGCGAATCCGATTCCGCCGAAACCGGTTTCGGAGGATCCGATGGATTCGGTGACCAGCGTGTTCGGGAACAGTTCCAGCAGCGCGTTCTTCACCGGCTGGGTGAGCTGAGCGGCCCCCGACCCGATCGAGATGAGCGAGGAGGCGTCCACGGGCGCGGCCCGGTAGGAGTCGACCAGCGGCCGCGCGATGGCGTCGCCGGTGACGACCAGGACGTGCGGCCGTTCCCGCGCCACCACCCGCCACACCTCGTCGGGGTCGAAGCGCGGCTGGAACAGCACCGCGTTGCCCGACCACAGCGCGGTGAAGGTCGGCATCATGGCGGCGGCGTGGATCAGCGGCGGCAGCACGAACCAGGTCATGGGCGAGGGATTCTGCGCCGCCGCCCGGGACTGCTGATATTCGTCGGCGACGGGTTCACCGGTGTAGAAGTCGATGCCGCCGCCGAGCACCCGCCACATGTCCTCCTGCCGCCAGATCACGCCTTTGGGCAGGCCGGTGGTGCCGCCGGTGTACATGATGAAGTGGTCGTCGGCGCTGCGCGGCCCGAAATCCCGTCCCGGAGCGGCTGATTCGAGGGCCTCCTGGTAGGCCACGGATCGGCTGTCCAGTCCCGCGCCGCCCTGGTCGTCCTCGACGACCAGGGTGTGCCGCAGTTTCGGCAGCAGCGGCCGGATCTCCTCGATGAGCGGCGCGTAGCAGCGGTGGTGCACCGCCATCTCGAGGTCGGCGTTGTCGTAGACGTAGCGCAGTTCCTCGGCCCGGTACCGGTAGTTGATATTGACCGGCACCGCGCGAATCTTGTAGCAGCCCAGCAGTGTTTCGAGGCTCTCGATGCTGTTGTGCATGTGGAACCCGATGTGGGTGCCCGGTCCCGCGCCGGCGTCGGCCAGGTGGTGGGCGAGCCGGTCGGCGCGCGCGTCGAGTTCGGCGAAGGTGCGCCGCCGCGCCCCTTCGATGACGGCGATCCGGTCCGGCACCGCGTCGGCCGAGTGTTCGTAGAGGTCGGCGAAATTGCACGCCATGGCCGTGTCTCCTGGTGTGTTCCGGCTACAGGACGGTGAGCGGCAGCGGGGTGCCCCGGTCGGTGAAGGCGAAGGCCGCCCCGGTGCTGAACCGGGTGATGGCGACCTCGTCCGCTTCCCGGTACGGCAGGTCGGCGCAACCGATTTCGAGGGTGAGCCCGCATTCGGCGGCCTCCCGGACGCGGGTGTGGAAGCGCGGGTTCACCCCGCGCACCAGCGCGTCGAGGGGCGCGAGGTGTTCGGGGTCGAGCAGTGCGGGCCACGCGCCGTCGTCGACCGCCCCGCAGCCGCGTCGGATGCGCAGTTCGACCAGTTGCTCGCCGCCGGTGGTCTCGGCCGAGACCTCGATGTCGACGTAGGCGGCCGGATTCAGCGCCGGGTGCAGGCGCAGCACCTTGGCCAGCGCCGCCATATCGTCGCCGAGTCCGAGCGCCGCGCGGATACGGGCGGCGGTGAGGCCCGCGATGCCGGTGAACTGTTTGCGCAGGATATCCAGCGCCACTTCGGGTTTGGTCCGCGACTCGACGGCGGTCCGGTAGCCGAGGGTGAGCAGGTGATGTTGCAGGCTCACCTCGTCGGCGATCCGGATGAGCGCGGACCGCGAGAAGTCCTCGAAGCGCAGATCGCTCAGCAATGGGCCCGAATAGTTGTGCTGCCCCGGGTCTTCCGGGTCGATCGGGTCGAGCACCGTGGCAGCGGCCTCGGACCCGGCCACCAGCTGCGCGTCCGGGTGCGGGCTGGGTGGTTCGTGCGCGGGGTCGATGGTGACCGTCCACGCGCAGACCGGTTTCCGATCCGCGGGTTCGCGGGGCGGCCGGTGGATGGGCCGGACCTGGGCGTGCGGATTGGTGGCCAGCGCGGTCGCGTCGAAGGTGGGGTCCTCGATGTCGTGGCACATGGCCACCACGTATTCGGTCCCCATCGGTTCCACGTCGGCGAGGGCGCCGCAGTGGTCGAGATGGAATTCGCCGTGATCGTGGTCGATCACCTTGTACCGGAAGTCCATGAATTGCGGTGGCGCGCCGATGTCGAGCTGGAAGCCTTTGAAGATGGCGTCCACCCCGTCGCCGGTGATGTCGAGCGCCCGTCGCATGCGCCGGGTGTAGACCGGGCTGGCCAGCTGCCATTCGTCGATGGCGACCGCGGTCATGCCCTCCCGGCCGAGCGCGCCGAGCACGTGCGCCATGCCGGAGCGGTCGATCAGGTGCCCGCACAGCAGCAGTTCCGGAACCAGCAGGGCCAGTTCGGATCTGGTCAGTGACGCGTATCTGCTGGTCACCACAGGGGCACCGGCCCCTTCCCGATCGGGTACCAGCCGGGCAGCGCCGCGCCCGACATGGACCGCTCCATGCGCTTGCGCATGCCGGACGAGAGCGCGTTGTTCGAGATCATCTCGACGAACAGCGCGGTCACATTGCCGAAGTCGAAGAAGTCGCGCTGCCAGGACCACTGGAAGTTCCCGGCGTAGCGGAACCAGCTGCCGCCCAGCCCTTCCGGGCTGTAGGGCCGCCCATCGGGGCGCTGCTGCTCGTTGACCTGCTTCCAGAATCCGATGACGCTGCCGTTGCGCTCGTCGACCACGAATTCCTGATACGGGTAGGTCCAGCCTTCGAGCCCGAACATCTCCTGGCCGAGGGCGATATCGCGGATCTCGTCGCGGCCGACGGCCATGAACTCCTGTTGTGGCCCGTAGTTCCAGCCGTAGGTGGCATCGTCGGTGTAGAAGTGCTCCAAGGGTTTCCAGTCCCCGGCCGCTTCACACTGTTTGTTCTCGTCCACCCAGCGGCGGATCATTTCGTCGAGTTCGTCGCGGGACCAGCTCACGGCTGTCTCCTTCATTCGACAGCGCTGTCGTCTACGAGCGACAGGGCCTGGGTCGGGCAGTAGCGGACGGCGGCGCGGGCCGCGTCCAGGTCGGTGCCGGGGTCGGGGCGCAGGATCTGAACCTGACCGGTCTTGGGCACCTGGAAGAGGCCGGGGGCTTCGTCCTGGCAGACGGCGTGGCCCTGGCAGAGGTCGAGATCGACGACCAGGCGCATGGTCAGGATCCTTCCGGGTTCGGTTCGCGCAGCGGCGCTTCCGGCTGGACCTCCACCAGCACCAGGTGCGCGCCGCGCGGGGTGGACACGACCGCGGACACGGCGGCCGCGAGGTCGGAGGGCCGCAGGAATTGCGGGTGCCGGGCGAAGCCCCATTTCACCCAGTTCTCCAGCAGCGGCCCGACCACCTCGGGGGTGGCCTGCATGCCCATGCCGGTGAGGGTCTGGCCGGGTCGCACGATGGACGAGCGGACGCCGGTGCCCTCCAGTTCCATGCGCAGCTGGGTGGCGAAGGCTTCGACGCCGGTCTTGGCGGCGTTGTAGGCGCCCGCGCCGGGCCGCACCCGGACCGCGCAGTCGGAGCCGATGACCACGAAGTCGCCGCGCTGCCGCTCGATCATGCCGGGCAGCAACCGGTGGGCGAGGCGTTGCGCACCGACCAGGTGCACGCGGACCTGGGATTCGAACAGGTCGGGATCCATTTCCCAGGCTTGCCCGAACTCGAGGTCGCCGGCGCCGGAGACCACGATCTCGGCCGGGCCGAGGGCGGCTTCGGCGGCGCTGACGAATTCGTCGACCGACACGGTGTCGCAGACGTCCAGCCGTCCGGCGAAGGCTTCACCGCCTTCGGCGCGGATCTTCTCGGCGAGGGTCTCGCAGATCTCGACCCGGCGCGCGCCGAGGGCGACCGGATGCCCCAGCGCGGCAAGGGCTTCCGCGGTGGCGGCCCCGATGCCGGAGGACGCGCCCGCGACGATGGCGGGCCGGCGGGCGGGATGCGGTGCGAAGCGGGCCATTCAGCGAACCTCCACGGAGACGGGCAGGTGAGCGAAGCCGCGCACATTCACCGAATGCACACGCTGGATTCCGCTCTCACCGATGCCGAAAGATTTGACGCGAGCACCGAACTCGCGCAGCACGATCGAGGCTTCCAGCCGGGCCAGGTGCGCGCCCAGGCAGAAGTGCACGCCGCGGCCGAAGCTGATCAGGCCGCCCTTGTCGCCGCGTTCGAGGTCGTAGCGGTCCGGGTCGTGGAAGACGGCGTCGTCGCGGTTGGCGGAGCCGATGAGCAGCAGCACCTTCGAGCCCCGCGGGATGGTCTGCCCGTAGTACTCGAGGTCCTCGGCGGCGGTCCGGGCCAGGATCTGGCTGGAGGCGTCATAGCGCAGCGTCTCCTCGACCCAGTCGTCGACGAGTTCGGGGTGGGCGGCGACCTTGGCGTACTGCTCGGGATTGCGGCCGGCCCAGTACAGGGCGTTGCCGAGCAGTTTGGTGGTGGTCTCGTTGCCGGCGACCACCATGAGGAACATGAAGCCGAGGATCTCCTCGTCGGTGAGCCGGTCGCCGTCGGCTTCGGCGTCGAGCAGGGCGGAGGTGAGATCGTCGGCGCGTTTGCGTTTCCGCTCGGCGAGGATCTCGTTGTAGTAGCCCGCCAGCTGCATGGCCGCCTCCATGGCCGCGATCGGCACGTCCAGTACCCCCTCCTCACGATGCACCAGCAGGTCGGCGAGGCGGCGCAGTTCGGCGCGATCGGCGTCGGGGACGCCGAGCAGTTCGGAGATGACGTCCATCGGGACCTGGCCCGCGACCGCGTCGATCCAGTCGAAGTCGCCACCGGCCAGCGCGGGTTCGAGGTAGCGCCGGGTGATCTCGCGGATCCGGTCGCCCATCTCGGTGACGCGGCGGGGGGTGAAGCCCTGGTAGACGAGTTTGCGCAGGCGCAGGTGCCGGGGGTCGTCCATGGCCAGGAAGGACATGGTCCGCCAGGCGTGCGGGCCCCAGGCCGCGGGGTCCAGGGAGACGCCGTTGGCGCTGGAGAGACGCACGTTGTCGCGGAATCCGGCGGAGACGTCGACGTGCCGGGAGAGCGCCCAGAAGTCCAGTTCGGGGTGGTGGTACACCGGGGCCTCGGTGCGCAACCGCTGGTACACGGGGTAGGGGTCCTCGTGGATGCGGTAGTCGTAGGGGTCGAACAGCAGCGGCTCTAGGGAGGCTGCGGTCATGGCGGGTGCACCTCGTATTCGATAACGCGTTCATCGGCTCTGATGAACGTTTTCCAGCAACGAAGACACGTAGCTGGACATGTGTCTGTACGGTACTAGCGACGGGATCACGCCACAACGGAATCCCGCGAAGAAAATCGGCCGGACCGCAGAAACTGAAACCTGTTCTTGCGCGTTTCCGAGCCGCGAACCTATAGTCCGTACACGTGTCCGGACAGCATGGGAGCTACCTATGAGCCCGAGCGATCTCGTCCCCGACGGCGGTTCGCAGCTGCTGATCGGCGGCAAGCTGACGCCCGGCGGGGGCGGTGTGTTCACCACCGCCGACCCGGCCACCGGGGAACCCCTCGGCTACGCCGCCAATGCCGACTCCGCCGATATGGACGCGGCCATCGCCGCGGCCCGCACGGCCTTCGACACCACCGACTGGTCCCGCGATCCGAGTTTCCGCGCGACCTGCCTGCGGCAGCTGCGGGACGCGCTGCGCGGGCACATCGAGGAACTGCGCGAGATCACCATCGCCGAGGCGGGCGCACCCCGCATGCTCACCAGCGGACCGCAGCTGGAGGGCCCGGTCGGGGATCTCGGCTACTTCGCCGACCTCGCCGAGAACTACGCGTGGGAAACCGATCTCGGGGTCGCAGCGCCCATGGGGATCAAGAGCTCGCGCCGGCTGCGGCGCGAACCCATCGGCGTGGTCGGCGCGATCACGCCCTGGAACTTCCCGCATCAGATCAACTTCGCCAAGCTGGGTCCGGCGCTGGCCGCCGGCAACACCGTGGTGCTCAAGCCCGCACCCGACACCCCGTGGTGTGCGGCCGCCGTGGGCCGGATCATCGCCGAGGAGACCGACATTCCGGCCGGGGTGGTCAATATCGTCACCTCCGACGATCACGGCCTCGGCACCCAGCTGGTCACCGACCCGCGGGTGGACATGATCTCGTTCACCGGATCCACGCAGACCGGCAAGGCCGTGATGACCGCGGCGGCAGCGTCTTTGAAGAAGGTGTTCCTCGAGCTGGGCGGCAAGTCGGCGTTCATCGTGCTGGACGACGCGGATATCGCGGCCGCCGCCAGTTACGCCGCCTTCGGGGTGTGCGTGCACGCGGGCCAGGGCTGCGCCATCAGCACCCGGCTGCTGGTGCCGCGCGAACTGCACGATCAGGCCGTCGAAGCGGCCGCGCGCACCATGGCGAACATCCGGCCCGGCGACCCCGCCAAACCCGGAACCGTCTGCGGCCCCGTCATTTCCGAACGCCAGCGGGCGCGCATCGAGCGCTACCTCGAGATCGCGCGCGCCGAGGGCGGCACCATCGTCACCGGCGGCGGGCGTCCGGACCGCGAGCGCGGCTGGTTCGTCGAGCCGACCCTGATCACCGGGCTGCCCAACAGCTCGACCGTGGCCCAGGAGGAGATCTTCGGGCCCGTCCTCACCGTCATCCCGCACGACGGTGACGCCGATGCCGTCCGCATCGCCAACGATTCCCCCTACGGCCTGTCCGGCACGGTGTGGGGCAGCGATCCCGAGCGGCTGCGCGCCGTCGTGAACGGCGTACGCACCGGGACGCTCAGCGTCAACGGCGGCATCTGGTATTCGGCCGACGCGCCCTTCGGCGGCTACAAGCAGTCCGGCGTGGGCCGGGAAATGGGCGTCCTCGGCTTCGAGGAATACACCGAGACCAAACTCATCGCGACCGGCGTCTGAGGAGTACTGACATGAGCCGATTCACCGACAGGTCGATCATCGTCACCGGCGCCGCGCGCGGCATCGGGGCGGCGTACGCGAAGGCGCTGGCCGCCGAGGGCGCGAAAGTCGTTGTCGCCGACCTCAACAGCGAACTGGGCGAAGCCACCGCCAAGGAGATCACCGCCGACGGCGGGGTCGCGGTCTTCGCGCCGGTCGACGTGGCCGATCCGGAGTCCGCCAAGGCGCTGGCCGAGTTCACCGTCGCCGAGTTCGGCGGCATCAACCACCTGGTCAACAATGCCGCCATCTACGGCGACATGAAGCTCGACCTGCTGGTATCCGTGCCGTGGGACTACTACAAGAAGTTCATGGGCGTGAATCTCGACGGCGCGCTGAACGTGACTCGGGCGGTCTACAAGCACATCGCGAAGGCGGGCGGCGGGTCCATCGTGAACCAGTCGTCCACCGCCGCCTGGACCTACTCCGGGTTCTACGGGCTGGCCAAGGCCGGGATCAACAGCCTCACCCAGCAGCTCGCACATGAGCTGGGGCACTCCAAGATTCGGGTCAACGCCATCGCGCCCGGACCCACCGACACCGAGGCCACCCGCAGCATCGTGCCCGAGCAGTTCGTGGATCAGCTGGTGAAGCAGATGGCGCTCAAGCGCCTGGGCACCACCGAGGACATGGTCGGGGCGTGCCTGTACCTGCTGTCCGACGATGCCGCCTGGGTCACCGGTCAGGTGCTGAATGTCGATGGCGGGCAGGTGTTCCGGCCATGAGCGACGACATCTCGATCGGGTTCATCGGACTCGGCAATATGGGCGCCCCCATGGCGCAGCGGCTGGTGGACTGGCCGGGCGGGCTGGTGGTGTGCGACATGCGCGCGGATGCGTTGCAGCCCTTCACCGATGCGGGGGCGACAGCCGCCGCCACCGCCGCCGACCTGGCCGAACGCTGCCGCGTCATCTCGGTCGTCGTCCTCGACGACGAGCAGGTCCGCACGGTGGTGACCGGCCCCGACGGACTGCTCCGGACGGCGAAGCCCGGCACCGTGATCGCCGTGCACTCCACCATCTCCGACCGCACCGCCGTCGAGCTCGGCGCCGAATGCGCCGCGCACGGAGTGGAATTCGTGGATGCGCCGATCAGCGGTGGCGCCCCCGCCGCCCAGAAGGGCGCGCTCGCGGTGATGGTGGGCGGCAGCACCGCCGCCTTCGAGGCCGTGCGGGAGCCGTTCGGGCGTTTCGGATCGCTCGTCATCCACGCCGGCGAGGTCGGTTCCGGCACTCGAATGAAGCTGGCGCGCAACCTGCTCCACTTCGTCGCCTTCACCGCGGCGTCGGAGGCGCAGCGGCTGGCGGAGGCCGCCGGACTGGACATCTCCGCGCTCGGCAAGGTGGTCCGGCATTCCGACTCGCATACCGGCGGGCCGGGCGCGATCATGCTGCGCAAGACCACCGCGCCGGTCGAGGCGGCCGATTTCTGGTTCCCCATCCTCGGCCATGTGCGTGATCTCGGTGAGAAGGACCTGTCCTTGGCCCTGGATCTGGCGGGCCGGTTGGATCTCGACCTACCGCTGGCGCGGCAGGCATTGCACAACTTGGGAGACGGACTCGGCGTGGGTCCCGGATCCATTGCGAAGGAGCAGAAATGAATGCATCGCGTAGCGATTCCGTTGGGGGCGGCGGTGGGGCGACGGGCGGGCCCGACCAACAGCCTTCCGAGCAGCGTCAGCGGGGCCTGAAGAAGATGTCGGAGGTGTACGGCTTCGATCTGCCGAACTTCTCCGGCGACCCGTTCTTCGAGGTCACCGCCGACCATCTCTTCGCGGATATCTGGAACCGGCCCGGCCTCTCCATGCGTGACCGGCGCCTGCTGTTGCTCGGCGCGATCACCGCGCAGGGGCATGCGGACATCCTCGAGATCCAGGTGGGCGCGGCCCTGCGCAACGGTGAGCTCGACGCCGGTCAGCTGCGCGAGATCACCGTGTTCCTGGCCCACTACGTGGGCTGGCCGAGCGCGACCAAACTCGACGGCGCCGTTCGCAAGACGCTCGCCAAAGACAAGAAGCAGTAGTAATCCCAACCCGCAGTGAGGAATACAGAGACAATGGTGGAAACCGCAAGCGTCCGGCCGCTTCTGGCCAGTGAGGTCGAGACCTGGGACTACCAGGCCGACGTCGTGGTCGTCGGATTCGGCATCGCCGGGGTGTGCGCGTCCCTAGAGGCCGCCCGCTCCGGGGCCGATGTCCTGGTGCTGGAACGCACCGGCGGCTGGGGCGGCGCGGCCGCCATGTCCGGCGGCTTCATCTATCTCGGCGGTGGCACGGCGCTCCAGCGGAAGCTGGGCTTCGAGGACACCGCCGAGAACATGGAGGCGTTCCTCACCGCGGCGCTGGGCCCCGGCGTCGACAAGGCCAAGATCCACGACTACTGCCAGGGCAGCGTCGAGCACTTCGATTGGCTGGTCGCGCAGGGTGTCCCGTTCAACGAGGTGTTCTGGGGCGAACCCGGCTACGAGCCGCCCGCCGACGAGGGCCTGATGTTCTCCGGCGGCGAGAACGCGGCGCCGTTCAAGGACAAGATCCCACCCGCCCCGCGCGGCCACCTGGCCTGGACCAAGGACAAGAAGCTGGGTGAGAAGGGCGGCGGCTACATGCTGATGGAGCCGCTCGCCGAGCAGGCCGAAAAGCTGGGCGTGCGCCACGAATACGATGTGCGCCTGCGGCGGCTGATCGTCGACGAGACCGGGCGCGTGGTCGGCGTCGCGGCCACCCGCTACGGCAAGCCGGTGCACGTACGCGCCGAGCGCGGCGTGGTGCTGGCCACCGGCAGCTTCGCCTACAACCACGAGATGGTGGAACAGTTCGCGCCCAAGATCGCCGGCCGCCCGGCCGCCACGGTCGAGGAGCACGACGGCATCGGCATCCGGGTCGCGCAGGCGCTCGGCGCGGACCTCGCCCACATGGACGCCACCGAGGTGGCGCTGGTGGTGGACCCGCAGCTGGTGGCGCGCGGCATCCTGGTGAACGGGCACGGGCAGCGGTTCATCACCGAGGACACCTACCCCGGGCGCATGGGTCAGGCCGTGCTGCAGGATCAGGACAACAAGGCGTACCTGGTGATCGACGAGCTCGCGCTGGAGGAGGCGATGGAGACCAAGTCGTCCATGTCGTTCCTGCGCATCGCGCCGACCTGGGTCGCGGAGACGGTCGCGGAGCTGGAGAGCGAGATGGGGCTGCCCGAGCACACGCTCCAGTCGACCATCGACCTCTACAACCACCACGCGGAGCAGGGCTCGGATCCGTTCCTGAACAAGAAGACCGAGTGGGTCAAGCCCATCCGCACCCCGCTGGGCGCCTACGACCTGCGCGGCTACACCGGCGGTTTCACCCTGGGCGGCCTGCGCACCGACCTGGACTCGCGGGTGCTGCACGTCTCCGGCGAACCGATCCCCGGCCTGTACGCCGCGGGTCGCGTCACTTCCGGCATCTGCGCCGGCGGATACGCCTCCGGTTGTTCCCTCGGCGACGGCAGCTTCTTCGGCCGCCGCGCCGGCGTCTCCGCTGCCAAGCAGCTCTGAAAGGACCTGTCCCCCATGCGTTTCGGTATCGTTCTCTTCACCAGCGACCGGGGCATCACGCCCGCGGACGCCGCCAGGGCCGCCGAGGAGCGCGGCTTCGACTCCTTCTACGTGCCCGAGCACACCCACATTCCGATCCGGCGCGACGCCGCCCACCCGCACACCGGCACCTCGGAGCTCCCCGACGACCGCTACACGCGCACCCTCGACCCGTGGGTGGCGCTGGGCACGGCCGCCGCGGTCACCTCCCGCATCGAGCTGTCCACCGCGGTGGCGCTGCCCACCGAGAGCGACCCGATCACCCTCGCCAAGACCATCGCCACCCTGGACCACCTGTCCGGCGGCCGGGTCACCATCGGCGCCGGATTCGGCTGGAACACCGACGAACTCACCGACCACGGCGTCCCCGGCAACAAGCGCCGCACCGTGCTGCGCGAGTACATGGAGGCCATGCGGACCCTGTGGACCGAGGAAGAAGCCGCCTACAGCGGCGAATTCATCTCCTTCGGCCCCAGCTGGGCCTGGCCCAAGCCGGTCCAGTCGCACATCCCGCTGCTGATCGGCGCGGGCGGCACCGAGAAGACCTTCAAGTGGATCGCGCGGTCGGGCGACGGCTGGATCACCACGCCCTACGAGTCCGACGTCTCCGCGTCCACCACCCTGCTGATGAAGCACTGGCAGGAGGCCGGTCGCGAGGGCACGCCGCGCGTGGTGGCCCTGGCCGGCAAGCCCGACCCCGAGCAGTTGTCGGCCTGGGCCGCGGCCGGTGTCACCGACGCCGTGTTCGGCCTGCCCGACAAATCCGCCGACGAGGTCCTCGCCTACCTGGACCGGCTGGCCGCCAAGCTCGCCCCGCTGGGCCTCGGCGCTCCGTCGGCCTGACCCGGTCCGCGACCCGCCGCCCGGCGGGTCGCGGAGCCGTCGGCGGTGACAGTGGCCGATACGTAGCCGGATTCGGACAGGCCGGAACATCCGTACGCTCGAGCCGTGTTCGCACCCCTGCCGCCGATGCCCGCCTTGCCGGATCCGCACGCGGTGTTCATCACGCACGAGGACACGCCGCGGGCCCTGACCGAGGCGACCCTCGACTGGGTGCCGCGCCATTCGCACCGCCGCCGCCGCAATGCCTTGCGCTGGCTGATCACGGCGGGCGTGCTGTATTCGCTGTGGTCGCTGAGCGGACTGCTGATCGGGCTGGCGGCGTGCGCCGCGCTGGTCGGCGTCTACCGGCGCCGCTGGAATTCCGATCCCGCCCGCACCTTCGCGATGTTCTCCTCGGTGGCCGCGCCGGGCACGGTGATGGCGACCCGATTCGGCCCGGATGCCTTCGACATCCAGCTGGGCGCCGACTCGCACCGCCGCATCCGCTACGCGAGCATCCGCGACCTCGCGGTGACGACCGAGGCGGTCACCTTCCGCGAGGGCTGGCACTATCACACCTATCCCCGAGAGTTGTTCCCCGACAACACACTCGAACTCTTGGTGGCTCCCGCGCCGGGTACCACCCCGGCCGCGTCCACGGATTCCGGCCTCCCCGCGCTCCCGCCGATTCCATCGCTCACCGAACCGACGACCGTCTACTTCGTGGAGCCCGGCACCACCTCACGGCTGGTCAGGGTGCCCGCCCGGAGGTATCGCGTCCGCCGGGCGATCGTGTTCACCGTGCTCGCGGCGATCTACCTGGCCGCGCTGTACCTGATCCGCGGTGGGGCGGCGGTGCCGCCCGCCGCCGCGGGCATCCTCGTGCTCGCCACCGGCTTCTCCATCGCGTATGTCATCGACCGGAACAAGCGCGAAAGGCTACTGGCGCAGCGGTTTCCGCCGGGGACGGCATTCGCGGCCCGCTTCGGACCGGAGGCTGCCGACCTCCATGTCGGCAGCCTCCGGACCAGGATCCAGTACGAATGGATCAAGAACATCGTCGTCGAGGACGGCGTCGTCGAACTCGCCGGCATCGACGGCGGCGTGTACCCGCGGGAACTGTTCCCGGACTCCGTGATCGCCTACATCCACGCCCTGAACGCGGAGGTGGCCGCGAGCCGCTAATTGCAGGCGGCGATGCGCTGGAGTATCCGCAGGGACCCGGCGGTGGCGAGGGTGCGGAATTTTCCGGTGGCCGCGGCCCGGCGGTAGAGGTCCTCGGCATCGCGCAGGGCGAGCAGGCCGCCGCCGGCGACCCAGTGGGACCAGTCGCCGTAGGCGCGGTAGGCGGCAGCGGCGTCCGGGGTGGTGATCAGGAGCAGCCGCAAGGGGGTGCGCCAGGCGCGGACCGCGTCGGCGTACGCGTCGGCGGAGTCCGCGGGACCGGCGGTGATTTCCAGAATCGCGCCTTTGCCGGCGTACGTGCGGGCCGCCTCGGACAACGCTTCGGCTTCGCCGGAAGGCAGCGTCCGGTCGAATTGCTCGATGAGTTCAGGCAATTCCCGCGGGGCGGCGGAGAGCGCGACGGGCAGCATTCGAAAGCCTTTCTGGGGCGCACCCATTCATACCGAACGCGCATACCGCGAGTTGCTCGGAGGGCCGAGCCATAGTAGCATCCGGACACGTGTCTGATAACCCTTCCGCCCGCTCAGCGGTGAACATGGAGGCCACGCGCCGACGGCTCACCGAGAAGCAGGCCGACACCGTGGACAAGCTGACCCGGGCGGCCATGGACGTGCTCTCGCGCGAAGGGTTCTCGGGGCTGACCGTGCGAATGGTCGCGGCCCAGGCCGGGGTCGGCACGGCCACCGCCTACACCTACTTCTCCTCGAAGGAACACCTGGTCGCGGAGATGTTCTGGCGACGCCTCGCGGCAACGGAGGCGCCGTCGGGCGACGAGAAGGATTCGACCGAACGGGTCCTGGAGGTGCTGCGGCAGATCGCCCTGCTGCTGGCCGACGAGCCCACGCTGGCCGGCGCGGTGACCGCCGCGCTGCTCGGCACCGACCCGGACGTGGCGCATCTGCGGCTCCGCATCGGCGGCGAGATCCGCCAGCGATTGATCGACGCACTGGGCGCGGACTCGGATCCCGAAACCGTGGAAACCCTCGAAATGATCTACGCGGGCGCATTGGTGCGCGCGGGCATGGGCTATGCGTCCTATGCCGAAATGGCCGACCTGATGAAGAAATCCGCGCTGCGCGTGCTGCGCGGCTGATAATCCGATCCACCATTCCCTGATTTCGCGCGAATCCGCGAGATCCCTTGCTGCGTAATCCCTTCCGTAGTACCGTCTGGACAGGTGTCTACCCGGGAGGTCACAGATGACCCTGGTCAAACCGCGCGCGGTATCCGGTGGCGAGCATGAGCACGGCCACCTCGAGGAATTCCGCACCGATCCCATCGCCCTGATGGCACGGGTGCGCGAGGAATGCGGCGATATCGGCTCGTTCCGATTGGCGGATCGCGACGTCATCCTGCTGACCGGCGCGCAGGCCAACGAGTTCTTCTTCCGCGCGAGCGACGACGAACTCGATCAGGCCGCGGCATATCCGTTCATGAAACCGATCTTCGGCGAGGGCGTGGTCTTCGACGCGCCACCCGAACGGCGCAAGGAAATGCTGCACAACACCGCACTGCGCGCCGAGCAGATGCGCGGCCATGCCACCACCATCGCCCGCGAGGTGGAGCGCATGCTGGCCCGCTGGGGCGACGAAGGCGAGATCGATCTCCTCGAATTCTTCGCCGAACTCACCATTTACACGTCCTCGGCCTGCCTGATCGGAACCAAGTTCCGCGAGGAACTCGACGACCGCTTCGCGCACCTGTACCACGAGCTGGAGCGCGGCACCGACGCCTACTGCTACGTGGACCCGCACGCCGACATCGAGAGCTTCCGCCGCCGCGACGAGGCCCGCCATCAGCTGGTCAAACTGGTCCGCCACATCATGGCCGGGCGGATGGCCGATCCCCCGACCGGCAAGGACGATCGGGACATGCTCGACGTGCTGGTGTCGGTCCGCGACGAGCAGGGCCGGCCGCGCTTCTCGGCCAGCGAGGTCACCGGCATCTTCATCTCGATGATGTTCGCCGGGCACCACACCACGTCCGGAACGGCCGCGTGGACCATCATCGAATTGCTCCGGCACCCCGAGGTGCTCGGGCAGGTCGTCACCGAGCTGGACACCCTCTACGCCGACGGCGCGGACGTGAGTTTCCATGCGCTGCGCCAGATTCCGAATCTGGAGGCGGTACTGAAGGAGGCGCTGCGCCTGCACCCGCCGCTCATCATCCTGATGCGGGTGGCGCGCGAGGAGTTCGAGGTGTGCGGCCACCGCATCGATCCGGGCGACCTGGTGGCGGCGAGTCCCGCTGTCTCCAACCGGATTCCGGAGGCCTTCCCGAATCCGGAGCACTTCGATCCGGGCCGCTATCTGGACCCGAATCAGGAGGATCTGGCCAACCGCTGGAACTGGATCCCGTTCGGCGCGGGCCGGCACCGCTGCGTGGGCGCGGCCTTCGCGCTCATGCAGTTGAAGGCGATCTTCTCGATCCTGTTGCGGGACTGGGAATTCGAGCTGGCCCAGCCGTCCGAGAGCTACCGCAACGACCACTCGAAGATGGTGGTGCAGCTGGAACAGCCGTGCGCGGTGCGGTACCGCCGCCGCGCCCGGCCGTCACAGGACTGACTAGAGCGCGGCCTCGATGGCGGCGACGATCGCCGCGTCCTTGGGCTCGGTGCGCGGGCGGAAACGGCCCAGCACCGAGCCGTCGCGGCCGATCAGGAACTTCTCGAAGTTCCACTGGATGTCCCCGGCGGCGCCGTCGGCGTCGGCGACCTGGGTCAGCTCGGTGTAGAGCGGAATCCGGCCGTCGCCGTTCACGTCACTCTTCTCGAGCAGCGGGAAGTCCACGCCGTAGGTCGTCGAGCAGAATTCGGCGATCTCCTCGGCGGTGCCGGGCTCCTGGCCCATGAACTGGTTGCTCGGCACGCCGACCACGGTGAAGCCGCGCGGCCCGTAGGTCTGCTGCAGTTCGACCAGGCCCGAGTACTGCGGGGTGAGCCCGCACTTGGAGGCGACATTGACCAGCAGCACGACCTGGTTGTCGGCCAGCTCGGCCAGCGAGGTGGGCTTGTCGGTCAGGGTGCGCAGCGGAATCTCGCGAAGATTGGTCACAAGCACGAATATAGAACGGGTTCGGCGGGGTCACCGGTTCAGGCGTAGCTGACCTGCCAATGCTTGATCCCGTTGATCCAGCCGGAGCGCAGCCGCTGCGGCGGCGCGACCTCGCGAATATCGGGCATGGCGTCGGCGATGGCGTTGAACATCAGGTCGATTTCCAGCCGGGCCAGGTTCGCGCCCACACAGAAATGCGTGCCCGTCCCGCCGAACCCGACATGCGGATTGGGATCGCGCAGCACGTCGAAGTCGAAGGGCCGCTCGAAGACGTCCTCGTCGAAGTTGGCGGAGCTGTAGAACAACCCGACCCGCTGCCCTTCGAGGACCTTCTGCCCGCCGATCTCGATGTCCTGGGTGGCCGTCCGCTGGAAGGCGGTCACCGGCGTCGCCCAGCGCACGATCTCGTCGGGCGCGGTGTGCGGGCGGCGCTGCTTGTACAGCTCCCACTGCTCGGGGTTGTCGACCATGGCCTTCATGCCGTGCGCGATGGCATTGCGGGTGGTCTCGTTGCCCGCGACCGACAACAGGATGACGAAGAATCCGAATTCGTCCGACCCCAGCGCCTCGCCGTCGACGTCGGCATTCACCAGCTGGCTGACGATATCGCCGGCCGGGCAGGCGCGGCGTTGTTCGGCCATGTTGTAGGCGTAGCCGAGCAGTTCGGCGTTGGCGGCCATATTCTGACCCGCGAATTCCGGGTCGTCGTAGTTCATCAGCTGGTTGGACCAGGTGAACAGCTTGTACCGGTCGTCCTGCGGCACCCCGAGCAGTTCGGCGATGGCCTGCAGCGGCAGTTCGCACGCCACCTGCTGCACGAAATCGCCGCTGCCGGCCGCTTTCGCCTCTCGCACAATCTTTTCCGCGCGTTCGGTCAGCGCGGCCCGCAGTCCCTCGACGGCGCGCGGGGTGAAGCCTTTGGACACGATGCGCCGGATCTTGGTGTGTTTGGGCGGATCCATGTTCACCAGCAGCGCTTCGCGACCGAGCTCGAGCTGTTCGGGTTCGGAGTCGGCGGGCATCCGGATGATCGAGCCCTTGCGGTTGGAGGACCAGAGTTCGGGCCGCCGGGAGATCTCCTTGACGTCCTCGTGCCGGGAGATCACCCAGTATCCGTCGTCGTCCATGGGCGCGGCCTGGGCGGGGGTCTGCGCGTTCCACCAGACGGGCGCGGTGCGTCGCAGCTGGGCGAATTCGGCGACCGGACTACGGTCGGCCCAGAGCGCGGGATCGGTGAAATCGAAGCCGGCGGGCAGTGACGGAACAGACACTGTTCCTCCTTCGGCAGGGTGCCGCTATGATCACGAAATTGGAACGTGTTTCACAGGAATTTAACCATGCCGACCTGTGCCTGGGCAGGGTTTCCGGCCTCCGAGCCGAAGTCGATCTTGGGACTGGACAGCATGTCCACCGAGTCGGCAGACTAGAACCTGTTCTACAGTGATGCCAGGCACACTCGAAGATGAGGTAACTGATATGACCGCTTCCCCGGGCTCCACGTCCGAAGCCGATTACGTCGTCGTTGGCGCGGGCAGCGCCGGCGCGGTTCTGGCCGGGCGGCTCGCCCAGTCCGGCGCGAGCGTGATTCTGCTGGAGGCCGGGCGCAAGGACAACACCCAGCTCGTCACCCGGCCCGGCATGATCTCGATGGTTCACACCGTCCCGCAGCTGAAGAAGCTGGTGACCTGGAAGCAGTACTCGGTCCCGCAGAAGCACGCCAACGACCGCAAGATCCCGATGACCCGCGGCAAGGTGCTCGGCGGCTCGTCCTCGGTCAACGGCATGCTCTACGTGCGCGGCAACAAGGCCAACTTCGACTCCTGGGCCGCCGAGGGCAACAAGGGCTGGAGCTACGACGAGGTCCTGCCCGCCTACAAGCGGCTGGAGAACTGGGTCGACGGTGCGGACGACTACCGCGCCACCGGCGGCCCGATCGAGGTGACCCGCCCCCGCGAGATCACCCCCATTGCCGAAGAGTTCATGACCGCCGCCTCCGAGACCCTCGGCGCGCCGATCATCAAGGACTACAACGGCGAGTCGCAGGAGGGTCTGTCGATCTTCCAGCAGAGCGTGAAAGACGGCGTGCGCTACAGCTCCTCGCGCGGCTTCATCACCAACATGCCGAACTCGGAGCTGACCGTGCTGACGCACGTGCACGCCACCCGCGTCGTGATCGAGAACGGCCGCGCCACCGGCGTCGAGATCGCCGAGAAGAACGGCACCCGCCGGATCGTGAAGGCCGCCAAGGAGGTCATCGTCTCCGGTGGTGTGATCGGCTCCCCGCAGCTGCTCATGCTCTCGGGCATCGGCCCGGCCGCGCAGCTGCGCGAGCACGGCATCGACGTGGTCGCGGACCTGCCGGTCGGCCAGAACCTGCACGACCACCTCTTCGTGCCGATGACCTTCGTGTCCAAGAAGGCCATCCACCGCGGCATCCCGACCTACTTCGCGCGCGGCATCCTCAAGGAGATGCGCAACCCGGGTAGCTCCTTCATGGGCCGCACGGTCTTCGAGGCCGCCGGCTTCGTCAAGACCAAGTTCGCCGAGGGCGACCACCCGGACCTGCAGATCCACACCCTGCCGTGGAGCTACCCGACGCCCAACCAGGACGCCGACAAGCTGCACCTGGTGGACCGGCGCCCGGCCTTCACCATCATGCCGTCGCTCATCTACCCGAAGAGCCGCGGCGAGATGAAGCTGGCCTCGAACGACCCGTTCGCCGCGCCGCTCATCGACCCGGGCTACCTGACCGACCCGTGGGACACCGAGTTCCTGGTCGAGGGCATCAAGATGATCCAGGATGTCATGTCGCACAAGAGCATCGCGGGCGACTGGACCGAGAACTTCTTCCCCGGCAAGCAGTTCGCGGACGACACCGCGCTGCGCCGCGAGCTGCCCAACCGCGTGCACTCCATCTACCACCCGGTCGGCACCTGCCGCATGGGCGTGGACGAGCGCGCGGTCGTCGACCCGACCCTGAAGGTGCACGGCATCGAGGGCCTGCGCGTCGCCGACGCCTCGATCATGCCCAGCATCACCGGTGGCAACACCAACGCGCCGAGCTACATGATCGGCGAGAAGGCCGCGGAGTTCATCCTCGCCGGCCAGTAATCCCCACCAAGCCGTGCCGGAGACTGCTACTTCCCTGGTAGCTCCGACGCGCGGGTCAGCGGCACACGACCATCGCTGATCCGGAACAGCCCCGGGCCTCCTACCTCTCGGCCCGGGGCTGTTCTCTTTTTCCCGAGGAGTCCGCGGTGTCCCTGCCCGTCGATCTGTGGCTCAACGCGCCACTCGCCGAATCCGCCACGCGCGCCGCGCGATTGCGCGACCTCGGGGTGGACGGCGTGTTCACCTTCGAGGGCGCGCACGACGTGTTCGCGCCGCTCACCCTGGCCGCCACCGCCGGGACCGACATCATGACCAATGTGGCCATGGCGTTCCCGCGCAGCCCCATGCACCTCGCGCACACCGCGTGGGATCTGCAGGCGCTGTCGGGCGGCCGATTCCGGCTCGGCCTGGGCAGCCAGATCCGGCCGCACATCGAAAAGCGCTACGGCAGTGTGTGGTCCGAGCCCGTGGAGCGAATGCGCGACGCGGTGCTCGCGGTGCAGGCCATCCTGCGCGCCTGGCAGCACGGGGAGCGCCTCGACTATCGCGGGCGGTTCTGGCAGCACACGCTGATGCCACCACAGTTCGATCCGGGGCCGAATCCCTTCGGCGCGCCACCGGTGCTGGTCGGCGCGCTGGGTCCGCGCATGACCGCGATGGCGGCCGAGGTCGCGGACGGACTGCTGGTCATGCCGTTCAACACCGAGCGGCACTTCCGGGAGCGGACCCTCGCCGCGGTCGGCAAGGGACGCGGAGACTCCACCCGGCCGTTCGAGATCATCGTGGAAGCCATTGTGGCCATGGGTGATACGGACGAGGAGCTGGCCACGGCCCGCCGGGCGGTGCGAAACCTGCTGGCGTTCTACGGTTCCACGCCCGCCTACCGCCCGGTGCTGGAAGTCGAGGGCTGGGCGGACCTGCAACCCGAGCTCAACCTGCTGTCCAAGCAGGGGCGCTGGCGGGAGATGGCCGGGCTGATCGACGACACCATGGTGGACGCCCTCACCGTCAGCGGCACGCCCGCCGCCTGCGCCGAGCAGATCCGAACCCGGTTCGGCGACACCGCCTCTCGCGTCTGCTGCTACTTCCCGGGCTACCAGGTCAGCGATGACGCCATCGCCGCCCTGGTAGCCGCGCTCCACTCCTGACTCAGCCCACCGTGATGGGCTGGGCCAGCTCGTACAGACTGCGGTGCCCGGTCATGTCGGTGACCACCAGCCGCGGCAGGTTCGGGCCGCGACCGTTGTAGACGTGCGAGGCGGCCGGATCGACGGTGGTCTCGTGCGAGCCGTCACCGAAGTACCAGTCGTAGCGGCGGATGGCGCCGCCCGCCCGCGCGGCATCGAAACTGACCGCGTTCCCGGGCGGGGCGGTCACCTTCGAAGCGGTGAAGCCGTCACCGAATGGTTCGCTGCCGCCGAACCATTCACTGATACGCGGGTTCAACAGGAACGCCTCCGCGTATTTACGAGCCGCGTCCAGGTCGGCGGGTGTCACCGACGGGATCGCCCGGCATTGCGGCAGCTCGTTGGCAGGCGGGCAGGCCAGCAGGCGCAGCGAGACCGCCTCGTCGCCGAGCGGGTTCATGGCCGGTGTGCGGTCGACGGGCTGGGCGATGTCCCGGGCGCCGGGTGCGGCATCCGGGACGACCGGCACGGCTTCCTGGGTGAAGAGCCCATCCGCGGCGGCGGCGTACTCCTCCCCCGCGGCCGCATTGGCATCTGCGGCGGCCTGCCGGAACAACTCCGAGGACACCCGCACGAACTCCGACCAGCGCTGGGTCAGCGACTCCGGCACCCGCTCCCCGTCGTAGCCGTGAAAGTAGTTGCCCACCAGCACCTTCGGCATGCCCGGCAGTTGGTGGGCGGCCTGGACGGCATCACGCATGCCGCGCCCGCCGTAGCCGAGGGCGGCCCCGCTGAAGTAGGGCACGGCGGCCGCCGGGTTCACCGCGTCCGCGCCCACGCCGCCGCATTCGCGGTGCACCGCGGCCGCCAGATCCTGGGTGCCCGGGGTGACGCCGACCGGTATGCCGAAGACCGGGTCCAGGTCGTTGAGGCAGCCGCCGAGCAGCACCAGGTCGACCGGGTACCCGTTGGCGGTGGCGTCGGCGGTGGCCTTGGCGAGCTGGCAGAACACGTCCAGGGTGGCGTCGCCGCCCGGACACTTGCCGCTCGGGTGCTCGGCGGGCGCGTCCAGGGCCGCGCCGGAGGCGGTGTAGTCGTGCAGGGTGGCGCCGCGCCCGGTACGGGCGCCCAGGGCGTCCGCGAACACGGTCGCGAACCGGTGCTTGCGGTCCTGGCTCGCGCCGCCGAGCACCGATTGGCCCCACAGCACCGAGTCGCCGACCGAGACCACGTGCAGCGGACGGCAATCCCGGTTCACCCGGAAGTTCCACGGCTTGCCGTAGCCGCCGACCTCCCCGCCCGGGACGCGGGCGCGGGCGTCCACGCGGAGCAGGCCGTCGGCGGGCAGCTCGTCGTGGCGGATGTCGAAGCCGACCGTCATCACGTCGTTCTGCACCACGGTGATACCGCTCCGAATCGGTTGGCCGCCACCGAGAATCCGCCACTCCACCTCGGCGTGCGAGCCGACGCCCGGCGGGAAGTAGACGGCGGTGGTGCCGCGCAGCGGGCCGGTGCACTGGCCGTCCTGCGGTGCGCTGACGTCGATGACGAGGGGAAGGTCGCTCGACGGCTCGGCCCGCGCGGGCAACGGCTGCCCGGCCTGGGCCACGACTCCGGCGACCGCGATCACGCCCGCCAGGGCCGGCAGCAGAGCCGCCGGGCACCGGCGGGATCGCCACAACTTCACATGCTCCTCCTGGATCCGCAAGCTGACAGCAGACATGGTGCGGACGGGGCCGCACGGCACCGTGAGGCGCGCCGAAATGGCCGAATTTAGTCCGCTCTACCTGCGCATCTGTTAGACAAAAGGGATGAATGCGAGAAATCTGACACTCGCAACAATCGCCTTCGCCTTGACCTTCTGGGCCTGGAATCTGATCGGTCCGCTATCGAGCAGCTATACCAAGCAACTGGACCTGTCGCCCGGCCAACAATCGCTGCTGGTCGCCACCCCGGCCCTGCCGCGGATCATGGACGCGCTGAAGCAGAAGGCCACCTGGCAGGGCTCCATCCTGTACGCGCTCGCGTTCGGCGGTTTCGTCGCGTTCTCCACCTACCTGCCGACGGTGCTCAGGAACGTGTACGAGTTCTCGCAGTCCGAGGCCAGTCTGCGCACCGCGGGCTTCTCCATCGCGGGCGTGCTGGCCCGCCCGCTCGGCGGCACCCTGTCCGACCGGATCGGACCGATCCGGGTGCTGGTCATATCGTTCGCGGGCGCGGCGGTGATGGCGATCGTGCCGGCGTTCGAGCCCCAACCCGAGATCCCCGCCGGGCTCAGTCTGATCCTCATGGCCTTCTTCCTCGGCCTCGGCACCGGCGGCGTGTTCGCGCTCATCGCCAAGCTGGTCGATCCCGCGCGTGTCGGCACGGTGACCGGTCTGGTCGGCGCGGCCGGCGGACTCGGCGGTTACTTCCCGCCGCTGGTCATGGGCGCGGTGTACAGCGCCGGCGAGGAATACACCGTCGGTTACATACTGCTGGCTCTCACCGCCGTGGCGGTCCTGCTCTTCACCCTGAGGATCGGTCGCGACCTGCGCCGGAATGCGGAGCTCGTGGTCGCGAAAATCAGCTATTAGCAGGGCTTTTCACTATTACAAGATCTTGTTAAGGCCGTGCCAAGCGCGGCTGGGCATCGTTGTGTCCATCGCCGGATCACACCGGCGGACCCAACGAGCCACCATCCGGAGGCGGGAAACGCTGGGGTCGGCCCGTCCACGAGGGGTGGCGGGCCGCCCACAGCAAACCAACCAACCGGCATGTCGTTGGGAGCCGGCCTGCCGCGAAGGGGGTGGTAGGCCGCCGGAGAACCCGCCGAGTCCGTCCACGAGGGGTGACGAATACGGCGGGTTCTTTGCGATCAGGCAACAGTCGGTGATCTTGATAGTCCGATATGTGGCCTTCGCCGCCTGCCCACGGCATCATGGAAGGCCGGAGCGCCAAGAAGATTGGGATTGACGATGGAAACGTTGGTCGTATTGGCACTGGCCTGCTTGATTTACTGGTGGGGCCTAATCTGACGTGGGAGTTTGCGCGACCGCGTACAGGGCGTCGGCAATCCGGCGACTGAAGTGGTCCGCATCCTCGGTCCCATGGGTGAGGGCGCGCATCAAGGTTGCACCCCGCAGGAATTCGAAGATCGCCTCGACGTCGCAATCCCCGGCCGCCTGACCGGATTCGGCGGCCGCCCCGAGCAACTCGCGCAGCGCCGCGATGGTGGGACGCTCACCGCCGTCGAGCAGACGGCGATAGCTCTCCCGGTCATCGTGATACTCCGAGAGCAGACCCGGAATAGCCGAGCGGGCCGCCGGGTGCGCGGCCGCCTGCAGGAAAAGGCGCGTCCACGCCAGTAGGTCGGCACGCAGATCACCGGTCGCGGCCGGGTGATTCTCGGTGTCCAGGGCGAAGATCGCGTCCTCCACCAACGCCCGCTTCCCGGGCCAGCGGCGATAGATCGAGGTGGTGACGACACCGGCGCGCCGCGCCACCGCCGCGATGGTGGTCGCCTGGTAGCCGTCCCGCACCAGCAGTTCCTGGGTCGCGGCGAGGACTTGCGCGTCCAACTGCGGGTCACGGGGCCGGCCGGGGCCGGTACGGGTGGTCCCGGCTGCGGTCAACGGGGCTCCCCTCTCGCTCGGTGGCAAATTCTGAAACAGGTTACATCGCTGTCGTATTTGAAATACGCTACGCCTCGTATTCTAATTCAGGAGGCACCGATGCTGACGCCCCAGGACGAACTCCTCGCCCACCAGCTCCCCACCACCTTCGACCACGTCCAGCAGAGCGACCTGCGCTGGACCGAACGCGTCGTCCTGTACGGCTTCGACACCACCGGCGAGATCAGCGTCATGACCGGCATGGCCCGCTACCCCAACCGCAATGTGCTCGACGCGTACGCCATGGTCACCGTCGGCGGCAAGACCGCGCACGTGGTCCGGCTCTCCCGCGAGATCGGCGACCGCTACGACGGCATCGCCGACTGGCAGGTCGGGCCCTACAAGTACGAGATCGTCGAACCGCTGCGCAAGGTGCGCGCCACCCTCGGCGACAACGAGCACGGCGTCCGGCTCCAACTCGACTTCGACGCCCAGTTCCCCGCCTACGAACAGGAGCCCGCCTTCTTCCGCAGCCGCGGCCGGGTCCGCGAGGACGCGCGGCGCTACTACCAGAACGGGCGCGTGTCCGGCTGGATCGAGGTCGCGAGCACCCGCTACGAGATCGATCCGGAGACCTGGTGGTTCGGGCGCGACCACTCCTGGGGCACCCGGCACGGCGGTGGCGGCGGCAGCCTCGGCGAGGGCGACGGCCTGCAGCCCGGCGACATCCCCGACGGCGTCCTCTACTACATGGGAATCTTCCAATTCGAGGACGAGCTGGTGCATTTCGCGCAGCGCGAGACCGCCGACGGACAACGCTGGCACTTCGAGGGGACCGTCCTCGCGCCCATCGACTCCGGGCGGCCGCCCGCGCCGATCGCCACCACCAACCACGCCCTCACCTTCCGCGACGACTTCCGCATCGTCAGCGGCGGCAGCTTCACCGTGCGCGCCGCCGACGGCAGCGATCGCGAATTCACCATCACGCCCGTCTCCGACTTCTGGCCCGGCCTCGCGGGATACGACAACTACCGCGGCTACGCCTCCGGACTGTGGAAAGGCCGCGACTGGAGCGACGGCTTCACCGCCGACCTCACCGATACCGCCGATCTGAAACAGGTCAGCATGCTCAGCGAGACCTTCTGCCGCATCGAGACCGCCGGCAAGGTCGGGTACGGGCTGGTCGAAATGGTGTTCCTGGGCCGCAACGCGCGCTACGGATACGCGGGGTACTGACGTTGAGCGCCACCCGAATTCCCGCCGAGCACCTGGGCGCAGCTCTGGAACCGGCCTTGCGCAAACATCTTTCGGTGTCCGCCGAGGCACGGGTCCGCGATCTGGCCCGCACCGAGCGCGGCTTCGCCACCGAGACCTACCTTTTCACCGTCGACGACGATTCCGGCGCCACCCCCCTGGTCCTGCGGCGGCCACCCGACATGTCGCTGTTCCCCGACTACGACCTGCTGCGCCAGGTGCTGGTCATGCAGCGGCTGGCGAGCACCGGGCTGCCGGTGCCCACGGTGGCGTGGCTGGAACGCGACGACAATCCGCTCGGCAGCCCGTACTTCGTCATGAATCGCCTCGAAGGGCAGGCGCCCAGCGACTATCCGTCGTATCACGCCGCCGGAAACTACTTCGAGGCCACGCCGGAGCAGCGGGCCCGCATGTGGTGGGGATGCGTGGACACCATCGCCCAGGTCAACCAGTTGGATTGGCGGGCACTCGGATTGGACTTCCTCGCCTATCCGCAACACGGCGCGGGGGTCGTCGAACAGGGGGTCAACTATCTCGACGCGGCGCTGACCTGGGCCTGCGAGGGCGAGCCGCCGGAAACCTACCGACGCGCCATCGCGTACCTGCGCGAACATCTCTACGAGCCGGACGCGCCCTGCCTCTGCTGGGGCGACGCCCGCATGTCGAACATCCTCTACGACCGGGACTTCCAGGTTCGGGGCGTACTCGACTGGGAGATCGCGCACCTCGGCGCGCCCGAATCGGATCTGGCCTGGCTGCTGTTCCTGGACTGGGCGAGCAGCACCTACGAAGGCCATCCCGCGCTGCCGGGCACGCCCTCCCGCGCGGAGACCATCGCCTACTACGAGCAGCGCACCGGCACCCCGGTCCGCAATCTCGAGTATCAGGAGATCTTCTCGGCCGCGTTGCTGTCGATTCCGCTGCTGCGCATGACCCATCGCGTGCAGCTGCCGCCGGACATGAACATCACCGGATTCTGCACCGCCCGCATCGAGGAATTACTGGGCTGAAAGTTCCGCGCCGTCCCGATACGCTGTCGCGGCACATTTCATTTCGATCGGGGGGGTTCCTCAATGCTGCGTCTGGGTGTCTGGATGGCGATTCTCGGCTTCGGCTCGCTGTTCCTGGAAAAGGCCAACATGCACTTCATCATCTTGGCCTGGGCCGACAACATGCAGCCAGGCTTCGGCATCGTGCTCGGCGCCGTCGGGGTGCTGGTGGCGTTGGTCGCGGTGGGCATGCAGGCCAAGGACAAGCAGGCATAAGTCACGGAGCAAGTGCGACAACGAATCCGCCCCCGGCCTACAGCCGGGGGCGGATTCTTGTTTCGGAGGTTGTCGCGGTTACCGGGCTTCGACCAGTTCCGGCTCGGTCGCCTCGGCCGGAATCCCTTCCGGCGTGGCCGCCTTCGCGCCCTTCATCAGGAAGAAGGCGATCACCGTGGCGGCCAGCACCGCCGCACCGCCGGCCAGGAAGGTGGTCGACATGGCGTGGGTGAAGGCCTCGCGGGCCGCGGTCAGCAGCGCGCCGTCACCGGTGGCGAAGGCTCCCGCGATGCTGTCGCGCGCCGCCGCCGGAGCGTCGGAAGGCATTCCGTCGGTGTAGGTTCCGGCCAGCACCGCGCCCAGTACCGCCACGCCCAGCGCGCCACCGGTCTGCTGGATGGTGTCGTTCAGCGCCGAGCCGACCCCGGCCTGCTCCGGCGGGATGGCGCCCATCAGCGCACCGATCGCGGCGGGCATGGCCAGACCGGCGCCCGCACCGACCAGCGCCATGGCCAGGGCCGCGCTCCAGAAGCCGGAGTCGGTGCCCAGCGAGGCCAGCACACCCGAACCGGCGGCCAGCACCAGCATGCCGAGCAGGGTGAGGGGACGGACGCCCAGCTTCTGCACCAGACCCGCGCCGACGCCCTGGGCCACCAGTGCGGCGAAGGCCAGCGGGGTGAAGGCCAGCGCGGTCTTGGTCGGCGAGTAGCCGAGCACGAACTGCAGGTACTGGGTGAGCAACAGAAGCAGACCGGCATTGGCGAAGGTGACCAGCACCAGCGAGAAGCTGGACCCGGTGAAAACGCGGTTGCGGAACAGCTGCATCGGCACCATCGGGTGCTCGGCCTTCAGTTCGCGAATCAAGAAGGCCAGCAGGAACATCGCGGAGACCAGCAGCGAAACCCAGGTTCCGGCAAGGCCCTTGGTCGGGAACTCGATGATGCTCCACACCAGGGCGACGGTGCCCACGATCGACAGCGCCATGCCCGGCAGATCGGTCGGGCGGGCCGGACCCTTGGACTCCGGCATCAGGGTCATGGCCGCCACGATGGCGACCGCCGCGATCGGCACGTTCAGCAGGAAAACCGCACCCCACCAGAGGTGTTCGAGCATGACGCCACCCAGCACCGGGCCACCGACCATACCGATCATGGCCACACTGCTCCAGGCCGCGATCGCCTTCGGCCGCTCCTGCTCATCGAAGACGGTGATCAGGATGGACAGGGTGCTCGGCATGATGAGCGCACCGCCGATGCCCATCACCACGCGTCCGGCGATCAGCATCTCGGGGCTGCTCGCATAGGCGGCCAGCAGCGAGGCCGCGCCGAACAGGACCAGGCCCAGCACCATCACCAGCCTGCGGCCGAAGCGATCCGAGAGGCTGCCGGTGGTGAGCAGCAGGCCCGCGAAGACCAGGATGTAGGAGTCGATCACCCACTGCAGGGCCTGCGGGCCGGCGTGCAGGTCGGTGGCGATCTGGGGCAGGGCGACGGTGAGGACCATGTTGTCGATCACCAGCACCAGCGAGCTCAGGCAGAGCACCACCAGGATCAGCCAGCGCTTCGGATCGCGCTGCGCCACAGGCGCTGTCAGCGCCTCGGCCATTTCCTTCGCAGTCATTTCGAGTCCCCTTCGAGAAGCCGTTCCGCACACTGTGCGGCGTTGTCGAACACTGTACGACCTCCGTACACTGTTCGCAAGAAGGAACAGCGTGCGTTCGAACGAACGGCGTTCTAGCTGGGGTTATGCTGTCCCACAGACGAAGGAGGAAGAGCCATGGCGGCCAAGGCACAGGAGTTCTCGTCGGTATGGACCCGGCCGGAACGACAGCGCAAGGATCAACCCGCGCTGAGCCGGGAACAGATCGTGACCGAGGCACTCGCCCTGCTCGATACCGAGGGCTACGACGCCCTCAGCATGCGACGCCTCGGCAGCCGCCTGAACGCGGGCGCGACCTCGCTCTACACCCATGTCACCAACAAGGACGAGATCCTCGAACTCGCCATCGACGAGGCCTTCGGCGACGTACCCATGCTCCCCGGCGTCGCCGAGAACTGGCGCGCCGAACTGCTCACCCTGAGCCGCGACATCCGGGCGGCCATCCTGCGGCACCCGTGGATCAGCACCGCCATGACCGGCGCCGGACTCGCCTATCTCGGCCCGAACCTGCTGCGCCTGTCCGAGACCATGCTCGCCCTGCTCGAGGCGGTCGGCTTCGACGACTACTCCGCCGACCGTGCCGCCAACGCCATCTGGTCCTACGTGCTCGGCACCACCAGCGGCGAGACCGCCATGGTCACCACCATCGCCCGCAGCGGCCAGGACCAGCAGGAGTGGTTCGCCAACTTCATGACCATGGCCGTGCAAGCGACACAGAGCTATCCGCACATCAGCAAGCGCCACGGGACCATGAGCGACATCGACGTCGCCCAGTCCAGGGAGGACTTCTTCGATGACGAACTCGGGCTCATCCTCGACGGGCTGGAAGTGCGACGCGCCCGGGCAACCGGGAAATAGGTTGCCGAGCAGGCGGATTCAGCGACCCGTCGCCAGGCTGGTGCCGCCGTTGGCATCGAGTACGACGCCGGTGATGAAGCCATTGGTGGCCAGCAGGTGGATGGCGCGGGCGATGTCCTCAGGGCGGCCGACCCGGCCCACCGGGGTGGTGGCCACCAGACCGTCGAACAGGGCGGTGCGCTGCGCCTCGGGAACCCGGTCCCACCACGGGGTATCGACCACGCCCGGGGAGACCGCGTTGATGCGCAGCGGGGCGAGTTCGACCGCCAGCGGCGGAACCATGGCGTCGAGTGCGCCGTTGATGGCGGCCAGGCCCGCGGTGCCGGGGAAGGCCGAGCGGGACGAGCCAGCGGTCACCAGCGTGACCGAACCCCGCGAATCCAGGTGCGGGAGCGCCGCTTTCAGGATGCGCACCTGCGGCCAGAACTTGCCGTCGAAGCCGGCGGCCAACTGCTCCAGATCGAGTTCGGCGAAGGGGCCGCTGCCCGCGGAGCCGCTCACCGAGATCACCAGGTGATCGATGGTCCCCACCCGGGCGAAGAAGGCGTCGACGGCGGCCTGATCGGTGGCGTCCACCACGTAGCCGGTGGTATCGCCGCCGATGCGGGCCACGGCGGCGTCCAGTTTGTCCCGGCCGCGGCCGGTGATGACGACCTCGGCGCCCGCGGCCGCGAAGACGGCGGCGGTGGCCTCGCCGATGCCGGAGCTGCCACCCATGATGACGACGCGCTGTGTTGTGGTCATTGCCGGAACCTCCAGTTTGTTGGAACTGATAGTCTCGACAACAGTGGAACCGAGACTTTTAGTCTCGACAATCGAGTGAGCTGCGCCACAGGAGGATGTCGATGAAAACCACAGGGCCGCAGCCGAACCCCGAGCGACCCCACACCGGCCGCCGCCGCAACGAGGCCACCCACCAGGCCATCCTCGACACGGCACTCCGGCTGCTCGGCGAATCCGGGGGCGCGCCCGTCACCATCGACGCCATCGCGCGGGCGGCCGGGGTCGGCAAACAGACGGTCTATCGCTGGTGGCCGTCCAAGGGCGCACTGCTGCTGGACGCGCTCACCGAACGATCAGCCCTGCACGTGCCGACGCCCGACAGCGGTTCGGTGCGCACCGACCTGCTCACGGTCATCGACTCGACCTTCCGTGGCGCGCAGAGCGATTCGACCGCGCCCGCCCTGCGCACCCTGGTTCGCGAGGCGGCGCACGACCCGCACCTGGCCGAACTACTGGAAACCTTTACCGCGCAACGACGTCAGGCCGTCCGTGCGCTCCTCGAGCGGGGACGCGACCGCGGTGAACTGTCCGATGACGCCGACCTCGACCTCATGGTCGATCAGTTCTACGGCATGTTCTGGTATCGCTTCCTGCTCGGCCACGCACCCCTCGATACCGCCGTGGCCGAACGGCTCACCGACTCGATGCTGGCCGGGAACACATGAAAAGGCCCGCGCCGCCCAGGGCGACGCGGGCCTCGAGAGTTGGTCAGAGCTGTTCGCGGACCGCCACTTCGATGCGCTTGCCGAGTTCGGCGTCGACGCTCTTCCAGTAGTCGAAGACGCGGCTCAGCACGGGTTCGCGCACGCCGCCCAGGATGTGCCCGGCCACGTTGCCCACCAGGCGATCCCGCTGGTCGTCGTCCATGACCTCACGGACCAGGGTGCCCGCCTGCGCGAAGTCGTTGTCCTCGCGGTGGGTGACGTATCCGGCGCGGATCATGGTGGGGTCGAACGCCCACGCACCGTCGTCGATGGCGCGGGCCGGGTCGGCGTGCGGACCACCGAACGAGTTGGGCGCGTACACCGGGACACTCGCGGCATTGTGGCCCGAGCGCATGGCGCCGTCCTGCGAGTAGGAGTTCACCGGCGCGGCCTTGGCGCGGTTCGGCGGCAGCTGTGCGTGGTTGGCGCCGATCCGGTAGCGGTGCGCGTCGGCGTAGGCGAAGACGCGACCCAGCAGCATCTTGTCGGGCGAGAAGGCAATGCCGGGAACCACATTCGAGGGCGCGAAGGCGGCCTGCTCGATGTCCACGAAGAAGTTCGCGGGGTTGCGGTTCAGGGTCCAGCGGCCGACCTCGATGAGCGGGTAGTCCTGCTGCGACCAGACCTTGGTCAGGTCGAAGGGGTTGAAGCGGTAGTTGTCGGCCTCGGCGACCGGCATGATCTGGACCTTCAGCGTCCAGCTCGGGTGATCGCCGCGCTCGATGGCCTCGTACAGGTCGCGACGGTGGTAGTCGGCGTCCTTACCGGCCAGCTCGTCGGCCTCGGCCTGGGTCAGGGTCTTGATGCCCTGATCGGTCTTGAAGTGGTACTTCACCCAGAAGCGTTCGCCCGCCTCGTTGATCCACTGGTAGGTGTGCGAGCCGAAGCCGTCCATGTGGCGCAGGGTGGCCGGGATGCCGCGGTCGCCCATCAGCCAGGTCACCTGGTGCGCGGTCTCGGGCCGCAGGGTCCAGAAGTCCCACTGCATGGTCGCGTCGCGCAGGCCCGAACCCGGCAGCCGCTTCTGCGAGTGGATGAAGTCGGGGAACTTGATCGGGTCCTTGATGAAGAACACCGGGGTGTTGTTGCCGACGATGTCGTAGTTGCCCTCGGTGGTGTAGAACTTCACCGCGAATCCGCGCGGGTCGCGCCAGGTGTCCGGGCTGCCCTGCTCGCCGGCGACGGTCGAGAACCGCACCAGCGACTCGGTCCGCGTGCCCGGCTGGAACAGCGCCGCCTTGGTGTACCGGCTCACATCCCCGGTCACCACCAGCTCACCGAACGCGCCGGTGCCCTTGGCGTGTACCACCCGCTCCGGGACCCGCTCCCGGTTGAAGTGCGCGAGCTTCTCGATCAGATAGTGATCGTGCAGCAGGATCGGGCCCTGGGCGCCCGCGGTGAGCGATTCGTTGTCGCTGGGCACCGGGGCGCCGGAATTGGTGGTCGTCGCCTTGGTCATGAATCCGAGCCTGCCCAGTTTTCTGGAACTAGTCAAGAAAACTGAGCAGGGACTGAGTAAACAAAGGTGTATACAGTCCGGGCCCTAACGCGGAGCCGGCGGGCGATAGGTCGGGAAGTTCGGCGGCGGGATGTAGGTGGGCGGGTGCTCGAGCCAGCTGGGCATCGGGGGGACGGTGAGCGGGTATTGCCGCAGGTACGACGGGAACGTCGGCGGCGCGGTGTAGAGCGGCGGCGGGTGATGCGTCGTGGCCGGCGCCGAATCGTGGTCCGCGCCCATGGCGGCGACCCCCAGGCGAATCACCGCCAGCACCGCGATCGCGGCTATCCACCGGCCGAAGCGGCTGCCTCCGCCGGAGCTGGTCGCCGGAACAGGCACCGGCGCAACGACTTTCCGCTTCACGTAGGGGTTGCCGGCACCACCCGCGGTGGTCGCTTGCTGCGCGGCCCGAGCTCGGAGGGCATCCTGCTCGGCCAGCCAGGCCAGCTGCTCACGCACCGCGTCCCCGTAGTCCGGATCCACTTGCGCCACCCGCCGCAATTGCTCCGTACCCGCTTCCCGATCACCCCGATCCAAGGCGATGCCCGCGAGCTCGTAGAGCGCCTCCGCGTTCTCCGGCTCCAGCCGCAGCACCTCCCGGAAAGCCTCCTCGGCCTGTGCCAGCGCCTCCGGTCCGTGCACGTTCCGCCGCAACGTCAATCCGCGCAGCAGATGTGCGTGCGTGTCGTCCGGATCCAGCTCCAGCGCCAGGTCCAGGTTCGCCAGCGCCGCCGCCGGATCGGTATCCCGTTGTGTAGCAGCCAGAATCCGCAGATTGTCCGCATCCTCCGGCTCCAACTCGACCGCCCGGCGAGCCGCCGCGACCGCCCGCCCCCGCCCCTCGACCGCCGCGTCCCCACTCAGCCCCCGCGCCGCCTGCAACTCCGCCAGCGCCCGCACCCGCCACACGAACACCTCGTCCGGCGACACCCGCAGCGCGGCCCCCGCGAACTCCAGCGCCCGCCCGTACTCCCCCTCCCGATACGCCAGACTGGCCATCTCCGCCAACGCCACCGGATGCTCCGGCTCACTGGCCAGCACCTCCCCCAACATCTCCCGGGCCCCGTCATACCGCCCGAGATCCGCCAGCACCCGCGCCTTCTCGATCTTCTCGCTCATCCGATCAGCAATTCCGGATCAGTGGTCTTTCCGGGCGCGCATGTAGGCGGCGAGTTCGTCGTAGCTGCCGTCGTTGTTGGCGAATTCGACCACGTTGCGGGCGGATTCGAACCAGGCGCCGGTGCTGGGGCGGGTGTGGGTCAGGGCGGCGGCGATGTCGTCCATGCGGACCGGGCGGACGGCGCCGGTGCGGATGGAGTCGGCCATGGCGAGTTGGGTTGCGGATTTGCAGATTTGGGCCAGGTCGGCGCCCGAGTAGTGCTCGGTGCGGGCGGCGATGGCGTTGAGGTCGATGCCCTCGATCGGGCGGTCCTTCAGGTGGTGGCGCAGGATCGAGACGCGGGCCTCGAGGTCGGGGAGGGCGACCAGGACCATGCGGTCGAAGCGGCCGGGACGGCGCAGAGCCACATCGACGTCCCAGGGGTGGTTGGTGGCGCCGATGATGTAGACGCCCTCGTTGTCGCTGGTCATCGAATCCATTTCGGTGAGCAGCTGATTGACGGTGGAACGCAGGGAACTGGAGCCGGACAGGTGGCTGCGCTTGTGGCCGAGGGCGTCGATCTCGTCGAAGAACAAGACACAGGGAGCCTTGCGGCGCGCGGTCCGGAAGACCTGCTTGAGATTGTGCTCGCTACGGCCGGTGTACCAGTTCAGGATGTCGGCGATCTCGATGGCGTAGAAGTTCGCGCCCAGTTCGCCCGCGATCGCCGACGCCACGAAGGTCTTGCCGCAGCCGGGTGGGCCGTACAGCAGCAGGCCGCCGCGCGCGCTGGTGCCGAAGGCCTTGGCCAGTTCCGGATTTCGGACCGGGCCCAGCAGCGACAACTCCAGCTGCTGCTTGACCTGCTCCATGCCACCGACATCGGCGAGGGTCAGCTTGGGGCGCTCGAACAGACCGACATCGCCCTCCGCGTACGGCTCCGGCTGCTCGTTCACGAACGCGGGCTGGATGATATCGCCGACCTGCTCCTCCGCGGCGTCCCAGTCATAACCGGAGGCGTCGCGGAAACCCGAATCGGATGCGGCCGGCGCGGCCGCGGAAACCGCTGCGGCCGCGGCCGATTCCTCGGATCCGGCACCCGCCAGCGCCGCCGTGCACCGCTGCAACAGCGCTTTCACCTGTGCATTCACCGGATCCTGCGCCAGCGCCGTCGCGCACTGCGACAGCGCCTCGGCATACTGCCCGCGAGCGGCCAGCAGTTCGATCACGCTGATCCGCACCGGCAACAGCTCGGGATTGGCGTCGAGCACGGTCAGCAGATTGGCGATCACCGGATCGTCGGTCACAGCTCCCCCAAGAGATACGCAAGTTTTCTTCGCCGAATGCTAAACGCTCCGGGTGACAGCCGACACCATCGAGCCGCCGTCACCCAGATCACAATGCCGGAGCCGGAATAGATCCGGCGGGCCCCCGGTTGATCACCATTGCCGGCGTCGGAACAGCCCCGGGCCGCACCCTTCGTCGCTACGAGCGACCACTCGCCGAGAGGCGCTTGTTGGGCGTCGGCTTCAACTTTCCGGGATAGCCTGAACCCCATGCGGCGCATGCGCAGGGGGATGGCCGCCGCGATAGCGGCGGCACTGATGACGGGCAGCGTGCTGACCGGCGGTGGCGTCGCGACCGCGGCGACCGAGCCGGTCGGCTGCGCCGCACCCAGCGGCCGCGCCTTCGAACGCGCCACACCCGAGGACACCGGGGTCGACGCCGGCCTGCTGGCCAACGCCCTCGACTTCGCCGCCTCCCGAAATCGCTTGAACGTCCAGGTGTTCCGGCACAACTGCCTGATCGGCACCGGCCCCTCGAATGCCGAAACCGATTCCGTGCCGTGGAATGTCTGGAGCGTCACCAAGAGCGTCGTCTCGCTGCTCGCCGGAATCGCCTGGGACCGAGGGAAACTCGATCTCGAAGCGCCCTTGGACCGGTATCTCCCGCCCGGTGTCGGCGATGCGGGGCATCGCGCCATCACGGTGCGGAATCTGTTGCAGGAGACATCGGGACTGCGCGTCGGCGTCGCCACCGAGGGCATCACCGGCATCATCCCCATCGATCCGTTCAGCGCGATCCAAGCCCTGGGCGTACCGTTCGACACCCCACCGGGCAACGCTTTCCAATACAGTCAGCGCAATGTGGACCTGCTGTCCTACGTGATCGAATTGGCCGTCGGCGAGCCCCTTCAGCAATTCGCGCAGCGGGAACTGTTCGACCCCCTGGGTATTCGACGCGACGACTACTACTGGGCCCGGGACCGGTCCGGCCACACCTACGGTTACGCGCACCTGTTCATCCCGCCCGTCGATCTGGCGCGACTGGGCATGCTGGTCGCCGGACACGGCCGCTGGAACGGTCGCACCATCGTGTCCGGGGCCTACCTGGATCGGGCCCTCACCCCGTCGGACACCAACTCTTGCTACGGCTACCTGTTCTGGGTCGGCCCCGGCTGCGCGGAGAATCCCGAATTCCTGCCCGCCGACACCTATTCCATGTCCGGATTCGGCCTGCAGCACGTCTTCGTGGTGCCCAGCCTGGATCTCATGGTGGTGTGGACCGGCACCTTCGGCGTCCACAGTTCGCAGGGCCCCGGCGGACTGTTGCAGTATGGCGCCGAACCGGCGCACGAGTTCTTCCGTCGCCTGCTGGCCGCGTTCCGCGACAACCCCATCCCGGATCCGGGTCCCTATGTGGAGACGCCGCTGCAGGTGAACTACGGCTCCTACTTCGACACCGATATCGCGCTGGCCGTGTTCGGCGTCGGCGCGGACGCCTATCCCGGCTGTACCGCGCTCTCTTGCTTGAACATTCCGCTCGCCCCACCTTTCAGCGACGCGCCCCCGGGCTGCCTGCTGGTGGCATGCGTCGGCTCCGACCCGCGCACACCGGGTGTGCGCTGACCTCCGACGACAGCCCCGTCAGGGAGTGACCGCGGCCCGCCCGGCCAGCTCCCGTAATTCCTCTGCCGGTCGGCGACCGGCGAACTGCAGCAGATCTCGCACCACTTCGCGGGCGCGGTGATCGGTGTGCACCAGTTCGGGAGTTAGTCGCTCGGCATCGAGCAACGCCTCCAAGGCCTCCGCCGCCTGCCGCCGCTGCGCGTGCGCGCGGGCGACATCGACCAGGAAGCGGGCCTGGCGTTCCGGCGACAGGATCGACGCGTCGACGGTGCGCGCGGTATCGAGCGCCTCACCGGCGTCGCCCAGTTCGACGGCCACGGCCACCGCGTGCACGGCGACCCCGGTCGGACCGAACTCGGTGTCGAAATCGTTGCGGCCCTCGCCCAGCCGGTCGGCGGCGGAGCGCGCCGCCGCCAGCCCGGTGCGAGCCGCCGTGCGATTCCCGTCGGTCGCCGCGATCACCGCCAGCATGAGCTGCAGGGATCCGTAGAGCGACAGCACTTCCGGCTGCGGATGCTCGGCCGCCGCCCGCGCGGCCAGCGCCGCCACCGACACCCGTGCCGCCTGTTCGGCCTGCTCCAGTCGTTGCAGGCGCAGGAAGGCCTGCGCCATGCGGTAGGTTCCGGCCACGACGCTAAGCGCGTCACCGGATTCCTCGGCCGCGGACAATGCGCGATCGGCCGCGACCCACGCCGCGTCGACCTCTTCCTGACGGGTGAACGCGGTCGCGGCCACTTGATAGGCGCGCGAGAGCTGGGTCAGCACCTCCGCCCGCCGCGGGGTGTTCGCCCGCGCGGCGTGTTCGAGGTCCGGAATCAGTTCCAGCAGGCTGCCGCCCACCTCGACCAACCGGGATTCGTGCGCCAGCTGCCAGGCCAGGTCCACCCGCTGTTGCAGCTCCGGGAGTTTCTCCACCGCGGTGCTCGTCTCGAGATCGCGATCGGTGTCGTCTCCGAAAAGCTGGTCCAGTGCGGGATGTCCGGTGAGCAGCAGCCGCAGCTGCTCGAAAACCGCAGAGCCGGGCCGATGCCCGTCACCGCGGTCGGCGGCCACCGGTTCGGCAGCTTCGGGACGCAGATCGCGTACCGCCACACCGAGCACGTCCGCCAGTCTTTGCAGAACGGACAGTCGCTCAACAGGCAGCACGTCTCGCTCGACCTGCGACACCCAGCTTTCCGAGCGCCGAATCGCCGCGCCCAACTCTTTCTGCGATAGTCCCCGCCGCCGGCGCAACTCCGCTACCCGTGCCCCAAGGGTACTTTCGGCCACCGGGTCAAACTCCTTCTGCCTGATCGGCTTTCCCGGCCGTCACCGCCCGCTTGTTTCGCCGATGTCTACCATGCCCTTCTCCTTCCACCCATTCCTTCCAAGGGGGATCTGCCGACAAGGATTCCAGACCGGGCGAGCTTACGGCGCACAGTATGGAACATGGATTTTTCTTATTGCACCGCAATTTTTCTGTGTTTAACGTTTGAAGAGGACCCGTCGAACCAAACGGACGACAAGAGGTGGTCATGCCCGGCGAACTTCTCTTCTTCCTACTCGGAGCCGGAATCGGCGGCGCGGCAATGTGGTTCGCGGCGTGCGCCCTAGCGGCCACCAGGTATTCCTCCACTGCTGACGGGGCGACGGTGCAATCCATCACCGCCCGCCTCGAACGCGAGGGTAACCGGAACTCACGCACGAGGAAAGGTCAACCAGCCACCCACCGGGCGCCCGCGCGATGACCGCCGGCACCGAAACCGACGAAGTCCATGTGCACCTGCGGTTTCCTGGCGGAATGATCTTGGATTACCGCGCCGAGCGAGCAATTGCGGAACGCCTCGCTGCGCATTTGCGACCGCATCGCATTGAAGTCACCATCGACGGCATGCCCATCGATCGGCTCGCGCCACTGCCGTGCGCGGAACTCTGGACCGATTGACCATATCCGAAAACGGACCGCGCACATTGTGTGCACGGTCCGTAACGGATAGTTCGATCAGAGAACTGATCAGTTGTTCAAAAGAACTTCCGCGATCTGAATGGTGTTCAGCGCGGCGCCCTTACGCAGATTGTCGCCGGAGATGAACAGTGCCAAACCGCGCCCGTCCGGCACACCCGGATCCTGGCGGATACGACCCACCAGCGACTCGTCCTGCCCGGCGGCGGCCAGCGGAGTCGGCACATCGGTCAGCTTCACACCGGCCGCCTCGGCCAGCAGCTCCTCCGCGCGCTCCACCGAGATCGGCCGGGCGAACTCGGCATTGATCGACAGCGAGTGCCCGGTGAACACCGGCACGCGCACGCAGGTACCGCTCACCAGCAGGTCCGGCAGACCCAGAATCTTGCGGGACTCGTTGCGCAGCTTCTGATCCTCGTCGGTCTCACCGCTGCCGTCGTCCACCAGTGCGCCCGCGAGCGGGATCACATCGAAGGCGATGGGGGCCACGTACTTGTTCGGCGCCGGGAAGTCCACGGCCGAACCGTCGTGCACCAGCTTCTCGGCATCGCCGATCACCGCGCGCACCTGCGAGGCCAGCTCCTCCACACCGGCCAGGCCGGAGCCCGAAACCGCCTGGTAGCTGGACACGATCAGCCGCTGCAGACCGGCCTCGTCGTGCAGCACCTTGAGCACCGGCATGGCGGCCATGGTGGTGCAGTTCGGGTTGGCGATGATGCCCTTGACCAGGTTGCGGGTCGCTTCCGGGTTCACCTCGGAGACCACCAGCGGCACCTCGGGATCCTTGCGCCAGGCCGAGGAGTTGTCGATGACCGTGACCCCGGCGGCCGCGAAACGCGGGGCCTGCACCCGGGACATGGTGGCGCCGGCCGAGAACAGCGCGATGTCCAGTCCGGTCGGATCCGCGGTCTCGGTGTCCTCGACCACGATGTCCTTGCCGCGGAACGGCAGCGTCTTGCCCGCCGAGCGCGAGGACGCGAAGAAACGCACCTCGTCGGCCGGGAAGTTGCGCTCCTCCAGCAGCTTTCGCATGACAGCGCCGACCTGACCGGTCGCGCCGACGACGCCTACCCGCACACCCATGGCTCTACCGTCCCGTTCCGCCGTGCACCACGGCGACCTCGTCGCCGCCCAGATCGAACGCCGAGTGCAGCACCTTCACGGCCTCGTCCAGGTCGGTGTCCTTGACCAGCACCGAGATCCGGATCTCCGAGGTGGAGATCAGGTCGATGTTGATGCCCGCGTCCGCGAGCGACTCACAGAAGGTGGCGGTCACACCCGGGTGCGACTTCATGCCCGCGCCGACCAGCGACACCTTGCCGATGTGATCGTCGTAGGTGACCTGGGAGAAGCCGATGTCGCCCTGCTGCTTGGTGAGCAGCTCGACGGCGCGCGGGCCCTCCAGCTTGGGCAGGGTGAAGGTGATGTCGGTCTTGCCGGTGTCCACCTTGGAGATGTTCTGCAGCACCATGTCGATGTTGATCTCGGCATCGGCGACCGCGCGGAACACCTTGGCGGCGTAGCCCGGCTTGTCCGGAATGCCGACCACGGTCACCTTGGCCTCGCTGCGGTCGTGCGCGACGCCCGTGAGGATTGCTTGCTCCAAGGGGATGTCCTCCATCGATCCGGTAATCATGGTGCCCGTCTTATCCGTGTACGAGGACCGCACATGGACGGGCACGTTGTAGCGGCGTGCGTACTCGACGCAACGCAGCATGAGAACTTTCGAGCCACAGGCGGCCATCTCCAACATCTCCTCGTAGGAGACGGAGTCCAGCTTCTGGGCATCGGAGACGATGCGCGGGTCGGCGCTGAACACGCCGTCCACATCGGTGTAGATCTCGCACACGTCGGCATTGAGCGCGGCGGCCAGCGCGACCGCGGTGGTGTCGGAACCACCGCGACCCAGCGTGGTCACGTCCTTGCTGTCCTGGGACACGCCCTGGAAACCCGCGACCAGCACGATGGTGCCCTCGCCGAGCGCCTGCTGCACCCGGCCCGGGGCCACATCGATGATCTTGGCGTTGCCGTGCGTACCGGTGGTGATGACACCGGCCTGCGAGCCGGTGAAGGACCGGGCCTCGGCGCCGAGCGAGTGAATGGCCATGGCCACCAACGCGTTGGAGATGCGCTCACCGGAAGTGAGGAGCATGTCCATCTCGCGGGCGGGCGCGGCGGGCGCGACCTGCTGGGCCAGATCCAGGAGTTCGTCGGTGGTGTCGCCCATGGCCGAACACACCACGACCACATCGTGGCCCAGCTTCTTGGTCTCGACGATCCGCTCGGCGACTCTCCGGATGCGCTCGGCGGTGGCGACCGAGGATCCTCCGTACTTCTGGACGACGAGAGCCACGGCGGAAATCCTCCAAGATCGACAAACTGCTGCTACCGAGGGTCAAGACTACCGGCCCAGGTCCACGAGATTTCGCCCCACCTCTCGTCGGCCGCTTTCGGCCATCGGCCGGCTATTCCGGCCGCACCCGGTCCAACCAGGTCACCTGGGCCCCGTTACTGAATTCGCGGCGTTGGGTAACGGTGAATCGAGCGGGCCGGAATCCGCCGGAGAAGAGTGGCAGGCCCGCGCCCGCGATCACCGGGTAACTCTTGATGATCATCCGGTCGACCTCGTCGGCCAGCTGCCCGGCCAGGTTCGCGCCGCCACAGAGCCAGATGTCCTTACCCGCTTCCTGCTTCAATCGGCGCACCAGCTCGACCGGATCGCCGGCCACCACTTCCACCTGCGGGTTGTCCACGGGGGCGAGGGTTGTAGAGAAAACGTACTGCTTCAGGTGGTCGTACGGGCTGGCGATGCCCACGGCGAGCGCGGGCTCGTAGGTGCCACGGCCCATGAGCAAGGTGTCCCATTCCTTGTTGGGCGTATCGACCGGAAGGCCCGCGTGCGGGCGGATGTGCGTCGGGACAGCCTCGGGGTACCGCTCGTTGAACCAGGCTGCCATGTCGTCGGCCACCGGATAGAAGTCGACCTGACCTTCCGGACCCGCGATGTAACCGTCCAGGGAGACCGCCACGTAGTAGACGAGGTTTCGCATGTTGTACCGCCCCATTCGTAGTACTGTGTCCGTAGTGGTTACGAACGTAGTACTACAGATGGAGTGGTGTCAATGGTTCGAACGAACCCGGAACGACGCAATGCCCTGATCGACGCCGCCATCGAGGTCCTGGCCCGCGACGGCGCCCGCGGGCTAACCTTCCGCGCGGTCGACAAGGAGGCGGCCGTACCCGCGGGCACGGCCTCCAACTACTTCCCGAATCGGGACGAGCTCTTCATCCAGGCCGGCCATCGCTTCTACGAGCGGCTACAACCCAGCGCCGAGACGATGAACCACCTCTTCACCGGCCCACGCACCCGCAAAACCATCGCGGAGCTGATGACCGAGACGGTCACCCGGATCACCGGGTTCCGCACCGGCTACCTCGCCCTGCTGGAATTACGCCTGGAAGCCACCCGTCGCCCGGAGCTGCAGACGATCCTCACCGAACGGGTGCGCGCCGACATCGAATTCAATGTCCGCAACCATCTGGACTCCGGCCTGCCCGGCGACGCGGACTCGGTAATTCTGCTGTTCCTGGCCCTGAACTGGCTGATCGTCGAAAGGCTCACGCTGCCCGGCATCTTCGGTGACGAGGAAGCGGCGCGGCTGATCCGAGTGGCGGTCGACCGCGCCATCCCCGCCTTGTGACCGGGATCACTCCGGGAGGAGAATCGCAGGTATGCGAGCAACTGTCGGTGACCAACTGGTCGTTCACGGGCGAAATGTCGGACTCCCCGATCACACCGCGGAGATCGTCGAGGTGCGCGGCGAGGACGGGGAACCGCCCTACGTGGTGCGCTTCCCCGACGGCCGGACGAACCTGGTGTTCCCGGGTCCGGACTCGGAAGTGAAACACGGCTGAGGCGTCCCAGTCAGCGGGTCGCGGGCGCCGCCTCCGGAAATGAATTCCGGCACGACCCCGGCCCGGATGGATACCTGCGCCGAGCAGGGACATTGCGACAAACCAGACCGACCAGTCGGTCAAGAGCGGTGGCGTGCACAGTTGACTCTCGGAGCGACCCTGGTCACAATCGGTCCCCGAGTGGAGGGTAGATATGCGCACGAAAACTGACCACCGGTTCGTGATCGACCTTGATCCCGATCAGGTGATGGACGCGTTGCTCATGGTCGAGCAGATGCCCGATTGGTCGCCCTCGCACCAGGATGTCCGGGTCGCCAGCCGCGACGACTTCGGCCGCCCGAAGCGCGTGTACATCTCGGCCAGCCTGATGGGCCGGCCCGACCGCCAGGTCGTGGAGTACACCTGCACCGAGAACCGCGTCGAATGGCAGGTCACCGAGTCCAGCGCCGGTGCCGGCGGCAAGGGCTGGTTCGACCTCGCCGAATTCGAGGACGGCGCAACCGAAGTCTGGTACCACTCGGAGCTCTACCTGCCGATCCCGGTGCCCGGCATGGTCCTCAAGCGCAGCGCGCGACGCGAGGGCGAGACGATGATCAGCAACTTCATCGCCTTCGTCGAATCCGTCACCGGCCTACAGGGACTCGGCGAGCTCGAGGCTCCGGCCGAAGCCACCGAGGCCGCGCCCTACGCCGAACCGGCCCCGTACGACCAGGCCGGATACGCCCAGCCCGGCTACCCGCAGGCCGGCTACGCACAGCGCCTCGACTACGGCCGCAACTTCGAACCCGGCTTCGGCACCGCGTAATCGCGTCACGCCGGCGGCGAACACTCGCCGTCGGCACTGCCGTTCGTGAGCTCGAGACGGCAGTATGTCTGCCATGCCCGGTTCGGTTCGCACCCGCATGACCCCGGTCGCCGAGGACGCCTCGGTGACCCAGCTGGAACTGTTCTTCGACCTGGTGATCGTCTTCGCCTTCACCATGGTCACCGACTTCGCCGCGCACGACGCCACCGGCGTCAATCTGCTGCGCGCACTGCTGATCCTGGCCATGCTGTGGTGGGCCTGGATCGGCTACTCCTGGCTCGGCAATGTGATCAAGGCCGACGAGGGCATCGCCCGGGTGGCCATGTTCGCGGCCATGGGGGCGGTGTTCATCATCGCGCTCACCATCCCCGAGGCCTTCCGCGATCTGCCCGGCGGCTGGTACGGGCCGCTGGTCTTCGTGATCGCCTACCTGATCGTCCGGCTCACGCACCTGGCCGTGTTCTGGATGGCCAGCGCGCACGACGCCCAGTTGCGGCGGCAGGTGATCCGCTGGGCCGCAGGATCACTCAGCGTCGCCAGCGTGCTGCTGGTGGCGGGCGCGACCACCACCGGCGCCGCCCAGCTGGGGCTGTGGCTGGCCGCCCTGGTGTGGGACATGGGCTGGACCTTCTTCGCGGGCAACGAATGGCGGCTCTACTCGCCCTCGCACTTCGCCGAACGGTACGGGCTGATCGTCATCATCGCGCTGGGCGAATCGATCGTGTCCATCGGCGTCGGCGTGGCCGGACTGCCGATCTCCTGGTCGATCACCGTCGGCTCGATGTTGGGGCTCGGGGTGGCCGGACTGCTGTGGTGGGCCTACTTCGACGTGGCCGCCCTGGTGGTGGAGCGCGCCATGCACCATGCCGGTGGCGAGCGCCGCATCCAGATCGCCCGCAACTGCTATACCTTCTGGCACTTCCCGATGATCGCCGGAATCGTGTCGATGGCACTGGGTTTGAAGAAGGTGCTCAACTACGTGGGTGGCGCGCAAGGACATTCGCTCAGCGATCAGCTGCACGGGATTCCGCTGTTCGCGCTGTACGGCGGCGTGGTGGCGTATCTGGTCGCGCTGGTCGGGTTCCGGCACTACGCGACCGGCAAGGTGCTGGTGCCGCGGCTGGTGACGGCGGTGGTGCTGCTGGCGCTGATTCCGCTCGCCTCCGCGCTGCCCGCACTGGCCGCGCTGGGCATCCTGTGCGCGGTGCTGCTGGCGCTGATCGTGTTCGAGGTGGTGCGGTATGCCCAGCCGCGCGATCTCATCCGGCACGGGCTGAACTGAGCCGTCAGACGGGCGCTCCGGCGCCCGGGGCGAGCCGGTGATCGATCGACTCCGGCACCCGGGTGCCCGCGTGCACGGCGTCGCGGATCTGATTGATGTTCTCCCGCAGCGCGTCCGCGACCAGTTCGTCGGTGCGCGAATCGGCCAGCACCTGGAAGATGACGCGGAAGCTGGCGTCGGCGATGCCGCGGATCATCTCCTCGTGGAAGGGGATGTAGCGCACCTTCCCCAGCTGCGGGTCGCTGCGGATCACCTCGACGATCATCTGATCGATCTCGGAACGGTTCTCCTCCAGCGCATTCGCGATATTGCGGGTGTAGTGCCCGGCGCGCAGCACCTCGCCCACCTCGTCCAGCACCCGGATGGTCAGCGGGCGCTCGATCGCCTCGATGATGGCGCCGAGGGACCGGTTCACGATGGCCGCGGTGATCCGGTCGCCGAAGGCGCGGTCGGCGACCCGGCCCAGCCGCACCGCGATCACCACGATCCGCAGCAGCCGGAACCCGCGGAAGAACGGGCTGGTCACCGGAATCATGCCGAGGACCTCGTACCAGTAGATGAACGGGAACGTCCAGCTCCAGCCCTCACGCCGCCAGCGCCACAGGAATTCGGCCGCGAACACCCCGCAGACGCTGTAGTCCGCGATCCGGATCAGCCGGTAGGTGTGGTCCGAGACGTGGAAGAAGGTGATCCACGTGACCAGCACGACCGAGACCACCGCGAGCGCGAGCATGAGGAAGTCGCTCCACAGGGCGGGGGGCTTGCGTGGATACTCGGTGTCCAATTTGCCCTCCGCTGCGCTCCGGGCGGGTTCGCGGCCCTGGAGGTCTCGTTCTTCCCTCCCTCCGCTCCTCCGCTTCGCTCCCCCGCTCCGCTCAGTCCAGAACGAGACGGGCCACGAACCTTCTAGCACCTGTTTACACGACCCATGCCACCGCTGAGCCACTATTCCGCGTCGCAGCTATCCCCAGTGGTCGACTTTCCCGATCGCAGAATTCCGCAAAGCAAGTTTGTCCACAGCCCCTGTGGGAACTGTGGACAGCGGCGAAAAACCGCCCGCCCGGCTAACTTCCGGCGCGGATGATGGCCTCGATATTGCGTTCGGCGAGCGCGGTGATGGTGAGCGACGGGTTCACCGTCGCGGTGCTGCCGGGGATGCCCGCGCCGTCCATCACGTACAGGCCCGGGTGGCCGATGACCCGGCCGTAGCCGTCGGTGGCCCGCCCGAGCACCGCGCCGCCGAGCGGGTGCGCGGTGAAGAAGCCCTGCGCGTCGAATCCGATGGCGGTGTAATCCACCATCGCGCCACTGGCCTGCCCCACCCGGTGATCCACCGCGCGGCACGCCGCCACGATCTGATCCTGCGCCTCGCGCGGCCAGGCCAGCCCCACCGCGTTGCGGCCGCGGTCGTAGCCGAAGCGGGCGCGGGTCGGGTCCAGCACGATGCCCAGCGAGGCGATGGCCCCGGTGTCCATCGGAATCCCCGGCACGTACCAGTTCTCCAGGTGCAGTGGCATTCCCGCGTCGTCGAAGATGCGGCTCGCGCTGGGCACGCCACCGCCGTTCATGGACGGGTAGCTGAAGCTGCGCGCCAGCACGACGTCGCCGTTGGTGCCCCAGCCGTCGCCGACGTGCTCGTTGAGGTTGCGCAGCGTGCCGGTGGCCTGTGCGCGCACCAGCAGCTCGGAGGTGCCGACCGAGCCGGCACCCAGGAATAGTCGGTCACAGGTGAGGGTGCGGGTGCGCAGCACCTGACCGGTGGGGGCCAGCTTGCTCACGGTGACAACGTATTTCCCGTTGGCGTCCTGGCCGATGGTATCGACCCGGTGGCCGGGGAAGATGGCCGAGCGGCCGGTGCCCTCCGCGTAGCGCAGGTAGTTCTGGTTCAGATCGAACTTGGCGCCGTTGGAGTTGCCGAGATTGCTGCGCGCCGCGGTCGCCGACGGCCGGCTGTTGCCCGCCAGCTCGGCGCGCACCACATCCCAGTTGAAGATCGAATCATTGGGCTGCGGCGCGTAACCCGCGGCCCGCACCTGCTGATCCCACACCCGGGAGTGCGCGAACGGCGCGGAATCGTAGACGTCCTGCGGCATGGTGGACAGCCGCAGCATCTGCCGCACCCGCGGGTAGTACACCGAATCCAGTTCGTCGAAGTTCACCACGCCACCGAAGACGTGGTCGAACAGGTGCTTCGGCGGCGCGACCATGGCGCCGCTGAACACGATCGACCCGCCGCCCACCGCGGACGCCCGCCACACGTCGATGCCGGGGTACTCGGTGACATCGAGCACGCCGCCGAAGTCCGCGCACGGCACCGGCACCTTGGTGACGCCGGTGAAGCTGGTGCGATGCCAGAAGCCGCGCCCGTCCGGCAGGTCGTCGCCGGTGAAGATCTCGCGCCACGGGTCGTTGGGCCAGCGGGAGCCGCGCTCCAGCACCGTGTTCTGCACGCCCGCCTCGGCCAGCCGCAACGCGGTCACCGCGGCGCCGAATCCGGAGCCGATGACGATGGCTTCGCTGTGTTCGGGGGGATCGGGCAGCGGCGCAAAGATTTCCGGGACCCACGCCTCGAACAGCGCGTTCCACAACGGATTGGCCGACGCGGACCCGGCGCCGCGCGTAGCGGCACCCGTTCCGACGCCCGCCAGTACAGCCGCCAACCCAGCAGCCTTCAGCATGGTGCGCCTACGCAACCGGTCACCTCCCTCATCACGCGTGACCGCGCGCGAGATTACCGGCCGGTCGCCACGGCCTCAATACCTTGGTGAGAGATCACCAACGGAATATGCGTGACCGCTATGTCCGACCACAGGTCCACCGGTCGAATAACGACCGGCGAATACCTTGCGATCAGGCCCGCAGACGCTCCCGGCGCAGCTGCTCGACCTCCGGAAGCTCCAGCGGCGCAAGGGAATCCACACCCAGCGCCCGGCCCAGCAGGTAGTCGGCGAGCTCCGGATTGCGGGCCAGCGCCGGACCGTGCATGTAGGTGCCGAGCACCGAACCCTGCATCACACCCTCGAGACCGTCCCCGACGCCGTTGCCGACGCCCTTGGTGACCCGGGCCAGCGGCTTGGCGTCACCGCCGAGTTTGGTTCCGCCACGGTGGTTCTCGAAACCGGTCAGCGGCTGCGACAGGCCCGGCACCAGCGGCTGGGTCGCCACCTCGCCGATGGCCCGCTTGTCCTGCGGCGACGTGGTGACGTCGAACAGGCCCACACCGTCGACCCGCTCCCCCGACGACGTCTCGTACCAGTGGCCGAGCACCTGGATGGCCGCGCAGATGGCCAGCACCGGCGCACCCCGCCCGGCGGCCTCCTGCAGGCCCGGATACCGCTGCAGGTGGCGGGTGGCCAGCCGCTGCGCCGAATCCTCCGCGCCGCCGAGGGTGTAGAGGTCCAGCGAGTTGGGAACCGGCTCGGTGAGCGGGATCTCGACGATCTCGGCGTCGTAGCCGCGCATGCGCAGGCGCTGACGCAGCACCACGGCATTGCCGCCGTCGCCGTAGGTGCCCATGACGTCGGGGAGCACCAGCCCGATGCGGACGGTCGATTCTCGTGTCATGCCTTGGCGCCCGTCTTCTCTTCGAGGTCGCGGTTCAGGTCGCGGAACGCGGTGTAGTTGGCCAGCACCTCGACCCGTCCGGGCGGGCAGGAGGCGATGGCGCGCAAGGGATCCGCCACCGTGATGTGGTCGACGCCGGCGTAGGTGAGGCGCACCGCGAGATCGGTGGCGCGCTCACCGGCGGCCACCACCTGGGTGCCCTCGAAGTGCTCGAAACGCACGTCCCACAGCCAGGACAGGTCTTCGCCGTCGGGCACCTGGCCGTTGACCGCGATCACCAGACCCGTTGCGGCCGGGTCGATCATGGACAGCGCCTCCTGCCAGCCGGCCGGGTTCTTGGCCAGCAGCATGCGGGTGCTGCGGCCGTCGACGTCGACGCTGCGGTAGCGGCCCGCGATCTCGGTCACGGTGCCGGTCGCCGCGGCGGCCGCGGCCGGATCCGCGCCCAGCGCGACCGCGGCGGCCACCGCCTGGGCGGCATTGCCGCGATTGGCGCGACCCGGAAGGGCCAGGGAGAGCGGCAGTTCCAGGCCGTCGGGACCGTGCAGGCCCTGCTCGTCGACCCGCCACTGCGGTTCGGGGCGCTTGAAATCGGCGCCGGTGCTGTACCAGTGCTCGCCCTCCCACACGATGGGCTCACCGCTGCGCGGGCAGCTGGTGGCGTCCACCGCCCAGCCGCTGCCGGCCGAGACCCACACCACGTTCGGGTGGTCGTAGGCGATGGAGGTGATCAGCACGTCGTCGCAATTGGCGACGAGGACGGCGGCGGGGTGCCGGGCCATGCCCTCACGCAGGCGGCGCTCGATCATATTGATCTCGCCGACCCGGTCCAGCTGGTCGCGCGACAGGTTCAACAGCACCACCACCGACGGGTTCAACGCGTCGGCGACGTGCGGCAGGTGCAGTTCGTCGACCTCGATGGCCGCCAGCGGGGCGGTCCGGTGCGCGGTGAGCGCGGCCACGATCCCGGCGTCCATGTTCGCGCCGTCGGCCTGGGTGGCGACCCGGCCCAGCGACTGCAGCGCCGCGGTGGTCATGCGGGTGGTGGTGGACTTGCCGTTGGTGCCGGTCACCAGCACCGTGCGTTTGCCGCGGCCCAGCTGCGTCATCAGCGACGGATCGATCTTCAGCGCGATCAGCCCGCCGATCATCGAGCCGTTGCCCCGCCCGGCCCGCCGCGAAGCCCACGACGCTGCCGTCGCCGCCCGCAGCGCCAGCTGTCCGCGCATCGAGATGTCTGCCACGACGCGAGTTTATTGGTGCGGCGCTTCCACCGTGCAGGCGGTGCCGGGGCCCACCGCGTGATTCGCGCCGCAATCAGCCGTTGTAAAGCATCTTCTCGTAGCCCGGGCCGGTGTAATACGCCTCCAGCTCGGCCAGCGTCTCGGTCCCGGGCACCACGTCCTTCACCAAGCGCGCGACGCCCGGCAGCGTGTCCTCGGGCCACTGCTCCGGCTTCCACAGCCCGCTGCGCAGGAACGCCTTGCTGCAGTGGAAGAAGATCTGCTCGATATCGACCTCGATGGCCAGGATCGGGCGATGCCCCTTCACCACCATGTCGTCGAAATACGGTGCGTCCCGGAGCAATCGGGCGCGCCCGTTGATCCGCAGCGTGTCACCGCGGCCCGGGATCAGGAAGATCACGCCGACGTGCGGATTGCTGAGGATATTGAGGTACCCGTCGGCGCGGCGGTTACCGGGCCGCTCGGGGATGGCGATCGTCTTGTCGTCGAGCACCTTCACGAACCCGGCCGGATCGCCCTTCGGCGAGGCATCGCAGTTGCCGTCCGCGTCACTGGTGGCCAGCACCACGAACGGCGACCGCGCGATCCATTCACGATCCCACTCGTGCAGGGAGTAGCGGTCCTTGTTCCGGGGCCGCGGCGCGACCTCCCCCAGCAGTTCACGCAGTTCGACCGGGTCCGTGATCTCGCTCATGTACTCGATTGAACGCGCGGGCGGGGCCCTCACACCAGCCCTTTTCCGCCGGTGTGAGGAATCGCCTAGGCGTCGAACAGGTTCGGCTGCCCCGCCGTGTAGCGCGCGATGTCCAGCTGCCGGAACGGCTCCAGCTCCGGCGCGCGGTACAGCGTGAACACCTGGCAACGGGGTGCGTCGGAGCCCGTCACCTCCAGCAGCTTGTTCACCGCGGCCCGGGCCGACTCGGACGCACCCTCCATGGTGGCGAGGTCCACGTTGGTGCGCACGTAATCACCTGCCAGGTACAGGTTCTGGAGCGAATCGGCATGCGAATACGGCCGCAGCGCCAGCGAACCCGCGGTATTGATCAGCAACGGGTCGGCATTGGTGTTGCGCTGCTGCGAGGCGTCCCAGGCGATGCCGGTGTCGAGGAACCAGGAGTGCAGGTCGTCCTTGCCGAGCAGTTCACCGCGGTCGTTGAGGTGCGCGCCGAGCTGCGCCCAGGTCTCGCGGGCGATCTCCTCGTGCGTGCACTCCTTGGCCGGTTTACCGTAGAGGATGCCGGGGGTGTTCCAGTCGGAGATGTCGACCGACAGGCAGTCCTGGATCGAGCCGTCGCCCAGACCGGTGACGGGCGTGCGATTCCAGAACTGGCCCTGCGCGATCGAGGTCAGCGACCAGGGCGAGTCCACATAGGCGACGTGACCGCGGGCGATATCGGTGCGGCGGCGCAGGAAGAACTGGATGCCGCTCATCCAGTCCACCGTCAGCTGGCTCATGCCCGCCAATTCCGGTCGCAGCGACAGGATTTCGGGCGTCCACAGGGTGCGCGCCACCTCCACCGGCAGTGCGCTCACGAAGTGGTCGGCCTCGACCGTCTGGGCCGCTCCCGACGAATCCACCACCCGCGCACCGGAAATGCGAGCCCCGTCCAGTTCCAGTCCGCGGATCTCGGCGTTGACGAAGGTGACGCCGAGCTCCCGCAGCCGGTTGACCCAGGGATCGATCCAGGCCTCGTTGGTGGCCCCGTTCAGCAGCCGGTCCAGCGGCCCGTCATTGCCGGTCTCGAGCGGGTTCCCCAGGAACTGTTCGCCCATGTTGCCGATGGTGCGGGTGCTGGCCTTGTCGTCCTTGGCGGCCACCAGCAGCGTGGTGAGCGTGCGGGACAACAGCATGCGGAATTCGTTGGAGCGCTTGCCCGCGCCCACGTAGTCGCGCCACGGGACGCCGTCCCACTGCCCGTTGCGGCGGGCGTCGCAGCTGGTGTTGAAGACCAGCAGGCGATTGGCGAAGTAGAGGGCATCGGAGGTGCCCATATTGGTGGAGGTGGTGATGGCCGACCCGACGGTCTCGCGGAAGCTGTCGGGGTTGGTCCAGGGCTTTCCGGCCTTGCCCATGGGGATGATGGTGTCGTCGGCGCCCTTGCGCGAAAAGCGCACCTCCGATGCCGCCACCAGGTTGTCCCACACACCATTGGCATTGCCCGCGAACGGTATTCGCCGCATGGTGTCGGGAATATGGCGGTAGAAGCCGGGGAAGAAGCGGAATCCGTGCTCACCCCACAGTTCCGGCCGGCCGTCCTTGCCGCTGCCCGGGACGAGGATGCTGCGGGCCTTGCCGCCCAGCGCCCGCCGCTCGTACAGGGTCACCTCGAAGCCGCGTTCGGCCAGTTCGTGTGCCGCGGTCAGGCCCGCGACGCCACCGCCCAGCACGGCTACCCGACGTCCCGCGGCCGCGCGGGCGGAGGTCGGACGGGCGGCCCCCGCCGCCACCGCACCCGCCATCGCCCCGGCCGCTATTGCTCCACGCAGCACTGACCGCCGCGTGACGGACAAACGCTGTCCTGCCATACCCGTTACCTCCCACGCCTGGTCAGCATCCTATGGAGCTGTCGCAGACAGATGGTCGGTTGGGGTGGAAATTTTCATCCCGAAGGTCCGGATATCGGTCGAACAGCAACAAACTGGACTGCTCAGCTAGGCATCGACCAGCTTGGGGTCTTGAAATGGCTGGCGTGTCGGCTCGGTGTGTCGAATTGGCCCGGGCGTGGCGTCCTCGACCACGGCCGCCGGCACCCGACGGCCCGCCGAGGTGGCGGTGAACGCGCCCACGATCACGATCAGCGCCCCGACCAGGGACAACGCCGACGGAGTCTCGTGCAGGAAGGCCCAGGAGGCGGCGATCCCCACCACCGGCACCGCCAGCGACAGCGGAGCCACCGTGCTCGCCGGATAGCGGCTCATCAGATACGTCCACAGCCCCGAGCCCGCGATGGTGCCCAGCGCCACGATGTAGGCCAGCGCGGCGAACGCGGGCCACCCGGTCGAGGAGCAGGACGCGATCAGGTCGTTCCAGCCGGTGGCCGGCCCCTCGGTGAGCGCGGACAACGCGAACATCGGAATCGGCGGCACCACGGCCATCCAGAGCGTGAGGTGCAGCGGGTTCACGTTCTCGGACGCGGCCGCGGCCAGCCGGGACCCGATATTGCCGAAGGCCCAGCTCAATCCGCCCAGCAAGGTCAGCAGCAGTGGCAGCAGGGCCGCGTGGTGCGCCCGATCCCAGCCGATCACCGCCATCCCCGCCATGGCCACCGCGATCCCCGCCAGCTGGACGCCCCGCAACCGCTCCCGCAGGAACACCGCACCCAGCAGCACCGTGAACGGCGCCGAGGACTGCAACACCAGCGAGGACAACCCGGTCGGCATGCCCGCCCGCAACGCCGTGAACAGGAACGCGAACTGCAGGATCCCGAACCCGATCCCGTAGAGCAGCAACCACTGCCACGGAACCCGCGGCCGCGGCACGAACAGCAGCACCGGGATCGCGATCACGGCGAACCGCAGCCCCGCGAAGAAGAACGGCGGGAAGTGCTCCAGCCCGACGTGAATGGCGAGGAAGTTCAACCCCCACAGCACCACGACGGCGAGCCCGAGCAGTCGATCGCGATTGGTCATGCCGAAAATCTTGCTGGCGCTAATAAGTAAGAACAATCGAATAATTCTGCACCAACAATGTAGTAGAACTTAACCGTGCCGCAGCCCGACCCGCCCCGCTCCGTCCCACCCCCACGCCGCGTCCCCCGCAAAACCCCGGCCGTGACCGGCCCGCCGCCACCGGACACGGCCGGCGCGTCCGCCGCACCGCGGTCCGACGGGCCGCTCATGTCACTCGAGCGGCTGCGGGTGCTGCGCGAACTGGCCGATCGCGGGACGGTTGCGGCGGTGGCCGAGGCGCTGTCGATGACACCGTCGGCGGTGTCGCAGCAGTTGAAGGTGCTGGCCCGGGAGGCCGGGGTGGCGCTGCTGGAACCCGACGGCCGGCGAGTACGGCTCACCGATGCCGGTCGAGCGCTGGTCGTGCGAGCCGATGAGGTGCTCGCCGCGATGGAACGGGCGGTCACGGAGATGGCCGAGTATCGCGGGAAGCCGCGGGGACGGGTGCGGGTGGCGCTGTTCCCGTCCGGCGCCGCCCTGCTGCTGCCGCACGTGCTGGCCGAATTGGAGGACAGCGGCGTGGACGTGGTGGCGCGCGACGAGGACGTGCCGCCCAGCGAGGTGCCGCGATTGCTGGCCGATTACGACGTGGTGCTGACCCATCGCGACGAGCGCGCGCCGTCGCTCAGTGGGCCGCGGGTGGCCGCGCGGGTGCTGATGCGGGAGCCGATCGACGTGGTCGTCGCGCCCGATCACCGGCTGGCCCGGCAGGGCGCGGTGGTGCCCGCGGAACTGGCCGACGAGACCTGGATCAGCGTGCGCACCGGCTTCCCGGTCGACGACGTGCTGCGCTCGATCGCGACGGTGACCGGGGTGCAGCCGCGAATCGCCCAGCGGCTCAACGAATTCAGCGTGATCGAAGCGCTGGTGGCCACCGGCTACGGGGTGGCCCTGATGCCCCGCTACGCGGTCCGCCACCCGCACCTGGTGATGCTGCGCCTGGCCGGGGTGCGCGCGGCCCGCGTCTACGATCTGGCCACCCGCCCGCACGCCGACAAGCGCCCCGCCGTCGCCATGGTCATCGCCGCCTTCCAGACCGCCGCCCGCCGCGCCACCGGGGCGGAATAGCCCGCCGCGGACCCCGGCGGGGTCCGGGCCGGCCACGCCGGGCGACCGGCACGGAAATCACCTGTTGACTTGGAGTGCGCTCCAAGTCCTACCGTGGCGCTCATGAGCATTCGACTCGGGTATCAGATGCCGAACTTCAGCTACGGGGTCGCGCCCCGGGACCTCTTCCCGGCGGTGGCGGCGCAGGCGCGGGAAGCCGAGGCGGCGGGCTTCGACGCGGCCTTCGTGATGGACCACTTCTACCAGTTGCCGCTGATCGGGGCGCCCGAGGAGCCGATGCTGGAGGCGTACACCACGCTGTCCGGTCTGGCCGCCTCGACCGAGCGAATCCAGTTGTCCGCCTTGGTGACCGGCAACACCTACCGCAACCCGGCGCTCACCGCCAAGACCGTCACCACCCTCGACGTGGTCAGCGGCGGCCGGGCCGTGCTCGGTATCGGCGCGGGCTGGTTCGAGCTCGAGCACCAGGCGTACGGCTTCGACTTCGGCACCTTCACCGAGCGGTTCGAGAAGCTCGAGGAGTCCCTGGAGATCATCACCCCGATGCTGCGCGGGCAGCACTCCACCTTCGACGGCAAGTGGTACCGCACCAACGACGCCATGAACGAGCCGCGGGTGCGCGACGACCTGCCGATCCTGCTCGGCGGCGGCGGCGAGAAGAAGACCTTCGGCCTGGCCGCCCGCTTCGCCGACCACCTCAACATCATCTGCAACGCCTCCGAGCTCCCCCGCAAGCTCGACGCCCTGCACGCGCGCCTGGACGAGGCGGGCCGCGACCCGAAGACCCTCGAGACCAGCTTCCTCGCGTTCGTCATCGTCGACGAGGACGGCGACCGCGCCCGCAAGACCCAGGCCGAAATGCTGGCCCGGATCGGCATCACCGACCTGGGCGCCATGCCCAACGAGGCGCTGCGCAACACCCCCGCCGACCGCCAATTCGTCGGCACCCCGGACGAAGTGGCCGAGCAGATCCAGTCCCGGGTCCTCGACCACGGCATCGACGGCATCATCGTCAACCTGGTCACCAACGGCCACGAGGCGGGCACCGTGGAACTGGCCGGGCGGGCCCTGTCGCCGCTCGTTCAGGGCTGACTCACAAATGCACGAAGCCCCGCGGTTCTGTTGAACCGCGGGGCATTTCGTCGAGTCGGGCTCACCTGCGGGGACTCAGCCCTGCGGCGCGAAACCGCCGCCCGGCTGCGGCGGGAAGCCACCCTGCTGCGGCGGGAGACCACCCGGTTGCGGCGGCATGCCACCGTGCTGGGGCGCGAATCCACCCTGTTGCGGCGCGAAGCCGCCCTGTGGCTGGAATCCGCCCTGGTGGGGCGGGAACCCTTGCGCGGCAGCCTGATAGCCGAAGTCGTCGGCCACCATGGCGGCCAGTTCCAGCAGGGCCCGGCGGGTGGGCTTGCCGACCAGTTCCAGGTCGATCTCCGCGCCCTCGGCCAGGTGATCGTCGAACGGGACGACCTGCACGGCGCGGGTGCGGTCCAGGAACAGCTTGCGCAGCTGGTCCAGGTCCACCGTCGAGGATCCCTTGCGAGAGGCGTTGACCACCACCACGGTTCGCTCCACCAGCTTGTGGTAGCCGTGGTGGTCGAGCCAGTCCAGGGTGGCCGAGGCGCTGCGCGCGCCGTCGATGGCCGGCGAGGTGACGAGCACCAGTGAGCTCGCCATATCCAGCACGCCGGACATGGCCGAGTGCATCAGGCCGGTGCCGCAGTCGGTCAGGATGATGTTGTAGAACTGCTGCAGGATGCCGATGGCCTTGCGGTAGTCGGCTTCGGAGAACGCCTCCGACACCGCCGGATCCTGTTCGCTGGCAAGCACTTCCAGTCGGCTCGGCGCCTGCGAGGTGTGTGCGCGCACATCCGAGTACCGCGAGATGTGTCCGTCCTCCAGCAGGTTTCGCACCGTGGAGCGGGTCTGCCGCGGCACCCGGTGCGCGAGCGTCCCGAGGTCGGGGTTGGCGTCGATGGCGATCACCCGGTCACCGCGCAGCGAGGCGAAGGTGGAGCCCAGACCGACAGTGGTGGTGGTCTTTCCGACGCCGCCCTTGAGCGACAGGATCGCGATCCGGTAGTCCCCGCGCACCGGTTGGTTCACCCGGTCCACCAACTGCCGGTGCACCACGTCCGCGGCCGACTCGCCCGGGTTGATGGCGCCGCCCGACGCCTTGTGCACGGCGCGCCGCCAGCCGCTGCCCGGCGCCCGCCGAGCCCGCTTAAGCAGGTTGAGGTCGTTCACCGAATGCCCGGGCGGCGGGGGCTGCTGCCCGTACTGCTGCCCGAACCCGCCCTGCGGCGCAAAACCCTGCTGCTGCTGAGGATTCCAGCCCGGCTGGAAACCCACCTGCGGCTGCTGCTGTTGCGGCGGCGCGGCCGGGGGCGGCGACCAGCTGTAGATCGGCCCGCCCGGCTGATCGTTGGACGGCGCGAACTGCCCCGGCTGTCCGGGTCCGCCGAAGTGCCCGGGCTCGCCCGGCTGACCCGACTGATCGGGGCCCTGCTCACCGGGGAAGTGGCCCTGCTGATCCGGGAACACCCGGCGCACCATGCCGTCGCTGCCGATTTCCTGCCGGATCTCGCCGTAGGGGGTCTGCTCGCGGATCTCGCCGATCGGCGGAAAACCGCCCGGCGCACCGGGATTCGGCGGCGGCGCGAACTGTCCGGCGTCCGGCGGCGGGAACCCGCCGGCGGGCGGGAAGCCCGGCTGCCCGTACGGTCCCGGGCCGCCCGGCGGGAACGGATTGTGGCCGTCACCCGGGAAGGGACTCCCGTTGCCCGGATACACCACGGTCTGGTCGATCGAATCCGGCACCGGCGGGAAGAACCCGGCGGCCGATTCCTCGGCGTCGGAACCGGATTCCTTCACCTCGGCGGACCCGCCCTGAATATCCGCCTCCGCCGCTGCGAGGGCGTCGTCGACATCCTCGACCGGCTTCGCGGTCGAATTCTGATCTTTCGTAGTCACGTGTCCCCCATCTGCTCGACGGCTCGAACAGAGAGCTCGGCGCTAATGCGACCCAACGCTAGCATTATCGGCCCCCGTGGACGCGGCGAGCCCGTCTCGACGACGTCGAGACGGGCCCTCCTACCTGCGTTTTCTCTGCTGTACCGGTCCCGGTCCGCTCAGCCCTTGCGGGCAGCGCGGTTGACCGCGGAGACCACCGCGCGCAGCGAGGCGGTCGTGATCGAGGTGGCGATGCCGACACCCCACGAAACCTGGTCCCCGATGGCGCATTCCACGTAGGCCGCGGCCTGCGCGTCGTCGCCGGAGGACATGGCGTGCTCGCTGTAGTCCAGCACGCGCACGTCGTAGTCGATGGTGGCCAGCGCGTCGATGAAGGCAGCCAGCGGGCCGTTGCCCTCACCGGAGATGGCGTGCTCGACACCGCCGACCTTGACCACGGCCTCGATGTGATCGACGCCGCCGTCGGTCTCCGACGCGGTGACCTTCTGGCGCATGCGCTCCAGCGGCAGGATCGGGGTCAGGTACTCCTCGGAGAAGACGTCCCACATCTCCTTCGGGGTGACCTCGCCGCCCTCGCCGTCGGTGATCTTCTGCACGGCCTGCGAGAACTCGATCTGCAGCCGGCGCGGCAGCACCAGCCCGTGATCGGTCTTCATGATGTAGGCGACGCCGCCCTTGCCGGACTGCGAGTTCACCCGGATCACGGCCTCGTAGGTGCGGCCGACGTCCTTCGGGTCGATGGGCAGGTACGGAACCTCCCACACGATGTCGTCCACGTCGGCGCCCTGCGCGTCGGCGGCGGCCTTCATGGCGTCCAAGCCCTTGTTGATGGCGTCCTGGTGCGAGCCGGAGAACGCGGTGTAGACCAGGTCACCGCCGTAGGGGTGGCGCTCGGCGACCGGCAGCTGGTTGCAGTATTCGACCGTGCGGCGGATCTCGTCGATGTTGGAGAAGTCGATCTGCGGGTCGATGCCGCGCGAGAACATGTTCATGCCCAGCGTGACCAGGCAGACGTTGCCGGTGCGCTCGCCGTTGCCGAACAGGCAGCCCTCGATGCGGTCCGCGCCGGCCTGGTAGCCCAGTTCCGCGGCGGCCACGGCGGTGCCGCGGTCGTTGTGCGGGTGCAGCGACAGCAGGATGGAGTCGCGGCGGGCCAGGTTGCGGTGCATCCACTCGATGGAGTCGGCGTAGACGTTGGGCGTCGCCATCTCCACGGTCGCGGGCAGGTTGATGATCAGCGGCTTCTGCGGGGTCGGCGCGATGATCTCGGAGACCGCGTCACATACCTCGCGGGCATAGTCCAGCTCGGTGCCGGTGTAGGACTCGGGGCTGTACTCGTAGCGCCAGTTGGTGTCCGGGTACCGCTGCTCGACCTCCAGGCACAGCTTCGCGGCGTCGGTGGCGATCTTCTTGACCGCGGCCCGGTCCGCGCGGAAGACCACGCGGCGCTGCAGGATCGAGGTGGAGTTGTAGAAGTGGACGATCACGTTCGGGGCGCCGGCGCAGGCCTCGAAGGTGCGCTCGATCAGTTCCGCGCGGGACTGGGTCAGCACCTGGATGGTGACGTCGTCGGGAACCGCGCCGTCTTCGATGATCTCGCGGACGAAGTCGAAGTCGGTCTGCGAGGCGGACGGGAAGCCGACCTCGATCTCCTTGTAGCCCATCCGCACCAGCAGGTCGAACATGCGACGCTTGCGGGCGGGGCTCATCGGGTCGATCAGCGCCTGGTTGCCGTCGCGCAGGTCCACGGCGCACCAGCCGGGCGCGCGGTCGATGATCTTGTCCGGCCAGGTGCGGTCGGGCAGCTCGACGGGCTCGACCTCCTCGGCGAAGGGCCGGTACCGGAACACCGGCATCGAGGAGTTCTTCTGCTTGTTCCACGCCGGCTGGTCAGCGGGCGCGGGCTTGGACGGCGCGGTGATGTTGCGCGTACCGGATGTGAAAGCGTCAGCGGGTGACATGGCGATTATCTCCGAGGGTGTGGCTGGATCCCAGGTATGGGGTAGACCGGCATGGCAGATCCCCGCGGCGGGAGCCGGTCCGAATCAGACCCCGTCGCGGCGGCCGAGGAGAAGTGCCCGCTGCATGATGGTCAGAAGTTTACAGGGGCGCGATAGGCGCCTGGAAGTCGGGGAGGCGGGGGCCACAGTCCGAGTGTGTCACTCCCCCGGCTCGGCCGGTGGGACATCGGGCGGGATCGGGGCGACATCGACGGAGACGGTGATGGTCGATTCGCGGGCGTCGGTATAGATGATGCCGCGCAGCGGGGGGACGTCGGCGTAGTCGCGGCCCCAGGCGACGGTGACGTAGCGGTCGTCGGCGAACTGGTCGTTGGTCGGGTCGAAGCCGATCCACCGGCCCGCGCCGCCGGGCAGCCAGACGTCGGCCCAGGCGTGGGTGGCGTCCGCGCCGACCATCCGTTCCTTGCCGGGGGGCGGGTCGGTGGCGAGGTAGCCGGAGACGTAGCGGGCGGCCAGGCCCTGTGAGCGCAGGCAGGCGATGCCGAGGCGGGCGAAGTCCTGACAGACGCCGCGGCGTTCGGAGAACACGTCGGCGACGCTGGTGCTGACGGTGGTGGAGCCGGATTCGTAGGCGAAGTCGGTGTGGATGCGGGTGGTGAGTTCCCGCACGGCGTCCAGCAGGGGGCGGCCGGGCGGGAAGGACTGGGCGGCGTAGGCCGCGACTTCGGGGGTGATCTCGGACGGGGTCAGGTCGAGGGTGAATTCCACGGCGAGCGGGCCGTTTCCGGCGCTCGGGCGGGCCTGTTCCCAGGCGGGCTGTGCGGCGGGCGGGCCGGGCGGGGTGACCTCGACGAGGGATTCGCCGGTGACCTCGAGGCGACGGTGTCCGGCGGTGACGTGGAAATAAAGGGTGGTGTTGCCGTACACGTCGGTGCCGACCGACCGGTCCGATGGCATCGGGTCGACGCGGGTGTCATGGGCGAGCAGCCGCTGGCCCGGGAACTCGCGCGGCGTCAGATAGGCGCGCCCGTAGGAACTGCTGACCACGTCCGAGTACTCGTAGACGGTGCGATGCAGCACCCGGTAGCGGCGCATCACCCCACCACCCGGGTGGAGCCCCACAGCGGCTGGATCTCGAGCGGCACCGACAGCCTGGTCGCCTCGAAGGATTCGGAGAGCTTGCGCAGGCGCAGGTGGACGCCGTCGAGCAGGTCGGCCAGTTCGGCGCGACGGCCGTCGGCTGCCACCGTTTCCAGGTCGGCCGGGTCGACGCGGCGCAGCATGCGCTGGGCGTCGGCCAGGAGTCGTTGCGGGCGCGCGGATCCGGAGACGCCGGGCAGCGCCTGGAAGTCGTCGTCGAGTCGTTGCAGCTGGTAGGCCAGCGACCGCGGATTGTGCTCGTCGAACAGCAGCAGGCCGGCCACGGCGGCGATCCGCACCGAATCCCGGTGGCGGCGGCGGTAACTCACCGCGGAGACGGTGGCCTGCAGCACCACGTCGGTGATCACCCGGCTCGCCTCGGGCGGGTGCGTGCCGGTGAGCGCGGCGGTGAGCAGCGCCGCCAGCGCGAGGGCGCGTTCCAGCCGGCGGCCGATGTCCATGACGTGCCAACCGGTGTCGCGGACCGTCGATTCCGCGTCGATCCCGGTGAGCGCCAGCAGCGCGGACAGGGCGCGGGAATGGACGGTGGACAGGGCCGCGCCCCGATCGCCCAGCGCGTCACGGTATTCGGACAGGGCGCGGTCGAGGGAGCCGAGCACCATCCAGGTATCGGGCGAGAGTTGATCGCGGACGGCGCGAGCGGCTTTGGCGTAGTGCTCCAGGGAGAACGCGACGGAACCGGCGAACTCGCGGTCGACGGTCAGCGAGACCAGGTAGTCGTGGTCGCGGCGGGACGCGCCCGGCAGCGCGATCGGGACGGTCGGTTCGTCGGAGTACTCGCGCTGCCGCCGATTGCGTGGCGGCTCCGCCAGCTCTTCCGGTACCGCTACGGGTTTCGGCACGGGTGCCCGGCGCGGGGCGGGCGGAGCGGTACCGGTCATGCGACCCAGCGCGGCCATCAGGATGGGCATGGCCTCCGCGCCCTCCATCCACGGCCGGTAACGGTAGTCCTGGTGGCGGTCGTGGATGGCGGCGAGCAGGCGCACGGTGACCTCGGCGCGCTCGCCGTAGCGGCCCAGCCAGAACAGGTCGTCGAGCACGCGCGGCGAGCTGACCACGTCGACCGGCGCGACGGCCGCCGCCAGGCGCTCGCGTTCCTCCGGCACCTCGACCGCGGGCACGGCGGGCACCTCGGCGGGGGTGGCGCGTACCCAGACGTCCTTGGCGGCGGCCTCCCCCACCATGCCGTCCGGTCCGCCACGCTGATGCAGTTGCCCCAATCCGCCTTGCATGACGCGGTATCCGACGCGCCCGGCCAGCGAGAACAGCCGGACGGCGACAGGTGCGGCGGCGAGTCCGCCGGCGCCGTCCACCGCCGGCGCGACCGAGAACCGGGCGGGTTCCTGCCCCACCCACTTCCAGCCCTCGGCCTCGATCCGGGCCCGCCAGTGCGCGCGCTGGGCGGCGGTGAGCACGGGGCCGAAGATCGCGGCGCCGTCGATGGTCGAGCGCAATACCAGTCGGTGCAGGTTGGCGGTCAGGTGTGAGCGTTCGGAATCGTCTCCACCCCAATAGGATTCGACCCCGGGCAACGCCAGTTCCTCGTCCAGCAGCCGGCGCGCCAAACGCGGCAGGAACGGAGCCAGGCCAGGGCTCTCCAGCAGCCCGCTGCCGAGCGTGTTGACGACGGTGACCGCGCCGCGGCGCAGCACTTCCACCAGCCCGACCACGCCCAGCCGCGAATCCGGCCGCAAATCCAGGGGATCGGAGAATTCGGCGTCCACCCGGCGAAGCACCACGTCGACCCGCTTCAGGGTGCCCAGCGAACGCATCCACAACCGGCCGTCACGCACCACCAGATCGGCGGACTCGACCAGCGGGAAGCCCAGCACCGACGCCAGATACGCCTGATCGAAAGCGGTTTCGGAGTGCACGCCGGGGCTCAGCACCACGACCACGGGGTCCTCGTCGGCAGCCCGGGGCGCGGCCTCGATGAGCATGAGCCGCATGGCCCGCACGAACGGGGTGAGCGGCCGGGGACTGGCCAGTTCGAACGCCTCGGGGATGGCGGCGGAGACGACGCGGCGGTCGGCCAGCGCGTAGCCCGCGCCGGACGGGGCCTGCGCCCAGTCGGCGAGCACCCGGAAGCCGCCGTCGTCCCAGCGGCTGACATCGCAGGCATGAAGGAACAGCTGATGCCGACCTGGAAGCGAAATGCCATGTGCGGCGCGCACATACTTTTGATTGGCGAAGACGAGCTGCGGCGGCAGCAGTCCTTCGGTGAGGGTGCGGCGCGGACCGTAGACGTCGGCGAGGACCGCGTCGAGCAGCCGGGAGCGTTGCACCACACCGGATTCCAGCGTGGCCCACTCGGCGTCGGAGAGCAGCAGCGGAATCGGGTCCAGCCGCCACGGCGAGGGGGTGGCAGGCGCGTCGGAGGGGGTCAGTTCGGTATAGGTGATGCCGTCGTCCTCGATGAGCCGGCGCACCCGGGTGTCGATGCGCCGCAGGCCTTCCCGGCCCTGGTCGAGAACGTCGGCGGAGAGGTCCGCCCACATGCCGCGCAACCGGCCGTCCCGGTCGGCCAGCTCGTCGTAGAAGCCGCCGGTGGTCAGCCCGCAGGCGTCGCGGGAGCCGGTGGCGGCCGCGGCGGCACGGTAGTTCGCGAATTCCTCGAGCACCTCGCGGCGCGCGGACAGGGCGGCCCACCGATCCGGTTCTCCCGGCGTGGCGTCTCCGGGCGGCACTGCGTCGAGCACTGTCACCGCAACCACTTCCCCGGTATGCCTAGGAATCGCGGACGATGCCCCACACCGTCCGCGCCCGGCGCAGATCGAGTATTCCGGGCGCGCCCACGTCCGTTGCCTGCATAGCCATTTTGGCACGCACATCGGCGATATCGACCGGACCCGGAGTGTGCCCGGCGGATTCGAAGCGCCGATTGCGCCGGGATTGCGCGACCACCGCGTTCACCGGCGGCCCGGCATAGAACATGCCGCCGGGGTGGCTCACGTGATAGGTGCAGCCGCCGCGGGACAGTCCGGTGTCCAGCTCGATCACGTCGAAGACCAGTGGCGCGTCCACGGTGATGGTCGGGTGCAGGGATTCCGGCGGCTGCCAGGCCCGATAGCGCACGCCCGCCACCTGCACGTCCGCGCGGCCGGCCGGGATCAGCGGCAGCGGGAAACCATTGCAGGTCACCACGTACCGGTCCCGGTCGGCACCGGTCACCCGCACCTGCAGCCGCTCCACCGAGGAGTCCACGTACCGTGCGGTCCCGGATGCCGTGGTCTGTTCACCGAGCGTGTTCCACGGTTCGATCGCCCCGCGCAGTTCCACTTCCATATCCCCGAGTACCACCGTGCCGAAGCGGGGAAAACGAAACTCCGAGAACGGATCGAGCCAGCTGGTATCGAATTCGATACCGTGCGCGCGCAGATCGGCCGCCACCTCGGCGATATCGGCCTGCAGGAAGTGCGGCAGCAGATAGCGACCGTGCAGATTCGCGCCGTGCCGGATGAGCGGAGCGGTGTAGGGATGCTCCCAGAACCGCAGCACCAGCGCCCGCACCAGCAGGGACTGCACCATGGCCATCCGGAAATGCGGCGGCATCTCGAAGCCGCGCAATTCCACCAGCCCGAGCCGGCCGCGCGCGGAGTCGGGACTGTAGAGCTTGTCCACGCAGAACTCGGCGCGATGGGTATTGCCGGTGAGATCGGTGAGCAGATGCCGCAGCGCACGGTCGACCGCCCACGGCGGCGCGGTGGCGTCCTCGGCATCGTCGTCGGCGGCGGATCGGCTCAGCCGGGCGATCTCCGCGAACGCGATCTCCAGCTCGTAGAGGGTGTCCTCCCGGCCCTCGTCGACCCGGGGCGCCTGCGAGGTCGGCCCGATGAATCTGCCCGAGAACAGGTAGGACAGCGCCGGGTGCCGCTGCCAGTAGGTGAGCATCGAGACCAGTAGGTCCGGTCTGCGCAGCAGCGGCGACCGCGCGGGCGTCCGACCGCCCAGCGTGATGTGATTGCCGCCGCCGGTCCCCCGGTCGGTGCCGTCCACATCGAAGGACTCGGTGCTCAACCGCGCCAGCCGTGCCTGCTCGTAGAGCGTCTCCAGCAGCCGCGACTGCTCACCGAAACCGGTGGTGGGCTGGACGTTCACCTCCAGCACGCCCGGATCCGGGGCCACCGACAGCGTGTGCAGCCGACCGTCCACCGGTGGCGCGTACCCTTCCAGCACGACCGGCTGCCCGACCGCGACCACCGCGTCCTCCACCCGCCGCACCAGATCGCAGAACGCACCGAATTCCGTGATGGGCGGCAGGAATACGAACAGGCGGCCGTCGCGGATCTCGGCGACCAGCGCGGTGATCGGCGCGCGCTCCGCGGACTCCACCACCGCGGGCGGCTCGCTCGCAGCCAACGGCCGGCGCGCCGCGAACGGGTCGGCCTCGGGCCGCGGCGGCGGCGCGTTCCAGGTGACCGACCCCAGCGGCAGCCGCAGTCCGGCGGGAGAATCGCCTTCCGTCAACATGATTCGGCCCCGGCGCAACTTCCAGTCCGCGCTCGCCCACCCGGCCTCGTCCTCGCGGCGATACAGGGACAGCACGTAGGCGACCGGCTCGCCGACGGTGGTGTCGAGGCGTTCCAGCAGTTCCCGCCGGGCCGCAGCGGAATCCGATCCGGTTGGCAGATCCTCTCCTGCCGTTACCGGTTCCCCTTCCGGCACAGCGGCTTTCGCCGCCATGCGAAGCAGTGGGTCCTCGTACACCGGGCGCACCTGGCTGTCCGGCAGACCCAAACCCCTCGCGATGTGGGCGATCACCTCCCCCGCGATGCCCGAAGACGCGGGCGTCGGCGGTTCGGTGGAGGTCAGCCAGGGCGAGGCGAGCAGCTCGGGGTGATTCCAGAGAGGTTCGCCATCGTCACGCCAGGTGAGGGCGATTTCCCAGCGCGGCAGGGGTTCTCCGGGATACCACTTGCCCTGGCGGTACTGGGTCAGACCGGTGGGGGCGTAGATCCGGCGGAGGCGGTCGGCGAGGTCGGCGGCGCGTTCCCGTTTGGCGGGGCCGTCGGCCTCGGTGGTCCATTCGGGGCCGGTCTGGTCGTCGAGGGAGACGAAGGTGGGTTCGCCGCCGATGGTGAGGTCGATGCCGGCGGCCTCGGTGCGGGTGTCCACCGCGGCGCCCGCCGCGCGGATCCGCTGCCATTGAGAATCGGTGTAGGGCAGGGTGACTCGGGGATCCTGGTGGATACGGCGGACGGTGTTGGAGAAGTCGAGGCTGGCGTTGACCGGGTCGGTGGCCCCGGTGATGGGGGCCGAGGACACCGGGTGCGGGGTGGCGGCCAAGGGGATATGGCCTTCGCCGGCGAACAGGCCCGAGGTGGGGTCCAGGCCGACCCAGCCCGCGCCGGGCAGGAACACCTCGGTCCAGGCGTGCAGGTCGGTGAAGTCGGCGGGCGGGCCCGACGGTCCGTCCAGCGAGGGGACGTCCTGGGCCAATTGGATGAGATAGCCGGAGACGAAGCGGGCGGCGAGGCCGAATTCGCGCAGGATGGAGACCAGCAACCACGCCGAGTCCCGGCACGATCCGAGGCCCGTGCGCAGGGTGTGCGCGGGTGTTTGGACGCCGGGCTCCAACCGGATGGTGTACGCGACGTCCTGACGGAGCGCCTGATTCACGGCGATCAGGAATTCGATGGTGCGCGGCCGGTCGCGCGGGGTGTGGCGGCGCACCCACTCCCGCACGAGACCGCTTGGCCCAGACCCGGATTCGCCCTCGTCGACCGGCCGCAGATAGGCCTCCAGGTCGGCGGCCAGCTGCGGTGCATAGCCGAACGGGAAATGCTCGGACTGTTCCTCGACGAAGAAGTCGAACGGATTGATGGCGTCCATGTCCGCGATCAGCCCGATCGTGATGGACAGTTCCGGCGTGGGTTCGTGGAAGATCAAGCGCGCCAGGAAATTCCCGAACGCGTCCTGTTGCCAGTTCACCCAATGGTTCCCCGGCGTCACCCGCATCGAGTAGGCCTCGATGGTGGTGCGGGTGTGCGGAGCGGGGCGCAGCCGGACCACGTGCGGATGGACGCGCACGGGGTGGTCGAAGGAATAGGTGGTGCGGTGTTCGAGGGAAACCTTGATCCCCATCCGTCCAGTTGACCACGGCGAGCCCCCGGCACGCGGGAGTTTTTCCGACAGTTCGGGCGACACGCGGTGTCCTGCAGCTCCACAGCCTCCCGCGATTGTCGGTCGCGGGTGCTATCACCGTAGGGACGGCTGAAGGAGGTTGCTGTGCGTCCTGCGAGTTGCGCTTCGTGTGAATCGGCCCTCGACCACTGTCACGGGACCTTGATCGTGCACGCCGCCGGTCCGGTGGAATGCACCGAATCCGAGTGCTTCGACACCGACCGGGCGCGGCATCTGTTCGTGGCCGACTGCTTCGATGCAGCCGGCGACTGCGCCTGCGCGGCGCCCGCGGCCCGGACCGGGCGGCGGAACCGCGCGGGCTAGCCACTAGCCTGGCCCGGTGAGCTACGACCTCGTTCTGCTGCCCTCCGGTGTCGCGTCGTCCCCCGAAGCGGTGGACGACTACCTGACCGGGCAGGACGGCAAACCGGCCGGTGACACCGTCACCGCGATCGCGGCCGAGCTGGACGAGCGCAATGCCGCGCTGCCGGAGGCGGACAGCTTCCTGGGCGCGCCGGCCGCCGACGGCGTGCTGGGTGACGCGCTGTTCGTGTCCACCCCGTACGACGCCATCGGGCACACCCGCTCGTTGCTGTTCGAGCTGGGCACCCCGCACGGCTACGCGGTGTGGGATCCGCAGCTGGCCTGGCTGGCCGATCCGGCCGGTTCGGTGCCGGCCGCCGTCACCCACGGCGGGGCCGGTGAATTTCCTTACCTGACAAAACAACTGGTTGACCTGTGGATTCCGGAGCTGGGACAGCCCGGTCCGTATCTGATCGCGGAAACCGCCGATCAGCACTACATCCAGACCTATCGGCACCCGGACGGGCATTTCGACCTGGAATACCGGGAAGGCTCCGCCGACAAGCATTTCGCCGCCACCGCGAACGACCCGCGAATTGTCGCCGATCTCATCTGGAGCTGGGCAAACGGAGATCGTTCGGGATTCGACGCGCTGGATTGGCAACGCCTCACGTTCTGACCGGAAATAACGGGAAGATTTCAATTTCCGGATCCGACCCCCGGCAATGAACGACGCGCGCGCGTTGGAAAGCTAGCATTCCGCTAATTGCATGCGGTGTTTCCAGCTGGTTCGCATTATTCACCGAGGCGAGGAGCGCGAAAGATGAAGCTACGCCCGTCCCTGAAGACCGGGACTCTACGCAAGGGCCTGGCAGTGGTGGCGGGGCTCGCCGCCACCTTCGCTATCGCCGTGGTTTTACACGCCAGCGGGGCCGGCGCCGATATCCCGAGGAACGTTCAGCACATTCCGTGCCCCCAGCCGGCGGCGCTGCCCGCGCCGCCGACCTGGACCTGACCGACTCCCGGTAACTCTCCGGGGTCACCCCGGAAACCCCCCGGCCCGCCCTAAAGCGCGCGACGGCCGGAAAGGGCACGGCCCAGGGTCAATTCGTCGGCGAATTCGAGATCGCCGCCCATGGGCAGACCCGAGGCCAGGCGGGTGACGCTCAGGCCCGGGAAATCCCGCAGCATGCGGACCAGATAGGTGGCGGTCGCCTCACCCTCGGTATTCGGGTCGGTGGCGATGATGACCTCGGAGACGTCCACGCCGTCATCCTGATTTCCGATGCGGGTCAGCAATTCCCGGATCCGCAACTGGTCGGGACCGATGCCCGACAGCGGATCGAGCGCGCCACCCAGCACGTGATAGCGGCCGCGGAATTCGCGGGTGCGCTCGATGGCCTGCACATCCTTGGGCTCCTCGACCACGCAGATCATGGTGCGATCGCGACGCGGATCGGCGCAGATACGACACAGTTCACCGTCGGAGACGGTGCCGCAGACGGCGCAGAACCGCACGCCGTCGCGCACCTTCTGCAGGGCGGATTGCAGCCGGTCGATCTCCGGCGGCTCCACCGACAGCAGATGGAACGCGATGCGCTGCGCGCTCTTCGGGCCGACGCCGGGCAGCTTGCCCAGTTCGTCGATGAGATCCTGTACCGGACCCTCGTACACCTACCCAGCCCCGCTCAGAGTCCGGGCAGCGCGCCGCCGCCGAACCCGCCGGCAAGCGGGCCCAGCCGTTCCGCGGCGAGGTTCTGCGCGGTGTCCATGGCGTCGTTGAGCGCGCCGATGATCAGGTCCTGCAGGGTCTCGACGTCCTCGGGGTCGACCACCTTCGGGTCGATGGTCAGCGAGAGCACCTCGCCGGTCGCGCGAATCTTGGCGCGCACCAGGCCACCGCCGGCCTCGCCCTCGACCTCCGATTCCGCGATCTCCTGCTGCGCGGCCATGACGGCCTGCTGCATCTGCTGGGCCTGGGCCATCAACTGCTGGAAATCGAATCCTTCACCGGGCTGCACGGCGCGTCCTTCCTGGGGGATGGTGATCGGACACCAGCGTAGTCGGCGACTCGCGCGGCGTTCCTTGACTCTCCCCTCGCTGGAGGGTGTTCGCTGAAGGCATGACGGCAACGGTTCCGATCGGCGAGTTCTCGCGACTCACCTACCTGACCATCAAAACGCTGCGGTACTACCACGAGATCGAGCTGCTGGAGCCGGTCGCGATCGACCCGGGCTCGGGCTACCGCTTCTATTCGACCGCACAGGTGGACCAGGCGCACCTGATCAAGCGGCTGCGCGAGCTGAACATGCCGCTGCCGGAGATCAAGGCGGTGGTGGCCGCACCGGATCAGGCGGCCCGGGACGCGGCGATTCGCGCGCATCTCGAGCGCATGGAGGCCGAACTGGTCCGCACCCGCGACGTGGTGGCCTCACTGCAGGCGCTGCTGCTGCCGTCGACCGGGATCAGCGTCGAATACCGTTCCGTCGCAAGCTATCCGGCGCTGGCCATGCGATCCGAAGTCGCGCGCGAGGACTGCGACGTGTGGTGCGATCACAGCTTCGGGACGCTCTACGGAACCCTGGCCGCGGCCGACCTGGCACCCGCCGGACCCGGCGGCGCGACCTATGCGGCCGAGTTCTTCGAGTACGACCGGGGCGAGGTGGTCACCTTCGTGCCCATCGAGCCGCGGCACCGGGACCGTTTCGACCCGGCGACCGTGCTGGATCTACCCGCCCGCCGGTTCGCCATCGCCCTGCACGCGGGGCCCTTCACCGAATTCGACCGCACCTACGGCGCCCTGGGCAGCCATGTGGCCGAACACGACACCGCGCTCACCGAACCCGTGCGCGAGCTCTACCTGGTCGGGCCCGGCGACGCCGAGCCCGCCGACTACCGCACCGAAGTCTGCTGGCCGATCGGCCGGCTCTGAAAAGGAGAGAACCATGGCACTGTCCCTCGCCAACATCACCATCGACTGCGATAACGCGGCCGAGCTGGCAGGTTTCTACGCGCAGCTGTTCGAGCGCCCGGTGGACGAGGGCGCGACCGAGTACTTCGCGACCATCGACAACGCGGCCGCGGGCCCGACCTTCATGTTCATCCAGGTACCCGACAAGAACCCGGGCAAGAACGTGGTGCACCTGGACCTGCATTCGCCGGACCAGCAGGCGGAAATCGCGAAGGCGGTCGCCCTCGGGGCCAAGCATCTGGCCGACTTCGACGAGTACGGCACCAAGTGGGCGACGCTCGCGGACCCCGAGGGCAACCTCTTCGACATTGCCCAGAGCTAGGCGAGTTCCTTCTTCAGGTTTTCCAGCACCTCGGCCTGGATCTTCTTCAGGCCGAGGGGCGCGAAGATGCCCTCGAAGATGCCGCCGATGCCGCCCGCACCCTTCCAGGTGGTGCGCACGGTGACCAGCGAGCCGGAGCCCGAGGGCGTGACGGTCCACGCGGTCACCATGGAGGAGTTCGAATCCCGTTCCGTCACCATGGAATCGGAGACCGAGATGGCCGCGCGCACATTGCGGGACCGCTTCTCGGTGGCCTGCAGCGTCCACTCCGCGACGGTGCCCGCACCCTGACCGCCCTCGACCACCTTGTAGTCGCGGTAGTGCGAGGAGAGGATCTTCGGCCGGACCGTTTCGTAGTCGGCGATCGCGTCGAGGGTGCGCTTCGGATCCGCCGCGACGACGATCGAACTGGAGGCGCTGACCTGTCCCACCATGTGCTCCTTAGTGATTGCGGGCTGACCGGCACTCTGCCCTGTTACCGCTCGGTCATGTTACGCCGCACCGGGGACGCACCGGATGCTCCGGGGGCATCGCTTTCCACCGTCTCGGCGTCCCCGCGGCACCTATCCTGGGTGCATCTCTCGGGGGAGGACCGCGCCCATGACACGCTTCGTGACCTGGCTCCGGCTCAATATCGACGCCGTAGTCGCCATCGTCATCGCGATCACGGCGGTGATCATCGAGTTCATCGACAAGAACACCAAACTCGATCCGGTGAGCAATGCCATCCTGCTGGTGCTGAGCCTGCTGGCGGTGACGCTGCTGCGGGACCGGAACCGGATCGCCCGGCTGGTCCGGGAGACCGCCGCGGTGCGGCTGCTCTACGGGGCGGAGGTCGATCAGGCCCACGCCCTGGCCCGCCGTGACACCGCCAACTGGATCTACAAGGGTGGCACCGGAACCTATCTGCGGGCGGCCACGCTGCCGTTCTTCCTGGCCCGGGTCCGCGCCGAGCAGCAGCTGCTGAACCTGCGGGTCGAGATCCTGGACCCGGGCGACGAACAGCTGTGCGAGGCCGAGGCGCAGCATCGCAATTCACTGCAACCGGGCGGTGACGCGAACGGCCGGCCCTGGACCACCGACCGGATCCGCAAGCAGTCCTTCGCCACCGTGCTGGCCTGCTCCTGGTATCGGGCCCAGTCCGAGCTGCTGACCATCGAACTGGCATTGTCCGCGGTGGTGTCGACCTACCGATGGGACATGTCCGACAGCGTCGGCATCATGAATCAGCGCGGCTCGAATACTCCGGCGCTGCTCTTCGAACGCGGGAAGACCCAGTATTCGGACCTCACCCGCGAATTGGCGTTGAGCTACAAGCAGGCCCGCCATATCCCGCTGGGCCGCGACAGCGAACTGCGCCCGCCCGCCGAGCCGACCATCGTGCAGGTGCGCCGACTCCTGGAACGGCTGGCCCTGCCGCTGCCCGCGGTGTACACCGACGACGATGTGGCCGAGATCGTGGAATACGCACTGCGCCCGGCGAATACGTTCTAGCCGGTGAGCAGCAGGCCCGCGGTGGCGGCGGTGGTCGCGGCCACCGCCAGCACCAGCCCGGTGAGCACGAACCGGCGCATCGGGACGCGCACCTGGTGGGTGCGGCAGAACTCCAGGCACAGCAGGGTCGCCAGCGACGCCCACGGCGTCACCACGGGACCCACATTGGCGCCGATCAGCAAGGCCAGCAACTGATTCCGGCCACCGTGCGCGACCGCCTCGCCCGCGGTGTAGGCGGGCAGATTGTTCACGATATTGGACAGCGCCGCGCCCGCCCCGGCGGCCCGGAACACGCCCGGCCCGCTGGTGTCCTGCCCGATCAGGGTGTCCATCAGCGTCGAGAGGCCGTACCGCGACAGCGTCGGCACCACCAGGAACAGGCCGGACACGAAAACCAGTAGCTGCCACGGGAACAGCGCGGGCCGCAGCGCCGACCGGTCACAGACGGCGAACGCCAGCACCGCGATGGCCGCCGCCACGGTGGCCGCGATCCCGATCCGATCCCCCACGAACGGAATGGCCAGCACGAACAGCACGCACGCGCCGCCCGACGCATACAACAGCACCCGCTCCCGGGCGTCCGCCGGGCGGATCGGCTCCGGCACCACATACCGCTCGGCGCCGCGCTGCGACCGCCGCCAGTACCACCACCACAGGCACACCATGGTCACCGCGATCGACAGCAGTTGCGGCAGCCACATCCGGGCCGCGAACCCGGTGGCGTCCAATGCCACCCGATCCGCCGCCAGCAGATTGGTCAGATTCGACACCGGCAGCAACAGGCTCGCCGTGTTCGCCAGCCACAGGGTCGTCATGGCCAAGGGCAGTGGCGGAATCTTCGCGGGCACCGCCAGCGCGATCATCACCGGCGTCAGCAGCACCGCCGTGGTGTCCAGGTTCAGCACGGTCGTCGTCACCGACGCGAACAGCACGCACAGCAGGAACAGTCCGGCGTAGTTCCCGCCCGCGATGATCGCCAGCCGATGCGCGATCACGTCGAACACCTTGGCGCGGCGCGCCAGATTCGCCAGCACGATCACACTGCCCAGGAACAAGAGCAGCGGCGCGATCCGCCGCATGTTGTCCGCCGCCTCCGCCCGCGGCAGCAGTCCGGTTGCCACGCACAGCAGCCCGAGCACGAGCAGCCCGATCCGGACGGTGTCCAGGACGCTGGGCCGCCGGCGCCCGGCCGAGCCTCCCCGGGCGGGCCGCGAACCGGAGTCCTGCTTGTCGGGCATTCAGTCATGATCGCAGGCTCGGGACGCAAGCAGGATCTGAGAATTGGTAAAGAGGTCAATTCGATTGCCCTCGCGAGGTTTTGGCGGGCTGGATACTGGACGGTGTGACACGCTGGGGCGGGCGACTTCTGTTCACGAGCTATTCGGCAGCCGACGAGAGATGGGCCATCTGGCTGGGGTGGCAGCTGGAACACGCCGAGGCGCGGTACCGGACCATGGTGTCCTCGTGGGACTTCGATCCGGCCGCGAACTACGGGGAGTTCGTACAGCGGGGTGTGCGGGAAGCCGATCTCGTGCTGGCGGTGCTGACCCGCGACTACGTGTCCTCGCGGCACGCGAATCGGGAGTGGCAGGCCGCGCTGGACGCGGATCCGGGGAAGCTGCTGGCCATCCGGGTCAGTGACTGTTCCCTGGAGTGGCTGCCGGCCGGGGTCGCCTGCCTGGATCTGCTCGGGATGCGCGACGAGGGCGAGATGCGGCGCGAGGTGCTGGATCGGGTCGAGCGGATGCTGTCGGAGCGGTGGGCGCCGCGGCGGCGACCGGACCCGCGGCCGGACGATCTGTGGTCTCCGGCACCGGAACCCGTGCGTCCCGGCCGTCGCCCGCTGTCGCCGCCGGCGTTTCCCGGGAACAGGGCGGCGGCCAGAACCCATGCCGGGCTGTCGATCCTGCACCTGGGCGGCCCGCGTTTCGGCCGCGCCCCGGCCGGGTCCGACATCCCGGCCGATCCCGAGGGCCTGCAGTCGCACGTCTGGGGCGCGGTCACCGAACTGGTCGATCGGCAGGCCCCGCCCCCGGATCTGATCGTGGTCAGCGGCGACCTCACCGAATCGGCGCATCCGACCGAATTCCGCAAGGCCACGGCGTTTCTCACCGGCCTGCGGGTCTTGCTCAAGCTGGAACCCGACCGGTTGGTGGTGGTCCCCGGCAATCACGACATCTCGAAACTCGCCTGCCGCGCCCACTTCCTCGACTGCGAGGCCAACGACCGCCTGCCCCGCGCACCGTACTTCGCGAAACTGCGCCTGTTCGAGCAGATGTTCACCACCCTCTACCGCGGCCTCGACCACCTGGTCTTCGACGTCGGCCAGCCCTGGACGCTGTTCCCGATCCCCGAATTGCGCCTGGTGGTGGCCGGTTTGAACTCGACCATGGCCGCCACTCACCGTCCCGAGGACGACTACGGCGCCATCGGCGACGAACAGAAGGACTGGTTCGCCGAGCACCTGCGCGCGCAGGAGGCGCAGGGCTGGTTCCGGCTGGGCGTGCTGCGCCACGACCCCGCTCCCGGCCCGAACACCTCCCCCTACGACGCGGGCGTCCTGCGCGACGCCGAGCGCACCTTCCGCCGCCTGGGTCCGCGCCTGAACCTGCTGTTGCGCGGTCCCGGACGGGCGGGCCGCTCGCTCGCGCACCCCGGCGGGACCCTGCCCGTGCTGTCCGCGCCCGCACCGGGCCAGGCCGAACTGATCCACATCACCGCCACCGGCCTCACCCGATACCGCTACGACGAACCCGCTGACGCTCCGGTCCCGCAAGTCATCGCCTGGTCGAATGCGGTGGTGGCGCTGCAGAGCCGGGCGGACCGGCCGGAACTGCCCGCCCCGCCGCCCGAACCCCGCCGCCCCGAACTCCGCGCGAGCGAGACCGCCCGCCCCCACGACATGCTGCTGGAGCAGGTCGCCGAGGTGTGCGAGGTCCGGTACCCGGGCGCGCGTATCCGCCGAATCGCCGCCGATCCGCACTATCTGCTGGTCACCGTGAATTCCGAGCCGGTCATCGAACAGCTGATCATCGGCGCGCACGTGGGCGAGGTGACCGGTCAGGTTCTCGACGAATTCCTCGGCCCGGAACCGCGCCCCGGCTCCCAGCTCATCTACCTGGGACCCGCTCCGAGCCGGGAACTCGCCGATCGGGCGGCCGCCGAGGGGGTGCGGATCCGCAGCTTCACCGATTTCCAGGGCATGGTCGAACTCGGCGACTACCTGCGCAAACAGTCCACCCGCTTGCGTGCGGACCCGGCCTATCCGTCGGAACTGTATGTGCCGCAACGCTTCCGCATGCTCGCGCCGCGCGGCCGCGAGGTGCAGCACGACCTGGTCGCCGAACTGATGAACCTGGTGACCGCCGGGGACGGCCGATTCGTGCTGCTGCTCGGCGATTTCGGGCTCGGCAAGACCTTCGCGCTGCGCGAGCTGACCCGCCGCATCGCCGAGACCACCACCGGACTCGTCCCCATCCTCATCGAACTGCGGGAACTGGACCGCACCAGCTCCCTGGACACCCTGCTGGCCGCGCACCTGGCCGACAACGGCGAATCCCGCATCGACCTGCGCGCCCTGCGCTACATGCTGGAGCAGGGCCGGGTGGTGCTGCTGTTCGACGGCTTCGACGAACTGCTGACCCGCCTCAACTACGACAGCGCCGCCGAGCACATGTCCACCCTGCTGCAGGCCGCGGTGGGCCGGGCCAAGGTCGTGGTGGCCGGGCGCACACAGCATTTCAAGTCCTACGACCAGATCGCGACCGCGCTCGAGACCCGGCAGGACCCGCATCCGGATCGCTACATCCTGAACGTGGAGAGCTTCACCGACGAACAGGTGCACGCCTTCCTGATCAATCGCTACGGCCCGTCCGGGCCCTCGCCCGACGCCCGGATGCGGCTGCTGCGCGGCATTCCCGGGCTGCTCGAACTCGCCTGCAACCCGCGCATGCTGAGCTTCATCGCCGACCTGCCCGAACAGCGGCTGCGCACCGCGGCCGGAGCCCGCCGCATCATCGGACCGACCCGGCTCTACGAGGAGATCCTGACCAGCTGGCTGGCCTACGAGATCGAACACTCCCCCGAACGCGCCAGCTCCCAGCCCACCCTCGGCATCGACGAACTGTGGCTCGCGGTCACGTATTTCGCACTGCGCGTCTGGGAGAACGGGCGGCCCTACCTGGACCTGACCGAATTGACCGAGGTTGCACAGGCCGCCGTACAGGAGATCGACGCCGGCCCGCTCAATGTGGCGCAGTTCGTGCACGCGCTCGGCTCCCGCAGCCTGATCGTGCGGACCGACGACAACCGGTTCGGTTTCATCCACTCCTCGGTGCGGGACTGGCTGGTGGCCAAGGCGATCGCCACCCAGCTGCGCGACCAGGTCGCCGAACCCGCGCCGCTGGCGCAGGCGCAACTCGAACCGCTGGCCGTCGAATTCCTCTGCGATCTGGCCGAAGTCGAGCAGCTCCAGACCTGGGTGGAGCGCATCGGCGACGCACCCGACGAGCACGAGATCACCCGGACCAATGCCGCGCGGATCGCGGCCAGGCTGCGCATCACCCCGGACAAGGATCTGCGCGGACTGGACCTGTCCCGCGAGGACCTGTCCTTCCGCAACCTGCAACAACTCGATTTCACCGGCGCGAACATGGCCGGGGCCCGGCTCACCGGCGCGGTGCTGGACCAGGCAGTCCTGCGCGGCGTGCGACTGGTGGGCGCGCAACTCGACCAGGCGTCCCTGGTCGGCACCGACCTCCGCGGAGCGGATATGACCGAAGTCCAACTGACCAGCGCCAACCTCCAGAACGCCGACCTCCGCGGCGCCCGCCTGCATCGAGCCCACCTGGATCAGGCCTCCCTGGTGCGCGCCGATCTGGGCCGCGCCGACCTGACCGGGGCGCGGCTGGCCCGCACCGACCTCACCGGGGCCCGCGGGGAGGGCAGCCGCTGGACCCGGGCCGCGCTGCTCGACGTGGTCGGCAGTCCCGCGGGCACCGACCTGACCGGTTCCGGCCGGGTGCCAGGCACCCCTCCGCTGACCGAATTCGCCCCGGCCGCCATCGGCGTCAAACACGGCGTGGACACGCAGAGCGGGCGGCTGCCGCGGCCGCTGGCCTACAGTCCCGACGGCGGCACCATCGCCGTGGGCTGCGATTCCGGCAGCGTGGTCATCTACGGCGCGGACACCGGACGCACCCTGCGCACGCTGCACGGACATCGCGACCGCACCTTCGCCCTCGCCTACACCGAGCAGGTGCTGGTCACCGGATCCGCCGACGGCACCGTCCGGATCTGGGACGCCACCAGCGGCGCGGTCCGGAAAATCCTGTCCCGCCACGAGAATTGGCCATGGCCGCTGGAAACCGACACCGCCGGAACGCTGCTCGCCACCGGCGACGCGGCCGGGACGCTGCGGGTGTGGCTGCTGCCGGACGGCGAGCTACTGCACGAATTCCCGTCACCGGACGGCCGTCCGCAACGCATCTACAGTCTCGCCTTCCACCGCGACCGGGTCGCCGCCGCGTATCACGATGGGGCCGTGCGCATCTGGCAACTGTCGACCGGAGACCGGGTCGGAGACTTCCGGGCGGCGCCGGGACCGGTCCGGCGGGTCTGCTGGGACCCGATGGGCACCCTGCTGGCCGCCGGCGGCGCGGAGGGCACGCTCGGCCTGTGGGATCCGGCCACCGGCACACGCGCGCACGACCTGTCCGGGCATGAGCACATCGTGTACACCGTCGCCTTCCATCCGACCGAACCCATCCTGGCCAGCGGGGACCTCGCGGGCGGAATCCGGCTGTGGGACACCGGCACCGGCGAGCCGAAGCAGATCCGCACCGAGCACGGCAGCGCGCGCATCCATTGGCTCGGCTTCGATCCCGGCGGCGACCTGCTCGCCACCGGCGACACCGCGGGCGCGGTCTACGTGCGCGACGGCCGCAGCGGCGCCCCGCTGCACCGGCTGACCGGGCACACCGGATCGATCTGGCCGTTCGCGTTCCGGCCCGACGGCACCCAGCTCGCCATCGCCGACGACCAGTTCGCGCTGCGAGTCTGGGATCCCGCCACCGGCGAGCGCCTGCACACCCTCAACGGGCACGGCCGGCACGTGCGCGCGGTCTCCTTCAATGCCGACGGCACGCTGCTCGCGGGCTGCGGCAACGACGGCAGCATCCGGCTCTGGGACGCCGCCACCGGGCGGCTCACCCAGCGCCTGCAGGGCAGCGCGGACGGACTGATCACGGTGGAATCCGGGAGCTTCAGCCCGGCCCGGGCCACCCAGCTGGTCACCGTCGGCAATGCCGGGCGGCTGCGGGTGTTCGATATCGCCGCGGGCGCGGCCGAACGCGAGATCACCGTCGATTCCGCACCCGTGTGGGCCGTCGCATACGACCCGACCGCCCGTTTCATCGCCACCGCCAACGACGACGACACCGTCACCCTGTGGACCCGCGAGACCGGCGGTGAGCACGCCGTCTGCGCCGAGCACCGCGGCCGGGTGCGCTCGATCGCCTTCGATGCGGCGGGCGCGACCATGGCCACCGGCTGCGATGACGGGCACGTCCGGCTCTGGGACGTGCAGACCGGGGAACTCCGGGGCACGCTGTCGGATCCGACGCCGAGCGGGGCGGGCGGGCATCGCGTCTACGGGGTGGTGTTCCACGGCGACCGGGTGGCCGGGATCTCCTGGGACGGCAGCGTGCGGATCTGGAGTGCGGCGGGCGGTCCGCCGCTGCACCGGCTGGACCTGCATCGGGGGCGGCTGTGGTGCGTGGCGGTGGACGCCGCGACCGGCATGCTGGCCACCGCGGGCGACGACCTGGTGATCCAGCTGTGGGACATCACCTCGGGCGCGCATCTGCACACGCTGCACGGGCATCGGAACCGGGTGCGTTCCTTGGCCTTCGATCCGACGGGGCGGCTGCTGGCCAGCGGCGGCAATGACGGCTCGATCATGGTGTGGTCGCTGGGCGAGGCCGGCGCGGCCCCGGAACCGCGCGCCACGCTGCTGGGGTTGCCGGAGGGTTGGGCGGCGTTCACCCCCGACGGCCGTTACAAGACCGAGGGGCTGACGGCGGGCCAGTTCTGGCACGTGATCGGTATGTGCCGTTTCGAAGCGGGCGAATTGGACCCGTATCTGCCGCAGATCCGGCAGCTGGAACTCGACGACCCGCTGTAAACGCTTCCGGCACACCGTAAGCCAAATGTTAGCTAAAGTAATAATCATCACCGGAGAGGCGGGAATACCCTGAGTACAAGGCAGGTCACACCTGCCGGCACGCATGCAAACTGTGCGTGAAAACCCGCCCCGCCGGTCCGTACTTGCTGGCCGTACCGGTCGGTGCACGCTAGGTTTCCGAGGGTGGCAGTGAGTCTGTTGGGGAAGGCCGGCCGCGCACCGGCCGCACACGAATCAGGGTTCGCCGCGCATCAGGCGGGAGTCGATCGCCTCCTGGCCTCCTACCGCGCCATCCCGCCGGATGCCAATGTCCGGCTGGCCAAGAAGACGTCCAATCTCTTCCGGGCGCGCGCCCGCAGCACCGCGCCCGGCCTCGACGTGTCCGGATTAGCGCAGGTCATCGCCGTGGACCCGGAGGCCCGCACGGCCGACGTGGCCGGCATGACCACCTACGAGGATCTGGTCGCCACCACGCTGCCCTACGGGCTGGCCCCACTGGTGGTGCCGCAGCTCAAGACCATCACCCTCGGCGGCGCGGTCACCGGACTCGGCATCGAATCCACCTCCTTCCGCAACGGGCTACCGCACGAATCGGTACTGGAGATGGACGTGCTCACCGGGGCGGGCGAGATCATCACCGCCACCCGCGACGGAGCGCACGCCGATTTGTACCGCGGATTCCCCAATTCCTATGGAACGCTGGGGTATTCGACGCGGTTGAAAATCGAGCTGGAAGCCGTGCAGCCCTACGTCGCGCTGCGCCACCTCCGCTTTCACGACCTGCGTGAACTCGAAGCGGCGATGGCGCAGATCATCGCCGACCGCGCCTGGGACGGCGAACCGGTCGACTACCTCGACGGGGTCGTCTTCACCGCCGACGAGAGCTACCTGACCCTGGGCCGCCAGACCGACGAACCCGGCCCGGTCAGCGACTACACCGGCATGGACATCTACTACCGGTCCCTCCAGCACGACTCGCCGCGGCCCAGGCGGGACCGGCTCACCATCGCGGACTACCTGTGGCGCTGGGACACCGACTGGTTCTGGTGCTCGCGAGCCTTCGGCGCCCAGAACCCGAAGATCCGGCGCTTCTGGCCGCAGCGATACCGGCGCTCCAGCTTCTACTGGAAACTCATCGCACTCGACCACAAGTACGCGATCGGCGACAAGATCGAGGCGCGGCACGGGAATCCACCCCGAGAGCGGGTGGTGCAGGACATCGAGGTGCCGCTCGAGCACACCGCCGACTTCGTGGAATGGTTCCTGCGCGAGATCCCGATCGAACCGATCTGGTTGTGCCCGTTGCGATTGCGCGATACCGACGGGGAACGGCCGTGGCCGCTGTACCCGCTCGAACCCGCCCGCACCTACGTGAACATCGGCTTCTGGTCGGCCGTGCCGACCGTGCCGGGACAGCCCGAGGGCGCGGCCAACCGGGCCATCGAACGCAAAGTGTCCGAACTGGACGGTCACAAATCGCTGTATTCGGACTCCTACTACGGCGAGGATGAATTCGCCGGCCTCTACTACGGCGGCGACGCCTACTCCACCCTCAAGAAGCGCTACGACCCGGATTCTCGTCTACTGGATCTGTATTCGAAGGCGGTGCAACGAAAGTGACCACATACAAGGACCGTTCCGACGTATTCGCGGAGCTCGGAACCAAACTCAGCATTGCCGAGATCTTCGCCACCCTCCTCGACGGGCCGGTGCCCATCCGTTTGACCTGTTACGACGGAAGCAGCGCCGGACCCCAGGACTCCGAATTCGGCTTGGAGATCCTCACTCCGCGCGGGGTCAACTACATCGCCACCGCGCCCGGTGATCTCGGCATGGCGCGCGCCTACATCTCCGGCGATCTCATCGCCCACGGCGTCGAACCCGGCGACCCCTACGAGCTGCTGAAAGCCATGGCGAGCATGAAGTTCCGCCGCCCGACCGCGCTGCAGCTGGTCGTGATCGCCCGCTCGCTGGGCTGGGAACTGCTCAAGCCCGTGCCCCCGCCGCCCCAGGAGGCCATGCCGCGCTGGCGGCGCATCGCGCTGGAAGGACTGCGGCACAGCAAGACCCGCGACGCCGAGGCCATCCACCACCACTACGACGTCTCCAACACGTTCTACGAATACGTGCTGGGCCCGTCCATGACCTACACCTGCGCGGCCTACGAGGACCCGGCCTGGACGCTCGAGCAGGCGCAGGAGAACAAGTACCGGCTGGTCTTCGACAAGCTGAACCTGAAGCCCGGCGACCGGCTGCTCGACATCGGCTGCGGCTGGGGCGGCATGGTGCGCTACGCCGCCAAGCACGGCGTCCACGTCATCGGCGCCACCCTGTCCGCCGAACAGGCCGAATGGGCGCAGGCCAAGATCGCCGAGGAAGGGCTCACCGAATTCGCCGAGGTGCGCCACTCCGACTACCGCGACGTGCGCGAGGGCGAATTCGACGCGGTGTCCTCCATCGGCCTCACCGAACACATCGGCGTGCACAACTACCCCGCCTACTTCGACTACATCAAGTCCAAGCTGAGGGTCGGCGGCCTGTTCCTCAACCACTCCATCACCCGGCCCGACAACACCCGGATCACCAAGGCCGGCGACTTCATCGACCGCTACGTCTTCCCCGACGGCGAACTCGCCGGCTCCGGGCGCATCATCTCCGAGATCCAGAACGTCGGGCTCGAAGTGCTGCACGAGGAGAACCTGCGCGAGCACTACGCCCTCACCCTCGCCGAATGGTGCGACAACCTGGTGAAGAACTGGGACGACGCGGTCGCCGAGGTCGGCGAGGGCACCGCCAAGGTGTGGGGCCTGTACATGGCCGGCTGCCAGCTCGGCTTCGAACGCAATGTGGTGCAGCTGCACCAGATCCTGGGCGTGAAACTCGGCGCCGACCAAGCCTGGACGGCGCCATTGCGCCCTTGGTGGAGGGCATAACTCTCAGGGGTAAACCCCGGAAACCCCGACAGCGGGCGTGCGGCCGATGCCGCACGCCCGCTGTCGGTCAGGACGACAGGCCCGGCACCGGGATCCCCAATCGGGCTGTCAGCCAAGGGAAAGTCGAGGTGAAGGCCGAGGCGGCGAACTGCCAGGTGTGGCCGCCGACGGTGGTGTGGACGGTGCAGTCGATGCCGACCTTGCGGCCCTCATCGCACAGCTGCTCGGCCGCGCCTTCCTCATTGGTGTCCTGGACGCCGTCCCGGCCGCCCTTGCCGATCTGATCCTCGGTCACCTTGGGCGCGCCGGGGAAGTTCATCTTCTGCTGGCCCGCGGGCTGCTGACCGGGGTGCTGTTGACCGCCGCCGCGCTGCTGCTCGTTCTGCTGCTGGCCGTTGCCCTGTTGTTGACCACTGCCCTGCTGTTGGCCACTACCGCGCTTGGGCGCGGTCAGATCGTCGAAGACCCCGACCATGCCGGTGTAGGGCCCGTGCCGCTGCATGACGGTCATCGGATCGAATTGTGCCCAGGCGTCGGCGTTTCCGCCGTACAGGCGCTTGACGGTCTGCTCCTTGGTGCCCGAGGTCGGGCCCAGGTCACCGGCGATGTCGACGAAGGTGCCGAACAACTCCGGGTGCATGACGGCAAGGTCGACCGCACAGGTGCCACCCATGGACCAGCCGACCACCGCCCACTGCGCCGGATCCTTGGCGACGCCGAACTCGGACTCCAGATAGCCGGGCACGTCCTTGGTCAGGTGATCGGCCGCATTGCCGCGCGGACCGTTCACGCACTCGGTGTCGTTGTTGAAACTGCCGCCGGAATCGACGAACACCAGCACCGGCGTCACCCCGCCGTTCTTCGCCGCGAACGCGTCCACGGCGGGCATGATCTGGCCGCTGCGCACCCAGTCGGCCGGGGTGTTGAATTCGCCGCCGATCATCATGACCGTCGGCAGCGCGGGCGGCTTGTCACCGGCGAACCAGGCGGGCGGCAGGTACACGTACTCCTGCCGATGCCGGAAGTCGCTGCCCGCCTCCGGAATATCGACCTCCACGATCCGGCCGGTCCCCACATCGGTATTGCGCAACTCGGGCAGCTCGTCCGCGTCGACCTGATGCGGTAGCGGATCCGCGTTCATCGCATCCCACGCCGCCTGCACGGTCGGGTAATAGCCGACCCACTGGTTGAGCACCACGCCCGTGTACAGCAACGCCACCGGCACCGCCAGCACCGCCGCGATCCGCTGCCACCAGCCCCCGGTCCGCAACCCCACCACCGCGGCCACCAGTCCGGCGGCCGTCAGCCCGACGCACGCCCACAACAGCACCGGCGCCGGATCCGAGGCCAGTCCCTGATCGTCGGTGAAATCCCAGGCCGCCCAGGCCGCCGCCACGCCCGCCACCGCGCACACCGGCATCCACAGCACCCACCAGCGCCGGGTGGCCCGCGCGAACGCGATCACCAGCAGCAGCACCGCCACGAACGCCACCACCTGCGGCACCCACCCGTGCAGCAGTGAAACCCCGTGGTGGAAGCCCGGATACCCGGTCCGCGCGGCGGGGGCCTGCGGTGCGGGCGGCGGCCCGAGAGGCGGGGACTGCATCGGCGCATGTGTGGACAACACGACGGCGATTGTGTCCGCCATTCCTCGAGAAACGCTGTGAATACCCTGCGACCCGTCCTACAGCAGGCGACCGGACCTACAGCAGCGACTCCAGGAAACGGCGCGGACCCTCCTGCTCGGCCCCGGAACCCAGCGGCATCTCGTGCCGCAGCGTCCGCAGGATGTTCAGCACGCCGGGACCGGCGTCGAGCAACGGCCGCGACCAGCGCAGCTCCGCGCAGCGGATCACCACCGGCGTGAGGACCGCGATCGACTCGCCCAGCCAGCCCGCCGCGGACAGGCATTCGGCCAGCAGCAGCGCCGAATCCAGTTCGGCCCGGGGACGTTGCTGTTCCCGGATGCGGGAGTGCAGGGCACGAGCGCGTTTCACGACGGTGTCGTCGGTGCCCAGCGGGGCCAGATCGTCGGTGGCGCGATCGTCACCGCGATAGTGGCGGGCCAGCAGCGCGCGGATGGTCGCGATCTCCTCGGCCTCGGCGGTCAGCACCGCCGCACCGGTGGCATGCCGCGGGATGCGCGCCATCGGATCGGTGACCAGGCCCGCGGTGAGGGAGTCGCCGGGCAGGCCCAGGCGCAGCCGCTCGGCCCGGACCTGCGCGGCCAGGCGGGGCAGCTTGCGGTCGGCGGCGATGCGCGCGCCCTCGTCCAGGCGGGCCGCGGCCGTCTCCAGGTCGCCGCGAACGGCTTTCACCCGCGCGCCGGACACGAAAATGGTGACCAGGAAATCCACCGGGCCGACACGGGCGGTCAATTCGTGGCTCTGATCCAGCAGTCGCTCCGCGCTGTCGAGATCCCCGCGACGGTAGGCCACCTCACCCAGCAGCGCGGCCGCGACCCGCACCGCGTGCGAACGGGAACCGGCCCGGTCCCGGGCGGTCTGCCAGGCCTGCTCGAAACACTGTGTGGCGGTATCGATATCGAGCTGCTCGTAGGCGGCGTCGCCCCGGGCGCACAGGCCGAACACCGCACCCAGCGGATCGGCCGAGCGCGCGTGGAACGGCGCGGCCCAGTCCTGCATGGTCCGCGCGCCCTCGAAGTCGAAATCGCAGAGCCGCACGAACGACGCCAGATTCGCGGCCGTGGACACCGTCCAGGCCGGGAGGTCGTCGGACAGCTTCAGGCATTCGGTGATCTTGTCGAGCACGCCCTCGGTGCGGTCCCGCGCCACCTGGTCGGCCGCCGCCAGCACCGCCGCCTGGCACCGCTGGTTCACCGCCTCGGTATCGTCGGTCCCGCTGCGCGCCAGCATGTTCGACAACCGGCCCAGCGCCGTCCGGGCCGCCCCCGACTGCTGCAGATTCACGTTCGCGCGGGCCAGCGCCATCAGCAGCTTGGACCGCGAAGCCACCTGCTGCATCGGCAGTTTCGACACCGTGCCGAACAGGGTCGCCAGCCGGGAACTGTCGATCAGGTCCATGCCGCCCTTCTCGACCAGATCCAGCGCGTACTTCAGATCGGTGGCCGCCAGCGCGTGATCCACCGACTGCTTGATCAGATTGTGCTCGGCGAACCAGCGAGAAGCCTTGCCGTGCAACTTCTTCAACTGCCCCGGCTGCGCCCGGTCCAGCCGGGACCGCAGGTGCTCGGCCACCATCGGCTGCATCCGGTACCAGCTCGGATCGTCGGGCACCCGATGCACGAACAGTTCCCGCCGCTCGGCCTGATCGAGCAGGTCTGCGGCATCCTTCGCCCCCGAGAGCGCCTCGGCCAGCGAAGCGTTCACCCGCTCGGGAATCGCTATGGCGCCGAGGAATTCGAGCATCCGCGGCTCGATGGTGCCCAGCACGTTCTCCGCGAGATACTCCCGGATCGCCTGGTTGTCGCCGGACAGTCCGGCGATCAGCCGATCCACGTCGTGATCGGCCGCCCGCAACGACAACCCCGCCAGCTGGATCGCCGCCGGCCAGCCGTCGGTGGCGGCATGGATCTGCTCGACCTGACGGTCGGTCAACTCCAATTCGAGGCGCTCGACCAGGATCTGGCGGGTCTCGGCCGCGGTCAGCCGCAACTGCCCCGACCCGATCTCGACCAGCTCGTCGGCCACCTGCAGGCGGCTCAACGGCAGCCCCGCCCGCTCCCGGCTGGTGATCACGAAACGCAGTTCGTGCGAACAATTGTCGAGCAGCGACGCCATCACGCGCTGCGCCCCGGCGTCGGTGATCCGATGCCAGTCGTCCACCACCACGACCACCGGGCTCGCACTCGCCTGCACCTCGTCGATCAGCGCCGACACCGCGTACGGCACCGCCTCCGCGGGCCGCTCCTCCAGCAACTGCTCGAGCCCCGCGCCGATCTCCGGACGCACCTTGCGAATCGCGGCGATGATGTGGGCCAGCAGCCACACCTCGTTGTCGTCGTCGCGGTCGATCCCGATCCAGGCCGTCGCCACCCCGCGATCGGTGAGCTCGGCACACCACTGCGCGGCCACCGTGCTCTTGCCGAACCCGGCCGGGCCGTGGATCACCGCCAACCGGCGGCGGCCGCCCGCGCGCAGCGGATCCAGCAGCCGGGGCCGGGCGATCGGCTCGCGCGCCGGGATCGGCGGACGGAATTTCGTTGTGGCCGTGGGTGGCAGCGTATTGCCGGTGCCGAACACCGCACTCGGATTACCGGTCGGGCGCAGCGTCAGCGAACGGGTGCGCGGCGCGCTGACCACGGGGCGGGTCCGCCGGGTGGTGTAACCGGCGGCCGGATCGGCGCCGTCCACACCGGGTTCCGAGCCGTCGATCAGGGCCATCTCGTCCGGCACCTGACCGTGATCGCCCTGCACCGTGCGCAGCAGCTCACCGAACTCCACCGCACTGGCGGGCCGATCACCCGGCTCCGGCGACATGGCCGCCTCGATGGCCGCGGCCACATCCGCCGGAATCTCCAGCTCCCGCAGGTCCGGGACCGGCTGACTGGTGATCCGCAGGAACTGCGCCACGATCTTCTCCCCCGCCTGCCGCTCGAAGGCGGCATGACCGGTCAGCAGCGCGAACAGGGTGGACCCGAGCCCGTACACGTCCGAACGGACCGTCGGCTCATCCCCTTTGAGCACCTCGGGCGCGGTGAACGCGGGCGACCCGGTGATCAAACTCGTGGAAGTGCGGAAACCGCCCGGAATCCGCGCGATCCCGAAGTCGGTGAGCTGCGGCTCCCCGTACCGGCTCAGCAGCACGTTCGCGGGTTTCACATCCCGGTGCAGCACCTCGGCGCGGTGCGCGGTCTCGATGGCCCCGGCCAGTTTCACGCCCACCCGCAGCGAATCCGCCCAGGACAGCGGCCCGCTGTCGCGCACCACCTGCTCGAGGGAACCGCGGGTGGCGTACGGCATCACGATGAAGGGCCGCCCGGTCGGAGTCACGTCCACCTGGAGGATGTCCACGATGTTCGGGTGCCCCGACAGCCGTCCCATCGCGTGTTCCTCGCGCAGGAACCGCTCCCGGCTCTCGTCGTCGATCTCCGCGGACAGCACCTTGACCGCCACCACCCGGTCCAGGGCGCGCTGGGCACAGCGATACACCACCCCGAAGCCGCCCCGCCCGATCTCCTCCGCGTCGAACAGGCCCATGGCCTCCAGTTCGTCGTCGAGGTTCACGGGAAGATATGCCTGCGTGGAGTTTTCGGAAGAGGTCTGCTCACGCCGCGAGCCATCCGGGCGCGCCTGTGAGTTCATCTCGACCACCTCGACCTGGGCTGCTTCCGGTGTTCTACCCGCACATTCAACGTAGCGCGGACCGCTCGGGCATGTGGACGGTTCCGCCTCTCCGAGCCTTTGCGGACCACCGGTTGGCTGCCGAAACTACTTCGGCCGTACCCGATGAGTTACCCCGATCGTCGCGAAATCAGTTGTCACGTTGGGCAACGTCCCGTCCCCACTCATTACTGTTTCAACGCCGAGACCCGGGTCGCGTATTTCGCGACCCGGGTCTCGGGGTTTCAGTTCCTCAGTGGTCGAGCCACCTCGGATTTACTTGCGCAGCGAAGCCGGAACCTCGAAGCGGCTGCCGAACTTGGCGGCCAGCTCGTCGGCGCGGGCCACGAAGGCTTCCTGTCCACCCGGGTAGCCGACGATGAACTGGTGGGTACCACCGGTCCAGGCCGGGAAACCGATGCCGAAGATCGAGCCGATGTTGGCGTCGGCGGTCGAGGTCAGCACGTTCTCGTCGAAGCACTTCTGGGTCTCGATGGCCTCCGCGAACAGCATGCGGTCCTTGAGATCCTGCAGGGTGACGCCCTCGGGGAGGGTGGTCGAGGTGCCGAAGGTGGAACGCAGCTCCGACCAGATACCGGTGGCCTTGCCATCGGTGTAGTCGTAGAAGCCCGCGCCGCCGGCCTTACCCTTGCGGTCGAACTCGTCCACCATCTTGTTCAGGATCTGCGCGGTCGCGCCGGAGGCGGCGTCGATCTCGCCACCCGAAGCCACGAGGGCCTCGGCGGTCTCCTTGTAGATCTTCTGCATGGTGGTGAAGTTCAGCTCGTCCGACAGCTTCAGCGGCGCCGCCGGGTAGCCCGCCTGCAGACCGGCCTGCTCGATGGTCTGCGGGTCGACGCCCTCACCGAGCATCATGATGGCCTCGTTGATGAACTTGCCGATCACGCGCGAGGTGTAGAAGCCACGCGAGTCGTTCACCACGATCGGGGTCTTGCGGATCGCGAGAGTGTAGTCGTACACCCGGGCCAGCGCCTCGTCGGAGGTCTTCTCGCCCTTGATGATCTCGACCAGCGGCATCTTGTCGACCGGGGAGAAGAAGTGGATGCCGATGAAGTCCTCGGCCCGCTTCACGCCGTTGGCCAGCAGGGTGATCGGCAGGGTCGAGGTGTTGGAGCCGAGCAGCGCGTCGGCGTCCACGATGTCCTCGATCTCGCCGAAGACCTTCGCCTTGAGCTCCGGGTTCTCGAACACGGCCTCGATCACGAAGTCCACGCCCGCGAAGTCGGCCGGGTCGGCGGTCGGCTTGATGCGGTCCAGGAGGGCCTTCGACTTCTCCTCGGTGGTCTTGCCGCGCGAGAGCGCCTTCTCCTCGAGCTTGACCGAGTAGTCCTTGCCCTTGTTCGCGGCCTCGATGGTGACGTCCTTGAGGACGACGTCGATGCCGGCCTTGGCGGTGACGTACGCGATGCCCGCGCCCATCATGCCCGCGCCGATCACGCCGACCTTCTTGATCTCACGCTTCGGCACGTCCTTGGGACGCGAACCGCCGTTGTTGATGTGCGACAGGTCGAAGAAGAACGCCTGGATCATGTTCTTGGCGACCGGACCGGTCAGCAGGGACACGAAGTAGCGGGACTCGATGATCGACGCGGTGTCGAAATCGACCTGCGCGCCCTCGACCGCGGCGGCCATGATGGCCTGCGGGGCCGGCATGTTCTGGCCCTTGAGCTGCTTGCGCAGGTTGGCCGGGAAGGCCGGGAGGTTGGCGGCCAGCGCCGGGGTGGACGGGGTGCCGCCCGGAATCTTGTGGCCCTTGACGTCCCAGGGCTGCACGCCCTTGTCCGGGTTGGCCTTGATCCACGCCTTGGCGGCCGGGACCAGCTCCTCGATCGAGCCGACGACCTCGTTGATCAGGCCGGTGGCCTTGGCCTTGGCCGGGGTGAACTTCTGGCCCTGCAGCAGCACGCCCATCAGGCCGTTGGCGATGCCCAGCATGCGGGTGATGCGGGTGACGCCGCCACCGGCCGGGAGCAGGCCGAGGGAGACCTCGGGCAGACCCAGCTGCACACCCTTCACATCGGCGGCGATGCGGTAGTGGGTGGCCAGGGTGATCTCCAGGCCGCCGCCCAGGGCAGCGCCGTTGATCGCGGAGACGACCGGCTTGCCCAGCTTCTCCAGGCGACGCAGGTCACCCTTGATGGTGGTGAGCTCTTCCATGATGGAGGCCGCGTCCTCGGGCGTGGTCTTCATCATGTTCTTGAGGTCGCCACCGGCGAAGAAGGTCTTCTTCGCGGAGGTGATGACGACACCGGTGATGTCGTCCTTCTCAGCCTCCAGGCGATCGACGGTCGCCTTCATCGAGTCCTTGTAGAGCTGGTTCATGGTGTTGGCGCCCTGGTTGGGGTCGTCCATGGTCAGCACGACGATGCCGTCGGCGTCCTTTTCCCAGCCGATCATGTTCTCGGTCATAGTCTTTCGTGTCTCCCTTGAGAAAAAGTCGGTGGGCGTCAGACGCGCTCGATGATGGTGGCGACACCCATGCCGCCGCCGATGCACAGGGTGATCAGGCCGTAGCGGGCGTTGCGACGGTGCAGCTCGTCGACCACGGTGCCGGTGATCATCGCGCCGGTCGCGCCCAGCGGGTGACCCATGGCGATCGCGCCGCCGTTGACGTTCAGCTTCTCGTCGGGGATCTGCAGGTCCTTCTGGAACTTCAGGACGACGGAGGCGAAGGCCTCGTTGATCTCGTAGAGATCGATGTCCTCGCGCTTCAGACCGGCCTTGGCCAGCGCCTTCTCGGCGGCCGGGGTCGGACCGGTGAGCATGATGGTGGCGTCGGCGCCGGAGGTGCCGGTGGCCACGATGCGGGCGCGCGGGGTCAGACCCGACGCGGCGCCGGCCTCTTCGGAACCGATCAGCACCATGGCGGCGCCGTCGACGATGCCCGAGGAGTTACCACCGTGGTGCACGTGGTTGATGGACTCGACGAAGTGGTAGCGCTGCATGGCCACCGCGTCGAAGCCGCCCATCTCGCCGATGCCGGCGAAGGCCGGGTTCAGCTTGCCGAGGTCGGCGGCGGTGGTGCCGGGACGCATGTGCTCGTCGTTGTCCAGCACGGTCAGACCGTTCAGGTCCTTGACCGGGACGACGGAGTTGGCGAAGTAGCCGTTCTTCCAGGCGTTGGCGGCCAGGTCCTGCGAGCGCACGGCGTAGGCGTCGACGTCATCGCGGGTGAAGCCCTCGATGGTGGCGATCAGGTCGGCCGAAATGCCCTGCGGGACAATGTAGCTCTCGTAGCTGGTCTTCGGGTCCATGAACATGGCGCCGCCGTCGGAGCCCATCGGCACGCGGGACATGGACTCGACGCCACCGGCGATGACCAGGTCGTCGAAGCCCGAGCGCACCTTCTGGGCGGCCAGGTTGACGGCCTCGAGGCCCGAGGCGCAGAAGCGGTTGATCTGGAAGCCGCCGACGGTGTCGGGCAGACCCGCGGTGAGCACGGTGGTGCGGGCGATGTCCGCGCCCTGGTCACCGACCGGCGAGACGACACCCAGGATGATGTCCGAGATGCGAGCCTCGTCCAGGTTCGGGAAGCGCTTCCGCAGCTCCTGGACCAGACCGGTGGTCAGGTCGATCGGCTTGACCGAGTGCAGCGCCCCCCCGCGGTTCTTGCCGCGCGGGGTGCGGATGGCCTCGTAAATGTAGGCCTCTGTGGTCATATCGGAGTTTTCCTCTCTTGGGTGCGCCGTCACCGCGTTGTGCGGGCCGTGCCGTAGCCATACCTCGCCGACCGGCCCCACGACCGATCGCCTTTGACGCTGTACAAACAACGTCCCGAGCCGGTTTGTTGACGCTCCGGTAACCCGTACGCCTGGGCATACCTTAGAACCTCGCGAAACCGATACTCACGGCCACCCGATCATAGTACCGAACTATGCGAACTCCGGTTAACTTAAGTTGGCACCCGAGGGAACTGTCAACCCTCCAGAGGTGTGGCGCCCAACTCCGACACCAAAAGGGCTAGGGCCACCTCATCCGGGTCGCGGCGCTCTTCCGGAGGCACCGGCTTGGCCGACTCCTCCAGCATCTCCCGCTCCTCCTCCGGCGTAGTAGCAGGTGGGACGCCGTCATAACCTACCGGCGAGTAGTCACCCAGCCCCGGATCATCCGGAAGGTCCGGCCCGTCGGGCAGCGGAATATCGTCCTCCGGGGGCGCGAACCGGGCACTCTCGGCGGCGGACGAATCCCCGCCCGCCGGACCCGGATCCGCGGGCGCCGCGGCGGCCGGCGCGGGTGCCGCGACACTCCCCCAGCCCGTCGAGGGAGCCGCCTCGACGACCGGAGCCGCGGCCGCCTTGGCCTGACTCGGCCGCGAGAACTTCTGCGCCGCCTTCTTCGGTTCCGCGGGCGCGCTCGCGGGAGCCTTGCCCGCCGTGGCCTTGGCGGCGCCGCCACCCGACCCCGCACCCCCGACTTCCCACTTCACCCCGTGCTCACGCCCGAGCACCGCCTTGACGGCCGACTGCACCGCCTCCAGATACTGCGGCTGCGACAACCGCTGCGCCAGCGGCGCGTGCTGATGGGCGAGGACGATCGTCTCCCCCTCGACCCGAGCCACACTCGCCCCGGACAACAGCGCGTGCACCGCCGCCCCGAACTCGCGCACCTTGGCCCGAATATCCGCCCAGGCCTCCTCGACCTGCTGCAACACATCGTCGCCCCCGGGGCCGCCGACCACGGGCGCCGCAACCTCGACCGGTTCGGGCGCGGGTTCGGCCACAGCGGCGGGATCGGGCGCGGGAACCGGCTCCGGCTCGACGACCGGCGCGGGAGCCGGCACCGGCGACTCGGGCGCGAGTGGTTCGGCGACCGGCGCAACGGATTCGACCGGGTCCGGCTCGGGAGTCGCCTCCACGACGGCCTGAACCGGCTGCGGCGCAGGGCTTTCCACTACCGGAGCCGGCGGAGTCTGCGGTACGGCGTTCACCGGACCGAGCTCGGGTGGACGCACCGCGGTGGCGCCGGGAGCGACGGGCGCGGTCTGCGTCGTCGCGACTTCGGCAACCGGATCGGGCGCGGTGACGGGCACGGTGGCAGCGGAAGGCTCAGGGGCGCCGGACTTTTCGGCACGCAGGGCGGCCAGGGCCGCGGCTCCACGGCGAGCGTTGCCGGCTCCGGCCGCCGGGGCGGCGGGAGCGGCGGACTGCGCGGGAGCTGCCGGAACGGCGGACTGCGGGGCGGACTGGCCCTGCTGCGGGGCGGAAGGGATCGCACCGGTCGCGATTCGGCGCTCCAGAAGTTCGAGGCGCTGGAGCGTGGCGGTTTCGGCGTCGGAGGCCGCGGGGAGCAGCATGCGGGCGGCGATGACCTCGAGCAGCAGACGCGGGTTGGTGGCGCCGCGCATGTCGCCGAGGCCCTCGTGCAGGAGTTCGGCGTGGCGGGCCAGGGTGGCGGGGCCGAGGCTGTCGGCCTGGGCGCGCATGCGGGCGATGACGTCGCCGGGACCGGTGACCAGGTTGCGATCGGTGGCGTCGGGAACGGCGCGCAGCAGGATCAGGTCGCGGAGGCGTTCGAGCAGGTCGGTGGCGAAGCGGCGGGGATCGTGGCCGGCCTCCACCACGCGGTCGATGGCGCCGAACAGGGCGGCCCCGTCGGCGGTGGCGAGCGCCTCGACGGCGTCGTCGATCAGGGCGACGTCGGTGACGCCGAGCAGGGACACCGCGCGCGGATAGGTGACGCCCTCGGCGCCCGCGCCCGCCAGCAGCTGGTCCAGCACGCTGAGGCTGTCGCGCGGGGAACCGCCGCCGGCGCGAATCACCAAGGGGTACACCGATTCTTCGACCTGCACATGCTCCTGCTCGCAGATCTTGCCGAGCAGCCCGCGCATGGTGGCGGGCGGGAGCAGCCGGAAGGGATAGTGGTGCGTGCGCGAGCGGATGGTAGGCAGCACCTTCTCCGGCTCGGTGGTGGCGAAGACGAAGATCAGGTGGGCGGGCGGCTCTTCCACGATCTTGAGCAGGGCGTTGAAGCCCGCCGTGGTGACCATGTGCGCCTCGTCGACGATGAAGACGCGGTACCGGGATTCGGCCGGCGCGTAGAAGGCGCGGTCGCGCAGTTCGCGGGTGTCGTCCACACCGCCGTGGCTGGCGGCGTCGAGTTCGATGACGTCGAGGTTGCCGGAGCCGCCGGGCCCGAGCGCGACGCAGGAGGAGCAGACGCCGCAGGGCGTGGAGGTCGGTCCCTCCACACAGTTCAGCGAGCGCGCCAGGATGCGCGCCGAGGAGGTCTTGCCGCACCCGCGCGGTCCCGAGAACAGGTAGGCATGACTGATCCGCCCGGTGTCGAGCGCCGTACTCAGCGGATCGGTGACGTGCTCCTGACCCACCACTTCAGCGAACGTTGCCGGTCGGTACTTCCGGTACAGAGCCACGGGGAGAGGTTACCGGGGTGCCCCGACAGGAGGTGACATGCGGCCGGGCCGCCGGTCGCGACCGGCCGGGCGGCTCGCCCGATACGTCGCTTCCGTCCCGCAGAACCACTGCGATGTGATGTAGATCACATTCAATCTCGAGGCCCGCTCAAAACCGACCGACCCGGACTGACATCACGTCAACCCGGATAGCAAATTCTTGGCGTTTTGTTGAAACGGTAATAGTCGAACATTGCATTCCAACAACAGGACCAGATACAGACTTCCGTTCTGTTTCAACTCCGCGCAGCGGACATAACGATCCAGTGAAGCGATGCGCCAAGATCGCAATCCCTTGGCTACCGTGGACCTCGGCAACTTCGGTAGCCAAACCTTCATCAGGTTGGTTGCCCCGGCCGGTCCCTCATCCCGGCCGGGGCACAACCAAATCTCCCGGAGGACATGCTCCGTGCCTGCGCACGACGACATCGCCACCGCTTGGCTCTCCAGCACCGAATTCGCGGACGATTCCGCCGCCGTCGGACTGCTCAGCCGCGCCATCAGCCCGCACGATTTCGACATCAAGCGTGATTCGCTACCGGTGTCGGCCGCGGCCGATCCGGCCACCGCGGGCGCGATCCTGGAGCTGTTACAGCGCCGCCAGGTGCCGACCCTGGCCGCCATCCGCACCCACCTCGTGCAGAACGACATGCGGGCCGAGGCCGAGCGCATCGAGCGGCTGGGCCGCCGGGCGCAGCGCAGCATCGACGATTTCGGGCGGGTGCTGGCCAAGCTCACCGACGATTACTGGATCGCGCACGGCACCGGCCCGACCCGGCGCGACATTCTGCTCACCGAACCGGTGATCGCCCTGATCCGCGACCGCGTCGGTGACATTCCGCCGACCGCCATCAAGCACCTGTGGCTCATCGAGCGCGCGCAGCGGTCGGGCTGGATCGCCTACAACGCCACGCCCCGATCCCTGTGTGCCGGAAGGCGTTTCCACGCGGCGCGCTACGGCAACCGGGTCTCGCTGCGACCGGTGAACGCGATCGGCACCCTGGTGGCGGCGTATCTGCGCGACCAGCAGGCCGAGAACGGGCGCCCGCCGCGCTGGTCGGTGCTGGCCTATGAATTGCGTGACGACCGAGGCCGGCGGGTGTTCAACGACACAGCCGACGCCCGCGCGCAGGCGCAGTGGCTCACCACCGCCGAATGGATGGCGCTCGACGACGGAAATCCGGTGCCCGGCCCGCGCGGATTGCGCGCATTGGCGAAAAAGAGCAGGGAACACCGCAGCTGAGGCTGTTACGGGGAGGTATCCAAGTCCTCATTTTTGTAACAGCGCCTTAACGTGAGAATTCGGTAACTTCCACGCAACGCGATCACGCTTCCAGCAACGCGATCACGCGCAGAAGGAGTTACCGCATGACACCCCATCTCGACCCGGCTGCCACCGCCTGGCTGTTGGCCGCCACGGCGCTGGTGCTGCTGATGACACCCGGCCTGGCGATCTTCTACGGCGGCATGGTGCGGTCCAGCGGTGTGCTCAACATGCTGATGATGAGCTTCATCTCCATTCCGCTGGTGACGGTGGCGTGGCTGCTCGGCGGGTACAGCCTGGCCTTCGGTGACGACGCGGGCGGCGGATTCATCGGCGATCTCGGGCACTTCGGGCTGGCCGGAATCAATCCGGAGACGCTGCACGTGGTGGACAAGGCCAGCGGCGCGGCGGTGCCGGAACTGCTGTTCGTCACCTTCCAGCTGACCTTCGCGATTCTGACCGTCGCCCTGATCAGTGGCGCGATCGCCGATCGGACCAAGTTCTCGGCGTGGATGATCTTCGTGCCGGTGTGGGCGCTGATCGTGTACGCGCCGATCGCGCACTGGGTGTGGACCCCGAACGGCTGGCTGACGAACCTGGGCACGCTGGATTACGCGGGCGGCCTGGTGGTCGAGATCGCCTCGGGCGCTTCGGCATTGGCGATGGTCTTCGTGCTGGGCCCGCGGCACGGCTTCAAGGTGGACGCGATGCGGCCGCACAATCTGCCGTTCGTGCTGCTGGGCGCGGGCCTGCTGTGGTTCGGCTGGTTCGGTTTCAATGCCGGTTCGGCGTTGTCCGCCAATGGCATTGCGGCGGCGGTCTTCCTGAACACGCTGGTGGCGGGCTGTCTGGGCATGCTGGGCTGGCTGGTGGTCGAGGCGCGCCGGGACGGCAAGCCGACCACGTTCGGTGCGGCCTCGGGTGCGGTGGCCGGTCTGGTGGCCATCACGCCGTCCTGCGGTGAGGTGAACACCATCGGCGCAGTGGTCGTGGGTCTGGTGGCGGGCGTGGTGTGTTCGTTCGCGGTGAGCTGGAAGTTCAAGGGCAACTACGACGATTCGCTGGATGTCGTGGGCGTGCACTTCATGGGTGGCATCGTGGGCACGCTGCTGATCGGCTTCCTGGCTTCGGCCGTGATGACCGGTGGTCCCGCGGGCCTGTTCTACGGCGGCGGGCTGGGTCAGCTCGGCAAGCAGGCCGTGGGCGTGGTGACGGTGGCGGCGTTCGCCTTCGGGATGACGTTCGCGCTGGGCAAGGTGCTGGACCGGTTCGTCGGTTTCCGGGTCGCCAAGGAGGACGAGCTGGGCGGCGTGGACTTCGCGCTGCACGCGGAGACCGCGTACGCCGAGGGCGTGCACGGGCATTCGCCGAACCGCATCGGTAAGACGCCGGGCCACTGAGCCCGTAGCTGTTTCGAGCCCCGTCGCGGATCGCGGCGGGGCTCGAATGCTGTCGGGGTCAGTTCACTTTGCTCGCAGCGGCGCTGAAGGTGTTGCACTGCATGGCGCGGTCCTTGTCGTAGCCGATCTCGAACCAGCCGCCCATGCTCTGGGCGGTGCCGTGATCGCGCATGTCGCCGGGGGCGTCGCCGCGGTGGTAGGCGTCGTTGCGGGCCACCCCGATCTGGGCGTTGGACAGCGATCCGCCGTTGCCGGAGGACGAGAGGTACATGCCGTCGAAGCACTGGGCCTGCAGCTCGGTGCGGCGGGACAGTTCCAGTCCGGTGTCGCTGCGGGAGCCCGCGTCGCGGCGCTGCTGGTGCACCTTGCCGAGAATGCCGGACTGCGCCTGCACGTGGTGTCCGTATTCGTGGGCGAACACCGACAGGTAGACGACCCAGTTGTTGCCGAAGATGTCGGTCTGCAGCTGGCTGATCGGCAGATAGATGGTCATGTCGGCCGAGCAGTAGAAGGCCGCGAAGTTGCTGCTGTTGCCGGTGCACAGCGTGGTGATGCCGTTGGTGTCGGCCGAGACCTTCAGATTGGGCGCCTGGAACGGCAGATTGATCTTGTCGAACAACGGTTTCCACGCCGCGTGCAGGCAGTCGGCGGCGGTCTCGAAGAACTTCCGCGCCACCTCGACCTGGGTGCCCCACGGCGAGTACGCGCATTTAGCGGGCAGCAGCGTGTAGTCGGCATTGGTGAGCAGCGGATTGTCGGAAGTGGCGGCGACACCGTGGTTCTCGCCGGCGTCGCTGGAATAGCCGGTCTTGACGTTGGCGCTCGGGCTGAGGTGCAGGCCGGTGGTGATGGCGGTGCGCAGCAGGACGCCGGTCACCACCAGGATCAGGATCACCACCAGGGTGCCGACCCGGCCGCGGCGCGGCGGCGCGGGGCGGGCCACCGGAATCGCGCCGGTCGGCGGTGCGACGGTGGGCGGCGGCATGGGTGCGCGGTAGGCGGGCCGCCCCTGACCGGTGGCCGGATAGCCGGGCGGCCGATAGCCGGGCGGCGGCGGAAATCCTTGATGCGGTGGATAACCCGGGCGCGCCTGACCGGCGCCGGGCGGCGGCGGGTAGCTCGGGCGGGGTGCGCCGGGTTGCTGCGAATAGCCGGGATAGGGCGGCGGGGTGCCCGGCTGCGGTGAATATCCCGGTGGCCGTTGATATCCGGGTGGGGGCGTGCCGCCGGGCTGGGGTCCGGGGCGGCGCGGGACGGCGGGGAATCCGGGCTGTTGGACGGGCGGTTGCGGATTGCCTTGGTGCTGTGGGTTTCCGGGAGGCGGCACCGGCCGGCGGCCCGGGGGCGTCGGTCCGTGTTCGGACGGTGGGCGAGTCATCCCCCGCACCCCCTCGTTCCTCAGATAACCTGCCGGCTCCATCGACCTGCGGCTTGCCGCTGAGGAAGGATAGCAAGCTGGCTAGAGTGCCAGTCATGCAGATTTTTCGGGGGGCCGCCCTCGTCGCGCTGCTGCTCGCGGTGGCGGGTGTGGCGGCGCCGGCCGCGTGGGCGCAGCCGGCCGGAGTGGATATCACCGCGGAGGTGAATCTCGGCGACGACGGTCTGCTGCGGGTCACCGAAACCGTGGAAGTCCCCGAGGGCGGGGAGTTTCGGCAGGTACTGCCGCTGCGGGTGCAGGTGGCCGAGGGCGTGCAGCGCAATTTCCAGGTGACCGAGGTGTCCGCCGAGGGGGACGGTGAGGCGAAGGTCGCCGACGACCGGTTCACCATCGACGCGCGGCCGGGTTCGTCCACCTTCAAGTACACCGTTCACAACACCGTCAGTGACGCCACGGGCGCGCAGGTGTTCCAGTGGACCGGTGTGCTGAATACCGATGTGGCGTCGATCAATGCGACGGTGTCGAGTCCGAGTTTCCGGATGGGCGTCACCAAGTGCACGGTCGGCCCGCCCGGAAATCCGCAGAACTGCGGGGATATTCGGGTGGAGCCGGACGGTTTCGCGCATCTCGAGAAGACGGATCTGCACAAGGGCGACATTCTCGATGTGACCTTGCAGTTGCCGCCGGACACGGTGCGGGCCAATGCCGATGTCCGCGATGACAATGCGCCCGATGCCTTCTCGCCGACCGGTCCGGTGTGGGCCGCGTTCGGCGCGCTGCTGGCGGCGGTGGCCGCGGCGGCCGGGTATGTGGTGTGGTCGCGGCGTTCGACTCCGGTCGCGGCCGAGGCCCTCGATCCGCTGGTGCGCACGGGCGATCATGTCCAGTTCGCCTCGCCGGACGGCGTGCTGCCGAGCACCGCGGGACTGTTGCTCGACGGGCATGCCGATGTGCCCGACATGGCGTCGACCGTAGTGGATCTGGCGGTGCGCAACTATCTGTGGGTGAGCGTCGCCGGTGACGCGGATTGGCGCTTCTCCCGGGTGAATCCGCCCGACGGGCAGCTGACCGACTATGAGCGCGCGGTGTACGCGGCGCTGCTGCCCGAGGGTGCGGAGGCGGCGCTGCTGTCCGAGCGCCGCGGTCACGTGGATGCCCGCGCGGTGCGCACGGCGCTGATCGACGACGCGGTGTCGGCCGGGGTGTTCATCGACCGCACCCGCCGCGGCTTCGAATTCTGGCTCGGGATCGCGTTGATCGTGTTCGGTCTGGGCGCGACGGCGGCGCTGGCGCTGGGCCCGCAGCGGCACGCCCTGATCGGTGTCGCGATCGCGCTGGGTGGTGTGGCCGCGCTGCTGCTGCCCCGCTATCTTCCGTCGCGCACAGCGCTGGGCCGTGAGCTGACCGGCCGGGTGCAGGGCATGCAGCGGGGGCTGGACGCGCTCGCGCCGCAGCGCATTCCGGCGGCGGATCAGGAGCTGGCGTTCTCGCGAGCGCTGCCCTTCCAGGTGGCCGCTCGACGGGGCGACCAGTGGGTTCGCACCTTCCGCGAGCTGGATCCGACGGCCGACGGCAGTCCGGGCCTGTACTGGTTCGGCGGCTTCGAGGGCGATCGCAATCTGCAGCGTTTCGGCGCGCACTTCCCGTACTTCATCACCGCGGTCGAGGGCTTGTTCCGGCCCGGCAACCAGCGGTGACACACCCGGACCGACCGATATACCAACCGATGTACCGGCCTTCGGGGTTAGCTATTGTCACGACGTGAGCAATCAATTGGCAATATTGGTGAGCATACCGATCACCATCGACGTCCGATGATCGATCGCCATATCGCACTCACCCCTCGAGAATTGAGTTATCCAACAGCTATTCGCACGACCGATGCCGGGTTCGGCCGGGCCATCCGGGTGCGGACGACCGCGCTGCGCACCGAATTCCTACTGGCGCAACCGCAGACGGTGCTGGCCGACGTGGCCCGGTGTTCGCGAGCCATCGCGGGCTACCTGAGCCTGGACGACCCGCGCGGCGAGTCCACCGCCGTGGCGGTGGCGGTGGCGGACGCGGCCGCGGCGGACACCGCGCGACTGCGCTCGGCGGCACGCCCGGCCGGGCAGCAGCCGATCCCGGTGACGCTGGCGGGATCGGAGTGGACGGTTCCCGCCGGCGGCGGCCTGGTCGCACCCCCGGCGGTGACGGACCTGTTGAACGGCGTGTGGGCCGCGCTGATCGGACGTGATCGGGAACTGCTGGCCTATCTGCTCGGCGCGCCCGGCAGCCCCGGCCATCCGCTGGCCGTGACCAGCCGCACCGGGCAGCCGGTGGAGCAGTGCCTGTACCTGTGGGCGGATGCCTGGCAGCGGGCCTGGACCGGGGATCCGGCGACGGAGACGGTCATCGTGGACGGCATCGAGGCCGCGGTGGACGCCCAGGCCGCCGCCGGCGACGACTATCCGCTCACCATCGCATATTCCGCGTTGTGCCTGCTGGACGCGGTATTGCGCGGCGACCCGGCGGAATTCGAGACCGCGCTGATCGAGGGCCTCGAATTCCATCGCCGCTTCTGGGACACCCCGCAACGATGCCTGGACCCGGAGGGCTTCATCGCTTGGCCCTTGCTGGCGGTCTCCTGTCTGGCGGTCGATCGGGGCCTGCGCCCGGGGGTCGTCACCGGGTATCTGCCGGTCGGGTTGCTGCACCGGGTCGCCTGACCGGGGCGACCGCTCACCGATCGGCGTGCACCGCCAGCGCCCGGCGAGCGTAGGCGCGCACGTCGGCGTCGCTGTCGGCGTGGGCTTGCTCGAGGGCGGTCCGCGCCGCGGCGGATTCCGGCCACACGCTGAGGGTCAGAACCGCGGCCTTCCGGATGTCCGGGTGAATATCGGTGAGCGCCGCGCTCAAGGCCGCCACGGCCTGCTCCGGGCCGACCCCGGCCAGTCCCCGCGCCGCGCCCTCGCGGATCTGCCAGGCCGAATCACCGAGCGCGGCAGTGAGTATCGATGCGTCCGCATCGCTGCCGAGCCGGGCCAGTGCGGTGAACGCGGCCGCGCGGACCAGTGGGTCGCGGTCGCCGGTGAGCCCGCGCACGGTGTCCGCGCCGCCGTGCCCGATGGTGGCCAGGCCGCGCGCGGCGGCGATGCGCACCTCGCGGTTGTCGTCGTGGGCGGCCGCGGTGAGGGTGGACCAGTCGTCCAAGGAGACCAGGGCGTGCACGGCCTGGATGCGCACCCGGTGGTCGGGGTCGACGGAGGCTTTGCCGAACAATTCGGCGGTGCCCGCGCGCAATGCGCGCAGCAGATCCACGACGGCGGCGCGTACGAACGGGTCCGGCGAGTCGGCGTGCTGTTCGAGTCCCGTTGCCGCGGGCAGGATTTCGGCGAGTTCCCGCAGGCCCGCGACGGCGGCGGCCCGGACCTCGGTGTCCTCGTCGGCGAGGGCGGCGATCAGCTGATCGGCGAAACCGTCGGGGGTGTGCTCGGTGAGGACGGCGAGCGCGTTGGCTCGCACCCGCGGGTCCGGGTCGGTCAGGAAGGGCCGCAGCTCCGCGATGCCGGGCGCGTCCAGGCTCAGCAGCAGTGCGATCCGCAGCGCGACAACGTCTTTCGCCGTGCGCGCGGCCGGGGCGTGCGAGCGCACCTGCTCGCCGAGGTTGGGCGGCGTGCCGATGAGGGCGGGCTGTTGCACCGGAATGGCGGTCGTATCGGCGCCGGCCAGCTCGTCGAGCCCGGGCACCGGAACGAAATACGGTGCGACGGGCCGCTTCAGGAACTCCATCTCCCCATCGGCGGTCTTGCGCAGGTTGAGGTGGTAGCGCCATTCGACGTCGTCGCGCGCGGGCAGGTCGGCGCGCTCGTGGTAGAGCCCCCACCGGGATTCGGTGCGGGTCAGCGAGGAGCGGGCGGCCATTTCCGCGCAGTCGCGGATGAAGCTGACCTCGGCGCACCGCATGAGTTCGTGCGGGGTGCGGGCGCCCATGGCGGTGAGGTCGCCGCGCATGCGCTCGAAGGTCTCGATGGCGAGGGACAGTTTGGCGGCCGTCTTGGGCGGGGCCACATAGTCGTTCACGAAGCGCCGCAGCTTGTATTCGACCTGCTGCTGCGGCGGACCGTCCGGCCGGCGCAGAGGCTGGTAGACGAGGTCGTGCGCGGCGGCCAGCTGATCGCCGGGCAGTGCGCCGGGTGCGGGCAGCTCGTCGAGGGTGGATGCGGCGTGGGCTCCGGCCAGGTCGCCGTAGACGAACGCGCCGATCATGTAGTTGTGCGGGACGCAGGCCAGGTCGCCGGCGGCGTAGAGGCCGGGCACGGTGGTGCGGGCGTTCTCGTCGACCCAGACTCCGGACGCGGAATGCCCGCTGCACAAGCCGATTTCGGAGATGTGCATTTCGATGTCGTGGGTGCGGTAGTCGTGGCCGCGATTGGCGTGGAACGTGCCGCGGGTGGGGCGTTCGGTGGTGTGCAGGATGTCCTCGAGCGCGTCGAGGGTCTCCCCGGGCAGGTGCGAGACCTTCAGGTAGATGGGCCCGCGCGCGGATTCGATCTCCCGCTTGACCTCGGCCATCATCTGGCCGGACCAGTAGTCGGAGTCCACGAACCGCTCGCCGAGCGCGTTGACCTGGTAGCCGCCGAACGGATTGGCCACGTAGGCGCAGGCCGGGCCGTTGTAATCCTTGATGAGCGGGTTGATCTGGAAGCATTCGATCCCGGAGAGCTCCGCGCCCGCGTGGTAGGCCATGGCGTAGCCGTCGCCCGCGTTGGTCGGGTTCTCGTAGGTGCCGTACAGGTAGCCGGAGGCGGGCAGCCCGAGGCGTCCGCAGGGCCCGGTGGCCAGGATGACGGCCTTCGCGCCGACGGCCACGAATTCCCCGGTGCGCGTGTTCAAGGCGGCCGCGCCGATGGCGCGCCCGTTCTCGGTGAGCACCCGCACCGGCATCAGCCGGTTCTCGATGCGGATGCGTTCGCGCATCTTCCGCTGTCGCAGCACTCGGTAGAGCGCCTTCTTGACGTCCTTGCCCTCCGGCATGGGCAGCACGTAGGACCCGGATCGGTGGACGCGGCGCACGGCGTATTCGCCGTAGGCGTCCTTCTCGAATTTCACGCCGTAGCGCTCCAGCCGCTGCACCATGGCGAAGCCGCGGGTGGCGGTCTGATAGATGGTGCGCTGGTTGACGATTCCGTCGTTGGCGCGGGTGATCTCGGCGACGTAGTCCTCGGGTTCGGCCTTGCCGGGGATGACGGCGTTGTTGACGCCGTCCATGCCCATGGCCAGCGCCCCGGAGTGGCGGACGTGCGCCTTCTCCAGCAGCAGGACGTTCGCGCCCGCTTCGGCGGCGGTGAGGGCGGCCATGGTGCCGGCGGTGCCGCCGCCGATGACCAGCACGTCGCAGTCGAGGCGGACGGTGTCGGCGAGATCGGGGATTTCCATTACTTCGTAGCCTCCGTCAGCTCGCCCGAATGGTTCAGGGCGGCAATGATTTCAGTGCGCACCGTGGAGCGGTCGACGCCGGATTCGCGCGGCCGGGGGACCTCCAGCAGAGCGCGCAGGGGTTCGCCCGCGCGACCGAGCACGGCGATGCGGTCGCCGAGCAGCAGTGCCTCGTCCACGTCGTGGGTGACGAAGACGACGGTGGTGGGATGGCTGTCCCAGGTGTCGATGAGCAGGCGTTGCATGGTGGTGCGGGTCTGGGTGTCGAGCGCGCCGAAGGGTTCGTCCATCATCACCGCGCGGGGCGCGCCGGCCAGGCCGCGGGCGAGTTGCACGCGCTGCCGCATGCCGCCGGACAGCGATTTCGGCAGGAAGTCGGCGAAGCCGGTGAGCCCGATCTCGGCGATCCAGCGGTCGGCCAGCGCCCGCCGTCCGGTGCGTGGCACGCCCCGGAGTCGCAGCGCCAGTTCGATATTGGCGCGCACGCTCTTCCAGGGCAGCAGGGCGTTGTCCTGGAAGACGACGGCGCGGTCGCGGTCGGTGCCGGTGACCTCGTCGCCATCGGCGAGCACGCGGCCCGCGTCGGGGCGCAGCAGTCCGGCCAGGGCGCGCAGCACCGTGGACTTCCCGCAGCCGGAGGGTCCGGTGAGTACGAGGATCTCGCCGGGGCGCACGGTGATCGACAGCTCGTCGATGATCGGGTCCCCGGTGTAGGACAGCCGCACTCGGTCGAGGGTCAATCCGATTCCGGCGGTACTCATTTCGCCTCCTCGTCGCCGCGCGGCAGCCAGTGGGTGACGCGCCGTCCGAGCAGTTCCACCGCGGCGGAGGTGGTGTACCCGAGTACGCCGATGGTGATGATGCCGACGAACACGCCCGGATAGTCGACGATGGTGTACGCCTGCCAGGTGCGGTAGCCGACGCCCAGTCGCCCGGAGATCATCTCGGCCGACACCACGCAGATCCAGGCCACGCCGATGCCGACGGACAGTCCGCCGAACACTCCGGGCAGGCTGCCCGGCAGCACCACCCGCCACAGCACGTCCCAGCGGTTGCCGCCCTGGGTGCGCACGGATTCCTCCCAGATGGTCGGCAGCGCGCGCACCGCGTGCCGGGTGGCGACCAGGATCGGGAAGACGGCGGCGACGAAGGTGATGAACACGATCCCGGCCTCGTCGTCGGGGAACAGCAGGATCGCGACCGGCACGATGGCGATGGCCGGGATGGGGCGCGCGAGTTCGGTGAGCGGACCGACGATGTCGGCGAACCAGCGTGAACGGCCCAGTGCCACACCGGTCGTCACGCCGACGACGGCGGCGAGCCCGAATCCGCTGAGGATCCGGATCAGCGATTGCCCGAGGTCGAGGTAGTAGGCGTCGGTGCCGAGCTGGTGCCGGAAGGCCCGCACGATCTGGGTGACGGTCGGGAGCGTGTCGAACCGCACCCAGAGTCGAATGTGGTTGGCGGTCAGGAATTCCCAGACGCCGATGGCCGCGAGCACGGACAGCGCTCGCACGGTCCGCGACCGCCACACCGCCCGCCCGGCCCGCGGGCGGGACACCCGCGGTTCGGGGGTGGCGACGATCGGGGCCGCCGCGGGCGCGGCGACCGCCGGGGCGCTCATACCCGGACCTCGTTCACCGCTTGGTCGAAGCCGACGATCGCGCCGGCGGGGTGCTTGGCGAGGTACCGCTGCGCCGCCGCCGGGGTGGTGAAGGGCAGGTAGTTGTCGCCGTCCCGCACCCAGATCGCCTTGTCCGCGAACCAGCGGGTGCCGAGTTCGGCATCCGGCACGTACGCGGCGCGCACCGTCTTGCCCTGTGCCCGAGCCTGTTTGACGGCGCGCAGCAGGGCGGTCGGATCGGCGACCGACTGGGTGGTGTCCTGTCCGGTGAGCCAGAGCTCGCCGCCGGAGCCGGGCAGCGGGTTGACGTTGTTGGCGAGTTCGGCCTCGTAGTTCAGTCCGCGTTCCTGGTACGCCTGCCGCAGCGCGGCCGGGTCGACGAACTTGTCGATGTCGAGTTCGGCGAAGTCGCCGATCGACTTCAGGTACGGCACATCACCTTTGAACGCCGCCAGCAGCGACGGCTTCAGCGTGGTGTCGAAGGAGGTGCCGCCCGGCCCGTTGTAGAGGTACACGACCTCCGGGGCCAGCCCGGCGTTGTCGGCGACGGTCTGCGCCGCCTCCAGGGGGTGCTGGTGGATGAAGTCGGTGGCGTCGAGCTGGGCTTGCAGGAAGGCATCGAGCACCTCCGGGTGCTGCTTGGCGTAGTCGCGGCGGGCGACCACGCCGTGGAAGGTCGGGACGTTCAGCTCCGCGCCGTCGTAGAGCAGTTTGGCCTTGTTCTGGAAGACGAGCAGGCCGGGCCAGGCCACGAATTGCGACAGGGCGGCCACCTGTCCGGATTCCAGTGCGGAGGAACCGATCTGGGGCTGCTGGTTGAGTACCTCCACCCCGGACTTGGGGTCGATGCCCGCCCGGGTGAGCGCCTGGACCAGGGTGCCGTGCCCGGCGGAGCCGACGGACGCGGAGATCTTCTGCCCGGCCAGATCAGTGATCGACTGCGCCTTGGAGTCGGGCGCGACCACCACCATGTTGAGCGCACCCTTGGGGTTGTAGCCGGTGATGGAGACCAGCTCGGTCCGAGAGCGCTCGTTGGCCTGGGCCCGGGAGCCGTTGATGAGCAGCGGGTAGTCGCCCATCGAGCCGATGTCGATCTTCTCCGCCACCATCTGCGCGGTGATGGGCGCGCCGGTGTCGTAGTCCTGCCATTCCACCTGGTACTTGGCACCGCCCTTGGCGCCGATGGCGTTCAGGCGCTGTTCCAGGAAGCCCTTGGCCTTCAACAGGGTTCCGGCGGTGACGGTATTGATGGTCTTGGACTGGTAGCCGATGACGACCTTGACGGTGTCACCGTTGCCGGTGTTCTCGAGCGAGCAGCCGGACACGGTCAGGGCGAGGGCGGAGGCGAGGGCCGCGGCCAGGACGCGGGCGGGGCGGTACTTCATGGGTTTCCTCAGCGGGGGTTGGGCTCAGCGCAGCAGGTAGGGCATGTTGACGGTGACGGCGCCGGTGGGACAACGGGCCGCGCAGGGGCCGCAGTACCAGCACTCGTCGACGTGCATGTACGCCTTGCCGTTGTCGGGGTTGATCGCCAGCGAGTCCAGCGGGCAGATCTCCACGCAGAGCGTGCAGCCCTGGATGCACAGTGATTCGTCGATGGTCACCGGGACGTCGGCCCGGTGCTCGGCCAATGCCATCTAGATCAATCTCCAGTCGGTGTCCGGGTCGGTGTCCGGCAGGCGCTCGGGCGGCCGGATCAGGCTGCCGCGCATGGTGATCCGGTCGCCGCGCATGCGGATGTATTCCAGGTCGACCGGGCGGCCGTCCTCGAGTTCGGTGAGCCGCTCGAGCAGCAGCAGCGCGCCACCCTCGGGCATGTGCAGGGTCATGGCCGAGTGGGCGTCGGCGGTGATGGCCTCCAGCGCGAGATCGGCGGAGCCGAGCGAGCCGCCGCTGATCTGCTCGATGAGGGCGAAGACGTCATTGGTCTCGAGGTCGCGGGTGATGACCTCGTCGCCGATGTCGGGGACCAGATAGGTCAGGTCCAGGCTCAGCGGCAGATCGCCGAAATAGCGCAGCCGCTCGATGTACACGGCCTGCGTGCCGGGTTCGAGCCGGAGTTTGCGGGCGACCGCCGGCGGCGGGGTGACCCGGCGCGCCGCGCGCACTTCGTTGCGAACCTCACCGTGGCCCCGCAGGGTCTCCTTCAAGCCGAGCAGCGCGTCGAGTCCGTGGTCGTATTTGCGTTGGGCGACATGGGTGCCGATTTTGGGGGCGCGCTCGATCAGGCCCTCGTCCTTGAGCAGTGCGAGAGCGTCGCGAACGGTATTGCGGGAGACCGCGAATTCCGCGGCCAGCTCCTGTTCGGAGGGCAGGGCCTGATCGAAGGCGCCCGCGTGGATCTGCTGGCGCAGCACATCCGCCACCTGGCGGGCGCGATCCGCCCGGCGTCCGGGGGCGCGCAACGGTACCGGTTCCGGCGACACCTCGACTCCTTTCCACGCCTTTGACCTGCAGTTTCAGAACTGTATCGGCGGAATCGGAGGCCACCGGTCGACTCACTGCGCGACCACCGCGACGGTGCGGCTTTACGCCGCCGCCGCGGGCGTCCGGCCTGCCGGAATGGCGGGGAATCAGGGTATTGCGCCACCCGCGCCCGGGGCGGGGATCTTGGAATCACGTTGAGCGGAATGCGTGTGCGCGGCGACGCGCCGGAGTGGGCTGGGGCTACGCCCGGGTTCTCGAGATATGGGAACCCGATGTGGCGTGCACCACTTCACCGGCGCCGCCTCGACCGCGACGCGGATGTCGTGAATTGTCAACCAACACAAAAGATTCGGTCTAGAGGGAGGTTGCCCGGAGGGATTCTGGCGACGGCGCCACGACAGGCCCGGGGCTGCCGGGAAGGTCTCGCACGCCTTCCGTTCGCCGTAATCGCAATGATACTTTGATCCTATGTCTGCCAGCCGCCCCTCTTCCGCGCCGCGGGTCACCTACGTGACCGTCGCGCTGGGCGTTCGGCTGCCGCGGCAACGGGAACTGTGTTGTCCCTGCCGTCGCGCAGTCGAGTTCTGACCCCGATCGTTTCGAGCTTCCCGCCCGTCTCGTAATCCGGGTTCCTCCGCTGCACCGCTGAAACCTCCATGTAGGCATTCGTCCGCCTGTCGACAGGCGGACCGCAGCAAGGATTCACACTGTGTCCAGCCCCACGCTCGAACGCACCCTTTCCGCCGTCTCCGCCGCGACCGCGCGCCCGGCCCAGGCCCGCCCGGCCGTACCGCCGGAGCTGCGCATCACCGACAACCCGGCGGCCGCTGTGCTGCGCGCCGCCACCCGCGGCCCGATCTTCCGCGATATCGCCGCGCAGACCACGGGTCTGAGCATCGCCACCGTGAATCGCCAAGTGTCCGCGCTGCTTTCGGCCGGATTGCTGCGGGAGCGCGCGGATCTGACCGCGTCCGGCGCGGTGGGCCGCCCGCGCGTGCCGTTCGAGGTCGACACCGACTCGTACGTGACGCTGGGCGTGCACATCGGCTTCACCGTGACCCGCATCGTGGCCGCGGATCTGTCCGGCCGCATTCTCGGCGGTCTCGAAATCGCCACGCCCCAAACGGGTCAGGACGCGGCGCTGACCATAGTGGCCCGCAGCGCCAAGGCCTTCCTGGACCGGCTGCCGCGGCGGCGGCCGCTGTGGACCGGTGTCGCGCTGGCCGGGCGGGTGGATCCGGCGGCCGGTGTGGTGGATCATCCTCGCCTGGGCTGGCAGGCCGCGCCGGTGGCGGCGGTCTTCAGCAGCGTGCTGGACCTGCCGGTGTCGGTGTCCGCGCACGTCGAGGCGATGGCCGCGGCGGAACTGCTGCTCACCCCGCGCGATCCGGGCGAGGAGACGCGGCCGGGCAGCAGCCTGTTCGTGTACGCCCGCGAAACCGCCGGTGTCGCAGTGACTCTGCACGATCGCGTGCACACTCCCACGAACGGTCCCGGCTCGATCGCGCACCTGCCCACCGGCTCGGATGCCGATTGCACCTGCGGCCGGCGTGGCTGCTTGGAGGCCACCATCGGTGAGCGCGCCCTGCTGGAGCGCGCCGTGCGCAAGGGCATCCTGCCCAAGCCGGAGGCCCCGCGCCGCCCGGCCGTGGTCGACCTGTATCGGGCCGCCGACGCCGGCAATGCCGATGCCCGCGACCTGCTCATCGAACGCGCCGAAATCCTGGGCCGCACAGCGGCTCTGGTGCGCGATATGTTCAACCCGGACCGGGTGGTGCTGGGAGGCCAGGCGTTCACCGGCTGGCGTCCCGGCATGGAGCGAGTCGCGAAGGCCTTCGCCGAGTCGACCACCCTGCCCGCGGCGGATCTGCGGATCAGCCGATTCGGCGGCCGGGTGCAGGAATTCGCGGCGGCGGTCACCTCGGTGAGCGCCTTCTACGCCGACCCGCTCTCGGCCATGCGCCGGGCGACGCGGACCCGCTAGCCCCTCGAGCGCGCAGTCCCCGCCGGGTGATCCCGGCGGGGACCTACGTCGCTTCCCCGCCGTGGAGGGCGTGATCCGTGGCGAACCACACGGCCACCTCGGCACGGCCGCTCGCCCCGAGCTTGCCCGCGATGTTGTGCACGTGCACCTCGGCCGTCCGCTCGGAGATCCCCAGCGCCCGGGCTATCTGGCGGTTCGTCCGGCCGCGCGCCACCAGTGCCGCCACCTCACGCTCACGCCTGGTGAGCAGCGGCTTCCCTGCCTGGCGCGGAATCGAGACGTCGAGATCGTCGAGGACCTCGGCGAGATATCCGGCGGTGTCGGATCGCACCCGATCCGCACCGATCCGGCGGTGTTCCTCGAAGGCCGCCGGGTCGAGCGTGGCGACCGCGTCGCCGAATGCCTCTGTCAGCCACCGCATCCCGAACGGAACCGGCATGGCGCCGATCGTGGCGGCGAGAGCCTCTGCGGCGCCGAGTAATTCGGCCATGCGCGTGAGTCTGGAACCGCTCAACGCGACCGCGGACGCCACCATCAGACCGATGCTGGCCCCGTACAGCCCGCCGGCGTCGAGGAAGGCGACCAGGCAGGCCCGGGCATCGGTCGTGGCCTCGTCGATCCGATCGGTACGCCACGCCGCGACCGCACGGATCAGAGCCGCCCAGCCCAAGGCCTCACGATCCCCGATCACCCGCAGGATCCGGTCGGCCGCCTCGGCATCGCGGGCGGCCGCGACATAGTCTTCCTTCCCGAGCTCGACGCCCGCGAGCATCACCAGGCCCCAACCGTGGGCCAGCGCCCCGGTCTCACCGGCCGCCATGATGAGCGCGAGGGACTCGTGGATCAGGCTCCCGGCGGGGGCCAGATCGTCGTCGAATGCTGCTGTGAGCCCTCGATATTGCAAGGCGCGAGCAAGACCGCGATCGTCGCCGAGACCGCGGAATATCGCCGCCGAGAGGTCGAGCGCCGCCGCCGCGGCCGCCCGATCGCCATGGATCATCGCCAGGTCACCGACCCCGACGTGGGCCCAGGCGGTGAACCACCGGTCGACCTCACCGGACATCGCGAGGGCTGTCGCGAGCCACCGCAATCCCTCCCGGAAATGGCCGTGCAGCTGCCAGAAGTGCGGCAGCGCGCCGGCCAGCCGGACCGCCGTATCGGCATCGCCGGACTCGATGCTGTACGACAGCGCAGCACGCAGGTCGGGGTGCTGGGACTCGAGCCGGTTCGCCCAGGCGTGTTCCGCATAGGTCCGGAAGGCGGCGGCGGCGCGCTCGGCGAGATCGCGAAAGTAGGACGCGTGGACCTTCCGCAATTCGGCCAGGTCCCCCGATTCGCGCAGATGCGCGCGGCCGTAGCTCTTCACCGTCTCCAGCAGGCGATAAGGCGCCGGCCCCGCGGCGGGGTCGAACGAGACCAGCGATTTGGCGACGAGACCACCGAGGAGTCCCGCGCGGTCCCCGTCGGACAGCGCGCAGCCGACTCCGTCCACCTCCTCGATTCCGAAGCTGCCCGCGAAGATCGCGAGTCGGTCGAACAATCGCCGCTCTGCCGGACTCAGCAGTCGATAACTCCAGTCCATGGTGGCGACGAGTGTGCGATGGTGCCGGATCGCGGACCTGTTCCCGCTGGTCAAAAGCCCGAACTGGTCGTCCATGTGGGCCGCGATCTGCTCGACGTCGAGCGATGCGGCTCTCGACGCGGCCAGCTCGATCGCCAGTGGGAGGCCGTCGAGATAGCGACAGATCCGCGCGGCTCCGACGGCGGTTGCCGCGGTAATCGTCAGGTTCGGCTGCACCGCCCGGGCCCGCTCGAAGAACAGCGCGACGCTCTCCGCGCCGGTCACCACCGCGAGGTCCGGATCGCTGGTCGCCGACGGCAACGCGAGTCCGCCGACCCGCAGCACGCCCTCACCCGGTATCTCGACGAGTTCCCGGCTCGTGGCCAGAATCCGCAACCGGCCGCAGCGCTCGAGCAACGCTGTCACCACGTTCGCGACGGACTCGACGACGTGTTCGCAATTGTCGAGCACGATCAGCGCGGCCGACGCTTCGAGACGGACCGCCAGGGAATCGGTGCGGGAACGCTCGCGATGCTCCGGAACCCCCACGGCCCCGGCGATAGCCTGCGGGACGAGCGCGGGGTCGGTGATCGAGGCGAGTTCGACCAACCAGCAGCCGTCCACGAAGTCGTCGCTGCGCGCCAGCGCCACCTCGAGCGCGAGTCGGCTCTTACCGGCGCCACCCGGCCCCGTAATGGTGACGAACCGATAGGTCTGGAAAAGCTGCTGGATCTTCGCGAGATCGGCGTGACGTCCGACGAAGCTCGACAGCGGCGTCGGGAGATTGTTCAGCGGAGGAGAGAGCTCCCAATCGCTGGGCGTCACTGTCGGAGCTTACGCGTACCCCACCGGCGCCCGGAAGTACGTGATTCCCCCAATAGCGGTCCGGTGCGGCCCGGACCGATGCTGATCCGGAGAGTCGGTCACAGCCCGGCGATCGTGACGGCATCGACAATCGATCGAGGTGAGAGCAATGAGTTGGGACAGCACACACGCATGGTGGCGGGCACTGCACGACGTGGCCGCGGAAATCGAGAACCGACGAGACGGCGAGCTGCCCTGGCGCCCGGAACACGCCGCGGTGTTCGGCGACCCGGGCGGACTGATCGCGGCGCTTCGCTACCGCTGGAACCTGACCGTGCAAGCGCACGAGGAAGAACTCGCCGGCGCGGACGGTGAGGCGTGCGAGCGCGAGCTGGTCGACGCCAATCAGGGTGTGTTGCAGGTCTTGCGCGCGTCCCGACCTCGCGAACCGGCCGCCGCACCAGCGTTCGCCGCGGCCTGAATCCGTCGAATCCCGGTTCGTACCGGGGAGGGCCGAGCCGGACGGTCCACGATCCGGCCCGGCCCCCGGACCCGCACGCGCGAGAGGCCCATTTCACGCGGTGCGGGGAACCGCCGCCCACCGTGGAGTCCCCTTCCCGGTGGGCGGCGGTGGCCTCAGGCGGCGCGCACCTGTGGGGTCAGTCCCCACTCACGGGCCAGCAGGCGGTGTGAGTTCACCCGGTCCGCGTGGTCGAAAGCCACACTGGTGACCAGGATTTCGTCGGCGCCGGTCAGTTTGCGGAGGGCGTCGAGGCGTTCGGCGACGGTGGCCGGGGAACCGACGAACTGTGTGGTCACCCGGTCGTCGACCAGCCGCCGCTGCTGGTCCGACAGCGGGGGCGCGGTATCGGGGTCGAGGTAGTCGGCCGCCCCCGCCCCGCTGCGAATGCTGTAGACCCAGTGGCCGTAGCTGGCGGCCAGGCGCCGGGCCGCGGCATCGTCCTCGGCGACCACCACGTCGGCGGAGACCACCAGATAGGGCCGCGGGAAGCGCGGGGACGGGCGGAAGGCCGCCCGGTAGGCCTCCACCGTCTCCACGATGGTGCCGGGCGAGACGTGGTAGTTCGCCGCGAACGGCAGCCCCGATCGTCCTGCCAGCTGGGCGCTTTCGCCGCCGCTGCTGCCGAACAGCCACGGCTGCACCGCCGCACCCTCGCCCGGAACCGCGTGCAGCTCCACGCCTTCGGGCGTCACATAGGTGCCGTCCAGCAGCGCGAGGATCTCCCCGACCTGCTCGGTGTAGGGCAGCGGCTGCGCGCCGGGCAGGTGCAGTGTCTCCAATGCCGCCTTCACCCTGGTGAAATCGAGCAGCTGGCCGGGATAGAAGGGCGGCGGGAGCACCACGCCGTCCCGGACCTCGGTGGGCCGCTCGGGCGCGGGCACCGGTGGCACGCCGGCCGACCGCACCTGTTCGGCGCGCTGTCCGGAGCGGCCCAGGCCCAGATCCAGGCGGCCCGGATACAGGGCGTCGATGGTGCCGAAGGCCTCCACCACCGAGATGGAGGTGTGGTGCCCGAGCTGCACGGCCGCCGACCCGACCCGGATCGCTTCGGTGGCGGCGGCGATCAATCCGATCAACGTCGCCGGTGCGGCGCTGGCGACCCGCACGAAATGGTGTTCGGCGACCCAGAAGCGGTGGTAGCCCAGCTTTTCCGCCTGCCGGGCCAGGTCGATGGTGTTGCGGATCGCCTGCTGCGGTGTGGAGCCCGCGCTGATCGGGGCCAGGTCCAGGATCGAGAGTGGGATGGTCATGCCGAGGCCTCCCGTCGTGGATCCTGTTCGCCCGCTTCGACCGCCAGCGGCAGCCGATTCTCCGCCGGCGCGATCGGGCAGGTGGCGTAATCGGTGAACGCGCAGGGCAGGTTGACCGCGCGATTGAAGTCGAGGGTGACGGTGCCGTCGGCGGCGGGGCGGGACAGGTCCAGCCGCCGCGCGCCGCCGTAGGTGGTGACGCCGCTGGTGGCATCGGTGAACAGCACGTGCAGCCCCAGCGCCGCGCTGCCGAAGACCACCAACTCGCGCTGGTCACCGTTCAGCTCGAAAGCGACCGTGCCGGTGGCGGTGTGGTGGTGCTCGAGACCCGCCACCACCGCACCGGTGGTCACCACGCGCGTCTGTTCGAAGGGCTCGAAGCGACCGGTCACCACCCACCGCGAATGCGGTTCGTAGACCGGGATCTCGGTGAAGGCGGCCAGGGTCGGCGCCGCGGGATCGTGCACGCGCAGCGCGAATTGGCCGGTCCGCCGGATCACCTCGATGATGCGGTCCCCGGTGTGCACCTGGAGTCCGGGAGCGCCTTCACCGGGGGTGAGCACGGCCGAGTCGGTCAGTGCGGCGCCGTCGCGGAGCAGTTCCGGCTGCCCCGGTTCGACTGTCACATAGACGTTCTCGGCGTCGACGCGCCAGCGGCCGGGCAGATCGTCGACCGTCTCCTCGGTGTCCCCGAGCCAATGCAGGCCGGTCAGGCTGAGCCAGCCCAGCGGCTGGCGGGCCCAGGCGGCGCGTTCGGCCCGGAAGGCGGCCCACTGCTGGTCGTATGCGGTTTCGGTGGCGGTCATGAGGCGCGGACTCCTTCGGTAGTGCCTTGCTGGGGGTGGCGTAGGCCCAGGTGCTCGCGCAGGGTCGCGCCGGTGTACTCGGTGCGGAAGCTGCCCAGGGACTGCAGTTCCGGGACGACCCGGTCGACGAACTCGTCGAGGCCGGCCGGGGTGAGGTGCGGGACCAGGACGAAACCGTCCGCGGCATCGGATTGCACGTAGTGGTCGATCTCGACGGCCACCTGCCGGGGCGTCCCGACGAACTGCTGGCGGGCGGTGGTCGCGATGATGAGTTCGCGGATCGAGAGATTCTCGGCGGCGGCCTTGGCCCGCCAGGCCTCCGCCACGGCGCGCGGATCCCGCGCGTGGCGGACCCGGCCGCGGGTGATGTTCGCGTCGTCGATCGGGTCGATGTCCGGCAGCGGCCCGTCCGGGTCGTACGCGGAAAGGTCACGGCCCCAGATCTGTTCGAGGAACGTGATCGCCGTCTGCGGCGTCACCTGCTGGTGGCGGATGTGGCGGGCGTGCTCGGCCGCCTCCGCCTCGGTGTCGCCCAGCACGAACCCGGCGGAGGGCAGGATCTTCAGGTCGTCGCGGGCGCGGCCGTATTTGGCCAGCCGGTCCTTCACATCACGGTAGAAGCGCCGGCCGTCCTCGAGTTCGCCGTGGGCGCTGAAGATGACATCGGCCTTGGCGGCGGCGAATTCGCGGCCCTCGTCGGAGTCGCCCGCCTGGATCTGCACGGGGTAGCCCTGGGGGCTGCGCGGCAGCACGAACTGCCCGTCGATGTCGAACTGATCGCTGACGAACCGCGCTTCCGGAATCGGTTGCGCGAAAATCCCGCGCTCCCGGTCGATCACGAGCGCGTCGGCCGGCCAGCTGTCCCACAGCGCGCGGGTGGCGTCGACCACCTCGTGCGCGCGGGTGTATCGCTTGGCGTGCTCCAGATAGCCGCCGCGCCGGAAGTTCTCGCCGGTGAAAGCGTCCGAGGAGGTGACCGCGTTCCAGGCGGCGCGGCCGCCGGACAGGTGATCGAGCGACGCGAATTGCTTGGCCAGCTCGAAAGGTTCGTTGAAGGTGGTGTTGATGGTCCCGGCCAGGCCGAGCCGGGTGGTGACCGCGGCCAGCGCGTTGAGCACCGTGAAGGTGTCGGGCCGGCCCACCACGTCCAGGTCGTGGATGCGGTCGCGGTGCTCGCGCAGGCGCAGGCCCTCGGCCAGGAAGAAGAAGTCGAACAGGCCGCGCTCGGCGGTGCGGGCCAGGTGCACGAACGAGTCGAAGTCGATCTGGCTGCCCGAGCCCGGGTCCGTCCAGACCGTGTGGTGATTGACGCCCGGGAAGTGGGCGGCCAGGTGAATCTGCTTGCGTATCCGATGATCCGGCATGACGTGACTCCTCAGGCGTGGGCGTAGCGGCTGGCGGGACGGGGCAGGCCCAGGCGCTCGCGCAGGGTCGGGGTGAGGGCTTGCAGGTGCGGCAGGGCGGCGGCCAGCGCGAGCGGTCGCAGCACGACACCGTCTGCGGCGCAGTCGGTTTCGATCCGACGCAGGATGTCGCGGAGTCCGGCGGCGGTGCCGATGTGGAACACCGTCGCCGGGGCCGGAGTCGCGATCCAGTCCTCGAGCTGGGCGACCTCGAGGGCGGCCGTGTCCGCCGTGTCCGCCAGATGGATGTCGATGTCGAGCAGCACCCGCACCCGGTTCGGATCGCGCCCGGCGGCGGCGATGGCGGAGCGCAGTTCGGCGCGGGTGGCGGCGGCGGTCGCGAGATCCGGTGCGGCGATCCGGATCAGGTCGGCGCGCTGCACGGCGACGCGGGTGCTGTGCGGGTCGGCGGCGCGCACCGCGATCGGCGGCTGTCCCTGTGGCGGGCGCGGGGTGATGGACGGGCCCTTCACCGCGAAGTGCTCACCGGCGAAGTCGATGTAGTGCAGTCGTTCACGGTCGATGAAGCGTCCGGTGGCGGCGTCACGGATCTCGGCGTCGTCCTCCCAGCTGTCCCACAATCGGGCCACCACTTCGACGGCGTCGTCCGCCTCCTGCCAGCGGGACCGGTCGTCCTGCTCGGGTTTGCGGCCGTACAGGCTCGCCTCCCCCACCGCGACGGACACTTCCCACCCCGCCCGGCCCGTGGCCGCGAAGTCCAGGGAGGCAATGGCTTTGGAGAGGTGGAAGGGCTCGCTGTGGGTGACCGAGGCCTGCGGGATCAGTCCGATCCGGCGGGTCGCGGCGGCGGCCCGCGCGGCCACCGCCACCGCATCCAGCCGGCCCAGGGCGCCGGCCGATTGCAGCGTGCCGGAGTCGGGCAGGAATGCCAGGTCGATGCCCGCGTCCTCGGCGGCACGCAGCGCGTCCACCCAGTAGCGGGCGTCGAAGAGGTCCTCGGCACGGGAGTCGGCGCGCCGCCAGGAGGCGGGGTGCGCGCCGGTGCCGGACAGTTCCAGGCCCAGCAACAGCGGAGTCGGGTGCGGCATCAGGCTGTCCTTTCGAGCGGAATGGGTACTTCGGGAGTGGCCGCCCGGGGGACGGCCGCGAGCAGCTCACGTGTGTAGGCGTGTTGCGGATCGTCGAACAGTGGTGCGGTGGAGCCGGTTTCGACCACACAGCCCTGCCGCATGACCGCGACCCGGTCGGCCAGACGGCGGACCACGGCCAGATCGTGGGAGATGAACAGGTACGCCAGGTCCAGCTCGGCTTGCAGGCGTTCGAGCAGTTCGAGGATCTGCGCCTGCACCGAGACGTCCAGGGCCGAGACCGGTTCGTCCAGGACCAGCAGGTCGGGGCGCAGGGCCAGAGCGCGGGCGATGGCGACGCGCTGGCGTTGTCCGCCGGACAGTTCCGCGGGACGGCGATCCAGGTACGACGACGGCAGCGCGACCTGCTCGAGCAGCTCGGCGGCCGTGGACCGGCGGCTGCGGCGGTCGCCGATTCCGAACGCCTGCAAGGGTTCCGACACGATTCGGCCGACGGTCAGTTTGGGATTCAGCGAGACGTACGGGTTCTGGTAGACGACCTGCACACGGCGGCGGAAGGCCCGCAGGGCCGAGCCGCGCAGCGCGGTGATGTCCTGCCCGTCGAAGGTGACCGTACCGACGTCGGGCGCGGTCAACCGGGCGACGATGCGGGCCGTGGTGGACTTCCCCGAACCGGATTCGCCCACCACGGCCAGGGTTTCACCGCGGTGCACGTCCAGCGACACGTCGTCCACCGCGTTGACGGTGAAATCCTTGGTGACACGGAAGGATTTGCGCAGGCCGTTCGCGGACAACAGCGGCGATCCGTGCGCACGGGCCGGGCGCGTCCTCTGCTCCCCGGACAGGCTCGGGGCGGCGGCGATCAAGCGCTTCGTGTATTCGTGCTGCGGATCGCCCAGTACCGCTGCGGCCGTGCCGGTCTCGACGATCTCGCCGTCCCGCATCACCGCGATCCGATCCGCGCGTTCGGCGGCCACGGCGAGATCGTGGGTGATGAGCAGGACCGCCGTCCCCGACTCCGCGGTGCGGGCGGCCAGCAGATCGAGAATGCGGCGTTGCACGGTGACGTCCAACGCGCTGGTCGGTTCGTCGGCGATCACCAGTTCCGGCCCGCAGGCCAGCGCGATGCCGATCAGCACCCGCTGCCGCTGACCACCCGACAGGTCCTGCGGATACTGCCGCGCCCGCAGCTCGGGCCGGTCCAGCCCGGCCTGGTCCAGAATCCGCACCGCCTCGATATCGGCCGTCCGGCGATCGGCGCGGCCGTGGATCCGCAGCACCTCCCCCACCTGCCGGCCGATGCGCAGCACCGGGTTCAGCGAGGTGCCCGGATCCTGCGGGACCAGCCCGATGCGGGCCCCGCGAATCCCCCGCAGGACCCGCTGCGAGGCGTGCTCGAGCCGCTCGCCCGCGAAGGTGATCGCACCCGCGGTGACCTGCCCGCCGTTGAGCAGCCCGATCACCGCGTGCGCGAGCGTGGACTTGCCCGAACCGGATTCACCCACCAGCGCGACCGTCTCGCCCCGCCGCACCTCCAGCGAGACACCGCGCACCGCCGAAGTCGTCCCGGTGCTCCCCCGGTATTCGACCCGCAGGTCCGCGATGCTCAGTAGTTCGGTCATCAGGCGTCCTTCTGGAGAGCACGGGAGATCCGCTGGGTGGACAGCACCAGCGCGACGATCACCAGTCCGGGCAGCGTCGTCAGCCACCAGGCCGTGGCCAGGTAGCCGCGGCCCTCCGACACCAGGGATCCCCACTCCGGAGTGGGCGGCACCGCGCCGTAACCCAGGAAGCTGAGCGAGGCCACGAACAGCGTCACGACACCGAAATCGACGGCGGCGAGCGCGGCCACCGGCCCATACGCATTGCGCAAGATGTGGCGGAACAACACGATGGGCCAGCGCACCCCGGAGGCGAAGGCGGCCTCCACGTAGGGGGCGTTGCGCACCCGCAGTACCTCGCCGCGCATGACCCGGGCGAACTTGGCGATCAGCGAAATACCCACCGCGATAGCCACATTGCGGGTCCCGAGTCCCAGCACCGTGATGGTGGCCAGGGCCAGCAGCATGTCCGGAATCGACAGCACCACGTCGACGATCCGCATGATCGCGGTGTCCACCACGCCGCCCGCCGCACCCGCGACCAGCCCGACCAGCGCACCGGCCACCAGCCCGATCAGAACGGCGAACACCGTCGCGCTCAACGACAGCGCCGCACCGTGCACCACCCGCGTATACAGATCGCGACCGAGATTGTCGGTCCCGAACCAGTGTTGCGCACTCGGCCCCCGCAACTTCTGCGCGGGCACGCCGCGCAGCGGATCGCCGCCCGCGAACACCGACGGCGCCACCGCCCAGGCGACCACCAGCAGCACGATCATGCCCGCGGCCACCACTCCGACACGGATCATCCCGTCACGCATCGGGGGACTCATCGTCGATCGCCCAATAGGCGAAACCCGGGTCCAGCAGCGGGTGTGTCAGGGTGATGACGCGTAGCGTCGAGCGCGGGCCCGATCCGGAGCCCGAGCGGAGGCGGGCGCGGAGGTTTCGGATCACGTGCCGGGACGGGGTCGGCGAACGGTCAGGCATGGGCGCGCTCCTTCGTCGAATTCCTTTGCACCACACGGGGGTCGAGCAGGGGGTAGGCGAGGTCCACGAGCAGGTTGACGGTGACGAAGGCCAGCGCGGCGAACACGACAATGCCTTGGACCACCGGAATGTCCTGGTGCAGCACCGATTCCTGGGCGAGGCGGCCGATCCCGGGGCGGGAGAACACGGTCTCGGTGACCACCGCCCCGGCCAGCACGGTGCCCGTCCACAGACCGGCCACGGTGAGGGCGGGAGCGGCCGCCGGGCGCAGCACGTGGCGCAGTTGTACCCACCAGCGCGACGCGCCCTTGGCGAAGGCCACCTCGACGAACGCCTGCCGCCAGGTCGCGACCAGACTCGCGTAGAGGACCTGGGAGACGACGGCGGCCACCGGGATGGCCAAGGTGATCGCCGGCAGCACGGTCCCGTCGAAGCCGGTCCCACCGAAGGCCGGTATCAGCTTCAGCTGGAACGAGAACAGTTGCAGCAGGAGCAATCCCACCCAGAAGCCCGGCATCGACGCCCCGATCGCCGGCAGCGAGGTGAGCAGCCCGCGCAACCACGGACGCTCGGTGTACGCGGCCGCCAGCGCCAGCGCCCCGCCGACGGCCACGGCGAGCAGCAGACCGGTGCCCGCCAGCACCAGCGTCGAGGGCAGTGCCTCGCCCAGTGCGCCCGTGACCGTCTGACCGGTGGAGATCGAATGGCCGAGATCGCCGCGCACCGCGTGGGACAAGGCCGTCCAATACTGGGCCCACAGCGGCTGATCGAGGCCGTAGCGGGCCCGCATCTCAGCGATGGCCGCGGCGTCGACGGGGGTGCCGGTAGCCGCGTCGGCCGCCATGGCCACCGGGTCACCGGGCAGCAGGTAGAGCCCGACGAACGACAGCGTGAACGCCGCCCACAGCACGCCGATCGCCTGCAGCACCCGTCCGATCACGTAGCGGCCCATGGATCTACCGCTTCAGCCAGGTGTCGTGGAATTGCAGCCGCGCGGACGCCTCGAACTTCACCCCGGCGACGGCCTTGCCGACGCCGATGGCCTGCGATAGTTCGATGGTCGGAATCCACAGGCCCTGGTCGAGGACCGCGGTCTGAGCGTCGCCGATGATGCGGCTGCGGGCAGCCGGATCGGTGGCCGCGAGCTGCTGGGAGAGCAGGGCGTCCAGGGGCGCTGCGGGACCGCGGGCATTCAGGTTGCGCTGATCCACCGCGAAGGTGGTGCGCAGGATGTCGCCGTCGGCGCGGGTGGAGTTGTAGTAGTTGAAGTCGAAGTCCTTGGCGTTCTGGCGCACCGTCGACTCCGCGACCGACAGGGGTTCCAGGCGCAGGTCGAAGCCGACGGCCCGCAGCTGCTGCTGGGTGAGTTCCAGAATGGGCTGGTTGGCCGCGAAGACGGGGGCGAAGATGACGCCCGCACTGAGCCGCTGCCCGTCCTTGACTCGGATGCCGTCCGCGCCGGGCGCCCAGCCCGCCTGCTCGAGTTGCTTCTTTGCGGCGTCGGGGTCGTACTTCACCCGGGCCGAAAGATCCACGTAGCCTGGCGTTCTGGAGGCGAGGACGCTGCTCGCGGGCTTGAACTGCGGCCCCAGCACCGTGTCCACCAGTTCCTTGCGGTTGATGGCCGCCACCAGTGCCGCCCGCACGGCCGGATCGCGCAGCGGGCCGCGGGTGACATTCGCCTGCAGACCGAACGGGATGCCCGGGTTGGCGGTGAACTGCACCCGGCCACCGCCACCCTCGATCTGCGGAATGTCCTGCGGCAGGGCGTCACTGACGACGTCGAGCTGACCGGAGGCGAGGCTGCCGGTGCGGACCCCGGATTCGGGGACCACGGTGAACACGATCTTGTCCAGATGCGCCTCGCCCTGGGTCGCGAACACCGCGGAGCCCCAGGCGTATCCGGCCCGCTTGGTCAGCGTCGCGGAGGCGCTCTGCTTCCATTCGGCGTAGGTGAACGGACCGCTGCCTATGTTCGTGCCCAGGCAACGATCGTCGGCCGCCTTCGCGACCGTGGCGTCGGACTGGATGCCGAGTTGCGGGGTCGAGGTCGCCTGCAGGAATTGAGCGTTCGGCGCCGCGAAGTCCACGCGCACCGTGCGCGGGTCCAGCACCGTGCTGCCCGCGTACCCGGCCAGGTAACTGGCGGCGAGCGGCGCTTTCACCCCGCCGAGCGCGACGATGGAGTCGAGGTTCCGGCGCACCGAGTCCGCGGTGAGCGGGGTGCCGTCGCTGAAGGTGACGCCGTCCTTCAGATGGAAGGTGAACTGCTTCGCGTCCTGCGAGACGGACCAGGTGTCGGCCAGCCACGGCCGCAACTGACCGGAATCCGGGTCTTGATCGACCAGCGAATCGACGATCTGCCGAGTCACGTAGATGGTCTGATTCGTCGAGGACTGCGCGGGATCCGAGCAGGTCGGGGCCGAGGACAAGCCGTAGCGCAGGGTGCCGCCCGCCTGCGGGGGACCCGCCGGCTCGCCGGTACCGGTGGCATCGCCGCCACCGCACGCGGCCAGCGTCACGGCGGCGGCCAGCGCGCCGGTCATCGCCAGCGGGCGCTTGGCGCGGGCGGCCGGGAAACGGTTCATCGGGGGCCTCCGGTGGGGTATCGGTCGGCGCCGAGCGGGCGGCTCGGAATGCGGCGGCGCAGTTCGGGAGCGACCTCGGATTGGAAGAGTTCGAGGCTGTCGCGGTGCTGGGCCTCGGTGCGCCCGTCCGCGTCCGCGCTCAGGTGGACGACCTCGTGGCCGAACCGCTCGTGATAGCGGCTCACCTTGTCCAGCACCTGTTCCGGGCTGCCGATCAGGGCCGAGGAGCGGTCGATGAAGTCCTCCACCGACTCGAACACGATGGGCACGTCGAACTTTCGCGCCACCTGCTGGCGCGCCTCGAAGATGGGGCGGTACAGGTCGACGGCTTCCTGCGAGGTGCGGGTCACCAGGAAGCCCGCCGTGCCCGCGCCGACCAGGGCCTCGGCCGGGTCGTGACCGTAGGCCGCCCAGCGCTCCCGGTAGTGGTCCACCAGTTCGGCGTACGGCTCGATCGGGTAGGTGACGTTCGCGGAGAACAGCGGATCACCCTGCTGCGCGGCGTAATCCGCGGATTCGCGGCTGGTGGCGCTGCCGTGCCAGATACGCAGCCGCGGCTGCAACGGCCGCGGCAGCGCCTTCGCCTCGGTCAGTGCCGGCCGGAAGCGGCCGGTCCAGGTGACGCTGTCGCTGTCCCACAGCTTGCGGAACAGTTCGTAGCCTTCGCGATTGCGGTCCCACTGGTCGTCGGTGGTGACGTGGAACAGTTTGGCCTGCGCGGCGCCGTTGCCCTTGCCGATGATGAGTTCCAGGCGGCCGTCGGACAGATTGTCCAGCGTCGAGTAGTCCTCGAAGGCGCGCACCGGATCCAGCAGGCTCAGCGTGGTGACACCGGTGAACAGCGACAGGCGCGCGGTGACGGCGGCGATGTGGCTCAACACCACCGGCGGCGCGGCGGAGATGAACGGGTCCTCGTGGCGCTCCCCCACCGCGAAGCCGTCGTAGCCGAGGTCCTCGGCCAGCCGGGCGCTGTCGACGACCCGGCGCAGCCGTTGCCGGGGCGATTCGCTGCCACCGGTCACCGGATCGGGGGTGTGCGTGATCAGGGTCAGGAGCAGGAATTTCATGCCGGGATCGCCTCCTCTCCGGTGGCCAGGTACTTCTCGAACGGGTGCACGTAGCCGACTGCCTTGCGGACGTCACGCGGGAGCGCGGTGTACCCGGCCGCCGTGTACAGGGCGACGGCCTCCGGCTGACGCGGGCCCGTGGTCAGGTAGATGCGCGAATATCCGCGCCGCGCGATCTCGGCTTCCAGCTGGTCGAGCACGAAGCGGCCCAATCCTTTTCGCCGGTGCCCGGCCGCTGTCCAGATCCGCTTCAGCTCGGCGGTGTCCGCGTCGTAGCGCTGGAAGGCCCCGCCGGCCACCGGTTCCCCGTTATCCACAACTATCAACAGGTCGCCGTGGGGTGGGGAGAAATGGCTGGCCGAGTAGCCGATCAGATCCGCGTGCACCTCGCCCGGGGTGCCGCCGTAGCGGCTGCTGTATTCGATGGCCAGTTCCGCCAGCAGCGGCGCGGCCAGGGGATCGTGTTGCCCGACGTGGAAGACCCTGCGCGACATGCTCATCCCTTCTTCTTGGGCAGTCCGGGCGGATTGATCCGCGACTGTGTGACGGCCTCGCCGCCCAGGCCCCAGCGGTCCAGCACCTGCTTGTAGGTCCCGTGCTCGATGGCGTACTGGATGGCCTGGTGCACCGGGCCGACCAACCCGTTGTCCTTGCGCGTCAGCACCCCGATCTCGGCCTGCAGGGCATCGCCCGCACCGGACCAGGTGGTGAGCACCTTGTTGCCCGTGGTCGCGGCGTGATACTGCGCCGAGGGATTGGGGCCCACATAGCCGTCGATGCGGCCGGAGGACAGCGCCAGGTAGTAGTCCGAGGTCTGCTGGTAGTACGCGAGCTCCAGCTTGGGCAGGCCCTCGGCCACGTTCTGGTCGTTCCAGCCGACCAGCAGCTGCTCCTGATTGGTGCCCGAAGTGACGCCGATCTTCTTGCCCGCGAGCGACTTACGATCCCGATAGGTCCAGTTCGCGTCCTTGGGCACTTCCAGCGCGATGGTGTCCAGGCGATAGGTGGCGAAGTCGTACTTCTCCTTACGCTCCTCGGTCACCGTGGCATTGCTGACGAACAGGTCGGCTTCGCCCGAGTCGATCTTCACGAAGTTCTGCGCGAAGTCGCCGTTGCGCCGGTCCACCTTCAGGCCGAGGATGTCGGCGATCAGCACGGCGACATCCACTTCCGACCCGATCACGGTGCGGTCGTCGGTCGCGTAGAAGCCCAACGGCGGCGTCGCGCCGACCGTGCCGGTCACCACCAAGGTCCCGCGATCGCGAATGGCCTGCGGGACCTGCGCGGCGATCGCGTCCACCTTCGCCGCGTGAATACGCCCGGCCTGATCCGGCGTCAGGTCGTAGGTCAGGCCGTTCACGCTGCGGGTTTCCGGCGTGCCGCCATCGCCATTGCCACAGCCGCCGATGAGCAGGCTCAGCAAGGTGACGGCGATCAGGGTGTTGGTCCGTCGGCGACGGCTCGCCAGCGACATGGTCGGTCCTTACCTAGTGGGTGCGTCAGAGCACGTGTGCGAGAAAAGCTTTGGTACGCGCATGCGATGGGTTGTCCAGCACCTGTGCGGGCGGGCCCTGTTCGACGATGCGGCCGGCGTCCATCAGCACCACGGTGTCGGCCACCTCGCGGGCGAAACCGATCTCGTGGGTGACGATCACCAGGGTCGAACCGGCCTGCGCGAGGTCCTCGAGCACCTCGAGGACCTCGCCGACCAGCTCCGGATCCAGCGCGGACGTGGGTTCGTCGAACAGCACCACCTCGGGCCGCAGGGCCAGCGCCCGCGCGATGGCCACCCGCTGCTGCTGCCCGCCGGACAGGCGGCGCGGATACTCATCCGCCTTGTCCGCCAAGCCGACTCGCGCCAGCAGTTCCAGCGCCTCCGCGTTCACCTCGGCCTTGGCGCGCCGCTGCGCGGCCACCGGCGCGAGCGCCACGTTCTCCCGAACCGTCAGGTGCGGAAAGAGATTGAAGTTCTGGAACACGAAACCGATGCGCGCCCGTTGGCGCAGAATGTCGCGCTCGGACAACTCGTAGAGCTTGCCGCCCTTGCGGCGATAGCCGACCAGCTCACCGCCCACCCGCACGGTGCCGGCGTCCACCTGCTCGAGGTGGTTGATGGTGCGCAGCAGCGTCGACTTGCCCGAACCCGACGGGCCCAGAATGACCGTGACCTCGCCGGGCCGGACCGTCAGATCGATCCCGCTCAGCACCTCGTTGCGGCCGAAAGACTTTCTGATCCCGCGTAATTCGAGCGCGAATTCACTCATCGCCGGTCCCCCTCGAGAAGCGCCGTTCGATATAGAACTGAATGACGCTGAGCACGGTGGTCAGCAGGATGTACCAGACCGTGGCTACCATGAGCAGCGGCACCACCCGGCCGTTGCGGCCGTAGATGACTTGGACCTGATAGAAGAGTTCGGCGATGGCCATGGTCGACACGATCGACGTGCCCTTGAAAAGACTGATCACCTCATTGGCGGCATTGGGCAGAATTCCGCGCATCGCCTGCGGCCCGACAATGGTGAAGAACTGCCGCCGCCACGGCAGGCCCAGCGCCCGCGCCGCCTCCCACTGCCCCGCGTCCACCGAGATGATGCCCGCCCGGATGATCTCCGCCGAATACGCCGCCTGATGCAGCGCCAAACCGATGACGGCCGCGGTGAATCCGCTGATCACACCATTGGTCTGAAAACGCGCGAACTCGGGCCCGAACGGAATCCCCAGCGACAGCGTCTTGTACAGGTAGGCCAGGTTGAACCAGAACAACAGCTGCACGATCAGCGGAATCGACCGGAACGCCCAGACATAGGTCCAGGCGATCGCCCGCAGCACCGGGTTCTTCGACAAGCGGCCGACCGCCAGCCAGACACCGAGGAAGAACCCCAGCAGCGTGCCCCAGAAGGTGAGTTCCAGCGTCACTTTCAGCGCCGACAGCACCGATTTCGCGGTGATGTACTGCGCGAAGGTACCCCAGTCCCAGCCCGGATTGGCGATCAGGCCGTGCGCGAACTGTGCGACCAGCACCAGGGCGACCGCACCCGTGACCCACCGCCACGGGTGGCGGGTGCGGACGACGGGCAGGTCGCCGTCCTCGTCCTCGATCACCGCCGTCTGCGCGGATACCGCCAGGGTGCTCATGGACAACGACGATACGAAGGCCGGCACGCGCTGTCGCCGGTCCGGATCAGGCTGAATTCAATTGGCCGGCAATCGATTTCCCGGAAAGTGCGCGGAAATCACTGCGATGGAAAACCAGCGGCTCCGACTCCGGGCTGACGCTCACCCGGTGCACCCGCAACAGCACCACCGCGTGATCGCCCGCCGGAACCTGTTCGTGCACGGAGGTTTCCAGCCAGGCCGTCGCGCCCGCCACGAACGCCGCATTCCCATCGCCGGCCCGCAGCTCCACCTCCCGGAACCGATCGCCGCGCTTGGAACTCAGCCCGCGTGCGGCGCTCTCCTGCTCGCTGCTGAGCAGACTCAGCCCCAACCGGCTCGCGTTCTTCAGCCGCGGCCAGGTCTCGGACGAATATTGAATGCACACCGATACCAGCGGCGGATCCAGTGACACCGGCACGAAGGTGCTCGCCACCAGCCCGTACGGCGTTCCGCCGAGCCGCGCGCAGACCGCCACCACCCCGCTCGGGAAGTGCGCGAAGGTCCGCCGGAGATCGGTCCCGTCGACCGGAGTGAGCGCGGCAGCCGCGCCGTGAATCGAGGTCAGGTCACCCATCGATCCACTCCAGCACCGGCCGCGCCGCGGCGACAGGATTGGGCTCACGCCGATCACAAAGCACCGTGCATATTGGAAGAACCCCCGCCCGGCGAGTGCCGGACGGGGGTTCGATGACGCTGTGCGACTTACTTCGGCGCGACCAGGTGCGGCTGGTTGATGGTGACGAAGTAGTTGTAGGCGGAGGCGATCGCGACCGGGGCGGTCACGAGCAGGTTGCCCGCGATGGTGCCCAGGAAGCCGACGGTGCTCGCGCCGATCAGGCAGCCGGCCAGCGGGCCGACACCGAACATGGTGGCCAGCGGGGCGGTCGCGGCGGCGAACACGACGCCACCGATCGCGCAGCCGACGGCCGCGCCACCCAGGCCACCGACCAGCGTGCCGATCGTGGCGCCCAGGGAGATGGTGTCCTTCATGCGGTTCCAGGCGGCCTGCTCACGGTCGTAGTCCGACTTCCACGGAGCCTGGTCCTCGTAGGGCAGGTTGACGTCCTTGGCCTCGGCGACCGGCTTGTAGGTCGCGTGGTCCATGTCGTACTGCGGGGTCAGCGTCGCGGTGTGGTCGGCGATCTCCGCGGCGATCGGGAACTCGAAGTCGTCCACGCGGAAGTTCAGCGGCATACCGGCCACGACGGTGCCATCGGCAGCCTTGATCTTGAAGGTGCCGTCCTCGACGACCAGGGAGCCGGCATCCGTGCGAATGACGCTGTTGGTCTCGGAAGTCGTTGCGGTGTAATTGATCACGCCGTTGTTGTCGGCCGCGGGAGCCGCGTTGACGGTTCCGGCGGTGATACCCATGGCGGTGGCGGACACCAGGGCCGCGGTCGCGGCGAAAGTCTTGAAGCGCATTTCTTTGTTTTCCTCATCAGGCAGTCCGCAGGGTTGGACCGCATGATCGAAACGGGCCGACGCGAACGAGATGTGTCCCACGGGTGCTGAAACGGTGAACAGTTCAAATGGGAAACCCGCCCGGCCTGATGACCGAGCGGGCTGTCCCGATGAGGTGTTGGCTGATGCCTATAGAGCCCCTTGCCCTGTTATTTTCAGGCCGAGTATTACTTGGCCGGAGCCGGAGCGGCGATGTGCGGCTGGTTGATCGTGGTGAAGTACTGGATCGCGGCGGCGATGGAAACCGGGGCGGTCACCAGCAGCTGGCCCGCGATGGTGCCCAGGAAGCCGACGGTGCTCGCGCCGATGAAGCAACCGGCCAGCGGGCCGACACCGAACATGGTGGCCAGCGGGGCGGTGGCGGCGGCGAACACGACGCCACCGATGGCGCAACCGAGCGCGGCGCCGCCGAGGCCACCGACCAGGGTGGCGACGGTCGCACCCAGGGAGATGGTGTCCTTCATGCGGTTCCAGGCGGCCTGCTCACGGTCGTAGTCCGACTTCCAGGGAGCCTGGTCCTCGTACGGCAGGGCGACGTCCTTGACGTTGGCCGGCGTGTAGGTCGCGTGGTCCATGTCGAACTGCGGGGTCAGGGTCGCGGTGTGGTCGGCGATCTCCGCGGCGATCGGGAAGGTGAAATCGTCGACCTTGAAGGACAGCGGCATGCCGGCGACGACATTGCCGTTGGCGGCCTTGATGACGAAGTTGCCGTTCTCGACGACCAGCGAGCCGGCATCCGTGCGGATGACGCTGTTGGTCTCGGAAGTGGTGGCGGTGTAGTTGATCGCACCGTTGTTGTCGGCCGCGGGAGCGGCATTCACGGTGCCGGCGGTGACGCCCATGGCGGCGATAACCAGCGCGGAAACCGCGGTGAAGTTCTTGAGACGCATGTGTTCGAAATCCCTCTAGAGATGAGCGGGTGCGCCCCAGGGGAACAAGGTCAGGTGTATCCCCCGGGGCCCAGTGATGGAAACCGGCCTTTACAAACGCAACGTGGCAGCCGGGTTCCACCGCGGTGAACCTTTGCCCATCGGTTGCCGAAAATGCCTATTTAGGGGCGGAAAACGGCTGATTGATAGTGGTGAAGTACTGCACCGCCGCGGCGATCGCGATGGGCGCGGTGACGAACAGCTGACCACCGATCGTGCCCAGGAAGCCGACCGTGCTCGCACCGATCAAGCAGCCGGCCAGCGGGCCGGCACCGAACAGGGTGGCCAGCGGGGCCGTCGCCGTCGCGAAGGCGACGCCGCCGAGGACGCAGCCGAGCGCCGCGCCGCCGAGGCCGCCGACCACGGTGCCGATGGTCGCGCCCGCGGAGATGGTGCTGGTCAAACGGTTCCAGGCGGCCAACTCACGGTCGTACTGCGTCTTCCACGGGGCCTGGTCCTCGTAGGGCAGAGCAACCGGCTTGTACACCGCATGCGACTGGTCCACCTGCGGGGTCAGGGTGGCGGTCCGGTCGCTGATCTGTGCCGCGATCGGGAACTCGAAATCGTCGATCCGGAACTTCAATTCCGTACCGGCGACGGTGGTTCCATCGGCTGCCTTGACCTTCAGCGCACCGTCCTCGACGACCAGCGAACCGGCGTCGGTGTGGATCACCGTGCTGCCCGCCTCGGTGATCTGGGAGGTGTAGTTGATCGTGCCGTCATCGGTCTTGGCCGGACCGGCGTACGCGGTTCCCGCGCTCACCCCCGTAGCCGCGATCAGCACTGCCGCGATCCCGGCGAATTCCCTCATCTTCATTGTCTTTACTGCTTCCACTGCCGAGAACTGAACTGTCGGCGGCAAGCATCTGTGAACCCCCTGTGATTCTGGAGGTTAAAAACCACCTTGATTCGATCGGGGGATGTGCGGGAGATTACTTCGCTTTGGCTGCGGCCTTCGCCTGCTTCTTGAATTCCCGTACCTGCGTGAGGGATTCGGCGTCGGTGACATCGGCGACCGAGCGGCGGGAACCGTCCTCGCCATACGCGCCGGCCGCCTCCCGCCAGCCGGCGGCGGCCAGACCACGCTGTTTGCCGAGCAGGGCGAGGAAGATTCGCGCCTTCTGGTCACCGAAGCCGGGCAATTTCTTGAGCCGCTTCAGGACTTCCTTGCCGTCCGGATCGCCCTCGGTCCACAGGCCCGCGGTATTGCCGCCGTAGTTGTCCAGAATGTACTGGGCCAGCTCCTGCACCCGCCGTCCCATGGAACGGCCGTAGCGGTGAATGGCAGGCGGGGTGGCGGCCAGCTCCTCGAATTCGGCGGGATCGGCGGCGGCGATCCGATGGATATCGAACCCGCCCATCCGGTCGGCCAGTTTCCACGGACCTCGGAATGCGTGCTCCATCGGAAACTGCTGATCCAGCATCATCCCGACCAACAGGGCGAAATCATCGGTCGAAAGCAGCTCGTCGGCATCGGATTCCTGCGCAATACACAGCGTGCGGCTCACCATGGGTCGATCATCCCATTCATCTTGCGTTGCGGTGACGCGGGTCACGGCTAGGCTCGGACTCATGCCCGACACCATGGCTTCTTCGGAGTCCGGACTGCGGCCGGACCGCTTCGACCGTGACGGACAGGATCAGCTCGTCGACGTTCACGATCTACAGGCAGCGCTGCCGGGCATCCGGCGCCTGCGGGCCTGGGCCCACGACGCCCTGGCCACCCAGCCCGGCGAAAACGCCGTCGACATCGGGTCCGGAACCGGCTCGGAGGTGCTGACCCTGGCCGAGCTGGTCGGGCCGACCGGCTCCGCGCTCGGCGTCGAACCCGACCCGAACCTGCTGGCCGCCGCCGAACGCCGCGCCGCCCAGGCCGGCTCCACCGCCACCTTCGTCAGCGGCGACGCCTACGGTCTGCCGGTCGGCAGCGAGAGCTTCGACGTGGCGCTGTGTGAGCGGGTCTTCCAGCACCTCACCGCACCCGCCCGCGCGGCCGGGGAGATCGCGCGCGTGCTGCGGCCCGGCGGCCGGGTCGTGGTGATGGACACCGACTGGGGCTCCGCCATCGTGCACCCGGGCGACCGGCACGTGGTGCACGAGGTGCTCGAGACCATGATCGCGGGCACCACCAACCCGTTCGCGGGCCGCCGCCTGCCCGGGCAGCTGGCCGCGGCCGGACTGGTCGTCGACGACATCGGCTCGCACGCCCTGATCCAGGACGGCGGCGTCGGCGCGGGCGCGCTGGTCGCCAGGGTCGCGGAGCGGGCCGTCGCCCGCGGGGCGATCAGCGAGCGGCAGCGGGCGCAGCTGCTCGCCGATCTGGAGGCCGGGGCCGCCAGCGGCGACATCCACCTGTCGGTGACCATCTTCGCGGTGCTGGCGCACAAGCCGAACTGACCCCGAAAACGCAAGCGGCGCGCACCCTTTCGGGTACGCGCCGCTTTGTCGTCGGTGCTACACGCTCATCAGCTTCTCGGAGGCGGCCAGCAGCACACAGGTGGCCAGGCCGTCCATCGCCTGCTCCAGCTCACCCACCGACGGGAAGCTGGGCGCGATGCGAATGTTCTTGTCCTCCGGGTCTTTTCCGTACGGGTAGGACGAACCCGCCGGGGTCAGCGCGATGCCCGCATCCTTGGCCAGCGCCACCACCTTGGCGGCGGTGCCCTCCAGCACGTCCAGGCTGATGAAGTAGCCGCCCTTGGGCTCGGTCCAGGACGCGACCTTCGACGCGCCCAGCCGGTCCTCCAGAATCCGCAGCACCAGTTTGAATTTCGGCTCCAGGATGGCGCGGTGCTTCTGCATGTGCTCGCGCACGCCGTCCGCGTCGCCGAAGAAGCGCAGGTGCCGCAGCTGGTTCACCTTGTCCGGGCCGATGGTCTTCTTGCCCAGGTGCTTCAGGTACCACTCCACATTCGCGGTCGAGGAACCGAAGAAGCTCACGCCCGAACCCGCGAAGGTGATCTTCGAGGTCGAGGCCAGCACGAACGGCCGGTTCGGGTGGCCCGCCGCGGCGGCCATACCCAGCACGTCCAGCACCGGCTCGGCGGTGTCGGTGAGCGGGTGCACCGCGTACGCGTTGTCCCAGAACAGGCGGAAGTCCGGCGCCGCCGTCGGCATCGAAACCAGTTCGCGGGTAACGGCTTCGGAGAAGGTGACCCCGGTTGGGTTGGAGTAGTTGGGGACCGCCCACAGACCCTTGATGCTGGGGTCGGACGCCACCAGCTCCGCGATCAGGTGCGTGTCGGGGCCGTCGCCCTTCATCGGGATCGGGATCATCTCGAAGCCGAGCGACTCGGTGATGGCGAAGTGCCGGTCGTATCCCGGTACCGGGCACAGGAACTTGAGCACCGGCTCGTCCGCCCAGCGGCGGGCCGAATCCGCGGTGCCGTGCAGCATGGCGAACACCAGCAGGTCGTGCATCATCTCCAGGCTGGCGTTGTTGCCGGCCAGCAGATTCGACACGGGAATGCCGAGCAGTTCGGAGAAGATCGCACGCAGCTCCGGCAGGCCGTGCAGGCCACCGTAATTGCGGACGTCGGTGCCGTTGGCGTCACGGTAGTCGGCGGCGCCCGGCAGCTCGAGGAGTCCCTGCGAGAGGTCCAGCTGCTCGGGCGAGGGCTTTCCCCTCGTAATGTCCAGCGTCAGCTTCTCGGTCTTGAGCTTCGCGTAGTTCGCGGTCTGCGTCTCGTGTTCCGTCACGAGTTCCGCATGGCTCATCAAACCGAATTGCGTCTGCCGAGGCATCTGAGCGCCCTTCCAATGGCGTGGGATGTGTGTCCAGGGTTGCGCGCAATGCGAACCCAACCGCCCAGGTTACTAGGCGCCCGCTCCGATTCGGCAGGGATATCTGTACTTCCGTCGCCCGCACGATCGGGCCGGAAAAAGAAAGGGGACCCAGCGCACCCGGCAGAGCCCGTTGACCCTTGCTGCCTTCCGGCCCTGGGGGAGTTCACAGGATGCGCGCCGCGCTGGATCCGTCGGCCAGTGTAGCGGCTCACCGCGCCCGGTGCCGCGCCGGGTCGATACGATGCCTGCGACATGCGGGGATGCTCGCGAAAATCCGGAGGGGAAAGACGACATGACTAGTTCCGATCCAGGAGCCGGTGCGCCGCACGATCCGGCGAAAGCCCAGGAAACCGCGCAATGGTGGGCCACCGCACCGTCCGGAAGCGAGCCCGGTCAACCGGTCCAGGGGGCGGACCCGACCATGCTCAACTACGCCGCCGGCGGCATGCCCCCGTACACGCCACCGGCGCAGCCGCTTCCGGGCGGCCAGCCCTCCGGCGGTTACCCGCAGCAGCCGATGGCCGGCGGCTACGGGCAGCCCGGCCCCGAGGCGTACGCGCAGCCCATGCCCGGTTACCCGCAGCCGCAGTACGCCCCGCAGCCCCCGATCGCGCCGCTGGCGCAGGGCTACGGCTACCCGGCGCAGCCGCCGCGCTCCGGCGGTAACAAGACCGGCTGGATCGTCGGCGGTGTGATCGGCCTGGTGGTGATCGTCGGCGTCATCATCGGCGTGGTCGCCCTCAGTGGCGGCGACAAGCCCACGGCGCTGGGCGGCGACAAGAAGAAGAATTCCGGCAAGTACACGATGGACGGTGTCACCAACGGCTGCACTGTGATCGACACCTCTGTGCTCAACAAGTGGGCCGCCAACTCCAAGGGCACCCCCGAGCACACCGAGACCAAGCCCACCGACTACTCGGGCGGACGCTTCGACTGCCGGGCCGGCAACGAAGAGGCCTCCAAGACCGACAAGTACACCACCAACACCGCCGACCTCACCCTCAACGTGTCCTTCCTGAGCGGCTCCTCGACGGCCTACAACCGCCCCGAGTACGAGATGTGGAAGTCCAGCGACACCGGCACCACCGGCAGCGGCCGCACCGCGGGCGACGTGAACGGCATCGGCGAGGGCGGCTACTGGTCCTCGAAGGTCGACGACTACACCTACTGGACCACCACCGACTACACCGTCGCCGTCAAGGACGACAACGCCTCGGTGAAGGTCAACATCCGCCTGCGCATGGCCAAGGGCCAGAGCGTCACCAAGGACGAGATCGCCCAGGTTTGCAAGGAGCAGGCCCGGAAGGCCCTCGACAATGTGAAGAAGAAGTAGCCGCCGACCACGGCATTTGCTTCCACCATGGGTGTACCCGGTATATTGCTCCACGGAGGATTCGCCTAGTGGCCTATGGCGCTCGCCTGGAACGCGGGTTGGGTTAACAGCCCTCAGGGGTTCAAATCCCCTATCCTCCGCTTCGAAGGCCCCGGCCGGACTCAGTCCGCCGGGGCCTTCCGCATGCGCGGGCCACCTCCGAGACGTTCGAGGACCCGGGCGGTCGATCGCGGCCAGCGTCTCGTCCGACGGGATGGGGCGATCGCCGGTGCCGAGGTGTTCGATGCCGAACGTCTACGAGTCAGCGTGGTGCGCGACAAATTGCATGTGAGCCCCCGCCAGAACACAACGGGCAGAACGGGATAACGGCATAATCATCACGAAACACCCATAGGCTGAGCATTGACGCACTTCCGGCAGGCGCGGCGAAGCGTTATATGTTGCAGTAGAGGGGATTTCATTCAATTGTCGGCCAATTTTCAGGCGCCCCAGTAAGGAACTCGACACCGGACCGCATCTGAAACTGAGACGATGCGCAATCGATGACCTACTGCGCGGTACCCTCGCCGCCATGGTGACGATGACTACCGCAGGATCTACGAATAGCGAAGTGCGAGTATCCCCGTCACGCGGGACGGGAGGAATCCTCCGTCGATTGAGTTCGTTCAGACCCCGGCTGGCTCATGCTTCCCTGGTGGTGACATCGGTGGTGGCAGTCAAGTCATTTCAGATGTCTTTTGCCGCCTTGCACCAACTCTCGGTGCGCAATCTGGTGCCGCCCGATCTCGCTTCGAATGTGCCGATCGCCATCGACGGCTTGGTGATCGCTTCGATCATCGCCACCGCCGCATTCCGGCAATGGAGCGTCGGCTGGTGGTACTCGACCGCCTTGTTCGCTATCTCGACTCTCGTTTCGATTGCCGGGAATATCCAGTACGCCCACGAGATCGGCGGCAGCGTCGTGCCGATGTGCCTCTACGCCGGTATGCCGCTGACGATGCTGTTCGCCGTACACCTCACGTTGATGCTCTGGGAACGCGGCAAGCAGGTCGCGGCGGAACATGCGGCCGAGATCGCGGCCTCCGAGTTCGAGGACGAGATCGAGGTGTCCGAGCTCGAGGACGATCCCGAGGATGAGCCCGAGGACGTAGAAATCGCGGCCGAGCACGACGACCCGGAGCCCGCGCCCGAGCTCGAGGTCGTGGCGCTCGACACGCAGGAGATGGGGCGCCCCAAGGACCCCTTTCCCGCGGCTCAGCCGAGGCTCTATCCGCTCGAATCCGTGGGACCCGGATATTCCCGAGGGCCGACCGCGGGCGTCGGCGCCCAGCCCCGCCCCGTTCTGCTGAACGCCGACGAAAGGCGCCAGTTCTACATGACCGCCGCGCAAATGTAGTCAGGCATACGGCTCGATGAACCCCCACCATTCACCACCGACCCTTCTGGAGCGAAGTATGGCGATGAACAACTGGCAAGACCAGGGAGTGGATCAGTTCCGGGAAATCGCGATCCGGCTGGCTTCGATCATCCAGAACAGTCTGGATCGATCGGGTGCGATGACGCAGTTCACCGACGCATTCAGCAATGTCGAATCATTCACCGATCTGATGATCGAATACTCCGGTCGGTGGTTCAGCGAGACGGGCGGGCGCTCGACCCTGATGGGACCCGAAATGTTCTGGATGCTGTCGGAGCCCGCACCGCGCCGCAGCCCGGCGGTCGGTATGCGGATCCAGGACGTGGGTGGCGAATCCGAAAGCGGCTCCGGCCATCGCGCGCGAAAACTGTTGTTGATCTGTGTTTTCGAAGCACTCACCCATACCCAGTGGGGCGTACCGGATAGCTTGTCCGAGCATCCGCTGGTCAACGGAATGGTGTAACTCGCCATCGGAAGGCCCCGGTCGGACTCGGTCCGCCGGGGCCTTCCGCGTCGGCGGGCTATCGCAAGGCGCGGGCGACCTCGTCCAGCGCCGACTCCAGCAGCTCGAGGTAGTGGTCCGGGTCGGGGATCACGGCGGGGTCGGCGTGGACGGAGAGGGTGACGGTGTCGCCGAGGCCGTGCAGGCCGTGGGTGAGGTGCATGACGGCGCCCAGAGCCGGGAAGCCCGCGGTGAAACGGACCGCACCGCCGCCGAACTCGAGATCCGCGGGACCGCGGTCGACGCTGGAGAGCACGGTGTGACCCGAAACTCGTTCGGGAAGGACGTCGATCTGGGCGTGAGTCACGTCGCGATGCAGGATGGGGGCCGGGAGAACGGCGGTCACGTCGTCCCGCGCCTGCTGGAGCGGATGCGCGGCGCGGGTGCGGCGGGCGGTCAGTTCGGCGGCGATGCGGTCGGCGCGGGTGCGCGGCGCGGGTGCGGAGACGGCCAGATCCACCGACAGGTCGCGGTAGCCGTTGCGGCCGGCGCCGGTCAGGGCAACAGCCATGGGCACCTGGGCGCGCAGGTCGGTAATCGCCGCGCCGCGGTCGCGGAGATAGCGCTCCAGCGCGAGCGAGAGGGCGGTGAGGGCGACGACGGTGACCGAATGGCCCGGTGCGTGCAGGCGGTTCTTGTCGCACACCAGCATTCGCACGGCGTGCGCGACCGGGGGGCCGCCGGTGCCGTTCAACAGGATCGGGTCGGTGTCGGGTGCGGGCGGCGGGAGCTCACCAGCGGCCGTCAGTTCGGCCAGGCGACGCTGCGCCTTGGCGGCGGACAGACCGCGAACCACGGTGTGCGCCATGCCGATCGGAATGCCCGGGAGGGCGCGGGTCGCGGCGAGGGCGCCCGTCGCCGCCGCGCGCAGTCGGGCCGGTAGGAATCGAACCGGGAACGGCGCGGAGGGCGTCGGGGTCGGCGCAGCAGGCAATTCGCTCGTTCCGAAGAGCGCGCGGGCGATGGCGGCGGCGCGGCGGCCGTCGGCCAGGGCGTGGGATAGCTGAAGTACCGCTATGAGGGCGGGCTCACCGGTGGCGAATCCCGGCACGCCCCGAACGTTTCGGAAGACGTGCAGTCGCCAGGGGTGGTCGTTCGCGTTCAGGCCGGTGCCGAGCAGGTCGCCGAGCTCGTCGGTGACCTGCAGCCAGGTGGCATCGGAGGAGGCGTGGTCGACGAATTGATCGTTCGTGAATTCGCAAGTCACCCAAATCGGATACGCAATGTTTGCAGGAGCATCCAGCACGCGTATCAGCAAATCCGGAATGTGGATCACCCGCTTCGCGACGGCGGCCCGCAGCTGCTCCGCATCGCGGCCGGTGTCGGCGAAGCAGTACAGCAGGAACAGGTCGTTGCGGGTGCGCGCGGACAGCCAGTACATGGTGGCGTCCCGGGCGGCCAGGGAATTCACCTGATGACCATAACGAAAACCCGATGCGCTGCGGACACGGTAGTGCTACCGTTTGTAGTAGAAGCATTAGCACTGTCCCGGGGGCGGGGTGACCGCTATGGCAACCACCAACAAGATCGCCGGTCGACTTGGCAAACAAGCCGATGAGATGGATCAGCGGTACCAGGGTGCCGCATTCCTGAAACGATCGATCAACAAGGTATTTCCGACCCACTGGTCGTTCCTGCTCGGTGAAATCGCGCTGTACAGCTTCATCATTCTGCTGCTCTCCGGCGTCTATTTGACCTTGTATTTCGACCCCTCCATGGGTGACGTCACCTACAACGGCTCCTATCAGCCGCTGCGCGGCGTCACCATGTCGCGCGCCTACGAGACCGCGCTCAACATCTCGTTCGACGTACGCGGCGGACTCTTCGTGCGGCAGGTGCACCATTGGGCCGCGCTGCTGTTCACCGCGTCGATGATCGTCCACATGTGCCGGATCTTCTTCACCGGCGCATTCCGCAAACCCCGCGAGGCCAACTGGGTGATCGGTGCGCTGCTGTTGATCATGGCCATGTTCGAGGGCTTCTTCGGTTACTCACTCCCCGACGACCTGCTCTCCGGCACCGGCCTGCGCGCCGCCTTCGCCGGGATCACCCTGGGCAGCCCGGTCATCGGCACCTGGCTGCACTGGCTGATGTTCGGCGGAGACTTCCCCGGCACCATCATCATTCCGCGGCTCTACATCGCGCACGTGCTACTGCTGCCCGGAATCATGCTGGCGCTCATCGGTGTTCACATCGCGCTGGTCTGGTACCAGAAGCACACCCAGTACCCGGGACCCGGACGCGGTGAGAAGAACGTCGTCGGCACCCGCATCGTCCCGGTCTTCTCGCTGGACCAGGGCGCGTTCTTCGCCTTCACCCTGGGCGCGCTCGCGCTGATGGGCGGGCTGTTGCAGATCAATCCGATCTGGAATCTGGGTCCCTACAACCCTTCCCAGGTCTCGGCCGGCACCCAACCGGACTTCTACATGATGTGGACGGACGGCTTCCTGCGCCTGTTCCCGGCCTGGGAGGCGTACCCGTTCGGGCACACCATCCCCGGCGCGTTCTCGGTGGCGCTGTTCATGCCGCTGATCTTCACGCTGATCATCGCCTACCCGTGGATCGAGAAGCGGCTCACCGGTGATCGGGCCCGGCACAACCTGCTGCAGCGCCCCCGCGACGTGCCGGTGCGCACCGCCATCGGGGCCATGTCGCTGGCCTTCTATCTGATCCTCACGCTGGCCTGCGTCAACGACATCATCGCCTTCAAGTTCGACATTTCGCTGAATGCCACGACTTGGGCCTTCCGTATCGGGCTGCTGCTCGTCCCGCCGCTGGCCTACGCCGTCGCCTACCGGCTGTGCGTGGGGCTGCAGCGCGCCGACCGCAGCGTGCTCGAACACGGCATCGAAACCGGTGTGGTGCGGCGACTTCCGCACGGCGAGTACATCGAGGTGCATCAGCCGCTGGGGCCGGTGGACGCGCTCGGGCATCCGATTCCCCTGGAATATCAGGGCGCCCGGGTACCCCGGAAGATGAACCAACTCGGCGTCGCCGGGCAGCCCGGAACCGGCGCGTTCTTCTGGGCCGATCCCCCGGAGGAGCGCGCACTCAATGCCGCCAACGAGCATGCGGCCGAGCGCGCCCAGCTGGCGGTGCTGCGGAAGGCGCAGGAACGCGTGGCGGGCAACGGGCAATCCGGCGACGGGCACCGGACCACCTAGCGGTCCCGCGTCCGGAGGCGCACAGAGCGAATCCCCCGAGTCTCCGGGACTCGGGGGATTCTCTGTGTTCCCGGTGGGGCCGCGGCGGCACGGCCCGCGGGCGGGTCAGGCCCGGTTGAACTCCCCGTCGGAGACGCCGGCTACGAAGGCATCCCACTCGCCGGGGGTGAAAGCCAGGATCGGCCCGGCGCCGAGGTCCTTGGTATCCCGGACGGCGACATTGCCGTCGCCGAGAAACGCGACCTCCACGCAGTTGCCGTTGGGGCCGCTGTGTTTGCTCTTGCGCCAAACGGCGCCGGTGAAATCCACCTTCACGGTACTAGCTCCTTTTCTGCGTCAAGCTTGGAATCCTGCTGGCATCGATCTCGGCGACCGCTGGGTGACCTCGGGAACCCCGAGTCCCCGGTACGCCACGGGTCACACGCAAACGCTCCGTACAACCTGTTCTCTGCACTTCGCGATGGGAATGCACCCCCGATGGCCGTTCCCGGGCTAAACAGTAGCAGGGTTCGTCATTAGGAGATCGCATTCTTTCGTTTTCAATCAGCAAATATGTGGCAAGGTTAGCCAGCTATTTATTTGCAAGAAATTAGCCCAAATTTGAGTCCATTGAATTTCAGAAGACGGAATTCCGCTGGCCACCCCTCCGCGACCCCCGGACGGCTCCGGGCGGACCCGGAGCTCCCCCCATGGGGAATCATGGAGGGCATGCCCGAGCAAACACAGGACGACACCGGACGGGACCGCGACGACGACGGCCGCGCCCGGAATGCCCGTCCTCGTGACCGATTTGGGCGACCCCTCCCGTTCGGCAGCGCCGGTGTCCCCCGTATCCCCGAGGACCTCGACCTGCCGCCCGCCGAAACCCTCGACTATGCCCAGCGTCTGCTCGACGAGGGCCTGGCTTTCAACGCCCACGAGGTACTCGAGGCCGCCTGGAAGAACGGTCCGTTCGCCGAGAAGTCGCTGTGGCAGGGCCTCGCGCAATTTGCCGTTGGGCTCACCCACATTCAACGGGGAAACGCCAAGGGGGCGCGCACGCTCCTGAAACGCGCGTCGGATCGCCTCTCCGCCTACGGAACCGCCCCCTACGGCATCGACTCGCCCGGCCTGGTCGACCGCGCGCACAGTCTGCTCATGGCGCTCGAGCAGGGAAAACCCATCTCCGACACCGACCTTCGAGCCCGGCTCACAATCTCGCACTGAATTCGCAACCGCGCTGTCTCATCGCACTCGCTGTGTGCACCCGCAGGAATGCGTTGGATCGGAAGCACTGCGAAGGATGCGAACTACCATCGACCAACGTGGCCACCGACCCTGTCCCAGCAACAGCCGAACGCCCGGCCTGGTCCGGCCGCTTCGCGCCGAGTCCCTCCGGCGACCTGCACCTGGGCAATCTGCGAACCGCACTGTTGGCCTGGCTCTTCGCCCGCTCCACCGGGCGCGGATTCCTGCTGCGCATGGAGGACCTGGACCGCGTGAAAGCGGGTGCGGCCGAACGGCAACTGGAGGATCTGGCCGCGCTGGGCCTGGACTGGGATCCGCCGGTGGAGTGGCAGTCACGCCGGCTCCCGCTCTACGAGGCGGCCATCGAACGACTCACCGCGGCGGGCCTGACCTACGAATGCTTCTGCACACGTAGGGAAATCCAGCAGGCGGTGACCGCGCCGCACGGCCCGATGGGCGCCTACCCCGGCACCTGCCGCAACCTCACCGACCGCGAGATCCGGCAACGCCGCGACGAAGGCCGGCCCGCTGCGCTGCGACTGCGCGCGTCCGTCACCGAATTCACCGTCACCGACCGCTTGCTCGGCGAATATCGCGGCGCGGTCGACGATCTCGTGCTCCGCCGCGGCGACGGCACCCCCGCCTACAATCTCGCGGTCGTGGTCGACGACGCCGACCAGGGCATCGATCAGGTGGTGCGCGGCGACGACCTGCTGCCGTCCACTCCGCGGCAGGCGTATCTGGCGACCCTGCTCGGCCTGCCCCTGCCCGAATACGCCCATGTCCCAATGGTCCTGAACACCTCCGGGCAACGGCTCGCGAAGCGTGACGGCGCGGTCACCCTGCGGGATCGGACGGCGCTGGGCGAATCCCCCCAACACGTGCTGTGCGTGCTCGCGGACTCGCTCGGCTACGCCGGCGCAATCACGCCTTCCGGTCTGCTGGAACGATTCCGCCTGGAAAACCTGCCGCGAGAACCGTGGAGACTCGACCCGGACGGGTTGTTGCAACCCCGCAAATGTCCGTAACGTACGCACTCGACCAGATCCCGAACGAATTCGACGAGGACGGCGGAAACAATGACGAGCGGTGGGTACGACCCCAACCAGTATCCGCAGGGCGGCCAGCCGTACGGGCAGCCGCAGCAGCCGTATGGGCAGCCGCAGCAGCCACAGCAGCCGTACGGTCAGCAGCAGCCCTACGGCCAGCCCGACCCCTACGGCCAGCAGCAGCCGCCGCAGCAGCCCTACGGTCAGCAGCCCTACGGCCAGTCCGACCCGTACGCGCAGCAGCAGCCGCCGCAGTACGGCCAGCAGCCGTTCGGTCAGTCCGACCCCTACGGCCAGCAGCAGCCCCCGGCCGATGCCTACGGCCAGCAGCAGCCCTACGGCCAGCCGGCGTACCAGCCGTACCCGGACGGCGGCCAGCCCGGTTTCGGCGGCGGCTACGGCGGCTCGCAGCCCGGCGACCTGTGGATCCGCTTCGCGGCCCGCATCATCGACTCGCTGATCATCGGAATCCCGGCCGGCATCATCGAGGCGCTGCTGCCCAGCAGCATCGCGTGGCTGTGGAGCGTGCTGGTCCCGGTCATCATCTTCGGCTACTTCATCTTCATGGAGACCCAGCAGGGCGGCCAGACCCTGGGCAAGAAGCTCCTGGGCCTGCGCGTGGTCGGCCCGGGCGGCGCGCCGCTGGACCCGGCCACCTCGGCCAAGCGCAACCTGTTCGTCATCGTGCAGCTGGTCCCGTGCCTGGGCACCCTGGTCGGCCTCGGTATGGCGATCTACATCGCGATCACCATCGAGCAGAGCCCGACCAAGCAGGGCTGGCACGACATGTTCGCCGGCGGCACCCAGGTGCTGAAGGGCTGACGCTCTTCCGACGCGGAATCAACGATGGGGCGCATCCGAAAAGGATGCGCCCCATTGTCATTGGTGACCCGAGGTGCGGTCAGTTCGAACCCATCGCGCTGGCGATGATGAAGATCAGGAAGCCGCCGAGCCCCAGCACCGTGCCGATCGCGCCCACCCAGATTCCGCCCAGCGCCAGCCCACGTCCCTGCTGCCCGTTGGACTTCAGCTGATTCAGCGCCACGATCCCCAGCACCAGCCCGACGATCGAGACCACCGGCAGGAAGGCGCAGAAGAACATCGCGGGCAGGCCGATGATGGACACCACCAGCGAGGCGATGGCCAGCGGACTGGTCTGCGACGTCGGCGCCGCGTAGCCGTAGGGCTGGTAGCCCGGATAGCCGCCGTAGGCCGGCTGCCCCGGAACCGGCGGCTGCTGTCCGTAAGCGGGCGGCTGCTGCCCACCGGCCGGGTAGGCGGGCGTCGGATTCGACTGCGGCGGTGGATAACTCGGGTACACCGGCTGCGGCGGCGGAGTCAGCGGCGGCGTCTGGTACTGCGGGGCCGAGCTGTACCCGGCCGGTGGCGGCGGCGGTTGCTGCGGCGCCGCGGGCGGGGTTTCGGGCGTGACGCCCTCACCGCCGTACTGCTTCCACCACTCGTCGGAATCGCCGGGATTCGTCATTCGTTCAGCCTAGGTCACCCAGCCTCCGGTGCGTATCGGTCCAGGCAGGGATACTTTCGACGTGAGTGAATCGAAAACGGTCGATACCGACCGATCTGGACACCCCGCGCCCGATCACGCGAGTTTCGCGGATGCGGCCGGGGGATATTTCACGCCGGTGGCGGTCGCCTTCACCGCCGTCCTGCTCATCTCCAATGTGTGCGTCGCCAAGGGCGTCCAATTCTTCACCGGGCAGCACGTGTCGCTCGGTCCGATCACCGTGCTGCCGATCACCATGGACGGCGCGTTCTTCCTCTTCCCGCTCGCCTACGTCATCGGCGACATCCTCAGCGAGGTCTACGGCTTCCGCGCCACCCGCCGCATCGTCTACTACGGGTTCGGCGCGCTGCTGCTCATGATCATCTGCTTCCAGGTGGTCATCAAACTGCCGACCGGCGACCTCGAACAGAACGGCTCGTCCTTCGGCGACGTTCTCGGCCACACCCCGCAGCTGGCCTTCGCCGGCATCGCCGGATACTTCGTGGGCCAGTTCCTCAACTCGATCACCCTGGTGCTGATCAAGGAGCGCACCAAGGAGAAGCACCTGTGGGCCCGGCTGCTGGGTTCGACCGTGGCGGGCGAGATCGGCGACACCTTCGTGTTCTGCTCCATCGCCGCCACCGCCATCGGCATCCACACCTGGGGCGACTACTTCAACTACACGATCGTGGGCTTCGTCTGGAAGACCCTGGTCGAGATGTGCGTGCTGCCGATCAGCTACCGCTGCATCGCCTTCCTGAAGAAGCGGGAACCCTCGTACCGCCCGCGCGAGCGCTCGGCCATCTACGAGTGAGGGTTCCGGCGCGGTCGTGTCGAATTGCCTTACAGCCCTGGGGCTTTGATGCGACCGCGCCACCGGCCGAGGAAGTCGGCCTGGTACTCGTCGAAGTAGCCGCCGTCGATGCTCTCGCGGACCCGGTCCACCAGGCGCACCGTGAAGCGCTCGTTGTGGATGGTGCACAGGGTGGCCGCCAGGATCTCCTTCGCCTTGAACAGGTGATGGATGTAGGCGCGGGTGTAGTTGGCGCAGGTGTAGCAGTCGCAGTTCTCGTCGATGGGCGTGAAGTCCCGTTTGAATCGCGCGGTGTTGATGTTGAAGCGGCCCTCGTCGGTGTACAGCGCCGCATTGCGGGCCACGCGTGAGGGATTCACGCAGTCGAAGGTGTCCGCGCCGTTCTCCACCGCGGTGAAGATGTCCTCCGGCTCGCTGATGCCGAGCAGGTGGCGCGGCTTGCCCTCGGGCAGTTCGTCACAGCACCAGCCGACGATGGTGCCGAGATTGTGCTTCTCCAGCGCGCCGCCGATGCCGTAGCCGTCGAATCCCGTTCCGGCCGCGCCGCGCAACTCCTCGAGGTCGCGACAGGCCTTGCGGCGCAGGTCTTCGTACTGCGCGCCCTGGATGACGCCGAACAGCGCCTGATACGGCCGATGCGAGCGCGCGGCGGTGAGCCGCTCGTGCTCGTCGAGGCAGCGCTGCGCCCATCGGCGCGTGCGCTCCAGCGATTCCTCCTGGTAGCCGCGGGTGTTCATGAGCGTGGTGAGCTCGTCGAAGGCCATCATGACGTCCGCGCCCAGCTGATGCTGGATGCCCATGGACACCTCGGGCGTGAACCGATGTTTGGAGCCGTCCAGGTGGGAGCGGAAGGTGACGCCGTCGTCGTCGACGTGCGCCAGCCGCTCCTTGCCCTTGGCGATCACGTCGTCGTTCTGCACGCCGACCGACTCCATGGCCAGCACCTTCTTGAACCCGACCCCCAGCGACATGACCTGGAAGCCGCCGGAGTCGGTGAAGGTGGGGCCGTGCCAGTTCATGAACTCGGCCACGCCGCCGGCCTCGTCCACGATGTCCGGGCCGGGCTGCAGGTACAGGTGGTACGCGTTGGCGAGCAGCGCCTGCGAACCGATCTCCTTCATGGTCTCCGGCAACACGGCCTTGACCGTGGCTTTGGTGCCGACCGGGATGAAAGCGGGCGTGGCGATATCGCCGTGTGGCGTACTGATGAGGCCCGTCCTGCCGTGCCGGCCTTCCAGACGGGTACCGACCTTGAACGAGAACTCGGAGGCAGCAGACACCCAGCCATCCTCTCACTTCGTCGAAAGTGGCCTGGCCCGCACCTTTGGGTGCGGGCCAGGCCACTGGAGCGTGAGCTACTTGCTGAGCGCGACCGCGTCCGATTCCGGATCGTCGACGTTGTTGCCCTCGCCGTCGGTGATGGCGGCGGCGAACTGGGCGCTGTAGAGGCGGTAGTAGAAGCCGCGGGCGGCGAGCAGTTTCTCGTGCGTGCCCTGCTCGACGATCTTGCCCTTCTCCATCACCACGATGGTGTCGGCGTCGCGGATCGTCGAAAGCCGGTGCGCGATCACGAAACTCGTGCGGTCCCGGCGCAGCGCCGCCATGGCGTGCTGCACCAGCAGCTCGGTGCGGGTGTCGACCGAGCTGGTGGCCTCGTCCAGGATCAGGATGGACGGCTTGGCCAGGAACGCGCGGGCGATCGTGATGAGCTGCTTCTCACCGGCGCTGACGCCGGAGCCCTCCTCGTCGATGACGGTGTCATAGCCCATCGGCAGCGCGTGCACGAACCGGTCCACGTACGCCGCCCGGGCCGCCTCGAGAATGTCCTCCTCGGTGGCGTTCGGGTTGCCGTAGGCGATGTTCTCCCGGATGGTGCCGCCGAACAGCCAGGTGTCCTGCAGCACCATGCCCATGCGCGAGCGGAGCTGATCACGGCTGATGGCGGTGATGTCGACGCCGTCGATGGTGATGGCGCCGGAATCCACCTCGTAGAACCGCATGAGCAGGTTGACCAGCGTGGTCTTGCCCGCACCGGTCGGCCCGACGATGGCCACCACGTGCCCGGGTTCGGCCACCAGCGACAGGTCGTCGATGACCGGGGTCTCGGCCTCGTAGCGGAAGGACACGTCCTCGAACGCGACCCGGCCCCGATCCAGCGGCCGCGCATCCTCTGGATCCGGATCCGGCGACTGCTCCTCGGCGTCGAGGATCTCGAAGATGCGTTCCGCCGACGCCACACCCGACTGCAGCAGGTTCATCATCGAACCGATCTGGGTGAGCGGCTGGGTGAATCCGCGCGAGTACTGGATGAACGCCTGCACCTCACCCAGCGACAGATTGCCCGACGCCACCCGCAGGCCACCGACCACGGCGATCAGCACGTAGTTCAGGTTCCCGAGGAACATGATGGCGGGCATGATCAACCCGGAGATGAACTGCGACTTGAACGACGAGTTGTAGAGCTTGGCGTTGGTCTCGTCGAACTGCTCCCCCACCTCGCGCACCCGGCCGAACGCGCTGACCACCTCGTGGCCGGTGAAGGCCTCCTCGACCTGCGCGTTCACCTCGCCGGTGAACTTCCACTGATCCACGAAATGCGGCTTGGAGCGCTTGGCGATCTGCGCGGTCACGATGACCGCCAGCGGCACGGTGAGCAGCGCGATCAGGGCCAGGATCCAGGAGATCCAGAACATCATGATCAGGATGCCGATCACCGACAGCACGTTGATGATCAGCTGGGACATGGTCTGCTGCAACGTCTGTGCCACATTGTCGACGTCGTTGGTGACGCGCGAGAGCACATCGCCGCGCGGCATCGAGTCGAAGTAGCGCAGCGGCAGCCGGTGGATCTTCTCCTCGATCTGGGCGCGCATCCGCTTCACGGTGCGGTTGAGCACCACGATCAGCAGCTGCGCCTGCAGCCAGCCGAACACCGAGGAGCCGATGTAGAGCGCCAGCACCCAGGCCAGCACGTGGCCCACCGCGGTGAAATCGATTCCGGTGCCGGGGATCACGTCCATGCTGGCGAGCATGTCGGCGAAGGTGGTGTTGCCGCCCGCGCGCAGTCCCTCGACCAGTTCGTCCTTGGTCTGCCCGGCGGGCAGCTGCTTGCCGACCACACCGTCGAAGATCAGGTTGGTGGCCTTGCCGAGGATCTGCGGGCCCAGGGTGTTGAGCACCACCGAACCCACCGCCAGCACGAACACCACGATCAGGTAGACCCGATCCGGTGCGAGCATGCGCAGCAGGCGCTTCAGCGACGGGCCGAAGGACTTCGCCTTCGCGTCCGGCGCACCGGGATTGACCGCTCCGGGCCTCATCGCACCTCCTCCGCGCTGAACTGCGATTCCACGATCTCGCGGTATTCGTTGCAGTCGAGCAGCAACTGTTCGTGGGTGCCGATGCCGGCCATCTCGCCGTCCTCCAGCACCACGATCTGATCGGCGTCGCGGATCGTCGAGATCCGTTGCGCCACAATGATGACCGACGCGTTCGAGGTTTCCGGCCGCAGGGCTTCACGCACCCGCACGTCGGTGGCGACGTCGAGGGCGGAGAAGCAGTCGTCGAACAGGTAGACACGCGGCTTGCGGACCAGCGCGCGGGCGATCGCCAGGCGCTGGCGCTGACCACCCGAAACGGTGGTACCGCCTTGCGCCACAGGTGTTTCCAGACCCTGCGGCATCTCCCGCACGAAGTCGGCGGCCTGCGCGATCTCCAGCGCGTGCCACAGTTCCTCGTCGGTGGCGTCGGGTTTGCCGTAGCGCAGGTTCGAGGCCACGGTGCCGGAGAACAGGTACGCCTTCTGCGGGACCAGGCCGATCTCGCTGCGCAGCGCCTCCAGCTGCAGTTCCCGCACATCGGTGCCGCCCACCTGGACCCCGCCGTCGGTGACGTCGATGAGCCGCGGGATCAGGTTGATCAGCGTGGTCTTGCCGGAGCCGGTCGCGCCCACGATGGCGGTGGTTGTGCCCGGCGCGGTCCGGAAGCGGATGCCCTTCAGCACCGGCTTCTCCGCGCCCGGGAACTTGAACTCGGCGAACTGCATGTCCACGACGCCCGGATCGCCCCGGAACGGCTGCGGCGCTTGCGGTTCCGCCACCGAGGACTCGGTGTCGAGCACCGCGCTGATGCGCTCGGCCGAGACCGCGGCGCGCGGGGCCATCATGGCCAGGAAGGAGGCCATCATGACCGCCATCAGGATCTGCATGATGTAGGCCAGCATCGCGGTCAGCGTGCCGATCTGCATGTCCCCGTTGTCGATCGAGTGGCCGCCGAACCAGATGACGCCGACCGTGGTGACGTTCGAGATCAGCATGACCATCGGGAACATCAGCGCCATGTACTTACCGACGTAGAGCGACTGCTCGGTCAGCTCGCTGTTGGCGACACCGAACCGCAAGGTCTCCTGCCGCTCCCGCACGAACGCCCGCACCACCCGGATACCGGTGATCTGCTCACGCAGCACCCGGTTCACCGCGTCGATGCGATCCTGCATGCGCCGGAAGCCCGGCACCATGCGGCTGATGATGAAGCCCATCGACAGGGCGAGCGCCGGCACCGCGATCAACAACAGCCACGACAGCTGCATGCTCTCGCGCAGCGCCATGAAGATGCCGCCGATGCACATAATCGGGGCCATCACCAGGATGGTCGCGCTCATCAGCACCAGCAGCTGCACCTGGCCGACGTCATTGGTGTTGCGGGTGATCAGCGACGGCGCACCGAACACGCCGACCTCCCGCGCCGAGAAGGTGCCCACCCGGTGCAGCAGGGCCGCGCGCATGTCGCGGCCCGCGCCCATGGCCGCTTGCGCGCCGAGGTAGACGGAGAAGCCTTGGGCGATGATCTGGATGGCTGTCACCAGCAGCATCCACCCGCCCGTGGACCAGATATAGCCGATATCGCCCTTGGTGACGCCCTTGTCGATGATGTCGGCGTTCAGCGTGGGCAGATACAGCATGGCGATGACCGAGATCAGCTGGAGCACGACGACCCCCGCCAACTGGGTGCGGTAGGGCCGCATGGAAGTGCGTAGAAGTCGGATCAACATGATGCTTGGCAGGCTACCGCCATACCCGGGCGCTCGCCGCGACCTTTTTCCGGCGTTGCCGGGACCGCCCGGGTCAGCGCCATGGGAACCGCCTAGATGTCGGGCTGATCCAGATCACGCCACTCACCGGCGGTCGGCCGGGCGGGTGCGCTCGCCGCCGAGCCGCCCGCGGGGCGGGGACGCCGGGTCCAGGCGTCCGGATCGTGCAGCAGTTCGTCCAGGAAGGACGGCAGCAGGTCGTGGGCGATATCGGCGATGGTGACCCGTTCCAGCACCGAACGGATGTTCACGCGCAGCCCGATCCACACCCGCTGCAGCGGCTCGGCCGCGCCCGGATAGACGACGTCCTCCGGTCGCTGCCCGCGCACCGAGGCCAGCGGGCCCTCCACGGCGCGAATCACATTCGCGATGCTGATGTCGGCGGCCGGGCGGGCCAGCCGGTAGCCGCCGTCGGGGCCGCGGCGGCTGATCACCAGTTCGCCCTTGCGCAGATCGGCCACCACCGATTCCAGCACCTTCGGCGGAATGTCCTGGGCGGCGACAATGGCGTCGGCCTTCACCGAATCAGGTTGCGCCTTCGCGATTTCGACGAGAGTGCGCACCGCGTAATCGACCTTCGCGGTGATGTGCACGAAAACTCCTGAAATCGATCGGTGGTGAAGGGAAAACCCTATCGCGGGGGATACAGCACGCCGAGTGCGGCATTCAACAATGTCGTCTCGACGTGATCGACATCGGTGGCGGGCACGATCTCCTGCGACATCATCGCGGTGCTGAGCACCTGCATGGCCGCGGCCGCGCGCAGCAGGGTGTCGTCGTCGGCGTCGGGTCCGGCCATCCACCGGCACATGCGGTGATGCAACTCGATGATGTCGGGATAGCGGTTGCCGAGGGCATTGACGATGGCGACGGTGTCGCGCATGCACAGCGCGCCCACCTGACGGTTGGCCAGCGTCGAATGCAGGCGCTCGCGGATCACCGCGCGCACGTTCTCGGGAGTGGCCGGCAAATCGTCGAGCCGCTCGACCTGATCACGCACCTCGTCGAACATCGGCTCGATGATCGCTACCAGAAGATCGACCTTCGAGGCATAGTGATAGTAGAGCGAGGCTTTTGTGATTCCCACCGCATCGGCGACCTCGCGCAAACTGCTGTGGTCGAACCCTTTGCTGGCGAACAACTGCAGAGCGGCATCTCGGATCGCTTCTTTAGTGCTTCTACCTGCGACAACTGTCGCGGAACCGATCTGGCCACCCATACGCTCATCCTCTCACCCTCGCTCGGAATGCGATCAACGCCACCTAGAGTCGAGGTTGTTCCTCCACTTAAGCCCTCGGTAGTCTACCTACCGCACGGTAGGCAGATTTCGTTTCAGTGAAGGCGGGGAGCTCGCGGCTCCCGGCGGCAGTGTCTACGCGCTCGAACACCAGCACCCCTGTATTCGCCCGCACAAACCATCGCCCCCAGGAGAACCCCTCGTGTCCGTATACCTCTATCGGTGGGGAAAGTTCGCCTTCCGCCGTAAATGGATCGTCATCGCGGCGTGGATCATCGCGCTGTTCGTCATCGGCGGTGTCGGCGGTTCGCTCGCCAAGCCGTTCCAGGACTCCTTCACGATGCCGGACCTGCCGTCGGAGCGGGCCACCAAGATCCTCGACGAGCACTTCCCGGGCGCCTCCGCGGGCTTCGACCAGAATGCCGTCAACGGCACCTATGTGATCGCCGCGTCGAACGGTGAGAAGCTGACCGATCCCAGCAACGCGGCCGCGTTGCAGGCCTTCGTCACCAAGCTCGGTGAACTCGACATCATCGACAAGACCGCGCCGCTGATGAACCCGGTCGACATCACCAAGAAGATCGGTGAGCGCGCCGGCATCGACTGCCTCGCCAGCGATCGCTCCAACCCGGCCTTCGCCGCGAACTGCTCGAGCGCACCGTTGAACGTGCTCAACAAGGAGCACCCGGACACGGTCGCGACCATGCAGGTCAAGTACACGATCCCGAAGTACTCCGACCTCACCGCGGCAGACCGTGAAGCCGCCTACAAGGTCGGTGACGACGCGCGCGCGGCCGGCCTGCAGGTCGAACTCATCGGTTCCATCACCCAGGATCCGGGCGGCTCCAGCGGCGCCTCCGAGATGATCGGTATCGCCGTGGCGCTGGTGGTCATGGTGATCGCGTTCGGTGCGATCGTGGCGGCCTTCGTGCCCATCCTCACCGCGCTCGTCGGTGTCGGCACCGCCATCTCCGTCATCATGTTCGGCACCCACTGGCTGACCGTGCCGACCTTCACCCCGATCCTGGCCTCCATGATCGGCCTGGCGCTGTCCATCGACTACGCCATGTTCATCGTCTCCCGGTACAAACACGAACTGGCCGTATCGAATTCGCCGGAGGAAGCCGCGGGCACCGCGGTCGGCACCGCGGGCTCGGCCGTCATCTTCGCCGGTTTGACCGTCATCATCGCGCTGGCCGGCCTCACCTTCGTGAAGGTCAGCTTCCTCACCTCGATGGGTATCTTCGGCGCGGTCTCCGCGGCCATGGCGGTGCTGGTCGCGGTCACCCTGATGCCCGCGCTGATGGGCGCGTTCGGCCGCTTCCTGTTCAAGCCGAAGCTGCCGCTGGTCGCCCAGCACGATCCGGAGGACGACACCTCGGTCACCAACGGCCAGCGTTTCGCCCGCCTCATCGGCAAGGCGCCCGCCCTCACCCTCGGCATCTCCGTGGTGCTGCTGGGCCTGCTCGCCGCCCCCGCGGTGAACCTGCAGCTGGGTCTGCCCGGCGGCGACTCGATGCCGCAGAACACCACCATCCGCAAGGCGTACGACCTGCAGACGGCGGGCTTCGGCGAGGGCTCGAACGGCACCCTGATGGTGGCCGTCGACCTCAGCAAGACGCCAGAGAATCAGCGCACCGAGGCGCTCGACGCGCTGCGCAACAAGCTGGCCCACTACCCGGGCATGGACTACCTGACGGTGGCCCAGCACAGCCAGGACGGCCAGGCCGCCATGTTCATGGGCGTCCCGCACTCCGGGCCCAACAACAAGGAGACCAAGGACCTGGTCAAGGACGCCCGCAACGCGGAGTCCGACCTGAAGGCCCAGTACGGCATGGAGTACGGGATCACCGGCACCACCGCCATCTTCGCCGACGTGTCACAGGCCCTGCTGGTCAAGATCATCCCGTACCTGGCGATCGTCGCCGGCGCGGCATTCATCCTGCTGCTCTTGGTGTTCCGCTCGATCCTGGTTCCGCTGACCGCCGCCCTCGGCTTCCTGCTCTCGATGGCAGCCACCTTCGGCGCGACCGTGCTCATCTTCCAGGACGGCAAGTTCGGCCTGGTCGAACCGCACCCGCTGGTCAGCTTCCTGCCGATCATGTTGATCGGCTTGGTGTTCGGCCTCGCCATGGACTACCAGGTCTTCCTGGTCACCCGCATGCGTGAGGAGTACGTGCACGGCAAGTCCGCCAAGGAAGCCATGATCAGCGGCTACCACCACGGCGCCCGCGTCGTGACCTCCGCCGCCATCATCATGATCTCCGTCTTCAGCGCCTTCATGCTGGAGGACAACGTGGTGGCCAAGTCCATGGGCTTCGCGATGGCGGCCGGCGTCTTCTTCGACGCCTTCATCGTCCGCATGATCCTCATCCCGTCCCTGCTCGCCCTGCTCGGCGACTCGGCCTGGTGGATCCCCAAGTGGCTGGACCGCATCCTCCCCGACATCGACGTGGAAGGCGCCAAGCTCGCCGAGCTGAAGCAGTCCTCCGCGCCGAGCGAGAACAAGGAACACGCCACGATCGGCTGATCGGTACTGAAATGAAAAGCCCCGCACCGGTTTACCGGTGCGGGGCTTTTTCTTCGATCAGAGTCCGAGCGCCTTCAGCAGGCCGCCGATGACCGGGATCGAATCCGCGCTCCCGGTGCTACCGCCACCGACCGTGGGCGCGGTAGTCACCTCGAGCGAAAAGGGACCATAGAAAACGACCCCCGTCCCGTCGGCATTGGCGTACTCGGCCTCGATCGCGTACAGGCCGATGGCGGGCGGCGTGAACGTCAGCGTGGCAACACCATTGGTGACCACGGCCCGGCCGATTTCGGCTCCGGCGTTCGTGAAGACCGCCGTGCTACCCGCCGGCACCGAGGGGAACGGCGCGCTCAGCGTGTAGGACTTGCCGGGATGGAAAACCTTCCCGTTCACCGTGATGCCCTGGTCGGTCATTGTGCCGCCCGACGTCTCGGTGATCGCCGGGCCCGACGACTTCGGCAATTTGTCGACATCGGCCTCGATGGTGTCGCGGTGGATGTACCACCCACTCGCCGTTCGCTCCCAGACATCGAAGTAGTGGTGGCCGGTTGTGGTCGGATACCAGGTCACCTGCGCCACACCGCCGGACGCCTGCTGCGGTCCGCCACCGACCAGGATGTCGAGAGTGATGTTGTACGAGCTGTCGAACTGCTTGTCGTAGAAGAAGACCTGCGCGGTCGAGTCCTCGGCTGAACCGCCGAGCCCAACTTTCAACGTGTACACCGACGGATCGCCGCCGACGCCCGGAGTCGCGGACTTGCTGACAATGTCGGCGGACGCACCCGGCGAGACAATCCCCGCCGATGCCAACACCACAGAGAATCCGGCCATCCCGAACCCCGCCCGACGGATTCGATTGCTCTTCACAGTATTTCGCCCTTCATTCATTCGAGGCCTACATCCCCATCGAGCAACGCGCGAACGGCGCCTGCCCGGCGATCGGCGACTGCCCGTCATCGGGCATCGGCGCGCTACTTCCGGCCCCCATGCCGATGAACCCACCGAGCGCCGCCAGCGGAACCGACCCGATGATGAACAGCGGCAGCCCAACCGCGGACCCGATCGCAAACCCGGCCAACCCGCTCATCGCCATATTCCGGCAATAGTTCTGCTGCTCCGGAGTCAAGGCGATGGGATCTGCCTGCACGGGAACCGTCACCGGCACACCGGAATCCCCCGCTGCCCCCGGCGCCGCTTGCGCGACCCCGCCGAACACCCCACTCGCAGCAACCGCCAAACACGCCACGGCAACAAACTTCTTCATGTAACTCAGAACTCCCCGAAAGAACGGCGCCGACTCAACCCTTACGGGCCACACCACGTCTTGATGTCGCGTCGACTGAAACCTCGTGCAGTTTAGGGGCGTTCGCCAATCCGCCGAATACACCGACCGATATCGCGACCGATCCACCCCCTCGGAAATGCCCCGCACCGGTTCGGTGCGGGGCCGTACAGCTTCGATCAGAGTCGGAGCGACTTCAGCAGGCCGCCGATAACCGGAATCGAGTCGGCGCTTCCCGTGCTGGTGGCCGGGGCCGCGTTGACGGTCACCGTGTTCGGATTGGAGATGTAGGTGTTCGCGTCGCTCTGTTCGATGACGTGAATCTCATTGCCGCCGGTCTGAGTCGGCGTCCACGACGCGGTGAAGACAGCGGTTCCGCCGCTCTGGCTCAACGTCATCGACACATTCTGGGGGTCCAACCACTTATTGGTGGTCTTCGAGAAGACCGAGAACCACGCGGTGGTCGCCCCGCTGCAAGCCGGCACCGTCAAGGTGTAGGTCTGACCGACCGACAGCGTCGAACTCGACACCTGCGGCGCAACACCCTGCGGGCACTGGATCACATCAGCCGACGCAGGCGCACCGACTACCGCGGTCATGAAGCCGACAGCCGCCACCGCAGTGAATCCGGCCATTCCGAGCCCCGCCCGACGGATTCGATTGTTCTTCAACGTAATCAGCCCTTCGTCCATTAGGCGCCCCCGAAGATCGACGCCCATTCGCGAAGCTACCGCACCCCACCGACAAGTCCGAACAATGTCATTTGACTATCAATTCTCGAAATTGACTGTCACATAGTACATTTCACCCATGCATGGGAGGCACCGGCAGATCTGACGACCTATCCAACAACAGCTGAGAACCACCTGGGATCACAGCGCGAATAGTGTTGTGGTTATGACAGAAGAGGCACGGGTGTGGTCGGTGACTACGACAACGCCAACCGAAACAGACGCGCAGGTAATCGCTCGCACCGCGGTTGCCGAGCGCCTCGCCGCCGGCGCTGAGGTGACCGGTCCAACCTGGTCAGTCTTCTGGCATCTTGATCAACTCGGCGAAGGGCCGGAGTGGCGAGTAACGCTGAAGACCTCGGCGGCCCTCCGGGACAAGCTCGCCGCACGGATGCTGGAGTTGCACCCCTGGGCGAGCGGCCCGGAGATCACCGCTACACCAGTCGAATGGGCAATCGACAGCTACGCGATGTGGGTCGAAAAGATCACAACCACAACAGAATAGGCTGATACGCCGGGCTCAGCTTTCGTGGTGGACGGTAACTGTGTTGTTCCGATCCCATACGGCGACAAGCAGTTGGTCGGTGGGCTTGCCAGCGCCGATCGCGAAGTCGAGGGCGAGCACACGTTCCGCCGCCGTCGGGCTGATCGCGATGCCGACCAGGAGTAAATGGTCGAGGAAGACCTTGTCGGTGACAGCCTCGCGGGAGTCCACCTCGAACAAGTCGCACGCCATCTCTTCGGGGATCTCCCCAAGATGAACGTCGCGGAACAATGACGTCGTCGAGTTGGGATCGGATAGCTCGGCGACGAAAGCCACGAAGGCTGCGGCGACCAGCGCCTTCACATCGAGGAGAGCGTGCTCCGCCTTGTCGAGTTCGTTCTGACTCAGAGCATCATCACCCAGAATCCAATACCGGGCACCCGCCCCGAATCCGTCGATTCCAGCAGGTAGCACGGCACCGGCCATCGAGTCGTCGGCGAAATCGACGGGCCCCGCGAATCGGCTGTTCAGGTGATTCATGGCCCGATCGTGCCATCCGGCAGCGACAACCTCGCTCAGCCCTGCAGTAGCAGTACGCGAGTAGTCGACTACCCGCACCGCGCGGTCGAGAGCGCGCTGCATTCGATGCCGTTCTTGTTGTGCCGCAAACGACTCGGTGCATGACACCGGAGATGGTCAGCCGTCCCGGGGTGGAATTGCGGGAGCCGGGATGTCCGTTTCGTCGGTTTCGGGTAGTTGCGTACGCGTGTGGTGCTGAGTGCGGGTGATGAGAATCGATCTTGTCGATTCGCATCCTGGTCGGCGTCGGCCGCCCAGGCGGGAAAGAGGAATCCGATGGGTATCGCGCAGAACGACCGTCGCGGCGTGACAGTTGAAGTGTCGCTGGACGCCGGGGGTATCGACGATGAGCGGTTGGACCGGCAGACGCGGATGCTGCGGGCCGAGTTGGCCGAGATGGACGGCGTCGAATCTGCGGCGCTGGGGCGGGACAGCTCTGGGACCGCGGCGGGGACGAAGGTCGCTGATCCGATCACCCTCGGTGCGATCGTGCTGGCGTTGAGCGCCTCCGGAGGGGTGTTCACGACGCTGATCGAGACCGTGCGGGACTGGCTGGGGCGCCAGCCGGGCAGTCATCGGGTGACGGTCACGATCGACGGCGAGAGCATCGACGTCGAGGCCGCCAGCGACGAGCAGCAGCGTGCCCTGGTCGACGCCTATATTCGCCGGCACGCCGGCGTCGCGGCGGGGTGATTGCGATGACCGGCAGATTCGCCCTGGTGGTGGCGACCTACGCGTTCAACGATCCCGGACTGCGGCAGCTGACCGCACCCGTCCACGACGCCGAAGCATTCGCCGAGGTGCTGGCCGACCCCGCGATCGGCGGGTTCGAGGTCACCACGTTGATCAACCAGCCGCACCACGTGGTCGGCGCGGCGATCGGGGACTTCTTCTCCGACCGCCTGCGCGATGACCTGACCCTGCTGTACTTCAGCGGACACGGGCTCAAGGACGACGCGGGGAAGCTCTACCTCGCGATGACCGACACCCGGACGCTCACCCCGCTGTTCACCTCGGTCGCCGCGGACCAAATCGACTACGCCATGACCGGCTGCCACTCCAACCATCAGGTGCTGATCCTGGACTGCTGCTACAGCGGCGCCTTCCCCGCCGGCACCATCGCCAAAGCCGACGACCAGGTCCACGCCCTGGAAACCTTCAGCGGCCGCGGCCGGACCGTGCTCACCGCCTCCGACGCCACCCAGTTCGCCTTCGAAGGCGAAACACCACACGGGCAGGCGACCCAGTCGGTGTTCACCCGCCACCTCGTCGCCGGACTACGCGACGGCGGCGCCGACCTCGACCAGGACGGCGACATCACCGTAGACGAGCTCTACAGCTACGTCCACGACCATGTCGTCGCCGAACGCCCCCGCCAGCGACCCAAGAAGCAAGACAACATCGAAGGCCGAACGGTCCTGGCCCGCAACCGTAATTGGCAAGTACCGCAACATATTCGAACAGCACTCGAAAGTCCGGCCGTCCGTGATCGCCGCAACGCGCTCGAAGACCTGGACCAACTGCACCGCACCGGCGGGGCCATCGTCCGGTCCCGCATCCACGACGCCATCACCCGGCTCGTGAACGACGACAGCCGCGCCATCGCCGCCGCGGCCGCCAGCTGGCTCGACTCCCACCCCACCGGCACGCCAACGTCGTCGGCCGGTGGCGGTACCGGAGCAGCCATGAAACCCGACCCCCACCCGGTCAGCGAGGCCATCCCGGCAACGGCGCCGGCACGCACCAATGATGCTGCGCAACACGAAGACTCGCCAGCCAAAGACCAAGCGCCACCAGATCCCTGCCACGAGGGTGAGGACGAGGACGCGGGTACGACCGAACCGGCGGCACTATTCGGCGAACCCGAGCCGTCTCCCCGGCCGGAACACGAGGCAATCAGACACTCCGATGGTCGGTTCCGAAGCCGCCTCCGCGATCGGAAATGGGCAATACCTACGGCAGCCGCGGCAGTGGCGATGGCTTGCGTGGTCGCGGTGGGTGGCTGGCATATCGCCGGTAACGGCGTAGCCGGGCACCCCATCGCCGACGAGAAGGCGCTGCGGGGTCCCGACGTCGACCTGCTCAAACTGATTGCCTCGACGGGCTACCATCGCAACACCTGCAACCACGTGAACCCCGCCCCGGGCCAGGTCGCACAGATCGCCTGTAGAGCAAATAAGGCCGCCAGCGTGCCCCTTGCAGCGTTCATACGTTTCACCAATATCGACAAACTCACCGACTTCTATCAGACCACCAGTCGGATCATGCAAACCGCCAGCTGCCCCGGCGACCCGCCTGGACCGGATGCGCCCGTCTTCGACGATCTCCACCGAGTGGTGGGCCGAAAGACGTGCGCCGTCGATCCCACGACCAACCCGGCGTCATCGACGCTGATCGTGACCGATGAACCCGACCTCGCCATCGCCCAGTTCATCTATCGGCCCACTGATTGGACTTCACCCGTCGCCGAACAACTTCGCAACTACAAGGCGGCGCGGGGTGATCGACAGTTCCTGCCCGTGGACGAAGCACACGACCCGGACGAATTCACCTCCGCGGACAAAGATCTGCTGTCTCATCTCAGCAGCGAATTCACCCGGACGAACTGTCGGCACGAAGACCCACGGCAACCTGCGGACGCGGAAATCGCGTGTGGCACACCGGTCGGCTATCCGACCGCATCGTTCGTGGAATTTCCCACCGCAGCCGACGCGACCGTGGGATACCAAAGCGCATTGAGACTGGGCTCGGGCCACGCCTGTGATGGTCGGCCAGGACAGGACAGCCTCCAGACCCGAAACGATCTGCCTATCGGTCGGTTCACCTGCATTCTCTCGGCTGGCGATACGGTTCACCCGGACGATCACCGCCCCTGTCTGCTCTCGGTCCTGGACAGCCCACACATCGCGAGAGGGTTCTGTGCCAGCGCCGCCGGAGCACCGCAGCCCGCGATCGCCACCGACTCAGACCTACTCGCCTGGTTCCAGAAATGGGCCGGGTAGCGCGGAAAGCTCCGCGCCACAAGAACATAGAAGGTCGAATGACCTATCGCCGAAGGTCGCGGATCAGGACGTCGAATTGTGGAGCGTCCGGCCAGCTCGGTCGGAGCGTGCCGACACGGTTCCAACCCCACCGCAGGTAAGTCTGATAGGCGCGGGTGTTGTCCGGCCGGACCAGAAGGGTTGCACGCTCTTCGTTTCGGTTGTCGAGCAGCCTGTCGTGAAGAGCCCGCGCAAGGCCTCCCCCGGTCATGTCGTTCTTGACCATGAGCTCGCTCAGCGCGAAGGTGCGTGCGCCATCCTCGGTCGTGAAGTCGTCGAGATCTTGTGCGTCGTCGAGCTGCAGGCCACCCCACCATGAGGTCCCCTTGGACAGCGACCAACCCCACGCCTGACCAACCGGCCGCCCCCTGACGGAGACCATGATCAGCCCGAATTCGCCGGGCCTGTCGGGTGCGGTGTAAGCGTCGAACCTCTGCATGAACGCCACTGGATCTGCGAATGGCGCGCCGGAGCGAATCGCCTCGACGTACGCACCACGGTAGATGTCCTCGACATCGGCGCGGCGTGCGCGCGCCTCCGCGTGGTCCAGGTGCTCGAATTCCAGGCTCGTCATACCCTCGCCGCCTTCTTCGTCAGATCATCGAAGTGCAGACCGAATGCGCTGTCCGGCTGGACAACTGATCGAACAGGTTCGAGAACGCGAAGCGTCCGAGTGGATGAAACCGCTTGCAGCCGTTCGAGCGCAGGCAGCCCGATCGACACCGCGCCCAGCGCGTCGCCGGCCTGCGCCAGTGCGGCTGCCCACCCGGCTCGATAGTTGACGGCGTTTCGTGTGCCGGCCTTTTCGATGGCGAGTTCGCCAGACAAATCGGCTGCCTTTGACCAGTTCCCGAGATCGCCATAGGCGCGGGCCTCATGGCATCGGACCTCGGTGGAGTTGACGAAGTGCAGCCATTTGGCGCATTCGGTGAGCGGCTCGTGTTCGAGCGCGAAGTCGAGTTCGCGCCACGCGGTTGCGATGCAACGGCCGAAGTTCGCGCGGTCGCCGAGGACGCCGTATGCCTGTGCGGCCCGGGTAGCGATCAGCGCGTGGATGCGTCCCGGCGGCAGACCATGGGTCAATTCCCGTGCTCGGCTGATCAGGGTGAGAGCGCGATGTGGATTGCAGAAGCCTTGGCGGGACAGGGTGATCGCCTGGTGCGCCGCGCCGAGACACACATGCACGGTGAGTTCGTCGTCGCCTGCTTGATTGGCGAGGGAGAATGCGTCGGTGTAGCAGTGGCGTGCAAGTTGATGCTGGTCGGCGTCGTACGCCAGCCAGCCGGCGATGGTGGCTAGATTGCCGGCGGCACTGGCGAAAGCCTTGCCCGCATTATCGCTGAATGAGCACGTCTCGATGAGCTCCTTGGCGACCTCGAGCTCGCGCACGGCGGTGTCCACCAAAGCCGCGCCGCCTACGTTTTGATCCTGTTCCGCAAACGTCGCCACCGCGCGAGAAACTCGCTGGGCGTCGGCAACCCCTATGGACCGGCTACCAGTCGCCAGCAACGTTGCGCCCAGCAAGATTCCGAACTCTCGCCGCTTCACCTCGTCGTCGACCTCACTGCCCTCCGAGTCCCCCATCGCCAGGCTATCCCGTACCGCCGGAACAAAACCGGCATCAGCGGCCGGGGCCGCCGTGATGGGCTCGATCGCCAACGCGTCTCGGAAGCGCGCCCGTTGCGCATCGTCGAGCCGACCGAGCAATGTGTCGAGAGCTTCCGCAGATTCGCCACGAACCGGCCGAGCGGCGGTTGCCTTCTCCCACTTCCGAACCGTTGGGGGCTTGAAGCCGGAGGCCGCAGCGAGTTGTTCCTGAGTCATGCGCAGTGCAACCTCGCGCAGCGCGCGAACTTCTGCACCCGTCCACCGACTGACGATCATCGACGCCCCTTGTCGATCCTCGCAACGACTCGTGTTGGAAGCGTATTACTTGCGTGCGGTTTCGTGGCTGGGATCAGATCGCTGAACGCGCGAGGCTCAATATGCCCCGGCGCCATATGCGAAGCCCCAAAAGCCTTGGCGCCGGGTGCACTCCAGGACCGTCCAGGGAACGGGAGCACACCCGACATGGGAATCATCCTCGCGACAACCGTCATTTCGCTAGTGCTGTTCATCGCCGCCATGGTTGGCTGCGTTGTCGATAACACGCGACAGGTGAGCCACCCGCTCACGGTCGCCGACATCCAGGCCAGACTGGCCGCCGAGCCGCCGCGCACGTACGTCCCGATCAGTCGGGGGTGGTGACCATGAGTCTGCTGCCGTCCGCCGTGGGGTTCCTGCGGAGTGATGTCTCCGGGCTGAACCAGGTCCGTGACGAGTTGCGAATCCGCGCCGCCGCCAGGCGAACTGGATACGACCTGCGCAAGACCGTCGTGTTCAACGAGCGCACCGAGGACCGATCGCATCGCCTCCGCGTCGCGGTTGACCGCCTCGGCGTGGACGCCGTGATCGTGCCGAGCGTCGCGCACTTCGACGATCACGCGATTCCCGCCGAACTGCTCGAGATGGCAGCTGTGGTCACGGTGTCACCTGGGAGCACCACACCCCGAGTACGGCCCGCGAGATAGACAGCGATGACGATCTGCCGTCAGGCTCGGGCGCCGCCCACTAGGCGACCCGATGCGTACCGAAATGGGGCCTCTGGAATCCCGCCGGAATCGGTCAGGGGGCGCTCGACTCGAATGCTGAAAGCTGCACCGCCACAACTGAACCAACAGGAACCGACAATGCACACTTCACCCACTATCCGATTCCCCCGCACCCTGTCGACCGCCGCGGCCGCCGCGATCGTCGCCGCCGGCCTGGCGACGAACGGCACCGGTCCCGCCCAGGCCGCGGCGAAGTCCTGCGGATTCGAATTCACCTGGACTCAGCCGTCGGTGATCGGTGCCCAGATCCTGGGCCGGGGCGTCGCCCAGTGCGACCTGCCGCCGGACGAACACCGCCTGGTCTTGGCCTTGGAGTACAAGAAGGCCGACCGATGGGAAACGGTGTCGTCGATCACCGACGCGACCCGTCCCCCGGCGCCGCCGGGGCACGCCGCGTACGAGGTCAGCGCGGCCTGTTACGCGGGAACGTGGCGTGTCAGTATGAGCGTGACAGGCAGCATTCAGGGGAACCCGTTCGTGTACAGCGACCACACGGGAACGCGCGACGTACCGACCAGCCAATGCCCCACCCGATGAGAGGAAGCCTGGTGTCAGATCTGGACGCGAGCGAGTCCCGAGAACTCCGGGACAAGATCCAGCCGATCTACGAGGAAGTCGCCGCCCTGCTCGGGGCCGATCACCCGGCAGCGGTGTCGCTGCTGCGAGCGGCCACTGAACTCGCGGCCACCGCGCCCGGCGGCCGCCGTTACGGTGACTACGAGCCGCAAACGGCGTAGTAGTTCACGAAGGCCCCCGCCCGGCGGGGGCCTTTGCGCTGACAAATCGTGCGGTTCGCGCGTTGCTGGTTGTGCGGGTGGGACATTGAGGCCTCCGGACGCGGGGTGGCGTGGAAAGTTCTGCGCTGCAAGCAATCCTGGGAGGCAGGGCTTAAGCGAACCTTTTGGTTCGGATAAATAGAAGAAGCCCCCCACCTGCGTGAACAGGTGAGGGGCTCCTCAGCGGTGGCGGAGGGATTTGAACCCTCGGAGGGGGGTTACCCCTCACACGCTTTCGAGGCGTGCTCCTTAGGCCGCTCGGACACGCCACCGGTGGTGACTTTACCTGAGGACCCTGCCGAATCCGAAATCGGCTGGAGAGGGGCTAGGGGCGGTGGGATCGGAAGAAGGTGTCGAGGAGGGCGGCGCATTCGGGTTCGAGGACGCCGGCTCGGACTTGGGGGCGGTGATTGAGACGTCGGTCACGGACCACGTCCCAGAGGGAGCCGACGGCGCCGGTTTTGGGTTCCCAGGCGCCGAAGACCACGCGGGAGACTCGGGAGAGGACCAGGGCGCCGGCGCACATGGTGCAGGGTTCGAGGGTGACGGCCAGGGTCGTGCCCTCCAGGCGCCAGCCGTCGCCCAGCACCTGGGCGGCGGCGCGCAGCGCCAGGACCTCGGCGTGGGCGGTCGGATCGCCCAGGGCCTCACGGGCGTTGGCGGCGCGCGCGAGTTCGCGACCGTCGGCGTCGAAGACCACCGCGCCGACGGGGACGTCGCGCGGGTCGGCGGCGCTCGCGGCGGCAATGGCGGCCCGCATCATCGCCTCGTCGGAGGCGAGCGAGCCGATCAACGCGGGAGCTTGTCCAGGACCGCCGAGAGCTCGTTGGCGAAGCCGAGACGCTGCGCGATCATGCCCAGCTGCTCGTCGGGGTACAGGTCGGTTTCGGCGAGAATGACCGCCAGCACCGGCTCGGGCAGGCCGAGGTCGGCGAGGACACCCAGGTCGCCCTCCTCCCACGGTTCGACGTCGTCGAGCTCGTCGGGGTCGATATCGGGGATCTCGAGATTGAGTTCCTCCAGCACATCGGCCGCGATGTCGTAGTCGATGGCGGCCGTGGCGTCCGACAGCAGGATGCGGCTGCCGGTGGGGCCCGGGCGCAGGATGATGAAGAACTCGTCGTCGACATCGAGCAGGCCGAACACCGCGCCGGAACTTCGCAGCGCGCGCAACTCGTGCTCGGCCGCGGACAGACTGGACAGCGACGCGTCGCTCAGCGGCGTCACTTTCCAGTTGGCTTCCTCGCGGACAACGGCCACTGCGAACCCTTCCACGTCGTCGAAGTCGTCCGACGCCGCCCTGTTCGTGCTCGAGCGTTGTGCTGCCATGCGCGCAACGGTAGTCCGCTTCGGGGGAAATGTTGAAGTCGTATGCGAATCTGATCGCATGACGGGCACTTCGAAACCAGCTGTCTGCGTCCTCGGTACCGGTTTGATCGGCGGTTCGGTGCTGCGCGCCGCCGTCGCCGGTGGCTACGAGGCGTTCGGCTACAACCGGTCCGAGGTCGGCGCCAAAGCCGCCCGGATGGACGGCTACGACGTGATCAGCGATGTCGAAGCGGTGCTCACCCGCGCCGCCGAACGGGACGCGCTGATCGTGGTCGGCGTGCCCATGCCCGCCATCGACGCCGTGCTGTCGGACGTGAAGACCTACGCCCCCGACTGCGTGCTCACCGACGTGGTGAGCGTGAAAGCCCCGGTCGCGGCGGCCGTCCAACGCAACGAGCTGAGCGCCCGCTACGTGGGCGGCCACCCGATGGCCGGGACCAGCGAATCCGGTTGGGCCGCATCCACTCCCGACCTGTTCAAGAACGCGGCCTGGGCGGTCAGCGTCGATCCCGGCGTGCACGCCGACAACTTCCGGCGTGTCGCCCAGCTGGCGCTGGACTGCGGCGCGGTGGTGGTCCCGGTGCTGGCGGTGGAACACGACCGCGCGGTCGCCCGCATCTCGCACCTACCCCACGTGCTCGCGGAGGCGCTGGCCATCGAAGGCTCCAACGGCGGCCCCCTGGCGCTCGGCTTGGCCGCGGGCTCCTTCCGCGACGGCAGCCGGGTCGCCGCCACCTCCCCCGACCTGGTCCGCGCCATCTGCGAACCGAATGCCGCCGCCCTGCTGGACGTCCTCGACGACACCCTCGAAGTGCTCACCCAGGCCCGGGACAGCCTGCGCGCCAACGGCACCATCACCGAACTCGCCGAGGCCGGTCACGACGCCCGCACCGAATACGAGGACCACGAACGCTGGGTCATCACCGATGTCCGCCTCGGCGACCACAACTGGCTCACCAAGCTGATCGACGCCGGCCGCACCGGCGGCGTCCTGACCTCGCTGGACTAGACGCGTTCGGCCAGGCCGGGATAGTCGAGCAGGAAACCGTCCTGGTCGACGGTGACGGTGGCGGACGAGACGGGCGACAGGACGTGGATCCCGTCCGGTCCACTGCTGTAGGTCAGGCTGGCTTCCTGCACCAGCAGGTCGGGCAGGCGCACGTAGACGACCGGAACCTGCACGTCCTCGCTGGCCCGGGCCAGCCCGTAGCGGCGGATCGGCAGGGTGTTGAAGAACGGGCTCAGCACCACGTCGACGTCCAGCGCGCCGCCGAAGGTGGAGCGCACATGGGTGTTTCCGGCGTCGATCAGCCAGTAGTTCTCCTCGTCGCGGGCGATCGAGGCATGACGTTCGCCGGTGGCGAGGGTGCTGCGCAGCGACAGCCGCTTGGTGACCCCGGATTCGTCGGTGACCAGGTCGTAGGAGGCGCTGAAGGCGGGATGGTCCTCGCATTCGCCGGCGATGATGCGGCCCGCGGCACGAATCCGGTTGCCGCTCAGCACCACCCGCACCGACTCCATGCGTGAGGCGTTGTGCGCGCGCCAGGTGAGAATGGCCGGCCACCGCGGCGCCCCGGGCTTGGCGTCCTCACTCCCGTTATCCGTCACGCCTATAACCGTAGTTGCAGGCAGCGGCGGGCCCGCGATCCCCGGCCGGTATCACTCCCGCGACCCGGCATCGTGATCAACATGCAATGGTGCGACGCCGTTCTCGCTGTTTGCGCACGCCGGCGCCTGCTGATCAAGCGCCCGGGTGATAGCGACAAGCTCTCATGCCGAGCGGGCGGAGGGTGTTGCTCTCGGTGGGGATGAGGGGACTCGAGTAACGTGCTCTGCGGCACGGGGACTCCGGGGTGAAAGGGACTGTTGTGACGGGCGCACGGATGGTCGGCCTGTTCGCCGGCATCGGTGGGCTGGAACTCGGGCTCGCGGGCCACGGCTGGCGCAGCGAACTGCTGTGCGAGATCGACTCCGGGGCGCAGGCGGTGCTGGGGGCGCACTTCCCCGGCGTGCCACTGCATTCGGACGTGACCAAGCTGCGGTCGCTGCCGGCGGGGATCGAACTGGTCGCGGCCGGCTTCCCCTGCCAGGACCTGTCGCAAGCCGGGCGCACGGCCGGAATCACCGGCTCCCGTTCGGGTTTGGTGGACGAGGTGTTCCGGCTGGTCAAGCGCAAGAAGGGCCCGCGCTGGCTGCTGATCGAGAACGTGCCGTTCATGCTGCAGCTCGGCGGCGGGGCGGCCATGCGCCACATCACCGACGCGCTCACCGAACTCGGCTACACCTGGGCCTACCGGGTGGTCGACGCGCGCGCGTTCGGCCTGCCGCAACGGCGGGAGCGGGTGCTCATGCTGGCCTCCCGCACCGACGATCCGCGGCCGATCCTGTTCGGAGCCGACGCGGGCCCGCGCGAAGTCGGCGATCCGGCGCACGATCCGTGCGGCTTCTACTGGACCGAGGGCAACCGCGGCCTGGGCTGGGCGGTGAACGCGGTACCCACGCTGAAGGGCGGCTCCGGCCTCGGGATCGCGAGCCCGCCCGCGGTCCGGCTGCCCTCGGGTGAACTGGTCACCCCCGGCATCACCGACGGTGAACGCCTGCAGGGCTTCGATCGGGATTGGACGACACCGGCTTTGGCCGTGCCGGGCGTGCGGCCGGGGCATCGCTGGAAGCTGGTCGGCAACGCGGTGAGCGTCCGCATGGCCGACTGGATCGCCGAGCGCGTCACCAACCCGTCCGACGATCCGATCCCCGACGGCGAACCGCTGACCCGCAAGAGCTGGCCGACCGCCGCCTGGGGGCATCAGGGGGAGGTGCGGCGGGTTCCGGTGTCCACCTGGCCCGTTCACGCGCCCTACGAGGACCTGCGCTGGTTCCTCGACGATCCGCGGCTGCTCTCGGCCCGCGCGACCGCCGGTTTCCTGCGCCGCACCCAGATGGGCTCGCTGCGCTTCCCGGCGGGTTTCCTCGACGATGTCGAGAACCATCTCGAGCGCATGGGAGGCGCGCCCGTCAAGGCCGCGTGAGCCTTGCCGGCCGGGCGCGGCCCGGCGAGGATGGCCCGATGACCGATGCGGCGCGGCCGGGCACCGATGCGACGACCAGCGCCCGCATGGCCAAGCAGCGCCGGGTGGGGACGAAACCGGAGCTGGCCCTGCGGCGGGAATTACATCGGCGCGGTGAGCGCTACTTCGTGGACCGGGCGCCGCTGCCAGGACTGCGGCGGCGGGCGGACCTGGTGTTCCCGCGGCGGAAGGTAGCGGTCTATGTGGACGGGTGCTTCTGGCACAGCTGCCCCGAGCATGCGACATACCCGAAGAACAACGCCCAGTGGTGGGCCGAGAAGCTGGCCGGGAACGTGGCGCGGGACCGCGACACCGATGCCCGGCTGGCGGCGGCGGGCTGGACCGTGGTGCGGGTCTGGGAACACGAACCCGCGGAATCGGCTGCCGACCTGGTGATGCGGGCTTTGACGCGCGGGGTGTGACGTCCGTGTTAACTCATGGGCGACAATGGACGTAGCGACCGGACCAGCCGACCAGTCCGGACAGCGCCAGAAACTGCGGGCAGGCAGTACGAGTAAGCGAGGCCAGCGAAAGCGAGCGCGGTGATGCCAACCGAGCAGAAACTAGCCGAGGCGGCTCCGAGCACGGAAACACTCCAGCCGCGATGGCGACGGGTGTTGCGGTGGTTCATCGCGATCCTGATCGCGATCGCGGGGCTCGGCTACTCCTCCTGGGTCCTGGAATTCATCCTGCCCATCCCGAGCAACCCCACCAACACGTTCCTCAGCCAGCTGGCCGAGAAGGGCGCACCGTTCCGCTGGGTCTTCACCACCGGCGACACCGTGTCCGGCTCCCTGCTGGTGGTCGCGGGGCTCGGCGGGGTGCTGCTGTTCTCCCGGCGCCGCTACTCGACCATCGGCTGGGTCGCGCTGGCCTGCTTCGGCGCCGCCACCATCGCCGACGCGCAGTGGCCGATCGTGCCCGAGGATCCGGACGGGCCCAAACGCTATGTGGACACCGGGCTGTTCCCGCAACTGCATCAGATCCACGCGCTGACCAGCACGCTGGCGGTGTTCTCCATCTACATCGCGATGATCGCGTTCACGGTGGCCGCGTTCAAGTACCGGCGGTGGCCGATCCTGCGGCACACCGGCCTGTGGATTCTGATCGTCGGCTCGGTGGTCACCGCGTGGATGCTGATCGCCGACAACCTGCCCGGCAACTACGGTCTCGGCATCGCCCAGCGCATCCAGGTCGGGGCCATGTCGCTGTGGCTGGTCGCGCTGGCCGTGCAAATCGTTGTGGCCGAACGCGATTCCGGGGTGCCCGCCCGGCACCGCCGCACCAGCTCGTCGTCCGGCCGCTGACCGCCCGCACCGGTTAGGGTCGGACCGTGACCAGCGACGCGCACCTCGCCGACATCGCCGCCCAGCTCGACACCGTCGCCGCCGCGACCGAGCGCCTGCTCCCCGCGGTCGCCGCGCTGGGCGAAGCCGATCTCGTCGACCCCTCACTGCTGCCCGGCTGGACCCGCGGCCACGTGCTCGCCCATCTGTCCCGCAATGCCGACAGCCTGGTCAACCTATTGCTGTGGGCCCGCACCGGCATCGAAACCCCGCAATACGCAAGCCAATTCCTGCGCGACGCCGATATCGAGGCCGGCGCTCCCCGCCCCCTGCGCGACCAGCTCGAGGACCTCACCGCCTCCGCCGAACGCTGGCTGGCGCTGGCCCGGGTGATGCCCGCCGACCGCTGGCCCGCCACCGTCCGCAACCGGATGGGCGGCGAGATCCCCGCGACGCGCGTCATCTGGATGCGCCGGCTGGAGGTGGAGATCCACCACGTCGACCTGAACATCGGCTACACACCCGCCGACTGGCCCGAGGACTTCACCACCCGCCTGCTCACCCAATCCCTGGGCGAGGTCAGGCCCGCCGACGGCGCGGGCTTCACGGTGCTGGCCACCGACACCGGCTACACCGGCACGGTGGGCGCCCAGGGCCCCGCAATTACCGGCCCCGCCGCCGCGCTGGCCGCCTGGCTCATCGGCCGCTCCCCCGGCGCCGACCTCACCGGCGATCTCCCCGCCCTCGCCGCCTGGAAGTAACCGGCCCGCCAAAGTCAAAGGCCCCACACCGTTCGGTGTGGGGCCTTTGTTTGTGCGCCCGAAGGGATTCGAACCCCTAACCTTCTGATCCGTAGTCAGATGCTCTATCCGTTGAGCTACGGGCGCATGGCTATTCAAGTTTTCGTACCCGGCGAACCGGGCGGTGGCGGAGGCGAGAGGATTTGAACCTCCGGTCCCCGTGAAGGGACAACTCATTAGCAGTGAGTCCCATTCGGCCGCTCTGGCACGCCTCCTGGTGCCCCTCTTCGAGGGCGCCGGTTCCTTTCGAACCGCCGGGACAGAAGATTACACAGCGGGTGACCAATAGGCCAAATCGGCTGGTCAGCGTAGGTGCGAGTCGAACCATTCGTAGATTCTGGTCTGCGCGTCGAGGACGGATACGTCCTCGAGGGCGGCGGGGTCGAAGCCGGGATGGTCGGGGCGGTGGTGGAGACCGGGGTAGGTGACCACCAGGGTGGCGACGTCGGCGCGGGCGGCGGCCTCGCGGAGGCGGTCGACCTGGTCGGGCGGAGTGAGGGGGTCGTCCTCGCCGAAGAGGCCGAGCCAGGGGGCCTGGAAGGCGGGGGCGGCGGCGAGCAGGGTGCTGGCGTGCGGGCTGATCGGGGTCTCGATGCCGCGGGCGGCGACGCTCACGGCCGCGCCGACGCGGCGGTTGGTGGCGACCAGGGCGGCGGCGGTGCCGGCGGAGTCGAAGCCGAGGACGCCGATGCAGTCGCGGAAGACGCCGTGCCGGGTGAGCCATTCGAAGCAGGCGTCGAAGTCGGCGAAGAGGTCCTCACCGAAGACGCACTCGTCGACGCTGCCGTTGACCGGGCGGTGGAACAGATCGGGGGCGAGGACGGTCCAGCCGTCGTCGGCGAGCGCTCGCATGAGTTCCAGCAATGGCTCGGTGAATTCACGTGATTCGTGCAACACCACGATGCCGCCGCGCGTGTGTCCCTCGGGTTCGAGCACGGTGAGCGCTATCGCGGTCGTGTCGTGCACAGGGGCGAGTTCTCGATAAATGCCCGACATAGGGCCACTGTAGTTGTGCTAGGTAAAAACGCGATAAATCTTTCCGACGGTCCGGAAATCCGGAGACTTTCCAGCCGAGCGCGATTCGGGAGCGGCAGGCGGCTTTCAAGCAACCGGGTCGAACCGGACGGCACCGGCGGACGGCCCGGCGGACGCTCGACATAGGGTGGAAGGGTGAGCGCGCACATTCGCCCGGACCTCGATGCCATCCCCGCGTACGTCGCCGGCAAGACCCACCCCGGCGCGGTGAAGCTGGCCAGCAACGAGACCACCTTCCCGCCGCTGCCGTCGGTGACCAAGGCGATCACCGAGGCGGTCGAGCTGTCGAACCGGTATCCGGACAACCACGCCATCGAATTGCGCGGCGCCATCGCGGATTTCCTGGGCGTGCAGCTGGAGAACGTGGCGGCCGGCTGCGGCAGTGTCGCGCTGTGCCAGGAGCTGGTGCAGATCACCTGCCGGCACCCCGAGGACGAGGTGCTGTTCGCGTGGCGCTCGTTCGAGGCGTACCCGATCGTCACCCAGGTGGCGGGCGCGAAGGCGGTCCAGGTGCCGCTGGACGACGAATCCACCCACGATCTGGACGCTTTGGCGGCGGCGATCACCCCGCGCACCCGCGTGGTGTTCGTGTGCAATCCGAACAATCCGACCGGCACCGCGCGCGGCAAGGCCGAACTCGTCGAGTTCCTCGACAAGGTGCCCACCGACGTCCTGGTGGTGCTCGACGAGGCGTACTTCGAATACCTGCGGATGCCCGCCGAGGACTTCCCCGACGGCGTCGAACTGGGCCGAAACCGACCGAATGTGCTGGTGCTGCGCACGTTTTCGAAGGCGTACGGCCTGGCGGGACTGCGGGTCGGCTACGCGGTCGGCGCGCCCGAGGTGATCACCGCGCTGATGAAGGTGCACATCCCGTTCAGCGTGAGCCGGGTGGCGCAGGCGGCCGCCATCGCCTCGCTGGAGGCGCGGCACGAGCTGCTGGAGCGCACCGATGCCGTTGTGGCCGAACGTGATCGCATGCGCGACGCGCTGCTCGCGGCGGGCTACCGGCTGCCGGTGAGCCACTCCAACTTCATCTGGCTGCCGCTGGGCGACCGCAGCGCCGAATACGGTGCGGCCAGCACCGAGGCGGGGGTCATCATCCGGCCCTACGGCGTGGACGGCGTGCGTATCACTGCGGGCGATCCGCACGAGAACGACGCGTTCCTGGCCTTCGCCACCGATCCGGCGACGATCGCGCGCTTCCTCTAGAACACGTTCCTGTTATGGTCGGGCGCGCGCCTCGAATCCACACTGGCGCAGTCGAAGACCTACCAGGGGAGGGCGCTGTCCCATGCCGTTCGTGACCACCGAAGACGGGGCGAGGATCCACTACCGGGATACCGGCGGCGACGGTCCGGCGGTGGTGCTGATGCACGGCTTCTTCAAGGACGCCGAGATGTGGGCGGCCCAGGAACGGTCCCTCGCCCCGGACTATCGGCTGATCACCATCGACGCCCGCGGCCACGGCCTGACCGAGGACCCGGACCAGCCCTTCGACAACTGGCGCCTGGCCTGGGACGCCTGGGCCGTCGTCGACCACCTCGGGCTCGACCGGGTCGTCGCGGGCGGCCTGCTGCAGGGCGGGTGGATCGGTATGCGGATGGCGCTGCTGCAGCCCACCCGCGTGCGCGGCCTGATCCTGATCGGCACCCGCGCCGACGCCTACGACGCCGCCGAATCCGTTGGCTTCGAGATGATCATCATGAACCAGTGGATCCTGGGCGACGGCCCGCTCGAGCCGCTCGCCACCCCGATCGCAGTGCAGATGATCGGCGGCACCCGCGAGGACCGCCGGTACTGGCTCGACAAGTGGAACGCCTCCGACCGCCGCCGGCTGCAGCAGGCCGGCCGCTGCCTCATCGACCGCGAATCCATTGTCGACCTGGTCAAGGACATCACCGCGCCGGCGCTGCTGATGCACGGCGTGCAGGATCAGATCCACTCCCGCCGCCAGACCGAGGAACTGGCCGGGCAGCTCGGCGGCCCGACCCGAGTCGAGACCATCGACGGGCTGGGCGCCGCGCACGCGGTCACCTACACCCACCCCGAGGTCACCGACCCGATCATCCTCGACTGGCTCGCGAGCCTGCCCGCATAGCAGAAATGCTGGTGGCCAAGGGTTCGAAAACCCTTGGCCACCAGCATCTTCAAGCGGAAGCAGAGGGATTTGAACCCCATGAAGAGCGCCGCCGCAACCGGTCTACCAGCATCTTTGAGGATTCTGGAGGAGATTCGAGGACTTTGACGAACTGGGACTTTAGCCACGAGTGTTGACCGGGTCAACACCCCGTCAACCGCCGCCCGGCGTGGCCGAGGGCGCATGGAAGCGGCCCGACCTCCTGCAGATCCCGGTCACGTCAAACGCCGTACAACAGCGTTTGCGGGAAGTAAACCCAAACACGAGCCAAAACTATGACGGCGCGTGCCAAGATTCCAACACCGGCCAGTGTGTGCACCAGTTAGGGAATGCCCGCACGACTACACGATTAACCCTCGCACCCTGAATGTTTCAGCAACGTAACAGCGATGCCGGGAGTTAGTGCGCACCCGAGATAAGTTGCGCTACTTCGTAAATCAGCGGGGGGGGGGCGTCCCTGCAGAGAAGACAAAACCACGGAATTCCGTAAGGTGCGCTCCCCCACGGAATTTCGCTGAAAGTTTGCTAGAATTCTCTTCCGAAATATGCGGTTTCGAACTAATGTGCTGACTCGAAGGTTTGTTCCAGGTTTGCCGCAGGGGTGGTACATGGGCATTGTGATCGAGGGGGCGCTGACTTCGTCGCCCTATTCAGCTGGTCGAGGCGAGGACAGGTGAGCGACTCCGATTTTCAGGTCGCCGGTGCACCCGGCGGAGAGAGGGATAGCCGGTTCGTCCGCGTCGCCAAGTGCATCGAACGACATACGGCCGCGATGATGGAGCTCGGCATCATCTACGCGGATTGCCACGGCGAAATGGTTCATCGTGGCGACCACGTCCTCATCGGCGAGCTCGTCCTGCTGAATGACCGCAGACGGAACCTCGTGAAGATCGTGCCGCGGCACGGCGTCGATATGCACCAGCGCGTCGAGCTGGAGAGGGCCGCCCAGTACGCGCTCGTGGCGGGCCCTGATCCGGCATTCGGCTGGAGAGAGCACCGGGGACTCGGCCGCTGGTTTCAGATGATCTGGCAGCCTATCGCTCTGTGGGGAATCGCGGCGCTATAGGCGCTCTCGGTCGCTGCGAATGTCACGCGCAACCGCCCCGTCGAATTCTCCATCAGTCCATACCCCTGGACGCACATTCGTCCCAGGAATTACTGGGCCGAACTCCGGGTCTGCATCCCCTTCGCTTCGACGCCGGCGCAGGCGTGCAAGTACCGCTCTGTGTGTTTCGGAAACGAGCTCGACCGTTTCGTCATCGAGCTGCGACTGCAGCGCCGGGTCGGTAGCCAGCCGGAGGACCGCAGTGATCAGACGCTCCACGTCATCCAGGGACGCACCGGAGTCGAGAGCTCGATTCACTACGACAACCGCACCTTGCACGCCGGCCGAAATGTCAGCCGCCGCCGGCCACTCTCCGGGGTGCTGCCCCGCTTCCGTTGCGGCCGCATCGGGAGACAGGCCCTCGTTCGCCAGGAGTTGATCGAGTCGGCCGGTCGGCCATTTCAGCGCACGCTCGATCTTCGCGCGGGAAGTGGTCCGGGGCCAGCGTTCGCCGCGCTCCAGGCCTCGGACAGTTTTCGCGTCCACCATAGCTTCGCGCGCAAGGGCCGCCTGGTCTATCTCCAAGAACGCCCTGCGCAGTTCGACCTCGCGGCCGACACGCCTGTATGGCGGCTGTGTCGCTTCGGTCATCCCCGACTCCCGTCGAATCTCTGTCGCACTCAGGGCCTCGAATCTGCCCTCAATTGACAGTGTTACAGGGAACAAGCGGGAACTACAAGGACCGGCGGTCATGTTGTCCCAACAGCACCAATGGGTAGCTACTAGTCGGTAACTGCGCGCATTTTGTTCCCATTGGGGGGATCTGGCCCAGCAAACCTCCGCGCCTCGCCGCAAACATCCGTTGACATGTTCCCTTTTGATCCCTAATGTTCCTCTCGTGCAAGCGGAACTTCACGGAACTCACCCCGCGAGGGTCGCGTCAACGCCGTTCACCGAGTCCGACTGGGAGCGAGTTGGCGGCACTCTGCGGGCATTGAGGGAACTTCGGGGCTATCGCCCAGAGGAGTTCGCCAACCACCTCGGAATCAGTCGCAGCTACCTCGTCAACATCGAGGCCGGCCGCAAGAAACTCACCAACGTCATGCTGGCGCGCGCTGCAGAGACCCTGAAGGTCCCGCAGATCGCCATCATGCGCCCGACCGACGCGCCCAGCATCACGGCCACCGCGGGCGGTACGGCATGACCGACACCAAGTGCCACCCCCTCGAGATCGCCGCAGAGCGCCTCGGGGCCCCCTCCACGCACTGGCTGATGCTTCAGCTGCGCGCCCGGAAGCTTCCCGGCCGCAAGGTCGGACGGTCGTGGTGCATGACCGACAGCGACATCAACGAGGCCATTGAACTGCTGGCCTCCCCCGCCCTCGTACGCATCGCGGATCCGGCCCCCGTGGTGGGGGGCCACGCCACGCAGCCCGGCGGCGTCGATTTCGCCTCGGCCCTCACGGCGGGAAGCCGTCGCCGCATGGCCAGCCGGTCCGCCTGAAGTGTCCCGGGCCGGTCGCCACCGACGCCGGACCCGGGCCGCGCGCCCTGGAGGGGGACCGCCGAGGACTCCCCACCTCGCCCCTCCGGGCGCGCACCACATCCAAATCCCTACGCAGACAAGGAGATCCACATGGACCTGTTCGCCTGGATTTGCTCGCTGATCCACCCGGCCCCGAAGCCGATCCCCCTGCCCATGCAGACCCCGATCGGCATGTTGCCCTGGGGCCCCGCATGATCACGGCGATCTTCGTAGCCGTGTGGGCGCTGGCCATCGCCGCGCTGCCCCCGCTGATCCGCCTCGCGTGCTCGGAAAGCGAGACCGAACCGTCGAACCTCGTGCGGCCCACCGTCTACGCGTGGATCCGCGAACAGCAGCCTGCGCCGGTCCTGCGGCCGCAGTGGCATCTCGCTGGAGCGTGGCCGCTGTGACCGCCACCAGCATGCGCACGCAGGTGATCACGGCCGTGGTGACGGCCCTCGTGGTTTTCGGCCTGGGATGGCTCGGCCTGGTGGTGATGCCGCGATGAGCAACATGTCCGAGAACCGTGTGCGTCGGATCGTGCGCGAAGAGATCGCCGCTGCGTTCGAGCGTTTCCACGAGCAGGACGAGGAGGCGGTGCGCGAGGCGTTGGCCGCCTTGGAGAGGGTCGACCTCGGGATCGTCAATGCGGAGGAAATGGCGAACCTGCTCGGCGTGCCCCCGCAGCACGTACAGCTCGAGGGGGCGACGCGCCCCTCGGCGACCGGTAACGGGGTGACCGCGTGAAGCGCATTCGCCCGCTCATCGACCGCGTCCCGGACCACCTCGCCATCCTCGGCTGGGACGCGGTCGCGCTGCTGATAGTCGGTGGCGGCTGGCTGACCGGCGAGTGGCTGACCTGCTGGGGAGCGCCGCTGTGAGGCACCGTCTCGGGCAGGCTACCGACGCCGCAATTCACGCCACCTGGCCATGGCTCGCCGCCCTGGTCGGCAACTGGGTGCTCTACGCCAGCGGCGTCATCGTGGCGCCCCAGATGCTCGCCGCGATCGTCATCATGCTCAGCGTCTGCGGGGCCATCGGCGTCGTCGCCGCGCTCTGGCTGGTCGCCGCGCTGATCACCGACTTCCGTATCCGGCGCGCTGCCCTCCGCCGCGAGGCTCGCCGCCGTCATCCGTCCTCCGGCCGCTGGGTTCGCGCGGACTGGGGGATCGGGAAGCCCAGCGCGGGCGACGAACTGCCCGCGCTGGGCGACCTGCCAAACCCCTGAAATTCATCGCGCCCCGCCGAGGGACGAGCTCGGCGGGGCGCATTTCCAGAGACAAGGAGATTGTAATGGCCAAGCACCGCCGCGGCTGGAAGGGCTGGGTGCCCTTCCTTCGCCGCACCTCCGACCCCGTGATCGCCGACGCGCTGAAGGCGCGTGCGTTCGCCACCGCGCCGACCGAGCTGCTCCCCATCTACAGCGAGCACCTCGAGATCTGCCTCGCCCGCCCCACGCTGCTCGACGACGGTCAGGCGGTGCACTGGTGAGCCGCAGGCTGAACGTGACCGCGCGCGAAACGCTGCGCGCATCTGGCGTCAGCATCGCCGAGTGGCGCACACGCAACGGCATGGGCGACACCTGGACCGGCGACATCTGCGGATGCCCGGACGACCGGTGCATCGGGCTGCACCACGCAGGCCCCGACACCTGCGAATGCCTGCCCGCGTTACTGAGCGATCCGCACTGGGCAGGTGCCCGGTGAGCGCGCCACACACCGCCCTCGGGACTGCGATCGCGGAACTCGCCGAGCACGCGCTTCAGGACTGCACCGAATTGACCACGGCCATCCTCGATTTCGCCGATCTGCTGGCCGCTGCTGACGGCGACGCGCTCACCAACGCCGAGATCGCCGGACGTCTGCGCAACCTCGCCAGGAGGCAGTGGTGACCCAACCTCAGACATCGACCGAGCCCCAGAACTTCGGCGAGCTGGTCGGCGAGAACGTGCGGTTGCGCGGCGAGCTCGAAATCGCGGCAGAGAAGGCCGACATGGCGGCGCGCACGATCGCGGAGCTCAAGAAGAAGGCCAGCGCCCTCAAGAAGACGCTCCGCAAGTGCCAGGCGCAGCTCGCCAACGTCACGAACCAGCGGAACGAACTGCGGGACAAGATGTTTGACCAAACCCTCGCCGAGGTGAACGCCAATCGCGAACTCAAGGCGGCGAACATGAGCCGGAGTGCCCGATGACCGAGCCCGAGAACCACTGGAAATACACGGCCGTCGAGCGCGTCGAGCGCGAGGTCGCGATGTACCTCGATTTCGAGGAGGACCTCACCCTCGACGTGCTCCGGTCCTTCGTGACCGCGACCGAGCACCTCGACGGTGATTCCCTCGTCTCGATCGTGAGGCGGATGCGTGGGGGTAGCGACCTCGTCACTGTGCTCGTCGCCTGCAAGAAGACCGCCGAGGACCTCGTGCCGAACGGCGAGGACGAGGACCAGGACGCCGACGGCGAGACGCGCCCCTACGACCCGGACCAGCAGCGCTACAACAATATCGCGGCCGATTCGGGGGCGCTGTGACCAGGAAAAATCCCGCTGCTTGTGCGAAAGATCCAGCCCTGTGGCTCACAGAGGGCGATCGCGACGCGCGGCGAGAAGCTGTACGCGTCTGCGTCGAGGAATGCACGATGCGCAGGGAGTGCGCGAAGACCGCTGAGGAACTCGGCGCGAACTATGGCATCTGGGCCGGATTCAACCTCGCGACTTCACCGGGGCAGCGCGGTCTGCGGAAGTTGCTCGGCGTGGAAAAGCCTTCAACCGTGCGGCATTGCGCGTGCGGGCGGCAGATCGCATCTCAATACGCGAATGCCGTGATGTGCACGCCGTGCGCACAAGGGCTGCGCGATATCGCGCCGGTCCGCGCCCACCTCAAGCAGCTGCTCGAAACGATGTCACAGACCGAAATCGCTGCGCGCGCACAGATCTCGCCGGGTGCAGTCAACAAGATGCTCTCGGCGGATCGGCCGTACGTGAAAGGCAAGATCGCTGACCGCCTGTTCGCGATCAAGCCGGACGCCGTCGCCGAGGCGGGGGCGATCTGAATGGCGGAGCCGTTCCGGCCCGGCCTGTATCCGGGCGTCCCGGACGTCGTCTATCACCGCGACCCAGCGCTGTCCTCGTCCGGTGCTCGCAAGTTGGCGATGAGCTCGCCCAAGGAGTTCCGGGACGAGCGCCTGCGCGGGCGAGAAGACAAGTCGGAATTCGATTTCGGGCACCTGGCGCACAAGTACGTGCTCGGCGAAGGGGCCGATGTCGAGATCTGTGACTTCCCGAACTGGCGCAGCAACGCCGCGCAGGAGGCTCAGGACGACGCCCGGGCAGCCGGCCGAATTCCCGCGCTGCCCAAGGAAGACGAGGCGGCCCGAGAGATGGCGCGCATCGTCCTCGAGCACTCGGTGGCAGGCCCGCTGCTGGCCGAAGGCGAGGCCGAACTGTCGGGCTGGTGGGAGGACTCCGAAACCGGCGTGCAGCTGAAGTTCCGCACCGACTGGATGACCCGCATCAATGGCCGATTGTGGGTTCCGGACTACAAGACCAGCAAGTACTCGGGGCGGCGTGGGTTCGCCAAGGCCGCAGGCGAATTCGGCTATTACATGCAGCAGCCGTTCTACACCGACGGCATCGAGGCCCTCGGTCTGGACGACGACCCGATCTTCGTGTTCATCAGCCAATGCAAGACGCCGCCGTACGTGGTCAGCGTCTGCGACATCGAACCGGCCGACATCGATCTCGGCCGCGCTCTCAATCGCCACGCCATCCGCCAATACGCCCAAGCGCAGGCCAGTGGCGAATGGACCGACAACACCAACCAAATCGACCGCGTGACCCTGCCCGCCTGGGTCCGCTACCAAGCAGAGGAGATCCTGGGTTGAACACCCCTGCCCACTATCGGCCCGTCTCGATCGCGCCAGTGCCGCGCACCCCCATCTCGCAGGCCACCGCGGTCGAGCAGTCCCGCGCGGTCGCCGAGGTGCAGGCCGCGGTCATGGTCGCCCAGGAGCGGCCCCGGAACAAGGCCATGGCGGTCGAGGAAATGCGCGACGCCACAGCCCAAATGGCCGTCGCCGAGAAGGCGTTCTTTCGGTACAACCGCGGCGAAGAGACCGTCACCGGCGTCTCGATCCACCTCGCCCGCGAGCTCGCCCGCTGCTGGGGAAACATCGACTACGGCATCAAGGAACTGCGCCGCGACGACGAGCAGGGTGTGAGCGAGATGCTCGCTCGCGCTTGGGATATGCAGACCAACGCGAGCTCGTCGACGTCGTTCATCGTGCCGCATATCCGCGACACCAAGAAGGGCCGGCGTCAGCTCACCGAGACCCGCGACATCTACGAGAACAACGCCAACAACGGTGCGCGGAGGTTGCGTGAGCAGATCATCTCCGTACTCCCGAACTGGTTCGTGGAGGAGGCCAAGGCCCGCTGCCACGAGACCCTCAAGCGCGGCGACGGCGACCCACTGGAGGAGCGACGGACCAACGCCATCCACGGTTTCGCCCAGATGGGTGTGACGGTCGAGCAGCTCGAGGCGAAAGTCGGTGCCCCCCGGGCGGAGTGGAATGGTGACCACCTCGGTCAGCTGTCGGTGATCTTCAAGTCGATCCAGCGCGGTGAGGTCAACAAGGCCGAAGAATTCCCCGCGCCGGTGGCCGCACCGCCGAGCGCGGACGAGCTGGCCGCCGTCAGTCGGCGCCGCAAGGTCGAGGCCGCGGCGGAGCCCTCCGAATCGGGCGCAAAACCGGAACCTGCGCAGGTCACAGACACGGCCAAGGCCCCTCCCGAGAGCGATCCGCCGAAGCGTTCGCGTGCCACGCGGAAGGCCGACAAACCCGCTGCGCCGAACCTGATCACGGCCCAGCAGTCGGAGAAGATCGACGAGCTCATGACCGCGCTCAAGGTCACCGACGAGGACCAGCAGCGTGACTTCGCATCGATGGTCCTGGGCAAGCCCCTCCCGGACCTCGGACAGCTCACCATCGAAGAGGGCGAGGTCCTCATCGCCGAGCTCGTCGACACCCTCGCCGCGGAGCAGGCGAAGGCCCCGGCCGAGGGCGGTGCGGAATGAGCGTCGACTACAGCGTCGGACATGCATTGCGCGGTGCCGAGGCCCGACTCGGCCAGGTCGAGAAGCAACTCGATCGACTGGTCGCCGCCATGGAGCTCGGCGCGGTCATCAACGCGACCGTGACCGGCGTCGGCTACGAGCCGGGCTCGGAGCGCGAGGCCGCGCGTCGGTGGATCCGCGACCGGATCGCCGAAATCGTCTCGCGGACATGAGCGACAACGTCGTCGCGGGACCGTGGCCTGGCAGCAGCCGGGCTGCGGCCCCGGCCCGCGCGGCGACACCTCGCCCTGTCCCGCACCGGTACCGCGTCGGCACGCACGGCCCGACCGTGCTCATGGACTGCCGCGAGTGCCGCACCCCGTGGGCGCCCGATGTCCCTGTGCCGCGAGACCGCCTGTGCCGCAAGTGCCGCGGCGATGCCGACGAGGCGACGCCGGCACTTTTCGATCCATCTGCCCTGTAGGAGGCGAGACCATGGCGCGTGAATACGCCCGAAATCCCCTGTGGATCTGGGACGACGCCGATTACACCGACCTGAGTCCGGTGGCCCAGCACCTCGACTTCGTGCTGCGGCACGGGCCCGAGATCTCATACTGCGGCCGCGTCGACTGGCGGCCCGCCCGTCTGGTGCCTCGCGCCCGCGGCTGGACCGTCGGCGCGATCGAGGCCGCGGCCGCCGAGTACGAGGCGGCAGGGTTCGGCCTGTTCGACAGCGCCACCGAGGAAGCGCTGGTGATCAAGCACATCCATTGGGATGAGCTGCTGCGCAATCCGACGATGGCCGTGGCGCTGGTCAAGGCATACCAGGGGCTCGCATCCCGGAAGCTGCGCGCCGGCGTCGTCACCGAGGTCCGGCGGCTGCGCGAGGAGTGCCCCGAGTACTCGTCGTGGACGCACCCGATGTCCCGGGCGAAGCTCGACCGGCTGCTCGCCGAGCGGTCCCTCGAAGACTTCGGCATCACCCTTCCGATTACCAATCCGATTACCAATCGAGACACCAATCCCGTTGGTAATCAGGATCGGTACGAGACACCGTTCGAGACCGGTCCTGATTACCAATCCGAGACGGTCCCGAACGCTGATGCCGATCGGGTCGAAACACCCATCGCCGCAGACGATCCCGTGGGCGATGACCTCGGCTCGATTAGTGCTTTGAACACCCCCCGGAATACCGCCTGGAATACCAATCAGGATCGGTCCGAAAGCCCTTATGCCAATCCGGATCGGTCCCAAAGCCCTAACACCTCTCACCCTGCAACTCATGGGGGTTACGCAATGGGGGAACGTCACGTCGCGCAGGCGCGCGAGCCGCGCAACGACCCCCCACCCCCCGCACACCATCCCGAACACCCCGACTTCTGGGATCCGGATTGCGCCCAGTGCACCAAGCTCATCGAGCAGCGCACCGCCTGGCAGGCCGACCGCGTCCTCGCCGCCGAACCGCCCTCGCCCTTCTGCGCCGCCCATCCCGACGGCACCACGGACGCATGCGGTGCGTGTGGCGACGCCCGGAAAGCGCGCCGGGACCACGACGCCGCCCTCGCCAGAGCCAGGGCCGCCAAGCACACCGCCAAGACCCAGCGCGCCGCCGAGGACCGCGAACGGGCCATCGCCAACTGCACGCTGTGCGACGCCGATGGCTTCCGGGGCGCCGAGTACGGCAAGACCGCCGGCACTCGCTGCGACCACAACCCCGCCACCGCCGAAATCGGCCGCGAGGGCATGGCCAAGGTCCGCGCGGCGATGGCCGGCCGCCCGACCGAACACACGCCCGACGTCGACGCCGAGACCGACGAGGACCAGAACGACCAGGAGCACGCCCATGTCTAGACGACTGCCCGGTGCCACCGTGGCCGAGAAACTCGCGCTGAATTCCCGCCGCGATGGCGAATGCTTGCGCTGGACCGGAGCGCATATACCGACCGGTTACGGACAGCTGTCCATAGGCGGAAAGGTCAAGTCCGTTCATCGGATCGCCTACGAGCTCATGTACGGCGAGATCGCCGACGAGCTGGAGATCGACCACGTCGCGGCACGTGGTTGCAAATGGCGAGACTGCATCGAACCCACCCACCTCGAAGCGGTCACACACGCGGAGAATCTGCGGCGGATTCACGCTGGACGAGAACCTGTGTGCCCGAAGGGACACCACCTCACCGAGGCGAACATCCAGCTCTACCAGCGAAGCGGAAACCGCGGCATCGGCCAGCGGTGCCGGCGGTGCGCCAACGATCGCCGCAACCGCTGGAGGGCAAACCGCAAGCTCGTGAGCTCGGTGGTGAAAAGTGCCTGAGCCCATCGACCCAACCGACCCGTTCGCCGACATCGCCGCCAAGCTCCAGACCGAGCAGGAGGCCGAAGCGGCGCGGTTCGCTGAGATGTTCACCGTCCCGGCGATCTGCAATATCTGTGGCGCGCACGTCGCTATTCCGAAGGCGCACAAGGAATTCCACGATCTGGTTGCGCACGTGACGATCCAGCTCGCCGCCGACATCCAGAGCGTCGGCCGCGCTGCCGGAGTGATCCCCGATGCGTGACCGCACCGGCGAGGAACGCGACGAGGAGCCCGTCGAGCACGACCCGCGATGCGTCGACAAGTGGATCGACCGCGACGGCGACAACCCGCGGCCCTGCCTGTTCTGCAAGCCCCACCTGCGCCCGAAATTCGAACGGAGACACCATGCCTGAACGCATCCAACGCAAACGCACCGCTGGGTGGCGCTTGCCTGAAGGTGCTGTGTACGTCGGTCGCCCGACGAAGTGGGGCAACCCATTCACCCTCGGTGGATCGAACGGGCTCGCGTGCATGCCCGGCGCGGTCACCGGTGCCGACTGGGAGTACGAGGACCGGATCTCCGCCGCGGGGATGCGCCACGACTACTTCCACGGCGACGACCGCGTCACCCGTTGCGAGATCCACAACCTGTCCCGCGCCCAGGCGGTCGCCTTGTACCGCGAGGTCCTCACCGGCGAGGTCGTGCACCTGCGCGACAGCCGATGGCCTCGGATCGGGCACCGCGACCAGCCCGTCACCCTCAAGACCATTCGCAGCGAGCTGGCCGGTCGCGACCTCGCCTGCTGGTGCCCGCTCAATCAGCCGTGCCACGCCGACGTCCTGCTCGAATTCGCCAACGCTGCGGAGGTCCCCAATGCCTGAGCCCACCCCCGACCCCGAGTTCATGAGCCTCGGAGAGTTCCTTGCCAGCACCCAGGCTGATCGAGACCGCATCGCCGAAGCACAGAAGCAGCACTCGCTTCAGAGCCCCCGGTGTCACGGCCTGATGGAGCCACCCGCGCCGGTGCGCCCGTTCTCGACGTGCGCGGTGTGCGGATTCGAGGATTACACCGAATGGCCGGCGGCGCAGGACCGTACCGCGGAGCTGGAGGCCGCCCATGCCCGCATCGCCGAGCTGGAGCGCGACGTGAAGCGCTGGCAAGGGCTGACGCAGCGGTGGCGGCAGCTGGCGCGTGATCGACGCGACGACCTCCTCATCGCGAATGTCGAACTGGAGAGGGCCGCGCCGTGGCGCTGCATGGCGACAACCACCATGGCGAACTTCCTCACGCCCGACGACCACCGCGCCGTCTGGTGCACGCTCCCGAACGGCCACGCCGGTTGGCACCACGGCGAGATCGAGGACCAGGTGTCGTCCGGCATCGAGGGATTCACGAAGACCCATACCTCCCAGATGCATTGGTCGGACGGGCAACCGGAGGTGAACCGATGAGGTACGGGGTGTCCCTCTCATGCGCTGAGGTTGGCTGCCGCGAGCTGGAGTTCGCCGAGGCGAGGAGCCGACGAGAGGAAGGCGAGACGTTGGCTTGGTTTTCCAAGCATCCGTGGCGGTGCTTCCGCCACTCCGCACTGCCGGAGGTGAACCGTGGCTGAGCAGACCGGCGTGTGGGTGGTCGCGGACCACTACTGGCCTGCCGACGGGCTGAGCGAGGTGACCCCGTACCCGGACGAGATCGTGGCGATGCGCGCAGCGAACCAGGACCAGTTCCGCCGGGCATGGTTCGTGCCGTTCGGCAAAGACCTGCGCGAGGTGATGAATGAGCCCAATGCCCGGTGATAACAGCGGCCGGCCGCTCATAAATGCGGCCGATTCCGAAATCGCTGACTCGAACCGAGATCTCGTCGCCGAGGCGTACCTCGCGGGCAGCGTCGACGTCGTTGTCCGCCAGGTCTTCGACACCGTTCTCAATGCGTTCGGTGTGACGGCCTCGGAAGAGGTGATCGCCGCGCTCGACGAGATGGACGGAGCCGTCGCTGCGTCCATCGGTGAAATGCTCGCGGACCCGACCATGCTGGCAGGCGCGCGGGCCCGGCTGCGCGCGTTGGGGGTCGGCGAATGAGCAGCGATATCGAGTGCGCCCAGTCCACACGCGCGGATGGCAAGCACGGTTGGACATTCGACGGCGACAACCCGATCGTTGTCTGCGCGTTCTGCGAAGCAAAGCGCGATGCGATCAGCGGCTGGGAGATCCCGCGCGCCATCCCACCGCTGTTTGTGCCCGGTGATGCCGCGCCGCAAGGCAGCAAGCGGCACGTCGGCGGCGGCCGCATGGTCGAGTCGTCGAAATCGGTTGGGCCGTGGCGCGAACGCATCGCGCTGGCCGCGCACGGGCACGGCTGGACGCCGGGCACGGGCCCGGTTGCCGTCTATCTCCTGTTTGTGCGGCCGCGTCCGTTAAGCACGCCCAAGTCCCGCCGGCCACCAGCCACCAAGAAGCCGGATCTCGACAAGCTCTCGCGCGCGGTGCTCGACGCGCTGACCGGCATCGCGTACGCCGATGACGCGCAAGTCGTCGACCTGCACGCCCGCAAGCGACTGGCCGCCCTCGGCGAGACGCCAGGCGTACGCATCACAGTCACACCGATCGTGGAGGCCGAATGATCGAGTTCCACATTCCCGAGGCCGACCCGATCGAGGCCGCGGTCATCGAATGGGTCGCGGCCGCGGACCTGTACCGCGACGGCGAGCTGGTGCGCGAGGGCGTGAACCTGCTCGGGAGCAACGAGATCGCCGCGAAAGCGTGGGCCCGCGTGCTCGCCGGGCGGCTGCGCGAGCCGATCGACCGCGACGGCCTGGCCGAGTTCCTGCTCACCCGCGAGGCCGCACAGCACGTCCGCGCGTACTCGTCCGCTCCGATCATCGCCGAGGGAATCCTCGTCATGCTCACGTCGAAAGGGCTGCTGCCGTGACCACACCGAACCTGCCCGCGATCGTCGAAGCGGGCAAGGAGAGCATCCGCCGCCTCGCGCGGATCCGCGACATGCTGCCGCCGAAAGCCCAGTACGAGATGCTGTTCGGCATCCTCGTGGCGCTGCGCGACAACCTGTACTCCGGCATGCACATCTTGCGGCGCGCCGACGGCAGCCTCGTCATCACCGTCACGCCGCCACCGGAGGGCGAATGAGCGCGACGTGCCGGAACCGCAAGTGCGGGCGGCCGTGTGCCGAATTCCTGTGCAGCGACTGCACCGCCGAGCTCGCCGACACCATCGAGGGCGTGCCGTGGCTACTGGAGCAGCTCGCGGTCACCGAACTGCGGCAGGATCGCGTATCGCGCGGCCTGCGCACCGGATCGCGTCCGGACAGGCCACTGCCGTTCGATCCGGACGTCGCGGCCATCCGCGTCGAGCTCGACAATGCGGTGTGCGGGTGGGCGCGGCACATCGCCGAAACGCGTGGCGTGAAAGGGCCGTCCGGATCCGCAGACGACGCCGCGCAGTGGCTGGGCGTGCACGTGGCAGCGGTGCGCCTCGACGAGGCGGCCGGCGAAATCCACCGCGAGATCACCCGGCTCGCCGAGGTCGCACTCGCGGCGATCAACCCGCCGCCGGTGCCCGGATTCCGTGGCCCATGCCCGACGCTGCTGCGGACGTTGCAGCACGAGAAGCCGGTCGAGTGCGGCGAACCGCTGTATGTCGATGCCGAAGCCGCGACGGTCTACTCGTCGAACACCAGCGGCGCGGACGTCGACGTCGCAAAGTTCATCACCTGCCCGCGCTGCAACGTCCGGCACGACGTCGCCAAGCTCGAGCAGGAGCTGCTCGTGCGGATCGGTAAGCAGGTGTTCGAGCTGCCCGACCTCCTGCGCGTGCTTCGCGAGCTCGGCCAGCCCATCCCGCGCGGCACCGTCGCCTCGTGGATCTCGCGCGGCCAGCTGCAGCCGCAGCGTCACGACGGCGACCGGCCGCTGTATCGGCTCGACGACGTGCGCCGACTGCGCACGCTGACCTCACACCCGAAAGGATCGACGGCATGAGCGGCAAATTCACCACGGTGATCTGGCACGACCGACACGCGGACACGACTGCGCACCTGTTCACCGAGCGCGCGGTCGCGGAAGCGTGGGCGCGCAAGCGGGGCCGCGAGTACGACCGGCACGGCAACTACTCCGAGCAGGCATACCCGGACGGCGAACTGTGCATCACCTACAGCTGCGAAAACGACAGATTGCGCGTGATCGACGTGGTGGCCGATGCCGAGGTACTCGAGGGAGGATCAGCAGCATGAGCGACAGGGTGTCGATGGTGAAGTGCTGGTTCTACGTCCGCCATCCTTCGACGAAGCATCCGGGAACCTACCGGTACCAGCGCATCTCGCTGAAGAATCCGATGGGAGCGAACGAGGGGGGCTTGCTCACCATGCACCCGCCAGCCATGGGCGACACGCTGTTCCTTGCCGACGAATTCTCCGGCGACGCTGGTCAGTACCGAGTCATCGCCAGGGGCTGGTCGCACAATCAATACGGGTCGTACAACTGGCCGCTCGGGGAGAGCTATCCGAAAGAGCCGACGACCCTACAGGTGTTGGTCGAACCAGCGGAAGGGCTCTTCCAAGACGAGGAACCCGACGACGAGGGGCCAGAAGCGTGACCGACGAAGGCGTGACCTGGCTCGTGAACAAAGTGACTCGCAAGCACATCGGGCCGTTCACCACGCGCATGGATGCGCTGTTCGCGCTCAACATCGCCGAGGGCCGGGACAACTGGGTTGCGATGAGCCGCGCGGAGTTCGATACCTACGTGGAGCGCCCTGCCGAATGAGCCCGGGCGAAATTGGGCGGGGATCAGCCAAATTGCGAGCTTACCCCCGCCCAATCCGTCATCTACCAGCTAGTTTCTGCGAACCATTGGTTCTGGCCGGATGCCTCACACAGCAGTGTGAAGAGGGGCTCTTCGCCGCGGTATTCGGTCCGGGTATGGGGGACGAAGACCCATGGGTCGGACCGCTCGTCGTAGTGGACTGTTTCAGTTCCACTGTGGCGTACTTCAATCGCGCCCCTACAGATGGGGCAGAACTGCGACTTCATCGAGCCTCCGATATTCAATTGTGGTGCACCCTGGCCAGGGGCGCGGTGGTATTGGCCGTCGGCCATCGTACCGGCGGCGGCTAGCGCGTTCGGGGATGTCGTCGCCGTGTCGCGGCGGACGTTGTCGGCGATGCACAGCACATCCTGCGTGACAAGATCGAATCCGCGTGCAACACTCGATTGCAGCGGGACAGCTGTCCCCGAGGCCCGATCCGATGCACACGGACCGGGCCTTTTTCATGCCCGGACTCCGCCGGGCGCGCAGCAGGGTAGAGCAGCTCGGTCAGCTCGCTGGGCTCATATCCCAGAGGTCGCGTGTTCAAATCACGCCCCTGCAACGACCATTGGTCACTCAACACCCGAATCCGCTGTGCGGGTTCGGGTTCCGTCGTTTGAGGAGCAATCATGATGTCTACTTTGTCCGCCGCCGCGCACGCCGTCGACTGGTCGCTCGTCGACCACGCCCTGATCAACATCGCCGCCGCCCTGTTCCGGGCGTTCTTCTGACCGCGATGGCGCACTCTTCGACTCGGCACCACCCGCTCGCCTATCAGGTGATGGTCGCCGGCTCCGCGGCCATCGACCGGGCTCTCGCTGATATGCGAGATGGCCTGCGGGTTCTGCTTGTCGCCCCGACCAACGACGCGATCTCGAAGCTGCTGGCCGAGGCCAGCGAGAAGCTTCGCGAAGGTGAGACCATCCGCAAATCCGCCGGTGGCACGATCACCGGCTCGGGCGGCTGGATCAGGTTCTGCCTGTACCTGAACCCCGCCGATGGCCGTGGGCTGACCGTCGACCGCGTGTATGTCGACCATGCCGACCTGTGGAAGCGCCTCGCGCCCACCATGAGCGGCTCGACCAACGGCCCCGTCATCACCCACTGCTGATGACGCGGCACCGTTTCATCCTCGACCAGTTCGAGGAGTTCCTGACCGGCGGCAACGTGGCCGCCAAACACGACGGCCCGATTCCCATCTGGGCGGGCTACATCATCGAGCAGAACGCTCGGATTCTGGAGATCCTCATGACCGACATCGAGACTCAGCTCAAGAACGACATCGCCTCGCTGATCGATTCCAACACCGCGCTCGTCAACTTCGAGACCCAGCAGGTCGCCCAGATCGCCGACCTGCAGGGCCAGATCGCCGCGCTCAAGAACCAGATCGCCAACGGTGTGGCACCGAGCGCCGACACCCTGGCCGCGCTGGACGCCATCACCCAGAAGATCGCCGGCACCGCCGCGCAGGCCCACGCCACCGCCTCGGCCAGCGCCACCTCGCCCGCGCCCGCCACCCCGGTCGTCGAGCCGCAGGCACCGGTCACCTCGCAGCCCATCGAGACCGTGCCGCCCACCACCCCCGATACCGTTGCCACCCCGGTGGTTCCGGTGCAGGCACCGGTGATCAACAACAGCGGCAAGGTGTCGGGTGCCGACGCCGAGCCCGCCACCAGCGACAGCGGCGCGGCCACCGACACCGTCGGCCAGTAGCACCACATGCCACCCACGACCGCGCGGCGCACCACCACACAGCGCGGTCTCGGGTGGCGTCACCAGCAGGCGGTCGACACCCTCAAACGCCAGCTGGTCGACGGCACTCCCTGCTGGTGGTGCACCCGTCCCATGTACCGCGACGCCGGGCGCAACTTCGACGAACGGCAGCTGCAGGGCGATCACTCCAAGTCGCGAGCGATGGGCGGCGTCGTGACCGACCGTCTGCTGCACGCGAAGTGCAACGGCGAGCGCGGGGACGGCTCACGGGATCACCTGCGCCCGGCGCTCACTGGGCAGCCGGTCGAGGAGGGCCAGGCCGCCGACGACCGGTCGGCCTGGTGCCTGCTCACGGGGTGGTGACCATGGCTCGACCTGGAGAGGGTCACGGGGACTCTCGCGCCCCGCGGTCCGGCCGGCGGGGTGGTCCGCGGCGCGCGCCGGCAGAAAATCCAGACCCCCGGGGCCTCCTGACCCCCGTATTTAGTCAGGCTTTTTTACACGGGGCCCAAAACGGTGCGTGCAATGCCTGAAAACCTCGGTTCTGCGGGCGAAATGCTCTGGAACGCGCTCGAATCCGACACAAAGTCGTTCGAAACTGGCGTTTTGGTGCTGGAAGCGTGCCGGATCGCGGACCGGCTGGAGCACCTGGCCCAGATTCTAGAGGGCGACACCGATATTTGGGCCCGCATCGTCGAAGGCCGCGACGGCGAGCTTGAACTGCGCGTCGACGGCGCGCTGCAGGAGGCCCGGCAGCAGGCCGGGACGCTGCGGCAGCTGCTCACCACCATTGCGGCGCGCCGCGGCGCTCCGGAACCCGATGACGAGGACGGCCTCGCTGATCTCTGACAACGTCGTCGAGCTGTTCCCGGCTCCGGATCCGCTCGTGTTCCCGACGCTGACCGGACGGCAGGCGCCGCACCACCTTTCGGTGTTCGACGGTGACGACACGCACGGATTCAAGGCCATCACTCTGGCCGGCCGCGCGACCGTGCAGCCGGTGATGCCCTGGCAGTGCGGGAATTTGCGCGCCATCCTGCGCAAGACCCTCGACGGCAGCTGGACGCACCCGGACGCCGTGCTGCTCTGCCCGAGACAGAACGGCAAGTCGGAAATCCTGCTGTTCCGCTGCCTGTACGGCCTGTTCAAGCTGGGCGAGAAAATCCTGTACACGGTGCAGCGGTGGGACACGGGCATCGAGATTCACTCGCGGATCGTGGCCATGATCAACAGCCGGCCGTGGCTGCGGCGCCACCTGGCCGCCAAGCCGACGATGTCGCAGGGCCGCGGCAAGATCGTGCTCACCAGCGGCGCGCAGATGATCACCTCGACCCGATCCGCGGACGTCGGCCGAGGCATCACCAAGCTCGATCTGCTGATCTACGACGAGGCATACAACCTCGATTCCTCGGCCTCGGCCGCAGTCGATTTCGCGCAGATGGCCGCCGAGGATCCGCAGACGATCTACACGTCGTCGGCGGTGAACGCCGAGATGCATTCGAAGGGCTTCGTGCTCACCGACATGCGTGCGGCCGGACTGCGCCGCGGCGAAGGCCTCTACCTCGCCGAATACATGGCGCCCGAGGAGATGCCGCACGGCGCGGTAGCCACCTGGGAGTACGGAAATCCGTCCTACGGGGTGATCCAGACGGCGGCGAAGATGCGGAAGCTGCTGCGCAAGGCCACCACGAAGGCCGGCATCATCGCCTTCGGCGTCGAGGCCCTCGGCCGCGGCGTGTGGCCCGTCCGGTCCGAGGACATGCCCGCGCTGATCCCGGCCGATGTCTGGTCGGCGATGGATACCGGCGCGGTGCAGCTGGTCGGGCCGATCGCGCTGGCGGTCGACCGGACACCGGACCGTAAGACCGTCGCGATCTCGGCCGCGCAGTGGACTATCGAGGGGCCGGTACACCTCGACCTGGGGTACCACGGCCCGTACACAGCGCAGGCCGTCGAGTACATCGTCGGCGTGGTCACCCGGATGGATCCGTGCGTGCTCGTCATCGACCGGGCCTCGCCCGCGGCCTCGATGGAAGAGGACCTGATCGCCGCAGGCATCGAGCCGACCATGACCGATCAGGGCCAACTCGCGAAGGCAACCGGTGATTTCTACGACAAGGCCCTCGCGGCAGCGCTGCACCACACCGGCGACCCGGACCTCGCCGACGCTGTCGAGGGCGCGGTGAAACGGGACCTGCCCGGCGGCGGCTGGGCGTGGGACCGCAAGCGCGCAGAGAACGACATCTCGCCCCTGGTTGCCGCGACGCTCGCGCACTGGGGACTTCTGGCCTTCGGTGCGCAGACCGCGCCGGTACAGCAGATCGTGCACCGCGCCGCCTCGGCGGCCGCCGCACCAAGACATCAATTCCGCGGTGAGACCAATCTCGCCGCGGTCGGTTTCTGAGAGGAGGCGATATGGCCGACCAGCAGCAGCAGTCCCCGGTGAGGGGCCGGGTGGCGACGCGCGAGCTCGGCTATGCCGTCTCCTATCCGGGCGATATCTGGCTGCAGAACACCGAGACCACGCCGGAACTGCGCTGGCCGCTCTCGGTGTCGGTGTACGACAGGATGTCGCGCCAGGACGCACAGGTGCAATCGGTATTGCGCGCCATCATGCTGCCGGTGCGGCGCACAACGTGGCGCATCGACCCGAACGGGGCGCGTGACGAGGTCGCCCAGTTCGTCTCCGACGACCTGCACCTGCCGATCGTCGGTGCCGATGACGAGACCGAGCGGCCGAAACGGCGGATCCGCAACGCTTTCAGCTGGCCGGAGCATGTGCGGATGGCGTTGCAGCATATTCCGTACGGGCACAGCTTTTTCGAGCGGACGTACCAGATCGACGACGCTGGCTGGGCGCACCTGGCGAAGCTGTCGCCGCGTCTGCAGCGGTCGATCGCGAATATCGTTGTCGCGCCGAACGGTGATCTTGTCTCAATTGCCCAGTACGCGATGGGCACGATGACCGGTGCGTTCGAGGCGATCGCGGTTGGCGGCGCGGAGGCCGGCGGTGCGCGGATTCCGGCGAAGCGGCTCGTGGCCTATGTCAACGAGCGTGAGGGCGGTGACTGGCTCGGTAAATCTGTGCTGCGCAGTGCGTACAAGAACTGGATCCTGAAGGACCGGTTGCTCAGGGTCCAGGCACAGACGATCGAGCGCAACGGCATGGGCATCCCCGTCTATTACGCCGGCCCGCAAGATCGGCAGCAGGATCTCGACCTCGGCCAGCAGATGGCCAACGACTACCGCGCGGGCGACAGCTCGGGCGCGGCGCTGCCCAACGGCGCGAAACTGCGGCTGCAGGGCGTCGAGGGCGCGCTGCCCGACGCGATGCCAGTCATCGAGTATCACGATTCGCAGATCGCGCGCAGCGTGCTCGCCCACTTCCTGAACCTCGGAACCCAAACCGGCTCATGGGCATTGGGCAGCACGTTCGCCGATTTCTTCGTGATGTCGCTGCAGACCACGGCGCAGCTGATCGCCGATACCGCCAACGCCGAAATCATCGAGCCGCTCGTCGACCTGAATTTCTCGCCCGACGAGCCCGCTCCGCGGATCGTGTTCGACGAGATCGGATCTCGCCACGACGCGACCGCCGAGGCGCTGTCGCTGCTCATCCAGGCCGGTGCGGTGTTCCCCGACCGCCGCCTGGAGCAGGCGGTGCGCGACATGTACGGGCTGCCGCAGAAGGACCCCGACGCGCCGGACCCATCGCCGAACCAGAAGAGCGCGCCACCGCCGACGCCGTCCGGTGAGCCCACCGGCGATGACCCCAATGACCCGGACCCGCAGGAGGGCCAGTGAGTACCCGCACCCCGCGGCCGTGGTTCGCCATCCACAACGCCGCCACCACCAAGGGATCGACCCCGACGATCTATCTGTTCGACGAGATCGATTCGTACTGGGGTGTGTCGGCCGAGGACTTCGCGCGCGAGCTCGACGCGATCGACGCGGACGAGATCATGGTCAAGATCAACAGTCCGGGCGGCAACGTCTATGACGGCCTGGCGATCATGCATGCGCTGTCCGATCACCCGGCGAAGATCATCACCTCGGTCGAAGGCCTCGCCGCGAGCGCGGCATCGTTCATCGCCATGGCCGGTGACGAGCGGATCATCCGCCCGGGCGCCGAGCTGATGATCCACAACGCGTGGACCGTCGCCGTCGGCGGCGCGTCCGATCTGCGTGCAGCGGCCGAGCAGCTCGAGCGCACCAGCGCCAGCCTCGCCGGTATCTACGCCGACCGTTCCGGCGGCGAGGTCGCCGACTGGCAGGCCGCGATGGACGCCGAAACCTGGTACAGCGCGCAGGAAGCCGTCGACGCGGGCCTGGCCGACCGGGTCGAGAAGGCGGGCAAGACCGCCGCAGCCGAGCCGACCGCCAAGGCGCACCACGACCTTTCGCGCTTCACCTTCGCCGGTCGTCACGCCGCGCCCGCACCATCGACCGCGCGAACCACACGAACTCCCTCTGCCATCCGCGCGGAGGTCAAAAGAGAGGAGGGGCGCATGCCCACCCTGATTGAGGGCCTCCGCGAGCGCTTCGGTCTGCCCGAAGACGCCGACGAGGCAACGATTCTGGCCGCGGTGAGCGAGCAGCTCGACAGCGTCGCCGCAGCCACCGAGGACGCGCCGGCCGAACCGAGCGCGGCGCAGATCACCGCCTCAGCGAGCCGGATGGGCCTGGTTCTCGTGGACCGGACCCAGTACGAGCAGACCGTCGCCCGCGCCGACCAGGGCGCCGAAGCGTACAAGCAGCTGCAGACCGACCGCGTGAACAACGTGCTCGACCACCACGTTCGGCGAGGTGCGCTCGCCCCCGGCCGCCGCGAGCACTTCGCGAAGCTGCTCAAGGCCGACCCCGAGGGCACCGCCGAGCTGCTCAACAGCCTGCCTGCCGGTTCGGTCGTGCCGCTCGCTGAGATCGGCCACGCGGGCGAGCCCGACATCGACCCGGCGGAAAACGAAAAGTCGGGCGTATTCGCGCGCGTCACCGGCAACCCCTGGAAGGACTGACCCGTGAGCGACTTTCTGCCCCTTTACAGCCCGGCCGATAAGGTCTCGGCCGTCACCTCCGCAGCTGTCACGGCTGGACAGGTGGTCGTGGTCTCCGGCAACAACACCGTTGCCGCGTCCTCGGCTGCGGCGATGGCGTATGGCGTTGCCGCGCAAGATGACCTGGTCGGCGGCAATCAGATCCTGGTCTGGCGCGTCGGCATTCACATGCTGACCGCTTCCGGCGCAATCGCCGCCGGTGACGCTGTCATTCCGGCCGCCGGCGGCGCCGTCGCAACGATCGGGTCGGACACCAATTACAACCACGTCGTCGGCCAGGCCCTCGCTGCTGCCTCGGGCGGCAAGGTGCTCGTCGCGCTGCGGCTGTCGTGAGCATCGGAAAGTAGGCAATCATGACCGGAAACGTCACGTTCGCACCGTCACCGGCGACTCTGACCGGTGACATCATCTCGATCAATCGGTTCCTGAAGGACCCGTTGTGGGTGATGCGTGCCCTGCGCAACATCACCGAGCAGATGTTCATCGCCAACAAGATTCTGACCGCGCAGATGTGGACCGAGTCCGGGACCGTCGGCTATCAGCAGAACGAGAACATCTACGCCGACAACTCCCCGAAGCCGGTCGCGCCCGGCGCTGAGTACCCGGTCACCACGACCGGCACCGGCACCGCGTCCATGGCCAACACGATCAACTGGGGCCAGGACTCGATTCTGACCGATGCCTCGATCTCGCGGCAGAAGTTCGATGTCGTCGGCCGCGCGTTCACCAAGCTCGCCAACAGCCACGTCCAGACGATCGACAGCGTCGCTCTCTCGGCGGTCGCTTCCGCGGTCACCCAGAACACCGCCGCGCTGTCTTCGTGGGCGGGCACCGGTGCCGCGCCGGCCATCCTGCGCGACATCATGCGGGCCTTCGCCAACATCGTGAACCTCAAGCAGGGCTACATGCCCGATACCGTCCTGCTCGACACCACCACGTTCGCCAACGTCGTCTCCGACGACAAGCTGGCCCAGTTGCTGCCGCGTGAGGTCCCCGGCGTCAGCAACTCGCCTGTTCTCTCGGGCTGGGATTCGCCCTACATGAAGCGCATCGGCGGGTTCACCTTCCTCGGCAGCCCGAACCTTCCGGTCGCCGGTGTCGCCACCTTGCTCGACTCCAAGGTGTTCGGCGGTTTCACCGACGAGCGCCAGCCCGCCCCTGGCTACGTAATGAGCACCAGCAAGGACGGCCTGCCCGACGCCGACGGCCTGCAGGTCAAGACGATCCGCAACGACCTGAACGATTCTTGGCGGATCCGCTGCCGCCGGATCACCGTGCCGATCGTGCTCGAGTCCCGTGCGGCCTGGCAGATCACCGGGGTGAACCTGTGAGGCATCGCGTAACCGCGCCGCTGGTGATCACCCACAACCAGGAAGGCGCTGCCGAACACCGGTATCAGGGCCAGGTCATCCCGTGGATGCCCGACGCGCAGCGTCGTCACCTGCTGAGCCTGGGCATGGTCGAGGAGATCCCCGACGCCACCCCGCCCGGCGTCGTCGGCCCCGACGACGCGGTGGAGGACGACGAGCAGGAAGACGAGCAGCCGGCGTCCGGCAGTTCCGCGCCTGCCGTGCAGTCGACCCCGGGCGCGCGGCCGCTGCAGACCGCGAACAAAGAGATCTGGGTCGATTACGCCGTGACCGTGCTCGGCCTGGACCGAGCAGCCGCCGAGGCGATGACGAAGAACGACTTGATCACTCGCGCAGGCTGAGAGGGGGTGCGCTGTGACTTCGCCTACGCCAACACCATTCGCGTCCACCGATGACGTAGTGAACTCGTGGCGCACCCTCAATGCACAGCAGCTCAATTTCGCTGGGCTGCTGCTGCAGGCCGCGGCACTGTGGATCACCGGAAAGTGCCAGGCGGCCAACATTCCGGTGAGCACCGCTGCCGCGAAGATCGTTTCGATCGAGGTGGTGCGCGCCGCGCTGCAGCGCGACAAGCTCGACGGCGTCCCGTCGGGCAAGACCACCCGCGGTGACCGCTCCGACGAGTGGACCAACGTCCGCACCGCGACACTGGAGGAGCTGGCGCGCACGCTCGTATTCTCCGAGTATCACCAGCAGCTACTCGGACTGTGGCAGCCGACGGGCCCGCGGTACGCGATGGGAAACCGGTACGGGACACCGGATCCGGTGATCCTGCCCGGCGTCGACCAGTGGGGCCCGGTCAACTAGGTGGTCTACGAGCTCGGGGTCGAGCAGCTAGTGCTGCACCTGCGGATCCCGATCCTCGACGGCAACGGCAAACCCGTGCTCAACGCCTACGGGCGCGCCCAGATCACCGAGTCCGACGTCCCCGTCGACGGCTGCGACTTCTGGGTCACCGAGTCGCAGGAGACCGAGAACGCGGTCACCGCAACGAAATTGACGGGCCGCGGCATGCTCCCGCCGGACGTCGGGACCTTACTGCCACCCGGGGCCGCCCTCGACCACACCGCCGCGGTCACCTGGCAGGGCATCAAGTTCGAGGTACACGGGCCGCCGCGCCCGGTCGCCAACATCCGCGACACCAACGTCGACCACATCACGATCACCTGCCGCTCGTATCTGGGCAGCAGCATCCCCGGCACCCGAGAGGACGGATAGCCATGGCTATCGATATCGCCAACGTGGCTGCTGAGCTGACCAAGTTGGTCGAGAAGGCTGGCCCCGCCTCGGCCCTGGCCCGCGAACACGCCCTGATGCTGGCCAAGAAGGGCGAGGAGTACGCGAAGACCATTGCGCCGGTGAACAAGACGGGCAAGCCGCACAAGCTGAAGTCCGGATATGTAGACGAGCCCGGCGACTACCGCAACTCGATCCGCGGTGACGTGCTGTTCAAGGATGGCGCGTGGCGCGGCCGAGTCGGCGCGTACGACTGGAAAGCCCACATCATCGAGTACGGCGCCAAGGGTAAGCCGAAGTTCGCGGTCTTGCGCCGCACCGCTGGGTACCTGCGGGGCACCGACTCGTGACTCAGCCCGGCCGCCACTTTGCGAACCTGAGAACGCTACTGGTGGCCTACCTGGGCACGCTGTCCGGCATCGGTGCGTCCGGGACGAAGCTCGAATTGGTGTTCCCGTTCGTGCTGGTGACCGTAATCCCCTCCGGCGGTGACGATTACATCTGGTCGCGCCAGGTGGTCGATGTCGAGGTTTTCCATTCCGACTATCCCTCGGGCGCGGAATTCACCCGCGTCGTGCACGACCACATGATGCGGCTGCGGCACAGCTATGTCGGCGGCGTGCCGGTCAGCCAAGTCCGAACCATCAATGGCTTCGGCGATCTCGATTACGAGGACCCGACCCTGCACCGGTTCATCGCCGAGTACGAGATCGAATCCGCCGTCAATTCCGCACCCCTGTAAGGAGATTCAGTCATGCCCGGCACCACATGGGACACCATTTTCGGTGGCAACCCCGACGACGTTTTCAAGGGCCAGTTCGGTTTCATCCTGGTCCGCGACTACGACCCGACCAAGCCGCTGACCAACTACACCCCGTTCGACACGACGACCGGAAACTGGTCCTCGACGCTGCTCACCACCGACGGATTCCAGGCGATCGGCTACACCGACGAAAACGGCCTGGAATTCACGCCGACGCTGCAAACCGCCGACACCAAGGCCTGGCAGGCGCGACAGAAGCTGTTCACCGACATTACCGAGGACAGCGAAGCGGCGATGTTCACCGCGATCCAGCGCAGCCCGATCGTCGAGGCGCTCGAGACCAACCTGCCGCTCGCGGCGATGGGCAGCCGCGGTCAGGCCGGATACCAGTACACCAAGCCCAAGGTCACGGTGCCGATCGCGCGGCAGTTCATTTTCGGCTCGATCTTCTCCAGCGCGTACGGCGTGAGCGGTTGGGCGCGGATCTACCCGCGCGCGTTGATGATCAAGCCGGACAAGATGGTGCACAACGCCAAGACCGAGGCCAACTCGAAGCTCACCATCGAGTCTTACCCCGATGGCCCCGCCGGTTTCGCGGTGCGCACTCTGCGCGACGGACCTGGCTGGCGCGCCCTCGGCGGCACCACCAGCACCCCGGGCACCCCTACCGCGGCCGCAGGCGCTACCGGCGTCGCCACGCTGACATTCACCGCGCCTACCTCGCCGAACGGACCGTTCACCTACAACGTGTTCGTCGACGCGGGTGTCGTGCCGGTCACCGCGAGCAACGTCACCGTGGGTGGCACCCTCACCAACCCGATTCTGACCGTGTCGGGCCAGGTCACGGGCTCGCACACCTACAAGGTCCAGGCGGTCGGCGCGAACCTGTCCGCGTCGGTGATGTCGGCCGCGTCGAACTCGGTGACCGTCTCCTAACCCCCTGAACCCCGACGTGGCGCGCGGTGGCTGGGCGTCGCGTCGGGCCCAGCCACCGCAGCCACGCTCCCAGGAGGAAAACACCATGACCGAACCGATCACCACCCCGGCCACTGCGGCCGCCGTCCCGATGACCCCGTTTGTCGTGGCAGGCACCGTCCCCGCCGACGTCATCACCGACCTGGCGGACTTCCGCGCGCAGGCGATCGAGGGGATGGGCGGCGAAGGGATCAGCTTCCAGCCTGGCGGCCCCGGCACCGAAGTGTTCACCGTCCCGCATCCGCTGCTGCTCGAGGACGAGCAGCACGACGCCCTGAGCGAAGTGCTCAGCACACCCGCCATCGCGCGAGTGCTGCTCAACACCCCGCAGGACTCGGAGGTGTACAACCGGTTCCGGGCCGCGGGCGGCAGGTCCGGCGATGTGATGATCGCGTGGCGACGACTCGGGGAAGGCGCTGGCGCCCCAAAATCGGCGAAGCGGTAGCACTGCTCAAGCTGGCCCCGAAACAGATCGAGGCCGACCTGCAGCACTGCTACCCGGGCCGGCGGATCGCTGAATTCTGGCGAACCGTCGGCCTTCGTCGTACCGGCGAAATGACGGCCCGTGAGCTCGTCGTGCTGATCGAGGAGTTGCCCGACGACTCCGGGTTCAAGCGGAAACGCTCGACCTCCTGGACGCTGCTTGAGCGGCTGCTCGCGGCCAGCATCAACCTGCAGCACCTCATGCGCCAGGACTACCGCAGCAGGTACGGGGCTGACTACCACTTCACGCCCATCGAGGCACCCGAGCTCGACCACGAGCGCCGCCGCCGTGAAGCGCGGGAAAGCGCGCAGACCCGTCGCCGTCAGCTGCAGCAGGCAGTCCTTGATCGCATGCTGTCCGGCCAGCTGCAGATGTCCGACATCGACACCACCAAATCCATTGAGGAGGTACTCAACTGAGCGCGGTCTACTTCGACATCGTCAGCCGCATCGTCGGCATGGAGGCGGCAGCCACCGAGGTCGTGGCGAAGTCTGCCCGCGCGGGCGAGCAGGCCGGGACCGGATTCGCCGACGCCTTCAAGTCGAAGGTGCTCGGCGTCAGCTCGGGCATGACCGCATCGATGACCGCGCAGGTCAATTCGGCTACCTCGGCGCTGGAATCGGCATCGGCCCGGGTGATCAAGGCCAAGGACGCGGAGTCCGACGCCGCGGGTCGCGTCCGAATCGCCGAGTCCCAACTGAACGATGCGCGCCTGAAGTACGCCGCAGACTCGACGAAATTCATTGCCGCAGAAGAGAATCTGGAACGCGCCAAACGCAAGAACATCGCCGCGTCGGCTGATGTCGCGGCCGCGGCCGGCGCCGAGCAGCGGGCGCAGGAAACCCTGTCCGCGCGCCAGAACGAGGTCGCCGCAACGGCCGGCGGCCTCGGAATCGCCATGAAGGCAGCCGCGGTCACCGGCGTCGGTGCCATGGGCCTGGCGATGGCCGAGTCGATCAAGGTGGCCGGCAACTTCCAGTCCAGTCAAACCCAGCTCGTCACCACCGCCGGTGAGTCCAAGGAGGCTCTCGACTCAGTGTCTAAGGGCCTGCTCGACATGTCCGGGCAGGTGGGCTATTCCGCGCAGGAACTCAGCCGGGCCATGTACACCGTCGAGTCCGGCGGATTCCACGGCGCCGACGGCCTCACCGTCATGAAGGCGGCCGCCCAGGGCGCGGCCCAGGAGCACGCCGACCTCAAGGAAGTCGTCGACGCGGTCACCACGACGCTGCAGGACTACCACATTCCGGCGTCCCAGGCCGCGGTCGTGACCGGCCAAATGGTCGCTGCCGTGTCGCACGGCAAGACAACGTTCGGTGAGTTCACCTCGGCGCTTGGCCAGGTGCAGGCCTCGGCCGCCAGCGCGCACGTTCCGATCGACGACCTGTACGCCTCGCTGTCCCAGATGACGATCCACGGCATCTCCGCGCAGCAGGGCGCGCAGAACTTGAACCGCGCTATCACCACGCTGCAGAAGCCGAGCGCGGACATGACCAACTCGCTGGCCAACATCGGCATCAATGCCGCGGACCTCGGCGACAAGCTGTCCAGCAAGGGCCTATCCGGCACGCTCGAGGAAATCTCGCTGGCGATCATGAACCACATGGGCCCGGCCGGAAAGGTCATGGTCGACGCCTTCAATCAGAGCAAAGTCGCCGCCGACGACGTGGCCAAGGCATACGCGGCGCTGCCCGACAAGATCAAGCCCATCGCCGACCAGGTCAAGGCGGGCGCGATCAAGCCGACCGTGGGTGCGCTCGAGGGCGCTGGGCTGGACCTGAACGAGGCGAACCTCGTCTCGCAGTATGCAAGAGCAGAAGCGAAGGCCACCGGCTTCAACGCCAATCTCACGAGCCTGAAGAACAGCGACAAGACGTATCAGCAGATGCTGATCGCCGCGACCGGCAACCAGGAATCCGCCCGCGTCGCGGCGAATCTCACCGGCGACGAGAACGCCGCTCAGGTCACCGCCACCCGCGCCGACATCACTGGCACCGGCACCGAAGGCCCGAATGGCGACGTCAAGGGGTGGGCCGAGGTGCAGGACACGTTCAACCAGAAGCTCAAGGAGACCAAGGCATCGGTCGGCGCATGGGCGATCGAGGCTGGCGACCACCTGCTGCCCGTCGCGACGAAAGTCCTTGAGGGCGTGCAGGACGGGGTCCATTGGCTCGGTGAGCACAAGGCCGCATTCGCTTCCCTCGGGCACACGGTGTCCGCTGACGTGATGCCGCCAGCGCACCTGTTCATCGGGGTCATCAAGGAGACCGGGCACTGGCTCGGTGAGGGCGCGCACTGGCTCAAGGAACACAAGACCTTGACCAAGGACGTCATTCAGGTCGCTGTCGATCTCGGTGCGGTGTGGCTGGGCTGGAAGGCCGCGACAGGCACGTTCTCCCTGGTCAAGTCCGGTATCGGTGGGATCAAGGACGCGATCGGCGGCATCAAGACCGCCGCCACCACGGTGAGCGATACCTGGACCGTGATCAGCAACGGCGCGTCCGGCGCGGCCCAGACGGTCAAGGACTACTGGAACTGGACCGGGAAGTTCAAGGTCCAGGCGGCAAAGGATTTCGTGGCCACGAAGACCAGCGCGGTAGTCGAGTCGGCGCAGACCGCCGGTGCGTGGCTCATGCAGAGCGCTCGCGCCGCTGGCGCCTGGACGGTTATGAAAGTCCAAGCGGCGGGCGCGTTCCTCGCGACCAAGGCCAGTGCCGCCGTGTCGGCTGGCGAGACCGCCGCTGCCTGGATCGCCTCACAGGTGAGCGCCGGCGCGGGCTGGCTCGCCATGCAGGCACAGGCCGTCGGCGCGTTCATTGCGACCAAGGCGAGCGCGGTGATCAGCGCGGGCGAGACCGCCCTCGCGTGGGTAGTGCAGAACGCCAAGATCGTTGCCTCGTTCGTGCTCGTCGAGGGCTCTGCCATCGCGGCGGGTGTGGCCGAAAAGGGAATGGCCGCAGCGCAATGGCTGCTCAATGCCGCGATGGACGCCAATCCGGTCGGACTGCTGATCGCGGGTATCGCCGCGCTGGTCGCGGGCGTCATCTACGCCTGGAATCACTTCGACTGGTTCCGCAACGGACTGAAGGCGATTTGGGATTTCCTGTGGCGAGACCTGATCAAGCCCTACATCGAGGGAATTGTCGCCTACATCAAGATCTGGATCGAGATCGGCAAGTTCCTATACGAGCACGCGCTCAAGCCCGCTTTCGAGGGCATCAAGGACGGGCTGACCGCGGTTAAGGACGGATTCGGTCACGCCGTCGACTGGATCCGGGACAAGTGGGGAACGATCGAGAAGATCGTGGGTACGCCCGCGGTCGCGATCGTGGATCTGGTCTACAACGACGGAATTGTCAAGCTGTGGAACGGAATTGCCGATGTCTTCCACCTCGGCAAATTGAATCCCGTTGATACATCGAAGATCCCGCACTACGCCACGGGTGGTGTGCACGGCGTGATGTCCGGCTACAGCCCGGGTGTCGACGACCGCCTCATCGCGGTTGGCGGCGGCGAGGCCATCATGCGGCCGGAATGGACGCGCGCCGTCGGCTCGGACTACGTGCACGCGGCCAATGCGGCCGCCCGCTCCGGCGGCGTCGGTGGCGTCCGCGATTTCCTGGGCGGCGTCCCGCATTTCGACCTCGGCGGCATCGTCGGCGACGTCGTGGACTGGGCCAAGGACGCCGTGACCGGTGCGGTCGATGCCGCGAAGTTCACGGCGCGGCTGGCCACCGACCCGCGCGCCGCGGTCACCGACCTTTTCTCGGGCGTCCTCGACAAGGCCAAGGGCACCCCGGACGGCGGCAGCGACGGCGGCACCTCGACATGGCGCGACATGCTGATCGGGATCCCGTCGCACTTCGTGCACTCGGTGATCGACAAGGCCCTCGCCTTCGCCAAGTCCGCGCTCGGCATCGGAGGCGGCGCGACGGTCGACGGCACCGGCGCGAAGCAATGGGACCAGGTCATTGCGCAGGCGCTGCAGCTCGAGGGCTTCCCGACCACGCAGCCCTATGTGACCGCGGCCGAAGGCCAGATCATGACCGAGTCGTCGGGCAACCAGTACGCGGTCCAGCAGATCAAGGACGAGAACAGCGGCGGCAACGAGGCGCTCGGCCTTGTGCAGGTCACCCCCAAAACAGCCGCATGGCTGGGGCTCTCGGACCTGGGCGGCGACATCTACGACCCGCTGACCAACCTCAGGCTCGGTCTGCGCGAGCTCAAGGCGCAGCACGGCGGCGACCTCCTCGGCTGGTGGGGCAGGGGTCACGGATACGCGTCCGGCGGCATCGTTGGGAAGTCCGGCCCCGAGGTCGCCCGCGACACCGTGCGCGAACACGCCTCCACGCCGTACGTCTGGGGCGGCAGCGACCTCACCGTCGGTGTCGACTGCTCAGGTTTGGTGGGTGACGCGGTCCAGCTCGCACAGGGCGTCGCGAATCCAACCGCGCGCCTCGGCGATACAACCTCGATGCTGGCCGGCCAATGGCCTGGATTGATCCGCGGCGCGACCGCGAGCGACATATTCGCCATCGGCGCCAACGCCGACCACACCGCGATGACCATCCTCGGCACGCCGATCGAGGCTCGCCAGCGCGGCGAGAAGATCCGGTATGGATCGTCCGCAGTCGGTGCGTTCGATCCTCAGTTCAGCGCCCAATTCCACGTGGACCCCAAGACTTTCAATCCGGTCTACGACCCGAACGCCAAGAGCACCCAGACCAAGGCCGAGGCGGCGGCGCAGAAGCTGCGCGACGCCGCGGACAAAGCCGACGCGACAGCCGCGAAAGAGGACAAGGCCGCAGTCGACCACGACAACAAGGCCGCGGACTGGGACAAGAAGGCCGCGCACGCCCAGGAACTCGCCGACAAGACAATCGGGTCGGCCCGCGAGAAGCACCTCGCCGCGGTCGCTGATTACCAGGCCAAGGCGAAGGCCTCGCGTGAGGCCGCGGACAAGTCGCGCCAAGAGGCCGACAAGCACCGCAAGACCGCGAGCGAGGACCGGCAGAAGGCGCTCAACCCGACCACCACGACGAACTCGAAGAACGGCAGCAGCGACTCCAACCACTTGATGACCTTCCAGGAGTTTGGCGAGAAGGCCGGCGGAATCGCCGCGGGCGGGCTGCTGGAAACGTTCGGCCTGAAAGACACCCTGCTGGCGGATCCAAACAAGTCGCCCCTGCTGAAAATCGGGTCGGCGATGACCGGCCTGAAGGTCCAGGGCCAGCCGGTGTTCGTCAATCCGCTTGCGCCGCTGACCACGAACGCCAGCCCGCAGACCCAAGCCGCACCGGCCACCAGCGAGGCCCCCGGATCGGTCGAGGCCCCGGAATCCACCGAAGTGCCCGAGTCGACAGAGGCCCCGGAAATCGATGCCTCGCCCGACATTTCCGCCGACATCGATGTCGACGCGGACCCGGGCACGCAGGCGATGCCCGACGACCTGCAGCCCTCCGACCCGGACGCGCTGTCCAACGACCTCGACGCCACCCACGACCTCGGCGGCCTGCTGCCGCCCGGTCTCAGCATCGTCAACAACAAGACCGGCGGCCACGAGTACGTCGTCAACCCGAAACTCACCCCGGCCGAACAGCCGTCCGGCGCGCTCAACTTCGGCCGCTCCGCGCCCGTGCTGCACATCGAGCACTGGCACGCGGCCGACCCGTCCGGCGGTCAAGCCGACGCTCGGGCCATCGCCCGCGAGATCGCCCCGTACGCAGGATCGATCGCCCGATGAGCACACTGATCACCCCCTCGTCGCCGCCCTCGGCGTGGGCGCTGCAATCGCTGCTCTCGGGCGCGGACTCGATCATCACCTGGTCCGGATCCGACGGCGGCCTGTGGCCGATCTCCGGCGGCATGGCGCCGATGCCGCCCGCCGAGGGCGTGCAGCTGGTCGACATCAAGGGCATGCATGCGCCGTTCAAGCATGTCGACCAGCAGGGCGCACACCAGGACGGCGTCACAAACCTGGACACCACATATGACGCGCTCGAGTTGGACATGACGCTCACGATCTTCGGACGCGATGCCCGCGGCCGCCGCAGAGTTTTCCGGGAATGGCTCGCTGGATGGGAGCCCCGGAAGAACGGCCGGATGGTGTGGTTCACGTCGGACCTCGGGCATTGGTGGCTCGACATGCGCTTGTTGCAGGCCCCGAGTGATGCCATCAAAGCTGGTGACGCGGCGTCGATTACGACGCAGTGGGCTGCTCGTTCGGACTTCTCGTTCTGGCAGTCGTTCGACTCGGTCTCGACCAAGCTCATCGCCTCGAACTCGACCACCCTGGCCGATCCGGCAGGTAAGGCGCCAGCCAATTTCCTGCAGAACTGGAACCGCGGCGACCAGGACGGTTGGCCAGTCATGCTTCTGCAGGGCCCGGGCACGTTCACGATGGGCGACAACGGTGGCTCGCGGCGAATCACGTTGCCGCTCAATGTCGGTGAGCTCGCACGTGTGACCACGATCCCGAATCGTCGCACGGTCGTCGAGGTGAACACGGGCGCGAACATCTATTCGCGCCTGGTCGGCCGGTTCTCCACACCGGTGCCAGCGGGCGCGGTGGTACGCAACCCGATCACTGTGACCGGCGCGCAGACCGGCGTGACGTCGGCGCTCAGTTGCCTTACTCCCTGGCGGCGCTGGCCGGAATGACCGGGCCTATGGATCTGACGCAGACTCCAGCTTGGGCTGCGCTCGACCGGGTGAATGTTCTTGCCGCGCCGCAGGATCAGCCCGAGGGTCGCGGACAGTTCATTGTCACGTACTACGACAACAGTGGCCGTCCGCTTGGGGAGTGCGGCGACTATATCTCGGTCACGTTCACCCCGAAACGCAACGGGATCGCCGCGGGCACCATCGTCCTCAAGGACTCCGACCCGATGGTGTCGGTAGCGGAAAACTGCTGGTACACAGTCATCCCAGTCACGATCGAGCTCGCGTCGGGCTGGCGGTGGTCGGGCCGAGTCGACACCAGCTCCGACGATGTCGTGCGCGGCGTCGGTACGGCCACGCTGCAGCTGATCAGCGATTACTGCTGGTTCTCGTCGCTGCTCGTGTTCCCTGCGTGGTGGATGCCGATCGAGGCGCAGATTCCGAAAGAGGCCGTGTTCGTCGGTCCGGCGATCACCAATATCAAGGAATTGGTGGCCGAGCAGATCCTGCGGCAGTCCGGATTGATCGGTGCTGCACTGGAATTCGCGGGCAATATCCTCAACCCGCCCGCCTACCTCGGGTCGCTGCTGGACTTCTACGGTCTGCCGCTGGTCGTGGTACCGACCAATCCCTTGACCGACACCAGCAAGTGGACCTCCATCACGTGCAAGATGACCACGGTCGCCGCCGCGGTCGAGCAGACCCTCAAGGACTGCGGTCTGGTGCTGACGGCAGACCTGTGGCTGCCTGGCGACCCGCAGCCCGCAGCCGACTGGGGCATCATCCTCACCGATCCCGTTGTCGTCATCGACGTCCGGGACTACTCCGGCGTGACCGGCCTGACCGGCACGATGCTCGATGGCCTCATTGGCGGTGTCATCGACCTGATCGACACCGTGCTCGGCGAAATCCTCTCCCTCGTCGCCGGTGCGAACGTTTCCGATAGCAACAGCACCGACGCCACCAACCCGTACGGCAACGGCATCCTCGCGCAGCTGCTCGGCATCGATGCCAAACCACCGTGGGTGATCTACGAGGACGGCCCGCGCTCAGGGATCGAAGAATCCCACGTCACCGCGCACTCGCCACTTGCCTATCGAGTCGTGACAGGCGGAAAGAGCCCCGATTGGGTGAACAAGGGCATCGATCTCGTGCTCGAATACGGGCTGAGCCTGCTGCTCGCCGCGTTCGGCGCCAGCGGCATCTCGTCGACGCTCTTGGATGGGTTGTTCGACAACGTTTTCCTCGCATACCAGCAGCTCGAGGACGAGGCGCGCCGCATCAAGCTCGGCAAGTTCGGCCGGCCGGAATTCTGGGCACAGGGCGGCAGTGCCGCCTACACCCTCGACTCGCAGGTCATCCTCGAGGGCGCCCTGTGGGATACCCGCGGCTACCACAGTTTTCAGCTCATCACCCAGGACGGCTACCCGTATTCGTTCGGTGGCGAGCTGTTCGGTCAGCACTACGGCGACTACGGAATCGGGTTCCCGGTCAGCTGGGTCCGCAAGGGAAAGATCTACACCGACTACTGCACCGAGGCCACGCTCACCGACGACCGCACTCACCGCGTCGCGATCACCGCGAAGGTCGGCGACCAGTCGGCCGTCGAATCCCCGTGGGCAAAGCTCATGCGCCGCATCGGCTCTCTCTACGACATCGTCAAAGCCGCCGCCCTGGCGCAGAACTGAGGACATGAATTGACCACGCCCACACTGGTTTTGAACCCCGATGGATCGATGACGTGGACCGGCACCGTCTACCTCATGAACATCGACGACATCGCCAAGACCGGTGTCGCCACCCTCACCCTCACCCCCGCCGGCGGGTGGGGAAACCTGCCGGTCCTCGCCCAGGGCGCGCCCGGCCTGCCGCCGGTCATCGACTCGGTCTCGGTCAACACCCTCGACCCGGCCACCGTGCCGACCCCCTCACAGTCCGCGACCCTCAACCTCGTCGACCCGGGCGGCCCCGGACAGGCCGCGCACTACACGCTCACCCTCAACCTGCTCAAGGGCGCGACGGGCACGACCGGCGCGACCGGGCACATCCTGGGCAGCTCTGATTTCTCGAACTCGCCAGCCAACGGTCAAGTGCCGGTCTACAACTCGACCGGCGGACAGGTCGCTTGGACCACGATTCACCCGGTCACCCCGTACTACGTGCTGCCGGGCACAGCGTTCACGGCGTTGTCGGAATCCGCTTCCGGCGCACGCGACATCGTCGCCGCGATCACCATTCCCGCGCAGACCTACAACTACCGGCCGCGTATCTCCGGAGACCTCGAAGTGACCGGCGCGGTCGGCATGCGCATCGACGCCGAGGTGCGAATGAACACCCAAGCCACCGCCGACGCCACGATCTCGACCAGCGGCACACTCATCGGCTACGGGCGCGGCGCCGAATCCGCGCTGGCCGTACACCTGGGAATCACACCGTATTTCGGTGCCGCGATGGCCCCGACCGACAGCTCGCCCGCCGCGGTCGTCACCGCGGGCACCGTGCAGCGCATCGTCCTCACCGCGGTCCGCCAATACGGCTCGGCCGCCTGGACCACCTCGCAGACGCTCGGCGAGCTGCGCATCGCCCTGGACGCCGTCTAGCAATGGCACTGAGCCCGCAGTTCTTCTCTGGCGTCGGCGAAGCCATGAAGGATCTGCTGCTGGCCAACGTGTGCAGCGCGGTCGGCGGCGTCGACATCAACATCTTCGGCGTCGACTTGATGCCGTTTGCGTTCCTCAACGACTGGGCCGCCCAGCTCCGCGCCGATGCGAACACCGCCATCCACAACAGCGTCACCATCGCCTCAGGCATCAACGGCGGATCCTCCGATCCGACGAAGGTGGCCAACACCGTCGGCGGCATCCAGAACAACATCGCCGCGAACTCAGCGGCCATCTCCGCGCTGCAAACCCAGCAGCAGCAAAGCCAGGTCGGCGGCGCATCGGTCTCGGTGACCTGGAACGACACCCAGCTCGGCAACATCGGGCCGGGCTGGACGCTCGGCGGCCAATCGACTGCGTTGTGGGCTGAGGGCAACGGCGTCGCCGGTATTCAGCCGGACAACCACTACGGCAGCGGCGTGCGGTGGGCGCTCAACACCACGCCCATGATGACCTCCGACCACCAGGTGACCATGGTCGCTGGTACCGCCGGGTCGACACAGGCGATGACCTCGCTGCTCGTGCGGTGCGCGACCGACCTGTCATCGTTCGTCTATCTGAACGTCTACCACGACCACGCGTACCTCGGATATGGCAGCTGGAACGGCAGCAACTACACCTTCCACGACTGGACAGACATTGCTCTGGGTGGATTGGCGGTCGGCACCTCGCTCACGCTGCGCGCTGAGGGGCAGAACTACACCGCCAGCCTCGGCGGCAGCACGCTGCTCGCGCACACCGACTCCGCGGTCCCGCCGACGGTCAGCTCGTCGAACGTGCGCGTCGGCATGTTGTCGGGGCAGTTCGTCGATGCGTTCGGCTCGGCATTTACCGGCTGGGACATCAAGTCCTTCGCGGCCGCCGACGTATCCTCGCCGCCCGTCGTCGGCACTGGCTGGTCCATCTACCAATCGACCTCCAGCCAGGCGCTGCCCGGCAGCGGCTGGACCACGGTCGGATCCAACACCTTCGATGTCATCCGCCAGCGCGTGAATGTCACCATCCCCTCGCTCGGCCTCGGTGTGGTCACCATCCAGAAATCCGGCTGGTACAGCGTCGCGTTCACCGCGACGCTCAACGTCGGCCAGGTCACCGCGGCCGCCGGGCTGTTCTACCAGCCTTCGGGCGGCTCGTCAGGCCTGGTGCGCCAAGGAGCGCGCGTCGACGGCGGCGGTGGTGGCGACAACACCTCGAACTACACCGTCAGCGTGGCGAACGTGCTCTATCTCAGCGCGGGCGACCAGGTTTCGCCCGCGATCTTCACCGGCATCGGTAGCGGCACATTGACCGGATCCGGGTCCTCCGGCGTCGGTTACAAGACCTATTTCGAGGGCGCGCTGCTCAACAGCGCCTGACGATTCGAAAGGAAACCCACCATGGTTCTCGGGCTCGACTACGCCGGTGGCAGACCCAACGCCGCCGAAATCCGTTCCTGCGGCTACGGCTTCGTGGTCCGCTACCTGTCCGACGGCGGTCCCGGTCTGCCCGGCAAACTGCTCACCCCTGACGAGGCCGACGCGCTGCGCGCCGCGGGCGTCGACATCGTCGCCAACTGGGAAACCACCGCTGACCGCATGCTCGACGGCCACGACGCCGGAGTCTCCGACGCCACCGCCGCCCTGGCGCAGGTGCTCGCCTGCGGCGGCCGCCGTGACCGGCCGATCTATTTCTCGGCCGATTTCGACGCCGCCCCCGAGCAGCAGGACGCGATCAACGAGTACCTGCGGGGTGCTGGCGAGGTGCTGGGCCCGCAATGGGTCGGCATCTATAGCGGCTACTGGCCGGTCTCGCGCGCCCTCGACGCGGGCGCGGTCCGCTGGGCGTGGCAGACCGACGCCTGGTCCGGCGGCAACGTCGAGGCCCGCGCCCAGCTGCACCAACGCATCGAGCAGGTCGACATCGACGGCGTCTCGTGCGACGTGAACGAATCCCGCGCCGACGACTACGGCCAATGGTCCGCCACCACACCCGACCCGACCCCTCAGGAGCCACCCGTGTTCGATTCCGACCGCATCGCCGATGTTCGAGAGCAGCTGTGTGGGCAGGGATCCCGCGACCCGGGCCAGTACACCGGATGGGCACAGCTCGGCCAGGACGCAGGCGGCAACGATCGAACTGTCGTCGATGCGCTCGCCGCAGTGGTCAATGACATCGCGCTCCTGAAGTCGTACGCCAAGGCGATTGCGGCCAAGCTCGGCGTCGACATCGCCGAGGTGTTCCCGGCAGTCGTCGTTTCCAAGGCCGGCCCGGAGGTTGTGCAGCCGTGAGCATCTCGCAGTACTCGAAGACCGCAATCAGCATTTCCGGGGGTGTCGTCGCCTGGGGCACCGAGACCGCCGCGCTCCTGGAGCTGGTGCCCGACAAGCGCGCGGCCGCGGTCGCCGCCGCGCTGCTGCTCGTCGTGCACACCGCGCAGTCATTCGGCGTGTGGCTCACCAAGAACGAGCCCGCGCTCGAGCACGTCGTCGCCGAAGCCGAAGCGGCATTCGCGCCGGACCACGGCGCCGCCTCATGAGCTGGACCTCAATCGGACAGACGTTCGCTGGAATCCTCGGCGGCGCAAGCGGTGTCGAGGGCATCCGCTGGCTGCGCGGCCGCAGCGGTGACAAGGCGCAGACCAACGTCAACCACGCGGTGAGCCTCAACCAGCTCGCACAGACAGTGTCGAACCTGACCACATCGTCAACGGAGCTGAGCGCATCGCTGTCGGATGTACATAAGCGTTTGGACGCCGCCGAGGAGGAGCTCGGCCGCCGCCAGCAGGCCCAGTCCAGGCTAGAGAACCTCTTTCGCCACGCCATCGAAGTGATCCGGGACTTCATGGATATTGCGCGTGACCACGACATCCCGGCTCCGGAGATGTCGGACGAGCTGCTCGACGAGATCGCCAGCCGCACCTAATGTCCTCGATCCTCATAGTCCGCGACGTGCTCGCCGCGGACGGATCCCGCATGCCCACCCAAGGCATGATGATCGACTCGGCCGACCTCGCGCGGTATCAGGCGTACGGCTGGCGGCTGCCGTACGGCGCTCCCGGAATCCCCGCGACCGCCGACCAGCTGTACGACGGATTCACCAAGAGCCCGACCGACATTGAGCCCTGGACCTTCGACTGGTCCTCGGACCTCGCCAGCGGCGAAACCATCACGGCGAGCAGCTTTCTCGCCATTCCCGGCCTCACCTTGAGCTCGGCCGCCCACACCGGAACCACCGCCTCGATCTGGGTATCGGGCGGGACTCTCGGCACCACCTATCTGGTCACCAACCGCATCGCCACCAGCACTGGCAGGCAAATCGACTGGTCGTTCCAGGTCACCATCACCCAGCAATAGAGAGGGAATTCCCATGTCCGACGACGTTTTCGCCTGGTCCGCAGTCGCCGAGGTGCGCAAGTACTTCGCCAACACCGTGCAGGCCATGATCGCCCACGTCGGCCGCGAGCCGCTCGGCCACGAGATCGAGGATCTCGTCGCCCGCGGGCGGTTCGCGCCCGACGAGGTCCACGTCGAGCCCGGAAACTTGCTCACGACTGCCGGCCTCGGCCGCATCACCTCGCTGCTCGAGGGCAACGGCGGCGCCGTGTTCAACAACGCGCAGGCCATCATCGGCGTCGGATACCACGGCGGCACCAGCACCAACGACGCCGCGGTCACCGACACCGCGCTCGCGGGCAACGGCTCGACCACGACCGCCTACTACCAGGGCGCGGACAGTGGCTACCCGACCCAGACCGGCGGAACCCTCACGGTCAACAGCACATTCGGCATCAACAACGGCAACTTCGGCTGGTTCGAATGGTGCCTCGGCATCGCGACCGGAACGCTCACCCCGGGCGGCACGCTGGCCTCGGTGGGCACCTCGCCGATCATGCTGAACCACAAGATCGCCAGCCTCGGCACCAAGGCATCGGGCGCGATCTGGACCCTCGCGGCGACCTGCACGATTTCCTGAACCGCAGCAGCACAGCGTGATTCGGACGGCGAGAGGGGCGTGACGTGGCGATAGCCCTGCGCGGGACGGCGACGACCGGCTCGACCACGATCACAGCCCCGACCGGCGTCGCGAACGGCGACGTGCTGATCATGACCGCGATCGCGGCATCAGGCACCACAATCACCGTGCCAACCGGCTGGACCACCGTCCGCAACGTCACCGGGACCGGCACGTTCTCAAGCATCCGCCTTGTCGTCGCCTACTTCGTTTGGACCACCGGCGCGGCGACCAGCTGGACTCTCACCGGCGCGACATACAACGCGTGCTCGGCCTATTCGGGTGTATCGAATGGGACGCCGCTGCTCGTCGAGAACTACACGACCGCCAACGCCAGCACCATCACGACGCCGACGGTCAACAACACCAACGGCAGCGCGTGGCGCATCGCCGCATGGGGCGTGAACAACAACTTCAACGCTTCCATCTCGGCCTGGACCACATTCAGCCCGGCCGACACCAACCGCGGCAGCTCGAACTCCACGACCTTCGCGCTCGCGCTCACCGATTCCGCCGCCGTCATCTCCACCGGAAACACCTCGATGGTCGGCACGGTGCCCGACACGGCCCCGTCGAACGGCCTATCTGCCGCGTGGATCGGCATCCTCAACCCGAGCGGCGTATCCACCCCGAGCAGCGATACCGCCACCGGCACCGACACCGCCGGGGTCACGCTGCCGAACGCAGAGAGCGGGACTGGAGTCGACTCCGGCACGGTCACCGCGAGCGCCTTCGGTACCGAGACCAGCACCGGCGCCGACACTGCGCAACTCACCACCAAGGCCACCGAGAGCGCGGCCGGCGCAGACGCGGCAGCAGTGACCACGCCCGTCACCGAAACTGCAGCCGGAGCCGACACGGCAGTCGTGCGACAGCAGCTCGGCGACACCGCGGCCGGCACCGACGCCGCGCAAATCACCAACCCAACTGCCGAGAGCGCGGGCGGCGCAGACGCGGCGGCGGTGACCACGCCCGTCACCGAGACCGCTGCCGGGGCGGACGCCGCAGTCGTGCGACAGCAGCTCGGCGACACCGCAGCCGGGGCCGACACGGCAACCGTCTCCGTGTTCGTGGGCGCGGCACCCGACACCGGCACGGCCAGCGATTCCGCCAACCCCATCATCAGAGCATCCGAGACCGCGGCCGGATCCGAGGCCAGCGCGGTCACCGCGAGCACCCCGGCAGCCGATCTCGCCACCGGTGCCGACGCTGCGGCCGTCGCAATCGTCCGGCCCACCGCGGATTCCGCGACTGCGGTCGATGCTGCGGTTGTCCTCAACAAGCTCACCTCGACCGACACCGCGGCGGCCACCGATGCGGCGACGCTGCGGCTCGCCACTGCGGACTCGGCCGGCACTCTCGACAGCGCCACCACCCGACACGCCGGCCAAGGTGTCCCGGCGCGGCTGCGGCTGATCAAAGTCATTCCGCGGCTGCCGGTGTGGACCGGGCCGCGTTAGCGTTGAGCGCTGCCGGAGGTCAGGCCCCTCATGAAGCCACCCGCGAAATCACTGGGATCGGTAGTGTCGTCGCTTCGCTGATTGAGCCACGGTCGCGGCGTGATCGTGATCTGCCATAGCCCACGACCGCTGTTCCCGGGTACCTGATCGCACGTCGCGGTATCAGCAGTGGTGTTCCGCGTCGCCGCTTCCTGAGCGCGAGCATCAGCGGCGCACGCCGCATACGAGGGATAGACCTCACCGTCGTAGGCAGCAGACGCGATCCCCGTTCCGGCCCCAGCGGCGGCTGCGAATAGGACGGCCGCGCAAACGATCTTGCAGAGCATCAATTCTCCTGAATTGTTCAGTGATTGGTCAGCGGCGCGATGGGAACGGCGGCCAGTAACGCGGCTGCCGGTGTGGACCGGGCCGCGCTAGTTCGCGGGAATCTTCCAGCAGTCCGGATTGCTCGCGCCGTCGAGCATCACCGCCACCATGGTCGGGCTGACCGTCCCGGTCGGAAACGGCGGCGTCATCTCGAAATCAGCGACATAGTGCGCATCCTGCGCGCCTGGAGGCACATGGCACTGGGCGCGCTTATCCGCGGGTACGCAGCTGCCGCGTCCATCGGTGCCGTGCTTTTCGAACACGCCGCCGATATCCGCGCACGAAACCCCCGCCGGGACTGCGGCGCCAGGGTCCAATGGATCCGCTACCGCGCTCGTCGAAAGCGCGGCCGCCGGTGTAGTTGCGCCGGCTGCGGTGTGGTCGTCGGACCCGCAGCTGGTCGTCAGCAGTAGCGGCAGAGCGAGGACAGCGAGCAGGGCGGCAGTCTTCATGGATTCCCCTTGTGCGGTGGCGGCGATGGCCGCCCTGTCGTTACGCAGTCGCCGACCTACTGAGATGCGGAAGCACTGCCGGTGGCAAGCAGTTGAGCGAGCCCTTGGGCGCTGAACGGGGATGCGCCGCTCTCGCCGCGAAGGTGGTAGTCGACGACGTACGACTCGCCCTGCAGCAGGATGCAGTCAGCGGTGTATCCGGCGTTCCGGTACGACCGGGCAGTGTCCTGACATGCCGAGTAGCCGTAGATGATTCCAGTCCGGTCAGCGGACGCCGTGCCCGTTGCCGCGGTAGCGATTCCGATTGCGGCCAGACATGCCACAATTCCAGCCCGCGCAATGCGATTCATAGCATTCCCCTTTGGTGTTTGTATCCGCGCGATATGCGCGCGACCCCCCGACTGGCCGTGAGGCTACAGCCGAAGCGACGGCCCTTTAGCAAACACTTGGTAAATTGGCATCAGATGTCACACGGTTGGCACGGACATCGAAAGACCCCCGGTGCAAGCGATGAGACTCCAGTAGGTTTGCGGCGCAACTGAAGAGGCACCTGCCGGGGGTCTTTCTGTGGAGCAAGGGGAATGTCCTTACACGCACCTCCCTTCGGGGTCCCGAGCATCGAAGTGGCCTAGTTCTCCCCGAGATATCTCCGGCGACCGCCTCAGCGTCCATCGGCGCGGCCAAACCGCCCAAGTCAGGACCATTACGGGCAATCCGATCGCGAAAGCCAGTCCGAGACCGATCATTTCCGCCTCCCCTGTTGCGCGAGCGCCCACCGGGCGAAGGACATCCGCGGTAGCACGCACTCGACGTCGACGAGCGACAGGAGCGCGTTCAGCATCAGCGGATCAAGATGTTCCGGGCGCGGAATGATCAGCGCATCGACGTCGGCCTCGCGCACTACGTCGACGAGCGGAATAGTCAGAACCTCGGGCGCCCACTCCAGGCGGTAGCCGAGATGTCGGGCGAGTCTTCGAATCTGAGGCCGATCCCAGTCGGGCGTTTCTGTCACGCCGATATCGAGCCATCCCAATGCTGTCGGTTGTGTCCGCATCGCCATCGCCTGCCCCTTGGTCGATTGGGTAGCCGCGCCGCCGGGGAACTCTTGGGGGCAAGCAGCTCGACCCGGGCGGCGGGGCTGCATCGATGGTCCGGCGCGGCGGTGTGGATTCACCATTGCGCCGCGGTGGAGTATCAAACGCTCGGAAAGTTCACGAAAGTACATACTCGACAAGGATTTCGGCGTACTTTCCCAGCATGAGGGGCGTGGGGAAGTGGACGGGCGTCGAGTCGCACGCCCTTCAGCAGGCCGTAGGGGACACCGCCGAGGCCTTCGCGGAGAAGGTCGGTGTCACCGCGAGCATGCTGTACCGGTGGCGGCGTGCCGGAGCGCACGCGAGGTTGCGGCTGGCCAACCAGGCGCGCCTGGCTGAGCTGCTCGACAATCTCGACGACGGGCAGCTGCGCCGATTCTGGGATGCGGTCGCAGCCAATCCGATTCCGCAGGATGCCGACGAGGCGCTGATCGGGCCGTCGCTACCGCCGGCCGCGATCGCAGGCTGCTGGGTGACGGCCTACAAATTCGACAGCGTGCGGCACCATGCCGATATCGCCGTGATCACCCCGCAGGGTGGCCGGCGGATCACGGCCGCAAACTGGCCGCCGTCGCCGCGCAGCGAGGACCAGGCGGAGGGATTCCGCAACCAGGTCGAGGCCGAGCTGTATGGGCGGCATCTAATCGGCCAGTGGCGAAACCTGAGCGACAGCTACTATTTCGGCTCCCTTCACCTGTCGGTCATGCCAGGCGAGATGATGCTCACCGGCTACTACACCGGCTTTCCGCACGACATGGAAGTTGTTGCGGAACAGTGGAAATGGGTGCGCATCGAGCCGTCCTCGCTGGACGGAATCGATCTCGCCGCCGTCACCTTGCAAGCACCGGCATTGATCTACGCTCTGCTCCAGGACCGCAGCCACACGGCCGGTCCGATGACGCTCGAGGACATCACGGAGGCACGATGACCCTGACCAAGCAGCACGTCCGCGACGTCGTAGATATCTACATCCGGGCGTGGACCAAGCAGGACCCCGATCTGATCCTGTCGATATTCACCGAGGACGCGACCTACCACGAGCGCGTGCTCGGCGAGCCGATCGCCAACCATGACGGCATCCGGGACTACTGGCAGTCGAAGGTGGTCGAGTCGCAGTCGAACATCGAGTGCGAGCTGCTGAGCCTGTATGTCGATGGCGAGACCGCGATCGTGGAATGGGAAGCCCGCTTCGATGACCTGGTCCGAGGCATCCGCAAGCGGATGCGCGAGGTCGCCCTGCTGGAGTTCGACGGCAAGCTGATCCGGAGCCTGCGCGAGTACTGGGCCTCGGAAACGATCAACTGACCGGACGCGCCGCGCCGGATAAGGATCCCCGCGCGGCGCGTTCTCGCGTCTACGGTGCGGCAAGCCGTATCTCGGCGATCCAGCCCATGAGCTCGGCGCGCAGCTGGCCGCGCTCGCTCAGCAGCTGCGTTGCCGGGTCGCTGGATTCGCGCACCGCGGTGGCCCGGGCGTGGTCGAGGATCCAGCACAGGCGGCGCTCGACATATCCGGCACGTCTGGTCCGCGGGCCGGTCATCAGGCCGCGCCCCTGCTACCGACAACGACCAGACGCGGCGGCGTCCCGCCCGGGCTCGGCTGCCCGCCGCTCAACATGGCCGACATCGCCGACGCAGCAGCGGCTCCGGCCTGGCGGTCGAGGTGTCCGTAGCGGTCGATGGTGGTGGTGATGCTTTCGTGCCCGAGGTGGGCCTGAATTACCGGCAGCGGGACGCCGGCACTGATCATCCAGCTCGCGCAGCTGTGCCGAAGGTCGTGCGGCCTGGGGTCCTTGCCGTTCAATGCCGCTTCGGCCTTCCGCACGGCCGGTTTCCACACGGTGTGGTAGTAGGGGCCCGACCGCATGGCCTTCCCGCGGGTGTTCAGGAACAGTCGCTCATTGGGCGCGCGTTTCAAATCCAATTCGGCCAGCGTCTCGGGCGGCAAGTTGATCGTGCGGATCGACTTCTTGGTCTTGGGCAGACCGAGCTGCCACTGATTGCCGCCCTTTTGGCGGGTGTCCTTCCATGCCTTGTCGATTCGGCATGTTCCGGCACGCACGTTGACATCACCGACCGTGAGCGCAGCAGCCTCGGAGAATCGAGCGCCGCTGGTGACCAGGAACAGCGTGAACGGCCGCCAGCGTTCGGGCATGGCGTCCAGAATGGCGCGGAACTCGTCGACTTCGAGGAACGTCATTCGCGGAGCATTCGCCCGCGGCAATCGCGTCGCCGCGCACGGATTCGCCGGAATAATCTTCCGAATGGTCGCGACAGCCAGTGCCGCAGACAAGAATCCATGCTTGTTCGCGACCGTCTTTCCGGACGCGCCCGATGCCACCAGGCCTTGAATCCAGCAGGCCACTACGGCATCGGTGATTGCGGTGACCGGCAGCGCGGAAATCGTCTCGTCGAAGTCGTTGCGGACCATGGCCTTGTAGCGGTCGATGGTTCCCGCTTCGACGCCGGTGAGGCAATCGATGTAGGTCAGCAGCCACTGTTTCAGCGTCGGCGTGCCGTCGGCCTGGACGCCGAGCTGGGCGTCGAGGATGGCTATCGCCTCGGTCGAGCCGACCTTGTCGAGGAGCTCTTTCCAGCGCAGCGCTGTCGCGTGGTCATCCCACGAGCGTGAGGCTTGTTTTCCGTTGTGGCGGAACAGGATCTGCGTGTAGGTGGACGTGTCGGGCCGGGTACGCACTCTGAAGCTGGACATGTGGCTGGTCCTTGCCTGGTCGGAACTTGGCTGTCCACCGACATCTCCCCAGATGCGTTTGTTGACCGCTGTTGTTGACCAGAGGTCAGGGCCAGCTAGAAAACCAGCCCTGACCTGCTGCAATTACGCGGAAGCAGAGGGATTTGAACCCCCGGTCGCTTTCGCGACGCTCGCTTTCAAGGCGAGTGCATTCGGCCGCTCTGCCATGCTTCCAGGCGGACTGATGGTAACTGATGGCGCGTGCGGTCGGCTTCCCACTTCGGGATCGAGGTGGGCGGTCACTCGGGATCGGCGGCCGGGCGGGTCTCGGCGCGGTGATCGGCGGCCTGGTTCACCAGGTCCAGCGCCGCGGCCACGGCGGCCAGCTGCTCGGGTGTGAGCAGATCCACGAAGAACCGGCGCACCGCGGCCACGTGCCCGGGGGCGGCGGCCCGCAGGCGGCGCAGGCCCTCGTCGGTGAGCTGGGCCAGCACGCCGCGGCCGTCGTCCTCACACGCGCTGCGGCGGACCAGGCGCTGGGCCTCCATGCGGCGGATCTGATGGGTGAGGCGGCTGCGGGAGGACAGCACGCCGTCGGCGAGGTCGCTCATCCGCAGCGCGCGGCCGGGGGCCTCGGAGAGCTTCACCAGGATGCGGTATTCGGCGAAGGACAGGTCGCAGTCGCGTTGCAGCTGCCGGTTGAGTTCGGTCATGAGGCGCTGGCTGCCGTCCATGTAGGCCCGCCAGGCCCGCTGCTGCTCCGGGGTGAGCCACCTCGGTTCGCGCCCGTTCCGGCCGGCGGCCACCGGCTCGTTGTTGTGACGGCGTGTGATCGTGAACTCCTCGGCTCGGCGACCCCCGACGGCCCCCAGCTGAATTCCTCCGCGTCGCGGGGCCTAAACGCGGTAGGAAGAGATCATGGTGCGGCTCAGGTCGTGCAAACTCGTGCAGCCCGAAAGCCCCATCGCCGCATCGAAATCGGCGAGCAGGCAGCGTAGGGCGTGGCGTACTCCGTCGAGGCCTGCCAGGCCCAGGCCGTACACCCAGGGGCGGCCGTAGAGGACCGCCTTGGCGCCCAGCGAGAGCGCGATCATCACGTCGGAGCCGGTGCGAATCCCGGAGTCGAACAGCACGTCCACCCGATCGCCGACGGTGGCGACGATGGTGGGCAGCGCGTCCAGCGCGCCGACCGCGCCGTCCACCTGGCGGCCGCCGTGATTGCTCACGATCACCGCGTCCGCGCCCGCGTCCACCACCTGGCGGGCGTCGTCGGGGTGCAGCACGCCCTTCACCGCGATCGGCAGCTCGGTCCAGTCCCGCAGCCGGGCGATGTCGGCCGGGCGCAGCGCGTGATTACCGAACAGCCCCGACCAGGTCAGCACGGCCGCCTGCATCGCCTCCTCGCTCTCCTCCGGCGGGGCGCTGAGCTTGGCCCGGAAGACCGGATCGGAGAGATAGTTGGCGATGCCCTTGCCGTGCAGGAACGGCAGGTGCCCCTGCTGCAGGTCGCGCGGTCGCCAGCCCAGCGCGGGGGTGTCGGCGGTGACGACGATGGCCTTGGCCCCCGCCTTCTCGGCGCGCTCGACGAAGGAACGGGCCAGTTCCATGTCGTTGGGCCAGTACAGCTGATACCACCAGGCGCCGGCGCGCGCACCGGCCTCCTCGATGGTGGAGGAGGCGGCGGTGGACAGGCACATGCCGATGCCCAGTTCCTTGGTGACCTCGGCGACCAGGGTCTCGCCGCGTTCCCGCAGCAGGCCGAGCACACCGACCGGGGCGGTGAGAATCGGTGCGGCCAAACGGGTTCCGAGCACTTCGACCGAGAGGTCACGCACCCCCGGCCCGGTCGCGCCGCGCAGCACGCGCGGCAGCAGACGATACTTCTCGAAGGCGCTCAGATTGGCGTGCGCGGTGCGCTCGGCGGACGCGCTGCCCGCCACATAAGCGAAGGCCGCCGGATCCAGCTCTTCCCGAGCCCGCTCTTCCAGGCCCGCCGCGGTCATCGGAAGCGATGGGACGATCCCCGCGAGGCCGGCCAGATAGATCTCGTTCTGGAAGTCGACGAAACTGCTCATGCCCGGGAACGCTAGTACCTTCGACCTCGCCGCGGAGGGGGTCGAAGATACGGGTTGTCAGCGGTTGCGGACGCGGACCAGGGCGCGGGGGGCGTCGTTCGCGATGAAGCCGGACATCGCCATGGCAGCCAGGATGATCATGCCGCCGAGGACGGTCAGTGTGGTGATCAATGGAATCTCCTTTCGAATCCGTCCACTCCACGGTGCCGGTAGAAGCTGAGAGGATGCTGTACCGCGCCCGAGGGTGGCCTGACAGTAATCGGTGCGGCGCGGTCGTAGGCTCGTTTTCATGTATGCGGTGACACTTGACGGTTTCGGTGGGCCCGAAGTCATGAAATGGGCGCAGGTGGACGATCTGCCCGCGCCAGGACCGGGCGAAGTGGCGATCGACGTGGTGGCCGCGGGGGTGAACCGCGCGGATCTGCTGCAACGGCAGGGTCTCTATCCCCCGCCACCCGGGGCGAGTGAGGTCCTGGGCCTGGAGGTGTCCGGTCTGGTCGCGGAAGTCGGTCCGGGCGTAAGGGATTGGCGGCCCGGTGATCGGGTGTGCGCGCTGCTGTCCGGCGGCGGGTACGCGGAGCGGGTGATCGCGCCCGCCGGCCAGGTGTTGCCCATCCCCGAAGGGCTGGATGTGGCCGCGGCGGCCGCGCTGCCGGAGGCGGCGGCGACGGTCTGGTCGAACCTGGTGATGACCGCGGGCCTGCACAGCGGGCAGTTGCTGCTGATTCACGGAGGCGGCAGCGGTATCGGCACGCACGCCATCCAGGTGGCGCGGGCGCTGGGCGCGCGGGTCGCGGTGACCGCGGGGTCGCAGTTCAAATTGGACCGGTGCGCAGAATTGGGCGCGACGGTGCTGATCAATTATCGCGAGCACGATTTCGTGACGACGCTGCACAGCGAATATCCCGGCGCGGACATCATTCTCGACAATATGGGCGCGGCCTACCTGGAACGCAATGTCGCGGCGCTCGCCGAGGACGGGCATCTGGTGATCATCGGCATGCAGGGCGGGGTGACCGCGGAATTGAATCTGGCTGTGCTGCTGGGCAAGCGGGGCGCGATTCACGCCACCAATCTGCGCCGCCGGCCCGAGCACGGGCGCGGATCCAAGGCGGAGATCATCAGCGAACTGCGCCGCCACCTGTGGCCGCTCATCTCCGACGGCACCGTGGCGCCGGTGGTCTCGGCCGAGGTTCCGGTGACCGACGCCGCTCGGGCGCATCGGCTGCTGGACTCCGACGAGACGGTCGGCAAGGTGATCCTGCAGATCCGCGAGGTCTGACCGGAATCGGCTAGGTGTCGAGCGCGGCCAGCGCTCGGCCCAGCTGGTCGATCTCGAAAGTCGTTGTGTAGGGCGCGAGTCCGATGGTCACGGCGCCGCCCTCGTCGTTGACGCCCAGGGCGTCGAGCAGGCGGCTGCCGCCGTGCGAGCCGCTCAGCGTGCCGATACGGGCGTCGGCCAGCTTGGCCGAGACCTTCTCCGCCTGCATGCCCGAGATGGTGAAGCTCACCGTCGGGATGCGGGTGGAGGCGCGGCCGATGACGGTCAGGTTGGGGATGGTGTCCAGCACGGCCATCAGGTGCTCGAAGAGCTGGTCGTGATAGTCCTGCAGCGAGGTGATCGACATTTCCAGGCGCTCGCGACGGGTGCCGGTGGCGCGCTCGTCCAGCGCGGCCAGGTAGTCGATGGAGGTGGTGAGCCCGGCCAGCAGCGCGTACTGATGCCCGCCCACCTCGAGCCGTTCGGCGCCCTTGGCATAGGGATTCAGCGACATGGACGGGATCCGGTCCAGGAACGCGGGATCACGGAAGACCAGCGCGCCGATCTGCGGGCCGCCCCACGCGGGTGCGCTCAGAGCGATCACGTCGGCATTGAGTTCGTCGATGTCGATGAGCGCGTAGGGCGCGGCGCCGAAGCAGTCGGCGACCAGCAGACCGCCGACCTCGTGCACCCGGTCCGCGGCCACCCGGACCGCGGGCGCGGAGCCCACGATGGGCGAGGCGGCGGTGAGCGCCACCAGCCGGGCGGTGGGTCCGATCAGCTCCTCGAACTGCCAGGCCGGCATCTCGCAGGTCTCGATCTCGACCTCGGCCCAGCGCACGTGCGCCCCATAGCGATTCGCGATGCGCAGCCACGGCGCGACATTCGCCTCGTCATCCAGGCGCGACAGCACGATCCCGGTGCCCAGACCCAGCCGGGAGCTCAGCGATTCGGCCAGCCAGGCCAGCAGGACCGCGCGATCCGGGCCGAGCACCACGCCCGCCGGATCGCCGCCGACCAGATCGGCGACGGCCTCCCGCGCGGCCTCCAGGATCGCGGCGCTGCGCTTGGCCGCGCCGTGCCGATTGGAGTGCGAGAAGGCCGAGGTCCGGAAACCTGTTGAGACGGCCCGGGATACCGAATCCGGGACCAGCATGCCCGCTTGGGGGTCGAGGTGGATCCAGCCGTCGCCCAGGGACGGTATGAGGCCCCGCACCCGTGCGACGTCGTAAGTCATGTTGGCCACTCTAAAGGGAGAGGGCACGGCTGGGTAACGGTAGGGATGGAAGCGACCTCACAGAAACGGACGACCTGCAGCTACCGAACAAACTGGACGGGACGCGGTGTTCAACTGCCCCTCCGCTCCGCTCCGGGGCAGGTTCGCGGCCCCTAGGTCCCGATTCTTCCCTCCTCCGCTCCTCCGCTTCGCTCCCCCAAGGCGGAGGTCTATCAAGCCGCAGTCCAGAATCGGGACGGCCGCGAACCGCTGGGTCTTGTCCAACTTCGCGGCGGGTCATCGGAGCGTTACGAACAGGGGTGGCACTTAGCGGGTTCGGCCGGGATTCGGCAGGATGGGAGACATGACGCAATCCGATGGGGTTCCGGAGCACATTGTCGTAATCGGACCCGAGGGAAAGCCGCTGTTCATCCCGGCGGCGGCCCAGATCGGCGGCGAGCCGGTGGAGATCACCGGACAGGTTGTCGGTGACGATCATTCGGGCATTCTGGACGACTCCGAGAAAGAGGAGTCGCTCGCCGACATGGTGGAGCAGCCCGCCAAGGTCATGCGCATCGGCACCATGATCAAGCAACTGCTCGAGGAAGTCCGGCACGCGCCGCTGGACGACGCCTCCCGCACCCGGCTGCGCGAGATCCACCGCACCTCGATTCGCGAGCTGGAGACCGGCCTCGCGCCCGAACTGCGCGAGGAACTCGAGCGGCTGGCCCTGCCCTTCACCGACGAGACCATCCCCTCCGACGCGGAACTCCGCATCGCCCAGGCCCAGCTGGTCGGCTGGCTGGAGGGCCTGTTCCACGGCATCCAGACCGCCCTGTTCGCCCAGCAGATGGCGGCCCGCGCCCAGCTCGAGCAGATGCGCCAAGCCCTCCCGCCCGGCATGAGCTCCGGCGACCCCCGCGGCCAGCAGAACCCCGGCGGCGGCCAGTACCTCTGACGGCTCCCTGCCGCCGATACATAGCGGTCGGCGGCAGGTTCCGCGCGCAAAGCGAATGCCATTAGATAGGGTCGGATGCTGTGCCTGCTGCTGCTCCCCCCGACTCGGCGACGATAGACGTGCGCCCGGACAATGAACCGGTGCCGTTCGTGTCGGACTCCCAGTCCTTCGGTCGCGCGTTCAAGGACTTTCGCGACGGGTTCTCCCAGCGTGAACTATGGCTGGCGCTGGGCTGGCAGGACATCAAGCAGCGTTATCGACGGTCCGTGCTCGGACCGTTCTGGATCACCATCGCCACCGGTTTGCAGGCGGCCGCGATGGGCGTGCTCTACGCCACACTGTTCGGGCAGCCGCTGAGTTCGTATCTGCCCTACGTGACAGTGGGTTTGATCGTCTGGAATGTGATCAATGCCAGCATTCTGGAGGGCTCCGACGTCTTCATCGCGAATGAAGGCCTCATCAAACAGCTGCCGTCGGCGCTGAGCGTGCACGTGTATCGCCTGGTGTGGCGGCAGTTCCTGTTCTTCGCGCACAACCTGATCATCTATGTGGTGATGGTGCCCGTCTTCGGCATCTGGCGGCACCTGCACTGGACGGCGCTGCTCGCGATTCCGGCCCTGGTGCTGCTGTTCCTCAACGCCATCTGGGTGACGATCGTGTTCGGCATCTTCAGCACCCGCTACCGGGACCTGGCTCCGATCCTGGGCAGCACCACGCTCATGCTGTTCGTGCTGACCCCGGTCATGTGGAAGACCTCCGCGCTGTCGGGCGCGGCCAGCGATCGGGCCAAGCTGGCCGAGCTGGTGCCGACGTTCCACTATCTCGAGATCGTGCGCGCGCCCCTGCTCGGCGACCCGATCCACCTGCGCAGCTGGATTGTGGTGGTGGCGATCACCGTTGTCGGCTGGATTGTCGCGATACTGGCTATGAAGAAGTTCCGTTCCCGAGTCCCCTACTGGGTGTGAAGGCTCAATGACCGACCGTGTGAGTATCGAGACCCAGAACGCGTGGGTGGAATTCCCCATCTTCGACGCCAAATCCCGATCGCTGAAGAAGGCGGTACTGGGTTCGGCCGGCGGCGCCATCGGGCGCAATCAATCAGACGTGGTGGTCGTCGAGGCGCTGCGGGATATCTCGCTGTCGCTGAAGGAAGGCGATCGCGTCGGTTTGGTCGGCCACAACGGCGCGGGCAAATCGACACTGCTGCGGTTGCTTTCGGGCATCTACGAACCGACCCGCGGCAGCGCGCGGATCCGCGGCCGGGTGGCGCCGGTCTTCGACCTCGGCGTGGGCATGGACCCCGAGGTCTCCGGCTACGACAACATCATCATTCGCGGCCTGTTCCTCGGGCAGACCCGCAAGCAGATGCTGGCCAAGATCGACGAGATCGCCGAATTCACCGAGTTGGGCGACTATTTGGCGATGCCGCTGCGCACCTACTCGACCGGCATGCGGGTACGCCTGGCGATGGGCGTGGTGACCTCCATCGACCCGGAGATCCTGCTGCTCGACGAGGGCATCGGCGCGGTCGACGCGGAATTCATGAAGAAGGCACGGGTGCGCCTGCAGGAATTGGTCTCGCGCTCCGGCATTCTGGTGTTCGCCAGTCACTCCAACGAATTCCTGGCCCAGCTGTGCGACCACGCCATGTGGATCGACCACGGCCAGGTGCGCATGCAGGGCGACATCGAGGACGTGGTGCGCGCCTACGAAGGCCCGGAGGCCGGTGATCACGTGGCGCAGGTGCTGCGGGATCTGGAACGTGAACGTGAACGTGAACCGGAACGGAATCCCGCATGACCGACCAATCGTCCAGCCCCCTGTATGGCGATGACGCGCGCATCGTCGCCATCGTGGTCACGCACAAACGCCGGGAACTGCTGGCCGAGTCGCTGAAGGTGCTGAGCAGCCAGACCCGCCCGGTCGATCACCTGATCGTGGTGGACAACGGCAACGAGGCCGAGGTCGGCGAGCTGGTCAAGCAGCAGCCGATCGAATCGACCTACCTGGGTTCGGAGCACAACCTCGGCGGCGCGGGCGGGTTCGCGCTCGGCATGCTGCACGCGCTCAGCATGGGCGCGGACTGGGTGTGGCTGGCCGACGACGACGGCCGGCCCGAAGGCCCCGACGTGCTCGCCACTCTCTTCGACTGCGCCGAACGGCACTCGCTGGTCGAGGTGTCGCCGGTGGTAGCCGATATCGACGACCCGGACCGGCTGGCCTTCCCGCTGCGCCGCGGCGTGGTGTGGCGGCGGCTGCGCTCGGAGCTGGGCGACGAGGACTTCCTGCCCGGTATCGCCTCGCTGTTCAACGGCGCGCTGGTGTCCGCGACCGCGGTCGACAAGATCGGTGTGCCGGACCTGCGGCTGTTCGTGCGCGGTGACGAGGTGGAGGTGCACCGGCGGCTGGTGCGGTCCGGGCTGCCGTTCGGCACCTGCCTGCAGACCGCCTACCTGCACCCGAACGGCTCGGCGGAGTTCAAGCCGATCCTGGGCGGGCGCATGCACACCCAGTACCCGGACGATCCGGTCAAGCGGCACTTCACCTATCGCAACCGCGGCTACCTGATGGCCCAGCCCGGCATGCGAAAGCTGTTGCCGCAGGAGGTCGCCCGCTTCGGCTGGTTCTTCCTGGTGCAGCAGAAGGACCCGGCAGGGCTGATGGAGTGGCTACGCCTGCAGCGGATGGGCCGCCGAGAGCAGTTCGACAAGCCCACCTCATAGGGCTCGGAAAATACGTTGCGCGGACGGGGACAGCCTGAGAAGGTTGTCCCCGTTCTTGTCGGTAGCGGTCGCCTCGGTGACGGCATGAGGAGAGATGGGAGGTGGAGTTTCGTGACGACGACTGTGCGGATTGCCGTGCCCGCGTACACGCGCGCGGTGCGCGCCTCCACCTCGAATTCCCCTCGCTGAGTCCATGATCCGGGCTCGGCCCGTCGAAGGACTCCCCCATGTCTACGGTCGATCTCGACCTGCTCTCCCCCTACGGCTGGAACTCCGCCCTCGCCGCCGACTACCTGCCGCTGCTGGGCGCGGACCTGATTCCCGCCCGGGTGATCCGCATGGATCGCAGCGAATGCGATATCGCCGCACCGCTCCCCACCGCCGACTATCAGAGCCGCTTGGCGGCCGCGGTGGTCCGCGCACAGCTCCCGCGCTCGGATGCCGAGGTCAGCGGACTGTGCACCGGCGACTGGGTGGCCATCGATCGCGGCCGCACGGTGCGGGCCCTGCTGCCGCGCCGGACCGCCATCGTGCGGGCGGCCGTCTCCGGGCAGCCCGATGCCCGCGCCAAATCCGCCCATCAGGTGCTGGCCGCGAATGTGGACACCGTGCTGGTGTGCACCGCCGGTGACGGGGACGTGGATCTCGGGCGCATCGAGCGGCTGCTCGCGCTGGCCTGGGAATCCGGCGCCCAGCCGATCGTGGTGCTCACCAAAGCCGATCTGGCGCACGATATTCCGATCGAGGACGTCCGGGCCGCCGCACCCGGCGTGACGGTACTGGCGGTCAGCGCCGCCGGTGGTGTCGGCATGGATGTGCTGGCCGCCCTGCTGACCGGGACGGTCGCCCTGATCGGGCCCTCGGGTGCGGGCAAGTCCACGCTCGCCAACGCGCTGCTCGGTGCGCAGGTCTTCGCCACCCAGGCGGTTCGCGACGGCGACAAGCGTGGTCGGCACACCACCGTGCACCGGGAGCTGCGGCCGCTGCCCGGCGGCGGCACCCTCATCGATACGCCCGGTCTGCGGTCGGTCGGGCTCTGGGATGCCGCGACGGGTATCGGCCGCGCCTTCAGCGATGTCGAAACCCTGGCCGGACTGTGCCGGTTCGCCGACTGCGCGCACCGGACCGAACCGGGGTGCGCGGTGCTGGCGGCCATCGAATCCGGTGAGCTGCCGCAGCGACGGCTGGACAGCTTCCGCAAGCTGAGCCGGGAGAACGACTGGCTGGCCTCCCGCACCGACGCCCGGCTGCAGGCCGAGCGCAAGAAGGTGTGGAAGGACATCAACAAGAGCCAGCGCCGGATGTACAAGGAGCGCGGCGGCAAACAGCGCTGACCGGACCCGGAGGCGGCGCGCCGAGTGGCCCGCACGCGGCGCGCCGCCTCCAGCCGGGGCGGTGCCGGGGCGGAACGCCGCGACCGGGCCCATCCGGCGGCCAGTAGGTTGGTGGCATGACTGCCGACCCGATGCCGGAGCACGGCCCGGATCACCGGGCCGGCGGCGTGGCGGTGACTACTCCGGGCAATGGCGATTCCGGCGACACCCTGCCGACCGCCCGACGGTGGACGGCGGATCGGCTGCGGGCACTGCCGGGCAGCATCGGCTACCTGCTGATCGGTGGTGCCACCGGAGCCGCGGCCATCCTCGCGACGGTCGGTTTGCTGCTGGTGGCGGCCACCAGTCTGATCGGCGTCGGCATTCCGGCGGTTCCCGAATTTCTGCGGCTGATCCGGCCACTGACCGGTTTCGAACGGCGGCGGGCCGGAAAGCGGTTGGGCGTGCCGGTCAGGGCGGCGTATCAGCCGATGACGGGCGGGCTGCGGCAGCGGTTGACGAGTGCCTTCCAGGATCCGGCGAACGCGCGGGATATCGCCTGGCTGTGCGTGCACGGGGTGCCCGGCATGGTGGTGGCGCTGTTCGCGATCGGATTGCCCTGGGGCTTGTTGAATCAGCTGGCGATACCGGCGTATTGGCAGATCGTGCCGCCGGGCACGGTCCAAAGCTTCGGTTTCGTCGTCGACTCGTGGCCGCTGGCCGGGCTCAGCGCCCTCATCGCGATTCCTTTGGCGGCCTTGGTGCTCCAGATTCCGGTCGTGGCCCGCTGGCAGGCGCAGCTGGCGCGGACGCTGCTCGGGGCCCCGCGGGCCGAGCTGGCGGTCCGGGTGGCGGAACTGACCGCGACGCGCGCGGCCGCCCTGGACGCGCACGGGGCGGAACTGCGACGCATCGAACGGGATCTGCACGATGGCGCGCAGGCGCGGATCGCCGCGGTGATCATGCAACTGGGACTGGCGGATCAACTGCGGCACCGTGATCCAGGCGCGGCGGACGAGCTCGTACGCCAGGCCCAGGACACTGCCGAGGCCGCACTCACCGAACTACGCGACGTGGTGCGCGGCATCTATCCGCCGGTGCTCGCGGATCGCGGTCTGACCAGCGCTGTCTCGGCCCTGGCTGCCCGTTCGCCGATCCCCTGCACGCTCGATATCGAGGGCGATGGCCCGCGGCACGCGGCGGCGGTGGAGGCCGCCGCGTACTTCGTGATCGCGGAAGCGCTGACCAACGCGACCAAACACTCCGGGGCCCAACAGCTTCGAGTGGATCTCGGGGGCACCGCCGAGCTGCTGACCGTGCAGGTTCACGACGATGGCGTCGGCTCGGCGATCGAGACCGAGGGCGGCGGGCTGGCCGGAATCCGGCGGCGGGCCGAGGCGCTGGACGGCCGGATGCTGCTGAGCAGCCCGCCCGGCGGGCCCACCGTGGTGCGGGTGGAGCTGCCGTGTCGATCGTGAAGGAGCCGGTGAACGAGGTGGTGGCGACATGCGGGTGGTGATCGCGGAGGACGACGCGCTGCTGCGGGAAGGTCTGACGCTGCTGCTGAAGACCGCCGGCATCGATGTGGTCGCGGCGGTCGACAATGCCGACGACTTCTTGCGGATCGTCACCGCCGACCGGCCCGACGCGGTGGTGGTGGATGTGCGGATGCCGCCCACCTTCACCGATGACGGGCTGCGGGCGGCGGTGCGCGCCAGGCAGATTCATCCCGGGCTGCCGGTGCTGGTGCTGTCGGCCTGGGTCGAGGACAGCTACGCCGCTGAACTGCTCGGCGACGGGGCGGGCGGAATCGGGTATCTGCTCAAGGAACGGGTCGGGAAGGTGGATCGCTTCCTGGATTCGCTGCGGCGGGTGGCCGAGGGCGGGACCGCGATGGATCCCGAGGTGATCGCGCAACTGCTGGTGCGGCGCAAGACCGACGATCCGCTCGCGGCGCTGACCCCGCGCGAGCGGGAAGTGTTGGCGCTCATGGCCGAGGGGCTCGACAATGCCACCATTGCCGAGCGCCTCGTGGTCACCGAAGGCGCCGTGCTCAAACACATTCGGAGCATCTTCGCCAAGCTGGGGCTGTTCGCCGACGAGGTGGGGCACCGGCGGGTGCTGGCCGTCCTCGCCTATCTGAACGCCTGATCACTCGTCGCGGCAGCCGAGGTCGGCGGCGGGCAGGATGCCGTCGGCCAGATAGGTGTTCACGGCGCCGTAGACACAGGCGTTCGGGTAGCGGCCCAGGATCGAGTGGACGGCGACGTCCTGCAACGTCACCATGCGGGATCCGGTCAGCACCCGGTGCATGGCGATCGCACCGCCGTAGTTGGTGCGGGTGTCGCCGGTGGCCTGGATGATCAGGTTCGGCACCGAATTGCCGATGGCCGTGGGCGATTCGGTCGGCGGGGCCCAGAACGCACACGGCGTGATGTTGTTCGCCAGCGCCCCGAAGACCGGCTGGGTGGCGCGGGCGGCCTCGAGATTGTGCCAGTACCACGCCGGATCACGGGGTGCGCCGACATCCCCGCAGAGGACCGCCATCGCGGGCGACATATCGCGCGGCTGGGCACGCAGTATCACGGCCAGGCTGCCCGCCAGGTTCTCGTCCGGCTCGATCCGCTTCCCGTCGGCGGCGTCGACGAGCTCCCGGATCTGTTGTGCGGCACGGCCGTAGTTCTGCGGGGAATCGAAGGCGATGTAGAGCACCAGGGGCAGGGAGTGCGCGTCGACGGCGAAGTCGCCGATCCGGATCGGCTCGGCGGCGGCGCGGGCGATGAGCCGCTGGACCCGGCCGCGGACGGCGGCCGCGGTCGCGCCGAGGTGGTATTCACCGTCGTGTTCGGCGGTCCAGGCCGCCCAGGCGTCGAGCGCGGCCTCATTGGGTGCGCCCATGTCCTGCACCATGCCGACCACGCCGTAGCGGTCGGGGTCGACACTGCCGTCGAGCACCATGCGGTCGGCCCGGTCCTGGAACATCTGCATGTACACCGCACCCAGATAGGTGCCGTACGAGGTGCCCAGGTAGCTGATCCGGTCCTCACCGAGCACGGCGCGGATGACATCCATGTCGCGGGCGGTATTGCGAGTTGTCATGTGCGGCAGCCGCTCCCCCTCGGCGGCCGCGCACCGCGCCGCCAGATCGGACTGGGTGGCCACGGATTCGGCGAAACCCTTGGCGTCGACTCCCGCGAACTGCAGTCCGAAGCCGGTCGGCCAGTGGCAGTTCACCGCCGCGGACCGCCCGACGCCGCGGGGATCCATGCCGATGAGGTCGTAGCGGGCGCGGACCTCGGGTGTCATGGCCTTGCTGGTGTCGACGAAATAGTCCAGGCCCGAGCCGCCGGGTCCGCCCGGGTTGGAGAGCATGACACCGCGCCTTCGCGCCGGGTCGGTGGCGGGTATGCGGGAGATGACGACAGTGGTCGTACGGCCCTGCGGCTCGGCGTAATTCAACGGCACGGTGACGTCGGCGCACTGCCCGCCCATACCGTCGAGCCCCGGAATGTCACAGGATTTCCAGTCGAGTCGCTGGTGGTAGTAGCGGTCCAGGGACGCCGCGGTGGCCGGCGGCTCGGTGACGGCGGCGGCGACGAGCGCGGCTCCCGCCGCCAGACCGGTCACCGCCAGTGCGGCCAAACCTTGTCGAGTGCGGGCGATCTCGCGAAAACGCACGGAGGTTCCTCTCACGAACAGAAGGCGGAGTCGAAGGCCTTGGTCACGACCTCGGAGGCATCCCGGTCGGCCAGCAACTGATTGACGGTCACCACCACGGCGGTGCCGTCGGCGGCCACACCGGTGTGGGTGCCGAAGCCGGGAATGCTGCCGCCGTGGCCCCACACCTCCTTGCCGCACGAGCTCGCGTGGCGGATCAGGCCGAGCCCGTAGCCGGAGCCGGGTTCGCCGCGATCCCAGGGGACCGTCTTCTTCATCTCCGCCAGTTGCGCTGCGGGCAGCAGTTTCCCGGCGAGCAGGGCGGTGAAGAAGCGGTTCAGGTCGGCGGGGGTGGCGATCATCGCGCCCGCGGTATCGGCCCAGGACGGGTCCAGGTCGGTGAAGTCCTCTCGGCGACCGTCGATTTCGTGATATCCGCGCGGATGCGGTCCGCGGATCCCGGTCTCGCGCGAGTCGGGGAAGTAGGTGTCGCGCAGGCCCAGCGGCGCCAGGATGCGGCTGTCGATCTCGGCGGCGGCCGGGCGGCCGGTGACCTGCTGGATCAGCATGCCGAGCAGGATGTAGTTGGTGTTCGTGTAGACCGAGCGCGCGCCGGGTTCGAATTGCGGCGGCATGGCCATGGCGATGCGGACCAGGTCCGCCGGTTCGTAATGGGACCGGCGGAGCTGATCGGAATCGGCGGTCAGCTGCCCGGAGCCGGGCGCGGCGGGGTCTCGGCCCGCCAGATATTCGGGCAGGCCGCTGGTGTGCTGCAGCAACTGCCGGACCGTGACGCGGTTGCCGTCATTGCCGTTGCCTCGCACCACGCCCGGCAGATAGCGCTCGATCGGAGCGTCCAGTTCGACCTTGCCCTCGCCGACCAGCTGCAGCACCACGGTGGCGACGTAGGTCTTGGTATTGCTGCCGATCCGCACCCGCGCATCCTCGGGGATGGGTGCGCCGGTGCTCAGGTCACCCGCGCCCGCGGTGAGCACGTGATGACCGTCCGGTCCGTCGAACACCACCTGCGCGCCCGGGAAGCCGCTACGAACCACGCCGTCGAGGGCCTCGGTGACGGTGCGATAGAACTCCTTGCGTGCGGATTCGCCGCTCCCGGGGTCGGTGCCGCACGCCTGGGCCGCGAGGACGGCCAGGACCCCGACACCGGCCAGCAGCACCCGGCCGCGTGGCCGCCGCATTGCGCTCATGGAAGACATTCCTCCTGTTCAGGCCGGGTTTTCCGGCCCTTTCGAGGCTATGGACGCGCCCGGGTGCAGCCCATGCCCCGAGCACCCGAATCGCGGTCGCGCCGGCAGCCGAGTGGAGGTAGTGCCAGCACTACCGCCCGAGATGCGAGAGTTCCGCCCCACTGACCCAGTCAGGCGCGGATGATCGGATTCAGGGCGACAACAGCAGAAGAGGAGTGGATCCATGACCGGAGCACAGAAGCCGCTGGCGGGCCGGACCATGATCATGTCGGGTGGTAGTCGCGGGATCGGACTGGAGATCGCCAAGCGGGCGGCGGCCGACGGCGCGAACATCACCCTCATCGCGAAAACCGATGCGCCACACCCGAAGTTGCCGGGCACCATTCACACCGCGGCGGCGGAGCTGGAGAGTGCGGGCGGCACCGTCCTCAAATACCTCGGTGACGTGCGGGACGACGAAGCCGTCGCGGACGCGGTACGGCAGACGCAGGAGCGGTTCGGCGGGATCGACCTGGTGGTGAACAACGCCTCGGCCATCGACATCTCCCCCACCGAGCTGCTGCCGATGAAGAAGTACGACCTCATGCAGGACATCAACTGCCGGGGCAGCTTCCTGCTCTCCAAACTCAGCATCCCGGCCCTGAAGGAGTCGGCGCAGGCCGGCCGCAATCCGCACATCCTCACGCTGTCGCCGCCGCTGAACCTGGATCCGAAGTGGGCGGGCATGGCGCTGGGCTACACCATCGCCAAGTACGGAATGTCGCTCACCACACTGGGTTTGAGCGAGGAGCTGCGCAAGTACGGCATCGGCGTGAACTCGCTGTGGCCCCGCACCACCATCGCCACCGCGGCGGTCAAGAACCTGCTCGGCGGCGAACAGATGATCGCCACCTCCCGCACCCCCGACATCTACGCCGACGCCGCCTACCTGGTCCTCACCTCCCCGGCCAAGGACACCACCGGCAACTTCTTCATCGACGACGATGTCCTTGCGGCGCACGGGATCACGGACCTCGACAAGTACCGGGTGACCCCGGGCGACGCCCCGCTCACCACCGACCTGTTCCTCTGAGACCCACTCCGTCCCCGTCGACGACTCAGCCGGGCGCGAGCGCCTCGCGCTCGGCGAATTCCTTCAGCGTGAGCAGTTGCTTGCGCATCATCAGGAAGTCGCCGAAGACGGGCAGGGCCAACAGCCAGGCCGGACCACGGAATCGAACGCGCGCGTGCAGGCGGCTACGGGACTCGCCGTCCGGGTGCACGGCGTAGGTGACCGCCACTCCCTTGGCCAGCAGGGTGACCTGCACACCGGGAGTGAAGCCGGTCAGCTCGAACAGGCTCATGAAGCGTTGCCCCACAGCCAGTTCGGTCAGCCGATCGTCGCGTTCGCGCGGGCTGCGGCGGCCGAAGTTGTCGAGCAGGTCGTAGCTGTAGGGCGCGACCCGCAACTGGCACAGCCACGCGAAGACCGTAGCCGCGGGTGCGGCGACGGAGACAGCCCGGTCGCAGACCACCACGGGTCCGGAATCAGCACTGTCACACGGCAATCGCATGGATGTCTCGGCATCGGTGACGCCCCAGCGCCGACCCGGAAGGTTCATGCCGGACTCCCCGCCGCGACGGCTATGCGGCGCAACAGGTCCCACACCACCAGTCGATGCAAGCGGGTGCCGATGACCAGTGCGCGATAGATCCGGCCGTGCACGCCGGGAAAGACCGCATGGGTGATGGCGGTGACGCGAGTGTGGGTGGGATCGACCTCGTCCAGCCGGAAGCTCAGCCGGTAGCGGGAGAACCAATGGCGTCCTTTGGTGACCAATCGGTTCGGCGGGTCGGCCTCGTCGAGCACGAATCCGCGGGGCAGCGTGGTGAGATCGTCAGGGTTCTTGCAGGTCGTGCGCAGTACGGCGGCCCATGCCTGCGCGCGATCGGCGGTGACTATCCTGGAATTCTCATCGATATAGGGCAAACGCTCCATATAGAAGGAACGTACTAGTTCATGGCTCCTCCCCGCAAGCACGACACCGATGTGATCCTCGACGCGGCCCGCACCCTGGTGCTGCGCGACGGCCCCCGCGCGGCCGGGGTCGCGGCCATCGCCGAGGCCAGCGGCGCACCCGTGGGCACGCTCTACCACCGGTTCGGCAACCGCAACGGCGTGCTCACCGAGGCGTGGATCCGAGCCCTGGACCGCTTCCAATCCCGCGTACTGGCCGCCGGCGGCGCGGAAAATCCACTCGAAGCGGCGGTCGGTATGACCGCCGCCGCGGTCGGCTTCGGCCGGGACTGCATCGACGACGCCAAACTGCTGCTCAACTTGCGCCCGAGCGATCTGCTCGACGGCGCGCCCGACACCGAGTTCCGTGATCGCCTGGCCCGGATGAACGAACCCCTGATCGCGCAGCTGCACCGCATCGCGGTCGGCCTCTACGGCAGCGCCGGCCCCCGCGAGGTCGACGCCGTCAGCCGCGCCGTCGTGGACCTCCCCTACGCCGCGCTCCGCCGCCACGCCCACGCCCCCGAACTCCCGGACTGGCTGGAAGCCGACCTCGCCGACGCTGCCCGCACCCTGCTGACTGCGCGCTGATCCAACGAGATTAGGTGGCGGACATGCGAAATTCCTGCCACGAAAATGAAACATGGCCCGGGACACGAGGTCCCGGGCCATGCTCAGCCGACTATCAAGCAGTCTTGTCGATTCCGTAGAGGCGTTCCCAGTTCTCACGACTGGTGAGTTCCGGCATCGCGCCCCGCCAGCGACGCTGCAGATCGGGCAGTTCCTTGCGGAGCTGCCGCAGCACGCGGTAGGTACGCATCAGCAGGCGCCGGGCGGTTTCCTTGTCGCGCACACGAACTCGGACACCGGACTGGGAAGCGTCGGTGACGACCACGTGGTTGAACAGGCCGACGTGCCACCAGTGCGCGTCCTCGCGGGTGACCGCGACGGGACCGGGGATGACGCGGCCGGTCCACTGGTTCAGGGCACGCTTGTAGAGCACCAGCAGCGGGTGGCTGGGCTCGCCGCCCGCACGGCGAACGTGCAGGTGCGCGTTGGGGACCGGGGAGGTGGCCGCCGGGTGCTTGGCGGTCTCCGGGTAGTCGGAGCGCGAGCCGCGGGCCTTGGCCAGCGCCTCGATACCGCCGTCACGCAGGGTCTCCGGGCCCTTCAGGTAGTCCTCGATGCCCTGCAGGGTGGTGTGCGCCAGGCCGTACTGCATGCCGACCAGGTATTCCGCGATCTCCCGGAACAACTGGCGGGTGATCGCCTTGCCGTCCAGATCGTGGTGCAGGGAGGACACGATCAGCGAGTTGCGCGAGGAGAAGTAGCGCGCCCAGTCGTCGAAGTCCTTCCAGTAGAAGTCGGCGTGCCACACGGCGGCATTGGGCAGGGTGACGGTGACGAAACCGTTCTCCCGCGCGCGCAGGCCGTATTCCACGTCGTCCCACTGGAAGAAGATCGGCACCGGCAGCCCGATCTTCTTGACCACCTCGGCCGGGATCAGACAGGTCCACCAGGCCTGGTAGCCGGCGTCCACGCGGCGCTCCTGGTGCTTCTTCAGCATGGAGGTGTTGCGCAGCGCCTTGGCCACCTTCTGGCCGTGGCGCAGCTTGCCCAGGTTCGTCTCTTCCGCACCGACATTCAGGTAGTCGGGGTTGAACAGGAACAGCATCTGCGCGCCCACCAGGGTGGGTTCCACGGTCAGGTTGGCGAAGGCGTTGAGCCGCAGCACCGTTTCCGGCTCGCACAGGATGTCGTCGTCCATCAGGATGACGTCGGCGTGCTCGTTGGCGCCGGACACCTCGTAGAGGCCGCGGGTGAAACCGCCCGCGCCACCGAGGTTCGGCTGCCGGATGTAGCGCAGCTTGTCGCCGAACTTCGGCTGGGTCTCGGTGAACAGCGCCTGGTCCTGCACCAGGTCGGTGCCCTGGTCGACCACGTACACGGCGTCGATGAGCGACAGCACCGTCGAGTCGGAGGCCAGGGCCGCAACGGTATTGGCGCAGTCCTGCGCGCGGTTGAAGGTGCAGATGGCGATCGCCACCGGGCGCACCTGCTCGGGCGCGGCCGCCGTCCACTCCAGATCGGTGATCACGGCCTCACCGCCGAGCGCCTCGATCTCCAGCCAGATCGCGCCGCCGTCGACATACATGTCCAGCGGGGCGAGCAGCGTCACCCGGCCGGTCTCCCTGACCACGGCGGTGTCCACCACCCGGCGGTGTCCGGCGATGTCGGAGGCGGCCAGCCGCACCCGCACCTTGCCGGTCACCTCGAGGGTCATGCCCACCTCGACCTCGGTGACCTTGGTCCAGCGCTGCCAGTAGGCCGCGGCGAAGCGGCCGAAATAGGTATTGGTATTGACCGACGCGCCCTTCTCCAGGCGCAGGGTCTGCCGTTCCCGGGTGACCTTACCCTTGGCCACCGCGTACAAGTCGTCGCTGATCTTGGGGGCGGGGCCGCAGAAGATTCCGCGGGCCAACACCAGCCGATCCGGCGCGGCATGTTCCGCGCGCAGGGAGGCGGGGGCCTCCCCGGTCGCCTTCCGATCCTCGGTTTCGGTCACGGCCTGCCCAGCCGACGCATCCATGAATCCCTCGACATCCTTTGAATACTTAGACACCGGCTCATCCCGACGTGGTCCCACGGCGAGCCGTGCACCGTTCAAACAGTGCCACTGTCACGCTCGGCGGCCCGACAATATCAGTGTCAGGCGTTATTCGTTCCCGAGGCCGGATTGGTGAAGACGAATTTGCCGTAGGCCCAGAAACGGAAGCCCATGGCGACAGCCTGGCCGATCAGCGTGCCGGAAACGTTGTCCGCCAACGGACTGTCCAGCCCCAGCACATAGCGGGAGAAGCCCAGGCAGCCCAATTGCAGTCCGATGGCCATCACATTCAGCGCGGCATAGGTCAGGATGTGCCGGGCCCCGGTATCGCCGTCGTGATCGGAGTAGGTCCACCACTTGTTGCCGAAATAGGTGACCACCGTGGCCACGCCGATCGCGATCATCTTGGCGACCAGCGGGGCATGGAACAGCGGCCCCTCCCCGCCGAGGAAGACCAGCAGGTTGTAGGTGCCCGCGTCGACCACGAAACCGATCGCACCGACCACCAGGAATGCCCCGCCGCGCTGCACCAGCGCCCGGACCTTGCCGGTCAAGGAGACATTCGCGGCGGAAGCGCTCACCGCCGTGGACTCGTTCGCAGACACCGGCCGACGGTACCCCAACCCCGCAGCACCGCTATATCTGTGACGGTCGGGTACCCTCCCGGTGTTCATATTCGCCTCCGATCAGAGGATTGACCGGGTGGACTCCACCGAGCTTCGTATTGCCGCCATCGTGCCGTGTCACAACGAAGAGGCCGCCGTCGCGAAGGTCGTCACCGACCTGCAGGCCGCCGTCCCCGGCATCGTCGTCTACGTCTACGACAACCTGAGCACCGATGCCACCGCCGAGAAGGCGCGCGCGGCCGGTGCGATCGTGCGCACCGAGAACCGCAAGGGCAAGGGCAATGTGGTGCGCCGCGCCTTCGCCGACATCGAGGCCGATGTCTACCTGATGGTCGACGGTGACGACACCTACGACGCCGCCGCCGCGCCCGAGATGATCCGCGCCCTGCTGGAGGGCCCGTACGACCACGTCCTGGGTGTGCGCCGCGAGGTCGAGGCCGGGTCGGCGTACCGGGCCGGGCACGAGACCGGCAACAAGGTGCTCAACGGCGTGGTGGGCAAGGTCTTCGGCGAGAACGTCGAGGACATGCTCAGCGGCTACCGGGTCTTCTCGCGCCGCTTCGTGAAGTCGTTCCCGGCGGTGTCGCGCGAGTTCGAGATCGAAACCGAGCTCACCGTGCATTCGCAGCACCTGGGCGTCCCGCAGACCGCGGTGCCGGTCGGCTTCCGGGATCGGCCCGCGGGCAGCGAATCCAAGCTGCGCACCTACAGCGACGGCTTCAAGATCCTGCGCCTGATCGTCGGCCTGGCCCGGCACGAGCGGCCGGTCGCCTTCTACGGCCTGTTCGGCACCCTGGCCTGGCTGGTCTCGGTGGTGCTCATCACGCCGATAGTGATCGAGTTCTACGAGATCCATCAGGTCCCGCGGTTCCCGACCCTGTTCCTCGGCTTCACCCTGCTGCTGCTGGGCAGCCTGGCCTGGACCGCCGGCCTGATCCTGGACGGCATCCGCCGCTCCCGGCACGAGGCGGCCCGCCTGATGTACCTGCGGTACGCCGCGGTCGGCGAGCAGAAACCCGATGCTCGGCCGGGCGGTTCGCTGCGATGACGGTGCGGCTTGCCGGGCAGAACCCCGACGGCACAGCAGAATCGGACATTGTGGTTATCGAAGCGAACGAGAGCACGACCATCCCCACACCGGAGCCGAAGCCGGCCGCGCCGGCCACCGGGCTGCGGCGCGCGGTGATCGGCGTCGAACGTCGATTCGGTTCGGCCGCCGTGGTTTTCGTGCTGCTCGCCGGTATCTTCGGCGCGGTGTGGTCGGTGCTGACCCCGCCGTTCTGGGGCCACGACGAGATCACCCAGTTCGGCCGGGCCTACCAGGTCGCGCACGGCGGCTTCCTGCCCGAGAAGATCCACGACGACCGCGGGCCCGCGTGGGGCGGCGACGTGCCGATCAGCATCGACGCGCTGATGAGCTACGCCTTCCAGGACTACCAGGACAATCCGGATGAGCCGGAGCCCATGGTGCTGGACCCGCACATCTACGACCAGCTCGGCGCGGCGTCGGTCTCCGACGAGACCAAGCAGGTGTGGTTCACCAATACCGCGGCCTACTCCCCCGTTCCGTACCTCCCGCCCGCGGCCGGTATCCGCGTCGCCGAGGCCCTCGACCTGAGCGTCGGCGGCATGGTGCTGGCCACCCGCTGGGCCGGACTGCTCGCCTACCTGTTGATCGTCGGTTTCGCGCTGCGCGTGCTGCGCGGGCACCGGGTGCAGTGGCTGGCCTTCACCGTCGCGGTGCTGCCGATCGCGCTGTTCCAGGCCGGGACCGTCACCGCGGACACCGTCACCAACGCGCTGGCCCTGCTGGTGTCGGCGCTGGTGGTGAAGGGCCTGTTCCTCGGTGAGCGCCTGACCAAGCCGGAGACGGTGGCCGCGCTGGCCGCCACCGTGCTGCTGCCGGTGTGCAAGCCGACCTACGTGCTGATCGCCATGCTGCCCGTGCTGATCCCGGCGCGCCGCTTCGGTTTCGGTGACGGCGAGCGGGTCGCGGTGTGGCAGCGGGTGCTGCCGTGGGCCGCGGCCGGGGTCGGCGCGGTGGCGTTCGCGGTGTGGATGAAGATCGCCGCCCCCACCGGCGACGGCATGAGCCTGATGCGGCCCGAGAAGCAGTGGGGCACGGTGCGGCCGGGCGACCAGCTGCACGGCATCCTGAGCGACCCGTTCCATTTCCTGCGGGTGTTCGGCGACAGCATCGCCCGCCGCGACCAGCTCTGGTTCACCCAGTTCTTCGGTCAGCTGGGCTTCTCCTACGTGGAGGTGCCCGCCCTGACCATCCTGGCCGGGCTGCTGGCCTTCGGCATGAGTCTCGGTGTGGCCGAACGCTTCTCGCCGAGCGGCGCGAACCGTTCGCGGACCTGGCTGGTGCTGCTGACCATCGCGGCCAGCGTGGCCATGATCTACGTGACGCTGTACATGTCCTTCACCCCGGTCGGCTACTTCATGATCGACGGCGTGCAGGGTCGCTACTTCGTGCCGCTGGCGGTACTGGGGCTGGCGGTAGTGCTGCGCTGGGCGCCTTTGCGGCTCACCGACGCCGCGGGCCGGGTGCCGGCGCGCGCGGCGGCATTCACCGTGGTCGCGGCCACTTCGGTGGCGCTGATCGCGGCGGTGGTGAAGTACTCGACCCTGGTCTGGGGCTGACCCGGGACAGCTCTACATCGACGCCGGGGCGGATTGCCCCGGCGTTGCTGTTTCGGCGGACAGCGCCGGTCTAGAGCACCTTTTCGCCGGCGTCGGCGTACGCGGATTCGGTCACGGCCTTCTGCGGCCGCCACCAGGATTCGTTGTCGCGATACCAGTCGATGGTGGCTGCCAGGCCCTTGCGGAAGTCGCGGTACTCCGGCTCCCAGCCGAGTTCGGTGCGCAGCAGCGAGGCATCGATGGCATAGCGCAGATCGTGGCCCGGCCGATCGGTGACATGATCGAAATCGTCTGCGGGACGGCCGAATCCCTCCAGGATCAGCTCCACCACGGACTTGTTGTCGCGTTCGCCGTCCGCGCCGATCAGATAGGTCTGCCCGATTCGCCCGCGCTCCAGGATTTCCCAGACCGCGCTGTTGTGATCGTCGACGTGGATCCAGTCCCGCACCTGATGTCCGGCGCCATAGAGCCGGGGGCGGACACCGTCGATCAGATTGGTGATCTGGCGCGGGATGAACTTCTCCACATGCTGGTAGGGCCCATAGTTGTTGGAGCAGTTGGAGATTGTCGCGCGCACCCCGAAGGAACGCACCCAGGCGCGCACCAGCATGTCGCTCGAGGCCTTGGTCGCCGAATAGGGACTCGACGGGTTGTAGGGCGTGTTCTGATCGAATGCCGCCGGGTCGTCGAGTTCCAGGTCGCCGTACACCTCGTCGGTGGAGATGTGGTGGTAGCGCACCTGGTGCCGGCGCACGGCCTGGAGCAGCGAATAGGTGCCGACGATATTGGTCTGGACAAAGGGCCACGGGTCGGCCAGCGAATTGTCGTTGTGTGATTCGGCGGCGAAATGCACCACCGCGTCCACCCCGCCGACCAGCCGATCCACCAGCGCCGTATCGGCGATATCGCCGTGCACGAACTCGATTCGGTCCGCGACCGGGTCGAGTGAGGCGCGGTTGCCCGCGTAGGTGAGTTTGTCCAGCACGGTGACCTGAACACCCGCACGCCGCGTCACCACCTGGTGGACGAAGTTCGCGCCGATGAAGCCGGCCCCGCCGGTTACGAGCAATCGCACACGGAAACACTACGTCGGGCGGGGCGAACGCCCGCGATGGGTCTGGGAAGTTGCCATCCCCTACACCTATCGGGCCGTCCGTGTGCGCGGAATCGGACATCCCGCTGAAACAAATGAACGAAATAGAAAGGCGGCCGTTCGGTCTAAATTTCGCAATTCGGTGGCCCGACCGTGACATTCAGGTGCGGAAGGTCACGAATTCTGCATCGCCACGTGTGACCTTCATCACAACACGGCGCGTCGGCGTCCAACGGACGGATCGTATATCTGCGCCAAACCCTTTCCTACGCAGGGGTTTTCCACTACCTTGCAGACCGCACGATCGTGATGGTGAACAAAAATTGAACGAACGGTCACGACGGGTTCACCGCTCGTTAGCTGTTCTCCATTTCGATTCGTGTTGTCCCCCCGAGCTCTTGCGATGAGGTTTCAAGAAATGCTGATGAGGAAATTCGCCGTCACCGCGGCACTGGTGTCCGCCGCCGTGGCCGTCACCGCCGGTACCGTGAACGCCGCGCCGGCCGAGGCCGACAATGGCACGGTCAACTACACCGCGACCACGTCCGAGACCAACAGCATCATCCGTACGGATGCGGGCTCCCTGGTCGTCGAGAACGGCGTCTTCGAGATCAAGGCCGCCAATGGCACCGTCGTCGCCGGTATGCCGCTGTCCTTCAAGGTCAACGACTTCACCTTCCCGATCGCCGCGGAGATCGCAGACCACACCGCGACTCTGACCCCGCAGTTCGACATGGCCCACGCGGCCTACACGCCGGATAACCTCAAGGACGTCGCGCTGCCGTACGAGGACCAGGCTCCCTGGAAGTCGGACTACGACCGTGAGCAGGCCGCCTGGAACCGCATGAAGGACACCATCGCCTTGGGCGCGACTGTTGCCACGCTGGTCGGTGGCCTTGGTGGCGCGGCTGTCGGTTGCGCCATCGGTGCCGTTGTGTTCGCCGCCGCGACCGCCCCGCTGGCCACCATGTTCGGTGTCGGCCCGGTGGCCGGCTGCCTCATCGGTGCGAGCACTGTTGGTTTCCTGGGCACCATTGCGGGACAGCTCTTCGTGACCGCGCCGGTCGCGATCGCCGCCGCGATCCAGTACTTCACCACCATCAACGGCCCGCACATCGCTCCGGCTCCGGCCAAGTAATACTCCGGCTCCGGCCGAGTAAGAGCGCGCTGTCAGTCGAAACCCCCGCCCGGGTCATCCGGGCGGGGGTTTCGCGTTGTCCGAGGGTCAGCCAAGTGGTGGGGCAGATGTGGGGCCCGGGTTCATTCGCCCCGAGCCCCACATCATCGAATCACGCTGTGCGCGCGATGCGTCCGGACTCGATGCGTTCGCGGACGAACCGCGCCACATGCGCCAGGGCGGCCCGGCTTTCGGGCATGTTCGGGAAGATGGCCGGGAAGGCGTGCACCTGGCCGCGCCAGATCTCGAGGGTGGCGGGCACGCCCGACTGGGCCAGGCGCTGGGCCATGACCTCGCTGTCGCGGCGCAGCACCTCGTCCTCGGCGATGATCAGCAGGGCCGGCGGCAGACCCGCGAGCACATTGTTGACCGGCGACATCCGCGGATCCAGGCGGCCGTCGACCTCCGCGCCGATCTTCACCACGGATTCCAAGGCGGACAAGGGGATCAGCGCGTCGCGGCGGTAGTTGGGGTGGGCGCGCTTCTCGGTGCAGTCCAGGTCGAGCGCGGGGCTCAGCCCGACCAGTCCGGCCGGGACGGGGAGTCCGGCGTCCCGGGCGCGCAGGGCGGTCGCGAAGGTCATGTAGCCGCCGGCGGAGTCGCCCGCGAAGACCACGCGTTCGGCCGGGACGCCGTGTGCCAGCAGCCACTTGTAGGCGGTCAGGCAGTCGTCCACGGATCCGTTGATGTCGGTCTTCGGCAGCTGCCGGTATTCCACGCTGACCACCGGCATTCCGGTGCGCCGGGCCATCGCCGCGACCACCGGGCGGTGGGTGTCGAGCCCGCAGAGGAAGAAGCCGCCGCCGTGCATGTACAGCACCGCGCCGTCGCGCAGTGACTTGCTCGCGCCGGCGGGCCGGACGATCTCGATGCGGAAGCCTTTGAGCCGCACTTCTTCCCGCTCCACGCCGCGCGGGGTGGGGCGCAGTTTGGCCAGGCTGTTGATCACGGTGTTGACCACCGGCATCGAGCCCACGGTGACCGTCGCGCGGTCGCCGGCGGGCCGGATCACGGTTCGGGAGAAAGCTGTCAGGGTGCGCGCGGCGGCGCTGACACGGTCCGGGTTCTCGACATCGTCGCGGGCCGCAGCGGTCCCGTCAGGGGTCATTGCCATCGCGCACCTACCTCGTTGTTGGCGCGCCGAGCCGTTCGTCCGGGATGACCGATTCAAAGGCTCGGCACCCGGCGCGCGAGAGTCGGCGCTGACATCTCACATAGCGTTGTTTCAGAACACCATGGGAACGTGACCTACGCAACAGTTATCGCCGGATCCGTGTCGGGGTAAACGGCCGTGATCGATCTGAAGTCGAGTCGGAACCTGACCGCCACGGTTCGCGGCAGAACTGGCAGACTGTCGTGACATGCGCGGAATCATCCTGGCCGGGGGCACCGGATCGCGGTTGCACCCGATCACGCGCGGGGTGAGCAAACAGCTGGTCCCGGTGTACGACAAACCGATGGTGTACTACCCGCTGTCCACCCTGATGCTGGCGGGGATCCGGGACATCCTGGTGATCACCACCCCCGAGGACGCGGACGCGTTCACCCGGCTGCTCGGCGACGGCAGCCGCTTCGGTGTGAACATCTCCTACGTGGTGCAGCCCGAACCCGACGGACTGGCGCGCGCCTTCGTGCTCGGCGCCGACCACGTCGGCACCGAGTCCGCCGCACTGGTGCTGGGCGACAACATCTTCCACGGCCCGGGCCTGGGCACCCAGCTGCAGACCTTCCACGATCTGGACGGCGGTGCGGTCTTCGCCTACCGGGTCTCCGACCCCTCCGCCTACGGCGTGGTCGAATTCGAGCAGGGCCGGGCCATTTCCATCGAGGAGAAGCCCGCCCGGCCGCGCTCCAACTACGCCATCCCCGGGCTGTACTTCTACGACAACGACGTGCTCGCCATCGCCCGCGACCTGAAGCCCTCGGACCGCGGCGAATACGAGATCACCGACATCAACCGCACCTACCTGGAGCAGGGCCGGCTGCACGTGCAGGTGCTGGCCCGCGGCACCGCCTGGCTCGACACGGGCACCTTCGACTCACTGCTGGACGCCGCCAATTACGTGCGCACCATCGAGGAGCGGCAGGGCCTCAAGATCGGCGTGCCGGAAGAGGTGGCCTGGCGGCTCGGCTTCATCGACGACGATCAACTCATCCGCCTGGCCGAACCCCTGGTGCGCTCGGGCTATGGAAAGTACCTGATGGGCCTGCTGGACCACGGGCGAACCTGGGAGTAGGCATGCGCATTCGGGAACTGTCGGTGCCGGGCGCGTGGGAGTTCACGCCCCGGCCGCACGGAGACGCCCGCGGCGTCTTCTACGAGTCGTTCAAGGCCTCGGAGTTCGAGAAGGCGGTGGGGCGGCCGTTCGACCTGCTGCAGGTCAACATCTCCACCTCGGCCGCGGGCGTGCTGCGCGGCATCCACTACACCGAGACCCCGCCCGGGCAGGCCAAATACGTGACCTGCGTGCGCGGCGCGTTCCTGGACGTGGTGGTGGACCTGCGCCGGGACTCCCCCACCTTCGGGACCTGGGACGCGGTCGTCATCGACGATGTGGAGCGCAAGTCGGTGTTCCTCGCCGAGGGGCTGGGGCACGCGCTGCTGTCGCTGGAGGACAACTCCACCGTCAACTATCTGTGCTCGCTGGAGTACTCCCCCGAATTCGACCGGGACCTGGACGCTTTCGATCCGGACCTGGCCATCGACTGGCCGACCGTGGGCCGCAACGGCGAGCCACTCACCTTCACCCGCTCCGACAAGGACGCGGCCGCCCCCCGCCTGGCGGACCTGAGACTGCCGCACTGACATTCGGCGACCGAACGCAAAAGCCGAGGCGCACCGTGAGTCACGGTGCGCCTCGGCTGTTTTCGGTGACCGGCCGGCCCGTGTGAGCGGCGGGCCCGGCCGGTGGGTGGCTCAGCCGACCAGTTCGACCTCCGGGTTCCGGGCCTCCGCGCGGCGGGTCCGCAGTTTCGGCAGGAAGACCGTGAGGGCGACCAGCGCGCCGACGATCGAGACGCCGGCGGCGAATTCCAGGCCGGGACGGTAGGTGTCGAGCATCGCCTGCGGGGTCGGGTGGTCCGGCACGTTCGAGGTGACGATGGCGGTGGTCACCGCGAGCACGATGGCCGCGCCGACCTGCATGGCGGTCTGCAGCACACCCGCCGCCAGGCCCTGTTCGTCATCGTCGATGCCGCTGGTGGCCTGAATGTTGATGGCGGGGAAGCCGACCCAGCCGATGCCGACCAGCAGCACCGCGGGCAGCAGCACGGTCAGGTACGACGGCGCGGTGTCGATGCGCAGGTACAGCAGGTAGCCGACGGCCATGACCACCATGGTGATCGCGATGATCGGGCCGGTGCCGAAGCGGTCGACGAGCTTGTCGGAGACGAAGGCCGAGGCCACCACGAGCAGGCCGACCGGCAGCAGCGCCATGGACAGCTTCAGCGGCGACCAGCCCAGCGTGTCCTGCAGGTACAGCGTGGTGATGAACTGCCAGCTGAAGTACGAACCGGCGACCGCGATGATGGCCAGGCTGGCCCGGACCAGGGTGCCCTTGCGCAGGATCCCCAGCCGCACCAGCGGGTAGCGCACCTTGTTCTCGACGTAGACGAAGGCCGCGGCGAGCACCGTGACGGCCACGAACGAGCCGATGGTGCGGGCCGAGGCCCAGCCGGCCTGCGGCGCGGAGACGACGGTGTAGACCAGCAGCAGCATGGTGGCGGTGGACAGCAGCGCGCCGAGCAGGTCGTGGCCGCCCTCTTCGGCGGGCTTGTCCTTGGGGACCAGGAACCAGGCGGCGGCCAGGGCGGCCAGCGCGACGGGGACGGGCAGCAGGAAGGTCCAGCGCCAGCCGAGGCCGGTCATCAGGCCGCCGAACAGCAGGCCCATGGAGTAGCCGCCCGCGCCGAACACGGTGTAGATGGACAGCGCCTTGTTACGGGCCGGTCCCTCTTGGAAATTCGTGGTGATGATGGACAGTCCGGTGGGCGCGGTGAACGCGGCGGCCAGGCCCTTCACGAAGCGGGTGAGGATCAGCAGCGCCGGCGAGCTGACCAGCGCGCCCGCCAGCGAGGCCAGGGCGAACACGGCCAGGGCGATCAGGAAGACCTTGCGGCGGCCGAGCAGGTCGGCGGTGCGGCCGCCCAGCAGCAGCAGGCCGCCGTAGCCGAGCACGTAGCCGCTGACCAGCCACTGCAGGGTGGAGGTCTGGATGTCGAGTTCGGTGCCGATCGAGGGCAGCGCGACGCCGATCATCGACACGTCGAGGCCGTCGAGGAACAGCACGATGCACAGGGTGATGAGCATGCCCCAGAGGCGGGCGGTCCACTGCGTGGTGTCGGCCGCGGTGCTCACTGCGGGGCGGATCTCGGTGGAAGTCACGAGAGAGGACGGTACATGCACGCGCATCAAATGCACAAGCATTAAATGCCTTTGCATGTTTTGCGGGGACAGACTAGGATGGCCCCCATGCCGAAGCCGACAACGCCTGTCGACCGGCCTGTGACAACGTCTTTCGAGACGTCAGGGCTGGTGGGCGAGTGGCGCGATCTGCTGGCCCGGCACGCGACGACCTCGTGCGCTCTGGAAAAGGAACTGCAAGGCCGCCACCACATCGGGCTCAGCGAATTCGAAACCCTGGACCGCCTCGTCGAATCCGGCAGCGACAGCTGCAAGATGAGCGATCTCGCCAACGACATCTACCTGAGCCAGAGCGCGCTCTCCCGCACGGTGGCGCGGCTGGAACGCGACGGGCTGGTGGATCGGACGCTGTGCACCGAGGATCGGCGGGCGATCTTCGTCTGCGTCACGGAGAAAGGGCGCGAACTGCACAAGCAGGCCGCGCCCACGCACCGCGAGGTGCTGGCCCGGAATCTGGGTTAGAGAACCGCGCCCTAGAGTGCGGCCCGCACCGACTCGATGATCGGAAGCGCGTCCACCGCAATGGAAGTCACCCCGGCGAAGGCCTCGCGATAGCGCGCCACCTCGGGCTCCTTGTCGAGATACGAGGACCCGGTGAGCGATTCCACGTACACCACCGGAGGTTCGGTGGGTTCGCCTGCGGCGGTGGGGAATTCGAGCAACACGAAGCGGCCCGCGTCCATGCCGTTGTGGTAGCCGCACTCGGCGCGCAGCAACCGCAGCCGGACATTGGGCAGCTCGCCGAGTTTGTGCAGCCGGTCGAGCTGGCCGGCGGTCACCTCGTCGCCGCCGACGCGGTGCCACAGCACGGCCTCGGAGATCACCACGTCCAGTTGCAGCGGCGAATCGGCGCGGGTGAGCAGTGCTTGGCGCGCGGTGCGCACCCGGACCCGGCGGTCCAGCTGTTCGGGCGAGATGCCCGGGTAGGCTCCCGCCAGCACCGCCCGGTAGTACTGCTCGGTCTGCAAAAGCCCCGGGACCAGCTCGTTCTCGTAGCTGACCAGCTTCCCGGCGGCCTCTTCGAGCCCGATGTAGACCTCGTAGCCCTCGTCGATCACGTCACTGAACTCGGTCCACCAGCCGCGGGCCTTGGTTTCGCGGGCCAGCGTGGTGAGCGGCTCGATGGCGTCCTCGGGCGCGCCGTAGATCCGGCACATGGCCTCGACGTCCAGGCTGCGTAAAGATGTCTGACCGGTTTCGATGCGCCAGATCTTGGCCTCGGACCATTCCAGTCGCTGCGCGGCCACCCGCGTGGTCATTCGCGCGCGATTTCGCAGGTCGCGCAGCTGTCGGCCGAGCTGCCGACGCGGCACGGTCGATCCGGTAATCCCCTGCGGTAGAGCCATTCGTCCCCCTATAACGGTGTTGCGATCGCATTGTTGCACAGGAAAACTCAGCGATCCATGGACGCGGGGCACGCTCCGGAGGGCCCCGCCGGCGGGGCGCTACTCGGGCTACTTGCGGGAAGAACGCCGGCGGAAGCGCCAGAATTGCACTGCCTGAACATCTTTGGACAGCTGATTGACCGGTTCCGCCACGTCCGAGAGCGCCTGGAAGAGATCGTCGGCCATATCGGAAATATGCGCGACGCGAGCCGCCAGCCGGGATGCGTTGAGCACGAATTCGAGCAGCAGTCGCACCACCGCGGCGATCACCAGGGCCAAGGGCACCGCGAACACCACCGCGAACACGATCCCCAGCCAGGCCGAAACTCGCCAGAGCCCTACGGTTCCGACGATCGGGATGGCGACCGCGCCGGCCAGGCCCAGCAGATACGCCAGCGGCAGCAGGGTCGCCGTGGCGGCGCGGTGAAACTGCAGGTCCAGCAGGGCGCGGGCGGCATCTACGCTCCAGGCGCCGAAAGCGCTTGGGCTGGTGAAAGGTTCGACGGGTTCCTCGACCTCGCCGTCCTCGGCCAGGCGCCGGGACATGCGGCGCGTGGCGGCCTCCTTGAAGGCGGCCCAGCGGCCTTCCTCGATGAGTTCGTCGAACTCCTCGAGCTCCAATTCCCCCGACTGATCGGCCATGCCGACGATCTCCTCTCCCGCAGACCTGTTCGGCCGATTCAGTGTCGCCGGTAACGCCGGGGGCCCGCAGGACGAGAGAGTGTGTTGTAGAACACGTCACGCCGGTGGGCTGACGATGGGCTCCGAACCGGACGACAGCGCCCTTGACGCGTCGCCGCAGGCAGAGCCGGTCGGCTTCCGGCGTGTCGCAGAAGAGCCGTTGTCCCCGCTGAGCCCGAGCGGACTGGACACAGGATGTTCTGCGACAAAAAAGGACCCGAGGCGAAAAAGGGTGTGTAACACCCTCAACCCCCCGCTCCGATACGCCACCCAGAGCAGGAACTAGATCTACCGGGGAATGGAGAAACCAGTGCGTACGACGTTTTCGTCAGCCGTTGCGGAATCTGCGCAGGACTACATCCAGCGCGGCTGGACGGTCGCCGAAACCGCCAATGGCGTCTGCCTGGTCACCGACGAGAACATCGCGGGCATCGAGGTCACCGGCGACACCGCCGCCTTCGTGCGCCGCTACCTGCGGGCCAACGACCTGACCGGCCCGGTCATCGAGATCCCGGGCGCCGAGCGCCGCGAGATCCACCTCGTCACCGGCCTGCGCAAGGCCGCGCGTGCCGTCGAGGCGCTGCGCGAGTCCGGCGTGGTCGTCTACTCCGACGGCGCGGGCATCCCGCTGCCGCCGAGCAAGCTGTCCGCCGGTGCGGCCTGCTGGGGCGTCGCCCCGCACGAGTCCCGCTGGATCCCGCCGGTGGTCGCCATCGCCGCGGGCGTCCGCGCCGCCGCCAAAGGAGCCCGGCCGCAGGCCGCTCGCATCGCCTCCTGACACCGGCTCGAATTCCGACGCGAAACCCGCGAGTGCTCCCCGGCGCTCGCGGGTTTCGCCGTATCCGGGCCCGAACGTTGCAAATTGAGAGATGACGGACATCAGCCCAGCTCCGGCGATCTCCTGCGCCCCCGCGTAATTCCTTCTCCAAGGTTGTTTCACACCGTCCGGCTCCGGGCGATCATTGGGTATGACCCACGTCACGGACAGCCACCGGACCGCCCTGCGCACGTGCCCGCTCTGCGAAGCGGTCTGCGGCCTCGAACTCACCCTCGACAGCGCCGACCGCATCGTCTCGGTGCGCGGTGATCACGCCGATCCCTTCAGCAAGGGCTTCATCTGCCCCAAGGGCGCGACCCTCGGACACCTGGACGCCGATCCGGACCGGCTGACCGGGCCCATGATTCGCGACCGGGCCACCGATACCTGGCGCGCGGCGAGCTGGGACGAGGCGTTCGGGGTGATCCGGGAGCGGCTGCCGCAGGTGTCGGGCGCCTTCGGGAACCAGTCCGTGGGGCTGTACCTGGGTAATCCCAACGCGCACACGGTGGCCGGGGCGCTGTACGTGCCGCTGCTGATCCGGGCGCTGGGCACCCGGAGCCTGTTCTCCGCCAGCACCGCCGACCAGATGCCCAAGCAGGTGTCGAGCGGGCTGATGTTCGGCGATCCGCTCACCGTGGCCGTGCCGGACCTGGATCGCACCGACTACCTGCTGATGCTGGGCGCGAACCCGCTGGAATCCAACGGGTCCCTGTGTACCGCACCGGATTTCCCGGGCCGGTTGAAGGCGCTGCGGCAGCGCGGCGGGCGTTTCGTGGTGGTGGACCCGCGCCGCACCCGCACCGCCAAGCTGGCCGACGAGCACCTCTTCGTGCGGCCGGGCAGCGATGCCTACCTGCTGTTCGGGATCGTGCACACGCTGTTCGCCGAGGAGTTGACCGACATCCGGGTGGAAGTGAACGGGCTCGACGAGATCCGCGCCGCCGCGGCCGGCTTCCCGCCGGAGCTGGTCGCCGAGCGCACCGGGGTGGCGGCCGAGACGGTGGTGCGCCTCGCGCGCGAACTGGCCGCCGCCCGCACGGCCGCCGTCTATGCCCGGATCGGCACCTGCACGGCCGAATTCGGCACGGTGACGCAGTGGCTGGTGGATGTCGTCAATGTGCTGACCGGCAATCTCGACACCCCCGGCGGGGCCATGTTCGCGACGGGCGCGGCGCTGGGCATCGTGCGCTCGCGGCCCTTCCGGACCGGACGCTGGGGCAGCCGGGTGCGCGGCCTGCCCGAGGTGATGGGTGAGCTGCCGGTCGCGACGCTGGCCGACGAGATCCTGACGCCCGGCGAGGGCCGGATCCGGGCCATGGTGACCGTGGCCGGCAATCCGGTGCTGTCGGCGCCCGGCAGCGCGCGCCTGGATGCCGCTTTCGGGGCCCTCGAGTTCATGGTGAGCGTCGATCGCTACCTCAACGAGACCACCCGGCACGCGGACGTGATTCTGCCGCCTCCGCGGGTCGTGCAGTCGCCGCACTACGACTTCGCGCTGCTCAACTTCGCGGTGCGCGATTACGCCCGCTACTCGCCGCCCGCGGCGCCGCTGGGCGAGCACGAGCTGTCCGAAGCGGAGGTGCTGGCCCGGCTGGCGCTGGCGGTGTGCGGTCAGGAGCCGCAACCCGGTCTGGATCCGCTCACCGTGGTCGACGAGATCGTCATCGCCGGGACCCTGCACAAGGCCGGGATGGCGGATCGGCGCGCGGAGCTGCGCGGCGCGAACACCACCGAGCAGCGGCTGGACCTGATGCTGCGGCTGGGCCCGTTCGGCGAGTGGGCGGCCGAGGCGAACGCCCCTGCGGTGCAGCCGGGTTCGAGCGATCCCGCCGGGGCCGGTGGTGACGCGGCCGCCGAGGACTGGGCGGGCCGGTTGAATCTGCAAGTGCTGCTGGACAATCCGCACGGCATCGATCTGGGCCCGCTGCGGCCACGACTGCCGCGAGTACTGCGGACCACGTCCCGGAAGGTGGAGCTCGCGCCGGCGGAGCTGCTCGCGGATGTCGCGCGGCTGCGGGCGCGTTCGGGTGACCGGCAGCCCGAGATGGTGCTGGTGGGCCGGCGGCAGCTGCGGTCCAACAACAGCTGGCTGCACAATGTGCGGCCGCTGGTGGGCGGCTCGAATCGCTGCACGCTGCACATCAATCCCGAGGATGTGGCGCGGCTGGGGTTGAACGGGCAGGCCGTGGTGAAGTCGGCGGCGGGCGCGGTGACGGTGGAACTGGAGCTGACCGAGGACATCATGCCGGGGGTGGTGAGCCTGCCGCACGGCTGGGGACACGAGGACAGCGCGCAGGCGGTGGCGCGGGCGCATGCCGGAGTGAACGCCAATGTGCTGACCGATGATTCGCTGGTGGATGTCCCGTCGGGGAACGCGGTGTTCAACGGGGTGCCGGTGATCCTGACCCGAGTCTGAGTTCGGCCACGTCTCCTAAAGGACCTTTCGGTATTTATGTTTCGAGTACCGAAGATCGGCGCCACCTAGGGGGATGAAAGCCGTCAGGCCCGGCGCGAAACTCTGCAAAATGGACAAAACAGGTATGCGAAATCCCCGCGCCCCCTGGGGATCTCGCATACCCACACCCCGAATCGGACGTCAGCATCCCCATAGCTAAGGGACGAAGGTCCCTTGTGAGCACTTTCATTCGGGAGGATCCTCGCAACGGGAAGGTTTGTCCGGTATCAGCCGAAACGGGCCCACCAGGGCAGATATGCCGGTTCACGCATTCGCCAGACGAAAATAGTTAAACCGTATAGGATTTCGGACGGCCGTAGTTCGTGGCCGAGCCTCTTCCATCCGGTATTTCAGCTACCAAAGGGGTCGCACGATGCCCGGTATCAGAAACGGCAGCGACGGCGAGCGGGAACTGCAGGAGCGATACGGTACCGAGGATCGGGCACAGCGCTTCTACTCCGATCAAGTGCGGGATCGGCTCAATACCCACATGATCGACTTCATCGGCCGGATGGATATGGCCTTCATCGCGACCGCCGACAAGCACGGCGAATGCGACGCCAGTTTCCGCGCCGGCAATCCCGGCTTCCTGCATGTGATCGACGACCGCACCGTCGCCTACCCGGAATACCGCGGTAACGGCGTGATGGCCAGCCTCGGCAATGTGCTCGAGAATCCGCACGTCGGCATTCTCATGATCGATTTCGTGCAGGACCTGATCGGCCTGCACATCAACGGCACCGCCCGCATCGTGGACGACGCGCTCATGCGCCGCTGCGTCCCCGATCTGCCCGTCGAAACCCGTGGCCGCGTCCCGGAGCGCTGGGTGGTGGTCGATGTGGTGGAGGCCTACATCCACTGTCGCAAGCACATCCCGCACCTGGTCCCCGCGCAGCGCGAGGCCCGGCAGTGGGGCACCGACAATATGCGCGCCAAGGGCGGCGACTACTTCCGGGCCAAGGAAGAGACCAGCGCCCTCGTCGAGTCCTGATCCGCGATCAGCTAGTTGATCTTGAAGATCACCGCGCGCTGCACGATGAAGTTGATCACGGTGGCGGTGCCCTGCGCGACACAGAAGGCCAGGGCCATCCGCCACCACGCATCGGGCAGCGCGTAGTAGCAGAGCTGGTTGATCCCGACCTGCAGGGCGAAGGTCAACGCGTACAGCGCGATCACCGCCAGGAACCGCTTGCGGTTGGGTTCGGCCTGGAAGGTCCAGCGGCGGTTGATCAGGTACGCGGTGGTGGTGCCCGCGATGAAGCTGATCGACTTGGCCACCGGCAGCGGCAGGCCGACGACCTTGAAAAGCAGGGTGTACAGCCCGAAGTCCACGACCGCGGAGAAGATGCCCGTCGCCAGGAAACGGATGATCTGCGTCTTGAGATCAACGTCCGTACCGCCCGGTTCATCGACCAGGGGCAGCTCGGGCGGGAGGGGCAGATGGGGTTCCGCGGTCACAACGCAGAAGAGTAATGCCCGCGACATCGGACACAAGCCTCGGAACGGTTATGCCTGTAGCCTCTATGCCGATGTCCACGAAAGCTCAGACCACTACCGAGGCCGCCGCCGAGCCCAGCTCGAACGGTGAGAGCCCCGTAGTCGGCAAAGAAAAAGAGGGCACCGTGTCACAGCAGGGTTCTTTTGACCTGCCGACGCAGACTCGGCGCTTGACCGGTTGGGGTCGCACCGCGGCCACCACGTCGGAAGTGCTCTCCACCAGTGACCCCGAGCTGATCGCCAAGGCGGTCGCCATGGTCGCGGAGGACAACGACGCCAAGCCCGCGCACCTGCGTCGCGGCGTCATCGCCCGCGGCCTCGGCCGCTCCTACGGCGATCACGCGCAGAACGCCGGCGGCCTGGTCGTCGACATGACCGCGCTCAACCGCATCCACCGCATCGACCGGGACTCCCGGCTGGTGGACGTGGACGCGGGCGTCAGCCTCGACCAGCTGATGAAGGCGGCGCTGCCGTTCGGCCTGTGGGTTCCGGTGCTGCCGGGCACCCGGCAGGTCACCGTCGGCGGTGCCATCGGCTCGGACATCCACGGCAAGAACCACCACAGCGCGGGCAGCTTCGGCAATCACGTGCGGTCCATCGATCTGCTCACCGCCGACGGCAAGGTGCAGACCATCGGGCCGAAGAAGAACGCCAAGCTGTTCTGGGCCACCGTCGGCGGCAACGGCCTGACCGGCATCGTGCTGCGCGCCACCATCGAGATGACGCCGACCGAGACGGCCTACTTCATCTCCGACGGCATCAAGACCACCAGCCTGGAAGAGACCATCCGGGTGCACTCGGACGGGTCCGAGGAGAACTACACCTACTCCTCCACCTGGTTCGACGCGATCAGCGCGCCGCCGAAACTGGGTCGCGCCAATGTGTCTCGCGGCCGGCTGGCGAAGCTCGACGAGCTGCCGAAGAAGCTGCGCAAGAATCCGCTGAAGTTCGATGCGCCGAATCTGCTGACGGTGCCGGATATCTTCCCGAGCTTCGCGGCCAACAAGTTCACGCTGGGCATGGTCGGCGAGGCGTATTACGCGCTCGGCGGCAATTACAGCGGCAAGATCATGAACTTGACGCAGTTCTACCATCTGCTCGACGTGGTCTCGGAGTGGAATCGGGCCTATGGTTCGGCCGGGTTCATCCAGTACCAATTCGTGCTGCCGCCCGAGGCGCTGGACGAATTCACCAAGATCATCGCGGATATCCAGCGGTCGGGTCACCACTCGGCGCTCAATGTGCTGAAGTTCTTCGGTCCGGGCAACCCGGCGCCGCTGAGCTTCCCCATGGAGGGCTGGAACATCTGCGTCGACTTCCCGGTCCGCCCGGGTCTCAACGACTTCGTGCGCGAACTGGACCGGCGCGTCCTGGAATTCGGCGGTCGCCTCTACACTGCCAAGGATTCGCGGACCGACGCGGAAACCTTCCACAAGATGTACCCCCGGATCGACGAGTGGATCAAGATCCGCCGAAGCGTCGACCCCACAGGCGTTTTCATGTCCGATATGGCGAGAAGGCTGGAGCTTCAGTGATCAATGCGGTAGGGAACCCGCAATCCATTCTGCTGCTGGGCGGCACCTCGGAGATCGGCTTGGCGATCTGCGCCGAGTACCTGAAGAAGGGTCCCGCGCGCATCATCCTGGCCGCCCTGCCGGGCGATCCGCTGCGTGAGGACGCCGTGTCGCAGATGAAGGCGGCCGGAGCTTCCGAGGTCCAGGTCATCGACTTCGACGCGCTCGACACCGGCAGCCACCCGGCCGTGATCGACGCCGCATGGGCCGAGAACGACGTCGACGTGGCCATCGTCGCGTTCGGCATCGACGGCGACGGCGAGATCTTCTGGCAGGACCAGCGCAAGGCCGTCATGATGGCCGAGATCAACTACACCGCCGCGGTTTCCGTCGGTGTGCTGCTCGGCGAGAAGATGAAGGCGCAGGGCTTCGGCCGCATCCTGGCCATGTCCTCGGTCGCCGGTGAGCGGGTGCGCCGCTTCAACTTCGTCTACGGCTCCACCAAGGCCGGCCTGGACGGCTTCTACCTGGGTCTGGGCGAGGCGATCGCCCCGTTCGGCCCGCGCGTCACGGTCATCCGTCCCGGCATGGTGCGCACCAAGCTCTCCGCGCACGCCAAGGAGAACGGCCTCACCGTGAACAAGGAGGATGTGGCCCTGCTCGCGGTCGCCGCCTCCGAGAAGGGCAAGGAAATCGTCTGGGCCCCGGGCACTTTCCGGTTCGTCATGATGATCCTGCGCCACGTTCCGCGCCCGATCTTCCGCAAGCTGCCCATCTAGGCGACTGCGCGAGAAGACGCCGCACCCGCTTGCCGGGTGCGGCGTTTTCTCGTTTCCGGCGTTCGGCGTTTCCGGCGGGTCGGCCCCGGCGGCGCGTCCCCGAACCCGGCACTGGTTAGGCTGACCGGCGGTCCTGGACACGAATGCGAAGGCTGGGTGCGGATGAGCGAGCGAGCGAGCGGACGGATGGGCCTGCTGGTGCGGCAGGCCGGCGGGGCTGCCGGTGAGGCCGTGCTCGCCGCCGTGGTGGCGGCCGTGGTGGCCGCCGTCGGACTCGCGGCGTTCTCGGTCGTGCACTGGCCGGCCTTCAACTCGTCCAACGTCACCCGGGCGCTCACCACCGTGGGACAGGTGGCCGCATTGGCCATGCTGGTGGCGGCCGTGGTGCTGCTGCGGCTGCGCAAGTGGGGGTGGGCGACGAAACTGCTATCCTGGGGTGGGCTTTCGGCGTTCGTGACGGTCACGCTGGGGATGCCGCTGGCCGCGACGAAGCTGTACCTGTTCGGGATGTCCGTGGACCAGGAGTTCCGGACGCAGTATCTGACGCGGTTGACCGACAGCGCGGCGCTGCACGATATGAACTACGCCGAGTTGCCGCCGTTCTACCCGGCGGGCTGGTTCTGGCTCGGCGGCCGGTTCGCGAGTCTGACCGGGATGGCCGGGTGGGAGGCGTTCAAACCGTTCGCGATCCTGGGCCTGGCGGTGGCGGCGGTCGTCGCTCTGGTGCTGTGGTCCAAGCTGATTCGGGCCGATTGGGCGGTGGCGGTCGCGGCCGCGACCACGGCGGTGACGCTGGCTTACGGCGCGCCCGAGGCGTACAGCGCGGTGCTCACCCTGCTGCTGGGACCGGCCCTGGTACTGGCCTGGGGCGCCCTGCATCGGCCCGCCGCGGCCGACGGCGACGATTCGGACCCGACCGCGGGCGGCTGGGGTGCGGTGCTGGGCACCGGACTGTTCCTCGGGCTCGGAGCCACTTTCTACAGCCTCTACTTCGGTGTCGCGGTCTTCGCGGTGTGCCTGATGGCCGTGATCGCCGCGGTTCTCGCGGTTCGAGCGCAGCACACCTGGCGCGCGGTGTGGCCGATCCTGGTGCGGCTCATCGGAATGGGTGTCCTCGCGGGTGTGCTGGCACTGGCCGTGTGGACGCCGTTCCTGCTGAAGTTCCTGTCCGGCAAGGCATCTCTCGGCTCCGGCTCGGCCTTCCACTATCTGCCGGAGACCGGTTCGCGGCTGCCGCTGCCGATGACCGACTTCGATCTGCTGGGCGTGTTCTGCCTGGTCGGAACCATCTGGCTGGTGCTGCGGGCGGGCAGTTCACGGCGCGCGCAGGCGCTCGGTATCGGAGTCGTCGCCATCTACCTGTGGTGCCTGCTGTCCATGGCCGCGACGGCGGCCGGGACCACGCTGCTGTCGTTCCGGCTCGAATCGCCGTTGCTCGCGCTGCTGGCCGCGGCGGGTGTCTTCGGCTTCGCCGAGGGCGCGCGGGCCGTCTACCAGGCCTTGAACGAACCGAGCCGATTCCGGATCGCGGCGGCCGCGGTGGCGCTGGCCGGGGCGATCGGGTTCAGCCAGGGCATTCCGACGGTGCTGGCCACCGAGATCACCACCGCGTACACCGACACCGACGGCAATGGGGATCGCGCGGACAAGCGCGCTCCGTCGGCGGTCTCGTACTACCGCGAGATCGACGCGAAGCTGCTGGAGCAGACCGGGCGGCCGCGCGACGGCAGTGTGGTGCTGACCGCGGACACCAGCTTCCTGGCGATCTACCCGTACTACGGATTCCAGGCTCTCACTTCGCATTACGCGAACCCGCTGGCCGACTTCGCGGCGCGGACCGCCGAGATCCAGCGCTGGAGCACGCTGAAGACGCCGCAGGAGTTGACCGACGCGCTCGAGCACTGCCGTTGGCGCGCACCGGATGCCTTCCTGTTCCGGCGTTCCGGCGACGACTACACGCTGCGGCTGTCGCAGGACGTCTACCCGAACGATCCGAATGTGAAGCGCATCACGGTGACCTTCCCCAAGGCGCTCTTCGACGCGGGGCACTACCGGATCACCGATATCGGACCGTTCACCCTGATGGTGCGTGTCTGAACCAAAGGACGAGACAAGGATCACTTATCCCCAAAAATGGGGCGGATTCTGGGGATAACTCCCCCCATCTGTGGATAACTTTGCCACTTGCCAGTGCAATCTCAGCCGGAAGCTGTAGCGTGGGCCGCTGATTGCAAGGCACAAGGAGTTATCGCGTGACACAGGGGCGGGAAACCGAGCGGGGGAACGCTGGATTGCTTCGAAACGAAGCGGACTCGGCGGTGGCGGTTCTCGACCGCGTCGCGCCGGAAACGGCCCGTCCCAACCTGACTCGCGCACAGCGGACGGCCGAGCGGCTCCGGCTCGCACGCGCCGACCTGATCGTCGCGGGCGCCTATCTGTCGCTGGCGGTGCTGGTGCTCTCGGGGCAGTGGCTGCACGCCGATCGCGGCTACCTGATCAAGAGCGGTCAGGACCAGACCATGTGGGAGTGGTTCTTCGCGGTCACCGCCCACGATGTCGCGCATCTGCACAATCCGCTGGGATCGAGCCTGCAGAACTTCCCCGACGGCGTGAACATGATGGCCAATACCGCCATGTTCGGCGTCGGGGTGCCGCTCACCCCGGTCACCCTGCTGTTCGGGCCGACGGTCACCTTCGTGCTGGTGCTCACCCTGGGGCTGTGCGGCACCGCGTTCGCCTGGTATTGGCTGTTCTCGCGGGAACTGGTGTCGTCCAGATTCGCTGCGGCCGTGGGCGGTTTGTTCTGCGGGTTCGCGCCCGCCATGATCTCGCACGCCAACGCGCACCCGAATTTCGTGCTGCTGGCATTGTTGCCACTGATCGGTTTGAAGCTCATCCGGATGGCCCGCCGCGCGATCGACGGCACCGAGGTGAGTCGCGGCCGCCGCAACAAGGACGCGGTCGTACTGGGCCTGCTGGTGGCGTTGCAGATCGCGCTCGGCGAGGAGCCGCTGCTCATCTTCGCGCTCGCCTTCGGTGTCTTCGCGCTGGTCTACCACCTGCACGCGCCGAAGACCGGGCTGCGGATCGTGCGCACCCTGGCCCCGCCGGTGCTGCTGGCGGCGCTGATCACGGTGGCGCTCACCGATATTCCGCTGTGGTGGCAGTTCTTCGGCCCGCAGTCCTACCGTTCCATCGACCACGGGCCGATGAAGAACGATCTGAAGGCGCTGTTCCAGTTCCCGTCCGAGTCGCTGGGCGGACTGTTCGCGCACGGCCAGAACGTGGCCATCAACGCCACCGAGGAGAACTCGTACTTCGGCTGGCCGCTGTGGATCGTGGTGGCGGTGGCGATCGTGCTGATGTGGCGGGAGCGCGCGGTGCGCGCCGCCGCGGCCGTGATGGCGGTGTTCACGGTGCTGTCGCTGGGCGCGTCGGCGACCATCGGCCTCGGCGACACCGGGATCGTACTGCCGTGGAAGTGGCTCGACCAGGTGCCGCTGCTGAATTCGGTACTGGAGTCGAGGTTCACCATGGCCGCCATCCCGGCCATCGCGGTGGTGCTGGTGCTGGCCACCCAGCGCGCCCTGGACTATTGGAGCGTCTCCGCGACGGATTGGCGGCCGCTGGCCCTGTTCGCCGCGATGACCTTCGCGCTGTTGCCGCTGACCCCGACCATCCTGCCCGTGGTGCAGCGCGCGCCCACGCCGGCGTTCTTCACCGATGGCACCGTGCGCCAGTATGTTTCGGACGGCTCGGTGGTGATCGCCCCGCCGCCCACCGCGCCCGATGCCCGCGCGCTGCGCTGGCAGGTCGATTCCGGATTCGAATTTCCGCTGGCCGGAGGCTATTTCGTCGGTCCGACCGGGTCCTCGAAGAAGGGCCGCTACGGCCCGGACGACCGTCCCACCGCGAGCCTGCTGATGAAAGCCCAGCAGTCCAACAAGATTCCGGTGATCGACGAGGCGAACCGCATCCAGGCCCTGGTCGACCTGCGCTACTGGCGGGCCGACGTGGTGGTGCTGCCGCCGACCGACAATGCCGACACCCTCCGCCTGACCCTCGACCAACTGCTCGGCTTCCCCGCCAAAGACGTTGACGGCGTGTGGCTCTGGGACGTGCGCGGCCTGCACTGAGCCCCGGAGCCGCGCTAGCGGATCGGCTGCGCGGTCGCCCTGGTGTACGTGGCTCCGGCGTAATTGCTGCCGGAGCGGAACAGGGTGCCGTTGCGGAACTCGATGTCGGTGCGCGGCGCGGAGACCGGGCAGAGGCGATCGCTGCCGGTCGTGTCGAGCCGGGACTCGGCGACCGAGATGCGGGTCGCCAGATTGCTCGATTCGAGGACGGCGGTATACGTGCAGGTGGCCGGGCCGCCGCCGGGCAGCGCGATCTTCTCGGTCAAGCTGAAGACCTGGTCGCCGATATTGCCGCCGGTGATCGTCAAGGCGTAGTCGCCGGCGCCCGAGGGTCCGGTCTGCGCGGCCCAGTGGCCCAGGAACGCCGCGGGCACCTGCCCGTCCGAGGCCGGACGGCCCGCCGCGGAGGTGGGTGCGACCGTGGAAACCGTGGAGAACGCCTGGGTCTTGGCCGCGTTCGCGACCTCCGGGGCCGACGCGAAGTACCGGAACAGGCCGTAGCCGAGCCCGCCGGCGGCGACCACGAACAGCAGGCCGAGCGCGGTGACCAGGGCGCCGCGGCGCGGACCGGGACGTGCGGGGACCGGGTGGGGCGGGTTCGGAGGTGTCGGGTGTGCGCTGGGCGCGAGCGGGCGAATCGGGTTGCCCGGCAGCGGCGGCGTCACGAAAAACGTGGTGGCGGTGCGGGATTCCGCCGCGTCCCGCGCCGCGTTCAGGAAGTCGGTACAGGTGGGGTACCGCAGCGCCGGGTCCTTGGCCAGCGCGCGGCACAGCACGTCGTCCAGGGCCCGCGGCAGATCCGGCCGGACCTGGCTCAGCCGCAACGGGGCGAGGGCGGTGTGGGCGTGCACCCAGCCGAGCGGGTTGTCGGCGTCGAAGGGCCGGCGGTCGGTCAGCAGCACGAAAAGTGTGCAGGCCAGCGAGTATTGGTCGGATTGCGGTCCGAGCGGCGCGCCCGACACCTGCTCCGGCGAGGCGAAGGCGAAGGTGGCGGCGATGACCCCGGTGGCGGTCAGCTTGGTGGATTCGTCGCGCAGCCGGGCGATGCCGAAGTCGGTCAGCAGGGCGCGTTCGCTGCGGCCGTTGTCGGCGGGCGCGAGCAGCAGGTTCGAGGGTTTGACGTCGCGGTGCAGGACGCCGGTGCCGTGCGCGTAGTCCAGCGCGCCCGCGATCTCGGACGCGATGCGCAGTGCGCGAACCGGTTCCGTGGCGTGCAGCAGGCCCGCGTCGGGGCCGTCGACGTACTGCATGGAAATCCACAGCAGGTCGTCCGCGACGCCCCGGTCGTAGACGGAGACGATGTGCGGGTGGTCGAATCGGGCGGTGATGTCGGCTTCGCGCTGGAACCGCCGCCAGGTCTCGGCCTCGGTCATCACCGCGTCGTGGTGCATGATCTTGAGCGCGACCATGCGGGGCAACCTGGGATGTCGTGCCACGTAGACCGATCCGGACCCCCCGGTCCCGATCCGCCGTTGGATCACATGCCCGGCCACGATCTCACCGGGACGGAGTTCCGCCATCTCCCCACTCACTTCCCCATTGCCGACGCCGCGCATCGGACAGCATCTCGATCTTCGCCGACGCGGGCGTGTCGTGCGAACCCTATCGAATTCGGGTCCGATAAAAGACTTTTCGGTTCTCAGTTACTTCGGGTGTAGGTCACCGAACCGCTGCGGGACAGGGCGCGGGTGATCAGGCCGTCGCTCAGCACCAGCTCGTGGGTGCCCTGGACCAGGCAGCCGTCGGCATCGCCGGTGACCAGACTGCCCGCGCCGACGGTGATGTCGCCGGTGGCGGGAACACCCAGCAGGCGGTAGTCGAAGACGCAGATCGGGCGGTTGTCGCGCAGCACGGTGGAGGTGACGACGACGTCGTTCAGGCCGCCCTGGCGGATGGTCAGGCGGTAGCGGTCGGCATTGGCGGTGCTGGTGCCCGACCAGTCGCCGACGAAGGCGGCCGGGATTCGGCCCGCGGGCGCGGTCGGCGGTGCGGCGGCGTCGGAGGTGCGCGCCGACGGCACGGCCGTGGCCACCGTGGGGACGTCGGCGGACAACGGTGTGCTGCTGGACCTTCCGTGACTTTCCAGGTTCAGCGTGACCACGACGGCACCGGCGCCGATCACCGCGGCGGCCAGGACGGCCAGCAGACCGGCGAGCATGCCGCGACCGGCGGCGGCCCGCACCGGCTCCGGGGTCCGATGCCGGTGCGACACAGCGTCTTCGAACGACCCGGCGGGCGCGCCGTACGCGACACCGTAGACCGGTGCGCCCGGATCGGTGCGGTATCCGCCCCCGGCCAGGGCGGTCGGATCGGTACGCGGGGACCGCAACAGGGTCGGATCGGTGCGCGGGGAGCGCAGCACGGCCGGGTCGGTGACGAAGCCGTGTGGTCCCGGGTTCAGCAGGGTCGCGGCGGGATTCAGCACGGTCGGGGCGGAGGCGGTCTGCCAGGCGTGCCAGGCGGCGTCGGCGAAATCGGTGCAGCTGGCGAATCTTTCGTCCGGATGCTTGGCGAGGGCGCGATCGAAGACCGGGTCGAAGGCCGCGGACAGGTCGGGGCGCAGCTGGGTGACGTGCAGCGGCGGGGTGCTGGTGTGGGCGTAGATCCAGCCCGCCAGGTCGGTGGCGAGGAACGGCCGGGCGCCGGTGAGCAGCACGAAAAGTGTGCAGGCCAGCGAATATTGGTCGGTGCGCGGGTCCAGGAAACGGCCCGACACCTGTTCGGGCGAGGCGAAGGCGAAGGTGGCGGAGATGTCGCCGGTCTTGGTGACGTGCGTGGTCTCGTCACGCAGGCGGGCGATGCCGAAGTCGGTGAGCAGCGCGCGCTCGGGCCGGCCGTCCTCGGCCGGGGAGAGCAGGATGTTGGAGGGTTTCACGTCGCGGTGCAGCACGCCCTTGCCGTGCGCATAGTCGAGGGCCGAGGCGACGCCGCCGCCGATGTGCAAGGCGCGTTCGGGCGAGAGCCCCGAGAGGCCGTCGGCGTCCGGCCCGGCCACGAATTGCATGGCGATCCACAGTCTTCCGGCGTCACGGCCGCGGTCGTAGACCGACACGATGTTCGGATGGTCGAAGCGGGCGGTGATGTCGGCCTCCCGTTCGAAGCGCCGCCAGGCTTCGGTGTCGGCGTCGACCTCGTCGCGGTTGAAGACCTTGAGGGCGGCCAGGCGCGGCAGGCGTGGATGCCGGGCCGCGTAGACGGTGCCCGATCCCCCGGCCCCGATCCAGCGTTCGATGACGTATCCGGCGATGTCCTCGCCCGGCTGCGGATCGGCCATGGTCGCACCTACCTACTTCAGCGGAGCCCTTTCGAGCCAGTCGGTCAGGAGGTTGTTCACCGTGTGCCCGGGCCAGCGCAGCACCATGACGAAGCGGGAGCGCGGATCACCGTCGGGGAAGGAGACGGCGGCCAGGGCGCGGTGCGCCTCGGTGTCCTGGGTGCGGGCCGGGTCCACGGCGGCCGCGGTGGTGACGGTGAGCTCGCCCGCCACGTCCGGGTGGGTGACCGGGGTGACGCGGGCGTCGCCGCCGAAGAGCAGGGCGGCCACGGATCTGCCGGGGCGGGTGTCGAAGTCGAGCAGGTCGAAGCGGGGCTGGCCGGTGGCGTCGTCGGCATTGCAGCGCACCCGGTGCGCGCCCTGGCCGGCCTCGCCCGGGCCGGGATCGGTGGCACGGCACGAACCGCCCTGCCAGCCCACGGCGGTGCCGGCCGCGGAGAGCTGGCCGATCAGGCTGGGGAAGGCGCGCGCGATGGCGGCGTCGTCCCGCCCCCAGGACGCGATCAGCGCGTCGGTGCTGGTGTACGTGATCAGCCCGCTCACATCGGTTTTGCGGCTCACTCGGCCGTCGGGCAGCAGGGTGAGGGTGGTGGGCCCGTTGGCGCGGCAGGCGTTGGACGGCTCCCGCACCACGATCTCGGAGGTGCCGATGATGAGCCGGTCGCCGTCGCCGGGCACCTGGTCGAGCGGGGCCGAGAATTCGCAGTGGAACGGAGAACCGTTGGGCAGCACACCGTCCACGCGGTTGGACAGCACGGGATCGCCGATCTTGGCCTGCTGCACGGTGAGCCGGTAGTTGGTCTGGCCCTCGGTGGCCAGCCAGGTGCCGACGAAACGATCCGGCACCAACCCCGCCGCGGTGTGGGCGGGCGCGGAATCGCCCCGGTCGAGCGCGAAGCCCACGCCTCCGGCGGCCACCGCCGCCACCGCGATCGGGATCAGGATGCGTCGCTGGGTCAGCGTCCGCGACAACGGTTTCCGCTTGCGCCGGCGAACGCTGCGGGCCGGTGGATGCGGCAGCATGCGGGCCCGGGCGGTGACGGCCAGCGCCGGATCGGAGTAGTAGGCCTCGGCGGCGGCGTAGGCGAAGTCCGCGCAGTTGTCGAAGCGGTCCTCCGGATCCTTGGCCAGGGCCCGGTCGAAGACCTCGTCGAGGGCGGCGGGCAGGGCCGGATTCAGCTCACTGACCCGCCGCGGCCGTTCCCGGGTGTGGGCGTGCACCCAGGCCAGCGGGTTGTCGGCGCTGAACGGCCGATGGTCGGTCAGGAGCACGAAAAGCGTGCAGGCCAGCGAGTATTGATCCGATCGCGGACCGACCGGTTTCCCGCTCACCTGCTCCGGTGACGCGAAAGCGAAAGTGGCGGAAATGTTTCCGGTCTGGGTGAGCTTGGTGGTCTCGTCGCGCAGCCGGGCGATGCCGAAATCGGTGAGCAGCGCCCGCTCCGGACGCCCGCTGTCGGGATCGGCGATCAAGATGTTCGACGGCTTCACATCCCGGTGCAGCACGCCCTTGCCGTGCGCGTAATCCAGCGCGGCCCCGATGTCACCACCGATGGTCAGCGCCCGATCCGGCGAAACACGGTGCAGTTCAGCGGCATCCGAACCATCCACATACTGCATGGAGATCCAGAACCGGTCCTCGGTGACGCCGCGATCGTAGATCTGCACGATATTGGGATGGTCGAAGTGGGCCGCGATGTCGGCTTCGCGCTCGAACCGCTGCCACACCTCGTCGTCCTCGGCGACCTCATCGCGCTTCAAGATCTTCAAAGCCGTGAGCCGGGGCAAGCGCGGATGCCGGGCCGCGTAGACAACGCCCGATCCCCCGGCCCCGATCCGCCGCGCGATCACATACCCGGCGAGAACTTCGCCAGGTCGCAGCTCGGTCATGCTTCCTCTTGTCTTCCGGCCCGGCCCCACGCCCAGTTCGGATACCAACCATCATAGAGTCGTTCTTCGTGCGCGCAGACTCCCGAGCGTTCCACCGCATCCGCATCCTCGCCTTGGTATCCGGTCTCATCGGATTCCTGCTGGCGGTGATCACGCCGATCCTGCCCGTGCAGCAGGACCGGCCGACACTGCATTGGCCACAAGGGGATACGGCCGACGTGGCCGCTCCCCTGGTGTCCTACGTGCCGTTGAGCCTGGACCTGACCCTGCCGTGTCAGACGCTGCGCGAGCTGCCCAGCGGCACCCTGTTCTCGACGGTGCCCTCCGCATCGGGGCAGGCCGAGACCAAGGGACTGGTCGTCAAGGTCAGCGACGAACCGGGCAAGGGGCCCACGGTTTCGGTGCTGGCGCGGCTGATTCCGCTGCTGTCCGCGCCGGTGGCCGAGATCGGCGACTGCGGGGCCATCACGGTCCGGTCGGACGCTGACCAGACCCGGGTGGAATTCACCGGGGTCACGCGCAAGGACGGGACACCGTTCGTCGGCACGGTCGGCGGGGACACCCGGCCGCAGGTGGTAGGCCTGTTCACCGATCTGAAGCGGGACCAGCTCGGGAACGCTTCCGCCACCGTGAACATCGACGCGCGGTTCACCTCGAGCCCGAGCTGGCTCAAGCGGGGCGCGATCATCGGAGCGGTGCTGTTCACCCTGCTGGCGCTCTACGCGCTGCACCTGCTCGACACCTCCGACGGGCGCAAGCCGCGCCGGTTCCTGCCCGCGCACTGGTGGCGGGTCCGGCTCGCCGACGTCGCGGTGCTGGGCACCCTGGTGGTGTGGCACTTCATCGGGGCGAACACCTCCGATGACGGCTACATCCTGAATATGGCTCGGGCCTCGAAGTATTCGGGCTACATGGCCAACTACTACCGCTGGTTCGGGGTGGCCGAAGCGCCGTTCGGGTGGCCGTACGAGGTGCTGGCCTGGATGACCCGGATCAGCGACTCCAGCCCGTGGATGCGACTGCCCGCGCTGCTGGCCGGCATCGTGTGCTGGCTGGTGATCAGCCGGGAAGTGCTGCCGCGCTTGGGATCGCGGGTGCGGCGCGACCAGGTGGCCGTCTGGACCGCCGGCCTGGTGTTCCTGGCCGCCTGGATGCCCTACGACAACGGCCTGCGACCGGAACCGCTGATCGCCGCCGGCGCGCTGCTGACCTGGTGCTCCATCGAACGGGCCATCGCCACCGGGCGGCTGCTGCCCGCGGCGGTCGGCGTACTGATCGCGGCCTTCTCACTCGCCGCCGGACCCACCGGCCTGATCTGCATCGCGGCCATGATCGCGGGCGCGCGACCGGTGCTCATGGTCATCATCAAGCGGGCGAAGAATCAGCCGGGCAACCGGCTGCTGCGCTACGCGGCGCTGCTGGCGCCGGGCATGGCCGCCGGAACCCTGGTGCTGGTGGTCGTTTTCGGCGACCAGACCCTGGCCTCGGTCATGGAGGCCACCCGGGTGCGCACCCTGATCGGACCCAATGTGGCCTGGTTCGACGAGCGCACGCGCTGGGATTCGCTGCTCATGCTCTCCCCCGACGGCTCGCTGGCCCGCCGCTTCGGCATCCTGGCCATGCTGCTGTGCCTGGGCGTGTGCGTCATGGTGATGCTGCGCAAGAACGGCCGCATCCCGGGCACCTCGCGCGGGCCGTCGGCGCGGGTGCTGGGCATCGTGTTCATGTCGCTGTTCCTGATGATGTTCACGCCCACCAAGTGGACCCACCACTTCGGCGTCTACGCGGGGCTGGCGGGCTCGCTGGCGGCACTGGCCGCGGTCGCGGTGGGGGTCAACGGGATTCGCTCGCCGCGCAACCGGACGCTGTTCACGGCCGCCGTGTTCTTCCTGCTGGCCATGACCTTCACCGGGCCCAACGGCTGGTGGTACGTGTCCAGCTACGGCGTGCCGTGGTTCGACAAGGCCCCGCTGGTCGCGGGCAAGGGCTTCTCGACGCTGTTCCTCGGCCTGGCCGTGCTGTGCCTGCTGATCGCGGCCTACCAGCACTTCCGGGAGCCGTACGCGCAGCCGCGCCCGGTCCGCGGGTTCGACAAGTTCGCCAGCATGCCGCTCACCATCGCGGCGGCGGCGCTGGTGCTGTTCGAGGTGCTGTCGCTGGCCAAGGCGGCGGTCGGGCAGTACCCGGCCTACTCCATCGCGCAGTCGAATCTGCGCGCGCTGAAGGGCGATTCGTGCGCCCTGGCCAACGAGGTGCTGGTGGAGACCGACACCGCCGGGTCGCTGCTGCATCCGTGGACCGGCTCCGACGCCGACGGATTGGCCGCGCAGAACACCGGATTCAACCCCAACGGCGTGGCCTCCGACCTCACCGCGGACGCCGAGGAGACCGTCACCGGCGGCGCCAACTCGGTGAACGACAAGTCCGGCAACAAGACCTCCAAGACCACCGGCGCGGGCACCGGCGGCGGCAAGAGCGAGCAGGCCGGCGTGAACGGCAGCTCGGTCGCCCTGCCGTTCGGCCTGGACCCGGCCAAGACCCCGGTCCTGGGCAGTTACACCGATGGCGAGCAGCAGGTTTCGAAGCTCACCACGCAGTGGTACAACGCCGAGCAGTTGAGCCGGGTGCGCAATGATCCCGCCTACCAGGTGCTGGTGGTGACGGCCGCGGGCCGGATCAAGTCCTTCGACAAGGACGGCGTCCAGACCTATGGACAGGACCTGATCGTCGAATACGGCACCCGCGACGCCTCCGGCGCCGTCGGCGACGTCGGCCAGATCCGGCCCATCGACATCGGCCCCAACCCGTCCTGGCGCAACCTGCGCATCCCGCTGGACCAGATCCCCGCGGGCGCGAACGCGATTCGCCTGGTGGCCAACGACGCCGACATCACCCCGCGCCAGTGGCTGGCCGTCACCCCGCCCCGGCTGCCCAAGCTGGAGACGCTGAATTCCCTTGTCGGCGCGCACGCCCCCGTGCTCGAGGACTGGCACGTCGGCCTCGCCTTCCCGTGCCAGCGCCCGTTCGACCACCACGACGGCGTCGCCGAGGTGCCCGAATGGCGGATCCTGCCCGACCGGGTGGGTCAGGACGCCTCCAATGCCTGGCAGGACGACATCGGCGGCGGTCCGCTCGGCTGGACCGGCCTGCTGCTGCAGTCGCAGACCCGGCCGTCGTACCTGAACCACGACTGGCGGCGGGACTGGGGCGCACTCGAGCAGTTCACGCCCTACGTCCCGAGCGCGAATTCCCGCCCGACCCTGGACGTGACCGTGCAAACCCGCTCCGGACTGGCCAAGGACTCGCCGATCAAGGCCAAGTAGGAGTTGTGAGAAGCCCGCTCGAAGCACTGCTTCGGGCGGGCTTCTTCGATGACTTTCACTATGCCTGTCACGGCACGGGAGTGAACACGGCCACTCTCAGCGAGGGCAGATACGATCAGCAACCGTGCCAGACGCCTCCGCAGTCCTCACCAAGCCGAATCCACCGGCGACCGACCCGGCGACTCCGCGCGACTTCCGGATCGCCAAGCTGATAGCCATTGTCGCGGGCCTGCTCGGGGCGCTGTTCGCGCTGGCGACGCCGTTCCTGCCGGTGCAGCAGACACAGGCGGAGCTGAGCTGGCCGCAGGCCGGGTCACTCGATCCGGTGCAGGCGGCCCTGGTGTCGCAGGTGCCGATCGACGTGAACGTCACCATCCCCTGTTCCGCGGTCGGGCAACTGGATCCGCGCGGCGGCATCCTGCTGGCAACGGCGCCGCCGCAGGGCAAGGGCGCGGACTTGGAGGCCATGTTCGTCCGCGTGTCCGGCGAGAGCGTGGACGTGCTGGACCGGAATGCCGTGGTGGCCACCGCCACCCGCGCGGAGATGAGCGAGTGCTCCAAACTCGTCATCACCTCCGACAGCACCCAGACCTACGCGAACTTCGAGGGCGTCACCCGCACCGTCGAGAAGACCACCCCCGACGGCGGCCGTGAACTGGTCACCGTCCCCGTCGACGGCCGGCTGCTGGGCGACCTGCGGCCCCAGGTGGTGGGCATCTTCACCGACATGAAAGGCGGCGTGCCGGACGGCCTTTCGTTCCACATGACGATCGACTCCCGGTTCTCCTCCTCGCCGACCGTGCTGAAAATGGTCGCCGTCATCGCCGCCGTGCTGCTCACCCTGCTGTCCATGGGCGCGCTCGCGGTGCTGGACACCAGCGACGGGCGCGGACACCGGCGCATCCTGCCCGCGCACTGGCTGAAGCCGACCTGGGCCGACGGCGGCATCATCGGCACCCTGCTGCTGTGGCATTTCGTGGGCGCCAACACCTCCGACGACGGCTACATCCTGAGCATGGTGCGGGTCGCCCCGCACGCGGGCTACCTGGCCAACTACTTCCGCTGGTTCGGCGTGCCGGAAGCGCCGTTCGGCTGGTACTACTACGTCATCCAGGCCTTCGCCGAGATCTCCACCGCCAGCCCGTGGGTGCGAATTCCCGCGCTGCTCTGCGGAATCCTGTGCTGGATGGTGATCAGCCGCGAGGTGGTGCCGCGACTGGGCAACGCGGTCGCGCGGTCCAAGGTCGCGCTGTGGACCGGCGGCCTGGTGTTCCTGGCCTTCTGGCTGCCCTACGACAACGGCCTGCGGTCGGAGCCGATCGTGGCCCTGGGCGCGCTGCTCACCTGGGTCTCCATCGAACGCGCCATCGCCACCTCACGCCTGCTGCCCGCCGCGGTCGCGGTGCTGGTGGCGGCGTTCACGCTGGCGGCCGCACCGACCGGCCTGATGTGTGTGGCGGCCCTGCTCGCCGGTATCCGGCCACTGGTCGCGATCGTGGTGCGGCGGCGCAAGCAGTTCGGCGATCTGGCCCTGCTCTCGCCCATCGCGGCGGCCGGAACCCTGGTGCTGGTGGTCGTTTTCGCCGACCAGACCTTCGCCGGGATCATGGAGGCCAACCGGGTGCGGCAGGTGACCGGACCGAATCTGGCCTGGTACAAGGACTACCTGCGCTACTACTACCTGTTCGTCGAGACGGTGGACGGTTCGCTGGCGCGGCGGTTCGCGTTCCTGCTCATGATCCTGTGCCTGATCACCACCATGCTGGTGCTGCTGCGCCGGCGGCAGGTGCCGGGCATCGCCAGCGCGCCGACCTGGCGGCTGATGGGCGTGGTCTTCGGAACCATCTTCTTCATGATGTTCAACCCGACCAAGTGGACCCACCACTTCGGTTCGTACGCGGGCATCGCGGGCTCGCTGGCGGCGGTGACCGCGGTCGCGGTGTCGGCCACCGCGCTGCGCTCGCGCAAGAACCGGTCGGTCTTCCTGGCCGGGCTGCTGTTCACCCTTGCCGTCGCCTTCTCCGGCATCAACGGCTACTGGTACGTCTCCAGCTACGGCGTGCCGTGGTACGACAAGACCGTCTCCCTGCACGGCTTCCAGTCCAACACCCTGATGCTCATGCTGTTCGGGCTGGCGCTGGCCGTGGTGGCCTGGCAGTCGCTGCGTGAGGGCTACGCCAAGCCGATGGACAACGGGAAGACCCGGCGCGGCAAGCGGATCCGCAAGTTCGCCGCCATCCCGCTGACCGTGGTCGCGGCGCTCATGGTGATCTTCGAGGTGGTGTCGCTGCTCAAGGGCGCGGCACAGCAGTACCCCGCGTACTCGCTGGCGCGCTCGAACATCGACGCGGTCACCGGCAAGACCTGCGGTCTGGCCAATGACGTGCTGGTCGAGGGAAACGTCAACGGCGGCAACCTGACCCCGATCATCGACCCGGCCCACCCGCCGCAGAACGGTGATCCGCTGGCCGGTGAGAACCCGGTCGGCTTCTCCGCCAACGGCGTCGCCGCCAAGCTGGACGCCGACAGCGTCGAGGTGAAGCCGGGTACCGGCAACACCTCCACCCAGACCGTCGGCCCGGCCTTCGAGGAGGGCCAGAACGCGGGCACCGGCGGCGGCAAGGGCGCGCAGGGCGTCAACGGGTCCACCGTGGCCCTGCCCTTCGGCCTGGATCCGGCCACCACGCCGGTGATGGGCAGCTACCAGGACGGCGTGCAGCAGCCCGCCTCGCTGACCTCCAGCTGGTACCAGCTGCCGCAGCGCTCGGACGACACCCCGCTGATCGTCATCTCGGCGGCGGGCCGGGTGATGTCCTTCGACGACACCGGCAACATGACCTACGGCCAGGACATCTTCCTGGAGTACGCGCACCGCAATCCGGACGGCACGCTCGGTGAGATCCGGTCCTACCGGCCGCTGGACATCGGCCCGGCCCCGTCGTGGCGGAACCTGCGCGTCCCGTTCAAGGCGCTGTCCGACGACGCCAACGTGGTGCGCATCCGCGCCAACGACCCGATCCTGATCGGCGATCAGTGGCTGGCGTTCACCCCGCCGCGGGTGCCGAAGCTGGTGTCGCTCAACAGCTATCTGGGCGAGACCCAGCCGATCCTGCTGGACTGGGCGGTGGGCCTGCAGTTCCCCTGCCAGCACCCGTTCGACCACCGCAACGGCGTGGTCGAGGCGGCCCCCAAGTACCGCATCCTGCCCGATCGCCCGCTCGCCATCAGCTCCACGAACACCTGGCAGGCCCAGGAGTTCGGCGGGCCGCTGGGCTGGGCGCAGATGCTGGCGTCGTCGAAGACGGTCCCGACCTATCTGAAGGACAACTACGACCGAGACTGGGGTTCGCTGGAGGAATACGTCCCGCACTACCCGAACCCGGCCGACCCGACCAAGGGCCAGTTCCCCAAGCCCGCGCAGATCGACACCCACGAGGTGACGCGCTCCGGGTTCTGGTCACCGGGCAAGATGCGCGTGTTCTGACCCGGGACACCGGGTAATCGGTGGCCGCCCGTGATCTCGCGGGCGGCCACTCGCGCTGTCGGGCCCTATCGTTTCCGGTCGCTACGGCTTGGCGTCCACGTGGGCGACCCACTCGTAGACGGGCAGGCTGCCGTCCGGGGTGTCCTGCCACCGTGACGTGACCTTGAAACGCTCGTACCCGTTTCCGTACGCGACCCGCAGTTCGACGCCCGGTGGAGTGATCCGAACGATTCGTGTTTCGAGGCCTTCCGGCCCGCCTTCGAGTAGCGCCAACGGTGAGGTACTCATAGCTGAAGGCTCTCACATCCGCGCCTGCCAGCCGATAGATTCAGCGCAATCGGCGAGCCGCCTAGACCAGGCCCATCAGCTTCATCAGGGCCACCAGCGGCCCGCCGATGACCGGGATCGCGCTGAAGCTGCCGGTGCCGCCCATGCTGCCCTCGGGGACGGCCGTGGCCTGGATCCCGAGGGTCGAACCGCCGTTGGCGCCGACGGTCAGATCGTCGTTGGCGGTGAAGGAGTACTGCCCGGCCGCCGCCGGGGACCAGGTCAGGACCGCGTTGCCCGAGCTGTCGACCGGGATGGTGCCGAGGCTGACGACTGCGGAGGCGCCTGGATTCAGGACCCAGAAGCCAACCTGCGTGCCCGCATTCGGTGCGGCGACGTGCACGGTCAGCTTGTACGACGTGCCGACGTGCGCCAGACCACCGGGGAACACGATTCCGTAGGTCTGTGCGGACGCGGCCGGTGCGGACATGACCGCCGCCGCGGTGGCGGCGGTGGCCACGCCACCGATGATGAGTTGCCGAATTCGACGGGTAGCCATTAGCGCTTCGCTCCCAAGGCTCGCATTTCAGAATTGAAATGCGAGCCTTTCACACCTTGTGGCCAGCCGCAACGACTTCCGGAAACCTACAACGGCAGCAGGTGATGCTTACGCGGATTGCGGGGAATTCTCTTGTCGCGAAGCAATCGCAACGCCCGCCGGATTTCCAGCCGGGTACTCGACGGTTCGATCACCGCGTCGATATAGCCACGCTCGGCCGCCACCCACGGCGTCGCCACCGTGGCGTTGTAGAAGTCGATCATCTGCTTGCGCATGTCCGCCCGCTGCTCCTCCGGAGCCGCCGCCAAGGTCTTCGCACCGATCAGCGACACCGCGCTCTCCGCGCCCATCACCGCGATCCGCGCCGTCGGCCAGGCCAGATTGACGTCCGCGCCCAGCTGCTTGGAACCCATCACGGCATAGCCGCCGCCATAGGACTTGCGGATCACCACGGTCACCTTCGGCACCGTCGCCTCCACGAACGAGAAGATGAAGCGGCCGCCGCGCTTGATGACGCCGATCTTCTCCTGCTCCACCCCGGGTAGGAAGCCCGGCGTATCGACCACGAAGACCAGCGGAATCTCGAAAGCGTCGCAGAGCCGGACGAAGTGGGCGGCCTTGTCCGAAGCGCGCGCATCCAGCGCGCCCGCGTAGACCAGGGGCTGGTTGGCCACCACGCCGATGCTGCGACCGTCCACCCGGGCGAAACCGCAGATCACATTGCGGCCCGAGGCCTCACCGAATTCGTGGAAGGCGCCGTCGTCGAAGATGCGCAGCAGGATGTCGTGCATGTCGTAGCCGGCGTTGTCGGCGTCGGGCACGATCGCCTCGAGCTCCCGATCCGACTCGGTGATCTCCGGTTCCAGACCGGGATTCACGATCGGCGGCAGCTCCTGGCAGCTGGAGGGCAGATAGCTCAGGTAGTCGCGCACCCACTCGAACGCGTCCTTCTCGGTCCGCGCCACATGGTGGATATTGCCGTATTGCGCTTGGGAATTCGCGCCGCCGAGCTCCTCGAGACTCACGTCCTCACCGGTGACCTCGCGGATCACCTTGGGACCGGTCACGAACATGTACGCCTCTTCGGTGGCGACCACGACGTCGGTATTGATCGGCGCGTACACCGCGCCGCCCGCGCAACTGCCCAGGATCATCGAGATCTGAGGCACCAAGCCGGACAACGGTTCCTGCCGCCGCCCCAGCTCGGCGTACCAGGCCAGCGAGGTCACCGCCTCCTGCACGCGGGCGCCGCCGGAGTCGTTGATGCCGACCACCGGACAGCCCATCTTGGCCGCGAATTCCATGATGGCCGCGACCTTGCGGCCGAACATCTCGCCGACCGAACCGCCGTACACGGTCTGGTCGTGCGAGAAGACCGCCACCGGCCGGCCCTCCACCAGGCCGTGACCGGTGACCACGCCGTCGCCGTAGAGGGCGCTCTTGTCGCCCGGATTGCGCACCAGCGCACCGACTTCCACGAAAGTGCCGGGGTCCATCAGCATGTCGATCCGCTCGCGGGCGGACGGAATGGATTTCCGCGCCCGCTTGGCGATACCGGCCTCCCCCGCCGGTTCCCTCGCGATGCCGAGCTTGAGTCGAAGGTCGGCGAGTTTATCGGCGGTGGTGCTCACTGGACTCCTTTCGGCAAAAACCTACTTTCGCAGAACCCGTGACGCGGTGGTGCTATTTCCCGGTGGTGTCGATCTCGGCGAGTTTCTTGGTGAGGTCGGCACCGATAGTCGCGATCCGCGGCTCATCGATGATCTGGAGATGGTCACCCGGAATGTGGATAACCTCCAGCGCCGGAATGTGCTCCGACCACCCACCATTCGGGCGGCGATCGCCGAAGCGCGGTTCCAGCTCGATCATGCCGTCGTGGTAACGGTCTGCGAGGTAGAGCGTCACGTCGCCGTCGTAGTTCGAGAGCTCGACCTTCTGCAGCTCACGGCTCTCAATGAAGGAAGTGCGTTGGTGTTCCATCACACCGCCCGGAATGTTCGCGCCCGCGAACTTCACCAGCTCCATGATGATCTGGATCTGGTCTTCGTCCGATGCCGCGGCCAGTTCCTCCAGCTGTTCATCGTCGAGTTCACCGGCGAAGCCGTAGGTCTTCTGCGCGAAGGACTGGTACCGGCGCATGCGCGCCACTCGTGCCTCGGGCGTATCCCGCTCCGGCTCAACCGGAATCGCCAGATCGATCAGGCCGACCAGGCGAACATCCGCACCCTCGGCGCGCATGATCTGAGCGACGGTCAGCGCGAACACCGCGCCCAGCGACCAGCCATAGAAAACGTACGGGCCTTCCGGCTGCCGCTTACGGATCTCCGGAATGTACTGGCGCGCCCGCTCTTCGATGGTGCCGTCGACCCGCTCGAAACCGAACATCGGAGTTCCGGCCGGAAGCCGCTTCAGCAGCGGCTCGTACACCAGGGTGTTGCCGCCCGACGGGTGGAACACGAAAACCGGCACGGCGTTCGATCCGGCTTCCTTCGCACGCAAGGTACGGACGAAGCCCTCGACGTCATCGCTGTGCTCCTGGTACTCCGCGACCACATCCGACATCTTCTCAATGGTCTCGCAGGCCCGGATCCGCTCGGGATCGATCTGCGCCTTGGCGCGTTCCGACAGCCGAGCGACCAACTTGCCGAAGGTCTCGTCGTCGAGCTTCGGCAGCGCGTTGAAGATGCCGCCCGCCGACTTGCCCGTCACCAGCGCCCAGGTCGCGAACACCAGCCGCTCCGGCGCGTTACGCGGCGGGACGTTGTCGGCGTCGGTCTCCGCCACCGGCGCGGACGCCTCGTAGTCGGCGACAACAGGTTCCGCGACGATCGCCTCGGCCTCGTCCACCGGCGAGGTGGTCTCGACCTTCGGCAGCAGCGCGGCCGGATCCTCGCCCGCGGCCATGGCGGCGCGCGCGGCGGAGACGAAGTCGGCGTCGACGGCGATGTCCTCACCGGCGGCCTGGCGGGCCGCGATGTCCTCGAGCTGATCGCGGTGCTCGATGGCGTAGCGCAGCACCTTGCCGACCTCGAGCAGGCTGGCGTCGCGCACCGCCTGGATCTGCAGCTGCGGGATGTCGAACTCGTACTCGACGCGGTTCTTGATGCGCATCGCCATCAGCGAGTCCAGACCCAGCTCCATGAGCGGGATCTCCATCGGCAGGTCCTCGACCGCGTAACCCATGGACTCGGCCACAATGATGGCCAGGCGCGCCTCGATGGTCTGCTTGCCGTTCGGATCCCAGCGCTCACCGGCGACCTCGGCCACCTCGACCACGGCCGGAGCCGCGGCGACGGCCGCGACCGGCTGCGCCACCGCCGATTCCGGCAGCGGCGCGCCGGAGGAGACGACGGCGTCGAACAGCGGGCGGAAGACGTTGCCGGCCTTGGCGTGCACCGACACCGACGCGCCGCCCGGATGCGGGGTGAGCGTCGTGGTCAGCGTGCCGTCAGCCGGAATCGCCTCGTGCGCCAGCGACGCGCCGACGGTGACATCCGAGAGCACCTGCGCGGCAGCGGCATTCACCAGCGCGGCCAGGTCGGTGACGGCCGCGGCCTGCACCTCCCAGACGTGGCGGCCGTCCGGCAGCGCCACGTGCGCACCCGGGACCCCGGCATTGCCCGAGCCGCCGAAGCCGCCGGTCACCTTGGGCCAGTACTGCTTACGCAGGAACGCGGTACGCGGCACGGCGGCGAAATCACCGGCGGGCAGCAGCGAGGACAGGTCCACCTTGTGGCCCTGCACGTACAGCTGCGCCAGCGCGGAGACGACGCCCGCGGCCTCGTCCTCCTTGCGCTTGAGCGTCGGGATCAGCGCCGCGTTGTGCACGCCGGCCGCGAAGGTGGTGCCCATCACCTGCATGAGCGCCACCGAGTTCGGCGCCAGCTCCAGGTAGGTGGTGATGCCGTTGTCCACGGCCTGGCGGATGGCATTGGTGAAGTACACCGAGCCACGCATGTTCATGACCCAGTAGTCCACGTCGTGCACCGGCGCGTTGCCGCCGCGGTAGACGGCCGCCGCGTGCACGGTCGAGTACAGGTCGCGCTTGAGCCTGGTGGGCTCGATGCCCGCCAGTTCGGCGGCCAATTCGCCCAGCAGCATGTCCATCTGCGAGGTGTGGCCCGCACCGCGGGTCTGCAGCACGCGGGCGAACTTGCCCTCGGCCTCGGCGCGCGCCACGATCGCGTGCACCTGTTCCGGCATGCCGCCGATCACCGTGTTGTTGGGCGCGGCGTAGACCGCGACCTCGATGTCGGGGAATTCGGTCTCGATCAGCTTGGCGATCTCTTCGGAGGAGTACTCCAGCAGAGCCATATTGCGGACCTGATCGTCGGTCAGCATGGCCTCGCCCTCGGCCATCAGCCGCGAGCGGGCGCAGATCACCCGGACCGCGTCCTCGAGCGGCAGACCGCCCGAGATGTACGCGCCCGCGACCTCACCCTGCGAGTGTCCGACCACGCCTTCGGGTTCCGCGCCGTGCGCGCGCAGCACCGAGGCCAGACCCACCTGAATGGTGAAGGTGCCGACCTGGCCGGTGCCGATGTCCCAGTCCTGCTCGTCGTCCAGGATCATCTCCCGGACCGAGTACCCGGCCTCGTCCACCACCAGCTCGTCGACCTGGTCGACGGCCTTGCGGAAGATCGAATTCTCCTGGTAGAGCTGCTTGCCCATCTTCCGGTGCTGCGCACCGAAACCGGCCATCACCCACAGCGCGCCACGGGCGGCCGGGGAATCGGCGGTGTAGACGCTGTTGCCCGGCTTGCCCTCGGCGATGGCCCGCAGGCCCGCGATGGCTTCCTCGTGGGTCTTGGCGACGACCACACCCCGGGAGCGGCCGTGGTTGCGCTTGGCCAGCACGCGGGCCACATCCACCAGCGGAGTCGCCTGTCCCGCCTCGGATTCCAGCCAGTCGGCCAGATCCTTGGCGGCGCGCTTGCGCCGCGAGGGCAGGTAGCCCGACACCGGAATGATGAGCGGCATCGGCTCTTCGCGATTGCCCCACTCCGGTTCCGGCGCAGCGACTTCCACGATGGCCTCGGCCTCGGCGACCACGTCGGTGGTCTCGGTGTCGAGATCGGCGGTCTGCGGCGCCGCGGGGGTGGCGGCGGCCGGGACGTACTCCTGCACGACCACGTGCGCGTTGGTGCCACCGAAACCGAAGCCGTTGATGCCGATGGTGGCCTTACCGCTGTAGCGCGGGAACTCGGTCGGCTGATCGGTGATCTTCAGGTGCGCCTGGTCGAACGGAATGAAGGGGCTCGGACCGGCGTAGTTGATGTGCGGCGGAATGACGTTGTGCTGCAACGCCATGATCACCTTGGCGAGGCTGGCCGCGCCCGCGGCGGCCTCGAGGTGACCGAAGTTGGTCTTGGCGGAACCCAGCAGCAAGGGCTTGTCCGTCTCGCGGCCGCGGCCCAGGACCCGGCCGAGGGCGTCGGCCTCGATCGGGTCGCCGATCGGCGTGCCGGTGCCGTGCGCCTCGAGGTAGTCGACCTGCGACGGCGCGATTCCGGCATCGCGGTAGGCCCGGCGCAGCACGTCGGCCTGCGCGTCCGGGTTGGGGGCGAGCAGGCCGTTGGAGCGGCCGTCGCTGTTGATCGCGGAGCCCTTGACGACCGCGTAGATGGTGTCGCCGTCGCGCTCGGCGTCGGCCAGGCGCTTGAGGACCACCAGACCGGCGCCCTCGGAACGCACCATGCCGTCGGCGTCCGACGAGAACGCCTTGATGTGACCGTCTTTCGACACACCGCCATTGGCGTCGAAGGCGAGCGTCGCGGCCGGGGACAGCAGCACGTTCACGCCGCCGGCCAGCGCCACATCGGCCTCACCGCCGCGCAGCGCGCGGACCGCCTGATGCACCGCGACCAGCGACGACGAGCACGCGGTGTCGACGGCCACCGACGGGCCGCGGAAGTCGAAGAAGTAGGAGACGCGGTTCGGGATGATGGCCGAAACGGCGCCCATGATCACGTAGCCCTCGGCGGAGAGCGGCGTGCCCGGATCGACGTTCCCGGCCGCCATGCCGGCGATGATCCCGAACTCGTTGCCGGTGGAGCCGATGAAGACGCCGACCTGCTCACCCTTGAGGGTGTTGGCCGGAATCCGGGCGTGCTCCAGCGCCTCCCAGGTCAGCTCCAGCGCGAGCCGCTGCTGCGGATCCATCCGCTCGACCTCGACCGGCGAGGTGGCGAAGAACTCCGCGTCGAAGCTCTTGATCACCTCCTGGTCGAGGTAACCGCCCTTGACGTTCGAGTTGGCGACCTGGTCGGCGACCCGGGGATCGGTCAGGAACTCCGACCAGCGGCCCTCGGGCAGATCGCGGATGGCGTCACCGCGGCCGATCAGGAAGTCCCAGGTGGATTCGGGTGTATCGCCCGCGCTCGGGAAACGAGTGGACAGGCCGACGATGGCGATGTCGTGGGCCTCGCCGGGCTGGAACCCCCGGGTGTAGAACGAGTCGTCGGCCGCCTCGGCCGGAAGATCGGGCTCACCGTTGATGATTCGCTCCGCCAGCGAACCGATGGTCGGGTGCTGGTACACGATGGTCGCGTTCAGCACGACCCCGGTCAGCTCCTCGATGTCGCCACCGAGCGCGAGGGCATCGCGCGAGGCCAGACCGAACTCCTCCATGGGCCGGTCCACCGTGATGTTCTCGAGCGGCTGCCCGGTCGCATCGGCGACCCAGCGGCGCAACCACTCCCGCAGATCCTGCACCGACATGTCGGCGACCGCCGGTTGCTTCGCGGCATCCGTGGTCGGCGCGTGCTCGGTCGTCTGGGTGGGGTCCGTGCCCTCGTTCTCAGCCATCAGTTCCTCAAGCTACCTGTCTGCTTACGGTGCGCGGCGGTGTTTTCATGCATGAATGGCGCGAACCGAGCGGCTCGCGCCATCCAACTATGAGACTGTCGTCTCACTCCTCGTCTGGTGCATCGGGGAAAGCCTGCTGCTTGTAACCACCCCGCAGGGTCCCGCCGATGTACTCCGCCTTGCAGGCGCGACGCGCGATCTTGCCGCTGGAGGTGCGCGGAATCGACCCGGCGGGCACGAGGAGGATGTCACGTGCGGTGACACCGTGCCGGGAGGAGATGGCCGCGCGGACCGCGTCCGCGATCGGGCCCGGATCGGCCTTGCCCGCACCCGGGCCGCGCTCGGCCACGATCACCAGCTGTTCGCTGGCGTCGTCGGCGTCGTAGCTCAGACCGGAGTGGCTGTCCTGCGCGAAGACCTCGGCGGGCAGCTGGTTGGCCGGCACCGCGAAAGCGGCGATGAAACCGGCGCGCAGCATGGTCGAGGACTCCTCCGCGGAGTACTCGAGATCCTGCGGGTAGTGGTTGCGGCCGTCCACGATGACCAGGTCCTTGACCCGGCCGGTGATGTACAGCTCGCCGTCCACGTAGACGCCGTAGTCACCGGTGCGCAGCCAGTTGCCGTCCAGCGGAACGTCGCCCGCCTTGCTGCCCTCGGGCAGGCGGTTGGTCAGGCGGTTCCGGAAGGTCTTCTGGGTCTCCTCGGCCCGGCCCCAGTAGCCGATGCCGATGTTGTTGCCGTGCAACCAGATCTCGCCGACCTCGCCCTCGGGGAGCTCACGCGCGCCCTCGGGATTGTCGACGGTCTCCGGGTCCACGATGGCGCCCCACTGCGACAGCGCCACGTAACCGCAGGAGACCTGCGCGATGGCGTTCTCGGTGCCCTGCTCGACCTTCACCACGCGACCGGCGTTGAGCTCGGTGCGGTCCACATAGATGACCTTGGCCTCGTCCTCGTGCCGGGTGGCCGACACGAACAGGGTGGCCTCGGCCATGCCGTAGCACGGCTTGATGGCGGTCTTGGGCAGGCCGTACGGCGCGAACGCCTCGTTGAACTTCTTCATCGAGGTGGTGGTCACCGGCTCGGAGCCGTTGATCAGGCCGAGCACGTTGGACAGGTCCAGCGACTCGCCCGCCTTGGGCAGGCCGCGCACGGCCGCGTGCTCGAACGCGAAGTTCGGTGCGGCGGCGAAGGTTCCGGCGCCGTCGGACACCGCGGCCAGCTCGTTGATCCACCGCGAGGGGCGGCGCACGAAGGAGGCCGGGGACATGATGGTGATGTACTTGCCGCCCACGGCGGGCAGGATCACCGTCAGCAGACCCATGTCGTGGTAGAGCGGCAGCCAGGTCACACCGCGCGAGTTCTCGTTCAGATCGAGCGCGTTCACCATCTGCAGCACATTGGTGCCGACACCGCGGTGGGTGATCTCGACACCGGCCGGCACGCGCGTGGAGCCGGAGGTGTACTGCAGGTAAGCGATGTCGTCGACGCGGATGTCGGGGCGGATCCAGGACTCACCGACACTATCCGGGATGGCATCGACCGCGATGATGCGCGGGCGCTGGGCCGCGGGCAGCGCGCGGAAGAACTGCCGCACGCCGGCGGCGGAGGAGCTCGCGGTCAGGATCGCGGCGGGCGTGCAGTCGCCGAGCACGGCGTGCAGCCGGTCGGTGTGGCCCGGCTCGTCCGGATCGAACAGCGGCACCGAGATGGTGCCCGCGTAGATCGCCGCGAAGAAGGAGATGACGTAATCCAGGCCCTGCGGGGCCAGGATGGCGACCCGGTCGCCCCGCTTGGTCACCTGCTGCAGTCGGGCGGCCACCGCGCGCAGCCGGGTGCCGAACTGGCTCCAAGTGAGATCCTGGTACTCACCGTCGCGCTCGCGTGAGTAGTCGATGTAGCGGTAGGCAAGGTCGTTCGCGTCATTGCCCGCAGTGTGCATCTCGACGTAGTCGACGAGGGTACGTCCCTCGGGAATCGTGATGTTCCCCGTTTCGTCGAGGTAATCGTCGAAAGTCTCGTCCATTCCTTCTTCTCCTCCGAGGCACACGCGGCATGGAACGGCTGCTTTGCCGCTGTTACCTGTGAGGCCCCGACTGTGTTCGCCCGCGGGAGCTCCATGGGAGAGCCAACCTGCAGAATTTCGTTGCGGTCTGCGCGGTGACCGTCTATTGGCTAGATGTTCTCGAGCCAGGGACATGTTACAGAGGAGCGATCCGGCCATGCTTCGGAGCGGCCGAACATCTCCCAGCTCACACCACTGGACTATCGCTTCACCGGCGCGAATGCCTCCAAATGGGTGGGGAGCGCCCCGGATAGGACACAACAAGGACAGGGATGTGAGTTGCCGCACCCACCGGGTCTCGGCAGTGTCGCAACCCGGAGCACTTTACCGGGTGACCCCCAAACTGGGGGGTTGGTCGGTGGGGGTCCCCATTCACTCACGAATGTGCTGGGTGCGGGGCGTTTTCGATCAAGCCCGAGGCCCAGTTCACGGTCCACTGGGTGGCGGTGGTCCCGTTGTCGTCCACCTGATAGCCGTTGTAGAGGCTGTGCACCGGGTTGCCGGCGGCCCTGACCAGGATGTTCACGCTGCCCAGGATATTGCCGGGGTTCAGCGCCTGGCGGGGCGAGTCACAGATCAAATCGCCTGCGGCGCAGATGGTGAAGGCCCGGTTGGAGAGCGCGCCGAAGCCGCCGCGCGGTCCGGTCATGGTGATGCCCGGAACATTCAGGCCCCGCAACGCCACTTCCGCGCCGACGCCCGCCGGGGACGGGCCGACCGCGGTGGCCTCGCCCGGATCGCCGACATCGCGGCGGCCGTCGGCGATGGTGGTCACGCCCAGCATCAGGTCCTCGGGCACCGGGCCCTTGCCCGCGCCGATCTGCGCGGCGATGTCGCCGGCGATCACCGCGCCCTGGGAGAAGCCGGCCAGCACGAAGGTGGTGAGCGGGCAGTCCGCGTGCGTCTTGGCCAGCTTGTCCGAGGCCCGCTTGGCGCCCTCGGAGCGGCTGTTGTTGTACGAGGACTGCCCGTCCGGCGGAATGGCGACCGGATTGGAGAACTGCGCGACGTACGGGACGGTGTAGACCTCGAGCCGTTCGTTGGGGAACTTGGCCCGGATCGGGTTGGAGACGTTCAACATCAGCGACGCCGGGTTCGCGGCCGGGTTGTAGGGGTCGTCGGTGGCATTCGACTCCCAGGTGCCCGGCACGGACAGCATGAGCACGTCCGGGCAGGTGGCCGGCTGCGAACTCGGACGAGGGGGACCCGGCGGCTTGGGACCAGGCAGCCGCAGCCGGCCGGCCAGCAGGTACCACAGCAGCAGCGCCACCACGACCACGATCACGATCGCGGCGATGGCGAGCAGCAGGCACCCGGCGGGCCGGTTCCGGCGTCGTCCGTTTCGGCGTCGTGTCGTCACTTGTTGCAGTAGCTCTTCGAGGCGACGTCGAAGTAGGTCTTACCCGCCTGCTCGACCGACATCTTGGCCGGATCGAAGGCCGGATCGGAGCCGGCGATGGCGGTCACGTAGGTGATGATCTGATCCTGCGGGGCGTTCTCGGCCTTGCCCTGGCAGACCAGATTCGCCGCGGTGATGGCGATGTCCGTGGAGCCCGGGGTGATGCCGGCCTTCTTCAGTTCCTCGAGGAAGCCCTTCTCCTTGTCCGTCAGCGCGGGGGAACCGGGCGGCGTGGTGAGGAACTGGCTCGGGATCGGCGCCGGCCGCTCGGTCGAGGTGCTCCCGTCGGGCGCGGCCTGCGGGGCCTGCTGATCGGAAGACGGCGTGGCGGCACCGGAGGCGGCGGCCGTGGTCTTGGTGGTGGTCAGCGTGGGCGTGCTCTTGGCGGTCGAGTCGTTGCTACCGCATGCGGCGAGCAGGCCGACGGCTGCGAGGGCGGCCACCACGCCGAATACCTTTCCACGGGTTCCGTGCATCTATTCGCTTCCTGATTCTGTCCAAGGGCAAAGGTCGCCCCCAGGCTAGCCGCAACCCGGTCGGAGAGCCCGGACCACAACGGACCCACATGCACTTCTTAGGGCCGATTAGGGTCTGTTTGCCGGAAAAGTCTCAGTTGGGACGGACCTCGGGGCCCAGCGCAGGGATCGGCGCGGGCGGCGGCGGTTCGGCGGGCGTGGGCTCTGGAGCCGGGGCGGGCACCGCGGCCGGAGCCGGGGCGGTGGCGGGAACCACGGCCGGAGCCGGAGCCGCGGGAGCCGGGGCCACGGGGCCCGGGGACGCCGAAGCCGGAGCGGCTGCCGCAGGGGCCGGAGCCCCGGGAACCACCGCGGCGGGGGCCGCGGGAGCCGGGGCGGGCGCGGGGGACGCGGCGGGCGCGCCCGGCAGCGGGGCCGCGGGCTGCGGCTGCGCGGCGGGCTGGGGTTGCGGCTGGGCCGGCTCGGGCTTGGGCTGCTCGCTGCCGGGGATGGCGATGGGCCGCCCGTCGTGGGTGGCGGCGATGGCACGGCCGTCGTGGATGGTGATGGTGCCGCCCTGGAAGGTCTGCTGGAGGCCGCCCGGGCTCTGACCCTCGTCCGAGATCGGGTAGCCGAGCGGACCGTTCTCGAATCCGGTTGCGCCCCAGGCGTCCATGATCTGTCCGGCCCGCACGCCCCAGGCTCCGGAGAGCGGGCTCCAATAGATGTTGCCGCCCTCGAACGCGGAGTAGCGGCCGAAGTCGCGCAGCCCCTGCTCATCGGAGGTCGGGAACCCCCAAGGGCTGTTCTCGAATCCGAGCTGGCTGTACTTGCCCAGGATCAGACCCTGCACCAGGTGCGCGCCGGTCTTGGCGCTGAAGTACATCGGCCCGTTCTCGAAACCCTGGACCACGCCGTCCTTCTGGGGCGTGCGGGCCTCCTGGCCGTTGGGGTATCCGGCGGGGCCGCGTTCGAAGCCCGCCCTGGCCCATTCGTCGAAGATGGCGCCGCGCACCGCCTGCGCCCCGGTCTGCGGGGTCCAGTAGACCGATCCGTTCTGGAAGTGCTGCAGCCGGCCGCGGCCGTCGGGCAGTCCGCCCTCGCCGCCGGTCGGGAAGCCGAGAGCGCCTGCCGCGCCGCCCGATCCGGCGTAGCTGCCGCCGATCGCGCCCGCCACCGGCTGCGCGCCCGTGCCCTGGGAGAACATCACCTTGCCGCCGCGGAAGTCCTGGCTGACACCGCCGGGGACCTGGTATTCGGCGGTGAGGCAATCACCGAGCCAGTTGTTGCCCGCCACGACCGGTGCGATCGCGCCGCCGGTCTTGCAGTCGACGGGGGTCTGGTCCACGCCCAGCGCGGCGGCCGTCTGCGCCCAGGCCTGCCGCATCTCGAAGTCCCAGTACGGCCAGGTGTGGGTGCCCGACGCGCGGTAGTTCACCGAGACCGGGATGTTCAGCTTGTTGAGCTTGGCCACGAAGTTCTGGGTGCTCAACCGGGACAGCACCTCGAGGCCGAGTCCGGCGTAGTTGGTGCTGATTCCGGGAACGTCGGACAGCGGGTCGGTGGCGCCGGCGACGCCGTTGCCGCTGGAGACGTACAGCGCCAGACCTTTGAGCTTGTCGGCCAGCTCGTACGGGTCGTGTTCCTTCCAGGCCGGACTCGACGGCGGCCCGAACATCTTGCTGGAGTCGTATCCGCCCGCGTCGTGCATGGCGAAGTTGACCGCCTGCGGCATGCCCAGCGAGGTCAGGGTGAGGAAGCCGGAGTAGGAAGAGGCCGAGCGGACCCAGCCGGGGTTGCGGCCGGCCAGCATCATGGCCGCGGTGCCGCCCATCGAGAGTCCTTCGACCGCACGCACATCGGTGGCCCGGAACTGGCTTTCCAGCAGCGGCGGGAGTTCCTTCACCAGGAAGGTCTCCCACTGGTAGTTGCGCCCGTTGTCGGGGGCCAGCCAGTCGGCGTAGAAGCTGGACTGGCCGCCGACGGGCAGCACCACCAGGGTGTTCTTGTCGGCGTAGAAGCCGGCCGCGCCCGCGTCCTTGGTCCAGCCGTTCTCGTCGTCGGTGGCGCGCAGGCCGTCGAGCATGTAGACCACCGGGAACTTGGCGTCCGGCTTGGTGTTCCAGTCGCGGGGCAGCAGCAACTGGATCTCGACCGGTGCGCCGCTGGCCGGGGAGTTCACCCACATCGACACCCGGCGGTCGTTGAGCCAGGTCAGCTTCTGGACGGTCGCCGCAGGTGCGACCGGCCCCTCGGGCGCGGCGGTCGCCGGTCCGGGCATCGCTGAGATGCCTACGACCAGCGGGAAAACCGCCGCCAGGGCGCATGCCATCCGGCGCACGCGCCCTCGTCTGATCCCACGGACAACTCCAGCCACACTAGTGTTGTACCTCCGGAACCGGGCGAGTCCCGGTAGGACACACGGAAACCGGCCAATCCACAGCAAACGACCAGTTTTAGCCCGTTTTGCGGCGTGTCGCGTTGCGACACCCCGCTAATTCGCGCCCAGCGCCGCCAAAATGTCGGGCCGGGCATCGGCCAGCTGGTCCTGCCAGTAACCCCACGAATGGGTGCCCTCGACCGGCAGGCTGTAGTGCGCGTCGATGCCCAGCTGATCCATCCGGCCGATGAACGACATGGTGTTCATCATCGACAAGGCCTCCAGCGCAACAGCATTGACGGTATTGAACATTCCGGTCGCGCCGTCCGGGTGATCGTGCGAACCGAGCACGCCCCACGACGCCGAGATGTACATGGGCAGGTTCCGCAGCTGCGGGGCGAACACGAACGGGTCCATGCGCAGCCACTGCGGACTCCACGGCAAGGCCATCGAATCCACGTTGAACCGGCCCGCGTCGAGCATCGCGACCCGAATGGCCTCACGCATGCCGGGCGCCGAGATGTTCAGATACCCGGAGAACGACGAGGCGTGCTTGAACTGGTCGCGGTGATAGGCGGCCAGCGCCAGCGCGGCCGAGCCGCCCATGGACAGTCCGGCCACCGCGTTGTTGGTGCGGGAGACGCCGTAGCCCTCGAGGAACGCGGGCAGCTCCTCGGTCAGAAAGGTCTCCCACTTGTAGGTGGACTTCTGTCCGTTGGTGCTGGAGGGCGCGCTCCAGTCGGTGTAGAAGCTGGACTGGCCGCCGACCGGCATCACCAGGGTGACGTTGTCCTCGGCGAACTGCCGCAGGGCATTGGTCTCGAAGGTCCAGGCGTTGAAGTCGTTTCGGGCGCGCAGGCCGTCGAGCAGATACAGCGCGGCGTTGCCGCCGTGCCTGGCCCACTGCACCTGCACCTTGATCGGCCCCATGCTCGACGGCACCATCAGCTCCTCGAAGCCGCCCTCGGGGGTGCGGTGCAACGGGTGCGTGGGCATGGCGAGCGCGGGTCCGGCCAGTGCCGGGAGGGCCAGCACGGCGGCGGCCACCACGAGGGTGCGCCGCCAGAACCGTTTGGCGCGAGCGCGCTTGGTGATCGGAACCGAACCGTGTCGCGGGCATGACGAAGCGCCCTGTACTGCCATAGAGATCGATCTCCTGAACCGCAGGGGGAAGCACACCGATTGTGACGGGAGTCACGAACAACGGTGCACTCTACCGCTACCGCCGGGCGACTCCGATCACGGCTCCACTCCGAGCGCCGCCGCGGCTTGCGGCCAGGACTGACGCATCTCGAAATCCCAGTACGGCCAGGAATGCGTGCCGGCCGGCCGGTAGTTCACCGAGGCCGGAATGCTGAGCTTGTTCAATTTGGTCGCGAATTGCTGGGATGAGAAGCGCGCCAGGATCTCCAGCGCCGCACCCGACCAGTCGGTACTTACTCCGGGGATCGAAGACGACGCGTCCCGGGCGCCGCCGAAACCACTGCCGCTGGAAATGTAGAGGCTGATGCCCTTGAGCCGTTCCGCCAACTCGTACGGGTCGTGGGCGGACCACTCCGCGTCGCCGGGCGGGCCCCACATGTGATCGGTGTCGTCCTCGCCCGCCTGTCGCATGGCGAGCTGAATCGCTTGCGGCATACCGAGAGTGGTGGTCGCGAGCAGTCCGGAGAACGAGGCCGCGTAGCGGGCGAAGCCCTTGGTGCGGGCGGCCAGCATCATGGCGGCGGCGCCGCCCATCGACAATCCGGCGACGCCGCGGGCGTCGGTGGTGCGCCAGTCGTGTTGCAGCAGCGGCGGTAATTCCTTGGTGAGGAACGTTTCCCACCGACTGATCTTTCCGCCCGCAGGTTGTTTCCAGTCGGTGTAGTAGCTCGCGACGCCGCCCACCGGCAGCGCCACCACCACGTTCTTGTCGGCGTAAAATGCTTCCGCCCCAGCGTTTTTGGTCCAGCCGCTCTCCTGATCGGTGGCCCGCGTGCCGTCCAGCAGAAGCAGCAGCGGGAACTTCGCCGCGGGCCGGCTGTCCCAGTCGCGCGGCAGCAGCAGCTGCACCTGGACCTGCGCTCCCATGGATGGCGAATCCACCGACAGCGCAACGCGTCTCGCGCTCAGCCACGCCACCTGACGAACCGTCGCTGCCGCCGCCGGCGGCGGTTCCGCGCCCGACGAACCGCTGGTGAGAACTATCGCGACGGCCGCCAGGATGGCGACCGTCCCCCTGATCCGGCCTGAGAGCCGTCGCCGCGATACCACCTGTGCCACATTAGCTTTTGCGGCCCCTTCCTACAGGGCGCGCGCGTATTGCACTGTGCCCCTTGACAACACGGACGGCCCCGAGAAACACGAATGCCGGTCACCCCGAGGGGTGACCGGCATTCGGGCTATCGCTGTATCAGATGGCGTGCAGCGCCGACAGGATGCCGATGCGCGACTTCCACAGCTCGGCTTCCCAGTACTTCCACGAGTGGGTACCGGTGGCCGGGAAGTCCCACTCCGCCTGAATACCCAGCTGCGCCAGGCGAGCCTGGAACGAGCGGGTGTTCACCAGGCAGACCGCCTCGATGCCCATGCCGACGCCGGTGTCGAAGACCGCGCCGACATTGCTCGGCCGGTCGAACTCACCGGGCAGCGCGCCACCGGCCGAGATGTGCATCGGCAGGCCACGCAGCTGCGGGGCGAACACGAACGGGTCCATGCGCAGCCACTGCGGGCTCCACGGCGGCGCCATCGAGTCGATGTTGTAAGCGCCCCAGCGCAATACGGCCACACGGAGGGCCTCACGCATACCGGGGGCGGAGACGTTCAGGGCGCCGGAGTACGAGCCGGCGTACTTGAACTGGTCACGGTGGAAAGCGGCCAGCGCGAGCGCGGCGCCACCACTCATCGACAGACCGACCACCGCGTTGTTGGTGCGGGAGACGCCGTAGCCCTCGAGGAAGGCCGGCAGCTCCTTGGTCAGGAAGGTCTCCCACTTGTAGGTGAACTTCTGACCGTTGGTGTTACTGGGCGCGAGCCAGTCGGTGTAGAAGCTCGACTGTCCGCCGACCGGCATGACCAGGGTGATGTCGTCGTTCGCGAACTGCTGCATGGCATTGGTCTCGAAGCTCCACGCATTGCGGTCGTCGCGCGCGGCCATGCCGTCGAGCATGTAGAGCGCGCCGTTGCCGCCGTTGCGGGCCCACTGGACCTGGACCTTGATCGGGCCCATGCTCGACGGGACCATCAGGTCCTCGGTGGCACCCGGGTTCATGCGGTGGGTGATGCCGTGGGCGGGCAGGGCCTGCGCTTGCGCGCCGCCCACCACGACGGGCAGTGCGAGAGCGGCGACCGATGCGACCAGCGTCCGCCTCATCCATGTACCCGCACCGCGTGTCGGTCGCGCCGCAGTACTCCCCCCACTCCTGCCGAACCTCATGAATCCTGCTTTCTATTACTCCGGCTACTTCGCTGCTGACGGCCAACCCGCCCCATGAGCGCAGCCGAGTACGGCCGCAACATCACCGGACAGCGAGATCCCCGACAACCTCATCAGATTGGTTCCGCTGGACAATATGTCACGGAGCCCACTCTCGGCAACAGGACCGAATGATCTTTCAGCACAATGAGAAACATGTCGCATGCGTGTGTCGCGCTACTGGCGCGAACTGCAACTGACGCGTACACGAACTCGCATTTCGCCTATGCGCAAACATCGATTCAGGACCAGTGACTTGTGTCACTCGCCATCTATTCGGCATTCCTATTACGACTGTTCAGCCGGGCGCGGGCAGCGCCGAATCGCGGTGGCCGGCAATGTCTCCGTACCCGGCGGTCCGTAGAAACAAATCAGCGACATGAGACGAGGTCTCATGTCGCTGATCGAACATCCGGTTCGAGCTCGGAACGAACCGTGGTGCGGTAGTGCGGCTTTCGGGTGGTCAGCCGATATTCGCGGAGAGATCCGGGATCATCCGGTACGCGTTGTCCTGCCAGTTGGTCCAGGCGTGCAGACCGGCCGGCGGGAAGTCGTAGACCACATTGCCCGCGCCGAGCGACATCATGCGGACCTGGAATGCGCGGGTATTGGCCAGCGCCAGCGCCTCCAGCGGCGTACCGCGGATGATGCGGTCGGCGGCCGCGCCGAGCGGGATATTGAGGTCCTGCTGCATCGGCGCACCGCTGCCGGCCGCAACCCAGACCCGGGTGTTGTTGGCGATCAGGGTGGGCGCGAAGACGAACGGGTCCATACGCAGCCACTGCGGGCCCCACGGCGGCGCCATGCAGTCCACGTTGTAGCCGCCGGCGTCCATCATGGCCGCGCGAATGCCCTCGCGCATACCCGGCGCGGAAATGTTCAGGTAGCCGGAGAACGAACCGGCGAAGCTGAATTGGTCGGGATGGTAGGCCGCCAGGGTGAGCGCGGCACTGCCGCCCATCGACAATCCGAACACGCCATTGCGATTCGGATTGAAGCCCAGCCGATCCCGCAATGCCCAGCGCAGCTGATTGGTGAGCAGGGATTCCCAGGTGTACCGGTAGCTCTTGCCCTCACCGCCGCCGAGCGACTCGGTGACGCCGGATCCGGAATTCGCCGCGGAGGAGCCGGTGCCGGGCCGGACGCCGAAGAATGAACTCGGCGAATCCCAGTCCGCGTAGAAGCTGGACTGGCCGCCGACCGGCATCACAACATTGATGTTCCAGCTCTGCAGGACCTCGGCGACATTGGTGTTGATTTCCCAGCCGTTCAGATCCCCTCGAGCGCGCTCACCGTCGAGAACGTAGACGACGCGGTTCGTGTTGCCGTCGGCCGCTGGGAAGATACGCGACTTGATCGGCCCCATTTCCGGTGAATCGACCCACAAGTCGAATCCGGAGGGATTGAACCCGGCTGATACGGGCGGAGCGACCACCGCTCCCGCGCCTAGTGGCAGCAGCATCGCCGTCGCGATCCCCAGCACAGTTCGTTTGAAGCCACGCACCCGCATCGACCCAGCCTCTCATCGGAGCACAGACGATCCAGCAGAACGATCTTCTCTTCGGAACCGCACAAGTATCGGACGTCCGCTTCGGCGTGTCGGGCGTGTCAACGCAAGTGTCCCCCGGGCGAGTCCAGATCTTGACCTTCGCCCGGGGGACATGTCGCGTTCATTTTCAGCGCTGCGACGCGCTGCGGCCGTCAGCCGATGTTGTGGGAGAGATCCGGGATCATGCGGTAGACCTCGGCCTCCCAGTTACGCCAGTTGTGCACACCGGTGCCGGGGAAGTCGTAGGTGACGTTCTGCGCGCCCAGGGTCGACATGCGCACCTGGAAGGCCCGGGTGTTGGCCAGCGCGAGCGCCTCCAGCGGCATGCCCTGGATCACCGACATGACGCCGGAGACGTCGCCGGCGGCCGGGATGGCGCTGGCGGCGGAGATCCACAGGCGGGTGTTGTTGGCGATCAGGCGCGGCGCGAACACGAACGGGTCCATGCGCAGCCACTGCTGACCCCACGGCGGGGCCATCGAGTCCACGTTGTAGCCGCCGGCGTCGATCATGGCGACGCGGATGGCCTCACGCATGCCCGGCGCGGACACGTTCAGGTAGCCGGAGAACGAACCGGCGTAGCTGAACTGGTCCGGGTGGTAGGCGGCCAGGGTCAGCGCGCCCGAACCACCCATGGACAGGCCGAACACGCCGTTGCGGTTGGGGTTGAAGCCCAGCCGGTCGCGCAGCGCGTTGCGCAGGTCCTGGGTGATGAAGGTTTCCCAGGTGTAGCGGTAGCTCTTGCCCGGGCCGCCGGCGAACAGGCCGAAGGCGCCCGAACCCGAGGCCGAGCCGGAGGCGGAACCCGACGAGGAACCGCCGGCCGAGCCGCTGCTGCCGCCGCCGATGCCGAGGATGGAGCTGGGCTCGGCCCAGTCGGCGTAGAAGCTGGACTCGCCGCCGACCGGCATCACGACGTTGATGTTCGCGGCGGTCAGCGCGCGGACGACCTCGGTGTCGTTCTCCCAGCCGTTGAGAATCTGGGTGGCGCGCATGCCGTCCAGGGCGTAGACGACGCGCGAGGTGTTGCCGTCAGCCGCGCGGAAGACGCGGGTCTTGACCGGCCCCATGCTGGCCGAGTCGACCCAGAAGTCGAACCCGTCGGGGTTGAAGGCCGCGTGCGCGACACCGCTGACCCCGGCCACCGAGGCGCCCAGGGGAACCATGAGGGCCGCGGCGAGCCCGAGTGCCGATCTCTTCAACCATCCGCCGCCCGATCCCGGACGTCTAACCCACTCGCCTCGCATGTACTTGTCCGGCCTTTCGTGTCCTGTTCATTCCGTGCAACCCGCCGGTCCGTCATCGCCCGGCGGAAGGTCTCGGGGAGCCTATCGTGCATTAGCTAACGGTTCGTTATCGGTTCGTGACAGAAGTGACGGGCGCCACTATTTTCCGGAAACGTGCCCTGAACTGCGCATTGATACAGGACTCGAGACAAAGTCCGGCATGTCAGCCGATATGCGACGAGAGATCAGGCAACTGCTTCATGAGTTCCGGCTCCCAGGTGTGCCAATTGTGAATACCGATCGGCGCGAAATCGAAGACGGCGTTTCCGATGCCGAGCACCGCCGCGCGGGCCTGGAACATCCGGGTGCTCGCCAGCGCCACCGCCTCGATGCCCATGCCCTCCTCGGTCGCGACCGCGGCGATGTCACCGCCGCCGGGAATGGCGCTGGCCGCCGAGATCCACAACCGGGTGTTGTTGGCCTTCAAGCGCGTTGCGAAGACGTGCGGGTCGAGGTGCTGCCATTTGGCTTCGGTCGAGGCCATCGCGTCCACGTTGTAGCCGCCGCATTCCAGCATGGCGGCGCGGATCGCGGGCTTCATTCCGGGCGTGCTCATATCGGGCACACCCGAATTCGAACTGGCGTAGCTGAACTGGTCCGGGTGGAAAGCGGCCAGCATGAGCGCGGCGCTGCCGCTCATGGAGACGCCGATGACGCCGTTGCGGTTCGGGTTGAAGTTCAGGCGATCGCGCAGCGCGTTGCGCAGGTCGGTGGTGATGAAGGTTTCCCACTTGTAGGTGTAGGACTTGCCCGGACCACCCGAGAACGCCTGGGTGGCACCGGAACCGGTCACGTCACCCGGCGCGGTGCCGGCCTTCATGCCGAGGAAGGTGCTGGGCTGGTTCCAGTCGGCGTAGAAGCTGGACGCGCCGCCGACCGGCATCACGACATTGATATTGGCGTCCATCAGCGCCTGGGCGACGTTGGTCTCGATCTCCCAGCCGTTGAGGTCCTCGCGGGCGCGCATACCGTCGAGCAGGTAGACCACACGGTTCGTGTTGCCGTCGGCCGCACGGAAGACGCGCGACTTGATCGGGCCCATCGCGGAATCCACGTAGAAGTCGAAACCGGCCGGATTCAGCGCCGCCTGGGCGGCGCCACCGGAGCCCGCCACCGACACCCCGAACGGCAGCAGGACCGCCATTGCCAGGCCGAATGTCGCCCTCGTCAACCACGCCCGCGGCCTCGGCCGAGCTCCTCGTATCCAACCCGCAGTGGCAGCGCTAGGCATTGTGATGTTCCGGCCTTCCATAACTCATGACATCCGCTGTGACACATAGGAAGATCACCCGCAGCGGCCTGTCGAGTAGCGTATCGCGGAACCACCTGCCAGGCGTTACCTAATCGAGACAGAATTTCAAACTTTTACCCCTGTTCGTGACAAAACGCCCAAATTGATTGGCGTACAGCGCAAAAAGCCCCGTATCCGATCCGGATACGGGGCTTTTGTGGCTGTCCGATTACTTCGGCTGCTGGGTCGGGTCGACCAATCCGCAGCGCTGGATCTCGTACTTCGGCACCCGGTCGATCCGATACTTCGCGAAATCGAGCGACTGCATGACGTTGTGCCGCCAGCGGTCGAAGGTCAGCGGGCCGCGCACCGAGGCCAGCATCGCCTCGGTCTCCGGGCAGGACAGCGCCGTTCGCGCCTGCGTGGTCCACTTCTCGTCCAGGAACGACGGCATCCACGGGTGCTTGTCCACCATGCCGGTGTCCACGACCACCCAGTCGGAGTAGAGGTTCTTGTCGTGTCCGATGCGGCCGTCGGTCAGCCGATCGGTATGCGAGGCAAGCGGATAGGCCAGGCCCATCTGATCGATGACCCGCACGTCCAGCGGGACGTTCATGCTGGTCATGCCGAGATTCAGGAAGAACACGACGTGTTCGCCATTGCCCTCGGGCACCGGCGCGGGCACCAGATACCAGTTCGTGAACGAGGGCGAGCTCAACAGCAACGCGCCGTCCGGCGAGTTCGAGATGTCGCGGACCATGGCCCGGATGCGCGGGTAGTCCAGGTAGTCCTCGGCGCGGATCGGGTGATCGTGACCGGTATTGAGCACGTAGTAGATGCGCTCGTCGACGATGCCGTTGGCGCGAATCTTGGTGCCGGTGGTGATCGCGGTGGTGTCGGCCGCGAAGACCGCCCAGCCCGCGACGCCGGCGAAGGCGGCCAGCACGACCACCGAAGCCAACTCCATCCGGCGCGTTCCGGCCGCGCCCGCTGCGAGCTTGCGCGGCAGCCGGACCGGCAGCACCGCCACCGGCAGGATCAGGCAGAACACCTGCGGCAGCAGCATGCGGCCGTGCATGAAGTCGCCGCCGACGCGAATCTCGTAGACGGTCAGCACGAAACCGCTGCCCAGCATGAGGGCGACAACCGCGGCGGGGGTACGCAGCCGATGGCTGAAACTGTCAATTCGCCCGCGCCATCCGGGTTTCCGGGTTTCGCTCGCGTTCGAGTGCGAGCCGCCGGCCGGCTCGGACCGGTGCTGGCGCGCCAGCACCACACCGGCCACCAGCAGGATCAGCAGCGGCAGCCACAGCCAATACGGCCCGACCAGATCCCACAGATAGGTCAGGCCCTGGTTCCACTTGGCGCCACCGGCGTCCTTGGCCACCGCGGTATTCGGGTAGGGCAGACCGTAGTAGCCCATCCGCCAGATCTGGTACGCGATCGGCAGCAGTCCCGCGACCACCACGATCAGCGCCCGGAACTGCCACGCCCGCAATCGGGTCGCGGGCGTCGGCGCGCAGAACAGCATGAGCAGCGCGAGCGCGCCGACCAGCGTCATCTCCGGCCGGATCAGCGGCGCCAGGCCGGCGCAGAAGACCAGCGCGAGGAAGCCCGCGGGGCGCACCCGCTCGGCCTGGCTCCAGCGCACCATCCCCCACCAGAGCACCGCCAGCCAGAAGATGACCAGGCAGGACTCGAGTCCGGAGGTGGCGTAGTCGCGGGCCGGGGGCAGGGCGATGTAGACCAGCACGCCCGCCGGCAGCAGCAACGCGGAACCCGTTCCGCCCCACAGCCGGGCGGTGCCGAGCATCGCGACCACGATGGCCAGCACCGACAGGGTGAGCGCGATGCCGAGCACCACGTATTCCAGCCGGATCTCGGTGAGCCAGCTGAAGAAGTAGACGATGTAGGTCCAGGCCGTACTGGTATTGGCCTCGACGCGTTCGTCGACATTGAAGACCGGACCGTTGCCCGCCAGCAGGTTTCGCACCGTGCGGAGAACGATCAGGCCGTCGTCGGCGATCCAGCGCCGCTGCCACGCACCGGCCGCGAACAATGTCGCGGTCAGTGCGATCCCACCGATGAACGTGGCTCGGGATAGTCGCGAGGCACCGCGCGCGGAGTCATCCGCACGCCGACGGGCGCGACCGACCGGCAATTGTGCCGTCGGTGCGCCCGTCTCTCGCTCTTCTCCCTCTACCACGTCAGGTGAGATAGACAGCGACACCCAGGGCTCCGATCAAGGCGACTGCGAGGAACTGGAGGACACGGTCCCCCAGGGCGATCTCTTCCGGCTCACCCGCTTCGCCACCGTCGACATCCACCGCGTAACGCATGATGGCGATGACGAACGGAATCATGGAAATGGCGAACCAGATGGTGTCCTTGGCGCGATCCTGCTCGAACGCCCACAGACCGTAGAACACGACGACCGCGGTGGCCGACAGGGTCCAGACGAAACGCAGGTAGGTCGGCGTGTAGTACTCCAGCGACTTGCGGATCTTGGCGCCCGTGTCGAGCGCGTACTTCAGTTCTGCGTAGCGCTTTCCGGCCGCCATGAACAGCGAGCCGAACGCCATGATCAGCAGGAACCACTGGGACAGACGGATATCCGAGGAGACGCCGCCGGCGACCGCGCGCAGCAGGAAGCCCGACGACACGATGCAGATGTCCAGCACCGCCTGGTGCTTGAGGCCGAAGCAGTACGCCAGCTGAATGGCGATGTACACCGCCATCACCACGGCCAGATGCCAATTCGCGGCGAACGACAGCAGGATCGAGCCGATCAGCAGCACCGCCGACAGCGCGTAGGCCAGGTTCACCGGCACCACGCCGGCCGCGATGGGCCGGAAACGCTTGGTCGGGTGTGCCCGGTCGGCCTCCACGTCGAGCGCGTCGTTGACCAGGTAGATGCCCGACGCTGCCATACAGAACACGACGAACGCGAGGGCCACGTGCCCGAGCACCGTCACATCGCTGATCACCAGATCGCCCGCGGCGGTCTTGCCCGCGGCCAGCGGCGCGGCCAGCACCAGCACGTTCTTGATCCACTGGCGCGGACGCATGGCCTTGATCAAGCCGCCGCCCAACGTCTTCGGCGGTCCCTTGACGACCGCCTCTGCTAGGTCGGTGCTGGTCGGCTCTTCGCTCATGTCAACGATGGCTTCTTCCTGGGCGGTCACTTCGCGAGTCTCTTTTCGGCGGCGAGCACGACGGCGGCGGATGCTGCGCCCAGTGCGGAACCCGCGAGCACGTCGGAGGGGTAATGCACACCGAGGACCACCCGCGAGAGCAGCATCGGCGGGACGAGCACCGCAGGCAAGGGTAGCCCGGTCAACCGGCCGAGCAACACAGCCGCCGCCGTGGTCGAGGTCGCGTGCGAGGACGGGAAGCTGAGCTTCGACGGCGTCGACACGTTGACCTGCACGGACGGGTGGTTCGGGCGGGGGCGCCGGACCACGCGCTTGATGACGACCGAGGCGGCGTGCGCGCCGAACGCGCCGACCGCGACGCCCGCCCACTGGCGGCGGCGCGGCTTGTCGACCAGCGCGCCGACCGCGGCGATGCCGATCCAGCCCAGCGAGTGCTCACCGAAGTGGGACATACCGCGGGCGGCCTTCACGACCGCCGGGTTCTGGCCGATGGTGCCCTGCACCAGGTTCAGAATCTTCACCTCGGGCGGGGCGGCGGCCGGAGTCGCCGCCGCGTCCGGGACCACGTGCAGTCCGCGGTCCACGCCGGAAGCTGGCTGTGCAGCCGTCATTCGGTGTCACTCCTCGTCTGGGTGGCGTCGGGAGCGGCGTCGATGCCGAAGACGTTCTCCCACGCGGCCTTGCTGGTGAGCTGCGCGTGCGCGCGACGATACTGCTCGCGCACCTCCGGGAAGCGTTCGGCCAGCTCCTTGCGCAGGCGCATGGCTTCGGTGAACAGCTCCTTGGCCTTGCGCGGATCCCGCTTACGGTAGACGACGCCGCGGCCGTCGGCGGTGGTGACGGTGACGCCGTCCACCTGTGAGAGCAGGAACCAGCGCGCGTCCAGCGTCGGCACGTTCAGCTGCGGGGTGTCGTGGTGGGCCGGGTTGGCCTTGCGGAAGTTGTGCAGCACGCCCTTGCCCAGTCGCACCACCTTGGCGAGCGGGTTGCCCGGTTCGCCGACCGCGCCGACCTCGGCCCGCGAGGCCAGGGGCAGTTCGGTGGAGGACGGCACCACGACGGCGTCCGGGTACTCCTTGCGCATGGCGTGCACCTTGCCGAGCGCGGTCGGCAGCAGCTCGAAGAGCTTGTCCGGGCCCGCCAGGTAGTCGCGGATCGCCTCGTTCTGGATGGCGACCGTCGAATACTCCAGGCACAGCAGGTGTTTCAGCGTGGCCTTGACGGTGTTGACCACCATCGGACGGCCGTCGTTGGGCAGGTGCAGCGAAGCCACCACCAGGCGGTTGCGCAGGTGGAAGTAGGCCTGCCAGTCGATGGCGTCGTCCTTGTCGGACCAGGCCATGTGCCACACCGCCGCACCCGGCAGGGTGACCGTCGGGTAGCCGTGTTCCCTTGCGCGCAAACCGTATTCGACGTCGTCCCACTTGAGGAACAGCGGCAGCGGCTGCCCGATCTCCTCGGCCACCCGGCGCGGGATGACGCAGGTCCACCAGCCGTTGAAGTCGACGTCGATGCGCCGGTGCAGCAGCTTGGAGTTGTCGCGGTCACGCAGCGGGTTCTTGGCGAAGTCGTGGTCGTATTCAACGGTCGCGGGCGCGGTCCACATGAAGATGGAGCGGTCCACGATCTCACCCATGGTGTGCAGGTGCGAGCGCTCCTGCAGGTTGAGCATCTGGCCGCCGGTCAGGATGGGCGACTTGGCGAAACGCGAGAAGGCCAGCGCGCGCAGGATGCAGTCCGGCTCGATCTCGATGTCGTCGTCCATGTAGACGATGTACTCGGCGGTGGTGGTCTTCAGCGCCTCGTACATGACCCGGCTGTAGCCGCCGGAGCCGCCGAGGTTGGGCTGGTCGTGGATGGCCAGCCGACCGCCGAGGCGGGCCGCGGCCTCGGCGAAGCCGGGCTCGTCGATCACCTTACGGGTGCCCTGGTCGGGGATGATGACGGCCTCGATCTTCTCCAGCACCAGTGGATCGGAGCCGAGGGCCGTCAGCGTCTTGACCGCGTCGGTAGGGCGGTTGAAGGTCGGCATGCCGACGGCGATGCTGCCCTCACCGGGCGCCTCGATCGGCGCGTACCAACCGCCGCTGCGCATTTCGACGTGGCTGTCGGTGGTGATGTCGAACCAGATCCAGCCGCCGTCCTCGAACGGGCCCAGATCCACCTCGAACTCGACGAAGTCGGCGGCGGCCGCACCCTCACCCGGGGTGCTGAACTCGTTGCCCTGCACGTGGATTCGGGAGCCGTCGGCCTTGGAGCGGTAGACGTCGACGCGGCCGTGGCCGGACAGTTCCAGCCGCAGCACCACCGACTTCAGCACGCTCCAGCGCCGCCAGTAGCTGGCCGGGACCGCGTTGAAGTAGGTGCAGAACGAGACCTCCGACTCCGCGCCGATGGCCAGCGCGGTGCGCGTGATCGCGTGCGCGCGACGGGAATTGGTCTCGGATTCCTCGAGGTACAGCTTGCGGACGTCGAGCGGCTCACCCGGCCGGGGCAGGATGATGCGCTGGAGCAGGGATACGGCGCGAGTCTCGATGCTCATGTCTTCCCGCGTGAGTTGGGCAGTCATCAGGCCTCATCCACCAGCGGCGCACCGGACTCCAGGTGCGGGCGCAGCACGTTGTCGAACATGCTGAGCGCGGCGCCGATGGCCATGTGCATGTCCAGGTACTGGTAGGTGCCCAGGCGGCCACCGAACAGCACCTTGGCCGAAGCGGTTTCGGCCTTGGCGCGCTCGCGGTAGGCGAGCACCTTGGCGCGGTCTTCGGGGGTGTTGATGGGGTAGTACGGTTCGTCGCCGGTCTGGGCGAAGCGCGAGAACTCGCGCATGATGACCGTCTTGTCGGCCGGGTAGTTGTCGCGCTCGGGGTGGAAGTGGCGCGGCTCGATGATGCGGGTGAAGGGGACGTCCGCATCGTTGTAGTTCATTACCGGGATGCCCTGGAAGTCACCGGTTTCCAGCACCTCGGTCTCGAAATCGATGGTGCGCCAGCCGAGTTCGCCCTCGCTGTAGTCGAAGTAGTGGTCCAGCGGGCCGGTGTAGACGACCGGGGCGTCCGGGCTCTGGGCACGAACCTCGTCGCGCACGTCGAACCAGTCGGTGTCCAGGCGGACCTCGATGTTCGGGTTCTCGGCCATCTTGGTCAGCCACGCGGTGTAGCCGTCCTTGGGCAGACCCTCGTAGGTGTCGTTGAAGTAGCGGCTGTCGAAGGTGTAGCGGACCGGCAGCCGGGTGATGATGTTCGCCGGCAGTTCCTTGGGGTCGGTCTGCCACTGCTTGGCCGTGTAGTCGCGGATGAACGCCTCGTAGAGCGGGCGGCCGATCAGCGAGATGCCCTTCTCCTCGAGATTGGTCACATCGTCGCTGGCGACCTCGGCCGACTGCTCGGCGATCAGCGCACGCGCCTCGTCCGGGGTGTAGTAGCGGCCGAAGAACTGGGAAATCATGCCCAGCCCCATGGGCAGCGGGTAGGCCTGGCCCTTGTGCAGGCCGAAGACGCGGTGCTGGTAGTTCGTGAACTCGGTGAACTGGTTCACGTAGTCCCACACTCGCTTGTTGGAGGTGTGGAAGAGGTGGGCACCGTACTTGTGAATCTCGATGCCGGTTTCGGGGTCCGCCTCCGAGTAGGCGTTACCGCCCAGGTGATAGCGGCGTTCCACCACCAGGACTCGCTTGCCGAGCAGGTTGGCGGTGCGTTCCGCGATAGTCAGCCCGAAGAAGCCGGAGCCGACAACGATCAGATCGAAGGGGGATGCGACGGTCACGGTCGCCCAGACTACCGGCACTGCCGCAGGACGCGCGTGGGCTGTGTTCGATTGCCCTCCGCTTCGCTCCGGGCGGGTTCGCGGCCCTGTTACCTCGTTCTTCCCTCCTCCGCTCCTCCGCTTCGCTCCCCCGCTCCGTCGGTCCAGAACGAGGCGGGCCGCGAACTGTGAGTTCTGCGCCTCATAAGTTGCGAGGTTTTCGCTCAGAGTTCACGAAACGCTGACAGTTGCGCCATGAAAGCTGTATTACATATCGACTCGATTTGTAACACCGACCAGTCTGTTGCCGCGTGCTTGCGCGACCCCTCGAAAGACCATCTACATGCGCCTCGCTCGATTCGCCCCGTTCGTCGGGGCCCTGTCCATCACCGCCATGCTCGGCACCGCCGCCCTCGTCCCGGGTGCGGCGCCCGCGCGCGCCGACGAGGGCGACGCGCTGGCGGCAACCCAGATCGCCGACGCCGGCGAGGTCTGCGGCAAGCCCGCGGCAACCTTCGACGACGTCATCACCGCGGCCGCCACGGCCATCCGCACGGTGGTTCCGGCCGAGCAGCAGACCGCCTACGACCGCTCGGTCGAGGATTTCCGGCTGAACGTCGCCTCGATCCATGTGCACCGCAACGGCCTGCCGCTGGGACCGGACGAGGTCAACGAGCGCACGCAATTCCTCGACGACCCGATCGTCACGTACATCGTCGACAACCTGGACGCCGTCAAGACCGGCCGGCTGCACCAGACCATCGCGCTGTCGCAGCTGAAGGTGCGCGACGTGGTCGAGGTGTTCATCCTCGCCACCCGGATCGTGAAGATCCCCGCGCAGTTCGCGGCCAGCCTGGTGCCGACCGTCGGCTTCGTGCTCAAGCCGGTGGTGGGCGCGCTGTTCAACGGGGTGAAGTCGCTGGCGCGGTCGGTGCAGTCGCAGCTGTCGGTGGGCTGCGGCGCCACCGGCGGCTACCGGAAGCTGCAACTCGAGCTGCCCGACGAGCGCGTCGACGTACCGCAGCCGCTCATCGATCTGGCGAACCAGCTCACCAAGGCCGACGGCACCTGCACCCCGCTGGCCGAACTGAAGACCGCCGACCTGGTCGAACGCACCCGCAAGTTCCTCACCACCGCCGCCGGGCTGTCCGTGGACCCGGCCGCGGTGAACGCCAATGCCGATGCACTGCAAGGCTTCCTGCGCGACAACCGGGTCGCCGACGTGATGATGCTGCGCCGCACCGAGCAGCTCGGCCCGATCGTGGACTCGCTGGATTACGGGCCGCTGACCTTCCTGGCCAACCTGGGCTTCGACATCTACGAGGGCCGCGCGCTGAACACCGTGCCGCTCGCGGATGTGAAGGTGGAGAACGTCTTCTCGCTCATCACCTTCGCGCTGGACACCACCAGCCTGCTGCTCACCGTCGGCAATACGATCGCGGGATTCACCGGCGTGGCCTCGACCGTGCTGACCCCGCTGGGCATGGCGGAGACCATCGCCTTCGCGCCCGCCACCTATGGCGCGCCGATCCTGCGCGGTGTCATGCAGTCCGTGTGCGCGGCCTGATCCGCCGCTGACGACGACACGGCCGCCCGGTCCGAAGACCGGGCGGCCGTGCGTGTTTCGGCTCAGTAGTACGGGTAGTACGGCTGCACGACCGCGGGCGTCTGCTTCCCGGCCTCGATCCAGCGGCCGGTGGGCGGGACCGCCGCCAGCACCAGGATCGCGATGGAGAAGACCAGGCTGACGAAGGCCGTGCCCGGGCCGTTCGCCAGCCCGATCACCCCGAGCACCACGGCGATCGAAGACAGGACGATCAGCATCACCCGGCCCGCCTGCTTGCGCATGAACAGCAGGATGCCGCCCACCGCCCACAGCACGCCGACCAACAGCACCAGCGCGCCGAGACCGAGGAGGATGCCGTAGAGCTCGTCGTCGCGGCGGTAGCGACCGCTGTAGGAGTCCTCGCCACCGCTGACGATGCTCGCCGCGACCAGCATGATCACCCCGCCCAGCAGCGACAGCACCGACGCGATGCAGGCCAGCACGCCTGCGGTGATTGCGGTCCCGCCGCTCGCTGCCGGCTGCGGGGCATACGGCGAATATGCGGGCGGACCCGGATATGCGGGCATCGGATAGACGCTGGGCTGCTGCCCGAAATCCGTGGCGGGAACACCGGCTTGGCCCGGATACGGCTGAGAGAATCCCGGGTACTGAGGCGGATTGCCCGGAGTGGCCTGCTGATATCCCCCAGCGTCCTGACCGAAGCCACCGCTCGGATCACCCGGCGGACCATACGGGTAGCTCACTGGTTCCTCCCCTCACCACTATCGGCGAACTTTACTCCGGCAGGTACCCGGACGATCCAGCTGTTTTTCGAGGCCACCGCCGGAACGGCCGTAGCCTCTCCCGGCGCTGAGCTGGAAGAGGCTACGGCTGTTCGCTTTTCGAGTTACGGCCGGGTTCGGGTCACAGTCGCGCCGAGGCGTACGCCCGCATCGCGTCGCGGACGTACTCCGCGGTGCCCTCGCCGTGCTTGTCGTAGTTCTTCGCGAACCGCGGGTCGGCTACGTACATGTCGCCGAGGCCGTTGAAGTACTGGGCGGTCACGGGCCCGTTGGTAGGCGTCGAGGCGAGCCAGTCGTAGTGGCGCTGCACGATGGCCTGCACCTCGTCGCTGTCGACGGGGAGCCCGGTCGCGTGGGCGCGTCCGTAGTCGGCGGCGATGTCCAGGTGGGTCCGGAGGTGGGCTTGTTTCTCGGCCTCGCTCTTGGCGTTCCACCATGTGTTGCCGCTGTCCCAGGCGTTCTTGCCCCAGCGTTCGATGACCTCGTCCTTGTATCGGGCGTGGTCGAATCCGTCGAATACCTCGTCTGCCATCAGTTGCTCACCTGCTTCCGTTTTGCGCAATGTTGTTTGCACCGAGGTGATTTGGCGCGCGATCCGGTCCTGCTCGTTTTTCAGCAATTCCAGATGGGTGCGCAGGGCTGCGGCGGTGTCCTTTTGGCCCGCGAGTACTTCGGCGATGGCCGGCAGGCCGAGACCGAGCTCGCGGAGCAAAAGGATGCGTTGCAGCCGTACGAGGGATTCCTGGTCGTAATAGCGGTAGCCGTTCGACCCGATCCGGCTGGGCGGCAGTAACCCGAGGTCACCGTAATGCCGCAGGGTGCGGCTGGTGGTTCGGGCGACGGTCGCCAATTGCTGGATGGACCATTCGGCTGCCACGTTCCGGCCTTTCGTATCCTCTCGTTCTCCTCGACGAATTCAGGATGCAAGTTGACGTAGCGTCAAGGTCAAGCCCTGACCAGTATGCGCCGGTCGGGGCTGGTTCGAGGGCTTACGCGCCGGCGGTGCACTCGCTGTAGCGCACGTGGACGGACTGCTTGGGCGGGGCCGAGCTGCCGAACATGGCGGGCGGCGAGGGCAGCCAGTTGGTGAGCCGGTCCATGGCGTCACGCTCGGCTTCGGCCCGGTTGCGGCCCGAACCGCCGTAGTAATAGGTGTGGTCCGCGCTCTCCGCGATGGCGCCGCAGCCGTTGGCGAACTGCACCATCACCTTGCAGCCGCGGTGGGCGCACTTGTTCAGCGCGGCCGTGTCGGAGGCGCCCCAGCTCGGGTAGTTCCAGGCGGCGCCGTAGAAGGTGCCGCCGTCGGTGCTCAATGCGAGTGTGCCGTACAGCGAACCGTCCGGCCCCCGCTCGGCGTTGGCGGTTCCGGCCCCCAGCGACGTCACCAGTACGGCCGCCGCGGAAACGAACATGGTCAGGGCGAGCTTGCCCGAGAAAGCCATTCGAATTCTCCCCATTTCGCAGCGGCCGCTGCGCATGGGCCGCTACTGCCTTCGGTGGTGCGATCACCACTGCCCGATTTCTATCACGGGCCACCGACAGGACCAAGTCAGTTTCCGCCGGAACGCGGTGCTGGACATAGCTTTTCCGAATAGCTCGCGAAGTAGGGGCTTGCCAATCACTTGCGGGCGTGACATGCTCCACGCGCGCGCTCCCGGACTCCTGATTTCGGCGCGCTGGATTCGAATATTTCGTGGGATGGGGAAAACCTGATGCTGTCTGCGGGCCGCGCCCGAGTTCTGCGCTTGGCGGCCGTGGCCGCCGCTGCCGTGAGCTCCACTCTGTTGTTCTCCGGACCCGCGAACGCGGCCGCGCCGGTGGTGCTCGGCGGTGGCTCCGGCGTCTATGTCGAGGACCTCACGGACCCGAACTCGGTCAGCGAGTGCACCATCACCGCGATGGGCTACGACAACAAGAACCAGCTGGTCGGCCTGACCGCCGGCCACTGCGGTGAGGTCGGCGCACGCATCGCCGCCGAGTACACCCGCTCCGGCGGCATCGGCGTCATCACCGAGAAGGACGAGGAGATGGACTGGGCCATCATCGTCTTCAATCCGGAGAAGGTGAACCCGACCCGCCGGGTCGCGCAGTCGGTCATCAACTCGGTCGGCGCGCCGCCGCAGATCGGTGAGAACGTCTGCAAGAACGGCCGCACCACCGGCTTCACCTGTGGTCCGGTCTGGGAGACCAGGTCCACCTTCTTCCGTAGCCAGGTGTGCGCCAACCACGGTGACTCGGGCGCGCCGGTGCTGCGCGGCGACCAGCTGGTCGGCATGGTCGTGGCGGGCACCGACTTCAAGGCCGGTCCGATAAGCATCGAACTGCCGCTGTGCACCGGCGGCGGCAACCTGATCCACGAGCCGGAACTGGCCACCAACATCACCACCGTGCTGGCCGACATCGACCGCCACGGCGGGGCGGGCGCGGGCTTCCGCGTCGCGTAAGACATTCGGGCCAGGGTGAACCGGCCGACACCGCGGGGCGTGACCGGATCATCGGTCACGCCCCGCGGTGTTTTCGTTGTGCCGGACGGATTCTCAGTAGCCGACGGTGATGCGGGTGCGGTGGTGGCGGGGGTTCTCGATCTCGTCGAGCAGCGCGATGGCCATGTCCTCCATGGAGATCGAGGAATTGCCCGCGTCGTCGACGATCAGTTCGTCGAGGCCGCGCCGGAAGAACCCGGTCCGCTCGCCCGGCTCGAATAGCGCGGGCGGGCTGACGTAGGTCCAGCTCACCGGGTGCGCGGTGGTCCGGAACACCTCGAGCTGGCGACGACCGCCCTCCGCGATCGGCCCCAGTTCGGCAGGGAAATCAGGCTGTTCGCTGAGCGTCTTGCCGGTGCCTGCGACGGTCAGGGTGCCCGCGCCGCCGACCACCAGCAGCCGGATTCCGCTGTCCGACAGTCCTTCCAGGAGGGCCGTGGCGACCTCGGCGAGCTCGTGCTCGCGGCCCGGAACCGGGCGGGTGGCGCTGACCACGACATCGCTACCGGCGCTGGCCTTCTCGACCTCCTCCGGGTCGGCCGCGTTCCCGGTCCACACCTCGACCTGTTCGGGCAGGTGCCGCAGCCGGTCCTCGTGGCGGGCGACGGCGCGCACCCGGTGCCCCCGGCTCAGCGCCTCGGCCACGACCCGGCTCCCGGTGTCCCCACTGGCCCCGAACACTGTGATCTGCATGATGTTTCGCTCCTTCGCAAGAATGTCGGGTCAGGCCGCGGTGCGGGCGGGTGCGGCTGTTGCCGCGTCGGTGTCGGGTGCGGTGGTCTTGGGCGCGGTTCCGGTCTGGCCGAGGATGGTGCCGCCGAGCGCGATCGCCATGCCGAGGATCTGCAGCGGGGCCAGCGACTGGCCGAGCGCGGCCCAGCCGATGACGGCCGCCGACAGCGGGCTGAGCAGGCCGAGGAACGACACCGACGTGGCCGGGGCCTTGGCGATGCCGCGGAACCAGATGGCGTAGGCGGCGGCCGTGCCGATCAGGCCCAGGTACAGGTAGCCGCCGATATTGCGGGCGTCCAGCGCGGGCGGCGCGCCTTCGACGATGGCGGCCAGCGGCAGCAGCATCAGTCCGCCGGCGGTCAGCTGCCAGCCGGTCATGGCCAGCGGGCTGACGCCGTCGGGGCGTCCCCAGCGCTTGGTCATCACGGTGCCGCCCGCCATGGAGGCCGCGCCCAGGAGTCCGGCGATGATGCCGACGGTGTCGAGAACCGCTGTGGCCCTGAGGACTACGAGTGCGACGCCGAACAGTCCGATCACACCGGCCAGCACCTTGCGGGTGGTGAGCCGTTCGTTGAGCGCGACGGTCGCGATGCCGAGCGCGAACAGCGGTGCGGCCGCGCCGAGTACAGCGGCGACGCCGCCCGGCAGGCGGTAGGCGGCCAGGAACAGGAGTGGCATGAAGATGCCGATGTTGAGTGCGCCGAGCACGGCCGCCCGCCCGATCCACTGTCCGTGCGGCAGCTTGCGGGTGATGGCGAGCAGCAGCAGTCCGGCGGGCAGCGCCCGCATGAGCGCGGTGAACATGGGCCGGTCCGGCGGCAGGAACGTCGTCGTGATCGCGTAGGTCGATCCAAAGACCAGCGGTGCGAGCGCGGTTACGGCGAGGGTTCCCGCGAGTCCTGCGGCGCCGGCGCGTGTGGTGGTCATCGATAGCTCCTCATTGATAATCTCAACGTTGAGATAACACCATCCCGGATACCTCAGCGTCAAGTATCTCAACGTTGAGATTATTTCCGAGACCGAAAGGAGCAGGTCAGTGCCCGACGCAGTCGATCAGATCGGTGCCGCCTGGCGTGTGCAACGCCCCGACGTCGACACCTCCCCCATGCAGATCTTCGGCCGCATCTCCCGCCTGGCCCGGATCCTGGAACGCGAACTCACCGACTTCTTCCGCCTGCACGGCCTGGAACGCTGGGAGTTCGACGTCCTCGCCACCCTCCGCCGCTCCGGCAACGAAACCGGCCTCAGCGCAGGCGCTCTCAACAAGGCCGCCATGATCACCTCCGGCGCCATCACCAACCGCCTCGACCGCCTGGCCGCCAAGGACTGGGTCGAACGCGTCCCCGACGCCACCGATCGCCGCGCCATCCGAGTCCACCTCACCGACACCGGCCGCGAACTAGTCGACCGACTCCTCCCCCTGCACATGGACAACGAGCAGCGCCTCCTGGCCGCCCTCACCCCCGAGGACCGCGAAACCCTAATCCCCCTCCTCCGCAAGTTCTCCGAATCCCTCGGCGACCTTTCCCTGGACTGAAACACGAAAAGGCGGCGCCCTCATTACGAGAGCGCCGCCAAACGACGCAGCCATCCCCCGGCAAGCAGTCATTGGCAAGCAGCAAATCCTGGACACCATGCCCGAGCGCCAGCCGTCGTCAGCATTTGAGCTATCATTCGAACATATGTTCTATTATCCCCGATGACAGGACCGGAGTTCAACGAACCCCGCCCGCACAATCCGTGGGACACCCCCACCGCACATAGCACAATACAAATGTTCGCGAGAGAGGTGAAAAGAGTTGCCCGGCAACATGTTCGGTGACTACATCCGCCAGCGCCGCCAGGACGCCTGGCTCACCCGCACCGAACTCGCCAAGAAGGCGAGCCTGTCTGTCTCCCTCATCGAAAAAATCGAGCTGGGCACCCGCCAACCGACGCTTCACACCCTGCAGATCCTCTTCGACCACCTGGACGTGGCCCCGATGTACCGCCGCCACATCCTCGAACTGAGCCTCCCGGGCCTGCTCGGCCCACCTATGCCCAGCACTCCACGCCAGCCCGAGGCCGACGACCTCGCCGTACTGGCCAGTCTCGCCACTCCCGCCAGCTTCTACACGCTCCCGACCTTCACGATCGTCGCAGCCAACGCGGCGCACCGGGCGCTCTTCCCGGGGTTGACCGCGGGCACCACTTTCCCGGAATGGCTGCTGCTCAACCCACTTGCCCGAGAAATGATCGTCGACTGGCGTCTGCAGGCACGCCGGTGGCTCTGCCGGCCGATACCGGTCGGCAGAGCAACCTGACCCACGGGTACCTCATCAATATCCGTTGGCCAACATAGCTTCTCGGATCGATTCGCAGAGCGGACGGTCGATCGCGCCGGGCGGAATGAGCTCGTCTGCTCGAGCGAGAAGCTCATCCCCGCAACGATCTATCCACTCGGACGACAAGGACCCGTCATCCTGTTCCTTGATCTGCATTCCATCCCAGATGATCTGCAGTCCATCGCTTTCGGATTCATCCAGATCCCGGATCTGCGACCACAGGGAATTCATTCGCCACACAGCGGACGTCGGATCGATCAGCCCCATCCGCCATGCCCGCCCATAGACGCCGGCGACGGCATCCCAAGGATCAAGACGCGGGGAGTCGCCCAGCAAACGGCCCAACTGCTGCGAGAGCTCCGCGACCTTGGAATCGATAGCCGCGTCCGCTTCGCCTTCCATCCGGGCAAGCTCGACCGCCGCCGGATACGTGATGCCGCGATCCAACACCAACCGGGCGATGGACGGCCAGTAGCGCGACACCAACACGTCGTCCTCGATCACCGCCGACAGCCCGTGGATGACTCGCGCAGTGGCTGGCGGCGCGGACGGACCACAGGCCCCCATCACTCGCCCGGAACCCAACTGGCATGGCGCCACCACCAGTGACTCTCAGGTACCCAGCGAGGAATCTGCTCCTCCAGGATCGCCTCAGTGAGGGGTCCACGTGCACGCATGAACTCATCCATCTCGTCCACGTATTCTCGATCTTCATCCTCGAAAATCGCTGCGGCACCCGGATATTCATCCATGAGAATCTGAATCACCGATCGACACATCGAGGGTTCATACCAACCGTCTTCAGCAGAAGCCAGGGCTGAATCAAGCGCATCACACAAGTACGACCATAGATTATCCTCGTTGCGGCGTAAGAGTTTAACGACTCCAGCCCGAAAGTCGATCAGCTTCTGCGTATCAACCGTCTCGCCCGAGAAAACACCCGCTTGAACTGCGATCAGATCGGCCATGCCGGCGCGAAACGACGAGAAATCCCTGCTCCACCGACCCGTTTCATCCTCAACAGCTATTGCCCGTTCGAGGTGCGCGATGGCCTCATTCATGCTCTGCTGCAGTCCCGGGAAACGTTGATCCACTGATTTAGCTCCTTACAAGGTTCCCCATCCGGTGCCCTCGAACGATCCTTGGAAGGACTGTGTCGTCGACAGTACCGTCAGCGCCTGCCCCGGCAAGGTCTCGGCGACGGCGTCTGGGGCGACTGGGGCGACTGGGCAGCCGAACCGGGGGTGGCAGCGGGCGGCATTGGCTGTCGGCCTTTCTTCTCGAGATCGGGGATTTCGAAACCGAGGCCGATCGCTCGATCGAGCGCAATCCGCCCTGGTTGGCACGACGGAAGGCGTTGGCTACGGTGACCACATGGTCGGCAAGCGTTACCGCACGCCACAGGGCTACAAATGGGTCGCGGTCTGGCCCACCCCTCGGAAACTCGGAATGCTGCTCACCGGAATCGCGATGATCGCGGCGGCCGTCCTCGGTGTCGCCGTCCACCTGTTCTCGATCGTCGTCGAAGTCACCATTGCCTTGATGGGACTCATGTTCATCGCCTGGAGCCGTCCCCGACGTCGACCGGGGATCTCTGTCGATGCCGCCGGTCGCTGCGTACTGCGTTTCAGGCCGGTCCTGATCCCACAACTCCACGGAGCCTTGTTCCTCGGCGCCGCCGGCATTTCGATGATCTGGTGCGGAGCCAGCGGTGCAGTCCCAGGCTGGTTCATGTTCTCGGGAGCAGCATTGGTCGCCATTCCGCTGTATGTGTCCCCGTTCGTGATCAAGAACGCTCGTGGGGCCTACCTAACCTTCGACCGAGATACATTCCGACTGGAGAACCGGCTTCCGAGAATCGGATTCGACCGTGAATTCCGTTGGGACGCAGTCACCGACCTCGCCCTCGAACGCGACAACACCACGCAGACGAAGACACCCACACCGATCATCACCTTCGCCTGTCCGGACGACTCGGTCATGATCCATGCCTCGGCGACCGAAGGCCGCGACGTCGCGACGACCATCGACGGTCGTTGGCAGCTGCGGCCCCCGTGGTTCACCGTCGAACCGAACGCACTGTTCGCCACGATCCAGTACCTGAGCACCGGCCCCGAACACCGGGCGAATATGACCGTCGCGGACCTCGAAGCAATGCTCACCCCACCGCGGCGGGCGGAGCGCTGACTCGGCGCAATGCCAAGGGGATTCACCGTCGAGGTTGCGTAACTCGTGGGCATCCGGTGTCGCCGTAAGCACGATCCAGCGCTTCGAGAACGAGGAGCGCTCCCCCGACATGCATCGGCTCTTCGCGCTGTGCAACGCACGTTTCACCCCTCGAGGTCATGGATCGCGCCGTGCAGTTCGTCAAACGCAGCGCGGGCGAGGAGTAGTGGCGAAACCGGCCCGTCAGTAGTCGAGGGCAGGGGTGATCGGCGACGCCGGGACGGATGCCGGGGTCGGGACGATCGGCGGGGTTGACGCGGCGCGGGGAGTCGGGATTGCGGACGGGGCCACCGGACGGGCGGGGACTTGGGGAGTCGCCGAGTCGGGGCCCAATCGGGTGTCGGATTGCATCGAGTTCGGGTCGGCGCTGCCCGGGCTGGGGAGAGCGGGGATGACGGAGCGGGTGCGGTTGCCGGGGTTCTGGCCGGGGCGAGCCGGGGTGCCCGGGGTGACATTGCCTGGGGCAGTTGGGGTTTCCGCGCCGGGGACGACTGGGGTGACATAGGACGGGTCCGTATAGGCGGGGTTTGCCGCGTCGGGGATTGCCGCGTTCGGAGTGGTTGCGCCCGGGACGGTGGCACCAGGCGTGGTAGCGCCTGGGGTGGCAGAGCCCGGGGTCGTGGCGGTTTCCGGTTCGGATTCCGTTGGGGTGGTGAGTGTTTGCTGGTTTTGGGGAGCCAGGAGGTTGGGGAGGCCCGGGGTGTTGGCTCCGGGGAAGTCGGTGAGGGCGGGGCCTACTTCCATGGCGGAGGCGGGGGTTAGGGGGCCGCCGTCGGGGGCTGCGGAGTATTCGGCTCGGAGGATTCGGTTGTCGCGGACCAGGACTCGGCCGGAGGTGTCCTCTACGGCGGCCGTGGTGCGGGGGTCCTCTTTGTCGGTGCCGAGGTACATCTGGCAGTCGGTGGTGTCGCAGGTTTGGGCGTAGGTGTAGCGGTTTTCGGCTAGGGCGTAGGAGCGGGCGGCGATGGCCTGGGCGCGGAGGGCTTCGGCGCCGCCCTGGTCGGCCCAGCCGGGGACCATTTCGGCGGGGACCACGCCTTTGAGGTAGTCGTCGAGGTCTACCTCGTTGACCGTGCGGAAGGCGTCGCCGTCCAAGGCCACGCCGAGGACGCCGCGGAAGGCGTTGCCGCCGCATATTTCCAGTTGTTCTTCGGCGGGGCGGGCGGTGCCGTCGGTGACGGGGTAGGCCCAGGGGTCGTCGGTTGTGCCTTCCCAGAGGTTGTTTCCGTCGCAGCCCTGGGTGATGGTGACGTCGGCGCCACTCGCGGTGGGGGTGAGGTGCGCGGCCTGGCCGGGGATGACACGGCGGCCGGCGACGTAGAAGACGGAGTCGGAGACGACGTCGAGGGTTTTGTCGTCCTGGTCCATGAGGCGGACTCGGACGGAGGTCGCACCGACGTCGGCGAGGTTCGCTCCGGCGTAGTAGTTCGCGAGGATGCGCTCGGCGGTCCAGCCTTGGGCGGCCTTCTCGAACGCGCCGTTCTGACTCAGACCGCGGCCGTGACCGGCGCCGACGGTGAGGTGCAGGGCGTTCTCGGGCCAGGCCAAGACCAGCAGGGCGGCGCCGCCGGTGGTGACGGCGACTGCGAGGGACATGGTGAGCAGACCGCGCCGTCTCTGGCGCTCGGCTAGGTACCCGTTCGGCATGTCATACCCGTTCTTTCGAGGGGTGAAGCTACATTCGAGTTACCCAAAGCTAAGCCTCAACCATACGTTCAGGGAATGTGACAATAGGGACTAGTGTGCTCGTTGATGCGCCAAGTAGCAAGCTTGTGCTCGGGGCGCGGTTAGACCGATTTACCTGAATGGGAGATGCTTGTGCCGTATCGCAGACCGAAACATGCCTACACGCTCCCGGTAGTGACCGCCCTCGCGCTGACCGTGCCCGTCGGCGTCCTCGCGCTGAGTGATACCCGGGATGTCCGGAACGCGGATCAAAGCGAATTGGCAGCTATACCTGCGCAAATAGCCGAAGTCGCCCTGGCCTCGGCGCCCGACATCGTGCTGCCGCTCCACGAGCTGACCGGGCTCAACCTGCCCGACCTACGCCTGTCCGATCTCCGGATGTTGCCGCTGCCCAGCTCGATTCAGATTCCGCAGAATCTCATCCCGGGCGTGCCGCTACCCACCGAGATCCCCCTCCCCAAGCTGAACAACTCCCCGCAGCAGCCCGTCGGGCCCGGACCGGCCACCGCGCCGCGCTCCGCCCGCCCGACCGTGCCGGGCTCACTCCCCAACGCCAACCCCGTCCCGGGCGCCGTCAAGCCGGCCGGGACACCCGGCTTCATCGCCGAACCGGGGCCCGAGATCCCGGCCGCACCGAACGCCGAAACCCGCGCTGCCCCACTGGTTCCCGCGCCCGGCGGTGAAACACCCGCCGCCGCGCCCGCCCCGGCACCGATCCCCACCGCCGACAACCCGGCCGCGCCCGGTCCACACCCGGTGCCCGGCCTCACCGGCGACCTACGCACCCCCGCCCTCTCCCCCGGCGCGGTGCCCACCGACCTGGTCGACAAGGTCGGCGCGCAGGTCAAGGAGCTCACCCGCGACACCCCGTTCAGCATGGTCGCGGTCACCGCGACGGATGCTCTCAAAGCCACCACCAAGATTCGCGCCCAGCGCCCCGACGGCACCTGGGGACCCTGGTACGACGCCGAGGCCGAATCGGGCAAGGACAAGTCCAAGCCGGGTAAACGCAACGGCACCGAACCCATCTACGTCGGCAATACCAAGACCGTGCAGATGCTGGTGACGCCCAAGGCGAAGGCCGTGTCCGCGCCCGCCGAACCCACTCCGCTGGACGACAGTTCGGCCGATCCCGCGCAGATCAACCTGGAGAAACTGGCCGCGGTGCTGATCGATCCGGGCCGCGGCAGCATCGACGAGAACCTCACCTCGGTGGCCGCGCCGCTGCCCGGCGGCGGGCCGAAGGTGATCTCTCGGGCCCAGTGGGGCGCCGACGAATCGCTGCGCTGCGAGGAACCCACCTATGACGACGGTGTCTCCGCGATCACCGTGCACCACACCGCGGGCCGCAACGACTACACCAAGGCCGAGTCCGCGGGCATCGTGCGCGCCATCTACTCGTATCACGCGAAGACGCTGGGCTGGTGCGACATCGGCTACAACGCGCTGGTCGACAAGTACGGGCAGATCTTCGAAGGACGCTACGGCGGCCTGGACCGTCCGGTCGAGGGCGCGCACGCGGGCGGGTTCAATATCGATACCGCCGGGGTCGCGCTGATGGGCGACTACGAGGAAGACGACCCGACCGACGTGTCCATCCAGGCGATCGGCAAGTTCATCGGGTGGCGCGCCAAGCTGGCGGGCTTCGACCCGCAGGGCTCGACCACCATGTACTCCGAGGGCAGCGATTACACGAAATACGCTCTCGGACAGGCGGTCAAACTGCCGAACATCTTCGCGCACCGCGACGTCGGCAACACCACCTGCCCCGGTGACGCCGCCTACGCCCTTATGGACAAGATCCGCCAGATCGCCGCCGACACGGCCGGCGGCACCGACACGGTCGCCCCGACCACCCCGAACCGCACCCACCCCGGCCAGAACGCCGGAGCGAACCCGCAGGTCCAGGCGGCCCCGGCGCCACCCGCACCCAACTCCAGCGAGGCGGACCTGGCCGCACTCGCCGACCTCACCCAGCGGATCCTCGGCATGCTCGACCGCAGCCCGGTCGCCCGCTACTGGAACGAACAGGGCGGCGCGACAGGCCCACTGGGACAACCGAAAGCGGTACCGATCGCACTCGCCGACGGCGGCCAGTACGGCGAATTCACCAATGGCTTCGTGTACGCCAATTCCACCGGTCGAATCGTTTCGGTGGTCGGGAAGATTCTGGAACGGTTCCTGCAATTGGGTTCGGGCGCAGGCATTCTCGGACTGCCAACCAGCAACGAATACCCGGTCTCGAACGGCATCCGTACCGACTTCCAAAACGGCGCACTGATTTTCGACAAGCTAACCGGAATCGTGACAACCGTGCTGAAGAACTATGGCGCGGTACAGGACCCCATCAAACCCATTCCCGCGGTGACCCCCAACTAGGTCAGGACCACCAGCGCTCCAAGGTGCGGGCCACGCCGTCGTCGGTGTTCGAGGGTGCGACCTCGTCGGCGGCGGCGATGGCTTCCGGGTGGGCGTTTGCCATGGCTACGCCGTGGCCCGCCATCAGGAGCATCGGGACGTCGTTCGGCATGTCACCGAAGGCGATGAGGGAGGAGTGCTGGACGCCGAGACGCTGGGCTATGACGGCGAGGCCGGTGGCCTTGGTGACGCCGGGGGCCGAGAGTTCGATCAGGCCGTTGTCGGTGGAATAGGTGAGGTCGGCGCGGCCGGCGAGGTGGGGTTCCAGGACGGTGCGCATGTCGTTGCTGGAGGTGCCGGGGAGGCGGATCAGCATCTTGATCGCGGGGGCGGAGATGACCTCGGCGCGGGACACCTGGGTGTCGTCGGGGTTGAGCCAGGCGTGCTCGTATTCGGGGGAGCTCACGAACTGGGGGGTCGCGGCGTCGTGGGCGGTGGCGCCGACGCGTTCGGCGGCCAGACCGCAGCCGGGCAGCAGGTGCTCGGCCAGATCGGCGGCCCAGGTGAGGGTTTCGATGTCGAGGGTGCGGCTGTCCAGGACGCGATCGTTGGCGCTGTCGTAGATCACCGCACCGTTGCCGCACACGCACAGCGGCGCGTAACCGAGCCCGTCCACCACCGGATCGATCCAGCGCGGCGGCCGGCCGGTGGCGAGCACGAACGGCACCCCGTCCGCGATGAGCGCATTGATAGCGGCCTTGGTGCGGGCGCTCACCTGCTCACGGTGGTCGATGAGCGTGCCATCCACGTCGGAGGCGACCATCTTGGGTTTGGGCAGGTGAAAGAGCGTCACCTACTCCATCCTGCCTCGAGCCGCGACCCGTGCGCCCGTGGATTACGGACGATGCCGTACAAACGAGACCTTTCCGCCATCACCCCTGGCCGGACCGGTTAACACACGGATTGCCGGGGCGTCCGCGGTCCGTACCCCGCGTTTCCGCACTCCACTCCTTATGATCTGGGGCAGAACTCGACCCCGAAAGGGAATGATGGCCGGTTTTCTGCTGCGACGTGCGCTGAACTATGTCGTGCTGCTGGTGCTGGCGTCGTTCCTGGCGTTCGGGCTCGCGTCACTGACCTTTCGCCCGCTCGACAGCCTCGAGCATCGCAACCCACGGCCGCCGCAGTCGGTGATCGACGCGAAACGCGAAGAACTGAAGCTGGATGTGCCGATCCCGCAGCGCTACGTGGAGTGGGTCGGCGGCATCGTCACGCACGGCGACTTCGGTAATACGCTGGCCGGACAACCGGTGAACCAGGAACTGCCGCGGCGCATCGGGGTCAGTCTGCGACTCGTCCTCGTCGGCTCGATCATCGGCACGATCCTGGGCGTGCTGATCGGTGCAGCCGGGGCGATCCGGCAGTACAAGGTGAGCGACTATCTGACCACGGTACTTTCGCTGTTGATCATCAGCACACCGGTGTTCCTGCTCGCGACATTGTTGAAATACGGTGCGTACGAGATCAATACGGTCACCGGTCAGCAGATCTTCTACTACACCGGCGAGACCTCGGCGAACGCGGTGCACGGCAGCTGGAATCAGTTCGTCGACCGTTTCCAGCACATGATCGTTCCCACGGGCGCCCTGATCCTCACCGCGGCCGCCTCGTACAGCCGCTATCAGCGCGCGGCCATGCTCGACGTACTTCAGAACGACTTCATCCGGACCGCGCGAGCGAAGGGCCTCACCCGCTCCCGGGCGTTGTACAAGCACGGCCTGCGAACGGCACTCATCCCCATGGCGACGCTGTTCGCGTACAGCTTCGGCGGGCTCATCACCGGCGCGGCCTTCGTAGAGAAGATCTTCGGGTGGCACGGCGTCGGCGAGTGGCTGGTGGACTCGATCACCGCCCAGGACCTGTACCCCGTGGTCACCATTACCGGGTTCGTCGCGCTGGTGATCCTGCTGTCCGGGCTGCTGTCCGACATCGTCACCGCCATTCTCGACCCCAGGGTGCGTGCGTCATGACCGAAACCGAACTCATCAGCCAGGGCGCGCCCGAGCCGATGGCCGCCGGCCGCCGCAAGCTGGTGGCGAGGCGCTTTCTGCGCAACAAACCGGCCGTCATCGCATTGACGATCCTGCTTCTGATGCTGATCCTCGTCTTCGCACTGCCACCGTTCCTGAAATACGACTATCAGCAACTCGATTACACAGCGCTGCTCAAGCCGCCCAGCTCCCGACATCCTTTCGGCACCAACCAGATCGGCCAGGACGTTCTCGCCCAGACCCTGCGCGGCCTGCAGAAGTCACTGATCATCGGTTTCGCGGTGGCCTTCATGGCCGCCCTGATGGCGGCCTTCGCCGGATCGGTGGCCGGATTGCTGGGCGGCTGGACCGATATGGCGATCATGTGGGTGGTGGACCTGCTGCTGGTCATCCCCAGTTTCATCATCGTCGCGCTCTTCGCACCACGCGCGAAGGGCAGTAACAGCGTCGTGCTGCTCATCCTGCTGCTCGGCGGATTCGGCTGGATGATCAGCGCACGCATCGTGCGGGGACTCACGTTGAGCCTGCGTGAGCGTGAATTCGTCAGAGCCGCACGTTATATGGGCGCGTCCACCTGGACGGTCATCACCTCCCACATCATCCCGAACGTCGCGTCCTTTCTGATCATCGACACCGCCCTCGCGGTGGGTGCGGCGATCATGGGCGAAACCGGTCTGAGCTACCTGGGATTCGGTGTGCAGCCACCGGATGTCTCGTTGGGCACGCTGATCGCCTCGGGCACCAAATCGGCGCTCACCTATCCATGGCTGTTCCTGTTCGCGGGTGGGTTCCTGGTGCTGACCGTGTTGTGCACGAACCTGGTCGGTGACGGGCTGCGTGACGCTTTCGACCCGAACGCAGTGCGTGCACGATCGCGCCGCCAGGACCGGGCCGCCGGTAAGAAATCCGCCGGAAAGGCCGCGGCATGACCGACATGACGAACCGGACCACCACCGCACCGCTGCTCGAGGTCTCCGATCTGCGGGTCAGCTTCCCGAGTGAAGAAGGCCGCGTCGACGCGGTGCGCGGAGTGAACTACACCGTGCAGGACGGCGAGGTCCTGGCGATCGTCGGTGAATCCGGTTCCGGCAAATCGGTTTCCTCGCTGGCGGTCATGGGGCTGCTCCCGGATCAGGCCCGGGTACAGGGGTCCATCCGGCTGCGCGGACAGGAACTGCTCGGCATGGGTGACCGGCAGCTGTCCACGCTGCGCGGCAGCAAGATCTCCATGGTCTTCCAGGACCCGCTCTCGGCCTTGACGCCGGTGTACCGGGTCGGCGACCAGATCGCCGAAGCACTACTGGCGCACAGCAAGATGAGCAAGCATGAGGCCGCTGAGAAGGCGGTGGAACTGCTGGACCTGGTCGGCATCCCCGATGCAGCACTGCGCGCCAAGGCTTTCCCGCACGAATTCTCTGGCGGCATGCGCCAACGCGTGGTGATCGCCATCGCGATCGCCAATGATCCCGAGCTCATCATCTGCGACGAGCCGACCACCGCGCTCGACGTCACGGTGCAGAAGCAGATCCTGAATCTGCTGCGCAAGGCGCGCGACATCACCGGTGCGGGCGTCGTTTTCATCACCCACGACATGGGTATCGCGGCCACCCTCGCCGATCGCGTGGCGGTCATGTACGCGGGCCGGATCATCGAAACCGCGCGCACCGCAGATCTTTTCAACGCGCCGCGGATGCCGTACACGGTGGGCCTGCTGGGGTCCATCCCCCGGCTGGACGGTCCGGCACGGATGCCGCTGGTACCCATCGTCGGCGCACCGCCGGCCATGCACGCACTGCCGCCCGGCTGCCCCTTCGCGCCGCGCTGCCCGGTCGCGGTGGAGGACTGCCAGGCGGCCGAGCCTCCCCTGCAGGACACCGAGCCCGGACATCGCGCAGCCTGCATCCGGGTCGCCGAGGTCGGCACCGCGGATCTGTTCGCGGCGTACCGCCGCGAGGTCCCGCCCGCCGAAGCCTCGGTCTCCACCGATGAGCACGTGGTGCTGCGGGTTTCGGACCTGAAGAAGACGTTCCCGCTCACCTCCGGCGTGGTCTTCAAACGCCGCACCGGCGAGGTGAAGGCGGTGGACGGCGTCAGCTTCGAGATCAAGTCGGGGCGCACGCTGGCCTTGGTCGGCGAGTCCGGCTCCGGGAAGTCGACGACGCTGACCCAGATCATGGACCTCATCGCACCGGAGAGCGGCCGCATCGAGGTCCTCGGCAGCGATGTCGCCACCCTCACCAAGGCTCGGCGCAAGGAAATCCGGCGCAAGCTGCAGATCGTCTTCCAGGATCCGTCGGCCTCCCTGGATCCCCGGCTCCCGATCTCCGACGCGCTCGCCGAGCCGTTGCGGATCAACGGACGCCCACAGGACGAAATCCAGCGCCGCGTCAAGGAACTGCTGAACCTCGTGGGCCTGCGCCCCGAACACGCGGACCGGTATCCCGCCGACTTCTCCGGCGGGCAGAAGCAACGCATCAATATCGCGCGGGCCCTCGCCTTGGACCCGGAGATCCTGGTCCTCGACGAGCCGGTGTCGTCGCTGGACGTGTCGATTCAGGCCGGGGTGCTGAATCTGTTGCGCGACTTGCAAGCCGAACGCGGGCTGTCGTACTTGTTCGTCTCCCACGATCTGTCGGTGGTACGCAATCTTGCCCACGACATTGCCGTCATGTACCGCGGTCAGCTCGTCGAATATGGTGCGGCCGAACAGGTCTTCAGCGATCCGCGGCACGAGTACACCCGCGCCCTCATCGACGCCGTTCCCGTCCCGACCGTTACGGGATAGGGGCGGAGATTGTTCCAGCAGAACTCCAACGGAAGGAGCAACCGGTGAGGATTCGCTCGATCGGAACGAAGCTCGCGGTCCCACTGGTCGCGGTGGCCCTGGTGGTGACCGGATGCGGTGGCAGCGACGACAACACCGCGCAGGGGAAGGCCGAGCTCGGCACCACCAGCGATATCAATCCGCACGATGTCGCGGATCTCAAGGACGGCGGCAACCTGCGGCTGTCCATGTCGGCGTATCCCGCGAACTGGAACACGCTGAACATCGACGGCAATGACGCCGAGATCATGGGCGTCGAGCGGTCCATGATGCCGCGCGCCTTCAAATCCGATGCGTCGGGCAACCTTTCGATCGACACGAATTACTTCACCGATGTCCAGCTGACGAACACCAACCCGCAGCAGGTCACCTACACGATCAACCCGAAGGCGATCTGGTCCGACGGATCAGCGATCACCTGGGAGGACATCGCCGCTCAGGCCAATGCGCTCAGCGGTCGCAACAAGGAATTCCTGATCGCCAACAACTCGGGCTGGGACCGGGTCGAGAAGGTGGAGCGCGGGACCGACGACCGGCAGGCCATCCTTACCTTCAACAAGCACTTTGCCGAGTGGAGAGGGCAGTTCGCGGGCAACTCCTTCCTCTACCCCAAGTCCGTGACCGGCACGCCGGAGTCCTTCAACAAGGGCTTCGTGGACGCCATCGGCGCGACCGCGGGACCGTTCATCGTCCAGTCCACCGATCGCGGTCAGGGCCGCATCGTGTTGGGCCACAACCCGAAATGGTGGGGTGACACTCCCAAGCTGGACACCATCACGTTCAGCGTGCTGAACGATCAGGCAACCATGCCGGCCCTGCAGAACAACGAGATCGACGTGGTCGGTATCGGCTCCCGCGACGATCGCAAGACCGCGGAGAACACTCCGGGCGTTGTCATTCGCCGCGCACCCGGTAACTCGTGGTCGCACATCACCTTCAACGGTGCGCCCGGTTCGATCTTCGCCGACCCCAAGCTGCGCGTGGCGATCGGCAAGGCCATCGACCGGCAGGGCATCGCCACCGCCATCCAGACCGGTCTGGTGATCGACCCCAAGCCGCTCAACAACCACATCTACATGGCGGGACAGAAGGGCTACCAGGACAACGCTCCGGCCTTCGATCCGACCGAGGCCGCCAAGGAACTCGACGACCTGGGATGGAAGGTGCCGGCCGGCGGCGGCACCCGCGAGAAGGACGGCAAGAAGCTCGAGATCCGCGATGTGATGTACAACGCCGACACCTGGGTGCAGATGGCACAGATCATGCAGCAGAACCTTGCCTCGATCGGCGTGAAGATGAACATCGAAACCAAGCCTGGTCAGGATTACTTCACCAAGGTCATCCAGCCCGGTGATTTCGATATGGCGCACTGGAGTTGGATCGGCGACCTGTTCCCGCTCGGCAGCATCGACCAGATCTGGGGTTACCACCCGGACGCCAAGGATGTGCAGGGCAATTACGGCCGCATCGGCTCGCCCGAACTCAACGACCTGATCGAGAAGACCGTCTCCGAGCTCGACCCGGAAAAGGCCATCGAACTGGCCAACCAGGTCGACAAGGCAGTCTTCGCGGAGGGCCATTCCCTGCCGCTCATGCAGTCGCCCGGCAACGTTGCTGTTCGCGCCAATGTCGCCAACTACGGTGCGGCCGGTCTGGCCAGCCTCGACTACACCAAAATCGGCTTCCTGAAGTGAATTCCCGGATGGGCCATCCCCTGGCCTATCCGGCGCTCGTGACGATCGGGACCCTGGCGATCACCATCGCCTGGGTCCCGTTCGCTGATCCGGAGCAGGTGGCCATGTTGGGGACGGTGGCTGCGATCATCCTCGGGTACACCGGGTTTCGGTTCGCGGTTGCGCTCGGGGTTCTGCCGGCAGGGCTGCGGGGTGGGAGCGATGAGCGGCAAGTCGCGGTGCGGCGGGTGCGGCAGCAGCATCGGTTGGAGAGTCGGTCGTGGCTGGAGTTCGCCGCCGAGGGGAAGAATTGGTGGCTGCCGGTGTATTTCGATCCGGCGCTGGTGACGCTTACGCCGACAACGGCCGAAACTGGCGGGCGCACAGTGTCTGTTGATGGGCGACGGATGTATCCGGCTGGGCGAGTTCGGGATTCGGAGCCGGTTGGGCGGCTGATCGATAATCCGGAGCGGGCGGATCCGGAGGCGATCGGGCGGACCGGGGTGGGGCGGAGGGTGCTGTTGGATGCGCAGGGCGCGGTGGTGGGGCCGTTCGCGGGGTTGCTCTGGGTTTATGTGGCGGGGGGTGGGGTGGGGGCGTTCGTGGCCGCCACCATCGTGGCGGCGGCCACGGCCACCTGGCTGTCGGCCGTGCGCGGGTCGGACCCGAGCTAGGCGGTTCGCTCTAGTCGGCGGTCGGCTGCGAGCGGCGAGCGGCCTTCTGCTCGGCCTCGTCGCGGTCCATCTCGTTGGCTTCCTCGAGGGTGGGGGCGCCGCCGCCCAGGCGGGACGGGACCCAGTAGGCGCCCGCCTCGTGGGTGTAGTCCTTCTGCAGGTCCAGCAGCATGTCCGACATGGTGGCCTTGAGCTGGTCGGTGAGGGCCGAGGCGGGCTCGAAAGGCTGGATCGGCTTGCCCACCGCGATGGAGATGGGGGTGTTGGTGCGGCCCAGACGCTTCGGGTGGCCCTTCGTCCAGACGCGCTGCGCGCCCCAGATGACGATCGGGATGATCGGGACGCCGGCCTCCAGGGCCATGCGGGCCGCGCCGGACTTGAAGTCCTTCAGCTCGAAGCTGCGGCTGATGGTGGCCTCGGGGTAGACGCCGACCAACTCGCCGGCCTTCAGCCGGGCGACAGCCTCGTGATAGGAATCCGCGCCCGCGGACCGGTCCACCGGAATGTGCTTGAGAGCACGCATGATCGGGCCGGTGACGGCGTTGTCGAAGACTTCCTTCTTCGCCATGAAACGGACATAGCGCTTCGTGGTCCGGGCGGGCAGTCCCGCGTAGGTGAAGTCCATGTACCCGGTGTGGTTGATCGCGATCACCGCACCACCGGATGCCGGAATGTTCTCGTCGCCCTTGATGGCGAACTTCAGACCCTGCAGCGCGAAAACGGTGCGGGCCAGCCCGATGATCGGGTAGTAGACGGGTTCCACAGTTCCGCTAGCGTAGTCGCTGCTCGCGTGGCATCCAGTGATGCAGGTAACAACGGCGCAATTGCTGTGACTTCCCGACACTGGAAGATGAGGGTTGCTGCATCGGTGACGCCTCCGGCCAGCCAGTACTGTGGGTGGCTGGTAACGGTCAGGGAGGAATGAAGCTCGTGCAGATCACCAGCGTCGGACACGCCGGATTCCACATCCGAACCGCGGCCGGAACGATCCTCTGCGATCCGTGGGTCAATCCGGCCTACTTCGGATCATGGTTCCCGTTCCCCGACAACACCCAATTGGACTGGGACGAGCTCGGCAACTGCGATTTCCTCTACGTATCGCATCTGCACCGCGATCACTGGGACGCCAAGCTGCTCGCGGACAAGATCAACAAGGACACCACCGTCCTGCTCCCCGACTACCCGGTGCCGGACCTCAAGCGTGAGCTGGAGGCGCTCGGGTTCACCAAGTTCGTGGAGACCGAGGATTCGGTCAAGACCACTGTCACCGGTCCCGGCGGCGACCTCGACATCATGATCATCGCGCTGCGCGCGCCCGCCGACGGACCGATCGGCGACTCCGCGCTCGTCGTCGCCGACGGGGAAACCGTCTGCTTCAACATGAACGACGCGCGACCCGTCGACATGGACGTGCTGCACGACGCCTTCGGGCACGTGGACATCCACCTGCTGCAGTACTCCGGGGCCATCTGGTACCCGATGGTGTACGACATCCCGGCCAAGACCAAGGCCAACTTCGGCAAGCAGAAGCGGCAGCGCGGCATGGACCGCGCCCGCTCCTACATCGAACAGGTCGGCGCCACCTGGGTCGTCCCGTCCGCCGGACCGCCCGTCTTCCTCGACGACGAACTGCGCTACCTCAACGACGATCGCGGCGACGAAGGCAACATCTTCCCCGACCAGATCACCTTCCTGGATCAGATGAAGATCCACGGCAACGAGGGCGGACTGCTCCTCATCCCCGGCTCCACCGCGGATGTGCGTGGCAAGGAACTCACTTCGCTCACCCACCCCGTCGACCCGGACACCATCTACGGCGACAAGGCCGCCTACATCGAGGACATGGCGCAGCGCCTGGCACCGGTGCTGGCCGCAGAGAAAGCCACCTGGGCGCCGGCCGAAGGCGAACCGCTGCTGCCCGCGCTGAAGGCCAAGTTCGAGCCGATCATGAAGCAGAGCGACCTCATCTGCGACGGCATCGGCTACCCCGTCGGACTGGTCATGGGCGACGAAACCGTCGTCCTCGACTTCCCCAAACGCGAAGTGCGCCTGCCCATCGAGGGAGAAGGCAAGTACCGCTACGGATTCCGCATCCCCCCGCAGCTGGTCCGCACCGTACTGCGCGACGACGAACCCGACTGGGTCAACACCATCTTCCTGTCCACGCGCTTCACCACCTGGCGCATCGGCGGATACAACGAATTCCTCTACACCTTCTTCAAATGCCTCACCGACGAGCGCATCGCCTACGCCGACGGCTGGTTCTCCGAAGCGCACGACGACACCGCCTCCACCGAACTCGACGGCTGGGAAGTCCAGCGGCGCTGCCCGCACCTCAAGGCGGACCTGTCGAAATTCGGTGTGGTGGAAGGCAATACGCTGACCTGCAACCTGCACGGGTGGCAGTGGGACCTGGAATCGGGGCGTTGCAAGACCTCCAAGGGCCACGAGCTGCGCTCGAAGAAACTGGTCTGATCCGGTGATCGCGGCCGGTACCCGGTACCGGCCGCGATCTTCGATCCACGAATACCCGTGTCACACACGGGATCTGGCGGCGATCGCCACCGCCACGAAGGTCAGCGCACAGCCCGCGACAGCCAGGGCCGAGATACCGAGACCGGTCGGCGCGACCACATCCAGCACCACCGATGCGAGCAGCTGCCCGGCCACCGAGCTGAGCCCCAGCAGCAGCACGCCGATCCAGCGCACCACGGCCACGGCCAGCGCGACGAACGAAATCCCGATCAGGCCACCCAGATACAACCAAGGCTCGGTGGGCGGCGTGTGCAGGCCACCGCGCCGGACCAGCACCACCGTCTCGATGACGACCAGGGCCGCCGTGCCCGTCGCGAAATTCGCCAGCGTGGCCGACAGCGGTCCGCCGACCGCACCCACCCGGCCGTTCACCGCCTGCTGCCACGCCACCAGCACGCCCGCGATCAGGGGCAGGACCACCAGGAGCACCGAAGCCGCGGAGTACGAGCCGGAATCCGTACCGCTCCTGCCGACCACCGCGAGCAGGACCGCGACCAGACCGAGCAGCGCGGCGCCGACCCGCAGAGCCGTCACGGGCGTCGGCCCACCCGGACCCCAGCCCAGCCGATCCACCACCAAGCTGCTCGCCAGCTGCCCGGCCACCGTGGCCACCGTGAACGCCGTGACCCCGATGGTCGCCACCGTAAGCCCCTGACACGCAACGAAATACGCGCCCGATAGCCCGCCCAGCAGCTGCCACCAGCGCAACTCCCCGCTGTGCAACGCTTCCCGGACCTTCCCGACACCCGCGCGCAAACGCCCGCTGCCCGCGAAGACCACGGCCAGGATCAACAGCCCACTACCGAAACTGATGGTCGCAGCGGCGATCCCGTCCCCCAGCCGATGCCCCAGCTCACCGTTGATCCGCGCCTGCACAGCCACGGCCGCGCCGATGGAACCCCCGAACCCCAACCCCACCCACCGACGCATCGCCACCGCCCGATTCTGCTCTCATCGTGCGCGTACGCGACCGACCGGCCGGATCGTGAGCGCGGCGGCCCGGTTCTCGGATTCGATGCGCGCCCGGATGCAGGCGACCGAGTACCGATCACGCCACTGGTAGGGTCCGGGAAGAGGGGGCTAGTCGGCTCGCGGAATCGGAAAGTGCGGCTTCGGATCATGGCGGAGGACCTGACCGTGACTCGGGGGCTGGTGATACCCGCGTCCGAGTTACGCGAGCGGTTCTCACGGTCGTCCGGTCCGGGAGGGCAGCACGTCAACACCACCGACAGCCGGGTGGAACTGTCGTTCGACCTCGCCAACTCGCCCTCGGTACCGGAGGGGCTGCGCACCCGGATGCTCGACCGGCTGGCCACCCGCCTGGTCAACGGGGTGCTCACGATCAGCGCATCGGAGCAACGCGCACAGCTGCAGAACCGCGCGGCCGCCCGCGAACGCCTGGCCTCATTACTGCGTGACGCCGCTGCCGCCCCGCCACCCGTCCGCCGCGCCACCAAACCCTCGCGCGGAGCCAAGGAACGCCGCATCGCCGCGAAGAAGCGGCGCGGCGTCACCAAACGCAACCGCCGGGCCTCCCCGGACGACTAGCTCACGTCGTTCGTCGTCCGGTGGAAGCAGTCGGGGATCATAATCGCGCACGCGATGGTGCCGGCGATATTGAGGGCCGCGTCCAGCCCGGCCGAACCGGTCGTGATCGGGAAGGTCGAGCCCGTGGACGAGCCGGACGCCGCGACCGGGGCGGCCGGAGCGTCGATGAGCGGGAGCGGCGCGGCCCCCGCCTGGCCGGCTCCGACAGTCAGTGCCGTGGCAATGCCAACCGCCGCAATGAGAGTGCGCATGCGAGAAACCCTTCGATCGAGCGTGCGGCCGGACCTCTCGACCGCCGCCCCCAGAAAGTTAATCGCTTCCATTTCGAAATGACCCTGGAACCCGCACCCTCGCGGGCCCCGAATTCCAGGGGCTAGTCGTGCTCGGCCGCAAGAGATCTGGTGTGGGACTGGAGCGGAAGCCAGGTCGGGGTCAGGGCGGCGGCCAGGAGGAGGGGGATACCCAGCGCGGCGATCATGAACGGTAAGGGGAGCCAGGTGGTGGCGACTGCCGCGAATGCGAAGACCAGCAGGGCGATCACCTCGGTCAGGAATCCGGCGACCGAGGTCACCGTGGCGCGGGCCGGGCCGGTGATGGCGTCCTGGAGGCGGGCCGAGGCGATAACGTCGGCGTTGTAGTCGATGCCGTAGGCGATGCCCAGGGCGGAAAAGCCCACGGCGGTCAGGACATACAGGGCGGTCGGGTGAGTTGCGGCCGAGCCGGCCACCAGGGCACCGGCGATGAACAGGACACCGGCCACGGTCAGGGCCGACGCCATGACGCGGGCGGACATTCGCTCGGTGCGGCCGACCAGCATCGCGCTGGCCAGGGAGCCTGCGACCGTGACGCCCACCAGGACCGCGGCGAGCGAGGGGCCGGCACCGGCGTGGTCGGCGAGCAGCGAGAAGTACTCGTCGAAGGCGGTGATGCCGTTCAGCAGGGCAATGAGGATTACGCCGCGACGGATCAGCCTGACGCGCAATGCTTCTCGCAAGCCGGTGCGCAGCATGGTCAGGTAGCCGCGCGGTGTCGAATCCGGGTCGGGCGGGTCGGATGCCGGGTCGGCGGGGTCCTCCAGATCGTCGATCTCGGTCGTGGACACCGACTTCGGCGCGCTCGGCAGCGCGGCCGCGGTCAGGGTGTGCACAGCGGCGATCGCGACGCTGGACCAGGCGACCAAGGCATAAGCGCCCCAGGCATACAGCGGAGCTGCCGCGAGAATGCCTGCCAGCGCGGCCGCTTCGGTGGCGGCACGGACATAGCCCATCAGGCGCGGGTATTCCGCGGTCGCCTCGCGAGCGCGCAGGTCGTCGTAGATCAGCGCCTCGAAGGTGCCCGATCGGAGTGCGCCGGATGTACCCCAGAGCACGAAACCGGCCGCGAAACCCAGGTAGGACGGGTACAGAGTCCAGACCGCGAAGCCCGCCGCGAGGAGCGCGCCGGACAGCACCAGCAGGCCACGTCGCGAAACAGTGTCGGCCCAGGCTCCGGAGGGGATCTCCAGCAGGAACGCGGTGGCCGACCAGATCGCGAACAGCGAAGAGATCTGCGCGGCGTTCAGACCGTGGTCGGCGAACAGCAGGGCGTAGATGGCGTAGAGCGGGATCAGGTCCGCGGTGAACGCGAACAGGACCGCACGAAGGGTGAACCCGCGAGTCGAGCCCGCACGCTCGGTGCGAACCCTGGGCAGAGCACTACGAAGGACGAATCAACAGGCGTAGATCAGCATCCGCATGCGATCAACTCTGCGCGCCGGGCGTACCACCGTCAACCGGATTATCGAGCGGGATCCAGCCGTTGTTGGAAGGCTCGCCCTCCGACACCGACGCGCCGACCAGGCCGGGGCGGTCGTTGAGGTCGTTGATGAGCTCGGTGACCGGGTGTGAGTCGTTGTAGTGGTAGCCCTGGGCGAGGGCGAAACCGAGCTCGGTGAGGACCGCGGCCTGGTATTCGGTTTCCACGCCCTCGGCGATCACCTGCAGGTCGAGGGACTTGCTCAGGGCCGCGATCACGCCCAACAGCGGCGGGGCGGGGGAATCGGAGCGGATGGACGCCACGAAGGACTGGTCCACCTTGAGGATGTCCGACGGCAGCGTGGCCAGGCGGCTCAGCGACGAGTAGCCGGTGCCGAAATCGTCGATGGCGATCCGGACGCCGAACTCGCGCAGCCGGTGCAGGTTCGCGATCGCGGTCTCGGATTCGGCGGCCAGCTCGCTCTCGGTCACCTCGAGCACGAGTTGCTCAGCGGGCCAGCCGGTTTCCTCGAGAATGCCGGAAACCCGGGCGGCGTACTCGGTCTCGGCCAACTCCAGGCCGCTCACATTGACATTCAAGGTCAGGTCGAGCTGAGCGAACGTCTCCTGCAGGCGGGCGGCGTCGGCGCAGGCGCGGCGCAACACCAGCTCGTCCAGATCGGAGATCAGGTCGTATTCCTCGGCGACCCGGATCAGGCCCTCCGTGGTGACCTCCGGCTGCGCATGAGAAGACCAGCGCAGCAAGGCTTCCACACCGACCGCGCGAGTGTCGCCGTCGGAGAGACTCACGATCGGCTGATACTGCACGTCCAAGGTGCCCCGGTCGATCGCCTCACGCAGCTCCACCGCCAACGGCAACTGCCGCGACGACTCCAGCACCGTGCGATTACGGCCCGCCTGCTTCGCCCGATACAGGCCCACATCCGCGCGCGACACCAGCAGCGACCCGGACTCACCCGGCTGCCACGACGTCACACCCGCCGAACAACCGGTGGTGACGGCGGCGCGCAGCTCCTCGGTCAACAGGATCGCGGCCTGCTCGGTGGTGCCGGGCAGCAGCAGCGCGAACGCGTCACCGCCGTAACGGGCCAGACGCTGATCCGGCGCAAGCAGTTTCGACCAGGTGTCGGCCACCCGCTGCAGCACGGCGTCACCGGCCCGGTGACCCAGATGGTCGTTGATCTTCTGGAAGCGATCCAGGTCCACCAGCACCAGGGCCAGACCCTGACCGGTACGGGTGGCGTGCGCGATGGCATTGCTCAGCGCGCGGTCGAAACCGCGGCGATTCAGCAGACCGGTCAGCACGTCGATGTCGGCGTCCGACGCCATGCGCGTCAAAATGCCGACCACGATGCCGATTCCGAAGGTGATGCCCGCCGGAATGATGCCCGACCACCACGGCAGCCCGCGCGACGGCACCACCCACAGGCAGCAGGCGATGGCGAACGCAAGATGCCCGCCCAGCCAGCGCCAGGAGAAGAAGATCGCGGCGTCACAGGCCACGAAGACATAGAACGCGGCCAGACTGATCGCGCCGACCGTGTTCGGAAACCAATGCACCGCAACGGTCACCAGCACCGTCGCGGTCGCCACGTAGGCGTGATGCACCGAATGCGGCAGCCGCGGACCCCAGATGAGCAGACTGATACCCAGCAGCAGCGCCACGAACGCCGCCGCGCCCACCAGCGGCCGATTACCCTCATCACCCGGAGCGACGGCGGTCAGGGCCAAACCCAGCAAGCCACCCATGACGTAGAACGCCCCGGTGGTCCGAGCCATGACCATTGCCGTCGCCAGCGCCGATGCCGCCCGGACCCGGGTTCGGGTATCGCCGCGAGACCCGATTCCTCGCACGCTGCCCAGCCTAGCCACAAGCCCAGCCAGCGGTAGACACATCCGGCGGAATAAGCCACGCCGAGTAGCGAATACTCAGCGGGGCTCCAAAACCTCGGTGCCGACGAAAGGCACCAGCGCAGCGGGCACTCGCACCGAACCGTCGGATTGCTGATGGTTTTCCAGCAGCGCGACAATCCACCGAGTTGTCGCCAATGTGCCATTCAGCGTGGCGGCGATCTGCGGCTTACCGTTCTCGTCCCGATACCGGACATTCAGGCGACGGGCCTGGAACGTTGTGCAATTCGAGGTCGAGGTCAGTTCGCGGTAGGTCTGCTGGGTGGGAACCCAAGCCTCGCAATCGAATTTGCGGGCCGCCGAGCTGCCCAGGTCACCTGCCGCCACATCGATGACCCGGTAGGGCACCTCGATCGCGGCCAGCATCTCCCGCTCCCACGCCAGCAGGCGCTGGTGCTCGGCGTCGGCCTGCTCGGGGGTGGTGTAGACGAACATCTCCACCTTGTCGAACTGGTGCACGCGGATGATGCCGCGGGTGTCCTTGCCGTAGCTGCCCGCCTCCCGACGGAAGCACGACGACCAGCCGGCATAGCGCTTCGGACCCGCGCTCAGATCCAGGATCTCGCCCGAGTGATAACCCGCCAGCGGCACCTCCGAGGTACCGACCAGGTACAGGTCGTCGTCCTCCAGGTGGTAGACCTCGGCGGCGTGCTGCCCCAGGAAGCCGGTTCCCTGCATGATCTCCGGGCGCACCAGCACCGGCGGGATCATCATGGTGAAACCGTTGGCGGTCGCCTTCTGCGCGGCCAGCTGCAGCAGGCCCAGCTGCAGCAGCGCGCCGTACCCGGTGAGGAAGTAGAACCGCGAACCCGACACCTTCGCGCCGCGCTCCATGTCGATCACACCCAGCGACTCACCCAGATCCAGGTGGTCCTTCGGCTCGAAATCGAACTCACGCGGGGTTCCCACGGTCTCGAGCACGATGTAATCGTCCTCGCCGCCGGCGGGCGCACCCTCCTGCACCACATTCGACAGGGCGCGCTGCGCGGCGTCGAGATCGGCGTCCGCGGCGTTCTCCGCCGCCTCCGCCTCCTTCACCTTCGCCGACAACTCCTGACCGCCCTGTAGCAGCGCCGGACGCTCCTCCGGGGAAGCCTTGCCGACCTTCTTGCCCAAGGCCTTCTGCTCGGCACGCAGATTGTCGGCCGTCGCCACCGCGGCGCGACGGGCGGCATCCGCCTCGAGCAGGGTATCCACCAGGGACGGGTCCTCACCGCGAGCACGCTGCGACGCACGGACCACATCCGGGTTTTCCCGCAGGAATCGAAGGTCGATCATGGCTGTTCAGCCTAGTGGGAGGGCGCTACCGGTTTTCGTGTAGGTCCGATCAATTCATCCACCCCACGACCGGGTGATTTCCGCCATAGGGTTGACCCGATGGGACGGCAGGAGTCCGGCAGTGACTCCGCCGTGGTCTTTCCGAGGAGTCACCATGCCCCAATACACCCCGCACACCGCCGATTTCGTCGTGGTCGGAGCCGGATCGGCGGGGGCCGCACTGGCCGCGAAACTCAGTGAGCGACCCGGCGTCAGCGTCGTGGTCCTGGAGGCCGGCGGCGAGGACACCGACAAATTCGCGCACATCCCCGCCGCGTTCAACCAGCTCTTCCAAGGCGACAACGACTGGAACTACCGCACCGAGACCCAACCCGAACTCAGCAACCGGCGCGTGTACTGGCCGCGCGGCAAGATGCTCGGCGGATCCTCCTCGATGAACGCCATGATGTGGGTGCGCGGCTTCGCCGCCGACTACGACGAATGGTCCCGCTACGCCGGACCCGAATGGTCCTTCGAGCAGGTGCTGCCCTACTTCCAGCGGATCGAGACCGTGGAGGAAGCCGCCGAACCCGGCGAAGGCCGCAACGGACCGCTGCACATCTCCCGCCAGCGCAGCCCGCGCGCCCTCACCCGCACCTACCTGCAGGCCGCCGCCGAAGCCGGATATCCGGTGGAACGCGCCAACGGCGATCGGCCGCAAGGGTTCTCGCAGACCATGGTGACCCAGAAGCGTGGCGCGCGCTGGAGCACCGCCGACGCCTACCTGCGGCCCGCCCGTCAGCAGGGCCGCAACATCACCGTCGTCACCGACGCGCACGCCACCCGGGTGCTGTTCGAAGGCACCCGCGCGATCGGCGTGGAATTCCGGATCGGCGGCGAGACCAAGCAGATCAGCGCCAAACGCGAGGTCATCCTGTCCGGCGGCGCGATCAACACGCCGCAGCTGCTCGAACTGTCCGGCATCGGCGACGGCGACCGGCTGCAGGAATTCGGCATCCCTGTGGTGCGGCACCTGCCCGAGGTCGGGCGCGGCCTGCGCGACCACCTCGCGGCCCCCATCGTGTACCGCACCACCGGCGGCAGCCTCTACGGCGCGGACAAGAACCTGCTCGAACTCGCCAACTACCTGCTGCTGCGGCGCGGCCAGCTCACCTCCAACATCGGCGAGGCGTACGGGTTCACCCGCAGCCGCGAGGACCTCGACCTGCCCGACCTGGAACTCATCTTCGCGCCCGCCCCCTACATCGCCGAGGGCCTGGGCGAACCGGACGGACACGCGCTCACCTTCGCCGCGGTGCTGCTCAAGCCGGAATCCATCGGCAGCGTCTCCATCATCTCGCCGGATCCGTTCGTCGCGCCGCGCATCAACCCGCGCTACTGCGCCGAACCCGCCGACCGAGCCGCCCTGCTCGCGGGCCTGCGCACCTGCGTCGAGATCGCCGGCCAGCCCGCGCTGAAGGAACACATCGGTGAGCTCATGCAGCCCGCCGTGCCGTCCGACACCCCGATGGACGAAGTGCTGAGCCGCTGCCTCGAGGACCACTCGCACACGCTGTACCACCCGGTCGGCACCTGCGCGATGAGCCGCGACGAATCCAGCGTGGTGGACCCGCAACTGCGGGTACGCGGCATCGAAGGCCTGCGCGTGGCCGACACGTCGGTGATGCCGGTGATCACCCGCGGCCACACCCACGCCCCCGCGGTCATGATCGGCGAGAAGGCGGCGGACCTGATCTTGTCGTGACGTTGACCTGATCTTGTTCGGCGCGGCGCACGGGGTGCGAAGCCGGTGGTTCGTGGCACCGGCAGGGTGGCGCTGCAATGATGGACCGCGATGCCTGAGCACAAGACGCCTTCGCAGTGGCCCGCGCCTCCGTCCTCGCGGGGCTCCGAGCCGCCGCGCCGTCGCAAGCCGACGGCGCTGGACGGTTTGCTGACGCCCTTCCGCGCCGTGGAAGCCAAGCTGGACAAGAACGGTCCGCTATCCGCTTCCACGGTGCGATGGGGGCTGCTGGCCATGGCGGGCGGCGTCACGCTGGCCGTGCTCATCACCATGTTCGTCTCGAACGGCTTCGACTCCAACCGGGTGAAGGCGCACGCGCCGGGGGCCGCGCAGCCCACCGGCGCGGTCGCGGGCGCGGCCTTCGGCACCGCCAAGGAAGGCGACTGCCTGACCTGGACCAAGTCCAACGCCAGCGACCTCAGCAAGGTCGAGTGCGGCGGCAAGCACCTGTTCGAGGTGACCGCCGACATCGACCTGAGCAAGTACCCGGGCAAGGAATTCGGGCCCGGGTCCCGCTTCCCGGACTCGCTGCGCTTCTCCGAACTGCGCGACGAGCACTGCGTCAGCGCCGCCCAGGAATACCTCGGCGGGCGCCTCGACCCGCGCGGCAAATTCGTTGTCGGCCTGATCAATCCGGGTGAGGCGGGCTGGAAGGCGGGCGAGCGGACGCTGCGCTGCGGCCTGCAGGTCTCCGGCAGCCAGGGCCTGGCCACCAAGCCGATCACCGGCAGCGTGCGCGACATCAACCAGTCCAAGGTCTACGACGTCGGCACCTGCATCGGCATCAAATCGAACCTGCCCACCGACCCGGTCGACTGCGCCCAGCCGCACGCCTTCGAGATCGTCTCCACGGTGGACCTGGCCACCCACTTCACCGGCGGCCCGCCCTCCAAGGACGATCAGGACAAGTTCATGGAAGACCAGTGCGCCAAGGACGCCACCGACTACCTCGGCTCCCCCGACGCGCTGCGCAACAAGACCCTCACCCTGTTCTGGGACGCGCTCGACACCCGCAGCTGGATGGCCGGCAGCCGCAGCCTCAACTGCCTGGTCGGCAAGGGTGCCGACCAGGAGGGCTTCGCCGCCATCACCGGATCCGCCAAGGGCGACATCCAGGTCGACGGCCAGGCGCCGGTGCCGCCGCCCAACAACGGCCGCTACACCCCGCCGCCACTGCCCGGCGCGGTCCCGCCGGTCATCCCCCAGCCGCGGTAATTCGGAGATCGCCGCAGCCATGTCCGTCTCCATGTCCGACGACCGCTTCGAGGAGCTGGTCGGCGACGCGCTCGACCTGATCCCGCCCGAGCTGGCGCGGGCCATCGACAATGTGGTGGTTCTCATCGAGCCGCGCAGCGACGAGGACCCGCACCTGCTCGGGCTCTACCACGGCATCGCCCTCACCGACCGGGACTTCAGCCACTACGGCGGCGCGCTACCCGACACCATCACCATCTATCGCGAGGCCATCCTGGCCATGTGCCACAGCGAAGAAGAGGTGGTCGAAGAGGTCGCCATCACGGTGATTCACGAGATAGCGCACTATTTCGGGATCGATGACGAGCGACTCCATCAGCTGGGATGGGGCTGACTCGCGGAGCTGGGAACCGATCCGCGAACCGCTGCGTCCAATCTTCACAACCGGGAGAAGAAGACGTAGAGGGGGAGCCCGATCATGGTTGGCCACGTCCTCGTGCAGCCCGAGGTGATCCTCGCGGCCGCAATGGAACTCGACCTGCTCGCCGAACGCCTGGCCGCCGCCGCGACCGCGACCGCGCCGGCCACCCACGTGCTCCCCTCCGGCACCGAAGAGGTGTCGTTCCTGGCCGCCGCGCATTTCAATACCGCGGCGCTGACCCACGATCGGTCCGTCGCCCAGGGCATTCTCGAACTGCACCACGCCGCCGCCACCCTGCGCAGCCAACTGGCCCAGTACCTGGCCCAGGACGCGATGCGGGCGGCCGGGATCGCCGCGATCCAGGTGTGAGGGGAGACACGCGATGACAGTGGGAATCACCGGGGTGTGCTGGCTGCCCCGCATGGCCGAGATCAACTCCGTCACCCTCGACGCGGGCGCGCACGCCATCCCGATCGTGGCCGCGGGCGGCGCGTGGAGCGGACTCACCGCCGCCTGGGTGGACGCCACCACCACCGTGGCCCGGGTGATGGCCGAGATCGGGGTCGGACTCGAAGGTTCGAACGGGCTCACCGTGCTGGCCCGGCTCGGCGGATTCGCCGTCTGGGCCGAACAGCAGTCCGTGATGGCGGGCATCATGGCCGGGAAGGCGAACGCCAATGCCACCGCCTACACGGTGGCCTCCATCGCCATGCCGAGCCTGCCGGAGATCGCGCTGGTGGAGACCGCGCGGGTGGCCGCCTACTCCAGCGGCGGCGCGCTCAACGGCAGCGCCGAAGCCGCCGAAGCGGCCAAGCTGGCGCTCGACATCCGGGCCGCGCTCGTCATGGAAACCTACGAGGCCGCAACCAGTTTGATGGTCGCCACTCCGGGACAGTTCCTGATGCCGCCGCCGATCGCGATGGGCGCGGGCTCGGCCGCGGCCGGTGGGGACGCCTTCGCCGATTGCGATGATCCGGTGCAGGCGGCGCTCGGTGCGGCCGCCGCGCTGGCTCGGAATCCGGCCGTCACCAGTGCGCTGTCCCAAGTCGCACAGGTCGTGGGGACCGTGGCGACCGACGGTGTCACGAGTGTGGGAAACGTTGCGAGCGGCGCCATTACGGCTGTCGCCAATGCGATGACGCAGTCTCCCGGGCTCGGGACAGACGGTTTCCCCGGCGCGGGTGCCGCAGGCGCGGGCGGGGCGGCGCGCACCACGCAGGCCGTGTCCTACGCCGGCGGCGGATCGGTGAATATCGGCAATGGTGCGGGCACCCTGCGCCTGCCCGCGGGCTGGAGCTCGGGGCTCGGCGGACCCGGTGGCCTCGGAAACCCCGGTGGCGCACCGGGACCGGCCGCGCCGGTCGCCGAGCCGATGGGGGTGGTCGGCACGCCGGCATCGACCGCGCCGGTCCGTTCCGCCGGCACCGGGTCGCTGCTCGGTCAGCAAGGCGGCGACGAGGACGAGACACGGCGTGGTCACGACTACGGGCGCTCGGTCGAGGTTTTCGCGGACGGCCGAGTGGTCGCGCCCGCGGTCATCGGCGCGGACCAGGTCGACGCGGATGCCGCCCAGATGGATTCCGTCGCCGGGGCGAACCGGTGACCGTGCTCGGCGCGGACCGGGGACCGTCACTGCTGCGCGCGGTCACGTTGTCGCTCGACGAAATGCAGTATCTCCAGGAGACATTGGGGATCGACGAGCTGCCCGTGGTGCTGAACATCATGGGCCGCTATGACAATGCCGCCGATCACGACGCCGCAATGACCGCCGCGGCCGCCGGCCTCGCCGAACGCGAACTGCTCGACGGTGATCGGGCGCGCCAGGGCTACAGGGTGCATCCGGAACTGGCCGAACGCCTGCGCGTGCTCTACCGGCCGCACTGGGTGCTGGCCCTGCGCTGGTACGTCGACGGCCAGGTCAATCGACTCTGCGTGGCCAAGGGCGACGACTTCGAGGTGGTCGCGCTGCGCGGCCTCGAATCCTTCGTCCTCGACGAGGCGAGCCACGATCTGCCGGGCACCATACTGGCCGCGCTCGGACCCGCCGAACCGCTGGAACTGTCCGGAATGCACGCGCCCACAGCAGATCTCGTCCCGATCTTCGACGACGCGGGCGACGCCGCCACCACGGCGGCACGGCTGACCGCGGTGTGCGATCCGGCGCGCGACGCGCAGGCCATCGCGTCGGCACTGGTCCAGGTGTATTCGCACGCGGAGATCGTCGGCGTGCGGTACGCGGACGGCACGCGCGAGGTGACCGGCAATCACCTCGCCGTGTACAACACCCGCCACGGCCGATTCCTGGCGATCACCACCACCGCCGAGGACGGGACCAAGTGGACGTCCTTCGCGAGCGGCACCTCGGCCCGGCTGCGCACCGCGCTCCGGGATCTGATCGAATCACTGCCGCTGCGAACGGAATTCGGGTCCTAACCCATCGGATCGTCGCCGCCGCCCGCGAAGGCGTCGGCGAACGGCGCGGGATAGCGGCCCCAGCGGGTGCACTCCCACCGATCGTCCTCGAACGGCTGCAATTCGATGGTCTCGGTATTGTCCAGGTGATTGTTGGCCGCGAAAAGCCGTGGCACCCCGGTCAGTTCACGCGACACCAGCCGCATGGCCGCGCCGTGGCTGACCACGATGACGTCCTGCGCGTCGGGCCGGGTCAGGTAGTCGTCGCGTAGTCGCCGCAAGGCGGGCAGGTAGCGGGCGAGGACGTCCTCACCGGATTCACCGCCGGGGACCCGGATGCTCAGATCACCGAAATGCCAGGCGTGATAGACCTTCTGGAATTCCAAGTGCGCTTCCCGGCTGGTCTGGCCCTCCAGATCGCCCAGCTGCACCTCCTGCAGATCCTCCAGCACATCGAGCGCAACACCGGTGGCGGACTCGATGTAGCCGCCGGTCTGGCGGGCGCGCAACGCGGCGGAAGAGAACAGCCGCTGCGGCGGCACGATCAGGTTCGCGCCGAAGCTCTTGGCCTGCGCCACACCGCGTTCGGTGAGCGGCAGCCCGGGCAGCCGGGTGTCGAGAATCTTGCCGACGTTGCCCTCGGTCTCCCCGTGACGAACCAGGATGAGTTTGCCGGTCACAGGTCGGCCACCCCCTTCTTCAGATCGGCCAGCCAGGCCGCGGCCGGCGCGTCCGGCGGCGGCGGGGTGCCGGCGGTCGCCGTGGCGGGCCAGGAACCCAGGAAACGAATCCGGGCCGCGGTGCGGTGCAACGCCTTCAGCGCCTCGGCGACGGCGGCGTCGTCGATGTGCCCGACACAGTCCAGATAGAAGCGGTAGGTGCCCATGCCGGTGCGCGTCGGCCGGGACTCGATGCGGGTGAGATCGATACCGCGGGTGGCGAACTCGGCGAACGCCCGCATCAGCGAACCCGGCTCGTTGGCCAGCTCCAGCACGATCGAGGTGCGGTCCGCGCCGGTGCGCGGCGGCGCCGGCTGCGGGGCCGCGACCAGCACGAAACGGGTGACGGCGTGTTCGACGTCGGCGACGCCGTCGGCCAGGGTGGTCAGCCCCAGACGCTCCCCCGCCAGCGCGGTGGAGACCGCGGCCTCGGCGTGCCCGGCCACCACGTCCTCGGCCGCGGCGGCATTGGAGGCCGAGGTGTACAGCTCGGCCAGCGGCATGTTCACGGCCAGCCACATGCGCACCTGAGCGGCCGCCACCGGATAGGCGGCGATGCGCCGCACCTCCTCCAGCGCGATGCCGGGGCGGCCCACGATCGTGAAGGCCACGTCCAGATCGGTCTCCGCGAGAATCTGCAGCCGCGGGCCGACGGCGAGCGCGTCCAGGGTGGGGGCGATCGACCCCTCCACGGAACTCTCGATCGGCACCACCGCACCCGCCGCCTTGCCCGCCCGGACCAGCTCGACCGCCGCGCCCTGGCTCGGGGCCGGGACACGTTCGACCGGTCCATCGAAGGCTCCGGTGGACTCGAGTTTGGCGAGGGCCATCTCGGTGAAGGTTCCCGACGGCCCGAAGTAGGCGATGCGCGGCACGATTACGACATTACTTGCGTACGCGCGGTCGCCCTCCGCTTTGGCCAACTCCTGGGTAACTTCGCACCCCCGGCGGGACGGTTTCAGCTCTTCAGGACCGTGAGGGCGGTGGTGACGGCCGCGACGTCAGCGGTCTCGACGGCCAGCAGCACCTCGCGGAACGCCTCCACCGCGGGCGGCTTCAGTCCGGTCAGAAAGGCGAGGTCCGGTGCGGCCAGCGCGGCGCGGATATCCTCGCCGCAGAGGGCGGCCACGGTCGCCGCGACACCCGCGAGCGCGCGTTCACCGGATGCGGCGCGGGCCACGAAACCGCTGTCGCCGTGCACGATTCGCACCAGGAACTCCGAGACCGCCTCGTCGTCGAGGTCCAGGTCCAGCACTTCGGCACCCGGGTCGGCGGTGACCGGGCGGACCAGGTCCTCGGTCAGTCCGCGCGCCGGGCGGGGCGGGACGGACAGGCTCAGCGCGACCGGTTCGGGCGCGTGCGATGAATCGTGCGGCACGGCCCCCACGGTAGTGGCCGCCGCCGGCCCGCCCGGTCCGGCCTGTGGGGAACGTCTTGCGCGAGCGATCCACGTCACTTAGCTTAGGTTTACCTAATTCATCCCCCGGAGGTGTCCATGACGCACGCGGCCCAGGTCGTCGCGCCCACAACCGCCGAACGCGTGCACAGCGCCTGCTCGCACGCCGAGAACGCGGTCCTGGCGCTGCCCGGTCTCGACCCCGTGCCCACCTCCGTCCACCTGCTGCGGCAGTGCGGCGACATGGTGATGGCGGTGCCGATGAACTCCACCGCCGCCGGACTCGTGCACGGCTGCGGCGGCAACGGCTCCCCGGCGGTCCTCGAACTCACCGACCAGGCCCCGCTGGCGCTGCGCGAACGCGTCCGCGCCCTGGTCTGGCTGCGCGGCTGGGCACACGCGGTGCCCGCGCCCGCGCAACGCGCGCTGGCCGGCGCGATCGCCGCCGACCACCCGCACCCGGACCTGCTCGACATCGGGCACACCGCCGTCCTGCTGCGACTGGTCATCGACTCCGCCGTGGTCGCCGACACCTCCGGCGCCGCCTCGGTCGACCGCGAACAACTCCGCGACGCCCGGCCCGACCCGTTCTGCGCCATGGAAGCCGGTTGGCTGCAACACCTTCAGGCCGACCACCCCGACGTGGTGGACCGCCTCGCCCGCCGGCTCCCGCACAACCTGCGCCGCGGCGCGCTCATCCACCCGCTGGCCATCGACCGCTACGGCGTCACCCTCCGCATCGAAGCCATCGACGCCGACCACGACGTCCGCATCCCCTTCGACGCGCCGGCCCACGACATCGAATCACTCAGCCGCGCCGTACACGCCTTGGCCGGGAACCCTTTTCAGGGCGGCCTGCACCGAATCTGACAACGCCCGAGCCGAAGCTTCGGCGCACCAGCCGATTCCGGGCAGCGCGCGTCCGACACGCGAAACGGATGGACCCGGCTCCGCGCGCCTAGATTGGCGACATGGTTTCGGCTGATCCCGCACCCGCGTGGCCCGCGCCCGAATCGTCCGAACAGGGGCGGCGGGCGATCAAACTCGAGATCGCGGTCGTCCTGGTCGTCACCTTCGGGCTGAGCGGGGCCAATGCCGCGTTGTCACTGCTGGAGAGCGCGCTCTCCCCCGGCGGGGTGGGCGGGCAGACCGTCGCACTGAATCCCTCGCGCGCGACACAGTCGGCCATCGACCTGCTGTTCCAGCTGCTGAGCGTGGCCCGACTACTCGGGTGGGCGGCGCTGGGGATCTACCTGTTGTGGCGCAGCGGGATCGCGCCACAGGCCGTCGGACTGGTGCGGCGACTCCGGTGGCGCGCGGACGTACTGCCCGGTCTGGCGCTCACCGCGGTGATCGGAATCCCCGGGCTGGGGCTGTATCTGGCGGCCCACGCGCTCGGCGTGAGCGTGACCATCGTGCCCAGTTCGCTCGAACACTGGTGGCGGCTGCCGATGCTGATCCTGGCCGCGTGGGCGAACTCGGCGGCCGAGGAAGTGCTCGTTGTGGCGTACCTCATCTCCCGGCTGCGGGCGCTCGGCTGGTCCGAGAATCGGTCATTGCTCGCATCCGCGCTCCTGCGTGGCAGCTATCACCTCTACCAAGGCCTGGGCGGCGGACTCGGAAACCTGGTGATGGGATTGATCTTCGGGCGCTTCTGGCAGCGCACCAACCGGCTCTGGCCGCTGCTGCTCGCCCACGCGCTGATCGACACCATCGCCTATCTCGGGTACGCCTTCCTGCGCGGACACGTCTCCTGGCTGCCGTGAATCCGGCCGGAAAGCGGCGCGCCGCCGCCCCGATCGGTACTGTTTCCAGTAATGAACGGCGACGACCCCCAGCACTTTGCACGGATGCGCCGGGAGCCGCCGCCGGGCCACCGGGGCGAGCGCCCGCCGCACCCGCAACAGCCGATGGCGAATCCCGGGCAACCGCAGCGGCCTTCACCGCCGCGACAGCCCGCGCCCGATCGGTCGCGGGACTTCGACCGGCCCGTTAACGACGACCGGCCGCGGATAGAACCAACCCAGGTGATCCGACGCGATGAATCCGGTCAGGCCCTGGCGTATTCGCAGGTGCCGCCGCCCCGGAACCCGGACCCGCGACAGCGGCCGCCCGGGAATCGGATGCCGCCGCCGGGCAATCGGGTTCCGCCGCAGGGCGATCGGATGCCGCCCGCCCGGGAACGCTCCGGGAACCCGCAGGGCCGCCCCGGTGGCCCCACCGGACATGCGCCGACCCAGCAGCCGGTTCCACACCGGGAAGCGCCGCCCCGCACTCCCCCGCCGCCGCTCCCCGGTAAGCGCAGCGGCGGTGGTGACCGTCCGCCGCGCGGCTCCCGGCCCCGGCGTAAACGGCACTGGTTCCGCTGGATCCTGTCGCTGCTGGTGGTGCTCCTGCTGCTGCCGATCGCCGCGGCCATCTATGTCGACACCCATCTGACCCGGATCGACGCGCTCGCGAACTACTCCGGCCGGATCGGCGACACGCCCGGGACGAATTGGCTTCTGGTCGGTTCCGACAGCCGTGCGGGACTGTCCCAGGCCCAGGAAGATCAGCTGTCCACCGGATCCGATGTCGAGGGCGAGCGCACCGACACCGTCATCCTGGTCCACATCCCGAAATCGGGGCGGCCCACACTGGTCAGCCTGCCGCGCGACTCCTATGTGAATATCCCGGGCGTCGGCAAGGACAAGCTCAATGCCGCATTCTCGGTCGGCGGCGCGAAATTGCTGGCCCAGACCGTGGAAGTCGCGACCGGCGTGCACCTCGACCACTACGTGCAGATCGGATTCGGCGGCTTCGCCAATATCGTGGACGCGGTCGGCGGCATCGACATGTGCCTGGATACGCCGATGAAAGACCCCTTGGCGGGTATCGATCTGCCGGCCGGCTGTCAGACGCTGAACGGACCGGACGCACTGGGTTTCGTGCGTTCCCGCGCCACCCCGCGCGCCGATCTGGATCGCATGCTCAACCAGCGCAAATTCCTCAGCGCCCTGTTGAAGAAGGCCGCGGGTCCGGCCACGCTGGCCAATCCGTTCCGATCCTGGCCGCTGGTACGGGATCTCACCTCCGCGTTGAAGGTCGACAACGGCGCGCACGTCTGGAATCTGGCGAGCCTCGGCAATGCGCTCAACGATGATCCGATCACCACGACGGTGCCGGTCGGCGGATTCGAAAATGTCTCCGGCAGCGGCAATGTGCTGCTCTGGGACAAGACGAAAGCGAGCGCGTTCTTCGACGCCCTGGCCAAGGATCAGCAGATACCGGCGGACTTGATCACCACCGTCGGAAGCTAGCTCGAATTAGGCAATACTTGCCTCAATAAGGCTGTGCTCAATAAGGTTGCACTTGGATGACACGCGGTTTGACCAGGATTAATGTCTTCCGCATGTCCACCCGAACCCAGACCAAGCGCAGCAAGTTCCAGGCTCTGCTGCAGGATCAGATCCGCAACGAATTCAATGCCGAACACCAGTACATGGCGGTCGCATTGTGGTTCGACAATGCCGATCTTCCGGTCCTGGCCAAGTATTTCTACAAGCAGGCCGTGGAAGAGCGCAATCACGCGATGATGATCGCGCAGTACCTGATCGATCAGGACATCAGCGTCGAGATGCCCGGAATCGAATCCGCCACTTCGCACTTCGCGAACGCGAAGGAGCCGATCGCCTTGGCCGTTGCCCAGGAACAAGCGGTCACCGACCAGATCGTGCAGCTCGCCAAGACCGCCCGCGAAGAGGGCGACTACCAGGGCGAGCAGTTCATGCAGTGGTTCCTCAAGGAACAGGTCGAAGAGGTCGCCACCATGAAGACCCTGCTCACCGTCGCCGAGCGGGCCAGCGCGAACCTGTTCGACCTGGAGAACTTCGTGCAGCGTGAGATGAGCGCCCCGAAGGACGCCTCCGGCGCCCCGCACGCCGCGGGCGGCTCACTGTAATAACCCGTGGGGCCGACCATGATTCGGTCCCGTCCGGTGGATAGACGGCACAGGCCCGGTCCTCACCGAGGACCGGGCCTGTTGCTGTCCGGGCTGCGATCAGCGCAGGGTGACCTGGCGCGACCGCAGTCCGTCGCGGGAACGACGCTCGTCGGAGGTCAGCGGGGCGTCCGACTTCAACGCGGCCTCCAGCTTGGCGCCGAATTCGCGTGCGGGAGCTTCCCATTCGGACGCGTGCCGCTCGGGGTCCAGGTCGAAGACCGGCACCAGCAGGCCGTGGGTGCGGAACGAGCCCGCGAAGCGGGAACCCTCGCCCAGGTGCAGGTCGCCGGCGGCGTGCAGGCGGGCCAGCGCCAGCATCAGCTGGTCCTCGTCCTCGGGCCGCACCCAGCGGATGTGCGCCTTCTCGCCGGCGTCGACCCACCAGGCCGCGCCGATGGCGTCGCCGAGCGCCAGGCGGGCCGACGGCATGATGGCCTGATTGGCCTGCTCGATGGTGGCGGCCACCTGCGGGTCCGGCGTGACGCCCGCGGGCACCCACCAGTTGAAGTCCTGGTGCACGGTGATGTCCAGGGCCGCACTCGGATCCATCACCTCGGTCAGCGGCGCGCCGCCGCCGCTCGCGGTGGCGAGCGACTCGCCCGGGGTGGCGGACTGGGTCCACAGGATGGCGGCGGCCAGATCCGCTGCGGGATCGGCGGACTGGAACTGCACCTGCGTGCCAACGAAACCGACCGGCTCGTCACCGGCGCGCACCAGCGCGGCGACCGCACCCGGGAGCACGGTGGCGAGGGTGACCTCGCGCTCGGCGGCGACACCCGGCGCCAGCTTCAAGACCGCGGTCGCCGACGGCACGAACTCCCGTAGCGCGACCAGATCGCATTCGGCGGCCACGCCCTCGAAGGGCCGCGTCACGGTCTGCGCCGCCGCCTCCTGCTCGGCACGGCGGGCGGCCAGCTTCTGCGCCCGATTGGAGTCCGGCTTCGGACTGTTGCGCTTGCTCTTACCCATGAATGCAAAACCTACAGGGTCTGCGAATCGCCGAGGCGCGCGCTCACGCTGTGGTGAGCACCGCCTTGGTGCGGGCGGGGTGGTTGGTGGCGACCCAGTCGACGCCGAGGTCGGCGCAGAGCTGGATGTCCTCGGGGTCGTCGCAGGTCCAGACGTAGGTAGCGCGGCCCGCGGCGGCGGCCTTGTCGACCAGATCGGGGTGTTCGCGCAGGGTGCGGACGGACGGGCCGATGGCGGTCGCGCCGACCGTGTGGGCGGCGCCGCCGGAGAGGTAGAGGGAGGACTCGCCCAGCAGGACGGTCGGGAGCAGCGGGGCCGCGCGGCGGATGCGCCAGACGGCGGTCGCCGCGAACGACATGACCACGGCGCGCGAGTGATCCGCGGACGCCGGAGCGCCGATGCCGTAGCGGGTGAGCTCCTCGAGCAGGGTGGTCTCCACCAGCGCGCCGTAGCGGACCGGATGCTTGGTTTCGATGAACAGCTTGGTGGGACGGCTCTTCCAGTCCAGCACCAGCTCGATCAGCTCCCGCAGGGTGAGCACGCCCTCGGGTTCGGCCTCGGTGCCGAAGTTCAGGGCCTTCAGCTCCTCGAGGGTCATCTCACTGACCGCGCCGACACCGTTCGAGGTGCGTTCCACCGTGCGGTCGTGCACACAGACCAGATGCCCGTCACGGGTCAGCCGGATATCGCATTCGACACCGTCGGCGCCCTCCTGCAGGGCCAGATCATAGGCGGCGAGAGTGTGTTCGGGTCGCGCCGCGGACGCCCCCCGGTGCGCTACCACGAACGGCGCGCGACTGGCCCGGCTCACTTCGCCACTACCTCCTGTTGCCCGGCGTCCGCGGACGCCCCTGCCCGGTCTTCGACCGCAGCGTCGTCCACAGCCGGAGCATCAGCCCCGACGACAGCATCATCCCTGATCGCGGCGACGGGCGCGCGGCGCACGGGTTCGATCACCGGGCGCACCGGGCCGGTCGCGATCACCCAGCGCCGCAGCGTCTTCGGACGGCCGCGCAGATCCAGGCCCGCGAAGTCGCGCACCAGCCCGAGCGAGGCCACCGCGACGCCGGCCGCCACCACATCCGTCCACATCGCGAGCAGCACTCCGTCCGCCTGCACCTGCAGCGAATTCGCGAACCGGTAGATCAGCGCCACCAGCACCAGCACCGCGTTGAGCAGCCAGGCCGCCCACCAGATCCGGACCGCCCGCAGCAGCCGCGGATCGCCGTCACCGGTCCGGCGCGCCGCCTCGGTCAGGAAGATGCCCGGCCAGATCAGGTTCGCGATCGGCACCACACAGCCGAGCACCAGCGTGAACAGCGACCGCGAATCCGACTCGCCGACATTCGCATACGCGACGCGGCGTGTCTCAGCGAGCCAGCCGACCAGTGCCACCGCCGACATCAGCGCCAGCGCCAGCGCCAGCACCGCCGAAACGGTCACGGCCGCATCGGAGATCCACAACAGCCAGGGCTGGATCAGCCGGGTGCGGTTGCGCAACAGGATTCCGTAGCGGCCCAGCTCGGCCACCGCCGCCACCAGGAACACCACGGCCGTCGCGACCAGCAGCTGCTCGAGGCGGTCGGTCCAGGCGGCCAGCGGGCGGTAGGTCTCCGCCGCCGGCGCCGCGGGCCGATCCTGCAGCCCCCAGCGCGGAATCTGGTGGTAGCGCGGCGTCTCCGCGGTGCCGGTCCGCCGGACGGGCTGGGACGCGGAGGCTTTGCGGCCGGGCGGGCGGGCCACCCAGCGGTAGTTGCGGCGGTCGGCGGGCGCGTCGACCGGGGCGGGCGAGAGCAACACGCCGTGACAGCGCGGGCACCAGTGCAACGGTTTGCCCTGAACCGCCCAGCGTGCGCCGCAGCGGGCGCACGGCTGCACGACGGCGGTTCGCGATCGGCCCACCTGTCCCCCGTTCATCGCTCCACCTCTCCGCGCCTAGTAGATCTTCGGCTCGGGACCGTCACCGGTGAGCGGGCGACCGGTCTGCTGCCAGGCCACCATGCCTCCCGAGACATTGACGGCCTCGTAGCCGATCTGGTTCAGAAACTCCACCACAGCGATGGACCGGCCGCCCTGCCGGCAGATCACGTAGATCTCCGCGTCGATATCCAGATCGTCGAGCCGGGCGGGAACATCGGTCATGGGGATGTGCAGGGCGCCGGGCGCGCGGCCGAGCTGCCACTCGTCGTCCTCGCGGACGTCGAGGAGCTGGGCGGGCGCGGGCGCGGTGGAACCCCAGCCGTCGGCGGCGTCGAATTCCGCCGGCACCGCGTCGATCGGCACCGAGGGCACGTGGGGGTTCGTCACGGTTTCGATCCTGCCACGCGGGCGGGTGGGCTGTGGAGTTCCGTACCTGCACAGGGTTGGTTTCGGGAGTTATCCACATAATCCACAACCTGATCCACAGGTTGATAGACGACTGATTCGTCCGGGTCGGCCGATCCGGAAGTCCCCTCCCCGTTCCGGAGCGGCCGACCCGTGGGCCTGTCTCAGAAGGCCTCATTCAGTCTGACGGCGCAGGTGGGCCCGTGGTTCCATTCGCACCGGAAAAAGACGACATAACTAGAGAAAAGCGGAAATCCTGGGTCCGGCCAGGCAAGATCGGTAGCCTGACGCTATGACTGTGAGCAGGGGGCTACTGGACGGCCTGAACATCAAGGGACTCAACTTCGCACTATCGGAGGCGACCTGCCTCGGCATCGACGTCGATCCCGCTGCGGCCAAGCTGCGGCTGGAATTGGACGTCCTGACCCTGCCCGCCGACGGGCCACCACCCGCCCACTTCGACATCTACCTGACCCTGCTCGGGGTCAGCCGGGTCGCCGCCTCCCTGCGCCGCCAGCGCTGGGACGACCTGGAGCCCATTGTGCTCCCGCTCACCATCGACGGCCTGCACGACGCCGTCAACAGCTTCGGCGGCGGCGCACTGCACGGCTGGGACTTCCTCGACCTGAGCGACGCGTCCTGGAGCCAGTGGCGCAAACTGCTCAGCTTCGACACCAGCCTGCGCGACGAACCCGCCGCCCACCTCATGGAGTTCTCCCAGGAGGAAGGCATCGACCCGCGCGAACTCGACGTCCGCGTGTGGTTCGACGACGCCGAGGTCACCGACAAGCAGGGCAACCCGATCCCGTTGCGGGAGTTCATCGCCGGCGGCGTGCGCTGGTGGCAGGCGCACGACGCGGGCGACCCGCGCACCCTGCGGCCCGACGTCGTCCCGCCGCTGTAACCGGCGCGGCGCGCGTAGGGCCGGCACCCTACGCGCCCAGGTCGATCGCGCAGCTCACGCCCGTCCCGTGGTCGGGGCAATAGCCGCCGGGGTTCTTCGCCAGGTACTGCTGGTGATAGCCCTCGGCGTAGTAGAACGCGGAAAGGTCCGGCAGCGGGGCGATCTCGGTGACGATCTCCCCGAAACCGGCCGCGCTCAAGCGTTCCTGATAGACGCCCTTGGTCTCGACTGCGACCTCGAACTGCTCGTCGTCAAAGGTATAGACGGCCGAACGGTATTGGGTGCCGCGGTCGTTGCCCTGCCGCATGGACTGGGTCGGGTCGTGGTTCTCCCAGAACTGCCGCAGGACACCCGCGTAGTCGATGACCTGCGGATCGAACACCACCAGCACCGATTCGGCATGCCCGGTGCGACCCGAACACGCCTCCTCGTACGTCGGATTCGGGGTGTAGCCGCCCGCGTAACCCACGGCCGTGCTGTACACACCCTCCAGCTCCCAGAAGCCCTTCTCCGCACCCCAGAAGCAGCCCATGGCCAGCACCGCGAACCGCGTGTCCGGCGGGAAGGGGGGTTTGAGGGGATGCCCAGTGAGATAGTGCTTGTCGGGGACTACCAGTGGTTCCGCACGACCGGGCAGGGCTTGCTCGGGTGTCACCATCGTCGGCTCCGGCAGTCGCAAGCGACCGACGAACTCGTCGTACCACGACATGACTCGATGCTACGGGACCCGTGGAACATATATCTGGGCCGGAATGCGGGGGCACGCAGCCCGGTTGCGAACAGGCGGGTGTACGAATGATGGTTGGGTGCGCCTCGGATCACGCCGAGGGCACGCGGCCGCCGACACGGAAAGGGACATCGTGGCTGTTTACACGTTGCCAGAACTCGATTACGACTACAGCGCCCTGGAGCCCTTCATCTCCGGGCAGATCAACGAGATCCACCACACCAAGCACCACGCCGCCTACGTCGCGGGCGTCAACGCCGCCCTCGAGAAGCTGGAAGAAGCGCGGGCCAAGGACGACCACGCCGCCATCTTCCTCAACGAGAAGAACCTCGCGTTCCACCTCGGTGGCCACGTGAACCACTCCATCTGGTGGAAGAGCCTGTCCAAGGACGGCGGCGACAAGCCGGTCGGCGACCTGGCCTCGGCCATCGACGAGGAGTTCGGCTCCTTCGACAAGTTCGTCGCGCAGTTCTCCGCGGCCGCCAACGGCCTGCAGGGCTCGGGCTGGGCCTGGCTGGGCTACGACACCCTCGGCAACAAGCTGCTCACCTTCCAGCTCACCGACCAGCAGGGCAACGTGCCGCTCGGCATCATCCCGCTGCTCGGCCTGGACATGTGGGAGCACGCCTTCTACCTGCAGTACAAGAACGTCAAGGCCGACTACGTGAAGGCGTTCTGGAACGTCGTCAACTGGGCCGAGATTCAGGACCGCTACGGCAAGGCCGTCGCGCAGGGCAAGGGCCTGATCTTCGGCTGATGCCTGGGGCTACGCCCCCACACCCCCGATGGACGGGGACCTGTCGTACCCGGAAGCCCGCGAACCCGATGGTTCGCGGGCTTTCGCATTTCCGGGGGCCGGGTGCTAGCACTCTTTGGTACTTGTGTGCCAGATGGCTTCGGGTACAACCTGGTGTTCCCAACAGCAACACCGGGCACAGCCGCCCCCTGGGAAGTTCGGGAGGCACATCATGAGTGGTCAGGTCGGCGTCATGCCCTTCCAGGCCCATGGTTCGCTGCAAGGATTCGTGATCTCCGGGCGCTGGCCGGACTCCACCAAGGAATGGGCGCAGTTGCTGGTACTGGCCGTGCGGGTGGCCGGATTGCCGGGGCTGCTGCCCACCTCGACGGTCTTCGGGGCGCGCGAGGAGCTGCCCGAGGACCCGGATCCGGCGATGGTGGGGCTGGTGATCGCCGAGGGGCCCGTACTGGGGACGGAAGCGTTGCAGCCCGGCATGTTTGCCGGACATGTGCCACCGGCGTTGATCATGTTGCATCCGCCGCGCGAGACCCGGCCCTCGCTGCCCGAGTGCTCGGGCGCGGCCTCGGGCTGTCTGTTGCTGCCGGGCGTGCCGCATCTGGGGCTGGAACATCGCGCGGCCTGGGTGGAGACCGACTCCGACGGTGCGGTGACCTCGATGGTTTCGCGGGTGGGGGTGGATCCGATCAGCGATCCCGACACCGCGGTTCTGGCCATGCTGCTGGCCGCGTAAGGGTACCCGAAACCTTTCGGCAGTATCGCCAAACTTCTTGTGCGCATTGCGATTTGGGCGACGGTCATTTGCATGCGTCGGGTTTGCCGGAGTAGCATTGCCCCGAGCGAAGGGGAGTAGCCCCCAATCACGCCGTCGACATACTGATCCTTCCCGGATCCGGCGCGTGGACCGGAATCGTGCATCGAGCACCACCCCGGTGGGCGAGACCTTCGGCCGAAAGAACCAAACCGATTTACCGGTGCGGTGTCGGCTGAAGCGTCCCCGCATTCAGCCGACAGGCCGGAGACCTGGGAGCTGACCTTCATGATCGCCACGGTATTGCTGAGTTTCGGCGTGCTGTTCCTCGCCGAACTGGGCGACAAATCGCAACTCATGGCCCTGACCTTCGCGCTGCGCTACCACTGGTGGGTGGTGCTGTCCGGGATCACCGTCGCGAGCGTGCTGGTGAACCTGATCGCGGTCGGCGTCGGCCATTTCCTCGGCGCGGCCCTGCCGACCGGAGTCATCTCGCTGTTCGCGGCCGCCACGCTGATCGGCGTCGGCCTGTGGACGCTGCGCGAGTCCCTGTCGAACTCCTCGGACGAGGGTGACGAGGCCGCGCCACAGACGATGTCGCGGTCCGCGTTCCTGGTGGTGCTGTCGGCGTTCCTGCTGGCCGAGCTCGGTGACCGCACCATGTTCGCCACCATGGCCCTGGCCACCAACAACAACTGGGTCGCGGTGTGGATCGGCTCGGTCGTGGGCATGGTGGCCGCGGGCGGGCTGGCCATCGTGATCGGCGTGACCGTCGGCAAGCACATTCCGGAGCGGATCATCGCGGTCTGCTCGGGCCTGCTGTTCCTGTACTTCGGTGCGCTCACCCTGCTGGAGGCGTTCGCGCACGGCTTGGGTACGCCGCTTGCCGCACTGCTGTCGCTGGCGCTGCCCGCGCTCGCCGGCGCCGTCCTGCTCCTGCTGCGCCGTCGCGCCGCGATCCCGGCTTCAGTCCTCGACCACGATGTCGCCGAACAGATTCCCGCTGCGCCGCACGAGGTCCAGTAGCGGCCCGCGCAATTCGCGCAGCCCGTCCGGGTCGCCGACCGCGATGCGGGCGGTGACCATCGAGCTCAGCGCCGCGACCAGGGTCTGACAGGCGAAGCGCTGCGACTCGGATTCCGCGCCGAGCACATCGGCGACCATGGCCACGAAGGTTTCCTGCAGATGCGTGCGCCGCGCGATGGCCTCCGGGCCCACGGCGTACACCTCGACCAGGAACACCCGGGCGTACGCGGGTTGCGCGGCCAGCGCCTCCAGATAGGCGCCGAGCAGCCGTTCCATCCGCTCGGTCCGGGTCTCGCCGTCGAACTCGGCGCCCGTGGCGGCCAGGATGCCGGTCAGCATGAGTTCCGCGGCCCGCTCGTAGGCGGCCTCGAAACAGTCCTCCTTGGAACGGAATTGCTCGTAGAAGGTTTCACGGGAAACCCCCGCGCGTTTGATGACCGCGGCCACCGGCGTTCCGACATAACCGTTCTCGGCCATCGCCTCGGCCATGGCGGCCAGGATGCGGTCGCGCTGGGCGGCCACCACGGTCTCCCGGGGCAGGCCGTGCCGGCCACGGGGCAGTTGGCGGGTTGCCGATTCGGTCATACGCGGGACTCCAGGTGGCCTCGGTCGTTCAGGCGAGCTTTCTCATTCTGCGGGGCCGGGCCGGTTGCTCGGTGGTGAACCCCGTTGGTTCTGTATCGGCGATGGCCAGTCCGCCCGCTACACCGCGGCGCAGCGAGAAGTCGATCAGGTGCTGGGTGAGCGGGCGGCACCACAGCGCCATGCTCACCCAGTAGGGCGAGACGATGCGGCGGGAGCGGCGGGCCAGCGCCCGTTCGCAGGCGTCGATGGCCGGGCCGAGCGGGGCCACGCCGGAGACGGTGGAGCGGCCCAGAATGCTGCGGGCGGCCTCGGTGCCGAAACCGCGGCTGGTCATCTCGGTGTCGAGTTCGGCGAAGTAGGCCATGCCGACTTTGGCTCCGGTGTGGCGCAATTCGATGCGCAGGGTGTCGCCCAGCGCCTCGACCGCGGCCTTGGAGGCGCTGTAGGCCCCGGCCAGGGGCAGGTGGATGGCGGCGGCCAGCGAGGAGATCAGCAGCACGTACCCGTTGGCGTGCGCGAGGTGGGGTCCGGCGGCGCGCAGCGTGTAGTAGACGCCCAGGACATTGACGGTGAGGGTTTCCTCGAGCACCGTCGGGTCGCCGCTGAGCAGCGACAGCTGCCGGGCGATGCCGGCATTGCACACCACCGCGTCCAGCCCGCCCAGTTCGGCGGTCAGCGAGTTCACCACCCGCTCCACCTGGGCGGGGTCGCCGATGTCGCAGTACCGCCAGGGCGCGTCGCCGCATTCGGCCGCGACCTGGGCCAGCAGCATCTCCTCGATGCCGAGCAGGGCGACGTGCGCGCCGTGCGCGTGCAGCTGCCGGGCCAGGGCGGCGCCGATGCCGCGGGCCGCGCCGGTGATCAGGATGCGTTTGCCGGCTACGCGCGGGGTCCGGCGACGGAGACCACGGCGATGACCGGCCGTGCTGGCGTTCATGTATGCGAAACTACCACTTAGACGAACACCCATGTTCGTAAATCTGGTGAGCCTCTTGTGTAGGCCCGCGCACAGTCCCGCTAGGGTGCCTATTGACGGATGGCCAGCGAGAGGGCCGTCCACTGTCGAGAGGACCAAACCGTGGAGATTTCGGGCTCCGCCGCCATCGTCACCGGAGGTGCGTCCGGTCTGGGTGCGGCCACCGCCAAGCGTCTCGCCGACGCCGGCGCGACCGTGTTCGGCCTGGATCTGGCTCAGTCCATCGAGCGTGCGGGCGACAGCGTCCCCGCCGGCGTCACCCTCATCCCGACCGATGTCACCAGCGGTGACGAGGTGGCCGCCGCGGTCGCCACGGTCGTGGAATCCGGTGTGCCGCTGCGCATTGTCGTCAACTGCGCCGGTGTGGGCTGGGCGGGACGCATCCTGTCCAAGAACGGCCCGCACGACCTCGAGCTGTTCCGCACGGTCATCACCGTGAACCTGCTCGGCTCCTTCAACGTCATGCGCCTGGCCGCCGACGCCATCGCCAAGACCGATCCGGTCGACGAGTACGGCCAGCGCGGCGTCATCATCAACACCGCCTCGGTCGCGGCCTTCGAGGGCCAGATCGGGCAGATCGCCTACTCCGCCTCCAAGGGCGGCGTCGCGGGCATGACCATTCCGGCCGCGCGTGACCTCGCGCAGTTCGGAATCCGGGTGAACACCATCGCCCCCGGCATCATCGACACCCCGATGCTCGCCGGCGTCACCGAGGAATACCGCAAGGGCCTGGAGTCCGGCGTGCCGTTCCCGTCCCGACTGGGCCGCCCGGACGAGTACGCGCAGCTCGCGCAGTACATCACCGAGCACGACTACCTCAACGGCGAGACCATCCGCATGGACGGCGCCCTCCGCATGGCTCCGCGCTGACGCTGGGTCTCGGGGGCCTTGCCCTCGAACCCCCATGCAGAACAAGGCCCGCACCGGATTCCGGTGCGGGCCTTGTTATTACGAAGTGGGTGGCGGGAAACCCGCAGCCTCCCTAGTGCGGACGAACAGCGGCCGCCTGGGGGCCCTTCTTGCCCTCGGTGATCTCGAACGACACGGACTGGCCCTCTTCGAGCTGCTTGTAGCCGTTGCCTTCGATCTCCGAGTAGTGGACGAACACATCCGGGCCGTCCTCGCGGGCGATGAAGCCGTAGCCCTTCTCCGCGTTGAACCACTTGACGGTGCCCTGAACCATTACCTTCTCCTGACGAGGTGTTTCTTGTGGTGCGTGGGTCCGCGGCTGCGGTACCCGGGGTCGATCAGAAGGCGGCTTGCAACTTGCCTGGCAAGGTGAAGCAACGCCCGCACACTGTTCCGCGCGAGCATGTAGAACACGAACACGAAAAACTTACGACCAAGACGTTCAACGCACGTCTCGGCCGCAAGTTCCCGACATTCCCGAAGACATGCGCGGCATCACACCGCGCAAGGCTTCGATATGACCAATTTCCGCTGGTCAGAGCGTGCGGGTGAGCCGATCCGCGAGCACCCGAGCAAAATGCGCCGGATCCTTCAGCTCGCCGCCCTCGGCGAGAACCGCGGTGCCGTACAGCAATTCGGCGGTCTCGGTGAGTTCGACCGGCTTCTCGTCGTCGCCGGACACCTTCGCGTACGCGTCGCGCAAACCCGTCACCAGCGGATGATCCGGGTTCAGTTCGAGGATGCGCTTGCTGTGCGGAAGTTCCTGTCCGGAGGCGCGATACATGCGCTCCAGCATCGGCGTGAAGTCGAAGACGTCACCGACGATGCAGGCCGGAGAGGTGGTGAGCCGGTTGGTCAGACGCACCTCCTTCACCTCCGCGTCGAGCACGCCCCGCAGCCAGCCGGTGACACCGGAGAAGTCCTTCTCCTGCTGTTCGCGCAGCTGCTCGGAGGCCTTCTTCTCGTCCTCGGTCTCGAGATCGACCTCGCCCTTGGCGATCGAGACGATGGGCTTGCCCTCGAACTCGGTGACCGAACCGACCCACATCTCGTCGACCGGGTCGGTCAGCACCAGCACCTCGAGGCCCTTGGCCAGCAGCGCCTCCATGTGCGGCGAGTTCTCGATCTGCTGACGGGACTCGCCGGTCATGTAGTAGATCGCCGACTGGGTTTCCGGCATCCGCTCGACATAGGAGGCCAGCGAGGTCAGCTCGGTGTCGGAATGCGTGGACGCGAACGACGAGACGCCCAGGATGGTTTCGCGATTGTCCTGGTCGGAGAGCAAGCCCTCCTTGAGGACTCGTCCGAACTCGCGCCAGAACTCCTGGTACTTGGTCTGATCCTCGGCGTTCTTCAGATCCTTGACCGTGGACAGCACCTTCTTCACCAGGCGCTTGCGGATCATCTGGATCTGCCGGTCCTGCTGCAGGATCTCGCGGGACACATTGAGCGACAGGTCCTGCGCGTCGACCACGCCCTTGACGAAGCGCAGATACTCCGGCATCAGCTCTTCGCAGTTGTCCATGATGAACACCCGGCGCACGTACAGCTGCACGCCGCGCTTGTGCTCGCGGGTGAACAGGTCGAACGGCGCGTGCGAGGGAATGAACAGCAGCGCTTGATATTCGAAGGTGCCCTCGGCCTTCATCGGGATGATCTCGAGCGGATCGTCCCAGGCGTGCGCGACGTGCTTGTAGAACTCCTTGTACTCCTCGTCGGTGACCTCGCTGCGCGGGCGGGTCCACAGCGCCTTCTGGGAGTTCAGGGTCTGGGTCTCGACAATGGTCTGCTCGACCTTGTCCTCGCCCTCACCCTCCATGACGGTGCGCTCGACGTCCATGCGGACCGGCCAGGCGATGAAATCCGAGTACTTCTTGACGATTTCGCGGAGCTTCCACTCCTGCGTGTAGTCGAAGAGGTGATCGTCCTCGTCGGCCGCCATCAGGTGCAGCGACACCGCGGTGCCCTGCGGGGCGTCGTCGAGTTCCGCAATCGAGTAGGTGGGGCTGCCGGCCGCGGATTCCCAACGGGTGCCGGTGGTTTCGCCGGCCTTGCGGGTGGTCAGGGTGACCTTGTCGGCCACCATGAAGGTCGAGTAGAAGCCGATGCCGAACTGGCCGATCAGCTCCTCGGCCTGCTGGTCGCCGGCCCCACCATTCTTGGCAGCGGCGGCCTCGAGCAGCTGTTTGCGCAGCGCGGCGGTGCCCGACTTGGCGAGGGTGCCGATCAGGTCGACCACCTCCGCCCGCGACATGCCGATGCCATTGTCACGCACGGTGAGCACGCGGTTGTCGCGATCCACCTCGAGCTCGATGTGCAGATCCGAGGTGTCGGCGTGCAGGTCCTTGTCGCGGAAGGTCTCCAGGCGCAGCTTGTCCAGCGCGTCGGAGGCATTGGAGACCAACTCCCGCAGGAAGGTGTCCTTGTTCGAATACACCGAGTGGATCATCAGCTCCAGGAGCTGATGGGTCTCGGCCTGAAACTCCAGGTGTTCGACGTGTTCGGTCACGACGCGATATTACGACGGTCGAAGTCGGCGATGGACGGAACCTCCGCATCGGCGCGGTCGGTCATCCAGTCCCGCAGCACCTGGGTGGCGCGGCAGTCGTCCTCGTTGTATTCGAAGATGCGGGTGCGTTGCGACAGGTCGGGCTCGCCGCCCTCGTAGGCGACGGCCAGGCGATACCAGGCCATCGACGCCTCGCCCCCGGCCTCGGCGTCGCGCCAGTGGAAGCCGGCGACCGGGGCGATCTTCTTGAGTCCCTTGCCGTTCGGGCAGATGAACTGCTCCGACACCGCCTGGAACATGTCCACCCACTGCGGGCCGTCGACGAACCGCTGCACCTCCCGCTCGGTGGGGATGCCGGGGCGGCCCGCGAACCGGCGCGCCGACTCGTAGAGCCACTTGTCCTCGGCGGTGCGCGAATAGCAGTAGGCGGCAAAGGTTTTGCCGTCGGCGGCGGCCTGGGCGCGGACCTGCATGAGCCAGGTCCAGAACTCGGCGAAGGAGCGGCCCTCGTCCTCGGTGGGCAGCGGATCCCAGGTGACGAAGGGGCGGTAGACGCCGTCGAGCAGGGTGCCCCACAGGTAGGCGCCGTGCTCCTGGAAGCTCTCCAGGTCCACGTCCACCTCGACGTCGGCGCGGGTCACCCGCACCCGCTCCACCCGGCGGACCAGGGGCGCGCCGGTGGCCCAGGCACGGGCGGTGACCACGGCCTCGGTGAACGGCTCGTACTGCCAGTCGTCGGGATCGTCGCCACTCCAGGCGGCCAGCTCGTCGATGGTCTCGACGCCGTGGCGGCGCAGCGCCTCCGCGCGCGAACCGGGCGCGACCAGGCTGACGTCGCGATGCTCGACCAGCCACTGCTCACAGCTGCGGCCGCCCTCCTCGGGGGCCCGGTTGAACCAGGGGCACTGGCGGCACTCGGGGACTTTCGAAGGGACGGTGGGGAGTTCGCCGCGCACCACCGCGATGCGGTCGGCGTAGCGCAGGTCGTAGTCGTCCAGCAGCGGGGCCAGGTCGTGGACCAGGATGCGGTCGAAGTGGTAGCCGATGGCGCCGCCGGTCAGGCTCGGGCTGGCCAGGCCGTGCCGCTGCAGCATGCGGTACAGGTGCGCGAGGCGCTGGATGTCGCGAGGCTGCGGCCGGGTGCGGACGTGCCTGTCCCGCTGCGGATTCCAGTCGTAGAGGTCGCTGGTCAGCGGGTGGTGGTCGGCCGGGTCGGGCTGGCGGGGATCGGTCACCTTGTGGTTCACCACGATGACCGGGCGATACCCGCCGCGATCGCCGTCGCGCCACAGGATTTCGCAGCCGCCGCGGCGTCCGGTGTCGGCCTCCTGCGGCAGCAGCCCGCCCCAGATGCGTTCGGCCCCGGCCGCCATGGCGGCCATGGTGGCGGCGGCCCGGGCGGTGGCGGGCTGCTTGGGATCGATCACGGTCCAGCGCTCGGGGGCGGCGGCGACCAGCGTGTCCCGCACCTGAAGTCGGTGCGCGGCGGCCGCTTCTCGTCGCTGCTGCACGCCGGCGTCCTCGGCGACTCCGGTCAACACGCCCGGATGGGTGGCGTCCAGGAAAAGCCGGTGCCGGCACCCGATCAGAGCGCGAGCGTCGACGAACGCCGCACGCTCACCATGGTCACCGATGCCCGAATACACGCCAGTCAGTATGGCCTCCACCCCCGACAGGGTCGGCGGGCCGCCCTGTTTTCGGTCGCTCACCGGTCCCGGAAACCGCAAGGCGCTCGCTGTGCGGGGAACCCACCCGTTAGGGTGAATCCCACACTGCGTTTCATGGGCGGACAGGCATTTCCCCCGGCCCTGTACTGCCATGGCGAACCAGCATGACGGAGGCCATCAATGGGGTTGTTCACCAAGCGCAAGAAGCGGGTCAGCCGCCGAGCCGAGGCGAAAGCCCTCAAGCACAAGGCCGGCATGGAGGCCAAGCTCGGCGCGCGCAACGAGCGCAAGCGCAACCGGACCGAGGCGCGCACGCAGAAGCAGGTCGCCAAGGCCGAGATCGCCAAGCTGCAGGCCGAGGAGAAGGCGGCCCAGAAGGTCGCCGCCCGCGCCGAACGCGACCCCTTCAGCGCCGCCTCGGTGCGCAAGTACCTGGGCGTGGCCCGGATCCTGGTGCCGGTGCTGGCCCCGCTCGCCTACCGCGGCGCGACCTTCGTGCGCGGGCAGCTCGACACCCGCCGGGCCCAGCAGCTCGGCGTCGGGCTGGACCAGCTCGGTGAGTTCGCCGGGCCGGGCGCGAAGCTGCAGGCCCGGATCGCGGGCGTGGAGTCGACGCTGACCGACATCGAGGCCAAGGCCCCAGACACCGAGACCAAGAAGTTCGTGGCCGCCAGTCGCGACCGGCTCGACAGCCTGTCCGCGGCGGTCCGCACCGCGGCCCAGATGCCGGTGCCGCGCCGCCGCGCCGTGCACGCCTCGATCTCCAACGAGCTGTCCGGCATCGAGGCCGATGTGCTCGCCCGGCTCGGCGTGAACTGATTCCCCGATGAGCTCGGTGCGCGGCGGACTCGCCGGGGTGGCCATGGCCGCCCTGGCGGTCGGCGCGCACGGATTCGCGGGCGGCGGCTACCCGGGCACCTCCGGGCTGATGCTGCTGATCCTGGCGGCCGCCGCGCTCGGCGCACTGGCCGCCGCGCTCCGCCCGCCCGCCGCGCTGCCGATCCTCATGGTGGCGGGACAGCCCGCCTGCCATGTGGCGTTGAGCGGCCTGGTGCAGCACGGGCATGCCGCGCGGGCAATGGAATTCACCGCGCACGGGCCGATGCTGCTCGCGCACGCGGTGGCGGGCGCCGGGTGCGCCTTCCTGATCCTGGTCGCCGAGCGGCTCTACGGGCTGATCTCGCGGGCGGTACGGGTGGCGCTGACCCGGCCGGCGGGTCCGCCCGCCCGGGTGGCCCGGCTTCGGCCGGCCCACCACTCTCCCGTCTCGAAAACCCTTCTCGCACTGGGCGCGATCGCACCGCGCGCACCACCGGTGACGGCGTAACTCCGCGTCCTATCTTCCGGTAACCATTGTCAGAGAAGGCAATACATTCATGAACACCTCCGTTTCGCGTGCCCTGGTCACCTCCGTGGCCGCCTCCGGGCTGCTGCTGTTCGGCGCGGGCGTAGCCTCCGCGCACGTGGTGGTGGACGCCCCCGGCGCCACCCAGAAGGGCTACACGGTCGCGACCTTCCGGGTGCCGACCGAGTCCGACACCGCCTCCACCACCAAGGTTTCGGTGACGCTGCCGAACCTGAAGAGCGCTCGCACCGAACCGCTGGCGGGCTGGAGCTCCAAGGTCGAGAAGAACGCGCAGGGCCAGGTCGTGTCGGTCACCTGGACCGCCGACCCGGGCAACCCGGGCGTGGCGCCCGGCCAGTTCCAGCGCTTCGCGGTCTCCCTGGGACCGCTGCCCGAGCAGTCGAAGGTCAGCTTCAACGCGAGCCAGACCTACAGCGACGGCAAGGTCGTGGACTGGAACCAGCCGATGAACGCCGACGGCAGCGAGCCCGAGCACCCGGCCCCCAGCCTCACCCTGGCCAAGAGCACCGGCGGCGATGACGACGCGCCCGCCGCGGCCGACGCCGACAAGGGCGACAAGGCCACCGACAACACCGCCCGCTGGCTCGGCGGCATCGGCCTGGCGCTCGGTGCGCTGGGCGCGGCCCTCGGCCTGGGCAGCGTCATCCGAGGACGGCGGTCGTGACCCGCAAGCTGCTGGCCGGGCTGGTCACCGGCCTGCTGGTGACCGGGTTCGCGCTGCTGGGCGGCGGTGTCGCCAACGCGCACTCGGCGGTCGTGGGTTCCACCCCGGACAACGGCGCGCAGATCGACACCTCGCCGGCCACGGTCAGCGTCACCTTCAACGAGAGCCTGCAGCCCGCCTACCCGTCCATGACGGTGGTCGGGCCGGACGGCAATCTGTGGCAGAAGGGGCAGCCCAAGGTCGACGGCGCGACCATCAGCGTCGAGGTCGGCGAGCTGGGTCCGGTCGGTGAGTACAAGATCGCCTACCGGGTCACCTCGGCCGACGGGCACCCGGTCAGCGGCACCCGGTCGTTCACGCTCACCAAGGCGGGCAACGGAACTCCGGGCCCGAAGTCCGATGCCGGAGCCAAGTCCGGCGGGTCCGACGGTGGCGTGCCGCTGTGGATCTTCATCGCGTGCGCGGTGGCGCTGTTCGGCGGCGGCCTGGCCTTCGCCCTGTTCGGTGGACGGGGCAAGCGGCGCACGTGAACCGGCCCGACCGCACCGATCGTCGCCGGGAGCGCGGGACGACCGGCGGGAGCAGCTCCTCGCTGAGATGGCTACTGCTGCTGGTCATCCCGGTCGCCCTCGACGGTGCGGCACTGGCCTGGATCCTGGCCGCCGACGACCCGGTGCAGGCCGAGGCGCCGGTCCGGGTGCTCGCGGACTGCGCGGGCGCAACCGTGCTCGGGCTGGCCGCGCTGCCGCGGCTGTCGGATCGGCTGACGCCGCGGTGGCGGGCGCTCACCGTGTTCGCCGCGGTCTGGGCGGCACTGGAATTCGCCATGCTGGTGCTGGAAGCCGCTGAGGTGCAGGGCATTCCGGCGCGGCGGCTGAGCGCCACCGGGTTCGGCGACTACCTCGCGCACGTGAGCGGCGGGCAGATCGGCATCGCGCTGCTCATCGGGACCGGGGTGGTCGCGGTCTACAGCGCGTTCGGGTTCCGGCAGCCCGACCGCGCCACCGCGGATCTGGTGCTGGTCTTCACCGCGGTCACGCTGGCGCTGCGGCCGATCACCGGGCACATGTCGCAGCAGCCGTTCGGTTCGGTGCTGGCGGCGCTGCACGCGCTGGCGGCGGCCGGCTGGTTCGGCCTGCTGCTGGCGCTGGCGCTGACCGTGCGGTCCCGCGGCGAATGGGCGGCGCTGCTGCCGCGGTATTCGGTGTGGGCGCTGCCGCTGGTGGTGACGGTGACAGTGACCGGTCTGCTGAACGGGCTGGTGCGGCTGGGCGGGGTGAGCCCGATGGTGACCACCGGGTACGGGCGGATTCTGCTGGCGAAGACGCTCCTGGTGGCCGTGTTGATCGCGCTGGGCTGGTGGTGGCGGCGCAGCTGGGTGCCGAAGGTGGCCGAGCACCGGATGACCGCGGACGGCTCGTTGCGGCGGGCGATTGTGGAAGTGCTGGTGATGGCGCTAGTCTTCGGGTTGGCCGCGACGCTCGCCGTGACGGCGTGACCTGGGTCGCGAGGGCCGAATTCGGGTGTGCCGCCTCATAGATGGTCTGCATCACAAGACCTGCGCACAAAACTAGAACACGTTACTGTTGCGCGCATGACAGAAGTCAAGATCGTCGCGGATTGCGCTGCCTCGGCCGAATCCGCCTTCGCCTATGTCAACGATTACCGGCACCTGCCGAAATTCATCAATGAGATCAGCGCCTTCACCCCGCTCACCGAGCAGATCGAAGGCGTGGACGCCACTTTCGACGGCACCATCCAGCTCGGGCCGATCGCCCTGCATTCCACGATCAAGATCGTGCGGCACGAGCCCGGCTACGCCATCGCGGTGAAGTCCATCAAGGGATTCGAAATCGAATCCACCTTCCTGTTCCACGACAAGGGCGCCGAATCCTGCACCATCGACGCCATCGTCGACTACCGGGTTCCCGGCGGGCTGGCCGGCAAGATCCTCGGCAAGACCATCGAGCCGTTCGTGAAACTCGCCGTGAAGAGCTCCACCACCAACCTGGTCAACCAGGTGTCGGCCTTCCACGCCGCGAACACGAACGCGGATTCCGACCGCACCAACGCCTAGTCAGCCCCGGGTCGTCAAAGCCGCCGACCCCCCGCGGTGCTCCGCGCTCCACGCCCGATCCGTGTGTCCCCCGTCTCGATTCGAGCCCCGCACCGGAAACGAGGAATACGCTCGAATCCAGTGATAATCGGCTTCGGGTTCGATGGAGAACCAGATGGAACCTCAATGGGCGGCAGCGCATTTTCTCGCGGGTGATGCCGATCGGGAACACGCGATCGAAGCGCTGAAACAGAACTTTCAGGCCGGGCGGATCACCGTCGACGAATTGTCCGAACGCATCGGCCACGCACTCAATGCCCGGACCTGCGGCGAAATCGACCGGGTGATGACCGGATTGCCGTGGCAGCCGGTGACTCCGGCGCCACCGCGATATCCCGCCTTCTACGCGCCGCCCCTCCCCCGCTCCAAAGGCATGGGCATCACCGCGTTCGTGCTCGGGGTGTTCGGCTTCGTCTGCGGGCTGACCGCGGTCCCGGCGGTGGTGCTCGGCCTGGTCGCGCTGACCGTCGAACCCGAGCGCCGCGACGACCGCGGGTTCGCCGTCGCCGGGCTCGCGGTGGGGCTGATGTGGATGATCATCTTCGGCTGGGTGTACTTCAGCTGACCGCCCGCTCGAAGGCCAGCAGATCGGCCTCGGTCTGCCGGAACAGCCAGTAGTCACCGAGGAAACCGAGCACGCCCACGATGCACAGGCCGTAGATCGGGAGCAGCACCAGCGCCACCTCCGCGGTGTCCAGGAACATCAGGCTGGAGATCACGCCCAGCAGCGGAATCGCCACGGCCACCGCGAGATAGCGGGTGCAACGGCGATGCAGCGCCCGCAAGGCGTCCCGATCCGCGGCCGTCTCGCCGTGCGTGAGCAGACGCGGATAGAAGCAGCGCACGATGAAGAAATTCACCACGAAGAACGGATAGGCGACCGCGATCGCCCCCGAAACCAGCAGTGTCGCCACCAGATTCGCGATCCGGCCGGGCTCCAGGTCGGTGAGGAGCACCAACGCCACCGCCGACACCACCGCCGCCACCAGCCACCACGCGAAGGCCAGCAGCGCCACCCGGTCACCGTTGCGCAGGGTGTCCCGGCGGGCCGCCGACAGCGTCGCCGAATCGTAGGTGCGGCCGCGCCGCAACCCGCGCCACACGATGAAGGCCCGGCGGCACAGATAGTTCGTGACCGCGATCGCCGCGGGCGTGGAGACCAGCACCAGACCGTTGCCCACCACTTGTAGACGCGCCCGCTCCTCCGGCGTGAACCACAACGCCCACAGCGGATGGTTGTGCAGGTTGGCGTAGGCCATCCCGAGTGCGTCGCCGGCCAGGCTGGCCACCGTGATCAACGCCAGCAGCGACCACGGCCCGACCCGGGCGCGCCAGCTGTGCGCCGGCGGATCCACCAGGTCCCGGGCCCGCTCGTCCAGGCACATCTCCAGCTGCTGGGCCAGGGCGGCGCCGTCGGCCCAGCGCTGGTCGCGGTCGGGGGCCAGGCATTTCAGCAGAATCCGGCGCAGCGCGGCCGGGCAGTCGGGCGGCAGGTCCTCGAGATGGGCGGGGTCCACCTGGTGGCGGCGCAGCCGCAGCATGCGTTCGAGCGAGGACTCCGAGTCACCCGCGCGGGTCTCGTCGTCGAAGGGGCGGCGGCCGGTGAGCAGCTCCCACAGCACCACCCCCAGCGCGTAGACGTCGCTGCGGCCGTCGAGCCCCTCCGCCGTCTCCGGCAGTTGCGGATGGCAGGCCGCCAACTGCTCCGGGGACATGTAGGCCAGGGAACCGCCGAAGTAGGCCAGCGGGCTGGTGCCCGCCACGTGCTGGCTGAAACTGATGTTGAAATCCGCCAGTTTCGGGCTGCCGTCCGCGGTGAGCAGCACATTCGCGGGCTTGATATCGCGGTGCAGGACGCCGTTGCGGGACGAGTAGTCCAGGGCCCGGGCCAGTCGGCTGCCCAGCCACGCAACGGTTTCCGGCCAGTTGCGGTCCATGTGGGCGGCGCGGGTGGCGGATTCGCCCGGAACCAGGCCGCCCTTGTCGCGCATGGCGGAGTTCACGGCCTCCAGCAGGATCCCGCCGTCGCGGGCGTCCCATTCACGGGAACGCACCAGCGCCAGCACCTTCGACAGGGTGCCGCCCGGAAGGTATTGCATGTACAGCAGTTTCAGTTCCCGGTCGGCGAGCAGCCGCTGGTCGAAGACGCGCACGATGTGCTCGTGGTCGAGCTGGGCCAGCGTCTCGGACTCGGTGCCGTGATTCTGCGAGATCTTCACCGCCACCAGGCGTTGCATGGACCGCTGCCGGGCCAGGAAGACCCGGGCGAAGGCGCCCGCGCCCAGCTCCACCAGCAGGTCGAAATCATCGACCCGGTCGCCGACCTCGATGCCCTCCAGCGCGTGCTGGGCCTGCGGGCGGGCGATCAAGGTGCTGCGGTAGTCGCGGTCGGCCCATTCGGTGGCGGCGGCCTCGGTCGGATAGCCGCTGACGTCGAGGGCGAATCCGCAGCGGCGCAGCGCGTGGAACTCCTCGTAGGCCAGGTCCGGGGGCAGTGGGCCGGACCGTAGTTCGTCGAACTCGCCGCGGTATTCGGCCAGGCGTTTGGGGAAGTCGTAGCGGATCCAGCGGTATTCGAGGTCCACCTTGATCAGTTCGATCAACGCGACCCGGCGCAGTTGGGGGGCGCGCGGCAGGTATTCGGCCAGGTTCGGCGGGGCTCCGGCCGCCTCCCAGGCGGCCTGGAATCCGGCGACGGCCGACGCCAGCAGGGAGCGGGTCTCGTCGACGGCACCCGAGTCGATCGCCGGTTCCACGTTCATGCCTCCCCCGATCCGAACTCACCGGGTGTCGCCAGTATGCGCCCCAGAATCCGACTGAGCGGTTGATTCATTCCTCTAGATAGATCGCTGAGCAAGCCCGGAGCGCATCGCCGGGCCCCGGGCGCGTGGCGCAGACCCCGCCACGGCCGGTCACGGGCCACTACAGTCGCGGTATGAGTGAGCAGTTCCCGGAACGGATCTGGGGTTCCCGCACCAACCTGCTGTCCCGGCTGGCCAGTCCCTTCGCCGCCACCAAGCTCGGTTCGCTGGTCATCCGCAAACTGACCCCGCTCGACCGCAGAATGCTCGAACGCACCGGCGGGAAATACACCGTGCTCGGCCCGATCGGCGCGCCCGTCATCCTGCTCACCACCATCGGGCGCAAGTCCGGCGCACCCCGCACCACCCCGCTGCTCTACGTCCACGACGGCGCCACCCTGTACGTGATCGGCTCCAACTTCGGCCAGGCCCACCACCCCGCGTGGACCGCCAACCTGCTCGCCAACCCGGCCGCCGAAGTCGCCATCGCCGGACAGCACCTGCCCGTCACCGCCACCCTCGTCGCCGACGAGGAACACAAGCAGGCGATCTTCGAACGCTTCGAGGAGACCACCGAGGCGTACACCGCCTACCGCAACCGCACCGCCCGTGACTTGCGGATATTCGCCCTGACAAGATAGTTCTCGTGACCGAATCAACGAACGTAGTGGCAACCGCCGACCTAGCCGACGAGATCGGCCCCGAGATCCGAAGCTGCGACACCCAGTTCATTCAGTTCGGTGGCCACGAGACCTTCGCCGGCCGCATCGTGACCATCCGCACCTTCCAGGACAACCTGCTGGTCAAGCAGACCCTCGGCGAGCCCGGCGCGGGCCGGGTGCTGGTCGTCGACGGCGGCGGCAGCGTCCACACCGCGCTGGTCGGCGACATCATCGCCGGACGCGGCGTCGACAACGGCTGGGCCGGCGTCGTCGTCAACGGCGCGGTCCGCGACTCCGCGATGCTGCGCACCATGCCCATCGGCATCAAGGCGCTCGGCACCAACCCGCGCAAGAGCACCCAGAAGGAAGGCAACGCGGAGAAGGACGTCACCGTCGAATTCGGCGGCGTCAGCTTCGTCCCCGGCGACATGCTCTACAGCGACCACGACGGCGTCGTGGTTCGCAGCGAAGACTAGGCCGACTCACGGGAAGCTCTCAGCGGCTGGCGGCCGGGAACCCCGAGAATGGGAACCCGTGTGCCTTCAGCCGCTGGTGACCCGGACCTTGTGCCCGGCCAACACCACCACATCCCCGGCGTGTAGCTGCCGTCCACGACGCAGCTCCACCTCGTCGTTGACACGTACCAGACCCTCGGCGATCACCATCTTGGCTTCCGAACCGGAATCGATGAGGTTCGCCAGCTTCAGGAACTGGCCGAGTCGAATGGAATCGTCCTCGATCGGGACATCGACTGGATCCGACATGGGATACATCCTCACCCGCGGCCGCCCCGACGCCAAACGCCGCCCCCACCACCGGCCGCAACACGGCGGTATCCGACACCGGCCGCACCGCGGCGACGAGACACGAACCGGGTTCTGAGTGCACATGGGCAAGGGCAACATTCACACTGGTGCGGTGACTTCGACGCAGGACCGGCCGCACCCCGACTCCGACCAGAGACCGGAGCCGCGGTCGCCGGAGGTGCCGCACCGCGGGCACGGCCGGCTGCGGGAGGTGCCGCACATCGCCGGCACCGCCCTGGGGATCTTCGCGGTCCTGTGTTTCGCCTGGAGCATCTCGCCCGGGCTGCGCTTCCTGACCTCGCACCTACGCCACTTCGTCGACACCTACTACTTCGACGCCCCCGACACCTCACTGGTCTGGGCCCTGGTCATCGGCCTGCTCGCGGGCGCGACCGCCAGCCGCAAACGCATCGCCTGGTGGCTGCTGGTCGGCTACATGGCGGCCTTCGCCCTCGCCAACGCCCTCGACTTCGCCTCCGAGGGCGACATCAACGCGCTGGTGGCGCTGATCATCCACCTGGTGGTCATCGGCCTGCTGATCGCGTCGTGGTCGGAGTTCTACACCCATGTGCAGCGCGGCGCGGTCTGGCAGGCGCTCGGCGTGCTGGCCGGCGGGCTGGCGCTGGGCAGCCTGGCCGGGTGGGGATTGGTCGAACTGTTCCCCGGCAGCCTGCCCGACCACGAGGAACGCGCGCTGTGGGCGGTCTCCCGGGTGACCGCCACCATCCTGGTCTCCAACGAGAACTTCGACGGGCATCCGCCGCACCCGGTGAACCTGCTGCTCGGCCTGCTCGGCGCGATCGCGCTGCTGGCCGCGGTGATCACCCTGTTCCGGTCGCAGCGCTCCTCCAACGCGCTCACCGGGCTCGACGAATCCGCGCTGCGCGGGCTCATCGACCGCTCCGACGTCGAGGACTCGCTCGGCTACTTCGCCACCCGCCGCGACAAGGCGGTGGTGTTCGCGCCCAGCGGCAAGGCCGCCATCACCTACCGCGTCGAACTGGGCGTCTGCCTGGCCTCCGGCGACCCGATCGGGCCGAAAGAGGCGTGGTCGCACGCCATCGACGCCTGGCTGCGACTGGCCGACCAGTACGGCTGGGCGCCCGCGGTGATGGGCGCCAGCGAACTCGGCGCGACCGCGTACCGGCGGGCCGGACTGTCCGCGCTGCGCCTGGGCGACGAGGCCATCCTCGAGACCCGCACCTTCTCCCTCGCCGGACCCGACATGAAGCCGGTCCGCCAGGCCGCCAATCGGCTTGCCAAACAAGGCATCACGGTGCGGGTGCGACGGCACAAGGAGATCTCCCCCGAGGAGATGCAGGACGTCATGCGCCGCGCCAACGCCTGGCGCGACACCGAGACCGAACGCGGCTTCTCCATGGCGCTGGACCGCCTCGGCGACCCGCTCGACGGCGACTGCCTGCTGGCCGAGGCGGTCGCGCCCAACGGCCAGGTGCTCGGCATGCTGTCGTTCGTGCCGTGGGGCCGCACCGGCGTCTCCCTCGACCTGATGCGCCGCGACCGCACCGGCCCCAACGGGCTGATGGAACTGATGATCTCGCGGCTCGCCCTCACCTCCGAGCAGTACGGCATCACCCGGATCTCGTTGAACTTCGCGGTCTTCCGCGCGGTCTTCGAGGAGGGCGGCCGGATCGGCGCCGGACCCGTGCTGCGGCTGTGGCGCGGCGTGCTCATGTTCTTCTCCCGCTGGTACCAGCTGGAGGCGCTCTACCGCTCCAACGTGAAATACCAGCCCGACTGGGTGCCGCGCTTCTCCATGTTCGAGGAACGCCGCCACCTGCTGCGGGTCGCCACCGCCAGCGCGCTCGCCGAAGGCTTCCTGCCCCGCTTCGGCCGCGAACACGACGCCTCCGCCCACACCGGTCTGCGGCCGTCGGTGCCCGCCTGCGTCAACGGCCTGCACGCCGACGGCAGCCCGCCCGACCAGCAGCCCGAGGAACTCGAGGAGAACGGCGCGCGCCGCCCCGAACAGGTGCGGGTCCGCATGGACAAGCTGGCCAAACTGGAGGAATCCGGTGTCGAGGCCTACCCGGTGGCCTACCCGCCCACCCACACGGTGGCCGCGGCCCGCGGCTGCCCGCAGGGCACCACGGTGCGAGTCTGCGGACGGCTGTTGCGGATTCGCGACTACGGCGGCGTCATCTTCGCCGTGCTGCGCGACTGGTCCGGTGACATCCAGCTGCTCATCGACCGCGGCCGGGTCGGCGCGGATCGCAGCGAATCGTTCACCGAGTTCTTCGATCTGGGCGACCTGGTCGAGGTGAGCGGGCAGATCGGGCGCAGCCGCAGCGGCGAACTGTCGCTGCTGGCACAGGACTGGCGGATGATCGGCAAATGCCTGCACCCGCTGCCCGACAAGTGGAAGGGCCTCTCCGATCCGGAAGCCCGGGTCCGGCAGCGCTACGTCGACATGGCCATCAACACCGACATCCGCGAGGTGATGGCCAAACGCAGCGCGGTGGTGCGGTCACTGCGAGACACCTTGCACGGCTGGGGATTCCTCGAAGTCGAGACACCGGTGCTGCAGCAGGTGCACGGCGGCGCCAACGCGCTGCCGTTCACCACCCACATCAATGCCTACGACCTGGACCTGTACCTGCGCATCGCCCCCGAGCTGTACCTGAAACGGCTGTGCGTCGGCGGCATGGAGAAGGTGTTCGAACTCGGCCGCGTCTTCCGCAACGAGGGCGTCGACTACAGCCACAACCCCGAGTTCACCATCCTGGAAGCCTATGAGGCGCACAGCGATTACGAACGCATGATGCACGCCTGCCGCCAGCTCATCCAGGAGGCCGCGCTGGCCGCCAACGGCAAGATGGTGGCGCTGCGACCCGGACCCGACGGCACCCTCACCGAGGTCGACATCTCCGGCGACTGGACCGTCAAGACCGTGCACGGCGCCGTCTCCGAAGCACTCGGCGAGACCGTCACCCCCGACACCGATGCCGACCGGCTGCGGCTGCTCTGCGAGAAGGCGGGCGTGCCCTTCCAATTGGGCTGGGACGCCGGGCAACTCGTGCTCGAAATGTACGAGCACCTGGTGGAGTCGAGCACCGAGGCGCCCACCTTCTACATCGACTTCCCCACCTCGGTCTCCCCGCTCACCCGCGCGCACCGGCACATCGAAGGCGTCACCGAACGCTGGGACCTGGTCGCGTGGGGCGTCGAATTGGCCACCGCCTACAGCGAATTGACCGACCCGGTGGAACAGCGCCGCCGCCTCACCGAACAGTCCATGCTGGCCGCCGGCGGCGACCCGGAAGCCATGGAACTCGACGAGGACTTCCTGCAGGCCCTCGAACACGCCATGCCGCCCACCGGCGGCCTCGGCGTCGGCGTGGACCGGGTGGTCATGCTGCTGATCGGCCGCAGCATCCGCGAAACCCTGCCCTTCCCGCTGGTGAAACCCCGCGGCACCGGCGGCTGATCCGGAAAGGACCAGGGAGAACCCTGATTCCCGCGGCCGTCTCCCCGGTTAATCTGGGAGTCGGCCCGGGACGGGCCCACCGGTCACACCGATTGGGGACCCCATGCACTACCTAGACCTGATGACCCAGGCGACCCTGCTGGACCACCACGTGTGGACCCACCCCGACACCTGGAACGCCGCCCTCGAGAACACCGCCGCCCGCCGCTCCAGCAGCCGCCGCGGCATGAGCTTCTGGGGCTTCCTCGGCGTCTGCTGCATCGGCATCGTGGTGCTGGTGCTCGGCATCGTGTACCTGATGCGCCGCAAGAAGGACTAGCCCCGGGTCCGCGGCGCGGGCCGGGTGCGGCAGAGTGGGGGCGTGCAGTTGATCCTCGTCCGCCACGCCCAGCCGCAACGAGTGCAGGCCGAGTCCGGCCACGCCGACCCGGATCTCACCGCGCTCGGCGTCGAACAGGCGGGACGGGTGCCGGCCGCGCTGGCCCAGCATCGGATCGCGCGGGTGGTGAGCAGCCCGCAGCTGCGCGCCCGCGAGACCGCGCGGCCCACCGCGGAGAAACTCGGGCTCGACATCGACATCCTCGACGGGCTCGCCGAATACGACCGCGAACTGCCGATGTACATCCCGATCGAGGACGCGCAGCAGGAGTTCCGGGAGACCTACGAGCGGATCAAGGCCGGGCACCTGCCCGAGCAGATCGACGGGGACGCCTTCATCGCCCGGGTGCGGGACAGCGTCGCGAGCATCGTCGCGGCCGCCGACCCCACCGACACCGTGGTCGTGTTCGCGCACGGCGGTGTGATCAACGTCCTGCTGCAGGACGTGCTGGGGCTGGCGCGGCCGCTCACCTTCCCGATCGACTACTGCTCGATCACCCGAATCCTGTACTCGCGCACCGGCGGCCGCACCGCCGCCACCGTCAACGAGAACGGGCACGTGTGGGACCTGCTGCCGCGCGCGCAACGCCGCACCCCCTGACGCTCAGCCGACTCCCAGCCCGAACCCATATCCCTCAGAGGGCCGGGCCTTTCGATGGGAAGTCGTGAGCCGCTCCCCCGCGGCACACGATCCCGACAGAAAGGCACCACGATGTCCTCGAGCAACAAGCCCCGCCGTCGTCTCGCCCTGCGTCTGGCCGCGGCCGGCTTCCTCGCCGCCATCCCGCTCGCCGTCGTCGCGCTCCCGGCGAACGCCGCGACCCCCGGCGACTCCTCGACCCCCGTCGTCGCCCAGCAGATCGACGATCACGGCAACGGGGACCGCGACCGGGACCACGACCGGGATCGCGACCGCCACGACCACGACCGCGACGGCGACTGGAACCACAACGGCGACGGGAACGGCTGGAACGGCAACGGTGGCTGGAACGGCAACGGCGACAACGGCTGGAACAACAACCCCGCCCCCGCGCCGGTGCTGCCGCCCACCGGCTCCTTCGGGTAGGAACCGCCTCGAACGCCGAAAAGGCCGCTCCCGATACGGGAGCGGCCTTTTCGATGCGGTGTGACGCTGCGGCGCAGGACCTCTCGGCCGAGGCTCAGGCGTTGGTCGCGATCCAGCTGTGCATCCAGGTCAGCGCGGTCTGGCCGCCGCCGACGCTGTAGCTGCCGTAGCTGGTGTGCTTGCCGCTGCGGTAGAACTGCTCGAGCTGGTGGGCGTACTCGCTGTCGGGGCCCTCGGCCAGCTGCGCCTGCAGGGTCGGGAGACCGCCGCGGGACATCAGGTCGTTGAGGATGGACCCGAACTCGAGCTGGGTCTGCCACGGGTTGAAGTTGTTCGGGTTGGTCGCCTGCGCGAGGAAGCCCGCGAAGCGGGTGACGAAGTCGGTCTCCTCGGTGGAGCAGTACAGGTCGCCCAGGGCGCACACGGTGCGCACCTTGTCGCTGATCCAGCCGAAGCCGCCCGCGCGCGCCCCGCCCGCGCCGGCGCCGGGAGCGACCGGGCCGATCTGCGCGTCGGTGGGCGAGCGCCGCGGATCGGAGATCAGGGCGACGGCCGCGACCCGGTCCGGCGGCACCACGCCACGGCCGGAACCGATCTCGGCCGCGAGGTCACCCGCGGCGTCGGCGCCCTGGCTGTAACCGGTGATGGCGATCCGGGTGCCGGCGCAGCGCGAGGCCATGGCCTGCACCAGGCCGCGGGCATTGTCGACGGCTTCCTTCTTGGAGGCGGCGTAGATGTCGCCCTCCCACGGGAAAGCGGTCGCCGCGTAGGTCACGTAGTCGACCTCGCCGGGTAGTCCATTGGTCACCGCGGCCAGCATGCCGGGCTTGGGGTCCTTGTCGTGTCCGGTCTCCCAGGTGCCGGGGACGGCCACCGTGTAGAGACTCGGGCAACCCGGGTCCGCTGAAACGGGACCGCTGCCCAGGACGATTCCCGACATGAGCACGCTCGCCGCTGCCCCGGCAGCCGCGACAATATTCTTCAACCGCACCCTTGCTCCAGTTCACGCTTGTGCCGGGACATCTCACGCGTCCCGTTTTCCCGATCATGGTGCGGTCGCCGGATGACAGTCCGGTGCACTCCGGGTTAACCCACGTAACCGCCCCGTATGAGTTCGCCGAAACAAACTGGTCAACGAGATTGGCGACACACCGCCGCCCAGCATAAAGGGGGCTTTCCGGCAGCGCCAAGCGAGTGCGCGAAGAAGTCCGATTCCAGCCGAAAGTTCACCCGCGCACCGGCATCCGGCAACGGGTGCGGGCTCAGCCCTGCAGGGCGGCCTCGAGCATCGGCCACGAGCGGTGCAGCGCGTCCTCCCAGTACCGCCAGGAATGCGTTCCCGAGGGCCGGAATTCGATCTGCGCGGGGATGCCGAGCGCGCCGAGCTTGTCGGCGAGCGCGTGCGTGCAGCCGTTGGTCGCGGCCTCGATCACGCCGCCCAGGATGATCTGGTTGGCCAGCGTCGCCGGGCGTCCGCCGATCGACGGCGAGTCCAGCGTGTCCAGCGGACCGGGCAGTCCGGTGGAGCTGGAGATGAACAGCGCCTTGCCGCGCAGCTTCTCGGCATTGAGCACGGCGTCGTGCCGAGTCCAGTCCGGGTCGCCGGGCGCACCCCACATGTTGCGGGCTTCGGCGTTGCCGCGGTCCAGCACCATCTGAATGTACTTGCGGCTGTTGTCATCGGCCGTGGAGGCGCAACCGCTGTAGGCGGCGACGGCCCGATAGCGATCGGGCGCGAGGATCGCCAGGTTCAGCGCGGAGGTCGCGGACATGGAGACGCCCGCAATCGCGTTCACGCCGGAAGTATTGAGCGTCTTGTCGATGATCGGCGGCAGTTCGGAGGTCAGGAAGGTTTCCCATTTCTGACGGCCGAGCGCCGGGTCATCCTGTTGCCAGTCGGTGTAATACGAGAATTTACCGCCGACCGGCGATACCACATTCACGTTCTTATCGGAGAAGAAACCGACAATATCGGTCTGCCGATACCAGGTGGCCGCGTCCTCGCCGCCGCCCGCGCCATTCAGCAGATAGAGCGTCGGCCGCGGCACGCTGTTATCGAATGCCGTGAGGACCTGAAGGGTGATCACCCGATCCATGGCGGCCGAATAGACCTTGAACTCTTCTTGCCGCTGTCCGGGCCGATCGATCGAAACGAGGTGCGAGCCAGCGGAATCCGCGGGATCGGCCGTGGCCGTACCGATGGGCGACAACGAGAGGGCCAGCGAAAACGCCAGGCCCGCAATCGCGGCGAATGCCGGTGACTTACGCGTGCGCATCGGTACGGGTGTTCCTATCGATCAATCGGCCCGGTCGGGAATCAGCTGCCCATGTACTTCTTGATGGCGTCCGCGATGATGTCGCTGACCGAACCGGTCGAGCTGGTCTGACCGTCGGCCGAGCCGAGGCCGTTGTTGTTCAGGCTGCCCAGCGCGGACTCACCGACGGTGTTGGCGCGCGCGGTGAAGCAGGCGGTCAGGTTCGGCAGCTCGTTGCTGACGCCGACGGTGCCGGCGACGCCGATGCCACCCGAGGTGATCTGCTGACCAGCCGAGAGGTTGGTGGGCACGCGGTAGGTGACCGTGTAGGTGACCGGGTTGCCGGAGTTCACGAACCAGCCGGTGCTGGTGGTCTTGAAGCCACCGGCGTTCGGCTCGGGGGTGACGGTCTCGGTGCGCTGACCGGTGCCCAGGTGGTACGCGGTGACGCTGGCGCTGATCGGGGTGAAGCCGGCCGGCGGGTAGTCGGTGATGGTGTTGACGTACGGGTTACCGATACCGGTGGTGCCGATGACGACCGTGTAGGTCGCGGTGGTGCCGACGCCGATGGAGTCGAGGTTGACCTTCTTGTCGTAGGTCATGGTGATGCCGACGGTGCTGGCATCCTTCTTCTCGGCGTGCGAGCTGATAGCGCAGGTGCCATCGGCGGACGCGACACCGGTCTCCAGGGCGGCGACGCCCATACCGGCGAAAACCATTGCGGTAGAAGTCGCGATTGCGGCCGCGCGGCGATTACGGAACATTATTCTCCTCCAAGATGTCCCGAGATCCTCCGGGACCGATCCATACTTACCGAGCGCTGCGGACGACTCGGAGTGGTGGACTCCACACGGGGAGTAAGTAAACAGGTGTAACTGGTCCCCTGTCCAGAGTTTGCGAAAACTGCTCCAAGCTACTGACTAGTAAACATTTCACATACGTTTTTGATATGAAAAAAGCACCCCCGGACCGAAGTCCGGGGGTGCTTTTCAGCTTTCTCGGCGGCGCCGGATCAGCGCTGGGCGACCATGGTCGGGGTGATCGGGGACGGCAGCGCCGTCTCACCCTCCAGGTACTTGTCCACCGCGGCGGCGGCCGCGCGGCCCTCCGCGATGGCCCACACGATCAGCGACTGACCGCGGCCCATGTCACCGGCGACGAAGACGCCGGGAACCGTGGTGGCCCAATCCTTGTCGCGCATCACGTTGCCACGCTGGTCGTAGCCCACGCCCAGACCCTCGAGCAGACCGTTCTTCTGCGGGCCGACGAAGCCCATGGCCAGCAGGACCAGGTCCGCCTCCATGGTGAAGTCGGTGCCCTCGACCTTCTCGAAGCGGCCGTTGACCATCGACACCTCGTGCGCCTGCAGCCCGGTGACCTTGCCGTCCGCACCGACGAAACGCTCGGTGTTGACGGAGAACACGCGCTCGCCGCCCTCCTCGTGTGCCGAGGAGACGCGGTACATCAGCGGGTAGGTCGGCCACGGGGTCGAGGTGGCGCGCTCCTCCGGCGGACGCGGCATGATCTCGAACTGGTGGATCGACTCCGCACCCTGACGGTGCGAGGTGCCCAGGCAGTCCGCGCCGGTGTCACCGCCACCGATGATGACGACCTTCTTGCCACGCGCGTTGATGCGCGGCAGGCCGTCCTCGTCGGTGATCTGGTCGCCCAGCTGCACGCGGTTGGCCAGCGGCAGGAACTCCATGGCCTGGTGGATGCCGTCGAAGTCGCGACCCGGGATCGGCAGGTCACGCGCGATGGTCGCGCCACCGGCCAACACCACCGCGTCGAACTGCTCGCGCAGCTGCTCGGCGGTGATGTCAACACCCACGTTCACGCCGGCCTTGAAGATGGTGCCCTCGGCCTCCATCTGCGCCACGCGGCGGTCGATGAAGCGCTTCTCCATCTTGAATTCCGGGATGCCGTAGCGCATCAGGCCGCCGATGCGGTCGTCACGCTCGAACACGGTCACGGTGTGGCCGGCCCGGGTCAGCTGCTGGGCGGCGGCCAGGCCCGCGGGGCCGGAACCGACGACCGCGATGAGCTTGCCGGTGAGACGGGTCGGGTAGACCGGGGTGACCCAGCCCTCGTCGAAACCGTTCTCGATGATCTCGACCTCGACCTGCTTGATGGTCACCGGGTCCTGGTTGATGCCCAGGACGCAGGACGCCTCACACGGAGCCGGGCACAGGCGGCCGGTGAACTCCGGGAAGTTGTTGGTCGCGTGCAGCCGATCGAACGACTCCTTCCACGCGCCCCGGTACACCAGGTCGTTCCACTCGGGGATCAGGTTTCCCAGCGGACAGCCGTTGTGGCAGAACGGGATACCGCAGTCCATGCAGCGGCTGGCCTGCTTCTGCAGGGTCTCGTGGGAGAACTTCTCCTCGTAGACCTCTTTCCAGTCCAGCAGTCGCAGCGGAACCGGACGGCGCTTGGGCAGTTCCCGGGAAGTGTGCTTCAGGAAGCCTTGTGCGTCACCCATTTACGAACTCCTGACTAATGCGCTGCGCGCACGGAACAACGATGGTGCTGCGTTGCACCGCAAAGGTGAGGTCAGCCACGAGCCGCCTCCATGATGGCTTCATCCACGTTCCGGCCGGCCTTCTCGGCCTCGGAGATGGCGAGCAGGACCTTCTTGTAGTCGCGCGGCATGACCTTCGCGAACTTGGTCACCTGCTGCGACCAGTCGCTCAGGATGCCTTCCGCGACAGCCGAACCGGTCTCGTCGCGGTGCTGCTCGACGATGCCGTGCAGGATCTGCACGTCCTCGGCCGAGAGCTGCTCGAGGTCGACCAGCTCGGTGTTGAGGTTGGCCTCGAAGGTGCCGTTCGGGTTGTACACGTAGGCGATACCGCCCGACATGCCCGCGCCGAAGTTGCGGCCCGTCTCACCGAGGATGACCACGCGGCCACCGGTCATGTACTCACAGGCGTGGTCGCCCACACCCTCGACGACCGCGGTGGCGCCCGAGTTGCGGACGGCGAAACGCTCGCCGGCCACACCGCGCAGGAACGCCTGGCCGCTGGTGGCGCCGAACAGGATCACGTTGCCCGCGATGATGTTCTGCTCCGCGACGAACGCCGACGGCGCGTCACCGGACGGGCGCACCGTGATGCGACCACCCGAAAGACCCTTGCCGACATAGTCGTTCGCGTCGCCGACCACCCGCAGGGTGATACCGGCCGGGACGAACGCACCGAACGAGTTACCGGCGGAACCGGTGAACGTGATGTCGATGGTGTTGTCCGGCAGGCCGACTCCGCCGTACAGCTTGGTCACCTCGTGGCCGAGCATGGTGCCGACGGTGCGGTTCACGTTCGTGATCTTGGAGTCGAACTTGACCGGCTTGCCGCGCTCCAGGGCATCGGCCGAACGCGCGATCAGCTCGTTGTCCAGCGCCTTGTCCAGGCCGTGGTCCTGGTCCTTGGTGCGGCGGCGGTCCTGGAACATGAACGCGGTCTCGACGTCGTCCAGGATCGGCGACAGGTCGAGCTTGGCGGCCTTCCAGTGCGCCTTGGCGGCGGTGGTGTCGAGCAGGTCGACCCGGCCGATGGCCTCGTCCAGGGTCCGCAGACCCAGCGACGCCAGCAGCTCGCGGACTTCCTCGGCGATGTAGAGCATGAAGTTCTCGACGAACTCCGGCTTGCCGGTGAAACGCTCACGCAGCACGGGGTTCTGGGTCGCGACGCCGACCGGGCAGGTGTCGAGGTGGCAGACGCGCATCATGATGCAGCCCGAGACCACCAGCGGAGCGGTCGCGAAACCGTACTCCTCGGCGCCCAGCAGCGCGGCGATCATGACGTCGCGGCCGGTCTTCATCTGACCGTCGACCTGGACCACGATCCGGTCGCGCAGACCGTTGAGCAGCAGGGTCTGCTGGGTCTCGGCCAGGCCGAGCTCCCAGGGGCCACCCGCGTGCTTGAGCGAGGTCAGCGGCGACGCACCGGTACCACCGTCGTGGCCGGAGATCAGCACCACGTCGGCGTGCGCCTTGGAGACACCCGCGGCGACGGTGCCGACGCCCGGCTCCGCGACCAGCTTCACGTGAATCCGCGCCTGCGGGTTCGCGTTCTTCAGGTCGTGGATCAGCTGCGCCAGATCCTCGATCGAGTAGATGTCGTGGTGCGGCGGCGGCGAGATCAGGCCGACACCCGGGGTGGAGTGCCGAACCTCGGCGACCCACGGGTACACCTTGTGCGCCGGCAGCTGACCGCCCTCGCCGGGCTTCGCGCCCTGCGCCATCTTGATCTGGATGTCGGTGCAGTTGGTCAGGTAGTGCGCGGTCACGCCGAAGCGGCCCGAGGCCACCTGCTTGATCGCCGACCGGCGCCAGTCGCCCGACTCCTCCGGCTCGAAGCGCGCCGGGTGCTCGCCGCCCTCACCGGAGTTGGAGCGGCCGCCGAGCCGGTTCATGGCGATGGCCAGGGTCTCGTGCGCTTCCGCCGAGATCGAGCCGTACGACATGGCACCGGTGGAGAAACGCTTCACGATCTCCGACGCGGGCTCGACCTCGTCGATCGAGATCGGGTTGCGGTGCTCGTCCTTGAACTTGAACAGACCACGCAGCGAGGCGAGACGCTCCGACTGGTCGTCGACCAGCTTCGTGTACTCCTTGAAGACCTTGTACTGGCCCGAGCGGGTGGCGTGCTGCAGCTTGAACACCGTGTCCGGGTTGAACAGGTGGTACTCGCCCTCACGACGCCACTGGTACTCGCCGCCGATCTCGAGCTCGCGGTGCGCGCGCTCGTTGCGGTTCTCCAGGAACGCGATCCGGTGCCGCTGCGCGACCTCGTCGGCGATGTCGTCGAGGCCGATGCCGTCCAGCGGCGAACGCAGACCGGTGAAGTACTCGTCCACCAGCTCCTGCGCCAGGCCCACGACCTGGAACAGCTGCGCGCCACGGTAGGAGGCGATGGTGGAGATGCCCATCTTGGACATCACCTTCAGCACACCCTTGCCGGCGGCCTTGTTGTAGTTGTAGACGGCCTTCTTGAAGTCGGCCTCGTGATCGCCGGTGCTACCCGGGATCTGCAGCGCGCCGCGCTCCATCATGTCCTCGATGGACTCGAAGGCCATGTACGGGTTGATGGCCGCCGCGCCGAAACCGACCAGCATGGCCATGTGGTGCACCTCGCGGGCGTCACCGGCCTCGATGACCAGGCCGACCTTGGTGCGGGTGCGTTCCCGGACCAGGTGGTGGTGCACCGCGGCGGTCAGCAGCAGCGACGGGATCGGGGCCAGCTTCTCGTTGGACTCGCGGTCGGACAGCACGATGATCCGCGCGCCGCCGTCGATGGCCGCCGAGACCTGACGCTGCACGGCCTCGATGGCCTTGCGCAGCCCCTTGCCGCCCTTCTTGACCGGGTACAGGCCGTGCACGACGACCGACCGCAGCTCGGGGCGCGAGCCGTCGTCGTTGATGTGGACCAGCTTGGCCAGCTCGTCGTTGTCCAGGATCGGCTGGGTCAGGGTGATCTGACGACAGGAGTCCAGGCCCGGGTTCAGCAGGTCGGCCTCCGGGCCCACCATGCTGCGCAGCGAGGTGACGACCTCTTCGCGGATGGCGTCCAGCGGCGGGTTGGTGACCTGCGCGAACAGCTGCGAGAAGTAGTCGAACAGCAGCCGCGGCCGCGACGACAGCACCGCGATCGGGGTGTCGGTGCCCATCGAGCCGAGCGCCTCGCCACCGGTCTGCGCCATCGGCGAGATCAGCAGGTTCAGCTCCTCGGTGGAGTACCCGAAGATCTGCTGACGGATCAGCACGCGGTCGTGCGACATGTGCACGTGCGGGCGGTCCTGCAGATCGCTCAGCTTGACCGGGCCCTCGTCCAGCCACTGCTGGTACGGGAACTCGGCGGCCAGCGAGGACTTGACCTCGTCATCGGAGATGATGCGGCCCTGCTTGGTGTCGACCAGGAACATGTGGCCGGGCTGCAGGCGCTTCTTGTAGACGATCTTGGCCGGGTCGATGTCGAGCACGCCGACCTCGGAGGCCAGCACGACCAGGCCGTCCTCGGTGACCCAGATGCGGCCGGGGCGCAGACCGTTGCGGTCCAGCACCGCGCCGACGACCGAACCGTCGGTGAAGCACACCGAGGCCGGGCCGTCCCAGGGCTCCATGAGGAAGGAGTGGTAGCGGTAGAACGCGCGCTGCTCCGGGGTCATGGACTCGTGGCGCTCCCACGCCTCCGGAATCATCATGAGCACGGCGTGCGGCAGGCTGCGGCCACCCAGGTGCAGCAGCTCGAGCACCTCGTCGAAACGCGCGGTGTCCGAAGCGCCCGGGGTGCAGACCGGGAAGATCTTCTCCAGGCGGTTGTTGCCCTCGGAGTCGGTGCCGAACACGTTGGAGTTCAGCAGCGCCTCACGGGCCCGCATCCAGTTCTCGTTGCCGGAGACGGTGTTGATCTCACCGTTGTGGGCGACGCGCCGGAAGGGGTGCGCCAGCGGCCACGACGGGAAGGTGTTGGTGGAGAAGCGCGAGTGCACGATGCCCAGCGCCGACTCGACCCGGTCGTCCTGCAGGTCCACGTAGAACGCCCGCAGCTGCGGGGTGGTGAACATGCCCTTGTAGACGAAGGTCTCGCCGGACAGGCTCGGGAAGTAGACCGACTCCTTGCCGACCGCGCCCTCACCGGCACCCGACTTGCCGAGCTCGTGCTCGATGCGCTTGCGGATGACGTAGGCGCGACGCTCCAGGTCCAGGCCGGACAGCTGCTCGGCGCCGCCCTTGGGCGAAGCGATGAAGATCTGCCGGAAGGTCGGCATGGCGTCGCGCGACAGCGCGCCCAGCGACGACTCGTCGATCGGGACCTCACGCCAGCCGAGGACCTCGAGGCCCTCTTCGCGCACGATCTTCTCGACGCCGTACCCGGCGCGGGCGGCCTCGCGGCGAGCCTGCGGCAGGAAAGCGATACCGGTCGCGTAGGAACCTTCGGCGGGGAGCTCGAAGTCGACCACGGCACGGAAGAACTTGTCCGGGAGCTGGATCAGGATGCCCGCGCCGTCACCCGAGTTGGGTTCGGCGCCGGCGGCACCACGGTGCTCCAGGTTCAGCAATGCCGTAATAGCCTTGTCGACGATGTCGCGGCTGCGGCGGCCGTGCATGTCGACGACGAATGCGACACCACAGGCGTCGTGTTCATTCGCCGGGTCATAGAGCCCGATGGGTCCAGGGGACCTGTGGCCAGGAAGTTGCGTCATGCCTCTGCCTTCACAAAAAACAGGCCTTCGAAGAATGCGGCCTTCGTCGAACGCCTCCGGTCTGGACTGCGTCCGGACGTTTCGGAGACCAGCGGCGCTGATGGTCACTCCGTGCAGTCAACTTTGCAGTTGTCCACCCGCTTCGATTACCTAGTCGGGTGCTCGGTGGTAACGGGACTCTTACGCGTTCGCTACACACCGTGCCGTTCTCGCCCGCTAGGCTCAGCACCGATCGGGCCTCTGTCCGTATGGGGAGATATGCCGAATTGTGTAGTTCGGCGTAAGAGCAAACGATAAGTCAGGACTGGAGCCCAACCAACTTAGGTTTGGCTAATTCCAGCTTCTAGCTGGGCTTCTACATCCGGTCCTCCAACACACGCGCGATCTCCAGTGTAAAGCAGGGGTGCAGGTGCGTTTCAGTTGAGTTCACCACTGTGACGCACCCGCGCGAGGTCGACGGCCGGACCGCCCAGCGCAGCTCCAGACTGCCTCCCACCTGCAATGAATCAGGTTTCCCCACAAGCGGATCCGGCAAACCGGGCATTAGGCGGCTAACTTTCCGGACAACTTCCGTCGCTCCGGCGACCGCCCGGGAGACATGGACTCGTAACGTGCGGACCGTACGGAATTTTTCCTGAATGTGGGGTTCAGCACACACGCAGCAAACCGTAAGACCGTCTTCCTACTGGGTTTTCGGCGATATCCGAGACTGCCCGCAGGTGATCAACACCACCCGAACCACCGAAAACAGGGTGGTGTGAGCCTGGCCACATCACAGCCGCCGCGGTCGGTGGAACCGCCGGACTCCTGTCACGCTGAGACAACGAATCAGCGACAGTTTCGCTATGCCGAATCACCTGGGACGTAGAGGATGTGAGCTCCCATGACCGATCCCCACGTCCACAGGTCGACCGGACTCGGCGCACTGCTGGTCTGGCTGGGCGGCGCACAACCGCAGCTCACCACCGGTCCCGAACGCGCGGGGTACACCGTCACGGGCGCGGTGGTGGCGCTGTTCGCGGCCACCGCGGGAGCCGTCACCGCCGCCGCCACCGGGGCCGCCGACTGGCCCGCCCTCGGCGTCGTGGCGATCGCACTGACCGCGACCCTGCTGGTCGCCGCGCTGTCCCGGGCACTGGCCACCGCCGCCACCCCGGACCGCCGTGAGAACCGGCGGGCGGTGGCCGAATTCTCCGGGCGCATCGCCGTCGCCGTGCTCGCCGGAGTGGTCGTCGCCGAACTGGCCTGCACCCTCTTGTTCTCCGGCACCGTGCACCGGCTGCTCGACGAGAACGCCCAGCACGCAGTCGAATCCGCGCCCGCCGTGGTCACCGCCCGCACCGACCTGGAGCAGGCGACGGCCGCGCGCACCACCCTGGACCAGCAGATCACCAAGGCCGGGAACGACGTCGCCACCGCGCTGAAGATCGCCCGCTGCGAGATCAACCCGGCCCAGGACTGCGACGGCGTCCCCAGGACCGGCGTGCCCGGACGCGGTCCCGAGGAACGCACCGCCGCCCAGATGCTCGACGACGCCCGCGCCCAGCTCAAGGCGGCGCAGGCGAAGGTGGACGGGCTCGACGCCAAGGTCACCGAGAAGGACAAGGCCCTCGCCGACGCCCGCAAGGCCGCCTACACCGACGGCGACCGCGGACTCGGGGCCCGCTGGGTGGCCGTGAACGACTACACCACAGAACATTTCGGGCCGTTCGTCTTGCGGCTCGCGACCGCCTTGCTCATGATCACGCTGGCCCTGCTGCCGCTGCTGCTGCGCTGGTGGCGCGGGGAGACCGCGTTCGACCGCACCGTCGCGACCAGCACCGCCACCGACCGCATCGACCAGGCCGCCGCCACCGCCATCGCCGTCAAACAGGCCGAGGTGCGGGTGGAGACCGAAAACCTGCGCGCGGAACAACAACTCACCGCCGCGCGGCTGGCCGCGCACGCCGACACCGCCATCGACCGGGAACGGCAGCGCACCCGCATCATCGCCGCCATCGGCAATTTCGAGATCGGCATCACCGAGCCCGCCCAGCGGGCCGTGGCCGAATTCGACTCCGCCACCAGACTGGAACTCCCGGCCGGGACCGCGGCCGGGGATCGAAAGGACAGCACCGTGTCCCAGGAGGGGATCGTGACACAGTCGCCGAACCTGCCCGCCCAGCTCACCTCGGGTGCACTGGCCCCCGTCCCGCCCGGCGGGGCGCTCGCGCCGGCCGTGCCGGTGGCGCAGCCCGCACCCAAGGGCGGCGGATTGGAACTGCCGATCATCGGCACCGTGCCGTTCACCGATACCGCGGCCCGCTGGATCCGGCCGCTGGTGCCGTCGTTCGTGGCCAATGCCATCGACACCGCGACGCATCCGCTGCGCACCGTGCGCCAGGCCTTCGAAGAGGCCGAGGAGATCACCTTCACGCTGCGCCGCACCCGCAAGGTGACGGTGGACTCCGAGGATTCCGCGCAGCCGCAGCAGCATCAGATGTACGCGCAGCCGCAGCAGTACGGATACCTGCCGCAGGGCGCGCCGCAGCAGGTCTACGCGCAGCGGGTGGCAGCCACCGTGGTGGATCAGCCGTATGCCGCGTATCCGGGTTACGCCCCGCTCCCCCAGGGGCACGTGGTGGACCCGGGTTACCCGCTCCCCGCGGCCCCGCAGCAGGACGCGCTGGCGGGCCGCCGCAACCCCGAACTCGACTACCGCGCCCCGCGTCAACTGCCGCCGGGCAAGGGCCAGGAGTAACCGCCGGAACGCGGCTGTGGCCCGGGATGTTTCACGTTGAACACGGAAACTCCCGGGCCACAGCCATTTTCGATCACGCCGCGGCGGCCGTCGCGGACGGTTTCCGGGTGGCCGCGCGGTAGGCGACGAACGCGGTCAACAGCAGCAGCACCGCCGTCGAGGTGGCCGCCAGGTGGATGCCGGTGACGAAGGCGGAATGCGCCGAGCTCACCAGCTCACCGGCCGCGGGTTCCGGGAGCGCCCGGGCGGTTTCGATCGCCCCGCCCAGGGACTCGCGGGCCGCGTCCGCCTGGGCGGACGGGACGTGGGTCAGGTCCAGGCCGCCGCGGAAGGCCGCCATCACGGCGCTGCCCAGCACCGCCACGCCCAGGGCGATACCCATCTCCATCGCGGTTTCCGAGATGGCGGCGGCATTGCCCGCGCGGGCTTCCGGCGCGGTGCTGACGATCATGTCGGCCGACACCGTCAGCGCCACACCCTCACCCAGTCCGATCAGCAGGAAGCCGACGATGAACGGGGTCACCGAACCCGAGGGATCGGTGGGGAGCAGCCAGTACAGGCCCGCGCCGAGCGCCACCGTCACCAGCGAACCCGCGAGCACCGTCGCCGGACGCCAGTACCGGACCAGCCAGGCCGCGGCGAGCGCGCCCAGCATGGAGCCGACCGTGCCCGGGATCAGCAGCAGACCGGCCTGCAGCGGGGACTTGTCCAGCACCAGCTGCAGGTACTGCGAGCCGAAGAACAGCACACCGGCCAGCGCGAACACCGACAGCAGGTTGGTGAACACCGCGGCCCGGAAGGCCGGCAGCCGGAACAGGTCCAGGTCGATGAGCGGGGCCGCCAGGCCGCGCTGACGACGCACGAACAGCACGCCCGCGGTGACGCCGACACCGGCGCTGATCAGCAGGTTGAGGCTCGGGCCGTGGGCCGCGAACTCCTTGACCGCGTACACGACCGGGATCAGCGCCAACATCGACAGTCCCGCGCTGACCAGGTCGAAACGGCCCGGATTCGGGTCCCGCGATTCCGGTACCAGGATCGGTGCCAGGACCAGCAGCAGCGCCATCACCGGCAGGTTCACCAGGAACACCGCACCCCACCAGAAGTGCTCGAGCATCCAGCCGCCCAGCAGCGGCCCGAAGGCGGCGCCGGAGGCGGCCATCGCGCCCCAGACCGAGATGGCCAGGGTGCGCTGGCGGGCGTCGGCGAACATGGACCGGATCAGGCCCAGGGTGGCGGGCATCAGGGTCGCACCGGCGACACCCTGCAGCACGCGGGCGGCGATGAGCATTTCGGGGCTGATCGCCCAGGCCGCGAGGGCCGAGGCGAGAGCGAAGCCGGCCGCGCCGATGAGCAGCAGGCGGCGGCGGCCGATGCGGTCGCCGAGGGTGCCCATGGTGACCAGCAGGCCCGCGAGGACGAACGAATAGACGTCGATGATCCAGAGCAGCTGCGGGGTGGTGGGCGCGAGATCCGCGGTGATCGAGGGCACCGCCAGGTCGAGCACGGTGGCGTCGACGGCGATGAGCAGCAGCGCGAGGGCCAGTACGGCGAGCCCGGCCCAATCCCGGGGCCGGGCCTTCGGTGCGGCGGTGGGCGCGGCGTGGGTGGTCACGGGCGCGGCGCGCAGGTCGGTCGTAGGGGTTCCGGAACGTGCGTTCGGTTGGGTGCTCATCGACTTTCTTCTTTCGGGTATGAACCGTCCAGACGGTACAGTAACAGCTTGAACCGTCCAGCCGGTACAGTCAACCCTCGTGACCACCCGCGACCCCGCCGGCACCCGCGACCGGATCCTCGACGCCCTCGAGAACCTGCTCCTCGACAAGGGCTTGTCCCAGGTGACCCTGGAGAACGTCGCCGCCACCGCCGGCGTCTCCAAAGGCGGACTCCTCTATCACTTCAAGAGCAAGGACGCGCTGCTCGCCGGACTGCTGCGCCGCGTCACCGACCGCGCCGACCAGCAGGTGAAAACCACGATCGAACAGGGCCGTTCGGTCGCCGAGTGGTATCTGCAGGCCCCGCACCCCGAGAACGAGGCCGACGCCGTCGAACTCGCCCTCTACCGCTCGATGCTGGCGGCCATGCGCACCGTCGACGCGCCGCCCGACGAGACGCAGGCCGAGACCGATCGCGCCATCGACGAGGTGATGCGGTCCTGGAAGACCGCCCTGGACAACGAGATCCACGACCCCGTGCACGCCGAGATCGTGCGACTCGTCGGCGACGGCGTCTACCTGCGCGCCCTGATGGGCATCCCGCCGATCGAACCGGAGATGTACCGGCAGGTCGTCGCCCGGCTGCTGGGGCCCGAGTCCGGATAGACTCGGGCGCGTGTTGCCGTCCGCCGCCGACTCCGTCGGTTCGCCGACCGGCTCGGTGGGGGAACCGACTTCATCCGACCCGGCGATCGTCCCGATCCGCCCGATGCAGTTCCGGGAACTACTGGATCTGCCGTTCGCGCTGATCCAGGCCCGGCTCGAGACCCTGGCGGCACTGCTCGGGGTGGCGTGGCTGGCGGCCTCGGCGCTGGCCGTCGCGGGCGCCGTGGCGGCGGCCGCCATCACCGGGGATTCCGACAGCGGCACCTTCTGGGGCGCGCTGTTCACCGGCCTGCTGTGCGCCTGGGCGCTGCGCTTCTTCGTGCGCGGCGTGACCGTGCCGATCGGACTCGATGTCGTGTACCGCAGGCCGTCGACGTGGCGAAGCGCGTTGCGGCAGCTGACTTCCGCCGCCGGACCGCTGCTCGGCTATCAGGCCATGTACACGCTGATCGGTCTCGGGGTGCTGGCCGTGGGCACTCCCCTGCTGTTCACCGCGCCGTTCGCGGTGATCTGGCTGGCCTGGCTGCGCGCCCGCCGATTCACCCTGGCGCCCATCATCTTCGACAGCTCCGCCGGTTACGGCGTCGCGGCCCAGCGCGCGAAACTGCTTGCGAGCGGCACCGAATGGCAGCTGGTCGGACTGTGGCTGTACCTGCGCGGGCTGCTGGTGGTGTTGATCGTGCCGGTGCTGGCGCTGCCCTCGACCATCAGCGACTTCTCCGGCACCCACCGCTGGACCGTGACGGTGCTGATCATCGCGGTCGCGCTGCTGCTGGTGGCGGTCGGCGAGATGGTCGAGTCCGCCACCCAGGTGGTCACCTACGTCGACCGGCGCTGCCGCCGCGAAGCCTGGGACATCCGGGTCCCCGCCGGAGGCGCACGATGAACGACACCCACGACACCCTGCCCGCCGCCGGCGCGCCGCCCGAACCCGCACTGGGCCCGGCCGCCACGCACCTGGCCGCGGCCGAGGACGCCGCCCGGCGCGGGGATTTCGGTGCGGCGCTGCGCGAACGGTATCGGGCGGTCACGCGCGGGCTGGAACAGCGCGGGATCCTCGACGAGGAGCGGGCGCGCACCGCGCGGGAGACCGCCCGCGACGCCACCGCGGCCGTGCCGAACGCGGGTGAACTGCCCTCGGCGGCACACAGTTTCGACGAGGTCGTCTACGGCGGGCGGTACGCCACCGAGGCCGAGTACCGGCAGCTCGAGCAGGCCGACCGGTATTCGATCGCGCCGCCGCCCAAGGACGGCCCGGTCGAAATCACCGAACAGCGGAAAACCCGCAAGACCAAGACCCGTAAGGACAAGCCCGCGCGCGAGCGGCGGGAACTGCCCGAGCTGCTGAAGGATTGGCGACTGTGGACCGCGCTGGTCGCACTGCTCGCCGTGATCGCGCTGGTGTACGTGCTCACCCATCTCGGGCACGCCCCCTCGACCTCGCATCCGCCGAACACGCCGCCCACCCACCAGCCCACCCCGACCCGGGAACCCGACCTGCCGCCGCCGAACTTCGGCGCGGGCGACGATTCCATCTTCCAGCGGATGCCGCACTGGCTGGCCTTCGGCGGCCTGCAGTTCCTGATCGCCTGGGTCGCCGTGCTGTGGTGGCGGGGCCGCCGGCGCGGCGCGATCGTGCGCGAACCGCTGCCGGTGGAGGCCCCCGCCCACGAACTCCTGGCCGGACAGGCCGGGCTGTACCGGAAATCCCGCGACCACGACCATGTGGCCGCGAAACTGCGGGCGGCGGCGCTGCGGCGGCTGCGGCCCGTCCTCGGCGTCACCGCCGACACCCCGGCGGAACTGGTCGTCGCGGCGCTCGGCGCCCGCACCGGCGTGGACCCGGCCGTCCTCCGCGCCGCCCTGTACGACCCGGTCACCGACCGGGCCACCCTGGAACTCGTGGCGGCACAACTCGAATGGATCGAAGCGGAGGTCTTGTGACCGAACTTTCCAAGGGCGCGGTGGACACCAACCACGACCGCACCGTCGTGATCGATGACCAGCGCACGCCCTCGGTGCAGGACGCCCAGCAGGCGCTGTTGGCGCTGCGCACCGAGATCGGCAAGGCCGTCGTCGGCAACGACCACGCGGTCATGTTCCTGGTGCTGGCGTTGCTGTGCCGCGGCCACGTGCTGCTGGAAGGCGTTCCGGGCGTGGCCAAGACGCTGCTGGTGCGGGCGCTGGCCACCGCGCTGGACCTGGAGCACGCCCGCATCCAGTTCACCCCCGACCTGATGCCCGGCGACGTCACCGGCTCCCAGATCTACGATCCGCACTCGGCCGAGTTCACCTTCCGCCGCGGCCCGGTGTTCACCAACCTGCTGCTCGCCGACGAGATCAACCGCACCCCGCCGAAGACCCAGTCCTCGCTGCTGGAATCGATGGAGGAACGCCAGGTTTCGGTGGACGGCGTCCCGCAGCCGCTGCCCGACCCCTTCGTGGTGGTCGCCACCCAGAACCCGATCGAGCAGGAGGGCACCTACCCGCTGCCGGAGGCGCAGCTGGACCGGTTCCTGTTCAAGGTGGACGTCCAATTGCCCGGGCGCGACGACGAATTCCGCATCCTGCAGCGGCACGCCGCGGGCTTCGACCCCCGGGATCTGGCCGCGGCCGGACTGCGGCCGGTGGCCGGTCCCGCCCACATCGCGGCCGCCCGCGCCGCGGTCGCGCAGGTGACCATCAGCCCCGAGGTGCTGGCGTACACGGTGGACCTGTGCCGGGCGACCCGCACCTCCCCCGCCGTCGCGCACGGCGCGTCCACCCGTGGCGCGACCGCGCTGATGGCGGCCGCCAGGGCCTTCGCCTGGTTGAACGGCCGCTCCTACGTCACGCCCGACGACGTGAAAGCCGTTGCGACACCGGTGCTCCGGCATCGGCTGCACCTGCGGCCCGAGCACGAGGTGGAGGGCGTCACCGCCGAGGGCGTGCTGGCCTCGCTGCTGATGTCCGTCCCGGTTCCGGTGTAGCCGGTGGTCGTCACCGGCCGGCTGGCCGCCGCCGCGGTGCTCGCGGCGCTGTTCGTCACGCTGGTGCTGCCGTCGTGGCCCGGCGTGCTGCTCGCCACCCTGGCACTGGCCGCGCTCATCGGCGTCGACCTGCTGCTCCTGGGATCCCCGGGCGCGCTGGAGCTTTCGCGGGAGCCCCTCACCACCGTGCGCACCGGCCGCAGCATCGAGGTGGAACTGGCGGTGCTGAACGGCGGGACCCGCCCGGCGCGCGGCACCCTGTGGGACGACTGGCCGCCGAGCGCGCACGCCCGGCATCGCACGCACGCGCTGAACCTGCCGCCCAACACCAGGATTCGACTGCGCACCGAGCTGGCCCCCGACTATCACGGCGACCGGGTGGCCGGTCCGGTGACACTGCGCCTGCTGGGCCCGCTCGGGATGGCCGGCCGGCAGGTGCGCCGCCAGGTTCCGGCCCGGTTGCGCGCGCTGCCGCCGTTCCGCAGCGAACGGCTGCTGGCCTCCAAGGTCAAGCGGTTGCAGCAGCTGGAGGGCCGCAACACCACCACGATTCGCGGCCAGGGCACCGAATTCGATTCGTTCCGTGAATATGTCGCGGGCGACGACGTCCGCACCATCGACTGGCGCGCCACCGCCCGCGCCAACGACGTCCTGGTCCGCACCTGGCGGCCGGAACGCAACCGGCACGTGGTCATGCTGCTCGACACCGGACGGGTCAGCGCCGGCCGGGTCGGGAACGGCACCCGGCTGGACGCCGCCATCGAAGCGACGCTGCTGCTGGGCGGGCTGGCCGCCTCGGGCGGCGACTCGGTCGACCTGCTGGCCTACGACCGCCGCCTGCGCACCGAGGTGCGTGGCATCGGCGGAAAACGCCTGCAGCTCAAGCTGATGCACGCACTCGCCGGGCTCACCCCCGAACTGGCCGACACCGACTATCGCGGGATGCTGCGCGCCACCCTGCAACGGGCCCGCCGCCGCAGCCTGGTGGTCTGGTTCACCCACCTCGACGCGGCGACCCTGCAGGAGGGCCTGCTGCCGGTGCTGCCGGTGCTGGCCGAACGGCATCGGGTGCTGGTGGTGTCGGTGACCGATCCGGACGTGGCGGCCGCCGCCGCGCATCGATCCGGCTCCGGCGACCTCTACGCGGCGGCCGCCGCCGAGAACGTGATCGCCGACCACGCGGTGGCCCGGGAGACGCTGCGCCGCTTGGGCGTCCGCGTCATCGCCGCGGCCCCCGACGGGCTGCCCGAAGCGCTGGCCGACGAATACCTGGAACTCAAGCGGACCGGAGCGCTGTGACCGGGACCGGCGCCGGAGGCCGCACCGCGAACGGCGGCGGCGGAATCTCGCGCCGCTGCCGCTCGGCGAGCACCGCGCCCAGAATCTGCAGCGGCGGATAGCCGTGCAGGGGCTCGGTGCGCAGGCTCGCGCAGACCGACAGGACCAGGGACCGGCCCAGCCGGTCCTGCACCTCGGGGGTCAGGGTGCGGAACCGCACCAGGTACTGCCGCATCGCCAACGCCTGCGCATCGGACAGACCCGACAGGTCGAGCTGCCGCGCCCAGCCCGTCAGCCACGGCGGCGGCGCGGCCAGCGCGGCGAACGGCAACCGGCTGCGATCGTGCACCACCACGGTCCCCGCCAGTGCGTCCCCGACCCGGCGGGCCTGCGGCGAGCACATCGAGACCACGATGGCGATCAGCCCGGTCCCCAGAATCCAGAAGTCGACGATCCCCGCCAGGCCCCGCGTCACCGCGTGCCGGAAATCGATCGGCCCGCCGTCGGCGCGCACCACGCGCAGCCCGACCGCCATCTTCCCGATCGAGCGGCCCCGCGAGAACGTCTCGAACACCACCGGATACCCGATGAACGCGCACACCAAAGCCACCAGCATGGCCGCGTCCCGCCATGCGGAATCCGCGCCGATCCACACCAGCAGCGCCCGCCCCAGCAGGACCAGCATCACCGCCAGCAGCAGCTGCAGGATCAGGTCCAGCAGGAACGCCGCGGCCCGCGTCGGGATCCGCGCGATGGGCAGTTCGACCGCTACGGCCTCGCCGGTAGTGAAAAGAGCCATGGTGGTTAGCATTTTGTCAGCATTGGCGCAGGAGGGGTACTGATGGATCTGGACGCGTACACATTTGTGCACAAGCCCTCCTGGGATCGGCTGGATCGGCTGGCGGCCGGGGGCAAGCGGCTCAGCGGCGCGGAATCCGACGAGCTGGTGCGCCTGTATCGGGTGGCCTCGCAGCAGTTGGCGCGGTTGCAGACGCGGGAGGCGGATCCGGAGCTGATCGCCGGGCTGTCGGCGGTGCTGACCCGGGCCCGGGGGCGGATTCTGAGCGCGCCCACCGATACCCCGCGCGAGATCGGCTACTTCTTCACCCATCGCTTCCCGGCGGCGGTGTACCGGGCCTGGCCGTGGTGGCTGTCGGTGGCGGCGGTGTTCCTGCTCGGGTCGGCGGCGCTGGCGGCGGCGGTGGCCAATTCCGAGTCGACGCGGCGGCATCTGGGCCTGGACATGAATACAGACGCCTTGACGAAGCCCGGCGGCGAATTCGAGACCTACTACTACGAGCATTCGCACGACGCGTTCGCCGCGAAGGTATGGACCAACAACGCGTGGGTGTCGGCCATGGCCTTGTTCATGGGGGTGCTGGTGCTGCCGGCCGTCTACCTGTTGTTCATGAACGCCCTCAACCTCGGGATCAGTGCCGGGCTGATGGCGGAGGCCGGAAGGCTGGGACCGTTCTTCGGCTGGATCCTGCCGCACGGAATGCTGGAGCTCACAGCCATTTTCGTGGCCGGTGGGGCGGGACTGAAACTGGGCTGGACGCTGATCGACCCGGGCCGGGAGAGCCGGCCGCAGGCGCTGGCGCGGCAGGGCCGGGCGACCGCGGTGATCGCGATCGGATTGGCGGGCGTGCTGCTGGTGTCGGGGTTCCTGGAAGGGTTCGTGACACCCAGCGGACTGCCCACCGCGGTGCGGGTCGGGATCGGGGCGCTGGCCGAACTGGGTTTCCTGGCCTACGTGTTCGGGCGCGGCCGGATCGCGGCGCGAGAGCAGGATCGCATGAGTCGCGCGGCGGAAGCGGGAGATGCCGTGGAGCACATCACGGGCTATTCGCTCGGAAACGGCCCGGAAGCGGTTGTGAGAGTGGCGACTTCGTAGGTCGCGAGTCCGAGGCGCTGGGGCGGCGAGGCCATCGGAAGTGAGTTCCACTGGCCGCAGCGAGTCCGGCTCAGCTGCGGCCAGCGTTGCCGTTGACTCTACACAATCGTTATGGCTACGCAACCTCCGACTTGCCCACCGGGCGTATAACGCGACCAGGCGAAATGCCGCTTCTCCGTAGGGAACTCGAGGCGATCGCTAATTCCCGGCATACCCTTTGCGGGCGGTCTGCGGAGGGCCCTGAAACTATCCCTTCGGTTGTGTTTCGGGACCCGTTTCAACCCATTGCGCGCGATGCGTTCGGAACCCCGTCGTACGGTTTGCCATAAACTCGCAAATTCGCCGCACACCGTCGGTTCAACCCCCGTTAAGCTGGTGTTTCTCCCCTGCTCAGCAGGATTGCCAAGCAGTCGCTTGGGGTCAAACAATCCTCAAGTTTGTTTCCAATGGTTTTAGCTACATGATCATCCGGCAACGCCGGACAGTAATCGGGCGCATACCCAAGACGGCATCTCCCGGCAAACGATTTTCGCCCCCGCGGCGGCCCAAAAACGGCCCCTGGCAACGCCTCTCGAAACCATCCCCGAACAGGGTGTGCGACCTTCGTCACATCCGGCCGCCCACGACCTCGGTCGGCTTCGAACCAACCGCGGTCGACTCCGAACCGGGAGAACCGGGTGCAGACAAAGAAGAAGGCCCCGATCCGGTTGGATCGGGGCCTTCCTCGTGGTGGGCGAGGGGGGACTTGAACCCCCACGTCCTTACGGACACTGGCACCTGAAGCCAGCGCGTCTGCCATTCCGCCACTCGCCCGAGCGACGAGAGAAACGTATCACGGGGTTTGCGCCAAAACGAAATCGCCTGGTTATCAGGGGTGCGACCGGGTCGTCACGAGGTGAGCGCGACGCGGGAACCTCGGCTCGCCGCCAAGAGTTACAGGTGTGGACGATCGTGGATATCATGCAAAGACCGTGTCCTTCCGGCGACACGCCATGCCTGCGTGTTGCATTCCGGGATGCTCCACGCATGTCTATTGGCAGGTCAGAATCGACACGACCCGGGAAGGAGGGGCGATGGGGTTTGTTTCCCGTTTCGAGCGCCGCCTCCAGGGCGCCGTCGGCGACGTCTTCGCGCGCGCCTTCGGCGGCAGTGTCGCTCCCCAGGAGGTCGAGGCCGCACTGCAGCGTGAGGCCGGCGACCATGTCCAGGATCTGGGCGGGGGACACCTACTGGCTCCGAACAGCTATGTCATCACCGTCAACGAGTCCGATCTCCGGCAACTCGTGCACGGTGAAGGACAATCGGATCAGCAGGTCGCCACGGCGGATTACCAGCTCACGGTGCGCGCATTCGCCAAACATCTGCAAGACCACATCCGTGAGCAAGGGTGGCAGACCTACGGCGAAGTGCACGTGGAGTTCGAGGCATCCCCTACGCTGCACACCGGACAGTTCAGGACACGCGGCCGGGTGGATCCGGACGCGGGCAGGCGGGCCAGCCCGTCTGCGGGCCCTGAACGCCCACAACGACCCAACCCGCAACCAGGAGCTGGCCCCATGACGCAGAACTCAGGCTACGACCCAAGCCGTGAGCCCGCGGAGTCCGATCCGCGGAATCGCGGGTACGCGCCCCCGCCTGCGAGCCGCCCCGGTCAGCAGGGTTACGGCGACTACGGCCACGGGCAGCAGCCGGGCTACGAGCAGGGCGGCTACGGCCAGTCCGAGCAGGGCTACGGCGAGTACCAGAACGGCTACGACTACCAGCAGCAGGGCGGCGGCTACGGCGCCCAGCAGCCGGGCGGTTACGCCGAACAGGGCTACGGGCAACAGCAGGGCTATGCCGCGCCCGACCAGGCCTACGGCCAGCAGCAGGGCTATGCCGACCCCGCCTACGGGCAGCAGCAGGGCTACGAGCAGGGTTACGGCGACCAGGCCGGCTACGGCCAGCAGCAGGGTTACGCCGACCCGGCCTACGGCCAGCAGCCCGGCTACGGCCAGCAGGGGTACGAGCAGGGCGGCGGCTACGGCCAGCAGCCGGCCGGTTACGCCGAGCAGGGGTACGGCCAGCAGCAGGGTTACGGCCAGCAGGGCTACGACCAGTACCCGGAGCAGGCCGGCTACGGCGACCAGCAGGGGTACGGCCAGGCGGGCTACGACCAGCAGCAGGCGGGCTACGGCGCGGCGCCCGCGCGCGGCGCCTCGGGTTACTCGGCCACGCTGCAGCTGGACGACGGCTCGGGCCGCACCTACCAGTTGCGCGAGGGCAGCAACATCATCGGCCGTGGGCAGGACGCGCACTTCCGGTTGCCCGATACCGGCGTTTCGCGGCGCCACATCGAGGTTCGCTGGGACGGTCAGACCGCGATGCTCTCGGACCTCGGTTCGACCAATGGCACGCTGGTCAACGGGTCACCCGTCCAGGATTGGCAGCTGGCCGACGGGGATGTCATCCGCGCCGGACATTCCGAGATCCTGATCCGGATCGTCTGATCCCGTAAGCTCGCGGTGCAGGTCACGATATGGCTAGGAATTCCTCGGTCGTATCGTGATCGCAACCGGTCGACGGCCCTATGATGCTGCCATTACTCGCGGCGGACTCGGGTCGCGCTGACACGCAACACACCGGTTGGGGGTCACGGAGTCATACCTCCGTAACTGCCCCGTACCTACGACACGGTCGAACAGGAGGTGGAGCACCGTGCAGGGATTGATCCTGCAATTGACCCGTGCGGGGTTCCTGCTGCTGTTGTGGCTGTTCGTGTGGGCGGTGCTCCGGACCCTGCGCAGCGATATCTACGCGGCTTCCGGCCTTCGGGTCGCGCCTCGGGCCGCAGGCGGTTCCGCGGTGCTCCCATCTTTTCGCCGGGGCCAGAAGGGCGCCAAATATCTCGTGGTGACTCAGGGTTCTCTCGCCGGCACCCGCATCTCACTCGGCCAACAGCCGGTGCTGATCGGGCGCGCGGACGACTCCACACTGGTCCTCACCGACGACTACGCCTCCACCCGCCACGCGCGCCTCTCGCCGCGCGGTGAGGATTGGTACGTCGAGGATCTCGGTTCCACCAACGGGACCTACCTCGACCGGTCGAAGGTCACCACTCCGGTCCGAGTTCCGCTCGGCACACCGGTCCGTGTCGGCAAGACAGTGATCGAGCTGCGATCGTGACACTTGTTCTCCGCTACGCAGCGCGTAGCGACCGTGGTCTCGTCCGGGCCAATAACGAGGACTCCGTCTACGCAGGTGCGCGACTGCTCGCGCTCGCGGACGGCATGGGCGGCCACGCCGCCGGTGAGGTCGCCTCGCAACTGATGATCGCCGCGCTGGCGCATCTGGACGACGACGAGCCCGGCGACGATCTGCTCGGCAAGCTGAATCGCGCCGTGCACGAAGGCAATGCCTCCATCGCCGACCAGGTCGAGGAGGAGCCGGAACTCGACGGCATGGGCACCACGCTCACCGCCATCCTGTTCGCCGGACGCAAACTCGGCCTCGCGCACATCGGCGACTCCCGCGCCTACCTGCTCCGAGGCGGTGAGCTGGCCCAGATCACCCGTGACGACACCTTCGTGCAGTCGCTGGTGGACGAAGGACGGATCACCCCGGAACAGGCCCACACGCATCCCCAGCGCTCGCTGATCATGCGGGCGCTCACCGGCAACGAGATCGACCCCACCCTGGTGGTGCGGGAGGCTCGCGCCGGGGACCGCTACCTGCTCTGCTCCGACGGCCTCTCCGATGTGGTCAGCGACGAGACCATCGCCAACACGCTGCGCGAGGGCACCACCGACGAGTCGGCCGACCGGCTCATCGAATTGGCGTTGCGCAGTGGCGGTCCCGACAACGTGACCGTGGTGGTCGCCGACGTCATCGACCTGGACTACGGCCAGAGCCATCCCATCGTGGCGGGCGCGGCCTCCGGCGAGGACGAGGACACTCCCCCGCCGAACACCGCCGCCGGCCGGGCCGCCGCCATGCGCCCGCCGCGCGCCACCCCGCGCCGCGCGGTCCCGCAGCCCGAGCCCGAACCGCCCAAGAAGAGCCACAAGCTGCGCTGGCTGGCGCTGTCGCTGGCCCTGCTGGTGGCCGTCGGCGCGGGTCTCACCGTGGGCTACAACATGATTCGCAGCAACTACTACGTCGGCGTGGACGGCGAGAAGGTGGTCGTGCTGCGCGGCCTGCCCGGTTCGGTGCTGGGCTACTCGATCCGCGAGGTGGATCAGGTCGGATGTGTTACCCGCAGCGGCGAATTGACGCTGGCCGCGCCCAGTGACAAGTTCGCGAACGGCTGTGTCCCGCTGACCCGCGAGGCGCTGCGCCCCAGCGGCCGGGACTCGGTCGACAAGGGCCTGCCGCCGGGCTCCCGCGACGACGCCATCAAGCAGATCCGGAACCTGGTGTCGACCGAACTGCTGCCGCCCTGCGACGCCAAGTCGCAGACCGCGCCCAGCAACCCGACGCCGACGCCGGCCCCGCCCGCCGACCCCAACCAGCCCGGCGCCGCGGTCACCACCACCCCGGCCGCGCCCAACGCCGTCCCCGGCGGTCTCACCGGCGGCGAACGCACCGGCGAGAACCACCCGCTCGAGCACAAGTCGGACCAGCCGAACCCGCCGACCACCACCGCGCCCACCACCTCCACCACGGCACCGCAGAACCCGGGGCAGAACTGCAGGACGGCGGACTGATGTCCGCACCGGCACCGCCGTCCACTGGGGCCTTCCCCAGTCCACCCGGCGGATTCGCTCCTGCGCCGCCGCCCGCCACCCGGCGCAATGTCGAGTTGCTGTTGCTGGGGCTGGCGGCCCTCATCACAACGGTGTCGCTGGTGCTGGTGGAGGCCAGTCAGGAGCAGGCGATCACCTGGGAGATCGCCAAACTCGGTGCCGCGTACCTGGCCCTGTTCGGTGTCGCGCATCTGGCGGTGCGGCGGTTCGCGGCGTTCGCGGATCCGCTCCTACTACCGATCGCGGCGCTGCTGAACGGGTTGGGCCTGGTGGTGATTCACCGCGTCGACCTAGCGCAAGCCCAGGACGCCGCCTTCGCCAACCTGCCCATCCCCTCCCCCGACGCCAACCAGCAGGTGCTGTGGACGGGGCTGGGGATGGTGGTCTTCATGGGGTTGTTGATCGCCCTGCGCGACTACCGCAGTCTGGCCCGCTACTCCTACACGGTCGGCCTGGCCGGGTTGGTGGCGCTCGCGCTGCCCGCGCTGCTGCCGGACCGGTACTCGATGGTGAACGGCGCGAAGATCTGGATCCGGCTGCCGGGCTTCAGCGTTCAGCCCGGTGAGTTCGCGAAGATCGCGCTGATCGTGTTCTTCGCCGGGGTGCTGGTGTCCAAGCGCGACCTGTTCACCGGCGCGGGCAAGCACGTGTTCGGCATGGAACTGCCGCGCATGCGCGACATGGGCCCGGTGCTGCTGGTGTGGGTGGTGTCGGTGGGCGTGCTCGTGGTGGAGAAGGACCTGGGCACCTCGCTGCTGATCTTCGCGACCGTGCTGTGCATGCTCTACGTCGCGACCGAGCGGGTCGGCTGGGTGGCGGTCGGGCTGGTGCTGCTGGCCATCGGATTCGTGTTCGCCTACAACGCCTTCGGGCATGTCCGGGTGCGGACCGCGACCTGGCTGCACCCCTTCGACGACTACTCGAGCACCGGTTATCAGATCTCGCAGTCGCTGTTCGGGCTCGCCACCGGCGGGCTCGCGGGCACCGGGCTGGGCAGCGGCAACCCGTCGAAGGTGCCGTTCGCCAAGACCGACTTCATCATCGCCGCCATCGGTGAGGAGCTGGGCCTGATCGGCCTGACGGTGATCCTGCTGCTGTTCTGCATCTTCTCGGTGCGCGGCATCCGGACCGCGCTGGCGATCCGCGACAGCTTCGGCAAGCTGCTGGCCTCCGGGCTGGCCTTCACCATCGCCATCCAGGTGTTCGTGGTGGTCGGCGGGGTCACCAAGCTGATTCCGCTGACCGGTCTGACCACCCCGTTCATGTCGTACGGCGGTTCGTCGCTGCTGGCGAACTACGTCCTGCTGGGAGTGCTGATCAAGATCTCCGACGCGGCCCGCCGCCCGGCCCCCGCCCGCAAGCGGGCCGAGCCGATCGCGGACGCGTCGACGCAAATGCTGCGCAAGGTCGAGGGAGGTGCGGCGTGAACACGCCTCTGCGCCGGGTGGCGCTGGCGGTGATGGCGATGATCGTCGCGCTGCTGATCAACGCCACCTACGTGCAGGTCCAGATCGGCCCCATCGGCAAGGCCGACAGCCTGCGCAACGACCCGCGCAACGATCGCGTCCTGCTCGACGAGTACGCCCGCCAGCGCGGCCAGATCTCCGCCGCCGGAACGGTACTCGCGAGCTCGGTGGCCACCGACGACCGCTACAAGTACCTGCGCACCTACCCCACCGATCCGATGGCCTACGCGCCCGTGACCGGCTTCTACTCGCTGCAGAACGGCAACAACGGGCTCGAGCACGCCGAGGACTCGGTGCTCAACGGTTCCGACAACCAGCTGTTCGGGCGGCGGCTCATCGACCTCATCTCCGGGCGGGACCCGCGCGGCGGCAATGTGGTGACCACCATCAACCCGATCATGCAGAAGGTCGCCTACGAGCAGCTGACCGCGAAGAAGCTGACCGGTTCGGTGGTGGCCATCGAGCCGAGCACCGGCCGCATCCTCACCATGGTGTCGACGCCCTCCTACGACCCGAACACCCTGGCCGGGCACGACGCCGGACGGGTCGAGGACACCTACAAGCAGCTGGACAAGGACACCGGGCGGCCGCTGATCAATCGCGCCGTCTCGATGACCTATCCGCCGGGCTCGACCTTCAAGGTGGTGGTCACCGCGGCCGCGCTGTCCAACGGCATCGCGAAGCCCGAGGACCAGTTCACCGCCGCGCCGCGCATCACCTTGCCCGGCACGCAGACCACGCTGGAGAATTACGCGGGCAGCCACTGCGGCCCCGGCGACGCCCAAACCGCTTCGCTGACAGACGCTTTCAAGTACTCGTGTAACACCGCCTTCGTCGAGCTCGGTATCAAGGTGGGGACCGCGAAACTCAAGGACGAGGCGAGCGCGTTCGGGATCGGCAAGGATCTGCACAACAGCATCCCGATTCCGTGGACCGACAGCACCGTGGGCGACATTCCGGACAACGCGGCGCTGGGACAGAGCAGCATCGGACAGCGCGATGTGGCCCTGACCCCCTTGGACAACGCGGTCATCGCGGCCACCATCGCCAATGGCGGCGTGCGGATGAAGCCCTACCTGGTCGACCAGTTGCAGGCGCCGGATCTCAGTACGCTGAGCACCACCAAGCCGACGTCGGTCGGTCAGGCGGTGACGCCGCAGGTGGCCACGCAGATCACCAATCTGATGCTCGAGTCGGAGAAGAACACGCAGGGAGGGTCGCAGCCGCGCCCGTATCAGATCGCGTCGAAGACCGGCACCGCCGAACATGGAACCGATCCGCGCAACACCCCGCCGCACGCCTGGTATCTGGCGTTCGCGCCGGCGCAGAACCCGAAGATCGCCATCGCGGTGATCGTCGAGAACGGCGGCGACCGGGCCCTGGCCGCGACCGGCGGCTCGGTGGCCGCACCGATCGCGCGGGCTGTGCTGGACGCCGGGCTGGGGGGCTGAACGATATGAGAGTGCAAGGTAGACAGGGTCACGAATGCTGAACAACGGTGCGATGATCGCGGACCGGTACCGGCTGCAGCGGCTGATCGCCACCGGCGGCATGGGCCAGGTCTGGGAAGCGTTGGACACCCGGCTGGATCGCCGGGTGGCGGTGAAGGTCTTGAAGGCGGAGTTCTCCACCGACCCGACCTTCCGGCAGCGCTTCCGTACCGAGGCGCGGACCACCGCGCAGCTGAATCACCCCGGCATCGCGAGCATTTACGACTACGGCGAGACGCAGGATCCGTCCGGCGGCGAGATCGCCTATCTGGTCATGGAATTCGTGCAGGGTGAGCCGCTGAACGCGGTGCTGTCCCGGCTCAACCGGCTGTCGGTGGCGCAGGGTCTCGACATGCTGGAGCAGACCGGGCGCGCGCTGCAGGTGGCGCACCTCGCGGGCGTCGTGCACCGGGATGTGAAGCCGGGCAACATCCTGGTGACGCCGACGGGTCAGGTGAAGATCACCGACTTCGGTATCGCCAAGGCCGTCGACGCGTCCCCGGTGACCAAGACCGGCATGGTGATGGGCACCGCCCAGTACATCGCGCCGGAGCAGGCCACCGGTGAGGACGCCACCGCCGCCTCGGACGTGTACTCGCTCGGCGTGGTCGGCTACGAGGCGCTCGCGGGCGCGCGGCCGTTCACCGGCGACGGCGCGCTGACGGTCGCCATGAAGCATGTGCGGGAGGCCCCGCCGCCGCTGCCCGCCGACCTGCCGCCGAACGTGCGGGAGCTCATCGAGATCACCATGGCCAAGGAACCGGGCCAGCGCTACGCCAATGGCGGCGAGTTCGCCGACGCGGTGTCCGCGGTGCGTTCGGGCCGCCGGCCCACCCCGCCCGGCGGCATCCCGTCCGCGGCCATGACCGGCGCCACCCGGGTGCTGCCGCCCGGACCGACCATGATCATTCCGGGCGCGCGGGCCGACCAGGCCACCACCCGGTACGCGCCGCCGCCGCAGCCGATGCGCGGGCCGATGGAACCGCCCGCCGCCCAGACCACCGTCATGTCCGGACCCCGCACCCCGGTCGGCCCGATGACGGTCCCCGGGGCGGAGGAGACCGAGTCCGGTCGATTCACCAACGGGCAGAAGGTCGTCGCCGGACTCGGTGTCGGCGCGCTGATCCTGGGTGCGGGCGTCGCCATCATCCTGATGAGCAGTTCCTCGCACGACTCCACGCCGCCCGCCCGCACCAGCGCGGTGGTGGCGCCCCCGGTGATCACCCCGACCACCACCACGGCCCCGCCGACCACCACCACCCGGGAACGGCCGGTGCCGCCGCCCCCGGTGACCACCGTCGAGCCGGCGCCGACCACCACGGTCGAGCCGACCACGACGCCGCCGCCGGTGACCACCACGACGCCGCCCAAGACCACCACGCCGACCACCACCGCGGCGAAACCCACGACCACCACGCCCGGCCGGTGGCCGTGGCCCGGCCAGGGCGGCGGCGACCTACCATCGTTGCCAGTGACTCCCGGCGCGAATTCCGGCGGCGCGAATTCCGGCGGAGCGGTGAGTCCCGGCAGTGACCGCAGTCCGGTGTACGCACAGGACCCCAATTCATCCTCAGTCGCGCAGCAAGGATTGCCATGACGACCCCGAAGAACCTCTCCTCCCGCTACGAGCTGGGCGAGATCATCGGGTTCGGTGGCATGTCGGAGGTCCACAAGGCCCGAGATCTGCGACTGGGCCGGGATGTGGCGATCAAGGTGCTACGCGCCGACCTCGCCCGCGACCCCACGTTCTATCTGCGCTTCAAGCGTGAGGCGCAGAACGCGGCCGCCCTCAACCATCCGGCCATCGTCGCGGTGTACGACACCGGCGAAGCCGAGATCGACGGCGGGCCGCTGCCCTACATCGTGATGGAGTACGTCGACGGCGACACTCTGCGCGACCTGGTGCGCGGCAAGGGACCGCTGCCGCCGCGGCGGGCCATGGAGGTCATCGCCGATGTGTGTGCGGCGCTGGACTTCTCGCACCGCAACGGCATCGTGCACCGGGACATGAAGCCCGCCAACATCATGATCAACCGGGCCGGCGCGGTGAAGGTGATGGACTTCGGCATCGCCCGCGCCCTCGCCGACAGCTCCAACCCCATGACCCAGACGGCCGCCGTCATCGGCACCGCCCAGTACCTGTCCCCCGAGCAGGCCCGCGGCGAACAGGTGGACGCGCGCTCGGACGTGTACTCGGTGGGCTGCGTGCTCTACGAGATCCTCACCGGCGAACCGCCTTTCACCGGTGATTCCCCGGTCGCGGTCGCCTACCAGCATGTTCGTGAGGACCCGCGGCTGCCGTCGACCGTGTACGCGGGCGTGCCGCGCGAACTGGACTCGATCATCCTCAAGGCGATGAGCAAGAACCCGGCCAACCGGTATCAGACCGCGGCCGAGATGCGCGCCGACCTGATCCGGGTGCTGGGCGGGCAGAAGCCCACCGCGCCCGTGGTGATGACCGACGAGGATCGCCTCGACGACGAGCTGCCGCCGCCGCGCAGCTACCGCACCGTCGAACGCCGCGACGACACCACCGAACAGGAGATCGTCGAGGCGAGTCCGCGACGACGGACCGCACTACTCGGCATTCTCGCGGTGGCCGCGGTCGCCGTGGTCGGCCTGCTGCTGTGGCTCGTCGGTCCCGGGTCGCGAGCCGACCAGGTCGCGGTGCCCGATGTGGCCAATCAGAATTACCAATTGGCACAACGGGATCTGGAGAAGGCCGGTTTCACGGTCGCCATCCAGCAGAAGAACGATCCCAAGGTGGCGTTGAACAATGTCATCGCCACCCAACCGCTGGGCGGATCCCGGGTCGACAAGGGCAGCACCATCACGCTGCAGGTGTCGGCGGGCCCGTCGCAGGTGGCGGTGCCGAAACTGGCCGGTCTGACCCGGCAGCAGGCCGAACAGAACTTGAATTCGCAAGGGCTGCGCCTGAATCCGGACGTGAGACACGAGGCGTCCAGCGCCGACGACAAGGACAAGGTCGTCGCGCAGACCCCCGACGCCGGACAGAAGACCGACACCGACGGACAGGTCACCATCACCCTGGGTTCCGGCCCGGACAAGGTGGTGGTGCCCAATGTGGTCGGCCAGTCGATCGATGTCGCGCAGTCGACGCTGGGTGACACCGCCCTGTTCAAGGTCGTGGTCCAGGAGGTGCCGAGCAATCAGCCCAAGGGCACGGTCATCGCCACCAGCCCGTCCGCCGGTACGCAGGCCGACAAGGGTTCCACGGTGACCGTCCAGGTGTCGACCGGCGATCAGATCACCATGCCCGACCTGCGCGGTATGACCCCGGCCCAGGCCGTGGACATGCTGCGCAAGAGCGGCTGGAACGGGCAGGTCAACCAGAACACCATGAGCACGCTGAACGCGGGCGAGGTCGGGCGGATCCTGGCCCAGCAGCCGACCGCGGGTTCGTCGCTGGGCAAGACCCAGACGGTCACCATCACCACCGGCGTGCTGTCGCTCGGTCCCCCGTGATCGGGATTCCACTGTGAGAACAGGGGGTTCGCGGACGATCCGCGAACCCCCTGTTTTGTTTCATGTGAAACCTCGCGCGAAAACTACAGGCGCAGATGCCGGTTCATCGACATGGCCTCCTCGGCCAGATCCGGCAGCTCCACCACGTCGACGCCGTGCTCACGCAGCCGCTCCACGCCCACACAGTTGTCCACGAAGGTGGCGGGCTCACGCCAGGCGATGACCACGCGCCGGATCCCGGCCCGCAGAATGCGATCCGTGCACGGCAGCCGATCCTGACTCGCGCGCTGGGAACAGGGTTCCAGGGTGCTGTACAGAGTGGCGTGCCGCAGTCGCGGATCGTCGGCGGACAGCTTGTTCAGCGCCGACTCCTCCGCGTGCACCTTGTCGTCGGTCTCCCGGGACCAGCCGTGCTCGATCTCCACCCCGTCCGCGCCCACGATCACCGCGCCCACCGCGAAAGCGGTGTCGCTGTGCGGGCACAACCGGGCCAGGCCGATGGCGTGCCGCATCCAGCCGCGGTCCAGCCGTGCCTCATCCGACATCGGAATCCTCCTTCGGCAGGTAATGCAGCAGGGCGATATCACCGATCCGGGCCACATCGGCCAGCTGCATGCGGTGATTCGAGCCGCCCGGGAACTCGGCGGCCCCCAGGAAGCGCGGGGCAGCCGGGTCGCCGACCACCAAGGGCGCCACGGCCATCCAGATCTCGTCGACCAGACCGCCCGACAGGAAGGCCGTGTGGATGGAACCGCCGCCCTCGACCATGAGGCGTTCCAGGCCGCGTTTACCCAGGTCGTCGAGCAGGGCCGCGAAATCGATGGCCGCGCCGAGGGATACGACCTCGGCCCGGCCCGACAAGTGATCGCCGATCCGGGCGGCCCCGGCATCGGTGGTGTAGACCAGCCGCTCACCGCCGCTGTGCCAGAACCGCAGCTCCGGGTCGAGATCGCCGCCGGCGGTGACGATCACCCGCACCGGGTAGTCCGGCTTACCCGCGGCGACCCGTTGCAGGCGCCGGTCCGAGCTGTTGACCAGCAGCCGCGGATTGTCGCGGCGCAGGGTTTCCGCGCCGATCAGGATGGCGTCCGAGTCGGCGCGCAGGGCGTCGACCCGATCGAAATCGGCCGCGTTGGACAGCAACAGCCGATCCGGGCTCGCATCGTCGATATAGCCGTCGATGCTGACGGCCACCGACAGCATGACGTGCGGCCTCATGACGCGAGTGCCGCGACCTCCGCCTCCAAGGCCTGCACCAATCCCTCCGCCGGCCGTTCGCCGCAGACGCCCAGCCAGTTGGCGAGCATCCGGTGCCCGCCCTGGGTGAGCACGGATTCGGGATGGAACTGCACACCGTGGATGGGCAGATCGCGATGCCGCAGAGCCATGACGATGCCGGATTCGGTGCGGCCCAGCACCTCCAGCTCCGGCGGCATGGTCTCCTCGAGGACGGTCAGGGAGTGGTAGCGGGTGGCGGTGAACGGGTCCGGCAGACCGGCCAGCACGCCCGCGCCGATGTGGAAGACGGAGCTGGTCTTGCCGTGCAGCAGTTCGGGGGCGCGGGTCACGGTGGCGCCGAAGGCTTCTCCGATGGCCTGGTGACCCAGGCACACGCCGAGCAGCGGGGTGGCGTGCCGGGCGGCGGCGTGGACCAGCGGAATGCTCGCGCCGGCGCGGTCGGGGCTGCCGGGTCCGGGGCTGATCAGCACCCCGTCGAAGTCCTGCACGACCTGATCCACGTCCGCGAGCTGCGGGTCGTCATTGCGCCACACCTCGGCGTCCACACCCAGCTGTCCGAGATACTGAACCAGGTTGAACACGAAGCTGTCGTAGTTGTCGACGACCAGTACACGCATGATTCGAGAGTAGTTGGCGCGACCCGTGCCGTCGCACGCAATACCACCGAACCGTGTCGCCACAATCGCCCCGGCCCTCCCCGACGACACTTTCCACAGGGTTCCCGGGATAATGTCTACGCAGACAGAACGCCGAAAACGAGGACGTCATGCCTAAGTCAAAGGTCCGGAAGAAGACCGACTACACGATCAACCCGGCGAGCCGCACCCCCGTGCGGGTGAAGTCGGCTGGTCCGTCGCCGGTCTGGTACGTCGCCATCATGCTCGGCTTCATGCTCGCGGGCCTGGTCTGGCTGCTCGTCTACTACCTGGCCAACGAGCAGATCCACTGGATGAGCAACCTGGGTGCGTGGAACTTCCTGATCGGGTTCGGCCTCATGGTGGTCGGTCTGATCATGACCATGCGCTGGCGCTGAATGCCCCGCACGGGTGGCCCGCTCCCCCGGGAATGTGGCTTACACCATTGTCATTCATGCACACCTGTGGATGAGCCTGTGGACAACTCGAGGAAAGAGTGGGGACAGTGACCGCTACCGGCCCCGATTCCCGTCTCTCCTGGTCCACACCCCCGGCCGCGCTGGCGGCCTGCGGCATCGGCGGCCTGGTGCTGGCCGCGGCCGCGATCCTCTCGACCGACGGCCCCGGCCGCCTGCTCATCGGGATCGCCGCGCTGGGACTGCTCGGCCTCACCGGCCTGGGCCTGCGGCAACGGCCGCGGCTGGCGGTCGAACCCGGTGACCCCGTGCATGTCGTGGTGCGCGGCCTGACCGGGCCGCAGCGCTACACCCCCGAGCAGGTGCTGCGGGTCCGCGTGGTGCACTACCGGCGGCTGGGTCGCCGGATGCCGATGCTGGAGATGGATGTGGACCAGCACGGCGAGGAGAGGCTGATCATCTTCGGCCGCTGGGATCTGGGCACGCACCCCGAGGACGTCCTCGAGGTGCTGCAGGTCCACTTGGCGCGCTAGAGGCTGGGTGCGGCCACCGCGGTCACCAGGACCGCGGTCAGCGCCACCACCGCCACCGCGGCCCAGCCGACGGTCAGCGCGGTGCGGGTATCCCGAATTCCGAGCCAGCGCGGCAGATAGAGGATGCCGCCGGTGGCGACCGTGCCGGCCAGCAGCCCGCCCAGGTGTCCCCACACCGAGATGCCCGGCACCGAGAAGGTGATCACCAGGTTGATCCCCAGCAGCACCGCGATCTGGGTGAGGTTCTGCCGGGTGCGCAGCATGACCACCGCCACCGCGCCGAAGATCCCGAAGATCGCGCCCGACGCGCCCGCCGACGCCGTCAGCGGATCCGACAGCGCGGTGATCGCCGCCGAGCCGCCCAGCAGCGACACCAGGTAGACGGCCACGAAACGCGCCCGGCCCAGCGCCACCTCGCAGTAGGGGCCGAGCACGTAGAGCGCGAACATATTGGCCAGCAGGTGAATCGGCCCGTAGTGCAGGAAGCCCGACCCGAGCACCCGCAGCCAGCCGCCGCTCTCGCCGACGAAGCCGGGCACCAGCACCCAGTCGTAGAACAGTTGCGAACGCTTGTTGTCCATCACGCTGTGCGCCTGGACCGCGGTAACCGCGAAGACGATCACGTTGAGCGCGATCAGCGTGTACGTCACGAACGGTGGCGGTATCCGCGACACCGTGGTCCCGGCGGCATTGCGCACCGGCCGGACATCCTCACGGCCCTGCTGGACGCATTCCACGCAGTGCTGGCCGACCGCGGCCGCGGTGAGGCATTCGGGGCAGGCCGGACGCCCGCACCTGGTGCAGGCCAGACCGGTGGCCCGGTCGGGGTGGCGGTAGCAGGCGGGTGCGGGCGGCTGGGGCTGCATGTGAATCCTCTTCGACTGCCGTTCAGGCGATGGTCACGCTGTTGATCACCACATCGTCCTTGGGACGGTCGTTGCGGTCGGTCGAGATGGTGGCGATGGTGTCGACCACCTTGCGGGAATCGGGGTCCAGGACCTCGCCGAAGATGGTGTGCTTGCGGTTCAGGTGCGGCGCCGGACCCACGGTGATGAAGAACTGGGACCCGTTGGTGCCGGGCCCGGCGTTCGCCATGGCGAGCAGGTAGCCGCGGTCGAAGCGGAGTTCCGGGTGGAATTCGTCCTTGAACTCGAAGCCCGGGCCGCCGCGGCCGGTGCCGGTGGGGTCGCCGCCCTGGATCATGAAGCCGTCGATCACCCGGTGGAAGATCGAGCCGTCGTAGAACGGGCCGGAGTCGGTGCCGGCGGCGTTCTTCGCGCTGTACGGCTTGGAGCCGTCGGCCAGGCCGAGGAAGTTGCGGACCGTCATGGGGGCGTGGTTACCGAAGAGCGAGATCTTGATGTCGCCGTGGTTCGTGTGCAACGTCGCCACTGCGGTCTGGTTCGGTGAGGTCACGCCGCCAGGATAGGTGCAGGCCCGGTGGCGGCTCGGAACGGCACACATGAGTCCGCGAAATCCCCGCCAGGGTGTGATTCCCTGCCCGGATTCGGGCACAGAAGTGGCGGAAACGGCTCCGGCATGGCATGTTCGGTCGAGTGAATGACGGGGATCCGGTCGATCTGGTCCGCCATGTGGCGGCCTCCACCGGCCTGCCGCCCGCCGTCGCGGCCCGCGTGGTCGCCGACGTCGTCGGATACTTCGACGAGACCGCCGAGCAGTTCGTGCGCCGCAGACATGCCGAACTGCAGAGCCGTCAGGTCCGCAATGCCGAGATCTGGCAGCGCCTGGCGGCCGAGCTCGCGCAGCGCCGGGTCGCCGCCCCCGACTTCACCGAACGACAACTGCGTCGCATCGTCTACGGGTAGGAGTCCGACCGCAAATGTGTGGAATCGTCGGTTACATCGGGCATCGTGAAGCCGTCCCGGTCCTGCTGGAGGGCCTGCACCGGCTCGAGTACCGAGGCTACGACTCCGCGGGCCTGGCGGTGCCGCACCGCGGCCGGCTGCGCATCACCAAGACCCAGGGCCGGGTCCAGGACCTGCGCAACCGCGTCGACGCCGAGGCCGCCCGGCTGCGCGGCAATGTCGGCATCGCCCACACCCGCTGGGCCACCCACGGCGAACCCTCCGACGCCAACGCGCACCCGCACACCGACGGCTCCGGCCGGATCGCGGTCGTGCACAACGGCATCGTCGAGAACGCCGAGTTGCTGCGCGCCGCGCTGACCGCCGACGGCGTCGAATTCGTCTCCGACACCGACACCGAGGCCATCGCGCACCTGGTGGCCGCCGCCCTGGAGGGTTCGGAAACCCTCGAGGACGCGGTCCGCACCGCCATGCGCCGGGTCGAGGGCACCTACGGCCTGCTGGTGCTCGACGCCCGCCGCCCCGACGAACTGGTGGTGGCCCGCAACGGCTCCCCCATCGTGCTCGGCGTCGGCGACGGCGAGATGTTCGTGGCCTCGGATGTGGCCGCCCTGGTGCACCACACCCAGCGGGTGGTGTTCCTCGACGACGGCGAGCTGGCCACCGTGCGCGCCGACGAATTCCGCACCAGCACACTGGGTCTGGACGCCCGGCGCACCGACAAGACCCCGACCACCATCGACATGGCGGCCGAGGACTACGCGCTGGGCGGGTACCCCGACTTCATGCGCAAGGAGATGGCCGAACAGCCCGACGCCGTGCGCCGGGCCCTGCGCGGCCGGCTGGACGAACGCTTCGCCACCGCCCACCTGGGCGGCCTCAACATGGACGCGCGCGAACTGCGCGGCATCAGCAAAGTCGTGTTCCTGGGCTGCGGCTCGGCCTATTACGCGGGCCAGCTGGGCGCGCAGCTGGTCGAGGAACTGGCCCGGATTCCGGCCGTCGCCGAGCCCGCCTCGGAATTCCGCTACCGGAACCCGGTGGTGGACCCGGACGCGCTCTACGTGGCGATCAGCCAGTCGGGCGAGACCCTGGACACCCTGGCCGCCGTGCAGGAATTGCAGCGCAAGGGCGGCCGCGTCATCGGCGCGGTGAACGTGGTGGGCAGCGCCATCGCCCGGGAGTGCGGTGCGGGCGTGTTCCTGCACGCGGGCCCGGAGGTCTCGGTGGCCTCGACCAAGGCGCTCACCAACATGACGGTCTCCTTCGCCATGCTGGGCCTGCTGCTGGGCCGGGTGCGGGATCTGTCGGCCGCCGCGGGCGAGCGCATCGTGTCCGGGCTGCGCGCGCTGCCCGACGCCATCGACGCCGTGCTGGCCGACGAGGACGTGGTGGCCGATATCGCGTCCCAGTTCGCCAAGGCGCGCAGCATGTTCTTCATCGGCCGGGTGCGCGCGTGGCCGGTGGCTCGCGAGGGTGCGCAGAAGCTCAAGGAGATCTCCTACATCCACGCCGAGGCGTACCAGGGTTCCGAGCTCAAGCACGGACCGCTGGCGCTGATCGACGCCGAGATGCCGAGCATCGTGCTGGTCCCCGGTGACGAACTGCTGGCCAAGAACATCACCACCATCGAGCAGATCAAGGCGCGCGGCGGCCCGGTCATCGCGGTCACCAACACCGATCTGCCGGATGGGCTGGCGGACGCGGTGATTCGGGTCCCGGCGGTGTGCCCGGAACTGGACCCGATCATCCTCACGATTCCGTTGCAGTTGCTGGCCTATCACACGGCCATGGCGCTGGGCCGGGACGTGGACAAGCCGCGCAACCTGGCCAAGAGCGTTACCGTCGAGTAACCCCGAAGCGCCCCCGTCCGTGCACGAATTGCGTTGCTGTGCCAGCATGGTCGGATGGAGCTGGGGAGCGTTCGTAACAAGGTCATCGTGGCCGCCCTCGTCGCGATCGCGGGCGGTGTCATCGCGTTCTTCGTGAACAAGCGCCCGCAACCGCAGGCGCCGGCCGCCGAGCCGCCACGCCTGGGCTATTCACGCAACGGCTCGGCGCCCACACCGGATCTCACGGTGACTCGCTGACACTGCCGGTCGGGCGCGTCAGCGACTCACCGACCGCTGATACTGCTTCAGCGCCAGCGGCACGAAGACCGCGAGGATCGCGACGACCCACATCAGGGTCGTCGCGACCGGATGCCGCATGGGCCAGACGTCCGCGCTCGGCCCCATCGGGCTGGTATTGCCGAACAGGTCGCGCGTCGCCTGCGTCACCGCCGACACCGGATTCCATTCCGCCACAACACGCAACACCGTGGGCAGGTTCTGGGACGGCACGAAGGTGTTGGCGATGAAGGTGAGCGGGAAGATCACCATGAAGTTCGCGTTGTTGTACACCTCCGGCGCCCGCACGATCAGGCCGATCAAGGCCAGGATCCAGGACATCGCGTAGGCGAACAACAGCAGCAGGACATAGGCGAGTACGGCGTCGAGGAACGAGCCGCGAATCCGCCAGCCCACCACCAGCCCGGTCAGCGACATGACGACCAGGCTCACCACATTCATCACCATGTCCGCCACGGTGCGCCCGATCAGCACCGCCGACGGCGCCATGGGCAGCGAACGGAAGCGGTCGATGATGCCCTTCTGCATGTCCTCGGCCAGGCTCAGACCCGTGTAGGTGGCCCCGAACACCACGGTCTGGGCGAAGATGCCGGCGATCAGGAACTCGCGATAGGACGTGCCCTGCAAGGTGATCGCCGAACCGAAGACGTAGGCGAACAACAGCACGAACATGATCGGCGACAGGGTGGAGAACACCAGGACGTCGGGCACCCGCCGGATCTTGATGACATTGCGTTTGGTGACGGTGATGCTGTCGGTGACCACCATGGCCAGTCGCTGTGCGAGCGAAGGCTTTTCGGCGACCGCGAGCATGGCGCTCATCGGGCTCTCTCCTTCTCGTCGGCGGACCGGTTGCCGTTGATCAGCTCCTCGGCCTGGTGTCCGGTCAGGGTCAGGAACACGTCGTCGAGCGAGGGCCGGCGCAGACCCACGTCGTGGATCTGTATCCGGTGCTTGCCGAGCTGCCCGATCGCGTCCACCAGCGCCTGCGACCCTTCCGCGACCGGCACGATGATGCGGCGCAGTCCCGGCTCCAGCCGAATCTCGCCGTCCGCCAAGCCTTCCAGCGCCTGCCGCGCGATCTCCAGGTTGTCCACGTGATCGACGACCAGCTCGATGCGGTCGCCGCCGACCATGGCCTTGAGTTCGTCGGAGGTGCCCTCCGCGATGACCCGGCCGTGGTCGATGACGGCGATCGAGTCGGCCAGCCGGTCGGCCTCCTCCAAGTACTGAGTGGTCAGCAGCAGCGTGGTGCCGCCCGCCACCAGTTCCTCGATGACGTCCCAAAGATCCAGGCGCGCACGGGGATCCAGGCCGGTGGTGGGTTCGTCGAGGAACAGCACCGGCGGATTCGCGACCAGCGCGCCCGCCAGGTCCAAGCGCCGGCGCATACCGCCGGAGTAGCCCTTGACCGGCCGGTCGGCGGCGTCGGCGAGCCGGAAACGGTCCAGCAGCTCGCGCGCTCGCTCCTTACTGCGCCGCACCCCCATGTGATAGAGGCGGCCGACCATCTCCAAATTCTCGAAGCCGGTGAGGTATTCGTCGACGGCGGCGTACTGGCCGGAGGTGCCGATGCGGGAGCGCAGCAGCTGCGGGTCCTTCAGGACGTCCACTCCGGCGACGACGGCATGCCCGGCATCGGGGACCAACAGGGTGGTGAGCACCCGCACGGCCGTGGTCTTGCCGGCGCCGTTGGGGCCGAGCAGGGCTGTCACGGTGCCTTCGGGGACCGACAGGTCCAGGCCGTCGAGCGCGACCAGATGGCCGTACCTCTTGACCAGACCCTCGGCGACTATGGCGTCGGGCATACTTCTCCCTGTTGTCGTAGTTGGACTGCCGCAACAGCTCTGAACTGCACAGATGTGTCGAACACGAGTGGAGGATCCAGGCCAGTATGCCCGGATCGACGGAGTGAGTCATCCCGTTTTCACGGTGCGAGGGCGGGCGGGCGCGAGTCGTCCACCCCTCGAACCGAATTCGGCGAAGGATGCAATTCGGTCACACCCCCGCGTCTACCCCCCGATGACCGCGCGGAATCCTCGAAAAAATCTTTGAACCCGATGCCCCGATAGCCACACAATCCGAATTCGTCGCGTAGGATCGTTCCCGTCGGCCCCTCCCCCCCGGGCCGACCTTACGCGGGCCTCGGCTAACTCCCCCCCTTCGCCGAGGCCCGCCCCCATTCCCGGGGAAAGTCAGACCAGCGGCCGAATCTCGTTGCGGCGCAGCACATGCCCGTACAACCGGTTGATGCCCTTCACCCGCACCGTCGCCAGATGCCGCAGCGTGAAATCGGTGTCCGCCTCGATGGCCTCCGCCGCCCCGTCATCGACCAGCACCGTGCCCGGCCGGGCCACACCGGTGAGCCGCGCCGCGGTGTTCACCGTCGAGCCGTACAGGTCGCCGAAGCGCTGCAGCACCTCGCCGTAGGCGAGACCGATCCGCAGCTCCTGAGTGACACCGTGCGAGGCGATGGCGGCCTCCTGCACCGCGATCGCGATGCGCGCGCCGTCGGTCGCGGTGGCGGCCGCGAACATGACTTCGTCACCCACGTTCTTGATCACCCAGCCGCCGTTGGCCACGATGGCGTTGCTGGTGGCCGTCTCGAAGGCCTCCAGCAAGGCCGACAGCTCATCGGCCTCCAGATGGCGGGTCAGACGGGTGTAGCCCACCATGTCGGCGAATCCGACGGCCAGCGTGCGAATCGTGTCCGCGGCCACCGCTCCCGCGTCCAGCGACCGCGCCAGCGCGGCGTCCAGGTGCCGGCGGAACGCGTAGCGCTGCAACGTCTCGAACTCGGTCACCACCTCGTCGGTGGCGATCCGCGCGGCTTCCGTCGGATCGGTGTCCGGCTTCTCGCGGGTGATGGTCGCGATGCGATCCAGGATCTCCTCGGTCACCAGATCGACCTGCCACTCCGCCAGCCGCGCCATGGACCGGCCCAGCGTGCGCGCCGCGGTGGTCTGACGGTGCGTGTCGGCGGTGGCCAGCACGTGCAACTTGGCGAACGTCTGCGCGGCCTCGATATCGGAGTCGCTGTACTCCACCGCCTCGTCGTCCGGATCCGCCGGGAAGCCGAGCGCCACCCACAACCGCCGGGTGACGCTGTTGGGCAGCCCCGTCAGATCCGCCACCTGATGCCGGTTGTACCTGCGCGGTCCGCTCAGCAGATATGGCTCGACCACGGACTGCACCAGACGGGAGATCTCAGTGGACGCCATATCTCGACCTTACGACGGGAATCGAATGGAAAACCGCCGCTTGTTCCGTGTCACAGCGTTTTCCGGCGGGTCACGGCGTTTCAGCGAGTGGTGACCTCGTGCCAGAGATCGGCGTCATTGCGCTGCCGCAGCTTGCTGATTCCGAAGGCCACCGCGGCGATCGCCACGATCGTGAGCACGAATTTCATGAATCCCACACTACTGGAACCGAACCCGTCCCCGAACGACACAAGCCGCAGACCGGACTCGATCTGCGGCTTGATTGTGGAGCCTAGGGGAATCGAACCCCTAACCCCTGCCTTGCAAAGGCAGTGCTCTGCCAATTGAGCTAAGGCCCCTGGGAAGGCAGTTCGTTCTTTACCTGTGGGTGGGCCTAGGAGGACTTGAACCTCCGACCTCTTCGTTATCAGCGAAGCGCTCTAACCGCCTGAGCTATAGGCCCTTAGTGGGTGTTCGAAGTGTGTGACTCGAACGAGGCAGAAGATTACCGTACCTCGGCGCGGATAACCAAAACGGCCGGTCAGCGGCCTGCAAGAGGCAGGGCTGACCGGCCGTCGCGGCGGATCGAAACAGCGGGTTCGACGCCGACTCCGCCTAGTCCGGATCGGACAGGGTGACCTGGATGCCGCCCACCAGATCGGTGCACTGGTTGTAGACGAACACGCCGACCGTGGACAGCGCGGTCAGCAGCACCACATTGATCAGGCCGATCACACCGGCATAGCCGAAGACCGTGCCCGCGTCGATCAGCGCCGAACTGGAGTTGTCGGACACCATGTCGGTGAAGGTGGAGTTCAGGCGCTCCCAGACGCCCATGCCCTCCAGCACCAGGTACAGCAGGCCGACCGCCAGCATCCACACGAAGAACATGGCCACGCTGATCACCAGCGAGATCTTCAGCGTGGACCACGGGTCGATGTGGCGCAGCTGCACGGTGGCGCGCAGCGGCTCACCGGTGGCCGCGGCCTGCGCCACCGCCGCGGGGGCGGACGGCGACACCGGACCGGCCGGCGCGATCGGGTCCGGCGGCGGCAGCGGGTGCCGCAACTCGGACAGATCCGGCAGATCCTTGACCAGTTCCGGGCGGGCGATGCTGCGGGTCGGTCCGTCGATGCCGACGGACTTCACCATGGCCGCCTCCTTGCGCGCCGCCTTGGCCGCCAGGTCGGCGGTGGTGCGGGCATTGGAGACGCCGGCGTTCAGGCCGCCGCCACCGGCCAGGCCGCCACCGCCGAGGCTCGGGTTGGTACCCGGCCGACCGGCCGTCGGGGACTGGCCCGGACGGTACAGGTTGGACTGCGGCTCCCGTTGCGGCAGCTGCGACCAGCCCTCCGCGAAGGGCGAACCGCCCTGCCCGTCCGCCGCCTGGGGCGCGGCGGACGCCGCGTCGGCCGCGGGGGCCTCGGCGGCCGAATCACCGGATTTGTCCGACAATTCGGAATTCTGCGGCGCGCCGCCGTCCTGGCCGCCCGGACGCGGAATAGGCCGCGGCGGAATCGGGGACGGGGCAATTCTCTCGGTCACGCCATTGGCATGACCGCGCTGGTCATTCGGCTGATTCGTGGTCAATGGTGAATCCTTCGATCCGTTTGTGCCGCCGCTGCTGTGGTGAAACTACTGCTTCGCCGAACCGCTGGTGTCATCTTCGACAAGCTGGTCGGGCTCATCCGCGTTCCGAGCGATCGCGAGCAAAGTATCGCCCTCACCCAGGTTCATCAACCGGACGCCCTTGGTTTGACGACCCGCCTTTCGAACCTGGTGCGCCAGCGTGCGAATGACACCGCCGCCCGAGGTGATCGCGTACAGCTCGTCGTCGTCATTGACGATGAGCGCACCGACAAGACTGCCACGCTTCTCGTCGTACTGAATCGTCAGCACGCCCTTGCCGCCGCGACCCTGCGCCGTGTACTCGTCGATGGCCGTGCGCTTGGAGTACCCGCCCGCCGTCGCGACAAGCAGATAAATGCCCTCCGCGTCACGAACCACGTTGAGCGACAACAGCTCGTCGTCGGCGTTGAAGCGCATGCCCTGCACGCCGGAGGTGGCGCGGCCCATCGGGCGCAGCACCTCGTCATTGGCGTTGAACCGGATGGACTGGCCGTGCGCCGACACCAGGAGCAGATCGTCGTCGGCCGAACACAGTGCCGCGCCGACCAATTCGTCCTCATCGCGCAGATTGACCGCCACGATGCCGCCGGTCCGGTTCGAGTCGAAGTCGGTCAGCTTGGACTTCTTCACCAGACCCTTGCGGGTGGCCAGCACCAGGTACGGCGCGTCCTCGTACGACTTCAGCTGAATGACCTGGGCGATCTTCTCGTCCGGCTGGAACGCCAGCAGGTTCGCCACGTGCTGGCCGCGCGCGGTGCGGTTGGCCTCGGGCAGCTCGTACGCCTTGGCCCGGTACACCCGGCCCTTGTTGGTGAAGAACAGCAGCCAGTCGTGGGTCGAGGTGATGAAGAAGTGCTTGACGATGTCGTCCTGCTTGAGACCCGCGCCCTGCACGCCCTTGCCGCCGCGCTTCTGCGAACGGTAGAGGTCGGTCTTGGTGCGCTTGGCGTAGCCGGTCTCGGTGATCGTCACGACCACGTCCTCGCGGGCGATCAGATCCTCGTCCTGCACGTCGCCGTCGGCCGCGATGATCTTGGTGCGGCGGTCGTCGCCGTACTTGTCGACGATCTCCGCCAATTCGTCACGGACGATGGCGCGCTGCCGCTCCGGCTTGGCCAGAATGTCGTTCAAATCGGCGATCTCGGCCTCGATCTTGGCCAACTCGTCGAGAATCTTCTGCCGCTCCAACGCCGACAGACGACGCAGCTGCATGTCCAGGATCGCGGTCGCCTGGATCTCGTCGATCTCCAGCAACTGCATCAGGCCGGTACGCGCGGTCTCGGTGTCGGCCGAACGGCGGATCAAGGCGATGACCTTGTCCAGCTGATCCAGCGCCTTCACCAGACCGCGCAGGATGTGAGCCCGCTCCTCCGCCTTGCGCAGCAGGTAGCGGGTGCGCCGGATGATGACTTCCAACTGGTGGTTCACGTACAGCCGGATCATCTGATCCAGGCGCAGCGTGCGCGGCACCTTGTCGACGATCGACAGCATGTTGCAGCCGAAGGAGGTCTGCAACTGGGTGTGCTTGTAGAGGTTGTTCAGCACCACCTTGGCGATGGCGTCGCGCTTCACGGTCACCACGATGCGCATACCGACACGGTCGGAGGACTCGTCGTGGATGTCGGAGACACCCGCGATCTTGCCGTCCTTCACCTGCTCCGCGATGGCATTGATGAAGTTGTCGGTATTGACCTGGTACGGCAGCTCGGTGATGACGATCGTGGTGCGACCGCGGCTGTCCTCCTCGATCTCCACGACACCGCGCATCCGGACCGAACCGCGGCCGGTGGTGTAGGCGTCGTGGATGCCCTGGGTGCCCACGATCAGGCCCGCGGTCGGGAAGTCCGGACCCTTCACCCGCTCGATGCACGCGGCGAGAGTGGCCTCCTCGTCCGCGTCGTGATTGTCCAGCGCCCAGTAGATGGCCTCGGCCAGCTCGTTCAGGTTGTGTGGCGGGATATTCGTCGCCATACCGACGGCGATGCCGTTGGAACCGTTCATGAGCAGGGCGGGCACCCGGCTCGGCAGGACGGTCGGCTCCTGCGTCTTACCGTCGTAGTTCGGGACGAAATCGACCGTCTCGTGGTCGATCTCGCGCAGCATCTCCATCGCCAGCGGCGTCAGGCGGCACTCCGTGTAACGCATGGCGGCCGCGCCGTCATTACCGCGCGAACCGAAGTTGCCCTGCCCGTCGACCAGCGGATACCGCAGCGCCCACGGCTGCGCCATACGCACCAAGGTGTCGTAAATGGCCGTGTCACCGTGCGGGTGATAGTTACCCATGGTGTCGGCGACCGGGCGCGCGGACTTCACATAGCCGCGGTCGGGCCGATACCCGTTGTCGTACATCGCGTACAGGATGCGCCGATGCACCGGCTTCATGCCGTCGCGCACCTCGGGCAGCGCACGGCCGACGATCACGCTCATGGCGTAGTCGATGTAGGAGTTCTGCATCTCCTGCTGGATGTCGACCGGCTCGATGCGGTCGCCACCCGAGGGCGGAAGCGAAGTCTCAGTCATGAATAGGTCTCCGTCAGAAGTGTTGGGTGGTCCTCGCGGCGCGCAGCAGAGGCCCCGAAGGGCCTCCGCTGTCGCGAATTACACGTCGAGGAACCGGACGTCCTTGGCGTTCCGAGTGATGAAGCTGCGGCGAGCCTCCACGTCCTCACCCATCAGGATGGAGAACAGCTCATCGGCCGCGGCAGCGTCGTCGAGGGTGACCAGACGCAGCACCCGCACGCTCGGGTCCATGGTGGTCTCCCACAGCTCCTTCGGGTTCATCTCACCGAGACCCTTGTAGCGCTGGATGCCGTCGTCCTTGTTGATCTTCTTGCCGGCCGCCAGGCCCCGCTCCAGCAGCCCGTCGCGCTCGCGGTCGGAGTAGGCGAACTCCGGCTCGGAACGCTGCCACTTCAGCTTGTACAGCGGCGGCATGGCCAGATACACGTGACCGTGCTCCACCAGCGGGCGCATGAAGCGGAACAGCAGGGTGAGCAGCAGCGTCGAGATGTGCTGGCCGTCCACGTCGGCGTCGGCCATCAGCACGATCTTGTGATAGCGCAGCTTGGCGATATCGAACTCGTCGTGGATACCGGTGCCGAACGCCGTGATGATGGACTGCACTTCGGTGTTCTTCAGCACGCGGTCGATGCGCGCCTTCTCGACATTGATGATCTTGCCGCGCAGCGGCAGGATCGCCTGGTACATCGAGTCGCGGCCGGACTTGGCCGAGCCACCGGCGGAGTCACCCTCCACGATGTAGATCTCGGACTTGCTCGGATCCTTGGAACGGCAGTCGGCCAGCTTGCCCGGCAGGCCACCCAGATCGGTGGCGGACTTGCGCCGCACCAGCTCTCGCGCCTTGCGCGCGGCGACCCGGGCCTGCGCCGACGAGACCGCCTTCTGCACAATGGTCTTCGCGTCGGCCGGATTGGCCTCGAACCAGTGCGAGATGTGCTCGTTGCAGGTGCGCTGCACGAACGACTTCACCTCGGTATTGCCGAGCTTGGTCTTGGTCTGGCCCTCGAACTGCGGGTCGGCGATCTTGACGCTCACGATGGCGGCGAGACCCTCACGGATGTCGTCACCGGTGAGGTTGCCTTCCTTCTCCTTGAGCAGCTTCTTGTCCTTCGCGTACTTGTTCACCACCGTGGTGAGCGCTGCGCGGAAGCCCTCCTCGTGCGTACCACCCTCATGGGTGTTGATGGTGTTGGCGAAGGTGTGGACAGACTCGGAGTAACCCGAGTTCCACTGCATCGCGACCTCGACCTCGTGGCCGGTGCCCTTACCGGTGAACCCGACGATCGAGTTGTGGATCGGCGTCTTGGTCCGGTTGATGTGCTTGACGTAATCCTCGAGCCCACCCGGGTAGTGGTAGGTGCGGGTCTTCACCTTGGGCTCAGCGGCCGGCGTGTTCTCGTCGAGATGCTTGGGCGCCTCGGCGGTTTCGCTGACGACCTCGTCGACGATGTCGTTCTCGGCCACCCGCTGATCGGTCAGCGTGATGGTCAGGCCCTTGTTCAGGAACGCCATCTCCTGCAGGCGGCGCGCGACCGTCTCGAAGCTGAAGGTGGTGGTCTCGAAGATGTTCGGGTCCGGCCAGAACTTGATGGTGGTACCGGTGCGCTTGGTCGCATTGCCCTGGACCAGCTTGCCCGGCTTGGAGTCCTTGTACTCCTGGGTCCAGTGGTATCCGTCGGTGTCCACATCGGCCTGCAGCCGGGTGGACAGCGCGTTCACCACCGAGATGCCGACACCGTGCAGACCACCCGACACCGCATACGATTCGCCGTCGAACTTGCCGCCCGCGTGCAGCTGGGTCATGACCACCTCGATGGTGGGCACACCCTGAGCGTGCATCGCGACCGGGATACCGCGGCCGTCGTCGACCACCTCGACGCCGCCGTCGGCCAGCAGGGTCACATCGACCCGCGAGGCGTATCCGGCCATCGCCTCGTCGACCGAGTTGTCGACGACCTCCCAGATCAGGTGGTGCAAGCCGCGCTCACCGGTGGAACCGATGTACATACCGGGGCGCTTGCGTACCGCCTCGAGGCCCTCGAGGACGGTGATGGAGGCGGCACCGTACGACGTCGGCGTGCCTGACTTGGGCTGGGTCGAGCCGTCTGCGTTGGAGTCCATGGCAGCCACTGGTCGGTAGCTCTCCTTACTTGCTGATCCTCCCGGCACAGTGCGGTGGCACACGTGAGGCCCTCAGACACTGTCTGCTCGAGCGCCAGACTGCGTCTGCTCGAGAATTACGGGGGCCCACGCGCGGGCGCTGCGGAACGCGCCGGGAGGTATCGCCGCTAGTTACTCCCCCATCCTACTGGTACGACCGACAGAGAACCCACCTATGACACCCCTGAGTGGGCCGTAGGGTCATGAAATCGACCAGCGATATGACGGGTTGTGGGTGTGGGGGGTTCCGGGAGCTTCAGCGGGCGATGCGCGGGCGACTCCGTCACCGTTTGCGCGAGGGTTCACCGCGATCTTCCGACGTTCCACGTGAAACCAGCGCGCCGACGCCGGGATTCGGGGGCCGGGCGGCGAAGATGCGCGGCCTACCCGTACGTGTCGCGCGGGCCCCGGCCCTTGATGTGCCGCTCGCCCTTGCGCCAGCTCGGCGCGGTCGGACCATTGATCTTGAGCTGCTTGACCACGCCGTTCCCGACCGCCGCGGCGATCTTCGCCAGGATTTGGGACTGGAACATGCGCAGCTGGGTCGCCCAAGCCGTGGACTCCGCTTGAATGCTCAGCACGCCGTTCTCCAGTGAGATCGGCTGGGCATGGGAGGCGATATCCTCCCCCACCACGGCCGCCCAGCGGCCGAACACCGTGCCCTCGGCAACCTTGGCCGACCAGCCGCGTCCCTTCGCCAACTGCATCGTCAGCGCGGCGAACGCCTGCGGATCCCGATCGTCGGGACCCGCACCCGACCAGCTTCTGCGACCCCCTCGAAGTGCCCGGATGCCGCCCTTGCGCGGCGCGGCCGGCGAGGCCCGCCCCTGCCCCACCGACTTCCCTGCCGCCCGCGCGGCGGCACGCGCCTCCTCGAGCGCGCGCCGAGCCAAGTCGACCCCGCGCAACTCCGGCTCGGGGCCGGCCGCACCGGAATTCGGGGTGCGGTCGCCACCGGCAGCGCCAGGAATGTTCGTGTCCGGCGACTCAGCCATCCACAACTCCTTCCACACCTGGGAATCCCGATGATCACCTTCGGTTCGTCACGTGATTCTGCCGCATGCCACCGACGACTCGGCGATTCCGCCCGCCCGACTCACTCGGTGGTATCCGACTCCGCGATCCGGGAAGCTCGCAGGTCCGCCTCCCCGGTGGTCTCCACCCGCAGCGGCGCGGCCTCGAGTTCCGGCGGCACATCCTCGGGGACGGCGGCGGTGATCAACACCTGCTCCGCACTCGCGGCCACCGTCGCCAGCGCACTGCGGCGACGGCGATCCAGTTCCGCGAACACGTCATCGAGGATCAGCACCGGATCGGTTCCGGCCGAACGCAACAACTCGAACGCCCCGAGCCGCAACGCCAGCGCGAACGACCAGGACTCGCCGTGACTGGCGAAACCCTTCGCCGGCGCCGAACCGAGCATCAACTCCAGATCGTCACGGTGCGGACCGACCAGGCACACCCCGCGCTCCAGCTCCTTGGGACGCGCGGCGGCCAACTCCCGCAACAGGATCGCCTCGAGCGCCTCCTCGTCATCGTCCTGTGGAGAACGCGCCGAATCGAGAAACTCCGGCGGCAGGCTGGAGCTGCGGTAACCGATTGCCGCGGGCCGGGATTCGGGCGCGATATCCGAATAAGCCTGTGCAAGATGTGGATAAAGGTCGTGGACAAGTCGGAGCCGGTGCGCCAGCAGCACCGCGCCGTGCGCCGCCAGATGCCCGTCCCACACGTCGAGGGTGCCCAGCTCCGCGCCCCGCGCACCCGAACGGGCATTGCGCCCGGCCGTTTTCAACAACGCCGACCGCTGCCGCAGCACCTTCTCGTAATCCGCGCGCACCCCGGCCAGCCGCGGCAACCGGGCCGTGGCCAGCTCGTCCAGAAACTTCCGCCGCTCCCCCGGATCCCCGCGCACCAGCGACAGATCCTCCGGAGCGAACAGCACCGTCTGGAGGATCCCCAGGATCTCCCGCGGCCGCCGCACCGGTGAGCGATTGATCTGGGCCCGATTCGCCGTGCCCTGATTCAGCTCCATGTCGACCCGCAACTCGCGACCGGTGTTCACCACCGTCGCACCGATCCGGGCCTTCTGAGCGCCCAGACGGATCAGCGGAGCATCGGCCGCCACCCGATGTGAGCCCAGTGTGGACAAATATCCGATGGCCTCGATCAGGTTGGTCTTGCCATTCCCGTTGGAACCCAGAAAAACCGTTCCACCAGGCGAAAGCTCGAGTTCGGCGGCCTCCCAGGACCGGAAATCGCGCAGCGACAGCGCACGCACGTGCATCCGGTCAGTCCACCATCCCCGCGTTTTTCACAGGTTTGTCAACACTGTGCACAGGTGTGTCGTTCCCCGATCAGCCCGGCAACCGCACCGGCATCAACAGGTAGATGTAGCTCCCGGCCAGCGCCGCGAACGCACCCGACTCCAGCTGCGCGGGCTCCTCCTCCGGCGCCGGCAGGAACACCGCCGGACGGCTGGGAGTGGTGAAGCCGAAGGTCACCCGGTCCGAATGCGCGGCGGACAGGCCGTCGAGCAGGTAACCGGGGTTGAAGGCGATGGTCAGCGGCTCACCGCGGAAGTCGGCCACCAGCCACTCCTCGGCGCGACCGGCGTCGTCGCCACCGGCGGAGAGCAGCAGGCCCTCCTCGGAGAACTCCAGCCGCACCTGGGCGCCGCGCTCGGCCACCAGGGCCACACGCTTGATGGCCTCGGTCAGCGAGTTCACCGCGAGGGTCGCGATCGAGGTGTGCTCCTTGGGGAGCAACTGACGGAACTTGGGGAATTCCGCGTCGAGCAGGCGGGTGGTGGTGCGGCGGCCGCCGTTCACGATGCCCAGCAGGCCGTCGGTGCCGGTACCGAACGCCAACTGCACCGGCTGATCGGACGCGCCGAGCGTCTTCGCGGACTCGGACAGGGTGCGAGCCGGGACCAGCACCGCGGTCTCCACATCCGCACGGCCCGGCTGCCACTCCAGTTCACGCACAGCGAGCCGGAAACGGTCGGTGGCGGCCAGGACCACCTTCGGGCCCTCGATCTCCACCCGGATGCCCGTGAGCATGGGGAGGGTGTCGTCACGGCCGGCGGCCACGGCCACCTGGGAGACGGCCTCGGAGAACAGATCCACGGCGAGCTCACCGGTCTGCGGCGGGAGCTCGGGAAGCTGGGGATAGTCCTCGACCGGCATGGTCGGTAGCGAGAACTTGGCGCTGCCACAGGCGATCAGCACGCGGGTGCCGTCCACCGACACGTCCACCGGCTTGTTGGACAGCGCCTTGGTGATATCGGCCAGCAAGCGGCCCGACACCAGGACCTGGCCCGGACCTGCGACCTCGGCGGCCACCCGCATCTGCGCGGAGACCTCGTAGTCGAAACCGGAGACCGTCAGGCCGTCTTCGTCAGCCACGAGGAGTACGCCACCGAGCACGGGAACCGGAGGCCGCGACGGCAGGCTGCGGGCCACCCAGGCTACGGATTCTGCGAAGTCCTCGCGGGCGACCCGAAACTTCATGCTTGCAAGCTCCATCGCCCGGCCTGTCCTCTCCACTGGGGGTCGTTCGGATCTCGAAACGGTAATCGGCAGTCTCGCACACGGGGCCGACACCAAACCGTACCTGCGCGAGACAGACCCGCCTACGCCGACCCACCGAGCTTTTGCCCCGACCCCGCCGAGCCATCCGATGCGGACCGCTCCCGCTCCCCTCTCCTCCTTGCTGCCCGATCGGGTGTGGAGGAGCTCCGCATCGCACCGTGCCCTCGCAACCCGAGTTTCCACACACCCTGTTTTAGAAGAACCTTCTCTAGATGAAGAACTGAAGTAGTAGTAGGTCCTGTTAGTTCTGTGGACTTCGCCTATTTCCGCAGGTCCGTCCGTGCGGCGGCGTGTGGATGTCGTTGGGGTGGCTCGAGGATGAACAACCGGTGCCTGTGGACTCGGGCGGGAACTCCCCAGCCATCCTCGAGCGATCCTCGAGTTGCTCCCCCGAAACAGGCCGGGATACCCACATGAGGATGGATCCGGGGACTACCCCGTGGATTCCTCGAGGAGCTGACAGGGACTCCTCGAGGAATCCACAAGGCAAAAACCCCATCCGCGCAGCTCAGCCCTCGAGGATGAATTCACCTGTGGGATCTGTGGACCAACACCTGTGCATGAGTGTGAGTAGCGACCTGTGCGCAACTCGGTGGACAACAGTGGGATTCCTCGAGGAATCCACACACTTTCCTCGAGGACTCCTCGAGGAATCCACAACCCTGGAAAACAAAGAACCCCACGTCAGACGACGTGGGGTCCTGTGGACTGTGGATCAGCGCGAACGCTGTTTAATTCGGGCTGTGAGTTCCTGAACCTGGTCGTACACCCGGCGCCGCTCGGTCATCTCCTTGCGCACCTTCTTGTCGGCGTACATGACCGTCGTGTGGTCACGGCCGAACGCCTGACCGATCTTGGGCAGGGATAGGTCGGTCAGCTCGCGGCACAAATACATGGCGATCTGCCGGGCCTGCGCGAGCGGCCGGGCCTTACCCGGACCGGTCAGTTCCTCCAGCGTGGTGTTGAAGTACTCCGCGGTCACAGCCATGATCGTGGACGCCGTGATCTCCATCGTCGCGGCATCGGGCATGAGATCGCGCAACACCACCTCGGCCAGCGACAGATCCAGCGCCTGCCCGTTCAGCGACGCGAACGCGGTCACCCGGATCAGCGCGCCCTCCAGCTCGCGGATATTGCGCTCCACCCGGCTGGCGATCAGTTCGAGCACGTCGTGCGGCACGTCCAAGCGGTCCATGCGCGCCTTCTTGCGCAGGATCGCGATGCGGGTCTCCAGCTCCGGCGGCTGCACATCGGTGATCAGACCCCACTCGAAGCGGGTCCGCAGCCGCTCCTCCAGCGTGGCCAGCTGCTTGGGCGGCCGGTCGGAGGACACCACGATCTGCTTGTTCGCGTTGTGCAGGGTGTTGAAGGTGTGGAAGAACTCCTCCTGGATGCCTTCCTTGCCCTCGATGAACTGGATGTCGTCCACCAGCAGGATGTCGGTCTCCCGGTAGCGGCGCTTGAACGCCACCTTCCGGTCGTCACGCAGCGAGTTGATGAAGTCGTTGGTGAATTCCTCGGTCGACACGTACTTCACCCGCATGCCCGGGAACAGCCGCTGCGCGTAGTGGCCGGCCGCGTGCAACAGGTGCGTCTTGCCCAAACCCGAAGCGCCCCAAACGAACAGCGGGTTGTAGGCGCGGGCCGGAGCCTCCGCGATGGCCACCGCCGCGGCATGCGCGAACCGGTTGGACGCACCGATGACGAAGGTGTCGAAGGTGTACTTCGCGTTCAGGCTGGCCGAGCCGTTCGAGGGCGCGGGCTCCCGTTCGCGTTCGGGCGGCCGGTTGAAGTAGGTCGGCCACGAATTGCGGACATTGACCACCGGCTCGTCATCGTGCGGCTCGTCCACGGGACGACGCGCGGCGGGCTCGTCGGCGTAGCGCGGCGCGGGCTCGTCCGTATAGCGGGCGGCCGGTTCGTCGGCATACCGCTGCGGCGCGGGCTCATCCGAATACCGCGGCGGCGCGGGTTCGTCGGCGTAACGCTGGGGCGCGGGTTCGTCGGCGTATCGCTGTGCGGCGGGTTCATCCGAATACCGCTGCGAGCCGGGTTCATCCGAATACCGCTGCGGCGCGGGCTCGTCGGGGTACCGCGGCGGGGCGGGCCGGACGGGCTCGTCGTCGGCGTCCGGCGAGAACAGTGATTCCTGTCCCGGCGGCATGGGCGCACCACGATGGTTCTCCCGGCGCCGGTCGGGGCGCGGTCCCAGCTGGCCGGCGGGCTCGCCACCGGGCATCGGCCGCTCGGGTGCGGGCACGGGACGTTCGGCGCCGGCCTGTGGACGGTCGGACCCGGACATCGGCAATTCTTCGGCCATCGGCGGCTGTCCGTATTCCACCGGTGGATAAGCGTCGCGCTCGTCGTAGTCGGCCGGGTAGTCCTGGGGAGGCAGGTAGCGCGGCGCGTACTCGGGCTGGGTCTGGTACGACGGCTGCGGACGCTCGGCCATGGGCGGCTCGGGCGCATACGCCTGGGGCGTCGGCTCGGGCTCGCGCGGACGCTCGGGCCGGGAGGTCATGCGCGCGTGGCGCGGCGCGTTGGCGGAGCGGCCGGCCGGCGGATTCTGTTGCGCGCGAATGCGGACGCCCAGGCCCTCGACCTGGAGTCCACGGCGGGCGAGGGATCGGAGAATGAGCTCCCGCAGGTCCCGCTCGACCGTCACCTGCGCCATCGTGCCGGGCACCGAGAGCAGGGCGAATCCCTGCGCGAAGGTGATCGGTTCGATAGTGTTCAGCCAGGCTTTGTGGGCCTTGCTCACCGGTTGGATCTCCCCATCCGCGGAACCGCTCGCCAACTCGGCGATCACCTCCGGCCAGACAGCTGTCAGCACATTCTGGTCGTCGTCCACGAACGTAGTCCTCCCCGGGTGTAGGTCGATAGCAACAGACGGTCTGCGCTGCTCGGCTCCCCCAGTCACCGGGCGTCGGCGAGGTACCGTCGGCCCTACGAATATGCCACTCCAGGGGTATTTCCACACAATTATCCACAGATGTGGACAACCTGGGGATACACGCGACCGCGTGTCTGATTCCTCGGATTCGGCGCGTACCTGCGGGTTAGCAGCTATCAGCTGGCAATACACTGCGCAGGCGGGAGGTCGAGACATCCGCGGTCGCCGGAAGGGACTGGGAAGGACCGTACACGACGCCCGGGCTCCGACACGAACCCTCACCGAACGCCACGCGGAACGATCGATCCAATCGCACCGCATCGACGCAAAACCGGGCCTCGACCCCCGAGTTTGACCCTCGTCCAGGGGGTAAGTACCCTTCTACAGTCACCCTATGGTGCGGTGGCGGCTGTCTGCTGCCCGTGCCGACAAGGGTATTGCGCCGAAGGACTCCGGTCCGTCGAGAGCACCGTTTCACCGAACAAACTTCGGACGTCACCGGACGTCCACCACCTAGAGGAGTGTTGACCGTGGCCAAGGGCAAGCGGACGTTCCAGCCGAACAACCGTCGTCGGGCGCGCGTCCACGGCTTCCGTCTCCGGATGCGGACCCGTGCGGGTCGCGCCATCGTGTCGGCTCGTCGTGGCAAGGGCCGCGCCAAGCTGACCGCCTGATTCGGTAACCCCGGATGCGGCGTCGTATGAGCGACTCGCCGTCCGGTCTCCGGTCCCCCATCCGCCCGCACTCCGCTGGACGCTCAGGTGCTGCCTGAGCCCTACCGGCTGCACCGGCGCACCGACTTTTCCCGGACGGTGCGCCAGGGCCGGCGGATCGGGAGACGGGACCTCGTTGTGCACGTACTGCTACACGACGATCAAGCCAGCGGATCGACCCCGGACATCCGGGTGGGCGGTCCGCGTTTCGGCTTGATTGTCAGCAAGGCGGTGGGTCCGGCGGTGGTACGCCACCGGGTGGCCCGCCGCCTGCGTCATATCTGCGCAAGCCTGACGGCCGAATTGCCCGGCGGCGCAGATGTCGTCATTCGCGCCCTGCCGGGTGCCGCCGACGCGCCTTCGGAAGAACTGCTGCGCCAATTGCACAGTGGGCTGCGCAAGCTCGGTTCATTCTCATGAACGCCTTGCGCGCGGCTGCCCGGTTCCCGGCCAAAGCTCTGATATTCCTCATCGAGCTGTATCGGACCTACATCTCCCCCACCCGCATGCCGGTGTGCCGCTTCACTCCCACGTGCAGTGAGTACGCGGTGACGGCGTTGCGCACCCGCGGACTGTTCGTCGGACTCGGACTGGCAGCCGTCCGTTTGGCGAAATGTGCGCCCTGGCACCCTGGTGGGTGGGACCCCGTGCCGGAGCGTAAGCACCGGCACGCGGCATCAGCTTCAGAACGATCATCGCCTGCGGTGACCGGCCACACGAACGACGGGAGTGCATAGCGCCGTGCTCGACTTCATCTATTACCCGGTGTCGGCCATTCTGTGGTTCTGGCACCAGGCATTCGGGTATGTGCTGGGCAAGAACAGCGGATTCGCCTGGGCCCTCGCTGTGGTGTTCCTGGTGTTCACGTTGCGGCTCGTGCTCTACAAGCCGTTCGTGAAGCAGGTCCGCACCACCCGGCAGATGCAGGAGTTGCAGCCCCAGATCAAGGAGTTGCAGAAGAAGTACAAGAACGACCGTCAGCAGATGACGGTCGAGATGCAGAAGCTGCAGAAGGAACACGGCTTCAACCCGCTCATGGGCTGTCTGCCGGTGCTGCTGCAGGTTCCGGTGTTCCTGGGTCTGTTCCACGTGCTGCGGTCGTTCAACCGCACCGGCACCGGGATCGGGCAGCTGGGCATGTCGCCCTACGACAACGCGCACACCCCGAACTACATCTTCTCCGCGGGAGACGTTCAGTCCTTCCTGACCGCACGGCTCTTCGGCGCTCCCCTCTCGGCGTACATCACCGAGCCGGCCAAGGTGCTGGAGTCGTTCGCCGATTACGGCGGCGTGCCGAGCAAGCTGGTCATCGCGCTGGTCTCGATTCCGCTCATGGTGATCGCCGGTGTCGCGACCCACATGAACGCCCGCGCCTCGGTGGAACGGCAGTCGGCGGAAGCCGCGGCCAACCCGCAGGCCGCCATGATGAACAAGATGGCGCTGTACGTGTTCCCGCTCGGTGTGCTTGTCGGTGGCCCGTTCCTGCCCGTCGCCATCCTGATCTACTGGGTCTCCAACAACATCTGGACCTATGGGCAGCAGCACCTCGTCTTCCGCAAGATCGGAAAAGAAGAAGACGAGAAGAAGCAGGCCGCGCTCGAGCGCCGCGCCCAGAATGCCCCGAAGCCGGGCGCGAAGCCGGTCGACGTCCGGAAGAAGCAGTCGGCCACCAAGGTCGAGGATGCCGACACCGAGTCGGTCGAGGATGCTCCGCAGTCCTCCCAGAACGGTGCCAAGCCCAGCCCCGGCGCCAAGCCGGCGGCCGGCAAGAAGCGGTCCGGCAATCGTGGTCGGGCCAACCAGAAGCGGCGTCGCTGAGACTTACAACTCCAGATGAAGGAAACAACCATGACTGTTGAAACCGACGGAGGGGATCCCACTGTGACGGCAGCGACGGCCGAACCGGGCGCCGCGAACGACGCGGAGGAAGCGCTCATCGAAGAGGGCGAGATCGCCGGCGACTACCTCGAGCAGTTGCTGGACGTCCTCGACTTCGACGGCGATATCGACCTCGATGTCGAGGGCGACCGCGCCATCGTGAGCATCGACGGCGGCAAGGATCTCGCCAAGCTGGTGGGTCGCCGTGGCGAGGTCCTCGATGCGCTGCAGGAGCTGACCCGGTTGGCCGTGCAGCAGGCGACCGGCATTCGCAGCCGGCTCATGCTGGATGTGGCCGGCTGGCGGGCCGCGCGTCGTTCGGAGCTGAGCGCGCTGGGCGCCGAGGCCGGCAAGCGGGTCCTGGAATCCGGCGAGCGTGAAGCCCTCGCCCCCATGACGCCGTTCGAGCGCAAGATCGTCCACGATGCCGTGGCCGCGATCGATGGTGTCGTCAGCGAGAGCGAAGGCGTCGAGCCGAACCGCCACGTGGTGGTGCTCCCCGCCTGACACGCGGAACACACAGCGGTAGGGCCCCCGGGTTGCGGAAACCCGGGGGCCCTACGCTTATCTTCAGTCGTCCCCCCGTCGCAATTCGCCACTGTGCGAGGGGGTTCGGGGGCAAGATCCCCGATAGTCCCCCACAGTTGGACAAGTTCGTTCGGAAGGATGTTTCACGTGGAACCTGACACCGAGATGACCGTGCCGGGTCCGGTCGACCCCCCGGCCGCGGCCGCGGTCGTTTTCGGCGACCGGCTCGAGCAGGCCAAGATGTACTACACCGCGCTCGCCACCGCCGGAGTGGAGCGCGGACTGATCGGGCCCAGAGAGGTTCCCCGGCTCTGGGATCGCCACATCCTCAACTGCGCGGTGATCGGTGACCTCATCGCGCCGGGCGCGCGGGTGGTCGATATCGGCAGCGGCGCCGGCCTGCCCGGCATCCCGCTCGCCATCGCCCGGCCCGATCTCCGGATCACCTTGGTGGAGCCGCTGCTGCGCCGCACCGTCTTCCTCGCCGAGTTCGCGGCCGAGGCTGGGCTGGACAATATCGTCATCGTGCGCGGTCGGGCCGAGCAGGCGGGCGTGAAGAAGGAGGCGGGCGGCGCGGACATCGTCACCTCCCGCGCGGTCGCTCCCCTGGCGAAGCTCGCCGGATGGTCCATGCCGCTGGTGCACGAGCACGGACGGATGCTGGCGCTCAAGGGAATCAGCGCCGCCGAGGAACTCGAGCGCGATCGCGACGAGCTGACCAAAGCGGGCGCGGGTCACGCCGAAGTTCTGGAATGCGGTGTGGGCGTTCTCGAGACACCCACCTTCGTCATCAGTGCGGAGCGTCTGGCACGCGCCGAGCGCCGCGCCGAGCGCAAAGCCGGTAGTGCGGAGCGTAAAGCGGGGGGTCGTGGGACCCACCCGTCAAAGCGTCACTGACGAAGCGTTGTTTCCCGTGAAACATTCACCCGCTCGCGATCTTTGAGTGGGTTAGAGGTGTGTCGTGGTGCGAAGCTGTGCGTTCAACTTCCGTATTGTGTCCTCTACTGGCAAGCTAATGAACGTCGAGCGATGAACGACTTCCAGCCGATTCCAGCCAGCCCTCAGTGACACCGCAGTGACGCGGCTGCTGCTGCCAGGCGCGCGAAATTCTGCTCGGCCACGTGTCTTTGAGTTCTCGGGGTTAGGAGCCTGTATGTCCAACGGTCCGGCGAATGTTTCACGGGAAACAACGTCTCGGGTTCCCGGCATGCTCGATAGCGGTCCCTTCGATGCCGACGAGTTCAGCCGCACCCCCTTCGGGAACATCTCCGCTGACACTCCGATCGCGGCCGAGGCGCAGCGGGCGAGTCAGGTGCTGTCGGGCACCAACGCGCACATCCCGCGGCCCAAGGAACAGCGCGTCATCACCATCGCCAACCAGAAGGGCGGCGTGGGCAAGACCACCACCGCCGTGAATCTGGCTGCCGCGCTCGCCATCCAGGGCATGCGGGTGCTCGTCATCGATCTCGACCCGCAGGGCAATGCCAGCACCGCGCTCGGCATCGCGCACCAGTCGGGCACTCCGTCGAGCTACGAACTCCTCATCGGGGAGTGCTCGGTCAGCGACGCCATCCAGCAGAGCCCGCACAATGAGCGACTGCTGTGCATCCCCGCCACCATCGACCTCGCCGGCGCCGAGATCGAACTCGTCTCCATGGTCGCCCGCGAGGGTCGTCTCAAGGCCGCCATCCAGGAAGCCAACCTCGCCGGCTACGACATCGACTACGTGATGATCGACTGCCCGCCGTCGCTGGGTCTGCTCACCGTCAATGCGATGGTCGCCGCCAAGGAGGTGCTGATCCCGATCCAGTGCGAGTACTACGCACTCGAGGGCGTGGGTCAGCTGCTCCGCAATATCGGTCTGGTGCAGGCGCACCTGAACCCCGGATTGCATGTCTCCACCGTCGTTCTCACCATGTACGACGGCCGCACCAAGCTTGCCGACCAGGTGGCCGAAGAGGTGCGCTCGCACTTCGGTGACGCCGTGCTGCGCGCGGTCATCCCCCGCAGCGTCAAGGTGTCGGAGGCTCCCGGCTACGGCATGACCGTGCTCGATTACGATCCGGGCTCGCGGGGTGCGATGAGCTACCTCGATGCCGGACGTGAGATCGCGTCGCGTAACTCGGCGCGCCAGACGGCACCGGCGCCCGTTTCGGACGCACAATCCGGTGTGTAGATAAATCTCGGTGCGGTGATGGTGAACAACGGAAGGGGCCGGTAAGCCGATGAGTCAGGCGAAGAAGGGCGGACTGGGGCGTGGCCTCGCGGCATTGATCCCGACCGGCCCGGCGACCACACCCGGCGGGCTCGGCAGTGCCGCCGCCAATGTCGTGATCGGTCTCGATCCGGCCGGGCCGCAACCCGCGTCGGCGCACCTGCATCGGGTCCCCGATCCGGTCGAGGCCGGCGACGGGCTGGACGCGGGCGCGGTGTATCGGGAGATCCCGCCGCAGCAGATCGAGCCGAACCCGAAGCAGCCGCGCTCCGTCTTCGAAGAGGAGGCGCTGGCCGAACTGGTGCACTCCATCAAGGAATTCGGTCTGATGCAGCCGATCGTGGTGCGTCAGGTCGAGTCCGGGCCGGTCCCCCGCTATCAGCTCATCATGGGTGAGCGGCGTTGGCGGGCCAGCCAGGAGGCGGGCCTGGACGCCATCCCCGCGATCGTGCGCGAGACCGCGGACGACTCCATGCTGCGGGACGCGTTGCTGGAGAACATCCATCGCGTGCAGCTGAACCCGCTCGAGGAGGCGGCCGCCTATCAGCAGTTGCTGGAGGAGTTCGGCGTCACCCACGAGGAACTGGCTACCCGGATCGGTCGCTCGCGTCCGGTCGTCACGAATATGATTCGGCTGCTGAAGCTTCCGATTCCGGTGCAGCGCCGCGTGGCGGCGGGCGTATTGTCCGCCGGCCACGCGCGCGCTCTGCTGGCTTTGGAGGCGGGCGCCGACGCGCAGGAGGCGTTGGCCGCGCGGATCGTCGCCGAGGGTATGTCGGTCCGGGCTACCGAGGAAGCCGTCACGCTGGCGAACCGGGAACCGGATGCGGCCGCTCCCCCGGCGCCCAAGCGCAAGCCGATTCAGATGCCGGGTCTGCAGGATGTGGCGGAGCGTTTGTCGGAGTCCTTCGACACGCGCGTGACGGTCAGCCTCGGCAAGCGCAAGGGAAAGATCACTGTCGAATTCGGCTCCATCGACGATCTGGAGCGGATTGTCAGCATGATGGAGCAGTCCAGGCCCTAAGGAGGGCCTACCCCGGAGGTCACGGTGGAAACGTCACTGTGACGTACGGGTTTATGGCCCTGGAGAGGCGTAAAGCGTTGATCGCTTATTCTTGCTGGCGAGCACTGTGTGATGCGGCGTGAGTGTGGATGAATCGGACAGCTGGAGGCTGAGCAGAGCGGTGTCGACCAGCGTGACCGCACTTACCCTCGGCGGACTCGACAAACTTCCGGTGCATGCGCGGCGATGCGTGTTCTGGGAGATCGATCCGGCGGTGGCGGCGGATTCCCATAGCTTCAGTGACCCGGTCTTCGAGAAGGAGGCCTGGCTGTCGACCGTCATGCTGCAGTGGGGGTTGTGCGGTCAGGTCGCCGTGGTCGAGGACAAGCCGGCCGGCTGCGCGATCTACGCGCCGCCGAGTGCGGTGCCGCGGGCCGGTCTCTTCCCCACGTCCCCGGTGAGCCCGGATGCCGTGCTGCTGACCACGCTGAGCGCCGAAATGCCCTTCCAGGGGGAGCAGGTGGGTAATCAGCTCATCCAGGCTGTGGTGAGCGATCTGGTGCGTCGTGGTGTGCGGGCCATCGAGGCGTTCGGCATTCGGAAGGATCCGCCGACGAGTTCGATGCCGGCCGTCGGGTCCATGTCGCTGCGTGAGCGGATCGGTACGCCGCTGCGCTCCCCCGCGGCGGCCTCGTCCGGATGCTCCCCCGAGAACTGCATGATCGAGGCCGACTTCCTGGAGGATGTCGGTTTCAAGGTGGTCGCGTCCCATCACCGATTCCCGCGCCTGCGCCTGGAATTGGATCACGAGCACTTGTGGAAGGAAGACGTCGAGCGCGCGCTCGATCAGCTCCTCGCGGCGGCGGCGCTCACCATGCCGACTCGCATCTCCACCCGCTGAACCACTCCCCCACGGGATCCCAGCCGAAGAAAAACCCCGCCTCCCGGAAAGTTCGGGAGGCGGGGTTGTTTCATGTGAAACATTAGAGCCGGTCTGCGGCCGCCAACTCTTCGGCGAGCAGTTCGGCGAACGTGTAAGTCCCCGTGGGCTGGTCGTCCTGGCCCAGCAGGTACAGCCGCTTCACCGAGATCAGGATGGCCTCGGCGATCACGTCGCGCATGCGCGGGTTGGTCAGCACCGAGGAGTCGTAATCGCTGGTGAGATAGCCGATATCGACCTGGACGGTCGGCATCTTGGTGAGGCGCAGCAAATCCCAGGTGCGGGCGTGGGTCCGGCAGTCCTGCAACGAGGTCCGGGCCACGATCTCCCGCTGAATGAACCCCGCCAGCACCTGCCCGATCATGGAGGTCGAGCCGTGCGAATTGCCGAAGTGGAAGCTGGCCACACCGCTGGCGGAATCGTTGTCACTGCTGGCGCAGCGCAGCGAGATCATCAGATCGGCGTCGAAGGTATTGGAGGTCTCGGCCCGCTCGGCATCGGAGGGGTTGGCCCCCCACGGCCGCGACAGGAAGGTCTCCATACCGGTGGCGGCCATCCGCCCCTCGAGCCGGCTGGCCAGATCCCAGAGGATCTCCGATTCGTAGACGTCACCGAACTCGGTCGGCACCGGCGAACCCTTGTCCGGCCCACCGAGACCCGGATCGATGACGATGCGCTTACCGGTGAGCTGCGGCCCCGCCCGGTGCACCACCTCTTCCTCGGCGATGCGGTGCGGGTTGCCGCCGGTGACGCGTGCGCCCAGCAGATCCAGTGAGCGCAGGGTGTCCGGACCGCAGATGCCGTCCGAGGAGAGCCCGATCTCGCGCTGGAACGCGGTGAGCGCGTCGTGGGTGTGCGGTCCGAAGAACCCGTCCACCCGGTGCACGTAGAAGCCCAGGTCCTGCAGACGCCGCTGCAGGGTGGCCACGTCATCGCCGTAGAGCGGGGCGGAGAGCTGGTAGATGAGAGTGCGCGCACCGAGGCGGTAGGACGCCTCTTTCAGTGCGCGGTAGGTGGCCGGGCCGACCACGCCATCGACCAGGAGTCCGCGGTGCTGCTGAAACGCGCGCACCGCCGAGTCCAGATCATGGTCGAAGCTGGCGTCGGCGTCCTTCCAGTACTCCCCGTCCAGATTCGCCGGATCGCTGTTGGGATGAGTGTGCAGGAACCCGAGGCTTGCCAGGGTGCTCCGAACCTCTGCTACGGCTGGTCCTGTATCGCCGTGACGAAGTCGGTGCATGCGTGAGAGCCCTTTCCTTCCGCCAACCCGGGTACCCATTCGCGCGGTGGTTCACACCACCGCGCGACCGGAGCGTTGAACGATTGTTTCAGACCCGGACCGAATTTCGGCAACTGTCGAGTGCAGGCATCCTACGGCGAGTCGCTAAAGAACTTCTTCTAGTTCACGCAAGAGGGCGGCTTTGCCCTTTGCTCCGACGATCCGCTTGGTTTCCTTGCCCCCTTGGAACAGGACCATGGTAGGCAACGACAGGATCCCGTACTGCTTCGAGGTCTCCGGATTGTTGTCGGCGTCGAGCTTGGCGATGGTGATCTTGTCCGTGTTGGCGGCGGCGATCTCCTCGAGCACCGGCGCGACCATCTTGCACGGGCCACACCAGGCCGCCCAGAAGTCGACGAGCACGGGCTTCTCACTGAGCAGGACCTCGTCGACGAAGGTCTTGTCGGTCACCGTCTTGGTGGCACCGGTCTTGGCGTCGGACATTGCCTAGCTCCTTAGTTGTTCACTTCCACCGGCTGACCGGCGTGATCGAGGGTGTTGCTGGTGATGTCACCCTGCTCGGCCAGCCAGCGCTCGGCGTCGATGGCCGAGCGGCAACCGGTACCGGCGGCGGTGATGGCCTGCCGGTAGGTGTGGTCGACGAGGTCGCCGGCGGCGAAGACGCCCGGGACCGAGGTGTAGGTGCTCTGGCCCTGGACCAGCACGTAGCCCTCGTCGTCCAGATCGACCTGGCCGCGCACCAGTTCGCTGCGCGGGTCGTGGCCGATGGCGACGAACAGGCCGGTGGCGGCCAGCTCGGAGGTCTCGCCGGTGCGGGTGTCGCGCAGGGTCAGGCTGGTGACAGCCGAATCACCGTGCACCGCAGCGACTTCCGTGTTCAGGATGAAACGGATCTTGTCGTTGTTCTTGGCCCGCTCCAGCATGATGCGGGAGGCCCGGAACTCCTCACGGCGGTGAATGACGGTGACCGAGCTGGCGAACTTGGTGAGGAAGGTCGCCTCCTCCATGGCCGAGTCGCCGCCGCCGACCACCACGATGTCCTGGCCCTTGAAGAAGAAGCCGTCGCAGGTGGCGCAGGCGCTGACACCGCGGCCGAGCAGCTCCTGCTCGCCGGGGACGTTCAGGTAGCGGGCCGCGGAACCCATGGCGAGGATCACGGCGTGGGCCTCGTGGACCTCGCCGCCGACGGTCACCTTCTTGATGGGACCGGACAGGTCGAGGGCGTCCACGTCCTCGGTGCGGATGTCGGCGCCGAAGCGCTTGGCCTGCTCCCGCATCTCCTCCATCAGGTCGGGGCCCATGATGCCCTCACGGAAGCCGGGGAAGTTCTCGACCTCGGTGGTGGTCATGAGCGCGCCGCCGAACTGGGTGCCCTCGAACAGCAGCGGTTCCAGTTCCGCGCGGGCGGCGTACACCGCGGCGGTGTACCCGGCCGGACCGGAACCGACGATGATCAGGTCGCGAACAGGCGTGCTCAAGATGGCCCTCCGAAGCTGTTGTGCAGAATCTCGATCGCTCGAGCGTGAGCGAACCGGTCAACAACAGCCTAAACGCTGTCATTCCCGTGCTTGATTGCCTCCGCTTCGCTACGGCGGGTTCGCGGCCCTGAGGTCTCGATTCTTCCCTCCTCCGCTTCGCTCCCGTATCCGCTCCAAGCGCGGGGAGGCGGAGCGCAGTCCAGAATCGAGACGGCCGCGAACCTTGCAGGTGGCTAGCCGATATCGGTCCGGCCGAGCACCTGCGGGTGGCCTGGCGCGCAACCTGTTCCGAGGACGGCCGCTGTGATCTGTGGCGCTTTCGGGCCTTGGAGCAGTACCAGGACACCCGGGTGGCCGGAGAAGGTGACGCTGCGGGAGCCGAGGACCTGGCGGTCCAGACCGGCCGCGCGTAGGCAGTCGGTGAGGGCGGTGCCCGCGGCCAGCGGGCCGGTGATGTCGTGGCGGCCCATGGCGGCGAGGACCGCTCCGGGTGGGAGGGCGGGGTCGAGGTCGGCTTCGGCGGGGTGGGCGGCCGGGGTGGAGGGCCGGGCGCTCAGCGCGTCCACGGCGACGACGGCGCCGGCGGCCAGGGCGGCGGTGGCCGCGGCGGCGGTGAGCCAGCGCAGGCGGCGGGAGGGGCGTTCGGTGAGTTGTGTGGGTGCGGCCGGGTCGTCGTCTTCCGGCTCGGGCAGGTCGAGGGGTTCCTCGAGGTCGCTGGGGTCGAGGCGGCCGGTATCGAAAATAGAGCCGTCGAGGATCGGCATCGGTGTGGTGGCGGCGGGCGCGGGGTGGGTGGAGCGGACGATCGGGGGCGGGGCGACGGACAGCCGGGTGACGGTGGGCTGTTGCTCCCCCGCGGCGAGGTTTTCGATCATGCGCTCCAGGCGGTCGGCCACGTCGCCGGGCACGGGGTGGGCGATGTGTTCGTCGCGGCCGAGGGCGCGCAGCCGGTTGTCGACGTCGTCGAGGGCACGCAGGTATCGCATGGCCTCGGGGTCGCGCCGGACCGCGGGCCAGAGCCGCTCGGATTCGTCCGGCGGCAGGCTGCCGCCGTGCAGTTCGGCGAGCAGTTCGGTGGAGAAGGGCGGGGTGGGCGCCGTGGTGCCCGCCAATGCTCCTCCGATGTCCTCCATTGCCCCTCCAGGGCCTCGAGTGGGAATCACAAACCTGTCTTCATATCGGACGTACCGGAACCGTACAAGGTTCCCCCAATAGTGCGGTGTTCGAGCGGAATTCAGGTGTTCATGCCCGGCTGTGTCGGCTCGCGAACGTCCTATTCGCGAAGTTTCGTCTCGAGTCGCCGCCGTCCGCGCGCGCAGCGGCTCTTCACGGTGCCCTCCGGGATGCCCAGCAGGACAGCGGCATCCGCGATGGAGTAGCCCTCCAGCTCCACCGCGACCAGGGCGGTGCGCTGGTCGGCGGGCAGGGTGAACAGCGCCGCGTCGACCAGCAGGCTGGCTTCCAGGGCCGCGAAATCGTCTCGCGGGCAGGGTGGTTCGTCGGCGGTGTCCTCGGAGAGCGGTTCGGTGCGGCGCAGTTTGTTGCGACGAATGCGGTCCAGGCAGGCGTTGACCACGATGCGATGCAGCCAGCTGCGGACCTCGGCGTCGCCGCGGAAGGCGGCCGCGCCGCGGTGCGCGGACAGCAGGGCGTCCTGCAGCGAGTCGGCGGCGTCCTCGGGACTGTAGGAGGCGCGTAGCGCGGTCTGATAGAGGTGGTCGCGGTGGCGGCGCAGGAGTTCGGCGAAGGCGTGTGGTGCGCCGCCGGCGTGGGCGGCCAGCAGTTCACGGTCGCTGGATTGGCGCGCGCGGGTGTCGACGGTGCGCGGGCGTGGCCGGATGGCGGCATGCGGCGGTGCGTTCGTCGGTGACTCTGTATTCGATGCTGACACTGCGTTCGGTGACGACAATGCATCCCCTCAGAGCGGCGAGCTCCCCAAGCCGAGAGTATGCAAGATCATATCGAGGATAACGATTCAGCAGCTGCGAATTGCGCGAATAAGCGCAGGTAGCGGATGTTTGGTCTGGATCGCGCGGCCCATTCGTGATCGGCGCTCAGACCTCCGCGGCGTCGGTCAGACGCTGGCTTCGAACCGGATTTCGGCGATGGCCGACTGGAACTGTCCCCCGTTGTTGGCGAGCTGCGTGATCCACAGCAGCACGTAGCGGGCGGGCTGGTCGGCCCGCACCGGGATCTCGGTGGTGCCGTCGCCGAGCACCGCCGACCCGACCAGCTGGGTCTGGTCGAGGGTCGGCGAGGCGGTCGGCGAGGTGCGGATCTCGACCTGTGTTCCGGGCGTGGGCGATTCGATGCTCACCTTGGTCAGCTTGCTGGGGCTGCCCAGGGTGGTCAGGATGCCCACGCCCTTCTTGAGGGCCGGGAACTGCTGGAAGTAGGCGTCGCTGCGCCAGGTGGTGGCCGGGTTGTTGTCCAGCACGGCCCCGACGCTGCCGACGTTGTCCGGGGTGCCCTCCGGGGAGAACACCGTGGCGCCGGTGACCGGCACCGGCACGCCGCCGGTGGGCGGCAGGCTCGCGGGCGTCTGCCCGGCGCCCGGGCTGGGCGGCGGCGTCGCCGAGGTGGTGAGCCCGATATTGCGCTGTTCGTTGAGCGGCGCGTTGGAGGAGCCGGGCGCGAAGACGCTGAGCAGCCACCAGATGATGACGCCGACCACCAGCGCGGCCAGCACGCCGAGCCCGACCAGGATCCACATCATCCGTTGCGAGCGTTCCTTCTCGGCGGCGAGCAGTTCCGGGTCGGCGAGGGTCTCGTCGGGTGCGCTGGGCGGCTTCTGCCCGAGCCGCAGCACGGGGATGAAGTCGGTCTTCTGGTCCACCACCGACGCTTGCTCCAGCACGTGCTGGACGGTGGCGGCGGTGCGCACGCCCTTGTTGGACTCCAGCGAGCGGACCGCGACCGCGGAGATCTCGAAGGGCACCTCGGGCCGAATGTTCCTGGGCTCCACCGGGGTTCCGTCCGGCCCGAAGTCGGCCAGCGGCAGTCCACCGACCGTAGCCGCGGTGCCGGAGATGCCGGGGACGCGGATCGGCCAGTGGGCGGTGATGAGCGCGTAGAGCATGGCGCCCAGGCCGCGCACGTCGGATTGCGCGTCGGAGTCGGAGAGGGTGCCGGGGAAGGCCAGGACCGCGTCGCCGGAGGCGCTGATGCGGACCCGGTCGGGGTGGTCGATGGACAGCGAGCCGCCGCCGCGGTGCGCCATTTCGGCCGCGGCCGCCAGCGCCCGGATGGCGCGGGCCGCGCCGATCGGCGAGGGCACGGTGTCGGCCATCTCCTTGAGGGAGCGTCCGGGCGTCCATTCGGCCACCACGATGCCGCCGGAGGAGCCGCGCACCACGTCGAGCACGCGGGCCAGGCCGGGCGAGTTGATCCGGCCCAGGCGCAGCGTGCGGGACAGGATGGCCTGCGGTCCGTCGTGTCCGGAGTTCTCGGTGGCTTCCTGGTCGGCGTCGACGAAGGTGAGTGCCACCTCGCGGTCGAGTTTGACGTCGAGGGCCTGCCAGAACCGGAGTCCGCGGGCGCCGCCGTGTCCGGCGAGCAGCCGGTAGCGGCCGCCTGCCACGGAGGCGCCCGGGGTCAGCTTGGGGCCGCGCTGGATCCGCTTGGTCGGCGATTCCACCCGCATGGGCGGCATCTGCGGTGAGATGGCCTCGTAGACACCGGTTTCGGGACCGGCCTGGTCCGTCTCCTCCGGTAGCTTCTCCGGTCCGCCGGACCCGCTCTTCCGGGCCGTGGATTCGGCTCGGGCTCCAGGCTTTCCGCCGGCGTCGCCGGCCGGAGGGGTGTCCGTGGAGAGCCCGCCGCCCGCGGTCGTCGCGGATTCGGCGGACGGGACACTGCCCGCCGCGTCGTCGCTCACCCTGGTTCCTCCTTCGCCCTCATATGTTGAAGACCGATATGTCGGCGGAACCGCGGCCGCGGCTTCCGAAGTGGTGCGGAAGCCGCCGTCGGGGTTCCGGGCGACGTCCGGCGTGCCGCGGGAGCTGTCCGCGGGCAGGCCGGTTCGAGCAGTTGCGCTTGCCTGCCGAACAGGGTACGGGAACTCACTCTTCTCGGTGAGTTCAACCGCATCGGGTCGGATGACCGGGAGCACCATGGTCTGCGCGTCGAGGTACGGATCGAAGCGGTAGTAGTACGGCGCGGCGCGCAAGTCCGGCTTGGGCAGCAGGGTGGTCTCGTGGATGTCCTCGAGCAGCGTGCCGTCGAGTTCCAGATCCGGTGCGGGTGCGGTGATACCGAGGCGCCGCGACACGGCGACGGTGATGGCCACGATCTCGGGGATGCCGAGCAGGCGCATCAGCCCGAAGGCGACGCCGAACATGACGATGGCGGTGATGCCGACCCGGATGAAGGAGCCGAACCCGCCGAAGGAGTCCGAAAGCCGGTGCAGGCCGAGGACCTTGTCCACGATGAGCAGTACCGCGCCGCCGGCGAGGGAGGACAGCACGACGCGGGTGATGGTCTGTCCGACGTTGGCCATGCGCAGGTCGCCGAGGCTGCGGTGGAGCAGCCAGCCGCCGATCAGGGCGCCGGTGACGAAGCCGAGGCCGCGGGCCACGCCGAGCGCGATGACCACGTGGTGGGCGGAGAAGAAGACCGGCGCGAGCGCGGACAGCGTGATCTGCACGCTGGTGATGCCGAGGATGATCCAGGTGGGTGTCCACGCCTGTTCGCGGGCGTAGAAGACGCGCAGGTGAATCAGCACCAGCGCGTACGGGATCAGGTTGAACGCGGACCAGGACACGGCTTCGCCGAGTCGGGCCGCGTCGTGCCCGAATCGCCCGTAGCCGAAGATCGCCTCGCCGATCTGGGTGCCGGCGAAGGTGAGGAAGGTGACGATCGGGATCAGCGCGATCATGGTGAGCCGGGTGGCCGCGCCCAGATCGTCCACCACGGCGGGCGTGTCGTCGGCCGCGGCGTTGCGGCTCAGGCGCGGCATGATCGCGGTCAGCAGGGTGACGCCGAGGACGCCCCACGGCAGCTGCAGCAGCAGCCACGCGTTCTGGTAGATGGTCGGGCCGGCGACGTCGGCGTGGGAGGCGACGCGCAGCGTGAAGCTGAAGCCGATCTGGCTGATCAGCACGTAGAGGATGATGGCCGCGGCCATGCCGCCGAACTGCTTGAGCCGGGCGTCGATTCCCCACAGTGGCCGCAGGTCGATGCCTTCGCGCCGGATGGCGGGCAGCAGGGTCGCCACCTGGACGGCGACGCCGACGGTGGTGCCGATGCCGAGCAGCAGCAGTTTCGGTTCGCCCATCCGGACCGGGTCGAGCGTCAGTTCGCCGGGCAGCAGGGCGTAGAGCCCCAGCACCACCAGGGCGACGCAGTTGTTGAGGACGGGTGCCCAGGCGCCGGGTTTGAACACCTGGTGGGTGTTCAGGATCGCCATGAGCAGCGCCGACATTCCGTACAGCAGGATCGCGGGGACCAGCATGAAGGTCAGCGCGGTGGTGAGCGCGGAGTTGACCTTGCTGTCGGAGGAGAGGAAGACGTGCTCGGTGAGCACGGGTGTCAGGATCAGCGCGATGGCGGTGCCGGTGCCGAGCACGGTGAGCGCGGTGGTGAACAGTCGCCGCACGAAGGCGGCGCCGCCGTCGGCGTCCTCGCGTTCGGCGCGGACCAGCGTGGGTACGACGATGGCGGTGAGCACCGCGCCGAGCAGCAGTTCCGAGATCATGTTCGGAATCGAGCTGGCGATGGTGAAGGCGCTGGCGATGGCCGGGCCGAGCACGGTCAGCAGCAGCGCCTGTTTGGCGAATCCGGTGATGCGGCTGACCAGGGTGGCGACGGCGAGGGAGCCGGTGTCGCGGACCAGCTTGGCGTTGGAGTTGTCCGGCTTCTCGTCGGTGCGGGGTGCGGTGACGACGGGCTGCTGCCCCGAGTTGGCTTGGCGTTGTGGCCCGGTCGCCGGCCCCGGTCTGGGGTTGGACATGGGCGGTGTCGGGTAGCGCTGCGGCATCGACGACGGTCCGGCGCCGGGGGGCCGGTTGCCTTCGCCGCCGGGGTGTCCCCAGTGGTAGCGCTCTTCGGGTGGGACGCGTCCGGGGTCGGGCCGGCCCTGTTGGGGGCGTCGCATGATGGGCCCGGATTCGCCGGGGGCTGGCGCCTGTCGTTGAGGACCGGTCGGTTGACCCGGATAGGGGCGCCCGGGAATCCCCTGCGGATTACCGGGAACCGCCCATTGCGCGCCGGAGGCGGGACCCTGCGGTCCGCGCGGAGCCGGCCGGGGTGCGCCGCGCTCCCACGGCGCGGAGGGCGTGCGCCGCCCCGGCGGCGGCCCGTCGGGTCCTTCGGGCCGTCCGGTCGGTCCTTCCGGTCGGCCGGATCCGCCGTGCGGCTGACCCGATGGGCCCTCTGGTCGGCCGGATGAGCGTGGCCCGCCGTACTCGCTCATCGTGCCTCCTGTCGTTTCTTGTCCCGCTTGCGCGTCCGCCGATCCTGCTTGCTCTCGCGCACAGCCCCCGCGTCGAACTCTTCGTCGGCCGGATCGGACTGCCCGCGGAAGCGGTGCCAGAGCCGGCGACCGACCAGCAGGAGCAGCAGTGCGCAGGCACTCGCCGTCATTATCGCCAACACCTGACCGTAGGCGTTGGAGCGCACCGAGACCGAGACCGCATTGCCGAGCGGCACCCCGTCCGGCGTGCTGAGCCCGATGGGAATGGTCAGGTTGCGGCTGTCGGAGACCTCGGTGGGGATCTGGAACGACCGATTTCCCTTGGCGGGCAACTGCTGTTCGCCGATGTCCGTGATAGTCGTCTCGGCCGGTGCGTCGATCTTGAATCGCACCCGGATGGCCACCGGCAGATCGTTGCGCGCGACCAGCAGCAGCGGGCTCTGTTCGGAGGCGAGGGTGTAGACGCCGCCGGGCGGCAGCACGGTCACCGATCCGTACAGGTTGTTCATGGTTTTGGTGGTCTGGTCCAGGCGCCGTTGGGCGTTGGTGTCGGCGGCCCCGCCGCCGGCTCGCCGGTCGGTCAGCGACAGCACCCGGATCAGGTCGTCGCGCAGCGGGGTGAGGAAGGCGCGCGGGCTGAGTTCCTGCTGCGGCACGTCCACCAGCGCGCTCATCAGTTCGGTGATGCGCTGACCCTGCTGGTGTACGGGTTCGGCGAAGTGCGCGGGGACGGCGTCGTCGGCGGCCCGGTCCAGATAGTCCAACGTGTAGGGCTGTGGATCCGGCTGTTGCGCAAGCAGTTCGGTGAGCGGCCGCGGGGTGGCCAGGTTGTTGCGCAGTTGCAGGTCCAGCTGCCCGAGCACGGCGGAGGCCTCGTCGCGGTTGGCGCCCCACTGCTGCGGCGGTACCAGTAGCGCGGTGCGCGGCCGGCCGGGCTGCGGGTTGAGCGCGGTCCAGGCGATGGCGCCGAGCGCGTCCTGCAATCGGGCGGCGCGGGAGTCGACGGTGACGTCGTAGCGGGCCTTGTCCGGGGTGAAGGCCGGCGTCGGCGGATTGGATCCGATGGCGGCCAGCGCGGTGGCGGCCCAGCTGTCGAAGGTGGCGGCGTGCGGGGCGGCGGGCGCGGGCTGCGTGGTCGTGCCGGTGGCGGGCGGCACGACCACGTCGGCCAGGGTGACCATGTCGGGTGTGCCGGGTTCCGGTGCGCTGCCGGGCGTCGCGGGGGTGGTGGGCGGAGTGCTCGGCGGGGTCTTGGCCGCGAGCAGGTTGGAGCGTCCGTCGAGGGGTGCGACGGCGTTGTCGGCGAGCACGGTGGTGGTGAACCCGTGGTGCGCGAACAGGGTGGCGCCTTCGGTGTCGATGGTGCCCGCGTCCGGAATGGCCACGCCGCGCACCGATTTCACCGTGAGTAGGGAGTCGATCAGGTCGGCGGGCGCGTTGAGGGCCCGGTCGGTGAGGGTGACGTCCCCGGCGGAGGCCAGCGCGTTCGGGTCGACCTGCGCGAACGGCAGCGCGGTGACGCACATTCCGGGTGCGAGCGCGCGCAGTCGTTCCAGCCAGGCCTTGGCGGCGCGGCCGCCGCTGCCGAGCCGGGTGGGTCCTTCGGGGTCGGAGGGGCTGGCCAGTACCCGGTAGTCCCTGGTCATGTCGGACACGGTGATGAGCAGGTCGGGGTCGACGGCCAGGCAGACCGCGTTGATCAGGCTGCGGTCGCGGGTGCTGTCGGGTTTGACCACGCTCTCCAGTGCGGACAGCAGTTGGTCGAGCCGTCCGCCCTGGGCGAGGGAGGCGGCGAGGTCGTCGTCGGTGAGCAGGGCCTGCGCGTCGGGTGCGCCGGGCTGTCCGGCGACCAGGCGGGGCCGGTCGGCCAGCGGCCACAGCAGGGTGGTGGCGACCGGGGGTCCGTCGACGGCGGGCGGGGTGGGCTGTCCGGGCGCGTGTTTGGGGTCGGCGCTGCCGGGCACGCCGAGTACGGGCAGCAGGAAGCGGGCGTCGTCGAGGCGGGCTTGGCCGCCGTAGGCCGGTTGCCCGTTCACGTTGAGCAGTAGCGGGTAGACGCCGGGTGCGGTGATGTCGAGCGAGGAGACCCCGCCCGGCAGTTCGGTTCCCGAGTGCAGGGCGACGGTGACGCTGAACTGCTTGCGCTGTCCGGCGGTCAACTGGTCTGCGACGTCCTGGAATTCACCGGTGATGTCGTAGCTGGCCTGGTCCTGCCGCAGCGTGGTGCGCAGCGCGCTGGGGCTGGTGACGGGCCCGCCGCGCTGGATGCGGACGCTTACGTCGTCGACCGGCCGGTCGCCGATATTGGTGACGGTGCCCGACACCACGAAGTAGGGGTCGCTGTTGCTGGTGATGGCGGTGGGGGTCACCGAATCCAGCGACAGTTTCAGGAATTTCGGTCCGCTCGTTTGTCCGCTACCGCTGCCGGTGGGTTCGGCGCCGGCAATGGGCGTGCCGGTTCCCGGGCTGATTCCCAGTGACGTGAGCACCGCCAGCGTTACCGCGACGAGTGAAAGCAGCGTGCGCCGCGATCCCGCACGCGTCATTGTCTGCCGTTCTCCATCCGGTCGATCAGCCGGTTGGCGACCTCGGCCAGCCTGCGTTCGTCAGCGTAGGCGAGGCGGGAGTCTAGTTCGCTCAAGGGAACCCAGGCCACTTTGGTGACTTCGACGTCGGCGTCGGAGAGTTCGCCGCCGAGTGAACGCATCAGGTAATGGTGCACGGTCTTGTGTACCCGTCGGCCTTCGGTGACGAACCAGTAGTCGATGCTGCCGAGTTCGGCGACCACGGTGCCGTGGATGCCGGTCTCCTCCTGCACTTCGCGGATGGCGGTCTGCTCGGAGGTCTCGCCCTCTTCGATGTGGCCCTTGGGGAGTGACCAGAGCAGGCGTCCACGCCGGTCGGTACGTCCGATGAGGGCGGCGCAGCGCTTCTCGCTGGGGCCGTCGAGGCCGTCCACCACGAGTCCGCCCGCGGAGGTTTCGCGGACGGTGCGCATGCGCGGTTTCGCCGCACCGGTGGCTTTCGCCGCAGTACCGGCCGAACCACGCCGCCGGGGCTGGCGGCGTCGACTGTTCGCGCGATCGGCCGGGGACACTGCGTCAGTCTATAGGGGAGGGCGGCCTTGCCCGCCCCAGCGCGGTGGCTCCTCTATATAGGGGGCTCTCATAGCAGGTAGACACCGGTCACGGCGCGGCACGCCGGGTGGGGGCGCCGGGCGGGCGGGACACTATTCGGGGATTGGGTCGTCGTGCGACTAAGCTGCGTCTTCGTGGTTTCGCCGAAGTCCGAGGAAGCAGCTGTCGAGGATCGTCGTACTCGTTTGCTGGCGGCGGCGGCGATAACTCTGGGCCGGCTCTCGGATGTGCTGACGCCGCTGGGCGAGTTGTTCGCCGCGCACGGCCATCACCTGTATCTGGTCGGCGGCAGTGTCCGCGACGCGGTGCTGGGCCGGTTGGGTACGGATCTGGATTTCACCACCGACGCCCGCCCCGAGGTGGTGCAGGACTTGATGCGCGGCTGGGCCGATCACCTGTGGGACACCGGCGGTCTGGCCTTCGGGACGGTCAGCGCGGCCAAGGACGGGCAGCAGCTGGAGATCACCACTTTCCGCAGCGACGCCTACGATCGGGTCTCCCGCAATCCGGAGGTCACCTTCGGCGACACCCTCGAGGGTGATCTGGTGCGCCGCGATTTCACCGTGAATGCCATGGCGGTGCGGATCGGCGCGCTGGGCGAGCTGGAGTTCGTGGATCCGCTGGGCGGTGTCGAGGCGCTGCTGGCCGGTGTCCTGGATACGCCTGCGCTGCCGCAGGATTCGTTCGCCGATGATCCGCTGCGCATGCTGCGCGGCGCGCGTTTCGTCGCGCAGCTGGGTTTCGAGCTGGCGCCGCGGGTGCGGGCGGCGATCGTGGAGATGGCTCCGGAGATCGATCGCATCACCGCGGAGCGGGTGCGCACCGAGCTGGACAAGCTGATCGGCGGCGAGTACCCGACCGACGGCATCGACATCATGGTGGACACCGGTTTGGCCGAGCGGGTGCTGCCCGAGGTGCCGGCCATGCAGCTGGAGATCGACGAGCACCACCAGCACAAGGACGTCTACCAGCATTCGCTGACCGTGCTGCGGCAGGCGATCGACCAGGAGGACGGCGATCCGGACCTGGTGTTGCGCTGGGCCGCCCTGCTGCACGACATCGGTAAGCCGCCGACCAAGCGCAATGAGCCCGGTGGCGGTGTCAGCTTCCATCACCACGAGGTGGTGGGCGCGAAGATGGTGCGAAAGCGCATGCGCGCCTTGAAGTATCCGAAGCAGTTCACCGAGGATGTGGCGCGGCTGGTGTATCTGCACCTGCGTTTCCACGGCTACGGCAAGGGGCAGTGGACCGATTCAGCGGTGCGCCGCTACGTGACCGACGGCGGCGAGCTGCTCCCCCGCCTGCACAAGCTGGTCCGCGCCGACTGCACCACCCGCAACAAGCGGCGGGCGGCCGCGCTGCGTTCGACCTACGACGGGTTGGAAACCCGTATCGAGGCCTTGGCCGAGCAGGAGGATCTGGCGCGGGTGCGCCCGGATCTGGACGGCAACGCGATCATGGAGTTGCTGGATCTGAAGCCGGGCCCGGATGTCGGTAAGGCGTGGCGGTTCCTGAAGGAATTGCGCCTGGATCGCGGCCCGATGTCGCGGGACGAGGCCGAGGCGGCGCTGCTCGAATGGTGGCCGACCCAGAAGTAAAGGCGTTCGGTCAGAAGATGATCAGTGTCGTTCCCGCGACGATGGCCGATCTGATCTGAGCGAGATCGAACGATCCCGTGATTCCCGGTAGGTCGACGCTGAAGAACACGTGCCCGTCGACGTGTTCGGCGCGGCTGATCCGCGCCTGACTGGGCAGGCCGGTCAGCGGAATCGGGTTGAGCGTGGTGAATCGCTTGGGGGCCCGTACTTTTCGCCAGTGCGCGCGGTGCACGGTGATGGACAGGACGTTGTCGACGACGTCCGCGGTGGCCAGCGCCCGGATCTTGCGGCGCCGGTGCTTGGCGAGGATCAGTCCGTCGGCGGCGGGTTCGAGTTCCCAGTCGGGCTGCCAGCCGTTGATCCATTCCAGCAGTGCGGCAAGGGTTATCACGCCGCTGAGGTCGAGTTGTGAGGTGCGGACCTTGGTGGGGACGCCGGGGACGAGTCGCAGTCCGTGGGCGATGACGGTCAGTTCTTCGATCGGATGCCGGTTCCAGAGCAGTCCGGTGAGCACGGTCTTGGCCTGGAAGTGTGCGCCGCGCCGGCGCACCTTGAGCGTGTGCAGGGTGGCTCGGAGGTCGCTGCCGAGCAGGGTGGCGCTGACTTCCTGTCCGCCGAATTGGCTGAGGATGCCTTCGGACAGCAGGGTCATGAGGACGTCGGGCATCAGCGCGGTGACGGTTCCGGACCCGAAGTCGGCGGCTGGTTCGAGCCAGGCGCTGGTGAAGCTCGTCCACTGCTCCACCCAGACCTGGTCGAACAAGCGTCTTCCGAGGTCCATGCCCAGGTCGACCGCGCGCAGGGGTGACCAGGCCTTCGGATCGAAATACGTGGCCATGATTCGTTCGAGCGTACTGGCCGCGGGTGGCCGCGCCACCGTCGTGGAAGTGAACAGGAACACTCCGGAAGCTCTTGTCATCCGTACTTGCGGATGTTTCGCATTGATATCTCCGCGTGCGCGGTTATATCCTGCCTGTCATGCCCGAAATACGGATTCGTGACGCCGCGCAGCTGCTCGGCGTCAGCGACGACACGGTCCGCCGCTGGATCGACGGCGGCGTGTTGTCCGGCCGTAAGGACGAGTCCGGTCGCCTGGTGGTGGATGGCGGGGAGCTCGCGGCCTTGGCCGTGGAGCAGGCCCGCACGCCGCAGACGCGAATGGGCAGCGCCAGTTCGGCGCGCAATCGATTTCCGGGACTGGTCACCAGAGTGGTGACCGATACCGTGATGGCACAGGTGGAGATGCAATGCGGACCGTTCACAGTGGTGTCGTTGATGAGCAGCGAGTCGGTGCGCGAGCTGGGGCTGGTGCCCGGGAGCGTGGCGTGGGCGAGCGTGAAGGCCACCACGGTGGTGGTCGAGACGGCGGCCGAAACCGCCGGCGGAGCCTAGCTTTCCGCGCGGGCGCGGCCCTGTCGGCCACCGCGGTCCTCGGCGCGGGCCTGCTCGCGGGGTGCGGTTCCTCGTCGACCAGCAGTGACACCAAGACCATCGCGGTGTTCGCGGCGGCCTCGCTGAAGCAGGTGTTCACCCAGTTGGGCACCCAGTACGAGAGTGCGCACCCGAACACGAAGGTGACGTTCTCGTTCGCGGGTTCCTCGGATCTGGTGGCGCAGTTGAATCAGGGTGCGCCCGCCGACGTTTTCGCGTCCGCCGATCTGAACAACATGGACAAGGCGGTGAAGGGCGGCCGGATCACCGACAAGCCGCAGAATTTCGCCACCAATGTCCTGACCATCGTGACGCCGCCGGGCAATCCGGCGCACATCAATTCGCTGGCGGACCTGTCGCACGCCGGTCTGCGGCTGGTGGTGTGCGCGCCGCAGGTGCCGTGCGGTTCGGCCACCAAGAAGGTGACGTCCGACGCCGGGGTGGCGATTTCGCCGGTGAGCGAGGAGAACTCGGTGACCGACGTGCTTTCGAAGGTGACCACGGGCCAGGCGGACGCCGGCCTGGTCTATGTCACCGACGCGGCCGGCGCGGGTAACAAGGTCACCACCGTGACCTTCCCGGAATCGGCCAAGGCCGTGAACACCTACCCGATCGCCACGGTGGCGGACTCCAAGAATGCCGACGCCGCGAAGGACTTCGTCACCCTGGTCACCGGACCGGACGGCCGGAAGGTGCTGCAGCAGGCAGGTTTCGGGCAGCCGTGATCAGACCCCCGGTCTGGCTCTACCTGCCGGCGGTCATCGGCTTCGTGCTGGTGGCCGGCCCGCTGGTAGCCCTGACCGGGGCGGTGGACTGGTCGCATTTCTTCGGCCTGATCACCTCGGAGTCCTCGCGGGTGGCGCTGGAGCTGAGCCTGCGCACGTCGCTGGCCGCCGCCGTGTTGTGTGTCCTGCTGGGCGTGCCCATGGCGGCGGTGCTGGCCCGGGTGCGCTGGCGGCTGCTGCCGGTGTTGCGCGCACTGGTGTTGCTGCCCTTGGTATTACCGCCGGTGGTGGGCGGTCTCGCGTTGCTGTATCTGTTCGGGCGGCACGGTCTGGTGGGCCGGGAGCTGGAGTCGTTCGGCATCCGTATCGCCTTCAGTACGACCGCGGTGGTGCTGGCGCAGACTTTCGTCGCGCTGCCGTTCCTGGTGATCACGCTGGAGGGTGCGATGCGCACGGCGGGTGACCGTTACGAGCGGATCGCGGCGACCCTGGGCGCGCGGCCGTCGATCGTGTGGTGGCGGGTGACGCTGCCGCTGCTGCGGCCGGCGCTGTTGTCGGGTGTCATCCTGGCCTTCGCGCGGGCGCTGGGCGAGTTCGGCGCGACCCTCACTTTCGCGGGCAGTCTGCAGGGCCGGACCCGCACGCTGCCGTTGGAGATCTACCTGCAGCGTGAGTCCGATCCGGATGCCGCCGTGGCGCTTTCCCTGCTGCTGGTGCTGGTGGCCGCGGTGATCGTGCTGGTCGCGTACCGGCGGCCGGGCCTCGCCGTCGATCGTGTGCGCACGCCCGCCCGGTCCTCCGGAAGCTAGCGTGACTGCCATGTCGCCGATCTTCACTGCTCGGGCCGAGCGCATCGTGGACGCGCTGCTGACCGCCGATCCGAATCTGGCCGCCGAGGTCGGTGATCATCGCGCCGACCACCGGCTGCCCGATCTGTCGGCGGGCGCGGTGTCCGCGCAGGTCGCCATGCTGCGCGAGGCCTCGCACGCGCTGGCCGAGGTGGATGCCGACGATCTGGCCCCGGAGGACGGCGTCGATCTGGCCTTGCTGCAGCAGCAGGTGGACGCGCTGCTCTTCGGCCTGACCGAGATCCGTGAGCACGAGTGGAATCCGCTGGTGCACAACCCCGGTCCGTTGCTGCACCACCTCCTGGCCCGTCCGTTCGCGCCCGCCGGGGTCCGGCTGGAGGCGTTGCGCGCGCGGCTCACCGCTTTGCCGGACGCGCTGGCCACGGCCCGCGCTGTGCTCGGTGACATGCCTCGGGTCCACGTCGAGACCGCGATCGGCCAGTTCGAGGGTGTGGCCGCACTGGTGCGCGATCAGCTGCCGGTGCTGGCCGCCGAAGCGCCCGGGATCGCCATCGAACCCGCTGCCGCCGAGGCGATGTCGGCCTTGACGGAGTTCGCGGGTTGGCTGACCGGACGGCTAGACGGCGCGGACCGCGACCCGCGGCTGGGCCGTCGCCTGTGGGAGGCCAAGCTCTGGCACACCTTGGACACCGAGCTGGGCTCGCGGGAAATCCTGGACCGCGCCCACCGTCATCTCGACCGGTTGACCGATGAAATCCGTTCGGCGGCGGGCGAACTGCTCGGTGTCGCGAATCCCGGGGACGACACCGTCCGCCGCGCACTGGACCGGTTGGCGGCCGATCACCCGTCGAACGGCACGGTGGTCGCCGTGGCCGGTGCCGCATTGGCCGAGGCCACCGCCTTCGTCCGCGCGCACGGGCTGGTTTCGCTGGTCGAGGATCCGCTGGTGATCCAGGAGATGCCGGAGTTCGCGCGCGGGGTGGCCGTGGCCTATTGCGATTCGGCCGGTCCGCTGGAAATCGCGGAGCTTCCCACGGTTTTCGCGATCGCCCCGACCCCGGCGGACTGGTCGCCCGAGCGGGCGGCCTCGTTCTACCGCGAATACAACGACCACATGATGCGCAATCTGACCGTGCACGAGGCCATGCCCGGTCACTATCTCCAGTTGGCGCGGGCTCGCCGTTTCCGGGGTTCGACCCCGGTACGCGCGTTGTGTTCGAGCGGGACGTTCATCGAGGGCTGGGCCGTGTACACCGAGAAGCTCATGGCCGACACCGGTTTCGGCGGACTGCCGGTCCGCTTGCAACAGTTGAAGTCGCATCTGCGGATGACCATCAATGCGATTCTGGACCAGTCCGTTCACTGTGACGCCATGACCGAGTCGGAGGCCATGCGCCTGATGCTGGACCGCGGCTTCCAGGAGGAGGGTGAGGCGGCCGGCAAGTGGCGTCGCACCCTGCTCACGTCCACCCAGCTGTCCACCTATTTCGTCGGCTACACCGAGGTCGCGGCGCTGGCTGCCGCGTGCCCGGCCGCCACTCCCCTGCGGGACTGGCACGACGCGCTGCTCGCGCACGGCTCCCCCGCGCCTCGCCATCTGGACACGCTGTTGGGAGCGTCGGGCTGGTGAGCGGGCTGGAGGTGTCCGCGCGCCTGGCGGACCGGGATTTCCAGGTGGACGTGGAGATTCCGGTGGGTGAGGTGCTCGCGGTCCTCGGCCCGAATGGTGCGGGCAAGTCGTCGCTGCTGGATGTGGTTGCGGGCCTGACTGTTCCGGATGTCGGGTTTGTCCGGCTCGATGACCGGGTACTGACCGATGTCGCGAAAGATGTTGCGGTGCCCCCGCATCAGCGTGGTGTCTCGCTGCTAGCGCAGGACGCCTTGCTGTTTCCGCATCTGTCGGTCGAAGCGAATGTCGCTTTCGGGCCGCGGAGCCGGGGTATGCGCGGGAAGGCCGCGGTTCAGCTGGCGCGGGAGTGGTTGCGCGCGGTGGATGCCGAGGACCTGGCGAACCGGTCGCCGGGATCCTTGTCCGGCGGTCAGGCGCAACGGGTGGCGCTGGCCCGGGCACTGGCCGTGCACCCGCGGGTGCTGTTGCTGGACGAGCCGATGGCCGCGATGGACGTGACCGCGGCCCCGGCCATGCGGGCGTTGCTGCGCCGAGTTCTGCGCGCGCACCCCGGCGAAGACTCCGCGGAACTACGGGAAGCGCGTCCGGCGGTGACGATTCTGGTCACCCACGACATCATCGACGCGGTGACCCTGGCGGACCGGGTGGTCGTGATCGAGTCCGGCCGGGTCATCGAATCCGGTTCGGTGACCGAGGTACTCGCGCGCCCGCGCAGCCGGTTCGCGGCGCGGATCGCCGGCGTGAATCTGATCCTGGGTAGCGCGGTGAGTGGCGGCAGCGCCGGTCTGGGCGCCGTCGTGGAGGGCACGACCGAGGTCTTCGGCCGCGCCGAGGACGCCTGGACGCCGGGCGGTCATGCCGCGGCGGTGTTCTCCCCGGCCGCGGTGGCGGTGCACCTGGAGCATCCGGAGGGCAGTCCCCGCAATGTGTTCCGGGTGCGGGTGGCCGAGTTGGAGGATCGCGGCGGGATCGTGCGGGTGCGCGCGGTGGACGGTCCGGGGGCGGCGGCCGGCCTGGCGGCGGATCTGACTCCGGCCGCGGTGGCCCGGCTCGCGGTAGCGCCCGGCATGGAGGTGTATTTCGCCGTGAAGGCAACGGAAGTGGACGTCTACGCCTATTGACGAAGGCCTGGTCCGTGGATCGATGTCCGTAGCCCGGCGGAAGTGGCCGCGCGGAGCTGTGATCCATGACACAGTTTCTGTCGTGAGATTCTTGTCGCCGGATGCGGGCGCGCCCACAATCGGATCACGACGAGAGCGGGCGGATCACGACGACAGTGGAGGACGCGGATGACCCTGGACCTGAACAGCGACCTCGGTGAGGGTTTCGGCGATTACGTCATGGGTGACGACGCCGCCATGCTGGATGTGGTCACCAGCGCGAACATCGCGTGCGGCTTCCATGCCGGGGACCCGGCCATCATGCGGCGGACCTGCGCGCTGGCCGTCGAGAAGGGCGTCCGGATCGGCGCGCACGTGGGTCACCGCGATCTGCCGGGTTTCGGTCGCCGCGCCATCGCCATCGCCCCGGCGGAGCTGCGGGACGAGACGCTGTATCAGATCGGCGCGCTGGCGGCCTTCGCCCAGGCGGCCGGGGATCGGGTGCGGTACGTGAAACCCCATGGCGCGCTGTATCACCAAGCCGCCGCCGACCGCGCGCTGGCCGATGCGATCGTCGCGGCCCTGCGGGACTTCGATCCCGATCTGGCGCTGCTGGGTCCGGCCGCCACCGAGCTGGAGCACGCCGCCCGCGCCGCTGGAACCCGGTTCTTCGGTGAGGGTTTCGCCGACCGCGCCTACACGCCCGAGGGCCTGCTCGCGCCGCGTGCGCTGCCCGGCGCGGTGCTGGGCGCGGATGCCGCGGTGGCGCAGGCGTTGTCGATCGCGCGGGACGGGAAGGCCGCCGCCGTGGACGGCGGCACGGTGGCGGTGTCCGCCGCCAGCGTCTGCGTGCACGGCGACACCCCGGCGGCCGTCGAGATGGCCCGCCGAATCCGCGCGGCGCTCACCGAATCCGGTCTCCCCGTCCGAGCTTTCACCTGATCGGGGCTGGCGTGTCATGACCGAACCCGGGCAGATCGACGCCGCCGGCGAGGTGCGGGCGGCGGGAGACCGCGCGCTGCTGGTGATTCCGCGGTTGCCCGCCACGGTCGCCGGACTGATATCCGCGCTGCACCCGAGGCCACCGGGCGTGGTGGATGTGCTGCCCGCCGCCGAAACCGTACTGGTGACCCTGGATTCACCGCGGTCGCTGGAGTCGGTGCGAAAGCGGCTGCTGGCGTTGCTGACCCGGCTGGAGGCGGCGGCGCGGGTCGGCGCCGGTGCTGGTCACTTGCCGGACCGCCCGCCCGCCGATAGCGGCGCGACCGGATCGGCAGGCGAGAATTCCGAGCCCGCACCGGTGCTGATCCCGGTCCGCTACGACGGCGAGGACCTCCCCGAGGTCGCGCGCCTGCTCGGCCTGTCCGAGGCCGAGGTCGTGGCCCAGCACACCGGCACCGTATGGCGTTGCGCCTTCGTGGGTTTCGCACCCGGCTTCGGCTACCTGGAATCCCCCGATGCCCGGTTGACCGTGCCCCGGCGCACGCAGGCGCGGACCGCGATTCCGGCGGGCGCGGTGGCGCTCGCGGGCGGCTATTCGGCCGTCTACCCCCGCCGCAGTCCGGGGGGCTGGCAGGTGATCGGTACCACCGATGCATCGATGTGGGATGTGGATCGGGATCCGCCCGCCCTGGTGCGCGCGGGGACGCCGGTCCGGTTCGTGGACGCGGGGAGGCAGTCGTGAGCGCATTGCGGGTCGATCGGGTGGGGCCGCTGGCCACCATTCAGGATCTGGGCCGTCCGGGGTGGTTCGATTCCGGGGTGGGCGCGGCCGGCGCCGCCGACCGGGCCTCGCTGCGGCTGGCGAATCGGCTGGTCGGGAACGCGGAGGGCGCGGCGGGCATCGAGGTGCTGCTGGGCGGGCTGGAACTGCTCGCGCAACGGCATGTCACGGTGGCGGTGACCGGCGCGTCCGCCCCCGTCACCGTCGACGACCGTCCGATGGGCACGGCCAGTGTGCTGGAAATCGAGGAGGGGCAACGGCTTCGGCTCGGTTTCGCCGCCTCGGGTCTGCGCAGCTACGTGGCGGTGCGCGGCGGGATCGAGGTGTCGCCGGTGCTGGGGTCGCGCAGCCGCGACACGCTCTCCGGCATCGGCCCGGAGCCGTTGCGCGCCGGTGACGTGCTGCCGGTGGGCCCGCCGCCGCGCGCGCTGCCGATCGTGGATGTCGCGCCGGTGCCGGCGCTGGGCAATGACCTGCTCACGGTGCGGGCGGTGCCGGGCCCGCGGGCGGACTGGTTCACCGACGCCGCGGCGTTGTTCGCGGGCGAGTGGACGGTGTCCCCGGATACCGACCGGATCGGCGCGCGCCTGGACCGCCGCCGCGGACCCGCGCTGCAGCGCTGCGTCGCGAGCGAGTTGCCCACGGAGGGTATGGCTTTGGGTTCGGTGCAGGTTCCGCCCAGCGGCCGGCCGGTGGTCTTCCTCGCGGATCACCCGATCACCGGCGGCTATCCGGTGATCGCGGTGGTGGTGGATGCCGACGTGGACACCGTGGCGCAGGCCCGGCCGGGTCAGGCGCTGCGCTTCCGCCGCATCGAGTGACGCGCCACCGGATTCGATTGCGCTACTTCAGCGTCGCGCGCATGAGGTACACGTTGTAGCTGTTCCACGCCGACATGGTGAAGTAGATGTCCTTTCCGGTCGACCACGGATGGATGAATCCGCCGTAGGCGCTGGGATATTCGGCGAGGTCGAGCAGTGGCACCGGATCGGTCCAGGCGCCCTGCGGTTCGGTGGCGGTGCGCAGCACCAGCGCGTGCCGGTCGAGATCCAGGTACAGCATCTGCCACTGTTTCGTCGACGCGTCGTAGCGCACCGACACCTCGCCCGCGGTGCCGGAAACCACCGGTGTGGCGAGTAATTCGTCGGGCCCGATGGCGGGCACCCAGTGGCCGGCGATCCAGTACTGGTACGCCGACTTGTTGAGCACCTGGTCGGTGGCCACCCGGGCCAGCCCGATGGTGCCGAACCGGCCGTTGGGCGTGCCGAACATGTAGGCGTACCCGTCGTGCGGGGCCATCGCCATGACCTGGAAGCGCCCGAGTCCGAAAACGTTGTCCCAGCGCGCCCATTCGGATTTGGTCCAGGTGCTGCCGCCGTCGTCGGACCAGGCCAGGCCGCCCAGATTGGTCCACCACATGCCGGGCTTGTGGCGGCTCCACCGGGCCACCGACATGTAGGTCAGGTATTGCCGCCCGTGCAGGGCGAAGCCGGAGGTGGGGATGGTGGTGATCTCGAAGTTGTCGACCTTGCGGCTGGCCAGGATCTCGGCCGCGTGGCAGCGGCTGTTCTGCGCGAAGGTGTCCAGTGTCAGGCCTTTGGACAGGTCGCGTTCGCTGCTGAAGGCGATGGTGTTGCTGCGCCAGTCCTGGTCCCCGTTGCCCGCGCCGACCGGTTCCCATCCCTTGCCGAAGGTGTCGCCGAAGACGACGGCGATCCGTCCGGGTCGGGTCTCCCACATGAGGCCGAGGTCGGTGCCGTCCACCGACCAGCGCATGTCGGTGCGGTTGGTGGAGCCGTGTCCGGTGACCTGGTTGACCAGGGTCAGTGAATCGAGCGCTACCGGGGCGACGGGCGCGGCGACGGGTGCGGGCGCCAGGGGCTGCACGGCGGGTGCGGGTTGCTGTTGCGGTGGGGGTGCTTCGCCGCCGGGGACCGGGATCGGGATGGTCTCGGGGAAGTGGTCGATCTGGATCTGCGGCAGCGCGATTCCGCCCGATCCGCTGTCGGCGCGGGGCGGCGGTGCGGGTTCCGGGGCCGGTTCGGTGGCGCCCGGATCGGCGGTGGCGTCCTCGGTGTCGCCCGACGCGGTGTCCGGATCGGTCTCGGGCGGGAGGTTTTCGGGTCGGGGACTGCCGTCGGTGCGAATGTCGGGGCACGGGTTCCGGCACGGGTCCTCGGGGAGCGGTGCGGGATCGATGCGGGTGTTGTCCTGTCGCGGCCCGGGGACCTCGACCGGTGTGAACTGCGGGAACGGGATCTGGATGTGGATGGTGTTGTCGCCGGCCGGTGCCGGCGGCGGGGGCGGGGCGTCCGGATTCGGTTCGCGCGCCAGGGGATCGAATCCCGTTTCGCCGCAGGCGTTCAGCGGCGGCGGCGTCCAGGGGGCGAGGGCGCCGGCGGTGGCGGGCGCGGCGGGCAGCAGCATGACTCCGGCCATCGCGAGGCTGGAGAGTGCCAGTGCCGCAGGTGCTTCGGAGCGCCGCGCAGTCATTGAATCCACGGTATCGGGCCCGGCCGCTTCCAGGCAGAGCTGTCGCGTGTCGCCGGGCCGGTGTGATCGAGCCGATACCTAGGGGGCGTACGGACCGGTCTGTCGGCGGGAATTGATCGCAATGGCAACGATCCCGCACACATAGACGCCCGCGGCCACCACGACCACCGCCGGCGAGCGGCCGTCCGCCGGAATCAGCGCCGCCGTCCCGGCCAGCGCCAGCACGAAGGTGATGTTGAAAACCGTGTCCTGCAGCGCGAATACCTGTCCGCGGTGGGTGTCGTCGATCTCGATCTGCATGGCCGCGTCGCCGGTCAGCTTGATGACCTGGCCCGCCAGCCCGAGCAGGTAGGCCGCCCCGAGCAGCAGCAGTTCCGCGCGTCGCTCGGTGTCCCCGGTGGCGATGGTGATCGGCGTGACCAGCGTCAGCTGCACGCCGGTGGCGGCCAACAGACAGGTCACGACCGTGCGGGGTCGCCCCAGCCGGGGAATCAGGACCGGGGCGACCACCGCCGCGGTCACCAGGCCCGCCCCGGTCGCGGTGATGGCCGCGCTGAACTTGGCCAGGTGGGTGCCGACCGCGGCCTCGTCGCCGCGTCGCAGCGCCAGCACCATCAGCAGGGTGTCCGCGCCGAAGACGATGCGGTGCGCGCCGATCCCGAGGAAGGTGGTGGTCACGTCGCGCGCCCGCCAGGCCGCGGTCGCGCCCGACCGCAGCCCCGAGGCGACCGCCCGCACCGCGCCGACCCCGCCGGCGGGGCCCGTTCCGTCCGCCTCGCGGTCCGGACCCAGTGCCCGCGGCCGGAATCCGGCCACCACCAGCGCGCTCACGATCGACCCCGAGGCGCTGGCCGCCGTCGCCACCGCCGCGGCGAAGTCACCCGCCCCGATCAGGCCGATGAGCGAGAACCCCAGGCCCGCGCCGAGAATCGCACAGCCGGATGCCACCGTCGCCAGCACCGAGTTCATCGGGACCAGCCAGCGTTGCGACAGCACCTTGGGCAGCGCGGCGGAGACGCCCGCGCCGACGAAGCGGCTCACCCCGACCACGGCCAGCGCGCCCAGTAGCAGCGGCGTGGCCCGGATCCCGGCCGCCAGACCCGCCGCGGTCGCCAGGATGAGGACCGCGCGCAGCAGGTTGGCGTAGAGCAGCACCCGGCGGCGATCCCAGCGGTCGAGCAGCGCGCCCGCGTACGGCCCGATGATCGAATACGGCAGCAGCAGGGCGGCGAACCCGCCCGCGATGGCCAGCGGGTCGGTCTCCCGTTCGGGGTTGAACAGGATGGCGCCCGAGAGCGCGGCCTGGAACATGCCGTCGCCGAACTGGCCGGCGAGCCGGACCAGGGTCAGGCGCAGGGTGCCGGGATTCTCGCGCAGTACGGTCACCACCGCCGCTACCCGTGCCCGCGGCCCTGCGGCGAGCCGTTTGTGCGGCCCGGCCGGCGAGGGTGCGGTCACCGGGACGGGTGCGTGGTGACCAGCGCGTAGACCGCGGCGCGCATATCGTCGGCCATCGGCAGGTTGTCGACGGAGTCGGCGTCGATCCACTGGTAGCGGTCGTGTTCGAGGGGGTCGAGCCGGATTTCCCCGGGTTCGGCCTCGACCACGAAGCTGTATTTGCGGACCCGGGATTTCGTCCGGGTCGCGTAGTCGAATCCACCGAGGACGTCGGTGATGCGCAGGACCCGCAACCCGGTCTCCTCGAACAATTCGCGGACCACGCACTCGGCGAAGGTCTCCCCCGATTCCACGCCGCCGCCCGGCAGTTCCCACATCCCCGCGTGCGAGCCTGCTTCGACACGCCGTACGACCAGGAGTTTGCCGCCCTGGAAGACGGCCACGCCCATGACGAAATGGGCGATCCCCTCGCTTTCGGCCTGCTGCCGGAGTTCGCGCTCGATGCCCGCGAGTACCTCGGGTCGCATCCCCCTGCTCTCCCTCCCGTTTCGCTTGCGGCACATCATGATACGGTCGCCGACCGAAATTCGTTGCTGGTCGCGCCGGGATCCGGGCGCGCGGCGGCCGGGCGCGCGGATCATCGCCGGGCATTTGCCCGGGGCGATTGCCGGAAGCGTAGTACCTGGTCGGCGGCATGCGGGGCAGCGCTGCCCGCACGCTAGAATTTAACCCGGAATTCAAGTTGGGCCGGTGTATCGGCCCCTACCCTGGAATCCGATCGGTGCTCGCCGGTGAGAGGAGTACGGCGGTGTCCACCCTCACGACACCACACATCGATATCCATCGTGGCGGCGACCGCATGAAAACCCGTGTGGCGTGGCTGGATTCGAAGCATTCTTTCTCCTTCGGAGAACACTACGATCCCGACAACACCCATCACGGCCTGTTGCTGGTGAACAACGAGGACATCGTCCTGCCCGGCGAGGGTTTCGAGACCCATCCGCACCGGGACATGGAGATCGTCACCTGGGTGTTGAGCGGCAGCCTGGTGCATCAGGATTCACTGGGGCACAGCGGCGTCATCTATCCGGGTCTGGCCCAGCGGATGAGCGCGGGCTCGGGCATCCTGCATTCGGAGAAGAACGATTCCTGGCGGCTGAGCAATGCGCCCGAACACCAGGAGCCGGTGCATTTCGTGCAGATGTGGGTGGTGCCCGACGACTCCGGGCTGACCCCCGGCTACCAGCAGCTCGAGATCGACGCCGAGCTGGCGTCCGGTGATCTGATCACGGTGGCCTCGGGGCTGCCCCGCTACCGGGATCGCACGGCCATCGCCATCGCCAGCAGTCACTCCGCGATGCACGTGGCGCGGATGCCCGGCGAGGGCGTCGAGATCCGCCTACCCGAGGCCCCCTACCTGCATGTTTTCGTCGCGCGCGGCGAGGTGGAGATGGAGGGTGCGGGCACCCTGTACGAGGGTGACGCGGTCCGTTTGGCGCGCAGCGGTGGGCAGCGGGTGACCGCGAACCTGCCGTCCGAGATTCTGGTGTGGGAGATGCATGCCCGACTCGGCGGGCAATAGCATCGGGCTATGAACCAGTACCCGCCGCCGGACCAGTACGGCCAGTACCCGCCGCAGGGGCCGCCGCCGGGGAACTACCCGCCGCCGGGCGGCTACCCGCCGGGGAACTATCCCCCGCCGGGTAATCAGCCCCCGCCGGGCGGCGGACAGTACTGGCAGGAGTCGCCGCAGCCCAAGGGCATGGCGATCACGGCGATGGTGCTCGGCATCATCGGCCTGCTGACCTTCTGGACGGTGCTGCTGACCATCGTCGGCGTCATCTGCGGCCTGCTGGCCGCGGTCCTGGGTCTGCTGGCCCTGCTGAAGGCGCGCAGCGGAAAGGCCGGCGGCCCGGGCATGGCGGTGGCGGGCCTGATCATGGGTGTGATCAGCGTGATCGGCGGCATCGTGATCGGCGTGCTGGTCTGGACGGTGTTCAAGGACACCGGCACCACCGACTTCCTCGACTGCGTCCGCAAGGCCGATGGCGATTCGGCCAAGGTCGACCAGTGTCAGCGCGAATACAACCAGCGCCTGGAGGACAAGTTCAGCGTGACGCTCACACCGGTTCCGACGCGCTGACGTCGTTCGCGCTGGGTCCGGCGGTGCGGTGCTGCGGGTGGCATTCGCGCACGGCGGCCAGCACTTCCGCCAGATCGGGGCGAAAGTCCCCGTCCGGCGGGTGAATCCAGATGCGGTAGGCGCTGTGCTCGTCGGTCGGTGACGGCAGCACGATATTGCTGCCCGGCAGCGCAACGGACGCGCAATCGCGGAAAAGGTCGGAGAACAAGGCCATGTCGAGGTACGAGTCGTCGCTGGGTCCGGTGAGGAACGTCCAGCGGCCCGAGCGCGGGTGGCCGATGACGGGTCCGCAGCGCTGCTGCGCGGATAGTCGGTCGCGGACCCGGTGGCCCAGGTCGGCGGGCATGGTCACGGCGCTGACGGCCCCGACCTCCAACATGATTCGGCCCAGCGCCGAGTCCACCACGCCGTATAGGCCGTGTTCCTTGCGATAGCGCCGGCACCGAGCCAGCGCCTCCTGGGTGGCGGTATACGAGGACGGGTCCAGCGCGCTCATGGCGAACCTCCTGCTACCGACAGTAAGCCGCCGCAATCACTATGACAATAGTCACACGCCAGCGAGTTTCGCGGCGTAGCATTCCTGGTCATGGCCCCCGCCTCGCCCACCGTCGCCCGGTGGGAGTTGGTACTGCGGCTGCGTGAATTGCGTGAGCAGCGCGGCTTCGATTCGGCGACTTTCGCCAAGCGCGTCGGCTTCACCGCGGCCAATTGGTCGCATGTGGAGAAGGGCCGGCGCGTGCTCACCACGAAGACCATCGGCCCGGTGCTGGAGCTGCTCGAGGTGGAGGGCGAGGAACGCGAGGAACTGCTGGAGCTGCTGCTGCTCAGCAAGGAGCGCGGGTGGTGGGCGAAGTCGTCGGCGCTGATCGGGCCTGAGCTGCAACGGTATTACGGCATGGAGCTGGGGGCCGAGAGCATCCGCAGCTACGACAGCTTGGTGGTGCCCGGCCTGCTGCAGACCGAGGAATACGTGCGTGCGCTCATCAGCGCCGACGTCATGATCCGCCCGGTCCAGGTGGAACAGCTGGTATCGGTGCGCCTGAAACGGGCCGAACGGCTGCGCGGCGACGACCGGGTGGAGCTCACCGCCGTGATCGGTGAGGCCACCCTGCTCCAGCAGATCGGCGGCCCGAAAGTATTGCGCGGGCAACTCGAACATCTGGCAACACTGCTGGACGAACTGGATTCCATTTCGGTGCGAGTGATTCCGTTCACCGCCACCCAGGGCGCGCTACTCGGTGGCTCGAGTTTCCATCTGCTGGATTTCGCTTCCGAGAATCTTCCCACCTTTGCCTGGGTGGAGAGCGCGGTTTTCGGTGGGGCCGTGGAGGATCCGGATCAGATTCGCGATCTGCGGTTCGCATTTGTGCGTGCACTCGACCAATCCCTCGGTCGCGCAGAATCTTTGGAGCTCATCAAACGCTATTCGCAAGGGTAGGAGACGCATGCGTAACGGTAAAATGCTGCCCATGCTTACCACCGCGAAGTATCGGCCGGAATCCACCGGCTGGTTCACGTCGACTCGTACCAATAACGGAAATCAGTGCGTGGAGGTTAGATTCGACGGTGATGCGGTGCTCATCCGCGACAGCAAGTACCGGCGCAATCCGGAACACCGCCTGGACGACGAGCCCATCATCACCGTCGCCGCGGCCGAATGGATGACATTCCTGGCCGCGGTGCTGGGCCGCCACCCGCTCTCCCGGCTCCGCACCGCGCTCGGCGCGGAGACCGGTGCGGACGGCCACACCACCCTCCGGCACGGCGTCACGACCCTGGTCTACACCCCCGGCGAATGGCGCGCGTTCGTCGACGGGGCCAGGGACGGGGAGTTTGATCGGATCCCAGTATCCGCCTGAGCTGCTTCGTTCCAGAAGCGACAACTGATTTCGTGCCGACCGGGGTAACTCGTCGGGTACGTCCAAAATTGGTTTGGCACACGACCGCCGGTCCGCATGCGTAACGGTTGGCGGCTCTCAGCCGCGCGCAAAAGACGCGGGGAGGCGGAATAGGCATACTGGGGATCGTGACTTCGCAGCTGACGCCTCCCTCCGGTATCGACCTGTCCTTCCGTGACGCGGACGTTCGGGTGCAGGACGACCTGTTCGCGCACGTCAACGGCAAGTGGCTGGACACCTACGAGATCCCGGCCGACCGGGCCGTCGACGGTGCCTTCCGTACGCTCTACGACCAGGCCGAACTGGATGTGCAGAAGATCATCCAGGACGCCTCGGCCGCCGACGCCGCCCCCGGCTCGGAGGAGCGCAAGATCGGCGACCTCTACAACAGCTTCATGGCCGCCGAGGCCATCGAGGCCGCCGGCCTGACCCCGATCGCCGAGGAGCTGGCCGCCGTGGCCGCCGTCGCCGATCGCGCGGACTTCGCCGCCCTGATCGGCCGCCTGCAGCGCACCGGCGTCGGTGGTGCGCTGGCCTTCTACGTCGACACCGACGACAAGAACTCCACCCGCTACCTGGTGCACGCCACCCAGTCCGGCATCGGCCTGCCGGACGAGTCGTACTACCACAAGGACGAGTACGCCGAGATCCGCGAGAAGTACGTCGCCCACATTCGCCGCATGTTCGAGCTGGCGGGCCTGGACTACGACGCGCAGCGCGTGTTCGACCTGGAAGCGAAACTGGCCGCGGGCCATTGGGATGTGGTGCGCCGCCGCGACGCCGAATTGAGCTACAACCTCATCACTTTCGAGGCGCTGACCGCCGAGAACCCGGAATTCGACTGGACCGCCTGGACGTCCGCGCTGGCCGCCGGCCTGGACCGCTCGGGCGCGGAGTTGTTCGCGGAACTGGTGGTGCGCCAGCCCGATTACGTGCGCACCTTCGCCCAGACCTGGGCCGCCGAGTCGCTGGACGACTGGAAGGCGTGGGCGGCGTGGCGGGTGGTGAAGGCTCGCGCGCCCTATCTGACCGCGGATCTGGTCGAGGCCAATTTCGATTTCTACGGCCGCACCCTGACCGGCGCCCAGGAGAACCGGGAGCGCTGGAAGCGCGGCGTGTCCCTGGTGCAGGACCTGCTCGGCGAGGCGGTCGGCAAACTCTATGTGGCGCGGCACTTCCCGCCGGAGGCCAAGGCCCGCATGCTCGAGCTGGTGGAGAACCTCCAGGAGGCGTACCGCCGCAATATCTCTCGGCTGGAGTGGATGGGCCCCGACACCCGGCAGGCCGCGCTGGCCAAGCTGGAGAAGTTCACCCCCAAGATCGGCTACCCGGACGAGTGGCGCGATTACGCCGCGGTCACCGTGGATCCCGCCGATGTGGTGGGCAACTACCGCAGCGGTTACGCCGCCGAGCACGACCGCGACCTGAACAAACTGGGTGGCGCGGTGGATCGCGGTGAATGGTTCATGACCCCGCAGACGGTGAACGCCTACTACAACCCGGGCATGAACGAGATCGTCTTCCCGGCCGCGATTCTGCAGCCCCCGTTCTTCGACATGAACGCCGACGACGCCGCCAACTACGGCGGCATCGGCGCGGTCATCGGCCACGAGATCGGCCACGGCTTCGACGATCAGGGCTCGAAGTACGACGGCGACGGCAACATGATCGACTGGTGGACCGAGTCGGACCGCACCGAATTCGGTAAGCGCACCAAGGCGTTGATCGCCCAGTACAACACCTTCTCCCCCAAGGATCTCTCCGACGATCACACGGTCAACGGCGAGTTCACCATCGGTGAGAACATCGGTGATCTGGGCGGCCTCACGATCGCGCTGGAGGCCTACAAGATCGCTATCGAGGGCCGGGACGCCCCGGTTCTCGACGAACTGACCGGCCTGCAGCGGGTGTTCTTCGGCTGGGCGCAGGTGTGGCGCACCAAGGCTCGCTCGGAGGAGGCGATCCGCCGTCTCGCGGTGGATCCGCACTCCCCGCCGGAGTTCCGCTGCAATGGCGTCGTCCGCAACCTCGACAGCTTCCACGAAGCCTTCGAGGTCACTCCCGGCGACGCCCTCTACCTGGATCCGGTGGAGCGCGTGAAGATCTGGTGATCACTCACCTCTGAGATCTCGAGCCCCGCCCTGACGGGCGGGGCTCGAAGGCGAGGTAGATCGTGGGGTCAGCGCAGGCGCTCTTCGGTTTCCGCGTCGAAGAAGAACAGTTCGTCCTGCTTCGGTGTCAGGTACAGGCGGTCGCCGAGCGCCACCTGGAAGCGGCGGTCGACGCGGGCCACGACGCGGCCCGAGCGGCTGGACCATTCGTCGGCCACGCCGTGCGAGTACACGAACGATTCCGAGCCCAGCTCCTCGAGCAGTTCCACCTCGACCGCGAGCGCATCGCCCGGGTCGGTGGTGACCTCCCACGATTCGGGCCGGATGCCGACGATGACGCTCGCCCCGTCGACGCTGTGCGGCAGCGGGATTCGCAGCTCGTTCAGCACGGCCGCGCCCTCGCGCACGGGCGCGGTGAGCAGGTTCATGCCGGGCGATCCGATGAATCCGGCGACGAAGGTGTTGACCGGATTGTCGTAGAGCTCGCGGGGTGCGGCGACCTGCTGCAGCTTCCCGTCCTTCATCACCGCCACCCGGTGCCCCATGGTCATGGCCTCGACCTGGTCGTGGGTGACGTAGACGGTGGTGGTGCCGAGTCGTTTCTGCAGCGCCGCGATCTGCGAACGGGTCGAGACCCGCAGTTTGGCATCGAGATTCGACAGCGGCTCGTCCATGCAGAACACTTGCGGCCGCCGCACGATGGCCCGGCCCATGGCGACCCGCTGCCGTTGGCCGCCGGACAGCCGCGCGGGTTTGCGGTCCAGGAGCTCCTCGAGCTCCAGCATGGCCGCCGCCTCCTTGACCCGAACCAGGGTGTCGGCCTTGCTCATTCCGGCATTGCGCAGCGCGAAGCCCATATTGTCGGCGACGGTCATGTTCGGATAGAGCGCGTAGCTCTGGAACACCATGGCCACGTCGCGTGAGCGCGGCGGCAGCCCGGTGACGTCGAGTCCGCCGATCCGGAGCCGCCCCGCGGTCACCGCTTCGAGACCCGCCAGCATGCGCAGACTGGTGGACTTGCCGCAGCCCGAAGGCCCGACCAGCACCAGGAATTCGCCGTCGGCGATCTCCAGGTTCAGGTCGTCGACCGCGGGGCCGGGCGCACCCGGGTAGGTGAGGGAAACACCCTCGAACTGCACAGTCGCCATGGCGGGCGGGTCTCCTCGTTAGTTCTTACTTGGGCAGCTTCGGCGTGATCTGCCGGTCGATGATGGTCTGCAGCTGGTTGGTGATGTCACCGAAAGCCCCTGCCACATCCCGGTTCTGCAGGCCGATCTGCTCGAGCCCGGTGCCGATGATCTGGTCGCCGCCGGGCACGAACACGCGCGCGTTGTTCTGCGGCTTGGTCAGTGGCAGCTGGTCGATGGCGGTCTTGAAGTTCGGGTTCTTGGCCAGGAAGTCGGCCATGCTCGGATCCTGCTGCGCCGACTTGCGCACCGGGATGTAGCCGGTGGCCTGCGAGAAGTAGGAGGTGTTGGCGGCATTGGTGATGAACTCGATGAACTTCAGCGCGTTCGTCTTGCGGGCGTCGCTGATCCGCGACGGAATGGCCAGGCCCGCACCGCCGGTGGTGGCGCCGGCCAGCCCGTTCGGGTGCGGCAGGAAGCCGGTGCCGAACTCGGTCTTGCCGGCGGAGTTGGTCTTGATGCTCTTCAGGTCGCCGGTGGAGCCGATGGCGGAGGCGATGATGCCGTTGCCGAAGTCGACCGCGTAGGTGGGCCGGATGCTGGCGTACTTCTTGGTGTTGATGGCGTCGCGCAGGTACTGGCCGGCCTTGATGGTGGCCGGGTCGTTGAACTTCAGCTTCCAGTCGTCGGAATACGCGCCGCCGAAGGTCCAGCACGGTCCCTGGAAGGTCCAGGCCAGGTAGTTCTTGGCGTCGCCCCAGCCGTGCGCCCACTTGTCGGCGCCGAGCACGCTCTGGATCTTGGGGCCCCACTCGTCGAATTCGGCCCAGCTCTCCGGGGTGCGGTCGGGCAGACCGGCCTTCGCCCAGACGTCCTTGTTGTAGTAGAAGATCTGGGTGGAGCGCGAGTAGGGCAGCGCCCAGGTCTTGCCGTTGAACTTGTAGTCGCCGATGAAGGTGTCCACGTAGTCGGACACGTTCACCCCGGCGGCGGAGAAGTGGCTGTCCAGCGGCTCGATGGTGCCGTTGAGCGCGTAGTTGAACCACCACACGTCGGACAGGATGACCACGTCGGGCAGTTCGCCGCCGGAGAGCGCGGCATTGAACTTGGTCGCGACCTCTTCGTAGTTCTTGCCGGCGTCGACCAGATTGACCTTCAGGTCCGGGTACTTGGCCTGGAACCGGTTGATCAGCTCGGTTTCCTGGTCCTTGGAGGTGCCCGGGTGGTTGGACCAGAAGGTGATGGTCTTCGAGTCGCCGCCCTGGGTGCCGCCGCCACCGGAGCCGGCGCAGGCGGTCAGGGCCGCCGCACCCGCGGCCGCACCGGCGAGGCCGAGGAAGCCGCGACGCGACAGCGCGGGACGGTGCTTCTGAAAAGCGCGAGTTTCGGACACGGGGATCTCCTTCTGGGACTTAACCCTTGACCGCACCGGAGGTGAGGCCCTTGATCATCTGGCGCTGGAGCACCAGGAAGACGACGAGGATGGGGAGCATGGTCAGGATGACCCCGGCCATGACCGGTCCCCAGTTGGTGACGCTCGGGTTCTCGGTGTTCTGCAACAGGGTCAGGCCGACCGGCAGGGTGGCGACCCGCGCGTCGTCGGCCATCAGGAACGGCCACAGGTATTCGTTCCACTCGTTGACCAGCGTGACCACCGCGAACGCCACCATGGTCGGCCCGGACATGGGCAGCACCACCCGGGTGAGCAGTCGCCACCAGCCCGCGCCGTCCATCCGCGCCGCCTCGATCACTTCCGAGGGCAGCGACAGGAAGTGGTTGCGCATCAGGAAGGTGCCGAAGGCCACGCCGCAGAGCGGGATGATGATGCCCTGGAAGGTGTTCCGCCAGCCCAGCTGCGCGATGAGCGCGTAGTTGGAGATGATGGTGATCTGGTTGGGCACCATGAGCGCCGCGATGATCACCAGGAACACGATGTTCTTGCCGGGGAAGCGCAGGAACACCAGCCCGTAGGCGCTGAGCACGCCGAGCACGAACTTCACCGCCGAGACGATGCTGGTCACGATGATCGAGTTGCGCAGGAACTGCCAGAACGGCAGCGTGGTGGTGGCGTCGTGATAGTTCGAGGCCAGCCACTGTTTCGGCCAGTAGCTGACCGGCTGGGAGTAGACCTCCGCGTGCGCCATGAACGAGCGCGTGAGGATGTAGTACAGCGGGACGCCGATGATGATCAGCACACACGCCATGGCGGCGTAGCCGAATACCTTGGCCCACAGTTCTCGATTGACGCCGATCCGGTTCACTTCTCGTCTCCTCGGTCCATGACGCGCACCTGGATCAGCGTCACGATCAGCAGCACCAGGAACATGATGGTGGCGACGGCCGCGCCGTAGCCGGCCCGCTGGTTGACCCAGGATTCGCGATAGACCTGGTAGATCATGGTGGTGGTGCCGGTGCCGATGGGTCCGCCGCGGGTCATCACGTTGATCAGGTCGAAGACCTGCAAGGAGTTGAGCAGCACCGTGATCGACAGGAAGTAGGTGGTGGGCCGCAGTTGCGGCAGCAACACCCGGGTGAAGGTGGTCCAGCGGCTCGCGCCGTCGATCTCGGCGGCCTCCATCAGGTCGGCCCGAACTCCTTGCAGCGCCGCCAGATAGATGACGAAGCTGTAGCCCAGGTTCTTCCAGATGTAGGTGACCGTGATCATGAACAGCGCCCAGTGCGGGTCCTGTGCGAAGTCGGGCGAGTGGATTCCCATCCGCTGCAGCAGGTCCGGGATCAGTCCGAAGCCCGGGTCGAAGATGAACTGGAAGCCCACGCCGATGGCCGCGCCGGAGATGACGTAGGGCGCGAAGATCGCGGACCGGACGACATTGCGGCCGAGGAGTTTGCGGTCCAGCAGCAGCGCCAGCGCCAGGCCCAGGATCATGCTGCCCAGCACCGCGGCGAGGGTGAACACCACGGTGTTGCCGACGATCTGCCAGGAGTCGTCGCGCCCGAACCATTCGGTGTAGTTGTCGAATCCGACCCAGTTCAGGGTGGTCGCCGAGATGTTCCAGTCGGTGAACGACAGCCGGACGTTGTCGATCAGCGGCCGATAGACGAACAGCCCCAACAGGATCAGGTTCGGCGCCACCAGGACGGTGAAGAGCGCGTAGTCCCGCCAGGGTCTGTTGCGCCACCCGCGCCCGGGGGGCGTCGGGAGTACTCGTTCGGGCCAAGATCGCACCCGCGCAGCCTTACGGCCTTTGGCAACTGTCTGGTTAATTCCAGATGGTAGCTCGCTGAACTGTCGGTCGATACCGGCCACCGACTGTTCACCGCTCACACCATCGAGGGGCGCGGACATGCGCCGAATCGTACGACCGCCCAAGATGTTTCGAAGCCAAAACCATATGAACGGGGAGCCAACTCTCGTGACTCTCAGGGGCAAGCCTCTGAAACCCCCACGCGCGGCGAATCGGCCTCACCCACCCCCTGTATAGACGAATGCCCCGCCCGTAAGGGCGGGGCATTCGAGATCAAGGGTGAACTGTCAGTTCCAGTCGCCCCAGCCGTCACCGGTGTTCAGGGTGCCGCCGGCGGTGTTCTGCACGATGACCGGGTCGCCCTTCTGCACGTTCTCCTGGAACCACTTGGCGTCCTCGGTGGAGACGTTGAGGCAGCCGTGCGAGGAGTCCGAGACGCCCTGCTGCGCCAGGCTCCACGGGGCGGCGTGCACGAAGATGCCGCTGTTGGACATGCGGGTGGCGTACTCGACCTCGAGCTTGTAGCCCTCGGGCGCCGTGGTCGGCACGCCGTAGGTGGAGGAATCCATGATCATCTTGCGGTTCTTCTCGCTGATGATGTAGGTGCCGTTCGGGGTCTCGTGACCCTTCTTGCCCATGGAGGTCGGCATGGTCTTCACGACCTCACCGTTGCGAGTGATGGTGATCATGTGGGTGTTGTCGTCGGCGGTGGTGATGAACTCGTCGCCGATCGAGTAGGCGACGTCGGTGCCGCCCGCCTGCACGGTCACCTTGGAGCCGGACGGCCAGAAGTTCTCGGGCCGCCAGCGCACCTGCTTGTCGCCCATCCAGTAGAAGTGGCCGTTCACCTTGTTGGTGGAGGTGATGCGGATCGACTTCTCGGCGGCGGCGTGGTCGCCGACCGGGTCCTTGAAGTTGATGATGATGGGCATGGCCACGCCGACCACGTCACCGTCGCCGGGGCTGATGTTGGGGGCCGCGAAGTTGGCGGGCGGAACCGGCGCCTTGGCGTTCGGGTCGGTCGGCAGCGAGCCCGGCTCGGGCTGCGGCATGACGGCGGAGGGGGTGCCCGGGACGTCCGGGCCGCCCGGCCATAGCGGGGTCGCCGAGGCGGGGGCTGCCACCACTGCTCCGGTTGCCGCGATGGCGGCAAGGGCGATCAGTCCCGTCTTTCGATACCGGGTATGGCGCACAGCTTGGTCCTCTCAGATCTTCGTTCCGAACGCAGAACGCGGGCGCACTTCACCCGCAGTAGTCCCAACCCCGCGTTCATTACTACAGCGATCTGTCGGGCAAGCCAATCAGGTTCTCGCAGTTATGCATACCGACTTCTAGGTGTGCGCTGAGTCACACGACCTGGGGTCGGTTACCCGCCGGGCGCGTATGCGCCGTTGGGGGCGGCGATTCCCCGAAAGTGACACCGGTACGGCCGCTTTCGGAGCGATCGCTTCCTGAAACCTGCTTGTGATCGAAATCACCGACGTCGCTTCACGACTCGACGATGTCGAAGGTGATGGCGCGCCGCGGACCGACCGTGATGGTATGCGGCACCGACAGTGGCGTGGCCCCCCGCGCGAAGCGTGGCGCGAGCCGCATCCGCACCTCCGTCACCACCGTCGCCAGCACGATCCGCAGCTCGTAATCGGCCAAAGTCGCGCCGATACAGCGCCGATGCCCGCCGCCGAACGGGGCGTACTCGAACGGGCCGTAGCGCCGATCGAGGAACCGCTCGGGCCGGAAGCGCTGCGGCTCCGGCCATACCGCGGGATCGGTGTGCAACAGGTGCACCGACACCCCCATGGTGTCGCCCGCCGCCAGCGGCGTCCCGCGCAGTGTGAAATCGCCTGTGAGCCTGCGCAAGACGATCGGCACCGGCGGATGCAGTCGCAGCGTCTCCTGGCAGACCGCGTCCAGGTAGGGCAGCTTCATCAGCTCGGCGGGATCGGTTCCGGCGCCGGATAATTCGTCACGCAACCGGGACAGCGTGGCGGGTTCGCGGTGCAGCCGGTACAACGCCCACACCAGCGCTGTCGCGGTGGTCTCGTGCCCCGCCACCAGCAGTGTGCGCAGTTGCTCGCGCAGATCGGTGTCGGTGATGGCGTTCCCGTCCTCGTAGCGGGCGTCGAGCAGCAGCGCCAGCAGATCCGTCCCGCCGTCCCCGCTCGCGCGTCGCCGGGTCACCTCCGCGTCGATGAGCTCGTCGAGCCGATCCCGTGCGGCGGCGAATCGCTCCCAGCCGGAGAGTCCGAACATAGTGCGGCGCAATGCGGGAGCCAGGAACAGCGCGCTGCCGAAGGACTCCAGGAACGCCGTGGTGGCGGCGGTGTACTCGGCGCGGCGGGCGGGCTCGTCGATGCCGAACACCGCCGCCAGGATGACCCGCAGCGTGAGTGCTCGCGCCGCCGCGCGGGCGTCGACACGGGTGCCCGGCCGCCACGGCGTACCGGTGCGATCGCCGTTCAGCTCGGCGCGCGTCGCATCGCGAATGGCATTGGCGTAGGCGTTGATTCGATTGCGGTGGAACGCGGGCGCGAGCAGGGCCCGCTCGCGTCGATGCCGCTCCCCCCGGGCCAGGATGAGCGAGGCGGCGCCGACCATGGGCTCGATGGGGTTGGGCAGTGGCGGCTCGAGCAGGTCCATCGGCGCCCGGAACAGTTCGCGCGCGCCCTCGGGAGTGCCGGTGAAGAGCACCGATCCGAGGGTCGGCAGGCGCACCCGGAAGGGATCGCCGTCGCGTCCGCGCCGCCACGAGACGTAGCGCTCGAGCATGTCAGGCATCGCGCTCCAGGGTGTCGGTGCTCATGGCTTCGTATACGGCTTCCCGGATGAAATGGTTCGCGGCCTTGATTCGATCTTCCTGGTGCCCGTGGTGTACTCATGGGCGCACAAGTCAAACCTGTTTGTTTCGAAATATAGGACTCGCCCGTGTTGCGTCAGCAGCTTTCCGTCCGGATCGTCGTGCCCGCGATCTCCGCCGTCGCGGCCCTGCTGCTCGCCGGCTGCGGGACCACCGTTCCCGGCCATCCCCAGGCCGCCCCCGGTGACGTCGTGCTCCCGACCAAGACTCCCGGAAGCCCGCCCACCAAGCCGGGCAAGCCCGGCTCGCCGACCACCACCCCGCGCGCCGACCGCGGCGGCAAGACCGACTTCCACGCCTCGATCGGCGATTGCGTGAAGCTCGGCGGCACCACCGAGAACGCCACCATCGACAAGGCGGCGTGCGGCAGCCAGGACTCCAACTACAAGGTGACCGGTAAGGCTCCGCAGAACGCCCAGTGCGGCAAGGACTCCGACCAGGTCTACTACGAGACCCTCAACGGCACCGAGACCGGCGCCCTGTGCCTGACCATCGACTGGGTGGTCGGGGACTGCATGGATGTCGGCAATGACGCCGCCCACCGCATTCCGTGCACCAGCAAGACGGCCACCGAGGGCGTGAAGGTGGTGTCGATCGTGCAGCACAGCACCAGCGTCGACGACTGCCCCGACGGCGACCAGGGGTACGTCTACGACGAGCGCAACTTCGTCGTCTGCGTCAACACACTGTAGGAGCGAACCACGCGAAAGCGGCGGTGATTCTCGAATCACCGCCGCTTTCACTGTCTTTCGGTCCGCCTGTCGGCTACCGGCTCAGATGGGCCGGTAGCCCGCGCCGATGCCGCCGCGCCCGTTGATGTCGTCCATGATCGAGCTGATGTTGGTGCCGACCTCCGGGCCGAGACAGGCCACCGCCAGGTAGGCGTTGACCATCCCGACCAGTGTGGTGCCGACGACGACCGGCGCGCCGGAATCGCCTTCCACGACGCACATCTGGCTCCAGGTCTCGACATTGGTGTCGAAGACGTCGCCCCACGAGATGCCGCAGGTGTTGCCGGTGGTCCGGCCCTCCTTGCAGACGATGGTGGGGAAGCCCGCGGGGCCGCCCATACCGGTGATGGTGACGCCGCCGATCCGGTTGACCGGGGTGACGCGGCTCGGATCGAACTGGATGATGGCGTAGTCGAGATCGTGGTTGGAGTAGACGAACTGCCCGATCTGTCCTACGCCCCGGTCCTTTTCGGCCCAGACCCGGGCTCCGGCGTCGCCGCAGTGCCCGGCGGTGAGTCCGACCAGGCGCCCGCTGCCGTCATATCCGATGGTGGTGACGGTGCATTCGAACTGATCGTCGATGATGATCCCCGAGCCGCCGCCGATGACCGCGGGTGCCGAGTCCGCCTGAGCGGCTCCGGCTCCGAGGAGCGCGGTGCTCAGTGCGATGGCGAACGCTCCGGTCGCCCCGGCCAGTTTGTTGATCATGTCCCTCCAGACGTCTGAAGCCGCACGAATCGCAACCTGCGGTTACACATCCTGTCAGTATTCGGGCCCGGTTGGCGGTTGTACTGCCCCATGTTGCCGAGCCGTGTCCTGCTGGGCTTCGGGCTCGATACCTAGTTGGATGGGGATATCGGGACAATGCGCAATGGCTATCGAATTCCGATAAATTTGGTCCTGCAAATTGTTGCCCGGTAGGTGTTCGCATCTTCCGGGAGATAGTCGAAAACTAGAACAAGTTCTAGATGTCTGCCAGGTTCTTTTGTGCGAAAACCAACTCTGATGTGGCTGTTCACAGCCATACAGTGAATGTGATCCGGCTCTATGATCGGAACCACAATCGGTGGTGTGTTTTTCCTAACTCCGTAGTAGGGTGCGTCAAGCAAACAGTCGCCGGAGGCGGGTAACTCCGGCGTCGAGAGGGGTAGTCAGTGCAGTCGACCACGATCCCGGGGGGTCAGGGAAGTCCACCGCCGGCGTCACGGATGAATACAGCCGTGGATTGGGCCAAGGGGTACTGGCAGGACCATCCGAAACGCTCGCTGGAAACCGGCGGACGCATGATGGTGATGGGGGTGGCGGCGGTAACCGAGCTTTTCGTCGCGATCTTCCGCCGCCGGTTCCCTTACAACGAGTTCATCCGGCAGTGCGCTTTCATGGCGAATGTCGCGGCCGCTCCCACCTTGCTGGTCGCCATTCCGATCGGTGTCATCGTGTCCATCCAGGTGGGCTCGGTCGCCGGACAGGTCGGGGCCACCTCGTTCATCGGTGCGGCCAACGGCCTGGGCATCATTCAACAGGGCGCGCCGCTGGTCACCTCGCTGATGATCGCCGGCGCGGTCGGCTCGGCCATCTGCGCCGACCTCGGCTCCCGCACCATCCGTGAAGAGATCGACGCCATGAAGGTGATGGGCGTCGATCCCATGCGCCGCCTGGTGGCGCCGCGCCTGGGTGCGGCCATGCTGGTCTCGGTGTTGCTCTGCGGCTTCGTGATTTTCGTCGGCTTCCTGACCGGCTACATCTTCAATATCTTCGCCCAGAACGGCACGCCGGGCTCCTATATCGGCACCTTCGCCTCCTTCGCCATCACGGCGGATCTGGTTGCGGCCCTGCTGAAGTCCCTCATCTTCGGCCTGCTCGCCGCCGTCATCGCCTGCGACTCCGGACTCAGTGCCAAGGGTGGCCCGGGTGGTGTCGCCAACGCGGTGAACACCGCCGTGGTCATGTCGGCCGTCATGCTCTTCGGCGTCAACCTGATCATCACGCAGCTGTACAACTCCTTCTTCCCCCCGGCGATGGTCTGAGGCCGTGTCAGCTACCTACGTACCGCCGCTACTGCGGCCGCTCCAACGGATCAAGGGTGCGGCGAGCTGGCCGCGCGACTGGCTGGCACGCATCGGCCACCAGGTCTTCTTCTTCCTGCGCTCACTCGGCTCCATGCCGATGGCGTTCAAGCAGTACCCCAAAGAGGTGTGGCGGCTGCTGTCCGACGTCACCTGGGGCAACGGCAATCTCATCGTCGGTGGCGGCACCATCGGCGTGGTGCTGATCCTGTCGGCGTTCGGCGGCATGACCGTCGCCATCCAGGGCTACACCTCGCTGAACCTGCTCGGCCTGAGCCCGCTCACCGGCGCCATCTCGGCCTTCGCCACCACGCGTGAGCTCGGGCCGATGCTGGCCACGCTCGCTTTCGCGGCGCAGGCGGGTTGCCGGTTCACCGCGCAGCTGGGCGCCATGCGCATCTCCGAGGAGATCGACGCGCTGGAATCGGTTGCCATCCGGCCGCTTCCGTACCTGGTCAGCACCCGCATGATCGCGGCCATGATCGCCATCGTGCCGCTGTACTGCGTGGCGCTGCCGCTGGCCTACATCTCCTGCTCGCTGACCGTGTCCCTGGTGGGCGGCACCGCGACAGGCACCTTCCAGCACTACTTCTATCAGTTCCTGGTACCGCACGATGTGCTGTACTCACTGCTGAAGGCGGTCATCTTCGTCGCGATCACCACGTTCATCCAGTGCTACTACGGGTATTTCGCCTCGGGCGGCCCGGAGGGCGTGGGTGTGGCCGCTGGTCGCGCGATCAAGTACTGCATCATCGCGGTCGTCTTCGCCGACCTGTTCATGACCTTGGCGATCTGGGGGGTCAACCCCGGCATCCGGATCTCGGGATAGGGGGCGCACCAGATGATCATCGATCCGAGCGGGCGCGGACCGACGATGCGGCAGTTGCTCATCGCCGGTGTCTGCGGCCTCACCGTCATGGCCGTCATCCTGGGCTTCCTGATGGCGCGCTACAAGGGCTACTTCGTCGAAAAGGTCAATGTCACCGCGAATCTCACCACCACCGGTGACGGCCTGCCGGCCAACGCGGACGTGAAGTTCCGCGGCGTGCTGGTGGGCGCGGTCAAGGATGTGTCGGTGGCCGCCAAGGGCGAGCTGCAGCAGGTGCACATCGAGATGAAGCCGGAGTACACCTCGGGCATCCCGGCCAATGTCACCGCGCGTGTCGTGCCGTCCAACCTGTTCGCCGTCACCTCGGTCGAACTGGTCTACAACGGAACCGATTCCGCGCACATCAAGGAGGGCTCGCAGATCGCGGAGGACACCTCCAAGGGCACCATCGCCTTGCAGGACACCCTCACCACGGTCCGCAACATCCTCGGCAAGCTGGATCCGGTGCAGCTGGGCCGGGTGCTGGGCACCCTGTCCTACGCCCTCGACGGCAGCGGCCGGATGCCCGGCTCCACCATCGAGCGCGTCGACACCTGGCTCACCGGGGTGCGCGGGGCGGTCCCGGACGTGGGCGGCTTCCTCGACGACTTCTCCACCTCCTTCCGCGCGCTCAACCAGTCGGCGCCGGAACTGATGGGCGTGCTGCAGGATTCGGTCAAGACGGCGCAGACCATCTCCGACCGCCGGGCCGAGCTGACCGCGCTGCTGGCCGGCACCTCGAACACCGTCGACAAGGTGAACGGTCTGTTCGCCCGCAACCCGAATGTCGGCAAGGACGTCACCACCGGCACCAGCGCCCTGTTCGGCGCGCTGTCGGACAACCCGGACGCCATCCCGCAGGCCATCTCGAACCTCAACGACTCGGTCCGCAAGCTGGGGTCGACGTTCCACTGGGGTACGCAGAACCAGATGATCTGGAACCTGGGCCTGACCTTCACCCCGTACAAGCCGTACACCCGGGACGACTGCCCGCGCTACGGCGAGCTGGCCGCGCCGAGCTGCGCCACCGCGCCGCTCACCTCGGATCCGGGCACCCTGCCGGATTCCTTGCGGCCCAGGTCCATCGACGCCGCGGCGGGTCTGCCGATCACCGCGCCGCCGCCGGGCTTCCCGCTCATTCCGGGCGTGACCGTCACCGGTGTGCCGTCGACGACCCCGGGCGACGCTCCCAAGCCGGGCAACGACCCGCTCGCGGGCACTCCGCTGCAGGGCATGTTCCCGAACCTGGTTCCGGCGGCCCCGGCGAGTCAGCCGGCCACCCCGGCGACCGGCAAGGACATCGCCCTCGCCGGTGACGACGCCATCACCGCGGTGCTGGGCCGGCGTCCCACCGCGGCCGAATACCTGCTGCTGAGCCCGATTCTGAAGGATGCGACCGTGCACCTGACGCAGAGCGAGGCCGGCCGATGAGCATTCGCAAACCGCTGATCGGCTTCGGCATCTTCGCGATCGTGTCCGTCCTGGTGACCGCGGTCATCTGGAACACGCTCGCTCGCACGGTGCAGGGGTCCACCAACACCTACTCCGCGACCTTCACCGATGTGCTCGGCCTGCGTCCGGGCGATGACGTCCGGATGGCGGGCGTGCGGGTCGGCAAGGTGGAGAAGATCGCCCTGGACAAGCAGAACCAGGCGCACGTGACCTTCATCGTGCAGCGTGATCAGACGCTGTACGGCGACACCAAGGCGCTGGTCCGCTACCAGAACCTGATCGGTCAGCGGTATGTCGCGCTGACCCCGCCGGTCGCGGGCAAGCCGAAGACCGGTGATCACGTGGCGCTGAAGAACAATGGCGTGATCCCGATCGAGCGCACCGAGCCGTCGTTCGACGTCTCCGGTCTGCTCAACGGATTCCAGCCGCTGTTCCAGGTGCTGCAGCCCGAGCAGGTGAACAACCTGTCCAACACCTTCATCCTGGCGTTGCAGGGCGACAATGTCTCGTTGAGCGCGTTCATCACCCAGGCCGCCGCGGTGGCCTCGGACTTCGAACGCCGCGACGGGATCCTGTCCGACGTGATCACCAACCTGTCCAGCGTCATGTCCGGTCTGGCCAAGCGTGGCGACGAACTGGAGACGCTGGTCACCCAGACCCGCGCTCTGATCGGCGGCCTGTACGCGCAGGGTCAGTCGCTGCAGGCGTCGACCGTCCAGATCGCCGACGCCACCCTGGGTCTGGTCGGGATGTTCGGTTCCATCCAGCCGAAGCTGGTGGCGGCCCAGGCCTCCACCAATTCCGCGCTGGCGGTGTTGCTGGCCAACGGTTCCAAGCTGGACCAGGCCGCGGTGGATCTGCCCGGCATCCTCACCAACGTCGGCAAGTTCACCCAGAACGGCGCCTACGCCAATGCTTACCTGTGCAGCCTGGACGTCTCGCTGTACGGAGTCCTCTTCCCGCGCGGTCTGTTCTCGCAGATCGGTGGCAACTCTCACTCGGCGGTGTGCCGTCCATGATGTCGAAACTCAAGTCCCGCTTCCAATCCAATCGCAACTTCTGGCTCGGTGTGCTCGGCACGCTCGTCATCGTCGGCTTGCTGCTGGGCTCCACCGTCTACAAGTCGGTGGGCATCGGCACCAAGGCCGTCAAGGCGGAGTTCGTGCAGACGGCCGGCATCAAGGTCGGTGACAAGGTGGACGTCTCCGGCGTCCCGGTCGGCACCGTGTCGGGCGCCGAGCTCGAGGGCGACCACGTGCTGATCACCTTGAGCGTCAACGACGATGTGAAGCTCGGCCCGGATGCCAAGGCGTCGATCAAGATGGCGACCCTGCTGGGCGCGCGCTACGTCGACCTCGTCCCGGGCGACGGCAAGGGGCTGAAGGGCAACCGGATCCCCAAGTCCAACACCGTGGTTCCCTACAACCTGGCCGACGTGGTCCAGGAGGGCACGCCGAAGTTCGAGGAGCTCGACACCAAGAAGCTGGCGGACTCGCTCAATCTGATCAATCAGCAGATGGGTGACACCCCCCAGATGACGGTGCAGGCCCTCGACGCCATCGGCGCGCTGGCCAAGACCATGAACAACCGCAAGGACCAGGTCGACCAGCTGCTCAAGGATCTGGACAAGGTCACCAAGATCCTCGGCGACAACCGCAACAGCGTGCTGCTGGTGATCACCCAGGGCGAGGCCATTGCCAACCGGGTGATGGAACGGCAGGGTCTGCTCAAGAGCCTGCTGGACAACATCGCCAAGCTCAGCGGTCAGCTGCAGCAGATCGGCGCGCAGAACGACAACCGGTTCGGCCCGACCCTGCAGCAGCTCAACACCATGGCCGACGGTCTGCAGAAGAACAAGGACAACCTGGATCGGCTGCTGTCGATCATGCCGCCGGCCGTGCGGCAGTTCAACAACGTCTTCGGCAACGGCAACTACGGCGAGGTCGCGCTCCCGTGGCTGTTCCCGGACAACTGGTTGTGCTTCGCGCAGGTGAACGAGGGGTGCCACCAATGACATCGACGCAGCGCACACGGCTGCTCCGCCGAATCGCCAAGGCCGCCATGATCGGTGCCGTGGCGGGGGCCGTCGGCTCCTGCTCGCTGGTGCCGCTCGGGGTGAAGGACGCGGCGGGCCAGACCCAGCACTTCACGGCCGACTTCCTCAACATCGCGGGCATGTTCGAGGGCAACCCGATCACGGTGCTCGGCCTCGAGGTGGGCCGGGTCGACAAGATCATTCCGAAGGGTCAGTACGTCGAGGTCCACATGACCGTGGACAAGGGCGTGGACATCCCGAAGAACGTTCAGGCCGCCCTGGTTTCGCCGTCCATCGTGACCGACCGCCACATCGAGCTCACCCCGCGCTACACCGGCGGCGACAAGCTGCGCGACGGCGCGCACCTGACCACCCAGCAGACCAAGACCCCGGTCGAGCTGGACACCATGATCAAGACGATCGACAGTTTCGGCGCCGCGCTGAAACCCCAAGAGGGACAGGACGGCATCGGCCCGCTGTCGGGCCGGGTGCTCTACCCGATGATGAACGGCAACGGCGAGAAGATGCGCGACGTGCTCAACTCGCTGTCGGGCGCGTTGAAGACGGGCCTGGACAACAAGGACGCCATCTCCACCATCATCATCAAGCTCAACGAGCTCACCACCATGCTCGCCGAGAACGACGACTCGGTGCGCGGGTTCAGCAACAAGATCACCCAGATGACCGGGCTGCTGTCCGAGCAGGCCCCCGGCCTGCAGGGCACCCTCGATCAGCTGAACGCCTTCCTGGCCAACACCAGTGGCGCGTTCTCGCAGTACTCCGATCAGCTCAACGGCACCCTGACCGGGCTCACCGCGGTCACCAAGCAGCTGCGCGACAACGCGGCCGGGGTGACCGAGGTGGTCGACGTGACACCGCTGCTCATGCAGAACCTGGATCGGTCGGTCAACCGGCAGGGCAACTTCATTCGCCTGCACGGCCTGATCGGCACGGCGCTTTCCGGCGAGATCATCAGCGTGTTCTGTGAGCGCGTCCAGATGAAGGCGGATGGTTGCCGGACAGGAAAGATGGAGGATTTCGGACCTGACTTCGGTCTGATGGCGGCGGCGCTGGGGATGACCAAATGAGTAATCGACTGTCGGGCCCCTGGGGTGAGCGCACCGGTCGCCGGGCGCGCCGCGTGATCGTGGCCGTCGCGGTGACCGCGACCGCCGTGGTGGCGTCGGGCTGCGGTCTGACGGTGGAGAGCCTGCCGCTGCCCAAACCCGGTGCGGGCGAAGAGACCTACACCATTCACGCGGCCTTCGACAATGCCCTGAACCTCCCGGATCAGGCCAAGGTCAAGATCGGTGGTTCGGACGTCGGAGTGGTCACCAAGATCACCACCAAGGACTTCAAGGCCAACGTGGACCTGGCCATCCGCAAGGACATCGAGCTGCCCAAGGGCAGCACAGCGGAATTGCGGCAGGCCACCCCGCTCGGCGACGTGTTCGTGGCGGTGTCCAAGCCCAAGACCCAGCCCGGCACCGAAATGCTGAAGGACGGTGGCCGGATCGAGAACACCTCGGCCGGCGCCACCGTCGAAGAGCTGCTGATCTCGGTCTCGTTGCTGTTCAACGGCGGCGGCATCGCCAGCCTGTCCAAGCTGACCTCCGAGATGGACTCCATCGTCGGCGGTCGCGGTGAACAGCTCGGTCACGTGCTCACCCAGATGACCAGTGTGATGACCAGTCTGAACAAGAACAGCGCGCGCGTCGACAATGTGCTGTCCGGTTTCAGCGCGCTGGCCAACACCATCGAGGCCAACCATCAGCAGCTCGGTCAGGTGGCCGACAGCTTGCCCGGCATGATCGGCGCCATCGCCGAGAACAACCAGGCCATCGGCGATCTGCTGAACAAGATCTCGACAACCAGTGCGGCGCTGGGCGATTACGCCAACACCACCTCGGACTCGCTGGGCAGCCTGCTCGACAATCTGAACCAGCTGATGTCCGCGCTGGCCCGGACCGATCAGACGCTCGGACCGGCGCTCGACGCACTGCACGACATCCGCCCCCGGGTCGATGCCACGTTCAAGGGCGACACGCTGGCCCCGGCCGCCGTGCTGTCCATGCTCGATATCGGCCTGCTCACCGACCCGGCCAACAGCAAGTTCCCGGATGTGAAGGACCTCAACGACTTCGGGGGCAGCCTGATCCAGGTGCTGCAGGTCATCTACGGCAGGATCAACGGGGGTCACCGATGAACTGGGTATCGCGACACAAGAATCTGGTGTCCAATGGCGCGCTGGTGCTGATCCTGCTGGTGGGCGCGTCCTATCTGGCGATCAGCGTGATGCGGGTGAACCCGCTGCGCGAGACCTACACGGTGACGGTCAATCTGGATCGGTCCGGCGGTCTGCAGGCCGGCAATGACGTGACCCTGCGCGGCTACCGCGTCGGCAAGGTCAACGACATCACGCTGATCGACAACGGCGCGGCCATCGCCGCCACGGCCGAGATCGACAAGAAGTACTCCATCCCCGCGGACACCGTGGTCGCGGTGGGCGCGCTCTCGGGCGCGGGCGAGCAGTACATCGACTTCCGCCCGAACACCGAGCAGGGTCCCTTCCTGCACAACGGTTCGCTGGTGCAGTTCGATCCGGCCAAGGTCAAGACGCCCACTCCGGTGTGGTCGGTGCTCGACAATGCCAGCGCCCTGATCGCCCAGGTGGATCCGGACAAGTTCAGCGTCATCCTGACCGAGCTGGACACCGCCCTCTCCGGCGGCCCGGACCAGCTGCGTTCGCTCATCGACGCGATCAGCATCGCCACCAACGGCCTGGACAATCTGCTCCCCCAGACCACCAACCTGCTCAAGAATTTGCAGGTCATTTCCGGCACCACCGCGCTGGCGCAACCCGATCTGGGTACGCTGACCCGTAATTCGAGTGTGTTGTTCAATCAGTTCAACGACGCGAATGCCGAACTTCAGAAGATCCTGGAGCAGGCTCCCGGCCAGATGCAGGCCCTCGGCGCGGTGCTGGACAAGACCGCGGACCCGATGACCAGTCTGGCCACCAACTTCGCGGCCATCACCAAGGCCGCGCAGCTGCGCGCCCCGGCGCTGCGGGCACTGTTCCCGTCGCTGGTCATCGGCACCTCCGCCATGGGTGTGCCGGCGCACGACGGCGAGTTCTACACGATCATCGATATCTGGCCGCGCGCGTTCTGTGACTACGCCACCAAGAAGGTGCGGCCGGATGTGGCGACCGAGAACACCATCCCGAGGTGGGCGGGTTACTGCCCGAACCCGACGCAGGACCAGCAGATCCGAGGGTCCGGCAACGCGCCGCGACCGGACGTGCCGAACAACGGCGCACTCCCGCCAGCGGGAGCGGATCCGAACGAACGGACCCTGCCGCCGGTCAAGTAAGGGCCTTCAACCAACACGGTGCGTCCGCAGCGCACCGGGAAAGTGATCGATAGATGTCGGACGACGCTGCCCAGGACAAGAAAACCGAAGACGATTCGATCGCCGAGGCCGATAGCCAGGGCAACGCCGAGAAGGTCACCGAGCCGGAAGCCGCTGAGCCGGAGGCGAGCACGGAAGCCGAGTCGAAGGTGACCACCGAAGCCGAGCCGAAGGCGAGTGTGGACGCCGAGGCCGCGACTGGTTCCGAGCCGAAGCCCGAGCAGCCGGCGGCCGACTCGAAGTCCGGCAAGTCCGGCCTGCTGTCCGCGGTGCCGGTGCCGCTGGTCGCGCTCGGCGCGCTCGGTGTGGTGGCGGTGGCCGCGATCGCCGGGGCGGCCGGATTCTGGTGGCAGTCCCACGACCGCGCCCAGCAGCTCGACAACCGCGACAACGCCACCTCGGCGGCGTGTGGGTTCGTGCGCACCCTCACCGCGTACGACGAGAAGTCGCTGCCGGACTTCGCCGCCCGGATGAAGTCGCAGATCGCCGACGGCGGCGAGTTCGCGCAGAGCTTCGAGCCGGTGGCCTCCGATCTGCAGGACCTGCTGATCAAGCAGCACGCCAAGGCCACCCTGAGCATGCTGCGCTGCGCCTACGAGAACGGCGACGCCAACAAGGCCACCATCCTGGTCGACGTGCTGCAGACCGCCAGCAACGATCTGCACGCCCAGCCGGTCGTGCTGCCGCTGCCGTCCTATGTCGAGCTCGAGAAGAAGGGCGACAAGTGGCTGGTCACCAAGTACCGCACGGTCTATGGCAACGACGACAGCGCCATCCCGGGCGCCGGTGGTGACAAGCAGGGCATCCAGCCTTCGGGGCAGGCGACTCCGCCGGCGCAGCCCGCGCCGACCCCCGCGGCTCCCAAGCCCGGCAACTGAACCGATAACAGCGAAAGGGCCCGTCCTCCGGATTTCCGGAGGACGGGCCCTTTTCGTGTGAGCGCTTCGGCGTGGCGTGTCAGAACAGGGTGAGCGCCTCGGTGACAGGCGCTTTGGCGGCCGCCGCCCGGCGGCGCGGGGTGGCCGGTGCGGAATGCGCGGTGGCGCCGATCTTCTCGGCCGGATCCGCGGGCGCGGTCACCGGGAGCGGTTCGGTCTTGGGCTCCGCGATCGGGATGGGCGCGGTGGGCGGATCGAAGGGTTCCGGCTGCGTGGCGTCGGAGTCGGTGATCTCCCCGGTGGCGGCGGCCTGGCGGGCGGCCTGCCCGGCCAGGGTGTCGGCCTGCTCGTTGAAGTAGTTGCCGACGTGCCCGCGCACCCAGCGGAACCGGACCGGGCCGGGGCGGGTGGCGATGGCGCGGTCGATCTGCTGGATCAGCTCGACGTTCTTCACCGGTGCGCCGGTGGAGGTCTTCCAGCCGTTGTTGCGCCAGCCGTTGATCCACTCGGAGGCGCATTTGATGGCGTAGAGCGAATCGCTCTCGATGAGTAGTGGTTCGGTACTCGGATGGGCCCGCACGGCCTCGAGCAGCGCGCGTAGCTCCGCGATCTGATTGGTGCCCGAGGGCCCGCCGCCGCTGGCTGAGCCGCCCGCGTGATTGACCCAGGCCCAGCCGATCGCCCCGCCCGGATTGCGCAGGCATGATCCGTCGGTGCTCACGATGATCATGCGGCCTACCCTACGCGATCCGGCCGACAAGATCGGTGCCGTGGAATTCCTCTATCTCCCTGCGCAATTGCGATTCGGTCCGCCGGACCGTGGCCTGCACCAACGCGGCCAGCACCGCGGAGAGCAACTTGCCGGTGACGCCGCGTGGCGCCCAGTACTCGGTCTCCGAGGTCAGCACCGCGCGGCCGTACCCCAGCGGGTCGAAACGCAAGGTGATGACGCAGAAGTTGGAGCACGCCGACGCCGGCTTCCCCTTCCGGCGTCGGCGCAGTGTGTACTCGATGACCGCGTTGCGGCGGTAGTCGGTGATCTCACACTCGATCGTGGGATGCCACAGGCCGACCCGCAGCGTCGCGCCGAAGACGGCTCCGAGACCGTGGTCGGAATCTCCGACCGGCTCGAACCCGACGACGCCGAACGCCCAGTCCGGCACGAACTGATGGTTGTCCGTATATGTGAACGCGACTTCCACCGGTGCGCCGACATCACTCGCGTACTTGAAATGGCCCATAGGCTGCTCCCTGTCCCACGGCTGCCATTAAAAGTACTACAGCAATCCTATTTATTGAACGGAGTCGTCCAATCGGTCCACGATGTACTCGGCGATCGGCAGGGCCGAGGTGGCCGCCGGGGACGGGGCATTGAGCACGTGGACCGAACGCGGCGTGTGCTCGAGCAGGAAGTCGTGAGCCAGGGTACCGTCCCGCAGCACCGCTTGAGCCCGGATGCCCGCCTCCCGCGGCAACAGGTCCGCACGCGTCAACTCGGGGCAGTAGCGCCGGCATTCGGCCAGGTATCCGCGCTTGAACAGCGAGTTGCGCAGTTCCCGCAGCCCGGTGCGGACATTGGCGGCGGCCACCTTGTGAAAACCGCGGTAGCCCAGGATCTCCCGGGCGTCGCGCAGGTTCACACTCCCCTTGGCGTAGCCCTCGCGGGCCAGCCCCAGCACGGCATTGGGCCCGACGGTCAGCCCGCCGTCGATGGTGGGGCTCAGATGCACACCCAGGAACGGCAATTCGGGATCCGGGATCGGATAGATGAGGGTGTTCACCAGATCTTTGCGGTGCGGCGGCAATTGGTAGTACTCGCCGCGGAAGGGCACGATCCGCAGGTCGATGTCCAGTCCCGCGAGCCGCGCCATCCGGTCGGCCTGCAGCCCCGCGCACACCACGAGCCGCCGGGCCTGCCGACTGCCGTCGGGGCCTGAAATCGTTACCGCTGAGTCTGTTTCGCTGATGGCGGTGACCTCCGCGTCCAGCACGATCTCGCCGCCGGCCGCGCGTACGTCCTCGGCCAGCGCCCGGGTCACCCTGCCGTAGTCGATGATCCCGGTGCTCGCCACGAACAGCGCCCCGACCCCGGTGATCCGCGGTTCCCGCCGCACCAGCTCGGCGGCGTCGAGCAGCTCCACCTCGACGCCGTTGGCGACCGACCGCTCGTAGAGCGCGAGCATCCGCGCATGCTCACCGGCATCCGTGGCCACCAGCAGTTTTCCGCACTCCTCGAACGGAATGTGGTGTGCCGCCGCGAACTCCTTGGTGAGCTGTGCGCCGCGCACGCACAGCCGCGCCTTCAGGCTGCCGGGCTCGTAGTAGATGCCGGAGTGGATGACCCCGCTGTTGTGCCCGGTCTGATGCAGGCCCAGCTCCCCGGCCTTCTCCACCAGCAGCAGGCTCGCCCCCGGATGACGCTCGAGAATGCGGTGCGCGGTCGCCATCCCGACGATGCCCCCGCCGATCACGCAGTAGTCGTACACACCGGAAGTCTCACACAGTGACGGTGGCCGAGTCTGCCCCGTGGGCGGCGTTCACATCGGGCGCGACGGTGGTGTCGGGCTTGCCGGTGGTGTCGGGCGCTGCCGCCGGGACCGGGTGGCGCGCGATCTGCAGGCCGTAGGTCCCCAGCGCCGGATCCGACAGGGTCAGCGTCACGTCGCCGTGGCTGTCCACGTCGGTGCGCAGCCGGGTGTTGGCGGTGGGATCGGTGGTGATCCCCAGTTGGTGCCCGAGCGGCGAGTTGAGCAGAACGTCGGCCAGCGTGGCGAAGACATTGGTGTCCAGGGTGAGGGTCACCGTGTCGTGCTGGACTCCGCCCAGCTGCGCGCCCACATAGGTGGTGCCGAGCCGGAGCTGCCCGGTCAGCGGATGCGGTACGTCGACGGCGGGCCCGCCCGGGTGGGCCGGAATCGCCTGAGCCGTCGCCGGTTCCAGCGGACGGCTGCTGAAAAGCGAGGTCAGCGCGATCTTCTCGGCGATCGGCGCGGCGATCTGGAGGCCCTGCCGATCGGTGTCGCCGTGGCCGGGCGCGGCGAGCGCCGGGCGGTCGGCCGGTGTGGTGGTCGCGAGCTTGCCGGGCCGCTGGGCCATCTCGTTGGCGATGTACGAGCCCGCCGCGACGGTCAGTCCGATGCTGGCCATGCTGGCGGTGACGATGGCGCTGTAGCGGATCACCTGGGCCGCGCGCCGGGTCGACCGGGCGGCCTGCGTCGCCAATTGATGCGACATGACTGGTGCGTCCTCTCCCTCTCCCCTGGGTCCCCCTGCGCAACGCAGACCCGCACCATTGAAAGTCGTACGCTCGTCCAGATTACGGTGGCCGCGGGTACCACATGCCGTAGGTGAGACCAGGATCACTCTCGGAAAAGGTTGGGCATCATCAGGTTTTCCCCGGCGAAACCCTGGGTAAAAAGCTGATAGCGGCGAGCGCCAACTCGACTGCCATCGAAGAGACCTCCGGCCAACGGCGTCCGGTCGGCACCAGGCACGGCGCACCCAGGCTGGCGCTCGCTCGCTCCCTCCCAGCTCGGCTGGGAGGCAAGCCCCGGTGGGAATTGGGGATTCTGGTCGGAGGCCGGGATCGGCGGCGGGTCAGGCGAACTGGCCCGCCGCTCGGCCGGTTCCGGGCGGGCCGGCGAAAGCCTGTGCCAGGCCCAGCCATTCCAGCGCCTCCGCGCCCCGGACCTCGAGCGCCAGATCGTCGAGGTGGCGACGCTGGGTGACCAGCTGACAGAAATCCCAGGCCGGGCCGGTGATCCGCTGCGCGGCGTCCTCGGGCCCCCACGTCCACAGGCTGCCGTCGGGTGCGTTCAGCTCGATCCGGAACTCCTCGGCGGGCGCGGTCTTGCCGTGGGTCACGTACGCGAAATTGCGGGTCCGCACTCCGATGTGCGCGATGTGCCGCAGTCGTGCGGTGGGCTCCCGGGTGACGCCGAGGGTGTCGGCCACGTCCTGTCCGTGCGCCCAGGTCTCCATGAGGCGGGCGGTGACCATCGAGGCCGGGCTCATGGGCGGGCCGAACCAGGGCAGCTTGGTGCCGGCCGCGACCGTGCGCAGCGCGTTCACCAGGGCCGCGCGGTCCCGTCGCCAGTCGGCGAGCAGTTGCGGCGCAGGGGTTTTCGCGCCTTCCTCGGCGGCTTCGTCGACGAAGGTGAGTGCCTTGGGCAGGGCGGCCTGGACCAGCTCGTCGAATTCCACCGGGTCGGTGGCGGCGATCGCGGCGACCCGATCGGTCCAGTTCAGGTGGGCGATCTGATGCGCGATGGTCCAGCCGACGGCGGGGGTGTCGCGTTCCCATCCGGTCGGATCCAGGTCCGCGATCAGCCGATCCAGGTCGGCGCATTCGGCGGTGAAGTCGGCGAGCAATGCCTCGAGATCGGCCACGGGGCCAGCATCGCAGCCGCACCGGAAAAATGCAAGCACGCGTGCTTGATTTTTGGTGCGCTGTTCGGTTGCTGCGAAAAGGGCTTCCTACCAGCCGAAAAGGATCAGATGCACGGCGCCGACGACCAGGCCCAGGGCCGCACCGTGGAGATACAGCAGCCACGCGTCCTGTTCGACGGAGGCGTAGAACATCTCCATGAATTCGCCGGGCGTGAGTTGCTGCAGCTTGCGGGCCGCGAACTCGTCGATCTTCTTGGCCTGCGCGGCGGCGAACTCCGGATCGTCGGCCAGGCTCGGGGCGAGTCCCACCGCGGCGGAGGTCGCGCCGATCTTCAGATTGTCGAACTGCCGCTTGCCGAATACGGTCCGCACCACGGAATGGGTCGGTCCGAGCTGCCGGTGGATCTCCGTGGAGATCAGGCGTTCCAGCAGCTGCCGGGTCTTGTCGCCGTTCGGTCCGCTGAGCAGTTCGCCGGCCAGGTTCGGCAGGGTCAGCACCTGGTAGGCCAGGATGTGGGCGAGATCGGCGGCGGCCTCGGGCTGCCGCTTGGCCAGCAGCGCCTGCTTCCACAGGTACTTGTACCAGGGCTGTGGATCGCCCGGCTCGAACACCATCTTGACCGCGATGACATTGACCAGCACGCCGATGGTCGCGGTCGCGGACAGGATGACCAGCCACGGCGGGATCCAGCCCAGCACCGGAATGCCCTGGTGTACATGCATGTACAGGGCCAGCAGCAGACCGAAGGGCGCGCCCAACAGGCCGATGCGGACCATGAACTTCAGTTCCGGCGCGGCGATGGTGGTGGTCAGGTCCTTGAGGATCTCCGGGTTCTCCCGCAGATACCGGATGACGAAGTCCTTGATGTCGATCAGCTGGTCGACATTGTCGCCGAGCTGCTCGAAGGCGTTCCGGGCCAGCGTCGGCAGTTCGCGTTCGATGCGCTGGTAGAGCGCATTGCGCACCGATTTGGGCACCGCGCCCCACAGGTCCGGGTTCTCCTTGCTCATGATCTCGTCGACCATGCCCGGCACCTGTTTGCGGCCCACCTCGGCGATGTAGTCGGCGATGCCCTCGAGGTCGAGTTCGCGAATGAAGTCCTTGGGACTGCCGATTCGCATGATGGCCACATCGACGCAGATGCTGGCCATCTTCTCGGCGCGCGCCGGGATGAAGCCCTGGAAGCCGAGTTGCCTGCCGTCGCCGGAGAAGGTGGGCAGCACCTGTACGCGACGCGGGAGATAGGGGTAGAGGATCTCCAGCCCCGGGACCCGGAAGCCCTTGAAGTAGACCGGCCAGAACAACATCAGCACGCCGGTCCAGTTGGTGAGCCAGCCGGCGATGGCGCTGAAGATGGGGAAGCTGATCAGATCGACCACGAGCTTGGACTGGCCCGTCAGTTGTTCCCAGTCGAGGAACAGGCCCGAGGCCAGTGTCGTCATAGCAGGGTCCCCCTACGGCCGAGCACGTGTGAGAAAACGGATTCCCAACACTCTCATCGGGCGATGTCGCTGTCAAAAGGTTCCTGGCCTGGAAGAACATGTCGTGTCGCGGCGCCGCGGGCGGGGTCCGCGCGACCTACTCTGCGGCGGGTCCGGGAGTTCGGAATACTGGTCAATCGACCAGGGTGGCAGTCAGGGAGCCCATCGTGACAGGCAGGGAGCAGCGCATGACCGTCGATCGTCGGGGATTCCTCGGTGGCACCGCCGCCGCGGCCGTGGGTGGCACCGCCGCACTGGCGCTGGGCGCCGCCGCCGCACGCGCCGAGAACGCCCCGGCCATCGGCAAATTCGCCTTCCCCGACACCGAGCGCCTGCGCGTGCTCGTCACCGGCGACGCGGGCACCGGCGCGCGCCCGCAGTGGCAGGTCGCCGACGCCATGCGGGAACAGCATGCGCGCGAGCCGTTCTCCCTGGCCCTGGCCCTCGGCGACAATGTCTACGAGCAGGGCCCCTGGGCCGACGACGACGCCCAGTTCGCCGCCAAGTTCGAGGACCCCAACCACGACCTCGACTTCCCCTGGCTCATGGTGCAGGGCAACCACGACAACTCCTCGATCCTGCCCGGCGACGGTGGCTGGCTGCTGCGCGGCGATCACGAGGTGGCCTATCACGCGCGCTCGGCCCGCTGGTTCATGCCGTCTCGCTATTACTCGGTGCGGATTCCACAGGAGCGACCGGTCGTCGAATTCTTCGTGCTCGACCTCAATCCCGTCGCCGCCTACCTGCCCCCGCTCTTCCAGCCCTACTGGGCGGCCGACGGCCAGTTCATGACCGAGCAGGCCGCCTGGCTGGACCGGGCCCTCGACGAGTCCACCGCCACCTGGAAGATCGCCTGCACCCACCACCCGTACCGCAACAACGGCCCGCACGGGAACGCCGGCGAATACGACGGGTTCGGTATCGGCCCGATCGACGGCCGGCACGCGCGGGACTTCTTCGAAGCGCACGTGGTGGGCCGCTGCCAGTTCCTGTTGTCGGGCCACGATCATTCGCTGCAGGTGCTGGAACCCACCCCCGCCTCGAAGGGCACCCGGCAGATCATCTCCGGCGCGGCCGCGAAATCGGTGCACGGGGAACCGTCCTCGGGCAGCAAGAACACGCCGAACGGCGCACTGTACGAGAACTACAACGATCTCGGCTTCATGGTCCTGGACCTGACCCCCACGTCCGCCGACCTGGGGGTCTACACCGTCGATCTGTCGAATGGCCAGTCGGCCAACGTCTTCCAGCGCAAGCTCGGTTAACCTGCCGAATCGAGCCTTTGAGTCGACTATGGTTTCAGGACGATCCGGATCGGGTTGCCCTCCTTGGCCTCCAGGGCGTGGACGGCCTTCGCGGCGTCGGCCAGCGGCACCACGGCGCTCACCGAACGAGAGAAGTCGACCCGTTGCAGCCCTTGCAGTTTCACCAGTTGGGTGACGTGCTCGGGCAGCGAGCCGTAGTGTCCGCGCAACTGCTGCTGGAAGAAACTGAACGCGGTGCCACCGGTGATGGTGATCGGTTTGTCGGTCAGCCCGACCAGCACCAGGCGGCCCTGCGGCGCCAGGCAGGTCACCGCCTGCTCGCGCACCGGGGCCACGCCCGCGAAGTCGAAGGCGGCCGCGAGGCCGGTGCCCGAGGCCTGGAACACCTTGCGCCGCAGGTCCGGATCGGCCGGATCGAAGGCCAGGTCCGCGCCGAAGGACAGGGCGCGCTCGCGGGCGGCGGGCAGCGGATCGATCGCGATGATCGGCGCGGCGCCGATCATCCGCAGCAGCTGGACGCCGTGCGCGCCCAGCCCGCCGACGCCCCAGACGCCCACGGCCTCACCGGGTTTCACCTCGGCGGTGGCGGTGATCGCCGCCCACGGCGTGGATACCGCGTCGGGGATGAAGCAGGCCTGCTCGAACGGCAGCTCGTCGGGAATCGGGACCAGGGTGTCGATCCGGGCCAGGGTGTATTCGGCCCAGCCGCCGTCGTAGTCGACGCCGCGGGTGAAGGTGGCGCCGTCGCGCAGCTCACCCGCCTGCAACAGCACTCGGTCGCCGACCTTGGCGGCGGTTACGCCCGGTCCGAGGGTGTGCACCGTGCCCGCGACCTCGTGGCCGAGCGTCACCACGTCGCCGCGCAGGAACAGCGGGGTCAGGGTGCCGTCGATGAGGTGGACGTCGGACAGGCAGACGCCCGCCGCCTCCACCTTGACCAGCACGTGGTCCGGGCCCGGTTCCGGGATCGGCACCTCGTCCAGTTCCAGTCGACGTTCGGGTCCCAGGTGCAGTCGCGCGGCCAGCATCGTCATCGGCTCATCGTAGGCCGATGTCGGTCAGTCCACGGTCGAGAAAACGGATCATCCAGGCGAAGCTCTCCTCGGAGTCGTCGCTCCACTGGAAGCCGTCGGAGGCCTGCAGGCTGGCGAAACCGTGGAAGGTGGAGCGCAGCGTGCGCAGCGCGTGCACCATTTCCTGCTCGCCGATGCCGTAGCCACGCAGCACCGCCTCCATGGATTCCAGCACCCGCGAACCCGATTGCAGCAGTGGATCATCCGGCCCGGTGAAGCGTGCGCCCACGGTGGCCGCGTAGCGGCCGGGATGTTCGACCACGTAGGAGCGGAAGGCCTGCGCGAAGGCGGTCAGCGCGTCGCTGCCCGCGAGCCCGTGCATGGCGTCGCGCACCCGGACGTCGAGTTCGGCCATGGCCAGCGCGGCGATGCCGTGCTGCAGGTCGGCCAGGCTCTCGATGTGCTTGTACAGCGAGGGCGTGCGCACCCCGAGCCGTTGCGCGAGCGTGCCCAGCGCCAGCTCGCCGAACCCGACCTCGTCGGCGAGGGCGGCTCCGGCGGCGATGACGTCGGTCCGGTTCAGGCCGACCCTAGGCATGGTGTTCCTTCAGGAACGGCAGGATCAGCTCGGCGGTCCGGTCGGCGGCCTCGAACTGCGGGTAGTGGCCGGTGCCCTCGACCAGGCCCAGGCTGCCCAGTCCGGCCGGCAGCGCGTCGACGATGCGCCGGCCCTCGGCCTCGGGGCTGGGGAAGTCCGGGTCGGCGCTGCCCATGATGACGAGCGCGGGCCGGGTCACGTTGGGCACCTGGGCCTCCGCGTCCGCCGGGGTGGACTTGCCGCACTTCATGAACTCGGCCATCCGGCCGGGCTCGCGCAGCTTGGCGGCGACCTCGCCCAGGTACTCGTCGAGGTCGGCCGGCTTGGACGGCATGGCCACCGTCAGGTACTTCAGCCACTGGCCGATGCTCTTGAAGATCATCGTGCCCATCAGCGGGATCATCCCCTTGCGGTGGTGCGCGTTGGTGAAAAGCGCTGCCACGTCGGCCTTCTGGGTGAGGGTGAAGGGGTTGATCTCCACGATGGCCCGCACCAGGTCCGGCCGCAGCGCCGCCGCGATGGTGGCCGAGCCGCCCGAGAGCGAGTGCCCCACCACGATGGCGGGCTCGCCGCCCAGTCGCTCGATGACCGCCAGCAGGTCGTTGGCCACGTCGGTGCGGCTGATGGCTTCCTTGCCGGTCTCCGACGCCCAGTCCAGGCTCGACTCGCCGTGTCCGCGCATATCGGTGTTGACCACCCGGTATCCGGCCGCCGCCAGCAGTGGGGCGAGATGCCGGTTCACCGTGCGGTCGATGCCCATTCCGTGGGACAGGACCACCAGGGGTCCGGTACCGATCTCGTCGTATGCGATGCGGCCGCCGTCGATGTCCACGTACTGCGTCATGGTCTTGTCGCTCTCTGGGAGTAGCTAACTGCGATAGCCATAAAGCTAATCGCTTTAGCCAACCGCGTCAACCGCTGTCCACGCAGATCTCGTCGATCGAGGTGATCTCGCAGGTCAACGCCGTTCCTCGATTGCGTGAACGAGCTGGTGCACGGTGGAATTCGCCGCCAGCAGGCGGTCGGCCACGACATTGACCGCGCCCCGCAGCAGGGCATACGGCTCCCACCCGCGCGGCGCGATGGTGCGCGGCGCCCGGCGCTCGATGCCGTCGGCGATGGTGCCCGCGGCCTGCGCGGCGGTGATGCGCACATTCAGCGGCCACGGCAGCAGGGCGTCGAGCCGGCGGCCGAGATCGTCGGCGTCGAGCATGTCGTGGGTCATGGCGGTCTCGACGATGCCGAAATAGGCGACGCCCGCGCTGGCCCCGCTCGCTGCGAGTTCCACCCGCAGCGCCCGGCCCAACTGTTCGACCGCGGCCTTGCTCATCATGTACGGCGAGCCGCCCATGCCGGGCGCGAACGCGGCGCACGAGGACACCACCACCACGTGCCCGCGGGCGCGGACGATGTGGTCGAGGGCCGGGTGCACGGTATTGAACACGCCGGTCAGGTTGATGCCGATGACCCGGTCGAAATCGCGCGGGTCCATGGTGCGCAGGGTGGCGGGCGCCGGTGTCACCCCGGCATTGGCGACCACCACGTCCAGTCGGCCGTACCGGTCGACCACCTCGGCGACCACGGCCGCCATCCGATCCCGGTCGGCGACGTCGGCGACCACCCCGTCCGCGCCGAGCTCGAGCGCGGTGCTCTTCGCGGTGGCGGCGTCGATGTCGGCGACGATCACGCGTGCGCCGCGACGGGACAGGATGGCGGCCAGTTCCCGCCCGATCCCCTGGCCCGCGCCGGTGATCAGCACGACCTTGCCGTTGACGGAGTACCGCATCAGGCGCCCACCTCGTATGCGTCGGAATCGAAATGCTTGGTGCGCCTGCGATATTCGAAGCTCCACCCCGGATACAGTCCGGCGTTGCCGCCCTCCGGCGTGGTGTAGTAGCTCTCGCAGCCGCCGGTCAGCCAGACGGTGTCGGCGCTGCGGCGGTGCATCTCGTCGACGAACGCGTCCTGCCGCGCCGCGTGCACCTCCACCCGGTGCGCGCCGCGGCCGCGCAGGGTGGTGAGCGCGTCGACGATGTAGGCGATCTGCGATTCGATCATGTAGATCGCCGACTGGTTCCCGGCCGCGCCGAACGGTCCCAGCGTGCAGAAGAAGTTGGGGAATCCCGCGACGGCCGCCCCCAGATAGGTGCGTGGTCGCTTGCGGTGCACGTCGGCGATCGTCACCCCGTCACGGCCGGTGATGCGTTCGAACGCCGCCGGAACAGGTTCGAAGCCGGTGCCGAAAACAATGGTGTCGACCGGGATTTCGACGCCCGCGCGGGTCACGATGGACCGCGGCCGGACCTCGGCGATGCCGTCGGTGACGACCTCGACATTGTCCTGATCCAGCGCCGGGAGATAGGCGTCGGCGAAGATGGCGCGCTTGCAGCCGATCATGTAGTCCGGGGTGACCTTGGCCCGCAGCCGCGGATCGCGGATCTGGCGGCGCAGCTGGAATCGGCCCAGCAGCTCGTAGGGGTGGCGGAAGCGGTTGTCCACGAAGCCGACCAGCCCGAAACCTTCGATCAGCGTGTACCAGGTGCCGCGAACCAGCTTCTGCGCCACCGGGATCCGCCGCAGCAGCGACCGCTCCACACTCCAGGTCGGCCGGTCCATGCGGGGCACGATCCAGGGGGCGGAACGCTGGAACACCGTCAGCGCCGCCACCGCCGGCTGGATCTCGGGGATGAACTGCACCGACGACGCGCCGGTCCCGATCACCGCGACCCGCTCGCCGGTCAGATCGTGGTCGTGGTCCCAGTGCAGCGAGTGAAAAGTCTTGCCTTCGAAGGTTTCCAGTCCGGGCAGCGCCGGATACTTCGCTTCGGTGAAGATGCCCGCCGCCGCGATGAAATAGTCGGCGGTGAGCGGGCCCCGCGAGGTCTCGATCCGCCACAGCGCGTCCTCGTCGTCCCAGCGTGCGTCGAGCAGTTCGGTATTCAGCCGAATATGCCGCACCACATCGTGTTCGGTGGCGACGCCGCGCAGGTATGCCAGGATCTCGGCCTGCCGCCCGTAGGTTCGCGACCAGTTCGGATTGGGCGCGAAGGAGTAGCTGTACAGCTGCGAAGGCACATCGCACGCGCAGCCGGGATAGGTGTTGGCCTGCCAGGTCCCGCCCAGGTCGTCCGCGCGTTCCAGCAGCACCAGGTCCTCGAACCCGGCCTCCCGCAACTTGATCGCCATCCCGATGCCGCCGAAGCCCGCGCCGAGGACGACGATGTTGCGGTGTTCCATGGTGTCGCTCATCGGTGAGGCCTTTCAGAGGTCGAGAACGAGCGGACCGTCGACCGCGCGGGACACACACGTGAGCATGTGGCCGGGTCGTTCGGCATCGGTGAGCAGCCGGTCGCGGTGGTCGACCGCGCCGGACAGCACGCGCGTCTTGCAGGTGCCACAGAATCCTTGGCGGCACGAGTAGGCGACGTCGGGGTGCGCCCGGCGGATGGCGTCCAGCGCGGTTTCGGTGCTGCCGACGCGGACCTCGATTCCGGTGCGCGCCAAGGTCAGAGCGAATTCCCGGCCGTCGCGCACCGGGAGCGCGGAGAAACGCTCGGTGTGCAGCGAGGCTGTCGGATTCAGGGTGAACAGCGTGCGCTGCGCGGCCGCCAGGACCGGCGGCGGACCACAGACATAGACGGCGGCGCCGGGCGGCGCGGTACGCAGGATCGCTTCGATATCGGGTACGCCGGATTCGGCGTCGGCGCGGATGTCGGCGTCGGCGGGCAATTCACCGAGGAAGGGCATGGTCGCGCGGGAACGCCCCAGATACACCAGCCGTCCGCGGGTTCCGGCCGCGCGCACCATCGGGAGGATCGGTGTGATGCCGATGCCGCCGGCCACGAACAGATACGACGGCGCCCGCTCCACGAAGGTGAATGCGTTGCGGGGACCGCGGATTCGCAGCGGGTCGCAGGGGCGGAGCGCGTGCATCTCGAGGGATCCGCCGTCTCCGCCCGGAATCCGGCGTACCGCGATCCGGTAACGGTGCTGATCGACGGGGTCGCCGCACAGTGAGTACTGGCGTTGCCGCCCCGAGGGCAGGAAGACGTCCAGATGCGATCCCGGCCGCCAGGCGGGTAGTCGTTCGTGGCCGGGCCGGACCAGGGTCAGACTCACCACGTCGTCGGCCTCCACTGTGACCGCCTCGATGACGACGTCCAGGTCGAATCCGGTGTGGCGCACCGGATCCGGACGCGACAGCGATGGCGTGGTGAACACCTTCTTGTACGCGTCCATCGCGGCGTTCAACGCGCGCAGCCCGATCGTGGGCGCGGCCGTCATGCCCGGGCCGCCGGGGAGTGGGCGAGGTACCGCAGCGCGTTGTCCATCGAACCCAGTTGGGAAGGGTGGAAATTCCGCTTCAGGTAGCGCGGCATCTCGGTGATGAAGGTGGTGGCGTTCGGGATGACGTGCCGGCGGGTGGCGCTCACGAACTGCGCCGCCCAGAACCGCCCCTTGTCCGGGGCCGGGTCCCGGCGATACAGGTAGGCCGTCGAGATCATGAACAGTGTCAGCAGCGCGGAGCCGGCCAGCAGTCCGGTGCGCGCCCGCCGCCCGTACCCGCCGTCGACGTGCATGTACGCGTCGAAGACCACGCTGCGGTGCTCGACTTCCTCCGCGCCGTGCCACCGCACCAGGTCCAGCATCGTGGGATCCATCCCGATCCGTTGCAGCGCATCGGTTTCCAGCAGCCATTCGCCGATCACCGCGGTGAAATGTTCCATCCCCGCGAACAGCCCCAGCCGTTCCTTCAGCCATTCCCGCCTGGCCCGTCCGCTGAGCCCGTGGTCGCCCAGCACCCGGTCGGTCAGCCACGCGACCTTGGCGACGTAGGAGTCGACGTCGAGTCCGATCTCCTGCAGGTGTTTTCGCGCCCCCTCATGGCTGCTCGCGTGCATCGATTCCTGCCCGATGAACCCGGCGACCTCCTCCCGCAGCCGCTCGTCGTCGATCAATGGCAGCGCCTCGGCCAGACAGGCCGCCATGGCCCGTTCCCCCTCGGGCAGCACCAGGTGCATGACGTTCACGACATGCGTCGCCAGCACTTCGCCCGGGATGTAGTGCATCGGCACCGACGAGAAGTCGAAGTGCACGTCCCGGGCCTGAATCGCATGGGCCTCGTCCTGATAGGAGCGCCTCGTTGCACTGTCCTCAGCCATGCGCCGACCGTAACAAAGCAACAAACTGCATGGCAATGTTGCAGCCACAAATCGCCACAAATTGTTGCATCGCTACACCCGGCTGTTAGCCTCGACCTGTGCCTTCCACTCCCGCCACCTCGAAAGACGCGACCGGAACCGACAGCATCGAGGACCGCATCCTGGACGCGGCCTTGGTCCAGTTCGAGCGTGTGGGCGTGAAGAAGACCACCATCGAGGACGTCGCCCGCCAAGCCGAAGTCGACCGCGTCACCGTCTACCGTCGCATCGGTTCCCGCGACGAACTGGTCCGCGCCGTCACCGCCCGCGAGGTCCGCAAACTCCTCGTAGAGCTGAACGACATTCCGGCCCGCCACGACACCTTCCCCGATGCGGTCGCCGCCGTCTTCTCCACCGTCGTCACCCGCTGGCGCACCCATCCCCTGGTCGACCGCCTACTCACCCTCGAGCCCGACCGCCTGCTCCCCCAATTCACCACCGAGGGCGCAGCCCCCTTCGTCCTAGCCGTAGTCTCCGCCACCGACCTCATCCGAAAAGTCCTGGCCGACAACGACCTCCCCGAACCACCGGACCTCTCCGCCCGCACCGAGATCACCTGCCGAATAGTCCACTCGGTAATCCTCCAGCCCACCGGCGGCATCGACCTCGACTCCGAACCAGCCCTCACCACCTTCGCCAAGACCTACCTGGTCCCGATCCTCACCCCCTAGCCGCGGTCATCCGGCGTTCGCCCCCGGCGAACGGCGGGGTGGAACAATCGGTATACCTCCGAGGTTGACTGGGTAACGCTCAACCTTGGAAGGGGTCGAAGACGTGACTACACCTCAGAACCTGCCGGTCCTGTTCCTGACCGATCCGATCGTGCTGCCCGGCATGGTCGTGCCGATCGAGCTGGACGAGTCGTCGCAGGCCGCCATCGATGCCGCCCGCGCGGGCAAGGTCAACCAGGTGCTGGTCGCGCCTCGGCTCGACGAGGGGTACGCCAGTTACGGCGTGGTGGCCACCATCGAACAGGTCGGCCGGATGCGCGGTGGCGCGCCCGCGGCGGTGTTGAAGGCCGAGAGCCGGGCCAAGATCGGGCACGGGGTGACCGGACCGGGCGCGGCGCTGTGGGTCGAGGCCGAGCCGGTGGAGATTCCGGCCGCCGATGGACGCACCAAAGAGCTTGCGGCCGAATACAAGAAGCTGGTCGTGTCGGTGCTGCAGCGTCGCGAGGCGTGGCAGGTGATCGACGCGGTCAATCAGATGAACGATCCGTCCACGCTGGCCGACGCGGCCGGGTGGGCCTCGTACCTGAGCAACGAGCAGAAGCGCGAGATCCTCGACACCCCGGATACGCAGGCGCGGCTGCACAAGCTGATCGACTGGACCACCCAGCACATCGCCGAGACCGAGGTCAGCGAGAAGATCAGCGAGGACGTGCGGGAGGGGCTGGAGAAGACCCAGCGCGAGTTCCTGCTGCGCCAGCAGCTCAACGCGATTCGCAAGGAACTGGGCGAGGACGAGCCGGACGGCGCGGAGGACTACCGCACCCGCGTCGAGAACGCCGACCTGCCCGACGACATCCGCGAAGCCGCGCTGCGCGAGGTCGGCCGGCTGGAACGCTCCAGCGATCAGAGCCCGGAGACCGGCTGGATCCGCACCTGGCTGGACACCGTCCTGGAACTGCCGTGGACGGTGAAAACCACCGACTCCACCGATGTTTCGGCCGCCCGCGCGGTGCTGGACGCCGACCACCACGGCCTGGACGAGGTCAAGGACCGCATGGTCGAGTACCTGGCCGTGCGTTCCCGCCGGGCCGCCCGCGGCCTGGAGGTCGTCGGCGGACGCGGTTCCGGCGCGGTGCTGGTGCTGGTCGGTCCGCCCGGCGTCGGCAAGACCTCGCTGGGTGAATCGGTCGCACGGGCATTGGGCCGCAAGTTCGTTCGCGTCGCCCTGGGCGGCGTGCGCGACGAGGCCGAGATCCGCGGTCACCGGCGCACCTACGTGGGCGCGCTGCCCGGCCGTATCGTGCGCGCCATGAAGGAGGCGGGATCGATGAATCCCGTTGTCCTGCTGGACGAGATCGACAAGGTCGGCAGCGACTTCCGCGGCGATCCCGCGGCGGCCCTGCTGGAGGTGCTGGACCCGGCGCAGAACCACACGTTCCGCGACCACTACCTGGACCTGGATCTGGACCTGTCCGACGTGCTGTTCATCGCGACCGCGAACGTTCTGGAGACGATCCCCGGCCCGCTGCTGGACCGCATGGAACTGATCAGCGTCGACGGCTACACCGAGGCCGACAAGGTGGCCATCGCCCGCGACTTCCTGATCCCGCGGCAGCTGGAGCGCAATGCTCTGACCGCCGAGGAGGTCTCGATCACGGACGAGGCGCTGCGTGAGGTCGCCGCCAACTACACCCGGGAAGCCGGCGTGCGGCAGATGGAGCGACTGATCGCGAAGGCGCTGCGCAAGGCGGCCACCAAGCTGTCGGAGTCGGCGGATATCGCCGACACCGAAAGCCTGGTCAGCAAGGGCGAATTCGTGCCGGAAGACCTGGGCTACGACAAGAACCTGGGCTACGACACCGAATCCGGTTCGACCGCGGCGGCTTCCGGCAAGCTGGTGATCGGACTGGGCGACCTGAAGGAATACCTGGGCCGTCCGCGCTTCACCCCCGACGGGGTGGAACGCACCGCGGTCCCCGGTGTCGCGACAGGTCTGGCGGTGACCGGCGCCGGCGGTGACGTCCTCTACATCGAGGCCAATGCCGCCGAGGGCGACCGCTCCCTGACCTTGACCGGTCAGCTGGGCGACGTCATGAAGGAGTCCGCGCAGATCGCCCTGACCTACGTCCGCTCCCACCTGGAAGAGATCGGCATCGAGCCGAGCGTGCTGGATCGCAATATCCACATCCACTTCCCGGCGGGCGCGGTGCCGAAGGACGGACCGTCCGCGGGCGTCACCATGGTCACCGCCCTGGTGTCGCTGGCCCTGGGCCGCCAGGTCCGCGCGGATGTCGGCATGACCGGTGAGGTCACGCTGAACGGACGGGTGCTGCCGATCGGCGGCGTGAAGCAGAAGCTGCTCGCCGCGCAGCGCGCCGGCCTGAAGACCGTGTTCATCCCGGCCCGCAACGAGCCGGACCTGGACGAGGTCCCGGCCGAGGTGCTGGCCGCCCTGGATGTCCGCCCGGTCGCCGACGTGGCCGAGATCCTGGCCTACGCCATCGAGCCGGTCGCCGAACCGGCCTACGACGGGCGGCGGTTGAGTGCGACGGCGTAAGGGCTCGGCGTGAGCGTGTGAGGTAACGGCGAGGGGCCGTGTGTCTTCTGTGAAGACGCACGGCCCTTTCCGTTTCCAGGTCGTACTCTCGGAGAAGACTTCCGACGGAGGGCGAAACGCCATGCAACCGAACCAGCCGAGTCAGCCGCAGCAGCTCGATCAGGTCGCGGGAGAGCGCCTCTCCCATGCGAACCGCATCTTCACCTCGGACCTGTCGGTCAACGAGTTCGCGCTGCTGCACGGCGCGGGTTTCGAACCCATCGACCTGGTGATGGGGGTGTCGGTCTATCACGTCGGCTTCCAGTTCACCGGTATCCGCCAGCAGCAGGAACTGCCGGTGCTGACCGAGGCCACCTATCGGGCGCGCTGGAATGCCATGTCCCGCATGCAGGCCGAGGCCGATTCGCTGAACGCGGACGGCGTGGTGGGCGTCCGGCTGGAATGGCGTCAGCACGGCGAATCCCTGGAACATCTGGAGTTCATCGCGGTCGGCACCGCGGTCCGGTTCGCGAAGGCGCCGGGCAGCTACAAGCGGCCGAACGGGCAGGCGTTCACCAGCCACCTCTCCGGCCAGGACATGGTGACGCTGATGCGCACCGGCTACGCCCCGATCGCTTTCGTGATGGGCAACTGCGTCTTCCACGTGGCGGTGCAGAGTTTCCGCCAGATGCTGAGCCAGATGGGCCGCAATATGGAGATGCCGCAGTGGACGCAGGGCAACTATCAGGCTCGTGAACTGGCGATGTCCCGCATGCAGGCGGAGGCGGAACGGGATGGCGCGAACGGTGTCACCGGCGTCAGCGTCGATATCTCCAACTACGCCTGGGGTTATCACACGGTCGAGTTCTACGCCTCCGGCACCGCGGTCCGCCGGATCGGTGAGGGCGACCCGATCGTTCCGCAGTTCACCCTCGGAATGAACTCGTGACCGACTTCGATATCGACACCGCCGCCCGCGTCATCTCGGCGGCGCTGGGTGGTCCCGGCGGCCTGGGTCTGGTCTTCACGGTGTTCTCGAGCGTCCCCGGAGTTACCCGGACGCCGCCCCGTAAGTCGCTGTTCCGCTCCGAGCCGGAGCGGGTCAGGATCGGTTCGTGGCGTTATCAGGTGACGCGGGACGAGCGGATCCGCGCGGAGCACATCGTCGGCGGAATCGTGCTGGCCGAGGAGCTGTTGCCGGCCGCGACGATCGCTCCGCACCTGGCTCGGGCACTGGCCGAGATCGCCTCCTCGTACGGTCCGCCCGCGCTGCCGCATCTGTCGGCGGCGCTTGAGGTGCTGGCCGATGCGGGCTGAGATGGCAACCGTCGGGCGAATTTTCGTTGTTTCACATGAAACGCTGTTTCCGGGGTGAATTTGAAAGCCCCACGGTCCGTGCGGATCTCATAGGGTGCGGTAGTGATCACCGTCGCCACCTGGAATGTCCTGCATCGTGTCCACGCCGACAACTGGGCCAGTGAGATCGCCGGGCAGTGGCCGGACGAGGCCGACCGCATCGCGGCCGTGACCGCGGCGGTCGCGGCCCGCACCGAAACCGTGGTCGCGTTGATGGAGGTCAGTGGCGACCAGCTGGCCGACCTGCGGAACGCGCTGCCCGCCAGGGAATTCCATGTGCTCGACTACCCGCGGGTGCCGACGCCGCGCCGCCTGCCGAACGTCCTGCGCGACCGGAGCGAGCATCTGGTGATCCTGGTCGACGGCTCCGCGCGGCAGGTCGCCGCCGAACCCTTCCTCTTCGATCCGGGCAAGGGCGCGCTGGCCGTCGACTTCGACGGCACGCTGATCGTCGCCACCCACGTGACCGGCGATCAGCGGCGCGCCGACCAGTTGGCGCGGTTGCGGCTGCTGACGGCATCCGGCCCGGCGGTGCTGCTCGGCGACTTCAATATCGACCGGACCGCGCTGGCCGAGGCCCTGGGTGACGACTACGCCGTGGCCTGGTTCCCGCCGGATTCCCTGCCCACCCGCCCCCGTGACTCGGGGGCGAAATCCCAGTTCATCGACCATGTGGTCACGCGCGACCTACCGGTGCGCGGCGTCACGGTCGAGGATGTGGCCGGGTTGTCCGACCACAATCTCGTCCGCGCGATCGTCGGCTAGAACTCGCCCGCTACCCCGAGAACGGTACGGCCGGAATGGGTTCCGTCCAGGATGGAGCGCAGCACCGACTCCGCCTCGGTGATCGGGGCGTAGTTCTCCAGCAGCGAGAGGTGCCGGGGCTTCAGATCTTTCGCCAGGCGAGTCCACAGGTCGCGGCGCCGCTCGATCGGGAAGTGCGCCGAGTCGATGCCGATCAGGGAGACGCCGCGCAGAATGAACGGCATCACCGTGGTGGGCAACTCGGCCCCGCCGGTGAGACCCGAAACCGCCGCCGCGCCACCGTATTTGACGGTGCTCAGGATGTGGGCCAGGGATTCGCCGCCGACGCTGTCGACGACGGCGGCCCACTGCGCCTTGCCGAGGGCGCGCGGCTTCTCGCCCTCGCCGGGCAGCCGGCCGATGACCGAGCTCGCGCCGAGCGCCGAAAGCAGTTCGCTCGCACCGAGTTTGCCGGTGGAAGCCACCACCTCGAAGCCCAGTCCGGACAGAATGTCCACCGCGACGCTGCCGACGCCGCCGGTCGCGCCGGTGACCAGCACCGGTCCGGCCTCGGGGGTGACGCCGCGATCGAGCAGGGCCTGCACGCTCATGGCGGCGGTGTAGCCCGCGGTGCCGATGGCCGCCGCCTCGCGCGGGGTCAGGCCGTCGAGTTTCACCACCCACCCGGCCGGGACGCGCGCGTATTCGGCGAACCCGCCGTGGTGCGCGACGCCGATGTCGTAGCCGTGGGCGACCACCAGGTCCCCGGGCGCGAATTCCGGATCGGTGGAGCTGACCACCTCGCCGGTGAGGTCGATGCCGGGGATGAGCGGATACTGCCGCACCACGCCGCCGCGCGGGGTGATCGCCAGTCCGTCCTTGTAGTTGGCGCTCGAGAAGTGCACTTTGATCGTCACGTCACCCGGCATGAGGAAGTCGTCGGCGACTTCCTCCCGGGTGAGGGCGATCCCACTGTCCGTTTCGTGTGCCACCATCGCCTGGAAACCCATGCTCAGAGCATAGGGCCCGGAACACCGGCCGGATCGGTGCTTGCGGCTATTGAGAGATGCGGCCGGTATCAGGTGAATTCGGGAATCAGGCGTACTTCGGCGCGCGCTTCCCGGTGAAGGCGGCGATACCTTCCTGGCCGTCCGCCGACTCCGCGTTGCGGGTGATGAACGCGGCCTCGGTGTTCAGCTGCTCCTCCAGGGTGTGCTGACCGGAGACCAGCAGCAGCTTCTTCACCGCGGCATTGGAGGCCTTGGGTCCGGCGGCGAATTCCTGGGCCAGGGCCTCGACCGCGCCGGTGAGTTCGTCATCGGCGACGACGCGGTGCAGCAGACCCCAGTCGAGGGCCTCGGCCGCGCGCAGGGTGCGGTTGGTGAGCATGAGCTCCTGGGTCTTGCGCAGGCCGATGAGCCGCGGCAGGTAGTAGGACGCGCCGCCGTCCGGGCTCAGGCCGATCTTGGTGTACGCCATGGTGAAGGCGGCGGACTCGGCGGCCACCACCAGGTCACCGGCCACCGCGAGGCTCATGCCCGCGCCCGCGGCGGTGCCGTTCACGCCCACGATGAGCAGCGCGTCCATCCGGGCCAGCGCCGAGACCGCGCGGTGCAGGGTGTCGGCCAGCTTCGCGACGAACGCTCCGGTGTCGTCGCTGGCCGCCATGGCCCGCACGTCGCCGCCCGCGGAGAAGAAGCGCCCGGCGCCTGTCAGCACCACGACCTTCACGGCCGGGTCCTCCGAGCAGTACGTGGCAGCGCGCTCCAGCTCCTCGGCGAGCGCCTGATCGATGCCGTTGGCGGCGTTCGGCCGGTTCAGCGTGATGCGGGCGATCGGGCCGTCGTGCTCGAACAGGATGTTCTCGTAGTCGCTCATCGCGGGGAGTGCCTTCCGTCGGTGGAACTTGATCACAGCATGGCGTACTCGACACGGACCCCGAGCAACCGGATCGGCCGATCCAGCTCGAAAGCGTGCAGCACCTCCAGGGCGGTCTGCACGATCTCGTCGAGGTCGACCGTCGGCGCGGGCAGTTTCCGCTGCTTGCTGCGGGTGAAGAAGGTCTTGGTGCGGACCGTGACGCTCACCCGCCCTATGGCCCGGCCCGCAGCGAGGGTCTCCTCGGCCACCTGGGTGGCCAGCCGCGCCACCGCGGCATCGATCTCGTCGCGTTCGGTGAGGTCGCGGGGGAAGGTCTCGGATCGGCTGTGGCCCACCGGTTCTCGTGGTTCGGCGATATCGGTGTCGCCCGCCCCGTGTCCCAGTACCCACAGGTAGGGGCCGGTATTGGGCCCGAACTCCGCGGCCAGCACGCTCCGGTCGGCGGCGGCCAGATCGGCCACGGTCTCGATGCCCAAGCCGCTCATCCGTTTCGCGATGCGCGCGCCGATGCCCCACAGGGCGGTGGTGGGCCGATGGGCCATCAGCTCGACCCAGTTGGCGGCGGTCAGCCGGAAGACGCCGGTGCCCGCCTCTTGCTCGGGCGGCGGCTCGTCGGCCGCCGGCAGCGTCTTCCCGACGGCCTTGGCGAATCCGGTGGCCAGCTTGGCCCGGGTCTTGTTGTCCCCGATGCCGACCGCGCAGGTCAGGTCCAATTCGGCGATGGCGGAGCGGATCTCGCCCGCCAGCCGCTCGGGGTCCTCGGTGTCCACCGCCAGGAACGCCTCGTCGAAGCCGAGCACCTCGACCCGCCCGGGGAAGGTGCGCAGCAGCGCCATGATCTCCTCGGACGCCTCGGCGTAGGTGGCCAGATCCTGCGGCAGGAAGACGCCGTCGGGGCAGCTGCGCGCGGCCGTGCGCAGCGGCATGCCGGCCCGCACACCGAAGGCCCGCGCGGGATAGGACGCGCAGGACACCACCTTGCGGGGTTCGGCGGGATCGCCGTTCCCGCCCACGATGACCGGTTGCCCGCGCAGCTCCGGATGCCGCCGGAACTCGACCGCGGCCTGGAATTGGTCGAGGTCGACGTGCAGCAGCCAGCGCGTCACCCTTCCGTCATACCGCAAGGTCTCCCGAAATGCCGGGATCCCCGAGCGCGGTCAGGGGAAGGAGTACGCGGTGATCTGCCGGAACGGCATGCTGGTCAGCGGGTGCCGCGCAACAGGCCGAGCGGTGAACGGTAGGCGTAGCGCGCCCGCACCGCACCGGAGTCGACCTGTCCGGTCACCCTGATCAGCGGCGCACCCGGGAAGCGCGGCAGTTTGACGCGGTTGGCCACCGAGCCGTTGCCCGGCTGCACGCCCTCCATGTCGACCCGCCAGCCGCGCGGCACGATCAGCACGATCGCCCCCGCGCCGGCCGCGACCCGGATGTCGATCTCGCGCCGGGAGCATCGGGCCTGGGTGAAGTCCAGCACCAGCTTGCCCGAGACGCATTCGGCCACCAGCTGTTTCGGGACGGTCCAGTCCTCGTCGGTGCGTTTGGTGCCGCCGTTCACCCGGAGTTCCAGGGGCTGCGCGTCCGGCGAGGGCCGATATCGGCGCGCACCGAACGCGCCCTCGATATCGTCGACGCGGGTCGCGGCCGTCTGCCGCTGTTCCTTGGTACGGGTCACCGAAACTCCTCCCCCGGCATGTGAAACGATCATCTGGGTTATGCCATGGGAGCTCGAATTATGCCGCATAGCAGGGCATTTCGGGAGGTCGGAGCGGGTTCTGCGGCCACAACACGGTGTCGGTTCGGGCACGGCCAGATCACGATCGTGCCCGATCGACTCCGCTCCTACGGCTCGAGGGACGCCGTGTCCGCGGCGCGGCGGCAGCGCCGTCAGCGCCGGCCGACGAAGACCGTGGTGGTGCCGAGAATGTAAATGTCTTCGCGCGCACCGATATACGTGTCGGCGGACCGATCCAGCAGCGCCGCGATGGTGGCCCGATCCGGTTCGCCGAGGCGTTCACCGACCCGCTCGCTCAATCCGGTCAGCCAGGCCACCACGCTCTCGCGCACGGCCGGGGTGGGCGGCGCGGGGTGGTCGGTCAGCACGCTGAACGATGTCGCCTCGGCCAGCCCGGCCCGGGTCAGCGCCACATTCCAGCCGTAGGGCATGGAGACCGCGCCGGTGATCTCGGTGCGCATCTGGGCGAATCCCGCGTCCCGCAGGCCCAGCAGCCGGTCCTGCAGGCCGGGCGCGCCGACCCCGAGTTCCCACGGCAGGCATCGCGCGCTCACGCCGCCCTCGGCCAGCGCCAGCCGGCCGCCGGGACGCAGCAGCCCGGCCAGGCGCGCCACGCCCGCCTGCTGATCGGGCAGGTGATGCACCATGCGCGAGGCCCACACCAGGTCCGCCGCCGGGAGGCCGGCGCCGAAATCCTCGGCGGCGGCATCGGCCTGCACGGTCTCGACCCGGACCCGGTCGTCGCCGTCGAGCGCGTCCTGCACCGCCTGCTGCGCGACCTCGAGCAAGGCGGGGACGGCGTCGACGATCAGCAGCCGGCCGCCGCCGCGGGCGAGCAGTTCCCGCGCGAACGCCACGCTCTGCCCGCCCGCGCCGGCCCCGATGTCCAGCACGGTCGCCTCGGCTCCGGCGGGAATCGCGGCGACCAGCCGGCGCGCGATCTCCGCGTGCGCCTCGGCCGACATGGCGTCGTCGCGCTGCAGGTCGGGGATCATGGTCGCCCAGTCGATCCCGTCGTGCGTGTGCCCGTGCCCGTGGGCATGACCGTGGGAATGCTGGTGTCCGTGCGTGCCTGCCTGATCGTGTGCGTGAGCGCTCATGCCCCCGACGTTATCGGCGTGCGCTCACCCGCCTCGAATTCTTTTGCCGATCCGGCAACGCGTCGGTCCGATCAGGCCGACGCCGGCACGCTCGTGTCGGCGAACTGGGTGCGGTAGAGCTCGGTGTAGCGGCCGTCCGCGGCGAGTAGTTCGGTGTGGGTGCCGCGTTCCACGATGCGGCCGTGCTCGAGCACCAGGATCTGGTCGGCGTTGCGAATGGTGGACAGCCGGTGCGCGATGACCAGGGCGGTGCGGCCGTCGAGGGCCTCGGCCAGGGCTTCCTGCACGGCCGCCTCGGAGGTGGAGTCCAGGGAGGCGGTGGCCTCGTCGAGGATCACCACGCGCGGCTGCTTGAGCAGCAGGCGGGCGATGGTGAGGCGCTGGCGTTCGCCGCCGGAGAGGCGGTAGCCGCGCTCACCGACCACGGTGTCCAGCCCGTCGGGTAGGGACTCGATGAGGTCGCGCAGCCGAGCCCGGCGCAGTGCGTCCCACAGCTCGTCCTCGCCGGCCTCGGGCCGGGCGAGCAGCAGGTTGGCGCGAATGCTGTCGTGGAACAGGTGCCCGTCCTGGGTGACCAGGCCGACGGTGTCCTGAATGGACTGCCCGGTCAGTTCCCGCACGTCCATGCCGCCCAGCAGCACCGCGCCGGAGTCCACGTCGTAGAGCCGCGAAACCAATTGCGCGATGGTGGATTTCCCGGCCCCGGAGGAGCCGACCAGCGCCACCATCTGCCCCGGCTCGGCGCGCAGCGACACTTCGTGCAGCACCTCCTCGCCGCCCCGGGTGTCGAGGGTGGCCACATCCTCGAGCGAGGCCAGCGACACCTTGTCGGCCGACGGATAGCCGAAGCTGACCCCGTCCAGCTCGACCGCCACCGGGCCCGCGGGCACCGGTGTGGCCAGCGGCGAATCCTCGATCAGCGGCTTCAGATCCAGCACCTCGAAGACCCGCTCGAAGCTCACCAGCGCCGACATCACGTCCACGCGGGCGCTGGCCAGCGCGGTCAGCGGCGAGTACAGCCGGGTCAGCAGCAGCGAAAGCGCCACCACCGCACCGGGTTCCATCTCGCCCTTCAGCGCCAGGTAGCCGCCGAGCCCGTACACCAGCGCCAGTGCCAGCGCCGAGACCAGGGTGAGCGCGGTGACGAACACCGTCTGCAGCATGGCGGTGCGCACGCCGATATCGCGCACTCGCCCGGCCCGCAGCCCGAACTCCGCGGACTCCTGCCGCGGCCGGCCGAACAGTTTGACCAGGGTCGCGCCGGGCGCGGAGAAGCGTTCGGTCATCTGGGTGCTCATGGCCGCGTCGAGCCCGGCCGCCTCGCGCTGGATGCCGGCCAGCCGCTCGCCCATGCGCCGGGCGGGCATTACGAAGACCGGCAGCAGGACCAGCGCGAGCAGGGTGATCTGCCAGGACAGCCGCAGCATCACGGCCAGTGTGAGCGCGAGCGTCACCACGTTGGTGACGACCCCGGACAGGGTGGTGCTGAAGGCCCGTTGCGCCCCGATGACGTCGTTGTTCAACCGGCTCACCAGTGCGCCGGTCCGGGTACGCGTGAAAAAGGCGATCGGCATCTTCTGGACGTGGTCGAACACGGCGGTGCGCAGATCGAAGATGAGCCCTTCTCCGATGCGCGCCGACAGCCACCGGATGACCAGGCCGAGCCCGGCGTCCAGGACCGCCACCACCGCGATGATCGCCGCCAGCACCAGCACCGTGCGTGGCGCGCCGTGCGAGACGATGGCGTCGACCACGCGACCCGCCAGCACCGGCGTAGCCACTGCGAGCAGGGCCGACACGATGCTGAACACGAGGAACGAGATCAGTTGCCGGTGGTGTGGCCGCGCGAACGCGAGAATCCGCTTGGCAGTCGCCACGCGCAGCGGTCGCTGCTCCGTGGGCGCGTGCATCTGCCGATAGAGCTGATTCCACGCCACCGATTCGATACTCATCCCAGCTCCTCCACTGTCCGAGGTCCATCAAACCCCGCACCACTGACACTAAGACCTCAACAAAGGTTGAGAGCAAGCGCTTCCGGGCTGGTCAGGAGTTCGCCGACAGCGAAATCCGGGACCCGCATAGGGTTGATGACGTGAGCGAGGCCGAGTCGTGAGCGAAGTCTGGGAACGAGCGTTGCGCGGGTCGATCACCGGTGAGGTCGACACCGGTCCGCGGCGGCGGGCCGAGTACGCCTCGGACGCGTCGAACTATCGGGTGCCGCCGCGCGCGGTGGTCTTCCCCCGCGACGCGGCCGATGTGGCGGCGGCCCTGGATATCGCGCGCGCGGAGGGTCTGTCCGTGACCGCGCGCGGGGCGGGCACCTCGGTGGCGGGCAATGCCATCGGACCGGGTCTGGTGCTCGACTTCAGCCGCCACCTGACCGCGATCCTCGATCTCGATCCCGATCGGCGGACCGCCCGGGTGCAGCCCGGGGTGGTGCTGGCCACCCTGCAACGCGAAGCCGGTGCGTACGGCCTGCGGTTCGGCCCCGACCCGTCCACCCAGAACCGCTGCACGCTGGGCGGCATGATCGGCAACAATGCCTGCGGTCCGCACGCGGTGGCCTGGGGCCGCACCTCGGATACGGTGCGGGAGTTGCGGATTCTGGACGGTCTGGGCCTGGAGCGGACGCTCGCCGCCGATCCCGGCGTGCTGGCCGGACTGCCCGAATTCACCCGCGAGCAGCTGGCGCTCATCCGCACCGAACTCGGTAGATTCGAACGCCAGGCGTCCGGCTACGCGCTGGAACATCTACTGCCGGAACGGGGCTCGTCGGTGGCCAAGGCCTTCGTCGGCACCGAGGGCACCTGCGGCCTGCTACTGGACGCGACCGTCGACCTGGTTCCGGTGCCCGCGGCCACCGTGCTGGTGGTGCTCGGCTATCCGGACATGCCCACGGCCGCGGACGATATCGCCGCGGTCATGGCGGTGCGGCCGATCGCCGTGGAGGGCATGGACGCCCGCTTGGTCGATGTGGTGCGCACCCATCGCGGCGCGGTGCCCGACCTGCCGCGCGGCGGCGGCTGGCTGCTGATCGAAATCGACGGTGACACAGCGGAACACGCACGTGAGAAGGCGGAGACGCTGCGCGCCGGCGTCGGCGCGGTGGATTCGCGGTTGGTGACCGATCCGGCCGAGGCGCGGGCGCTGTGGGGCATCCGGGCGGACGGCGCGGGCCTGGCCGGTCGCACCCCGGACGGCAACCCGGCCTGGCCCGGCTGGGAGGACGCCGCGGTGCCGCCCGAGCGCCTGGGCGACTACCTGCGGGAATTCGAGGCGCTCACCCGTGAGCACGATCTGGATGGCCTGCTGTACGGCCATTTCGGCGATGGCTGTATCCACGTGCGCCTGGATCTGCCGATAGCCGATGCGCCGCAGCGCTTCCGGAGCTTCCTCGAGGACGCGGCCCGGCAGGTGGTGCGGTTCGGCGGCTCGTTGTCGGGTGAGCACGGTGACGGCCGCGCGCGCTCGGATCTGTTGCGGCTCATGTACTCCCCGGCCGCCCTCGCGGCCTTCGCGGAGTTCAAGGCCCTGTTCGATCCCGACGGGGTGCTGAATCCCGGTGTGCTCGTGCACCCCCGCCCCCTCGACGCCGACCTGCGCCTCTCCGGATTGCGACCGTTGCCGACGACCGGCGGATTCACCTTTCCCACCGACGGCGACCTGGCCACCGCCGTGCATCGCTGCGTCGGTATCGGCAAGTGCCGCGCGGACACTTCCGGCGGTGTCATGTGCCCGTCGTATCTGGCGACCGCCGACGAGAAGGACAGCACCCGCGGCCGTGCCCGCGTCCTGCAGGATGTCGTCCGCGGTGAGCTGGACTGGCGCTCGGCGGCCGTCGCGGAGTCCCTGGACCTCTGTTTGTCGTGCAAGGCCTGCCATTCCGAGTGCCCCGCCGGCGTCGATATGGCGACCTACAAGTCGGAGACCCTGTACCGCCGTTATCGCCACCGGCCACGTCCGATCGACCACTACACCCTCGGGCAGCTGCCGCGCTGGCTGGGTGCGGCGGGCCGACTGCCCGGACTGGTCAACCGGATCGGAGCCACCGCGCCCCTGCGTCGCATCGGATTACGCACGGCTGGAATGGATTCGCGGCGCGCGGTACCAACCCTGGCGGCCCCGAGTTTCCGCCGTTCCCGGCGCTCGCCGACGGTCCCGGCGGGTGCGGGGCCGGGCGTACTGCTGTGGCTCGACACCTTCACCGACGCCTTCGATCCCGAGATAGCCGCTGCCACGGTGGAATTGATCGAATCGCTGGGCCACCACGTCCATATCCCCGACCGTCGGGTCTGCTGCGGTCTCACCTGGATCAGCACCGGTCAGCTGGACGGCGCCCGCAAGCGGCTGCGCGCCACCGTCGATGCGCTCGACGCGCACGTCCGCTCCGGCGGCGTGGTGGTCGGCATGGAGCCGTCGTGCACCGCGACCCTGCGTGACGATCTCCCCCGTCTGCTCCCGGACGATCGGCGCGCCGCCGCCGTGGCGGCCGCCGTCCACACCCTCGCCGAGTTCCTGGAGACCCAGCCCGGCTGGCGCCCCCCGGATCGTTCGGGGCAGACGGTGCTGGTGCAGCCGCACTGTCACCAGCACGCCGTGTTCGGTTTCGCCGCCGACCGCCGCGTGCTGCGGCGCACCGGCGCCGAGTTGATCGAGGTCACCGGCTGCTGCGGGCTGGCCGGCAACTTCGGCATGCAGCGCGGCCACTACGAGGTCTCGGTGGCGGTGGCCGAGCGCGGCCTGCTGCCGGCGTTGCGGGCCGCACCAGCGGAGGCGATCGTGCTGGCCGACGGTTTCTCCTGCCGGACCCAGGCCGCGCAGCTGGCCGGGCGATCGTCCCGCCATCTCGCCCAGTTCCTGCTGGACCGGTGAGGCGTCCCTAGAATGGCGCGGTGACGTCAGCGCCGCCCGCCCAGCCCGCTCCGGGGTCGGCCGCGCTCGCCCGCGAGGGGTCCCGCGTCCTGCGGTCGGAGCGGCCGCTGGATCTGGCCGCGACCATCTCCCCGCTGCGCCGCGGTTTCGGCGATCCCTGTCATCGCCGGACGCCGGACGGTTCGCACTGGCACGCCTCGCGGATGCCGTCGGGCGAGGTCACCTACCGGCTGCGGCAGCTCGACCGGCACACGGTCGACGCCCGCGCGTGGGGTCCCGGCGGCGAGGAATTCCTGGAGCGGCTGCCGGCGATGCTGTGCCTGGACGAGGACCTCAGCGACTTCGCCCCCGAGCATCCCAAGGTCGCCGAGGCGCACCGCCTGCACCCGGGCCTGCGGATGCTCCGCACCGGACTGGTGTGGGAGGCGCTGGTCCCCGCGGTGCTGGAGCAGAAGGTGCACACCAAGACCGCCCACGACTCATGGCGGAAACTGGTGTGGCGCTACGGGACTCCCGCACCCGGCCCGGCCCCGGAGGGGCTGCGGATCATGCCGGACGCCGAGACCTGGCGGCACATTCCGTCGTGGGTGTACCACCGCGCCAATGTAGGGCCGCAACGGTCGAAAACCATTGTGCTGGCCGCGCGTATCGCATCGAAGCTGGAGGAAGCGGCCACCCTGGGCCACGCCGAGGCCGCGCAACGGCTGCGGACGGTGCCCGGCATCGGAATCTGGACGGCCGCCGAGATCGCCCAGCGGGCCTTCGGCGATCCGGATGCCCTGTCGGTGGGCGACTTCCACCTCGCCGCCACCGTCGGCTGGACCCTGCTGGGTGAGCCGATCGACGACGACGCCATGGTCGAATACCTGGAACCGCTACGCCCGCACCGGTATCGGGCGGTCCGGCTGCTCGGTCTGGCCGGGTTCGCGCACAAGCCGAAGTTCGGCCCCCGCACGCCCTATACCGATCACAGCCGCATCTGAGCGCCGATCACCGCTGCGCGGCCGCATCGATCACCGCTGTGCGGCCGCGGCGTCCGCCTCCCGTTGCGCGCGGGCCAGCGCCTCCGGCACCGGGATCCGCCCCAGATACATCTCGTCGAGAATCGGCGTGATCGCTTGCAGGGCCGCCGGGAATCCGGCTCCGCCGCCCGTGCTGATCGTCGCGCCGCGCAGCACATCGAAGAACGGCGACACATCCACGCCGTGCCGGGCCCAGTAGTCCCGATACACCTGCTGCTCGGAGACCACCGCCGGAATCGTGGCCCCGTCCAGACCCAGATAGCGATTACCCGCCGCGCTGCCCAGCCAGGCCAGTACCCGGCGCGCCGCCTCCGGGTGCGCGGTGGCGGCGTTGCCCGCGACTCCGATGGCATTGTTGGCGCTGACCCGTCCGGCCGGACCCGCGGGAATCATGGCCAGGCCCCAATGGAATCCGGCGTTCTGTGCGACGGTCGCCAGATTGAAGGTGCCGGACTGGAACAGCGCCATGCGACCCTGCAGGAAGGCGTTCTTGGCGAAGTCGCCGCTGGTGTTGGTGTCCGCGGCGGAGGGTGAGAGCCGGTCGGCGACCAGTCCGACCGTGTAGCCGTAGGCGTCGCGCCCCGGCTGTGAGTCGAACGCGAAGCGGCCGTCGCGCTGCAGCTGCCCGCCCGCCGAGCCCAGATACGGCAGCGAGATCGACTGGAAGTCGTTGGCGGCGTTGTACGGCCAGGCCGACACGGTGGCCAGCCGCCGCAGTACCGGACGGAACGTGTCCTGCCCGGGATCCGGACTCCATCGCAGGCCCGCGAGCTCGCCCGGCTCGACTCCGGCCCGCGCCAGCAGGTCCTGGTTGACGTAGACCGCGGTGCCGCCGTCTACGAATTGCGGTACCGCCCAGAGCTTTCCATCCCGCGTGAATTGGGTGACGGCCTGGGGATCCCAGCTCCGCGCGGCGTCCGGTCCGAGCGCCGCGCCGATATCCATCAGGTGCCCGCTGTCGGCGTAATCCTCGTAGAGGTTGGTCCAGAACAGGTCGTCGGCGATCCCGCCCGCCACGTCCAGCCGCAGCTTCTGCGCGTAGGAAGCCCACGGCACCAGCGTGATTCGCACCTCGACATCCGGATTGGCGCGCTGGAATTCGTCGAGCGAGGCACGGTAGGCGGTGACGAAGCTCTGATCCCAGATCCGCAGCCGCACCACGGTACGCCCGCCGCTCTCGCCGTCGCGCCCCAGCCACAGCGCCGCGGCCACCAGTAGCACCGCGACGGCCAAGATCCCGAGGACGGCCCGGGTCGACTCCTTCAGATGGCGGCTCCTCATTTCAGCCCCGTGACCGCGATGGACCGCAGCACCTGCCGCTGGAACGCCACGAACAACAGCACCAGCGGCGCGATGGCCAGCGTGGTGGCGGCCATGATCAGCGTCCACTGCGCGTTGTACTGCGTTTGCAGATTCGCCGTGGCCACGGTCAGTACCTGCCATTTCGCGCCGGACGCGGCGACCAGTGGCCACATGAAGCTGTTCCACTGCGAGACCACGGTGATGACGGTGAGCGTGGCCAGGATCGGCCGGCTCATCGGCACCACGACGCTGATCAGGATGTCGAGGGTGGTGGCGCCGTCGACCCGGGCCGCGTCGATGATCTCTCCCGGGATCGCCAGGAAGTACTGGCGCAGTAGGAAGATCGCGTAGGGCGACCCGAACAGGAACGGCAGCACCAGCGCCCAGAAGGTGTTGAGCCAGCCCAGCTTCGCGAACATCAGATACAACGGCACCAGGGTGACGGCGCTGGGCACCATCATGGTCCCGAGGTACACCCAGAACAACACGTCTCGGCCGGGAAACCTGGTGCGCGCGAACGCGTATGCCGCCATGATCGAGATGACGAGTTGTCCACAGGCTATGCACACCGTCATCAGTGCGGTGACCGCGACCGCGCGGCCCAGGCCCTGGTCGAGCACGGTGCGGAAGTTATCCACAGTCGCCGGATCGGGTGTGGCCAAAGCGGATTCGCCCGCGAACTGCTTCGGCGTCTTGATCGCCGTCATCGCACTCAACACCAGCGGCGCGACCGTCAGCAGGGCGCCGAGGATCAGCATCGTGTACGCCGCGACGGCGCGCACCGCCGCCCGCTTGTCAGTATTCATAGCTGGTCCGATTCCGGAAGTACCGGTGCTGCGCCACCGTGATCACGAACATGACCGCGAACACCACCACCGCCATGACCGCGGCCCGCCCGGGATGGGCGGCGTCGAATGCCTCCGAATACATCCGCATGGCAACGACATCGGTGCTGTGCCCGGGTCCGCCCTTGGTCAGGGCGTACACGGCGTCGAAGGTCTGGAAGACGCTCAGCACGCCGGTGACCAGCACGAAGAACATGGTCGGTCGCAGCAGCGGCAGGATCAGCCAGCGCACCCGCCGCCAGCCCACGGCGCCGTCGAGCGCGCCCGCGTCGAGGATCTCGGCCGGGATGGCCCGGATCCCGGCGACGAAGAACAGCGCCACATAGCCGACATTCATCCAGACGATGACGGTGGCGACCGCCGGCAGCGCGAGCGCGGGCGAGCTCAGCCACTCCACCCGCCGTCCCAGGACGGCGTTCAGCGCCCCGCCGGTCGGTGCGAAGATCCACTGCCACACCACGCCGACCGCCACGGGCGCGCACATCCACGGCAGGGCGTACACGACGCGCAGCACGGTCCCGCCCGGCCCGCGCCGCGCGAGCAGCGCCGCCACGACAAAGCCCAGTGCCGTCTGGGCGGGCACCACCAGGGCGGTCAAGGCCAGCGTCACCAGGATCGAATGCCCGAATTGCCGGTCCGTGAGGACCGATCGCCAGTTGTCCCACCCGGTGAATCGGATGGGCCCCAGCAGATTCCAGCTGTGCAGGCTCAGCCACAGCACCACCGCGATCGGCAGCAGCAGAAAGCAGCCGACCCCGATCAGGCTCGGCAGCAGCAGGGCGTAGCCGACCGCCGCCTGTCTGTGCTCGGCCGTCGTGCGGCGGGCCGTCCGGTCCATGACGGGGGACGCTACCGGCCCGGCCCCGCCGCACCCGCTCTCCCACGCCCGATCTGCCCGATATTGTGCGGTGTCCGATATTGCCCTGTGCGCGACGCGATTTCGAGCCTGCTGTCCACCCGGTGCCCGTGGTCGGCGCATGATAGTTTGTGCCGCGCTCGTACATTGCGATGGCGGCGAGGCTGGCCACGACAGGGCAGGGGACGGCGTCGATGAGAATCAAGCCACGGGAACAGATCCTCGGAGTCTGGCGGTCGCTGCTGACCGCGTGCTACCAGGACGAGACCTGGGTCTGGGGCGGTCGCAACGGCTCCAACTCGATCAGCGACGCCGAACAGCTGCTCTGCCTGCTGTACCCGGCCACCGAGATCGACGGCTTCGGGCTGGAGACCCCCGACGAGATCGCCAAGGACATCCTCGAGGTGCTGTCCCCGTTTGGTGACGACGGCCTGCGGATTGGCGAGCGGGTGGTGTGGCTGCTCGAGCAGTACGTCGACCGCTACACCGACCACGATCCGGACACAGGCATCGAACTGCCGAACTTCGCCGCGGGCAGTTACCTCGCCTCCTCCGACGGGGCCGAGCCGACGGCGTCGCAGCGCGCCCTCGATGTTGTCGACTCCTACTCGATGTCGCTGACCCTGTGCCTGGCCGCCATGAAGTTCCTGCGCGGATTCAGTGGACCCGTGGCCGAACTGGCTGTGGGGCGGCGGACCAGGCTCGCGGTTGAACTGGGCCCGCGCATCGAACGGCTCGATGCGCATATCAATGCCCGGCTCACCGCCGCCATGGTGGGCCTCGTCCGCAGTTTCGTGGTGAACACGGTCACGCCCAAGTCCCCGGCCGGTCAGGCCATGCTGTCGATGCTGAATCAGACCGGCAGTTCTCCTGGCACGGTGGTGCGCGCCGTACGGGACCGCCTGGACCGGGTCCGGATCCGACTACGCAACGATGCCACTCTCAGTCAGATCGAGGGTGTCGACCTGGACAGCTCGGACATGCTCTTCGAATGCGGCTGGAGCTGGGCCATCGTGCGCAAGGCCGCCGCCATCGACTTCGTGGACATGCCGATCGCCGAGCAGCCCGGCTACGCCATCGCCCGGCCCTACCTGCATTTCACGGTGGTGGCGCTGGACGGCATCAACGACCTCACCTCGCAGCGCACCCGTGAGCTGGACCTGCTCGACGGTCAGCAGCGGCGGCTGGCCGAGGCGCTGCAGCTGCGCTGGGATCTGGCCCAGCGGTACTGGGCGGCGGTGGCGCGCTTCGGCACCGGGCGCTGGCCGCTGGAGGACATTCCGTGGCGCACGTCCGACGGCGAGGAGTCGGACTACTTCAGTCTCATCGTGTCCGCTGTGCTCATGCAGGACCTGCTCAACCGCGAGGCCAATGACGACGATCTGGATCGCGCGGCCACCATCTTCGACGAGCTGGCGCGCCGCGGCCGCATCATCCGCCGCTTCACCGCCGGCGATCCCGCCCGCATCCTGCACACGCCCGGCCTCAGCCTGCGGCTGCTGGGCAGCGAGGAACTCGACGGCCCGCTGCTGCTGTGGACCGTATCCGATTACGCCACCGTACTTTTGAAACGCACCCTGCAGGCCGCGCGACTCTCCGGCACCATCGAGACCCGCGATCAGCTGATGGCGCTGGCCCAGGCCACCATGGACCACCTCGACCTGCGCGCCTTCCGGGAGGGCCCGGCCACCGGCCTGTGGGACGACCCCAGTCGCATCTTCGGCGGCACCGAATCACACCTGCCGTCCTGGTATCTCACCGAGCGCGTGGTCGAGTGCATGGTGACCGCGGCCCGCATGTACCGGGAACCGCCGCTGCGGGCGCCGAATTCGGTGACCCGGGCGATGGAACTGCTGACCGAGGCCGAGCACCTGCTCAATCGGGAGATGCTGGAGCTCAGCGAAACCGACATGTCGGCGGGCCGCACCGCGCTCGCTCTGGCCGAACAACGGCTGGAACGGGCCCGCAAGCTCATCGACGAACGCCCGGGCACCGCCGTCAGTCTCGCCTCGCAGGCCCTCATGGAACTGGACGAGCTCGCCTACGCCCGGTTCGACGCCACCAGGAGCGTGTGACCGTGCTCGTGTTCTCCGCGTCCGACAAGGGCGGCACCGGCCGCTCGGTGACCAGCTGCAATATGGCGTACTGGCTGAGCATGAAGGGCCACAAGGTCGCCTACCTGGACTTCGACTTCGGATCCCCCACCGCGGGCGGCACTTTCGAGATCAGCCGGATCGACAACGGCGTCCGGGACGGGACGGGTCTGCACGCCTACCTGCTCAACGAGAACGGTTCGCCCGCGCGGCTGAGCGTGCGCTCGGAGACCGACCGCATGGAGCTGAGCCGATCCCGGCATCCGTCGGGCCGGCTGGTGCTGTTCCCCGGCGACCTCGGCGGCTCCGAGTTCACCACCCTCGACGAGCGCATGATCGACCGTTGCGCCGCCCTGTTCGCCACCTGCGAGCAGGAATTCGACGTCACCTTCGTGGATCTGAGCGCGGGCCGGTCCATCGCGCTGGCCCTGGCGCTCAGCGCCACCCGGGAGCCGCAACTGTCCCGGGCGGTGTGCCGCTGGCTCATCTTCCACCGCTGGACCCGCCAGCACATCGCGGCCGCCCGCGGCTTGGTGCACGACGAGCACGGCGTGCTGGCCACCGGCGAGGCGTGGGGTCACGACCGCACCGCGCTGCTGAACTCGCTGCGCTTCGTCCGCATCGCGGTGCCCGAACTCAACCACACCACGGGCCTGCGCCCGGCCCAGGCGGCCTGGCTGCAGGAACAACACAACACCCTGACCCGCGCGGCCAACCGGCACGGCATGGGTCCGAGCGGGATACTGGGTCAGACCCCGGTGGAACCGATGCTGCAATGCCGGGAGCAGGTGATCCTGGACGTGGATGTCGCCGCCCATGTGGCCAATGTCGAGACCGTGGACGCGTTCCGCACGCTCACCGAGAAACTCATGAACGACGCCGTCTGGGAACAGGTGGAGGTACGCAGATGAGCTCCGCGACCGACTACAGCGAGGCCGGTGAACGCAATCGCGTGGCCGGGCAACCGCTCTCGCACCTGTCCATCGAGGTCGGGCACTTCTACATGGACGAGCTGGTCAACGGCGTCGACCGGATCCGCGCGCAGCTGCGCAAGGTGGCCCCGATCGTCGACACCCAGATCGCGGCGGCCGAGGCCGAATTCGGGCCGGGCGCGCGGGTCAGCACCTGCTTCCTGGTTGACGACTACTTCTGGAGCCGCACCCCGGCCCGATCCCGGGACGCCCGCCGCACCGCCGATCCCCGGGACGTGCTGGAGAAGCTGCTCACCGCGGCCGAGGAATGCGGGGTGCGCATCGATTACCTGGCGCGCGAGGCGGGCTGCGCTGAGGTGCCGTCGTTCCGGGACGGCGAGCCGGTGGGCGAACCGGTGCGGCTGGCGGAGATGATGTCGGCCCGTATCGTGGCCGAACCCGAGCGCGACAGCACCGGCCGGCGCCCGCCGACCGTCGAATCCGGCTGGCTGTGCAACGGCCGCCGATCCTCGGAATTCGATGCGGGACAGGCGATGCGGGTCGCGCGCTACCGGCCGCCGGAGGAGTTCGGCGCCCGCAATCACTCGATCTTCCTGGACGTGCAGCTGTGGAGCCGCCAGTTCGAGGAGGTGGCCGGGCGGCGGGAGGAACGCATCCTGTGGTCTTGCCCCTTCCTCGCGACGATTTGGCAGTTGTTGCGGCTGGGGATGATTCGCGACGAGGGCGCCATGGTTGCCGCGCCGGTGCCGTGGGACGACCCGTGGCCCGAGGAGTGGTCGCGGCTGCCCGCGGTGGTGCAGCTGAACCCGCAGGCCAAACCGTTCGCGGCGTACCGCGCGCTGTCCGTGCTGCCCTACAGCTATCTGGGCATCGAGCACGCGGTCCGGGTGATCCTCGACCACCTGCAACTCGACGACGACGTGCAGGCCAAGCTCGCCGAACGCGGTGCGGGCGAACGAATTCCGGTGGAGGTGCCACGCCAGGCCACCCGCCGGTTGAACCACATCTTCCTCGGGGACGTCTGAGGTGACCCGCGCAGGCACTGCGCAGAACGGCACGGCATGAACGATCCGCTGGTCCTGCTGGGGGAGGTGCGCACGGCGCTGCTGCCGAATTCGGGGGGACTGGCGGCCCGGGAGGCGTCGGCGCTGCTGTCGTTGCTGCCCGGACAGCGGGTACTGATGCGCGAACGTCCACTGGCGCTGGCGGTCTCCCCGAGTTCGGCCGTGGGCGTGGACTGCCGGCTGGCCACGGTGTCCCGGTCGGAGAGCCGCGCCATCGGCACGGTGGCCGCGCACGCCGTCCTGGTGGGCGGCCGGGTGCTGCAGAGTTCGGCCTGTTCGAGCGTGGTGCGGGCGGCCGATCAGCACCGGCGGCCGTGGTCGCACTATCTGACCCGGGCCGGGACGGTGGAGCTGGTGCACCGGATCGGCGACGACACCTCGACGGCCGTCGATCTGACCGAGGGCTTCCTGGAGGGCTCGGGCGCCACCACCCTGGATCTGGGTTCGATCAGCGAACGGCTGCTCACCCGGGTGCGCACCGATCCGCGCCTGGATCAGGATCCGCCGGTGCATTCGGGTGCGACGCGACTGCGCTGGGCCGCGCGGGTGGCGCCGCCGGTGGACGGGAGCGCGCGGGGCCGGACCCTGTTCGCGTTCCGGCTGGAGGACGAGAACACGCGGTCGGTCCGGATAATGGTGCCGACCGTCCGGGATCTCGCTGGCGCACAACGCTTCTGCGAAGACCTGGCGATCCACGACTGGCTGCTGTCCACCCTCGCCTCGGCGCTGTCGGACGCCGACCGGCCCCGGCCGGAAAGCGATTCGTCCAAAGAGCTAGCGCCCCTGCTCGAACAAATCGTGCACCTGTGGATGCCGGGCGCGCACACCCCGCCCCGGCTGCGGGAACTGTGGACCCGGCTGGAATCGGATCCCGGCTTCACCCGGCAGTGGACCGCCCAGGTGGGGCACCTGCGCGACCGGCTGGCGGTGGCCACCCTGGAGGCGCTGCGCAGCTCGAAGATCAGCACCGTCCAGTGGTGACGGTCTCGGTCAGAGCCGGAACCAACGGCGTACCAGCAGCGCGAAGAACACCGACATGGTGACCGCGCCGGCGTAAGCCTCGGTCACGAATACCGCGCGCCCGCCGACCCGCAGGTTCTCGGTGTCGCCGATGCCGAGCGGGTTCAGGTAGTTCATCAGCACCTGGAAGATGGTCACTGCCAACGGCTGTTCGGCGCGCAGCGCGACCGCCACGGTGAAGATCAGCAGCTGGAACGCCACGAACCAGAGCATGCGGAAGGGTCGATACCCGTAGCCGCAGGTCAGATCCGGGACCAGGCCGCCGATCCGCCGCCAGGCGACCGGTTGCGCCAGCCGGCGGGCCCGGGCGAGGGCGAGCCCGCACCGATCCTCGGCATCGGTGTCCTCGTCGATGCGATAGAGACTGCCGGCGCGACGGAAGGCCAGGGCCGCGTGCGCGGGCAGCCCGGCCTGCACGAGCGGGCGGCCCAGGCGTTCGTAGGCCTCGGCGAGCAGCCGATTCTGGGTGCGGCTCAAGCGCAGTGGGCCGCGGAACTCCACTTCCGCGGCGATCAGGGCCGCGATCAACCGACTGACCGGGACGACCGGTCGGTCCGGATCACCCGGCTGCCCGAAGGCGGGCGCGTAGATGTGTCCGAAGACGAGACTGTCACCGGCCCTGCGGATTCCGGGCGGATCATAGGTGGCGACGACCGCCTCGGTGTGCCGGGTGAACAGGTCCAGCAGGGGTTGTTCGGTGGCCCGACGTCGCAAACCGTGTGGCTGCGACAGGAATTCGGCCACGCTCTCCGAGTAGGCATCGGCGTGGCGCTCGATGCGCATGCTCATATCCGCCACGAAGGGAGACGACGGTGCGCTTCGCTCGAGCATGATCAATGATAGATCCTGTGCACCAGCACATCTCGTGGCTCATCGGTGCCGAAGTAGTCGACCTCGTGGTCGACCCAGGCGAACCCGATCTCCTTGTAGAGGTGGTAGGCGGAGCGATTGCCCGGCTTCACCGTCACGTAGACCTGCTCGGCGTGCACCTTGCGGCATTGGGCCAGAGCGGCTTCCAGCAGGACCCGTCCGAAACCGCGGCCCCGGCAGGCGGAGGCCACGGCGAAGCCGAGGAACCAGGCGGTGCCGTCGCCGTCGACGGCGGTGAGCACGTAGCCGCACACCACTCCGGCATCTTCAGCAACCGTCCAGTTTGCTCCGTGTAACTCGAACAATTGCCGCAGAACGAAATACGGATACGCGAGATGCTCGAACTCGACCACCTCGAGTGCCCGGATGGCGTCCAGATCCGACAACGACGCGGTCCGGCATACCGGACTATCCGGCTCTTCGAAGGCCAACAACGGTGTTCCCCTCCACCCCGGGCACAAAGTGCGATGGATTCCAGGGTAAGCGTCACACTCGAACTTGGGTGCGGTTCGGCCCGCCCGCCGTCTGTGTAACGAGCGGGCCGAACCGCGCTGCTGCACGCGGTGGGGACTACGCATCCGCAGCCCGGAGGTTAGGCGCGGGGCGTTCGAAAGCGCTGTGCCGCAGCGTTCATCGCGGCCGGGGGCCTTCCCCGGTACGTCCCGGGCCGCGAATTCCTGTAGGGACGTGACTGCCCGGTGGGATGGCGTGCCGCCCGGAACTCGAGCAGCAGCCACAGCAGCCGATACATGGCCCGGTTGTACCCGGACCGGGCCGGTCCGAGGGCTGTCATGGCAACGCGCGCTCGTCGAGCACGCACCGTCCCTCCTCCACCAGGGTGGCCCGGGCTCGGCGACGCACCTTGCAGGTCTGCACCGTGCAATCCAGGTGCAATTGCATTGCGGCGTGGGCTTGTTCGGCGGTCATCACCCCCGGATCCCGGCGGCAACGCGACAAAACGGCGATGTGCATATTGAGGGACGTCAGTTGCATGTCCAGACCACTCCTCGTTCCCGCTGGTTCCTGAAGTGCCCGGAGGTTCAGGAAAGGAAAGGGGTCTAGCTACACCGCTCCGGGCACACATCTAGCACACCACGAGCAGACGCCAGGCGGGCGAATTTCGACAAGGAGAACGCAAAATTGCGCGAATTCCCAGCAGCGAATCCACTTGGGAGAGGACGATTCTCCAAAGTGGACGAACTTCCCGCCCACGGACGAACCCCGATCCATGTCCGCGACCGCGAATGGAGCGTGTTGTGCCAGAAGGTCCCGCGTCATCCACCCTGCCGCGCCGTCAGCTCGGACGCTATCTACGCGACTGGCGCATCCAGGCCGGATTGACCATCGCCGAAGCCGCCAAGCTCATGGAGTGGGGCGCCAGCACGCTACAGCGGCTGGAGAAGGGCAACGCGGACCGCATCCGCACCATCGACATCCAGGAGCTGTGCCGGATCTACGGCATCCCGGCCGAAATCGCCGACGGGCTCAAGGGTTTGGCGCAGCAGGCCGCCGTCAAGAGCTGGTGGCACTCCTACGGCGACCTGATTCCCGAGAACTTCGACGTCTACGTGGGTCTGGAGGCATCCGCGCAGCAGTTGTCCTGCTACCAATCGGAATTGGTGCCCGGCCTGCTGCAGACCTCCGAATACGCAAGGGCCCTGAATCGCCTCGGCTACCCGGAAGAGACGGCGGCCGAGGTGGATCGGCGCGTCAAGCTGCGCATGCAGCGCCAGGCCATGATCACCCGCCGCATGCACCCGGCGGCCGTCGCCATGGTGTTGCACGAATCGGTATTGCGCCGCCTGGTGGGAGGTGCAAAAGTGATGGCGGCGCAGGTGCGGCACTTGGCGGAACTGAGCACCCGAACCAATGTCGCGCTGCGTATCCTGCCCTTCGCCGCCGGTGTCCCGCTGGGACTTTCGACCGGTCCGTTCGTGATCCTGGAGTTCGGATCCGACAGCAAGGGGCATCCGGTGGAGCCCCCGGTGGTCTATGTGGAGGGGTTCACCGGCGATCTGTATCTCGAGAGGCAGGGCGACGTTCAGCGCTATCGCCGGGCACAAGAGGGCCTGGAGCGCTGCGCGTTGGACGTCCAGGACAGCAGAAACCTGCTGCGGCAGGTGGCGAAGGAGTATTCGGCATGAGTGTGGAACTTTCCGGGGCCCGCTGGTTCAAGAGCAGCCGCAGCGGGGCCGGTAAGGAGTGCGTCGAGGTGGCGTTCCTGCCCACGGGCCGGGTCGGCGTGCGGGACAGCAAGAATCCGCTGGGCCCGGCGCTGGTGTTCGGTGCGCAGGAGTGGGAGTCGTTCACCGCCGGCATCGAAAACGGCCGCTTCGACCGGTGATTCGCGACCGCTGACGAAACGATCGAGGTGCGCGGGGCCGCTCACCTGCTCGGTGCGGCGCCCCGCGCACCTCGATCTCGGTTCCGTGCGATCACGGTCATAGGATCGCGACCACCCCGATCGCGACGGCTGCGACGAGCACGCCGATCGCGATGGATGGCATCAAAGCGCCGGTGAGTACATATACGCCCATCGCCGATACCGCGAAGAGCATCCCTACGATCAGCCGTTCGACCCAGTCATCGGGACCCATTTTCCGGTACCGGGGACGCGCATTCTTGAGTCCTCGGTCCACGAATAGTTGGATACCCATGCTTAGCTCGCGTAAACATGATTCCGTTGCCGAACGGCTGCCGTTTCGTGATCTTCGCAGCTAACGCCGGAAGAGCTTGTTGCCCAGCCAGACGATCGGATCGTACTTGCTGTCCACGACCCGTTCCTTGAGCGGAATCAAGGCGTTGTCGGTGATCTTGATGTGCTCCGGGCAAACTTCTGTGCAGCACTTGGTGATATTGCAGTAGCCCAGCCCCGCGTCCTCCTGTGCCAGCTCACGGCGGTCGGCCACATCGAGAGGATGCATTTCGAGTTCTGCAATACGCATCAGGTATCGCGGGCCGGAGAATGCGTGCTTGTTGTCCTCGTGATCACGCACCACGTGACATGTGTTCTGACACAGGAAGCATTCGATGCACTTGCGGAATTCCTGCGACCGTTCCACATCGGCCTGCTGCATCCGGTAGTCGCCCGGTTTCAGATCCACCGGCGGCGTGAACGACGGCACCTCACGCGCCTTCTGATAGTTGAACGACACATCCGTGACCAGGTCGCGAATCACCGGGAAGGTGCGCATCGGCGTCACCGTCACCACTTCGTCCTCGGTGAACGTCGACATCCGGGTCATGCACAGCAGCCGCGGCCGGCCGTTCACCTCGGCCGAGCACGAACCACACTTGCCCGCCTTGCAGTTCCAGCGCACCGCCAGATCCGGCGCCTGCGTGGCCTGCAGGCGGTGGATGATGTCGAGCACCACCTCGCCCTCGTTCACCTCCACGGTGAAGTCGTGCAGGTCGCCGCCCTCGGTATCGCCGCGCCACACCTTGAACTTCGCCTGGTAACTCATGGCTATTCCGCCTTTCCGGCGTCGTCCCGCAAGTCCGCGAGATCGGCGGGGGTGTAGTACTTTTCGAGCTCCGCCCGGTCGAACAGGGCGAGCAGTTCGGCGCGCATGGGGATCTGAGGCTCGGAGGTGACGGTGACCGCGGGCACCGAGAAGCCGACCTCGTCCTCGCCGATGGTGCAGACCAGCAACTGGTTTCGCCACGCCGGATCCATCCCCGGGTGATCGTCGCGGGTGTGGCCGCCACGGCTCTCGGTGCGCAACAGCGCCGCCTGCGCCACGCATTCGCTGATCAGCAGCATGTTGCGCATGTCGATGGCCAGGTGCCAGCCCGGGTTGAACTGCCGGTGGCCCTCCACGGTGACGTGGTCGTAGCGGTCGCGCAGTTCGGACAGCTTCTCGACGGCCTGCTTCAGCTCACCCTCCTTGCGGATGATGCCGACCAGGTCGTTCATGGTCTGCTGCAGGTCCATGTGCAGGGTGTAGGGGTTCTCTCCCTGGCCCTCGTCCGGCGGATCGAACGGCGTCACAGCCGCTTTCGCGGCCGCCGCGATATCGGTGTCGGAGATCTTGGGCCGCGCCGCCAGCTCCTCCACATAGGTGGCCGCGCCCAATCCGGCGCGCCGGCCGAACACCAGCAGATCCGACAACGAGTTGCCGCCCAGCCGGTTGGACCCGTGCAGGCCGCCCGCGCACTCGCCGGCCGCGAACAGCCCGGGCACCTTCGCCGCCTGGGTGTCGGGATCGACCTCGATGCCGCCCATGACGTAGTGGCAGGTCGGCCCGACCTCCATCGGCTCCTTCGTGATGTCCACGTCGGCCAGCTCCTTGAACTGGTGGTGCATGGACGGCAGCCGCTTGACGATCTGGTCGGCGGGCAGCCGGGAGGAGATATCCAGGTAGACGCCGCCGTGCGGGGTGCCGCGTCCGGCCTTCACTTCCTCGTTGATGGCGCGGGCCACCTCGTCACGGGGCAGCAGGTCCGGGGTGCGGCGTGCGGAGTCGTTGTCCTTCAGCCACTGGTCCGCCTCTTCGATGCTCTCGGCGTACTGCCCCTTGAACACCGGCGGAATGTAGTCGAACATGAACCGCTTGCCGTCGGAGTTCGTGAGCACCCCACCGTCACCGCGCACGCCCTCGGTGACCAGGATGCCCTTCACCGACGGCGGCCAGACCATGCCGGTCGGATGGAACTGCAGGAACTCCATATTGATCAGCGACGCCCCGGCGCGCAGCGCCAGCGCGTGCCCGTCACCGGTGTACTCCCAGGAGTTCGAGGTCACCTTGTAGGACTTGCCGACACCGCCGGTGGCGATCACCACCGCGGGCGTCTCGAACAGGACGAAGCGTCCGGATTCGCGCCAGTACCCGAAGGCTCCGGCGATCTTGTCGCCGTCCTTGAGCAGTTCGGTGATGGTGCATTCGGCGAAGATCTTGATGCGGGCTTCGTAGTCACCGGTCTGCGCGAAATCCTCCTGCTGCAGCGAGACGATCTTCTGCTGCATGGTGCGGATGATCTCGAGCCCGGTGCGGTCGCCGACGTGCGCCAGCCGCGGATAGGTGTGGCCGCCGAAGTTGCGCTGGCTGATCCGCCCGTCCGCGGTCCGATCGAACAGCGCCCCATAGGTTTCCAGCTCCCACACCCGGTCGGGAGCCTCCTGGGCGTGCAGCTCGGCCATGCGCCAGTTGCTGAGGAACTTGCCCCCGCGCATGGTGTCCTTGAAATGGGTCTGCCAGTTGTCCTTGGAGTTGGCATTGCCCATGGCGGCCGCGCAGCCGCCCTCGGCCATGACGGTGTGCGCCTTGCCGAACAGGGACTTGCAGACCACCGCCACCGACAGCCCGTGTTCACGGGCCTCGATCACCGCACGCAGACCGGCACCGCCGGCACCGATCACGACGACGTCGTACTTGTGCCGCTCTACTTCAGGCATGGAACCGAACACTCCTGGGAGACTGAGGAATAGAGGACTGTCAGCCGATGAGGCGAGGATCGGAGATGGTTCCGCTCGCGACCAGCATGACGTAGAAATCGGTGAGGACCAGCGTGCCCAGCGTGGTCCAGGCCAGCTGCATGTGCCGGGTGTTCAGCTTCGACACCACGGTCCAGAAGCGGTAGCGCACCGGGTGCTGCGAGAAGTGCTTGAGCCGTCCGCCCGCGATGTGACGGCAGGAGTGGCACGACAGCGTGTACGCCCACAGCAGCAGTGCGTTCGCGGTGATGACCACGGTGCCCAGGCCGATGCCGAAGCCGCCGTCCTTGGCGTGGAAGGAGATCACCGCGTCATAGGTGTTGATCACCGAGATGATCACCGCGACATAGAAGAAGTAGCGGTGCGCGTTCTGGATGATCAGCGGAAGCTTGGTCTCCCCGGAGTATTTCGCGTGCGGCTCGGCCACCGCGCAGGCCGGCGGGGACATCCACACCGACCGGTAGTAGGCCTTGCGGTAGTAGTAGCAGGTGAGCCGGAACAACAGCAGGAACGGCAGCACCAGGAAGCCCAGCGGAATCCACATCGGCAGCTGGCCGATCGGCGTCCCGAAGTGGCTGGAGCCCTCGACGCACGAAGCGCTCAGACAGGGCGAATAGAACGGTGTCAGATAGTGGAAGTCGTTCACCCAATACGCGGTCCGCACAAAGGATCTGACGGTCGCGTAGACGACGAAGGCGCCCAGCCCGAGCACCGTCAGCGCCGGCGGCACCCACCACCGGTCGGTGCGGAGCGTGCGTGCCGCGATGGCGGCGCGACCCCTGCTGAAAACCCCGGTGCTGATCGATTCAGAAGCCTTGACTGGTGCGGCGCTCACTGCGACCTGCCTCGCTGCTCTACCCCGTGGAACGTCATCGTTACCTCCGGCATCGAATGTGATGGTGAGCACCCTACGACAGGAGTGCTATCACTCGAGCTCGCATCAGCTATTTCGTGATCGCGTGATCTACACCACATTTCCTGCGGGCGTCCGTATTTCATTCGTGTAGTGAACAAACGGCAATCCCGCGAACTCGGCGGGCTGTCACCGGGATTCGGTATGCCCGGATTTCGCGCTGCGGCCCGGTCGTTTCCGCTGGTTACATACCGTCACACGGCAGCAACAAGGGTGTGGTGGCCTGTCCCCCTGATGAGGGTCGGAAGGGAGCCGGAGATGAGACGAGCCGCCATCGTCCAGCCGATGCGTACGCCGGTGGGTCTGCCCGGGGGCGCGCTCGCCGCCGTGCCGCCGAACCGTCTGGTCGGCACGGTCATGGCGGCGGTGCTCGGCCGCTCCGGCATCGACCCGCTGCGGGTCGAACAGCTGGTCACCGCGGTCCCGGATCTCGACGCCATCCGTCCGGCGCTGGCCCGGTGCGGACTCGCCCCCGAGCTCGGCGATTTCGCCCTCGGCGCCGGACCCGGCAGCGGCCTGCGCGCCCTGATCACCGCCGCCATGACGGTGCGCACCGGCGCGGCCGATGTGGTGCTCGCGATCGGCGCCGAATACGAGTGCGCCGCAGCGGCATTCGAAGCGCAACCGGCCGGCTTCCCGCCGTCGTTTCGCCGATCCGGGCCCGGGACGGCCGCCGGACCCACCACCGACGAGCAGATCGCGATGTGGGCCGGGGAACCCACACGCGGACAAGCAGATTCGCCGCACACCGAACAGCTGGCCCGCGATCACGGCCTGAACCGCGCGGCCGCCGACGATTTCGCCGCGGTGAGCCACCGCCGGGCCGCCCGGGCGCACCGCCAGGGCATCTTCGGCGCCGAGATCGCACCGGTGGCGGTGTGCGCGCGTCCGGATGACCCGAATTCGGAGGTGGTGCGCCTGGTCGACCGCGACGAGGGCCTGCGCGACGATGTCTCGCACCGCGCGTTCGCCGCCCTGGCGCCCATCCGGGCCGGCGGCGTCACCACGGTCGCCAACCGCAGCACCCGCGCCCTGGCCGCCTCGGCCTGCTTGGTGGTGGCCGAGGACCGGCTGGTCGATCTGGGTCTGGCCCCCATGGCCTATCTGGTCGATTGGGCGAGCGCCGCCGCTCCCGCCGGAACCACGGCGCCCGCGGCCACGTCCGCGATCTCCAAGGCCCTGTGGCGCACCGGTTTCACCCTCGCGGATCTGGAACTGCTCGAAGTGGAGGAGACCTCCGCGGTCGAGGTGCTCGCCCTGGCGCGCGTCCTCGGTGTCGGCGACCTGGGCGAGCGCCTCAACGTCCACGGCGGCGCCATCGCCCTCGGTGATCCCGGTGGCGCCGCGGGCCTGCGCATGACCACTACCATGCTGCACGAATTGGGCCGCCGCGACGGCGGGCTGAGTATGGCCGTGAGTCCGGCCGGACCCGGCCACGCGGTGGCCGCGGTCTTCGAATCACCGGATCTGACACCGGTTTCCGAGGCGCCGCGCGGGGCCCGGTTCCGGGGTGCGGGCGGCAGGCGCTCCACCCGGGGTCGTCATCGACCCTGAGCTCTCGCCGCCAGTGCCGAGGGGGCGCTGCCGCTGCTCGAAACGAAAAGTTCGGTTACTTGGTGCGGGGGCGGGAGTGGAAGCCGAGGCCCTCGTCCTGCGCGCCCATCCAGGCCGCCTCGTCGTGCTTGGCGTCGGGGACGTAGATGGTCTCCTGCTTCGCGGCGGGGGGCTCCTGCAGCGGAGTCTGTTCGAACTCGTCGGTGTCGATGACGAGCCTCTCCAGATCGTTCTCCAGCCGGCGGATCATGCCCGCGTCTCCGTAGTGGGAGCGCAGTGAGTTCACGCACTGCCGGAGCTGGCCCACCGCGTAGCGGAGTTCCGCAATCTCGCTCTGTGTCATCGAAAACCTCCTCGACCCGTGTGACAGACCACACATCGTGATCTACAACACAGTACGTGATCATGCGGGATCCGTCTCGTCCGGCAGGAATATTCGCAGCTCGAGGGCCTGTCGAACACGGCAAAATCGTGGTCTGCGGCGTTTCAAATTGCAGGGATCGGCCCGTCGCGGGCCGACTTCCGGCTATCCCGCGATCGCGTACTCCGGCCCGCATTCGGGCCCGTAATCCGGGCCCGCGCCGCGCATCGCCGCGGTCGCCCGGGCCACCAGCGACACCACCGCCGCGGCCACCTCCTCGGCCCGCTCCAGGATCACGCTGTGCCCGGCCCCGTCCAGCCGCACCAGTTCGGCGTCGTCGACCTGGGAGGCCAGCACCACCGAATGCGCGAACGGGATCATGATGTCCGCGGAGCCGGCCAGCACCAGCACCGGAATCGTGCCCAGCCGGTGCAGATTCGCGGTCTCGTCGAAGGCGATCAGCGACTCCAGGAAGCTGGCCATGGTCAGCAGCGAGGTGTCGTTGAGCATGGCCGTCGCGACCGCCAGCATGCGCGGGCTCACCTTCCGGGTGCCCAGGGTGGCGTCGCGCATGATCGGCTCGAAGATGCGGCGGCTCAGGTGTTTCGAGGCCTGCATGGCCCGCGGCGCACGCTTCACCGCGGCCCGCAGCGAGCTCACCGCGGGCGGGCTCAGCAGCCGTCCCAGCCCGACCCGGGTCACCCCGTTGGCGGCGCTGGAGATGAGGCCGACGCCGACGATCCGGGTCCCGATCGTCTCCGGGTGCAGCCGCGCGTACGCCAGCACCGTCATCGCGCCCATCGAATGTCCTACCAGCACAACGGGTCCGGTCGGGACCACGGTCCGCAGCACCGTGTCCAGATCCCGGGCCAGTTGTTCGATGGTGTAGGTCGAGGGATCGGCATTGCCCGATTCGCCGTGTCCGCGGTGGTCGTAGAACACCATGTGGGTGTCCTCGCCCCAGGTCTCCAGCAGATGCCCGCGCATGAACGCCCAGGACTCGGCGCGCAAACAGTGACCGTGGACGAACACCACCGTGACCGGAGCGTCGGTGGCGCCGAACTCGCGGACCGCGAGCGGCACGCCGTCGTCGGCCGAGACGGTGATGTGGTGGCCGTCGTAGTCGGCGGCGCGGGGGCTGTGCATGGACATGACGTCTCCTGAAGAGTGCGCCTTCTTGCCCGGTTGTCGAAATAGATGCCCCCGGCGTTAACCCCCTACACCAGGCGTTATGCACAAGTTGTCCAACTGTCTCCGCTGATCTATACAGCCTGCCGGTAGATGGGCCGCGGCCTTCGGCAACTTGCACCTCATGAATCTCTACAAAGCTCTAGCAAATTGAGTAGAAATCGGTAGATAAGCCACGACTACAGTTGAGCCGGTGACACGAGACCGATTGTTCCGGTTCGTCCATGTCACCGGCCATGCGTGCTGGTGGATCTTCGTCGTCGCAACCCTCTGGCCCGAGACCACCCGCTACGGCTGGACCGCCTATGGCGTCTCCGAAGTGCCGCGCCGCTATGCCGATTACCAGCCCTCGGACGGATTCTGCATGGCGACTCCCGTCGCCGGCCTGGCCTTCCTGGTGCTGATCATCGCCGCGACCGTGGAAGCAGCGGCCGTGGGCCGCCTGATCCCGGGACTGGTCACCGTATTCGTGCCGTTCTCGGCCGCCATCGTGATCTGGTCCGTGGCCCCGGGCGGCTGCGGCGGACACACGGATACGGCGGTCTTCCCCGCGCTGGCGATCGTGCTGCTCGCCGTCGCGGCGCGGGAGGTCTGGGCTCGCGCCTTCGCACCGCACCCCTCGTCCTGAGAATCTGCCGCTATCTAGATGATTCGCTAGATAGCGGCAGAATTCTGTCGACAGCCTTCGGCTAGGTGGTCGCCCCCGTCTTGGTGGACGGCAGGAACGGCCGGAGCAGGTTCTTCTCCACCGACGGCCCGAACTGCCATTCGGAGATCCACGGACCGGTGCCCTCGCTGGGATCGAGGGCGCCGGATTCGATCCAGCTGTAGCGGCCGTCGAGGATGCCGCGGGTCAGGTCGGTGTCGGCGTCGTCGGTGTTGGACCAGAGCGCGTCGAAGAGGCGTTCGACGCGGAGCCGGGACTGACGGCAGAAGACCTCGGCGAGTTCCTCGGCGGTCTCGCCCTCCGGGCCGCCCGCGACGCGCAGCGACTGGGCGCGCACGCACGCCGCCGCCATGGCGAACAGTTCGGCGCCGATGTCGACGATGCGGCCCAGGAAGCCCTGCTTGTATTCGAGTTTGGCCTGCCAGCGGGCCATCCCGTACATGAGGGCGCGGGCCTGCTTGCGTGACATGCGTTCGACGTAGCGCATATGCCTTGCCAGGGGCCCGAATTCGCCGTAACTCACCGGAGTGGTGCCCGCGCCGACCGCCAGCTGCGGGAACCACTTGGCGTAGAACCCGCTCGCCCCGACCGCCGCCTTGGCCTTGTCCTTGAGTTCGGCATTGCGGTCCACCAGCGCGCCGGCGGCGGCCATGTGGGCATCGGCCATCTCGCGGGCGATGAGCAGGCGCATGATCTCGCTGGAGCCCTCGAAGATGCGGTTGATGCGGAGATCGCGCACCAATTGTTCGGCGGACACGGCTCTTTCGCCGCGCGCCTGCAACGAGGCGGCGGTCTCGTAGCCGCGCCCGCCGCGGATCTGCACCAGTTCGTCGGCGATCTCGCACGCCATCTCCGAGGCCCACAGTTTGGCCAGCGCGGCCTCGATGCGGATGTCGTTGCGGTTCTCGTCGCACATGGTGGCGGACAGGTCGAGCACCGACTCCAACGCGAAAGTCGTTGCGGCGATGAAGGACAGCTTGGTGCCGACCGCGCCGTGCTCGCCGACCGGACGGCCCCACTGCACGCGGGCGGCCGACCATTCCCGCGCGATCTTCAACGACCACTTGGCCGCGGCCGTGCACATGGCGGGAATCGCCAGCCGGCCCGCGTTGAGCGTGGTGAGCGCGATCTTGAGCCCGTCGCCCTCACGGCCCACCAGGTTTCGCTTGGGGACGCGCACATTGTGCATGCGGGTGACGCCGTTCTCGATGCCGCGCAGGCCCATGAAGCCATTGCGCCGCTCCACGGTGATGCCCGGGCTGTCGGCCTCCACGATGAACGCGGAGATGCCGCCGCGGTGGCCCTCGCTCTTGGGCACCCGCGCCATCACCACCAGCAGTTCGGCGACCACGCCGTTGGTGGTCCACAGCTTCACGCCGTTGAGCTCGTAGGCCTCGCCGTCGGCGGTCGGGGTCGCGGTGGAGGCCATCCGCGCCGGGTCGGAGCCGACGTCGGGTTCGGTCAGCAGGAACGCGCTCACCGCGCCTTTGGCGCAGCGCGGCAGGAACTCCCGCTTCTGCTCGGCGGTGCCGGCCAGTTTCAGCGGTTCGGGCACGCCGATGGACTGGTGCGCCGACAGCAGCACGCCGAGGCTGGCGTGCGCGGAGCCGACCAGCATGAGCGCCCGGTTGTAGCCGACCTGCGAGAGCCCGACGCCGCCGTACTCCTCGGGAATCTTGAGCCCGAAGCAGCCGAGGTCGGCCAGTCCGCGCACGTATTCGTCGGGGATGCGGCCCTCGGCCTCGATGCGGAGGCCGTCGATGGTGTCGCAGAACGCCCGCAGCCGCGTCAGGTAGGCCTCGATCTTGGCCGCGTCGTCGGCGCTGGGGCGTGGGAAGGGATGGATGAGGTCGAGCCGGAATCGGCCGAGGAACATCTCCTTGGCGAAGGATGGCTTGGCCCAAGTGGTTTCGCGGGATTCTTCGACCAGTGCCCGGGCTTGTTCTTCGGTGGCGTCGACTTTGGCGGCAATCGCCATGATGTCCTCCTCGACCGTGATGAGAATCACATTCGAGTGTAGGAGCCTTTGTTACCCACCGGTAGGGGTAGATCTGTCGAACAGCATCCCGCTACTGCACGCCACGGAGATAGCGGCCGAAATGCGGGACCGTGAATCCGATGGTGCCGCGCTCGGCCGAATAGATGAGGCCCTTCTTGATCAGCCCGTCGCGCGCCGGGGACAGTGAAGCGGGCTTTCGCCCGAGTTCGTTCGCGACGGCGGAGGTGGCTACCGGGCCGTCGTCGCCGGACAGATCGGCCATGGCGCGCATATATTCTCGCTCCGCCGGGGTTGCTCGTTCGTAGCGGGACCCGAAGAAGCCGACCGCCAATTCCTCTTCGGCCGCGGGTGACGCCACCGCCACGTCCTCCGCCGAGATCGGACTCCGCGCCGCCGCGTCCCAGGCCGCCTTGCCGTACGCCTGCACGAAATACGGGTAGCCGTCGGCCTTCTTGTACAACGCGTCCAGCGCCTCGGTGGAGTACTCCACGTTCTCCCGCTCGGCGGGCGCGATCAGCGCCTGATCCGCCGACTCCCGATCCAGCCGGTCGATCCGGTGATAGGAGAACAACCGCTCCGAGTAGCTCTTGGACGCGGTCAGCACCGCGGGCAGATGCGGCAGCCCCGCCCCGACCACGATCAAAGGCGCGGCGTCCTGGCTCAATTCGTGGCAGGCCCCGCAGATGGCGGAGATGTCGGCCGCCCCGAGATCCTGCATCTCGTCGATGAACACCGCGATCCCGACGCCCTGGTCGCGCACCAGCGCCGCCGCCTCCATCAGCAGCTCCACCAGATCGATCTCGATGTCCCCGGAGTCGGCCCGCCCGGTCACCGCGGGCACGTCGATGCCCGGGTTCCAGCGGTCCCGCATCCCCTTGTCCGCGGTCGACCGCAGCGCGAAAGCCTTGAGAATCCCCAGGAAATCGTCCACCTGCTCCGGATTGCGGTGCTCGGCCGCGAGCGACCGCACCGCCATGTGCAGCGCCGAGGCCAGCGGCCGCCGCAGTTCCTGATCCGGTCGCGCCTCGAGTTTGCCGGTGCCCCAGCCGCGGGTGCGGGCGGCCGAGCGAAGCTGGTTCAGCAGCACCGTCTTTCCGACGCCGCGCAGTCCGGTCAGCATCACGCTGCGTTCCGGCCGGGATCGCGCCACCCGCTCCAGCACGATGTCGAAGGCCGCGAGCTGCCGGTCCCGGCCCGCGAGTTCGGGTGGCCGTTGCCCCGCGCCGGGCGCGTACGGATTCTTGACGGGGTCCATGCGGCCCAACCGTAGCGCGGGAATCACCGAATATCCGGGCATCTACGGCGGGCGGTAGAGACAGCTGTCAACCGGCATGCGACACATGTGCCCGCGGTGTCCGCCGGGGTCTCTACCCTTATGCCTGATTCGTTGGGTTCCAGCGCAGGAGGGTTCATGTCGGAAGAAGTCGTACAGCCCCCCACCGTCGCCGAGGTGGTCGAATCCTGGAACGTGCCCGCCGAGGCGGTGGTCGCCGCGCGCATCCGCAACAACATCCTGGTCGCCATCGAGCGCGGGTACGACGATCCGCAACTGGTGGCCGATCTCGCGGTCGGCCCGTTGGTGATGGCCCTGGGTCAGTTGGAAGTGGACCTCGCCGACGCGCGCCGGCGGATTGCCGAGCTGGAGCGGGCCGCCCAGGCGAAGGGTTGATAACGGCCGGAACGATCACCTATATCGTCTCGTGATCCATGGCTCTTTACACCGAAATGACCGTTAAGCGGGACGTTTTCGGAAACATGCGACACGCCACCCACGTCGGGTAGACAACCGGGCGACCGAGTCGTAATCTTCTCGTGACTTAGCGGAGTCTGTTGCTTCATCGGAGAGGCAGCCCGCTTGGTTACAAGCAGCACGATCGGAGATGCGTCTCAGTGGGTAAGCACAGCTTGCAGCAGGAATCTCGGCTTCCGGCTTCCGTTAAGGGTGCCATCGTGATGGGTGCGATGGCGGCGACGACGACTGGTGTCTTCCCGGCGATCACCGCCACGGCCGCCACCGTCGAAATCCCCGGCATCGGAAACTTCGATGTGCCGGACGAATTCGCACCCCAGGTGCAGCAGTTCAACCAGACGGTCAAGGACGCCGAGACGGCGCTGCAGACCCCCGGCGCTCTGGGCGGCGGCGCTCAGGTCGGCGCCCCGGCGGTCGCGCCCGCTCCGCAGTTCCAGCTGCCGACCATCTTCAACAAGCCGAGCTCCGTGGGCGACATCGCGCTGCACGCGGCCGAGACCAAGGTCGGCGCCCAGTACTCCTGGGGCGCGACCGGTCCCTACAGCTTCGACTGCTCGGGCCTGGTCCAGTGGGCCTACAAGCAGGCCGGTATCGAGCTGCCCCGCACCAGCTTCGAGCAGTCCAACGTCGGCGCCCCGGTGGCCTTCGACGACCTGCAGCCCGGTGACATCGTCATCACCAACGGCGGCGGCCACGTCGGCATCTACGCCGGCGACGGCAAGCTGCTGAACGCGGTGCAGTCCGGCACCCCGGTCTCCTACACGCCGCTGCACGCGAGCCAGGTGGTCACCGCCCGCCGCGTCGTCAACGCGTGACCCGTATCTTGTAAAGCGTGACCTCTGCTCCACTGAGCACCACGGCCCAGGCCCGAGTTGATTCTTGGACCTGGGCTGTTCGGCTTTTCAAGACCCGGTCGGCGGCCGCCGCGGCCTGCCGTTCCGGGCACGTGCGGGTCAACGGCGTGCCGGTCAAACCCGCGCATTCGCTGAAGCCCGGCGACGAGATCCGGGTCCGGGTCAATGGACTCGAACGCATCGTCATCGTCGAGCAGCTCATCACCAAGCGAGTCGGCGCCGCGGTGGCCGTGCAGTGCATGATCGACAAGAGCCCGCCCCCGCCGGATCCGCAGGTGATCGCGCTGCAGCCGCGCCGGGATCGCGGTGCGGGCCGCCCCACCAAGCGCGAACGCCGCGAGACCGACAAGCTCCACCGCCTCCCCGGGACTTGAGCGCGCGGCTGAGAGCCGTAAACAGTTGTGCACGCGGGCCGGCGGCCGGGTGCCGAGCCGATTCCGGGCGTCCCCGACGAGTTACCCTCGCCTCGCGAAATCAGTTGTCCCGCGGGGCCGCGCTTCGCGCACCCCACGCGGCTGCGGCAATGGTCACCAGGGCCCCGAGCATGAGCGCGGCCGGTTCGCCCGGCTTCAGCACATGCAGTTGGGTGCCGACGGTGACGGCGGCGACCGGCACGCCGATCTGTGCCGAAGCGATCGCCCCCAATGGCACCGGCTGACCCAGGAATCGCATCAGCGCGTGGGCCAGCACCGCGCCCGCGCCCAGCGCCAGGCCCAGCAGGATCAGATACGGGTGGTCGCCGAACTCTCGCAGGTTCAGGCGCGCGCCCAGCCACACGAAGAACAGCGGCGCCAGGAATCCGTCGCTCAGAGCGAACAGCTGCTTGGCCACCCGCCGCGGTTCGCCGACGGCCGCCACCGCCAGGCCGAGAGCGAAGCCCGCCAACATGATCGACACGTGGCTGCGGGTGGCCAGCGCGCCCAGCGCGAACAGCAACGCCAGGCTGACCCGCAGTTCGAGGGCGAACTTCCGGTCCTCGGACACCGTGTGCAGCCGGTGCCGGATACCGGACTCCTCCACCCAGTGCAGGAAGCAGTAGACGAGCAGTGCGGCCCCCGCCACCAGCAGCGCGCCGACGGCGGCCCTGCCCGCATTGCCCGGATCGATCACCAGCGGCAGCGCCACCACCGCGGCCGCGTCGGCGATGGCGACCTGAGCGGTCAACTCCAGGACCGGCTTTCCGCCCAGGCCCTGGGAATCGATGATGGGCAACACGATGGCCGCCGACGAGGAGGCGATGAGCACCGCGTAGAGCAGTCCGTGCCCGGTATCGAACCAGATCGCGATGGCCTGCCCGGCGAGCATGGCCAGCACGCCCACCGCCGCCGCGCGCACCACGCCCCGCCCGAGTGCCGCGCGGATCGCGGCGTCGCGCACCGGCACATGGGTGCCCGCCACGAACATGACCACGGCGAAGCCCACGTCCGCGAGGAAGTTGAAGGTCGGGTCGGCGGGATGCAGCAGGCCGAAGCCGGTGGTGCCGAAGACGATTCCGGCCAGCAGTTCGCCCAGGATGACCGGCAGATGCCAGGACTGCCGCCACGCCAGCCAGGGCCCGGCCAGGCCGAGCACGGTGATCAGGGTGAGGGTCTGGAAGTTCACGCGGTGCTCACGGTAGCGAGGCGATCTTCACCGGGATCGCGATGTTCTCGTCGGCGTAGTAGATGGCGCACACCCGGTGGTAGCCGTCCACGATCTGCATGGGCACACCCTTACGGAAGTCGCCGCGCACCACCAGGATCGGCGAGAGCGCCTTCCCGGACGTGATCTTGGCCAGGTCGCGGCGGACATAAGGGTTGTAGCTGGGCAGGATCTCGAGCTGCGAGGCGCGCAGCAGATCCTTGGCCTTCTTGTGGGTCACGGGCGCGGCCCGCAACTCCCGGAGCACCTGTTCGATGACATCCGGCTCGGCCAGCATTTCGAGGTAGTCCGCGGCGGCCGGGTAGTCGTGCTCGTCCGGCTCCTTCTTCCACTGGACCGTGATCTCGGGATCCGCCATCCGGTCATCATGCCTCAGGCGGCGGGCCCGACCTCCCACTCCACGCAGATGACCCGCCGATCCGCCTGCGCGGCCGCCAGTTCCCGCACCGCCGCCGGCTCGGCCGCGCCGGGCGCCGAGGTCAGCAGCACGGTGAAGTCGGTGGGATCCGCCGCGGTCAGCTCCAGCAGATTGGTCGCCGCCACCAGGCGCGTCGCCCCGGACGCGTGCACCACGCCCCGCACCGCCGACCCGCACTCCCGAATGTCCTGCAACGCGGTCGCGAGGTCGGTGCGATCCGCGCAGTCGCATCGCATCATCACGATCCGGTCCTCCATCCCGGTCAGCCGGGACGGCAGCGGCCGCGGCGTACGCGTCAGCACCACCACATCCCGGGCCCCCGCCCCCAGCAGCCACCGCACCGCCGCCTCCCCCTGCGGCCCCAGCCCACCCGCGACCACATACGTCCCCTCCGCCCGGATCTCCACCTCCGGAAACACCGGCCCCGGCGGATGCCCGTCCGCCGCGAACCCACCCCGGGGCCACCCGCCGGTATCGACGGAATCCGGCCTCCGCCACTGCCTTTGCGGCGGCGCGGTGGTGTGCGGGCCCAACGCGGTCCAATCGACGGTCCGCCCCTCCAGATACAGCCGCGCGATCGTGCCCATCAGGCTTCCCGCCTCGTCGTCGACGGACAGGACTGCGTGCGCTCCGTCCCTTAGTGCGGTCCGCTCACGCACCGCGGAGGTGAGCACCGGGGTCGGGCCGAGCTCGAGCACGGTCGAAAAGCCGTCGGCGACAGCGGCCTCCAGAGCTGCGGCGAACTCGACCGCGCGCGAGACGTTCTCGACCCAGTACTCGCCGTCCAGACGGATCTCCCGGTCCGTTCCGGTCACGCCATCCGGGATCGCGGCGCGCAGGACACTGCCGGGCCGGGTGGTCGAGTAGAGCGGACGCCACGGCGCTGCGGGCGTGAGACCGGCGAGCGCGCTACGCAATTCGGCGCTGTGCTCGCGGATCCTCGGCAGGTGTGACGGTTCGGGCGCGGACTCGGCCGGAACCCGTTGCGCGAAGATGGTGCGCCGATGAGCCCGCCGGACCAGCGCATCGATATAGCGCGCTTCGCCCGACACAGTGATGGTCATGCCGTCCACCGCGGCCACCGCGGCCACCGCGTGCATCGGCTCGACCAGCCGGTACACCTCCGCGGGCGTCGCTTCGAGGACCGCGACGGCCCCGCCCACTCCGGCTCTCGCCACCAGTCGCGCCCGCGCCACCGCGACCCGAGCCCCATCTTCGAGCGACAGCGCGCCGCACACGACCGCCGCCGCGACCTCCCCGGCCCCGTGCCCGGCCACCCCATCCGCGCGTATCCCCCACGATTCCAGCAATTCCGCCAGCGCATATTGGAATACGAACAACGACGCCTGCCCGACCACGACCCCATCGCGGCGGTCCGGAATGTCCACGACTGGCTCGCCGCACCCGTTGGCGCACTCTCCGTCGCTGTGGACCGCGTCGTTCAACGCACCGCCAAATATCGCGGTCTCGGTGTCCGGGCCATGATCCGCCGCGGAAGCAGCACTGTCGGACATCGAACCCGCACATCGGGTCTCGGTATGAACCGCCCCGGAGTTGTCGACGGCCGAGTACGAGTGCGCCGAGGGCGCGGTGGGGTTCGGCACGGTTCGGCCGAAGCCGTATCGCGGTGTCCACACGCGGGGGCCGCCCGCCGCGGTGACGGCGTCCGCCGCGAGGGCGAGGGCCGTGGCGAAGATCGGGTAGCGCGCGGCCAGGGCTCGGCCCATGCGCGGGTGGTCGCCGGTGCCGGGGAAGAGGAAAAGGACACGGCCGTCGCGGTGTTCGCGGACGGGGTCGAGGGGGTCGGGTGCGGATCGGGCGGCCGGGGTGGTCGCGGCGATGCGCCTGGCCAGGGCTCGCAGTTCGGCGGCGGCATCGACGGAGTCGCGGGCGAGGATGGCGGCGCGGGTGGATTCGGGGACGAGTCTGGCGGTGGCGGCGGCGAATTCGCGCAGCGAGCCGTAAGATCCGAGCGCGACCGCCCAGCGCAGGGCCAGGTGGTGGATGGTGGCCTGGTCTGGTCCGGAGATCGGGATCAGGACGGGGGGTTCCTCGCCGCGGTGGAGATCGAACGGCCCGGTCGGCCGGGTGGGATCGTGCAGGGCGATGTGCGCGTCCGCGTCGCGCGCCTCGCGGAATCCGATTCCGGGGCCATCGATTTCGGCGTAGCGGCGGGTGCGGGTGCGCACGGCGTCGGCGGTGCGCTGCAACACCAGGACGGTGCTGGTCCCGGCGCCGCCGCCGACCGAGCGGTCGCCGCCGTCGTGACCGGCGCCCGCGGTGCGCGGCAGTGGCAGGCGCAGGTCCGAAATATCCGGGAGCAGTGTGAGATCCACGCCGCCCGCGAGGACGAACGGCACGGATTCGTCTGCCAGCAGTCGGCAGCCCATGTCCACGGCCACCAGTGGCGAGGACCGCTGACTGTCCACGGTCAGGCTCGGGCCGCGCAGGTCCAGCGCCCGCGACAGGTGGTGTGCGGTATTGGTGCTGCCGATCGCACCGAACACCACCGCGGCCTGGGAATCCGGTGCCAGGCAACCCAATCCGGAGTCGTCGAGGGCCTCGACGGCCGCCTCGAGGGTGGTGCGCTGGCGCGGGGTGAGGCCCGCGGCCGCGAGCCGGTCCATGCCGAACCACTCGTGGTCGAAGTCGGTGCCGGTGGTGCGGCAGCCGACACCGACGATCGACACCCGCGGGTGGGGCGCTGGATCGGTGGATGCTCTCGTACTGTGGCGCACAGGAATGCCCTCCCGTGTCCGCGCGTTGTCGGCCGTCGAGGTATCACCGGCGATTCTGCCAAGATTTCCTCGCGGTCAGAAGACCTTTCGCACAGTCGCATCCCCGCGACCGGCGCGGGGATCGTCGCCGCCCGTGTCCGTCAGGCGGTGCGGGAGTGCAAGGTCGGGTCGAAGTCCTCGGCCGTGGCGTGTGTGCTGAAGAACCGTAAAGCTAGGTTCACCGCGTCCTGTTCGGTGTGCACACCCGAGATGGCCATGGCCCGGCGCAGCGCGTCGTCATCGAGATAGATTCGAGTGATTGCCATTTCAGGCACCTCCGCCGCATCCGTCGTGTACTGAAAAGCATGACGGATCCACCGTTCGCGGATACCCGGAATGACGAGAGCCCTCGGCAGGAAATGCCAAGGGCTCTTGTCGTAATTGTCTCGGACGTACGGACTTTCGCCGGAATTATCCGATCGTCCCGGCGGGTCTCAGCCGAGCATGCTCGCGAGTCGCTGACCGATCAGCGCCTCGGCCTCGGACATCATCCGCGACACCAGCTCGCCGCAGGTCGGGATGTCGTCGATGAGGCCCTGCACCTGACCGGCCGACCAGATGCCGGCGTCCAGGTCACCCTCTTCGAAGACGCGGCGGCCGCGCGCGCCCGCGACCAGATCCTTGACGTCCTCGAACTTGCCGCCGGCCTTCTCGATTTCGACGACCTTGCGGCTGATCTCGTTGTCGGCCACGCGCGCGGTGTTGTGCATGGTGCGGAAGATGAGCTGGGTGGCCCGCTCGGAGTTGGCGACGATCTGCTCCTTGACCGTCTGGTGGATCGCCGACTCCTGGGTGCACATGAACCGGGTGCCCATGTTCACGCCGTCCGCGCCCAGCGCCAGCGCCGCGACCAGGCCGCGCGCGTCGGCGATGCCGCCGGAGGCGATGACCGGGATGTCGAGCGCCTGGGTGGCGGCCGGGATCAGGATCAGGCCGGGGACGTCGTCCTCACCGGGGTGTCCGGCGCATTCGAAGCCGTCGATGGAAACGCCGTCGACGCCGATCTTCTGGGCCTTGAGCGCGTGCCGGACGCTGGTGCACTTGTGCAGCACCTTGATCCCGGCTTCCTTGTAGTACGGCAGGAACGGCTCGGGGTTGGAGCCGGCGGTCTCCACGATCTTCACGCCCGAGTCGATGATGGCCTTGGCGTACTCCTGGTACGGCGGCGGGTTGATCGACGGCAGGATGGTGACGTTCACGCCGAAGGGCTTGTCGGTCAGCTCACGCGCGCGGTCGATCTCGCGGCGCAGGTCGTCTGGGGTGGGCTGGGTGAGCGCGGTGATGATGCCGAGGCCGCCCGCCTCGGAGACGGCGGCGGCCAGTTCGGCGCGGCCGACCCACATCATGCCGCCCTGCACGATGGGGTGCTCCACGCCGAAGGTCTCGGTGAATCTGGTTTTCAGTGCCATGGGCGCTGTCCTCTCCCTGCCTCTCGCAACTGACCCGATACTCGCATAGTTGCATATGGAGCGACAACCTTGATGTGAGTCGGAGTTTGCATAAACACAGTGTCGTGACCGGTCGGCCTGTGGATAAGTGCCTGCCGGGCAAGGTGTAGCGCACCCACGAATATTGCCTCTGAACTGCCGGATGACTGGGTGAGAACTAATCGATGAAACCTTCTCTGTAACCCTTGTCACGTCAGAAAGTTAAGCGGTATTCTCACGGTCGATCAGCGTGAAAGGACACCGCATGACCTTCCAGCCGCTAGACGAGCCGATCCGGTCGGTTCGAAACCACTGGGTGAACCAGATCGCCACGCACGCGGCCATGCGGCCCGACCACGTGGCCTTCAAGTTCAAGGGCGCGGAGACCACCTGGAAGCAACTGCACGAACGGTCGGAGAAGTTCGCCGGCGCGCTGTCCCGTCGAGGGGTCGGGTTCGGCGATCGTGTGGTGCTGCTGGCGCTGAACTACACCGAGTACATCGAGGCGGTCATGGGCATCAACGCCCTGGGCGCGATCGCGGTGCCGGTGAACTTCCGGCTCACCCCGCCCGAGGTCGCCTACATCGTGGCCGACTCCGGCGCCAAGGCCGTCGTCACCGACTCGGTGCTGCAGCCGCTCGCGGTGGGCGTGGCCGGGCAGATTCCGGAGCTGTCCACCGTGGTGGTGATCAACGGACAGTCCGGCGACGGCGTCCTCGGCTACGACGACGCGCTCGCCGAGCCGGGCGATCCCCATGCGCCGCTGGACATTCCGGAGGACACGCCCTGCCTGATCATGTACACCTCGGGCACCACCGGCAGCCCCAAGGGCGCGGTGCTGACCCACGCGAACATGAACGCGCAGGCGCTGACCTGTATCCGGGCCCTGGAGATCACCCCCGATTCCATCGGCTTCTGCACCTCACCGCTGTTCCACATCGCCGGATTGGGCAGTCTCACCCCGTATTTCATGCTCGGCGGCACCACCGTGCTGCACCCGCTGGGCGCGTTCGACGCCACCGAATTCCTCGACGCGATCGAGGCCGAGCAGGCCACCACCGCGTTCTGCGTCCCCGTGCAGTGGCAGCTGATCTGCGAGGAGCCGACGGTCAAGCAGCGCAAACTGGCGCTGCGGGCGCTGTGCTGGGGCGCGGCCCCGGCCTCGGACACCGTGCTCCGGGCGATGGCCGACTGCTTCCCGGACGCCTTCAATGTCGCGGTCTTCGGTCAGACCGAGTTGTCGCCCATCACCTGCGTGCTGGAGGGCAAGGACGCGCTGCGCAAGCTCGGCTCGGTCGGCCTGCCCATCCCCACCCTGCAGACCCGTGTGGTCGACGACGAGATGAACGATGTCGCTCCGGGCGAGATCGGCGAGATCGTCTATCGCGGACCGACTCTCATGCAGCGCTACTGGAACAAGCCCGAGGCCACCGCGGAGGCGTTCCACGGCGGCTGGTTCCACTCCGGTGACCTGGTGCGCCGCGACGAGGAGGGCTTCGTCTACGTGGTGGACCGCAAGAAGGACATGATCATCTCCGGCGGCGAGAACATCTACTGCGCCGAGGTCGAGAACGTGCTCTTCGCGCACCCCAAGATTCACGAGGCCGCCGTCGTCGGCCGCCCGCACGAGAAGTGGGGCGAGGTGCCGGTCGCGGTGGTGGCGCTGGCGGCGGGCATCGACGAGCTGACCCTGGACGAGCTGGAACCGTTCCTCAACGAATCGCTGGCCCGCTACAAGCACCCCAAGCACCTGGTCGTGGTGCCGGAGCTGCCACGCAATGCCAGCGGCAAGGTCGTGAAGGTCGCACTGCGCGACCGGTATTCGGCCTAGATCATGTCTTTCGCGGTGAGCCAGCGCATGATCGGCCAGCCGCAGAACACCGGTAGCCAGCAGGTCAGCACCCGGTAGAGGAGTACGGCGGGGACCGCGATCCCCGCCGACACTCCGAACGCCGCCAGACCACCGATGAGCGCGGCCTCCACCGCGCCCACACCGCCGGGCGTCGGCGCGGCCGAGGCCAGCGTGCCGCCGATCATGGTGACGATGGTGACGGTCACGAAAGTCGTACTGCCGCCGAAGGCTTCGATACTGGCCCACAACGCCAATGCCATACCCAGCGTGGTGGTGGCACAGCCGCCCACGATCATGGCCAGCCGACCGGGCCGCCGGGCCAGATCCTTCAGCTGCCCGAGCACTTCCGCCAGCTGCGGGCGCACCTCGTTGAGCAGCCATTTGCGGACCTTGGGCACGAACATGGTCACGCCCAGCAGGCCCAGCAGCGCGCCCGCCACCAGGTACAGCACGGTGGCGCTGGGCACGAAATGCGAGAGGTTGGTGGAGGTTCCGGCCAGCGCGCCGAAGATCAGCAACAGCAGCACGTGCGTCACCACCTGCACGGTCTGCTGCAACGCGACCGCGGCGGTGGCGCGCACCGCGCCCAGCCCGCCCTTCTGCAGGAATCGCACGCTCAAGGCCAGACCGCCGACACCGGCCGGGGTGGTGGTCGCGGCGAAGGTGTTGGCGATCTGCATGAGCAGCAGGTTGCCGAACTTCACCGCCTCGGAGGCGCACGCCCACAACGCCATTGCCGCGCCCACATAGGTCAGGGCGGACACGGTCAGGCCGAGTGCTGCCCACCACCAGTTCAGGCTGCCCAGTTCGGAGGCGAAGGTCGGCACCGCGCTGATGTAGGGGTAGGCCACGTACACCAGGCCGATCAGCAGCACCAGCTGGATGATCTGGTTGCGCGAGAAGCGGTTGATCTGCGCGGCCTCGATCTTGTCCTGCCCGGTCTGCTCGGCTACCTCGGCGCGGATGTCCTTCATCAGATCGCCCGCGTCGGGTACGGCCTTGCGGACGTGGCCGGGCATGGCGGTCTTGGTGAGCCGGGCCGAGGCGTCGAGCACCGCCTGCTTGTCGAGCACCTCGAGCGCGGTCCGCACCGCCGGTTCGGTGCCGAACAGGTGCGCCGAGGACAACAGCAGCTGCGCCACGTCGGAGTCGAAACGCATCTGGTAGGCGCCGAATTCGGATTGCACGAAGCCGCCGAAGAGGACCTCGTCGTCGAGGATGCGGATCTCCTCGGTGCGCAGGTCGCCGTGCGACATCTGGGCCTGGTGCATGCGGTGCAGCGCCTGCCACACCCGGGTCAGCGTCGCTTCGCCGTCGGCGGCGGTGAGCGGGTGGCCCTGGGGCAGGGTGTGCGCGTATACCGTCCAGCCGCGGTCCAGCGCCGCCACCGTGAGCGGCTTGTTGCTGGCCAGCCCCAGATCGGCGATGGCGAAACCCATCAGAGCCTTGTGTTCGACCGCGCGCCGCATGGACGCGAAGGGGGCCGGGTACTCGCCGCTGCGAATGGTCAACCAGCGCCGCAACTGCTGCAGCATGCCGCGGCTGCGCTGGTTCGCGCCGTACATCTCGACGATCAATTCATTGTCCGGGGAAGCGGATTCGCCGCTTTCCGCCGTGACCGCCGCACCGTCGGGCGAGGCGATCGGTTCCGGCTGCGGCGTGGTCGACGCCGAAAGCACCAGTGGCCCACGGGCGGCCGGGCGCAGCACCGTGAACGCGGTGACCCGGAAGCCGCGCTGGGCCAGCAGCCGCACCGCCGCGGTCAGCGGCACCTCCAGCGCCGGGGTGCCGACCACCAGCACGATCACCGCGCCCACCAGCCAGCCCACCACCAGTCCCAGTGCGGCGCGGGCGGGCACCACCAGCGAGACGAACAGGTGGATCGGCACGAAGGCCAGCAGTAGCGTCCACCACCAGCGCCGGGCCCGGGCGGGCAGCCACGGGCTGGCGACGGTGAGCGTGGCGGCCAGCATGGCGATCCAGCGCGGGTCGTCGAGGAACTGCGACAGGAAGGTGTTGACCTGTCCAGGTTCGGACAGATGCCAGCGTGGCGCGGAGAAGCCGCTGCCGGTGATGGAGAACAGTCCCAGCGCGATCAGGCCCGCGGACAGGAAGCCCGCCAGCAGCTTCCACTGCCCGCGCAGCACCAGCCGTACCAGGATGGCGAAGGGCAGCACCAGCACCGCGATGCCGTAGACGATGTAGACCAGGTTGGACTGTTCCGGGGTCAGGAACCCCACGATGTTGGAGACCGAACGCTCCAGCGCCTCCCACTGCGGCCTGGTGATCAGCGACCCCGCGATGACCACGGCCACCGACAGCGCGGACAGCACGACGCGCAGAATGTCGCTGGTCCGGCGGATCCGCGGCTGCAGCAGGCTGCCGGAGACGGGAATCTCCCGCCCGTCGACTCGCATGTCCTATTCGCGCTTTCGGATCGTGGGAACGGCTGCGGTCCCATGGTCGGCTGACGCCGCTAACCGTAACCCGTGAGGCTGGGAGTGCCCGACAAGCCCGGCCCGAAGCCCCGCCGCGCCCGGCGCGGGTATCGGTTTTTCCGGCTTATTCATTGCGTCGGGCGTGCTGTCGGAGGCTCGTGCGAGGATCGGGCCGTGGTGCTCGATCTGCGTGTCTGTTTCATCGGGGAGTCCTTCGTGGCGGGGGTCGGCGATCCGAAATGCCTGGGGTGGGCGGGGCGGCTCGCGGCCCGCGCCACCGCCGCCGGGCAGCCGCTGACCTACTACAACCTGGGGATCCGCCGGGAGAACAGCACCGAGCTACGGGCGCGCTGGGAAGCGGAGTGCGAGCGTCGCCTACCCGCGGGCGCGGACTGCCGGGTGGTGATCTCCACGGGTGTCAACGACACCCAGTTCGAGAACGGCCGTCCCCGAGTCGATTCCGACGAATCGGTCGCCAATATGGCGGAGATACTGCGCCGGGTGCGGGAAAGGGGTTGGCAGGCAATGGTGGTCGCGCCGCCGCCGAACGTCGACGACGCGCACAACGTCCGCCTCGAAGCCCTCGACACCCGCTACGCCGACGTGTGCGAGCAGGCCGACGCGCCCTACCTGCGCGCCCACCAGCCCTTACGCGAGAACCAGATCTGGATGCGCGACATCGCCGCCGGCGACGGCTTCCACCCCGGCGCGGTCGGCTACGACGAATTCGCCGCCCTGCTCGCGCCTCACTGGCTGCTCTGGCTGGCCGACCCGGTCTCGGAACTGCCTGTGGTGCGCTGACTCTCGCCGGGCCCCAGCCACTCCTCGACCATGCCCTCCAGCCGCGGCTGTCGGGTGGAGGCCACCAGTCCGGAACCGACCAGCACCCCCAGCGCGATGGCCAGCACCGTGAGCACCGCGGTGACCAGGATGTGCAGGCTGTTGGAATCGTTCTTGGTGACCAGTTCCGACACCCCGCTCAAGCCCATGCCGCCGGGCACCAGCATCCAGAAGGCGGGCAGGAACACCGCCTGCGTCGGCGGCGCGTTCCGGGCGCGCTGCACCAGGTAGGCGACCGGCACCGCGATCATGCCGCCCAGGAACGAGCCGAGCAGACCGCCCCCGAGGTGGGTTCCCACCTGCTGTCCGGCGAACGCCGCGTACAGCACGACCAACAGCCAGGGCAGCGACTTGGGTGGTGCGCTGGCCCGCCAGCTGTGCCCCAGCCCGATCAGCAGCACGCCGACCTCCGGTGTCCACCAACCCAATCCGTGCCCGGGGTGCGGCGCGACCGAGGTGGCCCGGTCGCCCAGCAGCTGCAACCCGACCAGCACCCCGAAGGCGAGCAGGATCAGCTTGTTGAAGCTGTAGATGGTGCGGCTGGCCCCCGCGATCATGGAACCGGTGGCCAGTTCGATGGAGCCGTTGGTGAGCATGGCCCCTGGCAGCAAACTCGACACCGAGGGGACCAACAGCTGCGACGGATTGCCGCCGCCCAGCGCGTTCGGAAAACCGAAGGACAGCACGGTGACCACCGCGCCGGCCAGCACCGGCAGCGCCGTCGACATCAGCTGGAAGCGGTCGGCGCCCATGATCAGCAGCTGCACCGTGAGCCCGAGCACGATGTAGCCGAGCAGCGCGGTGGAGGTGGGCTCGAGCATCAGACCCAGCCCCACGGTCAGCACCACATTGCCGACCAGCAGCCGCCACACCGGCGTCGGCTGCGGGGAGGTGAGGATCTCCGCGAGTTCGGCGGTGGCCTCGGCGGGCGGCGGCGCCTCCTGCTTGATGCGGTCGATGAGCCGGTAGAGCGCCGAGATCTGGTCCAGGCGCAGGGTGTCGGAGTCGGCCTCGAGCAGATCCACCGCCGAGCCGCGTGAGTCCTGCACGCGCACGAACACTCCCGTGGGAAGCACGAAGAAGTGCACCTCGGTGGCGTGGTAGCGGCGAGCCAGATCGTCGAGGATGTCCTTCACCATGGTGGTGGTCTCGCCGGAGCGGATGAGCGCGACGCCCATGTGCCGCAGCAGATCCAGCAGGTCGGCCGAGATCGGCGGTTCCACCGGCGGCGGGGCCTGATCGACGGCCGAGTCGGCGCTGACCCGCCGCAGCCAGCGGTCCACCGATCCGGCGGCCTTCCGGGTGACCCCGTACAGGCCGCGCGCCACCGCGGCCTGTCCGCGGGCGCGCCGGTGCTGTGGATGGTGCCGGGGTTGGCTCGTCGTCCTCGCCTCCAGAGTCGGGCAACTTCGTAGCAATTCGAATCTAGCGCGCGCCAAGCCCCGAATCACCGGACGCGAGCACCGTCACTCCCCACGCGCCGCCCCCTCCGACACGGAACCGCCGGTAGCATGCCGCCCGAATCCCACCTTCCAAGCCATCGGGTATGCCTACCGGTTGCCCTGTTCCTAACCTGGTGGCATGGATATCGACACGCGACTGCTGCGTTACTTCCTGGCAGTCGCGGATGCGGAGAACCTGCCGCGGGCGGCGCAGCGACTACATGTCGCGCAGCCCGCGCTGGCGACCCAGATCAAACAGCTCGAACAGCAGCTGGGCGTGGAGCTGTTCATCCGGTCCCGCGCGGGCTGGACCCTGACCGCGGCCGGCAAGGTGCTCTCCGATCAGCTGCCGGCGCTGCTGGCGTCCTGGGACCGGATCCTGCGCGACACCAAGAGCGACTCCAGCCGCGCCTCCCGGGTGCTGCGGCTGGGCTGTGTGAACAGTGCCGCCGACAGCCACATCCCGGAGATCATCCGGGTCTTCCACCGGTTGCATCCGGACTGGCAGGTCGACCTGCACCAGGGCGGATGGACCGACCCGACCGCCGGGCTCGACGAGGGCGACGTGGATGTCGCCCTGCTGCGCTTGCCCTTTCCCGGCCAGGACGAATACCACCTGCGGGAGCTGTTCGCCGAACCGCGCTGGATCGCGCTGCCGGAGGATCATCCGCTCGCCGACCGCGACGACATCGCCTTCCGGGAACTGTGGGACGAGCCCTACGTCGCCTCGCCCGCCGAAACCGGCTGGTGGCGCGACTATTGGATGGGCCTGGATTCGCGGCCCGCGGACACCGCCATCATCGGGGCCATCGCCCGCAACACCGATGAATGGCTGCGCGCCATCGCCAATGGCTTCGGCGTGAGCTTCACCCCCGCCTCCACCTCCCGCACCGATTTCCCGGGCGTGGTGTTCCGGCCCGTGCACGGCATCGGCCCGACCCGGGTGGCGGTGGTGTGGCCGGACGCCTCCGAAGCCGATCCGGTGGTGCGGTACTTCATTCGCTGCTGCTCCGACATCATGGGCGGCCAGCACGGCGCGGACGGCCGCCGCACCTCCTAGCCGCCCCCGGCGTCCCCGGTCGGACATGATGGGGGCATGAGCGACCAGCACGAGCACTGGCAGCGCACCTACCGCACCCACCCGGCCATGTACGGCGAGCAGCCGTCGGAGGCGGCGGTGTACGCGGCGGACCTGTTCCGGGAGATCCGGGCCGTCGAGGTGCTCGAACTGGGCTCGGGGCACGGCCGGGACGCGATCTACCTGGCGCGCCGGGGTTTTCGGGTGACCGCCACCGATTTCAGCGCCGTCGCCCTGGCGCAGCTTCGCGAAGGCGCGGAGGCCGCCGGGATGGGCGGGCGGGTCAGCACCCGGGAACTCGATGTCCGCCAGCCGATTCCACTGCCCTACCGCAGTATGGACGCGGTGTACGCGCACATGCTGCTGTGCATGAACCTCAGCACCCAGGAACTGCGGGACCTGGTTGCCGAGATCCGCCGGGTGCTCAGGCCCGGCGGCGCCTTCGTCTACACCGTCCGCAATACCGACGACGCGCACTTCGGCGCGGGCACGGCGCTGGGCGACGACATCTACGAGCACGGCGGATTCGCGGTGCACTTCTTCTCCGAGGCCCTGGTGGACACCCTGGCCGCCGGATGGGAACTGCGCGACCGGCATTCCTTCGAGGAGGGCGAACTGCCGCGCCGGCTGTGGCGGGTCACCCAGCTGCTGCCGTCGCACTGACCGGCGTCGTTCAGCCCTGCTCCAGCACCGCCATGGCGGCATTGTGGCCGCCGATGCCGCTGACCCCGCCGCCGCGCACCGCGCCCGCGCCGCACAGCAGGATATTGCGGTGCCCGGTGGCGACACCCCAGCGGCCGGCCGGGCTGTCGTCGGCGCCGGTGCGGTAGGGAAAACTCAAGTCCGCGTGGAAGATATGGCCGCCGGGCAGGCCGACCTCGCGTTCGAGCTCGACCGGAGTGTGGGCCTCCAGGCACGGGTTGCCCTCGCCGTCGAGGGCCAGGCAGTCGCGGATCGGCTCGGCCAGCACCGAATCCAGTTGCGCCAGGGTGGACTCCACCAGGCGCTCCTTCGCGCCGCGCGGGTCGGCGGCGAAAAGCCGTGCGGGAGTGTGGATGCCGAACAGGGTGAGGGTGTGGAAGCCGCTTTCGATCAGCTCCGGCGCCAGGATCGACGGATCGGTGAGGGTGTGGCAGTAGATCTCCGAGGGCGGGGCCGAGGGCAGCTCGCCCGCCGCGGCCTCGCGGTAGGCCCGTTCCAGCTGCCCGGCCGATTCCGAGACGTGGAAGGTGCCGGCGAAGGCGGTACGCGGATCCATCCGCGGGTCACGCAGTTTCGGCAGCCGGCGCAGCAGCATGTTGATCTTCAGCTGCGCGCCTTCGGGTTTGTCGGCGGACTCGCCCAGCAACCCGGCCAGGGTGTAGGGCGCGGCGTTCACCAGTACGTGCCGTGCGGTCGCCGTGCCCGAACCACCGCCGTGCAAGTAGCGCACTTCGGCTGTGTCGCCGTCGGTCTCGATGTCGGCCACGGTGCAGCCGGTGCGGATCTCCGCGCCCGCGGTGCGCGCGGCCGCCGCAAGCGCGTCGGTCAGCGCGCCCATGCCGCCGACCGGGACGTTCCAGTCGCCGGTGCCGCCGCCGATCACGTGATAGAGGAAGCAGCGGTTCTGCAGCAGCGACGGATCGTGCGCGTGGGTGAAGGTGCCGATCAGCGCGTCGGTGAGCACCACGCCGCGCACGGTGTCGTCGGTGAAGGTCGCGTCCACCGTTTCCCCGAGGGGCCGTTCGAAGATCGCCTCCCACGCGGCCGAATCGTCCACCGTGCGTTGCAGTTCGGCGCGGGTGGGCAGCGGCTGGGTGAGGGTCGGGAAGACGCGTTCGGCCAGCCGCCCGGTCATGGCGTAGAAGCGTTGCCAGGCCTCGTAGTCCCGGTCCGAACCGGTGACCTGCGCGAAGCTGGCGCGGGTGGCTGTCTCGGAGCCGTTGTCCACCAGCAGACCCGCATCGCCGATCGGCGTGTACGAGGAGACGCGCCGCTTGCGGGTCTCGAAGTTCAGATCCAGGTCTCGCACGATGCGCTGCGGCAGCAGGCTCACCAGATACGAGTAGCGCGACAACCGGGCGTCGAAGCCCGGGAACACCCGCTCGGAGACCGCCGCGCCGCCGGTGTGGTCGGCGCGTTCCAGCACCAGCACCGAGCGTCCCGCTCGGGCCAGGTAGGCGGCGGCCACCAAGCCGTTGTGGCCACCGCCGACCACGATCACGTCGTATCCCGCTCGTGTCATGCGCCTATCGCATCACACTCGGGCCGGGAGAAGCTGTCAGCGCGTGCTCATGTCGAGCGCGGCCAGGTAGCTGAACAGCACCGATGCGCCGATCGGGTTGCCGCCACCGGGGTAGACGGTGCCGCTGACCGCGGCCATCGTGTTGCCCGCGGCGTACAGGCCCGGGATGGGCTCGCCCGCCTCGTTCAGCACCCGGGCCGCGGTGTCGGTGCGCAGTCCGCCCTTGGTGCCCAGATCGGAGATGCCGAAGGCGGCCGCGTGGAAGGGGCCCTTCACGATCGGGGCCAGCGGCGGTTCGCCATTGGAGAAGGCGCGGTCGTAGGCCTCGTCACCGCGGCCGAAGTCGGGATCCACACCGGTGGTGACGAATTCGTTGAAGCGGGCCACCGTCGCGGTCAGCGCCTCGGCGGGGACGCCGATCTCGGCGGCCAGCCCCTCGAGGGTGTCCGCGGTCTTCCACAGGCCCGCCTCGATGAAGCGTTCCGCCTCGACCATCGGCACATTGCTGGCCTTGATCGGCGGCACCACGCCCTCGGCGTCGTCGTAGACCATCCAGAACGGGAGAGTGGCCGAGCCGTCGTTCAGGTGCTCGATGATGTCGCGGCCGAGCCGGTCGTAGGGCGCGGACTCGTTGACGAACCGCTGACCGGCCTGGTTGACGAAGATGCCGCCGGTGAACCACAGCGCGAACGCGGCCCGCCCGTCCGGATGGATCAGGCCCGGCGACCACCAGGCCTGATCCATCAGGTCGGTGTCCGCGCCGACGGCGATGCCCGCCTCGTGTGCCTTGCCCTGATTTCCCCACGGCCCCATGGTGTCCCGGGCCACGCCCGGCACCCCGTAGCGCTGCCGCAGTTCGTCGTTGCCCTCGAAACCGCCCGCCGCCAGCAGCACGCCCTTGCGAGCCCGGATCGCGATCCGCTGCCCGTCGCGCTCCACGATCGCGCCGACCACCGCGCCGTCCTCGACCACCAGCTCGACCAGCGCGGTGTTCAGGTGCAGGGCCACGTTCGGGTACTTCGACAGGCCCAGCAGGAAGCGGCCGACCAGGGCGCGCCCGCCGATCAGGTAGTCGGGCTGCGGGTCGCCGTGCCGTTCGGTGGCCAGCGGTCCGCGCACCGACTCGCTCAGCTCACCCAGCTTCGCCGCCTTCAACGGTGCGGGCACGATGTGGCGCTTGCCGTCCAGCCGCGCCTTCGGGGCCTTGCCGAAGTAGTCCGGCCACGGGAACACCTGGAACTTGAAGGCGTCGTCCTGCTCGAGGTATTCGATGACCTTCGCGCCATTGCGGATGTAGGTCTCCTGCAGCTCCGCCGGCGTGCGGTCGCCGACCACGGCCTTGAAGTAGGTGAGCGCGTCCTCGACGGTGTCGTCCACGCCCTCGCGCTGCAGCACCGGGTTGCACGGGAACCACACGCCGCCGCCACCCGAGAACGAGGTGGTGCCGCCGAACTTGTCGGTGGCCTCGACCACGGCCACCGTCAGCCCCTCGCGGGCCGCCGTGTACGCCCCGGCCAGGCCGCCGCCCGAACCGGCCACCAGGACATCGACTTCTTCGTTCCAGTCCGTCACCGTTTACTCCCTGATCGACGTGGTCTCTGCGCGCGACGGTATGCGCCCGCTCATGGCCCGCGCATCAAGTGTCCCGATGGCCGGATGGTCCGATCAAGCGGCCGGGTAGTTCCAGGTGGTGAGCACGATCTTGCCGCGCACCCGGCCGGATTCGCTCAACTCGTGCGCCGCGACGGCCGCACTGATGGGCAGCACCCGATCGATCTCACTGCGCAGCCGCCCGGCCACCACCAGTTCGGCGACCGCACTCAACTCCGTGCCGGACGGACCGAAATACAGGCGGTGGTAGCGGGGATCGTCGAGCGGTTCCGCACCCTGGGCGTCGATCAGCCGCCCGCGCGGGGTGAGCACACGCAGGGATCGTTCGGTGTAATCGCCGCCCACCAGATCGAAGACGACATCCACGTCGGATACCGCGGTGGTGAAATCGGTTGCCGTGTAATCGATCAGCTCGTCCGCGCCGAGACCGCGCAGGAACTCGTGGTTGTCGGCGCGGGCGGTGCCGATCACGTACGCGCCGCGCGCCTTGGCGATCTGCACCGCCAGATGCCCCACCCCGCCCGCCGCGGCGTGCACCAGAACCCGTTGTCCCGCTCGCACATCGGCGAGAGCCTGCCAGGCGGTGAGCCCGGCCGTCGGCAGGGCGGCGGCCCGCACATGGTCGAGTTCCGAAGGCTTGCGGGCGAGGAAGGCCGCCGGGGCCACCACGTATTCGGCGTACGCGCCGGCGCTGCTCACCACATTGCCGAAAACCTCGTCGCCGGGCCGGAATTCATCGACCCCCGCACCGACCGCGGCGACGCTGCCGGACAGGTCGAGGCCCAGCGTGAACGGCGGCGGGCCGATCTGGGTGAGCGCGCCGGAGCGCAGCTTCCAATCGGCGGCATTGATCGAGGTGGCCGCCACCCGGACCAGGACCTCCCCGGCGCCGGGGCTGGGGATATCGACCTCGGCCGTCTCCAGAACGTCCGGTCCGCCGAGGGTGCGCTGCGTGATCGCTTTCATGGTCTCGATCCTGCGCCGGATAGTATCTTCGGGGAAGAAGGCACTCTTTTGATCCCGAGGTACCTCATGGATACCGTCTCCGACTGGGAGCAATCCGGAAATCTGGTCGACAGCTACCTGCGGCGCTGTCCCGCCCGCGATGTCCTCGCGGTGCTGGCCGACAAGTGGGTGCTGCTGGTGCTGGGCACCCTGCGCAAGGAAGGCGGGCCGATCCGCTTCAACGAACTGCGCCGCCGCCTCGACGGCATCACCCAGAAGGTGCTCACCCGCACGCTGCGGGACCTGGAACGCGACGGGCTGGTCCGGCGCACGGTGTACCCGACCGTGCCGCCCCGGGTGGAGTACGCGCTGACCGACCTGGGGGCGGACCTCGGGCAGATCACGCACGCCATGGGGCAGTGGGCGTTGCGACACGCGGACGAGATCGCCACCGCCCGAAGCGAATTCGACGAGCGGATGGCACGGGAGCCGGAGCCGGTCTGACGGACCGTCAGATCCGCACGGCCAGCACCGAGGCCTGCGGGGTGCGTTCGTCGGGGCGGGCCTCCCGGGTCAGCGTGGCGGTGGCGTGGAAGCCGTTCGCGGCCAGGACTTCCGCGAAAGTGTCCGGGGCCCACCGGTAGGAGAGGGCGACCTTGTGGTCGTATTCGTGCACGCCCGTCGATTCGTCGGCGGCCTGGAAGGCGAACAGGGCGTGCCCGCCCGGCCGCAGCACCCGGGCGAATTCGGTCAGCACGGCCGGAACCCGCTGCGGCGGAGTGTGAATGACCGAGTACCAGGCCACCAGGCCGGCCAGCTCGCCGTCGGCGTATCGGAGCCGCTCCATCGGACCGACCTCGAACGGCAGGTCGGGGTACTGCTCCCGGGCGATCCGGATCATCTCCGGCGACAGATCGACGCCCGACATCTCCAGCCCGGCGGCCGCCAGATGCGCGGAGACCCGGCCCGGTCCGCACCCGATATCGGCGACCGGACCCGCCCCGTGCTCGCGCACCGTCTGCGCGAAGGCGTCCAGCATCACGCGGTCGAAGGGACTGTCCGCGAGCTGCCGGTGCACGAGCTTGGTGTACTGCTCGGCGACCGCGTCGTAAGCGTCCCGGGTGAGGTGGATGTCCGCGCTGTCGATCATGATTCGACCCTAGGCGTCGGGCGTCGTCTGCGCCGCTCCGATCACGCCGGTCGACGGTGCGCGCACCGGCAGGTAATCACCGTTCGACAGCACCCGCAAGGTAGCTTGCGGCGGCATCAGGGTGCGCAGCGGCAGCACCGCGAGCCGGGCCAGCCTGTGCAGGTCACGCGGCAGGGCGGGCAGACGCAGATCGATGTGCCACAGCGGATATCGGTGATCGGGATGCTGCCAGCCGTCGCGGAGCATGAATTTCAGCACCCGCGGCGATAATTCGCGGGCGGTGGCGGTGGCCAGTTCCAGGCGCAGCAGATCGCCGTCGCGGTCGATGCGGGCGCGATGCGGGTCCCCGGCATCCACGGTGAGCTGGCCGGTATCGGCGAGATCGGCGGCCAGAGCCGCCAATTCCTCGTAGAACTGCGACCATTCGCGATCGTGCGCGCGGTGCGCGGCCCGCTGCTGCTCGATGATCAGGCGACGATCGCGTTCGCCCGGCGGCACCAGATACAGCTCGACCGTGTCGGCCTCCGGGACCAAGCCCAGGGTGAGACGGGCATCCGGCCAGGCCGGTCCGTGCGCCTGGCCCAGCACCGCGTGCCGGGGCACACCGAATTCGGCGCGGAAGCCCTCCAGCGCGCGAGCCTGGGCGGCCGTGCGCTGGGCCAGCACGTCGGCGGGCAGACCCTCGTCGTAGAGGAACGACTCGATGCTGTCGCTGAGGGTCACGCAGACCGCCTCGAGCCGGTCGCCGTCGAAGAGGAAGCGGGCGCGCGGATCGTCCACGCGTAGCTCGGTGTCGGCCCACACGGTGCGTTCCCCGGCGTCGATGTCGTGCACCGGTTTCCAGCCCACCACGGCCGCGAAACCGTCCAGGTCGGCGCGGGTCCAGGTCCAGTCGAAGGCGCGGGCGGCGCGGGCGATCCCGATCCCGGCGGGCACCTCCACCCGCAGCGGTCCGGCATCGAATTCGGAGACGGCGTGGCGGCGCAGGAATTCGGCGCGCTGGGTGCGGGAGGTGGGATGCGGCGGAATGCCCAGCGCCGTCACCTCCAGATCGGGGCCGCCCTCCACCCAGGCGTCGGCCACCAGCTCGGTCGGCGCGCCGACCCCGACCGCACGCAGGGTGTCGGTGGTGCGCAAGGCCAGCCCGCTCATGGCCACGGTGCCCGCCCGCCGGGACAACCCGCGGGTCCAGTTGCCCTCCCGGGGCGGTGTCCACCCCAGCTCGATCAGCTGTTGGTGCAGTTCCGGGCCGTAATACCAGCCGGGGTCGATGAATTCGCTGCGAGCCAGCTCCCCGGCCAGCTGTTCCGGCCCGGCGTCGAACTGCACGAAGCGGCCCCCGGGCGCGGTCACCAGCAGCCGGCCGTCGATCGGCAGCGTTTCCAGGAAACCGGCCAGGCTCTCGGCGAACCGGATCCAGGGGCCCGCGGCGGCGCGGCGGCGGGCGGCCTGATGGCGGCGCTCCATCCAATACCGCTGGGCGGTCGGGTTCACCAGCAGCAGGTCGACGGTGTCCGCGCCGATGGTCAGGCCCGCGAACACGTTCGCGAAACGCCAGGCCGAGCCCTCGGCGGGTCCGGCGGCGGTGGTCTCGGGGTCGCCCCAGCGTTCGGTGAATTCGGCGGTGACGCGGGCCAAGGCGGTGGCGAGCAGTTCCCGGCCGGCGGGGTCGGCGGGGTCCGGGCAGTCGGAGATGGCCACCCGCACATGGTCCAGGCCGCGGTCGCTGCCCCAGAACATGGCCGAGTCCCACCACACCGGTAGTCCGGTGCGGGAGAAGATCGGGCCGTTGCGCAGCGTGCCGACCGGCTGCGGACTGGTCCAACCGACCAGTCGGGCGAATTCGCCGACATTGCCGGAACCCCAACGCCAGCCGAACCCCGCTGCCGCACCGACGATCTCGACCGCACCCGCGATATCGACCCGCACCTCGAAACCCACCCCGCGACACTAACCCCGACCCGGCCTTGTCGGGGACCTTCGATCGCCCGACTACGATGGAGGAGGCCGGCGCTTCCCACGGGGCGGACAATCCACGGGAAGCCCGGCCACGGTCTTGTCAGTGCTCCATCGGGAATCGGGCACTGCCGGCGTCACCGGCCGGGATGATCGGCAACACCAGCGCCGACGGATGCTCCACGTCGTGATAGATGGTCTGCGCCGCGATCTGCGTATTCGCGTTCTGCCCGAACGGATCCCCGGTATTCGGATTCGGCGCGAACTGTGGGAAATCGCTGCTCGACACCTCCACCCGAATCTTGTATCCGGCCTTCACCAGATAACTGGTCGGCCAGATATCGATCGAGTACCGGTACGGCTGCCCCGGCACGATCGGCGACGGATGCTCCAGCGAATCCCGGAACGCGGCCCGAATGATCCCATTGTTCAGATTCATCGTGGACCCGTCCGGCGCCACCGCCACCAGCTTCGCCGTGAAATCGGTATCCGGCGCACTCGACGCCGCCCACAACGTCATTCGCACCGGCCCGGTGATCTCGGTATCGCTCGACATCGGCGGCGTCGTGTACGTCAGCACATCCGAACGCTGCTCCACCACGAACTGATCCACCGGCCCCTGCGGCCCCGACGAGGCCCCGCAGCACGAATGCCCGCCCGCGCTCGGCACCGGATTCAGCGGCTCGTAGAGGTACCGATCCGGCTCCTGCGGATCCTTCGGCGCCTCCGTGCTCAACGCACCGGCCCGCCCCAGCGCGGTAGTGCCGCCCTTCCCCGACAGGTAGTAGGTGGTCCACCGCGTATCCGGCAACGGCCACGCCGACGCCGACTTCCACCGGTTCGCGCCCATCAGGAAGTAATCGACCACCGGCTGCCCGGAAACCTTGTTGTCCTTGCCCTTCAGGAAATGATCGAACCAAGCCAGCATCAACTCGTTGATCGGACTGTCCCCCGCCGCACCGGCAGCCGCCAACATCGGCGTCGTGATCCCGCTCCCCGCGCGCCCCCACCCCAGATGATCCCAGGGCCCCAACACCAACCGCTGTCCCGCCCGCGCCTCCGGTGACCCGCCGCCGCCCACCATGCCTGCGAAATTCTCCACCCCGCCCGCCAGGAACGCGTCGTACCATCCCTCGAAATTCAGCACGGGAACCGTGACCTTCGCGTACCGATCCCTAATGCTCCACTGCTTCCAGTAGTCGTCCCGCGTCGAATGCGAGACCCAGTCGTAGAACCACGGCGCGACCACCGGATCCCCCGGATGCAACGGCGGAAACTGTTGATACGGACGAAAACCTAGCCACCGCGTGAAGTCCGCCCCATCCGCCGCCAACTGCTTCGCAGTCCCGGTATCCCCCCGATTCACCGCCGCGCCGGCCCCGATGGTCTCCATCGCCCACGGCTCCACGAACGCCAGCCGAAACGCCCCACCCTCATAATTCCAGCCATCGAAATAGTCCGACGCCGTATTGGCCGGAACAATGGTGGCCAGGTGCGGCGGCGCCGCCACAGCCGCAAGCCATTGCGTCGCACCGACATACGACGACCCGTACATCCCCACCTTGCCGTTCGTCCCCGGCAGCGCCGCCGCCCACTCCACCGAGTCGTACCCGTCATCGATGTCGTTCCCGAATTCGGTGAACGTTCCACCGGACTGCCCCTGCCCCCGAATGTCCTGCACCACAACCAGATAGCACTGCGACGCGAACCAGTCCGGCGTCCGATACCGGAAAGGCTGGACCTGGGCGGCAGCCTTCCCATACTGCGTCCGCATCAGAATCACCGGCACCGCTTCGGACGTCTTAGGCCGATACACGTCAGCCTTCAACACCACCCCGTCCCGCATCGCCGCGGGCACATTCTCCTGCTTGTCCACCGCGCATGCTCCGCGTTCGCCGGACGGCGGCCAACTCCCGGAGTCCTCCGGCCCCGGCCCACTCCCGCCACCTCCGCACCCGGCAGCAACCAGTGCAACCGCGCTGACCACCACCCCCACCCGCGCGATCCGGCCAGGCCCTCGCCCATTACGGGTCATTGATCGACGGTAGCGCTCTTCCCGCCCCCACCGACCGACAATCGGTCACACCATTCGGCAGCAAACAGCTGGGAGACCTAGGACGAAGGTCCCCTGGGCCACGAGACTGGGCATTCCGGCGACCAGGCAGCCGTACACCTCTTGTTCCCCCAGGTCGGAGATCTCGACGATGCGGTCCCAGAAGAGGTCACTGGTCGCCACTGCCCAGAGGTCGCCGTCCTCGAGGATCCGCGAGGCCTTCTCCAGTCGGTGTCGGCTCGGCGCGTGCTTCCACATGGTGGCCCCGCAGAAGCGGGTTCCCATCGCAGCCTGGAAATCCCGATGGCTGGTGCCCTTCGCCGCCAGTTGACGGCGTACCCGGTCCCAGACCTGTTTGGGAACGGTGTCCACATTCGTATTGGACGTGATCGGTTCCAGCTCGGTCCGCAGTGCAGCGGCGGAACGTCCGCGCGCGCCGTTCACGCCGATGTCGTCGATGAACGTCAGCTGGTTGTCGACGCCGTCGATGTTCAGATGCCAGCAATCACGGTAGCCAGATTTGGAAACCACTTTGATGCGTCCATGGATGTCGAGTCGAAGCAGCAGCTGGGCCACGTCATCGATCAATCGCCGGCTTGTCGATGCGTAGTAGATCCGCCCTTGCCGCCCCTTGGGGTTCCAGTGCACCGATCCATCGGTCGACCACAGATGGTTCAAGAACAGCGCGACCTTCTGGTTGGGAAGCGCGAAAACCGGTTCAGGAACGAACTTTTCGTAGCTGCGCAAGCCGAAGAGTCCGAGATCATCCAACCACGCCGCGATCGGATTGCGCTTCCCATGCGTGAGCCGGTAAGGCGCAGGCAACCGGAGCGTCGTGACCCGGGCCGCCGCGTACTCGTCGCGGACTGCTGTGATTCCGAAGTGGGTGGCAGCTGCGGTAACAGCAGCGAGATTCTCCTCGTCGATGCTGGCATAGCGGATCGGCTGACGCCTCACACAGGAGCCGTCACCGATCATGTGGGCGAGGAGAACCACTTCGGGATCTGGCATTGCCGCCGTGTTCGCTGGTTCCGGTACCCAACGGGGTATCGCCACCCGGGTCCCGACCTCGAGGTCTCGGATCGGAACCCAGCCGTCGATCGTCGAAAGTCCGAGGTGGTCAGTACCTTCCACCTGGCGTCCCGAAGCCAGGCGCACCCGGCGAACCTGCTTGCGTCCGGCCGGGACGACTTCCGTCAGCGGCCGGGCAACCATGCGCATCTCGCCGTCCACCGACCAGACCAGTGGCTGTTCACCACTGCTGAATAGTGTGCCCAGGGGTACGTCAGAGCCGTTGTCGGCACGAAGAATCCGTGTCGATGCGGTCAGATGGCCCTGCTCGCAGAGCTCGAAGAGCCTGGGGCAGTCACCGATTCGCTCTTCCTGTCGAAAGTTCGAGGGCATATTCCGAGAATAGCCCTCGTGTGCAAGCGAATTAACCTATCCGCGTGCCATATCGACAAAGCGGCTGAGGTGGAGCTGGTGTGCCACCGTAATTGTCGCGGTTGGGCCATTTCGGTGTTTTCCGAGAATCAAGTCGGCTTCACCGCCGCGCGGGTCATCACGCTCGAAAGCATCGGGCCTATGTAACAAAATGACCATATCGGCATCTTGTTCCAAAGATCCCGATTCGCGCAAATCGGACACCATAGGACGCTTATCCGTCCGCTGCTCCGGACCACGGTTGAGCTGCGAAATCGCGATCACCGGCACCTCCAACTCCTTGGCCATCAGCTTGAGGCTTCGGGAGAACTCGGAGACTTCCTGCTGTCGGGATTCGACCTTCTTGCCCGAGCTCATCAGCTGGAGGTAGTCCACGACAATGAGCCGTAGATCGTGGCGCTGCTTGAGGCGTCGGGCTTTTGCCCGAATTTCCATCATTGTCAGGTTCGGTGAATCATCCACGAACAGCGGCGCTTCGCTGATCTCGCTCATGCGGCGGGCGAGTTTGGTCCAGTCGTCGTCGCTCATGCGGCCCGAGCGCATATCGCCCAGTTTGATTTTCGCTTCCGCGGATAGGAGGCGCATGACGATTTCGGTGCGGCTCATTTCCAGGGAGAAGATGACGCTGGCCATGCCGTGCTTGATGGAGCAGCTGCGCATGAAATCCATACCGAGCGTGCTCTTGCCCACGCCGGGGCGGGCCGCGACGATGACCATCTGGCCGGGGTGGAGGCCGTTGGTGATTTCGTCTAGTTCGGTGAAACCGGTTGGTACGCCGAGGGAGATGCCGCCTCGGGAGGCGATGGAGTCGAGTTCGTCCATCGTGGGCTGGAGGATGTCGGTGAGGGGGGCGAAGTCCTCGCTGGAGCGGCGTTCTGTGACGTCGTAGAGCTCGGCCTGGGCTCGGTCCACTACCTCGGCTACATCTTGGCCGTCGGCGCCGGCGTAGCCGTACTGGACGATGCGGGTGCCCGCTTCGACGAGGCGGCGCAGGACGGACTTCTCGGCGACGATCTCGGCGTAGTAGCCGGCGTTGGCGGCGGTGGGGACCGTTTGGGTCAGGGTGACCAGGTAGGGGGCGCCGCCGATGCGCTTGAGTTCGCCCTTGCGGTCGAGGGTGGCGGATACCGTCACCGGGTCAGCCGGCTCGCCGCGCCCGTAGAGGTCCAGGATGGCGTCGTAGACGGCCTGGTGTGCGGGGCGGTAGAAGTCGCCGGGACGGATGACCTCCACGACATCGGCGATGGCGTCCTTGGACAGCAGCATGCCACCGAGAACGGACTGCTCGGCGACCATGTCATGGGGTGGCTGGCGGCCGAAATCCTCGCCGGGGGCGTCGGGGTAATCCGAGGGGCCGTGATCGTCGTGGCCGCGATCGTCGACGACTGCCATGGGCTCGACCGTCCTCTCTGCTGGCGCCCGGAACGGCGTGCATGACCCGTTGTACGCCAGCGCACCGACATGTCCGGGCCGCCACGCGGAGTCGCCCTCGAATGACGAAGGCGCGGTGGCAAACCCGTAGTGGTGGGCGTGGGATACCTGGAGTCGTGCGGTCCCGGGGCTATGGTCACGACATCGAATGCGAACCTAGGCGACCGGGTGGGGACGCGCCAAACCGGCCTGTGTACACACCTGTGGATAACGTGGGTATTGTTCACCAACTGTTGTGCACCCCCTGTGGAAAACTTGGGGACAACAGCCGTTATGAGTGCTTAATGCACTGGTAGTGGCCTATTTCTCATTGTTCGCAACTGTGGATCAATCCCGTGCGGCGTGTCGCTGGACGGCAACGGCCGGGCGTGTTGGGTAAACGAACGGTCACACCCGTGTGACCTGCCACACAACGAGAATGGTTGGTTTGCTGAGCAATCCACAACCGGGCCGAACATCGCGCATCTTGCGGGCCGTCGCCTCGCCGCGACGCCTTCGAAGCCTGGACTCCCCGCGCGCAGGCAAAGACAGAAAACACTTGGCAAACAAAGAAATCGGAGGCCACCCCCACAAGTGAGGTGGCCTCCGATCAACCGAATTACTCGGCGGCGGTGACCTGCAGGTCGACCTTGGCGATCACATCGGGGTGCAGATGCACCACGACACCGTGCTTGCCGGTGCTCTTGATGTGGGCCTTCGGCAGCTCGATGCTGCGCTTGTCGACGACCGGGCCGCCGGCGGCCTTGATCGCCGAGGCGACGTCGGCCGCGGTGACCGAACCGAAGAGCTTGCCGGTGCCGGCGGTCTTGACCGCGAGCGACACGCCGGTCAGGCCCTCGATGGCCTGCTTCAGCTCGTTGGCGTGGTCCAGGTCGCGCACGCGACGGGCATCCTGTGCCCGGCGAATGCCCTCGACCTGCTTCTCCGCGCCACGGGTGGCGACGATCGCCAGGCCGCGCGGGAGCAGGAAGTTACGGCCGTAACCGTCCTTGACTTCCACGGTGTCGCCGGGCGCACCGAGGTTGTCGACATCAGCGGTGAGGATGAGCTTCATTGCTGTGTCTTCCTTTCTCAGCGAGCGGTGGACACGTAAGGCAGCAGAGCGACCTCACGCGAGTTCTTCACGGCGACAGCGATATCGCGCTGGTGCTGGACGCAGTTGCCCGTCACCCGGCGCGCGCGGATCTTGCCACGGTCGGACACGTACTTGCGCAGCAGCGCGGTGTCCTTGTAGTCGATCTTCGCGCCGGCCGTGTTGTTCTTCTTGCCGGCCTTGTCTTCCTTGCAGAAGGTGCAAGCCTTCTTCTTCAGCACCTTTTCGCGTGCCGGTGCTTTGGCCATGGTCTTTCAACTCCGTAATTTTGGGAACCCAGCCCATCGGGGCGGATTCCGGGGAAAGCCGTTGTCTAGAACGGCGGTTCGTCGTCCATGGGCCCGCCCCCGAAGGAGCCGGCCGCGGGGGCACTGCCCCACGGGTCGTCGCCGGCGCTCTGGCCGCCACGACCCCCGCCACTGCCACCACCGGAAAAGCCGCCGCCGCCAGCGTTCTGCTGGCCGCCGCCCTGGCCGCCGCCGAAGCCACCGCCACCACCGCCACGGGTGGTCTTGTTGACTTTCGCGGTCGCGTACCGCAGGGAGGGGCCCACCTCGTCGACTTCGAGTTCGACGACCGTGCGCTTCTCACCCTCGCGGGTTTCGTAGGAGCGCTGCTTCAGTCGTCCGCTCACGATCACTCGCGAGCCACGGGTCAGGCTCTCGGCAACGTTCTCCGCAGCTTCTCGCCAGATGTTGCAGCGCAAGAAAAGCGCTTCGCCGTCTTTCCATTCATTGGTATTACGGTCGAATACGCGGGGAGTCGACGCGACGGTGAAGTTCGCGACGGCCGCTCCCGCGGGCGTGAATCGAAGCTCGGGGTCAGCCGTCAAATTGCCGATGACGGTGATGACCGTGTCGCCCTGGGCCATGGTTCCTCCTGCTTTCCGGTGCAGTCCGCTATGCGCTCGCGTTCATCGGTCAGCCTAGAGACAGGGACCGACGGTTACGAGCGACGTCGCGGGAGGACTGGGTCTTACTTCTTGTCGGTACGCAGCACCTTGGTGCGCAGCACCGACTCGTTCAGTCCCAGCTGGCGATCGAGCTCACTCACGGTCGCGGACTCGGCGGTCAGGGTGACAACCGCGTAGATGCCCTCGGCCTGCTTGTTGATCTCGTAGGCGAGACGACGGCGACCCCAGATGTCGACGTTGTCGACCTTGCCGCCCTCGGACCCGACAACACCCAACATGTTGTTCAGGTTCGGGCCGACGGTGCGCTCATCCATCGCTGGATCGAGAATAACCATCACTTCATAATGACGCACGGACCTCATCACCTCCTGTGGACTGTGTACGGCCCACGGACTGTCCGTGGGCAGGAGGGTTCGTTGCGTCAGCAACCCGACAAGGCTACATGACCGGTTCTGAGCTGCGAAATCGGACCATTACCGGGATTGAACAGGCGAACATACCGGCCGGACACCTAGGGTGATGCGCATGCCGAATCGACCTGTCGTCAGCGCAGCGGCAACCCGCCGCCGCGATGCCGGCCGGTCGCTGATCGCGGTGCTGTCGACGCTGGTGTGCGGGGTCACACTGCTGCTCGCGTATGTGAACAAGGCGCGCTGCGCGGTCGGCCCGTTCGACGAATCCGGGCGCAGCGTGATCTTCGATGTGATCAAGGACTCGGACGTCTGCTATTCCGATATTCAGTACCTGTGGCTGGGCCGCGGAATCGATCACCACGTCTTTCCCTATATAACGGGCGGCATCACCCCCGACGGCCAGTTGACCGGCGGCGCGGTCGAGTATCCGGTGCTGAGCGGGCTGTTCATGTGGATCGGCGGCCTCGGCTCGCACACCGACGCGGACTTCCTGTGGCATTCGGCGCTGCTGCTGGCCCCGTTCGCCTTGCTGACCGCCTACCTGCTGGCCCGGATGGCCGGTCCGGCGGCGCTTTTGTGGGCGGCCGCGCCGCCTCTGGTGCTCTACGCCTTTCACAATTGGGAACTGCCGGTGGTCGCCACCGCGGTCGCCGCGTTCTATGTGATGACGGTGCTGACCCGATACTCCTTGCGGGATCGGGCGATCGCCGCGGCGGTGTTCCTCGCGATCGGATTCTGTTTCAAGCTGTATCCCGGCATTTTCGTGCTGCCGCTGCTGATCTACGTGCTGCTCGGTGAGCATCCCTTGCGGGAGAAGCGGTTCGATGTGCGCGGCGCGCTCATGGTGGCCGCGACCGCGATCGGCACGGTGGTCGCGATCAATCTGCCGTTCGCACTCGCCGGCTACGACGGCTGGCGCGCGTCGATCACCTTCCAGCAGTTGCGGCAGGCCGATATCACCACGAATTCCCTGTGGTACTGGGGATTGCGACCATTGTTCGGTCCCACCCAGGAGGCGGAGTCGACGTTCCAGGGCGTGGTGTCGGTGGCCTCGCCGCTGCTGGTGCTGGCCTCGTTCGCGCTGGCCTGCTGGCTGGGGGTGCGGCGGTATCGGCTGTCCGGGGTCTATCCGTGGATCGGGGTCAGCGGCGCCATGCTGTGTGGATTCCTGTTGTTCCACAAGGTGCATTCACCGCAGTACACGCTGTGGCTGATCCCGTTCCTGGTGCTGCTGGAAGTGCCGTGGAGTCTGGCGGTCACCTATCTGATGGCCGACCTGTGCATCGGTATCGGCGTCTTCCGCTACTTCTACGCGCTCGGCGCGGGCAACCCTTATCTGCTGGAGCAGAATTTGGTGCAGGTCGGCGTGTGGGGCCGGGCGGTGCTGCTGGCGGTGTTCTTCTTCCTGTTCGTCAACGCCGGGGCGCGGTCAGTGGGTCGCGTCGGTGTTCCGGGCCCGGAAAGCCTTGCCCTTGGCCCGGTTTCCGCAGACCGCCATATCGCACCACCGGCGCGAACCGCCGCGTGAGGTGTCCAGGTAGAGGCGGGTGCAGGCGTCTCGCCCGCATTCCTTGAGCAGGGCGCGTTCCGGGCCGGCGAGCAGTTCGATGGCCGATCGGGCGACCGCGGTCAACGCGGAATCGATGGTGCCGTCGCGGCGGACCCGACCGTCGGCGCGCAGTGTGAGCTCGGGCGCGTCGCCGTGCGCGTGCCGGTTGAGGAGCCGGCGGTCGGCGTCGGCGAGGGGGTCGCCGTGCAGGGTGGCCTGCATCAGTCGCCAGGCCGCCTCGCGCAGGCGTAGCGCGGGTTCGAGGGCGTCCGCGCAGTCCGGCGCGGTGTCGAGAATTCCGGCCGCGACCACCCATTCGCCCAGTTCGTCGGTGCCGGCGAGGAGTTCGCGGTAGGTGGTGCGTCGTTCCTGGGCCGTGCCGATGAAGTTCAGCGCGAGGTTGCCGCTGACGAACAGGTGCGGGTCGGCGAAGGTGGACATGCCCTCATCATAACCCCCTTGACAGGTTATGTGGCGCGGTGCAACCGTGGTAACCACATAAACCGGTTAGTGCTGGAGGGATCATGGACAAGCGGCTTCTCGACCTGGCGGGCCCGCCGGCCCTGATCCTCATGTGGAGTAGTGCGTTCATCGCCGGCATCATCGGCGTCGGCGCGGCGCCGCCGATGCTGGTGCTGTTCGCCCGCTTCGGCATCGCGGGCCTGCTGCTGATCGTCGTCGCGCTCGTGACCCGGGCCGTCTGGCCGCGCGGCAAGACCCTCGCCCACACCCTGGTGGCGGGCCTGCTCATGCAGATGGTGCAGTTCGGCGCGTTCTACACCGCCATGCACGAGCACGTCACCGCCGCCGTCATCTCGCTGGTCCAGGGGCTGAGCCCGGTGGTGATCGCCGTATTCGCCGGTGGGCTGGGCGAATCCGTGAGCGCCCGGCAGTGGCTGGGCTTCGGCGTGGGTGGTCTGGGTGTCGGGCTCGCGGTGCTGGACCAGCCCGCCTTCTCGCTGCCGGGCCTGCTGCTCTGCGTGGTCGGCCTGCTCGGCCTCAGCCTGGGCACCGTCTACCAGAAGCGCTTCACCCCGGCGATCGATCCGCGCGCCGGCACCGCCCTGCACGTGGCGATCAGCGCGCCCTTGGCGGGCGTGATGGCCTGGGCGGGCGGCGAATTCCACATCGCGGATCCGGCTCGCTTCGCCGGTTCCATGGTCTGGATGGTGCTGATCAACTCCATGGGCGCGTTCCTGCTGCTGAACACCATGCTGCAGCGCTGGGACACCACCCGCGTCAGCCGCTTCTTCTTCGCCATCCCGGCCGTCACCGCGGTCATGGCCTGGCTGTTCATCGACCAGCCCTTGCGGCCCTTGACGATCGCGGGCCTGGGCGTGGGACTGCTCGGCCTGGTGCTGGCGTCGCGGCGCGCCGCAGCCGTACCCGAGCCGAGCACCGTGGCGCAGCACCCGGTCTTGCGACAGCCCGTGCGGGCCTGACGGTTCCGGCGGTCCGCGGGCGGCAGACTGGGTGCATGCTGCACCTGCGGATTCTGGCCCCCGCCACCCTGACCGACGCCGTCCTCGAGGTACTCGAGGACGACGCGGTCACCGGACTGGTGGTGATCCGCGGCGCCTCGATCCGCCCGCCGGGCGATCTGATCACCGCCCAGCTCGCCCGCGAAGCCGCCAACGACATCGTGCAGCGCCTGCGTGAGCTGCGGGTGCACCAGGAAGGCAGCATCGAGATCGACCAGGTCGGAACCTGGCTGTCCCGCAGCGGTTTCGACGCCGAGGTGCGCACCCCGGGCAGCAGTGCGGATTCGGTGGTGTGGGCGCAGGTGGCGCAGCGCGCGTACGAGGAATCCGAACTGAACTGGACCTATCTGAGCTTCCTGACGCTGTCCATCGTCATCGCGAGCATCGCCATCGTCACCGATTCTCAGATCCTGACCGTCGGTGCGATGGTGCTCGGCCCGGAGTTCGGGCCGATCGCGGCGCTGGGTGTCGCCCTGGTCCGACGGCGTTTCGTGCTGCTGCGGCTGGCCTTGCGCACCTTGGTGTTCGGCTTCGTGGCCGCCATCGGTCTCACCATCGTGCTGGCGCTGATCGCGCGAGCGCTGGGCTGGATCACCGAAGCGCAGGTGACCGGGCCGCGTCCGGCCACCGCCTTCATCTACACGCCGGACAAGTGGTCGTTCATCGTCGCGGTGGTGGCGGGGGCGGCCGGGGTGCTGTCCATCACCTCGGCGAAATCTCTCGGTCTGGCAGGCGTTTTCATCTCGGTGACGACCGTGCCCGCCGCGGGCAATATCGCCCTCGGTGTGGCCATCGCCGACGGTACGACGGTGTGGGGCAGTCTCGCGCAGCTGCTGGTGAACATCGTGGGCATGGCGATCGCGGGCTGGCTGACGTTGTGGCTGCAGCAGGCGCTGTGGACGCGGGTGTCGGTGCGGCGGGCCAAACACCTGGCGGTTCCCCGTCGCATGGTGTGACAAACCGGTCACATGGAAAAGCCCGCCGTCCGGAATCGGACGGCGGGCTTCGTCATTCGAGTGCGAGGTCAGCTCAGGCTGGGCGACTTCTCCAGTTCGGGTTCCGCATCATCGGATTCCGCTTCCTCGCGCCGATTGCGGATGATGCTGGTGATGAACGCCGCGCCGATGAACGCCACGCCCACCAGGCCGCTGATCACCTCGTTGACGTGCACGCCGATGGTGATGAGCAGGATGACCGCCAGTGCGCCGATGGCCCAGAACGCGCCGTGCTCGAGATACACGTACTCCGAGAGCGTGCCCTTGCGCACCAGGTACACGGTGATGGAGCGGACGAACATCGCGCCGATCAGGCCCAGGCCCAGGGCGATCAGGATCGGGTCGGAGGTGATGGCGAACGCGCCGATCACGCCGTCGAAGGAGAACGAGGCGTCGAGCACTTCCAGGTACAGGAACAGGAAGAACGCGGCCTTGCCGGTGGCTTTCACCACTTCCGAGGGTCCGCTTTCCGCCCCGGAGTTCTCCTCGGTGTGGAAGAGCGATCCGAGCCCGTCGACCAGGATGTAGGTGATCACGCCGAGGATGCCCGCCAGCAGCACGGTGCTGCGGTCGTCGTCGTGGGCGATGAACTCGGCCGCGATGACGATGCCCGCCAGGGTGAGCACCACCGCGAGCATGTCCAGCTTGCCGAGCCGGGCCAGCGGGCGTTCGATCCAGCCCAGCCAGGTGACCTCGTGCTCCTCGAGGATGAAGTTGAAGAACAGCAGCAGCAGGAACGCGCCGCCGAAGGCCGCGATCTGCGGGTGCGCGTCGGTGAGCAGCTTCTCGTAGGAGGCGCTGCCGTCGGGGAAGGTGAGCGCGCCGTCGGCGGGCGGGTTCATGGCCAGGTCGAAGGCCCGAGTCGGGCTGAGCCCGGCCGTGATCCACACGATGGCCAGCGGAAACACCAGGCGCATACCGAAGACGGCGATGACCACGCCGACGGTCAGGAAGATGCGCTGCCAGAACTCGCTCATCCGCTGCAGGATGCTCGCGTTGATGACCGCGTTGTCGAAGGACAGGGACACCTCGAGGATGCCCAGGATGGCGCACAGCACCAGGGCCGTGGGACCGCCGTACACCAGCGCCGCGATCAGCGACAGTACGGTGACGAGGATGGAGAGGCCGAATATTCGCACCGCAGTGGGCCTTTCGTTGTGGGCCGGACACACGAAGAGGGCTCGTACGACCGAGCCCTCAACGTGTCGCTGGTAGATCGATGACGACGGTGGTCGCCGACGTCAGACGTTGACGCCGAAGTCCCGGGCGATGCCCGAGAGGCCCGAGGCGTAGCCCTGGCCGATAGCGCGGAACTTCCACTCACCATTGTTGCGGTAGAGCTCACCGAACACCATCGCGGTTTCGGTGGAGGCGTCCTCCGAGAGGTCGTAACGGGCCAGCTCGGCGCCGTTGGCGCGGTCCACGACTCGGATGTAGGCGTTGCGGACCTGACCGAAGCTCTGGCCGCGCGAGTCCGCGTCGTAGATCGAGACCGGGAAGAAGATGGACTCGACGGCCGGCGGGGTGCCGGCCAGGTCGATGTTGATGACCTCGTCGTCGCCCTCGCCCTCACCGGTGAGGTTGTCGCCGGTGTGCACGATGGTGCCCTCGGGGGACTGCAGGTTGTTGAAGAACACGAAGTGCTTGTCCGACAGCGCCTTCTTGTCGCCACCGGTCGCGATGGCGCTGGCGTCCAGGTCGAAGTCGGTGCCGGTGGTGGTCCGGATATCCCAGCCCAGACCGACTGCGACCTGGGTCAGGTTCGGAGCCTGCTTGGTCAGTGAAACGTTACCGCCCTTGGACAAACTGACACCCATTGCGGGGATCCTTCCGTTGTGAAGCGTTCGAAGCGTTTCTTGCTTAACGGCTTCGCCCACTGTTGAGGTTCCGCCGAGTCGACAGTAATGGTTTCCCCAAGCCTAGGGTAGGAATGGATCAAGACCATCCGGTCGACAACGGCCTGTCATATGACAGATTCACATACTCCATCGCCGCGGTCGCCGTGTTCGTCAACGGTTGCCTACGATCGGGGCGTGGCAGGCCGTCGAAGCGGATGGTTCCGGGCACCCCGGAACAACGAATGGGTGCAACAGGCCCGGCAGGTACTGACGGCGGCCTTCCTCGATATGGATCGGCGGCAGTCCATCGCCGAGGCCGCCGTCGCCGCGTCCGCGGCGCTGTTCCCCGAACGCGGCGCGGCCGCGCGCTGGGAACCCGTGCGCGCCCGCTGCTATGACGCCTCCGGGGTCTACCTCGCCCTCAATGACCGCCTCGAGCAGGTCGAACGCGAGGGCGCGGGGGTGATTCCGCAGCCCGAGATCGACGCCGTCGTCCGCCGGCTCACCGACGCCGCGCGCGCCGTCGACGACTTCTACCGCGGCGATCAGGCGCACCTCGAGCACGCGGTCGCGGTGTTCGGCTCGGTGCCGCAACTGGTCTCGCAGACCCGGGCCGACGCCCAGCGGGTGCGCGCGGCCGCCGACGCCTCACCGCACGCCGCCTACCCCTCGATCCGGCAATGCGCGGCGGCGCTGGATGAGGCGCTGCTCACACTCGAGGCCGCCGTGGCCGCCGGTGGTGGCGGGCCCGCCCGCGACGCCGCGACCCGGCTCGAGTCCCGGACCCGGGAACTGTCCAGAGCCCTGGAAGCCGCTCCCGGCAAACAGCATTCGGCGAACACCGCCCTCGCGTCGGCGGCCACCCGGCTCGACGCCGCCCGCAACCGGCTCGAACGCGTCGCGCCCGCCATGTCCGCGCTGCTGCGGGAATTCGCGGCTGCGTCATCGAACGATTTGGCCAACAATGAGCGACAAGCCCGGGAGGCCGTCGAGGCCGCCGACGCGGACCTGACCCGCGCCCGGGCCGCCCTGGCCGCCCACGACCCGGAGGACGCGCTCGACCTGACCACCACCGCCCGCGCCCGCCTCGCCACCGCCGAGGAATGCGCCGAGGCCGTCACCGACCGGCTCGCCCAACTCCGCGCGGTCCGCGAACAACCGGCCGAGCGCGCCAAGGCCGTTCGCTTCAAACTGCGCGACGCGCAGATGCTGGCGGTCAACAAGGGCGTCGTCCCGCAATGGGGTTCGGTGCTCGACGCCCAGGCCGAACGCCTGGACCGGGCCGCCGCGGGCCTGACCGGACGCCATCCCGACTATTGGGCCTACGTGTCCGAACTCGACGCGATCACCGCGTTCGTCGCCGGAGTCGTCGAACGCATGCGAAACACCGACAGATAGACCCGAAGTCACCAGGAGGACGGCCGCGACGATGACCGCGATGATCACCAGCGATACGGAGGTCGCACCGGTCTCCTTGCGGAAGCGCTTCCCGCTGCGGCATTTCCGGCAGGTGCCGGGCCCGGAGCTGCGGCGGCTGTTCCACCGCCTGCCCGAAGCCTTCGGCGGCTCCCGCGACCGGGACCTGCTGGCCATGGCCCTGGGCGCGACCCTGTACGTGCCGGCCACCCGGCCCGACCTCACCGCGACCATCCTCAAGCGCGCCGAACGCGGCGTGTGCTCGATGGTCATCGACCTCGAGGACGCGGTCCCCGACCACGCCGTCGAATACGGAAAATGGCAGGCCGCCGCCACTCTCGACGAACTGGCCGGCAGCGGCGAGCCGCATCCGCTGCTGTTCGTGCGGGTCCGCGACCCGCAGAGCATCGACGAGATCGCCGGCCGGCTCGGCGCCGGGGCGAGCGCGCTCACCGGCTTCGTACTGCCCAAATTCGACAGCGGCTGCGCGAGCGACTACCTGCGCGCGCTGGAGTTGGCATCGGAACGACTCGGCCGCACCGTCTTCGGTATGCCGGTGCTGGAGTCCCCCGCGCTGGTGCACCGCGAGACCCGCGACCGCGAACTGCGCCGCATCGGCGAGCAGCTCGCCCGGCACCGCGACCGCGTGCTGGCCGTCCGCATCGGGGCCACGGACATGTGCTCCACCTTCGGGATTCGCCGCGACCGCGACCTCACCATCTACGACGTGCGTGTGGTCGCCGACGTCATCGCCGACATCGTCAACTACCTGGGGCGAGCCGACGGCACCGGCTTCACCATCACCGGACCGGTGTGGGAGTACTTCGCCGACCACGCCCGCATGTTCCGGCCGCTGCTGCGCACCGCGCCCTTCGCCGAGGTGGACGCCGTCCCCTTCCGGCAGTCGCTGGTCAGCCGCGACATGGACGGACTGCTGCGGGAGATCACCCTGGACCGTGCCAACGGCATTCAGGGCAAGACCGTCATCCACCCCACCCACGTCGCCGTGGTGCACGCGCTGTCGATCGTCACCCACGAGGAGTACGCCGACGCCGCCGACATCCTGAGCACCGGCGCGGGCGGCGTCGCCGCCTCCGAGTACCGCAACAAGATGAACGAGATGCGCCCGCACCGCAGCTGGGCGCACCAGATCATGCTGCGCGCCCGCGTCTTCGGCGTCGCCAACCAAGGAGTCTCCTTCGTGGACCTGCTCAAGGCCCTGGTCGAATCGTGACCGCCGACCCCGCCCTACCCTGGGCCACCCGCGAACTCGGACTCACCCTCCACCACACCGATTCGGCACTGCCCGAACCCGATTGGCGGATCGAGGCCCTGGTCGAACCGGGGCTGCGCCGCAATCCCCGGCGCGCCCACCTGCTGGTCTCCACGGTCCTCGGCAAGCATCTGCCGACCGATCCGCACCGCGTCCTCGACGCGGGCAACCGGCTCGGCGACCTGGTGCGCGCGACACTCGCACCCGAAACCAGTGCGCCGCAGCGGAATCGGACCGTCGTGGATGCGGTGGTGCTGGGCTTCGCCGAAACCGCGACCGGCCTCGGTCACACCGTGGCCGCCCGTCTCGGCGCCCACTGCTACCTGCACTCCACCCGCCGGGACGTGCCCACCGCCGACACCCTCGCCGGCTTCGAGGAAGGCCACTCGCACGCCACCTCCCACCTGCTGCAACCGATGCCCGCCGCGGTCTTCCACAACGACCTGCCGATGGTGCTGGTCGACGACGAGATCTCCACCGGCGCCACCGCACTCGACGCCATTCGCGCCCTGCACCGGCATTCGCCGCGCACGCACTACGTTTTGGCGTCGCTGGTGGACATGCGGACCGACACCGACCGTCGCGCCTTCGCGGCGGCGGCCGCCGACCTCGGCGCCCGCATCGACACCGTCTGCCTGGCCGGCGGCAGCACGCAGCTCCCGGCGAACCTGATCGACGCCGTCAGCGCCCTGCCCGAACCGGTGCTGAACCCCGGCTCCGACCGGCGCGGCCGCTGCACCCGCGTCGACCTGTCCTGGCCGTCCGATGTCCCCGAGGGTGGCCGCCACGGCTTCCTGGGCTCCGACACCGCGTCCTTCGACGCAGCTCTGGCACAGGTCACAGACGCGCTGGCGCTCGAATTGGCCGCGATGCCAGAACCGGTGGCCCGCCGGGCGGACGACCCGCGCCCGGTGATCGTCATCGCCCATGAAGAACTCATGTATCTACCGCTGCGCATCGCGGCGGCCCTGGCCGACAAGGGAATTCCCACCCGATACCAGACGACGACCCGCTCGCCCGCCTATGTGATCGACCGACCCGGTTACCCGCTGCGCCGCGGATTCCGTTTCACCGCACCGGAACTCGGCGAGGAAGCGCCCCGGTTCCTGTACAACGCGCGCTGGCCGGAGTCCGAGCCGAGCCGGGTTGAGTGCGAGCCGCGCGCTGTCGATCCGATTCTGCTCGTGGTGGTCGACCACCCGGCCGACACCGAACAGCTGACCGCAGCGGGCGGACTCGTCGACGTGCTCACGGCCGCGGGCGAGGACGTCGTGGTGGCGGTACTGCCCGCCGCGGACCCGCGCGCGCTGGCTGCCGTGCGCGCACCGCTCACCCGGGCGACCGCCGGACCCGGACTGCCGGAACCGCTGCGCGGGCCGGACTTCGGGTCCTACGCGCCCGACGAGGTCGCCTGGCTGTTGACGGACCTGTCGGGGGTGGCGCTGGAAGCCGATGTGGCCGAGCGGGAACGGCGGATTCAGGCCGGGGTCGCGCACTACGCGGAATCGCTGCCCGTCGAGTACCAGCCGGACGCCGCTTACCGGGAGCTGTTCGACAAAGTGCTGGCCGACAGTGCGGAACGGCTGGCGCTGGCGGTGGGGACGGTGGCGGAACTGGTGGTCGCCGAGCGCGGGCACGGGATCGTGCTGGCGTCACTGGCCCGGGCCGGGACACCGGTCGGGGTGCTGATGCGGCGCTGGCTGGCGAGCCGGGGGATCGAGGTTCCGCACTACGCGGTGTCGATCGTGCGGGATCGCGGGATCGACGCCGCGGCCTTGGAATACCTGGCGCGGCAGCATGATCCGGCGCAGGTGGTGTTCGTGGACGGCTGGACCGGGAAAGGCGCGATCACCCGGGAGCTCGGCGCGGCGCTGGACGCGTTCCACGCCGCGGGCGGGGCCCGGTTCAACGGTGATCTCGCGGTGCTGGCCGATCCGGGCAGCTGCGTGCGGACCTTCGGCACCCGGGACGATTTCCTCATCGCCTCCGCGTGTTTGAATTCGACTGTGTCCGGACTGATTTCGCGGACGGTGCTCAATGCCGACCTGATCGATCCGGGACAGTTCCACGGGGCCAAGTTCTATCGGGAACTCGCCGACCAGGACGTGTCCAACCGGCTGCTCGACGCGGTGAGCGCCTGCTTCGAACAGGTGCGGCCGCTGGTGGACGCGCGGGTGCGTGAGCTGCTGGCCGCCGACCGCACCCCCACCTGGGCGGGCTGGGAATCGGTGGAGCGGGTACGCGCGGAGTATGGGATATCGAGTGTGAACTTCGTGAAACCCGGTGTGGGAGAGACGACCCGGGTGCTGTTGCGGCGGGTGCCGTGGCGGGTGCTGGTGCGTGAGGCCGACGCTGACGAGCACGCGCACATCCGCCTGCTCGCCGCGGCGCGCGGCGTGCCCGTCGAGGTGGTTCCGGATTTGGCATACGCCTGTATGGGCTTGATCAAAGAAGTGAAGGGGTAGCGGGTGCAGCAGCGCGGGCTGATGGTGGCGACCGATCTCGATCGCACGATGATCTACACACGAGCGGCCTTCGGCGACGCCGACCCGGACACGATGTGCGTGGAAGAGTATGAGGGACAGCCGCTCTCGTACATGACGGTCACCGCCGCCGAACGTCTGAAGGCCCTGGCCGAGACCGCGGCCGTGGTACCGGCCACCACCCGCACCATCGCACAGTTCCAGCGGATCCGGCTGCCCGGCGGGCCGTGGCCCTACGCCGTCACCAGCAACGGCGGCAGCATCCTGCGCAACGGCCTGCCGGACCGGCGCTGGCGCTCCGCCCTCGACGCCCGGGTGCGCGCCGAATGCGCCACGCTCGTCGAAGTGCGCGCGGAACTGCGTGCGCGCGTGGACGAATCGTTCGCGCTGCGCCTACGTGAAGCCGACGACCTGTTCTGCTACCTGGTCGTGGACCAGCAGCGACTGCCCGGGGACTTCCTCGCCGACCTGGACGCCTGGTGCCGTCCGCGCGGCTGGTCGGCCTCCCAGCAGGGCCGCAAGATCTACGCCATGCCGGCACCGGTGTCGAAAAGCCGAGCCGTGCTGGAAGTTCGACGTCGAATGCTCGACGCGGGCGAACTGCATCCGGCGTCCCGGCTGCTGGCAGCCGGCGACGGCTCGCTCGACGCCGACCTGCTGCGCGCCGCCGACGCCGCCATCCGGCCTCGGCACGGCGAACTGGAACAGCGGAACTGGCGGCACCCCGGAGTCGCGGTCACCGCGGCGGCGGGTATCGAGGCTTCGGACGAGATCCTCGACTTCTTCCTGGCGGCCCGGCCGTACGGGTAGCGGTCAATACTCGGTCAGGGAACGGACTTTCGACACGGCCAGTGCCGCGTCGGGACCGGTCGCTCGCACTTCGAGCCGGTGGCCGGGGAGGACGCCGAGCGTGAGCACGCGGGTCAGGCTGTCGCCCGGCACCGGTCCGGCGCCCGTGGTCGCGTTGCGGAGCTCCACCCGCGCATCGAAATCGCGCAGCGCCGTGACCAATTCGGCGGCGGGCCGGGCATGCAGGCCGTGCTCGCCCGTCACCTCGACTATCTCGACGACGGCCGAGTTGTCCACAGGTGCGGCACCTGTGGATGGTTGTGGATGATTCGTGACCCCGGCATCCACGGAATCGGCGAACCCGGCCCGCTTGGCGGCGAGGGCACCCTCGGCCTCGCGCGCCACGGTCTCCAGATCGGCTCCCCCACCGGCCGCGGCCAGCGCCGCTACCAGGCCCTCGACCAGCGGTGCCGCGGAAAGCCGCACCCGCACCGGGGATTCGAGCAGATCCAGTGCCGTCGCGGCGGACAGCACCGCGCTCCCCAGATCCATCAACACCAGCACGCCGTCCCCGGAATCGGCCGCGGTGATCGCCTCGGCCACCGCGACCGCATCGGTACCGAACTCCGCGGCGGACAGCCCGGCCGCGATCCGGACGGACACCCCCTGATCGGGCAGCAGCCCGACCGCCAACGCCACCGCGGCCTCGGCCAGCGCCCGGCTGTGCGAGACCACCACCACGCCGATCACCGGATCGCCGCCCGCGCGGCGAGCACCAGCAGCGCGGCGCTGGTGGCCCCCGGATCCTGGTGTCCCGCACTGCGTTCCCCCAGATAGGATGCCCGGCCCTTGCGCGCGACCAGTGGCGTCGTGGCATCGCGCCCGGCCGTCGCGGCGGAGACCGCCGCATCCAGGGCGGCCTCGGCCGACGCACCGCCCGCCACGCGCGTGTCGAGGGCGTCCGCGGCGGGAACCAGCGCGTCCACCATGGTCTTGTCGCCGGGCTCGGCCTTGCCCCGCGCGATCACCCCGTCCACACCCGCCCGGAAGGCGCGCGCGAAATCGGCGATGTCCGAGCCACTGCCGATGGCCGCCGCGAAACGCAGGAAGAAGGTGCCGAACAGCGGGCCACTCGCGCCGCCGACCGCGCGGATCAGCACCATCGCGGTCTGCTTGCTCACCTCGCCCGGCGTATCCGGGTGCGAATCATCCAGTGCCGCCACGACGGCCGTCATGCCACGCCGCATATTGATGCCGTGGTCGGCATCGCCGATGGCGGCGTCCAGTGCGGTCAACTCCGCCTCATGCTCGTCGACCAGCGCCGCGAAGCCGCGCACCCACGCGGCCGCATCGACCGCCGCCATCAGATGCCCCAGCGCAGCGCAGGAGTCCGTACAGGCGCGTCCCACAGTGCGGTCAATTCCTCGTCCAGCCTGGTCAAGGTGATCGAGCAGCCCGCCATGTCGAGCGAGGTCACGTACGGCCCGACCAGCGAGCGCTCGATGTGGATACCGTGCCCGCGCAGGATCCGCGACACCTCGTCGAACATCAGGTACAGCTCGATGAACGGGGTGCCGCCCATGCCGTTGAGGAAGCACAGCACCCGATCCCCCTGTGCGAACGGCAGATCCGCGAGGATCGGGTCCAGCAGCAGCACCGCCACATCGCGCGCGGGCGCCAGCGGCACCCGGCGCCGGCCGGGCTCGCCGTGGATGCCGATGCCGATCTCCATCTCGCCGTCCCCGAGTTCGAAGGTCGGATGCCCGACCGCCGGGACCGTGCACGAGGTCAGCGCCATGCCCATGCTGCGCGACCGCGCGTTCACCGTCTCCGCGACGCGCGCCACCTCCGCCAGCGGACGGCCCTGCTCGGCGGCCGCGCCCGCCATCTTCTCCAGGATCAGCGTCGCGCCGACGCCGCGCCGCCCGGCGGTGTAGAGGCTGTCCTGAACCGCCACATCGTCGTTCACCACCACCGCGCGCACCTCGGCGCCGGATTCGGCGGCGGCCAGTTCGGCGGCCATCTCGAAATTCATCACGTCGCCGGTGTAGTTCTTCACGATGTGCAGCACGCCGGCTCCGGCGTCCACGGCGGCGGTCGCGGCCAGGATCTGATCGGGCACCGGGGAGGTGAAGATCTCGCCCGGACAGGCCGCGTCCAGCATGCCGAGTCCGACGAAACCGCCGTGCAGGGGTTCGTGACCGGAACCGCCGCCGGACACCAGGCCCACCTTGCCCGGGCGCGGTGCGTCGTCGCGCACGATGATGCGTTGTTTCGCGTCTACCCGCAGCTCCGGATGCGCCGCGGCCATCCCGGCCAGGGCGGCGTCCACCACGCCGGCCGGATCGTTGATGAGCTTCTTCACCGAATTCTCCCCTCGGCAGGCCGGTTCGGGTCCCTGGGAGCCAGACTCGCACCGCGCGTGCGGCTTTGCCGGGGTTTCGGGCGATCAGCGCAGGGGCCGGGCGGGTTCCTCGAGCGTGCGGGCGAGCTCGATATCGGTCACCAACTGCACCATCAGATCTCGCAGCTCACCGTCGGGCAGGTGGTCGGCGGCGAATTCGAACGGCTCGGAGACATCCAGGCCGCCCTGGGTGGCGGCCAGGATCACCCACGGGATCCCCACATCGGCCACCCCCAGCCGCTCCCGGATCAGATCGGTCGTGTCGTCCACCAGGCCGGTGCGCGCGGCCACGGCGGCGGTCATCTGCTCGTCCAGTTCGACCCTGCGTCTCTCCAGCAGGCCCGCGTCGGCCCTCGCCTCCTGCTGCGGGGTGCTGCGGACCGAGCCGTCCTCGTAGACCTGGAAGCCCTCGTTCACGCAGATGGTGCCCAGTGCCACCTCGGCCTCGGCCAGGTCGGGCAGGGTGCGCAGGCAGTCCAGCACCGCGTCCAGCGCCGCCACCAGGCGGTCCCGAATGTCACGGCGGCGCACCAGCTCCCGATCGGCGTCCTCACGCTCGGAGAGCACCTGCTCGACCGCGCGCCCGATCTGGAAGGCCATGGCCGTGGATTCCGGGGCCCAGCCGCCGCGCGGAGTCACCTCGCCCTCCTTGGGAGTGATGGTGTCCAGGAAGGCGTTCACCGCGTCGAGCAGGTCGCGGAGCTGGTCACGGGACACGGACGGGTGCCGGAAGGCGCGTAGATACTGGTCGTGCGCTTCCGCGGGTTCCACCTCACCGTCGCTCACGATGCCGATCCTGCCACGCCGTCCGGGCTTCCCCGGAAACCATGGCCACCGCCCGTGTCGCCGCGTTCTCGTAGAGTGGCAGCGACCGCACCGTCAAGCGAAGGGTCGATCGTGTCCGCAGTTTTGGTGAAGGGCCAGAACGGTCCACTGAGTGTCAATGAACTGGTGATCAGCGTGGAAGTGGCCGCACCGGCCGACCTGTCCGCGCTGCTGGTCACCCCGGCCGGCACGGTGCGCTCCGACGCCGACTTCGTGTTCTTCAACCAGCCCACCGGGCCCGGCGTCACGCTGCGCCCGGGCGCGCCCGGTGCGTCCGCCGTGCTGACCGTGGCGCTGGACGCGATTCCCGCTGACATCGAACAGCTTCGAGCCGTCATCACCCTCGACGACGCCAACGGCAGTTTCGGGCAGTTGTCCGCGCCGGTCGCCCGGGTCGGCGACGCCGCCGGAAACGCGTTGTACGAGTACCGGATCGAGGGCCTGAGCACCGAATCCATCGTCATCGCACTGGAGTTGTACCGCCGCCAGGGCGGCTGGAAGGCCCGCGCGGTCGGGCAGGGCTACGCGGGCGGGTTCGCCGCGCTGGTCACCGACCACGGCGTCCGCGTCGACGACGCCCCGCAGGCCGCACCCCAGCCCGCGCCGGAGCAGTTCGCACCGCAGCCCGCGCCGGAGCAGTTCGCACCCCAGCCCGCGCCGGAGCAGTTCGCGCCGCAGCCCGAGCAATTCGTCCCGGCCACCGGCGGATACCCGCCGCCGCTGCCGCCGCTGCCGCCCACCGGCGATTATCCGCCGCCCCCGCCCCCGCCGGGGCAGCCCGCCGCCGGCTACGCGCCACCGCAGGAGGATCGCGATCTGCCCAACGGCCACGCCGTCAGCCTGGTCAAGGGCCAGCGCATCAACCTGCGTAAAGAGGGCGGCGCCGCACTGAGTCACGTGAAGATGGGCCTCGGCTGGGATCCGGTCAAGCGCGGCGGCATCTTCGGCGGCAAGGCGGTGGACGTGGATCTGGACGCCTCGGTGGTGCTGTTCGCCGGACACGGTCCGGTCGATGTCGTCTACTACGGCAGCCTCAACTCCAAGGACGGGTCCATCCGCCACCAGGGCGACAACCTGACCGGTGAAGGCGAGGGCGACGACGAGGAGATCAGTGTCGACCTCGCCCGCATCTCCCCGTCGGTCACCACGCTGCTGTTCATCGTGACCTCCTACAAGGGCCACACCTTCGAGCAGCTCGCCAACGCCTACTGCCGGCTGGTGGACAGCGCCACCAACGCCGAGCTCGCCCGCTTCACCCTCGCGGGCGGAATGCCGTTCACCGGCATGGCCATGGGCAAGATGTTCCGCCCGGCCCCGGGCGCGGACTGGAAGTTCCAGGCCATCGGCGAGGGCTTCCAGGCCAAGCACCCGGGCGAGGCGGTCCCGCAGCTCGCCCGCTTCCTCTGAACCGCTCCTAGGGCACGGGTTCCGGCTGCCGCGGCCACAACCAGGACGGCAGCCAGGGATCGTGCGGATCCGGGACGCGGTCGAGCACGCCGCCGCCCGGATCGTCGGCGCCGTCCCGGCGCACCACATCCTCGCCGGGACGGTAGATCTGGCGGATCACCAGCACGCACAGGGCGATCACTGCCAGATCGCGCAGCACCACCGTGCCGGTGAACCACTGCTCCGGCAGGCCCTTGTGGTCCGGGCCCAGGTAGTAGTACATGCGCGGCACCCAGACCAGGGCGTCGATCGTCATCCACGCCAACAGGATTCGCCGGTGCGGCAGCGCCAGCACCGCCAGCGGCACCAGCCAGATCGAATACTGCGGGCTCCACACCTTGTTGGTCAGCAGGAACGCCGCCACCACCAGGAACGCCAGCTGCGCCAGCCGCGGCCGGCGCGCCGCGGTCAGGCCGATCCAGCCGATGCCCGTGCACGCCGCCAGGAACAGCAGCAGCGACACCGTGTTCAGCCACGTCGGCGCTTCCTGCGCGGTGAGCACCCCGTCGAATCCGGTCCAGCCGGTGAACGAGGTGATCACGTTGTAGATCGAATCCGGGTCCGCGTGCCGTTCGCTGTTGAGCCGGAAGAACTCCCACCAGCCGTTCGGGTACAGCGCCGCGATGGGCGCGTTCACCGCCAGCCAGGCGATCGCCGCCGATGCGATCGCCGCGCCGGCCGCCCGCAACGGCCGCAGGCCGGCCCAGGACGGGTCGTCCTCACCACGCCGCTCGGCGCGCAGGCACAGAATCAGGATGGGGCCCAGCAACAGCAGTGGATACAGCTTCGCCGCGCCGCCCAGGCCCAGCAGGATGCCCGCCAGCACCGGCTGACGGCGTCTCCACGCCAACAGCCCGCCCGCCGCGAAAGCCGTTGCCAGCAGGTCGAAATTGGTGAAGGCGTGCACCACGACCAGCGGGGAGAGCGCCACCAGCGCGGCATCCCAGATCCGGCGCCCGGCCGAAAGAGCGGTCGCCCAGATGGTCACCAGCCAGGCCAGCGACAACCCGATCGCCACCACATTGAAGTAGATGACCACCTCGAGCGCGCTGCTGCCCGGCAGCGGGGACACCTTCCAGGCCTTGGCGATTCCCATGGAGATGTACTGGTACAGCCCCGACACCACCGGATACTCCATGTACCGGACCTGCGGTTTGCCGTCGCTGAACTCGACCCACTGCTTCTTGTACGGGAACGCGCCCTCGTTGAGATGCTCGGCGCCGTACAGCGGCACCGTGTCCGAGTAGCACATGGCCAGGTACTGGCGGCCATTGTTCCAGTCCAGACCCATGACGCCCGAGGCGTCCGGCCGCTGCTGGATACAACCTGCCTTACCGAACCAGCCGAACGCCAGGAACAGCACCGCGAACGCCAGCAGCACCCGCATCGGCGTCCAGAAGCGCACTCGGCCGATCACCGCGTGGTCGCCCACCGGTCCGCCGATCGGGTCGCACAGCTGCGCGGTCAGGGTGTCGGTGCGACTGGGCTTGTCCCGGTCGTCGACCGACTGCAGATCGGCAGCCGGCGGCGCCGGTGACTCGTAGACCACCGGCGTATCAGGCTGCGCGCGAGCCTCTTCCACTCCTGCTGCCTCCCCCGCCTCCAGCGCGGCACCGGCCGGTCCACCCGAGGCGGCCGACCGGTTCGCCAGTTCCTGCTCGATCACGCCAGCAGGCTACCGATTCGGCCGCCCATTGCCGTTGCCGGTACCGCCGTTCGGCGTGGGGGTCACCGTGGCACCGTCCGCCGGCGCGACCGGCTGCCCGGACATCGGACCCGTACCGCCGCCCTGCTGTTCGGGCGTGGGCTCAGGCTGGGTCTGCCGCTGGTTCTGCGGATTCGGCGCCAGACCAGGGACCGGGATGGAGAATCCGGGCAGACCCGGGATCGGCATCTGGCTGGTGGTCACCACCGGCGGCAGCGTGGGCTGCTCGGTGGTCGACGGCGCGGTGTACGGCGCCGACCAGGACGGCACACCACCCTGCGAGCTGCCGATATTGCCCGGCTTCGGGAAGGTCTCGTTCGGCGTGCCCTTGAGCGCGCCGTCCATGGTCGACTTCCAGATGTCGGAGGGCAGGCCCGAACCGTAGATCATGCCGCCATTGACGTTGCGCAGCTTCTCGTTTCCGGCGGCGGTACCGACCCACACCGCGGTGGACAGCGAGGGCGTGTAGCCCACCATCCAGGCGTCCTTGTTCTCGATGGTGTCGCCCAGCTGCGCGGTACCGGTCTTGGAGGCCGACTGGCGGTCACCGGCGAGCTGGTGCTTGTTCGAGTACTGCGCGATCGGCTTCATCGCGTCGGTCACGTTGTCGGCCACCGCGGCCGCGACCTTGCGGTCACCGGCGACGTCGCCGCGATCCATCAGCACCGTGCCGTCGGAGGCGACCACCTTGGTCACGAAATGCGGTGCGTGGTAGACGCCCGAGGCGGCCAGCGTGGCATAGCCCGAGGCCATGTCGAGCACGCGAACGTTGTACTGGCCCAGCACGATACCGTTGTTCGGCGACGAGCCGTCCGGTTCCACCAGGGTCTTGCCGATGCCCTGAACGTTCTCGGGGATGCCCAGCCGGTGCGCCATGTCCGCGATCTTCTGCGGGCCGTTGCCCGGCATGTCCAGCATCATTCGATAGAAGCTGGTGTTGTAGGACCGTTTGGTGGCCTCGGCGATGGTGCACATGCCGCAGTTCTCGTCGGCGACATTGTGAATCTCGATGCCGTTGACCTTGAACGGCGAGGAACTGTCGTACATCGTCGACAGCGGCTTGCCCAGCTCCAGGTTCTCGGCCAGGCCGAACACCTTGAACGAGGAACCCGGCTGCAGACCGGCATTCGCGAAGTCGAAGCCCTGACCGTCGGTGCCGCCGTAGTAGGCGCGCACCGCACCGGTCTTGGGATCCACCGACACCACCGCGGTGCGCAGCTTCTCCGGTTCGCCGTCCATCACCTTGGTGACCGCGTTGACCGCGGCGTCCTGCGCCTTCTGGTCGATCGTGGTGGTGATCTGCAGGCCCTGGGTGTTCAGGTCGTGCTCGGAGATGCCCGCGGCCTCCAGCTCCTTGAGCACCTGGGTCTTGATCAGGCCCTCCGGACCGGAGTCCATGGTCTTGTCGTGCGCCGCCTCCGCGGCCGGGATCACGGCCGGGTACTGCATGTTCGCGCGATCGGCCGAGGGCAGGTTGCCACCGTCGACCATGCCGTCCAGCACGTACTTCCAGCGGGTCTGCGCGCCCTGCGGGTTCTTCTCCGGGTCCAGGTTCGACGGCTGCTGAATGGTGGCGGCGAGCACCGCGCCCTCGGCCACCGTCAGGTCCTGCACCGGCTTGTTGAAGTACGCCTTGGACGCCGCGTCGATGCCGTAGGCGCCGCGGCCGAAGTAGATGGTGTTGAGGTACGCGGTCAGGATCTGATCCTTGGACCACTGTTTGGCCATCTTGGCCGAGATCACCAGCTCGCGGAGTTTTCGGGTCAGCGAGTGCTCGTTGCCGACCATGGCGTTCTTCACGTACTGCTGGGTGATCGTCGAACCACCACCGGCGTCCTGCTTGCCGGTCAGCTGGCCCAGGAAGGCGCGGCCGAAGCCCTGGATCGAGAAGCCCGGATTGGTGTAGAACGACCGGTCCTCGGCCGCGATGACCGCGTTGCGGACGTGCGGCGGAATCTGGTCGATCGTCACGTCGGTCCGGTTGCCCTCGGGCGGAATGACTTTCGACAGGACGGAGGTCCCGTCGGCCATGAAGATGGTGGCCACCTGGTTGTTCTTCAGGTCGCCGGGCTGCGGCACGTTCACCGTCGAATAGGCGTACAGGAAGACCGTGCTGCCCAGGCCCAGCACCAGCGCCATGCCCACGTAGATGGTCCGGCGGAGCAGCCGCCAGATGGAGGTCTTGCGGGGCGAGCCCTTACCGCCGCCCTTGCCGCCCCCGGAACCGTTGCCGCCCGGCCGCCGCGGCGGCGGGCCGCCAGGGGTGCCGCCCTGGGTGCGTCGGGCCGCGGGCTGCGGGCCGGTCGGCGGCCGGGTGCCGCGATCGTCCGCGGGGCGGGTGCGGGTGCCCGCGCCGGCTCCCGCGCGCACCGCGCGATCGTCGACCCGCTGGGTGCGGTCCGAAGCGGCCCCGCGCGAGATGTGATTCGGAACCGCCTGCCGGGCGCCGGTGTTCACGCGCTGGTCGGCGGCGGGATTCGGGAGCTTGCGGGTGGCGTCCGGATTGCCGGGTCTGGGCGGCGGCGCGCCCGGCGACCCCTGTCGCCGCGGCGGCTGTCCACCCTGCGGCGCGGGTCCGCGCTGCGGCTGCCCGTTCGGTCCGCGCGGCGGCATCCCGCCGGGACCGGCGCCGTTGCCGCGCTGCGGGCCACCGGCCCCCGGGGCCGGACGTCCCATGGGCTGACGCACCCCGGGCGGCGGGCCCGCGGGCCGCCCACCCTGGGCCGGCGGCGGAAATCCGCCGGGGCCGGGTTGCGAACCGCCACGGGGGCGGCCGCCGTGCGGTCCGTCGTCATAGGGCGATGTCACAGCCTGGCTCTCCAATAACTTCTCGATACGGTCCGGGTCCCCGGGCAGGGCTCGATGCGGTCACACGGTGCACCGCGGCGGGCAGGCGCGTGCCCGCGATCAGCAGTCGACGTGGCCTCTCACTCGGCGGCCGTGCGACGGGTGCCGGTGCGGCGTCGGCCCGTCGGCGCCGGGGCTAGGCCCAGCACATAGGACTGCACCAAATGGTTCCAACTGCAGGTCCGGCACACTTCGACCACATGCACCGAGAACTCTTCCCGAGTCTCGGCCAACCGGACCAGTTCCTCCGGGGCGCGGGCGGAACCCGCGACGGATCCGAGCCCGTCGCCGTAGACCCACGAAACGAGTGTCAACTGCTCTTTCCTGCAGATAGGGCATGTGACCTCGCTTCCCCGCCCGTGGAACTTCGCCGCCCGCAGGAGATACGGATTGGCATCGCACACATCCGCGACGTCCACCCGTCCCGCGTAGACGTCGGCCAGCAGGGACCGGCGCCGGAGCGCATAGTCCACTACCTGCCGCTGTATTCGCACGCGACCCAGAGTACTTGCGCCTGCCCCGCGCCCGCACGCCCCGGACGGACTCTGATCAATTCACCACACGCCGTAACGCGGCGGTACGGTGCGCCAACTATATCGGCGCGATATAGTTTGGAACTGCATCCATCGGTTAGGTCTGAACACAACAGTCAGGAGGTGAAGCCCGGTGCTGGAGTTGGCAATCCTCGGGCTGCTCCTCGAATCGCCGATGCACGGCTATGAGCTGCGCAAGCGGCTCACCGGTCTGCTGGGCCCGTTCCGGGCCTTCTCCTACGGGTCGCTGTATCCGACCCTGCGGCGCATGCAGACCGACGGCCTCATCGCGGAGGAGAGTCCGCAGGGCTTGGCAACGCGCCGTGCGCGGCGGGTCTACAACCTGACTGAATCCGGGCGGGAGCGGTTCGCCGAACTGCTCGCCGACACCGGGCCACAGAACTACACCGACGACGGCTTCGGCGTTCATCTGGCCTTCTTCGGCCGCACCCCCGCGGAAGCGCGGATGCGAATCCTGGAGGGGCGGCGGAGGCAGGTCGAGGAGCGCCGAGAAGGACTGCGGGAAGCGATAAAACGCGCCAGCGGGCAACTGGACCGCTATACCCGCCAGCTCCATCAACTCGGTCTCGAATCAAGCGAGCGCGAAGTGCGCTGGCTCAACGAGTTGATTGCTGCGGAGCAATCGACGAAGGCGGCACCACAGAAAGAGGGAAATATCGGCCATGAGTGAGATCAACACCGAAGTTCGGGTGGCCATCGTCGGCGTGGGTAACTGCGCATCTTCCCTGGTTCAGGGCGTGCAGTACTACAAGGACGCGGACGAGAATTCGACCGTTCCCGGACTCATGCACGTGAAGTTCGGTCCCTACCACGTCCGTGATGTGAAGTTCGTCGCCGCGTTCGACGTCGACGCCAAGAAGGTCGGCTTCGACCTTTCCGACGCGATCTTCGCCAGCGAGAACAACACCATCAAGATCTCCGACGTGCCGCCGTCGGGCCTGACCGTGCAGCGTGGACCGACGCTGGACGGCATCGGCAAGTACTACGCGCAGACCATCGAGCTGTCCGAGGCCGACCCGGTCGACGTCGTCCAGGCGCTGAAGGACGCCAAGGTCGACGTCCTGGTTTCCTACCTCCCGGTCGGTTCTGAAGAGGCCGACAAGTTCTACGCGCAGTGCGCCATCGACGCGGGCGTGGCCTTCGTCAACGCCCTGCCCGTGTTCATCGCCTCCGACCCGGTCTGGGCCCAGAAGTTCGTCGACGCCGGCGTGCCGATCGTCGGCGACGACATCAAGTCCCAGGTCGGCGCGACCATCACGCACCGCGTGATGGCCAAGCTGTTCGAGGACCGCGGCGTCACGCTGGATCGCACCTACCAGCTCAATGTCGGCGGCAACATGGACTTCAAGAACATGCTCGAGCGGGATCGCCTGGAGTCCAAGAAGGTCTCCAAGACCCAGGCCGTCACCTCCAACCTCGAGGGCCCGCTGGCCGGCAAGGTGCACGACCGCAACGTGCACATCGGCCCGTCGGACTACGTCGAGTGGCTCGACGACCGCAAGTGGGCCTACGTCCGGCTCGAGGGTCGCGCCTTCGGTGACGTGCCGCTGAACCTGGAGTACAAGCTCGAGGTGTGGGACTCGCCGAACTCGGCCGGCATCATCATCGACGCCGTCCGCGCCGCCAAGATCGCCAAGGATCGCGGCATCGGCGGACCCGTCATCCCGGCCTCGGCCTACCTGATGAAGTCCCCGCCGAAGCAGCTGGCCGACGACGTGGCCCGCGCGCAGCTCGAGGCGTTCATCATCGACGCCGAGTAGGCAACTGCCATAACGCAAAGGGCGGCATCGCGAATCGCGATGCCGCCCTTCGTCGTTCTGCGTCAGTCCAGGGAGACGTACACCTCGACGGACGTGGGACCGGTGTAGCGCTCGATCTCCGCGGCGTGGGAGCGGGTGATGGTGCCCGCGTTCTCGGCCTTGGCGACTTGGGCCCAGGCGGTGCGCAGCAGGTCGTAAGGCTTGTCCGAGACAACGAATTTCGCGTAACGGCCCGAGGGGATGCGGGTCATCACGTCGCCGGTGTCCAGGTCGGACAGACCCGAAAGCTGGTATCCGAGAACGGCTACCGCGTGATCGTTCTGTCCGATATAGGCGGCGACGCGTTCGGCCTTCTTCTCGCGGGCCAGGTAGCGATCCCAGGTGAAGTTCACCAGGTCCAGGTCGCGGGCGGTGACCTCGCGGCCGGCGAGGGGGATGGTCAGCCCGCCCACCAGGAATTCCTCCAGGGTGACGATTTCGAAGTCCACTGCTCCCCTATCCCTCCGCGCTCGGATCCAGCGCGACGAAAACCTCCACCGTCCGGTTGTCCGGATAGTGCTCGAAATCCCCGGTATAGGCGCGCACCAGGCTGCCGGCCGCCTCGAGGTCCCAGACCGTGCGCCAGATCGACACGATGACGTCACCGAGATTGTCGCCACTGCGAATGAAGCGGGCGAATACGCCGCCCGGGATACGCGCGAGTACATCACCGGGCAATAGGTCGTCCGGCTTCTTGCATTCGTATCCGACGATATGGGTCAGATACGAACCGATCTCGGGTGCGTGATCCACATACGCGGTCGCGGGCGGACCTGGCAGATCGCGAGCGATCGTTCGTTTCCAGGCCTCCTCGACCTTCGCGCGGCGCGGCCCTTCGACCGCGAGTGCCGGGCTGCGTAGCACCGTTCCGGCTACCAGCGTTTCGTGGCGTTCAACAACATTGAATTCCACCGGCGTCGCCCCTATGTCTCGTGCTGTCTCCGACCCCACCCTGCTCCCAACCCGCATCCTGCCACCGTCATCCGGAGTCGCTGAATTCGGTGGCGGGTTCCACCATATCCGCGGCCGCGCGCGGATGGAGCAGTAGGCACGAAACATGATCAACAGGACATGAATGTTATGAACGCTACCCCGGGACGGGCACGTTGAGGCCGGGGAAGATCTCGACCTGCCGGGGGGTGGGCGCGGGCGGGATGATCAGCACCGGTTCCGGCGTGGGGGCCGGGGTCGGCGGCTGAAGGATGTCGTAATTGCTGTTGGCCGGGGGATTTCCGGCGACCGGCTCCGGGCTGGGGAACTGGTCGACGGGGGTTCCGGCCAGCGCGGCGTCCATGGTCTGCTTCCAGACGTCGGAGGGCATGCCGGAACCGTAGATGGCGGCGCCGCGGGCGGTCCGGATCGGTTGGGACTGTTCGGTTCCCACCCAGACGGCGGTGGACAGCGCCGGGGTGAAGCCGACCATCCAGGCATCCTTGTTCTGGCCGGTCTCGCCGAGCTGGGTGGTGCCGGTCTTGGCCGCGGACGGGCGGCCCGCCAGCGCGTGCCCGTTGGAGTAGGCGGCGATCGGGAGCATGGCCTGGGTGACGGAGTCGGCGACGGCGGCCTGGATGCGCTGCTCCGGCTTGCCCGGCGCGGCGTCGCGGTCGAGCAGCACCCGGCCGTCGCCGGTCACCACCTTCTGCACGAAATAGGGTGCGCGGTAAGTGCCGGAGGCGGCCAGCGTGGCGTACGCAGAGGCCATGTCGATCGGGCGCACCGAGTAGGCGCCCAGCACGATGGCGGGCAGCGGCGGGCCGCCGCCCTCCTCGGCCAGCGTCTTGCCGGGCACGCCGGGAATCTGGTCCGGGATGCCGGCCTGATGGGCCGCGTTCGCGATCGCCTTCGGGCCCTCGAACAGGGTTCCCGACAGCCGGTAGAAGCTGGTGTTGAGCGAGCGTTTGAAGGCCTCGCCCAGCGAGCAGGTGCCGCAGGATTCGCCGCCCACGTTCTGGACCTTCTGGCCGTTCACCGTCAGCGGCGCGCTGTCGAGCTGGTAGGTCAGCGGAATTCCCTGTTCCAGCGCCGCCAGCACCGCGAAAGTCTTGAAGGCGGAACCGGTTTGCAGCGGGGCCTGCGCGAAATCGAAGCCGATGCCGTCGGGGCCGCCGTAGTAGGCGCGCACCGCGCCCGACCGCGGATCGATCGACACCACCGCCGAGCGCAGTTCGCCCGGCTGCCCGCCCAGCGCGTTGCCGACCGCGGTCAGCGCGCCCTGCTGGACCTTGGCATCGATGGTCGTGAAGATCTGCAGCGCACCGGTATTCAGTTCGCGCTCGCTGATGCCCGAGGCGCGCAGTTCGCGCAGCACCTGGGTGCGGATCAGGCCCTCGGGGCCGTGCGGGGTGCTGTCGTCGACCGCCGCGGCCGGGATGATGACCGGGAACTGGGTGGCGGCGCGGTCGTCGCGGGTCAGGGTGCCCATCTCGACCATGCCGTCGAGCACGTAGGTCCAGCGGGCGCTCAGCTGTTCGAAGTGGTTCTCCGGATCCAGCAGCGAGGGGGTGCGGATCACCGAGGCCAGCACCGCGCCCTCGGCCAGGGTCAGTTCCGGGGCGGGTTTGCCGAAGTAGGCCTTGGCGGCGGCCGCGATGCCGTACGCGCCGCGACCGTAATAGATGGTGTTGAGGTAGGCGGCGAGGATGTCGTCCTTGCTCCATTCGCGGGCCATCTTGGCGGAGATGATGAGCTCGCGCATCTTCCGGCTCAGCGTGCGTTCCGAACTCAGGAAGGCGTTCTTCACATATTGCTGGGTGATGGTGGAGCCGCCGCCCGCGTCGTCATGGCCGAGCAGGTTGTCGCGGGCCGCACGCAGGAACGCCGTGGTGGAGTAGCCGGGATTGGTGTAGAAGTTGCGGTCCTCGGCGGAGAGCACGGCCTGGCGCACCGGTAACGGGACGTCGGACAGCGGCACCGGTACCCGGTTGCCCTCCGGCGGAACGACCTTCGCGATCACGGTATTGCCGTCGGAGGTGAGGATGGTGGCGATCTGGTTGGTCTGCACCGCGTTCGGGTCCGGGATCTCGGCGCTCCAGTACGCGATGCCGAGCAGCGTGGTCGGCATGACCACCAGCACCAGGACCAGGGCCAGGGCCAGTCGCCGGATGCGTTGCCCGCGGGTGCGGTGCGTCGACGGCGGGGTGACGGGGCGGTCGGGGTCGGCGGGCGGTCTGGTGCGCCGCCGCGGGCGACCGGGCGAGGGATTCCGCTGCCGGCGGGTGGCGCCGGCCGCCAGCTCGTTCCACTCGGCCATGGTGGGGGACGCTTCCGGTTCTCCGCCGTGCCGGCTGTGGGACGAGCTCACGAGCATCTCCTTCCGGAGCGTCGACAAAGCGCGGATCGACCCCACCCGGGTGGGGAGCACACAGAAAGCCCGCGACACCGGCCGCGGCGGGACCTATGTTAATCGACGGTCCGCCCCACTGGCGGAATTGCCCGGCGGCTCCTGCTCCACCCGGTCGCCTGGACCCGGTGGTTTGCGGCGCGTCTCGTTCTGGACTGAGTGGAGCGGAGGAGCGAAGCGGGGGAGCGGAGGGAGGGAAGAACGAGACCTCCAGCGCCGCAAACCACGCCGGAGCGAAGCGGAGGCAGAAGATTCAGCTCTTGACGCCGCCTGCGGTGAGGCCGGAGATGATGCGGCGCTGGAACAACAGCACCATGATGACCAGTGGGATGGTGACGATGGTGCCCGCCGCCATGATCGCGGTGTACGGCTGGACCAGCGGGTTGTTACCCGAGAAGCGGGCGACCGCGACGGTCACCGGTTCGGTCTTGTCGCTGGAGAGCAGGCGCGCCAGCAGGTATTCGTTCACCGCGGCGATGAACGCCAGGATGGCGGTGGTGAACACGGCGGGCGCGGCCAGCGGCAGCATGATCAGGCGGAACGCCTGGAACCGCGACGCGCCGTCGATCCGCGCGGCTTCTTCGAGTTCCCAGGGGAGTTCGGCGAAGAAGGACGCCAGGATGTACACGGTCATCGGCAGCACGAACGAGATGTTCGGGATGATCATGGCCTGGTAGTGGCCGATCCAGCCGAGGTCGGTGAACAGCTGGAACAGCGGGGTCACCAGCACCACCACGGGGAACATGGAGGCGGACAGGATGAGTCCGGACACCAGGTACTTGCCCTTGAAGGTGAGCCGCGCCAGCGCGTAGGCGGCCATGATGCCGATCAGCAGCGCCACCACGGTGGTGGCCGCGCCGATGATCACGCTGTTGCCCAGGGCCCGGCCGAAGTTGTTGCCGCGGCTGGTGTCGAAGGCGTTGCGGAAGTTCTCGAACGTGACGTGGGTGGGCCACGGCGTGTTGTCGAAGGTGTAGGCCGGATCGCGCAGCGCGGTCACGACCATCCAGTAGAACGGTCCCAGACCCCACACCAGCACGATCAGCGCGCCCAGGTAGACGCGGCCGGATGCGAGCCGCTTGCTCCACGGAACCGGTTGCGGGGCGTGCGGGTTCGCGGTCTGCTCGATGACGTTCGTGCTCATCAGTGGGCCTCCCGCTGTTCTTCCTGGGTGCGAACGGCGTTCGCCCCCAACACCTTCACCAGGAAGAACGCCACGGTGAAGATGAGCAGGAAGGTGATCACCGACAACGCCGAAGCGCTGTTGGGGCCCTGGCGCACCTGATCCACCACCAGCATGGAGATGGTGCGGGTGGCCGGGTTGGACTGGGTCATGATCGCGGGCAGGTCGTACATGCGCAGCGCGTCCATGGTGCGGAACAGAACCGCCACCAGCAGAGCGGGTTTCAGCAGCGGCATGGTGATGTTCCAGAAGCGCTGCCAGGCGGACGCGCCGTCGACGCGTGCGGCCTCGTACACGTCTTCCGGAATCACCTGCAGGCCCGCGAGAATCAGCAGCGCCATGAACGGGGTGGTCTTCCACACGTCGGCGGCGATCACCGCGAAGCGGGCGGGCCACGGGTCGGCGGTCCACAGGATGTGGGTGCCGAACAGGCGGTTCACCACGCCGTCGTACTGGAACATGAACTCCCACAACCGCGCCGTGACGGCGGTCGGGATGGCCCACGGGATGAGCACGGCGGCGCGCAGCAGGGCGCGGCCCTTGAAGGTCTTGCCCATGATGACCGCCATGCCGAGGCCGATGGTGGCCTCCAGCGCGACCGTCACCACGGTGAACAGCAGGGTGACGCCGATGGCGGTCCAGAACTGCGAGCCCAGGTTGCCGGTCGGGCAGTCCACCGTCTCACCGAGTGAGTTGGTGCACTGCTCGAGCAGCCAGTGGGTGTAGTTGCTGAAGCCCGCGCCGCCGCCCTCGACGAACATGCCGGTGGCCTTGTCCAGGCCGGAGTCCTTCTGGAAGGACATGATCAGGGCCCGGACCACCGGGTACCCGATGACCACGGCCAGGGCGAGCAGCACCGGGGTGACGAACACCCAGGCGCGGGCGGAGACGCCCAATCGTTCGCCCCGGCGTTTGGTCTGCGGCGCTTTGTTCTGTGGCGCTACGGATTTCACGCTCGGCTCCGTACGGTCGGGCGACGCGATATCGGTCGCTCCCGAAGGACGTGACACCTGTTCTCTTCTCCTACGGGACTCAGCCCTTGATCGTTCTCCGGGCTTCGCCGTCGAGCACGCCCTACGATCCGGCGGTCTCGATGCCCTTCTGCATGCCTGCGATGGCATCGTCGACCGACTTGCTTCCGGTCAACGCAGCATAGGCGTTGTCCTGGATGGCCTTCGACACCGCCGGGTAGAAGGGGGTCACCGGCCGCGGCACCGCGGAGGCGATGGATTCCTTCAGGGCGGGAAGATACGGCATCTTGGCGATCAGCGCCGGGTCGTCGTACACCGAGGCCCGGACCGACGGCAGTGCGCCGGAGGCCACGATGTGCTGGGCGTCCTCGCTGATCAGGAAGCGCAGGAAGTCCAGCGCGGTGGCCTTGTTCTTGGAGAAGGCGCTGATCGCGGCGTTGTAGCCACCCAGGGTGGAGGCGCCGACGCCGTCCTTGCCGGGCAGCGGGGCGACCCCGAACTTGTCCTTCACCGAGGAGGCGTCGGAGCCGGCGTCACCGAAGGACGACGGCCAGCCGCGCATGAACATGAGCTTGCCGGTGACGAAGGCGTTCTGCGACTCCGGCTCCTTGAAGGAGATGCCTTCCTTCGGGATGTCACCGTTCTTGTAGGCGTCGACCAGCGTGGTCAGACCGGCCTTGGCCTGCGGGCTGTTCACGGTCGGGGTCTTGCCGTCGGCGCCGACGAAGCTGCCGCCGAAGGCGTTGATGACCTCGGCGGTGTTCACGGTCAGACCTTCGTAGGGCGCCAACTGGCCTGCGTAGCAGCCGATTCCGGCTTCCTTGGCCTTCGGGCACATCGAGATCATCTCGGCCCAGGTCTTCGGGGGCTCCGGCGTCAGGTCCTTGCGGTAGAACAGCAGCCCGCCGTTGGTGTTGCGGGGCGCGGCGAAGAGGGTGCCGTTGTAGGTGGCCGAGGCGACCGGCGGCGACAGCAGGGTGGAGGTGTCGATCGCGAAGGAGTCCTTCAGCGGCTGGATCCAGCCCTTGGCGGCGAACTCCGCGGTCCACGGCACGTCCAGGGCGACCACGTCGTAGTCCGACGCCTTGGCCTGCATGTGCTGCTTGAGGTCGTCGTACTGCTGGGAGGCGTCGTTGGACTGCTCCTTGAACGTCACCTTCTCGTCCGGGTGGGCGGCGTTCCAGCGCTCGACGAGCTGCTTCACCGCACCGGTCTCGGTGGTGTCCTTGCCCTCCACATAGGTGATCGGGCCACGGCCGGTGAGGTTCTCACCGGTCGAGCCGTTCCCGCCGGAGCTGCTCGAGCAGCCGCTGGCGAACGTCGCCGTCAGCAGCGCCGCCGAGGTCACGGCCAACACGGCACGCGGCACCAACGTCGAACGTAGAGAGGACACCTTCTTCAAAGCCATTGCGAATACTCCAGGGTCGATGAGTGACCAGTGGCACACTCAGCCGGGGCTGCACAAGGCAAGATACATGGTGACGCTACCGTGCGCCGGAGCAACCTCGTTGATCATCCAGAGGTTCGCGGCCCGTCTCGTTCTGGACCGAGTGGAGCGGGGGAGCGAAGCGGAGGAGCGGAAGGAGGGAAGAACGAGACCTCCAGGGCCGCGAACCCGCCCGGAGCGAAGCGGAGGGCAAATGGGCACAGACAAGATGTTGACTCGGATCGGGGGGCTGCTGCGGCAGGCCGAATCGACCGACAACGAGCACGAGGCCGAGGCCTTCCTGGCCGCCGCGCAACGGCTCGCGACCGGGTCGTCGGTGGATCTGGCGGTGGCGCGGGCGCATATCGCCAACCGGGAACGCCGGCCCACGCCCGCGCAGCGGGTGATCCCGATCGGGGAGCCCGGAAAGCGCGGTCTGCGCACGTATGTGCAGCTGTTCGTGGCCATCGCCGCCGCCAATGACGTGCGCTGTGATGTGGCCCGCAGTTCGACCACCGTGTACGCCTACGGTTTCGATACCGATATCGACACCTGCGCGGCGCTGTACGCGAGCCTGCTGGTGCAGATGGTGCGTGCCTCCGACCACTACATCAAATCGGGTGCGTACAAGACGGCCACCACACAGAAAGTGGTCGTGGAGCGCCGATACGGCCGCACCGTGCAGCGGCCCGTCGAGGTGCCGGTCGCCGCGGTGACCGCGCGCCTGAACTTCCAGATGGCCTTCGCCGCCCGCATCGGCCGCCGCTTGGCGGAGGTCAAGGCGGAGGTGGAGAGCGCGGCGGTGCGCGCCGACGCCGTCGGATCCGCGTCTACCGGAACGGCTCTGGCCTTGCGGAACAAGGAACTCGAGTTGACCGACTACTACTCCCGCACCTCCGAGGCGCGCGGCACCTGGCAGGGTCCGCAGGCTTCGGCGGGGTATTCGGCGGCCGCCCGGCGCGCCGGGGACCGCGCGGGCAAGGCTGCGCGCCTGGGCAGTTCCGCGGAGCTGGGCGGTGCGCGCGGGCAGTTGACCCGCGGTCCGGGCGAATAGCGAACGCGCGCATGGCGGTCCGGGATGCGCAACGGTCCCTGGTGTACGACGCCGAGGGACTGGTGCGCGGAATGTTCGAGCGCGCCGACGAATTCGGGACGCGGACGGTGGAATTGCACGGTTCGCACCTGACCTTGCCGGTCGAGCGGCGGTTCGCGTCGGTGGAATCGGTGCAGTCGTATACCGAACGGGTGCTGGCGCTGAATTGGGTGCGCGCGCAGTGGGATCGGGCGGCGCTGCCGGTGACGGTGCGGGCGCGGGCCGGGGCGAAGGCCGCCCACTACGAATCGGCGGGGGCGGTGCTCGCGATTCCGCTACACACTGGTGGAAGTGCCTGGGCGCTGCGCGAATTGGTGATCTTGCACGAGTTGGCTCACCACCTGGATCCGGAACCGACCGAGGTGGCGCCGCACGGCCCCGAATTCTGCGCCCGCTACCTGGAATTGGTGGACGGTGTCATCGGCCCGGAAGCCGCCCTGCTGCTGCGGACCACGATGTACTCGTGTGGAGTCCGCATCGCCTGACCGGACTAGGGCAGCAGTTTCCGGACCCGGGCCAGGCGCTGGAGCCACCACCGGGTGCGCTCGGCGTCGGGGTGGCGGTAGCGCTCCAGCAGTTCGGGGTCCGGCGCCGGGGGCGTGCGGGGCACCTCCAGCCAGCCGTCCACCGGACGCAGCGGCGTGGTCACCACATCCCCGGTGAGCAGCGACAAAGTGTCCAGGCCGCAGGCGAAATCGAGATGAGGGAGGGCCCCGGCGAGGGCGACCTGCGCGGCCAGCCCGACGCTGGTCTCCAACGCCGACGACACCAGGCACGGCAGTCCCGCGGCGTCGGCGACCTCGAGCGCCCGCCGGACCCCGCCCAGCGGAGTGCATTTCAGCACCGCCACGTCCGCCGCGCCCGCCACCGCCACGCGCAGCGGATCCTCCGCTCGCCGGATGGACTCGTCGGCCGCGATGCGCACGTCCACGCGTTTGCGCACGGCCGCGAGTTCCTCGATCGTCCGGCACGGCTGCTCGACGTACTCCAAACCGCCTGCGGCCCGGTCGATCCGCACGATCCGGTCGATGGCGGTATCCACATCCCAGAGGCCGTTGGCGTCGACCCGCACCGCGCCGTCCGGCCCCAGCGCGTCACGCACCGCCGCGACCCGCTCCAGGTCCTCGCCCAGGGAGTCCGGGTGGTCGGCGACCTTCACCTTCGCGGTCCGGCAGCCCGATTCGGCCACGATCCGGTGCGCCCGCTCCGGCCCGACCGCGGGCACGATGCAGTTCACCGGCACCCGATCCCGGACCGGCTCCGGCCATCCCACCGCCGCCTGCTCGACCGCGGTGGCCAGCCACGCCGCCGCCTCCCGATCGTCGTACTCCGGGAACGCGCAGAACTCGCCCCATCCGGCGGCGCCGGGGAGCAGCAGGCCCTCGCGCACCGTGATCCCCCGGAACCGGGTTCGCATCGGAATCGCGTAGACCACCGCCGAGTCGAAATCCACCGCGCTGTCGCTCACCCACCGCACCCTACCCACCGGCCCGGCAGGCCCGAGGTGGCGGCGCGGCCCGGTCCCGGCGACAATGCCGAGGGAAGCCATCTCCGGCTCCAGCCACCTGCGCCTCGGGGGAGAACGCAATCATGAACCCGCCCAACGAGCCCCGCCGCCCGGTGCCGCGGGGACCGCAGCCGCCCGGACCGGGCCGGCCGGGACCGCAGGATGTGCCGAATCCGGCCGGTCCGGAGGGCCCGACCCTGCCACCCGGCGGGCAGGGCGTCCCGCCACCGCCACCACCGCAAGCGCCGCTACGGCCCGGTGCGATGGATCCGGCCGGGCCGACCATGCCGAGGGGCGGTCGGCAGGCTCCTGGAAATGCCGGTGCACCACCACGATCGGGCGGTCCGGTCGGTATGCCCCCGGACCCGCGCGCGCCCCAGGCCGCAGCCGGTCCCACACAGCGATTCCCCGGTGGGCCCGGACCGCAGGGCCGAGCGCCCCTCGGACCACAGCAGCAGTCCTCGCGCAATCCGGGCGCGAATTATGGTCCGCCGCAGTCGCCCGCGGATGCGGCCCAGTCGATCAACACCGAAATGATGCCGGAGCCATGGGCTCCGGCGGCATCGCAGTTCCGGCCGGGCGAGGACGATCGGACCATGCCGGCCACCCTGCCACCGGCGGAGGCGCCCGCACAGCCCGCTCCGACGGGGGAGCGTAAGTCGTTGAACCGCAGGGACATCGTGTTGTCGCTGGGCCTCTATCTGCTCGGCGTGATCGCCGCGTTCGGCTGGGCTTACGACCTGTTCGCGAAGCTGTTCGACCTGGTCCACAACCGCTGCACCGCGAAGAAGGACTTCTCGGTGCAGTGCATCGTCATCCGCCCGCCCGCCTCGGCCCTGTGGGGCTTGCTGATCGGCGGTGGCGGCATGTTCCTGGCGCTGGTCGGCGCCATGGTGCTCGCCTCGGTGGCGGCCATGACCGGTCGCCGCTCCTGGATCTGGACGGCGATCGCGCTGCCGTTGATCCTGGTCGCGGGCGCCGCGGGACACGTCCTGGTCGCCACCGCCATCGGCTGAGGCTCAGAGGCGTTCGTAGATGGTGGCGTTGGCCAGACCGCCGGCCTCGCACATGGTTTGCAGGCCGTAGCGGGCGCCGCGGTCGTGCATGGTGTGGACGAGGGTGGTGGCCAGGCGGGCTCCGGAGGCGCCCAAGGGGTGACCGAGGGCGATGGCACCGCCGTTGACGTTGACCTTGGACAGGTCGGCGCCGGTTTCCCGGGCCCAGGCCAGGACCACGGAGGAGAAGGCCTCGTTGACTTCGAAGAGGTCGATGTCGGCGAGGTCGAGTCCGGAGCGCTGCAACACCTTTCGGGTCGCCGGGATGACCGCCGTCAGCATCAGCAGCGGGTCGTCGCCGGCGACGGCGAAGCTGTGCAACCGGGCCAGCGGGCGTAGGCCGAGCTGGGCGGCGCGTTCGCTGGTCATGATGAGGGTGGCGGCGCTGCCGTCGTTGATCTGGCTGGCATTGGCGGCGGTGATGTTCCAGCCGATCTGCGGGAAGCGGGCGGCCATTTCCTCGCTGTAGAAGGCGGGGCGCAGCGCGGCCAGGCTCTCGAGTGTGCTGCCCACGCGGATGCCCTCGTCGTCGGAGAGTCCGTTGAAGGGGGAGAGCTGGGCTTCGAAGGCGCCGTTCTTGGTTGCAGCAGCGGCCTTTTCATGGCTGGCCAGGGCGAACTCGTCGAGCTGGGTGCGGGTCAGGCCCCACTTGGCCGCGATGAGTTCGGCGCTGATGCCCTGCGGTACCAGGCCCTCGGGATAGCGTTCGGCGAAGCCGACGCCGGCGATGTCTTCGGCGCCGATCAGGTTGGCGCCCATGGGAACCCGGCTCATGGATTCCACACCCGCGGCCACCACGATGTCGTAGGCCCCGGCGATGACGCCCTGGGCGGCGAAGTGAATGGCCTGCTGGCTGCTGCCGCACTGCCGGTCCACCGTGGTGGCGGGAACCGACTCCGGGTATCCGGCGGCCAGGGCCGCGCGGCGGGTGAGGTTGGAGCCCTGTTCGCCGACCTGGGTGACCACACCGCCGATCACGTCGTCGATCAGCGCCGGATCGATCTCGCTGCGCCGGACCACCTCCCGCAGGCTGTGGGCGAGCAGGTCGGCGGGGTGCACGCCGTGCAGGGCGCCGGTGGCCTTGCCCTTGCCGATGGGGGTGCGGACGGCCTCGACGATGACTGCGTCTCTCATTGACGTTCCTTCCAGGCATCTAACTTGATCGCTCTATAGTCAGGGTAGGAGCTGGCAATAGTGAGGGCAAGTCAGCAATGTATGATGTACGCCATGTCGGCCGTACTGGAAGGAAAACTCAGCGACCTGAGCTCGTGGAAGCCGCAGGGCTGTTCGATCGCCAAGGCGATGGACATCGTCGGCACCCGCTCGGCCGTGCTGATCCTGCGCGAGTCGTACTACGGCACGACGCGCTTCGACGGGTTCGCGGCGCGGGTGGGGATCACCGACGCTGCCGCCTCCAGCGCGCTGCGCAAGCTCGTCGAGGCCGGGCTGCTCGAGAAGCGGCCCTATCGGGAAGAGGGCATGCGCACCCGCAACGAGTACGTGCTCACGCAGATGGGACTGGATCTGCTGCCCGCGGTCGTCGCGCTGTGGCAGTGGGGCGACAAGTACCTGCAGGACGGGCCCGCGCCGCTGGAGCGGCTCGAGGATTCGACCGGCGAGCCGGTCCGTGCGGAACTGCGCAGCGCCTCGGGAAACCAGGTGCCCTTGGACAACCTGCGTATCCGGGTGAACGACGAATGGCGGCGGGAAGCCCGCCGCCATTCGTGAGACCTGCCCGTCAGTTCAGGCGGCGTCCGTCCTCCGGGTGGAAGAAGTAGGTGTGCTCGGCGTCCGCCACCAGGGCGAGCCGGGCGCCCTTGACCGGCGGGTTGCGCCAATCGGCGCGCGCCACAATGGTTTCCCCGTCACCGAGGGTGCGGCCGTAGATGTAGGCGTCGGAGCCGAGCTCCTCGACCACATCCACCTCCATGGCGATCCCGGCGCCGGTGCCGACCAGTTCCAGGTGCTCGGGCCGGATGCCGACCACCACGCGCTCACCGGCCTGCGCGGCCACCGAACGCGGCAGCGGCAGCGGGCAGCCGCCGAGGGTGACCGAGCCGCCCGCGACCGGCAGCGTGAACAGGTTCATGGCGGGCGAGCCCATGAAGCCGGCGACGAACAGGTTGGCCGGGTTCCGGTACAGGTCGCGCGGGGACGCGCACTGCTGCAGCAGGCCGTCCTTGAGCACGGCCACCCGGTCGCCCATGGTCATGGCCTCGACCTGGTCGTGGGTGACGTAGACGGTGGTGGTGCCGAGCCGGCGCTGCAACTGGGCGATCTGGGTGCGGGTCTGCACGCGCAGCTTGGCGTCCAGGTTGGACAGCGGCTCGTCCATCAGGAACACCTGCGGCGAGCGCACGATGGCGCGGCCCATGGCGACACGCTGGCGCTGACCGCCGGACAGGGCCTTGGGCTTGCGGTCCAGGTAGGGCTCGAGGTCGAGCAGCTTGGCCGCCTCTAGCACCCGCTGCTGCCGCTCATCCTTGGACACCTTGGCCATCTTCAGCGCGAAGCCCATGTTCTCGGCCACGCTCATGTGCGGGTAGAGCGCGTAGTTCTGGAACACCATGGCGATATCGCGTTCCTTGGGCTCGGCGTGCGTGACGTCCTTGTCCCCGATCAGGATTCGGCCGTCGCTCACCTCCTCGAGCCCCGCGAGCATGCGCAGCGAGGTGGACTTGCCGCAGCCCGATGGCCCGACGAGCACCAGGAACTCGCCGTCGGCGATCTCCAGGTTCAGTGCGTCGACAGCGGGCGTGCCCGAGCCGGGGTACAGCCGGGTGGCCTGGTCGAAAGTGACCGTTGCCATGGTTGACACTTCCCTTCACCGGCAGGAACGTGCCGGACGATCCGTAGTACAGGGGTGGAACCGACTCTCGGGACGCTCGGAGGCTTCGCCCCGGAACCCCCGGGAGCGGTTCCGGGCACGATCGTAGGCGGACCGGATCGAATCGATACCGGTAGCCTCGAAACGGACTTCCTACCGGCGACGAGGAGTACGTCATGACCCGACCTGTTCGTATCGGCGTTCAACTTCAGCCCCAGCACGCGCCCGAGTACGGGTTGATCCGGGACGCGGTGCGGCGGTGTGAGGACATCGGGGTGGACATCGTCTTCAACTGGGACCATTTCTATCCGCTGTACGGGGATCCCGAGGGCGCGCACTTCGAGTGCTGGACCATGCTGGGCGCGATCGCCGAGCAGACCGAGCGAGTGCAGCTCGGCGCGCTGGTCACCGGCGGCGGCTACCGCAATCCGGACCTGCTGGCCGATATGGCGCGCACCGTGGACCACATCAGCAACGGGCGGCTGATCCTGGGCATCGGCGCGGGCTGGTTCGAGAAGGACTACGACCAGTACGGCTACGAATTCGGTACGGCCGGAAGCCGTCTCGCGCTGTTCAAGGACTCGATGACCCGGATCGCCGATCGGCTGGCCAAGCTGAATCCGCAGCCGGTGCGCGACATCCCCATCCTGATCGGCGGCGGCGGGGAGCGGAAGACGCTGCGGCAGGTCGCGCAGCACGCCGACATCTGGCACAGCTTCTCCGACCTCGATGTGCTGCGGCGCAAGATCGACATCCTGGGCGAGCACTGCGCCGACGTCGGCACCGACGCCACCGCCATCGAGAAGTCGGTGGCCTGGCCCGGCCTGGACAAGGTCGAGGACTACCACGCGGCGGGGGTCACCCTGTTCACCGTGGGCACCGGCGGACCGGACTACGACACCGCGCACGTCCAGGAGGCGGTGGCCTGGCGTGACCGCGTGAATCAGGGATAGGCCCAGGCCCGGACGGTGCGGGCGTCCGAATCGGGCTGAGGGTAACCCTGGAATTGCGATCCCACCCCACTAGGGTGGTTTGCCATGGTTTCCTTGCGGCAGCGACCGGGTCGTCCCCCGCGCATCCGGGCCCTCGCGGGAGTTCTGCTGGTTGGTCTGCTCGGTGTCGCCGCCCTCGGGGCGGGCGGCGCCGCGGCCGACGACCGTGATCTGTGTTCGCCGCCGGGGCCGGCCGCGGCCGGCGCCGCGCCGACCAACCTGGCCTCGGGACAGCAGAACCCCAGCGCGGACCGGTTCACCACGGCCGCCAGCGAACCGCTGGACAAGATCGACATCAGCAAGCTGGGGCTGCTCACGCCCGGCAAGCTGAGCGTCGGCACGCTCTCGGACGCGCCGCCGAGCATCTGCGTCAACTCCAAGGGCGTGTTCACCGGGTTCGACAACGAACTGCTGAAGGCGATCGGCGCGAAGCTCGGCCTGCAGGTGGAGTTCACCGGCACCGAGTTCGCGGGCCTGCTGGCGCAGGTCGCCAACGGCCGCTTCGACATCGGCTCCTCCAGCATCACCACCACCGATGCCCGCCGGCAGCTGGTCGACTTCACCAACGGCTACGACTTCGGCTACTTCTCGCTGGTGGTGCCCAACGGCAGCGCCATCCACGGCTTCCCGGATCTGCACCGGGGCAACCGGATCGGCGTCGTGCAGGGCACCGTGCAGGACGAGTACGTGGTCAACGAACTGCACCTGGACCCGGTGAAGTTCCCCGACTACAACACCGCCTACGCGAACCTGAAGTCCGGGCAGATCGATGCCTGGGTCGCGCCCTCGCAGCAGGCCATCGGCGCGATCAAGCCGGGCGATCCGACCTCGATCGTGCAGAACACCTTCAGCGTCAACAACTTCACCGCCTGGGCGGTGCGCAAGGGCCATCAGCCGCTCACCGACGCGCTGAATGCCGGGTTGGACGCGGTGATCGCCGACGGCACCTACGCCAAGCTGTACGAGAACTGGGTGCCGCGCGAGCTGCCGCCGGGCTGGAAGCCCGGCTCCAAAGCCGTGGCGCCGCCGCAGCTTCCGGACTTCGCCAAGATCGCGGCCGAGCATGCGGGCGACAAGTCGGGCAGCGCCGCGGCGCAGCCGAAATCGACGCTGCGGCAGCTGAAGGACACGTTCTTCGATTGGTCCCTGTACCGCAAGGCTTTCCCGGATCTGATCAAAACCGGTCTGCCCAATACCTTGATCCTGGCGCTGGTTTCGGGTCTGCTGGGCACCGTCCTCGGCATGCTGCTGGCGGTGGCGGGCATCTCCCGCACCCGCTGGTTGCGCTGGCCCGCACGGGTTTACACCGACATCTTCCGCGGCCTGCCCGCCGTGGTGATCATCCTGCTCATCGGCCTGGGTGTCGGCCCGGTGGTCAAGGGCGTCACCGGCAACAATCCGTACTGGCTGGGCGCGGTGGCGCTGGGGCTGCTGGCCTCGGCCTATATCGGCGAGATCTTCCGATCCGGCATCCAGTCGGTGGAGGCCGGGCAGCTGGAGGCGGCCCGCGCCATCGGGTTCGGGTACCGGCAGGCCATGACCCTTGTGGTGATCCCGCAGGGCGTGCGCCGGGTGCTGCCCGCGCTGATGAACCAGTTCATCGCGCTGATCAAGGATTCCTCGCTGATCTACTTCCTGGGCCTGCTGGCCAGCCAGCGGGAACTGTTCGCGGTGGGCCGGGATCTCAACGCGCAGACCGGGAATCTGTCGCCGCTGGTGGCGGCCGGCCTGGTGTATCTGCTGCTGACGGTGCCGCTCACGCACCTGGTCAACTACATCGACAAGCGCATGCGCGACGGCCGCCCGGGCGGGAACGATCCCGCCGACCCCGTCGAACAGGCCGTCATCACGGAAGGGCGTGGAGCATGAGTGCCTCCCTCACCGGCACCGGCCTGCGATTGACGCTGGGCCGCACCGAGATTCTGCGCGGCGTGGACGTGCACGTGGACGCGGGCAAGACCACCACGGTGATCGGCCCGTCCGGCTCCGGCAAGTCCACGCTGCTGCGGGTGCTCAACCGCCTGCACGAACCCGATTCGGGCGACATCCTGCTGGACGGCAAGTCGGTGCTCGCCGAGAACCCGGACCGGCTGCGGCAGCGGATCGGCATGGTGTTCCAGCACTTCAACCTGTTCCCGCACCGGACCGTCGCCGACAATGTGGCGCTGGGTCCGCGCAAACTGCACGGCCTGTCCAAGGAGCAGGCCCGGACCCTGGCCGTGCAGCAGCTGGAGGCGGTCGGCCTGGCCGGGAAGGCGGATGCCCGCCCGTCCGCGCTGTCCGGCGGTCAGCAGCAGCGCGTCGCCATCGCGCGGGCGCTGGCGATGAAGCCCGACATCATGTTCTTCGACGAGGCCACCTCGGCGCTGGACCCGGAACTGGTCAAGGGCGTGCTCGCGCTCATGTCGGAGCTGGCGGGCGGCGGCATGTCGATGGTCGTGGTGACCCACGAGATGAGCTTCGCGCGTTCGGTATCGGACCGGGTGGTCTTCATGGACCACGGTCAGGTGGTGGAGACCGGCACACCCGAGGCGTTGTTCGAGAACGCGGAAACCCCTCGGCTGCGCCAGTTCCTCTCGCAGGTGCTCTAGCTGCTGCCCGCGAAGGGCAGGTTGGCGTAGCGGGCGAAATCGCCCTGGGCTCCGCTGTAGACATTGAGGTCGACGCCCGCGCCGATGCCGGGGATCCGGCCGGCGTCGGTGGTCTGCCAGAAGGTCCAGTGCGGCCAGCCGCCGGGGACCTCGGGGTTGTCGTTGCCGCGATAGTCCGCGATCCACAGCGGGTAGGCGGTGAACTCGTTGGAGTCGGCCATGGCCGTCTGCCAGAAGCGGGGATAGGTGTAGATGATCGGCATGCGCCCGGTCAGCGCCCGGACCGTGTTCAGGTAGCGGTGGGTCCAGTCGATGAGCGCGGCCGGAGGCAGCCCGCCGGAATCCTCGAGATCCAGCACCGGCGGCAGGTCCATCGGCCCGTTCTGGCCCAGCACCAGCGTGGAGTAGAAGGCGGCCTGTGCCTCGGGGAGCAGGTTGGGGCGCGCGAAATGGTAGGTGCCGCGCGCGACTCCGGCCACCCGCATCGCCAGGCTGTCCTGCACGAAGTACGGGTTCACGTAGTTGAGGCCCTCGGTGGCCTTGAGCATCGCGAACGAGTAGCCGGCCGCCCGCACGCCGAACCAGTTGATGCTGCCGCCTCCGGGATGCTGCCAGGAGGCCACATCGGGGCCCTCGATATCGGCGGCGGCCACTCCGGCAGGGGTAGCCATCAGGATGCCTGCAGCCGCGACAGTAAGCACTTTCTTCAGTGTGCGTCCGGTCATGCCCTGAAACGCTAGGCCGAACCCGCTCCGGAGCGGTGAAGGCGCGACCGGTTAATTCGCCAATCGTTAGCCAAGCCAGTCCAGGACCGATGCGGCGGTCCAGGACTGCTGCATGCTGCCCAGCGGCTCGCCGGTGAAGGGCTCGTAGTACTCGGCGAAGCTGCCGTCGCTGGCCTGCCGCAGCCCTTCGGCGCGCAGCATGAATGAGCGTTCCGCCCAGCCGCGACGGGCGAACACCCAGGAGAACAGCCAGCTGATCACCGGCCACACCGGGCCGCGCCAGTACTCGCGGGAGCGGAAGTCCCGCGACACCGGAGAGGTCGAGGGCGGCAGCGCGTAGCGCAGGTCCGGGTGCCCGCACCAGCGCGGGCCCTCGAACAGGCGCAGCAGCCGTCGTTCGGCGTCGCGTGGCAGCCCGCCGCTGATCAGCGGCGCGAAGCAGGCGAGGGTCTCGGTGTCGATCCACTTGTCCGCGCGCACATCGAAATCGCGGGCCACGCCGCTGCGCGCGTCGGTGGTGGCGACCACGCCCGCGCGGAAGTAGTCGGCCCATTCGTAGAGTTCGCGCACGTCCGCGTGCGGCTGCTTGTAGTCCTCGCCGATATTGGCGAGCACGTCGCAGGCCAGCGCGAAGATGGCGGTCACGAACACGTCCTCGACCGCGAAGCTCATGGTGGAGGCGAGCTGGTAGTCGTCGTAGCCGGCTCGGCGCATCTGTTCGAGCAGCCACAGGTAGCGGTCGTATTCGCGGTCGGAGGGCCGCTGCGTGGGATCGCCCACCACCTGGGTGTCGGCGCGCTCGTAGGGCGGCAGGTCGGGGCCCGGAATCACGTTTTCGTAGGCGCGATCCCAGCGCGGCGAGTTGTCCATGCCCGATTCCCAGCCGTGGTACAGCGTGATCCGGCCGTGCTGCTTGGGGTCTCGCGCGTAGGCCAGCCAGCGATGCCAGCGCATCAGATCGGGCCAGCGCCGGTTCAGGAAGTCCTCGGCCACGGCGCGGGTGCTGCGGCCGTGCCGGCGGGAGTGGTCCAGAATCCGTTGCACCGCAATGGCATGCACGGGCGGCTGGGTGATCCCGGAGGTGTCGGGACCGTCGGGCGCGTCGGCGGCGAGGCGGCGGCATTCCCAGCGGGCGGGCCCGGGGAAGTAACCGTCCACCCCGTTGGCGAAGACGATGTGCGGAATCATGCCGTTGCGCCACTGCGCCGACAGCAGGGTGTCCAGTTCCAACGCTGCGCGTTCCACGCTGAGCGGCGCCAGCCCGACCGCCACGAAGGCCGCGTCCCAACTCCACATGTGTGGATACAGTCTGGGCGCCGCGCTGGTCATGGTGCCCAGGTCGTTGCCGCGCAGCAGGTAGGCGGCGCGGGCCGCGAGCTGGGTGGGCGTGAATCCCGGGTGTGTCATCGCCCTATTCTGCGCCGGTACCCGCAGGTATGCGCGATAGGCCGGTTCGCCAGAGTGCAACTGTTCGCCTTTTCGTGAATCAGCTAGCGGTGGTGTGCCCGTTCCGAAGCATCGCCGGACCGGGGCAGCCGGTTACGGTGATCACATGGCGACATCCGCGAAGCCCGACACCGACCGGCCGACCGCGTTGATCACCGGTGCCAGCCGGGGGCTGGGGGCGGCGATCGCGCGGGAACTGGCTCCGGCGCACCAGCTCCTGCTGGGCGCGCGCACACCGCAGGCCCTGGAACCGATGCTGCGCGAGCTGCCCGGCAGCGCCGGATGGCCGGTCGATCTCACCGATTACGACGCGGTGGCGCGTGCGGCGGCGGGGATCGAGCGGTTGGATGTCCTGGTCCACAATGCCGGAATCGCCGACCTGGGAACGATAGCCGATTCGTCGGTGGCGCAGTGGCGGAATACGTTGGAAGCCAACCTGATCGCGGTCGCGGAGTTGACCAGATTGTTGCTGCCCGCGCTGCGCGCCGCCAACGGCCATGTGGTGCTGATCAATTCGGGAGCCGGGTTGCGGGCCAATCCGGGCTGGGGTGCGTACGCGGCCAGCAAGTTCGGGCTGCGCGCCTTCGGTGACGCACTGCGACTGGAGGAACCGGCGCTGCGGGTCACCTCGGTGCACCCGGGCCGGATCGGCACCGACATGCAGCGCGAGATCATCGCGGGGGAGGGCCGGGCCTACGACCCGGACGAGTTCCTCACCGCCGAGACCGTCGCCCGCGTGGTCCGCAATGCCGTGGAGACGCCGCGTGACGCGCATCCCACGGAAATCGTGCTGCGCCCCATCGCCCGCTGAGAGCAGCCTTAATTTCTCTGCTGAATTTCAATCATTTCGCACAGAATTGGTGTCCAGTTCACGCCGTATAGATATAACGAGTAGGCCCTGCGAGGGAGGCATGGCAAAGATCGATATATACCTTTCGGAGCGAACTACTCAGATGGATAGACGACAGCTGCTCGCGATGCTCGCCGCGGGCACCGCGGCCGCCTTGACCGGGTGCTCTTCGGACGACGGCCCCTCCCACAAGGTGACCCCGCGGATCAGCGGACCGGTCGCGACGCCCACGCCGTCGGCGTCGGCGAAGCCGATCGCCACGCCGCCCGCCGGGCAGAAATCCGCCATTCCCGCGGGCACCATTACCGCGCTGCCCGGGCACGGCACGAACCTGGCTCTCACCGTCGATGACGGGGCCAGTCCCGAGGTGGTCGGCGCCTACGTCAAATTCGCCAAGGACACCGGGGCGCGGTTCACCTTCTTCGTCACCGCGTACTACGACTCCTGGACCACGCACAAGGCGGCCCTGCGGCCCCTGGTGGAATCCGGGCAGATCCAGCTGGGCAATCACACCTGGGACCACCCGGACCTGACCAAGCTGTCCGCGAGCGAGGTGGCGTCCCAGCTGACCAAGGCAAAAACTTTCCTGCACAACAACTTCGGAGTGGACGGGACGCCCTATTTCCGTCCCCCCTTCGGCCGCCACGATGCTACCGTCGACAAGGTGGCAGCCGACCTCGGTTACACCGTCCCCACCATGTGGTACGGCTCGCTGTCCGATTCCGGTGTCATCACCGAGGACTATCTGATCGAGTGCGCGCAAAAGTATTTCACCGCGCAGGCGATCGTGATCGGCCACGCCAACCACCCCGCCGTGACGCACTGCTACGACCGACTGGTCGAAATCATCCGTGCGCGCAACCTCTCCCTGGTGACGCTCAACGACGTGCTGGTATCACCGGCCTGAGCGGGTTGTGGCGGGGGAGTGGAAGTTTCGTTCTGATGAGGGATTGAAGGTCGATCGACATGGACAGACGACGGCTGCTGGCGCTGCTGGCGGCGGGTGGGGCTGTGAGTTTGCTGGGCGCCGGCGAATCCCGCGCCGACTTCCCCTTCGACACCGGATCGGCGGGCGGGATCATTCCGCCGATGCCCGGCGTGACACCGGATTACGGGCCCAGGGCCGCGATCGGGCCGGGAACCATCAATGCGCTGCCCGGCGAGGGAAACCGCATGGCGCTCACCATCGATGACGGCGCGAGCTCCGAAACCATCGGCGGGTTCGTCGATTTCGCCCGCACCACCGGGGCCCGGCTGACCTTCTTCGTGACCGCCTATTATCCCGGCTGGCTGGATCATCGGGATGTGTTGCGCCCCATGGTCGATTCCGGCCAGATCCAGCTCGGGAACCACACCTGGGACCATCCGGACCTGACCCGGATCTCCGGCGGCGCGGTCGCCGATCAGCTGAACCGCTGCAAGGACTTCCTCTGGAATCAGTACGGCGTCGACAGCACGCCGTACTACCGTCCGCCCTTCGGCCGGCACAACGCCGCCGTCGACGCGGTGGCCGCCGACTGCGGCTACACCGTGCCGACCATGTGGTACGGCAGCTTGAACGACACCAACACCGTGATCAACGAGGGCATGCTGCTCGATGCCGCACACCAGTGGTTCCGGGCACAGTCCATCGTGATCGGCCACGCCAACCGGCCGACCGTCACCCGCATCTACGACCAGCTCATGGACATCGTCCGGGAACGCAACCTGCAACTGGTCACCCTCAACGACGTGCTCATCCCGCCACGATAATGCTTGGGGCAAAAGGAAATCGGGTCCGGCGTGCAGTGCACGCCGGACCCGATTCGGTTGTCCGCTAGGCGACGATGTTCACCAGGCGGCCCGGGACCACGATGATCTTGCGAGGCGGGTTGCCGCCCAGCAGTTCCGCGATCTTCTCGTCGGCCAGGGCGGCCGCCTGGACCGCGGCCTGGTCGGCGTCGGCGGCGACGCTGATCCGGCTGCGGACCTTGCCGTTGACCTGGATCGGGTACTCGACCGAATCCGCCACCAGCAGCGCGGGATCCGCCTTCGGGAAGGGGCCGTGGGCCAGGGCGGTGGTGTGGCCCAGGCGTTCCCACAGTTCCTCGGCCACGTGCGGGGACATCGGGGCCAGCATCAGGACCAGCGGCTCGACCAGCTTGCGGGGCGCACCGTCGCCGTAGTTCTTGGTCAGGTAGTTGGTCAGCTCGATCAGCTTCGCGCCCGCGGTGTTGTCGCGCAGGTTGGCGTAGTCGTCGTCGACGCCGGCGATCGTCTTGTGCAGCAGGCGCAGCGCCTCGGCCGAGGGCTCGGTGTCGGTGACCTTCAGCGCGCCGGTCTCCTCGTCCACGGTCAGTCGCCACACGCGCTGCAGGAAGCGGTGCGCGCCGACGACGTCCTTGGTCGCCCACGGGCGCGAGGTGTCCAGCGGGCCCATCGACATCTCGTAGAAGCGGAAGGTGTCCGCGCCGTACAGGTCGCACATCTCGTCGGGGGAGATGGCGTTCTTCAGCGACTTGCCGATCTTGCCGTACTCCTGGAAGACCTCTTCCTCGGTGCCGGAAGCGTTGGTCCAGAAGAACTTTCCGTCCCGCTCCACGATCTCGGCGGCCGGCACGTAGGCGCCGCGCGCGTCGGTGTAGGCGAAGCCCTGGATGTAGCCCTGGTTGAACAGGCGGCGGTACGGCTCGAAACCGGACACCTCACCCAGGTCGAACAGCACCTTCTGCCAGAAGCGCGCGTACAGCAGGTGCAGCACCGCGTGCTCCACGCCGCCGACGTACAGATCCACGCCGCCCGGATCCTTCGGACCGTGCTCGGCGGTACGCGGGCCCAGCCAGTACTTCTCGTTCTCCGGGGCGCAGAACGCCTCGGTGTTGGTGGGATCGGCGTAGCGCAGCTGGTACCAGGAGCTGCCCGCCCAGTTGGGCATCACGTTGGTGTCGCGGCGGTACTTCTTGGGGCCGTCGCCCAGATCCAGTTCGACGTGCACCCATTCGGTGGCCTTGGCCAGCGGCGGGGACGGCTCGGAGTTCGCGTCGTCCGCGTCGAAGGTGACCGGCGCGAAGTCCTCCATCTCCGGCAGCGTCACCGGCAGCATGGATTCCGGCAGCGCGTGCGGCGCGCCGTCCTCGTCGTAGACGATCGGGAAGGGCTCGCCCCAGTAGCGCTGGCGGGCGAACAGCCAGTCGCGCAGCTTGTACTGGACGGTGCCGCGGCCGTGGCCGTCGGTCTCCAGCTGGGTGATCACCCGCGCCTTGGCGGTGTCGATGTCCAGGCCGTCCAGGTAACCGGAGTTCACCAGGGCGCCGTCGCCGGCGTAGGCGGCCTGCGAGATGTCGCCGCCCGAGACCACTTCCACGATGGGCAGGCCGAAGGCGGTGGCGAACTCCCAGTCGCGCGGGTCGTGGCCGGGGACGGCCATGATGGCGCCGGTGCCGTAGCCGGACAGCACGTAGTCGGCGATGAAGATCGGCACGCGCGCGCCGTTCACCGGGTTGGTGGCGTAGGTGCCCAGGAAGACGCCGGTCTTCTCCTTGTTCTCCTGGCGCTCCAGATCCGACTTGGCGGCGATCGACTTGCGGTAGCCGGCAACGGCTTCGGCGGGGGTGTCGGCGCCGCCGAAGGTCCAGCGGGCGTCGGTGCCGGACGGCCAGGTGTCGCCGGTCAGGCGGTCCACCAGCTCGTGCTCGGGCGCGATCACCACGTAGGTGGCGCCGAACAGGGTGTCGGGCCGGGTGGTGAACACCTCGATGATGTCGCTGCCCGCCTCGAACTTGACCTGCGCGCCCCGCGAGCGGCCGATCCAGTTGCGCTGCATGGACTTCACGTTCTCCGGCCAGTCCAGCTCGTCCAGGTCGTCGACCAGGCGATCGGAGTAGGCGGTGATGCGCATCATCCACTGCCACAGGCGCTTACGGAACACCGGGAAGTTGCCGCGCTCGGAGCGGCCGTCGGCGGTGACCTCCTCGTTGGACAGCACGGTGCCCAGGCCCGGGCACCAGTTGACCATCGAATCGGTCTGGTACACCAGGCGATGGGAGTCGACGACCGCGTTGCGCTCGACCGGGGACAGGTCGGCCCAGGCCCGGCCGACCGCGGGCGCTCGCTTGCCGGAATCGAATTCGGCGATCAGCTCGGCGATCGGGCGCGCCTTGTTCAGGCCCTCGTCGTACCAGGCGTTGTAGATGCGCAGGAAGATCCACTGCGTCCACTTGTAGTACTCGGGATCGGTGGTGGCGAAGGTGCGCCGGCGGTCGTGGCCCAGGCCCAGCCGGTCCAGCTGCCGCTGCATGGTCGCGATGTTCGCCATGGTGGTGTCGCGCGGGTGCGCGCCGGTCTGCACCGCGTACTGCTCGGCGGGCAGGCCGAAGGCGTCATAACCCAGGGCGTGCAGCACATTCCGGCCGTGCATGCGGTGGTAGCGAGCGAACACGTCGGTGGCGATGTAGCCCAGCGGGTGCCCGACGTGCAGGCCCGCGCCGGACGGGTACGGGAACATGTCCTGGATGAACAGCTTGTCGGCGGGAATGCCGGAGGCCAGCGGGCCCACCGGGTTGGGGGCGAAGAAGGTGCCGCGCTCCTCCCAGTTGCGCTGCCACTTCTGCTCCACGCGTCCGGCGAGGTCGGCGTTGTAGCGGTGTGCGGGAACGTCGCCGCCCCCAGCCGCGGTCGCGGTGGGTGTTTCGGTTGCACGGGTGTCCTGCACGGTCCTGCCTTCGCTTGTCCAGCCAATCCCCGATAAAGGTCGCTCACCAGGGTAAAGGTCACCCACCCCAGGCCCCAAAAAGGGTCCGCTGAGTCCATCCCCCTGGCGGAACCCCACCCGAAGTTCGCGGCCCGGCTCGGTCTGGACTGACGTAGCGGGGGAGCGAAGCGGAGGAGCGGAGGAGGGAAGACCGAGCTTGCAGGGCCGCGAACCCGCCCGGAGCGAAGCGAAGGGCAAATATGCACGGTGTAGCCTCGACCGGGTGTTGGTTGTGGCGCTGATCCTCTTTGTCCTCGCGGCTGTGGCCGTGGTCACGGGCGTGCTCGGACTGACCGGCACCCTGCCCGGCAACCGCTATTTCGGGGTGCACTCCGAGGCGGCGCTGAAGACCGAGGAAGCCTTCAAGCTGGGCAACAAGGTCGCGGGACCGACCTCCGTCGTGGCCGGTCTGCTGCTCGCCGCCAGTGGCGCGGTGGCGCTGGTGTCCGGCGGGGTCCCGGCGCTGGTGCTCGCGGTGATCGCCGTGGTGATCGCGCTGTTCACGCTGGGTGCGGGTGCGGCGGCGGCCGAGAAGGCGATCGCGAACGCGTTCCCGGAGGAAGAGAAGGTCGGCGGGTGCGGCAGCGCCTGCGGCGGGTGCTCGCTGCGCGACACCTGCGAGACCGCCTGATTCACTCGGTGAGCGAGCGCCGCATCCAGATGTGCGGGATGCCCGCGTCCATGCCGACCTCGCCGAACGCCCGGTAGCCGAGCTTCTCGTAGAAGCCCACCGCGTGCGTCTGCGAATGCAGTTCGATCGCCGCCAGTCCGCGGGCCCGCGCCCGCTCCTCGATGGCCCGGACCAGGGCCGCCCCGAGTCCGGAGCCGCGCGTCTCCGCCAGCACGGCCAGCCGCCCGAGCACACCGATCCCGTCGCGCAGGAGAAGTCGCCCGGCTCCCGCGGGCTTGCCGTCGAGCCGTCCCAGGAAATGATCGGCGACCTCGTCCAGCTCGTCGATCTCGATCTCCTCCGGCACGCCCTGCTCGGCGACGAAGACCTGCAACCGCACGGCGTAGGCGTCCGCGAGTTCCTGTTCGGTGCTGACGGTGACCACTTCGATCATGAGCTCAGCATGCCCCAGTGCGCAGGATCACTTGCCGAGGGTTCGCCGACCTCGGATGGGCCACCGCGCGCGGTGCGGGCGAGGGTCGGGCAGACCGGCGTGCTCGGCGAAGGCGGCCGCGTCCTCGGCGGTGGTGGTCTTCGGGCGGGTGCGCGCCCACTCCAGGTAGCGGCCGTGGAAGTCGGGGCCGGCGGCGAGCACCAGGCCCGGGAACCGGCGGGCCACCTCGTCGACCCGCTTGTGCAGCAGCCCGTGGGCGGTGGCGGCGAGGTCGCCCGCGTCGAAGCCGGTGGGTGGTTCGGCGCCGGCGACCAGGGCGCGGACGATCGCGGCCTGCTGCTCGGCGAGGGTGACCGTGGACCTGACCGATTCGGTGGTCATGCCGGAATCGCCGCCGTGCGCAGGGTGATCGGCGCCCGGCCGGAGGCGGCGGCGATGGCGTTCAGTTCGGCGGCGAGTTCGGTTGCGGGCGGATAGTTTCCGTCGCGCTCCAGCATGAGCGGTACCGACCGGCCGGTGGCGAACTCGGCCACCAGGTCCAGGACCTCGGCCGGGACCTGGTGGACATGGGTGTCGATGTAGCGCCCGTCCGACTCGTGGCCACCCGCGATATGGCAGTAGGCCACGCGTTCGGCGGGCAAGCGCAGCAGCTCGGTCAGCGGGTCATGTGACGTATTGCGGGCATTGGCATAGACATTCGCGATATCGAGCAGCAGATAGACGCCGGTCCGCTCGACCAGCTCCTGCAGGAACTCGGCCTCGCTGTACTCGGCGTCCGGCCACTCGAACAACGCCGCGATGTTCTCCACCGCCAGCGGCACATCCAATTGCCTGCTCGCCCGGAAGATATTGCGCTCCAGCGCATCCAGCGCCTCTCGGGTGCGCGGCACCGGCAGCAGGTGACCCGCCTCCAGGCCGCCCGCCCGCACGAACGCGATGTGCTCGCTCACCAGCGGCGACCCCAGCGCTCGCGCGCACTCGGCGAGGTGCGCCACCCGGCGATCGTCCACGGCCTCTGCTCCGCCCAGCGATAGTGAAATACCATGCGGTACAGCCGGAATGCCGCGCGCGACCAGTTCGCCGAGTTCTTCGGGAACGGTCACCCCGGCGCGTCGCCTGCGACCGGAATTGCCGGTCGCCAGGGATTCCGCGATGACCTCACAGAAGCCGATGCCGTCCAGTGTGGCGACGATGCCGCAGATCTCGCGCCGCCAGCCGATACCCAGCGCGCCCTCGGGAAGCGGTGATCCGGTCATCCGCCGCAGCCTCCTCCGCCACATCCGCCGCCACCGCAGCTGCTTCCGCCACTGCTGCAACTACTTCCGCTGCTGCCGCAACTGGAGCCACTGCCGCACGAGCTGCCGCCGCCACCAGCACCGCCGCCACCGGCCGCCACCTCGGCTGCCCCGGCGAGCGCCGGGTCGAGGGTCCACAACACCAGCGATCCGTAGAGCGCGACCGCGAGGGCGGCGCTGCTGGCTCCGTATGCCGCGTAAGCCGGCGCGTTGGCCGGTCGCAGGTGCCGGTTGCCGGTACGGGCGGCCTCGAGGGTCTCACGACCGCGTCGGGTCAGCCGGGGCGCGCGGCCAACCACCACGGTGATGACGCTCAGCACGATCATGACGACCACCAGGAAGCCGACCGAATGATGAGTGGCCACACCCGCGATCAGGCGGGCCAGTCCGAGCAGCAGCACCGCGTAGAGCGGGAACCGGGCCGTGCGCAGGGCTTTTCGCTGCTGGTCGCCGAAGAGGTAGCCGCGGTCGGTGAGGTCCTTGCGCATCCGTTCCACCACCCCGCCCGTCCCGACCAGCATGAAGGTCATATTCAGGCGGCCGGGAGTGCTCAGCGCCGCCCACAAGGTGCGGGCGATGGGATCCAGCTCCGGTATGGCGGTGGGGTGGTAAGGCTGGACCGGGGTGCCGGTCGAGTCGATGACTCCGTGGCCGCGCAATTGGGCGAGCCCGGCCAGCACCGGTCGGCGATCGTCGACGAGAACGGCGGTCTCGCTCGGGGTCAGTGGGCGCTCGGGCGCCCAGGCCGGGTCGGTCCGCCGCAGCACGCTCGCGCGGATCGCGTATCCGACCGCGACCGCGATCAGGCCGACGATGACATAGAAGAGGAGGAAGGCCGGGCCCGATATCCCCCAGGTGTTGGTCGCGGCCGCGGCCGTGACGGTCCCATGGACCATGGCGATTCCCCTCGGGAGTCGTCGTGACAGTCGATCAACTCCAGTATCGCGGCTGCACGGGTGCGGTGTTATCCGAAGGATCTTGCGGTCACTAGCCTGATTCGGTGCGATTTCTCAGCAAGTTCTACATAGACGGGTTCATCCTGTCGATCCTCGGCATGGTCGTGCTGGCCAGCATCGTCCCGGCCCGGGGCGATGCCGCCGAGGTGGTGAGCTGGCTGACGAAGATCGCCATCGCGATCCTGTTCCTGCTGTACGGCACCCGGCTGGCCCCGCAGGAGGCGCTCGCGGGCCTGAAGCACTGGCGACTCCATCTGACCGTCCTGGCCTGCACTTTCATCCTTTTCCCGGTGATCGGCCTGGCCGCGCGGGTGCTGGTGCCGCACATCCTCACCCAGGATCTCTACACCGGTCTGCTGTTCCTGTGCCTGGTGCCGTCCACGGTGCAGTCCTCGATCGCCTTCACCTCCATCGCCAAGGGCAATGTGGCGGGCGCGATCGTGAGCGCCACGGTGTCGAACCTGCTGGGCGTGTTCCTGACCCCCGCGCTGGTGATCCTGCTGATGAACACCACCGGACAGGCCAGTGTGGACCCGTCGGCGGTGGTGGACATCGTGCTGCAGCTGCTGGTGCCGTTCTTCGTGGGCCAGCTGATCCGGCCCAAGGTGAAGGGCTTCCTGTCCCGCTACGCCGAGCCGACCAAGCTGGTGGACCGCGGTTCCATCCTGCTTGTCGTGTACAGCGCTTTCAGCGCGGGCATGGTGGAGGGCATCTGGCATGCCATGTCGCCGTGGCGGATCCTGGGGCTGGCGCTGGTGTGCTGCGCGATCCTGGCGATCGTGCTGGTGGCGACCGGATTCCTCGGCGAGGCGCTGGGTTTCGATCGCGCCGACCGGATCGTGGTGGTGTTCTGCGGTTCCAAGAAGAGCCTGGCCACCGGGCTGCCCATGGCGACGGTGCTGTTCGCCGGTCACTCGGTGGGTCTGATCGTGTTGCCGCTCATGATGTTCCACCAGATTCAGCTGATCACCTGCGCGGCCCTCGCAGGGCGCTGGGCTCGTACCGCGCCGTCAACGCCAGCAGCCGACTGTCCTCCCGGCGCAACGGACGCGTGACGCCGGCCGGGGACCGCGCGGCCAGGGCGGCCAGGACGGCCCGATCCGCGCCTGGATCGCCCACCGCGATGCGGGCGCTGCCGTCCGGGTAGCGCTTGGCCACGATCCCGGCACGCGCCAGCGTGGGCGCGATATCGCGGCCGGGCAGGAACAGGAAGTTGGCGCTGCTGCGCGGCACCCGGATACCGGCCCGCCGCAACTCGATCCGCAGGAGTTCGCGCTGCGTGGTGATGCGCAGAATCCGCTCGCCCAGTTCGGCTTCCGCGACGTAGGAGGCGCGCACGGCGGCCACCGCCGTGCCGGGCACCCCGAACGGCAGTTGCAGCCGGCGCACCCGCCGCACCAGGTCCGGCGCGCCGAAGGCATAGCCGATCCGCAGCCCCGCCAGCCCATACGCCTTGGAGAAAGTGCGCAGGACCAGCACATTGGGATGCCTGTGGATAAGTTCGACAACGTCCAGCGCGTCGCTCGCGCCGAGGAACTCGGCGTAGGCCTCGTCCAGGATCACCGGCACCCGCGCCGGAACCGAGCAGAGGAACGCCTTCAATTCGCTGGCCCCGGCCACGGTGCCGGTCGGATTGTGCGGACGGCACACCGCGATCAACCCGGTGCGCTCGTTCACCGCGCGCGCCATGCCCCACAGGTCCTGGCGGCCGTGCTGGTCCAGCGGCACCGCCACCGGGCGCAACCCGACCATGTTCGCCATGATCGGATAGCCGTCGAATGTCGGTGTGGCGTAGACGAATCCGGACCCGGCACGGGCCAGGGTCTGCATGATCTGCATGGCGACGCCGGTCGCGCCCGACCCCACCACGATGTGCTCGGCCCCGATCCCGAGGTGCCCGGCGATCAGCCGCGGCAGGCTCCGGGGCAGGAACTCCGGATACCGGTTTGCTCCGGCGAGGCAGTCTTCGATCGCGGCTACCACGGAAGGAAGTGGCGGGAACGGGTTTTCGCTGAGACTCAGATCGAAGCGGATGGTGTCGGCGTCGCCGCGCAGGCCGGTCGGCCAGTGCACGGGGCGCGTCATCGGGCGGCTCCCCAGCGGACGGCCGCCGCGCCCGCGAAGTCCCCGGCGTGCGCGAAGGCCGCCATCAGCACGACCGACCCGTTGCGCAGCCGCCCCGCCCGGTTCTCGGCGTCCAGGGTCACGGGAATGCCCGCGGCGAACAGGTTTCCGCAGCTGTCGAAGGTGTCCGGATGCCGTTCGGGCGGCAGTTCCATGGCCTCGTTCCAGTTGCGCAGGAACAACCGGTTGGGCTGGTTGGTGACGAAGGTGTCGATATCGCTGGACTTGACCCCGATCCGCTTGCACACCGCCTGCGCGACCTCCGGCACCAGCCGGTTGCCGCGCGTCATCACCTTGGCCACCTTGGATTCGGTGAAGGTGACGCAGCCCTGACCCTCGCCGGGCTCCCAGTACTTGCGGTCGCCGTTGGTGCTGAATTCCATGTCCCCCGCGAACTCCGGATAGGTCCGGCATTCGATATCGAGGATTGGTGCGGAATTGTTCTTCACCAGCAGTCCGACCCCGCAACCGTCGCCGGGCACCGGGGCCTGCGCCAGCCCGCGGATATCGGACTGGGTGAACACCGGTCCCGCGCAGTTCTGGGTGCAGGCGATGAGCGCGGTGCGCGCGTCGGTGGTCTGCAGGATCATCCGCGCCGTCCACATCATGTGCACGAAGGCCGCGCAGCCGCCGTTGTGGATGTCGAAGACCCAGCGCGGCTTCATGCCCAGGCGGCGCGCCACCTCGGGGCCGGGGCCCAGCACCGGATTGTCCGGCAGCTGGGTGTGGGTCAGCAGCACGTCGATATTCGAGATCTCCCGGGCCCCATGGCGTTCGACGAGCGGCGCGACGGCGCGCTCGACCATGTCCACGGCCGTCTCGTCGCGGCCGACGTGGTGGCGGCCCTTGGGGGCGCGGAACATGACGTTCTTGGCCATCCGGTCCGAGCGCGAGAACTGGGTGAAATATTCGGTGCCGACGGGGTCGCCGGGCAGGTAACCGGAGACGTCGGCCAGGCTGACCGGCGGCGTCCGCAGGGTGGGGTCGGTGAAATCCATGGCGGTCACTCACTCATCCAGTCGGGCTTGATGGGCAGGCCGTGTGACGCGCGGTATTCCGCGATGGCCCGAAGGTTGTCGAGCTCCAATTGGTGTCCCGCGGAGAACATCTCCCAGAAGTCACCCACCCACACCTTGCGCTTGTCCGGCGCGGTGTCCTGGTAGGGGTTCCGGTCGTAGAACGGGTGGTGGCAATTCGTCCACAGCACCACCGATCCCGGCTTGTCGAACACCACCTGGGCGTCGACGACCCGCATCAGGTAGATCATCCACAGGTGCTCGCTCTGATCCCAGGCGCAGTGGTAGTCCACGGTCATGGCGTCGGGATTGGCGACCGTGCGGGTGTAGATATTCGTGTTGTCGCCCAGTCGGTCGTGCGACACCCACAGTCCAGGCTCCGCGGTCTCGGTGAAGCCCCGCAGGCTGTAGGTCCACTCCTCCAGGCACCGGGTGTCGGCGAGGTATTCGTACAGCTCCCGCGGCGGGGCCTCGATGAATCCCTGAACCGGGCAGAAGTCACCGAAGATCTGGTCGTGCGGATACACCGACCGCAGCATGTCCAGGATGATCGGGGTGGTGGCGTCACGGTCGGAGTTCTCGATGCGCAGCAGTCCGGGGATGGCGGCGTCGGGGATGTCGCTGAGGGCGGGCAGGGCGCTGGTTGTCACGGATTACCTCCTGGGTGGCGTCAGGAACGGTGTGAACGGCGGGATTTCGTCGGGATCGCAGTCGATCGCGACGAACGACGGTCCCGGGCGGTCGAGGCAGTGCCGCAACGCCGCGGCGAGCTCGGCCCGGTTCTCCGGTGCGTGGGTGCACAGATCCGGGAACATGGCGGCCATCCCCGCGCCCGGATACGCGGGACGAAACCTGTTGAAGCTGTACCGATCCCCGTAGTACAGCTGTTCGCGCGTGATGCACATGGCGTGCGCGTTGTTGTTGAGGACGATGAAGGTGATCGGCAGCCGGTGCTCGACGGCGGTGTGAATCTCCATGCCGTGCATGAAGAACGCCCCGTCCCCGGCGATGACGAAGGTGCGGCGCGGGCCGCCGTCGGGGCGGCGCTGCCGGGCGAACGCGGACCCGATCCCGGCCCCGAACGCGTAGCCCATCCCGCCCATGCCGAGCGCCACGGTGAAACGCCCGCCGCGCGGCAGGCGCAGGTGATGCACCACGGCCGCACCGGTATTGCCGGCGTCGGCGAAGACGTCCGACTCCGGGGGCAGCGCGTCGTTGATGGTCTCGACCACCGTGCGGTAACGCAGCCCGGGGCCGTCGGAGGGCGGCACGGGAATCGGGGTGAGGGTGTGGTCGACGGGCGGGCGCGGTCGCAGCGGGATGATCTCCGCGTCGGTGTCGATTGTGTCGGAATCCAATTCGCTGATCAGCTCGGTCAGGGTGCGGGCCAGGTCGTTGGTGTGCGCGTGCGCGGCGGCCGGGTACGGCGGCTGCGCGCCGATGCTCGCCAGCGGCACCGCCGCCAGCGCGCCCTCCATCCCGGCCCGCGCGGTGACCGGCATGCGGGTGCCGATGAGCAGGCACAGGGCGGCCCCGTGCAGCGCGTCGAGCAGTTCCTGATGGCCCATGCTGCCCGAGACGCCGCAGAAGCCCGGGTCCGCGTGGTGGTAGACGTCCTTGGCGTCGGGGGCGACCCCGATCGCGGCGTCCAGTCTCGCGGCGAAGCGGGCCAATTCGTCGCGGGCGTCGTCGCGGGCCACCTGGTCCCCGGCGATGATCACGATCTTGCCGAGGGCGCGGGCCCCGCGCACGATGTGCAGCACCCGCCACAGGCTCTCGATCTCGCGCCGGTAGGCGGGCGCGGGCGGCGTGAATTCCGGGGCGACCAGGTCGGCCTGCTGGATGTCCTTGGGCAGCAGCAGGACCGCGGGTCCGCCGCGGCGGGCGGCGGTGACGGCGCGGGTGAGGTGGGCGGGCAGGTCGGCGGGGGCCTCGACCCGCGCGCAGTAATGCGAGATCGGCCGGTACAGCGCGACCGCGTCGAACGCGCCGGCCTGCCCGCTGGAGTCCTGGAAAGCGCCCTGGCCTTCGAGGGCGGTCGGGGGCTGCCCGATCAGGGCCAGCACCGGCACCCGGGAGGCGAACGATTCGGCCAGTCCCGCGACCAGGTTCACCGCCCCGCCGCCGGAGGTGGCGCAGACGACCCCGAGGCCGGCGGTGGAGCGCGCGTAGCCGTCGGCCATGGTGGCGGCCCCGAATTCGTGCTTGGCGACAACGGCGGTGATCAGGTTCCGATGTTCGAAGGCCGCGTCGTACAGATCCTCGATGTTCGCGCCGCCGACCCCGAACAGGTGCCGGACACCCAGCGCTGAGACCGCCTTGACCAGCTGGTCCGCGACCCGTGTACCGCTATGCATGGGCGATTCCTTTCGGGCGGCGTCACCGCTCGTCGAGGCGGCCGCCACGGTGCCCGTGTGCCTTCAACCGGGATACGAAATCCGAGTAGCCAGGGGTTCAATCCCGCTACCGACCTCGGCGTGTCCTGGAGTTGAACCTCCTCTTGCCGTGTATGTATACGTCTACGTATAGTGAGATCATGCCGAACAAGACGATCTATGTATCCGATGATGACCTGAAGCTTTTCCAGCGGGCACAGGAGCTGGTCGGGGGCAATCTGTCGGGGGCGATCGTGACGGCGTTGCGGCGCTTCATCGAGCTCGAGGAGGGACGTCAGCAAGGCTACGACGAGGTGGTCCTGAAGGTCGGCAAGGACGGGATCCGACAGGTTCGATTCTCCGCCACGCTGCTGACCGAATGGCATCAGGTCACCAATGAGCGCATCGAGGATATCCGGGTCTTCCGCACCCGCAAGGGCGCGTACGCGGTGCACAGCCACTTCTCCAACTGGTCGGAATTCCCGACCGACACCAACATCCTGAAGGACTGGCGGCAGTGGCGGCGCTTCCTCGGTGTGGGGGAACAGAATTGGGGTGACTTCACGCTCGAGGTCTTCGACACGGTCAAGGATCTCGAGGGCAAGATTCCGGAACGCCTCTACGCGCGCGTCATCGACGCCACCGCACATCCGAACGTCGAGGATCTCGACATCTGATTCGAAACACGCTGTAGCACAACTGAATAGCTGAAACCCACAACCTTGATCGCAAGCCTCGGCGGTCACGGCGTAGCTAACGCATGCACACATGCCTATTCATTGATGAGAGGGAGACATGAACCTCGACCCCGGCGCGGCGGCCATCAGCGTCGCCGGCCTCTGCAAATCCTTCGGCGAGCAGATCGTGCTCGACCGCATCGACTTCACCGTTCCCGCGGGCACCGTGTTCTCGCTGCTCGGCCCCAACGGCGCGGGCAAGACCACCACCGTGGAGATCCTGTCCACCTTGCAGCGGCCCGACGGCGGCGAAATCTCCGTCGGCGGGCACGATCCCGTCACCGACCCCGACGGAGTGCGCTCGGCGATCGGCGTCACCGGCCAGTTCTCGGCCGTGGACGAACTGCTCACCGGGCGCGAGAACCTCATCCTGATGGGCGACCTGCATCATCTGCCGCGCGCCGAAAGCCGCAGGCTCGCAGCCGAACTGCTGTCCACCTTCGACCTGGCCGAAGCCGCGGACAAGATCGCCTCCAGCTACTCCGGCGGCATGACCCGGCGGCTGGACCTGGCCATGACCCTGGTCGGCGATCCGCGCATCATCTTCCTCGACGAACCCACCGTCGGCCTGGACCCGCGCAGCCGCCGCGCCATGTGGGACATCATCCGCGACCTCACCGGGCGGGGCGTCACCATCTTCCTCACCACCCAATACCTGGAGGAGGCCGATCAGCTGGCCGACCGCATCGCCGTCCTGCACCAGGGCCACCTGGTCGCCGAGGGCACCGCGGATCAGCTCAAACGGATGGTGCCCGGCGGCTACATCCGCCTCGACTTCGCCGAACGCGGCGAACTCGACTCCGCCGCCCGGCTTTTCGGCGACGCGGCCCAGGTCAACGGCGACCTCACCCTCGCCATCCCGAGCGACGGCGGGGTGCGCTCGGTCCGAGAGGTGCTCGACCGGCTGGACGCGGCGCGGGTGGAACCCGAAGGGCTGTCCGTGCACACCCCCGACCTCGACGACGTCTTCCTGGCCCTGACCGGCGGCCACGCTCCCGTCAAGGAGAACCTGAAATGAGCACTCTGAGTACATCGTTCGCCGATTCGAAAACCATGCTGCGCCGGAATCTGGTGCACGCCAAGCGGTATCCGGGCATGACCTTCGCGTTGGTCATCATGCCGGTGGTGCTGCTGCTGTTGTTCAACTTCGTGTTCGGCGGCGCGCTGAAGTCCGCCACCGGTGGCCGGTACATCGATTACCTGACGCCGGGCATGATGCTGCTGATCCCGGCCTACATGGTCGCGGGCATCGCGGTCGGCGTCTCCACCGATATGACCAAGGGCATCATCAATCGCTTTCGCACCATGCACTTCTCGCATCCGTCGGTGCTGACCGGGCACGTGGTGGGCACCTGGATCCAGGGCATGGCGGGCGTGGTCGTGATGACGCTGGCCGCGCTCGCCATCGGCTTCCGGCCGCACGCGAACCCGCTGGAATGGCTGGCGGCGTTCGGGCTGCTCGGGCTGATGGTGTTCGCGGTGAACTGGCTCGGCGCCGGCTTCGGCCTGGTCGCCCAGACCCCGGAGAGCGCCTCCAACCTGCCCATGCCGATCATGCTGCTGCCGTTCCTCGGCAGCGGGCTGGTACCCACCGACACCATGCCCGCCGGAGTGAAGCAGTTCGCGGAGTATCAGCCCTTCACGCCGATCACCGAAACCCTGCGCGGGCTGCTGATGGGCGGGCCGATCGGGCACAACGGCATCCTCGCCATCGGCTGGTGCGTGGTGATCACCGTTGCCGGATACTTCTGGGCCACCACGACCTTCCGTCGCAAGACGGTCTAGAGCCCGGCCGCCAGCAGGACCTTGCCGGACATGTTGCGGATCTCCACCGTCTTCAACTGTTCCGGCGAGGCCGACGCGGTGCCGTCCAAGGTCAGGGTCTGGCCCGACTTGACCGTCCACTCGGCGAGTTTGGACTGCACGCCGTCGGCGCGGGTCACCCACATCGACAAGGTCCACACGCCGTAGACCTCGTCCTTCTCGTCGGCGGGCGGGTACGCGCACCACATGTCGACCCGGGTCTGGCCGTTGATCGACACCACCTTGAAGGTGGCCTGGATCGGAGTGTCGGTCTGCGGCTTCAACGGTCCCTGGGCCACCACCTGCTGCACCAGTGCGGGCCGCTCCTGCCCGGCGACCGAGGCGGTCACCGGGACCGCGATGGTCACCGCCGCGGCGGCCGCCGCCACCGCGCCGCCGATCGACCACCAACGGCCCCGGCGGCGTCGGGCGAGGGCCCGGTCGGCCAGGGCGGGCAGCAGCCGCTCGGGCGGCGGCGGCACGGTGTCCGGCGGATCCTCTTGCGCCGCAATCGACAGCGCGGTCTCGGGATCCACCAGGGCCAGCAGACCGGGCAGTCCCGCCAGTTTCGACACGGCCGAGCGGCAGGAGTCGCACCCGGTCAGATGCTCCTCGTACTCGCGGCGGTCGTCCCGGGCGAGAGCTCCGAGCACATACGCGCCATCCCACGTGGTGTAGCCATCGCACAGCTCATGGCCCTCGGTCATCTCGTCACCCCCATCTCCTGCAGCACCAATCGCAATGCCCGCATGCCGTAGTGCATCCGGGACTTGACCGTGCCCTCCGGGATCTCCAGTTCCCCCGCGATCTGATGCGTGGAAAGGCCCCGGTAATAGGCACGGACGATCACGTCGCGGTGATCGACGCTCAGTCGCGCCAGCGCGTCCGCCACCAGCCATCCGTCCAGCGCCCGATCGGTCTTGTCCGGTTCGGGTACCTCCGGCGGATGATCGGTGCGGAACTCGCGCCGGCTGCGCGCGCTGCGATGCTCGTCCACCGCCAGATTACGGGCCACCGTGAACAGCCAGGCCCGCGCCGAGCTGGTCGACTGATCCAGCACATTCGGCCGCTGCCATGCCCGTAACAGGGTCTCCTGCACGATGTCCTCGGCCCGGCCCGGATCCCCGACCAACCCGTAGGTGTACCGCCACAACGCCGCCGCGTGCTCGTCGTACAGCGCGCGTAACAACGCGGCCTGGTCGTCCGGCATCGCTCACCTCCGCATCGACCACGACACAGGTGTGCCGGCGGTTCAGTTGCGCTCGAGCTCGATCGGGTGTGTGGCCAGCAGGGACAGCGGGAGGGGTTGGCGGCGCAGTACGTGGGCCCACAGGTCGACGCGGCCCGCCAGCGGGTCGGTGGGCAGGGCCGAGAGGACGATCCAGTCGCCGCGCTCGAGTTCCCCGTCCAGCTGGCCGAAGGTCCAGCCGGCGTAGCCCGCGAAGACGCGGATGCCGTCGACCAGCGGTTCGATGTGGTCGGGGTCGGAATCCAGGTCCACCAGGGCCACCCGGCCGTCGACCCGGCGCACGCCCGACACACCGGCAATGGACGCGCCCACCTTGATGGTGGCCAGGCACAGCGCGGCGTCGCGTTTCACCGGGCCGCCGATGTAGAGGGCGCGCGGGCCGGCGGCGAGCTCGGACCAGTTCGGGAGCACGTCGTGCAGGGCGGTGTCACTGGGCTTGTTGAGCACCACGCCCCAGGTACCGCCGTCATTGTGTTCGAGAATGTAGACCACCGAGCGACGGAAGGACGGCTCGGTCAGATCGGTTGCGGACACCAGCAGGGTGCCTGGACGAACTCCCTGGTCCTCGTGCCGGAATTCGCGTCGAGAACGGTCACCGTGTTCCTCTGCGCGTGCCACTCAGTCATCATCGCACTGAGACACGGCAATTGCGTTGCTTAATTTGCTGGTTACCCATTTGTGCCGTGGCGAGCCGGAAAAACTTGTCCCGCATACCTTGCGGTTGGTAGCTAGGGTGAGCGCTATGGAACGCCCCGAGGTCATCCTCGAGAACGCCGAGACCGTGTACGACTTCTACCGTGACCACCAGCAGAACCTGCTGAAGGCGAAGGCCGCCTACTGGCTACTGGGACGTCGCTACCGGCCCCGCGTCGCGTACGCGGACGGGGCGCGGGAGAAGTTGCGGGAGTTGATCTCCCAGCGGCGGCCGTTGCTGATCGCGGTGAACCACCTCTCCCAGCTGGACCCGTACACGGTCGCCGCCGCGGCCTGGCGCAGCGCCCTGCGGCCGGTCATCGGGCACGCCCGGGTGCTGGCCAAGGACGAACTGTTCATCGAGCCGAAGCTGCGCGAGCGCATCGACATGATGGGCGGCATCCCGGTCTTCCGGGGCAAGGACCACGGCGTGCGCGCGGTGAACGCCGCCGGGCAGCGCATGATCGACATCTGCGCCGAACGCATGGCCCGCGGCGACGGGGTGGCGGTGTTCCCCGAGGGCACCTGCAACGACGTGGACCCCACCCGGGTGCAGACCATCGGAAGCGGCATCGGGCACATCGCCTTCCGGGCCAAGAAGCTCGGCGCGAACCCGGCGTTGGTGAGCCTGGGGCTGAGCTACGGGCCGCGCCCGGACCCGGCCGTCGAGCCCACCAAGGAAGAGGCCTACTCGGCCAGCTTCTATTTCGGGATGCCGGTGGGCGAGCTGCCCGCCAAGCCCGCCGAGATCACCCGGGTGGTGCGCGACGAGCTGCAGGACGCGCTGGACGGCGCGGTGAAGGCGTACTGACCCGGCCTCAGTGCTGGGGCAGGTTGAGCCGTTCCCGCGACCAGTACGGCACCAAAGCCAGGTAGGCGGGCCGGGATTCGACGAAATGGTGCACCATCGGGCACAGCGGCAGAATCCCGAACCCTTCGTCCCGGGTCTGATCCAGGGCGCCCTGCACCAGTTTGCGGCCGAACCCCTGCCCCTCGAACTGGGGATAGATCTCGGTGTGCACGAAGGCCCGCTCATTGGCGGTGTCCTGATACGCCGCGACCCCGGCGAGGTAATCGTCGACATACAACTCGAACCGCTCCAGCACGGAATTCTTGCGGACCTCGATCGACTGACTCGGCATGCGTTCGACGCTAGTTCCCCGGCGACGGCTATTTGTCCGATTGGCCGAACGACGGTGCCTGGCGTGTCGCTTCCCGCCGAGCAGACCACACTGGAGGGATGACGGACCCACGGCCACGCCGGGTGCTGCTCGCCCCGGACAAATTCAAGGGCTCACTGACCGCCGCGCAGGTGGCGGACGCACTGGCGGCGGGCATCACCCGCGCCGCACCCGACCGCGAGGTGCACCGCTCCCCGGTGGCCGACGGCGGCGACGGCACCGTGGACGCCTTCGTGGCGGCGGGCTGGGAGCGGGTGGAGGTCGAAAGCTACGGGCCCACCCTGGCACCGGTGACCACCGGCTACGCGGTGCGGGGCCGGACCGCCGTGGTGGAGCTGGCCGCGGTCAGCGGCGTCACGAAACTGCCGGGCGGGCAACCGGATCCACTGCACGCCAGCACCTACGGGGTGGGTGACGTGATCGGGGACGCGCTCGATCGCGGGGCCCGCGACATCGTGCTCGGACTGGGCGGCAGCGCCTCGACCGACGGCGGCGCCGGGCTGCTGCAAGCCCTCGGCCTGCGCATCCTCGACGCGGACGGCAACGAATTGCCGTGCGGCGGTGCGGCACTCGTGCGAGCGGTGCGGGTGGACCGCAGCGACCTGCATCCCGGCCTGGCCGATGCCACCATCACCCTGGCCAGCGACGTGGACAATCCGCTGCTCGGCGCCGAGGGCGCGGCGTCGATCTACGCCCCGCAGAAAGGCGCGGACCCCGAGCAGGTCGCCACTCTCGAAGCGGCGCTGAAGAACTGGGCCGCCGTGCTGGGTCCGGAATGGGCGGACAAGCCGGGCGCCGGCGCGGCGGGCGGCACCGGATTCGGGGCGCTGGCGGCCCTGGACGCGAACCTGCGTCCGGGCATCGAGCTCATCCTCGATCTCATCGACTTCCCCACCCTGCTGAAGAACGCCGACCTGGTCGTCACCGGGGAGGGCTCGCTCGACGCGCAGAGCCTGTCCGGCAAGGCCCCGATCGGCGTCTGCCGGGCCGCGCGGGCGGCGGGCCTGCCGGTGATCGCGGTCGCGGGGCGGATCCAGCTCACCCCGGACCAGGTGCGGGAGGCCGGATTCGATGCCGCCTACGCGCTCTCGGAGCTGGAGCCCGACCCGGCCCGCAGCATGACGGAGGCCGCCGCCCTGCTGGAACGGATCGGCGAACGGATCGCCGGGGCCTAGGCGGACGGGGGGAGCGCGCGGCCGGGAACCCGGTTCCGATTGCGGTCCCCCCACTCCTCCAGCGGCCGCAGCGCCACGCTGAGCTCGCGGCCCAGCTCGGTGAGCGAATACTCCACGCGCGGCGGGATTTCCGGAAAGATCTCCCGGTGCACCAGGCCGCTCGCCTCCATCTGCCGCAGATTCTCGGCGAGCACCTTCTCGCTGACGCCGGTCAGCAGCCGCCGGATCTGCCCGAACCGCTGGGTGCCCTCGGCCAGCACCCACATCAGGTGCAGCTTCCATTTGCCGCCCACCGCGTCGATGGCGATGGACATCCCGCACACCTCGTGATCCGCGTCACCGCCGGTACTCATCGCGCCCTCCTGACCAGAATTCCAACCTCCAGGTAAGCAACCGCACCTCCGGGTGCGGTCTTCCCGAGCCGGCCTTCCCCGGCCACCATCGATTCCGGCGCGCCACCGTCGAACAGTCGAAAGCGAGGGGATACACCATGTCTGAACCGCGTAAATCCGTCACCGTCATCGGCCTGGGCCCGATGGGGCAGGCGATGGTCGAGGCGTTCCTGAAGGCCGGGGTGGAGGTGACGGTGTGGAACCGCAGCCCGGAGAAGGCCGATGCGATGGTCGCGCTGGGGGCGAAGCGAGCTGACACGGTCGCGGCGGCGCTCGACGCCAACGCGGTGACCGTCCTGAGCCTCACCCACTACGCCGCCATGTACGACGTGCTGGGTCCGGCCGCGGATCACCTGCACGGCAAGGTGATCGTCAACCTCTCCTCGGATTCACCCGGGCAGGCGCGGGCGGGCGCGGCCTGGGTGCGGCGGCACGGCGCCGAATTCCTGTCCGGCGGAGTCATGTCGGCGGGCAGCAATATCGAGCACCCGGCGTCCTACATCTTCTACAGCGGCCCGCGGGCGGTCTTCGAGGCGCACGCCGAGATGCTGCTACCGCTCAGCCCGCAGGAGTACCTGGGCGCCGATGACGGTCTGGCCCAGGTCTTCTACCAGGGCCTGCTCACCATCTTCCATCCCTGGCTGCTGGCCTTCGACCAGGCCACGGCGATGATCGCGCGCTCCGGCCACGACATCGCGCGGTTCGTGCCGTTCGCGGTGCGTTCCAGTGCCGCGTTCCCGTACTTCATGGAGCAGTTCTCGGTGGAGAACCAGAACGGGGGCTGGGCCGATCTGGCGAGCCTGCGGATGATGGACGCGGGCGCGCAGCACATCATCGACGCCAGCGCGGAGGTCGGCGTGGACGCCACGCTCTCGCAGACGGCACAGGCGTTCTGGCGCAAGGCCGTCGCCGCCAGCCTGCGGGCCGGGACGGCGGTGTCGACCTATGCGCTGATGGGGGACGCCGCGGGCGATACGCGGGCGGTCAGCGGGCGCTGAGGAACTCGATGGCCGCCACGTAGCCCCGGATGCCCATGCCCGCGATCACCGCGGTCGCGATGGGCGAGACGAACGAGTGGTGCCGGAACTCCTCGCGGGCGTGCACATTGCTGATGTGAACCTCGACGATCGGCACCTCGGGGATCACCAGCGCGTCGCGCAGCGCCACCGAGGTGTGGGTGAGGCCGCCCGGATTGATGACGATCCCGGACTCCACGCCGCGGGCGGCGTGGATCCGGTCGATCAGCGCGCCCTCGTGATTGGACTGGAACGCAACGATCTCCCGATCGAACCGGGCCGCGGTCTTGCGGCACAGTTCGACCACATCGTCGAGGGTGTCGGACCCGTACACCTCGGGCTGCCGGGTGCCCAGCATGTTCAGGTTCGGGCCGTTGAGCACCAGGATCGGGCCGGTCGCTGCCATGCGCCCACTGTATCGGCCCGGGGCTCGATCACAGGCCGCGCGGTCCCTCCGTCCGCAGGTCGTCGACTTTGCGCATGGCCGTGCGCAATTCCCCGAGCCATTCCTCGGCGTGTTTGCCGGCCAGTTTCACCGTCCAGGCCAGCGCGTCGGAGCGGGAGCGGGCGACGCCGGCGTCGACCAGGGTGTCGAGCACCTTGCGCTCGGGCTGGCGCAATCGGGTCATCACCGGAACGGCCAGGTGGGTGAACATGATTCGCTCGCCGTCGACGAGCACGCCCCAGGCGACATTGCGGCCGTAGCGGGCCTGGGCCTCCTGGGCGATCTGCATGCGGGCGGGCCGGGTGGTCTCCCGGAAGCGGGCGAGCAGGCCCTCGCGGGTGGCCTGCGGGACGCCGGCGGGCGGGGCGTCCGCGACGTCGGCGTCGAGTTCGGTCGCGGGGGCGGGTTCGGCTGGGGGGAGGGGGAGTTCGCCGAGGACGACGATTTCGTCGCGATCGACCTCGAGGGTTGCGGGACCGGTGAACCAGTCAGCCGGCAATCTGCCGGCGAACCAGTCGGGAGCGTCCGAGGCGTCGGGAAGGTCGGCTTGCTGCCAACCGCCGGTGCGTCCGAAACCAGGTCCACGATGTCCGTGTCTCATGTTGGTCACTCTCACTAACGGCATGGAGTTGTAATGCTGATTACAACGTTACGTCCAATGACCGCGCGTGGGTTCCGCTCTGGGAGAACGGGGCGCTCGGGGTTGGTCACGAATCGCGCGCAGGGCTGTCACCAGTGAGAACCGAACGGTCGGCCGAGTCCCGAATACGCCAGTGCTGTAACCGACCGGTGATCATGTAATTGGTTACTGCCGACCGACTTCGGCACTATGGTGATGCTCAGGACATGCACGCCTGGTGGATGAGGTGGACCGCGGGCCTCCGGCAAGCGGTACCGTGGACCTGTTGCAGATGTGGCCAGAGTGAAGAGTGGGCGATATGGATGTGTGGGGATCCCGCCGCTTCCGGATTCGAGGTGCGATCGCACTCGCGGGTGTGGCGGCCATCGCGATCGCGATGGGGTCATGTGGGATTCGGGATCGATCGACGGGGGCGGAAGCCGTGGTCGAGCGGTTCACCGCGCTCATCGACAAGAAGGACTACGACGGGGCGTCGCGACTGACCTCCTACCCGGCAGGGGCTTCGGCAACGCTGAAGCAAGTCTTCGATGGCCTGGCGCCGGGTAAGCCGGACTACCGCGTGACCCAGTTCATCGGACTGGACGGTACGACGGGTCTCTTCTCCATGACCGGCGCCTGGAACTTCGGCGACAAACGGGACTGGAAGTACGACCTCAACGGCACCGTGCGCAAACTCAGTGTGGGATGGCGCATTTCGTGGGATCCCGCCCTGATCGTGCCGCAGCTCGACGCCAAGCGCACCGCCAAACTCGTCCGCACTTACGCCCAGCCCTCCCCGCGCGTGAACGACATCATCGGCCAGCCGCTCATGACCGAGCAGACCATCAACGTGGTCAAACTGGACCCGGCCAAGATCGCCGACCCGGTCGCCTCCACCAACGCCCTGGCCGCGGCCATCGCCCCCGTCGCCCCGCTCATCGACGGACCGGAGCTGATGCAACAGCTTTCGGCCTCACAGGGCAAGCCCATCACCGCGGTCAACCTCCGCGACGGCGACTTCGCCATCCTCGAACCCCGGATGGCCCCGATCCCCGGCGTGGTGCTGGAGAAGCAGCCCAAACTGATCTCCGCCGACCGCCGGGTCTGGTCGCCCATGCTCGACGCGCTCACCAACGTGTGGCTGGACAACCGCGACGGGCACTCCGGCTGGGGCGTGCAATTGTTCGAGCCCAACGGGGCTCTCGTCACCCAGCTGGCCGGTGAGCAGGGGCCGCCCGGACCCGACATCCCCGCCACCATGGATCAGCATCTGCAGCGCGCCGCCGAGGACGCCGCGGTGAGCACCGGCTCCCCGACCTCCATCGTGGCCATCCAGCCCTCCAGCGGTGCGCTGGTCGCGGTCGCCCAGAACAGTCAGGCCAGCGAGCGCGGCAATATCGCCTTCACCGGGGTGTATCCGGTCGGCGGCATGATCGAGCTGTTCAAGAATGTCGCGGCCGTCACCAAACACAAAGCGCCGCAGGATGTCTCGGTCGGTGACGCGGCCGACGCGGCCAGCCTGCTCGGCATCGGCATCGATTTCCGGGTGCCCGGCCTGGACGAGACCACCGGCCGCCTGCCCAGCGGCAAGAACGGCGCCGAGAACGTCGGCCGCGGCAATGCCGCCGACTCGCTGCTGGCCAGCCCCTGGGGCATGGCCATCGCCGCCGCCGCGGTCGCCCGCGGCCAGGTGCCCAAGCCGATGGTCGCCATCGGCCAGCCCGCCACCACCGAGGCCGATCTCGCGGCGCTGCCGCCCGAGGCCACCGACCGGCTGCGCGCCATGCTGCACGACGGCGCCGGCGCCCCGGAAATGGCCGCCCTCAACCGGTATCGCGACGTCCAGGTCTTCGGCGCCACCACCGGCAACAACGGCTGGCTCATCGCGACCCTCGGTGACCTGGCCTTCGCCATCCATATCGACGACCCCGACAGCGGCGACCTCACCGCCCGGGTGGCCGCCCGGCTGCTCCAGTCCCTGGCGACCCCGGACTAGCGCACCAGCACCCGCACGGCGGCCCGCCAGCCGATCACGAACAGGGCCAGGAAAGTCGCGGCCACGATCACGAAACTGAGCGCGACGCCCTGACCCGACACCGCGCGCAGCGCCATGCCGCCGACCAGGGTGCTCAGCCAGACGATCACGCCGGTCGGCCACACCGCGCGGCCATCGAAACGCTGTGCCGCCGAGACGCCTTCCCGGCCCGCCGCCACCGCCACCGAGATCACCCAGCCCAGCAGCAGACCCGTGCCGAACGGCCAGAACGTGCGCAGCAGACCGGCGGCGATCGCCTCGTCGTGACTGCGCCGCCCGATCGCGCAGAACACGAGCACCAGTGCGACATCCACGACGAACGGCCCGAGTTTCTTCACGCCGCACAGGGTATCGGGCGCTGCGGGCGCGATCGTGCCGGGACACCGCGCTCTGCCCAGTCAGGGGCGCACAGGTTCGTCTTCGACCGCCAAGGTGACAACTGACGGCGTGGCGGTCGGGGTAACTCACCGGGTACGCCCAAAATAGTTTCGGCTCGCGACGCAGGTACGGATACGAGGCCGGCGACGGTACCCAGCTGTCCGCTAAAGGTTCGGGGAGGCGGGGGAGGCCGGAGAGTCCGGGGGATTGGTGCGGCGACGGTCGGTGACCAGCGAATTGCCGCGCTCCTCGAACTCCTTCTCCAGTTCGGCGTCACCGGCCTGCGGCTTGCGGAACAGGAACAGGAACACGATCCAGCCGACGATCGCGACCAGGATGAAGCTCACCAGCCGGTACAGGAACGCCGCCGCCACCGCCTGCGCCGCGGGCAGTCCGGCCGCCGCGGTCAGAGAGTAGATGAGGGTGGCGTCCACATAGACGATGCCGCCCGGCGCCAGCGGAATGGTGCCCACGGCCTTGCCCGCCGCGAAGGCCAGCATGAGCGCCGCCCAGCGCGGGTCCGCACCCACCGCGTAACAGGCGAAACCCAGGCAGGCGACATCGGCGAGCCGGTGCACCAGCGCCCACGCCGCCACCCACGCGCCGTCGCGTTTGCCGAGGTCCACCGACTCCAGCTGGGCCATGATCTCGGCGACCTTGTCCATCCCGGCATCGGTGGGCTTGTGCCGAATCCGATTGACCAGGTGCAGAATTCGCTGCAACAGCCCCTGCACGCCGTCCGGGTGCCGGGACACGTAGTTCACCGCCCCGATCAGCAGGGCGACGGTGCCCAGCGTCAGGATCACCTTGGCGGGGCCCACCCGGTCCCCGGCCAGCACCGTGCCGAACAGGCCGAGCAGCGCCAGCCCGGTCGCGGCCACCACGCCCGACATCACCAGCTGCCAGGACGCCACGATCGGGCTCGCGCCCCAGCGCCGGGTCTGCCGGTAGGTGAAGGCGGTCGAGAACACCTGGCCGGCGGGCAGGGTCAGCGACATGCCGGTGGATCCGTACACCACCGACACCGACTTGCGCTGACTCACCTCGACGCCGCCCGCGTGCAGCAGCTGTTTCTGGATGCGGCCGAACCCGCTCATGGAAACCGCCTGCATGAGGATGCAGGCGGCGACCCAACCCCAATGGATTTCGGTGAGGTTCTTCCAGGATTCGTGCAGGCGCGGATACAGATATATGCCCTCGGTTATCAGCAGTCCCACGAGCGCGGCGCCGAGCACCCATTTGGCCCACCAGAATCTGCCACGGTGCGAGTTATCCGCGGGCGGCGCAGGTTCGCCGTCCAGCTCACCATGGGCCGTCACGCAGTCAGCCTAACGAACTCGCCGCCGACTCGTCGGCAGCAGCGGTATCGGCGCTTTTCAACGGCCAGGCCAGCCGGGTTTTCCGGCGCCGGCCACGGAGTTGCACTTCCTCCCCGGTCTGCCAATGACGCTGCTCGTTCTCGTCGGCGAAAAACAGCGCGCTCGACGAGGTCAGGACCCGTTCGGGACGGTCCTTGGCGAGTTCGGTCAATCGAGACGCCTCGTTCACCGGATCACCGATCACGGTGTATTCGAAACGATTTGCCCCGCCGATATTGCCGGCCACCGCCAGCCCGGCCGAGACGCCGATGCCGATATCCAGTCCGACCACCTCACGCAGGGCTTCCCGCAGTTCACGGGCCGCGGCCAGGGCGGCGGTCGGCGCGTCCGGGCGATCCAGCGGGGCGCCGAAGATGGCGAGGGCGGCATCACCCATGAATTTGTTGATGAGCCCGTGATGGCGGTCGATCACATCCACCACGACCCGGAAGAACTCGTTGAGCAGACTGACCACTTCGGTCGGCGGGCGTTCCGCCGCGGTGGCCGTCGAACCGACCATATCGACGAACAAGACCGCCACGAATCGGGTTTCACCACCGAGTTCGGTGCCGTACTCCAGCGCGCGCAGCGCGACATCCTCGCCGACGTGCTGACCGAACAATTCCTGGAGTTCCCGGCGTTTCGCGGCCTCACCCATCATGCGGTTGAAGCCAACCTGCAGCAGCCCGATTTCCGAACCGTCGAAAACCTCCACCTGGACATCCCGCGCGCCTTCCTGCACCCGGTCGATGGCCTGGCTGAGCTGGCGAATCGGATCGGAAATGGAGGAGCCGGTGAGCATCGACAGCGCCAGCGCCTGCATGATCACCACACCGCACAACAACAGAATCGAGACCGCCAGCGACTGCGCGGAAAACTGGACGCGAGAAGAAATCTGGGTGACGCACAGCAGCACGATGGCGATGGTCGGCGCGAAGGTGCCCATGCCCCAGGTCATCGCCATCCGGGTGCCGACGCCCGCGGTCAGCGTGTGGTCGAAGGCCCCCACGGTCAGCGCCTCGGCGGCGACCGGCCGCAGAATGCGTTCCCCCAGCATGTAGGTGAAGCCGAAAACGATGGTGGCGGCCATACATTCGGTGACGATCACCGCCGCGGCCAGCTCCGGGGTCCGCACGATGATGAGCGAGGCCAGCACCGCGCCGCCGACCAGCCACAACACCAGATGCACGATGGCCTGCCGCAACGGTGCGTGCAGCGCCGCCATCTGTTCCTGCCGCGACGGCGGCCCGCCCCGCACCTGCCAGCGCATGACCGGGCGCAGCATCAGCGCCGACGCCGTCAAGCTCAGGAAACCGCCGATCACGAACACCAGCGCCGGAACCAGCAGACCGGTCTCCCGGGTCGCGCTGGTCCCGCCTTCGGGAACCGGCAACCCGTACTCGATGAAGGCCCACACCAGGACAGCGCCGAACGCGTTGGCCGCGAGCATCGAAGCCAAGTACAGCGGCCAGCGGGTATGCATGGTCTGTTTGACCGCTTCCAGGGGCGCTGACACGGTCTCCAATCTAGCTCCCTCGCCGCTCGGGGGCGTCAGCGCGCAGCGGCTGTGGAACGGGACCGGCGCTGCCCGGGTTTCAGCCCCGCAGGGTGGCGATGGCCTTCTCGATGCGCCGTTGACGCGTGTCGGGCTTCTTCGCGCTCTCGATGGCGTGCACGTGCTCGCGCTTGCGGCTGTGGGAGAGGTTGTCGTAGGCGGCGCGGGCGGCGGGGTCGTCGTCCAGGGCTCGGGCGAAGTCCGGGGGTTCGACGACGACGCGCGGCCGGGTGTCGAGTTCCACCTCGACCTCGATCTCCTCGCCGATCTCGACACCCGCGGCCTGCCGGTTGGCGTGGCTGAGGCCGAGCAGGTAGCGGCCGCGCATGAGCGCGACCCGGCTCTGCCAGGTGTGCCCGTTGATCGTGATCGTCACCGGTGGCCGCGCGCCCTCGCCGAGCGCCGCCACCACCTCGGGCGGAACTTCCAGGCCCCGCATGGGCTCGGGCGGCTCGACGTGGGTCCGAAACTTCATGATCTTGCTCCTGCGGGTGGTCGGGGAAGAGCGGTCAGCGATCTTGGAGCAGGCCGAGGATATTGCCGTCGGGGTCGATGACCTCGGCGACTCGGCGGCCCTGGCCGACATCGCGCAACGCCTGTTTCACGGTGGCGCCGGCGGCGGTCAGTTCGGCCAGCCTGGCCTCGATATCGGGCACCTCCCAGTAGATGACCGGGGTGGTGATGGCTTGCGGGCCGCCGTCCGGAACCAGGCCGATGTGGTGGCCGTCGATCTCGAAGCCGACGTAGTAGGTGCCTTCGATCTGCGGCGGTACACCCAGCAGGGCGGTGTAGAGGGCCGTGGCCGCGGCCAGGTCGGAGACGGGATGCAGCACGGTCTTGATGCCCTTGGCTGCGGTGGCGGTCATGTGCACTCCTGATGTCCGGCGTTTGCGCTGTTCGGTATGGGAATCACGGTATTTCCGGCCCGACGGTGTGACATCCGTGCTGACCACGGATCCCGCCACGGAGAGGCCCCGCCGCGGTGTTCTCGCGCATGTGACCGGCCGTACGTGAGAATGTTGGGCGTGTCGAAGTCGAAGCTCGCCGCCGGGATCTCGGATCGTGAAGCCGAGGTGCTCGCCCTGGTGGGGCAGCATCGCAGCAATGCCGAAATCGCCGCGCAGCTGTTCATTTCCGTGCGCACCGTGGAGACCCACGTGTCCTCGCTGCTGCGCAAGGTTGGGGTAGCGGACCGGCGGGCGCTGGCCGGCCGGGCGGCCGAGGTCGAGCTGGCCGAGGACAGCGGGACGCAGGCCGCCGTGCTGCCCTCGCCGCTGACCTCGTTCGTCGGCCGCGAGCGGGAACGCTCCGCACTGCGCGAGGCGGTGCGGGCGCATCGGCACGTGACCGCGCTGGGGCCCGGCGGAGTCGGCAAGACGCGGCTGGCCCTGGCTGTCGCCGCGGACCTTTCCGGTGAATTCACCGGCGGCGCATGGTTCGTGGACCTGGTGCCGGTGACCGACCCGGCGATGACCGGGGCCGCGGTGGCGCGGGCGCTGGGGCTCGGCGAGCAGCAGGGGCGCAGTCTCGACGACTCGGTGTCGGCCGCGCTGGGCGAGCGCCGGGTGCTGCTGGTGCTCGACAACTGCGAGCATCTGCGCGACGGGGTGGCGCCGTTCATCGAACACCTGCTCGCGCAGTGTGCGAACGTGACCGTGCTGGCCACCAGCCGGGCGCGGCTCATGGTGCCGTTCGAGCAGGTCTTCACGGTGCCGCCGCTGTCGCTCGGCGATGACGCCGACGACGCCGTGGCGTTGTTCCTGGATCGGGCCGCGGCGCTGGGCTGGCCGGTGGACGCCAAGCAGCTGGATCAGGTGCACGAGATCTGCGGACGGCTCGACGGGCTGGCGCTGGCCATCGAACTCGCGGCCGCCCGGCTGCCCACGCTGGGACTCGACGGGCTCGGCGCGAGCCTCGCGGATCCGTTGCGGCTCTTGGTCGGTGGCCGCCGGGCCGACGAACGGCATCAGTCGGTGCGGGCCATGCTGGATTGGAGCCAGGCGTTGCTGACCGCCGAGGACCGGTGCGTGCTGCGCCGGGTCGCGGTGTTCGTCGCGCCGTTCACCGCCGCCGACGCCATGGCGGTGGCGGGATCGCCGGAACTGGATCCGATCGCGGTCGCCGACGGGCTGGCTCGGCTCACCGAGCAGAGTCTGCTGACCGTGGTGCGTTCCGCGCGCGGCACCCGGTACCGGGCCTTGGAGACCATCCGCCAGTACGAGCGCGAAGAACTGACCGCCGCCGGTGAACTCGACGAAGTCCTTGCACGCCATCTGAATTGGTGTGTGGCGACGGCCGGCGAGCTGCTCGCCGATCCTGCGTCGGCCACCCGCGAGTGGCGCTCCGCGTTCGATGCCGCCGCCGACGATATCCGCGCGGCGCTGACCTCGACGGCGGTGCAGCCCGAACGTCGGTCCGAGGCACACGATTTGGCGATCACGTTGGCGCAGTTGACCTTCGCGCGAAATCTGATCGGTGAATCCCAGCGACGCTACGAGCAGGCGGCGGCGCTGACCGATGACCCGGTCGCGTCCGCCGCGGCCTTGCGGCGGGCCGCCGAGGCGGCCGGTTGCCGGATGCGGGGCGAGGATATGTACCGCCTCTACCGCGCCGCTGCCGAAACCATCGGCGGTGCAAGTGATTCCGCCGCGTCGGCCCGGGATCTGGCCACCGCCGCGATCACCGTCTACCGCATGTCCGACACCTTCGCGCGGCCGGTCGCTGCGGGTGAGGCCGCGGCGTTGCTGTCGCAGGCGCGTGAACTCGCCGGTGCGGACCCGGCCGCCCTGGCCGCCGTGGCCCTCGCCGAATGCGGTGTGCACTCCGATGCCGCGCGCACCGACCTGCCGGAATCGGAAACGCCTGCCACCGTGGCGATCTCGCTCGCGCAACACGCGGTGGAACTGGCTGATCGGACCGGCGACCCGCTCGCCCGCAGCGCGGCACTCGACGCCCTCACCGCGGCCCAGTGCTGGGCCGGGGATGTCTTCGCCGCCGCCGAGACCACCCGTCGGCGGGTCGACGTGCTGACCTCCATGCCGGTGACGCCCGCCAGTGCCCTCGAGCGTGTCAACGCGTTGTCCGAGGCGGCCGATATCGGTATCGGAGTCGGAGATCTCGAGGAATCCCATCGCTGGGCCGAACAGCTGCGGGACCTGCCGTTGCTGGCCGAGCGTGGTGATTTCGCCACCTCCGCGCTGCTGGTTGTGGACGCCCTGCTCGGCAATCTCGACGAAGTGTTCGCCGACAGTGGACGATTCGTCGATTCCTGGGAGCTCTCCGGCCGTCCCTGCGTCCCCAGCCTCGCTCCGGCGGCCGCTGCGGTCGCGATGGCCCACGGTCTGCGCGGTGACGACGTCGCCCGCGCCGAGTGGCTGGCCATCGCGGACACCCTGGGCGGCACATCCGACCGTCAGGTCGCCTACCGCGCCGTCTTCGACGCCATGGTGCTGCTCGACCGCGGGCAACCTGAACAGGCCTTGGCCGAACTGGCCACCGAGCCGGACGCATTGGACGAGCAGACCGTCTGGATCTGGCGACACTGGTATGTCGCCCTGCGCGCGGAAGCCGCGGTCCTGGCAGGCCATCCGGATGCGCGCGGCTTCGTTGCCGCGGCTCGGACCACGGTGTCCGGCAACCCGATGGCCGTGCCGATCGTCGAGCGGGCCGCCGCTCTGCTCGGGGACGGGGCCTGATCGCGCGCTCAGGCCGTCGCTTCCCACACGTACCCGTCCGGGTCGGCGAACGAACCGATGCCGCTGTCCATGACGATGCGGTGCGATCCGCTGCCTTCCAGCCCGACTCCCGCCTCCTTGGCGGCGGCCTTGCGCGGGTACAGCGCCAGGGTGACCGGCGACCCCGGCTTGGCGAACTCGGCGTACTTGCCGCCGAAGCTCTTCGACGCCGTCAAGCCGCGATCGACGTAGAACTGCTTGCTGGCCTTCACATCCGACACGCCCATCAGCAGGACCAGGTCGTCGATCTCGCGGGTGAACGGGCCCACGTCCTTCTTCTTGGAGGTGGCGATCTTCCAGATCGTCCCCTCCGGCGCCTGCAGTACCGCGCTGTAACCCCACAGGCTCTTCTTCGCGGGCTTGAGGACGGTGAACCCGGCGTCGACGGCGGTGCCGACGAGGCTGTCGACGGTGGAGGGCTGCGACACGACCAGGGACATGATGTATCCGCGGAAGCCGGTCGTCGGCGTCGCCGCGGCCCGGAACCCGAGCCGGTCACCGAGTCCGAACGCGGCCTCGTAGGTCGCGGCTGCGGCCCGGGGGTCGGCCACCTCGAGCTGAACGTTGATGTCGGTGCTGATGTTCGCGTTGATTTCCATGCTCATAACGCTAGGCAGGGGCGGCCCCGGTCACATCCGTGCCGACCACGGAACCCACCACGGAGATGAGACCGTGGGAGTACGGGTGCACCCGCCGCCCCGGAGCGTAGAGCGACATCCGCGGGGGACCCGATGGACCCTGTGGTCTGCGATACATGCCGGCGGAGGTTCCGGCCGATAGGCTCGCCTGCGTGAGTGAGGCGCAGGCCAGCGGGTCCGGGGAAACGAGTGCGGTACGGCGGCGCGACGCGGAGGCCGTGCACCCGCTGGTGCGGCAGACCGCGGAGTGGTGCTGGCGGTTGCTCATCATCTTCGCGGCGGTGCTGGCGTTCGCGTATCTGGCGCGGCGACTGTCCACGGTGACCATTCCCATCTCGATCGCGCTGCTCGGCGCGGCATTGATGGCGCCGCTGGTCAATTGGATGCAGCGGTTCGGGGTGCCGCGGGCCATCGGCGTGCTGGTGGCGCTGATCGGGTCGCTGGGCATCCTCGCCGGGATCATGACCTTCGTCGTGGAACAGTTCGTCTCCGGTGTCCCGCAGCTGTCCGACGAATTCAAGACCTCGGTGCACCAGGTGCAGGACTGGCTGATCAACGGGCCGCTGCACCTGAGCAACGATCAGATCCGCAATGCGGGCGACACCATCGTCAAGACCGTCGAGTCCAACAAGGACGCGCTCACCAACGGGGCGCTCACCACCGCCACCGTCATCGGCGAATTCTTCACCGGCGCGTTCCTGACCCTGTTCATCCTCATCTTCTTCCTCTACGGCGGCGACCAGATCTGGGAGTTCGTCACCCGGATCGTGCCGACCGCGCACCGCGCGCAGGTGCGGCAGGCCGGACGGCTCGGCTTCGGCACCCTGACCGGCTTCGTCCGCGCCACCGTGCTGGTGGCGGCGGTGGACGCCGTCGGCATCGGGGCGGGCCTGGCCATTCTCAATGTGCCGCTGGCGCTTCCGCTGGCCTCGCTGGTCTTCATCGGCGCGTTCATTCCGATCGTCGGTTCGTTCATCGCCGGCTCGGTGGCGGTGTTCATCGCCCTGATGACCAAGGGCCTGGTCACCGCGCTCATCGTGCTGGGCATCACCATCGCGGTCATGCAGCTGGAAGGCCATGTGCTGCAACCACTGCTGATGGGTCGCGCGGTGCGGATCCACCCGCTCGCGGTGGTGCTGGCCATCGCCTCGGGTGTGGTGCTGGCCGGGCTCGCGGGCGGTCTGCTGGCGGTGCCGTTCGTGGCGGTGCTCAACACCGCCATGCGCTCGCTGCTCGCGGATTCGCCGCAGGAGCTCTACCAGGAGCTGCACAGCGGCGACCCGGACAAACCCATGTTCAGCGCCGAACCCGACGATCCAGACCTCGACCGTGGCTTCGGTTACTGAACCCGATCCCGCCTGGGCCGCCACCGCGCCGCTGTGGCGGGCCGTGCAGGCTTTCCGGTTGGTCACCCTGCTGTACGCGGTGGGCCAGCAGATCGCCTCGGTGCCGCATTACACCAATCAGCGGCTGAGCTGGGCGTTGATCGCCGTCATGGCGGTGTGGTCGGGCATCTCCGCGGTGTTGTTGTCGCAGTGGCGGATCCGGAACGAACCGCGGGTGCGCACGGCCGTGGTGATCGGCGACCACCTGGTGGTGATCGCGCTGATCTTCGCCACCCGGCTGGTCGCGCCCTTCGACTGGTATCACGGCCATCAAACCCTGCCCACCACGCTGTGGGCCGCCAATGCCGTTGTGTCCGCGGCGATTCTGTGGGGGCCGTTCGGCGGCATCGGTTCGGGTCTGCTCGTTTCCGCCGCCGTCATCACCGCCCGCGCCCAATGGGACTTCGACGTCTGGCGGGATGCCACGCTGCCGGTGCTGATCTCGGTGGGCCTGGCGCTGGGCCTGGCCTCGAACACCGCGCGCCGCGCCCACGCGCAACTCCAGCGCGCCATCCGGCTCACCGCGGCCGCGCAGGAACGCGAACGGCTGGCCCGCCAGGTGCACGACGGAGTCCTGCAGGTGCTCAGCTACATCAAGCGGCGCGGCACCGAGATCGGCGGCCCGACCGCGGAACTGGCGCAGCGGGCCGGGGAGCAGGAGGTCGCGCTGCGGGTGCTCATCTCCGAGCAGGGCGAACCCGCCGACGTCGGCGGCGTGGACGAGGACCTGCGCCCGCTGCTCACCGCCCAGACCACGCCGTCGGTGTTCGTCTCCACCCCCGGTGACCCGGTGCTGCTCGGCCATTGGGCGGCCCGCGAGGTCGCGGCCGCGGTGGCCGCGGCGCTGGCCAATGTGGTGCAGCATGCCGGGGCGGGCGCGAAAGCCTATGTGCTGCTGGAGGACATGGGTGACGAGCTGATCGTGAGTGTTCGCGACGACGGCCCCGGTGTCGCGCCCGGCCGCCTCGCCGAGGCCGAAGGGCAAGGGCGCATGGGTGTTTCGCGGTCGATCGTCGGCCGCATCGCGGCCCTGGGCGGCACCGCCCACCTGCTGTTCGAGGCGGCGCCCGCGGACGGCCCGCCCGACGAGGGCGCGGGCGCGGAATGGGAGTTCCGCATTCCCCTCGACCGGCGACAATGAGAGCGGAGGCGGAGATGAGCGAATCACAGTCCAGGATCACGGTGATGGTGGTCGACGACCATCCGATCTGGCGCGACGGCGTCGCCCGCGACCTCGCCGCGGCCGGGTTCGACGTGGTCGCCACCGCCGACGCGGTGCGCTCGGCCGGAGCCCGCGCCGCCGCCGTCCTCCCGGCCGTGGTGCTGATGGACATGCGGCTCCCCGACGGCAACGGCGCCGACGCCACCGCCGAGGTCCTGCGGGTCTCCCCGCGCACCCGGGTCCTGGTGCTGTCCGCCTCGGCCGAACGCGACGACGTGCTCGACGCCATCAAGGCCGGCGCGACCGGCTACCTGGTCAAGAGCGCCTCGGCCACCGAACTGCTGGACGCCGTGCGCGCCACCGCGGCGGGCCAAGCCGTCTTCACACCCGGTCTGGCGGGGCTGGTCCTCGGTGAATTCCGGCGTATCGCCAACACTCCCGCCGACCGCGACGAGCCGCACCGGCCCGTGCTCACCGACCGCGAGACCGAGGTGCTGCGGATGGTCGCGAAAGGCTTGTCCGCCAGGCAGATCGCCACCCGCCTGAGCCTGAGCCACCGCACCGTCGAGAACCATGTGCAGTCCACGCTGCGCAAACTGCAGCTCGGCAACCGCGTCGAACTGACCCGCTACGCCATCGAACAGGGCCTCGAGTAGGGGACCGGTTCAGGGATTGCCCTGATGCGGTGGCGGCCCCGTGCTCGCTAGCCTCGAAGCATGGGAGGTCCTGAAGCGGTTTCCGCGATCGAGACCGGCACCGTGATCGGCGACCGGGATCTGCGGGTATCTGATGTCGAACGCGAACATGTCGGCCGGCTGCTGCAGCGAGCGGTCGGGCTGGGCATGCTGTCGCTGGGGGAGTTCACCGAGCGCATGGACACCGCGCTCGCGGCCAAGACCCGCGGCGAACTCAATGCGGTCCTGATCGATCTGCCGGGTATCCGGCTGGTCGGACAGCCCGCCCCCGCACCCGCTGCGCCGCGGTACCTGCCGCCGCAGCCCCGCTACGTGAGCGGGCCGCGGATGCCGGTGGCCATGCCCGGCAACGTGATTCGCGCGCGCATGTCGAGTGTGCGTCGCCACGGCGTGTGGCATGTGCCGCCCAGCCTGCGTCTGAACAGCCTGATGGGCAGCGTGCACCTGGACTTCACCGAGGCCGTGATGTCCACCCAGGTGGTCGAGATCCACGTCGACGACACCTGCAGCTCGCTGGAACTGATCCTGCCCGCCGAGGCCACCGTGGACTTGAACGCCATCGATCTGATGGGGTCCAGCGTCAACACCAAGGTCCGCAGCGGTCCGCCGATCGGGCCCCTGCACATCGTCGTGCACGGGAGCCTGCGGTTCAGCTCGGTGACCGCCAAGCACCCGTTCGGAACCAGCTGGAAGCGCTTCCTCAACGGGGCGTGAGCCGCGATCGCGGTCGGCGCGAGCCTGGTCCGGACGGTAGGGTCACGCCCATGGTGGATGGCGTCCCGGCTCCCGAGGCAGTGCATCGAACCGGCCGCGGGGAACCGCTGCTCCTGCTGCACGGCGTGCTGCTCACCTGGCAGTCCTGGGGCGTCGTGCTCGACGAACTGGCCACCGGTCACACCGTGCTCGCCCCCACTCTGCCCGGCCACTGGGGCGGACCCGAGGCCGGCCGGCCCGCCACCGTCACCGCCCTGGTCGACCACTGTGAACGACTGCTCGACGAATCCGGTTGGGACACCGCCCATATCGCGGGCAACTCGCTGGGCGGCTGGATCGCCCTCGAGCTCGCCGCGCGCGGCCGGGCCCGCTCCTGCACCGCCATCGCACCCGCCGGACTGTGGCGCACCCCCGCTGCCGCGGATTCCCTGCTCCGCCGGTTCCGCGCCTTCGGGCCGCTCATCGGGCTGGGACCGGACCGGCAGCCGACCATGCCGTCGCTGCTCCGCAGCCTGCTGCTGCCGCTGCTCGCCGATCGCCCCGCCGCGGTGCCGAACGCGCTGGCCAAGGCCATGACCGCGGCCATCACCGAATGCGCCATCGTCGACGACCTCTCTGCCGACCCGAACCTCCCTGTCGGCTTCACCGGTCTCGCCGAACTCGAGATCCCCACCACCATCCTGCTCCCCGAACACGATCGAGTTCTGCCGCCGCACGTCTACGCGCCGCTGACGCCCACCGCGGCCATCGAGATCCGCGCGCTGCCGGGCCTCGGACACGTCCCGATGCTGGAAGCCCCGGACCTGATCACCGCCGAGATCCTCGCCACCATCGCCCGCGCCACCGCTGTGCACCCCGCCTGACCCGCCTCCGGCCGCCGGTCGGGTAGTAATCGCCCGCCACCCGGGTGTTTCTACTCATGTGGCGAAACGGCCGGGTCGGGAGCATTGCCGGTATGAATCCCGCCATCGATCCCCGCCTGATCGCGCGGCTGTCGACCGAATTCACCTCGCTCGGCGAGCAGCTCGACGTCCTCGGCCGCGACCTCCGCACCCTGCACACCCAGGTACTCGCCGAATTCCCGGGAACCGCACCCGATGTCGCGCGCGCCGCCGATACGAGCGCGGCGCAGCGTACGGCGGATGCCGTCGCCGGGACGACCGAGAAGATCGATGTGCAGGGCGCGATTCCGCAGGACAACCCGCAATCGGACCCGGCCACTCCGATCGCCATGACCGGAGCTGTTGCGGAACAGGGGATTCCGCCCTGGACAGCGCCCGCCTACGGGCCGGTGCCACCGTCCAGCGGTTGGAGCCGCCCGTCCGTGGCCGTCCCGGGAATGGCCGGTGGACAGGGCACTTCGTACCCTCCCGTCGCCGGTCCTGTCCCGTCGATGCCCGGCCGGGGGCAGGTGACCGTTCCGCCGATGGGAATGTCTGCGGGGCAGATGTACCCGGGCAGCGCGCCGGCGTGGCCGGGCTGGACGGCTCCAGGCGGGCAGCATCAGCCGATGCCGTCGCTGCCGCAGCAGCGGCGAGTCGTGGCGGGACGTCCGGTCCGGGCGCCGTGGTGGCAGCGGGAGGGCGTGATCAGCCGCGTGCTGGCCGTGGCCGGGGTGGCGGTCACGCTGATCGGTGTGGTCATGCTGCTGGTGCTGGCCGCGCAGGCCGGATTCTTCGGGCCGGTGCCCAGAGTCGTTGCGGGCGCCGTGTTCTCGGGTGCGCTGGTCGCGGTCGGTGCGCGAGTGTTCGCGAAGGCGGGCGGCCGGGTCGGTGGAATCGCGTTGGCGGCCACCGGTATCGCCGGGGGATACCTGGATGTCGTCGCGATGACCACGCTGTACAAGTGGCTGGATCCGGTCGTCGGTTACGTGGTGGCGTTCGGGATCGCCGCCGGGGGCGTGGCGCTGGCCATGCGGTGGCGTTCCCAAGGTTTGGCCGTGCTGGTGCTGGCGGGGGCGGCGCTGCTCGCGCCGTTCGTGACCACCGAACTCGCCCTGCTGGGGTTCCTGATCGTGTTGCAGATCGCCGCGCTGCCGGTGCATCTGGTGCGCGACTGGCCGTGGCTGCATGTCGTGCGGACGCTGCCGGCGGTACTGACCACGCTGGTCGCGGTGGTGGGGATCGCCCTCGACTCGGGCACGCGGGCCGAGCGTTTCGAGGTGTTCGCCGCGGCGATCGTCATCGCGGTGGCGGGTCTGGCCGGCGCGGTGCTCAGCGGACGGCTCCGGGCGAACGACGTGACCGCGAGCCTGAGCTTCGGGGCGGCGACCGTCCCGATGCTGGCCGCGCCGCTGCTGTTCTCCGGCCGCGTCGCCCCGACCGTCGTCTCCGGTGTCTTCGCGGCGGTGCTGCTGCTGGTCGCGGTGGTGCCGTGGCTGCCGAAACTCGGTGCCGCCGCGCGTGTCCCGGGTCATCTGGCCGTGGTTTCCGCGTTGGCCGGTGCGGTCGCGCTGTTCGAGGCGTGCGTCGGGGCGGTGGAGGTCCAGACGTTGCCGTCCGCGATGTTCGTGGTGGCGGCGGGCTTCCTGGCGGTGGCCGGACAGCAGCGGTCGCGGTTCGCGGCGGCCCTCGGCGCGGCCTTCGGCGGGCTGGGCGCGCTCAGCTTCCTGTTCCGGGCCGATCCGGGAACCCTGGCCGCGCAGCCGGAAGCCGAGGCGCACCTGGGTCTTTCGACCGCGCTGTCGGCGGTGTTCCTGCTGGCGGTGCTGGTGGTCGCGGCCTGGACCGCGCGCCGACTGGGTCTGCTGGATCGGGAATCCGACGCCACCGTGCTGTCGGTGTGCGCCGGAATCGGTGGCCTGTACGCGGTGACCGCGCTGACCGTGTCCCTCGGTGTGGCCACCGGCAGCCGTGACGGCTTCCTCGCGGGACACGGGATCGCCACGGTCATCTGGATGGTCGCGGCCACCACGGCCCTGCTCTTCGGCCTGCGCCGGCTGGCCCGCCGGTCGCAGCAGGCGAAGGTCGCGCTGGTGGCGGGGCTGATCCTGACCGGCGCGGCCCTGGCGAAACTGTTCCTGTTCGACCTGGCCACCCTGTCGGGACTGCTGCGCGCGGGCGCGTTCCTGGTGGTGGGTGTGCTGTTGCTGGTGGTCGGCACCCGCTACGCGCGGGTCTTCGCCGAGATGGACTCGCGCACGCGCTCCGCGTAGCGCCTCGCTCGGCAGCGCGCCGAAAAAGGAAGGCCCGGCCGAGAATTCGGCCGGGCCTTCCTGGTGTCCTCGCGTCAGTCGTTGTTCTGGCGACGCAGGAGTTCGTTGACGCTCACCTGACGTCCTTCACCACCGCGGTGCTTCGCATCGTCCTCGTCCGGCTTGCCCGGCCGACGGCGGGAAGTGCGCAGATCCGACATCCACTGTTCGATGCTGCTGCGCCCGCCGCCGTCCTCGTCCTGCTCGGCGGCCGCGTGGTGCGTCGGATGGTGTTCCACCGCAGGAGCTTCCGGAGCGGGCTGCTGCTCGGCCTCCGGCTGCTGCGGCTGGTACAGCTGGGCCCGGGTGGCCGGGTGCGGCGCGATCTTCGGCGTGGGCGGCGGCAGTACCCGCTCCGAACCGACGCTGGGCGCGGGCGGCGTCGAATCCGCCTGCGGCGCGGGCGATACCGGTGCGACCGGGGGCGCGGGCGTCACCGGCGGCACGGGCTGCGAGATCGACGGCACCGGGCTCGGCGGCGCGACCGCGGCGGGCGGTGCGGTGAAGCCCACGTCCTGGCCGTACGCGGAGTTCTCCGCGGGCGCGGGGATCGGCTCCGGTTTCCGCTGCGGCAGGCCGCCGGCCGGACTCCGGGTGGGCGAGGCGAAATCGCCGATCGGCAGCGGGGCTACCGGAGCAGGCGTGGCCTCGGCCGGACCGGATGCGGAAACCGGTGGAACGGAACCGAGTTCGGTGGTCGGCGCCTCGGCGGCGGCCGCGCTGATCACGCCGGACACCCGTCGCGGCGCCAGCGGCGGCACGGACTCCGCCGGTGCGCCGAAGGTGACCTCCGGGGCGGGCTCCGAGATGCCGGCGGGCTTGGCGAAGGCCGGGGGCGCGGTGGTCGACGGCGTGACACCGGATCCGGGACGCGCGGTCGCGGACGGGAATCCACGCGCGGCGTGGTCCGACAGCGGGGCGGCCTGGTTGCCGTCCGCGGGCGGCGCCGGGCTGTCGGCGGGCGGCGTGGTCTCGCTCGGCGTCACCGTGTCGATGCGCTGGGTCGGGGCTTCGCTGTCCACCTCGACGGTGCGGCGCGGGCGCGGCTTGCGCGACCGGGCGGGCGTGGAGCCGTCGGTGATGATCGGGATCTGCATGGTGACCGGGTCGGTGATCGGTGTGGTCTTCACCAGGTCGACCACTTCGCCGCCGCCGGGCCGCTCATCGTCGAGGATGGGCTCGCCCAGGCCGATCTTCTGCTGGACCTTCTTCATCCACTTGGGCGCCCACCAGCAGTCGTCACCGAGCAGCTTCATGGTGGCCGGCACCAGCAGCATGCGCAGCACGGTCGCGTCGATGAACAGCGCCGACACCATGCCGTACGCGATGTACTGCATCATCACCAGGTCCGAGAACGCGAACGCGCCCGTGACGACCAGCAGGATGAGCGCGGCCGCGGTGATGATGCGGCCGGTCTGCGCGGTGCCCGCCCGCACCGCCTCGGTGGTGCTCGCACCTTGCGTGCGGGCTTCCACCATGCGGGAGAGCAGGAACACCTCGTAGTCGATGGACAGGCCGTAGACCACCGAGATGATCAGCACCAGCACCGGCGACATGATCGGCTGTGGGGTGAAGTTCAACAGGCCCGCGCCGTGACCGTCGATGAAGATCCAGGTCAGGATGCCGAGCGTGGAACCCAGGCCGAGCGCGCTCATCAACGCCGCCTTGATCGGCAGCACCAGGGAACCGAAGGTGAGGAACATCAGGATGGTGGTCACCAGCACCACCAGCGCGATCATCAACGGCATGCGGTCCAGCAGCGCGCTGATCGAATCCTGCTCGATCGCGGGCTGACCGGTGATCATCACCTCGGCGCCGTCGGGCACCTCCATCGAACGCAGCGCGTCGATGGCCGCGGTCTTGTCCGCGCCCTTCTCCAGCCGGCCCTCGGAGACCCACACGTTGGAGCCGTTCGGCGGCTTCTGCGAGGGGATCTGGAACTTGCCGTTGGACAGCAGACCGGGCGTGATCTCGTTGGCGGAGCTGATGATCGGACCGACATTGCGGGACTCGTCGGTGATGATGACCAGCTGCAGCGGATCGGACTTGCGCATCGGGAACACTTCGTCGAAGTGCTGCTGCGCCAGTCGGGTCGAATTGTCCGGCGGCAGATACGTTTCGGAGATACCGCCGAACTGCAGGTTCTTCACCGGAATGATGAGCAGCAGCAGGCCGATGGTGATCGGGATGGCGACCTTGAGCGGGTGCTTCATGACCCACGCGGTCATCTTGCCCCAGAAGCCGTTCTCGATCTGCTCGGTGGTTTTCTCCTTGCGGAAACGCTTGAGACCCAGGGCATCCACGCGCGGGCCCAGAATGGACAGCAGCGCGGGCAGCACGGTGAGCGCCGAGACCGCGGCCAGCGCGACGGTCGCGATGGTGCCGTAGGCCACCGACTTCAGGAAGCCCTGCGGGAACAGCAGCATGCCGGCGCTGGCGGCGATGATCATGGTCGCCGAGAAGATGACCGTGCGGCCGGCCGTCTGCACACTGCGCCGCACCGCGGACTTGGTGTCGTAGCCGTCGGCGACTTCTTCCCGGAAGCGGCTGACTATGAACAGGCCGTAGTCGATGGCCAGACCCAGGCCGATCATCGAAACCACCGGGGAGACGAACGAATTCACCTCGGTGAACTTCGTGATCCCCATGACGATGCCGTTCGCGCCGATCACGGTGAGGCCACCGATGATCAGCGGCAACGCGGCCGCGACGACGCCGCCGAAGATGAAGAACAGCAGGATCGCGACCACCGGGATCGCGATGATCTCCATGCGCTGCTGGTCCTGCGCCATGGTGTCGTTCAGCGTGCCCGCGATCGGCTGCATACCGCCGACCTCGACCGTCACGTCGGGAACGGTGAAGGCGTTCTTGACATTCCGGTAGTTGCGCATGATCTCGGTGTCGTTGTCGCCCTTGATGGCGACCGTCGCGAAAGCATGCTTGCGATCCGGGCTCGCGGCCTGCGCCAGCTGCTGACCCGTCTCCGTCTTCCACGGCGACGCGTTGACCTGCGTGATCTCGGGGTGCTGCTTGGGCAGGTTGTTCAGGCTGTCGATGACCTTCTGTTGCCAGGCCGGATCATCGATGGTCTTGCCGTCGGGCGCGGTGTACAGCAGCACCACATCGCTGTTGTGGTCGCGGTTGTAGACCTGGTCCTTGAGCTGCGCGGCCGCGGTCGACTCCGAGGTGGGATCGTCCCATCCGCTGGAGCTGAGATGGTCCTCCAGCCCGAACCCGAACGCTCCCAACGAGAGCAGTGCGGCGACGACCACACCCAGGACGGTGTAGCGCAGCTTGTAGACCAGGTCGCCCCAGCGGGTGAACACTAAGCGACTCCTTGAGCGGGGCGGGAGGTGAGCAGGGCAGACAGCGGCCGGAACGGCTGCAGCCACGCACCCTCGTCGGGCAGCGAGTCGAGGCTGACCCTGGGCAGCGGTTCACGGAACACGCCCGGGATGTCCTCGAGGTCGATGAATTCGAGAATATCCGACGTGACGGCCCAACTCGCGTGCTCGCGAAAACCCAGTACCTGAACAGGCACACCGGAAGCGGCGATCTCCTCGAGGGGCGCGCGGAACGCCTGCCCATCGGCGGAGGCCACCATGATTCCGGCCAGTCCGGCGCCGCGACGGCGTAGCTCGATGTGGCCGAGCATGTCGCTGTCCACATCGGAGTCTTCGTCGACCTTCGGTTTGGCGAAGACGGCGTAGCCGACATTGCGCAGTGCCTCGACCCAGGGTCGCACCACATCGGCGGTGCCGGGGGCGATATTGGTGAAGACGGTGGCCTCGGGTTCGACCCGGGTCTTGCTGCCGACCGAGAGTTCGGCGGTGCGGGCCAGCAGCCAGCGGCCCAGCGCGTCGAAGCGCGGGCGGTAGGCGGCGGTCGGGCGGCCGCCGAGGATGGCGCCCAGGCCCATATCGAGATTCGGTGCATCCCAGACCAACAGCACGCGCCGCACGTCGGTGGCGGTGCCGCCAATGGCTACGGCCGCGTTGCCGTGGAGCCCGGTGGTGCCCTGTAGTCCGGTCGAGTCGGAGCCGTGCATTATTCCGGCAACTTCCGCGACCTCCGGGGTCATCTCACTGACGCTCATGATTCGATCTTCCCCCAGATGAACTCGGTGATGGCGCTACCCGCGCGGAGTCCTTTGTTTTCGAACTTGGTAATCGGACGTTCGAAACCAATCGGTGCGTTGGCTCGGTACGCCTCGGGATCTCCGCCGGTCGGCTCGTTCATGCCGATGAGCTGGGGTTCCGCATTGCCGTACTGGCCGATCCACTCTGCGTAGTCCGCATGGTCGGTCGCGACATGCAATACGCCGCCCGGAATCAGCCGACTTGCGATGAGTGCGAAGGTTTCCGGCTGCAGCAGCCGCCGCTTGTGGTGGCGAGCCTTGGGCCACGGGTCCGGAAAGAACACCCGCACGCCCGTCAGCGATTCGGGAGCAATCATGTTTTCCAGGACATCCACGGCATCACCGCGCAGCACCCGGAGGTTCTCGATGCCCTCCCGCTCCACGCGCTGCACCAGCTGGGCCAGACCCGGCTTGTAGACCTCGATGCCGATCAGATTGAACTGCGGCTCGGCCTGCGCCATGGCCGCGGTCGCGGTGCCGGTGCCGCAGCCGATCTCGATGATGAGCGGCGCCGAGCGGCCGAACCAGGCATCGGCGTCCAGCTTTTCGTCGGACACGTCCTTGCCGATGACCGGCCACAGCCGATCCCAGGAATCCTGGCGCGACGGCGACACCGCGCCCCGGCGCATGCGGAAACTGGTGACCCGGGGATAGAGGCGGTTGCCACCCACGGGCCGATCCGTCCGTTCGGCGGTGGCTTCCGGGTGATCGGCGTCACCGGCGGGGTCGGCGGACCGCGGCCCGGGAACTGGCTCGGCAGAGGGGTTCGCGGCGTCGTTCACGGCGTCCATTCTCCAGTATTCGATCCTTAGCGCAGCAATCGACCACGGGTTCCGACGGCCAAGATCAATCCGGCTGCCAGGCCCGACGCCACGCCGGACACGCCGCCGCGACCACCCGCGATGACAACCGGACAGTGACTCACCTTGCGGTAGTTGCCATTTCCACCAGCCGCCGCCGACCCGCCCCGGACCACATCCGGGACCGAACGGTCTTGGTTGTGGGTTCGATGAGAGTTTTCCGCCCCCGCACCGGCGGCGTCTCGCTAGGCTGCCCGCGTGCCGCCCGGGCGATCGCCGCGCATCCAGGTCACGGGCCGCGCCCGCGCCGGCAAGACCACCCTCCGCCGAGCCCTGTCCCTGCTCACCGCCGAGGAAACCCGCCCCCTCGACCATCCGGGCCACCCGAACCCCGCCCTCGACGGCGACCTTGTCCTCTATGTTCTCCCCGGCCTCGCCGACCCGGCCGACCACCGCGCCCTCGCGGCCCTGCACCCGGACCGCACCCTGGTGGTCCTCAACAAGGCCGACGCCATCGGCGTCCGCTGGTCCGACGCCGCCACCGCCGCCGAGGACCTCACCGCCCGCCACGGCCTCCCCGTCTTCCCGGTGGTCGCCGCCCTGGCCGCCCACACCCGAGCGGGCACCCTCACCGACATCGACCTCCGCACCCTGCACCGCCACCGCGAGCACGCCGACTCACCCCTGTGCCTGTCCCACGACCTGTTCACCGCCCCCGGCCCCGACCTCGACGCCCGCCGGGCCCTCATCGACCGCTGGGACCTCTTCGGCGTCTCCTGCCTGCTGGCGTCCCTGCGCCGGGATCCGCGGCTCCCCGCGCAACATCTACTCCAAATCCTGCACTGCGCCAGCGGAATCGATCGTCTGCACCGTGAGCTGCACCGCCGCTACGAGACTGTCGCCGCCGCGCTCGCCGACTGACCGGCAGTGCCGGATGCCCGCCCGGATTCGCCTGCGGCCAAGCCGAATCCACCGCGGGATCCGAATCAGCGGTGTTGATCCCCGAACCCCGCCCCCTCGACGGCGTACGGCCGAGCGGGCTCGAGCTCCCGCCGCACCGGGCCGCGCCGCCCGCGATGTGTCGGCCGGCGACGCCGGTGGACGGCCCCGCCGCAGTCGATCGCGCCGCGCTGCCGGAAGCGGTCGAGGCCGTTGTCATGCGGTGGAATCCCCACGGGCTGGCACTGTTGCGCGCGCTGGCGAATCCGGAGCCAGTGGGGTCCGCGGCGATCGCGCTCGTCGGAGCCGATGATTCCCACGCGGCCGCCCTGCGGGTCGAATTGGCGCGGTTCCGGCCGCGCATCGACTTCGTCGTGGTCCCGGCGCACGGCGGCCGCGGCCCGGCGGCGGTGGCGCTCGTGGTGCTGGATGCGGGGGCGTTGGTCGGTGCCGGGCTGGTGGAGCGGGTGCGGGGGCTGCGGGTGGACGGGACGCGGATCGTGTTCGCGTTGGACGGGATTCACGCGCATCGGGACTGGCGGGAGGTCCGGAAGCGGAATGTGGAGCTGCTGGCCGAGGCGGGCGGGGGCGCGGAGGAGATCGTGCCGGTGTCGGCGCGGATGGCGGCGGTGGGGCGGGGGAGCGGGGATTCGGCGCTGGTGGATCGGTCGGGGGTGGGGCTGTTGCACGCGCGGCTGGTGGCGGCGGCCGGGGCGGGAGCGGTGCGCGATCAGGTGGCGATCGTGCGGGAGCGGGTGGTCGGGGAGACGCGGCGGCGGATTCGGGAGCAGCTGGGCAAGGTGCGCGACGGCGGGGACGTGGTGGCGCTGCGGGAGGAGCGGGCGCGGTTGCTGGCGGTCGGCGACGGCGGGCGCGGATCGGGGATGAGCGTGGTCCGGAATCGGCTGCAATTGGCGCGAGTGGATCTGTTGCACGAGGTCGGGGCCCGGATTCGGGGGTTGCACACGGAGTTGCGGGACGAGATCGACGGGTTGCCGCGGGGTGCGCACGCCGAATTTCCGCGACGAGTGAGCGAATCTGTGGAAAAGCTCACACAAGAGATGGATCGGATGATTCGCTCCCGGATCGGCGAATTGTGCCGTCAGGTCGAGGAATCCGTCGCCGAGGAATGGCATATATCTTTTCCGGCCCCGCCGGAACGGGTGGCGCGGGCGGTCCCGACGCCGGGGCCGCGGCTGCGTGGCGTGGAAGACCATCTGGTGATCGCGCTCGGGGCGTCGGCGGGCTTCGGCCTGGGCCGGCTGCTGGTGACGCCGCTGGCCCTGTTGCAGGCGTTCGACTACGCGATCCTGCCGGTCAGTCTGTTCCTCGGTGCCGCGGGCGCCGGCTGGGTGGTGCGCGCCCGCAGACAGCTCGCCGACGGCGCCCACCTGCGGCAATGGGTCGCCGACGCGCTGGTCGACGCCCGGGCGGGCCTGGAACAGCGGGTGGCCACGGCCCTGGTCGACGCCGAGGAACGGCTCACCGACGAGGTGCTCGGCAGTGCCGCCGCACGCATGGTCGAAACCGACTTACGGGTCGGTGAATTGGAGGCGCAATTGCGGCAGGCGGCGCAGCGGCGACCCGCCCTCCTGCAAGCGTGTGAACGTGACCTGGCCGCACTCGAATTCGCATAGCGGCTGGTCCGAGGTTTCGACCCGGTACCGACTGGACAACCCGATTCCGTACAGCGCGATATATGGCGTTAACCTCTATGGCAGGAACCAGGGCATCCGTTGCGTTCCTGAACACACGTCCAGCCGGTATGGGCGAGCGTTCGGGACCAGTGGGAGCCTTGCCGCAATTGGTGGCACTCGGTGTCGCGAGCCGCGCTCCTCGGCTCGATGGTCATCGGGGCCCGCCCATCTCAGGAGAGTTTTCATGACCTCAGCGACCATTCCTGGTCTTCACGATGGCACCGCGCCCACCGAGCACAAGGAACTGCTTGCCTGGGTACAGGAGGTCGCAGAACTCACCCAGCCCGACCGCGTGGTCTGGGCCGATGGGTCCGAGGAGGAAGCGGTCCGCCTCTCCGAGCAGCTGGTGGCCGCCGGCACCTTCAAGAAGCTGAACGAGTCGAAGAAGCCCAACTCCTACCTGGCGCTCTCCGACCCCTCCGATGTGGCCCGCGTCGAATCGCGCACCTACATCTGCTCCAAGACCGAGGCCGACGCCGGCCCGACCAACAACTGGGTCGACCCGGCCGAGATGCGCGCCACCATGACCGAGCTCTACAAGGGCTCCATGAAGGGCCGCACCATGTACGTGGTGCCCTTCTGCATGGGCCCCCTCGGCGCCGAGAACCCGAAGCTGGGCGTCGAGCTCACCGACTCCGAGTACGTCGTGGTCTCCATGCGCGTCATGACCCGCATGGGCGCGGCCGCGCTGGCCAAGCTCGGCACCGACGGCGAGTTCGTGAAGGCCCTGCACTCCGTGGGCGCCCCGCTCGCCGAGGGCCAGGCCGACGTGCCGTGGCCGTGCAACGACACCAAGTACATCACCCACTTCCCCGAGGACCGCGAGATCTGGTCCTACGGTTCGGGTTACGGCGGCAACGCGCTGCTGGGCAAGAAGTGCTACTCGCTGCGCATCGCCTCCGCGATGGCGCACGACGAGGGCTGGCTGGCCGAGCACATGCTGATCCTCAAGCTGATCTCGCCGGAGAACAAGGCGTACTACATCGCCGCCGCGTTCCCGTCGGCCTGTGGCAAGACCAACCTCGCCATGATCCAGCCGACCATCCCGGGCTGGCGCGCCGAGACCCTCGGTGACGACATCGCGTGGATGCGCTTCGGCGCGGACGGCCGACTATATGCCGTCAACCCCGAGTTCGGCTTCTTCGGTGTCGCCCCCGGCACCAACCACAGCTCGAACCCGAACGCCATGGCCACCATGGAGGCCGGCAACACCGTCTACACCAACGTCGCCCTCACCGACGACAACGACGTGTGGTGGGAGGGCCTGGAAGGCACCCCCGACCACCTCGTCGACTGGAAGGGCAACGACTGGTTCGAGCGCGAGTCGGAAACCCTCGCCGCGCACCCGAACTCGCGCTACTGCACCCCGATGGCGCAGTGCCCGACCCTGGCCCCCGAGTGGGACGACCCGCAGGGCGTGCCGATCTCGGCCATCCTGTTCGGCGGTCGCCGCAAGACCACCATCCCGCTGGTGACCGAGTCCTTCGACTGGCAGCACGGCGTGTTCATGGGCGCCACCGTCGGCTCCGAGCAGACCGCGGCCGCCGAGGGCAAGGTCGGCACCGTCCGCCGCGACCCGATGGCCATGCTGCCGTTCATGGGCTACCACGTGGGTGACTACCTCAACCACTGGATCACCCTCGGCAAGAACGCCGACGCGCAGCAGCTGCCGAAGATCTTCTACGTCAACTGGTTCCGCCGCGGCGACGACGGCCGCTTCCTGTGGCCCGGATTCGGCGAGAACTCCCGCGTGCTGGAGTGGATCGTCGGCCGCATCGAGGGTCGCTCCGAGGCCACCGCCACCCCGATCGGCAATGTGCCGGTCGCGGCCAATCTCGACCTCGAGGGCCTGGACGTGTCGGCCGCCGACGTCGACGAGGCGCTCGCGGTCAACGCCGCGGAGTGGAAGAACGAGATCCCCTCGATCGAGGAGTGGTTCGAGTTCATCGGCGACAAGCTGCCCTCCGGCCTGCGCGACGAGTTCGAGGCCCTGAAGCAGCGCCTCGCGTAAGTCAGAACGAAAAACGGCTCGCCCGCACAATCTGTGCAGGCGAGCCGTTTTGCGTTGATGGCTGGAGCCGGAGGACGGGGCCGGGACAACTGATTTCGGGAGGCGAGGGTAACTCGCCGGGTACCCCCAAAATGGTTTCGGCTCTCAACCGCCGGCACGGGTGCACGTCTGGCTACGGCACCCGAGCCGCCCGCTGAAGTCGCGGAGAGGCGGTCAAGCACCCATGGGCATGAGCAAGGACTTGGTCTCGCAGTAGGCGTCGAGGCCCTCGGGGCCGTTCTCGCGGCCGATGCCGGAGGTCTTGTAGCCGCCGAAGGGGGCGCAGGCGTCGAAGGCGTACCAGTTGATGGCGTAGGTGCCGGTGCGGACCTTCGACGCGACGGTCGCGCCGTGCTCGATGTCGGTGGTCCAGACCGAACCCGCGAGGCCGTAGTCGCTGTCGTTGGCGATCGCGATGGCCTCGTCCTCGGTGTCGTAGGGCAGCACCGAGAGGACCGGGCCGAAGATCTCCTCGCGGGCGATCGTCATGGCGTTGTTCACGTCGGCGAAGACGGTGGGCTGGACGTACCAGCCGGGCAGGTCGGCGGGGCGGCCGCCGCCGCGGATCAGGCGCGCGCCCTCGTCCTTGCCCTTGGCGATGTAGCCCTCGACGCGTTCGCGCTGCGCCTGCGAGATGAGCGGGCCGAGCTGAGCGGCCGGGTCGTCGGGCAGGCCCACCGGGAACAGTTCCACCGCGGCGGTGAGGGCCTCGAGGATCTCGTCGTAGCGGCTGCGCGGGGCGAGGATGCGGGTCTGGGCCACGCAGGCCTGCCCGCTGTTCATCAGGCCGGAGAAGGCGAGCTGCGGCATGGTGGCGATGTCCATGTCGGGCAGCAGGATCGCGGCCGACTTGCCGCCGAGCTCCAGGGAGCAGCGCTTGAGCTGGCTGCCCGCGATGGCGGCGATCTTGCGGCCGACCGCGGAGCTGCCGGTGAAGGTCACCTTGTCCACGCCGGGGTGGGAGACCAGGTATTCGGAGGCGTCGGCCTCGGCGGGCAGCACCGACAGCACGCCCTCGGGCAGGCCGGCCTCGGCGAAGATGTCGGCCAGCTGGTTGGCGGCCAGCGGGGTCAGGGGCGCGGGCTTGAGCACCACGCTGCAGCCGGCCAGCAGGGCGGGCGCGAGCTTGTTGATGGCCAGGAAGATGGGGACGTTCCAGGCGATGACGGCGGCGACCACGCCGACCGGTTCGCGCGAAACCCGGGTGGTGCCGAACAGCCCGGTGCGGGTCTCGGTCCAGGGGAAGGACTTGCCGAGGCCGGCGTAGAAGTCGAGGGTGGCGCGGCCGGAGACGTAGTTGAGGGTGCTGGCGGCCATCGGGGGCGCACCGGTTTCGGCGGACAGCGCGTTGGCGAGGTCGCCGGCCTTCTGGTCCAGCAGCGCGACGACGCGGGACAGCAGGGCGGCGCGCTCCTCGGGCGGGGTGGCAGGCCAGGGTCCGCTGTCGAAGGCCCGGCGGGCCGCGGCGACCGCGGCGTCGACATCGGCGCGGGTGACGACGGGCACGCTGCCGACGGTTTCCAGGGTTGCGGGCGAGACGACGGACAGGGTGTCGGGGCCGGCCGGCGCGGTCCAGCGGCCACCGATGAACAGACTCTGGTACTCCATGAGAACACGTTACAGTTTTGCCCCCGTGGTTGTCCGCGCCCTGGCGGGCAAACGTCCCGCTGACCGGGATTTTCTTTGAAATTGGACTCCTCGGTTTCTAAGCCGCCTTGTTACCCGCGAGGCAAAACGCGGTTTGAAATCTGGGTTGCCCGGTGGTGGCCTATGCTCGGCTGAGTACGCCTTTCTCCACCACTTCGGTCGGTTGCTATCGCATAGCTCTTCGAAAGGTAGATCCCGAATGGCCGATATGCGGTTCGATGACTTCCTGTTGGACGAGTTGTCCGATTTCGAGGCCCCGGTGATCAGCACTCCCATGCAGCGAGCCGCGGGTCAGTTGGAGCGGGTACTTCCCCCGGGCTGGCGGGTCGAGGTCGTGGAGGCGACCTATCCGACCGTTCGGAAGGGGCAGCCCGCACTGCGGCTGTTGATGCCGGCGGACTGAACCGCGTCGGAAACGCAGTGGCGCAGGCGCTTCCGCATACTCGCGGCAAATCGGTAGCACCCCACGCAATCGAATTCCGACCTGTCGGTTCAGTTTTCGCCGAACGCACTATTGCATTCGGCAGCCGCAACGAGCATGCTTTATAGCTATCGCGGATAGCTCGCTCAGTACAGGAATCGTTACCGCACAGGGGAGTCCGAGTCATGGCGGTGCAAGTGGTCGGTAGAGCGCTGATGACCAGTGATCTCACGCCGCATCAGGCGAAAAGCGTCGGCGCGGGCGGTTGGGTGGTGTCCTTCCTGCCGGGCCGGACCCTCACCACCGCGCAAGCCACCGCCGCATTACTGGCGGCCGAAGCGGTTGCCGCCGTGAACTCCCTCGCCGGCCAGGTCGGACTGACCGCGATGGAGACGGTCGGATTGGCAATCCAGGAGTCACCCTGGGGCGAACCCGAAACCTGCACCGGCTTCCGCCGGGTGTGGCGGCGCGGATTCTCCATCCGCTGATCAGGCCCGCTTGGTCGCCACCACCACCAGGTTGCTGACCAGCAGCTCCCGCAGCACCGGTACCCGCACCATCCACCAGGCCCAGCCTGGGTGATACCGCGGGAACACCGCCAGGATCTCGACATCCGCCGGCGTCTCCCGCGCCCAGCGCACGCCCTCCGACGCGCGCACCGCGAACAGCGAACGCCCGAAACGGTTCTTCGGCTCCCGCCCGTGCTTGCGCCGATACCGCCGCGCCGCGTACTCCCCGCCCAGGTAATGCCACGGCCCGGTCTCGTGCCCGCCGAACGGCCCGTGCCACACCGTGTACGAAAAGACCATGAGGCCACCGGGTTTCAGCACCCGCAGCATCTCCGCCGCCATCACCCACGGCTGCGGCACATGCTCGGCCACATTCGAGGAGATGCAGACCTGCACCGCGTCATCACGAAACGGCAGCGCCATCCCCGACCCGCGCACCGCGCCCGCCACCCGCAACCCGGCCGCGTGCATCTCCGACGGATCCGGCTCCACCGGCAGATAGCGCGCACCCGCCCGCGCGAACTCGTCCGCGAAATAGCCGGGACCGCCGCCCACGTCCAGCACGATGGCGCCGCGCAGCGACTCCCCGGTCAGATCCCGGTAGAAGTCGGACACCAGCTCGGCGGTATCGGTCGCCACCCCGCCGTAGAACACGGCCGGATCGGTCTGCTCGAACCGAAAACTCCCCAGCAGCCGCAGCGACCGCCGCAACGTCGCCCGGCGGGCGAAGCGCGGCCGGCGTGGAGTGGGCTGCTGAGCTCGAAGCACGGCGAGAAGTCTCGCACAGTGGCGTCGAGGCACTGCGGGGCCTATAGGACCGTGCGACTGATTTCGTGAGGTGGGGGTAACTCCTGGGGTACGCCCGAAATCTGGTCGGCACTCGACCGCCGGCACGGGTGCAAATCGATGAACGGCTCCCAGCTGCCCGCTGAAGTTTCGGGGAGGCGGTACGGTGGAGCCCATTGTCTGTCCGTCCCCCCGACCGTCCCCATGGAGATTCGCCCGTGCGTGAAGTGCTGCTGCTGTGCTGGCGCGACACCGGGCATCCGCAGGGCGGCGGGAGTGAGCGGTATCTGGAGCAGGTCGGCGCGCAGCTGGCCGCCCGGGGCGTCAAGGTCACCCTGCGGACCGCCGGATATCCGGGCGCGGCCCGGCGGGAATCGGTGAACGGGATCGAGATCAGCCGTGGCGGGGGCCGGTTCACGGTGTACCCGCGGGCGCTGGCCGCCATCGCGCTCGGCCGGGTCGGGATCGGACCGTTGAAAGGACTGCGTCCCGACGCGGTCATCGACACCCAGAACGGCATCCCCTTCTTCGCCCGCGCCGCCACCGCCGCACCGACCGTGGTTCTGGTCCATCACGGGCATCGCGAGCAGTGGCCGGTGGCCGGGCGACTGGTCGGCCGGATCGGCTGGTGGATCGAATCGCGTCTGTCGCCGCGCGTGCATCGGGGCGATCAGTATCTGACGGTCTCGCTGCCGTCGGCCGAGGAGCTCACCGCGCTCGGAGTGGACGCGCCGCGAATCGCGGTGGTGCGCAATGGCGCCGAACCCATCCCGGACCAGGTTCGCGCCGGCGACGCCGCCGCCCGCACCGCGCACCCGAGCATCGTGGTGCTCTCGCGGCTGGTGCCGCACAAGCAGATCGAGGACGCCATGGCCGCGGTGGCCGGGCTGCGCGACCAGATCCCCGGCCTGCACCTCGACGTGGTCGGCGACGGCTGGTGGGCCGAGAACCTGCGCGCGCACGCCCGGGACCTGGGCATCGCCGACGCGGTCACCTTCCACGGGCACGTCGACGAGGACGAGAAGCATCGGCTGCTGGCCCGCGCCTGGGTGCACGTGCTGCCCTCCCGCAAGGAGGGCTGGGGGCTGGCGGTCATCGAGGCCGCCCAGCACGGGGTGCCCACGGTCGGCTACCGCAGTTCGCGCGGGCTCACCGATTCCGTCGTGGACGGTGTCACCGGACTGCTCGTCGACGACTCCGCCCAATTGACCGCGGCGGTAGGCGAATTGCTCCGCGACGGCGAAGCGCGCACCGTGCTGGGGGAGAAGGCCCGAGCCCGGGCTCGCGAATTCTCCTGGGAGCAAACCGGAAACGGCGTCTACGAGGTGCTGTCCGCGGTGACCCGCGGCGACCGGGTCAGTGGATTGATCGCGCCCACCCGAGTCTGACACGCGAATTCGGCGAAGCACCGGCACGGACGTGTCGCGATTCCTAGCATCGATGGATGTGGATCATCGTCGTCATCGCGCTAATCAGCGTTGTCGTGATCGCTGCGGGGTTCGCGCTCGGCTTTCCGAAGGACTGACCCGGCCCGCATCGAACAGCTTGCGGCGGTGAGGAATCCGCCGAGGAGCAGCGCTGCCCACAACAGATGCGCGGCCCCGGCGATACGGCGGCTGCCCGCGGTGGCGTCATGGACGGCGATCTCTCCGGGCACCCGGAACAGCTGCACATCCCGATCGGCGTAAACCGGCGTCAGTTGGGCCAGAACAGTTTTCGATTCCCCCAGCGGTCCCGGCGTACCGCCCTCCACCAGCACCCAGCCCACTCCGAGTCCGCCCAGGTCCGGCACGGAACCGCCGTGCAGCAGCAGGTTCTCGACCTTCCCGGCTCGTTCACCCTCCCCGGCCACATTGCCGCCGCGCACGGGCAGCTCCCCGGTCTGCAACACATCCCGCGGCAGCATGCGCGGCGCCGGATCCAGCACCGGCGCACTACCCGAATACCGGAACTTCCGGAACATCCCGCCCGGCAGCACCGCGACATCGCCCGGCGACTCGACCGCGGCCGCCACCCGCTCCCAACCCGCCGGATAGTGCACCGGCCGCAACGCGCCCCCGACACCCCACGCCATATCCGGCAGCGCCAAGAACACGATCGCCAGGAAAAGCACTGCGGCCCCGCCGGTCCGAGCCCGCTCGGGGGTACCGCTCGACCCGTCCGTCATCCGGGCCGAGATCCACCCTCCGACCGCCACGCACCCCGCCGCCGCGCACAACGCGTACCCGGGAACCGCCAGCGCCACGAACTTCTGCGTATCCCGCAGCAGCCCCGCCCCCGGCACCCCGCGCACCAGGAACTCACCCACCGCCAGCCCCCACCCGGTAGCCCCGAGCGCAGGCAGGACGATCGCGGCGATCCCCAGCCCAACCAGCCGACGCCGGACGGTGCGTCCGGAGTCGGTACCGGTCCCCGCGAGCACCGCGCGCACGCCCGACGCCACCAACGCGAGCAGCAGCACCGTCCCCACCAGCGCGAAAAAGGTTGTGCGCGAGCCGGGAACGGCGGTGCCGTTCCAGATGCCCCCCAATCCGGCGAGGCTGCCCAGGGTGCCGAGCCACGGTTCCGCCCGCGCCGCGAACGCCGCGACACCGGCCGGATCCGACGGCTCCGCGCCCGCACCCGACAAAGCGGTCGCGGTCAGCCACGGGGCCGCCGAGAGGATCCAGAGTGCCGCGGTGGCAAGCCAATTCCGCTTACCGACCAGCAGTATCGCCATTATGCCCGCGAGCAGGGACCCGGTGGGAGTGAGACCGGCCGCCGCCAGACAGCCCGCGAGCGCCGCCCATGTTCCCCACGCGCGCGCACGTCGCTCGCCGTCGGGCGGTTCGGAAGCGTTGGCGCGCAATCGCCCGGCGAGCAGGGCGATCCACGGGAGGGCGGCGTAGCCGGTGAGCAGGCTCCAATGGCCTTGCAGCAGGCGTTCGGCCACGTACGGATTCCAGATCGTCACCGTTGCGGCGACCAGCTGCGGCCCCAGGGATGCGTGCAGTAGGTCGCGGGTCAGTGCGGCGGCGCCCCAGCCGGACAGGCAAAGCGCGGTCAGCAGAATTGCTTTGACGATGAGGCCGCCGTCGATGACGGCCGACAAGGTGGCGATCAAGGCGTCCTGGGGGACCGCGCGGGGGGCGGCGTCGCCGAGGCCGAGGGCGGAGTCGGTGAGGTAGGAGCGGGGGGTGCTGACGGCGTCGCGCAGGAGGAGGTATCCGGGGGCGAGTAGCGGGCCCAGGACGATCGCGGACAGGAGCAGGCTGTACCCGGCCGGGATCAGCCGGCGCCGGTCGCGCTGCGGGGCCTGCTCGTTCACACCGGCACCCTACGTTCCGCTCGCCCCGAGATCGGGGACGCGCGACGAACTCTCGCCCGCAGCGCGGGCCGTGCGCAGCGCGACACCGGTGATCACCAGGGTGGTGACGGCTGCGGTGACGGTGGCGATGACGATAAGCGACAGCACCGAGTGGGCGCACGTCAGCATGACCGCGACGCCCACCGCCAACCCGATCCAGGTGATCGCCGCCGGTGCGGTCCGATCCGCCGCGATCGCCGACAACAACGTGACCTGCAGGACCGCCAGCAACGCGCCTTCGAGCGCGAACAGCCACAGCAGCCCTTGGATCGGGGCGTAATCGCGGCCCGCGAACAGGGGCGCCAGCGGCGCCGCCACCGCGGCCCCGGCGACGGTGACCGCCCCGATTCCGACCAGTACCGCCAGCGCCGATCGCATGGCGCGCGCGGAGTGCTGTGGCTGCGCCATCTTCGGATACAGGACCACGCCCACCGCCTGGGGCAGCCAGAACGCGATCTTCGCCGCGATCGCCCCCAGCGCGTACCGCCCGGCATCGTTCTCGTCGAGCACAATCCGCGACACGAGCAGATCCGCGGCGGACAAGGCGGTCAAGGCCGCTTGCACCTGCACCGCCCGGAACACGGCGGCCACCCCGAGACCCCACGCATCGGTCCCCCGCGGTGCGGCGGAAGCCGTTCGCGCGGGCGGGGTTCCGGTCGGAGCCCGGTCGGTGGCATCGGGAATCAGTGATGTCGCGTCGGCGTCGCCGTCGAATGTCCGAGTCTCGCCTGTGGTTCGGCCGCGGTCCGCGACCGTCCCGTCGGCGATCCAGCGGGCCGCCGCCACCGCGAGCGCGGTGCCTGCCGCCCCGGCCCACAGTGCGGGCGCGGGACCGAAACCGCAGGCCAGCACGATCAAGGCCGGAGCGATCCGCAGGATCGCCGCCCCGCCCAGCACTGTCGCGAGTTCCCGGAACCTGCTGCGCCCCTGCACGATCCCTTGTTCACCGGCGAGCAGCACCAGCAGCGGCGCCGTGCACATGGCTCCCGCCGACGCGGCGACGCCCACCTTCAGCACCGCGCTGACCAGCGGCACCAGTACCAGCGCCGCAGCGGTCACCCAGCCCGCGCAGCGCAATGCCAGCGTCCGCGCGGCCGCGGCGGGCGCGCCGCGCACCACCTCGCGCGCGATCACGTTCTGCAGCGCCAGGGCGGGGACCGCGCACAGCATCTGCACGGCCAGCAGGCTCGCGAACGAGCTGTATCCCGCCACGCCCAGCCACCGGCTCGCGAACAGTTGCAGCAGATAGCCCGCCACATTCGCGGTCATCGCCCCCGCCGTCACCAAGGTCAGGTCCTTGACCACGGGCAGACGGCGTACAACAGACACGCCCGCAATGCTCCCATCCGGGCCGACCACCCCGCCTGCGCACCCCTGCCGCCCGCACCATCCACCCCCTTCGCTGGTCAGACCAGCCCGGGAAACGACAGCGGCCCAGCATCTTCGAGAGATGCTGGGCCGCTGTGCGGAACCGGTGCCGTCAGGGGCGCTTGTTCATGTCGATCTGCTGGGTCGGGGCGTCGAAGCCGCCGGCGTTCGGGCCGCCCGCGGGGGCGGGGGTGCGACGGAACGGGGGCTGGCCGTTGCCGTTCTTGCCGAGCAGGCCGAGCACGATGCCGGCGATCAGGAACAGCAGGCCCAGGACGCCGAAGATGATCGGCAGGGTGCGCCCGTAGAGCGACAGCTTGTCGATGTTCTCCTTGGCCACCGAGATCTGCGACTCGATGGTGGGCTCGTCGAACACCAGGGTCGCCTTGAGGGCGGTCACCTCGGGCTTGTCGCCGCTGCGGGCGTAGTACAGGTGAATCTGCTCCTGGCCCTTGATGACCGTGCCGGTGTCCGGCTCGATCCACAGGTCGCGCACGTTGGTGTAGAAGCGCGGCATGGTGATGTCGCCGTCGCCCTCCACGCCCCACTTGGCGGCGGGCAGGGTGAGCTTGTTGGTCGGCGAGTTCGCGACGGTGGACAGGTCGGTGACCGGCGCCGTCATCTGGAAGTGGTAGGTCTTCAGGCTGTTGATCTCGGCCTCGTCGACATAGTTGATGTCGTAGGACTTACGGGTGTTGAGGTCGAAGTACGGGTACGTCTTCTTCTCGGTCCCGATCGGGAAGCGGTACTGCAGACCGGTGTGCTGCACCGGGTCCATGACCGCCTCACCCTTCTTGTCGACCGTCACGGCGATCGCGCCGTTGGGGCCGCCGTCCACCGCGTCCACCGGGTGACCGGTCTTGCGGTCCACGGTGACCCGGTCGATGGTCGCGGTCAGCAGGCCGGTGTCGCCCTGCTTGTCGGTGCGGCGCAGGGTCTGACCGGCCTGAATGGTCATTTCCGAGGCGTCGGACGGGTTTTCGACGGTGAGGAAGCGCTGCGAGACGAGCGGGACGTTCTGGTCCACCTTCGCCGAACCGGTCGCCGAAGTCAGCGACTTCGAGTCCAGCACCTCGCTGGGCGCTCCGGTCTGCGGGTTGCTCGCGACGGTCGTGATCTCCAGATCCAACGGCGTCTTCGCGAGGCGGCTGACCGTGTACGTGGGAATCATGATGGCGGCGACGAGCAACATCGCGCCGAGCCCCACGAGTACGCAGGCAACCGTCCTTCTGGTACCGGCACTGAGTGCCATGCAGGTTCTCCTCGTCGTCGAACGCGTGTTTCGTCCCGTACTGCGGTCGCCGCGCAGCACTCGTGAGCCCAGACACTAACAGTCCGAGCGGTCCCTGAGTGCGGCCGAGGCAGGAAAACCTCCCGAAACACCCCCAATTCAAAAGCCGGGTGATCCAGCGATGGGCCGCAAGGCAGACTGGGACCCGATGACGACCACCACCCTCACCACCGCGGAGACGGCCGACCCGGACCGGACACCACTCCGTCCCGGCCGCTTCGTCCCGGCACTCGAGGGCATGCGCGCGCTCGCGGCGCTGGGGGTGGTGCTCACCCACGTGGCCTTCCAGACCGGCGCGACCGGTCAGCCCGTGCTGGGCCGGGTGTGGGAGCGATTCGATCTCGCGGTCGCGGTGTTCTTCGCGCTGTCCGGATTCCTGCTGTGGCGGCCGCACGCCGCCGCGGCCCGCGGCTTGGGGGTGGCACCGAGCGCCGGACGCTACCTGCTGCATCGCTCGGCCCGCATCCTGCCCGCCTACTGGGTGGTGGTGTGCGCGGTGCTGATCCTGTTGCCGAGCGCGGCGCACACCGCGGGACTGCGGGTGTGGCTGTCGAATCTGGGTCTGCTGCAAGTGTTCGTGCCGTTCACCCTCACCGACGGTCTCACCCAGATGTGGAGCCTGTCGGTGGAAATGGCCTTCTACCTGGTGCTTCCACTGCTGGCGGTCGCGCTGGTGTGGTTGCGCGGGCAGCGGGCGCGACTGCGGGTGCCGGTCGTGCTCGGCCTCGGGCTGCTCAGCCTGGGCTGGAACTTCCTGCCCGTCCCCACCCCGGACGGCATTCACTCCGACAACTGGCTGCCGGGGTATCTGCCCTGGTTCGCGGTCGGCATGCTGCTGGCCGAACTCGCCGACCAGCCGTCCCCGTGGTGGCGGCGGATCGCCGGAAACCAGTGGCTGATGTGGCCGCTCGCGGCGGTCGCCATGCTGGCGGCGACCACCGACCTGGCCGGGCCGCGCGGGCTGGTGCACGGGCAGCCCTGGCAGTACGCCGCCAAGATGGCGCTCGGCGCGATCGTCGGCTTCGGCTTGCTGGCCCCGCTGGCGCTGCGGCCGGACCGGCCGCACCGCTTCCTGCAGAGCCGGGTCGCGGCCACCCTCGGACGTTGGTCGTACGGCATCTTCATCTGGCACCTGGCCGTGCTCTCGATCGTCTTCCCGGTGTTCGGCATCATCCCGTTCCGGGGCCATTTCGTCGTGGTCTACCTGCTGACGGTGGTGTTCACGCTGCCCTTGGCCGCGGCCAGTTTCGCCCTCGTGGAGGAGCCGGTCCGGCAGTGGACGCGCCGCCGCTTCGGCTGAGCGGCAGCCTGATTCAGCGTCGCGGGGGCAGCGCGGCGATCCCGACCGCGATGATCGCGACCAGCGCCGGGAACTGCACCCACAGCGAACCACCCACATAGCCCTCGAACGAGCGCCAGGGTCCGGTGGACAGCGCGGCCGCGCAGACGGCCGTGCCGCCGCCCGCCAGCGCCACCAGAATGCGCGACCATCCGCGCGGGCGCAGGTAATCGCCTACCAAGCCGAACACGGTGAGCACCAACGCGACCGGGCCCGCGATGAGTCCGGCCGCGGCGGCCAGACCCAGCCCGGCGACGGTGCGGCTGTGCCAGGTGCGCGGCGGCGGTCCGTCGTCGCGGACGGGGGAGCGCGCGCCCCGGAATGCCAGCACCAGCAATGGGATCAGCAGTAGCAGACCGCCGAAGATGGCGAGCCGATACCAGCGGTCGGTGGGGAACTCCACGGTGATCGGCCCGGTGGACCCGGCCGGCACCAGCCACGCCTGCTGCCAGCCGTTGATCACGACGGGCTTCAGCACGGTCCCGTCGGCGGTCTTCGCCTGCCAGCCGACATTCGTGCTGAGCGGCAGCACCAGCACCTGCGTGCCGGTCGCGTCGGAGGCCGGGGGCAGCGGAATGGTGCGGGCGAGGCGCAATTCGTCGACCGTGAACAGGTCGGTCGGCGCGACCGCGACATCCACCCGCCCGGAGGGGAATTCGAACCCGTTGTCCTCGGCCCCACCGCCGTTGTCGTCCACCGCGCACACGGTGGCGGGCAGCGGTGCGCCGGACCGCAATTCGGCGGCGGTGCCGGTGACGGTGGTGTGCACGGTGCGGCCCGCGGCCGCGATGGTGGGCCCGTGCGCGCAGTCGATGGTGATGAGCCGGTCCGGATCGGCGGGCGCCGGATAGTCGGGGCCGAGCACCGTCACCTCGGCCAGGCCGGGCGGCTGCTCCTGCGCGAAACCCAGTGCGGTGCGGTCGAGTACGCCGTCCCAGCTCTGCAGGGAGATCTCGATGCGGCTGGTGACCGCGGGGTGCAGCTCCAGGGTGCTGGTGACACCGGAGTCGGGGTTCACCTCGCGCACCTGCGGGCCGTCGCTCAGGTTGATGCTGAGGGCGGTGGGATGGGCGGGCAGGTCGCCGCGGGAGGGTGTCACGGTCAGCCCGGTCACCAGGGTCGGTGCCGGAAGTTCGATGGTGAGTGTGGGTTTGGGGCCCGCCGGGTTGCGCACGGTGGTCTCGGGGGCGGTCCAGCTGGTGAGCGGGTCGCCGTCGGTGGCGGCGAGGGCGGAGCCGCGCGGGTCGGCGACATCGGCGCGGCCGCGGGCGATGGGCCGGTCCGGGTCGGTGAGCAGGGCCTCCAGCGCGGGGCCGGGGCGGGTGTGCACGGTCAGGCCGGGGGCGACCGTGATCGGTTGCGGCACCTGGAGGGTGCGTTCGAACAGGCTCGGCTCCTCGGCGGCCAGGGCGAGGCCCTTGCTGCAGCGGATCCGGTCGGGGGAGTCGAAACAGGCGCTGCGGCCGGGGAATTCCTGTCCGAGGTCCCAGCTCTGCACCGTGGCGCCGGCGGGGGCGGCGGGCAGCACGGTGCGGTGCCGGATATCGACGGTGACCGGGTTCTCGCGGTCGGCGTAGTCGTCCAGGCTCAGCTCGCTGACCCCGAATTGCCCACCGGCGCTGCCATCCTCGGTGTGCACGGCGGTGATCTTGATCCAGTCGGTGCGGCCCGGCGGCAGCGAGATCGCCACGGGTGCACCGGGTTCGGTGATGCGCGCCGCGACCGTGCCCTTCGCGGTCTCCGCCTCCACCCATTTGATCGGGCTGCCGATCGCGGCCGCACTGGTGGTCAGGCGCAGCACCGCGGAGCTGATCGGCTTGTCCAGGTCGAGCCGGAGCCATTGGCCGACAGCGTGTTCGGCGCCGTTGCTGATCCAGGCGGTGGCGGTGTCGCCGTCCACCAGGGCGGCGGTGGAGCTGCCGGGTGCGGCCCCGCCCAGCTGGGTGGCGTCGCCGGCGGAGCTGGAGGCGGTGATGGTCGCGCCGGACCATTCGCCCTCCACCAGGGGCGCGCCGGGCACCGGATAGTCGGGCACCAGATTGTGGGTGCGGCGGGCGTCGCCGGGGGCGCGCACCGCCGAGTTGTGGTTGTCGACGCGCCCGAAGTCGGCCTCGCGGTCCATCGGCGTGTCCGTGATCGTGACGCCGTTCTGCGGCAGGCCCGCGGTGACCGCGTCGGCGGCGAGCAGAACTGGTCCGGCGGGCGCGTTCGGATTGCGCCGCAACCGTTCCACCACTTCGGGACCGCCCTGGATCACGGGCAGGCCCGCCAGGGGAACCGTGAACGCGCCCGGGAACGCATCCGGCGCGCCGACGCCGCCGCGCACCTGAGCGGGCGTGCCGGGCGCGGGGGATTCGACGCGATAGATCTCGACGGCCGGATATCCGGGCCGCAGATCCCCGTCCGCGACCAGGCCCTCCACCTTGCCGGTCGCGATCTGATCCCCGAACTCGGTGACCTTCCGGATGCCCGGCGAACCCTCGAGCGCGCGATGGGCCAGCATCGGCCGGGTGGACCGGGACGTCTCCGGGTCGAGATCGTTGCGCAGCACCAGGATTCCGATGCCCTGCCCGGCCAGCTTCGCCGCCAGGCCCGCAGACGGGCGCCCGTCGGCGATCAGCCGCTGCACCGAATCCATGGCCCGGATCGCACCGGGCGGATTCAGCGGCACCGCGTCCCGCACCGCCCACGGCGTACTCGCCAGCGCCTGCATCGGCTCGTCACGGGTCAGACCCCACACCTGGGAGGCGAACGGCGCGCCCGGCACGATCAGCGCCCGGGTGTCGGACGCGTTGTGCGCCAGCCAGTCCGCGGTCTGCTCCCAATACGCGGGCACCTCGCGGTAGCTGCCGCGCGGCGCCAGCTTGCCGGTCCAGGCCAGCGACGTGGACAGGGCCAGCGCCGTCAGGATGAGCGCGCCCACCGCCACCATGCGATCCCGCTCGGGATGCGCGAAGGCCCTGCGCCACACCGGCATCGGCACCGAAGCCGGCAGCGGCACCCGGGCCAGCAGCTGCGCCAGCCCGAGCATCAGCGGCAACCGGATCAGCGGCTCCAGCTTGTGCACGTTCCGCAACGGCGCGCCGCCGGAATCCAGGAACAACCGCACCTGCTCGGCGAACGGGCCGCCCAGCTCACCCGCGTAGCCCGCGCAGATGCCGGTCAATCCGACGAGCAGGATCAAGGCCAGCCGGCCGCGATGCGGCATGGACCGCATGGCCAGACCGGCCATGCCCGCCGCCGCCAGCAGACCCGTGGCCAGCACCGCCGCGGGCTGGGTGACCAGCACCGCGCCCGCGATCCGCTCCGGCGACACGAACGGCGTCCAGCTGTCGGTGCCACGCAGCACCTCGCCCAGCGACGCCCACTGCGTGGTCACGCCGGAGGATTCGATGTAGTCCAGGAACGGCGGACTCACCTTGCCCAGCAACAGCAGCGGCACCACCCACCAGAAGGTGCCCAGCGCCAGCAACGGAATCCAGGCGCGGGTGAACCGCCACCACGCGCGATTCGGCTTGTACGAGATCCACCACAACGCCGCGGGCAGGAAGGCCGCGGCCGTGGCCACCGCGTTCACGGAACCCATCAGGGCGAGGGCGAGGGCGCTGCCGGCCGGCGTCGCCATTCCCCGCCGCGCGGGTCTTGCGGAGTCCTGGTCGGCGGCGGTCGAATTCCCGCCGTTCGGGCGCTTCATCGCCACGCCGAGCGCGGCGGGCGCCAGCAGTACCCAGGGGGCGAGCATCATCGGCAGCGTCTCCGAGGAGATCGAACCGAGGGTGGTGAGCACACGCGGCGACAGCGCGAACGCGACGGCCGCGATCACCCGCGACCCGCGACTGCCGATGCCGAGCGCCTCGCAGAGCCGGATGATGCCCCAGAAACCGGCGAGCAGCAGCAGCGCCCACCAGATGCGCTGGGTCACCCAGCCGGGCAGCCCCAGCACATGCCCGAGCGAGAAGAACGCCCCGTGCGGGAAGAAGTACCCGTAGGCCTGGTTCTGTACCTGGCCCATCGGGGCCTGGCTACTCCACAGATGGGAGGCGCGGGAAAGAAAGCCGAGCGGATTCTGCGCCAGATCGTATTTGGTATCGGCGACGGTCTGCCCGGGTGCCTGCAGAAAGGTCAGCAGGAATGCGACGAGCACGCTGCCGAGCAGCCAGCGGCGGCCCAGCGGCGCGGTTATCGGCGACCGGTCCTCGCCCGGACCGGTCGCGGTGGACTGTGCGTCTTCGGGTTGGCCTGGTTCGGAGGTCGTCCGGTCAGCGCGAGCCGTACTCAACGTTGTTCAATAGCGACGACGAGGCGTCGCCGCTGCGGTCGATATCGGGCCGCTTGTCCTGCGAGGCCGCCATTGTGATGACCAGGACCGCCGCCAGCCCGACCAGGGCCCCACCGACAGCACTCGCTGCACCAGGAACGGCAAACTTCATCGCGGTACTCCCAACATCGGACGCATGCGTAACGTGGGCCAACCTAGCAGGTTTTGCCCAGGGGATTGTCTGCCCCGCCGCTATTCGGGGACGGCGCAGTGCAGTCCGCCCAGGAAAGTGCGGAGTTTGGCGGTGGTTTCGCGGAGTTCGGTGGCGGGGTCGGAGGCCGCGACGATGCCGCCGCCGCCGTAGGCGCGCAGGGTGCGGGCGTCGGCGGCGAGTTCGGCGCAGCGGATGGCCACGAACCAGTCGCCGTCGCCGGCGGCGTCGCACCAGCCGACCGCGCCGCCGTAGAAGCCGCGGTCGCCCTCGAGGTCGGCGATGGCGTCCAGCGCCAGATCGGTGGGGGTGCCGCAGACCGCCGGGGTGGGGTGCAGCAGGACGGCCAGGTCGAGGGCGGTGGTGGCGGGGTCGCGGAGTTCGCCGCGGATGGGGGTGGCCAGATGCCAGACCTCGGGGGTGGCGAGCAGTTCGGGGCCGTCGGGGATGGACAGGCCGGTGCAGACGGGGCCCAGCAGCTCGCGGATCCAGTCGATGACGTAGGCGTGCTCGTCGCGATTCTTGGTGCTGGCCAGCAAATCCCGGGCTCGCTCGGCGTCGGCCGCGGGATCGGCGAGCCGGGGTGCGGTGCCGGCCAGCGGGTGCAGGGTCACGGTGCGGCCGTGCCGGGAGATCAGCGTTTCGGGCGTCGCGCCGAGCAGGGTCTCGCCCGGCCGGCCCGCCGGGGTCAGGTCGACGGCGTAGACGGCGGCGCGCGGATGCCCGGTCACCAGGTGGGCGGCGACCACCTCGGCATCGAGGGGGGCCTGCGCCTCGGCCAGCAGCGAGCGGGCCGCCACCACCTTGCGCAGCGGCTGCGCGGGATCGTTCAGCAGCTCGACCAGCTTGGTGACTCGCGCGACATGTTCTGCGGCACTCGGTATTTCGGAGACGATCCGCACCTCGGGCAGTTCCGGCAGCGCCGCCGGACGCCAGGCTCCGGCGGTGTGCAGGGCCTGTTCGGGCGCCACCAGTGCGGCGCGACGACGCGGATCGAAGGGCAGTGCGCCCACGATCAGGTCGGCGGTGCCGGATCGTAGCGCCGAGCTCGCGGCCGCCGCGGAATCGAAGGCGGCCCGGGTACCGGAGGTGCGGAGGACACCGTCCGGCGTCGCGAGCAGAAATCCGTCCATGATGGATCGACCATAGACCCGCGCCCGGGCGCCGAGCCTCGGAGAGCGACGCATCTCTCACCCGCCCGCACGGGTGGTGCGGGGTATCACACTGCGGCCCAGCAGCTTTCCCGCAAACGGTGCTCGGCCAGTGCCGTACGCGGTGCTCCGGCGGTATCGCAGCAGGCGTCCGGCCGGTGGCCCGAGCTCACCGACCGGCGGGTTTGGGTGCGGGTTCGCGGCCGGGCGGCACCATCAGCACCGGCCGGTGACAGTGCTTGAGCACGGCGTCGGCGACGCTGGAGTGCATCAGGGCGCGGATGCCGGTGGCCCCGCGGGTGCCGGCCACGATGATGTCCACATCGAGTTCGTCGGCGGTCTCGACGATGGCGTTCCAGATGGTGGTGGTGCACTCCACGGTGCGCGCCTCAGCGTTGAGACCGGCCAGTTTGGCGAGCCGCACACCTTCGGCATTGATATTCCGGGCGTCCACGAACGCGACGTCCTCTATTTCGTCGTCGGTCACCCACTCCGGCTGCATGACGCCGGACAGCCCCGACAGCCGCGCGGCCTGCCGCACCATCGGCTCCCACGCCGTCAGCACCACGGCTCTGTTCGCGGCCAGGAACCGTCCCGCGTATTCGACGGCCCGCCGGGCGTTCTCGGACCCGTCGTAAGTGATCAGCATCAAATCGCAGGGCATGACGAACCTCCTGGTAGGAACGCCTCTCCGTCCCCTGACAGTACCCCCGAAACCGCCCGTCGAGCCTGAACCAGGTGTTCGCGGCCGTCTCGATTCTGGACTGCGGCTTGATAGACCTCCGCCTTGGAGCGGGGGAGCGAACGGCTCGATAGACCTGCGCCTTGTCGGAGCGGAGGGAGGGAAGAATCGAGACCTCGGGGCCGCGAACCCGCCCCTAGCGAAGCGGAGGGCAATCAGACACAGTCGCAAGTTCTCCACAGTTTGCGAACGATTCACCCAAACCGGTGGTGCGGTGGGGGCTACGGGTTTTCACTGAAAACGTCGGCTCTCGCCGACGATCGACATCGCCGTCGTTGGAGCAGGGCCCGGACGAGGGGTGGATTGTGCGGTTGGACGAGCTGACGACCCCTCAGGAGTGGGCGCGTGTCTACCGCTCCCTGTTCGGTCTCCCCCACGTACACGTGACCACCCCGGGTTTCGTGGTGTTACCGCTCAACGACACCATCGCGGCCTTGAATACGCCGGAACCGTTGGGCGCCTTGATTCTTGACGAACTGGTCGGTCGTGGGCTGGCGGGTCCGGTGCTGGTGCGCGACAAGCCGCCGCGCCGCACCTTCCTCGCGGTCTTCGACGGCTATCCCTCCGACGAGTGCCTGGAACTGCTCGAGCGCAACAGCGTCGACATCGGCCCGCATCGCAGTAATGTCATTCTGCCCACCGGTTTCGGCCGCCACACCCACGAGGGCAGGTGGTGGGCGCGGGAGCCGCAGCGCGACGAATCCCTGCCGCTGCTCTCCGAGGTGGTCGCGGCCACTCGAGCGGTGCTGTGACCCCTGCGGCATGGATGTGATGATCGAGGCGGCCCACTTCGGCCATCATGAGGCCGATCCGCGTGCCCTGCTGTACTACGAGTGGTGTCAGCGCGTCGAATCCGGCTACGCGGTAGCCGATTTCGAGGAGGAAGTGCACGAACTGGCCCGCACCGACCGGCCGGTTCCGGCGGCCTGCTGGCGACTCCTGGACAAGATCGAACGCGCACCCCGGCTGGCGGACTGGCCGTACACCGAGTGGCGCGACGCACCGCGGCCCGGGAACACGGCTGCGAGCGAACAGGATTCGGCCATCCTGCCGGATCACGAACTGCTGGATCGTATCCACGGCGGCTGGCTGGGCCGCCGCATCGGCCGCACCACCGATCACGAGGTCGACTACGCCGTCCTGGGCCTGCACCTGCTCGAGCGCCGCGGTCTCGACTTCGACCCCGACGACGTCGCGGCCGAATGGCTCGAACGGCTGCCCTTCCTGCAGACCTATACCGCCGAACGCGTCGCCTACCGCAACCTCATCGACGGGTTCGCCCCGCCCGACACCGCCACCTACCGAAACCCCTACCGCGAGTGGATCGGTGCGCTCGCGCGCGCCGACATCCACGGCTACACCCACCCCGGCCGGCCCCGCCGCGCCGCCGCCGCAGCCGCCCGCGACGCCTCGATCTCGCACACCGGCAACGGTTCCTGGGCCGCCATGTGGGCCGCCGCGCTGATCGCGGCAGCGTTCACCGACCCGACGCCGGCCGCGGCGCTGGCCACGGCCGCCACGGTCATCCCGGCCCGTTCCCGCCTCGCCGTGGCCCTGTCCGAGGTCCTCGCCGACCGCGCCCGCGGTGACTCCTGGGAGCAGGCGGCGACCGCCATCCACACCCGCCACGCCCACTACAACCGGCTGCACGCCATCGGCAACTCCTGCCTCATCGCTGCCGGATTGCTCTGGGGCGAAGGCGATTTCACCCGAACCGTCGAGCTGGCAGCGCAAGGCGGAGGGGACGCCGACGCCAACGCCGCGATCGCGGGTTCGGTATCCGGCATCCGGGTCGGCGCGGCCGGGATCCGCGCCGCGCGGACCGCGCCGTTCCATCACGCCGTCGCGGGCGCTGAGGGCACCCGCATCCACGACTTCGCCAGTCGCACCGCGCGACTCGTGGGGTGAGGGGCCGCGCGGACCGGGATCGGGCCCGTGGCCTCGGGCTCGCCACCGCGCCCTCGTTGCGGGATCGGCCTCCCCCGAACGCAGCTCGCAGGGTGCCGCCATCGATGCCGGCTGGCCTGGTCCGGCGATGGCAGCGGGTGGGATCGCTGCGGCGCCAGGTTTTTCGTGGCCTGGAACGGCGCAGGCGGTGCCGATCCGTGGACCGGCACCGCCTGGCGGTTTTCGCGGGTTACCCGCGGTGACCTACCGCTCGACGATGGCGACGACGCCCTGGCCGCCCGCGGCACAGATGGAGACCAGCGCGCGGCCGCCACCCTTCTCGGCCAGCTGCTTGGCGGTCTGGGCGATGATGCGGCCGCCGGTCGCGGCGAACGGGTGGCCCGCGGCGAGCGAGGAGCCGTTCACGTTCAGCTTGGAACGGTCGATCTTGCCGAGCGCGCCGTCCAGGCCCAGGCGCTCCTTGCAGTACTGGTCCGACTCCCACGCCTGCAGGGTGGCGAGCACCACGGAGGCGAACGCCTCGTGGATCTCGTAGTAGTCGAAGTCCTGCAGGGTCAGGCCGTTGCGGGCCAGCATCCGCGGCACCGCGTAGGTGGGGGCCATGAGCAGGCCGTCGGGGCCGTGGATGTAGTCCACCGCGGCGACCTCGGAGTCCACCAGGTAGGCCAGCGGTGACAGGTTGCGCGAGGCCGCCCACTCCTCGGAGCCGAGCAGCACCGCGGACGCGCCGTCGGTGAGCGGGGTGGAGTTGCCGGCGGTCATGGTGGCGTCGCCCAGCTTGTTGCCGAAGACCGGCTTCAGGGTGGCGAGCTTCTCCAGGGTGGAGCCGGGACGCAGGTTGTCGTCGCGGGTCAGGCCCAGGAACGGGGTGATCAGGTCATCCATGAAGCCGCGGTCGTAGGCGGCGGCCATGTTCTTGTGCGACAGGTAGGCCAGCTCGTCCTGCGCTTCGCGGGAGATGCCGAATTCCTTGGCGGTGATGGCGGCGTGGTCACCCATGGACAGGCCGGTGCGCGGCTCGGCGTTGCGCGGGATCTCGATGCCGACCATGGACGGGCGCAGGCGGCCGACCAGCTTCACGTAGTCGGAGTTCTTCTTGGCGCGGTTGGCGTCGAGCATCCACTCGCGCATGCCCTCGCTGACGCCGATCGGCGCGTCGGAGGTGGTGTCGGTGCCGCCGCCGATACCGTTCTCGATGCGGCCGAGGGCGATGCCGTCGGCCACGGTGACGATCGACTGCAGGCCGGTGCCGCAGGCCAGCTGCAGGTCGTGGGCCGAGGTGTAGGGCGACAGGGTCGAGCCGAGCACGCTCTCGCGGATCATGCCGTGCTCACCGACGCGCTTGAGCACCGCGCCGCCGACGACCATGCCGAGGCGCTCGCCCTGCAGGCCGAAGCGGGAGACCAGGCCGTTCAGGGTGGCGGTGAACATGTCCTGGTTGGAGGCGTGGGCGTACTTGCCGTCGGAACGAGCGAACGGAATGCGGTTACCGCCGAGGATGGCGACCGGGCGCGCCTGCTTGGTGTTCTTGGCCGCGGCCTTCGCCGAACGGGCTTTGGTGGTCACACGAGTCTCCTGAGGGGTGACGTCAGTCGGTTTACATTAAACTTACTCTGGAGTAAGTTCATTGTCGACACCGTACCCCGCAGATGTGCGCAATGCCGCTCTTGAAGAATCCACCGTCCGCGGGCCTAGACAAGGAGAAGGTAGGAAACGTGGCTGCCAGCAAGAGCAAGGGCGCTCCCAACCTCTACGGATCTTTCGTTCACTCCGCCCCCGGCGCGTTCCTGGCTTCGAAGCTGGGCCTGCCGCAGCCGGAGACGCTGCGCCGCTACAAGGCGGGTGAGGCCGCCCTCCCCGGCCCCGTGCTGCTGGGCGGCAAGGGCCGCGTCGCCGACGCCGTGCGAAACCTGCTGGGTGACTACACCTTCGTGGACGCGGTCACCCCGGGCGTGAAGTTCGGCGCGCTCGTGTTCGACGCCACCGGCATCAAGACCATCGAAGAGCTGCAGCAGCTGTTCGAGTTCTTCCAGCCCGCCATGCGCAGCATCGCCGCGTCCGGCCGCGTGCTGGTCATCGGCACCACCCCGGAGCTGGCCGGTTCGGTCGACGGGCAGATCGCGCAGCGCGCGCTCGAGGGCTTCACCCGCTCGGTCGGCAAGGAACTGCTGCGCGGCGCCACCTCGAACCTGGTCTACCTGCACCCCGAGGCCGCCACCGCCGCAACGGGTCTGGAGTCCACCCTGCGCTTCGTGCTGTCGGGCAAGTCGGCCTTCGTCGACGGCCAGGTCTTCCGCGTCGGCAACGACGACGCCGTCGCCCCCGCCTCCTGGGACAAGCCGCTCGAGGGCAAGGTCGCCGTGGTCACCGGCGCCGCCCGCGGCATCGGCGCCACCATCGCCGAGGTCTTCGCCCGGGACGGCGCCACCGTGATCGTCGCCGACATCCCGGCCGCCGGTGAGGCGCTGTCGGAGACCGCCAACAAGGTCGGCGCGACCGCCCTGGCCCTGGACGTCACCGCCGCCGACGCCGCCGAGAAGCTGGCCGCCTTCGCCACCGAGCGCTTCGGCGGCATCGACATCGTGGTCCACAACGCCGGCATCACCCGCGACAAGCTGCTCGCCAACATGGACGAGGGTCGCTGGAACTCGGTCATCAACGTGAACCTGGCTGCGCCGCACCGGATCACCGAGGGACTGGTCGCCGCGGGCGCGCTGCGCGCCGGTGGCCGCGTCATCGACGTGTCCTCCATCGCGGGCATCGCGGGCAACCGCGGCCAGACCAACTACGGCGCGTCCAAGGCCGGTGTCATCGGCATGGTGAACGCCGAGGCCCCGAAGCTGGCCGAGAAGGGCATCACCATCAACGCGGTGGCCCCCGGCTTCATCGAGACCGCCATGACCGCCGCCATCCCGCTGGCCACCCGCGAGGGCGGCCGCCTGCTGTCCTCCCTGCTGCAGGGCGGTCAGACCGTGGACGTCGCCGAGACCATCGCCTACTTCGCCTCCCCGGCCTCGAACGCGGTGAACGGCAACATCGTTCGCGTCTGCGGCCAGGCCATGATCGGAGCATGATGTCGCAGACCATCACTCTGTCCGAGGTGCCGAAGAACGGCGGCCTGTTCGTCAAGGCCGCACTCGGCGCGCTGCCGGTGCCGGGACTCTCGGCCCGCAAGCCGACCCTGCCCGACCGCAGCGTCCGGCTCTCGGGCTTCCGGGTGAACCCGGATCACCTGGCCGCCTACTGCCGGGCCACCGGGCTGCGCTTCAGCGACTCGCTGCCGCTGACCTACCCGTTCGTGCTCAGCTTCCCGCTGGCCATGCAGCTGGTCGTCGCCCGCGACTTCCCGTTCGTGGCGGTCGGCGCGGTGCACGCGGAGAACGTCATCGAGCGCACCCGCGCCATCTCGGTGGCCGAGCCGCTGGACTTCGAGACCCACATCGAGAACCTGCGCGAGCACCCGAAGGGCCTGCTCGTGGACGCGATCACCGAGGTGAGCGTCGGCCGTGAACTGGTGTGGCGTCAGGTCACCACCTTCCTGCACCAGCAGCGCACCTCGCTGTCCGGCGGCCCCAAGCCCGAACCCAAGCCGGACGAGGTGCCGCCCGCGCCGCTGCGCACGCTGCGGGTCGATCAGAAGATGATCAGCCGCTACGCCGCCGCCTCGGGTGACCACAACCCGATCCACACCTCCGCCCTGGGCGCCAAGGCCTTCGGATTCCCGAAGCCCATCGCCCACGGCATGTGGTCGGCGGCCGCCATTCTCGGCGCGATCGAGGGCCGGATCCCCGAGCAGACCACGTACGCGGTGAAATTCGGCAAGCCGATCCTGCTGCCGTCCACCGTGAACGTGTACGCCGACCAGGCGTCCGGTGGGTGGGACTTGTCCTTGAAGAACCCGAAGAAGGGCTACCCGCACCTGACGGCTACGCTGCGCTGATCCTCGCAATACGGGGCGGTGTCAGCTCCGCCGGGTGAGGATGTGTTGAGCTCGGCACCCACGGACTCGGGCCGGACCGCGGATCGCGGTTCGCCCGAAGGGGGTGAGGAGCCGCACGCTGTTCGCTATCTCGGATGTCGCCACGCAGGGGTTTCTACATCCGAGACGGAACGGCGTGCGGCTCTTGCATTTCCGGGGCCGTGAGGGTCAGGGCGTCAGCAGCTGCAGTCGCAGCCGCCGCAATCACAGCAGTCGCAGTCACAGTCGCAGCAGTCACCGCAATCGCAGTCGCAGTCGCCGCAGCCGCAGTTCCCGCAGCCGTCGCAGCAGTTGATCCACGGCTCTTTGCGGCGGCCGCTGCACGGGCCGGTGTGCTCCGCGCAGCACGCGTACCCGGTGCAGTACTGGGTGCAGATGATCCCCAGCCCCTCGAGCAGGCTCGGCCGTTTGTCGGGGGACAGGCCCGGTCCGAGCGGATCCGGTCCCGGCTGCGGCGTGAAGGACGCGGCGGGGGAACGCCGGTGTGATCCGGCGTGATCGCCGCCTTCGAACAGACCCGGACGAGTCTCGGTCAGCGTGGTGACGGTCGATGCCGGTGACTTCTCCACGGCGTCTGCACGACAGGCACGCGTGCCGCACGCGTGGGCGACGCCCGCCGCCCGGCCCAGCCGGTTGACCACGCCGCCGAGCGGATCCAGCAGGATCCAGCGAACCGTCGCGGTGCGGTCCAGCGCGACCCGGGTGAGGGCGGCGCGCAGCAGCGAATTCGATTCGCGCACCAGGGCGTGCGCCTGCGCGGGCGTGGTGCCGGTGGCGAGCAGCGGGTTGAACTGGCCGGCGGCGCGGTCCGCGTCGAGGTCCTCGAGGGCGTCGGCGAGATGGGCGATGCGGCCGAAATGCCATCCCGCTTCCCGCAGTGCGCCCGCATTCTCGGGGCGATCGGCAAGGATCGCGGTGTGCGCGAACAGTTCCGCGGCGCAGAGCTGGGTCGGTTCGGTCAGCTCCGCGAGCGAGCTGCCGGGGGAATTCTCCAGCCGGAGCTGCGATTCGATGGCCGCGAGCAGGGGTTCGACATCGAGGCCGAGGGGTGCGGCGGCGGCGCGGGCCCCGGCGTGCCAGCGAGTGGAGACGCGGGTGAGCGGGCGCCGGGCCAGCCGGTGGGCGTCGCCGTCGTCGACGTGGTCGCGAATCTTGGCCGCGCCCAGCAGGAGTGAGGCGGTGGCGGCCAGCCGCACGCCCGGCGCGTCGGCGGCGACCACGTCGGCCCGCCGCATGCCACGCAGCGGGCAGGGGCCCGCGGCGGTGCGGTCGGACGGCTGGGATTGCTGTGCCTCGGTGAGGATTTCGAGCACGATGGCATCGGTGTTGGTGGCCGCGCGGGCCAGCTGGCCGTGCCCGTCACGCAGGCCCAGGCACAGGCCGCACATATGGGCCTGCCACGCGGAGGGATCGATACCGTGCCGTGCCGCACTGTGCGCGCACGGCTTCAACAGCCCGAACACGATGTCCCCGTTCCCCGGCCGGAAGGGCCGTCCTGCAACACGATCGCTGCGAACTGTCGCAGGTGATCGCGGGGACGGCAAGTCTCAGGCGGGTTCGGCCTTCTTCTTGTTGCCGGACAGGCCGCGCCAGGCCAGATCGTCGAGCAGGTCGACGGCCACGTCCATGTCGATCTGCCCGCTGGCGACCCGGTCCGCGATGGCCTCGCCGGCGCCGATCACGGCTACCGACACCACCTCGAAGTTGGTGCCCGGCTCGGCGTACTTGGCGCTGGACTCCAGCAGTTTGGCGGTGAGCTCGATGACCCGGTCGCGACTGTTGGCGATCTCCGAGGCGAACGGCTGCTGGCCGAGCGCCTGCCGGTAGAGCACCTGCCAGGACAGCCGGTTCTGGTCCACGTAGGCGAGGAACGCCTCCAGGCCCGCGCGCAGCTGCTCGTGCGGGGTGAGCTTGGGATTGCCCGCCACCGCGACCGCTTCGATGAATCGCGCGCTCTCGCGCAGGATGCAGGCGCGGAAGAGTTCGTCCTTGGAGCCGTAGTAGAGGTACAGCATCGGCTTGGAGATCTTCGCCTCGGCGGCGATCGCATCCATCGAGGTGTCGTGATATCCCTTGCGCGAGAAGACCTCCACGGCGGCGTCGAGCATCTGCTGCTCGCGCACCGCGCGAGGAAGCCGTTTCGTTCCGCCTGCCATTCACTCTCCTCGGACCGGACAGTCGGCGCGCATAGCGAGCGCCGAAGTCCTTATCTTACTCCATGGTAAGTTCCGCCAGTGTGAATTGCCGGTGATTCGCCAGCCCGTAGCGGCGGCGTCGAGCCGAGACTCAGCAGTGCGGCGCGGAGCCCTTGAACTTTGCCATGCGCAGTACCGAGGCATCCACCTGGGATCCCGGTAAGCGGCCACTGTCCACCGCGGCCACCAGCCGGTCCAGCACCTTCGGCACCGCGTCCGTGGTGATCCACAGGGCATTGTCGGCCCCCGCGATCAGGGCGGCCTCCACCGCGTCCTCGATGCTCATCCGATTGGTGATCGCGGCCATGCCGCCCAGATCATCGGTGAAGATGACGCCGTCGAAGGGTGCTGCGCCGTAACCGGTGCCCTGGCGCAGTAGCGCCATCGCCTGCGGGCTGATGCTGGCCGGCACATTCGGCGTGGTCAGTCCGGGCACATCCAGGTGCCCGACCATCACCGCGGCACCCGAATCCACCAGGCCGCGGTACGGCACCAGGTCCTTGGTCTGCAGCTGATCCAGCGGCGGCGTGCGCACCGCGCCGGTGTGCGAGTCGCCCGAACCCGAGCCGTGACCCGGGAAATGCTTGATCACGCTGCCCAGCCCGGCCTCCTTCATCGCCCGGATCTGCGCGCCCGCGTACTGCGTCACCACGTCCGGATCGTCGGAGAAGGAGCGGTCGCCGATCACCGAATCGTCGGGCTGGCTGCTCACGTCCACATCGGGTGCGAAATCCACCGTCACGCCCAGCGCCTTCAGCTTCTTCGCACGGTCCAGGCTGAAGGTGTAGAACTCGTCCGGGCTCATGGTCTGGGCGATCACCCGGGCCGAGGGCGCGACCCCGATCAGGTCCTTGGCCCGCGAGACCCGGCCGCCCTCCTCGTCGATGGTCACCATCAGCGGGATCCGCGACGCCTGCTGCGCCCCATCCACCTGATGCTGCGCCAGCATGGCCTTGTCGGTCCAGCTGCCGATGAAGATGCCGCCGATCTGCTCGGTCTTCACCACGTTCTCGGCGTCGGCCTCACCGGTGACACCCACGGTCAGCAGCTGTGCCAGCTTCTGCCGCAGTGTGAACTGGGAGAGGTAGCCGGCCGCGCAGTCCTGCGGTTTCGGCGTCGTCGACGGCGGTGCGTCGACGGTGGTGCTGCTCGGCGCTGCGCTGCTGCTCGGCGCCGCGTCAGTGGAGTCCTTACCGCCCGAACAGGCGGTCAGGGCGAGGGCAGTTACCGCGACTACGATCCCCGGTGCAAGGCGCATGTCTTCGACGGTAGCTGCTCCGCCTCCCCGAATATTTGGCGGGCGGCCGCGAGCCGGGTGCCGGATTCGCACATGTGCCGGCGGCTGGGTGCCGAACCGATTCCGGACGTACCCGACGAGTTACCGCGAAACTCGCGAAATCGGTTGCCGCCTTTCGTATCCCACTACTGCTTCGGCAACTCGTGATGCCCGCCGAAGGCCTGCCGCATGGCCGAGAGCGTCTTGTCCGCGTAGAGGGACTCACCGCGGGAGGCGAAGCGCTGGAACAGGGCCGCGGACAGCACCGGCGCGGGCACGCCCTCGTCGATGGCGGCGTCCACGGTCCAGCGGCCCTCACCCGAGTCCGAGACGCGGCCGCCGAAGGAATCGAGATTCGGGTCGGCGAACAGTTCGGCGGCGGTGAGGTCGAGCAGCCACGACGCGACCACCGAGCCGCGCCGCCACACCTCGGTCACCTCGGGGATGTCGATGTCGTAGCGGTAGTACTCGGGGTGTTCGAGCGGGGACACCTCGGCGGAATGCTCGCCGTCCTGCTCAGTGCCGATGTTCGCCCGGTGCAGGATGTTGAGGCCCTCGGCGTAGGCGGCCATCGCGCCGTATTCGATCCCGTTGTGCACCATCTTCACGAAATGCCCCGCGCCGGCGGGGCCGCAGTGCAGGTAGCCCTGCTCGGCCTCGGAGGGTGCGCCGGTGCGCCCGGGGGTGCGCGGCGCGGCGTCGACCCCGGGAGCGATGGACTTCAGCAGCGGATCCAGGTGCGCGACCGCGTCCGGTTCTCCGCCGATCATCAGGCAGAAGCCCCGGTCCAGGCCGAACACGCCGCCCGAGGTGCCGATGTCCACGTAGTGAATCCCTTTGGGCCGCAGCGCCTCCGCGCGTGCGATGTCCTCGTGGTAGCGGCTGTTGCCGCCGTCGATGATGATGTCGCCGGGTTCCAGCAGGTCGGCCACGCTGTCGATGACCGCGCCGGTGGCCCCGGCGGGAATCATCACCCACACCACCCGGGGGGCGTCGAGCATGGCCACGAATTCGGGGAGTTCGGTGCTGCCCTGAAAACTGTCGCCGAGTTCGGCGGCGAGTTCGTCGATGTGCTCGGTGCGGCGTTCGTAGCCGACCGCGGTGTGCCCGTCGCGCACGATCCGGCGCACGATGTTCGCGCCCATCCGACCCAGCCCGATCATCCCTAGCTGCATGCCTATACCGCCTCTCCGCGCCTTCAGCGGGCGGCCGGGAGCCGTTCACTGCGGGCAACCCGTGCCGGCGGCTGAGAGCCGGACCGATTCTGGTCGTACCCGGTGAGTTACCCGCATCTCACGAGATCAGGTGTCGCTTTCGCACCTATGACGATAGCTCTCCGGGATGAATTTTCGGGTTCGTGGAACAGGTGTGTAACGCCCGGGAACCGGTGTCGATACACGGGGTGGCTCCGTGCTGTTGCCAGACCCCCGACCCGGCAACCGCACGGAGCTCTTTGCGTCCCCAGCCCGGTGGCAACGCCTCCCCGGTATCGTTGCGGCAGGTTTGCTGAAATCTGGGGAGATAGCTCGTGACCGGTGGAATCGCACGCGTACGTCAATTTCTGACCTCGAAGACGGGTCGTCGAGCCGGGATCGCCGCGGGTGTGCTGGTAGCCGCCGCGGGCGTGGGATATCTGGTTGATCTGTCACTGTCGTCCGGGCAACTGCCGCGCGGGACACAGGTTGCCGGCATCGATGTCGGAGGCCAGGACCGGGCCGCCGCGCGGGCGCGGCTGGAGCCCGTGCTCGATCAGCGGGTGGCGCAGCCGCTCACGGTCCGCACCGGCGACACGACCACGACTGTGACGCCACGCACAGCCGGCATCGGGGTGGATTGGGACGGCACCTGGGAGCGGGTGGGTGGTCAGCCGGTCAATCCGTTCACCCGGTTGGCGTCGTTCTTCACCACCCGGCGCGTGGAGCCCGCCGCCACCGTCGACACCGCGGCCATGGACCGGCAACTGGAAGCCCTGCGCGCCAACGATCGGCGACCGGTCGAGGGCGGTATCGCCTTCGAGGGCGCGAAGCCCGTCGCCGTCCGCCCGGTGCCCGGACTCACGCTCGATGCCGCGGCCGCCCGCACCGTCCTCACCGAAAACTGGTCCGACGGTTCGACACTGGAACTGCCCATGGTGCAGACCCCCGCGAAGGTGAACGCCGACAGCGTCAACCGCACCCTGCAACTGGTCGCGGAACCGGCGGTGCGCGCCCCGATCACCTTCACCGGGCAGGGCGGCGACGCCACGGTGGAGCCGGAGCAGATCGCGAGCGCCCTCTCCTTTCATCCGGACGGCCAAGGCGGACTGGCCCTTTCGATCAACCACGACGCCCTGATCGCGGTACTGGCCCCGCAGTTGCAGGCCACCGAGACCCAGCCGCAGGACGCGAGCTTCGACCTGACCGGAACCCGCGCGAGCGTGCGGCCCGCCGTCGCCGGACTCCTGGTCGACTGGGAAAAGACCCTGGAAGGCCTTCCCGCCGTGCTGACTTCGCCCGGCATGCGGGTCGAGCCGGTGGCCTACAAAGAGGTTCAGCCCAAGCTGAGCACCGAGGACGCGGGCAAGCTGGGTATCACCGAGGTGGTCGGGTCCTTCACCACCGGCGGCTTCAGCGGACCGTCCGGGGTGAACATCGGCGTGGTCGCGCGCAAGGTGAACGGCGCGCTGGTGCGGCCCGGAGAGACGTTCTCGCTCAACGGCTTCACCGGCACCCGCGGCCTCGCCGAGGGCTACGTCGAATCCGGCATCATCAACAACGGTCGCCCGGCCAACGCCGTCGGCGGCGGCATCTCGCAGTTCGCGACCACCCTCTACAACGCCGCCTATTTCGCGGGCCTGGAGGACGCGGGGCACACCGAGCACAGCTACTACATCTCCCGCTACCCGGCCGCCCGCGAGGCCACGGTCTTCGACGGGGCGATCGACCTGAAGTTCCGCAACAACACGCCCTACGGCGTGGTCATCGACGCCTCCGCCGACAACTCGAACGTAACGGTCCGGATGTGGAGCACCAAGACCGTCGAGGTCGAATCGATCACCGGGGACCGCTCCAAATACACCGACCCCCAGACGATCACGCTCCCCGCGGGCAGGGACTGCGTCCCGTCCAGCGGCGGCACCGGCTTCACCGCCTCCGACACCCGCGTCATCCGTGATGCCAAGTCGGGCAAGGAGATCTCGCGCAACACCCGCACCGTGAAATACGACCCGATCCCGGTCGTACGGTGCCAGTGATTCCGACATAGCAAAGGGGCCCGGGTGAATCACCCGGGCCCCTTCGGTCATTCAGCTATCAGAAGGCAGCTTCGTCGAGCTCCATGATGTCGTTGTCCAGGTTGGACAGGACGGTGCGGACCGAGGTCAGCTCCGGCAGCACGTTGCGGGCGAAGAACTGCGCGGTGGCGATCTTGCCCTGGTAGAAGGGCTCGTTCGAACCGTTGTCGAGGGCGTTGATGGCGATCTCGGCCTGGGCCAGCAGCAGCCAGCCGATGATCAGGTCGCCGACGGCCAGCAGGAAGCGGACCGAACCCAGGCCGACCTTGTAGAGCTCCTTCGGGTCCTGCTGGGCGCCCATCAGGTGCCCGGTCAGGGTGGCGGCCATGCCCTGCACGTCCTCGAGGGCGGTGGCGAGCAGCTTGCGCTCGGCCTTCAGGCGGCCGTTGCCACCCTCGCGCTCGATGAACTTCTGGATCTGGCCGGCCACGTGGGCCAGCGCCACACCGCGGTCGCGGGCGATCTTGCGGAAGAAGAAGTCCTGCGCCTGGATGGCGGTGGTGCCCTCGTACAGCGAGTCGATCTTGGCGTCGCGGATGTACTGCTCGATCGGGTAGTCCTGCAGGAAGCCGGAGCCACCGAAGGTCTGCAGCGAGTCGGTCAGGTACTGGTAGGCGCGCTCGGAGCCGACACCCTTGACGATCGGCAGCAGCAGGTCGTTGACGCGGAACGCGGTGTCCTTGTCGGCGCCCGAAACCAGCTCGGCCACATCGGCGTTCTGGTGCGCGGCGGTGTACAGGTACACGGCGCGCAGGCCCTCGGCGTACGCCTTCTGCATGGCCAGCGAACGACGCACGTCCGGGTGGTGGGTGATGGTGACGCGCGGGGCGGCCTTGTCGGTCATCTGGGTCAGGTCGGCGCCCTGGACGCGGGTCTTGGCGTAGTCCAGCGCGTTCAGGTAACCGGTCGACAGGGTGGCGATGGCCTTGGTGCCCACCATCATTCGAGCGTTCTCGATGACGTCGAACATCTGCGCGATGCCGTTGTGGACCTCGCCGACCAGCCAGCCCTTGGCGGGCACGCCGTGGCCGCCGAAGGTGACCTCACAGGTGGCCGAGACCTTGATGCCCATCTTGTGCTCGACGTTGGTGACGAACACGCCGTTGCGCTCACCGAGGGTGTCGGTGTCGAAGTCGAAGTGGAACTTGGGCACGTAGAACAGCGACAGACCCTTGGTGCCCGGGCCGGCGCCCTCGGGGCGGGCCAGCACCAGGTGCATGATGTTCTCGAACAGGTCGTCGGAGTCGCCCGAGGTAATGAAGCGCTTGACGCCCTCGATGTGCCAGGTGCCGTCTTCCTGCTGGACCGCCTTGGTGCGGCCGGCGCCGACGTCGGAGCCCGCGTCGGGCTCGGTCAGCACCATGGTGGCGCCCCAGTTGCGGTCGGCGATCTTCTGCGCCCACTGCTTCTGCTCATCGGTGCCGTTGTTGTAGAAGACCTGCGCGAAACCCGCACCGGCGGCGTACATCTGAGCGGCCGGGTTGGCGCCGAGCACCATCTCGCCCAGGGCCCAGCCGACGACGGACGGGGCGCCGAGGCCACCGAGCTCCTCGCGGACCGGAACCTTGGACCAGCCGCCGTCCTCGAGGGCACGGTAGGACTTCTTGAAGGATTCGGGGAGGGTGACCGTGTGGGTGTCGGGGTTGAACACCGGCGGGTTGCGGTCGGCATCGGCGAAGGACTCGGCCAGCGGGCCCTCGGCCAGGCGACGGACCTCGCTCAGCATTTCCTTGACGGTGTCGGCGTCGAGGTCGCCGTAGGCGCCCGCGTCGAGCAGCTGCTGAATGCCCAGGAACTCGAAGAGGTTGAACTCGAGATCGCGAACGTTGCTCTTGTAGTGACCCATGGTCGTACTCACTCTCCATTGAGATGGGTGCGGTTCGGTGTGTGCCGTTCCCGCCCGTAAGGTCTCCACCGGGTAGACACCGTAAAGCAGCGCTACTAGCGGGTAACTTATGCGCCATGTTACCGACCGGTAGGGGGCCCGCCAACCCGATCGAGGTCGAATGTGACCGAAAGCACGCGGGTTGTCGGCCGGATGGGCAACCCCCGCGCACACTCTCCGGTGTGCCGCGCCGAACCGGCCCGCGACCGTGATTACGGTGCGTGCATGCGGATCGAGACGAGTGCCGGACCGGCGGAGGTGGAGATCGACCGGCGGGGCCGGAACAAGCCCGGATTCCTGCTGGTGCTCACCCACGGCTCCGGCGGCGGGGTCGATGCGAAAGATTTGCTGGCCGTACGGGATTCGGGCGTCGCGATGGGTGGAGCGGTGGCGCTTGTGACCCAGCCGTACCGCGTCGCGGGCCGCCGCGCCCCCGGCAAGGCGGACGTGCAGGATGCGGCCTGGCTGGAAATCATTGCGGCCCTGCGGAAGAAGGTGCGCGGCGTACCCGTGATCCAGGGCGGGCGCAGCAATGGCGCGCGCGTGGCGTGCCGGACCGCCCGCGAAGCCGGGGCCCGCGGTGTGGTCGCGCTGTCGTTTCCCCTGCATCCGCCGGGTAAGCCGGAGAAATCACGCCGCGACGAACTGCTCGCCGCCGGCGATATCGAGGTCGTCGTGGTCAACGGCGCGCGCGATCCCTTCGGCATTCCGGACGCCGCCGACGCGACCGAGGTGCATGTCATTGCGGGACAGGCGCATTCGTATCGCGCGGGCTTCGAGGAGATCGTCGCGACGTTCGAGCCGTGGCTGGAGCGCTGGTCCACTCAGTAATGATCCAGCGCCGGGGGCTGGGGAACCTCGAGAGCGAGCGGCTCCTCCGGGGCGTCCAGGGGCGGCCGGGTGGCGACCACCAGGGCATCGATGGCGTCGCGGTCCTCGGTCGGGCGGTGCACCCGATCCGCGATGCGAACGCGGATGTTCGGTTCGGCGGGGGCCAGATCGGCCAGGATGTCGGCAGGGGTGAAGGTCAGGGCCGGATCCTGTTCGCCGCCATAGCCTTCGGCGAGATTGAGGGTGTCGTTGCCGATGACCAGCAGGGTGCCCTCGGGGGAGAGCATCTCGGTGGCGCGCAGCAGCAGCGCGCGGCGTTCCGCGGCGGGCAGGTGCAGGAAGGCGACCAGGATCAGTTCGTACGGGCCGGTGATGCCCGCGCGGTCCAGGGCGGTGACGTCGGCGTGGACCCAGTGGATGCGGCCCCGCACCGAGCGGGACAGCCGGGCGGCGACGGTGCGGCCCTTGTCGATGCCGGTCTGGGAGAAGTCGACCGCGTCCACCTGCCAGCCGTGGGTGGCCAGCCACAGCGTGTTGCGGCCCTCACCGCAGCCCAGGTCCAGCACCCGCGGCAGCTCCGGCCGCGCCTCGCCGATCCCGAACCCGCCGACCGGCACCCGGCGTTCCAGCCCGAAGACCTGCTCGACCACGGTGTCGTTGGGCGGCGCGCCCCACACCAGTTCGGTGGCGGCGTAGTGCTCGTCCCATGCGGCGGCGTCCATGGGGACGAGTCTAGAAGTCGGCGCAGACGAAGTCGGCCGCGAACGCTGTGCGTTCGCGGCCGGCTGTCTCGAGCTCGTTCTCAGAGCGTGGTGTGCATGAGCAGCACGTTGTACTGGGTGTGCACCGTCGTGAGGAAGTACAGGTCACGCCCGGTCTGGTACGGGAAGATGTAGGGCGCGTAGGCCGTCGGGAGTTCGCGGGTGTCGATGAGCACCGACGGCGGGCTCCACGGGCCTTCCGGGCTGGGCGAGGTGTACATGACCACCGAGTTCCACGGGTCGGTGGTGAGCATGATGTATTGGCCCAGGTAGTCGTTCCACTGCACCGACATCTCGGAGACGCCGCCGCCGACGACGGGCTGGGCGGCATTGACGTCCTTCTGCCAACGGCCGCCGTCCCAGTACTCGTAGGCGCCCAGATCGGTCGCCGCTCCCTCGGGGACGCGGGCCACGTAGGCCGGGTGATTGCGCCCGGAGTCGGTGCCGAAGTCGTAGAGGAAGCCGCCGCGCTTGACGAAGGCGTTCATCTGGAAGTTGGAGTTGCCGCCGTCGTCGGGGCGGCGGGTGGCCGGCAGTTCGGCCCAGTTCTCACCGTTGTCGTTCGAGACGGCGAGACTGGAGTAGTTGGTGGTCCACTGACCGACGTCGTCCCAGCTCTTCACCGACATCAGGCTCATGATCTGGGTGCCGCCGACCGAGATGGCGGCGGTCGGGATGCGGCTGATCTCGATGAACGGAATCTTGGGGCTGGGGATCAGGTCCCGGGCCTGCCCGAAGATGTCGCGCACCACCGAGTCGAAGTAGATGCCGTTGGCGGGGTCCTGGGTGTGCGAGCGCACCAGGATGTTGGAGCGCCACGCCCAGGTGCTGCCGACCAGCAGGTTCGGCAGGCCCAGTCCGGCGGTGTCACCGAACGCGGTGAGCATCTCACCGTTGCCGTTGTCCCACATGATGCCCAGGTCGGTGCCGAGCACGTTGTAGGCCTGGGTGTTGTTGGGGCTCGCCATACCGGTGACCTGGAAGACCGCCTTGGTACGGCCCGGTAGCTGTGGCAGACCATTGGTGCCGTTGAGCACCGGGATCGGGTTGATGGCGTTGGGGTTGGCTGCGGCCGGTGATGTCATCGCCAGGAGCAAGGCCGTGGCACCGGCCACAGCGGACAGCAGCAGCGGGGCGGTCTTGGTCAATTGCGTTGCGTCCTCCGGGTCTCGCCGAATAATGCGCGGACCAAACGGTATGTGACAGGCCGCACAATGCGTTCGACTCGTTGGCAAAGTGTGAAAATGCTAACAGTGATACCGGGTCGTTCGAGTTTGCACGCCAGTGTGTTTGCCGAAAATTGGCTTACTTGGCATTCCTATCACGCCCGAGGGCCTGTCGAACGATAAGAGGCAGCTGCGTCGCGCGTTCAATTGAAAGAGTTCGCCGCGCCGATGTTTGCCAAGTGCGGTCGAAAAGCTTCTTGGCGGCGGCCACCGCGTGCGGTGAGCGGGCGGTGATCCGGTCGGCCAGTTGCTCGGCGGCGGCGCGCGGGTCCGCGGACACCGCGGTGACGAGCCCGATCCGCTCGGCGTAGGCGGCGTCCACCGGGTCGGCGGTCATGGTCAGCAGCAGCGCCTGATCGATGCCGATCAACCGGGACAGGGTGGCCGCGCCGGTCATGTCCGGGATCAGCCCGTGCTTGGCCTCCATCACCGAGAACTCCGAATCCGGTGTGACGAACCGGAAATCGGCGGCCAGCGCGAGCTGCAGTCCGCCGCCGTAGCACCGGCCGTGGACCACGGCGATCACCGGCTGCGGCAGCCGCCGCCACGCCCAGCACGCCTCCTGGAAGGTGTTGGTGCCGCGCCACGGCAGCGGGACGAAGTTGCGCACCACGTCCAGCGGATTGCCCATCGCCTTGGCGACGTCCAGGCCGGAGCTGAAACTCGGCCCGTTGCCGGAGAGGATGACCGTGCGGACGTCGGAGCGCTTGCCGATCACGCCCGCCACCCGCACCAGCTCGTTCAGCATGTCGATGGTCAGGCCGTTGTGCTTGTCCGGCCGGTCCAGGGCCACATGCGCCCGATCGCCGTCGATGGTGAGGGAAACGTTGTGGCTCACGGTCATTCCTTATCCGAGTCGGTCCAGGAGCAGGCGGGCGCAGCCGGCCGGATCGTCGGAGAAGGGCGTGTGGCCGCTGCCGTGCAGGGTGAGGTGCCGCGCACCGGGCAGCAGCGCGCGGGCGCGGCGGGCCTGGGTGGCGTACGTGAGCAGAATGTCACGGTTGCCCCACGCGATGGTGACCGGGACATCGGCCAGCGCGCTCGGGTCGGGCAGCCGGAAGTCGGTGAACGAGGCCAGCGCGGCGTCGAAGCCCGTCGCGTCGAGCAGGCCGTCCGCGGTGTCCATGGCCATCCGGGTGTCGAGCAGCCACGGCTTGCCGAACACCAGGCCGAGGGCGGACCGGCCGGCGGTGGTGCCGAGCACGGTGGGCAGGGTCGGGCGCAGCGCGGTGAGCAGTTGTTTGGCCCGGCCCAGCGCCTGCTGGCACCAGATCCGGCCGGGCGTGTCCCAGTATCCGATGGGGGAGAAGGCGGTGGCCGACCGGGCCAGGCCGCGCGCGGCCAGTTCCAGGACGATGCCGCCGCCCATGGAATTGCCCGCCAGGTGCGGATTCTCGATGCGCTCGGCGGCGAGGAAATCGGCGAGGGCGTCGGCGAGGGTGGTGACCGTGGTGGTGGGCAGCGGCGCGCTGCCGCCGAAGCCGGGCAGGTCCACGGCGATCACGTCGAAGGATTCGGCCAGGGCGCCGATGATCGGCTCCCACACCTCCCAGCGGCTGCCGACGCCGTGCACCAGGACGAGCGGGTCGCCGCTGCCGGTGCGGTGATGGTTCAACGTGGTCATCTGTCACTCCCCAGGCGCCGATTGTGGAGCTCACCCTACAGTTGTTGACGTGTCGCCAACAGGGTGGAAATGGCAGCTCCGGCGGTACGATAAAAGGTATGGCAACCCGGAAAGTGACCCTGTCGCTGGACGAGGCCGCCTGGTCATACGCCCAGGATGCCGCCGCCCGCGCGGGCATGTCGCCGTCGGCGTGGATCTCCCGCGCCGCCCGCCGCGAAGCCGTGCGCCTGGGATGCGGCCCGGCATCGGACCCGGTCGAACTCGCAGCGGCCGACGAGGCGGAACTGCTGGCCGCCGAGAAGGAGCTGCGTGCGCAGGGGTGAACTCTGGGTCTACCACCCGCACGGCACCACCCGAACCCGCACCATCGTTCTCATCTCCAGCGACGGCATCAACGAGTCGCCGCGTCCCTGGCTGATCGCCGCCGAAGTCGAGGCGGCCGACCCGCAGGACATTCTCGCCGTGCCGATTCCCGGTCACGGCTGGGTGCACGCCGGCAATCTGGGCCGCATCTATCGCGGCTGGCTGGCCGAGCGCATCGCGGAGCTGGACAGCGAGACCGCCGAGCGAATCGACACAGCGCTGCGCGCCGCCATGGATCTGTGAGAGGGTGCCAGCGGTATTTCTCCCAACGAATCATGAGAGTCGAGGCACCGGTGCGTATCTCCCTGTTGGCCGCCGCGCTTGTCGCGCTTCCCCTGCTGGCCGCCTGTGGCGGCGGGGACGACAAGCCTGCCGACGTAAGTCAGGCGGACGTCTCCAAGGCGCTGCAGGACGGTGGCCTCAAGGACGCCGCGCTCGCCGACTGCGCCGCGAAGATCTATGTGGGTCAGGGCATTTCGCAGGCCGGTCTGCGCGTCATGATCAAGAACGACGCCAAGTCGGCGGCCGCCACCGATCCGGAGTCGCTGGGCATGAGCAAGGAGGACGCGGAGAAGGCGCGCGCGGCCACCAGCAAGATCGTGACCGACTGCCTCAAGCAGCAGTAGCGCGCTTCCCCGGGGCGGTCGCGACCGCCAGGGGCCTTGGCGGCGTACGGTTTCCGCGCTCCCCTTGTTAACTCTCGGGTGCCGGTGTGTGATTTCTGAATCGACCGGGATCGACCCGGTATCCGGGAGGGATCACACATCATGCGGAAATCCGTCGTCGTGGTGGCGCTGCTCGCGCTGCCCCTACTGTCCGCCGCCTGCAACAACGACCAGACGGCGGCCACGCCCACCCCCTCGGCCGCGCCGACCTCGGCCGCGCCGATCAGCGGGTCGGGGCTGCCCAGCCTGTCGCCGGGCGTGACCATTCCCGGACTCACCCCGGGCGCCACCACGCCGGGCGGCGCGGTCGGCGCCCTGACCGCCGCCGAGATCTCGAAAGCCTTGCAGGACAAGGGCAAACTCAACCAGCAGACCGCGGACTGCGTGGCCGGGATCTACCTGCAGGAAGGCCTGTCGGACAGCGGTATCCAGAAGATCATCGAGAGCGCCAACGGCACCAACCCCACCAAGGTCAGCCTCGGCACCGACGATCTCCTCAAGGCGGGCAAGGCCGGCAAGCGGATCGCCACCGAGTGCGTCAAATAGAGCGCTGACATGCAGAAAGCCCCGCCCGGATCGGGCGGGGCTTTCTGATGGAGCCGGTGACGGGAATCGAACCCGCAATTCGACCTTGGGAAGGTAGCGTGTTGCCACTACACCACACCGGCGCGGTCTTGCTTGCGCACGCGACTCTATCAGACCACTTCTCGGCCGGTGCAAATTCGTGGGCCGCGCCCGATCCCGCCCGTGTCGCCGCCGACTCGCCGAAGATCGCCGAGCTCTTTCGCCGAAGCACCGAGTTCCGCGCACCGGCGGTCATACACTGGCCCGCAGGGTCGAAAACCCGTCCACCACTGGAAGTTTGGATGCGCTGAACGATAGCTGGCGCTGGTTCGGTGCGTCCTGCTCGGCGGTCGAGGAGGACGTATGACCGCGGTGCCCGCTCGTGAGGTTCCCGAGCTAGAACCCGTGCGGCCATTTCCACGCCGGACGAACCCGCAGGGCTCGTACCTATGGAAGGCCATCACCACCACCGATCCCAAAATGCTCGGGAACATGTATTTGTTCACAGCCATGGCGTTCTTCCTGATCGGCGGCCTGATGGCGCTGCTGATGCGCACGGAACTGGCCCGGCCCGGCATGCAGTTCCTGTCGCCGGAGCAGTTCAATCAGCTGTTCACCATGCACGGCACGATCATGCTGCTGTTCTACGCGACCCCGATCGTGTTCGGATTCGCCAATGCGGTGCTGCCGCTCCAGATCGGCGCCCCGGACGTCGCGTTCCCGCGGCTGAACGCGCTGAGTTACTGGCTGTACCTGTTCGGGGCCACCATGGCCACGGCCGGATTCATCACCCCGGGCGGCGCGGCCGACTTCGGCTGGACCGCCTACACCCCGCTCAGCCTCGCCGAACACGCGCCGGGCATGGGCGCGGACCTGTGGATCATGGGCGTGGCGGTGTCGGGCGTCGGCACCATTCTGGGCGGCGTCAATATGGTCACCACGGTCATCTGCCTGCGCTGCCCGGGCATGACCATGTGGCGCATGCCCATCTTCACCTGGAACATCCTGGTCACCAGTGTGCTTGTGCTGCTGGCGTTTCCGATTCTCACCGCGGCGCTGATGGGCCTGGAGTTCGACCGGCACCTGGGCGGTCACGTCTTCGACTCGTCCTCCGGCGGGGTCATCCTGTATCAGCACCTGTTCTGGTACTTCGGGCATCCCGAGGTGTACATCGTGGCGCTGCCGTTCTTCGGCATCGTGACCGAGATCTTCCCGGTCTTCAGTCGCAAGCCGCTGTTCGGTTACACCACCCTGGTGTACGCGACCCTGGCCATCGGCGCGCTGTCGATCGCGGTGTGGGCGCACCACATGTACGCGACGGGATCGGTGCTGCTGCCGTTCTTCTCGTTCATGACGTTCCTGATCGCGGTCCCGACGGGGGTGAAGTTCTTCAACTGGATCGGCACCATGTGGCGCGGGCAGTTGACCTTCGAGACGCCCATGCTGTTCTCGGTCGGGTTCCTGGTGACCTTCCTGTTCGGCGGGCTGTCGGGCGTCATCCTGGCCTCGCCGCCGCTGGACTTCCACGTGTCGGACTCGTATTTCGTTGTGGCGCACTTCCATTACGTGCTGTTCGGGACGATCGTGTTCGCCACCTTCGCGGGCATCTACTTCTGGTTCCCCAAGATGACCGGGCGCATGCTCGACGAGCGGCTCGGCAAGCTGCATTTCTGGACCACGTTCCTCGGTTTCCACACCACGTTCCTGGTGCAGCACTGGCTCGGAAACCAGGGCATGCCGCGCCGCTACGCGGACTATCTGCCGAGCGACGGATTCACCACGCTGAATACCATTTCCACCATCGGCTCGTTCATTCTCGGATTCTCGATGATCACGTTCGTCTGGAACGTCTTCAAATCCTTCCGCTACGGCGAACTCGCGACCGTGGACGATCCCTGGGGCTCCGGCAATTCCCTGGAATGGGCCACCACCTGCCCGCCGCCGCGGCACAACTTCTACGAGCTGCCCCGCATCCGCTCCGAACGCCCGGCCTTCGAGCTGCACTACCCGCACATGGTTCCGCGCATGCGCGCCGAGGCTCACGCCACCTGGGGAGTGCGCAAGCCGAAGCAGGTCACCGAGGCCGGGCCAGTCGACTCGCCGACCGACCATTGACATACGCTCTTGCCCGTGCTGCTTAGTGATCGGGACATCCGCAAGGAAATCGCCAATGGGCGTCTCGGGGTCGAGCCGTTCGACGAGAAGCTGGTGCAGCCGTCCAGCATCGATGTCCGGCTGGACAGTTTGTTCCGGGTGTTCAACAACACCCGATACACCCATATCGACCCGGCCCAGCGGCAGGACGAGCTGACCTCGCTGGTCGAGCCCGCCGCCGGCGAGCCGTTCGTGCTGCATCCGGGCGAGTTCGTGCTCGGCTCCACGCTCGAGGTGTGCTCGCTGCCCGACGATCTGGCCGGACGGCTGGAGGGCAAGTCCAGCCTGGGCCGCCTCGGTCTGCTGACCCACTCGACCGCCGGGTTCATCGATCCGGGGTTCAGCGGTCACATCACGCTGGAGCTGTCCAATGTGGCCAACCTCCCGATCACGCTGTGGCCGGGTATGAAGATCGGCCAGCTGTGCCTGATCCGGCTCACCAGTCCGGCCGAGCACCCGTACGGCAGCGCGAACGTGGGCTCCAAATATCAGGGGCAGCGTGGGCCGACACCGTCGAAGGCGTACCTGAATTTCGCCACCCCGCAGTAGGCCGGGAAAGCGCGCGAGAGTGAGTTGCGCTACCCGGTAGTGGTTTCGGCCGGGCGTCCGGCGGAAATCGGCCGCTGCCTGGACAGTTGACTGTCATGGAATGGCGCTATTACGCCGTCCGGTGGGCGGGTTCGCCGGGTGTACGGATGGCCCGGCACGTCGTAAGGTGACGGCGACAGGTGTATGTGAACGAGATGGGCTGCGGATGAGTTCGGTTCTGGGAGTGTCGGTGGGGGCGGGCGCGGTTCGCGTCGCACGTCCGTTCACCGGTGATTCCGCCGATCCCACCAGGAATTTCGCCGCCGCGCAGCCCCGATACGCCCGCGCGCGCAGCGGATTCGACGGTCCCCCCGACGCGTTCGACGTGCAGGCCGTGCCGGTCGGCGAACGCCGGGTCGACGAGCTGGTCGCCGACGCCGTCGGGGCCGTGCTGGCCGCCGACTCGCGCATCAGCGCCACCGCCATCGCCTACCGCGACGAGAATCACGCCCGCGCCATCCGGGCCGAGCTGGCCCGGCGGCAGTTCACCAACTACGAGCTGGTGCCGGACGTGGTGGCGGCCCTGGAGTTCCTCGAATACTCCGGTGAGCTGCAGGGTTTCGGAACCGTCGCGCTCTACGACCTAGGTGCGTCCGGTCTGTCCGTGACGGTGGTCGACATCGGCACCCGCCAGGTCTGCTTCACCGAACGCACCAGTGACATCAGCGGCGACTACCTGGACGCGCTGATCCGCGAACAGCAGATCGCCTCCGGGCGGATCGCCCATCCGCCGGACCACACCGGACTCGTCGCCCTGGACAAGCTGTGCCGCGAGGCCAAGGAACAGCTGTCCGGCAGCAGCGCGGTGGCCCTGCCCTCCACCGAGGGCCTGGTGCTGCTGTCGCAGGAGAACTTCGAAGCCCTGATCATGCTGGCGGTCGAGTCCTCCGCGCGCATGACCCGCGATGTCATCCTGCGCTCCGAGCAGCCCGTGCAGGCCGTCGCCCTGCTCGGCGGCTGCGCCCAGATTCCGCTGGTGGCAAGGGTTTTGCGGCGTTGGCTGGGGGTCCCGGTCATCGTGCCCGCGGCACCCGACACGGTGGTGACCCGCGGCGCCGCCATGCTGGCCCGCCCGGTCATGCCGCGCCCGGCACCGGCCCCGTTCCCCGCCGCGCCCCGCGAGGAGACCGCGCCGTACCCCGCCGAGCCCGCCGCGGGGCGGCCGCTGGGTTCGGGCACTGTCGAGAAGTTCGGCCGCCGCCGCGAGGTCAGCCTGGCCGGTGTCGCGGTGGGCGCCCTGGTCGTGGTGGCCGCCATCGGCATCACCCTGGGCTGGGGAACCCAAGTGCTGAGCCACGATTCGCAGCGCCAGGACGCCGTCACCAGCTCGGTGCCGACCAGCACCACCCGCCCGAGCGAACCGGTCACGGCCGCCCCCAGCACCACCGACGCCACCAACGAATCGCTGGCCCCCGTGCCGCAGCCGCAGAACGCGACGACCACCACCGAGGCGCCGACCACCACCGTCGGCCCCAACACCATCACGCTGATCCCCGGCCTCCCGCCGGTGGTCGTTCCCACGCTGCCGCCGCTGTTCCCGCCGCCGCCCGCGCAGCAGTAAGCGCCACCGGACTCGACGCGACGAGTCCGCCCCGTCGACTGCCAAAGAGGGGGCGGACTCGGTGGGCGAGGATGGCTGCGTTCAATCCTCGCTCCCGGTTCCCACCGCCAGAGCTGTCGTGATGATCGCCGACAGGGGTGGGAGTTTCGTGTCCCGGGCGGGTGGCGTCACCCAGTGGCAGCCTTCGCGAGTCCAGCGGCCGAGACCGGTGGGGAGCATGACCGCGCTGCCCGCCGACGGAATACCGATGTCGAGGCGGTCGAGGACCGCCATGATCTGGGCCTCGGGGCGTGAATCCGGTTCGGCCAGAAAGCTCCAGCGGATCTGCCGGGCCAGCATGGGTCCCCCGGTACGGCGCTGTTGCAGTGCGCTGCGCACCTTTTCGGCCCGGGCGACGGGCAGGTGCACGACCGCGACCTCGGCGGTGACGGGAAGCATGACGAATCCGCCGCGTTCGGTGACCGGCAGCCCGAACTCGTGCCGGTAGTAGGAAACCCAGTCGTCGACTGTTCTGAGCTTGTCCGCGTTCACATCCCCGCCTCCTTCCCCTGGTCACCAGGGTCGCGCGCCGGAGGCGGATTGGAGAACGCCCGCACACCCGCCTTCCGCTGCCCTTTCACCGCCACTATTACCTGCACGTATAACGCCTGGTACCGAGTGGGTTTCGGCTGTGGCCGCGGCCACCTTCCGCTCGTACCCTGGAGTTCGGAGTTCGTTCGGAAGGGATGGCACCGTGGTCCGGCACTGGTCAGGCAAAGAGGCCCGTGCCCTCCGTGATGCCAAACGCATGAGTATCCGGGAATTCGCCGCCCACCTGGGCGTGCACGAGCGGCTGGTCTCGAAATGGGAGGCCGGGGGCGATCGGGTGCATCCCCGTCCCATCAATCAGGCGGCTCTCGATACTTCCCTTGCCAGGTCCGACGATGTGGTGCGGGCACGGTTCGCGGCCTTGATCGACCAGCCCTCGAGTGGCCCCGCCGTTCCCGGTTTCGATGTGCGCCAAGGCGGTTCCGAGTTGTGGAGCGGCAGGCCGGCGCCGGAGGCCAGTTATTCCAGCGACGCGGAACTGCTGGCACTCGTCGATACGGGTGCGATGAGGGGCGATGCGTTAGCGGCGATTTCGGAGAGGGATCTGATCATGGCGGCTGCCCATGAAGCCAGCGAGCATGCCGGCCGGGCCGAGGGCACCAATGTGGGTGCCACCCTGCTGGAACAGCTCGATGCCGATGTCACGCGCATCGCCAACGAGTATGTGCACATGCCGCCGGTGCCCATGATGGTGGAGATGTTGCGGGTGCGGCGCCGGGTGTACCGGTTGCTGGAAGGCCATCAACGGCCCTCCGATACCGCGCACCTCTACCTCTTGGCGGGTACTTTGTCCGGTCTGCTGGCGAATGCCAGTACCGATCTGGGCTATTTCGACGCGGCGGGTGAACAAGCCAGGGCCGCTTGGGCTTACGCCGAACTGTGTGAGCACAATCCGCTGCGCGCCTGGACCCGCGGCATGCAGGCGCTCATCGAATACCGTTCCGAGCGGCCGCGCCGGGCGGTGCTGCTGGCCCAGAGCGGCCAGCGCTACACCGAATCCGCGACCTCGAAGGTGCGGCTGCTGAACATCGAGGCCCGGATCTGGTCGCGGCTGGGCAGCACCGCCGACACCGAACGCTGCATCCGGGCCGCCGACGAGGCCCGCGACGGCGAGTCCAGCGACACCCTGCACGACGACGTCGGCGGCGTCTTCGGCTTCGACCAGCCCAAGAGCCACTACTACGCGGGCGCCACCTACATCCACCTCGGCCAGGCCGGACCCGCCCTGGACGCCACCCGGCGGGCCATCGACCTGTACGTGAACGGCCCCATCGACAAGCGCTCCTACGGCGCGGAGTCACTGGCCCGGGTGGACAACGCGGCCGCACACCTGATCAACGGCAGCCTCGACGGCGCGGCCGCGGCCCTGGAACCGGTCCTGGAACTGGACGAGGACAAGCGCATCGCCCAGCTCGAGGAACGCCTGTCCGTGCTCCGCCGGCGACTGGCCAGTCCCGAGTTCCGCGACGCCGGAGAGGCGCACGACCTGGACGAAAGGATCGAGGACTTCTGCGGCTCCACCGCCGCCCGCAGCGTGTTGCCGCCCGATACCTCGCGGTGAAAAAAGCTGGTTGCGGGCTAATGGCACCATTGACGGGGTGAGCCCTCAGAGTCACCTACCGCATCGGTCCCCGCGCATGCTGGAGCAGTCCACCAAGCTCCAGAACGTTCTCTATGAGATCCGGGGGCCGGTACACGCGCATGCGGCGCGGTTGGAGGCCGAGGGGCATCGGATCCTCAAGCTGAACATCGGCAATCCCGCGCCGTTCGGGTTCGACGCGCCCGACGTCATCATGCGCGACATGATCGCGGCACTGCCGTACGCGCAGGGGTACAGCGAGTCCAAGGGCATCCTGTCGGCGCGCCGGGCCATCTTCACCCGCTACGAAGTGGTGCCGGGCTTCCCCGAATTCGATGTGGACGACGTCTACCTGGGCAACGGCGTCTCCGAGCTGATCACCATCGTCATGCAGGCGCTGCTCGACAACGGCGACGAGGTGCTGATCCCGGCGCCGGACTATCCGCTGTGGACGGCCATGACCTCGCTGGCGGGCGGCACCCCGGTGCACTACCTGTGCGACGAGTCCAACGGCTGGCAGCCGGACATCGCCGACATGGAATCCAAGATCACCGACAAGACCAAGGCGATTGTCGTGATCAACCCGAACAACCCCACCGGCGCGGTGTACTCCGCGGAGGTGTTGCAGCAGGTGGTGGACCTGGCCCGCAAGCATCAGCTGCTGCTGCTGGCCGACGAGATCTACGACAAGATCCTCTACGACGACGCCAAGCACGTGTCGCTGGCCACGCTGGCCCCGGATCTGCTGTGTCTCACCTTCAACGGCCTGTCCAAGGCCTACCGGGTGGCGGGTTACCGCTCCGGCTGGCTGGTCATCACCGGTCCGAAGGAGCACGCGGGCGGCTTCATCGAGGGCATCGACCTGCTGGCCTCGACCCGCTTGTGCCCGAACGTGCCCGCGCAGCACGCCATTCAGGTGGCGCTGGGCGGGCATCAGAGCATCGACGATCTGGTGCTGCCCGGCGGCCGGCTGCTGGAGCAGCGGGATGTGGCGTGGCAGAAGTTGAACACGATTCCGGGTGTGTCGTGTGTGAAGCCGGAGGGCGCGCTGTACGCGTTCCCGCGGCTGGACCCGGAAGTCCATGAGATCCACGATGATTCGAAGCTGGTGCTGGATCTGCTGCTGCAGGAGAAGATCCTGATGGTGCAGGGGACCGGGTTCAACTGGCCGCACCACGATCATCTGCGCATCGTCACGCTGCCGTGGGCGCGTGATCTGTCGGTCGCCATCGAACGATTCGGCAACTTCCTGTCCAGCTATCGGCAATAGGTTCCGGGCGGAAGTATCGGGCGGTAGGGTTCGGGGAGGTTCCCCTGACCCCTATTGACCTGCGCCTATGCGGTCTTGTCCAATAGCGGACACCCTCCCTCGCGGGGTGTGGCGCAGGTGAGACTCTGGCTAAAACAAACCGCTGGTACGAAAAAGTTGGGTTTTTAGAGACTTAGCTAGCGCAAAGAACCGACTTTTGTGTACAGTAGGCCACGGCACTTCGAGTGCCCGACCGGACCGCCTACCCCCCCTGGGCCGTCCGGTCCTGGTTAGTCGGCCTACCCCCCCTGGGCCGCTGACCCCGGGCGGCGGAGACATCCCCCTGCTCTCCGCCGCCCCCTAAAAAATTCTCGCGATCGCGACCGCCTCACCTGGCAAAATGCCGAGACCTCTCAGCATGTCAAAAATGGTTTTCGTTTAGGCTCTCCGCGTGAGCGATCACCATCACCACCATCACGACCACTCCGGACCCATCGCCATCGGCGCCACCGCGGCCAAGGTCGTCGTCGGCTTACTGGCGGCGATCGGCGTCGTGGTCGTGGCGGGGCTCATCTGGCTCTGGCCGAGCGCTCAGCACATCGACATCCCGCTGCCCATGCAGAACGGCGGCGGCGGAGCCGTGCAGACCGAGGCCGGCACGGTCGTCAGGCAAGACATCGGGCCGTGCGGGAGCTCCTCCAACGGACGGGTATTCGCCGACGAACCGCAGGCGCCCCGAGCCAACGGCTACACCTGCCAGCGCAGCATCGTCACCATCGACTCCGGGCCCAGCCAGGGCAGCAAGACGCTGTTCGAGATCGCACCCGGGCCGGGACAGCCCGACCTGCGCGCGGGCGACAAGATCCGCATCGTGCGACAGGTGGATCCGAAAGCGGCCCCCGACGCCGACCCCAGCTTGGTGACCACTTACTCGTTCGACGACTACGCGCGCGGACTGCCGCTGACCATCATCGGCATCGTGTTCGCCGTCGTCATCATCGCCGTCGCGCGGTGGCGCGGACTGCGGGCGCTGCTCGGACTCGTCGTCGCCTTCGGTGTGCTGGTGGTATTCCTGCTGCCCGCGCTGCTGGACGGAAAACCCGCCATCCCAACCGCTCTCGTCGCCGGCGCGGTGATCCTCTACGCCGTGCTGTATCTCGCGCACGGGGTGAACCTGCGCACCAGTTCGGCGCTGCTGGGCACGCTGTCGGCGATGATCGTCGCGGCGGTGCTGTCCTGGGCGGCCTTGAAGATGACCCATCTGACCGGGTTCTCGGAAGAACAGAACACCAACGTCGCGACCTATCTCCAGCATGTCAGCATCACCGGGCTGCTGCTCGCCGGGTTCATCATCGGCTCCCTCGGTGTGCTCAACGACGTGACCATCACCCAGGCGTCGGCGGCCTTCGAACTGGCCGAGCTCGATGAGAAGGCCACCCGGCGCGGCATTTTCGCCGCCGCCATGCGGGTCGGGCGCGACCACATCGCCAGCACCGTCTACACCCTGGTGCTCGCCTACGCCGGTGGCGCACTGCCGCTTCTGATGCTGTTCAGCGTGGCGGGACGGTCCATGCGGGACGTGCTGACCGGTGACGCGGTGGGCATCGAGATCGCGCGGTCCGCGGTCGGCGGTATCGCGTTGGCCCTGTCCGTGCCGCTGACCACCGCCATCGCGGTGCTGCTGGCGCGGCCGCCGCGTACCGCGCGAGCGGCGGCCGCCGCGGGCGGCAACCGGCCGCGCGGCGGTGGGGCGCAACGGAATACGCCACGCCGACCGGGTGGGCCGCGCACGGGTGCGCAGCCGGCCGCGCGGCGCGGCGGCGACCCGAACGGTCCGCGCACCGGCTCGCAGTTCGTGGTGCGGGTCGGCGGCGACACCGGCAATCCGCGTACGGGGTCGCAGCCGGTGACGCCGCGGCCACCGTCCGGGTCCAGGGACGGCGACCCGACCGTGCCGAGAACCAGTGTGGTGCAACCGGGTCCGACGCCGGTCGAGCCCGCACCGGCGAATCCCCCCCAGTTCGACGGTGGGGGACAGCAGGATCCGCGGTACACGACCTCGTCCTGGTTCCATCCGGACGAACCGTGGACGGATCCGGGGATGCCGGGCCCGCGTCGACCGCCCGAGCCGCCCCGCGGCGGAGGACGGCACTCCCGGCCCGACTCCTGAGCGAGAAATGTTGTGAGGGGCGTGTTTCCATCGGTTCAGCTCCGAGGAAACACGCCCCTCACCCGTCTCCGTGAGTGCACGGTGTTCGGATTCGGCGGAACCGAACCCGTCACCCGCGGCGGCGGGGGTCTAGAGCGCCTGCCAGAGCGCGGGCGCGGCGGTCGGCGTCCAGCCGGGGTCGTACACCGTGTGCGCCTGCAGGCAGCGGTAGCGCTTGCCGTCGTAGGTGACGATGTCGCCCACGCCGTAGTGTGCGCCGACCGTCCATGTGCCGCTGGTCGGTTGGCCGGTGGTGGTGGGTGGCGGCTGATGGCTGTGGGTCGTGCTGGGCGGCGGCTGGTGACTGTGGGTGGTGGTCGGCGGCGACTGGGTCGTGGTGACCGGCGGTGTCGTGACCGGTGGGGTGGTGGTCACGGGAGGGATCGGCGGGAAAAGTCAAGGGGCGGAGGCGTTGTCCACGCTCCTACAGCGACGTCCGCGCCGCCTCGCACAGCGCCGCGACGCCATCGGCGTCGGTGGCGAAATGATCGAAGCCGGTCGGCACCCCGAACTCGGCGAAGGAGACCTCGGTATCGGGCTGCGCGCGACCGGGCACCGGAATGCGCACGGCCGCATGCAGATCCCGCGTCCCGGTCAACTCGATCACCCGGCGGGCATTGTCGGCGCGCAGGCCGCCGCAGGCCATCACGTCGATGCGGCCGTCGGACAGGCTCACCATCCGGGCGATCAGCGACGCGCCGTCCAGCACCGACTCCTGGCGGCCGGAGGTGAGCAGCCGGGTGAAACCCAACTCCAGCAACTGGTCGAAACCCGCGTACGGATCCGCGCACACGTCGAACGCGCGGTGAAAGGTGACCTCCAGGTCGTCGGCGGCGGCCAGCAGTTCGGTGTTCGCGGCCGGATCGACGTGACCGTCCTCGTCGAGGACGCCGACCACCACGCCGTGCGCGCCCGCCGCGCGCACCCGCTCGACATCGGCGCGCATGAGCGCCACCTCGTCGGCCGTATAGCGGAAATCACCGGGGCGCGGCCGGATCAGCACATGCACCTGCGTGTGCCCGGCCGCCGCCACCGCGGCCTCGATGAGCGCGGGACCCGGTGTCAGCCCCCCGACCGTGAGACCCGAACACAGCTCCACGCGCGCCGCCCCCGCCTGTTCGGCGATCCGGACCCCGCCCAGAGACTCCACCCCGATCTCGACCCGCACCGCCCGCGCATCCGTCATACCTTGCAGTATGGCGAACTCCCGCCAAGTTTGTTGCCCGAGATTTGCCCCAGGACGGTGAACGCCGCGTGAACCGTGCCACACCGCGCTCGCGTGCGACGGGCGGTGGATCACCGCGACGGCAGCGGCGGCCGCGGGGTGAAACGACCAGGGCGGCGCTACCGAATCGGTAGCGCCGCCCTGGTCAATCAGGTTCGGCAGCCCGGTGTTTCGGGCCGGGAGCCTAGTTCTTCCGGCCCGGAGCCTTCATGCCCGACTTGAAGCCGAGACCACCCGGCTTCGCGGCGGGCGGATTGGCGGCGCCGTTGGCCTCGGCCACGCCATTGCCTTCCGCCGTGCCGTTGCTCTCCGTCGCGGCCGGCTCGACCGGGGCGGCGGGCTCGGCCGGGGCGACCGGCTCGGCGGCCGGAGCCGGAGTCGAATCGGCCGGAGCCGCAGGCGCTTCCGGAGCGGCGGCCGGAGCCGCGGCGCCCGGAGCCTTCGGGCCGGGGCGCTTCAGGCCCGACTTCATGGCCAGACCCTTGGGCGCGATGGACGGCTTGGCCTCGGCGGCCGGAGCCGCAGCGGCGGGAGCCTCCGCGGCCGGAGCCGGAGCGGCGGCAGCGGGAGCCTCGGCCGGAGCGGCCTCGGCGGCGGGCTTCGCACCCGGAGCCTTGGCGGCGCCCTTCATCTGCAGACCCTTGCCACCGGGAGCCTTCAGGCCGCCCTTCATGGCGAGCCCGCCCGGCTTGGCGGCCGGGACCTCCGGAGCGGCGGCGGCCTCGGCCGGCGCGGCCTCGGCGGGAGCCGCAGCGGCGGAAGCGGTTTCGGCCTTCGCACCGGGAGCCTTGGCGGCGCCCTTCATGGCCAGACCCTTACCGCCCGGAGCCTTGAGGCCGCCCTTCATGGCGAGACCCTTGGCCGGCGCCGGTGCGGCGGCTTCCTCGGCCGCGGCCGGAGCGGCCTCGGCGGCCGGGGCTTCAGCCTTCGCGCCAGGAGCCTTCAGCCCGCCCTTCATGGCGAGACCCTTGCCACCCGGCGGCTTCAGGCCACCCTTCATACCCAGGCCGCCACCGGCCGGAGCGGCCTTCGGCTCGGCCGCGGCGGGCGCCTCGGCCACAGCGGCCTCGACCTTGACGGGCTCGGGCTCGGGCTCCGGTTCGGCCTTGGGCTGCTGGACGACCTTCAGGTTCTCGGTCAGGATCGCGGCGTCCACGCGGTCGATGGACTGCAGCATCAGCTGCGCGACATCCACGACCTCGACGCCCTGGCCGACTTCGCCGCCGTCCTTGCGGGCGGTGACGCCGTCGGTCAGCATGACGCGGCAGAACGGGCAGCCGGTGGCGATCATGGACGGCTCGTTGCCGCCCTTCAGGGTGTCCAGCGCCTCGTCGACCCGGTCGATGTTGATGCGCTTGCCGAGCTGCTCTTCCATCCACATGCGCGCGCCACCGGCGCCACAGCACATGGAACGCTCGGCGTGCCGCGGCATTTCGACCAGGGTCGAACCCGAGGCCTCCATCAGCTCACGCGGCGCGTTGTAGATCTTGTTGTGCCGGCCCAGGTAGCAGGGGTCGTGGTAGGTCACGTTCTGCGCGACCGGCGACACCGGCACCAGCTGCTTGCCCCGCACCAGGCGGTTCAGCAGCTGGGTGTGGTGCACGACCTCGTAGGTGCCGCCCACCTGCGGGTACTCGTTGTTGAGCGCGTTGAAGCAGTGCGCACAGGTGACGACGATCTTCTTCTTGGCCTGCTCGACGCCCTCGAACACCGAGTTCAGCAGTTCGATGTTCTGCATGGCCAGCTGCTGGAACAGGAACTCGTTGCCCGCGCGGCGAGCCGAGTCACCGGTGCAGGTCTCCTCCTGGCCGAGCACCATGAACTTGGTGCCCGCGGTGGCCAGCAGCTCGGCGACGGCCTTGGTGGTCTTCTTGGCGCGGTCCTCGTAGGCGCCGGCGCAACCGACCCAGAACAGGTACTCGTAGCCGTCGAAGCTGTCCGCGTCCTTACCGAAGACCGGAACCTCGAAGTCGACCTCGGAGATCCAGTTCAGGCGGTCCTTGGCGTTCTGACCCCAGGGGTTGCCCTTGTTCTCCAGGTTCTTGAACAGACCGGCCAGCTCGGAGGGGAACTCCGACTCGATCAGCACCTGGTAGCGGCGCATGTCGATGATGTGGTCGACGTGCTCGATGTCCACCGGGCACTGCTCGACGCAGGCGCCACAGGTGGTGCAGGACCACAGCACCTCGGGATCGATGATGCCGTTGACGTCCTCGCCGCCGACCAGCGGACGCTCCGCCTCGGCGCGCGCGGCCTCCGAGATCTGCGCCAGCGCACGCTCGTTCGGCTTGCCCTCGGCGTCGACCAGACCGATCTCGTCGCCACCCATGTCCTTGCGGCCACCGGCCAGCAGGTACGGGGCCTTGGCGTAACCGTGGTCACGCAGCGACATGATCAGCAGCTTGGGCGAGAGCGGCTTGCCCGTGTTCCAGGCCGGGCACTGCGACTGGCAACGACCACACTCGGTACAGGTGGTGACGTCGAGGATGTCCTTCCAGGAGAAGTCCTCGAACTTGCCGACACCGAAGGTGTCGTTGTCCGGATCGGCGGTCTCCATCTCGATCGGCTTGCCGTTCGACATCATCGGCTTGGCCGCACCGAGCGCGACGTCGCCGTCGTTCTCACGCTTGAAGTAGATGTTCGGGAACGCCGCGAAACGGTGCCAGGCGACACCCCAGGTGACATTGCGGCCGACCAGCAGCAGGAACAGCGCGCCGGAGCAGAGCTTGATGAACGCGAAGATCGAAACCATGGCGATCGACTCGGGCAGCAGCTTGGCGACCTGCTCGGTGAAGAAGTCGCTCCAGGTGTGGGACTCGTGGTAGGTCGCGATCTTGCCGGCCTTCACGAAGACCATGCCCAGGCCCTCGACGAGGACGATGGATTCGATCACATAGGCGGGCGCGAACTTCGAACCGCTGAAGCGCGACAGCCGCGCCGGCACGCGCGGGTGGTTCAGCTGGCGGATCACGATCAGCACGACGATGCCGATCACGGTTCCGATGCCGAGGAATTCGTCCACCAGATGGTAGATGCCCCAGGAACCGATGATGGGCCAGTGGAATTCGGGGTCGAAGGTCTGACCGTAGGCCTCGAACCACAGGATGAACCCGGCGAGGAAGCCGATCATGACCAGCCAGTGCGCCCAGCCGACCGTGCGGAACTTGTTCATCCGCGTGTGCGCGAGGAACTCCACGAGCATGGTCTTGAAGCGGGGGAAGAACGGCCGCCAGCGATCGGGCGCGGACTGCCCGACCATGACGGTGCGCACGATATTTCGCACGCCTCCGATGAACGATGCCCAACAGAAGACTGTGAACACCGCCCCAATCGTGCCCAGTGTCACTGTCAGGGCATTCATGTCGCGACCTCTCTTACGGTTCTACGAGCGTTTCGCGAGGCAGCCTGGTTCCGCCTCGAGTTGCTCGTATCCTAATGGACGGTAAGTTACCCGCCGGTAACTTAACTGTCCAGGGTTTCCCACACCGTAAATCCCGGCAAATCGCAGTCGTAACCAAGGGCAGGCTTACTTCGAAACGTGCTGGCGTGCAGAGAGAAACGAATCTCGCAAATCGTAATGTGATCGACTAGGCTCACGCTGTCCGACAGCTGTGCGCGTCTTCACATGCTCGGGGAGGACTCGTCCTAGCGCGTAGGCATGGCCCGAGGGAAGCCGGGCCTCGCGTGGCGAAGAGCGCACAGCGGATATACCTGATGACGGATTGGAAACCAACCGAATGAAGCTTCGCAGTACCACTGCGGCTGCTGCCCTGGTCATCGGCGCAATGACCATCGGGATGACTACCGCTCACGCCGACAATGCTCCCGCACAGCCTGCTGGAATCAACTACTCCACCAAGCTGGTCGACGGCAAGACGATCGTCTCCACCCTGAAGAACGGCACCTTCGAACTCGCGCAGCAGGACGGCGCGACGCCCGAGGACCCGAAGCAGACTGTGGTCAACGTCAAGGACCAGCAGGGCGCCGTCGTGATCTCGTTCCCGCTGTCCTACACCGCCGCGGGCACCCAGATTCCGGTGAAGTCCGAGGTCAAGGAAGACGGCAAGGTGCTCGAGGTCGTTCCGGAGAAGCCGGCCGACTTCAACCCCGCCCAGCCGCTGGCCGTCGCCCCGATCGCCTCGGCCAAGCCGATCGCCTCCTCTGACGAGAACCAGAAGGCGATGAGCTACTTCTCCACCCAGTTCAGCCTCGCGCTGGGCATCGGCAGCTTCGTGGGCACCGCCCTCGGCGCGATCATCGGCTGCGTTGTGACCATCGTCGCCGGCTGCGTGCCGGGTCTGGTCGCGGGCGCCGGCATCGGCGGCATCCTCGGCACCATCGCCGCGGGTGGCCCGACCCTGCTCGCCGCGGGCATCGACCTGCTGAACACCATGCAGGCGCCGGACGGCACCACCAAGTGGGCCCCCGCCGCCACCACCACCCCGGCGGTCACGCCGAACTGATGAATCGCCGGGGTATCCACCCCGGCATGCTCCACCCGCTCGGCCCGCCTCGCTCGTCGGAGGCGGGCCGAGCGCGTTTCCGGGGGATCAGGCCGGGAGTTCCATCCGGCCCTCGAGCGACACCGTGTCACGGCGGCGGCCGAAGCGGGCGAAGGTGCGCTCGGTCATCGTGTAGCTGCCGTCTTCGCGCACCAGAAGGACTGTGCTGCAGCGGGTTCCATGGATCGGATGATTGACGAAACGCGCCGACGCGGAACGCTCGGTGAGCCGGTCCAGTCCGGTGCGGGGCAGCTCGGCGGCCGGGGCGATGGTGCGGTCGGCCAGCACCGCGAGATAGCCCGCGACATCACCGGGCTCGGCCGCGGCCAGGGCGCGCACGCCCGCGCGGACCTTGGGCCACACCGGTCCGGCCGCGTCCGTCGACACGGCGCCGTCGGGGGCCAGCGAGCCGACCAGTGCGTTGTTGGACACACCGTGGAAGCCGGGCGCCAGCTCCCGGGGGCCGTTGCCCCGATTGCTGTGCCACCACAGCGTTTCCAGATCCGAGACCAGCAGATTGAAGCCGTTGTAATCGTCGGGGGCGGCGGCGATCCCGCGCGCGAACTTCTCCGGAACCTGATCGCCGCGCAGGAAGTCCATCAGCAGTGCGCCCCGCGAGCGGACGTCGGTGCGGAATTCGCCGGGCAATCGCACATTGGTGACGGTCGCGAACCGGTGCCGGTCGGGCAGCACGCCGAGCCAGGTTCCCGGTACCGGACCCGGCGCGCCCCGGTCCCGGCCCGCCAGCAGGCCGGGAACCTCGTCCCAGCGCCGCAGCGATTCCGTTGGGCGGGTGAAGAACTCGTCCCGATTGGCGGCGAGGATCAACCGATATTCCGGATGCGCCCGCCAGCCGAGCAACGCCAAACACATAACTCCAGAATGCCCGAACCGATGGCGCCGCCACCACGCCCGACCACTCCCGTCCCACTGTTTGCCCGCCGCCCCAGCACTGCCCTCCGGGGAACCCCCCGTACCCAAGAATGCGAAAAGGCCGGTAGCGGTTGAGCTACCGGCCTTTCCGAGGATGCTGTGCCTAGCTGGTGCGCACCCGCAGGCCCGGGTTGTCGGAGAGCACCGTGCTGATCGGCTGCGCGAACAGCTGCGGGGTGTTGCCGGTGATCAGACCGATCAGGTTCGGGATCTCGCAGATCGGGTAGTCGGCGACCGAGGAGGCGCTGGAGATGCCCAGGGCCAGGGTGCCGGTCACCAGCGGGCCGCCCGAATCACCGGGCAGGGCGCAGATATTCGACGAGAACGACTGGGTGAGCAGGCGGTCGCCGACCTGGACGGACTGGTCGACTGCGTTCACCACGCCGCAGCTGAAGCCGGCGCGCGCGCCCGACTTGCAGACCGGAGCGCCCACCACCGGGACGGCCACACCGGTGACGGTGATCGGGGCCGCGTTCGGGACGCTCACCAGCGGGTTGGAGAAGCTGTCCCGGAACTGGTCGTTGATGCCGATGATCGAGTAGTCCTGGTTGCCCAGCACCGACTTCTGGAACGAGCCCATCTGCGGGCCCAGGCTCTCGCCGACCAGCTGGAACACGCCCGGGGAGTTCGCGCCGCCGGTGGCGGGGATGTTCGGGTTGCAGTGGCCCGCGGTGATGTTCACGACGTTGCCGTTGCCGTCCACGCCGTTGAAGCCGAGCGAGCAGCGCAGCGACATGCGACCGGCGACCGAGGCGAACGCGTCACCGGCGGCCATGGCCCGCGGGCCGGCGCCGGCGATCTCGGCGGCCTTCGGCACGTCCTGGCCCTCGCCGCCGACCGGCGGGGCGGCCATCACGATGACCCGGGCCGGGTCCACGAAACCGGGCAGCGGGATGTCGGCCTTGTCGACCCGCACCGCGATGCTGTTGTTCAGGGTGTCGACGGCCACGCCTCGGACCGACTTCGACACCGACTCCGGCTGATCCTTCAGCCACTGCTGGAAGGCGTTCTTCTCGCCGCGCAGCGTGGTCTCGCTCTTGGCGACGTCCTTGGCGACGAAGCCGGCGTCCTGCACGGCCTTGCGGGCCTGCTCGTGCGCATCGCCGGGAGCGAGCGCCACGATCGCCTTGCCCGTCTCGTCCAGCCAGGCGCCACCGAAGACATCCGGGAACTGCCGCTGCGCGGTGGTGGCGAAGGTGGCCACCTTCTGCGCGACGTCGGCGCGGTTCAGGTAGTCCTGCGGAGAGATCTTGAGATCGCGGGTGATCGCGGCCACCAGTTCGGCCGGCAGATTCGGGGTCGCGGGGGTTTCGGGCTCCGCGTGCGCGCTCGCCGCCAAGGGTCCGGCGACGAGTACCGCGGTGGCCGCGATCGCCGCAGTTCGGACAAGGGACCGCGGCCGTCGGCCCGCGGCAGGCATGGAGGAGCGCATACGTGGCAGGAGCATGGCCCCGACTATATGGTGTCGGGACCGTTATGCCTACTTATTGCCAGGTGACGTTTCGGTATTCGCAGGGCAAACAGCGGGCATGTCAGATTGACACCCAATGAGATGGATGTCCGATTTTCGCGGCCCGTCGCCGCGGGCCGCGAATCCGCGACTCAGTGCCGATCACTCACGCGTGCGAGCGCGTGCGCACCTGAATTCCACTGCCCACACCGCCACCGGAATTGGCGTCGATATCGGTCAGAATCGGGCGCAGCGGGATACCCAGCGATGCGGTGCCGCCGTACTGCGCCAGCTGTGTGTTGGCTTCGTTGCAGTTCGGAGCGTCCGCCGCATTCGAACCACTGGTGATTCCCAGCGCCAGCGTGCCGGTCACGATCGCGCCACCGCTGTCGCCGCCCAGAGTGCAGGCGCTGGAAGCGAAACCGCGGATCGTCTTCGACTGGCCCTCGGTGGTGTACAGCTGCGTCTCCACCCGATCCGCCACCACGAAACCGCAGGTGAAGGTGGACGACTGGCCCGACTTGCAGACCGGGGCGCCGGTGATCGGGTCGGCCACACCGGTAATGGTGAGGGTGGTGCCATTGGCGCCGCGCACCGACGGCTGATCCATGCCGGCCCGCACCGCGTCGTCATTGAGCTTGATCACCGAATAGTCGAGCGCGCTGCGACCACCCAGGTTCGCGGTCACGAAACTGCCGACCTTCGGGCTGGCCAACAGGTTTTTGACATTCGGCAGATACACGTCGGCGCCGGTGCCCTTGTCGACATTCGGATTGCAATGCCCGGCACTGATGTTCAGGGCATTACCGGCCGAATCGACACTGTTGAATCCGAACGAGCACACATCCACGCCGTGCAGCGACGAGTCGAGCGGTGTCGGCGCGGTGATGTAGGTGTCGCCGCCCATCGGCCGCCGCTCCACCGGGCCGCCCGAGTTCGGCGACAGGATCACCTTGATATTGGCGATCAGCGTGGGCAGATTCAGCAAATGGCCGCCGGGGGTGTTGGCGACACTGAGCACCAGCTGGCTGTTGAGGAAGTCGATGGCCACCGAATTGATGGCGCCGGAGATCTCGCGCGGCAGCCCGGTGATCCACTGGTTCAGCTGATCGACCGAGTTCTCCAGGCCGTCCGCGCTGATCGGGGCCAGCCGGGTCTGGTAGCCGTCGGCGGCCGCGATCTTGGCGGCGTCGAGGGAGGTGACGGCCAGCACCGGCTTGCCGTCGGTGCCCATCCAGGCGCCCGCGAAATCATCGGGGCGCTGGGTGCGGAAGTCGGTCGCGTAGTTCCGCAACTGCTGGGCCTTGGCCGACCGGTCCAGATATTCGGCGGGCGTCATCTTCAGATCGCGCTGGATGGCGGTCACCAGCTCGGCCGGAAGACTTTCGGCGGCAAGCTGATCCGGGGACGCCGGCTCGGCGCCGGCGGTGCTCAGAAGGGGACCCAATAGGACGGTCGAGGCAACGGCGACGGTGGCTGCTCGGACCGTGGCGCGGCGCGCCGTGAACTTGCGCATGGAGTCCCTTCGTAGTGCACCCAGCAGACCGACCCTTCCAGGCCCGGGATCCGGTTACCTTCCGGAAGGTCGGTCAGCGCACCACTTTAGGGCACAAACCTCGGAAGGTCGCTACGAAATCAGCGCTGACTCTGTCCCCACGGGTCCTGCAGCACCGGGGCGGGCGGCAGACCGAAGGTCGGCACCGGCGGGTACTGGTAGACCGGCGGATACGGACGGGTCGTGGTGGGCGGCGTGGTCGCCGGAACCGGCGGCAGGGTGGTGGTCGGCTCCGGTGTGGTGGTCGGCGGGGTGGTGGTGGCCGGCGCTTCGGAGGTCGCGGGGGCGTCGGCCGGATCGACGGGCGCGGCCGCGGTCGGATGCAGCGAACCGGTGGGCGGCAGCAGCGGCGGCGCCACCCCCGCGGTGGCGGCGTCCGGCTCCGACCGCACCTCGCCGCGCGGCGGGCCGGGCGTCGAGTCGTCTTGGCGCAACACCGCAGCCACCCCGATGCCACCGAGCAGCAAACCGATCAGCGCGGCGATCCCGGCGATGATGTACGGGCCACGACTGGCGCGCGGCGCGTGCCGGACCGCGGGCGCCGGAATCGAACGGGTCACCGCCGGTTCGGCGGCGGTCGCGGCCGGGACCGCGGCGACAGCGGCCGAATACGCTTGGGCCATCGAGTCGGAAGCCTTCAGCGCGGGCAGCACATCGGTGACATCGGCGGCGTTGACGGCGGACGCGGTGGCATCGGGCGGCGTCAGCCCGGCCGGGGTGGACAGCACCGCCGCCAGGGCCGCACGGGCCGCGTTGTAGGCGAGGGTCTTGCCCGTCTCCGCGTCCGCCTGCGGTAGGTCGCGCTCGCTGACCAGCACCACCGACTTCAGGCCCAGATAGTCGAGTGCCTCGCGCAACGAACGCGCGTGCGCCTCGGTCCAGCCGGTCGGGTGGGCCAGATAGAACTCGGCGGGACCGTTCAGATGCTCGGCGGCCTGGCTGATCAGGCAGAAGACCGCGGTGGCCATCAGGTCCTCGGCGCGGTAGGCCTCGCCGTCGTCGACCGGCAGCCCGGCCGGGTCGCCGACCGCGCCGACGAAGCCGCGAATGGAGTGCGTATAGCCTTCCGGCGCCTCGCCGCCGAGCACGGCGTCCCCGTCGTCGGACATGTGCAGCACGGATTCGCGGACGGTGTAGTGCACCGGGAGCGTGGCGTCGTCGCCCGTCACCACGGCGACGACGGATTCGTCGTCCGCGATCCGCAGGCCCACGCCAGTGGCCATCGTCGTTACCTCACTCGGTGCGTCCGGTCTCTCCGCGCCGAGGTCAGACGAGGAGTGAACCGTGACCCATGGCGCGAAGCATTGACAATAACTCCGAACGCGAGCTCGCACCGATTCGACGTCGCATCCGGGCCACGTGATGTTCCACGGTTTTGGCCGAGATGTAGAGCCGAGCCCCGATCTCCCGGTACGTCAAACCGAGCAGCACCAGTTCGGCCACTTCACGTTCGCGTTCGCTCAGCACGGTATCGGTGACCGGTTCCGGGCGTGCCTGCGGGGCCGCGGGCTCGGGCGCCCGCACCGGCGATTCCGACGGCCGGGACTGCGCACGCACCGTGCGGGCCAGCTTGAGCAGCGCGGTCGCGGTGGCCGAATCGCCCGCCGCCAGCGCGGCCTCACTGGCCAGCCGGGCGGCATCCCAGCGCAGGCCGAGCCCGGCCAGTCGCGACACCGCGCCCTCCACCCGATCCCGCACCACCTGACCGCGCAACACCAGCACCCAGGTGCGGCCCGCGTCGGCCAGCACCGCGGCCTGCGGATCGCCCGCGGACGCGGCCGTCTTCAACCGATGCGCGTGCGGCAGCAGGGCTTCCGGGCTTTCCTGGGCGATGGCCGCCTGAATCGCGTACCAGTGGAAGGCATTCGACCAGACCGGCGGTTCGCCGAGCTGACGCAGCAGTTCGTCGGCGGCGGTCACCAGCGCGGTCATCCGCGCCTCGTCCCGCAAACGGATTCCGGCCAGCCACAGTTCACCGATGGGCAGCAGCGCCAGCAGGTCCGCGCCGACTTCGTCGAACAGCGGGTATGCCGCCTGCCAGGTCATGGCGAGGGCGGCATGGTCGCCGCTGCGGCGGGCCAGGCCGACGATCACGCCGTGCGCCAGCAGCCGATCCCGCGGATCCAGTTCCGCCACCCGGACTTCCGACATCAGCGTCGCCGCACCGTGTTCGTCGCCGCCCAGCATGGCGACCCACGCGCCCAGTACCAGGGACTGCGGATCGCGGGACGCGCCGCGCAGGGCGTCGGCGGCGCGCCGCGGATCACCCATGCTCAGGCACAACAGCACCGCGATCGACACCGCCGAGCAGGGCAGGAAACGATCGCCGCCGTCATCGGCCGGCGCCGGGCCGGAGTGCGCGGCGTGAATCAGCGCCGACGCCGCCGACACGGCCGCGCCGCGGCGGGCCTGCGCCGGGTTCGCGAAACGCTGACCGGCCAGGGTCGCGGGCGGGACCGCCCGCATCTCGGCGGTGAATCCGGTTGGGGCCGACGCGGTACCGAAGCCATTGGCCTGCGTTGTGGTGGCGGTGGACGGCGCGGCGGTGACCGCGGGGCGCGCGTCGCCGCCCGGCATGCCCGTACCGCCATTGCGCTCTGCGACCGCGTTGAAGGCTCCTCGTTCGGAGGCCCCGGTCGTGGCCGGGTTCGGCCCGGGCCGGGAGCGGTCGAGAGCGCCTGGGGCAGCGGGGTATCCGGTGCCGCCGCGGCCGTTGCCCGCAGCGCCGGACGGTGTCGGGTACTGGATTCCGTTGTGGCCGTGCCCGATTCCGTGCGCGTTCGCACCGGTCTGCGTCGCGCCGGTCCGCTGGGACCCCGGACCGCCGGGCAATCCGATCGAATCGGACAGGGCGTGTGCGATGGACCCGGCCCGCGAGGTGGCCTCGGTGGGCGGCCACTGCCCGGCATTGACCGAGAGCTCCTGTGCGCCACGGGCATCGCCGGACAGGTAGAGCACGGTTGCCGCGACCGCCCAGTCCGCGCCCACCCGGGCGGGCCCGAGCCAGGTGTAGAGCTGCGCGGCCCGATCGGCCAGGCCGCGCCGGGTCCAGACGCCGGCGCAGACGCGGACCGCGACGGCCAGGTCGGCAGGCGCGATCGCCGGATTCGCGAGGCTCGGTTCGGCCAGCCGCAGCGCGGTGTCGCCGTCGCCGTGGCGGGCGGCGGCATCGGCCCAGCGCACGGCCAGGGCCTCCGGATCGGCGCCGGCGGCGGCCGCGGCCGCGTAATACCGGACCGCCTCGTCACCGGCCCGTTCCGCGGCGGCGCACAGGAACCCGGCCAACCGCTCGTCGCGGACACCGGATTCGGCGAGCAACAGCGCGGTGTGGTCGCGCAGCAGTCCGGCGTCCAGGCGGGCGTGCAGCAGGCGGCGGGCCACGGTCAGGAAGCGGCGGTCACCCACCAGGGTGCGCAGCGGCGCGACCGCCGGGGCCAGCAGCAGGTCGGCGTCGGTGACCAGGGCACTGCCCCGGGCCCGGTCCACCAGACCCTGCGCGGCGGCCGGGGCGATGTCGAGCACCTCGGTCAGTTCCCCGGTGTCCAGGCCCGCGCCGATGGCCGCGACCACCAGGGCGTCGAGCAGGTCGGGGTCGGCGTCGTCGAGCCGGGTCCGCGCCCACGCCGTCACCGCCTGATCGACGGCGGTCACGCCCGCGTCCAGGCGGGTCGCGCAGGCGGCGGTCAGGGCGGCGACCACGCCGCCGTGGATGCCGCCGGTCTGCCGATGAATGTGCTGCGCCAGGCCGCGCGGCACCATCATGCCCAATTCCCGTGCGAACGGGGCGATCTCGGTGGCGCCCAGGGCGCGCAGATCGATCACCCGGCCGCGGCGGGCCACCAGATCGGTGAGCCCGCGCAGGCGCGGGTCGTGCGGGCGCGGACGCAGTCCGATCACCACCGGGAACTCCCCGGCTTCGGCGGCGGCGCACAGCTGATCGAACTCGGCCGGGCCGAGCGTGTGCGCGTCGTCGACGATCAGGGCGATCCGGGGGCGGCCGGTGAGGTCCTCGGCGCGGTCCGCGCCCGAGGGGCGCGGCGCCTGCGCCGGATGGTCGGTGAGCGCGACGCCGCGGGCGCGCAACCGCGCCCGGATCGCGCCCAGCAGGGTGGACTTACCGGTGCCGGAGCGGCCGCGGATCAGATACAGCACCGCACCGGAATCGCCGGAATCCAAGTCCCGGAATATCTCTCGCGCGCCCGGAAGGGAATCGAGCGCGACTGGGTTAACGCCTGTCACGAGGAACCAACTCTCAGCGGCCGGTATGCGGAGCGATCGGGGGAATCGCGTTCCCGAGTCCGTCAACGGCGTTGTTCAAGGCTCCCGTGGGGAGCTGGGGCGCCGGCACCTGCACGGGGGCGGGGACCGGGTTGGACGGCAGCTGCATGGTCTGCACCGGCGGCTGCTGCTGCGCCGGGGCGGGCTGCTGCGGCTGGGGCGCGGGTTGCGTCTGCTGAGTCTGGGGCGACTGCTCGGGCGCCGGATTCTGTTGCTGGGCAGGGGTGTCCGACTGCCCGCCCGGTGCGCCCGCGGGGGTGGCCTGCGCGGGCGAGCCGGGCTGGGTGCCGCCCGGCTGGGTGGCCCCCGGCTGTTGCGGCGAGTTCACCGCGGCGATCGGACTGCCCTGCACGGGCGTGCCCGGCGTGCCGGAGGGGGTGACCCCGCCGTTCGGCGCGGGCGTGTTCAACGCGACCGCCGAGGTCGAAGGGGATTGCGTCCCTCCGGTATTCGCGGGCGTGGACTGGGCGCCGGTGCCCATGGCCAGCGAGCCGGTCGCGACCGCGGCCACCGCGATGGCGGCGGCGCCGATCACGGCCAGCCGCTTCCAGTGCCGGAAGCCGCCCTCGGCTTCCGCCTCTGGCAGTTCCGGTAGCACCGGAATGCGCGGCGCGGCAGTGGTTTCCGCGGTCTGCTCGACGCGGGGGGCCGCGGTCGGCGGTTCGGCGGCAGGCTCCGGTAGGGAGCCGGTCCGGACGCGGCGGGGCAGGCCCGCCGTGGTGCGTGGGGGCGCCAGGGCGGTGTCGGCCTCGGCGTGGATCGGACCGCCGATCGCGATGGCCGGGTGCGCCTCGGTTTCGGTGATGTCGGCGAGCAGGTCGGCGGCCAGCAGGGCGGCGCCGTGCGCGCTCAGGTGCGCCGGATCGGCGGCGGCCGCGACCGGGACGCCGAATTCGGTGGACAGCACCTCGGTCACCAGCGGGATGCTCGCGCCGCCGCCGATGAGCAGGAAACCGTCCAGGTCGGCGGTGGTGAGTCCGGCCCGGCGCAGCGCCTCGCGGACCAGGTCGGTCGAACCGAGGAGCGGACCCCGCAGCAGCTCCTCGATATCGTCGCGAACCAGTCGCACATCGGCGACACCGAGCATGGGCAAACGCACCGGCACCATGGTTGCCGTATTAGTGGAAAGAGTTTCTTTCGCAATTTTGCAGCGAATCCGGAGCTCCGACAATTCTTGTTCCACCACCGGGTCGAAAGGATCGAAATCCTTTTCGCCGACCGCATAGGCGAGGACATAACGCATCGTCAGCAGATCGAATTCGGAACCCGCCACGGTGGTGGTCCGGACCGGCTCCCCGAGCAGGCCCGACATGGCGCCCGTCCGGGCCACCGAGACGGTCAGTCCGGTCGCGCCGAGGTCGTACACCACCATCGCGCCGTCACGGCTGGACCCGTGGACATCCTGCAGCCAGCGCATCGCCGCCGCCGGTTCCGGGACCAGGGCCACGTCCTCCAGGCCCGCCGAATCGAGCGCGGTCCGCTGCACCTCCACGGTGTGCTGCGACCACCAGGCCGGGTAGCAGGCGACCGCGGCGCCCGCCGGGCCCATGTCCGTCACCACGCGGCCGATGGCCCCCGCCACCAGGTCGGCGGCGCGGACGGCGGAACCGTCGCTGGTGCGGATGTCCACGGGATCCCCGACCCGGGACAGGAAACTGTCCGGAAGCTCCGTCTCCGAGCCCAGCGTGCTGGGCCGGGTATGCAGCTTGTGTTGTCCCCCCGAAGTTGTCACGGCAACCGTGTTCGACGACCCGACCGTGATGCCGAGCGCCAGCCCCTGACTCATTCGAGTTCCCCTGTCATTACCGGACACGCGGTGGGTGATTCGCGTGCCGCTCGAAAGCTCTTGGTCCGATATGTCTGAAAACCCGCTGTTAGGCCGGGCGGCCCACCGAGCCTGTCGGTAGCTGGGGGGCAACCGTTACCGATTCCCCGGCAGGTTTGGGGAAATTCCCCTAATGTTTGCCCGACCCCCAAGGTCGGCGATGGGGAAATCGGGGGAGTTCACCCCTTACGCGTAACAACTCGTCTTCCTAACGTGAAAGGCAATTCGAGCAGTGCGGGTCAGCGGGGCCCGCCCCACCAGGGAGACGATTCAACATGAGCCCCAACGCGATTCTCGAGTTCATCCTCAACCTGCTGCGCGACCACGAAGCCGCCGTCAGCTACTGCAACAACCCGGGCGCGGCCCTCACCGCCGCCGGCCTGGACACCGTGACCCCGGAGGACATCGCGGCCGTCGCGCCGATGGTGGCCGAATCCGCGCTGGTTGCGGGAGGTTCGCAGCTGTCGAGCATCATCGCCGCGGGCGGCGCCACCGGCCTGGGCGCGGGCCTCGGCACAGATGCCGGTCTCGGCGCCGACGCCGGCCTGGGCGCCGGACTCGGCGCGACCACCGGAGCCGGCGCGAACGTGGGCCTCGGCGGTACCGCCGCGGTCGGCGACAACGCGGGCCTGAACCTGGGCGCCGCCACCGTCACCGCCACCCAGGTGTGCCTGACCGGCGACGCCGGCACCGGCCTCGAGCTGGGCATCTCCAATGGAATCGGCGGCGTCGTGGACGCGGCCGCCGGCCTGGGCGCGGGCCTGACCGCCGGGCTCGGCGGGGCGCTCGGCGTGGCCGGTGACGTCGCCACCGGCGTCGAAGCCAACCTGGGCGGCGTCCTCGGCGCCCAGGCCGCCGCCGACCTGACCTCCGCCCTCACCGGCGGCCTGGCCGCGGGCGCGGGCCTGCAAACCGGCCTCGAAGGCGCCATCGACGCGGTCACCCAGGGCGGCGCGGGCCTCACCACCGGCCTGACCGGCGCCCTCACCACCGCCGCCGATCTCGAGACCGGCCTCGGCGCGGGCATCAACGCCGCCGTCAACGCCGCCGCGGGCCTGCAGACCGGCCTCGGGGGTGCACTGAACACCGGCTCCGGCGCGGGCCTCGCCACCGGTATCGACAGCGCGCTCAACGCGGGCCTCGGTGTGCAGACCGGCCTCGGCACCGCCGCCAACGCGGGAGTGGGCCTCGGCGCGCAGGTCGGCAGCGGCCTGGAGACCGGACTGTCCGGCGCGGCCGACGCCCTCCTCGGCGCGGGCACCCAACTGGGCGCGGGCCTCGACACCGGCCTGCACGCGGGCGCGGATCTCGGCACCCAGCTCGGCGGCGGACTCGACGCGGGCCTCGGCACCACGATCGGTGCGGGCACCCAGATCGGCGCGGGCTTGCAGACCGGCCTGAACACCGCCGCCGGTGCGGGAGCCGGACTGGGCGCACAGCTCGGCGGCGGTCTGGACACCGGCTTGCACGCGGGCGCGGATCTGGGCTCGCAGCTGGGGGCTGGCGTGAACAGCGCGGTCGGTGCGGGCGCGCAGCTCGGGACCGGTCTCGACGCTGGTCTGCACACGGGTGCGGATCTGGGTGCGCAGCTGGGTAGCGGGCTCGGTGCGGGCGTGAACAGCGCCGTCGGCGCGGGCGCACAGCTCGGGACCGGCCTCGACGCCGGTCTGCACACGGGTGCGGATCTGGGAACGCAGTTGGGTGGCGGGCTCGATACCGGACTGCACAGCGCGATCGGGGCGGGTACTCAGGTCGGCGCGGGTCTGGAGACCGGGCTGGGTGGTGCCGCGAATGTGGGCACCGGGCTGGGCGCGCAGGTCGGAAGTGGTTTGGAGACGGGCATTTCCGGTGTGGGCGGTGCGGCGACCGGGATCGGTACCCAGGTCGGCGGCGGGCTCGATGCCGGACTCCACGGCGCGGTCGGGGCCGGAACGCAGATCGGGTCGGGCCTGGATGCCGGGGTGCACTCGGCGGTCGGCGCGGGTACTCAGGTCGGGGCCGGGCTCACCGGGGTCGGGAACGCGGTGGCCGGGATCGGCGGCGGACTCGATACCGGGGTCACCGGGGCGACTCAGGTCGGCGGCGCGGCGCAGGTCGGCAGCGGACTGGATGCCGGGTTGCACGGCGGCAGCGCGGTGGATGCCGGGTTGCACGGTGCGGGCACGAATCCCTGGGCCGGCGTGGATGTTTCGCAGGCCTTCGGCGGCGGCGTGCACACCACCGGTCCGGACGCGTCGCTGTTCGCCGACGGCGGCGCGCACACCGGGGTGGATCTCGGGACGCACGCCGGTGGCGACATCGTCGGTGACATCCTGCACTCGTGACGGGAGTTATGACAGGCATGGTGGTGGCGAATCCGCTGTTGACGATGGTCTCGGAGACCATCGCGGTGGCGCGGGCCGCGGAGCGCGGAGATCTGGTCGCCCGGCTGGAGACGGTCGCGGGCAAGGTCCGCGATCCGCGGCGCCGGATCCTGGTTGCGGGCTTGGGGAATCAGGGCAAGAGCCGATTCGTCAACGCCCTCGTGAACCTGGACGTGTGCCCGGTCGCCGATGACGTGGCGACCGCGGTGACCACCGTGCTGTCCTACGGCCCGCAACCGCGCGCGACGGTGGTCGCGGCGGGCGCGGACGGCGGCGAGAACACCCGGGAGCCGGTGCCTTTCGAGACGGTCCCGGCCCTCACCGCGCGCAGCCCGCAGGGCCGGGCGGTGTTGCGCCTCGAGCTCGAGGCCCCGAGTCAGCTGCTCGCCGACGGCATCGTCGTGGTGGACACCCCCGGACTGGGCGTGCACGGAACCACCGGCGCGGCCGGGGTGCTCGCGCAGGCGCCGGCCGCGGACGCGGTGCTGGTGCTGACCGACGCGTCCACCGAACTCACCGATCCCGAAGTCGATTTCCTGCGTCAGGTGCGGGAGTTGTGCCCGGCGGTCGCGGTGCTGGTCACCAAGATCGACCTGTATCCGCACTGGCGGCAGGTGTTCGAGGCGAACCGGAAGCATCTGCGCGTCAACGAGATCGAGCTGCCGATGCTGCCGGTGTCGGCGCTGCTGCGTGCGCACGCCATGCGCCTGCAGGACGAGAGTCTGGGTCGTGAGTCCGGTTTCGGGCTGGTGTTCCAGTTCCTGCGTGAGCAGGTGGTGGCGCGGGATCAGGCGGCCCTGCAGCGCGCGGTCGCCCTGGACATCTCCTCCGCCGCAGAGCATCTGGCGCTCGCGCTGGGTTCGGAGCTGGTGGCGTTGCGGGATCCGGCGCGGGGCGCGGCGGCCATCCGGGAATTGCATGCCGCCAAGGCCGAGGCGGAGAAGTTGCACCGACACACCGCCGCCTGGCAGCAGACGCTGGGTGACGGCATCACCGACCTGGCCGGCGACATCGATCACGATCTGCGGAATCGGCTGCGCGATATCGCCCGCACCGCCGAGGACTGGATCGACGACCACGATCCCGGCAAGCACTGGGACAGCATGGACGAATGGCTCACGGCCACCGTGGGTTCGGCGCTCGGCGACAACCTGGTGTGGACCGGCACCCGCGCGGTGAAACTGGCCGAGCAGGTCGCCACCCACTTCACCGACCTGGGCGCGGTGGATCTGCCGGAGGTGCGGGACACCCTCGACGACGACTCCCGCACCGAGTCCTGCACCCTCGCCGATCTGGAACCGGACCTGGGTCTGGGCCACAAGCTGCTGGTGGGTGTGCGCGGCTCGTACGGCGGCGTGGTGATGGCGGGCATGGTCGGCACCATGGCGGGGATGGCGCTGATCAACCCGCTGTCGCTGGGCGCGGGAGTGCTGTTGGGCGGCAAGGCGTTCAGCGACGACAAGAAGGCTCGGCTGGCCAAGCGCCGCGCCGACGCCAAGCTGGCGGTGCGCCGCTATCTCGACGACATCGCCTTCCACAGCGGCAAGGAGACGAAGGACCGTCTGCACCGGATCCACCGGCTGCTGCGCGATCACTTCACCGCCATCGCCGAGCGCACCCTGCGCTCGATCGACGAATCGCTGCGCGCCGCCCAGGAGGCCGCGAACGTGGAGGCCGCCCGCGGCACCGAACGCGCCGTCGAGCTCGAGCGCCGCCTGCGTGTGGTCGGTGAACTCCGCCGCCACGCCGGGGCGCTGCTCGGCCCGGGGACGCACGACGCGTTGACCTCGGCCGACCGCACGCAACTCCCGCCCGGCCGCTGAGTCCCCGCCCACCAGGCCGCAGGGGGTCTTGGTGTGCGTTGGCGGGCGGTAGGTAGCCGTCGGCGGGAGCCGGGCGCGGCGCACCGGGGCCGGGTCGGGGTGATCGGCCGTGGCCCGGGCAAGATCGTGGTGTGGCGGACGGAGTCGCGGCCGGCGTCGGCGCGGGCCGGTTCCCGGGACTGGGAATCGGCTGTGAGACCTGCTGGGGTCTGATAACGATTCCGCGTGTCCGGGCGAATGCCTTGCGGATGCGTGGAGGTGCGGTGTGTTGAGCGGTGTCGGATACGGGCTGGTGCCGGAGACGCGCGGGCTGGTGGCGGCGGCGCGGCGGGCGCTGGGGGAGCGGCCGCGAGTGCGGGGTCAGCTCGACGAGTGCGCGCGCCGGCTGGACGAGCCGTTGCGGGTGGCCTTGGCCGGTCAGCTCAAGGCGGGCAAGTCGACCCTGTTGAACGCGCTGGTCGGGCAGGACATCGCGCCGACCGACGCGACCGAGTGCACGCGCCTGGTCACCTGGTACCGCAATGGGACCGCGCCGCGGGTCACCGCGTACAGCGCCGACGGTGCGCGCGCCGATGTGGTGGTGCGCCGCGGTCGTGGGGCCGAGGGCCTGCCCGGCGCGCACGGCCTCACCTTCGATCTGTCGGCGTTGCGCTGGAATTCGCCGACGCCGCGTGAGGTGGATCAGCTGGCGGTGGAGTGGCCGTCGGCGGAGCTGGCGCAGACCACCATCATCGACACCCCCGGCATTTCGTCGTTGTCGCGCGAGGTGTCGGCGCGCACGTCGCGCCTGTTGACGCCCGGCGGTCCGGGCCCGGCCCTGCCGCCCGCCGACGCCGTCCTCTATCTCTTGCGTCGGCTGGACGCCGCCGATGTCGACTTCCTGGAGAAGATCGGTGGCGGGCAGAGTGGCAGTACCGGTGCGCCGCAGAGTTTCTCGGGTCCACTTGGTGTTGTGGGCGTGGTGTCGCGGGCCGACGAGATCGGTGCGGGCCGCATCGACGCCTTGCATTCGGCCCGTGATGTGGCCACCCGTTTCGCCACCGAGTTGGAGCGAACGGGCCTGTGCCAGTCGGTGATTCCGGTGGCGGGTCTGCTGGCGTTCGCCGCCGCCACGCTCCGGCAACGCGAGTACGACGCGTTCGAGGCGCTGGCCGCCATCCCGGTCGACGAGTTGACCACCGCCCTGCTTTCGGCCGACCGTTTCGCCCACCCCGACCTGCCGCTGCCGGTTCCCGCGGAATTGCGTGCCCATCTGACGGCGCGTTTCGGCCTGTTCGGTATCCGCCTGGCCGTCACCCTGATCCGCCTGGGTGTGCGCGGCTCGCAGGCGCTCGCCGCCGAACTCTCCAGCCGCAGCGGCCTGGACGAACTCCGCACCGTCCTGGACGTCCAATTCGCCCAGCGCGCAGACGAACTCAAGGCCCACTCCGCCCTCACCGCCCTGGCCCGCATCCTCGCCGCGAACCCCGGTTCCACCGCCGACGCCCTGCTCCCGCGCGTCCGCACGCTTCTGGCCGACGTCCACGGTTTCGCCGAACTCCGTCTCCTGGCCCATCTGCGCGCCGACGAATTGCCGCTCCCCCCTGACGATCTGGCCGAGCTGAACCGCCTCATCGGCGGCACCGGCGTGGCCCCCACCCTCCGCCTGGGCCTACCCGCCCACACCGACCTACACACCCAACGCGACGCGGCCCTGGCCGCGGTCCACAAGTGGCGCTCCCGAGCCCGCCACCCCCTCGCGGACCAGTTCACCGCCAACGCCTGCCTCACCGCGGCCCGCAGCGCCGAGGGTCTCCTGGACATCCTCCACGAGCCCCCGACCACCCCGTTCCCGGCGCTGCGCCCCGGCCGCTGACGTGACCGGCGCCGCGTCAGGGCGCGGTGCGGTCGCTGCGGGGGTCGATGAGGATCTTGGCGTGGTGGTCCGGGGAGGCGAGGGTGGTGAAGGCGGTGTCGATGCCTTCGAGGCCGACCGTGCCGGTGATCAGGGGTGACGGGTCCACCTTGCCGTCGGCGATCATGTGCAGGGTGTCGCGGAATTCGCCGGGGTCGTAGCCGAGGACGAAGCGGAGTTCTATTTCCTTGTTGATGGCGGTGGCGGGGTGGAAGGCGTCGGATTGCATGCAGACGCCGACGACCACGACGCGGGTCAACGGGGGTGCGGCGGTGAGGATCTGGTCGATGATGCCGGGGACGCCGACGCATTCGAAGACGACCGGTCCGGAGGGGCCGCGATCGAGGGTGTGGGCGGCGCGGAACAGGTACCACCAGGGGATGTCGGGGATCCGGCGGAGGCGTTCCATGGCGTCGAAGCCGAGGTTGAGGATGTCGGTGACGCCGCTGATCCGGGACTTCTTCGGCGATGCGTCCCAGGGGGATTCGGTGGCCGGGTCGACGACCACGTCGGCTCCGCAGGCGGTGGCGAGTTCGCGCCGGCGGGCGGAGAAGTCGCTGGCGACGACGGTGTGGACGCCCGCGGCCTTCAGCATGGAGATGACGGCGAGGCCGATCGGGCCGCAGCCGATCACGAAAGCGGTCTGGCCCTTGGTGATCCGGCTCTTGCGGACCGCGTGCCAGGCCACGGCCATGGGTTCGGTGAGGGCGGCGTGGTCGGGGGACAGGCCGTTCGGGACCTGGAAGGTCACGGGTTCCTGGACGAGGACCTGTTCGGCGTAGCCGCCGGGGGCGTGAGCGGACAGGCCGGTGAATTCGGGCCGGCGGCCGGTGCGCAGGATGGGCATGGCGACCACGGGGGTGCCGGGCTTCCAGCGGCGGCGGGTGCCGGGGCCGTATTCGGCGATCTCGCCGGTGAATTCGTGGCCCATGACGATCCGCTGGTCGGAACGCATGAACCGGTCGTAGCCGGTGGCGGCGGCCAGATCGGCGAGTTCGTCGCAGTGCAGGCGGGCGTGCAGGTCGGAGCCGCAGATGCCGCAGCGGGTGACGGAGATGAGCACTTGGCCGGGCCCCGGGACGGGTGCCGGGAGGTCCTCGACCTGGAATTCGCCCTTGCTGACCACGGCCGCGCGCATGACTGGCTCCTGTCGGAAGTCGGTGATCTGTCTGGATTCTTCACCGGAACGGGCCGCGGGTCCGGTGGTTTCACCGAACCCGCGGCCGTGTCGGTGCTCAGACGCCGACGAGCTCCTCCTCCTCCGCCATCTCGTGCTGTTCGAGCCGGGTGTCGCGGGGCAGTGCCACGAAGCCGAGGCAGACGAGCGTCATCAGCCCCATGCCCCACCACAGCGTGTACTGGAAGGTGTGCGCGAAGTTGACCGCATTGGCGTCTGCGCCCGCCCGCGCGAGGATCTGCCCGACGGCCGGGTCCGCCGGAGCCGACTGGCAGCTCGCCGGAACCACCGACGGATCCACCTCGCCCGAGCGATCCCGTACGCACGCCCGGAAGTTCGCGAGGATCTGCTCCTGTGCGGACCCGGGCAGCCCCGCCGCCGCCAGTTCGGTCCGTGTCTGTCCCGCAACGGAATCCACGCCGCGCGCCGAATCGTGATCCAGCTGCCCGAAGAACAGGATGCCGACCAGTGCCACGCCCAGCGCCAGTCCCAGCTGCTGACCGGTGTTGAGCAGCCCGGACGCGGCCCCGGCCTCACGGTCGGGAATCTGCCCGAGCAGCATGTCGATGGTCGGCGCGACCACGATGCCGAAGCCGATGCCGGTCACCAGCAGCGGGAACACCATTTGCCATGAGGCGAAATCGGATTCGTAGTAGGTGGCCAACGCGCCGTACAGCGCGAACCCGCCCGCGGTGACCAGCCCGCCGGCCAGCAGCACCCACTTGCCGAACCGCGGGGCCAGCGCGCTCACCGAGACGCCCGCCCCGATGCCCGCGCCGACCGCGAAGAACACCGAGGTGAGTCCGGCCCGCATGGGCGACCACCCGAGCCCGGCCTGCATGAACAGCGTCCAGATCAGGAAGAACCCGCCGAATCCGATCCAGAACAACAGCCAGCTGCTCAAGCCGATGGTGAACGGCCGCGACCGGAACAGGTCCAGGTCGATCAGCGGGGATCCGGCGGTGCGAGCCCGCCACCGCTCGTAGACCAGGAAGGCGCCGAGCGCCGCGGCCGACGCGCCGATCATGACGAAAGTCCAGGCGGGCCAGCCCAATCGGCGTCCCTCGGTGAGCGGATACACCAGCAGCAGCACCGCGGAGATGGCCAGCACCATGCCGATGATGTCCAGCCGCGGCGCGTGCGCGGACCGCGAGTCCCGCATGACCACCGCGGCCGCGCCCAGTGCGAGCAGGCCGACCGGCACGTTCACCAGGAAGATGGGCCGCCAGCCCAGGTCGAACAGATTCCATTCGACGAGCAGCCCGCCCAGCGACAGCCCGACCGCGGACGCCGACCCGCCGACGCCGCTGTACACGGCGATCGCCTTGGCCCGTTCCTCCTTCGGGAAGGTGACGCGGATGATGGCCAGGATCTGCGGCACCATGAGCCCGGCCATCGCGCCCTGCACGAAGCGGGATCCGATCAGCATCGCGGGCGAGGAGGCGAGACCGCAGGCCAGCGAGGCCGCGGTGAATCCGGCCACGCCGAGCAGGAACAGCCGTTTGCGGCCGTAGATGTCGCCGAGCCGGCCGCCGGTGATCAGCACGGCCGCGAAGGACAGCACGTAGGCGGCGATGATCCATTCGATCTGGGAGTAGGCCGCGCCGAGGTCCTTCTGCACGCTGGGCACGGCGACATTGACGATGGTGACGTCGAGCAGGTCCATGAATCCGGCGGCCAGCACGACGGCGAAGGCGATCCAGCGGCGTGGATCGAGGGTGGGGGTGATGTCGGTATCCACTGCGAACTCTCTTCGATTCGGTGTGGGGTGGAGGTCCACTTCAAACTATGCACCTGAAGTGATTATCAATCAAGAGGGCAATCATGGCTTGGGCATTGCTGTACCCTGTACGGGTGACCGACGCTGATCCCGAGAACTCGCCGCTGTTCGAAAGTGCCGCATTTCTGTTGGGGCAGTTGGGATCGCACTCCGCGTACCGGTTCGAACAGCTGCTCGCGCCGCTGGGGATCAAGCCACCGCAGTACGGCACGCTGCGCCTGCTGGAGGCCAACGACGGGCGGACGCAGCAGCAGCTGTGCGACCTGCTCGGGATCCATCGCAACGTCATGGTCAGCCTGATCGACGCCCTGGAGAAGCGGGGCCTGGTCGAGCGGCGCCGGCACCCCGCCGACCGCCGCGCCCACGCCGTGCACCTGCTGCCCGCCGGCCGCGAGGCCATCGCCCGTGCGGCCGAGCTCGCCGATCGCTTGAACGCCGAACTGCTCGCCCCGCTGGAGCCCGAGGATCGGCCGCGAATGCTCGCCATGCTGCAGCGCATCGCCATCGGCACCGGCCTGACCCCGGGTGTCCATCCGGGCCTCACGCTGGGCCCGGGTGCCCTGCCGATGTATGACCCAGGTCACAGCTGAGTCCGGTCACAAGCCGTCCCGGCGCGTGTCCAACCAGGTGTAGGCAACTCACCCGGAAGGACACCACGATGGCCACCATCGACGTGCTGGACTCGTTCATCGACTACACCGACACCGGCGCCGCGCACGCCGGCGGGGAGATCCCCGTCGTCTTCCTGCACGGCAACCCCACCTCGTCCTACATCTGGCGCAATGTCATCCCGCACGTGAGCGGCGAGACCCGCGTCCTGGCACCGGATCTCATCGGCATGGGCGCCTCCGGCAAGCCCGACAGCGACTACCGCTTCGTCGATCACGCCCGCTACCTGGACGCCTGGTTCGAGGCCCTGGGCCTGGAGCAGGTCGTGATCGTCGGCCACGACTGGGGCGGCGCGCTCGGAATGGACTGGGCCGCACGGCATCCCGGACGGGTGCGCGGCATCGCCGTGGTGGAGACCTTCCTGCGGCCGATGACCTGGTCGGAGATGCCGCCGCAGGGCGCGGAACTGTTCCGCCGCTTCCGTTCCCCCGAGGGCGAGGAGATGGTGCTGGAACGCAATATGTTCATCGAATTCAACCTGCCCAACTCCACCCGAACCCTGACTCCCGAGGCCCTCGACGCCTACCGCGCGCCGTACCCGACCCCGGCGTCCCGCAAGCCGATGCTGGTGTGGCCCAGGGAGTTCCCGCTCGACGGCGAGCCCGCCGACGTGGTCGCCATCATCGAGAACTACGACGCCTGGATGGCCGCCAGCCCGGCGGTGCCCAAGCTGGTCATGCACGTCGAGGACGGTGTCGGCCTCGGCTCGCCGGAGGCGATGGACTGGGCGATGCGGACCTTCGCGTCGGCCGAGCTCGCGAATATCGGCCCGGCCGGGCATCACTGCCCGGAGGATCAGCCCGACGCCATCGGCCGGGCGGTCGCGGACTGGCTGCGCCGGCACACGCTGCTCACCGCGCCGGCCGTCGCCTGAGCGGTCCCGCTGACGGCCCCGCGATGTCGGACCCGGTCCCTATGCTGGCGGTATGGACACCGGATCGGAGATCGACGAGCGCGATCTCGTCGCGCGGGCCGTCGGGGGCGATCGGGCCGCGGTCGCGGATGTGGTTCGGCTGCTACAGGATCCGATCTACCGGCTGGCGCTGCGCATGGTGTGGCGGCCCGCCGACGCCGAGGACGCCACCCAGGAGATCCTGCTGCGCACGGTCGGCCATCTGGCGAGCTGGCGCGGCGAGGCCAAACTCACCACCTGGGCGTACCGCATCGGCGTCAACTACCTGCTGAACCTGAAACGGCAGACGCCGCAGGAGGCGCAGCAGCTGAGCCTGGACCAGTTCGGCGAGGGGCTGCGGGACGGTTTGGCGGAGGAGGACTATCGCGGTCCGGAAGCCACCCTGCTCACCCACGAGGTCCGGCTCAATTGCAGTCAGGCCATGCTGCAGTGCCTGGGCCGCGACGAACGCGTCGCCTACGTGCTCTCCGACGTCTTCGAGGTCAGTTCGGAGGAGGCCGCCTGGATCGTCGGCGCAACGCCCGCCGCGTACCGGAAACGGGTGGAGCGGGCCAAGAAACGACTCGGGAACTTCTTGCAGTCGACCTGTGGACTGGCCAACCCCGAAGCTTTCTGCCGCTGCTCGCGGCGGGTGGAGAAGGCGGTCGAACTGGGGCGGGTGGATCCGCGCCGCCCGGCCTTCGCCGCGCATCCGATCACGCCGGGCGGGCGTGGGGTGGCCGAGGCCGAGCGGCAGATGATCCGGTTGCACGACGCCGCGGCCGTGCTGGGCGCGCACCCGGATTACGCCGCGCCGCAGGCGAAGATGGAGGCCATCGCCGGGCTGCTGCGTTCGGGCCGGTTCCCGCTACTGGAGTGACGCGGAGGCCCCGTATTTGCGTTCGTACGCCCACGGTGCGAGTTCGGCCGTCACGTCCGGCAGGTCTGGGGTGGCGTCGCAGTCCGAACATTCCAGGCGCACACCGACTTTCCCGCCGCAGCCGGTGTGCCGGTAGGTGACCGGCGGGCCGTCCGGCGCGGCCCAGCGGTCGCCCCAGGCGGTGAGCGCGAGGAGGACCGGCTTCAGGTCGAGTCCCTTGGCGGTGAGCAGATATTCGGGGTGCCCGCCGGCGGTGCCGGCGCGCTGCTCGAAGATTCCGGCCTCGACGAATTCGGCGAGCCGTTTGGTGAGGATGTTCGGCGCGATGCCGAGCGCACGCTGGAACTCGGTGAACCGGGTCATGCCGGCGAACATGGCATTGCGCACGATCAGCAGGCTCCAGCGCTCGCCCACCAGCTCCAGCGTGCGCGCCGCCGAGCACACCTCCCCGTCGTACATGCGTCCCAACATGTCTCCAGGGTACTTCTCTGCTTGTGTGATGCAAGCAACGTCGCTATCGTGATGAAAGTAAGTTCTCGCGAGACCGCCGACTCCGACCCTTGTCATGTCCGTCAGAAAGAGCTGGGACCTGCTATGACCGATCAGAACTTCACCACGAGCATCACCGTGGACCAGACCCCCGCCGAGGTCTTCGCGGCCGTCCTGAACGCCCGCGGGTGGTGGTCGCCCGGCATCCGCGGCGGCACCGAGCGGAAGGGCGACCGCTTCGTCTTCGAGGCGCCCGGGGTGCACCGCAGCGAGATCGAACTGACCGAGGTGGTGCCGGACCAGCGCGTGGTGTGGCTGGTGCAGGAAAACCACATGACCTTCATCCAGGACCAGACCGAATGGGTGAACACCGAGATCCGCTTCGACATCGCCGCCACCGACGGCGGCACCGAACTCACCTTCACCCACGTGGGCCTGGTGCCCGACTACGAGTGCTACTCGGCCTGTTCCCCGGCCTGGACCTTCTACATCACCGAGAGCCTGCGCGACCTGGTCACCACCGGCGTCGGCCAGCCCAGCGAGTTCCCGGGCCAGATCGAGGCGGAGGCCGCGGCCGCGGCCGCGCGCGGCTGAATCACAGGTCGTCCAGCAGCTTTCGCGCGAGCGGCACCACCAGTCGCGCGAAGCGCTGCACCTGATCGACGTCGAATCCGGGCGGCCAGTAGACGAAGGTGTCGAAGCCGGCGTCGCGGGCCAGTCGCACGATGATGTCCGCCCATTCCTCGGGTGAACCGTGAATCGGGTCGGTGCCGTGGGGATCCGGGTGCAGCGCCCGGTCGCTCACCACGCCCGGCAGCGCCGCCAGCCGGGCGATGGCCCGCGGGTCCCGGTCGTGGGCGCGGGCCGCGGCGTCGATGCGGGCGTTGGCGGCGGGCCACTGGTCCCACGGCAGCCAATTGGGCAGCGGCGCAACCCATCCGTCGGCCGCCGCGCCGATCAGGTCGAGGGCGTGCGGGCCCATGGCGCCCAGCCAGATCTCGATCCGGTGCGCGGGTGCGGGCCCGCCGTCGATGCCCTGCACCGTGTATTCGGTACCCACCACCGAAACCGGTTGTCCGGTGCGCCATTCGGCCCGGATGATCGCCATGCCTTCGGCGATGGCCATGAGCGCGGACCGGCCCTTGCGGGCGGGCCCGCCCATGGCGACCACGCCGCTCTCGAAAGCCCCGGTGCCCAAACCCAATTCGAAGCGTCCGCCGCTGAGCAGGTCGAAGGTGGCGGCTTGTTTGGCGATCATGGCGGGGGTGCGCAGCGGCAGGTTCGCGACGCCCGGGTAGAGGCTGACCCGTCCGGTCGCGGCCAGGCAGGCCCCGATCACCGCGAAGGCGTCGCCGAACTGCGCGTTGTAGGGGTGGTCCTGGATGCCGACCAGGTCGAGTCCCTCGGCGTCGGCGGCCAGGGCCATGTCGATGACATCGGGCAGCGCGGACGCGACGGGCGGTATCGAAATACCGAACCGTGCCTTCATCGGACCTCCTCTACCAGCGGAAATCGATGCTTCTGATCTTCGTGGGCGGCCGGGCGCAACCCCGGCATTTCGGGCGTCTACACGCATCCCGGGCGTGTCTGCGCCGCACCTCGGCCGGTGTGTACGTCTCGGGGCGGAACGCGGGTATTGCCGGCGGAGAGACACTGGTATTGCCGACGGCGAGAGGAGGCCGGGGCCGATGAACGAGCAGGACACGGTGCGCGCGCTGCTGGACCGGGCCGGGTCCGGCTACGCCGCCGACGCCGGAATCCGCCTCGCCGACAAGCCCGCGCCGCTCTACCAGCTGCTGATCCTGGCCCAGCTGCTCAGCACCCGCATCTCGGCCCGCATCGCGGTGGCCGCCGCCCGCGAACTCCTCGCCGCCGGCTACACCACCCCGCACCGCGTGGCCGAGGCCGAATGGTCGGACCTGGTCGCCGCGCTCGGCCGCGCCCACTACGTCCGCTACGACGAATCCACCGCGACCCGCCTGATCGCCAACGCCGCCCAGCTGATCGAGGACTGGCACGGTGATATGCGCGGGCTCGCAACCGAATCGGGCCGTGAGCCCGCCGAGCTGGCCCGGCTGCTCCAGCGCTTCGGGGGCATCGGTCCCGTCGGCGCGGATATCTTCCTGCGCGAGGTGCAGGACACCTGGACCTGGATTCGCCCCTATTTCGATGAGCGGGCCCGCCGCGGCGCGAGTGAACTGGACCTGCCGGCCGATCCGTCGGCGCTCGCCGCCCTCGCTCGGCCCGGTCACGTCGCCGAGCTGGCCGCGGCCCTGGTCCGCGTCACGCTGGAGCACGGCCTGAAAGATGACCTGGGAATCCGATAGGTCACACCCTGCGGGCATGAAAGAAGGCGCGCGACAAGAACGGAATCCGTCTACGATCCCCGCGTGAGCTCGAAATCGTCCGGATCGGCCGGGGATTCGCCCGCCACCGGGCGCATGCGGGCGCGGGACATCGACCGCGTCAACGCGCGCACGCTGCTGGACGCCGCCTTCGAGGAGGGCGAGCTCGCGGTCGAGGAGTATCACCAGCGCTCCGAGCGCGCGCAGAGCGCCCAGACGCTCGGCGAACTGCAACGGCTCACCGCGGACCTGCAACCCAGCGCCAAGACCGCCGACCTCGCCCCGACCGGTACGCGGTCGCGCCGGCGCGGCGCCGGCGGCTACCCGCCCGGCACCCGGGCCCGCGATACCGACCGGCAGGCCGCCTGCACCCTGCTCGACGCCGGCCTCGCCGACGGCCAGCTCAGCACCGCCGATCACCGCACCCTCACCGAACTCGCCGGTGAGGCACGCACTTTGGGTGAGCTGGCCCAGCTCACCGACGATCTGCAGCGGCCCGCCGACGCCCGGCCCGACCCGGTCCCGCCCACCTCGCGGCGGGAGAACTGGCTCGCCGCGGGCGTCGCGGCGCTGAGCATCGCGGTGGCGGTGGGCACCTTCGTGGCCGTCGCCCGCCCGGCCACCCCGCCCGCCGGACCGCCCGCGGTGGACCTGGGCATCATCCAGCCGCTGGTGCTGCCCCGCCCGAAACTCACCGAGGCCGAGGGCATTTCCTACTTCCGCGACGTCTACCGGGCCAAGTTCGGTGACGCTCTGGTCGACGAGCTCGATCTGTACCCGGGGTACGCGGTGGTGACCCGCGCGCCGCAGCCCAACCGGAAGGTGCACTACAACTACTTCGGCGGCTTCGAGCAGACCGACCAACCCCAGACCCGGGACCCGAAAACGCCGTCCGTCGACCTCTCCGCGTTGAACCCGACGGCCGTCGCGGCGCTCGCGGCGCAGGCTCCCGCCCTCACCAAGGTCGAACAGGGCGCCGTCAACTACCTCGATATCGGGGGCAGCGGCGCCGGGCCGGTGGTCCGCATCTACGTGGGCAACCAGGCCAATGAATCCGGTTTCGTCGAGGCGACTCTCGACGGCCGGATCACGCGCACCGTGGCGTTCGGGGGATAGGCGAGACCATGGCCGATGCACGCTCCCACGGACTGCGCGCCCGCGACACCGATCGCGTGGACGCCTGCACCCTGCTCGACTCCGCCCACGCGGCGGGCGAGCTCACCGACGGCGAACACGCCGAGCGGACCGCGAAAGCCCTGGCGGCCAAGACCTTCGGCGAACTCGACGTGGTGCTGGAGGATCTCCAGATCCCGGCCAACCTGGTGAATTCGCCGGTGGTGCGGCCGCGCCGGCGCGGCCCGTCCACCCGCTGGAAGGTCGCGGCCGCGATCGTGCTGGCCGCGGCCCTGCTGGGCGCGTTCGCGGGCTGCGTGTCCCGGGTCGCCGCGCCGAAACCGGACCTGCCGGACCCGACCACGGGTCAGGGCCTGGCCAGTTTCGTCGAGGCCTACAAGGACCACTTCGGTGACACCAAGGCCGACGAGATCACCCTGTTCCCCACCTATGTGGTGATCGAGCGGCGGCCGGAGGATCCGGCCGCGGCGCGCGACGGGTACTACCGCTACGACGGCAGTTTCCGCACCACCGGCGATGTTCCCCGTTCGCCGGGCACCGATATCATCGACCTGTCGGTCCTGGATCTGAAGAAGATCGCGGGCCTGCTCGCGGGGGCCCCGCGGTCGGCGGGCGTCCCGAACGGCCGGATCAGCCACGTCATCATCGCGCACGGCAAGGACGGCGGTCCGACGGTGACCGTGTACGTCGCCGACGGTCCCAAGAGCGGCTACTTCATGGTCACCGCCACCGGTGAGCCGATCAGGATCAATCCGCCCAGCTGAACCGGGCTCGGCTGAACCACTGGAATCCACCGAGAATTTTTTTTCGGCTCGCGGAATAGATGACGTGCGTCTCCGGTTGGGACAGGTCAGCAAGGTTGAGCGAGTTGGACTCAAGTTCAAGTTGCACACCGCCGGATGCGGGTGCAGGATTGAGCCGACCACGCTCAGTGTTACTGAGATGCAGTGCTGTCGGCACTCATGTTCGTCAACGTAGGAGGAATCACCATGGCTCGTGCGGTCGGTATCGACCTCGGGACCACGAACTCTGTCATCGCCGTTCTCGAAGGCGGCGAGCCGGTCGTCGTGGCCAACTCGGAAGGATCGCGGACCACCCCCTCGGTCGTCGCGTTCGCGAAGAACGGTGAGGTGCTCGTCGGGCAGCCCGCCAAGAACCAGGCCGTCACCAATGTCGACCGCACCATCAGGTCCGTCAAGCGCCACATGGGCGAGGACTGGTCGGTCGAGATCGACGGCAAGAAGTACACCCCGCAGGAGATCTCCGCGCGCACGCTGATGAAGCTGAAGCGCGACGCCGAGGCCTACCTGGGTGAAGAGATCACCGACGCCGTGATCACCGTCCCCGCCTACTTCGAGGACGCGCAGCGCCAGGCCACCAAGGAGGCCGGCCAGATCGCGGGCCTGAACGTCCTGCGCATCGTCAACGAGCCGACCGCGGCCGCGCTGGCCTACGGCCTGGACAAGGGCGACAAGGAACAGACCATCCTGGTCTTCGACCTCGGCGGCGGCACCTTCGACGTCTCGCTGCTGGAGATCGGCGAGGGCGTCGTCGAGGTCCGCGCCACCTCCGGTGACAACCACCTCGGTGGCGACGACTGGGACGAGCGCATCGTCGGCTGGCTGGTCGACAAGTTCAAGGGCACCTCGGGCATCGACCTGACCAAGGACAAGATGGCCATGCAGCGGCTGCGCGAGGCCGCCGAGAAGGCCAAGATCGAGCTGTCGTCCTCGCAGTCGACCTCGATCAACCTGCCCTACATCACGGTCGACGCGGACAAGAACCCGCTGTTCCTCGACGAGCAGCTGACCCGCGCCGAGTTCCAGAAGATCACCTCCGATCTGCTGGACCGCACCCGCAAGCCGTTCCAGTCGGTCATCAAGGACGCCGGCATCGCGGTCGGCGACATCGACCACGTCGTGCTCGTCGGTGGTTCGACCCGTATGCCCGCCGTCTCCGACCTGGTCAAGGAACTGACCGGCGGTCAGGAGCCGAACAAGGGCGTGAACCCGGACGAGGTCGTCGCCATCGGCGCCGCCCTGCAGGCCGGTGTGCTCAAGGGTGAGGTCAAGGACGTCCTGCTGCTCGATGTCACCCCGCTGTCGCTGGGTATCGAGACCAAGGGCGGCGTGATGACCAAGCTCATCGAGCGCAACACCACGATCCCGACCAAGCGCTCGGAGACCTTCACCACGGCCGACGACAACCAGCCGTCCGTGCAGATCCAGGTCTTCCAGGGTGAGCGCGAGATCGCCTCGCACAACAAGCTGCTCGGATCGTTCGAGCTGACCGGCATCCCGCCGGCCCCGCGCGGCGTGCCGCAGATCGAGGTCACCTTCGACATCGACGCCAACGGCATCGTCCACGTCACCGCCAAGGACAAGGGCACCGGCAAGGAGAACACGATCAAGATCCAGGACGGCTCCGGCCTGTCCAAGGAGGAGATCGACCGCATGGTGAAGGACGCCGAGGCGCACGCTGCCGAAGACAAGCAGCGTCGCGAGGAGGCGGAGACCCGCAACCAGGCCGAGTCGCTGGTGCACCAGACCGAGAAGTTCATCAAGGACAACGAGGACAAGGTCCCGGCCGACATCAAGACCAAGGTCGAGGCGGCCATCGCCGAAGCCAACGACGCGCTGAAGGGCACCGACATCGGGGTCATCAAGACCGCGGTGGAGAAGCTCGCCACCGAGTCGCAGGCGCTGGGCCAGGCCATCTACGAGGCCTCGGCCGCGGACCAGGCCGCTCAGGGCAACGGCGCCGCCGCGCCCGAGTCCGATGACACCGTGGTGGACGCCGAGGTCGTCGAGGAGCCTGAGAAGAAGTGACGAACCAGAACCCGGACAACATGGTCGATCCGGCCACGGGTGAGGTCTTCGAGGCCGCGGCGGATACCGCCGCGGCCGCGGGGGCCGAGGGGACTCCCGAGGTCAGCGAGGACGCCCTCGCCGACGCGATCACGGCCGAACTGGCCGAGCGCACTTCCGATCTGCAGCGTCTGACGGCGGAGTACGCCAACTACCGTCGCCGGGTCGAGCGGGACCGCAAGGTCACCATCGACACCGCCAAGGCCGCGGTGGTCAGCGAATTGCTGCCCGTGCTGGACGATCTGGATCGCGCTCGCGCGCACGGTGACCTCGACAACGGCCCGCTCAAGTCGGTCGCGGACAAGCTGGTCACCGCTCTGCAGAAGCAGGGTCTCGAGGAATTCGGTTCGGAAGGTGAGCCTTTCGACCCGACCCTGCACGAGGCCGTGCAGCACGAGGGCAGCGGCGCGGATCCCGTGCTCGGCATGGTGATGCGCAAGGGCTACCGCTTCGGCGATCGCGTGCTGCGGCACGCGCTGGTCGGCGTCACCGACGGTGTGGCGGACCTGGCTGCGGCGCAGCCGGATTCGCAGAACGCTGGCACCGATGCCGCTGGCACTGATTAACAGCAATCGGACGCACCCCGCGTCCTCGACAACACAGAAAGGAGGAGATGCCCGGTGAATCGAGAATGGCTCGAGAAGGACTTCTACAAGGATCTGGGTGTTTCCTCCGGCGCCACCCAGGACGAGATCAAGAAGGCCTACCGCCGGCTGGCCCGTGACCTGCACCCGGACAAGAACCCCGGGGACAGCCAGGCCGAGGAGCGGTTCAAGGCCGTCAGCGAGGCGAATGCCGTGCTGTCGGATCCGGAGAAGCGCAAGGAGTACGACGAGGCCCGCAAGTTGTTCGCGGGCGGCGGTTTCGGCCGCGGCGGGTTCCCGCCCGGGGGTGGCTACGGCCAGCCCGGCGGCGGGTTCTCCGGTGGCGAGTTCAACCTGGGCGACATCTTCGGGGCCGGCGCCGGTGGCGCGGGCGGCGCGGATGGCGGCCTGGGTGACCTGCTGGGCGGACTGTTCAATCGGGGTGGCACCCGGGCGTCGTCGCGTCCGCGGCGCGGTTCCGACGTGGAGACCGAGACGACCCTTGGCTTCCGCGAGGCCGCCCAGGGCGTGACCGTCCCGCTGCGGATGACCAGTCCGGCCGCCTGCACCACCTGCCACGGCAGCGGCGCCAAGCCGGGCACCAGCCCGCGAGTCTGCCCGCACTGCAACGGTTCCGGCGTCGTCAGCCGCAACCAGGGCGCGTTCGGCTTCAGCGAGCCGTGCGAGGACTGCCGGGGCACCGGGTCGATCATCGACGACCCGTGCGTCGACTGCCGCGGCTCGGGCATCCAGAACCGGACCCGCACCATCACCGTGCGCATTCCTCCGGGCGTGCGCGACGGGCAGCGGATCCGGCTGGCCGGTCAGGGTGAGGCGGGCCTGCGTGGCGCGCCTCCGGGCGACCTGTACGTCACCGTGCACGTCAGCCAGGACAAGGTCTTCGGCCGCAACGGCGACGACCTGACCCTGGTGCTGCCGGTGTCCTACGCCGAACTGGTGCTGGGCACCACGGTGTCGGTGCCGACGCTGGACGGCCGGGTGGGCGTCAAGGTGCCGCCGGGCACCGCCGACGGCCGCACGCTCCGGGTGCGCGGGCGCGGTGTGCCCAAGCGCGACGGAGCCGCCGGTGACCTGCTGGTCACGGTGAAGGTCGCGGTGCCCCAGAAACTGGAGGACGATGCCACCGAGGCGCTGCGGCGCTACGCGGAGGCGGAGAAGACCAGTGGGTTCGATCCCCGTGCGGGATGGGCAGGTGCGTAATGAGTTCGGATCCGAAGCAGACCGGGGCGCAGTACTTCCTGATCTCGGTGGCCGCGCAGCTGGCGGGCATGCACGCCCAGACGCTGCGCACCTATGACCGGCTGGGTCTGGTCACGCCGCAACGCACGTCGGGCGGCGGCCGACGCTACTCGGACCGGGATGTGGAGCTGCTCCGCGAGGTGCAGCGCCTGTCCCAGGACGAGGGCGTGAACCTGGCCGGCATCAAACGGATCATCGAACTCACCAACCAGGTGGACGAGCTGCAGCAGCGGGTGAGCGAGTTGACCGCCGAGGTGGAAAGGCTCCGGTCGGGGTACCGCCCCGACCTGACCCCGCCGCAACGCAGCACCGCTCTCGTGGTGTGGCAGCCCCGAAATCGGCGTAAGCCGCAGTAGGGCAAGGCAAGTCGGAAGGCGGTGTCCCGGTCGGGACACCGCCTTCCTTCGTTCGCTCGGTTGCGATTGTTGCGGGTTATGTGCTGAGTTGCGTTAGCGGACTGTGGGATTGGCGAAGGTCATTGCGATAGTTAAGAACAAACGGACCGGTAGGTTATTGTTGGCTGCCGAACATGAGTTTTGTCCGTATGCTTCAAGGAATTCCACGACGAACGCAGTTGCGGCGGGATCGCTGTTTTCCTGAGTCTTGCAAAACGGATCAGCCAGAATCGGCGACTGAAAGACCGTGTCGCACGGCGTGTTCCAGTTGATCAGTCTGTTTTTGGATTAGATACCCCGCAACGTTCACGTTTTCGAGCAATAAAGGGCGCGTTATTGAAACGTCCCGTTCCGTTGCTGGCTAACCTCGCCTACACTTGCTTGGCAACGGCTGCTGTCGAGTGTCCCGCAGCACTTCACTCGCCGGTCACGCCTGCGTTCGATTGCGAAATGGGGTTGTGACACAAATGGATTCGCGCACCGTCGCATTGATAAGAACAACGTTCAAGGCGGTTGCTGCGGAAGAAGGTGGCCCCGAGAAACTCGCGCGATCGTTCTACGCCATCCTCTTCACGGAGTACCCGCACGTGCGAGACTTCTTCCCCGCCGCCCTGGATGCTCAGCGCGACCGGCTGGTCAAGGCGATCGCCTACGTCATCGACCGGCTCGAGGAACCCGAACGGCTCCTGCCCTTCCTGGCCCAACTCGGCCGCGACCACCGCAAGTACGGCGTGGTGGCCGATCACTATGTAGCCGTGGGGAACTCGCTCAAGAGCGCGCTCGAGGCGTACGCCGGCACCGAGATCTGGACCGACGAGGTCGGGCGCGCCTGGGACGAGGGCATCGGCGTCATCGCCGGCACCATGATCGAGGCGGCCGAGGGCGAGACCACCCCGCCGGTGTGGACCGGCACCGTCATCGAGCACCGGGAGGTGCTGCGCAACCTGGCGGTGGTGCGCCTCAAGCTGGACCAGCCCATGCAATACGCGGCCGGCCAGTACATGAGCGTGCAGATCCCCTCCCGCCCGCGGATGTGGCGCTACCTGTCCCCGGCCATCCCCGCCAACGCCAACGGCGAACTGGAATTCCACATTCGCGGCGTCACCGGCGGCTGGGTCAGCCCGGCCATGGTCGGTCACAGCCGGGTCGGGGAACAGTGGCTGGTCGGATCGCCGCTGGGCGGTCTCGGCGTGCCCCGCAACACCCGTCGCAAGATGCTGATGATCGGCTGCGGCACCGGCGTCGCGCCGCTGCGCGCCCAGCTGATGGCCATGACCGCGCGCCGCTCCAACCCCAAGGTGGATCTGTTCGTCGGCGGCCACTACCCGTGCGACCTCTACGATCTCGAGGTGCTCAGCCAACTGGCCTGCGCCAACAAATGGCTCACCGTGCACCCGGTCACCGAGTCCACCGAGAACCCGTGGTGGCACTTCGACAATTCCGAAGAGGCCCCCGAATACCCGGGCCTGCAACCACGGGTGGTCGGTCAGATCGGCAAGATCGTGGCGAGCCACGGCTCCTGGGAGGACCGCGACGTCCAGATCGTCGGCGCGCCCTCGATGGTGCAGACCACCAAGTTCCGGCTGATGGCTGCCGGCACCGCCACCCAGAACATCCGCCACGACCCCCTGTTCTAACCCGCCTCTCCGCGCCTTCAGCGGACGGCTGAGAGCCGTGGCCGGTCTCGTACCCGTGCCGGCGGTTCGTGCCGAACCGATTATGGGCGTCCCCGCGGAGTTACCCAGATCCTTACGAAATCAGTTGCCGCGTTGGCAATGATCAAAACCCTTCGTAGCGGATGGCTTCGGCGGGGGCGCCGATGGCGACCAGCTGGTCGATGGTGTTGCGCACCTTCGCCGCGGCGCCGCAGACCAGGATCTGGTGGTGGTCCAGGGGCCCGAAGCGTTCGGGGATGTCGGCGATGGTGCCCGGCATCATCTCCTCCGGGCGGAAGCCGATGTCGACGCGGCACTGCTCGTACCAGGGGTCGGTCAGGTCCGGATCGTATTCGTCCTGCACCACGGGAACGACTGTGAGCCAGGGCAGTTCACCGGCCAGCAGGAACAGCATGTCCGAGGCGTAGAGGTCGCGCGGGTAGCGCCCGCCCACGAACAGGTGGGTGCGCGGCGGCTGCTCCCGGCGCGCCAGGTCCAGCAGCAGCGCGCGCATCGGCGCGAGCCCCACCCCGTCGGCGATCATCACCACATCGGTGGCGTCGGGTTCCACGGCCAGCCAGCCGGCGGGCGCGCTGATCCGCCATTCGTCGCCCGGATGGGCATCGGACACGATGGTCCCGCTGCACCAGCCGCCCGGCAGTGTCCGCACATGGAATTCCAGCTTGCCGTCCAGCGACGGCGGCAGCGCGGAATACAGGCGGCGCACCATGTTCGGGTGCTGCGGGGTGCGCACCTCCACCGACTGGCCCGCCGCGAACGGCACGAACTCGCCGATCAGCCGCACCACCGTGGTGTCATCCCGCAACCGGTGCGCCCCCACCACGGTGGCGGTCCACTCGGTCTGCTCGCCCAATGGCAAGGCACCGGTCTCTTCGGGCCCGATCGTCAACGCTTACTCCTCAGTATCAATTTGCCTCCGCTCCGCTCCGGCGGGTTCGCGGCCCCTAGGTCCCGATTCTTCCCTCCTCCGCTCCTCCGCTTCGCTCCCCCGCTCCGTCGGTCCAGAATCGGGACGGCCGCGAACCTCAGGGCGGATCTGCGGGTATCGGATGTCGAGCTACGCAGGGCTGCAAGGTGTTTCGATTGCCCTACACCGGATCCGAGCTTATCGCCGACTCCGGAGCGCCCACGGCGAGCAAGGCGCGTTTGGTGTCGGCGATCATGCGGGCCGAACCGGCGATCTGGATCTGGCGGTCGGCCCAGGCGCCGAAGCTGGCGACCACCGCGCCCAGGTTGCCGATCAGCCGGCGGTGCATGCCGAACGGGGGATCGGCGGGCGGGTAGGGGTGCCACCACGGGTTGGTCTCGTTCTCGCACACCGGGATCACCGTGAGCCACGGGTTGGATTGCGAGAGCTGCCACATGTTTTCGACGTCGTAGAGATCGCAGGGGTAGCGGCCGCCCATGAACAGGTGCACGCGCGGGTTGATGCCGCGCCGCCCCATCTCGATCAGCTGCGCCCGCAACGGCGCGATGCCGGTGCCCGACCCGATCATGAGTACGTCCTTGCGGCGGCTCAGGTCCACGTGCAATCCGCCGAGCGGGGCCGCGATCATCCAGCGGTCGCCGACCTGGGTCTCGTTCACGATGCCGGGACTCACCCAGCCGGTGCGCACCTTGCGCACGTGGAATTCGATCTCGCCGTACGGATTCGTGGGGATGGCGGGCGACAGGTAGCGCCACATCCGGGGCCGCTGCGGGATCGCGACCGGCACGTACTGCCCCGCCTGATAGGGGATCGGGGTGTCGGTCTGCAGGCGCACGATGGCCAGATCGTCGACGACGCGCCGGTGCCCGACCACGGTCGCCTCCCAATAGGGCTGCGACTTATCGGAATTCGCGCCGATGGCCATGGACGCCGAGATCAGGATGGTGATGTCGCGCCAGCCGGACTCGAGCGGCGGCGACCAGTTGGCTACCCCGTTGTAGCTGCGGAAGGCATGCAGCAGGGCGCGGCCCGCGATGTCGTAGTGCGCGGCCTCCACCCCGTATTTGCGGTGGTCGCGCGCGAGTTGCTCCAGGAAGCGTTGTGCGCGGTCCCAGTCCTCCAGATTGTCGAGTACGAACGAGATGGCCGTGACCAACCGTTTCGCCTGCATGTCCATGGCGGAGGGGAACAGTTCCCGCAGGGCGGGGATCTCCGCGAAAAGATGACCGTAGAACGCGCTGATCAATCGTTCAGGCCCGTTGGGGGCCTCGACGACTGTCCGAAAGTTTGCGCGGACCAGCGCTGCCGAACGCGCATCCACGACGTCGAGCTTTCCTTCCTGTGCATACAACCCCGGAACGCCTGTTGCCAGGCGGCCCTCCGCGTCAAGTATCCCTTAAAACCCGGTGGTCGCACGGATATAGCCAACGCTGATCATCGGACGCGTAGCGTGGGCATCGGCTCGCCCGCTGGCGTAGGCGTCGAAAACTGGTCAGACTTGAGCGGAACAGACTCAACTTCTGGCGTGTTGTAGACAGCAACGACTAGTAGGAAGGTGACAGTGGACTCGTTCAATCCCACCACCAAGACCCAGGCGGCCCTGACGGCCGCGCAACAGGCGGCCTCCGTCGCCGGAAACCCGGAGATCCGTCCGGCTCACTTGCTGGTGGCGTTGCTGGATCAGACCGACGGCATCGCCGCACCGCTGCTCAAGGCCGTCGCCGTCGATCCGGCCGCGGTCCGGCGCGAAGCCCAGGAGATCGTCGATCGCCTGCCGCGCGCCACGGGCGCTACCACCACCCCCAATCTGGGCCGCGAGGCAATTGCCGCGCTCAGCTCCGCGCAGCACCTCGCCACCGAGCTCGGCGACGAGTACGTCTCCACCGAGCACCTGGTCTACGGCCTCGCCGCCGGGGACTCCGATGTGCAGCAACTGCTGCTGAAGTACGGCGCGACCGCCGACGCGCTGCGTGAGGCGTTCACCGCCGTGCGCGGCAACGCCCGCGTCACCTCGCCGGATCCGGAGGGCTCGTACCAGGCGCTGGAGAAGTACTCCACCGACCTGACCGCCGCCGCCCGCGACGGCAAGCTGGACCCGGTCATCGGGCGCGACACCGAGATCCGCCGGGTCGTGCAGGTGCTCAGCCGTCGCACCAAGAACAACCCGGTGCTGATCGGCGAGCCCGGTGTCGGCAAGACCGCCATCGTGGAGGGCCTGGCCCAGCGCATCATCGAAGGGGACGTCCCGGAATCTCTGCGCGGCAAGAAGCTGGTCTCGCTCGATCTGGGCGCCATGGTCGCGGGCGCGAAGTACCGCGGTGAGTTCGAGGAGCGGTTGAAGGCCGTGCTGGAGGAGATCAAATCCTCTGCGGGGCAGATCATCACGTTCATCGACGAGCTGCACACCATTGTCGGCGCGGGCGCGACCGGCGAATCCGCCATGGACGCCGGCAACATGATCAAGCCCATGTTGGCCCGCGGTGAACTGCGCCTGGTCGGCGCGACCACCCTGGACGAGTACCGCCAGCACATCGAGAAGGACCCGGCCCTGGAGCGCCGGTTCCAGCAGGTGCTGGTGGGCGAGCCGTCGGTGGAGGACACCGTCGGCATCCTGCGCGGGCTCAAGGAGCGCTACGAGAACCACCACCACGTGCGGATCACCGACTCCGCGCTGGTGGCGGCGGCGACCCTGTCCGACCGCTACATCACCTCCCGGTTCCTGCCGGACAAGGCGATCGACCTGGTCGACGAGTCGGCCTCGCGGCTGCGCATGGAAATCGATTCCCGCCCGGTGGAAATCGACGAGATCGAGCGCGTGGTGCGACGGCTCGAGATCGAGGAGGTGGCGCTCGCCAAGGAGACCGACGAGGCGTCCAAGCAGCGACTGGAGAAGCTGCGCTCCGAACTCGCCGACGACCGCGAGAAGCTCAACCAGTTGATGACCCGTTGGCAGAACGAGAAGCAGGCCATCGACGCGGTGTCTGTGCTGAAGGAACAGCTCGAAGCGCTCAAGGGCGAATCCGAGCGGGCCGAACGCGACGGCGACTACAACAAGGCCGCCGAACTCCGGTACGGGCGAATCCCCCAGCTGGAGAAGGAACTCGGTGAGGCCGAGGCCAAGGCGAAGACCGCCGCCGACGGTGACGTCATGCTCAAGGAGGAGGTCGGACCCGACGACATCGCCGAGGTGGTGTCGGCGTGGACCGGTGTCCCCGTGGGCCGGATGATGGAGGGCGAGACCCAGAAGCTGCTCCGCATGGAGGACGAGCTGGGCAACCGGGTGATCGGGCAGAAGGAAGCCGTGCAAGCGGTGTCGGATGCCGTGCGCCGGGCGCGGGCCGGGGTCGCCGACCCCAATCGCCCGACCGGTTCCTTCATGTTCGTGGGACCCACCGGCACCGGTAAGACCGAGCTGGCGAAGGCGTTGGCGGACTTCCTGTTCGACGACGAACGCGCCATGGTCCGCATCGACATGAGCGAGTACGCCGAGAAGCACTCGGTGGCCCGCCTGGTCGGCGCGCCGCCCGGCTACGTCGGCTACGACCAGGGCGGCCAGCTCACCGAGGCGGTGCGGCGACGCCCGTACACGGTGGTGCTGTTCGACGAGATCGAGAAGGCCCACCCGGACGTCTTCGACATCCTGCTGCAGGTGCTCGACGAAGGCCGGCTCACCGACAGCCAGGGCCGCACCGTCGACTTCCGCAACACCATCCTCATCCTGACCTCGAATCTGGGTGCGGGCGGTGACCGGGAGACGGTCATGAACGCGGTGCGCCGCGCCTTCAAGCCGGAGTTCCTGAACCGGCTCGACGACGTGGTCATGTTCCACCCGCTCGACGAGGAACAGCTGGAGCAGATCGTCGACATCCAGCTGAACCAGCTGCAGAAGCGGCTCGCCCAGCGCCGCCTCACCCTGGACGTGTCCGACTCGGCCCGCTTCTGGCTGGCCGTGCGCGGCTACGACCCGGCCTACGGCGCGCGCCCGCTGCGCCGCCTGATCCAGCAGTCCATCGGCGACTCGCTCGCCAAGGAACTGCTGGCCGGGGAGGTGCAGGACGGCGACACCGTGAAGGTGAACGTCAGCCCCGACGGCGACAGCCTGATCGTCGGGCGCTGACCAGCGCGAACGCAGGCCCCCGGGTGAACTTCGGTTTGCCCGGGGGCCTCGCCGTTTCGGAACCGTCCGGTCGAGTTCGCGGCTCGGTAGCCGTACTCCGCCTACCCTGGAGGCCATGACTGATCCGAGCGATCCGTGGTCGCGGCGGCCGGAACCGGGCCCTGGGGAGGGACCCGCCGAGCAGGCCGTACCCGGCGGCCACACCTCGGATAGCGCCGCGGCGTACGGGCCCACCGAGTCCATACCCGCTGGTCCGACCGACTATTTCGGGCAGCCGCCCGGCCCCGAGGCGACCCGGGTGTTCCCGCCCGCGGACGCGGGCTGGGGTGGCTACGACACCGGCGGCGGGTACGAGCAGCCGACGGCCGTCTATCCGGGTCAGCCGGGGTATACGCCCACGGCGGCCTACAGCGCACCGATGTATCCGCCCGCGCCCGGCGGTCCCGGTTATCCGGGTGGGCCGGGTCAGCCGCCGGGCGGCTATCCGCCGGGCGGCTTCCCGCAGAATTCGGCGCCGCCCCCGCCGCCACGCCGGACCACCATGTGGATCGCGCTGGGCCTGGCCGCGATCATCGCGGTCGCGATCGTCGGGGTCGTGGTGGGAACGGTGCTGTCCGGCAATTCGTCGGATACCGCGAGCGGACCGAACAACTCCCGCCTTCCGATGCCGGCCTTCCCGAGCAACACCTCCTCGCTGCCGCTGCCCAGCGGCGTGCCCACGATTCCGGGCCTGGGTGATCTGGACCAGCTCGGCGCGGACATGGGGACCATCGCGTCCAACGACGGCGCCACCCTCACCATCACGGCGCTGTCCGGGAGCACGGTGACGGTGAAGACCGACGACAAGACGCAGGTAATCTCCCTGGGCAGTACCAAAGTCGCGGACCTGCCGGTCGGCGAAGTGGTGATGGTTCAGGGCGACAAGAACTCCGACGGATCCATTCAGGCGAAGCTGATCTTCAGCACGTCCCTGCCGAGCGGGACTCGATGAGCAAGAATGCTGTGGGCGTGCCGGGCATGACGCCCTCACTCTGGATAGGGTAGGCGGCGATGACGGCTATATGGTTCGGGCTGGCGGCGATCGCGCTCGTAGGTGCGATCGTGCTGCTCTATTTCGATCGGCTGCAGCGGCAGCGCACCGGGCATGTGCGGCAGGTCTGGGCGAAATCCCAGGGCTACACCTATGTTTCGGTGGAGCCCGCGCTGGCCTCCACCTGGCGGCGCGGCGCGCTGGCCAAACTCGGCTACCTGTCCGCGGTGGACGTGGTGTCGGGCAACCGCAAGGGTGAGAAGTTCGTGCTCTTCGATCTGGAGGACGCCGCCACCCTGGTCGCGGTGCGCCGGCAGATCGGCTCGGACATCGACATCGACCTGCGGTTGAAAACCGCGGCGCCGCCGAAGGATCACGATCTGGAGCTGCTCGGCGCCATCGGCGACCGGGTGGTCTTCGCGACCAATCCGGATGTCGCGCGGCACGCGGTGGATCAGCGCATGGTGGCGTTCATCGAGTCGCTGCCCGACGAGGTGCAGCAGCTGTGGTCCGAAGGCAACTGGACGCTCGGCATGCTGCCGGTCGGCGCGGTCGCCAAGGACTGGGAGACCGCCATCGACGCGGTGCTGCGACTGTCGGGTCTGCTGCACGTGCTGCCGCCGGTCATCAATGCCGAGCGCGGCCGCGACGAACTGCCCGAACCCGGTCGTTCGCAACCGGTTCCCGGGGACGACGACTACGACGGCCACGACGAATTCGGCGACTACGGCGACGGCGACCGTCCCGCGCGCGCCGAACGCCCCCGCGACGACCGCCCGGCCCGCCCGCGCGGCGACGCCGACGACTACGACTCGCCGCTGGTCAGCGATATTGCCGGCGCCGGCGAACCGGACGACGAGCCCGAAAACTGGCGGCCCGCACTGAAAGTCGTGCCGGACCCGCGCAACCGCCCGCGCCGCAACTGGCCGCCCGCCCCCGAGGACGGCCCCCGCCCCGAGGGTGAAGACCGTTGGGACGAACCGGAATCCGACGAATGGCGCGAGGAATCCGATCCGGACCGTGAGCCCGAGGAGGGCTGGCGCAAGGATCAGGGCCGCAGCGCCCCGCCCGGCGGCCCCTTCCATCCGGGCTTCCGCCCCTACCAGGGACCAGCCCCGAGGTGACGCCCGGCCGTGTCCACGCGCGGCGCGCCGCAGCCACACCGTGTCTGCGCGAATTCGCCGCGTGTGGGTCGGCCAGGGAACAGAATGAGGGCGCAGTTCCGGTCATCGCCGACCACTCCCCGAACGTGCGAGTGATGGGCCGTCGATGACCGAGAGTTCCCCCGATCAGGTGCGCCTGCCGGGCGCGCGCCGTCCGGTGGCCTTGGTCACCGGACCGACCTCCGGCATCGGCAAGGCATACGCCACCAGGCTCGCCGCCCTCGGCTACGACCTGGTACTGGTGGCGCGGGATGAGGAGCGGCTGGCCGCGCTGGCACACGATCTCCAGGTGCGGTTCGCCGCGCGGGCCGAGACGCTGCCCGCCGATCTGAGCCGTTCCGCGGACCGCGATCGGGTGGCCGCCCGCCTCGCCGAAGGCGTCGAATTCCTGGTCAACAACGCGGGATTCGGCATGTCGGGCGAATTCTGGACGCAGGGCCCTGACGCTCTGCAGCACCAACTGGATGTGAACGTCACCGCTGTCGTGCAGCTCACCCGGGCGGCCCTGCCGGCCATGCTGCACGCGGCCAAGGGCACCGTGGTGAATGTGGCCAGCGTCGCGGGCCTGATCTCGGGACGGGGCTCGACCTATTCGGCCTCCAAGGCGTACGTCGTATCCTTCTCTCAAGGGCTGGCCGGCGGGCTGGCCGGAACCGGAGTCCGGGTGCAGGCCTTGTGCCCGGGATTCGTCCGCACCGAATTCCATGAGCGGGCCGGCATCGAGATGGCCTCGCTACCGCGACCCCTGTGGTTGAGCGTGGACGAGGTGGTGGCCGGTTCGCTGCATGATCTGGAGAAAGACCGGGTGATCAGCGTGCCCGGACTGCAGTACAAAGCGATCGTCTCGATCGCCGGGCTCATCCCACGAACCCTGGTGACCCGCCTGAACCGGGGCCTGTTCAACGCACGCGGAAGGACATAGACACAGCAATGCAGGTAACGACCACCGACCGGGACAGACTCGCGGCTCTGGTGCGCGAACTCGCCGTCGTACACGGCCGGGTGACCCTGTCCTCGGGCAAGGAAGCCGACTACTACGTGGACCTGCGCCGCGCCACCCTGCACCACGAGGCGGCCCCACTGATCGGCAAGCTGCTGCGCGAGCTCGTGGCGGACTGGGACTTCGACGCGGTGGGCGGGCTCACCATGGGCGCGGACCCGGTGGCGGCCGCGGTCCTGCACGCGCCGGGCCGGCCGGTCGACGCCTTCGTGGTGCGCAAGGCCGCCAAGACGCACGGCATGCAGCGCCAGATCGAGGGCCCCGACATCGTGGGCAAGCGGGTGCTGGTGGTCGAGGACACCACCACCACCGGTAACTCCCCGATCACCGCGGTGCGCGCGCTGCGCGAGGCGGGCGCGATCGTGGTCGGCGTGGCCACCGTGGTGGACCGCGAGACCGGCGCCGACGGCATCATCGCCGCCGAAGGTTTGGAATATCGATCGATTCTGGGCCTGAAGGACCTCGCGTTGGGGTAGGACTGATGTCCCGGTGCCAGGGCGTGTCCTTACTGGACGGTTAACAAGACTTGGCTCTGGGCTGAAACCTTGCTCTGGGTTAGCCTGTGTCCTGGTCTTACGTCCGACAACGGTGTCGACAATGATTGTGCGAAGGGTCGTGTGAGTCACCTGTGGTGAGCATTGCAATCAACAAGGGTCAGCAGAATATTGCGATGCTCGGCATCGGTGCCTACCGGCCCCAGCGCGTCGTCAGCAACGCCGAGGTGTGCGAGGTTCTCGACTCCACTCCGGACTGGATCTTCGAGCGCACCGGCATCCACAACCGGCGCTGGATCTCCGGCGACGAGACGCTGCGCAGCATGGCGGTCGCCGCGGGCGAGCGGGCGCTGAAGAACACCGGCATCGACCGGTCCAAGATCGGCGCGCTGATCCTGGCCTCCTCCAGCTGGCTCAAGCTGACCCCGCACGGCGCCCCGACCGTCGCCTCGGACCTGGGCATGAACGGCATCCCAGCCTTCGACCTGGTCTCGGGCTGCGGCGGTTTCGGCTACGGCCTCGGCGTGGCCGCGGACATGATCCGCTCCGGCTCGGCCGAATACATCCTGCTCATCGGCGCCGAGACGATGACCGTCGGTCTCGACCCGACCGACCGCGGCACCGCCATGATCTTCGGTGACGGCGCGGGCGCGGTCGTGATCGGCCCCGCCGAGGAGAACGGCATCTCCCCGACCGTGTGGGGCTCCGACGGCGAGAACGCCGAAGCCATCGCGCAGGACGTGGACTTCCTGGAGTTCATGAACAAGGCGCAGCGCCTGCAGGGCACCGACCCGGCCGTGGAGTCCGTGGGCCGGATGTCGCTGCACATGGAGGGCCCCAAGGTCTTCCGCTGGGCCGCCGTCACCCTGCCGCGCGCGCTGTCCAGCGCGATCGAGCTGTCGGGCGTGTCCAAGGACGACATCGAGGTGTTCGTCCCGCACCAGGCCAACGCCCGGATCAACGAGCTGATGAAGAAGAACCTCGGCCTCCCCGACGATCTGCCGATGGCCAACGACATCGAGAACACCGGCAACACCTCGGCCGCCTCGATCCCGCTGGCCATCGAGGAGATGCTGGTGACCGGCAAGGCCAAGGGCGGTCAGCTGGCGCTGCTGCTCGGCTTCGGTGCGGGCCTGTCCTACGCCGGCCAGGTCGCGGTGCTGCCGCCCGCTCCGGCCGAGCCCAGCTTCTGATGGCCCGCCCGTTCCGTGCCGCCTTCATCGGTGCGGCGGCGGTCACCGTCTACGGCGCGGTCACCGGTCGCGAGAAACTGCAGTGGGTGGCGAAGCCCCTGCTGATGCCGCTGCTGGCCGCCGATGTGGCGGTCAACGGCAAGCGGCTGCAGCCCACCGATCGCACCGTGCTGCTCGGTTCGCTGGCCGCCGCCACCGTGGGTGACGTGCTGCTCATCGACCCCGACGACGATCGCCGATTGATCGCGGGCGCTTCGTCTTTCGCGGTCATGCAGTCCGGATACTCGTGGCTGTGGTGGCGGCACGGCGCTCGGCCCCGGCCCGCCATCGCGGGCCAGCGGCTGGCGGCCTGGCTGGGTGCGGCGACGTTGATGCGGTTCAAGGCCCCGACCGTGGCGGTGCCGCTCACCGTGTACGGCGCGACGCTGGGCGCCGCGGCCACGCTGGCCTCGGATCCGGAATTGGCGCGCGACGCGAAGAACATTGCGGGCGTGAACGTTCCGAACGTGGATCCGCGCAGCCGGCTGGGCCTGGGCGCACTGCTGTTCACCGTGTCCGACGGATTGATCGTGCTGCGCCGCATTTTCGCGCGCGGTGAGAAGTCCCGCCGAATCACCGAGGGTGTCATTCTCGGCACTTATGCGGCCGCGCAGTATCTGCTGGCGGATCCGCGCGCGCATCGGTAGGTATATCGGTAACCGAATAGGTCACCGTATCCGTCACCGGAATTCGATATGAAAGAACCCCATCCAGAAATCACTGGATGGGGTTCTTCGTGTCTCGTCCGCGAAGGATCAGGGCAGGATCTGCGGAACGGAATTCGGGGCGATAGCACCGACGAGCAGGCCAACCAGTGCGAGCTGCAGGCCGGGGCCGACGGCGCAGAGCGGGATCAGCGGAATTCCGATAATGGTGATGCCACAGATGACGGCGCCGGTCGCGGCGCCGATGACGAAGCCGAGGGCGGCGGCATTGGCCATCGGATCGTGGTTCTGGGCATTCGGGTCGGTGGCGATATCCTGCGGCTGCGAGACCTCGGCCGCGACCGGGGCGACATCCGGGGTCACGGGCTGCGCGGCCTCGGCGGCGACGGGCTGGGCGATGGCCGCCGCGGCCGGAGCCGCCGGGGTAGCCGCGGCGAGCTGCACGATCGGGGCCGACTGCGGGGCCTCGACCGGCGCGGTGGCGGAAGCCGTTCCCGCGCCGGCGAAGGTGGCGGCGACCGCCAGCGGCAGAGCCGCGACAACTGCCTTACGACCGAAATTGCGAATGGTGCGACGCATGATTATTCCTATCCTCCCGACCCCCGACGCACGCTGAACTCAGATGGCGTGCAGAACGATTCGCGTTGCGAAAAGCAACAGAACAAGTTCTAGCGGATCGCAGTCACGGAATCAAGTCGGATATTTCGGTGACGGCAGTCAGCAGTTCCCGCCCCGCCGATGATTCCCGCCACCAAGCGGTATGACCGAGGAAGTAATCGGTATAGGCGATTTCGGCATTCTCCGGATTGCCGCCGGGGATCACGCCCAGGAAGTAGTCGATCTCGGAGAGTTCGTATTCGCAGTGCACCATCGGGAGTAGCGCGGGGAGGGCGCGGCGTTCGGCCGGGGTCAGCGGGCGGACCGATGCGTAGGCCCGCAGGAAATCCCGGACCTGATCGAATCGGACATGTGCGGGACCACCCGCGCGGATCGAAATCCAGTCCACCGCGCAGCGTTCGATCGCGGTGGCGAGATCGTGGATCGCGGTGGTGCGGTCGCACAGGCCGAAGTCGATGACCGTGGCGACAACGCCGTCTCGCCACAGCAGGTTGGTGCCGTGCCAATCATTGTGCGTCCACAGGGGTTCCAGGTCGGTGAGCAGCGGGTGCAGCCGCTCGCAGGCGGGTAGCTGGACGCGTTCCAGGTCACCCCGCCAATCGCGGCCGGCCAGGAAGGATCCCAGCGCGGGGCGTTCGACTGCGCGTTGCGCCACGGCCGCAAGGGGATCGGCGGCGGCGAACACGGTGAAGCCCGCCTGGAGCGGCCGGGGCGGTCGGTTCGGTGCGTCGTATCCGGCGGCGGCCAGGTGTAGCCGGGCCAGCATGCGCCCGGCTGCGGCGGCATCGTCGAGAGAGCGGTAGGGGGACCAGGAGAAGACGCCCCGGTAATCGTCGGTCCCGGCCCCGAGTTCCTGCACTTCGTAGGAGAATTCGCCGATTTCGAGGGTGCGCAGGACGCCGGGCACCGGAATTCCGTTCCCGCGCAGGTGATCCATGAATCGGTGTTCCTCGCCGAGCGCGGCGGCGTCGCGCAGGGTGCGGGGCAGGCGTTTGAGGATGACCTCGCGGTCGTCGGGCAGCCGGACCCGCGCGGTGGCCGACAGCGGTCGCGGACTGCGCCAGGTGATGGCGGCGTCCGGCCCCAGCACCGCGTCCACCTCGGCGGAAGTGAGTGCGGGCCAGTCGGGTTCGACCAGTGGGTCGAGCCCCATGCCGTAGACCCGGCCGTCGGTCATCCCCGGCGGAACCGCACCAGGATCGCCGTCACGGCGGCGGCCGCCAGGAAGGAGTACAGCGAGGCCGAGGACCACCAGCCCGGATGGATGCCGAGCCGGTCCTGCGCCTTGATCCAGAATTCGCTCCACCAGCTGATGTAGCCGGGGTTGAACAGTTGATAGGTGACGAAGCCGATCGCCCACGGCAGCAGCATGAGCGGCCGGGTGGGGGCGGATTCGGTGAGGTCCCAGCCGGTGCGGCCGCGGCCGAAGAAGTAGTCGACGACCAGCACCGCGCACAGCGGCACGAAGACCGAGCCGATCAGCACCAGGAAGTTGGCGTAATTGCTGAAGTCGCGCACCGGCAGGGCCAGCAGCGTCACGACCAGGCCGACCAGCGACGCCAGCAGCCGCCGGTCCACCCGGGGCAGCAGGTTCTGGATCGACATGGCTGTCGAATAGATGTTGGCGAAGGACTGATCGGATTCGCGCAGCACCAGCACCGCGAAGAACAGCCATCCGGCGGTGACGCCGAGGAAGGTGTCGAAGATGTGGTCGGCGTTGCCCCCCGCCTGCAGGATCGCGAGGATGCCCAGCAGGTAGCACCAGACCTGCGCGACGGAGTATCCGACCACGGTGGCCCCCGCCGCGGTGCGCGCCGAACGAGAGTGCCGGGTGTAGTCGGCGGCCAGCGGCACGAAGGAGATGGACACCGCGAGGGTGCTGTCGACGGCGGGCCAGAAGCCGCTCCAGCTGGTGTCCGTGGGCAACGGAACAGGTTGGCGCAGTAGCTGAATCGTGAAGTAGATCAGTGCGATGGCCACCGCCACCGACACGTATTTGCGCAGCGCCCGCACCGCGGACAGCGGCCAGATGGCCATCACGGTGGACAGCACGCCCGCGCCGATGATGACGATCCAGTGCGGCACCCGGTCGTGGGTGAGCGCCGAGACGCCGAGGGTAATGACGGTGAGTTCGTACACGCCCCAGCCGATGCACTGCACGATGTTGGCGACCGTCGGCACATACGACAGCCGGGTGCCGAACAGTCCGCGCAGCACCGCCATGGCGGGCGCGCCGGTGCGGGAGCCGATGGCGGCGGGCCCGGCCACCATGGCCGCGCCGATCACGGTGCCGACCACGGTCGCCAGCAGCGCCCCGGTGAGGGGCAGGTGTGAGCCGTTGGGGGTGAGCACCACCGCGGCGCCGCTGAAACCGATCAGGCTGACGCCCAGATTCAGCCAGAACGCCGCCTGATCGGTGAACCCGAGGCTGCGCGGCGGCTCGGTGTCGAGCACCAGCGGCGCTTCCCGGCGGTCCGGTTTGTCGGCGATCGTCATGGCCAGGATGCTACGGCCAGGATTGGGCGAATCCTGCAGAGTGTCCCGGCGAGCGCGCCCGGGTCACAGGCACAGCATGATGCGGTCGCGGTTGCGGGGATCGACGCGGATCGAAATCGTGCCGCCCACAGCGATTCTCGGTTTCACCACCGGTTCGACGTCGAACACGATGCTGCCGTAATAGGTTTCCGAGCCCGGCACCACCAGTTCCAGGTCGAGTTCGGTGAGCTCGGTGCAGTGGTCGGTGCGTTGCAGCGGATGCACGCCTTCGATGTTCGCCCACCCTTCGAGTCCGTGCCGCCGCAGTTTCCGGTCGGAGCGGGTGGGCCGCTGGGCGAAGAGCATGCCCAGGCCGAGGAAGGTTCCGTACAGTCCGACCAGTGTGACGACCTGCACCGGGAGGGTGCCGGGCGGGGTGAGCGGGACCAGCCAGCCCAGCCACAACCCGAGTGCGACGAGATATGCCGCCGTCACTCCGAGCACGATTCGGGCGATGCGCGCGTGGTCCATCAGACCTCCAACCACGGCCTTCGGGACTCCAGGATAGTCCCGAATTTTGTCCCGTGTGGGCCGATCAGGCGAGGTCAGAGGGGTTGCGCGGCGAATCGAGAGCAGCCGGGGATCAAACCGAGACGCCGGATGCGCGGAGCGCGGTCAGGGCGTCCAGGTCCAAGGGCAGGCCGAGGTCGTCGAGCTGCAGGGTCACCTGCCCGTAGTACTCACCGGTCGGTACGTATTGCCCGTCCCGCAGCCGAAAAGTCAGCAGCCGCAACGCCTCCTCGGTCTCCAGCAGCCAATAGTGCCCGATCCCGGCCGCCGCGTACTCGGCGAACTTCATCACCCGGTCCACCCGCCGCGACCCCGGCGACACGATCTCGATGGCCGCCAGCACATCCGCCGGCCGTACCCGGGTGGCATGCTCGGCCCCCGCGGCGCCGCCCACGATCAGCACATCCGGTACCCGCACCGTCGGCGGCGTGCCCTCGTCGATCAGCAATTCGATCCGCGCCATGGCGGCCATCTGCCGCGGCAGCCCGCGCTCGAGCTGAGCTGCCAAGCGCCACACCGCGAGTTGATGCCGCGGCGGCTGCGGCGCCACCACCAGCACGCCGTCCACCAATTCGCGGCAGTGCCGATTGTTCTCCGGAAGCAGCGACCACTCCGCGATGGACAGCAAGTGATTCGGCCAGTATTCAACCGATTTCAGCAACTCCGCGGAACTCGACCGAGTCATGCGCCACAGTCTTCCACGCCCGGCAACCGCGCAGCGATGTTTCCCTCCTTCGACCACGGAAGCGCCCGCACCCGTTGCGGCGCACCACCACCTAGCATTCAGCGCATGACCTACGACGCGCCCCCGCCGGGCTGGGATCCGCAGTCCCAGGGACAGCAGCCGGGCTACTACCAGCAGCCGGGCTACAACCCGGGCTATCAGCCGCCGCTCCCCGGCTACTACCCGCCGGGCTATTACGGCGCCCCCGCCCCGGATCATCCGCAGGCCGTCGTGGTGCTCATCCTCGGCGTGATGAGCCTGGTGTTCTGCCAGCTGCTCGGCCCGGTGGCCTGGATCATGGGCGGCAAGGCGCGCCGCGAGATCGCCGAGTCCAACGGCGCCATCGGCGGTAGCGGCATGGTGACCGCGGGCTGGATCTGCGGCATCATCGCCACCGCGGTGATGCTGCTGTTGATCCTGTTCGTCGTGTTCGCCATCATCGTGGGCGCGGTCGGCTCCTCGCAGTAGCCGACTACCATCGCCGGGTGAGTTCCAGCCCGACCGCCGCAGAGTCCGAAGCCCCCGGCCCGACCGAATGGGGTGAGCATCCGCACGGCGTCGGACCCTGGCGCGCGGAGTTCGGCACCGAGCCGCCCGCGGACCCGCGGCTGGATCCGGAGCTGCTCGCGCACGGCGACCGCCGCAATGTGGTGGACGCTTACCGTTATTGGCGGCGGGAGGCGATCGTCGCCGACATCGATACCCGCCGACATCCGCTGCACGTGGCCATCGAGAACTTCGGGCACGACGCCAATATCGGCACGGTGGTGCGCACCGCCAATGCGTTCGCCGCGGCGGCCGTGCACATCGTGGGACGCAAGCGGTGGAATCGGCGTGGGGCCATGGTCACCGACCGCTACCAGCACATTCACCATCACACCGACACCGGCGAGCTGTTGCGTTTCGCGGCCGCCGAGGGGTTGAGCGTGGTCGCGGTCGACAATGTGCCGGGCGCGGTGCCGCTGGAGACCGCGACCCTGCCGCGGAACTGCCTGCTGCTGTTCGGGCAGGAGGGACCGGGTGTGACCGAGGCCGCGAAAGCGGGCGCACTGCTGACCGTTTCGATCGCGCAGTTCGGCTCCACCCGCAGCATCAATGCCGGGGTGGCGGCGGGGATCGCCATGCACGCGTGGATCCGGCAGCACGCGGACCTCACCGCGGCGTGGTGAGGCGTACGACTCTCGGTAACAAATAAGCCACGAACAGGGTTGTCCGATTGGCATTATTAGTCCCATGACATCGCGGACGGGACGCACCATCGAGCCGACCGCTGCCCTCTGGTCGCAGCGCGCCGATCTCGCCGAGGCCGCGATTCTGTCCCGCCACCTGCGCAAACTGTGGGGTTGCCCGGGCACCCAGCTCGGCGTGGTGGGCTGGCCCGCCACCAAACGCGAGCGCACTTTCGCCTTCTGGCACTACTGGTGGCAGGCCCACCTGATCGACTGCGCGGTCGATGCCGCCAATCGCGCGCCCACCCCCGCCCGGCAGCGCCGGCTCTGGTCCATCGCGCACGCCATGCGGCTGCGCAACATCACCGGCTGGACCAACAACTACTACGACGACATGGCCTGGCTGACCATCTCTTTGGAACGCGCCGAGCGCACCCAGGGGGTGGCCGAGGTCCGCGGCGCACTGCTGGTGCTGGAGAAGGCGCTGGTCAACGGGTTCGAGCCGGAGTTCGGCGCGGTGCCGTGGCGCAAGGGCTCGGACTTCTTCAACGCCCCGGCCAACGGACCGGTCGGCATCGCCATGGCCCGGCTGGGCAACTACCCGCGGGCGCAGGAACTGGCCGACTTCCTCGACGCCAACCTGCGTGACAAGGAGACCGGTCTCATCTTCGACGGCATCCACCTACCGTCCGGTGCGGTGGAGACGCCCGTCTACAGCTACTGCCAGGGCGTCACCCTCGGCCTCGAAACCGAACTGGCCGTGCACACCGGCGAGCCCCGGCACGCCGAACGCGCGATCCGGCTGATCGACGCCGTCGAGGAGCACATGACCGATCGCGGCATCGTGGTCGGCGACGGGGGCGGTGACGGCGGCCTGTTCAACGGCATCCTCGTTCGCTACCTGGCGCTCGCCGCGCTCATGCTCCCCGGCGACGAGCCCGTCCATATCGGCGCGCGCCGCAAGGCCGCCGCCATCGTCCGCTCCTCCGCGACCGCGGCCTGGGAACACCGCTTGGACGTGGAAGGCGAACCGCTCTTCGGTGCGGATTGGCGGCAGCCCGCCCGGCTGCCCGGCGTCGCGGGCGCGGGTGTCTTCGAGGGCGGTTCGGTCAGCGCCTCACGCAGCCCCGAACGCGATCTGTCGGTGCAGCTTTCGGGCTGGAAACTGATGGAGGCCGCGCACACGGTGACGGCCGCGGGGCTCTAGCGCCGGATCAGTCGATCGCGCCGGATCAGGCCCGGTGCTGCCGGGGAAGCGGCACCGTCGCCGGCTCGTCCAGATCGACATCGAAATCCTCGGCGGGCCGAGCCATTTCGGCCCGGTACTGCCGCACGCCGATCACCGTACCCAGGATCAACCCGACGATCAGCGTGCCGATGACCGCGGGCATCAACCAGGAAATGCCCTCGAGGAAACTGCCCGCGTAATAGCTGGCCAGCAGGATCACGGGCGCCCAGATCACCGCCCCGACCGACGAGGCGATGGTGTACTTGCGGTGATCCATCCCCGCCGCGCCCGCGACCAGCGGGCACAGCGTGCGCACCCACGGAATCCAGCGGGCCACCAGCACCGCCAGGAACCCGTGCCGGTGCAGCAGTTCCGAGACCCGTGCCAGATTGCGGGTGTTGATGTATTTGCCGTTCTTGCGCGCCACCAGATGGTGCCCGGTGCGCTGCCCGAAGACGTAGCCCACCTGATTGCCCGCGATGGCCGCGATCATGGTGCCGATCGACAGCGCCCACACGTGGCCCTCGCCATTGACCTGCGAGGCCAGCACCACACCGGCGGTGATCAGCATGGAGTCACCGGGGAGGAAGAGCCCGATGATGAGGGCGCACTCCAGGAACACGAAGGTGAGGACGATGGTCCACACCAGCACCGGCCCGGCCGTCTCGAGCGGGCCGAACCCGCCGAAGGCGAGCGCCCGGGGACCGGAGGCGAGGAGAGTCAGCGGGGTGGTCGGCACCGAAGGGCTCAGCGGGTCGACTCGTTCGACGAGGTGGCCAGCTCCTGCTGCTCCGGGTGCGAACCGCGGTGCAGCAGATTCTTACCGACCGCGATGATGCCCGGGAGAATGGACACGAACACGATCAGCAGGAAGATCGCCTCGACGTTCTTGCGGATGAACTCGACATTGCCCAGGAAGTATCCGAGCACGGTGACGCCGCCGCCCCACAACACCGCGCCGATGATGTCGACGGTCGCGAACTTGCGGTAGTCCATCTTCGACACACCGGCCAGCACCGGCATGAACGTGCGCACGATGGGCACGAAGCGGGCCAGCACGATGGTCTTGGGGCCGTGCTTCTCGAAGAAGGCGTGCGTCTCGGTGATGTAGCGCTGCTTGAAGAAGCGGGTGTCCTCCTTCTTGAACAGCGCCGGGCCGATGGTGCGCCCGATCCAGTAGCCGCTCTGATCGCCCAGCCAGGCCACGAACGCGGTGGCCGGAACCAGCCACCAGATGTTCATACCGGCCGGCGGATGCGCCGAGGCCGCCAGCAGACCGCCAGTGAACAGCAGCGAGTCGCCGGGGAGGATCGGGAACAGCAGGCCGGTCTCGATGAAGACGATGGCCAAGATCGCCGGGAGCACCGCGTGGGACAGCCACGTCTCCGTGAGGAGGTGCATGGGGTCCAAGATCGCGGGCAGCGCGGCGTTGGTCGTCACGGCATCGGATACGGCCAGCAAGGTCACGGCCACCACAGTACCGGTACCCCGGACATCACACCGAACGTCGAAGCAAGCTCACAAAGTTGTCGAGTATCCGAGGCCCCGGACCGTGGAAAAAGCCGCTCCCCTATGGTGTGGGCTGACAGAATTTTGTTGTATCGCAGCACACACCCCACGGAGGTCCACGTGCCCATCGCGACTCCGGAGATCTACGCCGAGATGATTGCTCGGGCCAAGCAGAACTCCTTCGCGTTCCCCGCCATCAACTGCACGTCCTCGGAGACGATCAACGCGGCCATCAAGGGCTTCGCGGACGCCGGTTCCGACGGCATCATCCAGTTCTCCACCGGCGGTGCGGAATTCGGTTCCGGTCTGGGCGTGAAGGACATGGTGACCGGCGCGGTCGCGCTGGCCGAGTTCGCGAACGTGGTGGCCGCGCGCTACGACGTCACCATCGCGCTGCACACCGACCACTGCCCGAAGGACAAGCTCGACACCTTCGTGCGCCCGCTGCTGGCCATCTCGGCCGAGCGCGTGAAGAACGGCCTGAACCCGCTGTTCCAGTCGCACATGTGGGACGGTTCCGCGATCCCGATCGACGAGAACCTCGAGATCGCCAAGGAACTGCTGAAGCAGGCGCACGCGGCGAACATCATCCTCGAGGTCGAGATCGGCGTCGTCGGCGGTGAAGAGGACGGCGTCGAGGCCGAGATCAACGACAAGCTCTACACCTCGTCCGAGGACTTCGAGAAGACCATCGACGCGCTCGGTTCCGGCGAGAACGGCCAGTACCTGCTGGCCGCCACCTTCGGCAACGTGCACGGCGTCTACAAGCCGGGCAACGTGGTGCTCAAGCCCGAGGTGCTGGCCGAGGGCCAGCGCGTGGCCGCCGCCAAGCTGGGCCTGGGCGCGGACGCGCAGCCGTTCGACTTCGTCTTCCACGGCGGATCGGGCTCGTTGAAGTCGGAGATCGAGGACTCGCTGCGCTTCGGTGTGGTGAAGATGAACGTCGACACCGACACCCAGTACGCCTTCACCCGTCCGGTGGCCGGGCACATGCTCGCCAACTACGACGGCGTGCTGAAGATCGACGGCGAGGTCGGCAACAAGAAGGTCTACGACCCGCGCAGCTACCTCAAGAAGGCCGAGACCTCGATGGCCGCGCGCGTCGTCGAGGCCTGCAACGACCTCAACTCGGCGGGACGCTCGATCAGCGCCAAGTAAGCTCAACGCTCGGGATTCCGCGCAGCGCAGCGGAATCCCGGGCAATTTTCGAGCGGCGGGCGCGCCGCGGTCTCTATCGAGGCAGGTGGCATGACTGTCGATGTACGGGTCCTGGGCCCCGTGCAGCTGTTGGTCGCCGGTCGGTCCGTGCCGGTCGGCGGCCCCAAGCCGCGCGCGCTGCTGGCGGCGCTGACTGTGAACCGGCGGCGGGCGGTGTCTTCCCAGGCACTGGCCGACATCGTCTGGAACGACGATCCGCCGGACTCCTATCAGGCTAGCCTGCAGGTGTTCGTCTCCAACATTCGTAAGACGCTGCGTACCGCCGGCATCGACCCGGTCGCGTTGCTGCGCACCGAATCCTCCGGCTACCGCCTCGAAATCGAGGACGACGAGTGCGATCTCGGCCGTTTCGAGACGCTGCGCCGCGAAGGTTCCGAGGCGGCCGCCATCGGCGACCCCGCCACCGCGTCCCGGCTCTTCGGTGCGGCCCTGGCCGAATGGAGCGGCCGCGCCCTCGACGACCTGTCCGGTCTGGGCTTCGCGGAGAGCTTCGCCACCGCCATGGACGAGGAGCGGCTGCTGGTCGCCTCCGCCCGCATCGACTCCGAAATCGCCTTGGACCGCGCCTCTTCCGTGGTCGGCGAACTGGTATCGATGACCAGCGCGCACCCGCTGCGGGAACCGCTGTGGGCGCAGCTCATCACCGCCCTGTACCTGTCCGGACGCCAAGCCGACGCGCTCGACGCCTGCCGCCGGGTGCGCACCGTGCTCGCCGACGAACTCGGCATCGATCCAGGTCCCGCGCTGATCGCGCTGGAACAGAAGGTGCTGCGCCAGGAACCGTTGAGCACCGGGCAGATTCACGAGGTCGAACGCATGGCGAAGGCCATGACCGAGACCGTCACCGAGATGCCGCGCGCGGTCCGCGCCGGACAGCTGCGCCTGGCCGACGGGCGGGTGGTGCCGATCGGCGCCAACGGCGTGAAGATCGGTCGGATGACCGACAACGATCTGATCCTCGACGACCCCAAGGCCAGCCGGTACCACGCCCAGATCACCCCGAGCCGGGCCGGACTGCTGATCAAGGATCTGCACTCCGCCAACGGGATCTACATCAACGAGGAGTCCATCGAGTCCGCGGCGGTGCTCGCCGACGGCGACGCCATCCGGATCGGCACCACCGTGATCGTCTTCCAGGCTCTGCGCTGACCTTTCGGGTAGGGTCCGCCCCGGATGATGTCCGGGTGACCCGATTGTCGAGAGGGTTGAACGCATGGCCAAGCGGCTCGTGGCGGCTGCGGGGGCGGTGATCTTCGGGGCGGGAGTGCTCGTCGGAATGGGTCGGCCGGTCGCGGTGGCGGAACCGGAAACCGGTGCGGCGCCGGAGGTTCCGGGCATCGGAGCCTGCGGGACCGACGCCCGGCCCGAACACGTGTCGGTGGTGCCCAAGACCGTGGAGGTGCCGGTGGCGTATCCGGTCGTCACCGTCGACACCGGGCCGCTGCCGGAGAACACCGAACGGGTGACCATGGAGCTGCCGCCGGACCCGTGCGTGAACCCGTGCCCGGACCTCACCGACACTCCGGCCCCGCCACCGGGGCTCGGTGAACAGCTCGGCTTGCCGAAGCTGATCCTGCGGCCGCAGCCGTTCAATTTCGCACTGCCCAACCCGAATCCGCCGGCGCTGCCGCCCGGACCCGAGCCCGCGCACCCGGCGACCGAGCCCGCCGCGCAGTCACCCGCCCGGCCCGCGCCGCAGGTCTCCGACGTGCGCGAGGTGTCCAAACTGACCGGCGCCGACTCGCTCAACCGCACCGACAAGCGCTGGCAGGTGCAGGGCACCGATCTGGGCATCATGTGGCAGAGCGCGCCCGACGAGATCGCCATCGCCTTCGGCGACACCGTGGGCCGGGAATTCCATCCGCCCGGCGGCATGGGCGAGGATTGGCGCTCGAACCTGCTGGCGTTCAGCAAGAACCGCGATCTCGCCAACGGCGTCGTCTTCGACCGCATGGTCACCGACGACCGCTGCCACGCCGCGGAAATGCTGAGCAGCCGCAAGATGGACAATATCGAGATCACCACCATCCCCACCTCGGGGTTCGCGCTCGGCGACCGGCAGTACATGAGCTACATGTCGATTCGCACCTGGAACAGCGTGCCCGGCACCTGGTACACCAACTACGGCGGCCTCGCCTACTCCGACGACCACGGCGAACACTGGACCAAGGATCCGCACGCCAAGTGGGAGAACATCTTCGGCGTCTCCAGCTTCCAGGTCGCGGCCATGGTGCCGCAGGGCGACTGGGTGTACATGTTCGGCATCCCCAACACCCGCCTGGGCGGGGTCGGGCTCGCCCGGGTCCCCAAGGACCAGGTGCTCAACCCGACCGCTTACCAGTACTGGCAGGGCGGCTCCTGGGCGCCCGCCACGAACGGAACGGCGACCGCCACACCGATTGTCGACGCGCCCGCCGGGGAACTGTCGGTCCGCTACGACGAGGACCGCAAGGTATGGCAGATGAGCTACCTCGACACGGCGAAGGCGGGTCTGGTTGTGCGGGAATCGGATTCACCGCAGGGCGTGTGGTCCGACAGCGCGGTCACCGTGAGCGCTCTCCAATTCCCGGAGCTGTACGGCGGTTTCATCCACCCGTGGTCGACTGGTCAGGACCTGTACTTCACCATGTCGACCTGGAACGACTACAACGTCTACCTGATGCACGCGACGCTGAACTGAGCACCGCGAAAAAGGCGGGCCCGCACAATCTGTGCGGGCCCGCCTTTTTCGTCTGCGACTCAGCTCAGCCGGATCTCGGCGATCGCGCGGCCGAACAGCTTCTTGCCCTCCGAGGTCGCGCCCAGCACGACGGTCGCCGCGCCGGTGGCGGCGTCCACCGACTTCACCTTGCCGGTGAACTCGACGAAGGTCGGGGCGGTCGGCTCCACCGGCACGTAGCCGGAGAAGCGGACGCTGAACTTGCCCAGCGCCGACGGATCGCCCAGCCAGTCCACCAGGTAGCCGGCTGTCAGGCCCATGGTGAGCATGCCGTGCGCCACCACGGTGGGCAGGCCGACCAGGGTGGCGGCGGCGTCGCTGAAATGGATCGGGTTCGGGTCGCCGGAGACGCCCGCGTAGTTGACCAGGTCGCCCCGGGTGACCGGCACCTTCGCGGCGGGCAGTTCGGTGCCCGCGGCCACGTCGGCGGTGGTGGGCACGGTGTGGACCGGGAGCTGCGCGGCGGGGGCGGCCGGCTCGATCACGTCCTCGGGCGCCAGCAGGATCAGGCCGGCCGGGTCGTTGTCGAACTCACCGGGAGCCACCACGTGACCGTGCATGACCACGCCGGACACCGTCTCGACGGCGACCGGATCGATCTCGACGCCCTTGCGGGCCACGATGGTGGTGGTGGCGACCAGCACCGGGCGCATGTCGTCGTCGGTCAGGGTGACCTTGACGGTGATGAAGTCGTTGCCGCCGTAGCTGCGGATGCTCTCCACCACGACGTCCACGCCCAGGCGGTCGCCGGCCAGGATCGGGCGGTGGTATTCGAAGACCTGGTCGGTCTGCAGGATCTGCGAGACGTCGTACTCGGTGAGCACGGACCCGATCAGCGAGCGGGTGGTGGCCGCGCCGATCACCGACGCGAAGGTCGGCGAGGCGAGCAGGCCGGCGTAGCCGATCTCGGTGGCGTCGGCCTCGGCGTAGTGGGCGGGGTGCTGGTTGCGGACCGCGCGGGCGAACTCGCGGACCTTCTCGCGGCCCACGTCGTAGTGATCGCGGACGCGGAAGTGGCGACCGACCAGTTCGGCGGCGGTGGCGGTGGCGGGCTCCGCGGTCAGCGGGGCGATGCTCTCTGCCGTATCCGGCACGATGTGCTCAGCCGTACTCGGCATGGTGTTCAGCTCCTGCAATTCGCTCTGGTGGACGGTGTACAAACACCGCTGACGTGCCCGAATGCCGAAACAGCCAGCCCAGACAACCCCGACACCCTACCGACGTGTCGGACCGGTGACCAGATCTATGTGATGTTCATCGCGAGTGATGACAAGAACGTGTCAGGGCAGATTCGGCCACCGGGAAGAGCGGACCGGTCCACGTGTCAGAGCTGATCGGCCGGGGCGTGCGGGCCGATCGGGTCGGGGCGTGCGGACCGACCGACCCCGGTTCGCGCGGGGCCGATCGGCCTGTGTGTCAGTGTCCGTTCTGCGGCTCGCACACCTTCCAGGAACCACCCTCGTTACGCAGATCGAACGTGCGCGAGGAGGTCTTCGCGGGATCGGCCTCGGTGAAGACGGTCGCCTGTGCCAGCGCGGAGTCGCCGGTGATCTGGATGGCGTCCACGCTCTTCACCTGCGGAATGCTCTTCTGCTCCTTGGACGTCTTGTAGACGCTCGCGAACTGGTCGGCCGAGATCTTCTGATAGAAGTCGTGCTGCGCACCGCAGGTCACCGACCGCAGCGTCTCCAGATTCCCGCTGTCCAGCGCATCGGTGTACGACGTGATCGTCTTCTGCACCTGCGCTTCGGGCGAATTGCTTTCGCTGCTCTTCTTCACGCCGAGCACCACACCGACGATCGCGACCACCGCGAGCACCGCCGCCGCCGCGATCAGCCACATCTTCTTCGATCCGCCGGACGCCTTCGGAGCCCCGTCGACGGCCTCGGCCGGGGGCACTCGCTGCGGCTGCGCCAGCCCCTGCGCACCGATTCCCACCGGTGCGCCGATGCCCGGCTGTCCACCCGGTCGCATCCCCGGCTGCGCACCGGGTCCCTGGGCAGCGGCGAGACCCTGCTGTCCGTTCGGTCCCGGCTGTCCACCCGGTCCCTGAGGCGCGTTCGGGCCCTGCGCGCCACCCGGTCCCTGAGGTGCGCCCGGTCCGTGCGGGCCGTTCGGCCCCTGCGGCCCGCGCGGTCCCTGCGGGCCTTGCGGCGCACCCGCTCCGACCCGCTGCGGCGACGCGATCCGCGGGCCGCCGATCGGCTGGCCGGGCGTGGTCGGCTGCATATCCGCCGGGGAGGGCGCGGTGCCGGTCCGGCGCGGACCCATCGGCGGAGCCATCGGCGGGCGCGGCGGCGACGGACGGGTCTCCTCGACCGGGGCGTCCTGCGCCGGAGCGTTCCCCCTCGGCCCGACATTCCGCGGCCCCGAATTCACCCGCGGCGACTGCGGCGGCTTGCTGACCGCCCGCCCCTGCGGCCCGGACACCCGGATCTTCTCGGTACCCGCCTCATCCGGGGCCGCCGGCGCGGCCGCATCGGCTGCCTTCGGAACCTTCTTGATCACAACGGTTTCCGCGTCACCCGACGGCGGGACCGGCGTCTCGCCGCCCGCCGCGCCGGCATCGCCGGTGCCGCCGGACTTCTCGCCGGAAGCCGCGGGCATGCCCTTGGTCGGCACCTCTTTCGGTGCGGACTTCTCCTGCTCACCGGCCTTGCCCGCCGCCTGCCCGGAATCCTTGGCGGCAGAACCGGATTGACTCTCGCCGCTCGGCCCGTCCACCCCGGTGGCGACACTCGCGCCCTGGCCGGGCTGCTGAATCTTGATCAACTGGGTGGTGGCGTCGGCCCCGGCGTCCACCGGTGCGGCCTGCTCGCCACCCGATCGCTGAATCGGAATGAACTGGGTAGGAGCGTCATCGGCGGGCGACGCGGCACCCGGTCCACGGCCCGCGCCGGACTGCTGTCCGCCCGGAGCGGATTGCCCTGCGCCACTGCGCTGCTCGCCCTGCGGTGCGGAGGAACCCGGGCCTCCGGCGGATGCGGCGGTGCCGGACTTGTCAGCGTCCGCTGCGCTGCCGGCGAGTGTGGCCGATTCGGATTGCGCTGTGCCCGAGGGGCGTCCGCCGGGTGCGGGCGGCTGACCGGCCGCAGCCGGACGCGCGGGCGCTCCGGTCTGCCCCGCCGAACCGGGGGCCGGGGGCTGCCCGCTCGGAGAGTTCTGCGGCTTGAATTCGCCCGAGCCCTGTCGCGCGGCCGCCGGTTGCTGTCCACCGGGTGCGCCTTGAGGTCCTGCGGCCGGTGTCTGTCCACCGGGTGCGTTCTGCGGTCCCGCGGTCGAAGTCTGTCCACCGGGCGCGCGCTGCGGTCCCGCGGTCGAGGTCTGTCCGGCGGGTGTGTTCTGGAGGCCTGCGGCCGGGGCCTGTCCACCGGGCGTGGCCTGTGGCCCTGCGGCTGGGGTCTGCCCGGCGGGTGTGTTCTGGGGGCCTGCGGCCGGGGCCTGTCCACCGGGCGTGCCCTGCGGCCCTGCGGCTGGGGTCTGTCCGGCGGGTGCGTTCTGGGGTCCCGCGGTCGGGGCCTGTCCACCCGGCGCGCGCTGCGCTCCCGCGGAAGGTGTCTGTCCGCCCGGGGCGTTCTGCTGTCCGGCGGTGGGCGGCTGTGCGCCCTGCGGTCCGGACTTCGGGGCCTGGACGCGGCCCGCGCCGGCCGGCGGCTGCACGCGGCTCGCGCCCGAGGGGCCTGCGGCCTTGGGGTTTTCGTAGTGGATGGTGGCGAAACCGGAGGGGCCGGACTTGGCGGCGGGTGCGCCGGAGGCGGCGGGTTTGCCTGCGCCGGTGCGGATTTCCTCGGTGCGGGCGTTGGGGGAGGGGATGGCCTCGGTGGCCGCGGTCGGAGGTGCGGTGTCGGCGGGGCCGGCGCCGGCCGCGGCGTCCTTGCCGTTCTCGGGCCGGTCAGCGGACTGGTCGGCTGGGTTCGAGGGTGTGCCGGTGGCCCGTTCGCCTGCGGCGGGGCCGGACGCCGGGTTGGCAGGCCCCTGCTGCTGCTGGTCGTCTTTCGGGTCGGACACGCGCTGCACCCCTCGCTTCGGCGGAACTGTGATTCGAAGGTCAGCCTACTGAGCATTCCGGGTACCGGTGCAGAATGATCGGCATGACCTCCTTCGGCGATCTGCTCGGACCGCAGCCGGTCCTCCTTCCGGAAAACACCGACGCGGAGGACGCGCTGCTCCAGAAACAGGACCCGGTGCAGGTCGCCGCGGCCCACCCGACCGCCTCGATCGCCTGGGCCTACCTGGCCGAAGCGGCGCTGGAGCGGGGCGCCGCCGCCGAGACCGATGTCAACCACGACATCATCTCCGCCTACGCCTTCGCCCGCACCGGCTACCACCGCGGCCTGGACCTGTTGCGCCGCAACGGCTGGAAGGGCTTCGGCCCGGTGCCGTGGAGCCACGAACCCAACCAGGGCTTCCTGCGCAGCGTCGGCGCACTGGCCAAGGCCGCCCGCGCCATCGGTGAGACCGACGAGTACGCGCGCTGCCTGGACCTGCTCGAGGACTGCGACCCCCGCGCCGCCGCCGAGCTCGGCCTCGACTGAATTGAGCGGTGGCCTAGGCGAAACCATCGACGCCGCCCGCGAGAGCGGCGTCACTCGCATGCGCAAGGCCGCCGGCCGGGTCCGCTCGTCGCTGCTGCCGATCGTGCAGTGCGCGATCGGCGCGGGCGTGGCCTGGTTCATCGCCCACAACGTGATCGGGCACGAGCGTCCGTTCTTCGCACCGATGGCGGCGATGATCTCCATCGGCGTCTCGTTCGGGGCGCGGCTGCGCCGGTCGATCGAGCTGATCGTGGGCGTGGCCGTCGGCATCGGCATCGGGGACCTGTTCGTGTCCCGGGTCGGCACCGGTGGCTGGCAGATCATGCTGCTGGTGGTGCTGGCCATGTGCGCGGCCGTCTTCCTCGACGGCGGCCCGGTGATCACCATGCAGGCGGCCAGTTCCGCGGTGCTGGTGGCGACCCTCTACCCGCCCGGTCAGGGCGGGGCGTCGCTGCGCATGATCGACGCCCTGGTGGGCGGCCTGGTCGGCATCGTGGTGGTGGCGGCGATTCCGCTGCATCCGGTGCGCCGCGCCCGTGAGCAGGCGGCCGGGATCCTCGAGGTGATGGGCGCCGCCCTCACCGAATGCGCGGACGGCCTGCTCGAGCAGGACGCCGCGAAGGTCAAGCAGGCGCTGGAGTCGGTACGCGGCACCCAGGGTGCGATCGACTCTCTGCGCAACACTCTCGAAGGCAGCCAGGAGATCATTCGAATCTCCCCGCTGTACTGGAACTCCCGCACCCGACTGAGCCGCTTGCGGGACGCGGCCGACCCGCTCGACAACGCGGTCCGCAATACCCGCGTGCTGTTGCGCCGCGCCCTCACCTCGGTGCGTGACGACGAGGTGCTCGCCCCCGGCCTCATCGCGGAGCTGGAGAAGCTGAGCCAGGCCGTGGACGTGGTGCGCCGCATGATGCTCGCCGACCCCGACGAGAAACCCGATCCCGCCGAGGCGACCCGCGCGCTGCGCTCGGTCGGCAAGGGCGCGACCAAGGATCTGGTGGACGGCGCGGGCCTGTCCGCACACGTGGTCTTCGCCCAATTGCGGTCCATCGTGGTGGATCTCATGCAGGTGTGCGGGGTGCGCCGGCTGTCGGCCATGGCATTGCTGCCCCCGACCGTCCCGCACCCCTATGTCACGCCGATCGACTGACCTGCGGGCGCGGCCCGCCCGATTCGCGTAGTCCGCTACTCGGGCCGGTCCGATCGCGCCCGCCTACCGTTCATGGCAAGCCGGATCCGCGAGGGGTTGGTCCGGCTTCAGAGCCAGAAGCGGGTCAGCCCGCTGCCGAACCGCCACCAGTTGCCCGGCACTCCGGACAGCTCGAACAGCGCGCTGACGCTGTCGAAGAACAGCCGGTTGAGTTCGGGCGTGAACAGCAGCGCGAACAGGATCAGGATGCCGTACGGCTTGATCTGATCCAGCGCCCGCCGCGTCTGATAACTCAGCGACGGCTCCAGAATCCCGTACCCGTCGGTGCCGGGAATCGGCAGCAGGTTCAGCACGGTCGCCGAAATCTGCAGGAAAGCAAGGAAACTCAGCCCGAACCAGAACACCTCGTGCGAGTGCTGGCTGCCGTACACCCGCACGATCACCAGCAGCACCGCCGCGCACAGCGCGTTCACCGCGGGCCCGGCCCCACTGATCATCCGCTGCGTGCGCGGGCTGAAGTTGCCCGATTGCAGGTACACCGCGCCACCCGGCAGCGCGAAACCGCCGAGCGCGATGAACACCACCGGCAGCCCGATCGACAGCAGCGGATGGCTGTACTTGAGCGGATTCAGCGTGAGGTACCCGCGCATCTCCACCTCGTGGTCCCCGGCCCGCCACGCCACGAAGGCGTGCGCGAACTCGTGCAGGCAGACCGACACGATCCACCCGGCCACCACCAGGATGAAAACCCCGAATTGTGCTTGCCGCGAACCGTAGTCGGAGGTCCAGGCCAGGACGCCGCCCAGTACCGTGACCGCCACCACCGCCAGGAACACCGGACTGGGCCGGACCGCACCGGACTTCCGTCCGACCGCGCGCGGGTAATTCACCTGAGACTCCCAACTGGCTCGGCTGCTTCGTCGTGCCGATACCCATTCTGGGGGTGGATCAGCGAACCAGCAGCCAAGGCTCGTGGTGTCGATAGAACGTGGAGCGCTTCACCACTCGATCGGCGGTGATGCCGTCGCGGGTGACCAGCGCGCCGGGGGTGCCGAGCTGCATGGCCCGGCCCGCGACCCAGCGCTTCTTGCGCAGCCCGCGATGCACGGTGGCGTGCAGGCCGGGCATTTCCAGCATGGGGGAGACGTGCAGGGTGGAGACCTTGCCGGTGAACAACCGGGTGTCGTCGACGTAGGCCTCGCCCTCGAGCTTGCCGCCGTCCTCGCCGACGATGGTGGCGCGGCCGATGAGCACCTTGCCGGTGTCGTCGCGGATCAGCGGGGTCTCGGTGGGCCGGCCCTCGAGCGCGCGCTTGGCGGCGGCGGAACCGGTGCCGGTCTCGTAGGCGCGGGAACCGTAGGTGCGGTCGATGGGCACGTAGCCGATCTCCACATGCAGGCGTTCGGTGCGCATCAGGTGGGTCAGCACGGCGGCCAGGCCGGCGTCCTCACCGAGCACGATCAGCCGGGGCAGACTGTCGGCGGCCATCACCGGGAGCAGTTCGTCCAGGGTGCCGGTGTCGGGGATGGCGGCGGTCTGAGTGAGGGGCAAAGAAGCGAGCGCGATGGGAACGGGGGCGCCGTCGCAGCGGAGAACATGGGTACTCAACTGCCGAACACCCTCCTCTGGCCTGCCAACACCTATCCGCCTCGCTGGTTCCGATGGACCCCCTGCCGGTCCCTCTCCCCGTGCCACCATAGTCCCGTCTCCATGACGCCGCTGTCCTCGCTGTGCGCGAACTGCGGGTACGCCATCCCGGGGGCCTGACGGGGCATCCCGTAAAGTGTCCCTACGGCCACGCCTTCTGATGGCGGGTGGCTGCAGCAACATGGGTGCTGCGCGTCGAACCCGTAGGAGACACTCGCATGCCGGCAATCGTGCTGATCGGCGCCCAGTGGGGCGACGAGGGCAAGGGCAAAGCCACCGATCTGCTCGGTGACCGAGTCCAGTGGGTAGTTCGGTACCAGGGCGGCAACAACGCCGGGCACACCGTCGTACTGCCCAATGGTGAGAGCTTCGCACTGCACCTGATCCCGTCCGGCATCCTGACTCCCGATGTGACCAACGTCATCGGCAATGGCGTGGTGGTCGATCCGGGCGTGCTGCTCGCCGAACTCGCCGGTCTGGAAGAGCGCGGTGTGGACACCTCCCGCCTGCTGCTCTCGGCCGACGCGCACCTGATCATGCCGTACCACGTGGCCATCGATAAGGTCACCGAACGCTTCCTGGGCAACAAGAAGATCGGCACCACCGGCCGCGGTATCGGCCCCTGCTACCAGGACAAGGTCGCCCGCGTCGGTGTCCGCGTCGCCGACGTGCTGGACGAGAAGATCCTCACCCAGAAGGTCGAGGCCGCACTGGAATTCAAGAACCAGGTGCTGGTGAAGATCTACAACCGCCGCGCGCTGGACCCGCAGCAGGTGGTGGACGAGGTGCTGGAGAAGGCCGAGGGTTTCAAGCACCGCATCGCCGACTCGCGCCTGCTGCTCAACGAGGCGCTGGAGCGCGACGAGATCGTGCTGCTGGAGGGCTCGCAGGGCACCCTGCTCGACGTCGACCACGGCACCTACCCGTACGTCACCTCCTCCAACCCGACCGCCGGTGGCGCGGCCGTGGGTGCGGGCGTCGGCCCGAACAAGATCACCACGGTGCTCGGCATCCTGAAGGCGTACACCACCCGCGTCGGCTCCGGCCCATTCCCGACCGAACTCTTCGACGAGTCCGGCACCTACCTGGCCAAGACCGGCGGCGAGGTCGGCGTCACCACCGGCCGCGCCCGCCGCACCGGCTGGTTCGACGCCGTGATCGCCCGCTACGCCACCCGCGTCAACGGCATCACCGACTACTTCCTCACCAAGCTGGACGTGCTCTCCAGCCTGGACACCGTGCCGATCTGCGTCGCCTACGAGATCGACGGCGAGCGCGTCGAGCAGATGCCGACCACCCAGACCGACTTCCACCACGCCAAGCCGATCTACGAAGAGATGCCCGGCTGGTGGGAGGACATCTCCGGCTGCCGCACCTTCGAGGAGCTCCCGGCCAACGCGCAGGCCTACGTCAAGCGCCTGGAAGAGCTGTCCGGCGCCCGGGTTTCGTGCATCGGCGTCGGCCCGGGCCGCGACCAGACCATCGTCCGCCACGACATCCTCAGCTGACGCGCGACCCTGAGCCGTAAAGCATTTCGCCCCCGCCGCATCGAATGCGGTGGGGGCGAAGTCTTTTCCGGCGTTCTCAGTAGGTGATGAGCGGGGCCAGCGGGTCGGCGGCGTGCGGGTTGAGCCCTTGGTAGGCCGCGGCGATCGACTTCACCGCGAGCCTGATGTCCGCTTCCTCGTGGGTGTAAGGGAGGCGGATGAAGCGTTCGAACGCGCCCTGCACGCCGAAACGCGGTCCGGCGGCGAGCAATACGCCGTGGTTGGGGGCGGTGGCGGCGAGCGCGGTCGAGACCGGGGTGGGGAGTTGGGCCCACAGTGACATGCCGCCGGCGCCGGGGGTGACGCGCCAGTCGGGGAGTTCCTCGGCGAGGGTTTCCAGCAGCACCGCGCGGCGGGAGCGGAGTTGCGCCCGGCGGGTGGTGAGGATCTCGTCCTCGTTGCGGAGCAGGTGGACGGTGGCCAGCTGATCCATCACCGGGGTGCCGAGGTCGACGGTGGAGCGGGTGCCGAGCAGCTTGGTGATCAGCGGCTGGTTGGCGCGGACCCAGCCGACGCGCAGGCCGCCCCAGAAGGACTTGGACGCCGACCCGATGGTGACGATCTCCGAACCGCGGGCGAAAGCCGCAGCGGGCGGCGGGGATTCGACATCGGAGAGGTTCAGGTCGCCCATCGACTCGTCGACGATCACCGTCATGCGGGTTTCGCGGGCGATGGCGGCCAGCTCGGCGCGGCCCTCCGCGTCCAGCAGGTGGCCGGTGGGGTTGTTGAAGTCGGGGATCAGGTAGGCCATGCTGGCCGCGGTCTGCCGTGCGGCACTGCGGATTCCGTCCAGATCCCAGCCGTCGGGGCGCATCGGCACCGGTACCGGGCGCGCGCCCACATCGCGAATCGCCTCGATGGCGTTCGGGTAGGTGGGGTGCTCGATCAGGACGCGCTCGGCGGGGGTGGTGAGCACATTGAGCAGTAGGCGCAGGCCGTGCTGTGCGCCCAGGGTGATCAGGATCTGGTCGGGTTCGGTGGGCAGGCCGCGCTCGGTGTAGCGGCGGGCCAGCGCCTCACGCAGCATGAGCACACCCACCGGGTCCATGCCGTGCGTGCCGAGATAGGTCGGAAGACCTTGCAGGGCAAAGGAGTACGCCTCGGTCATCTGCGGCGGGGCGGCCATCGAGGCGTAGGTCATGTCGATGGTCGGCAGTTCGGGCTGCGCCATCATGGCCAGGATGCTGCGGGCGGGCTTGGCGCCGTCGTGCACCACGGTGGGGGGCAGCGCCACGGTGCTGCGGGAGCCCTGGCGGCTGATCAGGTAACCGTGTTCGCGCAGCAGCGAATACGCGGAGGTGACGGTGGTGCGGCTGACCGCGAGGCTGGTGGACAGGTCGCGTTCGCTGGGTAGGGCCACGCCGAGGGGCGCGCGGCCGTCGTGAATCAGCAGGCGGATGCTTTCCGCCAGGGCCACGTACGCGGGCCGGGTGGACCGCTTGCCGTTGTCGATCGCGGTGCCCGGTTCGTCGTTGCGCCACCGGCCCAGGTCGCGCGTGAGGCTGGCCGCGCCGATCACTCGTGTCGCCATACAGGCCAGTATTCAGGTACTGGATATTTTCTTCAAGTCCACGAAAAGTCCACCATGGGGTGATGGTCGCTCTATTCGGTTCCCTCGTGATTGTCGCCGCCTTCGCCGGTCTGGTGTACCGGTACGCACCCGAGCCGGGCGAGCGCTGGGGTGTGCTTCTGGAGCGGTATCGCCCGCATGCCCCCATGTCGGACTGGTCAGTCTCGGAATATGAGGCGGCGCGCCAGTATTCGGATCTCGCCGCCGTGGCGGCCCTGCGTCCCGATGTCTGCTCGGCGGTCCCGCCTCGCAGATTCGGCCGCCGCACTACGGCCGTGGCGGCCCTCTCCACCATCCCCTGCCGAAACGAAACAGTCCAGTTCTAGCCAACTGGCCTCGAATCCGCGTTTTGTCGGTGCCACCGTGCACACTGGCCTTATGTCCGCCCCGGCACGCCCCCAGGCGTCGGCGGCGCTCTTCGATACCGCGATCGGCGTCTGCGCCATCGCCTGGAGCGCCACCGGCGTCCTGCGTTTCGCCCTCCCCGACCGCGACCCGGCGGCCACCCGTGCCTACATCCTGCGCCGCCACCGCCGCGCCGACCTGCACGAGGCCGACCCCACCCCGGAGATGCGCGCGGCCATCACCCGTATCCAGGCCCACCTCACCGGCGACCTCGACGACCTGCGCTGGATCCCGGTGGACCCCACCCTCTTCAACGACTTCGACCGCGCGGTCTACGAGGTCACCCGAGCCATAGACCCCGGCCACACCCTCAACTACGGCGCGGTCGCCCACCGCATCGGCGCCCCCGGCGGAGCCCAGGCCGTCGGCCAATCCCTGGGCCGCAACCCCATCCCCCTGATCATCCCCTGCCACCGAGTCCTGGCCGCCGACCATGCCCTGCACGGCTTCTCCGCCCCCGGCGGCCTCACCACCAAACAGCGTCTCCTCGAAATCGAGCGCACCCCGGGCTTCGGCGAACCCACCCTCTTCTGAACTACAGGGCGCCGCCGAGGAAGCCGCCGACCGTCGCACCGGCCGCGCCGCCGACCACTGCGCCGAGTGCGGCCGCGGGGAGTCCGGCCGCCGCGGCGCCCGCCGCCGCGCCGACACCGCCGCCGATCAGTGCGCCGCCGATCATGCCGCCGGGGACGTCGATCGCCGCGAGTCCCGGCGCGACCGCCGCGGAGGCCGCGCCGAGCCCGAATCCGACGGCGGTACCGATAGCGGCGCCGGCCGTCCCGCCCACGGCCGCTCCGGCCAGCGCGGCGGGGACTCCCGCCCCGACCGCGCCGATTCCCGCGCCCGCCGCCGCGCCCGCGAGGGTGCCGGCGGCGATCTTGTCGGAGCGGCTCGGGTTGACGCCGATGGAGTTGAGGCCGGTGGCGAGGCCCGCTTCGGTGTCGGCGGCGAGGCCGTTGACGCCGTCGAGGACGTTGTCGGGGAGGTCGTCGGGGGCGGGGGTGGTGAAGTCGCCGATGCGGACGGTGCGCGGGGGCGGGGCGATCGGGAGGACGGGGGTGACCGGGGTGGGGGCGTGCAGGGTTTGGACGTCCAAGGCGGGGGCCGCGTCTCGGGTGTTGGGGATCGGGCGGAAGTTGGCCGGGACCGGGTAGTCGGCGCGCTGTGACTGCGGCGACATAGGCTGGGGGACAGGGCGGTTCGGGACGGTGACGCCGGGCTGCACGGTGGCGGTGCGGACGGGGCGGTCCGGGTCGCCGGCGGGGAGCGCGACGCCGGGCTGCGCGGTGGCGGTGCGCAGGCCGGGGAGGTGGCCGACGGGGCCGGTGGCCTCGAAGCCCTCCGAGTTCGGGTTGGCGGTGCCGAATTGCCCATCGAGGCTGGGGGTGCCCACACGCTGGGGGCCGATGCCGCCCGGCGACGTGCTGCTGCCGGTCAGGGGTACGGCGGCCTGGGTGGCGGTGCCGTCGGCGATCTTGGTGTCGCCGGTGCTCGAGCAGGCCACGGCGAGTGCCAGCGGAATGGCCCCCACCACGATGGCGCGCCATGCGACGCTGCCCGCCGTTTCCCGATTCCGATTGTCACGCTGCCGACCGCGCATGCCGAAACACCAACCTTCCGAACATATTTCGTTTCACCGGTCCGCAGACCGCCCATCGATGCCGGTGATTCGCGACCGCCCCCGGCAGAGCGTTGCCGCGTCGTCGGTGCGACCGTGTTCGCGCAGGTCGCAGCACCGAATTGGGGGTGCGAAGTTTGCCGCCACGGCGCTGCGCGGACGGCCGAGCAGGATGAGGGACCCGACTCCAGGGGCGGTGTACTGACCGCGGCCCAGGTCAGCTAGCGGTATTGCCGGAAGGTGTGCCGCCGCGCATCAGCTCGGCCAGCGCCTCGCGGTCGGTGACGTCGAGTTTGATGCACGCCCGGTACAGGTGGCCCTCGACCGTACGGACCGAGACGGTCAGCCGGTCGGCGATCTGCCGGTTCGACAGCCCGGCCGCAACCAGATTCGCGATCTCACGTTCCCGCGTGGTCAGCGGCAACGGCTGCGCGGACTGCCGCAACGCGGGCGTGGCCGCCCCGCCGCACGCGGCGGCCAGCCGGTTGGCGGTGGCGGCCGATTCCAGCAGTCGTCGGCGATCCCCGGCCCGCTCGTGCGCGGACGCGGCCTGCGCGGCGGCGTCGGCCGCCGACAGCATCGCCCCGATGTCCTCGAATTCCGCTGCGGCGTTGTCCAATCCGGGCCCGTCGTGGGCGGCGACCGCCACCGCGTGCCGGGCCTGCACCTGCACCAGCCGCCCGTCGACGCGGGCCGCCAGATCGGCGAGCCGCCCCGCCACCGAGGAGTCGCCGAAGCGGGCCGCGGTGTGCAGCGCCATCGCCTCGACGGCGTGCTGGTGTGAGCGCGCGGCCAGGTCGGCGGCCTCGATGGCGAGTCGAGCGGCCGGTGTCGCGGTGCCCTCGGCGGCGGCCTGCATGGCCCGCGCCAATTCCAGCAGCGCCCCGTACACCGCGCTGTGCCGTCCGCCTCGGAAGGACGCCGCCGCAATGGCTTCCGCGGCGTCGGCGGGCCGGCCGAGCGCCGAATACGCCTCCGCCAGCCGCAACTGTGCGGGGAACATCCAGGCGGCCGCGCCCTCGGTCGTGAGGGCCGCGAGCGCCTGCTCGAGATTGTCGATGCCTTGCAGGAACTTGCCCTGTGCCACATCCACGGTGCCCTGCAGGATCTTGGCCATTCCCCAGGCCAGGTATTGCCCGGCGGAGGAGAAGGGGTACGGCCGGTTGGCGCACCGCCGCGCGGCCTCGAGTTCACCGGTGAAGGTGAGCGCCAGCACTTCCGCGTGCGTGAACATGAACCGGTTCAACCCGTCGATGTGCGGTTCCACCGCGTGCCCGCGTTCGGCGAACTGGCGGGCCGCCTCGCCGCGCCCCATCAGCGCCAGGGCGAGCCCGCCGCCGAACGCGGCCCAGTACACCGCCCAGGGCGGCGCTTCGGGCGTCGACATCACCGATTCGGCGAGGGTGAACGCCTCTTCGATCCGATTCTCGTTCACCGCGCACGCGGAGGCCAGACCATCCAGTGCCGCAATGATTTTCGGGTGACTGACCCGGCTGCGGACCGATTCCAGCACCTCGTCGGCGCGGTCGGCGTCGCCCATGGACCACAGCAGGTTCGAGACCCGGGTGCTGCCCCAGCGGGCCAGCTGGACCTCGTTCATCTGGTCGGGGTCGAATCCGGCCAGGGTGCGCTCGGCTTCGATGCGATGCCCCTGCCACAGCAGCGCCCGGGCGAGCAGATCGGCGGCTTCGACGCCGCCGCGCCGTTCCACGGCGGCGCGCGCGAAGCGTTCTCCCAGTGGCAGATTCGCCAGTCCGATGGCGTCGGCCGCGGCGGCCTGAAACAGCTCCAGGTCCGCGGATTTGTCGCTGTCCAAAGCCAATTCGGCGAGCCGGATGCGCTCGGACGCGGAGTTGATGGGCCGGTCCTTGAGCGAGGAGTACAGCCGGCCGCGCAGCCGTCGCGCCGACGCGATGCCCAGCCGCCGCCGGATCACCTCGCCGAAGAGCGGATGGTTGTACCGCACCAGCAGCTGGTGGCCGTTCTCGACAATCCTGATGAGCCCGCGGGTTTCGGCCGATTCGACGGCTTCCTCGCCCGCGATCTCCGACAACACGTCCAGGTCGATGGGTTCGCAGAAGGTGAGCAGTTCCAGGACCCGCAGCACCGATTCGGGCAGCTGCTCGACCCGATCCTCCAGTAGCGCGGCCAGTTCCGAGGTGACCGCGGCCCGTCCGCGCAGCTGCCACACCCCGTTGACCTGCCGCAGGGTGCCCGCCTCGAGCGCGCCGTCGACGAGGTGGCGCAGGAACAGCGCGTTGCCGCCGGAGGATTCCCACATCAGGTTGGCGGTGAAGCCCTCGAGATGTCCGCCGAGCATGGATTCGACCAGTTCCACGCTCTGCCGCTGGGTGAACGGGCGCAGGTCGATGCGCAGCAGGTGCCCGTCCTTCCACAGCGAGGTGACCGCGTCGGGCACCTGGACGCCGCTGCGGACGGTGGCGACGATGCGGGCGGCCTTGTCGATGGCCAGTTGCAGCAGCAGGGTGGCGGAGAGCTGGTCGAGCAGGTGGGCGTCGTCGACGCCGATGACGGTGTGCCCGTCGGCGAGCAGGGCTTCGCGGGCGGCGGCCATGAAGGTCACCGGGTCGTGGGCGGTGTACACCCCCACCATGTGCGCGAAGACGCCGAGTGGAATGCTGCGGGCGGATTCGGTGCCGGCCACCCATCGGACGTTGCCGCCGTTGGCGGTGGCCAAGCGTGCCAGCGTGGTCTTGCCGACCCCCGCGTCGCCGGTGAGTACCGCCCCGACGAAGTCGTCGCCGGAGAGCGCCGACCGGATTGCTTCGAGCTCGTTCTCCCGTTCGACCATCGGCCAATTCCGAGCCATAGCTTCAACTGTAGTTCGCCGGAGGGCCCTCGGCAGTGCGAACGAAGGCCCGCGAACCTGCGGTTTTTATTCGTTGACCAGCCGTAATCCGGGGGTCCGGGCGTGGCGGCGGTCGACCAGCCAGATCATGACGGTCTGGTCGGCGGCCGGATCCAGGGTCTCCACTTCGACCTCGACGTCGCCGCGCAGCGGGTGTTGCAGGCGCAGCACCACCGACCGGAAGTCGGTGAGCCGGTGTTCCCGCCAGCGCCGCTCGAATTCGGGGTTCCGGCCGAGTTGTTCGATGGTGTTCGCGAGTGCGGGGTCGTCGGGGAATCGGGTGACGGCGGCGCGCAGTGCGGAGGCGGCCATGTCGCCGGCATCGGACCAGTTCAGGATGGTTTTCTGGGCGGCCGGGTGCTCGAAGACGTAGACGGCGAAGTTGTTGTGCGCCTCGGTGTCGAAGACGCCGAGGGGTTCGGCGAAGTCGCGGAAGGAGGGGTTCCAGGCCAGCAGGTTCAGCCAGCGGCCGAGCACGAAGGCGGGGGTCGGCTGCAGGGCGTCGATGACCGCCCGGAGGGTGTCGGAGACCTGTTCGCGGGCCTGTCCGGCGGCGGGGCAGGAGGCTTTCTGTTCCAGGCCCAGGGCCAGCTTGCCGAAGTGGTGTTTCTCGACGTCGTTGAGCCGCAACGCTTCCGCGAGGGCGGCGAGGACGGCGGTGGAGGGGTTGGTGTCGCGTCCCTGTTCGAGCCGGGCCAGGTAGTCTGCGCTGACTCCGGCGAGCGCGGCCACCTCTTCGCGGCGCAGGCCGGGTGTGCGCCGGCGGCGGCCGCTGGGCAGGCCGACGTCCTCGGGCTGCAGGCGGGCGCGTCGGGCGATCAGGAACTCGGCGAATTCGGAACGGGACACCCTTCCATACTGCCTGGTCCGGGTTCCGTTATCCCAGCCCTGCCAGTCCCCGGATAACCACGGTGTGGATAAGCGGACCGGAGTCCACTTAGGGTAGGTGACATGACTACTTCCGAGCAGACCACCCTCGCCGCCGGCTCCTGGACCCTGGACGCCGCCCACTCCTCGGTCAACTTCACCGTGAAGCACCTGGGTATCTCCAAGGTCCGCGGCCGTTTCAACCGCTTCGAGACCGGCTTCGTGGTCAACGAGGCCGGCGAAGCCGCCATCGAGGCCACCATCTACTTCGACTCCTTCGACACCGGCAACGAGATGCGTGACGGCCACGTCCGCAGCGCCGACATCCTGGATGTCGCCAACCGCCCGCACCTGACCTTCCGCGTGCCGGAGCCGGTCGCCCTGGCCGAGGAGTTCGAGGTCACCGGTGAGGCCACCATCGGCGGCATCACCAAGCCCGTCACCCTCGCGGTCGAGTGGGGCGGCGTGCAGGTCTTCCCGCAGGACAACAAGGAGCACGCCGGCTTCACCGCTGCGGGCACCATCAAGCGCAGCGAGTTCGACGTCGCGCCGGGCATGCCCAACGCCATGCTGAGCGACAAGATCGCCATCGAGCTCGACATCCAGCTCGTCGCCCCGTAATTCCGGGTAGTCACCCCGCACCAGCGACAAATCTGCCGCATCGGAAAAGTCAACGCCCCCTGTGGGATCTTGAATCCAAGATCGTCACAGGGGGCGTTCGGCCGTCAGCGAAAGGCTAGTCGGCCCAGACGTTCTCGATCGGGGTGCCCTCGTTCGGCGGCGGGGTCGGCACCGCGGCCGGCGTGCGGGAGAAGCGCGGCGCGGGCGCGTGCTGCACGACGCCGTCGATCTCGACCAGCCCGGTGCGGGCCTGGATGTGCGGATTCTGTTCGGCCTCGGTGAAAGTCAGTACCGGGGTGGTGCAGGCGTCGGTGTGCTCGAAGATCGCCCACCACTCGTCGCGGGTCTTGGTCTTGAACTTCTCGGTGAACAGCTTGCGCAGCTGGTCCTGGCCGTTGGGGTCGAGCTGGTTGGGCAGGCCCTCGGGCGAGATCTCCAGACCCGCGAGCAGTTCCGCGTAGAACTGCGGCTCGATGCAGCCGACGGCCATGTACTTGCCGTCGGAGGTCTCGTAGGTGTCGTAGAAGGCCATGCCGGTGTCGAGCAGGTTGGTGCCGCGCTCATCGGACCACAGGCCCACGCCCTTCATGCCCCAGATCATGTGCGAGAGCGCGAGCGCGCCGTCGATCATAGCGGCGTCGATGACCTGGCCCTGGCCGGAGTTCTGACGTTCCACCAGGGCGGCCAGGATGCCGAAGACCAGGAACATGGAGCCGCCGCCGAAGTCGCCGACCATGTTCAGCGGCGGGACCGGCCGTTCGCCCTTGCGGCCGATGGCGTTGAGCACACCGGTGAGCGAGATGTAGTTGATGTCGTGGCCGGCGCGGTCGGCCATCGGGCCGTACTGGCCCCAGCCGGTCATGCGGCCGTAGACCAGGCGCGGGTTGCGCTCCAGCGCGGCGTCGGGGCCCAGTCCCATGCGCTCGGTGACGCCGGGGCGGAAGCCCTCGAGCAGCACGTCGGCCTTCTCGATGAGCCCGAGCACCTTCTCGATGTCGGCGGGGTCCTTCAGGTTCGCCTCGACGATGGTGCGGCCGCGCCACTGGGGGCGTTCCATGAATCCGGGCAGCATGCCGGGCCGCTGGACCCGGACCACGTCGGCGCCGAGGTCGGCGAGCAGCAGTGCCGCGTGCGGACCGGGGCCGATGCCGGCCAGTTCAACAACCCGGATGCCCGCGAGCGGGCCCTGCTTGGCGGTGGATGGAGTGCTCACGCCCTACCTCGGTTCGTCGTCGAATGCTGCGCACCGGCCCACTCGCCGGTGTTGACGCTATGACAATAACGCGAACGTTCCCGCGACCCGAGGGCGCGGCCTAGCGATCGATTCTGGGCAGCGGCAGCGTGGCCGGATGCGGGGGAGCGGGCAGTTCCGACCGCGGCAGCCGCAGCGTCGGCGGCTCCCCGGACGGGGCCGGGTTCTCGAAGCCGCGTTCCTTGGCGGGCAGGCCGTAGAAGGCGCGCGCGTTGTCCTCCAGCACCTTGTGCAGATCCGAGCCCACCGAGTCGGCGAGCAGCGAGATGTCGCCGTCGCGGAAGGGCCGTCCGGCCCGGGTGCCCGGCAGGTCGGTGCCGAACATCAGGGCCTCGGGGTTGACGGTGTGGATCTTGCGCAGGGCCGCACCCACATTCATCGCGACCCGCCCGAATCCGGAGGCCTTCACCTTGGCGCCGCGGTCGACCAGGTTGAGCAGGTAGGGCAGGCAGTCGTCGGACATGCCCAGGTGGTCGATGGACAGCTTGGGCAGTTTCATGATGACCGGTTCCAGCGAGCCCAGCATGGAGCCGTCGATGTAGAGCTCCACGTGCCAGCCGGCCACTTCGTAGGCGCGCAGCGCCAGCATGGTCAGTCCGACGATGTCGCCGCCGGCGCGCTTGAGGTTGAACCGGATGGCCCGCACCCCGGCGCGGCTCAGCTCGAGGATCTCCGTGTCGGTGGCGTCGACGTGCAGATTGGTGACGCCGACCCAGCCCTCGCCGAGTTCGGCGAGGGCGGCCAGCAGATAGCTCTGATCGGTGCCCTGGAACGACCCGCTGACCACCGCGCCACCGTCGATATCGAAGCGGGACATGCGCTTGCGATAGTCGGCGATGGTGTACGGGTCGGGCAGGTAGCCCTCGTTCTCGACCAGCGGGAACCGCGGATCGAAGATGTGGAGATGGGCATCGAACACGTGATCAGCATGCCTCAGAACGGTGACAAGTGTGGACAACCTTGTCCGCCAGGCGGATTCATGCTGGTCAGAACCTCGAGCCGAAGACCGGTCAGGCCTTGTCGGGCTCGGAGGCGGCCAGCATCTCGTCGCGCTCGACGACCTTGACCCGCTCGCGGCCCTGCGGCTCGCCGAGGGCGCGCTCGTGCGCGTCGAGGCGGTACCAGCCGGCCCAGGTGGTGAACGGGATGCCCTTGCCCTCGAGGAACTCGGTCACGGCCTCCAGCTCCGGCTTGGCGGCCGGGGCGAAGTTCGCGGCGTCGTCGAGCAGGCAGGCGATGGTCTCGTTGGCGTCGCCCTTGGTGTGGCCGATGAGGCCGACCGGGCCGCGCTTGATCCAGCCGGTGACGTAGGTAGCGGGCATGTAGCGAGCCGCGCCGTCGGCGTCCTCGTCGATGATCACGCGACCGGCCTCGTTGGGCACGGTGCCGGCCTGGTCGTCGAAGGGCAGGGCCGGGATGTTCTGCGACAGGTAGCCGACCGCGCGATACACGGCCTGGATGTCCCAGTCCTTGAACTCGCCGGTGCCCTTGCAGTTTCCGGTGCCGTCGAGCTGGGTGCGCTCGGTGCGCAGGCCGACGACCTTGCCGTTCTCGCCGAGGATCTCGGCCGGGTTCTCGAAGAAGTGCAGGAACAGCTTGTGCGGGCGGTTGCCGACGTCGCGGATGGCCCACTGCTCGAGGGTGTTGCAGATCATGTCGACCTGCTTGGAGTGCCGGCGCGCGGCCTCGGAGCCCTCGTCGTAGTCGATGTCCTCGGGGTCGACGATGACCTCGATGGTCGGCGAGTGGTCGAGCTCGCGCAGCTCGAGCGGGGTGAACTTGGCCTGCGCGGGACCGCGGCGGCCGAACACGTGCACTTCCAGGGCCTTGTTGGCCAGGAGGCCCTCGTGGACGTTCGGCGGGATCTCGGTGGGCAGCAGTTCGTCGCCGGTCTTGGCGAGCACGCGCGCCACGTCGAGGGCGACGTTGCCGACGCCGAGCACGGCGACCTTCTCCGCGTCCAGCGGCCAGGTGCGGGCGACGTCGGGGTGGCCGTCGTACCAGGACACGAAGTCCGCGGCGCCGTAGGAGCCGTCCAGGTCGATGCCGGGCACGCCCAGGGCGCGGTCGGCGTTGGCACCGGTGGAGAAGATGACCGCGTCGTAGAACTGCTGCAGGTCCTCGAGGGTGATGTCGACGCCGTAGTCGATATTGCCGAGCAGGCGGACCTGCGGCTTGTCGAGCACCTTGTGCAGCGCGGTGATGATGCCCTTGATGCGCGGGTGGTCGGGCGCGACGCCGTAGCGGATCAGGCCGAAGGGCGCGGGCATGCGCTCGTAGAGATCGATGCTCACGTCCGCGTCGGACTTCATCAACGCGTCGGCGGCGTAGATGCCGGCCGGTCCTGCGCCCACGATCGCAATGCGTAGCGGGCGGGTCGCTGCACTCTGTTCGGTCATTCTTCCGCGCACCCTCTTTGGGTCGAAACTAACTTGCCGTCAAAACTCAGCCGTCGTTCTTAGCTTAGGCTAAGTTGACGCCCTGACCTCGGCGACCTTCGTTGGCCCCCGACGCTGCAGCGTTGCTGCGTAGTCTTGCTATTCCCGCGCTGGGGCGGAAATTCTGCTGATTCTATCGAGGGCGCACCGCGGTCTTTGCCAGCAGGGTGCGGGGGCGCGTCGGCGACCAGGCATGATTTACCCATGAGCGACGTCGAGGAGACCCCGGTCCCGATCGACCAGAACGAGACCCGCAGCATGTGGCCGTTCCTGGTGGCGGCGGGCATCATCGCCTTCGTGATCCTGGGCATCGTGATCGCGACGCTGATCTCGCCGGTTGAGAAGAATGTCACAGAATCCGATCGGCTGGCGCTGTCGGCGACCAACTTCATCATGTCCCGCAATGACACCGGCAAATACGATCCGACCCTGTCCTGCAAGGGTTTCGACGAGAAGCTCTCACCGTTGCGGGCCGCGGTGGAGAGCGGCGGCACCATTGCCTTCAGCAAGCTGACCGATGCGGCTATCGACGGTGACAAGGCCACCGCGCAGGTCTCTTTCACCGTCGCGGGCGCCCCGAGCACTACGCCCTGGCACTTCTCGAAAGAGAATTCCCGCTGGTTGGTCTGTAATTCGTGACAACGGCCGAATGGCCCGCGGGGGTTTGACAGGGGGCCCGTTTTTTCGGCAGTCTTCTTCCAGGTCATGAGTGCCAGCGCCAAGCCCCGGCTCGCTGGTCGGCAACCCTCCTCCGCGGTGGGGTGCTCCGGGTGACGACCTGGCCTCGCATCGGAGAGCGGTGCGGCAAGTGCGGATTTTCAGGAGGTACAAGTGAGCTACGCCGGTGACATCACGCCGAAGGCGGCGTGGGAGTTGTTGCGCGACAATCCGGATGCGGTCCTGGTGGACGTGCGCACCGAGGCCGAGTGGCGGTTCGTCGGCGTGCCCGACACCAGCGGTATCGGCCGCCCGACCGCCCTGATCGAGTGGGTCAGCGCCGTCGGCACCCCGAATGCGCGGTTCACCGACCAGCTGCGGCAGTCGCTGGCCGACCGGGCCGCGGACTCGGACGCCCCCGTCATCTTCATCTGCCGTTCCGGCCAGCGCTCCATCGGCGCGGCCACCGCCGCCACCACCCTCGGCATCACCCCGTCCTACAACGTGGTCGACGGTTTCGAGGGTGCGCTCGACGGTCAGGGGCATCGCGGCAGCACCGGTTGGCGCGCCGACGGTCTGCCCTGGCGTCAGTCATGAGCTCTGCTCGGGCGGCAGCCATGAGTTTCGTGTCCGGCCGGACCACTGGGAGGCAGTCATGATCACCGGCGGCTCTTTCGACAAACCGCTCCCCGAGGGTGTCGGCCCCGCCACCCAGGCGGTGCGCGGCGGCACCCGGCGTTCCGGGTTCGACGAGACCTCCGAGGCGCTGTTCCTCAATTCGGGTTTCGTCTACGAGAGCGCCGAGGCCGCGGAGGCTTCGTTCACCGGCGATATCCAGCATTTCGTCTACTCGCGCTACGGCAACCCGACGGTCGCCATGTTCGAGGAGCGGCTGCGCCTGATCGACGGCGCGGAGGCCTGTTTCGCCACCGCCTCGGGCATGTCCGCGGTGTTCACCGCGCTGGGTGCGCTGCTCGGCGCCGGTGACCGCCTGGTCGCGGCGCGCAGCCTGTTCGGTTCCTGCTTCGTGGTGGCCAACGAGATCCTGCCGCGCTGGGGTGTGGAGACCGTCTTCGTCGACGGTGAGGATCTGGACCAGTGGGAGCAGGCGCTGTCGGTGCCCACCCAGGCCGTCTTCTTCGAGACGCCGTCCAATCCGATGCAGACCCTGACCGATGTGCGCGCGGTGTCCGATCTGGCGCACGCGGCGGGCGCGAAGGTGGTGCTGGACAACGTCTTCGCCACCCCGCTGCTGCAGCGCGGTTTCGATCTGGGCGCGGACATCACCGTGTATTCGGGCACCAAGCACATCGACGGCCAGGGCCGGGTGCTCGGTGGCGCGATCCTGGGTCCGAAGGACTACATCGACGGCCCGGTGAAGAACCTGATGCGGCACACGGGTCCGGCGATGAGCCCGTTCAACGCCTGGACCCTGCTGAAGGGTCTGGAGACCATGCCGCTGCGCCTGCGCCAGTCGGTGGATTCCGCCCTGAAGGTCGCCGAGTTCCTGGAGGCGCATCCGGCGGTGGCGTGGGTGAAGTACCCGTTCCTGTCCTCGCATCCGCAGTACGAGCTGGCCAAGCGGCAGATGTCGGGTGGCGGCACGGTGATCACCTTCGAGCTGAAGGCTCCGGAGAACGAGGCCAAGAAGCGCGCGTTCGAGGTGCTGAACCGGCTGCGGATCATCGACATCTCGAACAACCTCGGTGACGCGAAGACCCTGATCACCCACCCGGCGACCACGACCCACCGGGCCATGGGCCCGGAAGGCCGTGCGGCCGTGGGCCTTACCGATGGGGTGCTGCGCATCTCCATCGGCCTGGAGGATGTCGAGGACCTGATCAACGATCTCGATCACGCGCTGAGCTGATCCGCCGATCTCGCCGAAAGGGCCGGAACCCGCTGGGTTCCGGCCCTTTCGTCATTCTGCGCGTCCAGAGTTATTGACAGCATGCTGTCAAACATGACAGCATGCTGTCATGATGAAAACAGTCCACATGGCCGTGTACGACACCTTCTCGGACTGGGAGGTCGGCCACGCGACCGCGCACATCAACCGCGAACTCTGGCACCGCGAACCGGGCACCTGGCAGGTCAAGACGGTCGCCATCAGCGCCGAACCGGTCACCTCGATGGGCGGCATGCGCGTGCTGCCCGATCTCACCCTCGACGAGCTGAAGCCCGCCGACAGCGCCATGCTGATCCTGCCGGGCCTGGACACCGAGCGGGATCCGTCCGCGGTGACGGCCTTCGCCCGCACGGCCCGCGAATTCCTGGCTGCCGGGGTGCCGGTGGCCGCGATCTGCGGTGCGACCTTCGCGCTGGCGCGGGAGGGCCTGCTCGACGAGCGGCCGCACACCAGCAATGCCGCCGAATACCTTGCCTACTCGGGATATTCGGGCGCCGAGCATTTCGTCGACGTACCGGCGGTGGCCGACGGCGACCTGATCACCGCGACCGGCACCCGCCCGGTCGACTTCGCCCGCGCCATCCTGGAGCGCCTCGGCGTCTACGAACCGCACGTCCTCGAAGCCTGGGACAAGCTCTACGGAAACAATGACCCGGCGGGCTTCTACGCGCTCTTCGAGTACGAGCAGCAGCGCGCGGCAGCGGTGCGATGACGCGCACCGCGCAGCAGCTGTTCGGGGTCGCGGCGGTCACCTCGTTCAAGCTGAACGGCCAATTCCTCACCATCGCCGAGGAATTGGCCAAGCCGTCCGGGATCACCGTGGCGTGGTGGCAGGTGCTGGGCGCGATCCTGCACGAGCCGCTGCCGGTCGCGGGCATCGCCCGCGAGATGGGCATCACCCGGCAGAGCGTGCAGCGCATCGCGGATGTGCTGGCGGGCAAGGGTTTCGTCGAGTACCGGCCGAATCCGGCGCATCGCCGCGCCAAGCTGGTGGCCATCACCGAGGCCGGTCACGACGCGGTCCGCGCGATCGACCCGCAGCACGCGGCGATGGCGGAACGTCTTGTCGCGCAACTCGGTACCGCGGAACTGGCGCGGGTGGTGGACGCGCTGACGACGCTGTCGGCCGCCCTCGAAGCGCTCGAGGGCGACGCGACGGCGGATTAGAGCGCGAACGGGTCCTTGGTCTTGCCGACCAGGGACGCGACCGACGGCAGCACGGCGGTCGGCCGGTACGGGAACTGTTCGACCAGAGCGGGAGTCGAGATGCCGGTGGTGACCAGGATGGTCCGCATGCCGGCTTCCAGACCTGAGATGACGTCGGTGTCCATCCGGTCGCCGATCATGACGGTGGACTGCGAGTGCGCGCCCAGGCGGCGCAGCGCCGAGCGCATCATCAGCGGGTTGGGTTTGCCCACGTAGTACGGCTTCTTGCCGGTGGCCTGGGTGATGAGGGCGGCGACCGAGCCGGTGGCGGGCAGGATGCCCTCGCGGGACGGGCCGGTGGCGTCGGGGTTGGTGGCGATGAAGCGCGCCCCGGCCGCGATCAGGCGGATGGCGGTGGTGATGGCCTCGAAGGAGTAGGTGCGGGTTTCGCCGAGCACCACGTAGTCGGGGTTGGAATCGGTGAGGACGTAACCGATTTCGTGCAGCGCGGTGGTGAGCCCGGATTCGCCGACCACGTAGGCGGTGCCGTCGGGCCGCTGGTCCTTGAGGAAGGTCGCGGTGGCCAGGGCGGAGGTCCAGATGGATTCGACGGGGATGTCGAGGCCGGTGTGCTGGAGCCGGGCCTGCAGGTCGCGCGCGGTGTAGATGCTGTTGTTGGTGAGCACCAGGAACGGAATGTTGTTGTCGCGCAGTTCGGCGAGGAACTCGTCGGCTCCGGGCACCAGGTGGTTCTCGTGCACCAGGACGCCGTCCATGTCAGTGAGGTAGGAGAGGATCGGTTCTTGGCTCGAGTTGGTCACGTGCACATTCTCCGCTATCGGCGGATCGAAAGCTCATATATTCCTGCGGTGTGACCGCTGCCGCACCGGCTTCGGCCGCTGACTAGGGTGCGAAGTAAGCCGTTCGCGCCGCCCGGGGCTCGAGCGCAGCATCGCGACAGGAGTGCCCAGGTGAAGGACCTCAAGCTCGGTTACAAGGCATCCGCGGAACAGTTCGGCCCGCGCGAGCTGGTGGAGCTGGCGGTGGCGGCGGAGGAGCACGGCCTCGACAGCGCCACGGTCTCCGATCATTTCCAGCCGTGGCGGCACAATGGCGGGCACGCCCCGTTCTCGCTGGCCTTCCTGGCGGCGGTGGGCGAGCGCACCAGCCGCATTCAGCTCGGCACCTCGGTGCTGACCCCGACCTTCCGCTACAACCCGGCGGTCGTCGCGCAGGCGTTCGCGACGCTGGGCTGCCTGTACCCGGATCGCATCATGCTGGGTGTGGGTTCGGGTGAGGCGCTCAACGAGATCGCCACCGGTTTCCAGGGTGAGTGGCCGGAGTTCAAGGAGCGTTTCGCGCGCCTGCGCGAGTCGGTGGATCTGATGCGCGCGCTGTGGACCGGCGAGCGGGTGGACTTCGACGGCGAGTACTACAAGACCGTCGGCGCCTCCATCTACGACGTCCCCAAGGGCGGCATCCCGGTGTACATCGCCGCGGGTGGTCCGCTGGTGGCCCGGTACGCCGGTCGCGCGGGTGACGGTTTCATCTGCACCTCGGGCAAGGGCATGGATCTCTACACCGAGAAGCTGATGCCGGCGGTCGCGGAGGGCGCGGCCAAGGCGGGGCGCGCGGTCGAGGACATCGACCGGATGATCGAGATCAAGATCTCCTACGACACCGATCCGGTTCTGGCGCTGGAGAACACGCGTTTCTGGGCGCCGCTGTCGCTGACCGCGGAGCAGAAGCACTCGATCACCGATCCGATGGAGATGGAGGCGGCCGCCGACGCGCTGCCGATCGAGCAGATCGCCAAGCGCTGGATCGTGGCCAGTGACCCGGACCAGGCCGTCGAGCAGATCAAGCCGTACCTGGACGCGGGCCTGAACCACCTGGTCTTCCACGCCCCGGGTCACGACCAGCGTCGTTTCCTGGACCTGTTCCAGCGCGATCTGGCTCCCCGCCTGCGCGCGCTCAGTGTTTGATTGCCCCTCCGCTTCGCTACGGGGCGGTTCGGGGCGCTGGAGGTCTCGTTCTTCCCTCCCTCCGCTCCTCCGCTACGCTCCCCCGCTCCACTCAGTCCAGAACGAGACGCGCCCCGAACACTGGGTGGCGGCCGTTGACTGGATGTGAGGAGGGTCTCCATCGGGGACGGGCATCCGAGGTGATGTCCGTCCCTGCGGAAAACGTCGCATAACGGTCGGTAGGCTTTCGGCCATGGCTGCCACACCGGTCTCCAGTGTGTACATCGCGTCCCCCGAGGGCGACACCGGCAAGTCCACGGTCGCGCTCGGCGTGCTCCAGGCCTTGGCCGCCACCACCCCGCGGGTGGGCGTGTTCCGGCCGATCACCCGGTCCGCGACCGGACGGGACTACATTCTCGAGCTGCTGCTCGAATACTCCACCGCCGACGTCGACTACGACCAGGCCAACGGGGTCACCTACGAGCAGGTGCACGAGGATCCGGACGCGGCGATCAGCGAGATCGTGATGCGGTACCACGCGGTCGCCAAACAGTGCGACGCCGTGCTCATCCTCGGCTCCGATTACACGGACGTGGCCAGCCCCAGCGAGCTGCGCTTCAATGCCCGCATCGCGGTGAACCTCGGTGCGCCGGTCCTGCTGGTGGTGCGCGGAATCGGCCGCACCCCCGACGAATTGGGTCAGCTGGTGGAGCTGTGCCGCAGCGAGCTGGTGGCCGAGCACGCCAAGCTGGTGGCGGTGGTCGCCAACCGTTGCGAGCCCGATCAGCTGGAGGCCGACGCCGCCGCCCTGGCGAAGGTCTGCGCGGTGCCGTCCTGGACGCTGCCGGAGGTGCCGCTGCTGCAGGCCCCCACCATGGAGGAGCTGCGCGAGGCCATCGGCGGCGAGATCTACAGCGGCGAACCGGAACTCATGCACCGGGAGGCGCTGCACGTGATGGTCGGCGGCATGACCGCCGAGAACATTCTGGAACGGCTCACCGACGGCGTGGCCGTGATCGCGCCGGGTGACCGCTCCGACGTGCTGCTCGCCCTGGTGAACGCCCATGAGGCGGAGGGTTTTCCGTCGCTGGCGGGCATCATCATGAACGGCGGCATCCGGCCCCAGCCCGCCATCGCCCGGCTGATGGCCGGTCTCAAGCCCCGGCTGCCCATCCTGTCCACCGATCTCGGTACCTACGAGACCGCCAAGGCCACCGCGCTGACCCGGGGCCGGGTGTCGCTGTCCAGCATGCGCAAGGTGGACACCGCGCTGGCGGTCATGGAGGAACGGGTCGATCCGCGAGAGTTGTTGCGGCAGATCGAGGTTCCCATCCCGAACATCGTCACCCCGCAGATGTTCGAGTACCAGCTCATCGAGCGCGCCCGCAACGACCGCAAGCGCATCGTGCTGCCCGAGGGCGACGACGACCGCATCCTGCGCGCCGCCGGCCGGGTCCTGCAACGCAAGATCGCCGATCTCACCATTCTCGGTGACGAGACCACGGTGCGCGGCCGCGCCGCCGAACTGGGTGTCGACATCGACGCCGCCGAGGTGCTCGACCCCCAGACCTGCCCGCTGCGTGACGAATTCGCCGAGGAGTACGCCCGCCTGCGCGCCCACAAGGGCATGACGGTGGACCGCGCTCGCGAATACATCGGCGACATCTCGTATTTCGGCACCATGATGGTGCACATGGGGGTCGCCGACGGCATGGTGTCGGGTGCGGCGCACACCACCGCGCACACCATCCGCCCGTCGTTCGAGATCATCAAGACCGAGCCGGGCGTGTCCACGGTGTCGAGCGTGTTCCTGATGTGCCTGGCGGACCGGGTGCTGGTGTACGGCGACTGCGCGGTGGTGCCGGACCCGACCTCGGATCAGCTGGCCGATATCGCCATCTCCTCGGCGCGCACCGCCGCCCAGTTCGGCATCGACCCGCGGGTGGCCATGCTGTCCTACTCCACGGGCGAATCGGGGACCGGCGCGGATGTGGACAAGGTGCGTGACGCCACCAAGTTCGTGCACGACCGCGCGCCGGAGTTGCTGGTGGAGGGCCCGATTCAGTACGACGCCGCGATCGAGCCGGCGGTGGCCGCGACCAAGCTGCCGAATTCCGCGGTGGCGGGCCAGGCGACGGTCTTCATCTTCCCGGACCTCAATACCGGCAACAACACCTACAAGGCCGTGCAGCGCAGTGCGGGCGCGGTCGCGATCGGCCCGGTGCTGCAGGGTTTGAACAAGCCGGTCAACGATCTGTCGCGGGGCGCGCTGGTCGCCGACATCGTGAACACCGTCGCCATCACCGCGATTCAGGCCCAGCAGGAGGCGTAAATGAAGGTCCTGGTCATCAATTCCGGTTCCTCGTCGATCAAGTACCAGCTGCTCGATCCGGCGACCGCCGACGTGTGCGCGCAGGGCGTGGTGCAGCGCATCGGTGAGGCGGTGGAGCCGGACGTGGTGACCGTCGAGCACACCACCGGTGAGAAGACCTTCGAGTACCGGGGTTCCATCGCCGATCACGCGCAGGGCCTGCACGTGGCGTTCGACCTGTTCATCGCGAGCGGCCAGGATCTGGCGGACGCCGATCTGGGTGCGGTCGGGCATCGGGTGGTGCACGGCGGCGAGGTGTTCTACGAGCCGACCCTGATCACCGACGACGTGGTGCAGGCCATCACCGACCTGTCTGCGCTGGCCCCGCTGCACAATCCGCCGAATGTCATCGGCATCGAGTCGGCGCGGGCGCTGCTGCCCACGGTCCCGCAGGTCGCGGTGTTCGACACCGCCTTCTTCCACAATCTGCCCGCCGCCGCCAAGACCTACGCCATCGACGCGGAAACCGCGGCGGCGCACGGGGTTCGCAAGTACGGCTTCCACGGCACCTCGCACGACTACGTGTCCGGTCAGGCGGCCGCGTTCCTCGCCAAGGATCGGGCCGAGCTGAACCAGATCGTGCTGCACCTGGGCAACGGCGCGTCCGCGTCGGCGATTCGGGCGGGGCGGGCGGTGGACACCTCCATGGGCCTGACACCGCTGGAGGGCCTGGTCATGGGCACCCGGTCGGGGGATCTGGATCCTGGCATCATCTTCCACCTGATCCGGACCGCGGGCATGGATGTCGACGATGTGGACGCCCTGCTCAACCGCTATTCCGGCATCAAGGGGCTGTCCGGGGTCAATGACTTCCGCGAACTGGGTCGGCTCATCGAAACCGGCCATCCCACCGCGAAATTGGCGTTCGACGTCTACATTCACCGGTTGCGGCGCTACATCGGCGCGTACCTGATCGAGCTGGGCCGGGTGGACGCCATCACCTTCACCGCCGGGGTCGGCGAGAACGACGCGCGGGTGCGCGCGGAGGCACTGGCGGGTCTGGAGCGCTACGGCATTCGCGTCGACCCCGACCGCAATACCGCCAAAGCTCGCACGGCCCGGCGCATCTCGTCCGACGACTCCGAGATCGCGGTGCTGGTGGTCCCCACCAACGAGGAGCTCGCCATCGCCCGCGCGGCCGCGGATCTGGTCGGCTGAACCTTCCTCACGAAAACATCATGATGCGATCGGCATAGTGGTTCCCGGACCAGGTTCCCGCCGGTCCACCGGAACCCGTGTCGCACCACGCACAACCGCGGTGTCGGCCGAAATTCCCTCGCCGGTCGCGTGGTCTCAGGCTGCCCTCGAGACCGCCGCGGGCGACACGGGACTCCTCCGGTTCTTCCGGAAAGGCTTGTCAGAACCAAGACTTGGCGCGCACCGCGTTGGCCAGGTCGACCAGCGCGTAGCGGTGGTTGCGTTCGGGCGCCGAGCGGGCCAGCCCGCGCAGTCCGGTCTCGATGCCGCGCCGCAGATCCCGTTCGGTGAACGGCGACCCGAACAGCGTGGAACGGGTCGACTTCGGCTGGTTCCCGGCCTGCACCCAGCCCAGCGCGATACCCAGCGACAGGATCCGCAGCTGTGCCGCGCGCCCCTCGCCCGGCGGCAGGTCCTGCACTCGCGCCGCCGCCACCTGCAGCGTCGACTCGTCGAGGTCCGCGGCCGGGGCACAGGTGAGCAGCATGAGGATGGCCGTCATCCGGGCTTCCGCGTAATGCCGTGAGGCGGGCGGCACCTGGTCGAGGGCGTGTACCGCGGCCGTGATGTTCCCGGCTGCCGCGAGCTGGCGGGCCAGGCCGAACGCGGCGCTGACCACGCCGCGGTCGGTGCGCCACACGGTGGCGTAGTAGTTCTCGGCGTAGGCCCGCCATTCCTCCGGGTCGGGTGAATCCCAGTGCTGGAGAATGAGTTCCGCGGTGGCGGCGAGCGCCAGCTTGGGCGCGATCTCGCCGGGCAGCGCCTCCAGGACGGCGTCGAAGCGGGCGAAGGCGCGCTCGTATTCCAGTTCCAGCAGTTCGGCCAGGCCCAGGTACCAGTCGATGCGCCAGTCGGGGGCGGGCGGCAGCGGTTCGTCGGTGAGCCGGGCCAGCAGCATGCGGGCGGCCGCGGGCTCGTTCAGATCCAGGTGCGCGCGAGCCTCGGCGAGGGTGACCTCCACCTCGAGGGTCTCGGGCGCGCCGCCGGGTTCGGCGGCCCCGCGCTGGCGGGCGTGCCGCAGTTCCTCGAGCGAGTGCCGGGGTTCGGGGTGCGCGGCGCCGGCCAGCAGCGGCGCGGACGGGTCGCCGGGATCGATGATGGGCACCGGCAGCGCGGCCACCACGTCGCCGGGCTGCAGCAGGGTGTCGCGGGCGACGCCGTCGATGACGCCGTCGGTCTGCGCGATGAGTTCGCCGGTGCCGAAGCTGGTGCGCGGCGGGCTGAACAGGGTGGACAGCTGCGGATGTTCGTTGCCGGTCTCGACGGCCAGGATCTCCCGTAGTACGCCGGTGAGCTGGGCGGCCAGCACGCGCGCGGACGGGAAGCGGCGGTCGGGGTCGGGGTCGGTGGCGCGCAGCAGCAGCCGGTAGAGGAACTGGTGCCGGGCCAGGATCGGCTCGTCCTTCGGGTCGGGGATGCCGTCCACGTAGGCGCCGCGTTCCATCGGCAGGTGCAGGGTGAGCACCGCCAGGGTGCGGCCGACGGTGTAGATGTCCGACGCCACGGTGGGTCCGGTATGCGCGATCTCGGGGGCCTGGAATCCCCTGGTGCCGTACAGGTTTCCGTAGGCCTCGAACTGGCTGACCGCGCCCAGGTCGATGAGTTCCACCCGGTCGGTGGTGATCATGATGTTGTCGGGTTTGAGGTCGTTGTAGGCCAGGCCCACCGAATGCAGGTAGTCCAGGGCGGGCAGAATTTCCAGCAGATACGCGATGGCCTCGGCGACCGGCATGCGGGCGGGCGCGTAATGGTCGAGCTGCTGGCGCAGCGAGTGCCCGCCCACGTACTCCATGACGATGTAGCCGATCGGCGTCCCGCCCGAGCCCGGATACTCCACGAAATTGTGGATCTTCACGATGCTCGGGTGCACCACCTCGGCGAGGAACTGCCGCTCGGCCAGCGCCACCGCCTGCGCCTCGGCGTCACCGGCGTGGAGCAGGCCCTTGAGCACCACCCAGCGGTCGCTGACATTGCGGTCGATGGCCAGGTAGATCCAGCCCAGCCCGCCGTGCGCGATACAGCCCTGGATCTCGTACTGGCCCGCCACCCGATCGCCCGGATACAGGGAGGGCCGGAAATCGTAAGGCGCGCCGCAGGTCTGGCAGTCGCCCGCGGTGGTGGAGGGCAGCACCGGGGTGGCCCGCCCGACCGGTTTGCCGCAGCGCCAGCAGAATCGCCGGCCCTCGGCGACCACGGGATCCTCGAGCACCGCCGCTTCCGGGTCGACCGGCGCCACCGTGGGGATCGGCACCAGACCGGCGCCCAGCCGCCGCACCACCGGGCGCGGGCGGGCCATGCGCGCGGTGCGCTGGGAGGGCCGGGTGGGGGTGCGCGGTTCGCCTTCGGAGACCGGAAGCTCCGGCGCCGCCGCGCTTTCCGGCTCGTCGTCGGTGAAGTCGGGGGCCGTCCGGGCGGTCATCTCGGTGCGCTGGGTGGCCTGGGTGGCGGCGGGTTCGGCGGCGCCGCCGCCGGATTCGGCCGCCTCGGGTGCGGAGCGGGTGGTGACCTCGGTGCGCGCCGGCCAGTGCGGTCCGACGGCGGTCGCCTGGGTCGGCGGGCCGCCGGCGTCGCCGTCGGTGTGGTCGGGATCGGACGGAGTGCTCATCGTCAGTCCTGATACCTCGGGGGCGGCGGAATGGCGGCGTCGCCGAGTTCGGCGCTGAGCCAGCGGCGGTAGAGCCGGTTCCAGGTGCCGTCGGAGCGAATGCGTTCCAGCGTGCCGTTGACGAAGCGCACCAGATCGTCGGAGCCCTGGGAGATGCCGATGCCGTATTGCTCGGTGCTCAGGTTGGGGCCGACCACCTCGATGGCCGGATCCTGCTGGGCCAGTCCGGCCAGCACGGTGTCGTCGGTGCTGACCGCGTCGACCTGCCGCTGCTGCAGCACCACCAGGCAGTCGGCCCAGCTGGGCACGGTGAGGATGGAGGCGGCGGGCTGGGCGCGCCGGATCAGGTCCAGGGAGGTGGTGCCGGTGACCACGCACAGCCGCTTGCCGGCCAGGTCGTTGAGCCCGTTGATGCCGGAATTGCGGACGGCCAGCACCCGCTGATGCGCCTGCAGGTAGGAGGTGGAGAAGGTGACCCGTTGCCGCCGTGCGCAATTGATGGTCATCGTCTTGACCACCACGTCGACGGTGTGTTCCTGCAGCGCCTTCTCGCGGTCGGCGGAGCCGAGGATGCGGTATTCGATCGCGCCGGGGTCGCCGAGCAGGTCCCGGGCGAGTTCGCGGGCGATCTCGACGTCGAAGCCGGCGAGCGCGCCGCTGGTGGGGTCGCGGAAGCTGAACAGGTTGCTGCCCGGGTCGAGTCCGACCAGTAGTCGTCCTCGCGCTCGGATGGCGTCGACGGTGGGCCCGTTCCGGGTTCCGTTGGGCCGCAGGCTGGCGGTGGGGTCGCCGCAGTCGGTCACCTCGGGTGGCGGCGCGGCCTGTGTCTGTGCCGCAACGGCTCCCGAGGGCAGGGGCGGTTCGACGTAGCTGGGTACCCGGGTGGAGGGCGCGGGCGGCGGGGGACTGTTGTCGCCGCAGGCGGCGGCGGTGCAGGCCACGGTGGCGGCGAGGGCCGCCACGGCGAGGGAACGAACCGGTCTGCTGGTCATCGGTACTCCCGCAGTCGCGGCCAGAGCCCGCACGCGATCAGTACGGCCGCGGCGGTGCTCAGCACCAGCGCACCGGGCCCGAGCAGATCCAGGGTGCGCGCGGCGTGAGACGTGTCGGCGCGCAACTGGTTTCGGGTGTCGGCGATGCCGTCGCCGAGCGCCCGATCCAGGTCGTCGGTCTGGGCGGTGGCCTCGACCACCCCCGGCCCGGTGGCCACGGCGGCCGCACCGATGAAGTCACCCTTGGACAGCGCGTCGTTCATCCGCTGATGGGCGGCCCGCCAACGGTCCAGCGCGGCGGACGCGGTCTTCACGTCGGCGGCGCCCGGCGCGTCGGATGCGTAGCCGGACAGGATGTTCCGGAGTTTCTCGATGGCCTGGTCGTAGGTGCGGTCGTAGTCGGCGCTGGTGTCGCGGCGCACCAGTTTGAGGGTTTCCGCGGTGCGGGCCTGCTGGGCCAGGATGCGGCTCTCGGTGAGGGCGGCGGTCGGCCCGCTGCCCTGGTCGCGGGCATGGGTGGTGTCGACCGCGGAGATGAAGCCCGCGACGACCGTCCAGGACAGCAGCACCACCATGGTCACGCTGGCCAGCAGCAACCCGAAGTTGAGCACCCGGTGCCAGCGTCGGAACAGGAACAGCTGCGCCCCGATCAACGCCGCCACCGCCAGCAGCGGCAGCAGGATGGCCGGCCACGGCGGCCGCACGTGATTGCGCTGGGTGGCGGTGATGGCGTCGGCCCGATGCTCCTGCAGTTCCTGCGCCATCGGCAGCACGGTCTTCTGCATGAGGTTGGAGGCCTCGCTCAGATAGGCCGCGCCGACGGGCTGCCCGCCGCGATTGTTGGTGCGGGCGGTCTCGATGATGCCGGTGTACACCGGCAGCCCGGTCGCGATGCCCGTGCGCAGCTGGGCGTCGACGTCGGCGTCGCCGCCGGTGGACTGCACCACCAATTCCGCGGCGGCCTGGCCGACGGCCTGGTTGTAGCGGTCGCGCACCGGCTTGAGTTCCAGTCCGCCGGAGATGAAGGCGGTTCCGGCGGAGGCGTCGGCCACCGACAGCGAGGTGTAGAGCCGCTGCGCGGAATAGGCGTCCGGCTCGGACTCGTCGAGCAGCACGTCCAGCGCGTGTTGCCGGTCGGTCACCGCCATGGCGGTGACGATGCCCGCCGACGCGCACAGGCTGAGCAGGATCAGCCCGATGGCGATCAGCTTGGCCGGTGACGATTCGGCGAAGGCGCGCAGTTCAGTGGTAGCGAACCGTTCGCGCCACGCTGCCGCGGCTGCGCGCGGGGAAAGCTCGTTCAGCCTCAGTTCCTCGGCTCGAGCCATCCTCACCTCCCACTGACCGAAATCGAACGACCGACTTGTTACTGCCGGATGAGCTTATTGTGGACGTACCGCCGCCGTGACGCGGGAATCCCCGCGGTGGTTCTCGGCGCGGTCGGACGATGGGATTGCGAAGATGCGTGGTGACGGGGACGGGTGGGCGGAAAGCCCGGATGGCACTCGCCAGTGGGGTCGATTCGGGGCTGCTGGATTGTTGCTGCGCGCCCCGCTGGCCGGTGGCGGGTCCGCGGTGCTGCTGCATCACCGCGCTGCCTGGACGCATCAGGGTGGCACGTGGGCGCTGCCCGGCGGTGCCCGTGACTCGCACGAGACCACTGTCCATGCCGCCGTCCGCGAGGCCGAGGAGGAGGCGGGCATCCCGTCCGGTTCGATCCGCGTGCGGGGTTCCCGGGTGACCGCGACCGCGCCCAGCGGCTGGACCTACACCACGGTCATCGCCGATGCCGCGGACCGGTTGCGCACCCGCGGCAATATGGAGAGCCAGGATCTGGTGTGGGTGCCCGAGGACGAGGTCGAGGATCGGCCGCTGCACCCCGGTTTCGCCGCGGCCTGGCCGACGCTGCGTGCCACGCCCACCCTCGTCAGCCTGGCCGGCCTCGGCGACACCGACGCGGTGGCGGCCGCGTTGCCGCGCACCCTGGATCTGGCCGAGCACGGATTCCTGTGGCTGCATTCCTCGGGCGACGGCACCGGCCGCACCGCCCGGATCGGCGCCCCCGCGGCCGGCCCGGAACAGACCGATTTGGCCGGAAATGTGTTGTTCCTCACTCTGGATCAGGTGTTGTCTTGAGGGCGTGAGCACGCGCGAGGTCCCCACGTACTGCCGGATCTGTGAGCCGCTCTGCGGCCTGATCGCCACCGTCGAGGACGGGAAGCTGGTGCGGCTGCGCGCCGACAAGGACCATCCGCTCTCCCGCGGCAACGCCTGCCCGAAGGGCATCGCGTTCACCGAGATCCAGAACGATCCCGACCGTGTGCTGTATCCCTTGCGCCGCACGGCATCCGGTGAGTTGGAGCGGGTGTCCTGGGACACCGCCCTCGACGAGATCGGGGAGCGGCTGCGCGAGCTGATCGCCGAGCACGGAATCGAAAGCCTCGGATGGTATTTCGGCAACCCGTCCTCGTTCTCCTATTCCCACACCCTATGGATGGTGGGTTTCCAGCTGGCCGCCGGGCTGAAGCACGTCTATTCGGCGGGCTCGCAGGACATCAACAACCGCTTCGTCGCCAGCGATCTGCTCTACGGTTCCGCGACCTCGGTGCCGGTCCCCGATCTGGACCGCACCGACTTCCTGCTGATGCTGGGCGCGAATCCGCTCGTCTCGCACGGCAGCGCGATGAGCGTGCCGCGGGTGCGCGACAAGCTCACCGGGATCACCAAGCGCGGCGGCCGGGTGGTGGTGGTCGATCCGCGAAACACGGAGACGGCCAAACTGTTCGAGCACGTCGGCATCCGGCCGGACGGCGACGCTTGGCTGCTGGCGGCGTTGCTCCAGGTCATCTTCGAGGAGGACCTCCAGGACGCGCAGGCGTTGCGCCGCCAGGCGTCCGGCGTCCGCGAACTACGTTCCGCGGTAGCTCGTTTCACCCCCGAGGTGACCGCCGAGATCACCGGCCTCGACCCCGATCTGGTTCGCACCCTGGCGCGCGATCTGGCCCGCGCCGATTCCGCCGCCGTGTACGGCCGCACCGGGACCTGCCTGGGCCGCCACGCCACCCTGGTGGCCTTCCTCGTCGACGCGCTGGCCCTGGTCACCGGCAATCTCGACAAGCCGGGCGGCAGCGTCTTCGGCAAGGAACTGGTCGCCGTCTCCGAACTGAGCGCCCGCCTGGGCTTCGCCGGCTACGCCCGCAACCACTCCCGCGTCGGCGGCTTCCCCGATGTGCTCGGCACCTTCCCGGCCGCGATCATGGCCAAGGAGATCACCACCCCCGGCCCGGGCCGCCTGCGCGCCCTGTTCACCTCCGCCGGAAACCCCGTCTCCTCGGTCCCCAACGGCCGCGAACTCGCCGCCGCCCTTCCCGAACTCGACCTGTTCGTCTCCATCGACCTCTATGTCAACGACACCAACCGAATCGCCGACTACATCCTCCCGGCGACCACGTTCCTGGAGCGAGACGACATCCCGCTCCCGTTCACGGCGCTGTCCCCGACCCCGTACACCCAGTACACCGAGCGGGTCGTCGAACCCTACGGCGAGGCCCGCGAGGAGTGGCAGATCATCGACGCCATCGCGACCCGAATCGGCGTGCAGCCCTTCGCCGTAGGCCCCGCCCGACCCGCCGGCCGCCTGCTGAGCGCCCTGCGCCGCCGCGTCCCCGCCCTCGCCTCGGCCCGCCCCACCCCCACCCTGCTCGCCGACCTGGCTCTCCGCACCGGCCCCTACGGTGACCGTTTCGGCCTGCGCCGCAACGGCATCAGCCTGTCCAAGCTCCGCCGCCACCCCCACGGCATCGTCCTCTCCGACGCCATCGCCACCGGAGTCCTCCGAAACGTGGTCCGCCACAAGGGCAACCGAGTGAACCTGGCCCCCGACGAGATCATCACCGAACTCCGCACCCTCACCGCCCGCCCCGCCGACCCCACCTACCCCCTCCGGGTGATCGGCCTCCGAGAACTCAAATCCCACAACTCCTGGATGCACAACGTCGAGCCCCTGATGCGCGGCAACCGCGAACACGCCGCCCGCATCAACCCCAAAGACGCAGCGGTGGCTGGCATTTCCGACGGCGACCGCTGCCGCGTCACCTCCACCCACGGCTCCATCGAAGTAACCGCCCGCCTCACCGACGACCTGATCGCGGGCACGATCGCCGTTCCCCACGGTTGGGGTCACCGGGGTGGCTGGCAGCGCGCGAACGCCGCTGGCGGCGCGAACGTCAACGACCTGATGTCCACCGATCTCGCCGACGTCGAACGCCTGGCAGGCATGTCGAACCTGAACGGAATCCCGGTCCGCCTGGACCCGGTACGCTGAGGGCCGGCTATCGGACCCGCGGTGTCAGCTCCGTGGGTTGCACCGATTGCCCGCACTCGCAGGTCAATTGGGCGGTGACGATGCCGTCGCACCCGGCATGGCGGAATTCCAACGGCCCGTCCTCGTCGCTCAGATGCCGGTCGCCCCACTGCATCAGTGCGATCAGGGCGGGAAGGAGTTCGCGACCCATGGCGGTGAGTACATATTCGTCGCGTGTCCGCGCGCCGGGTTCTCGGTAGGAGCTCTTTGTCAGCAGTCCCGTGTTGACGAGCGTCTTCAGTCGCATGCTCAACGCGTTCCGCGGTATGTCGAGGTCGGCCCGCATATCGTCGAATCGCGTGATGCCGTAGTGCGCTTCCCGCAGCACGAGCAACGTCCACCGGTCGCCGAGTAGCGCGGCGGTGCGTGCCAGCCCGCACTTGTCGAGCGGAATCCGCAGCCCCGGCCTATCCGACATGCCCCCACGGTAGCAGGGTTTGACTTTGAGACTCAGCATGGGCAAGCTGCATCTCAGTTTGAGACCCAGGACGAGGTGGAGGATTCACATGCCGATGGTCACGATCAAGACAGTGCGTGGGCAGACGCCCGAGGCCCTCGCCCGCACCATGCGGGAAGTGAGCCGGGTAGTCGCCGAGAACCTCCGCTACGACCCCGCCCACGTCTGGGTAATGCTCGACGAAATGCCCGACGATCACTTCATGGTGGCCGGAAAGACTTGGGCGGAACTGAAATCCGCCGTCCAGTGAGCGTCCTGACCGCCGCCGCCGCTCCCCGGCGGCAGAATGTCGCGGCGCGTCAGCCGGCGCTGCCGCTGCCGATCTGTTTCGGTTCGCCGCTGCCGGTGGAGAGGAAGGTGGCGGAGAGCTGGGTGTCGCCCTGTTTGACGGTGACGCTGTGGACGCCGCTCGCGAAGAGGGGGATGCTGGCCCAGTAGTGCTTGCCGTCGATGGTGACGGGGGTGGCGGGGCTGCCCGGCATGAGTTTGCCGTTGTCGTAGAAGTACACGGGGGCGGTGCTGTCAACGTCCGCGGCGAGGTTGGATTGGGCGTCGCTGACCTGCTGGATCCAGATGCGGGTGACCGACGCCTGCGCGGGCGCGGCCGTGATGACACTGCCGACCGCGGTGGCGGTCAGCAGTACCGCGCCGAATCCATTGCGTACCACAGAACTTGCGAGCATTGGCAACCTCCGAAGGATGCGGCAATCGGGCTGATCACCATCGCAGCCGAACTTAGGTGATATCCGGATCTTTGAAATGCCGCCAGTTCCAATGGCACGACGGATCCGTACTACCGGTCGTTCTCCAGGATTCGCTGCTTGATGGCGCGGGCGGCGGCGGTGGGGTCGTCGGCTTCGGTGATGGCGCGCACCACGACGATTCGGGTCGCGCCCGCGTCGAGGACCTCGGGGAGATGGGCTTCGTCGATGCCGCCGATGGCGAACCAGGGGCGGTGGGGGTGGGAGCCGGCGGTGGAGCGGACCAGTTCGAGGCCGGCGGGGGTCCGGCCGGGTTTGGTCGGGGTGGCGTAGACGGGGCCGGTGCAGAAGTAGTCGATGTGTTCGTCGACGGCGGCCAGGCCGGCTTGGGCGCGGTTGTTGGTGGAGCGGCCGAGGACGACGTCGGGGCCGAGGATCTGGCGGGCGTACCAGGGTGGCAGGTCGCCCTGGCCCAGGTGCAGGACGTCGACGCCGGCGGCGAGCGCGATGTCGGCGCGGTCGTTGCAGGCGACCAGCGCGTTGTGGCGGCGGGCGACGGCCTTCAGTTCGGCCAGTACGCCCAGCTCGGCCTTGGCCTCGAGCGGGCCGAACTGCTGCTCCCCGCGCGAACCCTTGTCGCGCAGCTGGATGATGTCGACGCCGCCGGCCAGGGCCGCGTCGGCGAACTGCGCCAGATCGCCCTTGTCCCGGCGCGCGTCGGTGCACAGGTAGAGCCGCGCGGTGGCGAGGCGTTCCCTGGGGGTGGCGGGCCGGTTCGGGTGGGAGGGTTGCACAGGGTCGACGGTAGTCGCGCTACGGTTGTCAGGTCGAAACGACCCGAGGGAAAGCGCCCGGTGTGGCGGCCCGCGGCAGATTCCTCGCGGCTGTTGTTTCGCATCGTATATATGCAGGTCCCCGGGATGCGGGGACGAGTTAGGTGGATTCACATGCGGACTCTGGCCGTCGTCGGCGGCGGTGTGATCGGACTGTCGGTGGCCTGGCGGGCAGCCGGTGCGGGCTGGACCGTCACCCTCTTCGACCCGGCCTCGGGTACCGGTTCCTCGTGGGTCGCGGGCGGGATGCTCGCGCCGCTGTCGGAGGGGTGGCCGGGGGAGGACGCGGCGCTCGAGTTCGGGGCCGCTTCGCTCACCCGCTGGCCGGTTTTCGCCGCCGAGCTGAAGGCGGTCACCGGCGTCGATGTCTTCGTCGCCGACGCCACCCTGACCGTCGCCCTGGATGCCGCCGATGCCGCTGACCTGCGCACCATCGCCGATTGGGTGAATGCCCGAGGCCACGAACTGAGCCTGCTGGACCGGGCGGGAGTCCGTGCGGCCGAACCGAGTCTGGGCCGCGGCGTGCGCGCCGGGCTGCTGGCCGCCGCCGAGCCCGCCGTCGACAATCGCGCTTTGGTGAACGCGCTGCAGTCCGCCTGCCGCCAGGCCGGGGTCGAGTTCCGCGCCGAGCGGGTCGAGGCCCCCGCCGAGCTGCCGCACGATCGGATCGTGCTGGCCACCGGCGCCGCCACCGCCCAGGTGTGGCCCGGCCTGCCGGTGCGTCCGGTGAAGGGCGAGATCCTGCGGCTGCGTCGCCGCCCGAGCGCGCCGACCGCGCCGACCCGGGTGATCCGGGCTCGCGTGCACGGCCGCCCCATATATCTTGTGCCCAGGGGTGACGGGATAGTTCTGGGTGCAACACAATACGAAGTCGGGTTCGACAACGCCGTCACCGTCGCCGGTGTCCGTGACCTGATCACCGATGCCGAGGCGGTGCTGCCGGGCCTGGGCGAGTACGAGTTCGCCGAGGCCGTCGCGGGGTCGCGCCCCGGGTCGCCGGACAATCTGCCGTTGATCGGTTACCTGGACGACAAGGTGATCGTGGCCGCGGGCCACGGCCGCAACGGCATTCTCGACACCCCGGTCACGGCGGACGCCGTGCTGGCCCTGCTCGCCGACCGCGAGCTGCCCGAAGCGCGGTCCGCGGACCCGCGCCGTTTCATCTCAGGAGGAGTTCGATGACCGCAATCCCGGTCGGCGTCACCGTCAATGGTGAGGACCACGTGTTCCCCGAGGAGCTCACCGTCCGCCAGCTGCTGGAGCGCCTGAACCTGCCGTGTCAGGGCGTGGCGCTGGCCATCGACGGCGCGGTCTTCCCGAAGTCCCGCTGGGACGAGCCGGTGGGCCGCGGCTGGGAGATCGAGGTGCTGACGGCGGTGCAGGGTGGCTAGCCTCGTCGAACCCCTGGTCATCGCGGGCCGCGAGTTCGGTTCGCGGCTCATCATGGGCACCGGCGGCGCGGAGAACCTGGCCGTGCTGGAGGAGGCCCTGCTGGCTTCGGGCACCGAGCTGACCACGGTCGCCATGCGCCGGGTGGACGCCGCGGGCGGCACCGGCGTGCTGGATCTGCTCAAGCGCCTGGAGATCGCCCCGCTGCCGAATACCGCGGGCTGCCGGACCGCCGCCGAGGCCGTGCTCACCGCGCAGCTGGGTCGCGAGGCGCTCGAAACCGATTGGGTGAAGCTGGAAGTCATCGCCGACGAGCGCACCCTGCTCCCGGACGCCATCGAATTGGTCGCCGCCGCAGAGCAATTGGTGGACGACGGCTTCACGGTGCTGCCGTACACCACCGATGACCCGGTGCTGGCCAAACGGCTCGAGGATGTCGGCTGCGCCGCGGTGATGCCGCTGGGTTCGCCGATCGGCACCGGTCTGGGCATCGGAAATCCGCACAATATCGAGATGATCGTGGCCGCCGCGGGTGTGCCGGTCATCCTGGACGCGGGGATCGGCACCGCCAGCGATGCCGCCCTGGCCATGGAACTGGGCTGCTCCGCTGTCCTTTTGGCGACCGCGGTGACCCGCGCCCGGCAGCCCGCGCTGATGGCGGCCGCCATGGCGCGCGCGGTGGAGGGCGGCTGGCTGGCCCGGCAGGCCGGTCGAATTCCGAAGCGGTTCTGGGCGCAGGCCTCCTCGCCCGGATTCTGATGCCCGGCGGCTGAACCCGGAGACCGGTTCGGCCGTAGTCATCCCCGAGGATGAGCGACGCGCGACCAAATGGCGATAGTGCGCGCTCCACACATGGGGAAGACTGGTCACCATGATCGAACTGAGAGGCCTGACCAAACATTACGGCCAGACCGTCGCGGTGTCGGATCTGTCGTTCACGGTCCGCCCGGGGCAGGTGACCGGCTTTCTCGGCCCGAACGGGGCGGGCAAGTCGACCACGATGCGCATGATCCTGGGGCTGGACGCCCCGACTTCCGGGACCGCGCTCATCGACGGCAAGCCGTACCACGACCTGAAACGTCCCCTCGACACCGTCGGCGCGCTGCTGGACGCGAAGTGGGTGCACCCCAATCGTTCCGCGCGTTCGCATCTGCGGTGGATGGCCGCCTCCAATGACATTCCGGAGTCCCGGGTGGAGGAGGTGTTGCGCCTGGTCGGCCTGTCGGAGGTGGCCGGGAAGAGCGCGGGCGGCTTCTCGCTCGGCATGTCGCAGCGGCTCGGCCTGGCCGGGGCGCTGCTCGGCGATCCGCAGGTGCTGTTGTTCGACGAGCCGGTGAACGGCCTGGATCCCGAGGGCATCCTGTGGATTCGCCGGTTCATGCAGCGGCTGGCCGCGGAGGGCCGCACCGTGCTGGTGTCGAGTCATCTGCTGTCGGAGATGGCGCAGACCGCGGAGCATCTGGTCGTGATCGGCCGGGGTCGGCTGATCTCCGATACCACTACCAAGGATTTCATCGAGAAGGCGTCGGAACAGTCTGTGCGCGTGCGCAGTCCGCAGCTGGATCAGTTGCGCAGCCTGCTCACCTCGAACGGCATGACGGTCCGGGAGGACGGTGCGGAGGCCGACGGTCCGGCGTTGATGGTGGCGGGGGTGAGCAGTGACGCGGTCGGAAAGCTGGCCGGCGCCAATGACATCACGCTCTACGAGCTGTCGCCGCAGCGCGCGTCGCTGGAGGAGGCGTTCATGCGGATGACCGGTGGTGCGGTGCAGTACCACGGCGAAGGCTTCGATCAGGTGATGGGAGGTGGGCTCTGATGGGAGTGCTCGCTGCGGAACGAATCAAGCTCACCTCGACCAAGTCCCCGGTGTGGTGCACGGTCCTGCTGGTGGTGTTCGGCCTGGGTATCGCGGCCCTGTTCAGTCTGGCGCTGAACGCGTCGTGGCGGGTCTTCCAGGATCAGCTGGCGGAGGGCAAGATGCAGCCCGCCGATGCGCCGTACGCGGAGAACTCGATCGCGGGCCTGGGTATCACGGGTCTGGCGCAGGGTATGCCGGGTTTCGGCTACCTGATGGTGATGATCTTGGCGGCGCTGGCCGTCACCAGTGAGTACCGGTTCGGCACCATCAAGGCGACCTTCCTCGCGATCCCGAACCGGACCACGGTCCTGCTCACCAAAGCCGGTCTCATTGCGGTTGCCATGGGTTTGCTGAGTCTGGTGCTGACCTTCCTCGGGTTCTTCATCTTCAAGGCCATGGTCACCCACGACGCGGGCACCCATCTCAGCCTCACCAATGGCGACCTGCGCGTCTTCTACGCCGTTCCGGTCTTCATCGTGCTGATCGTGTTCCTGGCGGTCGGCGTGGGCACGCTGATCCGGCAGTCGGCGGGCGCGCTGTCGCTGCTGATCGTGTGGCCGGTGATCCTGGAGCCGATGGTCGGCGCGTTCGGCAAGATCGGCCACCAGATCCAGGTGCTGCTGCCCTTCCAGAACGCGGGCCTGTTCCTGGGGACGGTGGACGAGAAATCCGAGTATTGGCATTGGGGCCCTTGGGGTGGTCTCATCTACTTCGCGGCCTTCGTGGCCGTGGTATTCGGAGCCGCGCTGTTCGTGGTGAACAAACGTGACGCCTAGCTCGTGTTCCGAGTGACATAGACCCTGCCCGGGGAGCCGCCGGCCACTGCCCGGCACGGCGGCGCGCATCGGCCCGATACGGATTCCGTATCGGGCCGATGTCATTCGGCGTGGTGGTTCATAGCCCGGCCGAAGTGTGGGCCAGTTAACGTTTTATTACCTCCGTGGCGATGTGGCGCGTTGTGCTCGAAGGTCGGTAGCATCGGATCAGCAACCAAAACACTCCAACCTTCGGCGGGCCCAATGTTGTGGCCGCTAGCACCGATCGGGAGGTGTCCGGTGGCCATCATTAATCCATCCCATGACGGAGCGCTGGGATACGCTCTGGGCGTGAGCGAACGACCCTCCGACGGCGGAGACCGCGCGAACGACGCGAACCGCACGGACGGACTGGGAACCGATCGCAGCCGTTCGCGAGACACGGGCGGGAACCGGGGGCGAGACCAACCGCGCATCGACCCGGACCTGGTCATCCCCTTGATCCCCGCAGAACTCTCCGAGGACCCGGACACGGAATTGTCCGACGAATCCGACGACCTCGACGGTCGGCCGCGTCGCCGCGGCCGCTTCCCGGGCCAGCTCTCGGCCCTGGTCAATGCCGCCAATCAGCGCGGCGACATCATCGGCGCGATCCGCAAGGCGCGCGAGAATCTGCCCGGCGACCCGGGTTTCGGCGATCCACTCTCGGTCTCGGGACCGGGCAGTGTGCGTGCGGTGGCCCGCGCGGCGGACAAGCTGGTCGGCGATTCGCCCAGCGCCGCACGCGAATTGGGGCTGGGCGCGCTGCAGGTGTGGCAGGCCATGCTGGAGCGGGTCGGCAAGGGCCGCGGCACCGACGAGATCACCATCATGTTCACCGATCTGGTGGCCTTCTCCAGTTGGTCGCTGGCCGCGGGCGACGAGGTCACCCTCGACCTGCTGCGCCGGGTCGCCAAGGCCATCGAGCCGCCGATCGTGGATCGGGGCGGCCAGGTAGTCAAACGCATGGGTGACGGCGTGATGGCCGTCTTCCCGTCCGCGGATCGGGCCGTGCGGGCCGCGATCGCCGCCAAGGAGAACCTGTCCACGGTGTCGGTGGACGGCTACCGCCCGCAGATGCGCCTGGGCCTGCACACCGGCAGCCCGCGCGAGATCGGCGGCGACTGGCTCGGCATCGACGTCAATATCGCCGCCCGCGTCATGGAGGCCGGCGGCAACGGCAACACCATGCTCTCGGGCGTGACCCTGGACGCACTGAACCCGGAGACGCTCGAGGAACTCGGCCTGGGCGTGAAGCCCTACCGCCGCAGCTTCTTTGCCGCCCCGCTCAGTGGTGTCCCCGAGGACCTGCGCATCTTCCGCCTCGAAGCCGAGTGAAGAAGTCCGAGAGTTACTTGATCATGTAGAGGATCGCGCCCACGGCCGCGAGCACGCCACAGACGGCGAGTGCGACGGCCAGTGGGCGCGAGGTCTTGAACAGCGAGTACGCGCCGCCGAAGAGGAATCCGGCGAGGGCGAGCAGGATGATCGTGGTGACGTCTGTGGACACCCGCTCAGTCTGCCTGACGGTTGCCGGCGCCCAGCGTACCGGTGCTGACCGGGCGTTTTCGCAAATAACAAGCACGCGGGCTTGATTTTTTCTGCCGCTGATGTGACCCTGTAACCGACCGCAGCGCCGAGGCTGCGCTGGACTCTGGTGCACAGGGAGGCCCTCGATGAGTCAGCTCGCCGACACTCCGGATCTGATCCGGATCGGCAACTGTTCCGGGTTCTACGGCGATCGCATGAGCGCCATGCGCGAGATGCTCGAGGGCGGGCAGCTCGACGTGCTCACCGGCGACTATCTGGCCGAGCTCACCATGCTGATCCTGGGCCGCGACCGGATGAAGGACGCGAACCTGGGCTACGCCAAAACCTTTGTGCGGCAACTGGAGGACAGCCTCGGGCTGGCCCTGGAGTCCGGCGTCAAGATCGTCACCAACGCGGGCGGCCTGAACCCGGCCGGCTTGGCGCAGCGGGTGCGTGAACTCGCCGAAAAGCTCGGTCTCGCACCGAAGGTCGCGTATGTGACCGGTGACGACCTGCTGGCGCGGGCCGGTGAACTGGGCCTGGGCGCGCCGCTGACCGCGAACGCCTACCTCGGCGCGTGGGGCATCGCCGAATGCCTGACCGCGGGCGCGGACATCGTGGTGACCGGCCGCGTCACCGACGCCTCGGTGGTGGTCGGCCCCGCGGCCGCGCACTTCGGCTGGGGCCGAACCGATTACGACGCGCTGGCCGGTGCGGTGGTGGCGGGTCACGTCATCGAGTGCAGCACCCAGGCCACCGGCGGCAATTTCGCCTTCTTCACCGAGATCGCCGATCTGGGCCGCCCCGGCTTCCCGATCGCCGAGGTGCGCCGCGACGGCAGCATCGTCATCACCAAGCACGAGGGCACCGGCGGCGCGGTCACCGTGGACACCGTCAAGGCCCAGCTCATGTACGAGATCCAGAGCGCGCGCTACGCCGGCCCGGACGTCACCACCCGCCTGGACAGCATCGAGGTGAGCCAGGAGGCCCCCGACCGCGTCCTGATCAGCGGCGTGACCGGTGAGGCCCCGCCGCCGCAGACCAAGGTGTCCACCAACACCATCGGCGGCTTCCGCAACGAGATGCAGTTCATCCTCACCGGTCTCGACATCGAGGCGAAGGCGGAACTGGCGCAGCGGCAGCTGGAGTCGTGGCTGACCGTACGTCCCGCCGAGCTGGACTGGACGCTGGCCCGGCTGGATCGCCCCGACGCCGACACCGAGGAGCAGGCCAGCGCGCTGCTGCGCTGCGTGGTCCGCGACCCGGACCCGAACAAGGTGGGTCGCGCCTTCTCCAGTGTCGCGGTGGAATTGGCGCTGGCCAGCTTCCCCGGCTTCTCGCTGACGGCCCCGCCCGGCAACGGCGGCCCGTACGCGGTGTTCACGCCGGGATACGTGGACGCCAAGGAGATTCCGCACACCGCGGTGCTGGCGGACGGCTCGGAGGTGGCGATCGCACCGGCGGGGGAGACCCTGGAACTGGACGTGGTCGCGGAACCGGCACTGCCACAGCCGCTTCCGGCGGGCGAGACACGGCGGGTCCCGCTGGGCACGATCGCCCTGGCCCGCAGTGGCGACAAGGGCGGCAACGCCAATATCGGCGTCTGGGTGCGCACCGAGGAGCAGTGGCGCTGGCTGGTGCACACGCTGACCGTCGACGAGCTGCGCCGCCTGCTGCCCGAGACCGCCGACCTGCCCGTCACCCGGCACCTGCTGCCGAACCTGCGGGCGTTGAACTTCATCGTCGAGGGCCTGCTCGGTCAGGGCGTGGCCTATCAGGCCCGTTTCGACCCGCAGGCCAAGGGGCTCGGGGAATGGCTGCGGGCCCGGCACATCGAGATCCCTGTGGAGCTGCTGCCATGAGTCACGTGAGTCCCTGGAACACCCCCGAGCGCCGCGAATTGCGTTCCACCGTGCGCGGATTCGCCGAGCGCGAGGTCCTGCCGTACCTGGACCAGTGGGAGCGCGACGGCGAGATCCCGCGTGAACTGCACAAGAAGGCGGGCGCGCTGGGCCTGCTGGGCGTCCAGTTCCCGGAGTCCGCGGGCGGTTCCGGCGGTGACGCCATCGACGCGGCCGTGGTGGCCGAGGAGATGCACTACGCGGGTGGCTCGGGCGGCCTGTTCGCCTCCCTGTTCACCTGCGGTATCGCGGTGCCGCACATCATCGCCTCCGGCAATCCGGAGCACATCGACCGCTGGGTGAAGCCGACCCTGGCGGGGGAGAAGATCGGTTCGCTGGCGATCACCGAGCCGGGCGGCGGTTCCGATGTCGGGCATCTGCGCACCAGCGCGGTGCGCGACGGCGACGACTACATCGTGAACGGTTCCAAGACGTTCATCACCTCCGGCGTGCGCGCCGACTACGTGGTGACCGCGGTGCGCACCGGTGGCCCCGGCGCAGCAGGTGTGTCGCTGCTGGTGGTGGAGAAGGGCACGCCCGGCTTCACGGTCAGCCGCAAGCTGGAGAAGATGGGCTGGCTGGCCTCCGATACCGCCGAGCTGTCGTATGTCGATGTGCGGGTACCGGTCTCGAACCTGGTGGGCCCGGAGAACAGCGGATTCGCCCAGATCGCAAACGCTTTCGTGAGCGAGCGGGTGGGTCTGGCCGTGCAGGCGTACGGGCACGCGCAGCGCTGCCTGGACCTGACCCTGCAGTGGACCCGGGACCGGGAGACCTTCGGTCGTCCGTTGATCAGCCGGCAGGCCGTGCAGAACACGCTGTCGGAGATGGCCCGTCGCATCGATGTGGCCCGCGTCTACACCCACGTGCTGGCCGAGCGCGCCGCGCAGGGCGAGACCGATCTGATCGCCGAGGTCTGCTTCGCCAAGAACACCGCGGTGGAGACCGCCGAATGGGTTGCCCACCAGGCCGTGCAGTTGTTCGGCGGCCTCGGCTACATGCGCGAGTCCGAGGTCGAACGGCATTACCGGGATGTCCGCATCCTCGGCATCGGCGGCGGCACCAATGAGATTCTGACCAGCCTCGCGGCCAAGCGATTGGGGTTCCAGTCTTGAGTATTCTGCGCACATCCGTGGACCCGAATTCGGCGGACTATCAAGCCGCCGCCGAGGCGATGAGCGCCAAGCTCGCCGAGGTCGAGGTCGAATACGCGAAGAACATCGCGGGCGGCGGCCCGGACAAGATGGCGCGGCATCGCAAGCGCGGCAAGCTGACCGCGCGCGAGCGCATCGAACTGCTGCTCGACGAGGACTCGCCGTTCCTGGAGCTGGCCCCGCTGGCCGCCTGGGGCAGCGACTTCCATGTGGGTGCGAGCGTCATCGCGGGCATCGGCATCGTCGAGGGTGTCGAGTGCATGATCACCGCGCCGGATCCGACCGTGCGCGGCGGCACCTCCAACCCGTGGACGCTGCGGAAAACCTTGCGCATGAACGACATCGCGCTGGAGAACCGGCTGCCGGTGATCGGCCTGGTGGAATCCGGCGGCGCGGATCTGCCGACGCAGAAAGAGGTCTTCGTCCCCGGCGGCCGCATGTTCCGGGATCTGACTCGGCTCTCGGCGGCCGGAATCCCCACCATCGCACTGGTTTTCGGTAACTCGACCGCAGGTGGCGCGTACATCCCGGGCATGTCCGACTACACGGTCATGATCAAGGAGCGCTCCAAGGTGTTCCTGGGCGGCCCGCCGCTGGTGAAGATGGCCACCGGTGAGGAATCCGACGACGAGTCGCTGGGCGGCGCGGAAATGCACGCCCGCACTTCGGGTCTGGCCGACTACCTGGCCGTCGACGAGCAGGACGCGATCCGGCTGGGCCGCTCCATCGTCAAGCGCCTGAACTGGCAGAAGCAGGGTCCGGCCGCGCGCCCGGTCACCGAGGTGATCGAGCCGCTGCACGACCCGGAGGAACTGCTCGGCATCGTGCCGACCGACCTGAAGATCCCGTTCGATCCGCGTGAGGTCATCGCCCGCGTGGTCGACGGCTCGGATTTCGACGAGTTCAAGCCGCTCTACGGTTCCAGCCTGGTGACCGGCTGGGCGGAGCTGCACGGCTACCCGGTCGGGATTCTCGCCAACGCGCGCGGCGTGCTGTTCTCGGAGGAGTCGCAGAAGGCGACCCAGTTCATCCAGCTGGCCAATCAGAAGAACACGCCGCTGCTGTTCCTGCACAACACCACCGGCTACATGGTCGGCAAGGAGTACGAGCAGAAGGGCATCATCAAGCACGGCGCGATGATGATCAACGCGGTCTCGAACTCGAAGGTGCCGCACATCTCGGTGCTGATGGGCGCGTCCTACGGCGCCGGCCACTACGGCATGTGTGGTCGCGCCTACGATCCGCGCTTCGTGTTCGCCTGGCCCAGTGCGAAATCCGCCGTCATGGGTGGTGCGCAGCTGGCCGGCGTCATCTCGATCGTGGGCCGGGCGGCCAACGAGGCGCGCGGCATCCCGTTCAACGAGGAGGCCGACGCCGGTCTGCGCGCCATGATCGAGGCGCAGATCGAGGCCGAATCGCTGCCCATGTTCATGTCGGGTCGCCTCTACGACGACGGCGTCATCGACCCCCGCGACACCCGCACGGTGTTGGGAATGGCCTTGTCCGCCATTCACAATGCCCCGATCAAGGGCGCCGAGGGCTTCGGCGTCTTCCGGATGTGAGGCCAGAAATGGAAATCACCAACGTTCTGGTCGCCAATCGTGGCGAGATCGCGCGGCGTGTGTTCGCGACATGTCGTCGGATGGGTATCTCGACGACGGCCGTCTACTCGGACGCGGACGCGCGGTCGCCGCATGTTGCCGAAGCCGATGCGGCGATTCGCCTGCCCGGCAACACTCCCGGCGAGACCTACCTGCGCAGTGAGCTGATCATCGAGGCCGCGCTGGCCGCCGGCGCCGACGCGATCCACCCCGGCTACGGATTCCTCTCCGAGAACGCCGAATTCGCGAAGGCCGTGCAGGCCGCCGGGCTGACCTGGATCGGCCCGCCGGTCGCGGCGATCGAGCAGATGGGCTCCAAGGTCGAGTCCAAGAAGATGATGGACGCCGCTGGTGTCCCGGTCCTCAAGCAGTTGGACCCGGCCGTGGTCACCGCGGACATGCTGCCGGTGCTGATCAAGGCGTCCGCCGGTGGTGGCGGTCGCGGCATGCGCGTGGTGCGGGAGCTGTCCGAGCTGACCGGTCAGATCGAGGCCGCGCAGCGCGAAGCCCAGTCCGCCTTCGGCGATCCGACGGTGTTCTGCGAGCGCTACCTGGAGACCGGCCGCCACATCGAGGTGCAGGTCATGGCCGACACCCACGGCACCGTGTGGGCGGTCGGCGAGCGCGAGTGCTCGATTCAGCGCCGGCACCAGAAGGTCGTCGAAGAGGCCCCGTCCCCGCTGGTCGAGAAGATCGACGGGATGCGGGCCCGCCTGTTCGAGGCGGCCCGGCTGGCCTCGGAGGCGATCGGCTACGAGGGCGCGGGCACGGTCGAATTCCTCGCCGACGAGAAGGGCGACTTCTTCTTCCTGGAGATGAACACCCGTCTGCAGGTGGAGCATCCGGTCACCGAGCAGGTCACCGGGCTGGACCTGGTGCGCCTCCAGTTGCAGGTGGCGGCCGGTCGCCCGCTGCCCACGCGGCAGCCGGAGATGCGCGGCCACTCCATCGAGGTGCGTCTCTACGCCGAGGACCCGGCCCACGACTGGCAGCCGCAGTCCGGCGCCGTCCACCGCCTCGACATCCCCGGCACCCTGGGCGAATTCACCGTGCTGACCGAGCCGGGCGTGCGCCTGGACACCGGCATCGTGGACGGCTCGGTGGTGGGCGTGCACTACGACCCGATGCTGTCGAAGGTGATCTCCTTCGCGGAGACCCGCGACGAGGCGGCGCATCTGCTGGCTTCCGCGTTGCAGCGGGCCAAGATTCACGGCCTGGTCACCAACCGCGACCTGCTGGTGCGGGTGCTGCGGCATCCGGCGTTCCTGGCCGGTGACACCGATACCGCGTTCTTCGCCACGCACGATCTCGAGAAGCTGTCCGCGCCACTGGTTTCGGAGGCGGACGAGCAGCTGTCGATCGTGGCGGCCGCGCTCTCCGACGCCGCGGCCAACCGGCGTGGGGCCCGGATCGGCGGCGGTCTGCCGAGCGGCTGGCGCAACCTGCCGTCGCAGGCGCAGTCGAAGTCCTACGAGTCGAGACTGACCGGTCGCCACGATGTGCGTTACCGGCTGACCCGCACCGGCCTGGAGGTCGAGGGTCACGAGGGTCTCGAATTGGTGGAGGCCACACCGGATCTGGTGATTCTGCAGGTGCCCGGCGATCGCGGTCCGGTGCGCCGCCGCTTCGAGATCGCCCGCTACGGCGAGCTGGTGGCGGTGGATTCCCCGCTCGGCCCGGTGGCGGTGCGCCGCCTGCCGCGTTTCGAGGATCCGGCCGATCAGGTGGCCGAGGGCTCGCTGCTGGCCCCGATGCCGGGCGCGGTGATCCGTCTCGGTGCGGCGGTCGGCGACAAGGTCGAGAAGGGCCAGCCCATCCTGTGGCTGGAGGCGATGAAGATGGAGCACACCATCGCCGCGCCCACCGCGGGCGTGCTCACCGAATTGAACGTGTCCGCCGGCCAGCAGGTCGAAGTCGGCGCCGTGCTCGCTGTGGTCCACAGCGAAGATCAGGAGTAGGCAATGAGTTTCATCGAGACCGACGAACAGAAGGCGCTGCGCGACGCGGTGGCCAAGCTGGCCGCCAAGTACAACTTCCGCGACTACGCCGGCCCCAAGGCGCGCAAGGGCGAGCCGTTCGATGAGCTGTGGGACGAGGCCGGCAAGCTCGGCTTCCTGGGCGTCAACCTGCCCGAGGAGTACGGCGGCGGTGGCGCCGGCATCTACGAGCTCGCCCTGGTGCAGGAGGAGCTGGCGGCGCAGGGCTGCGGCCTGCTGCTGATGGTGGTTTCGCCCGCCATCTGCGGCACCATCATCACCAAGTACGGCACCGAGGACCAGAAGCAGCACTGGCTGACCAAGCTGGCCGACGGCACCGGCAAGATGGTGTTCGGCATCACCGAGCCGGACGCGGGCTCCAACTCGCACAAGATCACCACCACCGCCCGTCGCGATGGCGAGGACTGGATCCTCAACGGCCGCAAGATCTTCATCTCCGGCGTGGACCAGGCCGAGGCCGTGCTGATCGTGGCCCGCACCGAGAACGCCAAGACCGGCAACCTGCAGCCCGCCCTGTTCATCGTGCCCGTCGACACCCCCGGTTTCGTGAAGACGAAGCAGGAGATGGACATCATCGAGCCGGACAACCAGTTCACGCTGTTCCTCGACGATGTGCGGCTGCCCGCCACCGCCCTGGTCGGCCAGGAGGACGCGGCGATCGCGCAGCTGTTCGCGGGCCTGAACCCGGAGCGCATCATGGGCGCGGCCATGGCGATCGGCATGGGCCGCTACGCCATCGACCGGGCCGTGTCCTACGCCAAGGAGCGCGCGGTGTGGAAGGGCGTGCCGATCGGTGCGCACCAGGGCATCTCGCATCCGCTGGCGCAGGTGAAGATCGAGCTCGAACTGGCCAAGGTGATGATGCAGAAGGCCGCGTTCCTCTACGACGCCGGTGACGACTTCGGCGCCGCCGAGGCCGCCAATATGGCGAAATACGCTGCGGCCGAAGCCAGCATCAAGGCGCTGGACCAGGCCATCCAGACGCACGGCGGCTCCGGCCTGACCTCCGACGTGGGTCTGGCGGGCATGCTGGCCGCCGCCCGCATTGCCCGGGTGGCGCCGGTCAGCCGCGAGATGATCCTCAACTTCGTCTCCCAGCATTCCCTGGGTTTGCCCCGGTCGTACTGACCGAGGCGACGAGTGGCGGTGTGCGCGCGGGCCACCGCCACTCGACAACTTTTCACCCGAAAGCCTCTCAGCAGCAGGAGTATTCGATGACCGACACCGCAGACGCGCCGTTCGTGCGGTACGAGGTGAGCGACGGGTTCGCGGTTCTGACCCTCGACTCCCCGCACAACCGCAACGCCCTGTCCTCGCGGCTGGTGACCGAGCTGCTGGCGGGCCTGGAGCAGGCGGCCGCCGATGACGCCGTGCGCGGCGTGGTGCTCACCCACACCGGCAACACCTTCTGCGCCGGCGCGGATCTGAAGGAAGCGGTGGACGCCGACCCGGCGGCCGCCGCCGAGATCCGCACCCAGTGGATGATCTCGGTGCTGCGCACCATCCTGGCCATGCCGAAGCCGGTGGTGGCGCAGGTGAACGGCAATGTGCGTGCGGGCGGCATGGGCATCGTCGGCGCCTGTGACCTGGCTGTGGCGGGCCGCGACAGCAGTTTCGGCCTCACCGAGGTGCGGATCGGCCTGGCCCCGTTCATGATCTCGCTGACCCTGTTGCCGCGCATGTCCGGCCGCGCGGCCGCCCGCTACTTCTCCACCGGTGAGACCTTCGACGCGGCCGAGGCCGAACGCAACGGCCTCATCACCGTGGCTGCCGACGATCCGGCCGCCGAGGTGGCCCGCCTGCGCGCCGAGCTCCGCAAGGGTTCCCCGCAGGGCCTGGCCGAGGCCAAGCGTCTGGTCAACGCCGACCTGCTGGCCGTCTTCGACCTGCGGGCCGAGGAACTGGCCAAACGTTCGGCAAGCTTCTTCGGCACCCCCCAGGTGATCGAGGGCATGACGGCCTTCCTGCAGCGTCGCCCGCCGAGCTGGGCAGAATAGCCATCATGGCGACACCCCACGAACCCAAGCAGGACCGCAGCCGGGCCACCCGGCAGCGGCTGCTGGAGGCGACCATCGAATGCCTGGCCGAAATGGGCTGGGCGGCGGCCACGGTCGCCGTGGTCGCCGAACGCGCCGGGGTGTCCCGTGGCGCGGCCCAACACCATTTCCCCACCCGCGAGGACCTGATCACCGCCGCCCTCGAGTTCATGTTCGAAACCCGCATGGACCAGGTCAAAGCCGACGCCCTGGCGGTAGCCGAGGTAGCCGAGGGCGTAGCCCGCACCGAAGCAGTAGTAGCGGGCCTCGTCGAGTCCTACACCGCCCCCATCTTCAAGGCAGCCCTCCAAGTCTGGACCCACGCCGCCGCCGACCCCGTCCTCCGCGAACGCATAGTCCCCATGGAGGCCCGCTTCGGCCGCATCTCCCACCGCATGGCCATCGAAGCCCTGGGCGTAGACGACACCGACCCGGTAACCCACCACCTGGTCCAAGCCACCCTCGACCTGGCCCGAGGCCTAGGCCTAGCCGACGTCCTCACCGACGACTCCCTACGCCGCAAGGAAATCGTCCAACAGTGGGCCGCCACCCTCCACATCGCACTACATCAGCCACTCTGACTCGCGGGCTACCAGATTCGGCCAAAAATGGTTTCCGGCAAGGACTTCCGGCGAAGCGGAAGTCGCTCGGCGCCTGCGCCGCTACACTGAGGGTATGCTGGCATACCATGAAGCGGACCACGGTGAAACTGCCTGACGAACTCGACGAGCGCCTACGGCATGAAGCCGAACGGCGAGGCGTCACGGTCTCCGAGCTCACTCGCGAGGCGATCGCCCAGTATCTGTGCGCGCCGACCGGCGAGCGCCGAAGGTTCGGGGCAGCGGCCGCGGGTCGCAGCGGGCGTTCCGACGTGTCCGGCCGGATCGATGAGATCCTCAACCGAGAGTGGGGCCGATAACCGCCCTGGTCGTCGACGCCGGGCCGCTGTACGCCTACGTCGACGCTGACGACGCGCACCACGAAGCCTGTCTGGAATTGCTCCAGACCCACCGAGGCCCCCTCGTGATACCGACCCTGGTGATCACCGAAGCCGCCTACCTCATCGCGACCCGCCTCGGCGCAGAAGCCGAAGTCCGCTTCCTCGGCGATCTGGCCGAAGGCTTGTTCACGATCGAGCCCGTACACCCGGCCGACTGGCTTCGCATAGCCGAACTTGTCGCGAAATATCGAGACCTCCCACTCGGCACCGCCGATGCGTCGGTGATCGCCACCGCGGAACGCCGCAACCTCGACCAGATAGCAACCACCGACCGCCGGCACTTCTCAGTCGTCCGCCCCCGCCACACCCCCGCCTTCGCTCTGCTCCCTTGACTATCGGCTGCTGCCGGTGTTGTTGAGTAGCAGTGGGATTCGGCTGCCAAGTTGCCGGATAGGCCAGAGATGTATCGCTCGCCGCGAATAGCATCGCGTCATGCGACCGCAATGGCTCATCGATCTCCACGAGGAATTCCCCGGCTCCGCGGTCGTCGCGGCCGCGCTCGACGATGCCCTGATTGTCGAGCCGCGTGATGTGATGACGGGGCATTGGCCCGCCATCCAAGAGGGCCGCACGGTCGTCGCGTACGGGACGATGCCAACGATGCGCAGCCTCCGCCGCGTGCGGCAGCTCAGAGAAGCGGTATTCGACAACTACACGATGCTGCGCTGCTCGTCCTACTACCGCCACGTGTACGACCTCCTCGGCCGCACTGCAGTTCTCGCGCCATTCTCGGCGGTCCCCGCCCTACCCCTGCGCCGCATGTTCGACAGCGACCAGGTCTTCATCCGCAGCGATTCGAACTACAAACTGTTCCCCGCAGGCGTTCACGCAATCGAGGACCTGAACCACTGGCTCCAGACTTACAACCAGTACCGAGACGAGCTCGTCGTCATATCCGAGGTAGTGAACTTCGACCGCGAGTACCGATGCTTCTGCCGCAACGGCCGCTTCGCCTGCGGAAGCTCCTACCCAACCGAGCCGTACCTCCCCGTCCCCGACCATGTACGTGCCTTCGCCGAAACTGCGGCGGCGCGCCTACTCACCCACGGCGCCACCATGATCACCGTCGATGTCGGCGAAAGCCCCGACGGCGCACTCCGCCTCGTCGAGCTCGGTGGCGTGAACAGCTGGGGCATCTATGGCTCGAACGTTGCCGATTTCATTTCCGCGATGGAAGCCGAGGCCCTCGCTCGCGCAGACGTCTGACGCGGGAGATTCCGCGCAGCGGCTAGCTCTGGCACATCTGCTATTGCCGAGTTTGGCGCGTTGAGTGGCTGACGATGCATAGGCTGAGGGTGACGTGAGCAGGAAGGCATGGGGAAACGATATGCACTTCGAGGAATTCCGGGCGGCCGGAGCGCTCACCGAGGACATCGCCGAGGAACTGGCAGCCGTAGCGAGCCGATACAGTTCCTATCTCACAATCAGCTGCCACGGACGCACGGTCCACGCTCTCATCTTGCCGGCGTGCTGGGACGTTCTACGGTTACGAGCAGGGGACCTGGTCGTAGTGGCCGCCGAACGTGGCCACCGCCCACCCCATGACGAAGATCGCCACGCCCTGAAAGAATTCGTCGACAGCTTTCACCAATTCACTGCACCTGCACGAACACTCGCACTTCAGTAGAATTCGCGGATACAAAGCCCCCGATCCGGACGTCCGCATCTGCCGCTTACGGGGCGGCTCGGACCGGCCGAGCCCGCCGTCGGCAGAACGCACCCTCATGCCGAATTTCGTGTGATTGCGCTTTATCGGATCGGACCGACCGCACGCGGTTCGCAGACTGCAAGGTAGTCACGACGATATCCGTAGCCGTTGTGACAGCGTTCGTGTTCTAATGCCGGGCGAATGAGCCGAGTCGCTACGAACGTGGCGGTTTGGTGTGGTTGTGGTGTGGAAGTGTGGTTGTTGTTGTGGCGAAGGATGCGTTGTCGAGGTTCGGCGCAACACGAGTGATCAAGCGGTCTTTGATCTATTCCGCAGCTGATCCGGAGTTGCTGGCGGCGGAGCGGGCGACGATCGTGGTGCACCGCACTCCCGGGGGCTGGCCTACCCGCTTCCGCGCTTACGGGGTGGTGGTGGATGGGCATGAGGTGGCTCGTCTGCGTAGCGGCACGTCGGTGGAGGTTTCGGTGCTGCCCGGTACGCACCGGGTCGAGCTGACGATAGATCTGCTCGTGGCCAGCCCAACCCGCGAGTTCACGGTGTCGCCGGGACAGCGGCGTCTACTGGTGAACAGTCCGAAACGGTTTCTGAAGGCCCTGGCCACGGTCCGGGGCCGCGACTTCCTTACCCTGCACCTCGTACCTGCCTCAAAGACCGAGGTACCCGATCCCGTGCCGACTCCACCGCTGGTGGTGCGCGAGGGTGCTGGGATCGCTGGGTATGGGTTGGTCGAGGTGATGCATGCGTTGGCGAGTTCACCATTCGATTTCCTGCCCGACGCCGCTGACTGGGTGGAGCTGGCGAAAGCGGTTGTCGCACTCGGTGGTCGGTGGCCGGCGGTGTTCGAGTTGGCGAAGTGGGAATCGACTGCTGTGGACTATCCCGCGCTGAACGAGATGATCGGGCGACTGAGAGAGCAAACCGGTCGGGAGTTGGCGGCGCAATCGCCGCCCGAGTTCTGGAGGGTCGTGGTGGGTTTGGTCGCACGGTCGTGCCGACTGGGTGTTCTCAACGACGAGATGATCGCGGCGTCGCGCCTGGATAGCTTGTGGATGAACGTGCGCAGTAATAATCCCAGTACTCGGGCCGAGGAACTGCTGTGGGAGGGCATGGCGGTGCACGAGTTGGATTGGTATGTCGGTGACAACGTCTGGGACCGGGCAATCGCGTTGGTCACCGAAGCCGATCGGTTCCTCTGCCAGGATGCGGTCGATCGTGCCTTCTGCGAGGTCGCGATGGACATACTCCGATAACGTGCCAGCCTGGCGGACGGGCGTGCGACCTGGGCTGTAGCCAACGCACTCTCCTGCCGCTTACGGGTCGGTCCGGGGCGGCCGGCACGGTCCAGCTGAAGATCGAACGCCCCGAGATCATCTCGGAGCGTTCGTGTGTCTGAAACGTCCGCAACTGCCGAGTTGAGGACGATTGACGATGGCATGCACCGGGCCTGACTGTCGTTGTTGCTGGCTAGGATTCGCGTCGTGTCACAGATCTTGCATGTCTACTTTCTCGACTTGGCCGAACTCGAGGCCGTCGTTGGATCCAAGGACGAGAAGCTCCTGGACAGGATCCTGAAACGGTCGCGCCTGTCGGTGACCTTCAGGTCCACGGGTCAGGACAATCATGTCGAGCGGAACAAGACCGCCCTGCGGGCGATCTTCGCGGGCGGGCCGTTCGAGGAGGGGCTCGCCGAGAACTACATCGAGGCACTGGAATTGATTTGTGACGCACTGGCCGCGGACGGCGGCGACGTGCAGTTCCGGTTCGGAGACCGGTATCTGCCCGAAGCCCTCGAAGATCTGGCCACAAGCATGATGGGTGAGGACCCTTTTCCGAGCGTCCCGGGCTTGGCGGCGAGCTTCAACGCCGCTGAGCGGAACGGGTGGGGCTACATGAGCAAGGAATCCTGCGCTGAGGAATTGGAGGAGTGGGCCGGCCACGTTCCCGATGGTCCTGACGACCTTGATGGTTACCTCATCGACTGGCTACGTGAATCGAAGACAGCAGGCAAGGACATCATCGGCTTCTGGGGCGGATAGCTATTGACGCGTGGTGCGCCTTCCTTCTGCAACGCACGGTCATGCCGCTTACGGGTCGCTTCGCGGCGGCCGACGCGGCCTAGCTGAAGATCAACGGCCCCGGGGCATCTCGGGGCCGTCGCGGTGACCGCTCATGCCGATTATCAAGTGGTGGTTGCCGAACGAACGTTGGTATCGTGCGGGTGATATCCCGGCGATCGTCGAGGTGGACCGAGACACGGGCACGACGCCGTCCACCCTCGGCTGCGCACTCGGCGGTAGATCGAGGAGGAGCGCGCGCATATGTCGATGGTGCGACGGTTCTGGATCGAATTCGACGTGCGGGACTGCCCTGCCCCATGGTTTGGAAGAGCTATCGGTGTGACCGGATTCGACGTGCGGGACTGTTTGTCGATGGCGGCAGATCTGGTGACCGACAGACCGTTGCCACCCGTGCGTCGAATCACGGTCGACATCTCACTGGCCGCGCCGCTGCCGCTGAATCCTCGCCATCTCGGAGTCCCGGTGTGGCGCGGCGTGTGGTACCCGCCGGTGAACCTCAGAACCGGACCGATCCGCGCCATCGACAGCAGAGGCGTATCCGGCGACTACCCGACATCAGTTCCGCAATCACGCCGCCGAACGCGGACCGAAGAGCCCCTGCGCTCCATGTGGTGGGACGAAATCCCGCATTTCGATGCCCTGTGGTGGCCGCTGATGGACGTTCACCGCGACGGCAGAATGCGATATTACGCCCCGCAGGTGCGTGATATGTGCGTCAGGGATCCGACCTACGGGGTGCTGGTGCGCGAAGCCCTGGACTACATGATCGTGCGACGCCCGACACCGCAGGAATGGTTCGACCCGACCGGAATCAGGTTCGCCGACGAGCGGGAACTAGGCGAGTATCTGCGAGCCTTCCGCGACTACGTGACCGGAATCCGCCCGGAGCCGATCTACCTTCCCGCTGGCGAACAGCTTTCACGCGACGCGCAACCATGACCTCCCGACGACGAGTGAAACCCCGTGGGACACGTCCTGCGATAGCCGCTGGGCACGCGCCTGAACAATACGGACGTGCCGCAGCTCGGGACATCCGATAATGCCGCATACCGCGCTGAGCGAAGCGGCCAAACACACAACCCAGTACAACGACTGAGCCCCACCCGGATCACCGGATGAGCTCAACCAAGTTCACGAAATGCATGGTCAGGCTATGCCGACCAGCGGAACAGGGTCAGTGGCTCTGCTTCCCACCAGAGGTTATTCCGAAGCGGAACTCGACCACCTTGACATCCAATATCTGCACGTCAAATGCCCCTGTTCAGAGCTCAACTCACGTTCCGAAGCCGAATAACCTCTGCACGCGAACTCCCGATCCAACCGCCGCCGGCACCGCCCTTAGACCGCCCCTCTGGCCGCATCGCCTGGCTGGCTCTAGTGAACTCGAGTGTGCACTCATGCCGATGAGCGATAGCTCGTCCATGAATCGCCGCATGCCGCCTGCTTCGACGAGGTACTGGTCCACTTGCGCGCGGTCATTTTTCGAAAATGCCTGGATGATCGAAGCTGGTCCGGATGGCCGATGGTGTCGCAGGTCGGGGATGGCGGACACGGCGGCGCCTGCGCCGACACGGGGGATGGTCGGCGCAGACGTTGGGTGTCGTGCTCGGGTCCCTTGTCGCTGGCGGTGGGGTTCAGCCCTTGAGTCGGTGGTCCCAGTCTTGGGCGCGGTGGGCGCGCTGCTGGGCGCGTTCACTGTGCGACATCGTGGAAGTGGTGGGAGGCAGCGTGGACTTGAGATCGCCGAGTTTGACGACCTGTGTGGTGCGGATGGCGCCGTCGGCGGAGGGGTTGGCGCCGAGCTGCTGCCAGCGCAGCGAGACCATTCCGGAACTGTTGCCGCTCGGGTCGAGCCAGTTGGCGATACCGGGGTCGTTCTTGGCGATGACGTAGGTATAGGTGCCGTCGGGGTTCTGGGCTGCCTGTGTGGTGTTGAAGCTGCTGGTGCGGTTGCGGTATTCGTAGGCGGTGCCGAAGGGGTTGGTGATCTGGATGCCCAGCGACTTCGCGCCGGCCGGGTCGAGGGTTATCACCATTGCCTCGTCGTCGGCGAGGTCGAACCATCCGATCGTGGCCACGCCATGCCCGCCGGGGCGCTGCTTCAGCGGGAAGACCGTGTTCTTGGCGGTGCCGTGGTAGACGAAGGTGTCGAAGTACTTCAGCCAGAACGGCGCGATCTTGCCCAGGATCTGCGCGGAGTCCGCGGCCTGCTGGTCGAGGGTCTTCTCCGGTGCGACCGGCGGTCCGGACACGCGTTTGATGTCGAGATACACCGGGTCCTCGGTGGCCCAGTTGTTGAGTAGGTCGCGCACGACCAGGAAGGAGGTGGTGTCGGCCGGGATCTGGAGGTGGTTGGGGCGGCCGTCGGCGGGGGTGGAGTCGATGGTGATGTCGAAGGTGCCGTCGGGGTTGGTGACGATCTCGTCGCCGGGCAGTGCGCCGATGGTGTTGCCGGCTTCGAAGGTCAGGTCGGTTGTGCCGGGGAGGGCGTCGCGGAGTTCGAAGTGCAGCTGGGTGGGGCGGTTGGCGGGCCAGCGGCCGTGGATCCGGTAGGCGGAGTTCCCGGCGAGCATCGTGTTGCGGTAGACGTTGTCGGGGTTTTCGATGCCGAAGCCGGAGTTGGGGAAGTTCAATCCCGCGAAGTGGTGTTCGGCGTTCACGTCCCAGGTCAGGAAGGGGCGGTCGGTGTCGAGGCTCAGCGCGTACAGCACTGCGGCGGCGGCGATCGCGTTGGCGGCGGTGTCGGTGCTGGCCTTGCCGGTGGGGGTTTGCCCGACAGCGCTCGCCGCGTAGAGGGCCTTGGTCTGGTCGAGCTGCTGACGCATCATGTCCGTGGCCAGGATCTGGCGTCCGAGCTTTTCGACACGGGCCTGGCCGTCGGTGACGATGGCGGTGCGGCCGTCGGCGCCCAGGGGTGCGGGGGCGGCCTGTGTGGTGGCCGACTGCGGGGAGCTGGGCTGGTCGTCGGCATTGGCGACCCCGAAGCCCAGCGCCGACGCCGAAAGGGCGGCGACCAGCCCGGCAGCGACGAGGTGTGTGCGCAGGGGCACCCCGCAGTGGTGGTGGTGTGGTGTAGTGATGCTCGACTGCGGAGGGCGTCCCATGGTGGATCCTTCGTGGTGATTCGACGGCCGAACCGGCGAGCCGTGCTGGTCGGGTCCGTCATGGTGATGCGGCATGAACTGCCGAGAACGTGACGAGCGTCGCAGCGAGAGAGATAGATGTCTAGATGTTTGGGGAAGTCTCTCACACAGCGGGACCCCCGGATCGATCCGGGCACGGGTCGTGGCGTAATGGTCGGTTCCACGTTGGGGGTTTCCCGCCCAGGGGGTGTGGTGCAGGTGATGCGATGCGCGCCGGTCATCGGATGGATCCGTAGGATGCGCGTGTGTCGAGACGACGAGGCGGCTCGCCGATGTACTTCGAGTTGGCGCGCGAGTTGCAGGCCCGCATGGATTCCGGCCAGCTCGAGCCGGGTGTGCGGTTGCCCAGCGAATCGGAGCTGGCTGCCGAGTTCGGTGTCAATCGGCTGACGGTGCGTCAGGCGATGGCCGAGCTCGATCGCGCCGGCTCGGTGGAGATCCGCCGTGGTGTGGGTACCTTCGTGCGGACCCCGGTGGTGCGCACGACGATTCGCGTCGATGCCGCCACCCAGCAGTCGACGGTAGGTGCGCGCGCGATGGTGCTGCCGGTATCGGGGTGGCCCGGCGCCGTCGAGGAGGTGTTCGCCGTGCTCGATGCTCCCGGCGGCGTTGTCGATCGCCGCGCGTGCGATCACCTGCACTGTCGCGTCGGCGATGTCATGCGCATCGACAGCCTGACGTCCCTGGAGGGCCAGGGATGGTCGGTCAACAGCTACTGGCTACCCAAGGCGGTGGCGTCGCCAGAGTTTCGGCCGATCGGTTCAACCGGCAATGTCGTGGTGTCGGTGTCGGAACTGCTGGGCGCGCCGCTGTGGGCAGATTGGCGGGAGTTCAGCGCGATCGGAGCCGACCTCGCCGACGCCGAGCAGCTGGGTGTGGCCACCGGCAGCGCGCTGCTGGTGCGGGAGGGGATCTCTAGTGGGCCCGATGCCCGGCCCACCCTGTACACCCGTCGCCGGATCCGGGGTGAGAGCGCAAGTTTCGTGCTGGAGTTCCCCCGCCCGGACTCACCCGAACCCCGATAACCCCGAACGCCGGTAGCCGCGGCGCGGCTGCAGGGGTCCTAGCCCGGCGCCGGTGGGTTCTGCGTATCCGGGCCCGTTGACCGGGATCGTCGTTGACCTCATGGCCGCGGTGGAGCGACGCTTGCATCCAGACGACATCTAGACGTCTACTCGTGTCGGTGGATGCGGGGGCGTAAACGCGTGGTTGCCCTCGGGTTGGGACCGTGCGGGTGGCTTATCTGGAAGTGATGTGAGATATGACTGGCGAAACCTCGCCGCTGTTCCGGCCATTGGACATCGGGTCTCTGCATGTCGGCAACCGCATCGTGATGGCGCCGATGACTCGCGCGCATTCACCTGCTGGTGTTCCCGGCCCCGACATCGCCGCCTACTATCGGCGCCGCGCTGCGGGCGGGACCGGTCTGCTGGTCACCGAGGGAGTGGCGATCGAGCATGAGACCGCTGTGGACAACCCGGATGTGCCGCGCATGCACGGCGGCGCGGCGTTGGAGGGCTGGTCGCGGGTTGTCGAGGCCGTCCACGGTGAGGGCGGCAAGATCGTGCCGCAACTGTGGCACGTGGGTCCGCTGTGGGGGGCGATGAGCGCGGTGGATCCGGCGTTGAAGCCGATGCGGCCCTCCGGTACCTGGGGCGCACCGGGTACGACGTCGTATTCGCGGGACTACGTCGAGCGTGCCCGGCGTCCGACCGAACCGATGACCGATGACGATATCGCCGCAGTCATCGAGGCCTACGCCACAGCGGCGGCCAATGCCCAGGCGGTGGGCTTCGACGGGGTCGCCATTCACGGCGGGCACGGATATCTGCTCGACTCGTTCCTGTGGGACTCGACCAATACCCGCGACGACGCCTGGGGTGGTGACCTCCAGCGGCGGGTGCGGTTCCCGGCAGCGGTCGTGGCGGCGATCCGCGCGCGGGTCGGGCCGCGCTTCCCGATCGTGTTCCGGTTTTCCCAGCACAAACAACAGGACTACACCGCGCGCATCGCCGAGGACCACGAGCAGCTCGGGGTGATCCTGCGGGCGCTGGTCGATGCCGGTGTCGATGTCCTCGACGCGAGCGCGCGCCGGTTCGACCTGCCCGCGTTCGCGGGCAGTGACCTGTCGCTGGCGGGTTGGGCCAAACGGCTGACCGGCGCGGCCAGTATGGCCGTGGGCAGTGTGGGGCTGGGAAAGTCGTTGCGGGAGAGCCGTATCGACGGCGATGCACCGCGCTGTGACAACATCGCCGAGCTCGAGCGCCGCGTGGCCGCGGGAGAGTTCGATCTCATCGCGATCGGGCGACTGCACCTGGCCGCTCCCGACCTGGCCGCCACCCTGCGGCGCCGCGCCACGCTGCCCGCCTACAACCGGGCCGTCCACGAGGCCCACCTGATCTAACCGGTCCCGCCCGGCCCGGACCCGGCACGCCTTCGTGGGTGGGTGGCGGGTCGGGTTCAGGCCGGCGCATCCGAGCCGCCGCGGGAACCGCGACGGCAATCCCAACCGCGAGGGAGTAACAGTTCACATGACTGCGCCGCAGGCCCCGTCCTCCGATATCCGCCAGATCGAAGCAGCTGCAGCACCAACGCGTTTCGCGCGTGGCTGGCATTGCCTCGGGCTGGTCGCCAAATACACCGACAGGCAACCACATTCGGTACACGCGTTCGGCACCAAGTTGGTGGTCTTCGCCGACGAAGCCGGTGCTGTGCACGTCCTCGACGCCTACTGCCGACACATGGGCGGAGACCTCTCACGCGGCACCGTCAAAGGTGACCAGGTCGCTTGCCCGTTCCATGACTGGCGCTGGGGCGGTAATGGCCGCTGCACACAGATCCCCTACGCCCGCCGGGTGCCGCCGCTGGCGCGCACGCGGGCGTGGCCGACGATGCAGCAGAACGGGATGCTGTTCGTGTGGAACGACCCCGAAAGCAACCCGCCCATCCCCGAGCAGGCGATTCCGCACATCGAGGGCCCCGGGACACCGTCGTGGACCGAGTGGGCCTGGTATGAGCAGGTCGTGGACACCAACTGCCGTGAGGTCATCGACAACATGGTCGACATGGCGCATTTCTTCTACATCCACTACGGCTTCCCCACCTATTTCAAGAACATCTTCGAAGGCCACACCGCGGTTCAGCTGCAGGAGGGGGTCGGACGCGACGACCTGCGCCCGCAGGAGCAGGCGATCGACGCGCCACGACGGCTGGGCAACACTTCCGTGGCCACCTACCACGGGCCGTCGTTCATGATCGACGACCTTCTGTACCACTACGAGCACGGTGACGCGAAGACGGTGCTGATCAATTGCCACTACCCGATCGACGCCAATAGTTTCGTGTTGCAGTACGGGATCAGCATGCAGCGCCCCGACGGTATGGGCGACGATCCGGCGGCGGCGGCGACGCTGGCGCAAAAGATGGTCGACACCGTGCGGTTGGGATTCGAACAGGACATCGAGATCTGGCGGCACAAGACCCGCATCGACAACCCGCTGCTGTGTGAGGAGGACGGCCCGGTCTATCAGTTGCGCCGCTGGTACGAGCAGTTCTACGTCGACGTCACCGACGTCACCGCCGAGATGACCGACCGGTTCGAATTCGAGCTCGACACCACCAAACCCAACGAGATCTGGCGCAAGGAAGTCGAGGATAACCTCGCGCGCCGCGCCGCCGCGCAGGTGCAGGCATGAACGCCCAAGGTGTCTACCCGGACAACCGGCTGATGAGCGTACCGATGACTCCGATGCGGTGCTCCGCATGCGGGGCAGGGGTGCTGGTCCGCAAGAGCAGCTGGTCCCAGACCAGCATCCAGTGGAACCGCGACGCCCGCCGAACGTGCCGCTCGGTCGCCGACAACCGCCCCGAACTGGCGACCTGCGCGCAGTTGAAGGCCAGTATCGACGACGCCGCCACGCACGGCAGGCTCGTCGTCGCGGACCCCCACGACCCCGACGACCCGCCGCCGACGTGACCGCGGCGGCCGCCGCTGACCATCGGGTCACCGGCGGCAGGTGGCCGACGACGCCGTGGTGGTCCGAAACGCCGATCCGGTAGGCCGGGGCGAGCGCAGCAGCGCACGCCCCGGCCTACCGCCGTATCCGGGCAGCACACCGGTCCGGCCGGCCGGTGGGGCCTGCGCTCACTGCGGTTGGGTGTGCACCCATCGCGCGATCTCGGTGCGCCGAGTGAAGCCCAGCCGCACCAGGATGTGCTCGACATGGGTTTCCACCGTGCGCTGGGACAGCACCAGTGCGCTGGCGATCTCCTTGTTGCTGTAACCGCGCGCCACCAGCTGCGCTACCTCGCTCTGGCGACGAGTGAGCGGGTTCACCCCGGGATCGCCCGCCACAGCCAACCGGGGGTTCCGATGGGAGGAGGGGTCGGCCGCGACGCTGTCGCGCTGATGGTCGCCGGGAGCGGGGGAGGTGTGTGAGGAGCCGGTGAGCGCGAACTCGATCGCGGCCTCGACACCGAGCTCGGCCCCGGCGGCGAAAGAGTCATCGAATCCCGCATCACCGAGTGCGGCCCGCACCTGCTCGCGGGTGGCGGCCCCGATGGGTCCGGTCAGGACCTCGACCAGACGGATGGAACTGCGCTCGAGCGATTCCGAGGCGCCGATGAGGGTCGCTGCACGAGCATGGTCGCCGCGGGTCGCCGCAGTCCACGACATGCCCTCGAACACCGACGCCAGCCACACACAGCGGCCAAAGCTGGAAAACAACCGCGCCGCCCGGGCGAAATCGGCGTCGGCGGCGTCAGGATCACCGCCACGCCAGTGATCCAGGCCCGCGATCCACCACGCCAGCCCGCCCAGCATGTGGGGCCCATGCTGGATCGTGAGGGTGGTGAGCCGTCGCGCCAGCGCCGAGGCGCCCAGGTCCTCGATCACCAGCGCCGCGACATACCCCAGCGCCAGACCCTCCATCTCGAGTGTGGAATCGCCAGCGCGTGCTGCGGTGTCGGCGGTGAGCTCCGAAAGCTGCAGCGCCGCTGGAAAGTTCCGGTCGAGCACCGCGACCAACGCCCGACACAGATGTACATCCGCCGGCATCTCGTCGCCGAGGTCAGCGGCCAGCTGCGCAGCTTCGTGCGTCAGCCGGCCCGCTTCGGCGTGTTCGGACAGCAGCGCCGCTAGTGACGCGGCAGCCACCAGCCCCCGAGCACGCAGATGCGTGGGTTCCGGGTTGGCTGCCAGCGCCTGCGACAGCCACTGGAATCCTTCGGAGATGAACCGGTAGTGCTCCCAGAACGGCCGCAGCACCGCAGCGACCTCCAACGCGAGCACCCGATCGTGTCGCAGCGAATCCTGCAGTGCGGCACGAATATTGGCGTGATCTCGGGCCACCGCGGTCAGCCACTGCCAATCCTCGCCGGTCCCGTAGGCGTGGATTCCGGCCCGCGCCAGATCGGCGAAGTACCGGCGGTGAGCGGCCAGCACCGCGTCGGCGTCGCCGCGGGCCTGCAGCTGATGTCGCCCGAACTGGCGCAACGGTTCGAGCATCGAGTACCGGGCGATCCCGTCCACGTTGGTCATGGTGAGCACCGATTTGTTCACCAGCCCGGCCAGGGCGCGGGCGGTGTCACCGGCGGCGGCTCCGGCCACGGCCTCTGCGGCGTCGAGGTCGAGTCCACCGGCGAAGACCGACAGTACCTCCCACAGCCGGACCTCCTCGGCGGTGCACAACTCGTAACTCCAGCGGATGGCGTTGTCGAGGGTCTGCTGGCGCACCGCGGCGGTGCGCGCTCCGGCGGTTAACAGGCCCAGGGCGTCGTCGAGGCGGGCCAGGATCTGGCGTGGGGTGAACAGGGTCGTGCGCAAGGCGATGAGTTCCAGTGCCAGTGGGATCCCGTCGACGCGGCGGCAGATCGCATCGAGCGTCTCCCGCTCGGCCAGATCGGGGTCGAACGCGGCGCTGGCGGCGCCGGCTCGGTCGAGCAGCAGCTGCACCGCTTCGCTGTCACCACCGCCGCTGGAGGCCACGGCCAGCGGCGGCACCACCATCACCTGTTCGCCTGGTACCCCCAGCATCTCGCGGCTGGTCGCCAGCACCTTCACTCGCGGCGCCGCGGCGAGGATGTCGGCGACCAAGTGCGCGACATCGTGAATCAGATGCTCGCAGTTGTCAACAATGAGCAGAGCCGTCTTGTCTGCCAGGAATGTCAGAAGCTGATCGCGTGGCGACGCCGCGTCATCACGCAGATGCAGCGCTTCGACCACGCTGAGAGCCACCAGCCGTCCGTCGCGCAGGTCCGCGAACTCCACCAGCCACACTCCGTCGGGGAACGCACGCAACACCCGGCTACCCAGCTCTCTCGACAACCGTGTTTTACCCACCCCACCGGGCCCCACCAACGTCACGAGCCGAGCGCTGCCGAGCAACTCGCGGGCCCGCCCCAACTGGCTCACACGACCCACCAGGAGCGTAGATTCGATCGGCAGGTTTCCTCGTGTGCTCCGGACCACCGTCGCATGCTGCCACACCTTCGCTAACTACGTGCCTGGGGAGGCTCGCAGGTGATGGGCGGCGCGACCCCATTCGGCCAGTGTGCGCCGGGTTTGGCGGTCTGGTTGTAGACGGTGGCGTGGCCGCCGCACCACGAGGCGCACCACGGACAGCCAGCGACACGACTGAGCCCCGCCTGGAACACCAGGCGGGGCTCAATGAGTCTGCGCGCGTTGCGGTTCGACCGCGGGCTACTTGTTCTTCGACGGTGACGGTACTCCGCTTCGGAACTCCACCATGATCGCGTCGAATATCTGCAGGTCAAACGCCCTGTTAACCCCTCAGCTGACGTTCCGGAACCGAAAAACCTCTGCGCAGGACTCACCAGTCCAACCGCGGCCGCTCCCGCCTCCCCTACCGCCTCGCGCCGCCGGCGCAGTAGCGGCGAGTCGCATGGCCGTGGGGAACCGCCTCGCGCGCGCGTCCGTCGAACAGGTCATGGAGTTCGACGAGTACGAGCGGGCCGCGCTGATCGCCGAGGGCGCGCCGACCCTGACGACCCGGCCGTTCAGGCAGCGCAGCAGAGGATCAGCGATCTGCTGCGCTGCCACGGGATGTGGCTGCTCTACGGCGAACAATGACCGAGGGCTGGAGGTGGTCTGGAACGCCCTGTAATGCCTGTGGTCTCAATGGGTTAGCGCAATACTGGGATTGTCCTGGTGAGCATGGGATGTGATGCGCGATGGCCTCGAGCAGACCGCTGGCGGAGAAGAGAACCCCGTTGACCGAAGCCCAGGTCGAGGAGGTGTGGCGGCGCTGGCGGTCCGGGCAGGCGATCAAGGTATTGGCGCGGGAGATGCGCCGGCATCCCTCGACGG